>NZ_JASD01000008.1:0-2400000 GCF_000622385.1 Sulfitobacter noctilucicola
TCGGGGATCGTCGTTCTGTGTGGCTTGCCTCGAATGATGCCTTGTATATCCATGTCCTTCATCAACCTCGCGACCGTGCAGCGAGCGACATCGAAGCCTTCGCGGCGCAGCTGGTGCCAGACCTTGCGCACGCCGTAGACGCTCCAGTTCTCCTCGAAGACACGCCGGATCTCTGGCCGCAGCGCATCATCCCGGCGCGCGCGATCCGACCGCCGGGTTGGATCGGCCCGCTTGGCCAGATGATCATAATAGGTGGACGGGGCGATCGGCAGCACGTTGCAGATCGGCTCGACCCCGTGCGCATCACGATGCGCGTCGATGAAACCCACCATCACTTCGACCGGCGGTCGAGCTCCGCCAGCGCAAAATAAGCTGACGCCTTGCGAAGGATCTCATTCGCCTGGCGCAGCTCACGGTTCTCGCGTTCCAACGCCTTCATGCGCTCGGCCATCTCGCTGGAGACGCCCGGGCGCTTGCCGCTATTGACCTCGGCCTTCTTGACCCAATCATTCAGGGTCTGGGGCGCACAGCCGATCTTCGCCGCGATCGACATGATCGCTTGCCAACGCGATCCATGCTGCCCCTCATTGTCGAAGACCAGTCGCACTGCGCGTTCACGCACTTCGGGGGAAAATTTGTTCGTTGTCTTGCTCATGATGCTCCATCCTACTCAGGAGTTGGAGCCTCCGGCAAACCCGGCGCGGTTCAATCCGACGGCCAAGATAGACCTCGAGCGTCGCAGCGAGCGCGAAGGCTGGCGACATCAGAACAAGCGCGATCGCAGATAGCGCGAGCAGAAAATTTAAGAGGTCCAAGCCATCTGCGTTCGAGAAGAACACCCGATTGACATAGCAGGGCAGATAGATTGCCGCCGCGATGGTGAAGCTGTGGAACACGGGATTGATGACCCGGGACATATCGTGCTGCACCCGCTCCAAGATGGCCAGTTTTTGCCGCTGCATGTGCGGAATGTCAGAAAGCAACATAGTCTACTCCTTCAGCAATTCGATCCACGTATGAACGTCTTCCATTGGGACTTCTTTTCCATCGGTTAGCGACCGATACCACCTCGCGACAATGGCCCCGCGCTTTTCGCTTTTGATCCTGATGCCTTGTTCGACAAGGAACCGATCAAGCGAGGTTTCAAATTCTTCAAGCGCCTTAATGTCGTGTTCGACACGTGCGGATTTCGTGCCGAGAAGAATCCAATTTACATCGACGCTGAATTTTTCATCGAGTAACACCAACGCCTCAATCGGGAGGCCACGTTCACCCTTTTCATAGCTGTGATAAGCCCGCAGAGAGACACCAATTTCCTTGGCCATGTCCGTCTGAGACAAGCCAGTTTCATTGCGCGTAATCGCAAGCCTGGCCCCGATACCAATGAACATATCAGACGTTTTTTGCGCCACGTGTGGTTCCCAGTTGACGAATATGCATTTTTTAGCAAATATGCAAAAAATGACAAATTAAGGTTCGTTTCGTTATCTGACCACGCAGGATGACTTAAAACAAGCGATTCCGGCCAAGCATAAGCGAAGGAGACTATTTTGGAACAAGAACGTCTGCTTTCACCGAAGCAACTAAGCGAGATCGTTGGTCTCAGCCCTGCGCAAATTCGCGCACTTATGAACGATGGCCGACTGGAGTTCATAGAAATATCCTCGAAGACCAAGCGACTGACTATGAGCGGTTGGGAACGGTTCCAGAGGAACGCGACCAAAGTCAAAAGCTGCGAAAGCGAGAGAACGGCTGCAAACTGACGGGGGACAAAAGCAATGGCTACGACCAATCTCAATATCAGCGTGATCGACAAACGCATGATGAAGCAATCCGAGGCTGCAAGCTATACTGGTTTGCCGGTGAAGCACTTCAAAGTGGCTTGCCCGGTGCGTCCGGTTGAATTGAAGGAGGGTACGCTGCTTTGGGATCGCAAAGACATTGACTTATGGATCGACGGCGTGAAATCCGGCGCAATAACTGAAACGCGGGATGACATCCTGGGCCGCCTCTGATGATCCAAGTGCGTGTAAAAGGGTTCAAGATTTTCAAGGACCGGCATGGAAAAGTGCGCTGCTACCACCGCGCCACTGGCCACAAGATCGACATTGGGAAATCCCCAATCGGTTCTGCAGAGTTCTTTGCAGAGTGCGAAACAATCCGTGCCATTGCGGAGACCCAAAAGGCGAAGGCACCTAAAGCTGGCACCCTTGGCGCACTCGTTCAGACGTATTTCGAAACCGAACACTTTCAGAACCTCGCTGAAGCCACTCGTCGCGATTACCGCAAATGCGCTGATTTCCTTGAGCCGATCAAAGGTACGCCCATCCATGTGATCGACACCCCGCTCGTTTCAGGCATCCATGACAAGGCCGCAAAGAAAATTGGCTGGCGGCGTGCAAATATGGTGCGCACGCTGTTGAGCGAAGTTTTTCGCTACAACATCCCGAAGGGCTTGATAGCCGCCAACTACGCCAAAGACGTGATACCCAAGCGCCGCCCGCGTGATCGAGCTTATGCGAACAGGCCATGGAGCATAGAAGAACGAGATATCGTTCTGCCCCGAGCAAAGCCGCATGTGCGTGTGGCCCTTGCGCTGATGATGAACACTGGCCTTGATCCAACAGACGCGCTCAAACTGCGTAAGGATCAGATTGACGAAGATACGATCTGGGGGGTGCGCGGTAAGACCGGCGAAGAGGTCGCTATCCCGATAAGCCCCACTTTGCAGGCGGCGTTGGACTTGTTTCCCGATCATGAGGCCGAAACGGTTCTTGCCAACTCACGTGGTGAAGCATGGACTTACAACGGCTTTTCAACGGTTTGGCACCGTTTCAAGATCAAGCTTGAGGAGGAAGAAGTGATCGCGCCGGGCCTGACGCTCAAAGGGCTGCGGCACACCGTAGCCACGACACTTCGTGAAGCTGGCCTTGATGAACGCCGCATCGCTGACCTTCTAGGACAGAAGACACCATCTATGGCGCGGCACTATTCCCGCTCGGCAAACCTTGCCGAAAAGAACCGAGAAACAATGGCAACACTGGAAAAAGAAAACGAAAGGCGCGCGAAGATTGTCAAACCTTCGCCGAAAAGCGTCAAACCTGACCAAAGATGAGCGGTAAACTCAATCATATCAGAGAGTTAAATGGTGCCCGGGGGCGGAATCGAACCACCGACACGAGGATTTTCAATCCACTGCTCTACCCCTGAGCTACCCGGGCACGGGATGCCAATTCAATGGCTGGGTCTGGGCGTTCTAGGGGGTTGCGCAGATGGTGTCCAGCCTCTTTTTCAGCCTGTATCGACCTCTTTGAAAACTAAATGATCAATGGGGCTTTATGGGTGCCTGATTGGCCGCTTCTGCTGCGTCAATCGCGGCCTCAATGTCTTCGGGATCGTTTGAAGGTGCGGCGTAAGTGCCGTTGAACCAACGGGCCAGATCGAGGTCTGCACAGCGCTTTGAGCAGAACGGGCGATAGTCAGCGTTTGTCTCGGCCTCGCAGATCGGGCAACTCATCCCAGAACCTCGCTGAGCGATGCCCTCACGCGCTTGCGCTGCAACTCGTAGTGCCCCAGCGGTGTCCATCCAACAAGAGCTGTTTCCACTTCATCCTGCCGAAATGCGGCACGCAGGGTTGTTTCGAACGTCCGGCGGTCCTTCTTTGGCATCGGGGCCAGATCAAGCGTGATTTGCCCGCCAAGGCCGCGCACACGCAGGGCACGGGGCAACGCTTTGGCGCAGGCCATATTGGCTTTCACACCCGCCGCGAGGGACGCGTCGTTACCTGTGTTGACGTCCACGGCAACAAGGGCTCGCGTGGGCTCTACGAACATCGAAGCACCGCCACCCAATCCGACCTTCGCGCCACGCGCTTCCTCCAGCGCATCAAGCACGCCGTGATCATCAAAGCCGCCCGCTTGCGTGACCACATCAGCAGGAGCGGTCCAGTCACGCCAGGCCAGTAAATGAGGCCCGTCACCTTCACTGAGTGTCTCCATCTCGGTTGCTGTGTCCCCCAGGACCCGATCCGCAAGCGCCACCATCGCTTCGATGTCTTCGGCGATCGCCGACCCCTCTGCAGATTGACAGCATGACCGCAGGATCAGGCCGTGCGTCACGCCGTCAGCCGCATCATGGGCAATTTCGAGCAAGCGGTCACGCTCGTCTTCGTTCTTGATGCTGCGGGAAATATTCAGCCCCGGCGCGTCCGGTGTCACGATGACATAGCGGCTTTTGAACAGCAGCTTGGCGGTCACGGGGATCGCCTTGCCCGGTTCGGCATGGCCGCTGACCTGAACGAGGATAGATTTTCCCGGTGCCAATCCTTTGATCTGCCGAAGAAATGCGGAGCCGTCAGGGGTTTTCAGGAACATCCCCCCCTGCCCTTTTACCGGACGGTCGGCGATGGCACGGTAGATGGTACCAGGGCGCGGCGCATCGCTGTCGATCAGCAGATCGTCAAGCTTACCATCAACCATCAGCGCAGCGGCTTCTACCTGCCCCAGATGATCCAAAATGATCGTTCTGCCTTTCATCAGGCACCTCCATAAAGCGGATAACCGGATGCGACCAATAAATTTGCCGTTTCGGCCAAGGGCAATCCGACAATGCCGGTAAAAGATCCGCTGATCCACGGGATTAGGGCTCCGGCTGGACCCTGAATACCGTAACCGCCTGCTTTGCCTTGCCAGTCACCTGTCGCGAGATAGGACTTGATCTCAGGCTCGGACAGAGACTTCATCTTCACAGAGCTTTGCACATCGCGCTCCAGGATACGGTCACCGGATTTCACTGCCACCGACGTAATGACCTTGTGGCGGCGGCCGGACATCAAGCGCAGGAATGCTTCGGCCTCGGCCTCGTTTTCCGGCTTGCCCAGAATGCGACGTCCCAGAGCAACTGTTGTGTCCGCACAAAGTACGATATCAGACGGCTCTGCCGGTACCGCTGCCACTTTCTCACGTGCCATACGCGCGCAATAAGGACGCGGCAATTCAGCTTTGTGAGGTGTCTCGTCAATATCGGGTGCACGCACGGCATCGGGCACAACGCCAATCTGCGCCAAAAGCTCAAGCCGGCGCGGCGAGCCTGATCCGAGAATGAATGCCATTTCAGCTCCCCGCGGCCCGTGCCTTCGCACAGGCCTCAAGCCGTTTGCACCTAAAGCGTGCTATTTGAAACGGTAGTTGATCCGACCTTTTGTCAGATCGTAAGGCGTCATTTCGACTTGTACTTTGTCGCCTGCCAGAACGCGGATGCGGTTCTTGCGCATCTTGCCTGCCGTATGCGCGATGATCTCATGGCCGTTTTCCAGCTCGACCCGAAACGTCGCGTTAGGCAGGAGTTCCTTAACGACACCGGGAAATTCGAGCGTATCTTCCTTGGCCATGGTCTCTCCTAAATAGACTCACCCCGATTTCGGGGCCTCGCGCTTAAATGAGCGCATCCGCACCTTTTTTCAAGGGCTATTCAGCGTAAAGTCACATGTGTTGCGGGGGTTTGACCCTAATCTACGTCTTGCGGTGGCACCTCGTTGCTCGACAGCCACCATTGCAAGCGCCGCCGTGTTTTGCCATCACTGGACCTCAACCAGAGGAAAACGCCATGACAAAGATTGTGATCCTTACCGGCGCGGGCATATCAGCCGAAAGCGGGATCGAAACCTTTCGCGCCGAAGACGGGCTTTGGGCGCAGCACCGCGTCGAGGACGTTGCAACGCCCGAAGGGTTCGCACGCGATCCCGAAACTGTTGTAAATTTCTATAATGACCGCCGCGCCCAAGCGGCGGGTGTTGAACCGAACGCAGCGCACCGTGCATTAGCCCAGCTTGAGGCGCAGCACGGAGGTGAAGTAGTCGTTATCACTCAAAACGTGGACGATTTGCATGAACGCGGTGGCACCCAAAAGCTCTACCATATGCATGGCTATCTGAATGGCGCGCTCTGTGCGACCTGTGACTATCGCTGGGCGGCCCCGATGAAAATGGCGGCAGGCGACGCTTGCCCCGAATGCGCTACCCCTGCAGCGCGTCCCGATATCGTCTGGTTCGGAGAGATGCCTTATGACATGGACACGCTGTTCCAACATTTGGGCGAAGCAGACATTTTCGCTGCGATTGGCACATCCGGCAACGTTTATCCCGCCGCCGGTTTTGTAGCTGAGGCCCGCCGTGGCGGCGCCCACACGATCGAGTTCAATCTGGAACCCTCTGCTGTGGGTAATCAGTTTGAAGAACACCGCACCGGCCCTGCTTCCCAAACCGTAACAGAATGGGTCGCAGAGCTTTTAAAACGGTAAGGGCCAAAGGCGCTGGTTAACGGCCTTTGGCATCTGTTTAACTGTCGTCTGACTTGTGCATGGTGGAGTGGCCCATCGCACCATGCTCAGGCTTGCGCTCGTGATCGACAGGGATGGTCACTTCCATTTCGCCAGCCTTCTCAAAGGTCAGCGTGACGGCGAGTTCTTCGCCCTGCACCAGCGGAGACGTCAGCCCCATCAGCATCACATGATCCCCGCCCCGTTCTAGAACATGCATGCCGCCGGCAGGCACAGGGATACCGCCCTCGATTTCTGTCATTTTCATGACACCGTTGGCGTCTTCGATGTGTGTGTGCAGCTCAACCCGCTTGGCCACATCCGTTGATGCCCCAATCAAACGGTCGTCCGTGTCACCATGGTTCATCAACGTCATAAAGGCGGCACCCGTGACAGATGTCGCCATAGAACTGCGTACATAGGGGTCTTTGACCATGATGTCGCCAGCAAAGAGGGAAGTGGCAGTCAGTGACAGCGCTGTGGCTGCCACGGCAAAAAGGCTTGTTCGTTTCATTTTTGGTATCCTGGTTTGAATGTTGGTCTTTTGATGTTTTCAAACCGGATACGGTGGCGCACGTGGCTCCGGAATACGACGGTGCGGTCCGAGAACCTGTAACGCGGTCAAGAGCGTTACCGCATCCAGATTAACGATGCGCGAAGGGACCAAGACACGCGGTGCCGCAACATCCGCGATCATGTGGATTACGCAATCAGGGCAGAGATGGGGGGCCTGCGTAGGCGCACCATCAGCATCCGTATAGACGGTGACGGTTTCCGCGCCGATGCATATCACCATCTGGCCCGTCGCATCCGCGGAACCGCGGGCGACAGCCATTGCCTGACTTGTCAAGGCCACCATCAGGACGAGGGCCAAAGATATGATCGAACGGATTCCCATCATCGGGTAGATAGCCCGCGCAGTACCGCATTACGAGGGGCTGAAACGCCGCAACCCCGAACATTGCTGTCCGGGGTTGCAGAAAACTAACGGTGTGACGCCGAGCTTAGGTCAGCGCGTCCGCTGTTGAAGAGGACTTTGCAATCGCCTTCTTGATCTTCAATGCATTGGCGGACAGCTCTGTGTCTTTCGCTTTTGCCAAGAACTTGTCCAGACCACCACGGTGATCAACAGAACGCAAAGCATGCGCAGAGATGCGCAGCTTGAACGAACGGCCCAGAGTTTCGGACTGAAGCGTTGTGTCGTTCAGGTTCGGCAGAAAGCGACGACGCGTCTTGTTGTTCGCGTGGCTTACATTGTTGCCCGTCATCGGGCCTTTTCCGGTCAATTCGCAGACGCGTGACATGGGTTCATCCTTTTGCTTTAGTGGTGTGGCAACGCATTCCCGCAGCGACACATAAAAGAGGCCGCGCAATGCGACCTCGAAAACTTGTTCGCTGGCTTTAGTGGGAATCGGCTAAGGGGTCAAGCGGTAGTCACCCCGAAGCGGGCGATAGATGCCTACGGTGTGGCGCGGCGCACCTTAGCAGTACCGCGCAACAGCGAATTTGCGCTTGAGGCCTATGCTCGCTGCCCTACTCCGCTATCTGCAAATTTGACTTCCGGCAATCGCCAACCCGCAACCCAGCGCACATTATTTCCGATCACGCCACTCCACGTAAAGCTCACCTAGCAGCGCCAAAATCGTCCAACACCCCATTCCCCCTTTCATCCCATCACCAGATTTGCGACACCTTTGCCATGACCATTCAAATGCGCGCCCTCTTTGTCCATCTCTTCACCGCCACAGGTGCTGTCTTTGCCATGCTGGCGATGCTTGCCGCTGTGGATGGCAAATGGGACCTGATGTTCCTCTGGCTTGTTGTTGCGTTCTTTGTCGACGGCATCGATGGCCCGCTGGCGCGCAGATATGATGTCAAAACCAATGCGCCACAGTTTGACGGCGTGCTTTTGGACCTGATCATCGACTACCTGACGTATGTCTTCATTCCCGCCTTTGCCCTGTTCAAATCGGGCCTGATGGACGGGTGGAGCGGTTGGGTGATGATCATTGTCGTTACCTTCGCCTCTGCCATGTATTTCTGCGATACACGCATGAAAACAAAAGACAATTCGTTCTGGGGATTCCCGGGATGCTTTAACATGCTGGTGCTGGTGCTTTTCGCGCTGTCGCCGGCGTGGTGGATCTGCCTGATCGTCGTGACCGTGCTGTCCATTACGATGTTCCTGCCGGTCAAGTTTGTGCATCCCGTGCGCACAGAGCGTTGGCGCGTTGTTACGCTGCCGATGGCACTGGCGTGGGTGTGCTTTGCGGGCTGGGCAGCATGGGTTGGCTTTCACCCTGAAAGCTGGGCGCACTTCGGTCTTGTATTGACTTCGATCTATCTGGTGGGGGCTGGTGCTGTGCAACAGCTGACTGAACCCAAGGACTAGATCAAGAGGCCCGCCGCGCCTTCGTGCCGCAAAAGCGCTACCTTCGTCTCTACCCCGCCGCGCCCCGAAAACCCCGTCAAACCTTTTGCGCCCATGACACGGTGGCATGGAATGATCACCGGGATCGGATTGCCGCCACAGGCCTGCCCGACCGCTTGCGCAGGCACTCCAAGCTCTTTCGCGATATCGCCGTAGGTCTTGGTGTATCCGAAGGGGATCGCTGACATAACGCGGCACACGTCGCGCTGGAAAGCAGAGCCCGCGACCTCCAGCGGCAAATCGAAGGTTTCCAATGCTCCCGAGCCATAGGCAGAAAGCTGGCGCGTTGCTTCGTCCAGCAAGGCAGAGCTGGCCTGATCCTCGGCCCAGAACCAGTCAAGCGCGACAATTGCATCATCCCGTTCTGTTACGGTGAGATCGCCAAAGGGCGTATGGACAGACTGTTGTTTCATAAAAAAAGACTGCGCGTATTTCCGCGCAGTCTCAATCCGTTTCTTGCGTCAACGACGAACCAAAGCGTCACCTTAGTTAAGGTGGACGCCCCATCCACGTTTAGCTGACTGCTGCGTCACAGCGACCACAAACGCCGGGGTGCGCGTGCGTACCCACATCCGGCAGTACTTTCCAGCAACGGGCGCATTTCTCGCCCTCGGCCAAAGCAAAGGATACGGCCACACCTTCCACTTCAGGCATGCGGAAGGCATCTGCGGGGGCCGCGTCGCCACTAACGGTGATGTCCGACGTGATGCTCACATCCTCGAACGACACCGATTCCAACGCTGCGCGCTGTTCCGCATCCTCGATATAGACCACTGGTGCGGCTTCGAGAGAGGCACCAATCACCTTCTCGACACGCTGCACTTCCAGTGCTGACGTCACAACCCGCCGTGCAGCGCGGACCTTGGCCCATTTCGCCGCCAGTTCAGGGTTTAACCACTCTGACGGTGTCTCGGGCATGTCCGTGAGGTGAACGGAGCTGTCATCACCGGGATACCGCTCCAACCAGACCTCTTCCATGGTAAAGACCAATACAGGCGCGAGCCATGTCGTCAGGCGGTGGAACAAGATGTCCAGCACTGTACGCGCAGCGCGACGACGCTCGGTGTCGCCGTCACAATACAAGGCATCCTTGCGGATATCGAAATAGAATGCGCTCAGATCAACGGTAGCAAAGGTGAACACCGCCTGAAACACACCCTGGAAATCAAACCGTGCATAACCTTCGCGCACGACCTTATCCAACTCCGCAAGACGGTGAAGAACAAGACGCTCAAGCTCCGGCATATCCGCAGGGTCGACACGGTCAGCCTCTGAAAAATCGCTGAGCGAGCCCAGCATATAGCGCATCGTGTTGCGTAAGCGGCGATAGCTGTCCGCGACCCCTTTCAGGATCTCGTCCCCGATCCGCTGGTCCTGTGTATAATCGGTCTGTGCCACCCAAAGGCGCAGGATATCCGCACCGTATTGCTGCACGATCTTTTCCGGCACAATGGTATTGCCGATGGACTTGGACATCTTCATGCCCTTCGCATCCAGCGTAAATCCATGTGTCACCACGTTGCGGTAAGGGGCATGGCCGGTGGTACCAACAGACTGCAACAGCGACGAATGGAACCAGCCGCGGTGCTGGTCAGTGCCCTCCATATAGACATCCGCAATCCCGTCTTCGGTACCATCCTCACGGTCACGCAGAGTGAACGCATGGGTCGAACCGGAATCAAACCACACATCCAGAATGTCTGTGACCTGATCATAGTCGTCAGGGTTCACGATACCGCCAAGGAATCGCTCTTTCGCGCCGTCCTCGTACCAAGCATCGGCACCTTCGACTTCAAACGCCTCAACAATGCGCGCGTTCACGTCCGGATGACGCAGCAGGAAATCCGGATCGGTCGGCAGCACGCCTTTGCGCGTGAAGCACGTCAGCGGAACACCCCATGCGCGTTGACGCGACAATACCCAGTCGGGCCGCGCTTCCATCATCGCATGCAGGCGGTTGCGCCCGGACTTTGGCGTCCAGTTCACATTGTCAATCTCGGTCAGCGCCCGCTCTCGGATCGTCTTTCCGTGTTCATCCAGCCCATCACCCACGACCTTGTCGATCGCCGCAAACCACTGCGGCGTGTTGCGATAGATCACCGGTGCCTTGGAGCGCCATGAATGCGGATAGCTGTGCTTGATCTTGCCACGTGCCAGCAGCCCGCCGACCTCGACCAGCTTCTCGATCACAGCGGCGTTTGCATTGCCTTCCTTGCCATTCGGCTTGAGGATCGCCTTACCGCCAAAGAACGGCAGATCGTCGCGGTAACGGCCATCGGGGTTCACGTTATAGGTGATCACCTGCTCCAACATGCCCAGATCACGGTAGAGGTCGTACTCCTCAAGACCGTGGGAAGGCGCGCAATGCACAAAGCCCGTCCCTTCGGTGTCAGTGACAAACTCGGCAGCGCGGAAATCGCGCAGATCGTCCCATTCGCCGTTGCCACCTTCGGCACCGGCCAGCGGGTGCTTCAGCGCCAAACCGGCCAGTTCATCCGCCGTTAAATCACGCACACGGGTCCACATATCGTCTTCCAGACGGGCACGGCCAAATACGTCAGCCGCCAGATTGTCAGCCAAGAGAAAGCGGTCACCCGCAGCGGCCCAACATTCATCCGGCGTCGATGTCACTTCATAAAGGCCATAAGAAATGCCGGCACCATAAACGACAGCTTTGTTTGACGGCATGGTCCAAGGCGTCGTCGTCCAGATCACAACAGACGCACCCTTGAGATCAGACGCAAGCACCCGCTGGTTCCCGCCATCGAAATCACCGGCTTCATCCAGGGGCATTTCTGCGGCACCGGCCTCAACAACCTCGAACTTCACCCAGATCGTAAAGCTGTCCTTGTCGTGATACTCCACCTCGGCCTCGGCCAGTGCGGTCTGCTCCACCGGCGACCACATCACAGGTTTAGAGCCCTGATATAGCGTGCCGTTCATCAGAAATTTCATGAATTCTTCTGCGATCACCCGCTCAGCGTGAAAATCCATCGTAAGGTACGGATCGGCCCAGTTGCCCTGCACTCCAAGGCGTTTAAATTCCTCGCGCTGCACATCAACCCAGCCTGCGGCAAAGTTGCGACACTCTGCGCGGAATTCGTTGATCGGCACCTCATCCTTGTCGCGGCCCTTTTTGCGGTACTGTTCTTCGATCTTCCACTCGATCGGCAGACCGTGGCAATCCCACCCCGGGATATAGCGCGCATCGCGTCCCATCATCTGGTGGCTGCGTACGATCATGTCCTTGATGGTCTTGTTCAGTGCGTGACCGATATGCAGATGCCCGTTGGCGTAGGGCGGTCCGTCATGCAGCGTAAAAGGCTCACGCCCCTCTTTCTCGCGCAGGCGATCATAAACACCGATTTTTTCCCAACGGGCGAGCCAGTCGGGTTCGCGCTTGGGCAGGCCCGCGCGCATCGGGAAATCGGTCTTGGGCAGGTTCAGCGTGGATTTATAGTCGAGTGTTTCAGGTGTATCGGCGCACATGTCAGGCGTCCTTCGAATAAAGTCTGGAATTGGGATGGTTCATATGGTGCGAATGGCTCAAACACCTCTGCCCGGCGTCTCAGTTAATCAGAGCGCCGGGGATATAATTCGAATAATGATGAAGCGAGGCTGCGTCATAGGCTGCTTATAGGCTTGGGGTCGCGGGCCGACAAGCCCCTCCTACCTGCGCAAAGCCTTGACCCGTCAGTCATGCACATGCGCCCAGACAGCAGACATCACAACCGACCCTTCTCCGACACCCGAGGCCACCCGCTTGACCGATCCGGACCTCACATCGCCTACGGCAAAGACGCCCGCGCGCGAGGTCTCGTACTGTGAGCGACCACCAACGTCCCGCCCGGTCGGGACAAACCCTTTGTCGTCCAGATCTACCAGACCGGACAACCACTGCGTATTGGGTGCTGCACCAACCATCACGAACAGTGCGGCTATCTCCAGCAGCGTCGTTCCGTCCGGCCCTGAAAGTGTCACAGCCTCAAGCGCCTGCTCTCCCTGAAGCGCGTTTACTTGCGTGCCGGTGTGGATCGTTATTTTTGGATGCGCCTCAAGCCGGCTAAGCAAATAATCGGACATGGAGGAGGCGAGCGCGTCACCGCGCACAAGAACATGCACATGGTGACAGGTCCGCGTCAGATACATCGCCGCTTGTCCGGCGGAGTTACCGCCGCCGATGATCGCCACTTCCGACCCACGGCACCAGCGCGCCTCAACCTCGGTCGCCGCATAGTAAACACCGGCACCTTCCAGTTCTTCGAGCCGGTCGAACGGCATTCTACGGTATTGGACGCCGGTCGCTACGATTAAGCTGCGCGCGGACACAGATTGTCCGTTGTCCAGCGCCACATGGAACCGTTTCTTTTCGCATTGCGTCAGACTTGCAGCGCGGCGCGGCACAGCAAAACGGGTGCCGAATTTCATCGCCTGCACTTCGCCTCTGCCAACCAGATCGCCGCCCGAGATACCCGTGGGAAACCCCATGTAATTTTCGATCCGGCTTGAAGTGCCCGCTTGCCCACCGATTGCCAGATCTTCCACGACCAATGCGCGCAGCCCTTCAGCGCCAGCATAGACCGCCGCTGCCACTCCTGCCGGTCCACCGCCTACGATCACAACATCAAAAAGCTCATTCGAGGAAACTGCAAGGTCCAGACCGATTACCGCCGCAACGGCCTCCGGTGTTGGCGGGTCTATCAGATGACCCTGTCCGAAAATCACTGCTGGTCCGGCAGTCTCCATTCCGCAACCCGCAGCGATCTCGTGGCCTTCATCCGACCCGATCTCAACCTCGCGATACGGAATGCGATTGCGGGCGGCAAAGCTGGCGACACGGCGGATATCTGTGCTGCTCTCTGCCCCTAATAGGGTAAGCGCGGAACCTGATACTTCCAACATCCGTCTGCGCCGCGCAGCCAGAACCGTAACGATGATGTCACTCATCTCGGGCATGTCCGACATCAGGCGCAGCATATCATCGCGCGGCACACAGAGAATTTCACTGTCCACCACGGCCCTCGCCCCCGCAAGCGACTTGCCGCCTGACAAAAACTGTAAATCACCGAAGAACTGGCGGGGACCTAGTGTGTCGCTCCCCATACGTTCGTTCGTGCGCGGATCTACGGGTTCAAGCTCGCCTGACAAAACGAAATGAAACTGGTCCGTTGCAGCACCGGGTTCTTGTACAATGGCACCGGCCTTTTTCAACGAGACAAGGCCAACTTTCCGCATCGCCTCAATATGCACGTCTTCTAACGGGGTCCGCACCATCGTCTTGAGGTCGGCTGCAAAGCTCTCCATCTCAGCTCTCCTTGCCGCGACTGAACAGACCGCTCAGTGCGTTTTTTATGATGCTGCGCACTTTGGGCCTCCGCTCGGGACCAAAGGGCATCGGGCGGCACACTTCCATCGCCGCCACGCCTACCCGCGCGGTCAGGGCACCGTTCACCAAACCCTCGCCGAAACGGCGGCTCAGCTTGCCAATAATCGTACCGCCCAGAACAGGCTCCAACAGATCATCCCCCACTGCGACCGCGCCTGTGGCGACCATGTGGCTCAACACTGCACGGGTCAGTCGCCACGACCCGAAAAAGCCCGAACGTCCGCCGTACACTTCGGCCACGCGGCGGATCATCCGCAAATTCGCCGTAAGTGCAGCCGCCACATCTGCCAGCGCCAATGGTACTAATGCCGTTACGGTGGCAACCTGACGCGCCGCGGCTTCGACTTCGCGACTTGCGGCTTTATCAAGCGGGCCAAGCAATTCCTTCTCGGCCAATGATAACAGGCCCACGGGATCCAACTGATCCCCGCGCAGCTCTGCCAACCTGTCGCGCCCCCAACGGGTATCTTCGCGCCCCTGATAAAGGCTGACCAGTCTGTCCGTGACGCGCCGTGCCTCGCCCAAGTCATGTGCGGCCAAGGCAGCAGTTGCCGCATGACGTAAACCGTCGAGCCGTGACAACCGTCCGAAAGCAGCCGCTTCGCGCAGGGCAAGCAAGCCCAGAACGAGCAGGAACATGGCCAGCAGGCCCGTCATCGCCCAACCCAACACCGGATAGCGCGTTATCAAGTCAGTCACAAAGCGCCACGCCGCAATGGACACCATCGCCCCGACAAGCGTTCCTGCCAAAGCCCAGAATAGCCGTACCAGTCGCGACGGCTTGCGTGCCGCAAGGGTGGCTGCAACCTGCATGGCCTGCCCCCGCGGTCCGGGAATATCAATATCCGGCACAGGGGGCGCTTCGGCCACCTGAGGCGCCGGAGCATGCTCGTTCTCAAGATCGAAAAGTACCGGTCCTTTGGACATCTCAGGTCGCCCCCCGCTGCCATTCATATCGGATATCGGGGAGCTGTTCGTCGGTTGTTGCACCGTCGGTTCGGGCAACCTCGACAAAGCCGTGACGCAAATAGAACGCATGCGCCCGAGTGTTTGCCTGAAACGTCCATAATTTCAGATTGTCATGCGCCGCCTTCAGCTTCTCCAACAACAGGCCACCCACGCCCTGCCCCCGCATCCCTGACGCGACATAGAGCGCGTCCAGATCGCCAGCGTTGCACGCGCTGAAAGCGACAACGCGATCTTCGGTCTCCGCCACCGTGACCCAGCCACGATCAATCATTGCACCCGCATGCGCCACATCTTCGGCCCCCGTGTGAAGCTTTGGCAGCCACGCCGTACCTTCTGCAAATTCGGTCAGGATCGCGCCGACCGTGCCTGCATCTGTTGAATGAGCGGGGCGCAAACGGATCACAGCCTGTCTCCGATCAGGAATTCCGCTGCACGATCCAACCTGATGTGCGGCGGTCCGTCACCCGGCCTGAGCGCCAGCGGAGCAGGCGCAAACCGCATCACCTGATAATCCTGATCCAACCACTTTTCGGCACCCGCCCGTGCAGGGCTAAGCAGATGTGCAGGATCCTCAGGCAGATCGCCGGGATAGAACGCCGCCTCTTTGCCTGTCTCCAATAAAGTGCCGCGCACGACGTCGAGCGGCGTGCCGTCGTGCTCCATCACAGCTTCGGTTGTGGCACGAAGCGACGCGATGGCCATCGCGGCTGTGCCTGCACCGGCGTATTGTGCACGATCTCGTGCCTCACGGGTCAGGGCTTCCATGATCGCGCTGAGTTTACTGTGCTGGGTGTGATGGAGATGGTCGGCTTTGGTCGCAGCGAAAAGAATTTTTTCCACACGCTTGCCGCCCAGCAGCCCCCGAAGAAAGGAATTTTTGCCCGGCCGAAACGCTTTGAGCGTTTCACCCATCGCGTGCCGCAGATCATCCACGGCCTGCGGTCCCTGATTGATGGCACCCAGCGCATCGACCAGCACCACCTGCCGGTCTATGCGGGCAAAGTGATCCCGAAAGAACGGCTGCACCACGCGGGACTTATACGCCTCAAACCGGCGGGCCATCTCGCGGTGCAAACTACCTCGTGTTGATGCCCCTTCGGTTGGCACCGGCGCAAAGGTTAGCACAGGCGATCCGGCAAGATCACCGGGCAGAAGAAAACGCCCCGGCGTGCAGTCGGAAAACCCTTCGGCACGTGCCGCACCCAAATAGGCCGCAAAGCGCGTTGCAAGCTCCTGAGCGAGGGTTTCATCATGTTTATCTTCTGCCTCAACATCACGCGCCAACTCCATGAATTTTTGAGCTGAATCGCGATTGTTAATCCTTGTTAAGGTTTCATTCGACCACTGTTCGTAGGATTGCTCCAGCAGACCCAGATCAAGCAGCCATTCGCCCGGGTAGTCGACAATATCCAGATGGATCGTGCGCGGCCCCTGCAGGCCGGATAGCAGACCATTGGGGCGCACCTTTAACGATAACCGCAGCTCCGAGATCGCACGCGTGCTGTCAGGCCAATGCGGCGTCTGACCGGTGAGAGCCGCCAGATGTTTCTCATACTCGAACCGCGGCAACGTATCATTGGGCTGTGGCTGCAAGAACGCAGCTTCAATCCGCCCCTCGCTGGCAGCAACAAGGCCCGGCATCCGCCCCCGATCAAGCAGGTTTGCAACCAGTGACGTGATGAACACGGTCTTGCCCGATCTGGCAAGGCCGGTCACACCCAACCGGATCACCGGCTCGAACAGGGTCTCCGACACAGTATCCTGCACCGCCTCTACCTGTCGCCAGATGCCGTCCGCAATTCGTGAAATACCCAAAAACCCAAACCCGTCATTATCAAGCGTTACAGCAACATAGGGTCGCACCCATGGGATTGCCAGAAGCCATGGCGCAGGGTAGAGCGCTGGCCATGTACCGCTATGCCCTCAAAGTCGAATATCACGGTGCCCCCTTCGTGGGCTGGCAGCGTCAGGTTGATCTGCTCTCTGTCCAAGGCACGATTGAAGCTGCCCTTTCCAAGCTGGAGCGCCGCACCCACAATATTGCTGCTGCCGGTCGCACAGACGCAGGTGTGCATGCATTGGGTCAGATTGCCCATTGTGACATGGATCAGGAATGGGACGCCTTCCGCCTGTCCGAGGCGTTGAATTACCACCTGAAGCCCCATCCGATTGCGATCACCGCCTGCGCACCTGCCGTTGGTGATTTCCATGCCCGCTTTTCTGCGCATGAGCGTCGCTATCTGTTCCGCATCCTCAGCCGTCGTGCGCCCGCCACCCATCAGGACGGTCTGGTCTGGCAGGTCAAACATGCTCTGGACGTGGACGCCATGCAGCGCGGCGCAGATGTTCTGTTGGGCAAACATGACTTTACCACGTTCCGCTCGACCATCTGTCAGGCGGAAAGTCCGGTCAAAACACTGGACCACCTGCAAATCTCAGAGGTCGAGACCGCAGGGGGAACAGAGTATCATTTTGATGTGAGAGCGCGGTCTTTCCTGCATAATCAGGTCCGCAGTTTCGTCGGCACTTTGGAACGGGTCGGTGCCGGCACATGGTCGCCTGACGACGTGAAGTCTGCTCTTGAAGCACGTGACCGTGCCGCTTGCGGTCCGGTCTGTCCGCCTCAGGGCCTCTATCTTGCCGGTGTCGGCTATCCTCAGGATCCGTTTTCCGGTTAGGGCGCGGGGGCGATCATGTTCCAGTCGCCATGAAACGCACCTTCATCATCCACCCGCGCAAATCCGTGCGCGCCAAAGAAGTCCCGCTGGGCCTGAATGAGGTTCGCGGTCCCGCGTGCGCGCCGGATACTGTCATACCAGCCAAGCGATGCGGACAAGGCGGGAAGAGCCACACCAAGGGACGCACCCGCCGCCACCACTTTGCGTAAGCTCGGAATGCTGCCCTGAAGCATCTGTGTGATCTGCGGCGACAGGATAAGATGGCCGTCCGGCAGGTCGCCCCGGAATGCGGCTGCAAAGTCGTCCAACAGGACAGACCGGATGATGCACCCCGCCCGCCAGATCTCAGCGATACGCGCGAGGTCAAGGGACCAGTCAAACTCCGTTGACGCCGCCGTCAGGATACGGAAACCTTGGGCGTGGGCAAGAATACGGCCCGCAAGCAACGCATGTTTCAAAGTGTCATTACTTGGCACCGCGCCGCCAACCGCGCCAAGCGTCAGTACAGGCTCCGCCGCCACACGGAGCGATTTCTCGGACGACCACCCGCGCGCACCGACTGCCGCTTCGATCGCACTCGCGGACTGGCCCATCTTGAGCGCTTCGATCAGCGTCCAGCGGCCAGTGCCTTTCTGGCCTGCCTGATCCAGAATAATATCCACCACCGGCAAACCGGTGCGGCGATCCACAGACTGCAATGCCGCTGCGGACACCTCGATCAGGTAGGACCCCAACGGGCCGTTCTGCCATTGCGCAAAGAGTTGCCCAATGTCGTCGGCGCCTTTTCCGGCCCCGTCGCGCAGCATACCGTAGATTTCCGCGATCATCTGCATGTCGGCGTATTCGATGCCATTGTGTACCGTTTTGACGAAATGGCCCGCACCGTCCGGCCCGACGTGTGCCACGCAGGGGTCTCCCTTGTGTCGCGCGGCAATTGCTTCGACCATCGGGCGCAGATGCTGCCATGAATGGGTGCTACCGCCCACCATCATGGACGGGCCACGTCTGGCCCCCTCTTCACCCCCGGAAACCCCCATGCCGACAAAATGTATCCCCGTCCCTTCCAACGCCGCAGACCGCGCACGGGTGTCGTTGAAATCCGCATTGCCACCGTCGATCAGTGTATCTCCCTCGTCCAGCAGAGGTTTGATCGTATCGATCATCACATCCATGGGCGTACCCGAAGGGATCATAAATAGGATGTTGCGCGGACGTGAAAGCGACTGAACAAAATCCGCGAGCGCCTCATGGCCCTGCAAACGCTCGCCAAGCGGTCCGGCTTCGGTGAGGAACGGCGCGATCCAATCAGCCTCCCGATTAGCGACCGAAACCTGAAACCCGTTATCAGCAAGGTTCAACGCAAGCGCCGATCCCATCGTCCCCAATCCGTATACGCCGATATCGGCCTTGCCTGCTTCACGGTTCATGCTGCGCCTTTTTTCGAACTTGCTTTGCTTCTGACTTACACTGTGGGCAGTCCGTGCCGCCAACACAAGGACGACGCGGAAAATTGCCGGGAACACCCCTTATAGAAAACAAGATTTTCGGCCCACACTTGAAAATCGAATCACTTGGGTATATTTAAGTGATTGATAAAGATAATAAGTTGGTAAAAAACATCCAGTGATCCACACATTGAAGCGTGCCTGGGCGGACATTTTTCATCAGGCAGAGCCGGTTGAAAAGCGCGAACAGGTCGCAGCCCTTTGTTACAAGATGGTCGACGGTGCCAAGAAGGTGCTGTTGATCACGAGCCGGGACACCGGACGTTGGATCGTGCCCAAAGGTTGGCCAATCAAAGGCAAGAACGGTGCCGAAGCCGCGTTACAAGAGGCCTGGGAAGAAGCAGGCGTCAAGAAGGCAGATATCATCGAGGAGCCTATGGGGCATTTCGGGTATATCAAGGGTTTGAACAACGGCGAGGATGTACCGGTTGAGGCAGAAGTCTATCTGGTACACGTGCGCGGCCTGAAGGAAGACTATCCCGAAGTGGACCAGCGCGAGCGCGCATGGTTTTCGCCAACAGATGCGGCAAAGCTGGTACGAGAGCCGGATCTCAAAGAGATCCTGCGCTCTCTCTGATATCGTAGACGTGTCGCGTTAGCGGTTGATCTCGGCCCTCAGGGCGCGCGGGCTAAGATAGGGCAGCCCTTCCCGCGCAATTTCGGCTGTGCGGACTACATCCAGCACCATGGCATTGATGGGTGTCGGGCGGCCCAATTCTTCGCCGCGCCTTACAATCTCACCTTGCAGCGCTTCAATCTCGGTGGGGCGGTGCTCCATCAGATCATAGGACATCGACGTCCGCGCCTGTGGATCAATCCGCAGCATGGCCGCAGCCACCCGCGTGAACAACGGCGTCGGCAGGCGCAGAATCCATGGGATCACCGACACAGACACCGGCGTGGAAGAGAGCGGGCGGATGCCTTGCGATCGCAGAATGCTCAGCGCTTCAGCCCACTGATCGGCCATCAGCTTGCGCCAGCCGCGATCCTTCAGTTGTTGTTGCAGCGGCATACCGCTTAATGCGTTGAGCGCATTATTGAGGTTCAGCAAAAACTTGCCCCATTGGACGGCTTCGATATCGCGGGTCTGGCGGCATTCCAGCCCCTCTACGTTCAAAATATCTGCCAGATCGCCCTGACCCGCTTCAATTACCATGCCACCATCCACCGCGCGGTGGTAACACCCCTGCCCCATTGGCACGACGTTAAAGGGCACCATGCCGGCGCGGACGTCATGGCCCGGCAGTTCGTGGCGCAGTTCCTCTGCATTTGACACGCCGTTTTGCAAGCTGACCACCCGCGCCCGCAGCGGTGCATGCGCCTGTATGTCCTGTCCGATCTGGCTCGTATCGCGGGATTTGACCGTCACAAGCACAAGATCGGCATCGGCCAGACAGGCAGGGCTTTCGGACAAGGTTAAATCGTCTGCGGTAAGATTGACTGCCATTCCGTCTTGATCCGTCAGCGTCAACCCATGTGCACGGATTTCTGCCGCAATGCGCGGGCGCACCATCAGCGTTACGTGCGCGCCCGCATTTGCCAGCAAACCGCCGACAAAGCACCCGATGGCACCGGCCCCCGCCACCACGATACGTGGCGGAGCTGGAGCGACCTCAACGGCCAAGGCAGTGCCGCATGATGGCTTTCTGGGCGTGAAGACGGTTCTCTGCCTCATCAAAAATGACCGACCGCGGACCATCCATAACAGCGCTTGTCGCCTCATCTTCACGGTGCGCGGGCAGGCAATGCATAAACAATGCATCGTCTTTGGCCTTCGCCATCAGGGCTTCATTCACCTGATATCCGCGCAGCTGATTGTGACGCCGTTCGCGTGCCGACTGAGGATCGTGCATAGAGACCCAAGTATCGGTAACAACCAGATCCGCACCAGCGACCGCCGCATTGGGATCGCGTTCGATGGTGTAGAGCCCCTGCAAAGCAGGCTCAGGGTCTAGCGGCGGCGGCCCTGTGAACACCAACTCAAAATCAAACTGTTTGGCAGCATGGGCGAAGCTGGCAAAGACATTGTTGCCATCCCCTGACCAGACAACCTTTTTCCCTTTGATCGGGCCGTTATGTTCTTCGAACGTCATGATATCGGCCATGATCTGGCAGGGGTGGGTGCGGTTGGTCAAACCGTTGATGACCGGCACAGAGGCATATTCGGCCATATCCAGCAGGGTTTGCTCTTCGAATGTGCGGATCATGATCAGGTCCACATATCGGCTGAGCACCCGTGCGGTGTCTGCGATTGTCTCACCATGGCCAAGCTGCATGTCGGTGCCCGAAAGCACCATCGTCTGGCCGCCCATCTGTCGCACGCCAACGTCAAAGCTGATGCGCGTCCTTGTCGACGGTTTTTCAAAAATCAGGGCGACCATGTGATCCTTGAGAGGTAGATCATCATCAAGGGCACCTTTGGGGCGCCCGTTACGGGCATTCTTCATCGCAATGCCATCGTCGATGATGCCACGCAATTCGTCCTGCGGCGTTGTGTGAATATCGAGAAAATGCTTCATAAATCAGTTCTTTGCAGCAAATGGAGGAGATCGGGACAAGCCCCGATGATGGGTTTGAGGGAAACGGGCAGCCTCAGGCGGCGCTCATACTGGAAGCGGCGCGGTCAAGTCGGTCGACGGCTTCGGCGATTTCATCATCCGAGATGTTAAGAGGCGGCAATAGGCGCACAACGTTGTCGGCGGCAGGCACCACGATGACTTCCTGCGAATAACCTGCGTTCACGACCTCACCCGGGGCCACCTTGCACTTGATGCCAAGCATCAGGCCGGAGCCGCGCACGGCTTCGAACACATCAGGGTGTGCGGCGACCAGCCCTTCAAGCTTCTGCCGCATCAGACTGGATTTACGGTTCACCTCTGCCAGAAACTCGGCACCGGTAACGATGTCCATCACGGCGCATCCCACCGCACAGCCCAGCGGGTTGCCGCCATAGGTAGAGCCGTGTGTACCAGCAGTCATGCCGGAAGCGGCATCTTCTGTGGCCAGTACAGCACCCAGAGGAAAGCCGCCGCCAATGCCCTTGGCAACCATCATGATATCAGGTGCCACACCCGCCCATTCATGGGCGAAAAGCTTGCCAGTCCGGCCCACGCCGCATTGCACCTCGTCCAGTATCATCAGGATGCCGTGCTCGTCACACAGGTCACGCAGCCCTTTCAGGCAAGCATCCGGCAGTGGACGGATACCGCCCTCGCCCTGTACCGGCTCAACCATGATAGCACAGGTCTTGTCATTGATCGCGGCATTCAAAGCGTCATGATCGCCAAATCCCAGATGCACAAAGCCGGGCAACAAAGGCCCGAAGCCTTTGGTCATCTTTTCCGAACCTGCCGCCGCAATCCCCGCAGAAGAACGGCCATGGAACGACCCGTCAAAGGTGATAATCTCGACCCGCTCGGGCTGCCCTTTGTCATAGAAGTACTTGCGCGCCATTTTCACCGCCAGCTCGCATGCCTCGGTGCCGGAGTTGGTAAAGAACACGGTGTCGGCGAAAGTGTTGTCGACCAGCCGCTCCGCCAGCGCTTCCTGGTTCTTGATATGATACAGGTTGGACGTGTGCCAAAGCTTGTCCGCCTGCGCCTTCAGCGTAGACACCAAAGCCGGATGCCCATGCCCCAAAACGTTAACCGCGATACCGGCCCCCATATCCAGAAAGCGTCGTCCGTCCTCTTCAATCAACCAGGTGCCTTCGCCCGAGACGAAGCTCAGGGGCGCACGTGAATAGGTCGGCAGAATAGAAGAGATCATCTGGATCATCCTTATAGGGAACCGCAAAAAGCCAATGGGCCATGTGCATGTGGGTTGGTCAAGTGAATTAGGGGATGGTGCAGTGCACCGGGATCACACCTGCGGTCAGCAGGCCACGCTCAAAGATTTAGCTTCGGCGTCGTCGGGACAGGAATTGTGTGCGTGTGATCATGAGATTTACTTAACGGCAGGAAATCCCTTTGCATAGCCCCGTTTTTCACACCTTGCATCAGTTGCAAGGCGGGCGCATAGCGGAAACATGTATCAGGGCCAGCATCAAAACAACGCACTCGCCGCCGTGCTGATTGCATGTGCGACCGCTTTCATCGCGGCGACGACGCTGATGGCAAAGGCATTGGGCACAGATGCTTACGGCCCACCAATGCATGCGCTGCAAATCAGCCATGGCCGGTTTTTCTTCGCATTAATCGGACTGAGCACAGCCGCCTTGTTGCTGCGCCCGAAACTGGGTGCGCCGAAATGGCCGCTACATCTGGCCCGCACCTTTTGCGGTTGGGGCGGTGTGACGCTGATGTTCGCCTCTGTCGCCTATATTCCGCTGGCCGATGCAACGGCTATCTCATTTCTGAACCCCGTATTCGCGATGATGCTTGCCATTCCGCTGCTTGGTGAAAAGGTTGGGCGTATCCGCTGGTCTGCTGCCGCTATCGCGCTGGTCGGTGCGCTGATTCTTTTGCGCCCCACCCCCGAGAGCTTTCAGCCTGCCGCGCTTTTGGCCTTTGGCGCAGCCATGATCATGGGTTTGGAACTGATCTTCATCAAAAAACTGGCTGGGCGTGAACCCCCGTTCCAGATTCTGCTGGTTAACAACCTGCTCGGCCTCAGCATAGCCAGCGTCGCGGTGATTGCCGTCTGGCAACAACCCACGGCGGCGCAATGGCTTTTGCTGGCCGGGATCGGGTTATGCATGGCCGTGGCGCAGACCTTCTTTGTCAATGCGATGGCCCGCGCTGACGCCAGTTTTGTAGCGCCTTTCAGCTATGGCACACTGATATTTGCCGCCCTCTACGATGTGCTGTTTTACCGGGTTATTCCCGACTTTATCACGCTCATGGGCGCGGCAATTATCATCACCGGTGCGGTGATTCTGGCACTGCGCGAGGCACGGCTCAAACCCACGCCACCGCGCCCTCCTACGGCTCTTTGATGCTTCGTCCCTTGCACGCAGCGCCTGAAGGCTTAGTATAGAGCTTTGAATTTGCTAAAGCGGTCCAGAGGGGCCGCTTTTTGAACGAAGGAAGACCTGCGATGTCCTGGACCGATGACCGCGTTGAAACGCTCAAGAAAATGTGGGGCGAAGGCCAATCCGCAAGCCAGATCGCGAAAGAGCTGGGTGGCGTGACCCGCAATGCCGTGATCGGCAAGGTGCACCGTCTGGGTCTGTCTAACCGTGCGACCAGCGGTACCGCCGCCAAGGCGGAGGCGAAACCCAAGGCCAAAGCTGCAGCACCAAAGGCAGCCGCGAAGCCAAAGGCAGCGCCCGAGGAAAAACCAGCGGTCATCATGCAGACACAAGCGGCTGCCCCGCCAAAGTCTACACTGCCCGCGCGCAAGCAGATTATTCCTGCAGGCCAGCCGCTGCCGCCTCAACCCTCCGCGAACGAGATCAGCCCCGAAGCGCTGGCCAAGGTGAACGAGGTCGAGAAGAAGGCTAAGAAAATCGGCTTGATGGAATTGACCGAGCGGACATGCAAATGGCCCGTTGGTGACCCCGCGACAGAAGACTTTTGGTTTTGTGGCCTGCCTGTAAAGCAAGGCAAGCCTTATTGCGAAGCGCATGTGGGTGTGGCGTTCCAGCCGATGTCCTCACGCAGGGACCGCCGCCGCTAATCTGCGCCCCAGACATGTTGTTCAACGTACACGGCTCGTAATCATAGCGGGCCGTTTGCAAGTACGTCCGTCACAGAGCGGGCTCATTTAGACAGCCACAGTGAAGCTGAACCCGCAGCTTTAGCGGGACTGGTCTGCAACAATTCCGACGACACAGTGAATTGCCTATTCAGGCAGGGCGTGGTTCATCTCTGGGGTATCTTTCCGAAAGGTTCCGCCCATGCCCCAGACCATACGGGCCGCAGACGCCCTCGCCCGCCGCCTCTATGACGCCGGATGCCGTACCGCTTTCGGAATGCCCGGCGGAGAGGTTCTGACCATTATCGATGCGCTTGAGGCTGCCGGCATCCGCTTTATCCTTGCCAAACACGAGAACGCTGCTGGCTTTATCGCCGAAGGTCTGCACCACCGCGACCACGCCCCTGCCATTCTGGTCGGCACGATCGGTCCGGGTACGCTCAACGGGGTGAACACCGTCGCCAATGCCCTACAGGATCAGGTGCCCATGATCGTTCTGTCGGGCTGCATGGATGCTGACGAAGTCCAACGCTACACCCATCAGGTGGTCGACCAACAGGCGGTTTTTCGTCCCATCACCAAGGCGACTTTCTGCCTGAACGCAGGCGCAGCCCATAGCATCGCGGATAAAGCCGTGGGCATTGCGACCGAAGGGCGGATGGGTCCGGTGCATATCGATGTGCCGATTTCAGTGGCCGACACACAAGTGCCGGCAGAACCGCCCGCACCACGCCCCAAGGCCTCGTCCACAGCACCGGCCGGTCCGGATCTGGAAACCGCGCGCAACTGGCTGGAGAATGCGCAGCGGCCTGTGATGATCGTGGGCGTCGATGTGCTCAACCAACATGCGCAGAACGCTGTTGTCGAATTCGCCGAAGACCACAACATCCCTGTGATAACCAGCTACAAAGCCAAGGGCGTGCTGCCGGAAGATCATGCGCTCAGCCTTGGCGGGGCGGGACTTTCCCCGCTGGCAGACACCCATTTGCTGCCCTTTGTGAAAGCGGCTGATCTGATCCTCTGTGTGGGCTATGACCCCATTGAAATGCGGCCCGGTTGGCGCGACATCTGGGACCCGCGACAGCAGAACGTCATCGACATCGCCGCTGTGCCGAACCACCACTACATGCATCAGGCCACGCTGAACTTTGTGAGCGATTGCACCGCGACATTGCGCGCGCTTAGTGAAGGGCTTGATGTGCACGACACGTGGGAAGCTGGCGAGATCTATCAGCTCAAGCAGGCGCTCAGCACCGCGTTTCCGAAGGACGACGCATGGGGGCCTGCTGCGGTGATCGATACCTGCCGCAAGATCTTGCCAAGAGACACCATCGCCTCCGCCGACAGCGGCGCGCACCGAATTTTACTGTCACAGATGTGGGAATGTTATGCCCCCCGTGATCTGATGCAGTCCTCAGCCCTGTGCACCATGGGCTGCGCAGTGCCGATGGCTATCGGTGCCAAGCTCGGAACGCCCGACAGGCCGGTCGTTTCCTTCTCGGGGGACGCGGGCTTTCTTATGGTCGCGGGCGAGCTTGCGACAGCGGCAGAGCTGGACCTTGCTCCGATTTTTGTCGTCTTTGTTGATGCATCCCTTGCCTTAATCGAAAAAAAGCAGCGGGAGCGTCAAATGCCCAACATCGGTGTCGATTTCGCACAGCATAACTTTGCGGCTATGGGCGTCGCTTTTGGCGGAGCAGGCGTAACGGTGCGCAGCCGTGAAGCGCTGGAGACGGCATTGCAAGAAGCCCTGACCGCCGAGACCTTCACCGTCATTGCCGCCGTGATCGAACCCGGAGCCTATGATGGCCGTATCTAAAGGTGCGCTGGACGGCATTTTTGTCCTCGACATGAGCCGTATTCTGGCCGGTCCGACCTGCACACAGATGCTGGGCGACCTGGGAGCGACGGTGATCAAGGTCGAAAACCCCAAAACCAACGGCGACGATACGCGCGGATGGGGACCAAACTATGCGGCTGATGCCGAGGGAAACCCAACCGACCTGTCGGCCTATTTCATGGCCGCCAACCGTAACAAACGGTCACTTTCGGTCGATATCGCAACGGACGAAGGCCAGCGCATTCTGCGCTACCTTGCAGCGCGTGCAGATGTCATTGTTGAGAACTTCAAACCTGACGGTTTGCGCAAATACGGGCTGGATCACGAAACGCTTCTGGCGGCCCATCCTTCCCTTGTTTACTGTTCGATTTCCGGCTTTGGCCAAACGGGGCCGAACCGCAGCCAACCCGGTTACGATCTGATGGCACAGGGGTTTGGCGGGATCATGTCAATAACGGGCGCCCCTGACGGTGATCCCATGAAGGTCGGCGTCGGCATAGCGGACGTGATGTGCGGAATGTACGCCACCATCGGTATTCTGGCGGCCCTGCGCCACCGCGACCGGACAGGCGAAGGCCAGCACATCGATCTGTCTTTGGTAGATGCTTCGATGGCCTGGCTGGTCAATGAGGGTACGAATTACCTTACTTCCGGTGAACTGCCCAAGCGGCGCGGAAACGCACACCCGAATATCGTGCCCTATGACTCTTTTGAATGTGCGGACGGCTATATCCTGCTGGCTGTTGGCAATGACGCACAGTTTGCACGCTATTGCGACACGCTTGAGCTAGAGGATGTCGGTGCTGACGCGCGGTTTAAGACGAACCTCGGGCGGATCGAACACCGCGAGGCTCTCATGGCTGCAATCCGGCCGGCGATGAAGGCGAAAAGCAAGGACACGCTGTTGTCGGCCCTGCGATCGGCTGGTGTCCCTTGTGGACCTATCAATACCATTGCTGAAGCGCTAAATTCCGATCAGGCAAAGGCCAGAGGCGGCGTTGTGAATGTTGACTGCCCCGATACACCCGACGGGCATCTGCGGCTTTTAGGGAATCCGCTAAAGCTCTCAGCCACGCCGGTAAGTTATCGCCGCGCACCACCACGTTTCGGTCAGGATTCTGCAGAAGTCCTTGAAACATGGGGACCGCCTGCACCTGATCGTAAGCCGTAAACCCAACCCGAAGTCGCCGGATTGAGCCTTTAGCCAATCGTTTTCGCCTGCTTACAATCCTCTTTTGACACAAACGCTCACGAAACTGGCCCGGACCTTCACGTTGGCGTGTGGCCTGCCCTAAAGCCGTTCTTCGGACGTAGGATCCCGCGTATCCCTATGAGGACACTTCGCAATTACGAAAGGCAGGCACGCATGAATTACGATATTTGCAACGCGCCCGTTTCACTGAACAACGCCGCAACCGTCGAGCACTGGAACGCGATGATCTATGCCTTTCTGGCGCACAAACCCTCGACCCCGCAGCATCTGGGGGATGTGTTAGAGGCGGAGCCACAATTCGCGATGGGCCACGCCGCACGCGGGTTGTTCTCTTTGATGATGGGCCGCGCAGAGATGTGGCAGGTTGCCGAAGACGCCCGGACTGCGGCGCATGCCGCAAGAGGCGAGCATTCTTGTACCCCACGGGAGGAAGGCTGGATTGCCGCTCTGGACCAGTGGCTCGCCGACAGCCCCACCGGCGCGATCGCGGCACTCGAAAAGGTGCTAGACCAGCATCCGCAAGACACGCTCACCGCAAAGACCAGCCATGCGATACGGTTCATTCTGGGCGATGCGAGCGGGATGCGGACATCAATCGAGCGCGTGCTGCCGGCACATGGCCCCGATCATCCGCTACGCGGGTACGTAATGGGCTGTCATGCCTTTACCCTTGAGGAAACCGGTGCCTATGCCGCTGCTGAACTTGCAGGCCGCGCGGGCCTCACCTACGCGCCCGACGATGCATGGGGGCTGCACGCAGTGGCCCATGTCCATGACATGCGCGCCGAGCCGGATGCAGGTATCACGCTGATCGAAAACCACAAAAGCGCGTGGAACGGATCAAACAATTTCCGCTATCATGTCTGGTGGCACAAAGCGCTGCTGCATCTTGATCGCGGCGAGATGGATGTGGCGCTTTCGCTCTATGATTGCCAAATCCGTGCGGACAAAACCGATGACTATCGTGACATCGCCAACGCCACATCGCTTCTTATGCGGCTGGAGCTTGAGGGCATGAACATCGGTGATCGCTGGGACGAACTGGGAGCATTTGCGGAGACACGGATCGACGACGGTTGTGTCGTATTTGCAGACCTCCACTACCAACTGGCTCTTGCCGGTGCCGCCAAAGGTGATGCCGCCAAGGCGATGACAGCACGGTTCGCCCGCGATGCGCAATCTACAGGCGACATGGCGTCCCGCGTGGCGGATCCAGGTCTTGCTGCCCTTGCCGGTCTAAATGCCTTTTCCGAAGGCAGATACGCCGATGCATTCGCACAATTGGCGGATGCCCGCCCAAAAATGCAGACGATCGGCGGAAGTCATGCCCAGCGCGACATATTTGAACGCATGACCATTGACGCAGGCCTACGTGCGAGCCATTTCGACGCGGTAGAAGACATGCTGAACGACCGCACTGCACTGCGCGCCGGCAAGCAGGACCGATTTGCCGCAACCCGTTTTGATCAACTCGCCCATGCGCGCCGTATTCCGGCGCAGTAAAGAGAACGACCTCACCATATGAATTTCGCCGATGTATCATCTCCTCCTTCCTCAGCAGCCGCTACGGCGGTTCAGGCCACACCACGTGTGCGCGACTTGCGGCTGGACTTCTTTCGCGGCATCGCGATGTTCATCATCCTGATGGCGCATACGCCGGGCAATTTCCTGACGTTGTGGATACCGGCGCGTTGGGGATTTTCCGACGCTACCGAGATTTTCGTCTTCTGTTCGGGCATGGCCAGCGCCATCGCGTTCGGTGGCGGGTTTGACCGCGCAGGCTGGGTACTGGGCACGGCCCGCGTTCTTTTCCGCGTCTGGCAGGTCTACTGGGCTCACGTGGGACTTTTCTTTGCCACGCTCGCACTGACCGTTTACCTTACCGATCTCGATATCACCGGCCGCAATTACTGGGGACAGCTGAACCTGTGGATGATGTTCGTTGAATCGGACAAATGGGAAAACTCAAACATTCTACTGAGCTTTATGACGCTCAGCTATGTGCCGAATTATTTCGACATTCTGCCGATGTATATGATCGTTTTGCTGATGATGCCGGTCGTTATGGCCCTGTCGCGGATTGATCTGCGGTTGGTCGCAGCCTTCGTGATAGGGACCTGGATCATGGCGCAGACGGCGTTACTGGATTTCCTTGGCTTTGGAGCCTATCACCTTGAATTTCCTGCCGAACCATGGAGTGACCGCGCGTGGTTCTTCAATCCCTTCGGTTGGCAACTGATCTTTTTCACCGGCTTTGCGTTCATGCGCGGATGGCTTCCCAGACCGCCCGTCACTGCGTTCCTGTTCGGAGTGGCGGCGTTCGTCGTGATTGCTATCATCCCGCTTAGCAATATCGGCGTGCGTGAGTTCGGATTTGCATGGGCAAGCGACTGGCGCACCAATTACGCCGCGGTGATCGATAAAAGCGATTTTGGCATCCTGCGTTATGTGCACTTTCTTGGCCTTGCCTATATTTTCTGGGTGCTTGCGGGCGACAGAGGTGACAATCTGCTTGCTTCCGGCGCAGGGGTCGCGTCCCGTATTTGGGAGCAGACCCTCAAGATTATCCTGAAGGTCGGCCAGCAAAGCCTTGCCGTTTTTATTGCCAGCATGTTCACCGCGCGACTGATGGGTTTCATCATGGATGTCTTGGGCCGCAGCATTGCCATGACCTTACTGGTCAATCTCTTTGGCTTTGTCGTGCTGGTCGCTGTCGCCTATGGCGCGGGCTGGTTCAAATCCCAGCCTTGGCGCGTGAAGGTGCCCGCATGATACGCCGCGATGTTCTGAAATCCCTTGCCGCACTGGCGGTGGTGCCAGCAGCGTCTTGGGCAGATGAACCGGGCCTGCGCCTGAGCGATGAGGCAACGCCCTTTGATGCGCAAACCGTAGTGAGCCGCGCCCGTGCCTTGGCCGCTGAACCTTATGCGCCACGTCCGCAGATACCGGCAAGCTGGCGCGAGTTGAGCTATGACCAGTACCGCAAGATCTGGTTCGATGGCCGCAATGCACTTTGGGAGAACACCGATGCCCCCCAACGCGTCGATGTGTTTCCTCCGGGCCTCTATTTTCCACAGGCGGTGGCCCTTAATGTGGTTGAGAACGGAAACAGCCGCGCCGTCCGTTTTGACATGGGCGTATTTGACACCACCGACAAATTTCCGGACGTCGAGATTGACGAGACGCTGGGGTATTCTGGCTTGCGTCTGCGTGCGGAACTTGAACAGTCCGGCATTTTTCAGGAATACGCCGTCTTTCAGGGTGCCAGCTATTTCCGCGGCATCGGTACGGGCGAGATTTATGGTTTGTCTGCGCGTGGTCTGGCGCTGAAAACCGGCGATCCCATGGGTGAGGAATTTCCTGACTTCACCGCCTTCTGGATGGAACGACCTGCGCCTGACAGCGATATGATTGTCCTGCATGCGCTGCTCGACAGCCCCTCTTGTTCCGGTGCCTACCGGTTCGAGATCACGCACGGCAATGTGCTGGAGATGAAGATCAGCGCGACGCTTTTTGCCCGCGAGGACATGAACCATGTGGGCATCGCACCGCTGACTTCGATGTTTTTGTTCGATGATACGATGCGCCAGCGCTTTTCTGATTTCCGCCCTGCGGTGCATGACAGTGACGGCTTGCTGATCCACAACGGCGGTGGCGAAGTCATCTGGCGACCCCTATCCAACCCGACCACGCTACAAATCAGCGCGTTTTCCGACAATAATCCGCGCGGCTTCGGCCTCTGCCAGCGCAAGCGGCAGTTCAGCGATTTCAATGATCTGGAGGCATTGTATCATAACCGCCCCGCCGTCTGGATCACCCCCGGAGAAGACTGGGGCCAGGGCGCTATCACACTTGTCGAAATTCCAGCCGACCTTGAAATCTACGACAATATCGTAAGCTACTGGCGCCCTGCCGCGCCGATCCTTGCGGGTACCGAGCATAGCATGAGCTATACCTTGCATTGGGGTGCCGATCCGGTTGCCGCCACCGCAGACGTTCCGGTTAAAGTGATCAATACGGCCCTAGGCGGGCGGCCCGAGGGCGGCCAGATCATCGCAGTCGATTTCGCCGCATCCCCCCGCGTGCCGGACGACCTGAGCACCGTCGAAATCATCCTGCGCAGCTCAACCGGCAGCGTCACCCCGGGGATCGTGCAGCGCAACCCAGAGACCAAAGGTCCGCGCCTTGCCTTCACGTTCAACCCGGGCGATGCGTCATTGGTTGAATTTCGGGCCCAGCTGCGCGTGAACGGCGAACCATTAAGCGAAGTGTGGCTGTACCGGTGGACCAGAGCATGAGCCGCGAACGACAAATCCAGACGGCTATGCCGCCTCCGGCCCCCCTCGCAATGCAGGTACAGGACTTCGCAGCCGCACCCGCTATTCGCTGTGCCGAGAAAGCTGAACGACAGCCGACACAGTGGCGGCTTGCTGTTTTTGTCCCAGCGCTTATCGCGACCTTCTGTTTGATGTACGGCCTGTATAGCTGGCTGGCAGGTGCGGGTATGACAGGTCTGGAATGGGCGCTCTTGTTGATGATCGGGGCCACGTTTGTCTGGGTGACGCTTTCCGTAAGTACAGTGGGAATTGCCATTGCGGGTTTATTGGCGCGGGAAGAGGCCGATGCACGCCCGCTCAAGGATGTCGCACCGATTGATGTGGCGCTTCTGGTCCCTGTCTATAACGAAGTGCCGTGGGATGTTTTCGGCAATGCTGCCGCGATGCTTGCCGATCTGGCCGCCCGCAAAACACCGCACCGCTATGCGCTTTTTGTGCTGTCAGATACTTCTGATCCGCAGATCGCACTACAAGAATGGCAAGCTTATCAGGAGCTTGCCGCCACAGCGCCATTTCCGGTGCATTACCGTCGCCGTGCATCCAATACCGACAAAAAAGTCGGCAACCTTGTAGATTGGATTACTGGCTGGGGTGCCGCTTATGAAGGGATGCTGGTGCTGGATGCCGACAGCCTCATGACGGGTCGCGCAATCGACCGTCTAGCAGGAGAGTTGTCTAGCGATCCTGACGCGGGGCTGATCCAGACCTTCCCGATGTTAATCGGGGCGGAAACGGTATTCGCTCGCCTTCAGCAATTTTCCAACGTCGCCTACGGCTGGCTTCTGGCAGAAGGGTTGGCGCTTTGGGCCTCCTCAGAGGGCAACTACTGGGGCCATAACGCCATCATCCGAACCCGCGCTTTTGCCGAAAGCGCTGGTCTGCCTCATCTGACAGGCGGCGGCCGCGACGATCTGATACTAAGCCACGATTTTGTAGAGGCAGGATTGCTCCGCCGCGCCGGCTGGCGCGTGCGTTTCCTGCCCCGTGTCACCGGCAGCTTTGAGGAAACACCGGCAAGCCTGATCGACTATACGCTGCGGGACAGACGCTGGTGCCGCGGAAACTTGCAACATTTGCGCTTGCTTGGCACACGCGGCCTGCATCCCGTCTCGCGCTTCCATCTGTTTCACGGCGCGGTCAGCTATCTTTTATCCCCGGCATGGTTCGTACTTCTGGTGATCTGGGCGCTGTTGGGTAAAGACTCCGATACCAATGTGGTGCGCTACTTTAACGAAACAAACCCCCTCTTCCCTGACTGGCCCCCCGCGATGAGTCACATCGACTCAGCCGTCTTTCTGGTGATCATGTATGCCATGCTGCTGACTCCCAAAGTCGCCGCAGCGGCCATCATCGCGACCACTCCAGCAGCCAGACGCGTCTTTGGCGGGACACCGGCCTTTCTGATGGCTTTTGTGACCGAACTCGCGCTTTCTATCGCCTACGCGCCAGTGATGATGATCCAGCAGACCAAGGCCGTCTTGAGGGCGATGTTTACACGCACCGAAGGATGGGCCCCGCAGCAGCGCGGCGTACAGCATTACAGCTTGCGTGCGCTGGCCAAATATCACTGGGTCGAAACCGTCTTTGGGCTATTGCTGGTTGCAGGTCTGAGCGCCGGTCTTGTGTCGCTGTGGCTTCTGCCGATTGCGGCCAGTCTGGTGCTCGCGGTTCCGCTGTCTGCACTGTCATCGGTTAAACTGTCACTGAACGCGCCGTATGGTTTGGCACTCAACAGCCCCAATACGCTACGGCCCCCTGCGATCGTCGCCCAGGCCCAGGCTGCGCGGGCGCGGATCAAGGCACGGTTGGCAGCGGACGTACCGGCTGAATAAAGGTTCTGGTCTTAGCCTTCTGCGAACGGCACATCGCGGTTGACCGGCAAGCCACGCTTGATCCACCCTGGTCCGGCCCCTGAGCCAAGCATTCCTTCGGGTACATCGATCACTTTGCTGAACCCCGCAGCCTCCAGCTGCAAAGCAAGTTTGGCTGAGCGGACGCCGCGTGCGCAGATAAGCGCCACGGGAAAGTCGGTCCTGCCCTGCGTCACTTCCAGCAAACGGTCGGTAAAGTCGGCGACACGCATATCGATCGGTACAGCATCAATGCCAATGCCCGTTCGCGCCCATTCATCGGGCCTGCGGATATCAATTAAAATGACATCGCCGGCGGCAGCGGCCTGTGCAGCATCCGGCGCGCTCAGATCGCCTTCGGCTATTTCACCGGCGATATTGAACCACTGCGCCCCCGCCAGCAGACCTGAGGCCAACGTCGCGGCCCCGCCAACAAGGATGCCCCGCCGCATCCTATGCGACGGGGTCGTTTTCAGATCCGAATCGTTAGGTCCGGTCATTTCACAGGGGCAGCGGACGTGAACTTGGGAATGGGGCTGTCGGACGCATCCGCTGGCTCGATCGACGGCCAGTTGTTTTCAGCCAGATTAATATTGCCGGGAATGTCTTCTTCCCAGAACCCCACCACATTCTTGGTAATATTGAGATACAACTTGTCATCCACAATGCGCCACAGGTTCGGGTTGCCCGGCACCTTACCGCCCTTGGACACACCGTAAGCACAGTGACCATCATACTGCGGTGCGTACCGCGCTGGGTCCGCTTCGAACTTGGCTTTGTTCTCTTCGCTGGAGAAGGCAAACGTGGCTCCGTTATATTCAGCCGTGATCCCGGAATTGCCGGGGACCGCAGCGGCCTGTGGTGTGCCCACTGCGGTTTGCGGCAAATCGAAATATGCCACTACATCATATCCGGACGCCGCAAAGCCGGTCGCGTCCACATATTGATCACCGGCAAAGGCAGGCGTTGTCAGCATAACGGCGGCAATCGCTGCGGCCACAGAAGTCTTGAAGCGGTTCATGAGGTGCTCTCCTGAAAGGGTCATCGTTATCTTGTACAACGAGACTATGCAGGACAGATCATTGTTGCACCCCATCAAGCCAGCAACTCGCGCCTAAGTGAGAGCGCCGTGAATGAAATGGCGTTTTCAGACGATATTATTTCAGAATTGGCGGCTTTGAAGGGTCCGAACCGGGTGGCATCCGCGGCGTATGTTGCAAGCCTTCGCCCTGCGGTAGATCAAAGCGCAGCCCCACCTTTGCCAATTTCGCCACGGTCGGGTCGTTTGGCGCGAAGAACCCGACGTCCATTGCACCGGCCTCAATCCCTGAAAAGGTCAGCGCCTCTGACGCCGCACGCACCAGCGCATCCTGCGCGCGCGGGATGGCACCGACAAAGGCAAGCAGGTGACCGCGCCCACCGCCCGCATATTCGACGGCGACCAGAAACGCCCCTGCGGCCATGCCGGTTGCCGTGGCCAGTTTGGCGTCGATTGCGGTGATCAGGCTTTCGGGTAGTCCCCTGGGCGGCAAGACAACTTCAATGCGCGCGTCTACTTCGCCCGCGCCATGAGCCAACGTGTCACGCAGCCAAGCCACGGCACCCGCAGGCAAAAGGATTTCGGACGGCGCGACGCCGATGTTTACCGCCATGCCCAGATCCTGCCCTTCCAGCATACCTGCAATCGCGCGCCCTGACAGCGCCACGTAAGGTGCGGCTTCCCCGACATAGGCGGCCAGACGTTCGGCGCGGTCAAAGACAAGGACATACCCCTCATCCAGAAGCACCGGATTAATCTGGTCGCTTTCGGGCTCAGCCTCGATCAAGAGGTAAAGCTCGACATCCGCGATACGTTCATAAAACCGCAAGCGGGCCGCGTCGTCCTGCTCCGCCATTGTCATTGCGGCGTGAGCTTCATCCAGCGGGGTCAGATCAGTCATTCAATACCTCTTTCACCGATTTGCGCAGACGCGGCAGCACCTCTGCCTCGAACCACGGATTCTTCTTGAGCCATCCGGTATTGCGCCACGAAGGATGGGGCAAGGCAAAGATGCCCGGCGGGTGGTCGCGCCAGCCTGCCACGGCCTCCGTAACCTTGGTGAAGCCCGGCAGATGATACTTCATCGCATACCCCCCGATGAGCACCTTCAACCGGATGTCAGGCACCGTCTTGAGAGCGGCCTCGCGCCATGTGCGCGCACAGACCGGCGGCGGCGGCAAATCGCTGCCTTTTGCGTCATAACCGGGAAAGCAAAACCCCATTGGAATGATCGCTACTTTGTCGCGGTCATAAAATATGGCCTCATCAAGGCCGAGCCAGTCCCGCAAGCGCTTTCCCGAGTTGTCCCAGAACGGTGTATTCGCCTCGTGGACCCTGATACCGGGTGCCTGCGACGCGATCAGCAGCCGCGCTTTTGGTGCGAACCAGACCACCGGATTAGGCCTGTGCGCGGTCGCTGTCGCCGCAAAGCGTTCAGCGCAGATCGTGCACCGCCGCAAATCGTCTCGCATATCTGTCATGTTCTACCAGATACGCCGTACCAGCGCGGTGCCAACCCCTGACCTTCCCATTTCTCGTGCCTGCCTCAATCAATCCTCATTTCGACATTTATCGAAATAATAGTTGGCAAACGCCCTTCATTTCGATAATTCTAGAACTATGAAAATAGAAGCAAATGCCATCCCGCCCCTTACCCTTGCCGCTGATAGCTTTGCAGCATTGGGCTCAGAACAACGCCTTTCTGTGCTTCGCTGCCTTGTGCGCGCCGGCCCTGACGGGCTGAGCATCGGGGATCTGGGGGAGCGAACCGGCGTGACCGGCTCAACGCTTACGCACCATCTGAAGCTTCTCACGGCGACAGGTCTTGTCAAACAAGAGCGCCGCGGCCGCAGCACAATCTGTGCCGCCGTTGCCTATGCCGAAATCGAAGCTCTGGCACAGTTTCTGCTAACTGAATGCTGTGCGGACGCCTCCGCCCCCTGCAAGGATCATGACCATGACTGATATCACTCAAACCCAGTCCTCTGCGGCGCGCTGGAACCCCGGTGCATGGGGCGTGATCGCCGCTATCCTGCTGGCCATTGCACTGCTTGCCCCCGAGACCCTGCGCGAGACGATCCTCTTCACCCTCAAAGCGCTTGGAAACACGGCACCCTTTATCGCTTTTGCTGTAATTGCAGTGGCTTATCTGAAGGCATCCGGCGCAGAAAACCTGCTTGCCCGCGCCTTTGAGGGGAACCCTGCGCGGATGATCGTCATGGCTGCATTGCTCGGCGGGTTGTCTCCGTTCTGTTCATGCGAAGTCATTCCTTTCATCGCGGCCCTACTGGCTGTGGGTGCCCCGCTTGGCGCTGTGATGGCATTCTGGCTGGCCTCTCCCCTGATGGATCCGGCGATGTTCGCCATTACTTCCGGTACGCTGGGGTTTGAATTTGCATTGGCAAAAACAGTGGCCGCTGTGGGTTTGGGCATGCTTGGGGGCTTCGGTGTAATGATGGCCTCTAACACTGCGCTCTTCGCAAATCCGCTGCGTGAGAGACCGGCAGTGGGCGGGTGCTGTGGCGTCAAGCAACCTTTCTCGGCCCAACCGGTGTGGAAATTCTGGCAAGATGCCGACCGCCGCCAGACCTTTTCATCCACCGCTTGGGAAAACGCTCTGTTTCTGACCAAATGGCTGACGCTGGCCTATCTGATCGAAGCGCTGATGCTACGTTACATCCCTGCCGAAATGATTGCGGGCGTTTTGGGTGGCACCGGAGTGATGCCTGTTCTACTGGGCGCTCTGGTCGGCGCACCGGCTTATCTTAACGGTTATGCTGCCGTACCGCTCGTTGATGCCCTTTTGACCCAAGGCATGAGCCAGGGTGCGGCCATGTCCTTTGTCATCGCGGGCGGAGTAAGCTGTATCCCCGCAGCAATTGCTGTCTGGGCCTTGGTGAAACCACGTGTCTTTGCAGCCTATCTGGGGTTCGCTTTAATCGGCGCGATGATTGCCGGTCTGGTCTGGCAGGCGATTGCCTGACGTGGCACCGCTGGCCTAACGAGCGGTTCGACATTTGTTTCCGTATAGGACATAATATCGCCAAAGTCGCCTTGTAGTTCATGAATAAGCTTCTGGAAAAGGAGCACTACAGACGATCACCTGTCAGCAACCGGAGCAGGCATGCTGGAATTCGAAAATGTATCAAAGTCCTTTTGGACAGGATCACAACACAAGGTGATCCTCGACAAGGCCTCGTTCCGTGTGGAACTGGGCCGGTCTTTGGGCATTCTCGCACCGAACGGAACCGGCAAGACAACGCTTATCAATATGATGGCAGGACTGGAAAAGCCTGACGAGGGCGAGATCCGGCGCAGCTGCAACATCTCGTTTCCGCTGGGCTTTATGGGTGGCGTCGTGGCGAAAGTATCTGCCATGGAAAACGCCCGCTACATCGCGCGGCTCTATGGGCTTGACCCTGATTATGTCGAAAGCTTCTGTCGTTGGTTGTGTAACCTTGGCGAATACTTCGACCAGCCGCTTGGCACCTATTCCGCCGGCATGCGCTCGCGCTTTTCCTTTGCGTTGATGCTGGCACTCGATTTTGACATGTACCTCATTGATGAGGGCATGCCGTCGACCACAGATGTTGAATTCAACCGCAAAGCGGGCGAAATTCTGCAAGAACGCCTGCGGACGACCACAATCATCATCGTCTCGCATCAGGCCGAGACACTGGAAAAATTCGCCCGTTCTGCCGCCGTTCTCGTAGATGGTCAGTTCGTTATGTTCGATACGTTGGAAGAAGCGAAACAATTGTATGACTACCAAACCCAAGGCTAGGAAATTCCGCATCAAGCGGACCACGCCCTCGGCAACGGATGTTGCTTCGCATGCGCCTGAAACGTCGCCAGAGGTGCCCGCGCGCCCTAAACCGCAGCCGGTGAAGGCAGAACCACGTCCGGTTGCGCCAACGCCCGCGCCCGAACAGCCTGCCGCACGCGCTGGTGAGGTTTCCTCCGCCGCTGAAGTGGTGGGCGAAACCGATATGGACGCGATCCGCCGCGAAGGGCTGACAGGCCGGCAGCTTCGTATGGCGCGACGCGTCGCTCAAAAGCACAACCTTGCCCCAACATCCGATTTTGACGCCGTCCGCCTGTTGCGCAGCAAGGGCATTGATCCGTTCCAGCGTTCGAACATGCTTGAGTTGGTTGTACCCGGTGGCGAGGAAGGCACGCCCGATGGCAAGAACGCGCCAAACCATCAGCTAGGCAGAGTGCAACTGCCCCAGACAGTCCCTGCAGGCGGAATGAACCTGCCATCGACCGATACCAATCCGGCCGAACGCAGGCAGCGCGAAATATCCGAGATTCAACGCGACATCACCCGCCGCCGCCGCCGTAAACTTGGCTTGCTTATGGTGCGACTGGCGTTTTTCGTCATGTTGCCGACATTCGCCGCAGGGTATTATTTCTACAACGTGGCGACCCCGATGTACGCCACAGACAGTCAGTTTCTTATCATCCAGAACGAGGGGAGCGCCGGTGCCAGCCCCTTTGGCGGGCTACTGCCGACCCAGTTCGCGAACTCTGCTGACAGCATTGCAACACAGGCTTACCTGCAGTCCAAGGACGCCATGCTGCGCCTGAATGAAGATGAAGGTTTCATAGATCACTTTGCCACAGATGAGATTGATCCGATCCAGCGCCTTGAGGCGGATGCAACCAACGAAGAAGCGTACAAAGTCTACAAGAAAAATGTGAAAATCGGTTATGACCCGACCGAGGGTGTGATCCGCATGGAAATCATCGCAGCCGATCCGGAGATTTCTGCCTCGTTCTCGAATAGCCTGATCAAATACGCTGAAGAGCGGGTGAACAACCTGTCCAAACAAAAGCGCGAAGACGGCATGAGAGATGCGCTGGAAGGCTTTGAAATTGCGACGCAGAAACGCCGCGCCGCCCAAGAGGCGCTGATCAAAATGCAAGTCGAGAACGGCGTTGATCCCGAAGCCGAAATCGCAGCCATTCGCGGTCAGATCACCACGTATGAAGGACTGTTGATCGAGAAAGAACTCGAGTTGGCCGCTTTGCTTGACAATGCCCGCCCGAACCGCGCCAAGGTCGACGGCACGCGTGGCGATGTCCGTCGCTTGCAAGAGCAACTGGCGAAACTCAAGGACAAGATGAGCTCTGCCACGGAAGGCGATAATTCACTGGCTCAGCAGGCTGTCACCATGCAACTGGCAGCAGCCGACCTTGCCGCAGCGGATATGGTCCTGCAAGCAACCCAGACAGCGGTAGACCAAGCCCGCACCGAAGCCGGCCGTCAGGTCCGTTATCTGACAGTTGCGGTGGAACCGGTCGCCCCGCAGGAACCCACCTATCCGCGCAAGTTTGAGAACACCATCTTGGCTTTCCTGATATTTGCGGGCATTTACCTCATGTTGTCTTTGACAGCCTCGATCCTCAGAGAACAGGTAACTTCATGACCCAAGTCACAGTTGGTGACGTCATCATCGGCAACAACCGCCCCCTGACAATTATCGGCGGTCCTTGCCAGTTGGAAAGCGAAGACCACGCGCAGATGATCGCAGGCACCTTGAAAGAGGCTTGCGACGCTGCTGGTGCGCAATACGTCTTCAAGGCGAGCTACGACAAGGCGAACCGCACATCGCTATCAGGCAAGCGCGGCCTTGGCATCGACGAAGGCCTGCGTGTGCTGCAATCGGTGGCCCAGGCGAATGGCGTGCCGGTCCTCACGGATGTGCACACCGAAGCCCAATGCGCCATCGCTGCCGAAGCTGTCGATATCCTGCAAATCCCCGCCTTCCTGTGCCGACAGACAGATATGCTGCTGGCCGCAGGCAATACCGGCAAAGCCGTGAACGTCAAAAAGGGCCAATGGCTGGCACCTTGGGAAATGGGCAATATTGTCGAAAAAATCGAAAGCACCGGCAACAAGAATATCCTGCTGACCGAACGTGGCACTTCGTTCGGTTACAACACGCTCGTGGCGGACATGCGCTCCCTGCCCCAGATGGCGCAAACCGGTTATCCGGTCGTGATGGACGCGACACATTCCGTCGCGCAACCGGGCGGCCTTGGTGGCTCTTCTGGCGGGCAGCGCGAATTTGCCCCCGTGATGGCCCGCGCCGCAGCGGCAATCGGTGTCGGTGCGATCTTTCTGGAGACCCATGAGGACCCCGATAACGCACCCAGCGACGGCCCGAATTCGATCTATCTTGACCAGATGCCCAACCTTATCGCCACCTTGATGAAGTTTGACGCATTGGCCAAAAAACACCCGCTTACATTCTAAGTACTCTTTTCAGACGAGGCATATCCGTGACCAAACCCGCCCCAACCGTTTCCCAGAACACGTGGGAATTCCTGCGCGACGCAATGATCACGCCTACAGGTTTCCGTGAATATGACGCCCGCTGGAAATATCCCGATGATATCAACCTGCCCGGTATCACGGCGCTTGGCCTTGGCCTTGGAACCCAGATGCACCGCCGCGGCATCGAACCGGTTATCGCCGTCGGTAACGACTACCGCGACTATTCCCTGTCGATCAAGAACGCGCTGATGCTAGGTCTGATGCAGGCAGGCATCCACGTCAAAGACATTGGTCCCGCCCTGTCGCCCATGGCCTATTTCGCGCAGTTCCACCTTGATGCACCAGCGGTTGCCATGGTCACCGCCTCTCACAACCCCAACGGCTGGACCGGCGTCAAGATGGGCTTTGAACGCCCTCTGACACATGGTCCGGACGAGATGAACGAACTGCGTGACATCGTATTGAACGGTGAAGGCGAAGCGCGCGACGGCGGCAAATACGAGTTCATCCATGGCGTGCGTGAGGCCTACCTCGATGATCTGGTTGGTGACTTCAAGATGACCCGCAAGCTCAAGGTTGTCTGCGCCACAGGCAACGGCACGGCTTCGGCCTTCGCCCCCGAACTCTTCAAACGTCTCGGCGTCGAAGTGGTCGATAGCCACAACCAGCTTGATTACACTTTCCCTAACTACAACCCGAACCCCGAAGCTATGGAAATGCTGCACGACATGAGCGGCTCGGTCAAAGCGTCGGGCGCAGACTTCGCGCTTGGCTTTGACGGTGATGGCGACCGCTGCGGTGTGGTGGACGATGAAGGAGAGGAGATTTTTGCCGACAAGGTTGGTGTCATCATGGCTCGCGATCTGGCTAAAATCTATCCCGGCGCGACCTTTGTGGCTGATGTGAAATCAACCGGCCTGTATGCTTCTGATCCAGAATTGCAGAAGTACGACATCAAGGCAGATTACTGGAAGACCGGTCACAGCCATATGAAACGCCGCGTCAAAGAGATCGGCGCCTTGGCGGGCTTCGAAAAATCAGGCCACTACTTCCTCGCGGAACCGATTGGCCGTGGTTACGATTGCGGCATGCGCGTCGCGGTCGAGATCTGCAAGCTGATGGATCGCAACCCCGATATGTCTATGTCTGACCTGCGACGCGCCCTGCCCCGGACATGGGCAACGCCCACAATGTCACCCTATGCGGCTGATACTGAGAAATACGATATCCTTGAGCGCTTGGTGGAAAAACTTGTCGCCAAGCATGACGCTGGCGAGCAGATTGGCGGCCGTGCGATCAAAGAAGTGGTGACCGTAAACGGCGCACGCGTGATCCTAGATAACGGCGCTTGGGGCCTTGTGCGGGCATCGTCAAACACGCCTAATCTTGTGGTGGTATGCGAAAGCCCGACATCCGAAGAAGAGATGCGCGCAATCTTTAAAGATATCGACGATGTCATTCGCACAGAGCCCGGTGTCGGAGAGTACGATCAGACCATCTGATCGACGATCCGGCTCGATTGAGCCCTAGTCCGCCAAGGCGGCCTTGCAGAAAGCATGGATCAACCCTGCGTCTTTAACCCCCGGTGAGGATTCAACGGCGGAGGACAGGTCAACCTGCGTGGCACCCGTCACGCGGATCGCTTCACGCACGGTATCTGCGTTCAACCCACCGGCAAGCATCCAAGGCACCGGCCAACGACGGCCTGCGACCAATGACCAGTCAAAGGCCAGCCCGTTGCCCCCCGGGAGCACAGCATCTTTGGGCGGCTTCGTATCTACCAGCAACTGGTCCGCAACTTGTCCATAAATGTCGAGCGCGGCCAGATCATCTGCGCTTCCGACACCAATGGCTTTCATCACCGGCAATCCATAGCGCACCTTGATCTCTGACACGCGCTCCGGCGTCTCGCTGCCGTGAAGCTGTAGCATGTCCAGCGGAACGCTTTCAGTAATGGCATCCAGCTCTGCATCGGTGGGATTTACGACCAAAGCGACCTTACACAGGCCAACAGGCGCGACGGCGGAAAGCTCGGCTGCCTTTTCTAAGGTAACGAAACGCGGTGACTTGGGAAAAAACACCAGTCCCATGTACCGCGCACCGGCATCCGCAACGGCGGCCACGTCAACAGGACGCGTCACACCGCATATTTTTACATTGATGTGAGACGGCATGAGCGGCCTCAGCCTGCCTCGTCCAGCAGCGCCAGCACGTCATCTTTGCCCTGATGCTTCTCGCCCTTCAGGCGGGCGATCTCACGCTCCAGCCGGCGGGTTTCGCGCGCAAGACGCGCCTTTTCGGCACGCTCACCGTATTCGCGGATCCATTCCCAGATAAACCCGACAAGCAAACCTGCAACAATGCTGCCCAGAATGACCAGAAACAGGGGCAGCTGGATTTGTGGTGTGACGGCAAACCAGCCGGCAACCTCGCTTGGCAGAACCTGAAGGGTCACCAGACCACGGTTCGCCAGCGCGACAGAAATAAGCGCAATCGCAAAGACTGCAATACAAAGGTACCGAACATAACGCATCAGCTTTTCCCGTTCAGCCTGTCACGGAGCAATTTCCCCGTCTTGAAAAATGGTACGTGCTTTTCATCTACATGAACGGTCTCGCCCGTTCTCGGGTTACGGCCCACTCTTGCGTCACGCTTCTTGACTGAAAAAGCACCAAACCCGCGCAGCTCGACCCGGTTCCCGTCTGCCATCGCACCAGTGATCTCATCAAAAATAGTATTCACGATACGCTCAACATCCCGCTGATAGAGGTGCGGATTGTCATCTGCTATTTTCTGGATGAGTTCTGACCGGATCATTTTTGGTATCCCCCCACGAGATATTGATATTTTGGCAGCTCGTACCCGACTATAGGAAAGAAGTTACGCCCTTGGAAGACGGCTCAGACTTGATGAGCGAAGTTTTTCATAGGGAACATGCTGATTTAAGGGTGATTTCCGGTCCCGCGATGCGTTGCCGGACCGCGAAGTCGATGTATCGCGCGCTGATGGATGTACCGATTCGAAGAAAAACGCCAAGATTTCGCGCTCTGCAAATTTCTACCGAGGCACGAATATCTCCCCACCATTGCACTCCTAGAACCTTATGCAGGTCCCGATTGGTAGAGGCTTGAGATCACCACGAAAACGAAACGCTGCTTTTTGGAACGGTTCTGATGTCGATGCTCGGCAAGATCGCTGCTGCCAAAGAAAAACCCCGCGCCTCAAAGGCGCGGGGTTCACTGTCATCTTCCGGTGTGTGACCGGAATTAGTCTTCGTTCTTCAGAGCTGCACCAAGGATATCACCCAAGGATGCGCCGGAGTCAGAGGAGCCATACTGCTCAACCGCTTCCTTCTCTTCTGCGATTTCACGCGCTTTGATGGAAACACCAAGACGGTGTGCTTTTGCATCCACGTTCGTGATGCGCACGTCGACTTTGTCACCAACCGAGAAACGCTCTGGGCGCTGCTCTGCACGGTCACGGGACAGATCGGAGCGGCGGATAAAGGCTTTCATACCTTCGTATTCCACTTCGATCCCGCCATCTTCGATGGAGGTCACGTTTACAGTCACAACAGAACCGCGTTTCACGCCGCCCACTGCTTCTGCGAACTTGTCACCGCCGACACCTTTGATGGAGAGGCTGATGCGCTCTTTCTCAACGTCAACTTCGGAGACAACTGCCTGAACCGTGTCGCCCTTGCGGTAATCCTGAATGGCTTCTTCGCCACGCTGGTCCCATGACAGGTCGGACAGGTGCACCATGCCGTCGATGTCGCCGTCGAGGCCAACAAACAGACCGAATTCGGTGATGTTTTTGACTTCGCCTTCGACTTCCGTGCCCTCGGGGTGTGTTTCTGCAAACACTTCCCATGGGTTGCGCATTGTCTGCTTGAGGCCAAGGGAAACGCGGCGCTTGGCACCATCGATTTCCAGAACCATGACTTCGACTTCCTGAGAGGTAGACACGATCTTGCCGGGGTGTACGTTCTTCTTTGTCCAGGACATTTCGGAAACGTGAACCAGACCTTCGACGCCTGGCTCCAGCTCAACAAAGGCACCGTAATCGGTGATATTGGTGACGCGACCGGTGTGCGAGGATTCCAGCGGGTACTTCGCCGCAACCAGATCCCATGGATCTTCCTGCAACTGCTTCATGCCCAAGGAGATACGGTGCGTCTCTTTGTTGATCTTGATGACCTGCACCTTGATCGTCTCACCGATTGTGAGGATCTCGGATGGGTGGTTCACACGGCGCCATGCCATGTCTGTGACGTGCAACAGGCCGTCAACGCCGCCCAGATCAACAAACGCACCGTATTCGGTGATGTTCTTGACCACACCGTCGACTTCCTGACCTTCGGTCAGGTTACCGATAACTTCGGCACGCTGTTCGGCACGTGATTCTTCGAGGATCGCACGACGCGATACAACGATGTTGCCGCGGCGACGGTCCATTTTCAGAACCTGGAACGGTTGCTTGAGACCCATCAGAGGGCCCGCATCGCGCACGGGACGTACATCGACCTGAGAACCGGGAAGGAATGCAACAGCACCGCCCAGATCCACAGTGAAACCGCCTTTGACACGGCCAAAGATCGCACCTTCGACGCGCTCTTCTGCGGCGTATGCTTTTTCCAGACGATCCCATGCTTCCTCACGACGGGCCATCTCACGAGAGATAACCGCTTCACCGCGGGAGTTTTCGACCTGACGCAGGAAGACTTCTACCTCGTCGCCGACTTCTACTTTGGGGGCTTCGCCTGGCTCGGCAAATTCTTTCAGCTCAACGCGGCCTTCCATCTTGTAGCCAACGTCGATAATGGCTTGGCCCGCTTCAATTGCGATCACCTTGCCTTTGACAACAGAACCCTCTTCGGGCGTGTCCATTTCGAAGCTTTCGTTCAAGAGTGCTTCAAACTCGTCCATCATATTCGCCATGTAGCGTATCGTTTCCTTTATAGACTTGTTTTCTGGCCGTGCGGTTGTCTCCGCCGGTCTTGGGTGTGAATTGGTCTTTGAGTAGGGTCACATAACGCAAAAGAAATAGGGCCGGCATTGACCGACCCTGCTCAGATGTACGTCACGTGGCTTGTATCCGCCCCTTAGACAGGTGCGCGTATAGGACAGTCAGACCTTTCCTGCAAGGCTATAATGGCCCGAGGCCCCTCACCTGTTTGACCATTTGAGAGGAGGCTTGCATGGTCGATGGCGTCTTACGGCCCGCAAGCTGTCCTGATTGCCCTAGATGGATAGAACGCCGCGAGGTTTTAACTTCAAACACCCCGCGGCCTTCCCCTTTCACTCATCCCTCTTCTGTCGGACCGCCAGCGTCTTTCCAACCCGGAAAGCCGCCAATGTTGGTCACATTGGAATAGCCCATATCCTGCATTGTCTTGCCGGTTAGTGCGGCTTGTCCACCTGCACCGCAAATCAGATAAATTTCGCCGTCTTTCTTAAGCGCCGGATTGTAGAAATCTGTCATCGCTGGATCAGCGCGAAACTCCATCATGCCCCGCGGGATACGAAGCGCGCCTTTGATCGTGCCGCTTTTGGCGATGTCACCGCTGTCGCGTACATCGACAAACACGCCTTTGCCTTCTGCATGTTTTGAAATCGCTTCCTTGGCATCCATTGTAGGTACGGTTGCATTGGCAGCATCAAGATAGTCCTGCGCGGTTTTCATCAGATTGGTCCTTTATTCTATTGCCGGTCACAACGCCGACTGTTCCTTCAGAACTATGGCTCCCAGATAGCCTTTCAACCCACACCGGAAGAATGTCAGGACAGATCGGCGTCACTTGCCTCGGACAAGTCGGCAGCTATCCTCATGGTGGAATGCGCGACAATTGGCTGCGGTTCCGTCAACTCGCCAGCAAGTGGGATCCTATCAACGAGGCATGTCATACAAGTATCGCGACACTACGAAAGGCAGACGACCGACATGATGGTTTTCGCAATTATTCTTGTTAGCTCCTGCGCGCTGATCGCAGGCGCTCTTTGGGGAATTTACCGCCCGCCTTCGGCTCGTGTTGAGGGTTTTGTCGTGGCGATGGCCGGTGGCGCATTGATCGTATCCGCAATCGCGGAGCTTTTGGAACCAGCTGCCCAATCAACAGGGCTTTGGGGACTTCTTTTTGTGTTTGGGCTGGGCGCTACCGTGTTCACAGCTATTGATACATGGATCGAGAAAACTGTCGGGGAAGAGAGCGGCGGCGGTTTACTGGCCGCAATCGTGCTGGACGGCATTCCCGAAAATCTGGCGCTGGGTGTTGTGTTGATCACAGCCGAGCCAGCCACGGTACTGGCTCTCGCAGGCTCTATCTTTCTATCAAATCTACCGGAAGCCGCAGGCGGTGCCCGCGCAATGGCTGAAAACGGTTTCAGCAAGCTTAAAACGCTGGGGCTTTGGTCGGCAACAGCCGCTATACTCAGCCTCGCAGCGATTGCAGGAAACCTATTGCTGTCGCCCATACAGCAAAGCCCGCTGGCGCTTATTCAGTCGTTTGCAGCAGGTGCGGTTATCGCATCACTTGCCACAGAGGTGTTTCCCAAAGCCTATCGTGAGGACAACCAGCTGGCCGGTGTGGCTGTGGCCTTGGGCGTCGCAATTGCATTCACCCTTCATCAGATAGGGGGTTAAAGCGCCTCGCCCTTTTTGCGCAAATCCTGCAACAACTCGCGGTAGATGTTACCAGTATCGCCCCCACCGAAGATCGCAGCGCCGCCTGTATAGGCGTTGCCATAGGTTTTCGCGACAGTGATTGTCTGAACCAGCCCCGACAGGAACTGATCCTTCTTCAACGGCGAAAGCGGGTGGATGAACACACCCCAAAGCCTGCCATGTGCCACCGCGTAGCGGGCGTCGAGCGCGGCGTCGAAGTTGGCTTGCATCATTCTGAGCAGATCGCTTTCTGACAGCCCTTCGGTGCTCGCAATCGGCACCATGGCCCGCATCCTGTCAGCGCGGGGGTCAGCAATTACGACTATGGGAATGTCGTCCAGCGTGAATTCAAGCGCAGGTCCGCGTGCGATCACATCGGGATCCAGCGCACGCACGATTTCTGCCAGTCGCGACATCGTCATCGCAGCTTCGGGTTCTGGCGGTTGCGCGAGCGGTTGGATGTCGGTGTTCGGTTCAGGCGTTTCCTGCGCAACAGCTCCGCTCGCAAGCGCCAAAACCATCATTAACATGAGAACAATGCGCATCCCGGTCCCTCACTTATGTGTCCTACTACTGCAAGACTTGCACAAACGCCGGACCTCTGGCTACGCACAAGCGCGTTACATTGCGGCCTTGATAAGTGAAATTGCAGCGGCAACAGCGTCTTCTATCGCCATGTCAGAGGTATCCACCTCAATCGCATCATGTGCGGGTTTCAAAGGCGCATCGGCCCGCCCCATGTCGCGGGCATCTCGCGCCTGAACATCTGCAAGAACCTCTTCAAAGCTGGTCTCCAGGCCGTTGCCGGACAGCTCCTGAAACCGGCGCCTTGCACGGACATCCGCAGTTGCCGTCACAAACAGTTTCACCTGCGCAGAGGGGCAAATGACAGTTCCGATATCACGACCGTCCAGCACGGCCCCGCCTGCACGCGCGGCAAAACTGCGTTGGAAATCGACCAACGCGGCCCGCACTTCTGGTACTGCCGCCGCCATACTGGCCGCCTGTGCCACATCAGGTGTTCGCAGATCAGGGTTCGTAAGGTCTTCAGGCACCAGCGTCTTCGCTGCCGACTCCGCGTCCTGCCCCAAAATCACCTTTGCGCCGACAGCACGGTAAAGCACGCCCGTGTCCAGATGTGCAAACCCGAAATGCTCTGCCACGGCACGCGAAATTGTGCCCTTACCAGAGGCCGCAGGCCCGTCTATGGCAACCGTAAACCCTTGCGTTGTGACCGGAGCATTTGTCATGCGGCACCTCCCGAGCGGGGTGAAAGCCGCCATGCCCAAACCGCCAGCAACATCGCCAGCGCCAGTGAAATCCATTTCGCGACTGTATAGGCGCTGGCCTGCAGGATCGCGCCCGCCGACACCTGCGGACCGGTCGTCAGCATATGTGCCACTGCTGCATTTTCAGCAAGATCGAGCGCAAGATAAACACACGGCGACAAAGCGATAACGCCGCGCACGACTGCATTTACGTTTCTGGCATGCTGCCAGATCACGCCAATAAGTGTGATTGCCAACAAAATTGGGAAAACAGTATCAATCTGCCGGAAAGCGCCCTGATAAAGCGCTGTCTGGTCGTCGCTTAATGCCGCGATGTAGCTGCGGGACTCATCCACGCCATAGCCACCGAACCGCGCATCAAATACGCCCATGCCGTCAGCTTGCAGCCAAGCCAGTGACATCAAGGCCAGAACGGCGAAAAGCAATGCCGAAACGGCCCCGGTCAGCTTTAACAAGTTGTTCATGCGGTTGACCGCGTAACCTGCGCCCCCAAAGCCTGCATCAGCGGCTCAAAAATCGGGAAAGACGTGGCGATAGGACCGCCGTCATCAACGCGCACAGGGTCTTGTGATGCCATACCTAGGATGAGAAATGACATGGCAATGCGATGATCGAGATGGCTGGCACACACAGCACCGCCGGGAACATTACCGTGGCCGGCCCCCGTGACAATCCACCAGTCAGGGCCATCTTCAACGTCGATGCCGTTTGCCCGCAAACCGGTCGCCATTGCATCAATCCGGTCGCTTTCCTTAACGCGCAATTCCTTTACGCCGCGCATAACGGTCTGGCCCTTCGCATAGGATGCTACGACCGACAGAACCGGATATTCGTCTATCATTGACGCTGCCCGCTCCGGCGGGACCTCGATGCCATGCAAATCTGGCGAAAAGCGCGCGCGCAAGTCTGCAACCGGTTCCCCGCCCTCTGTGCGTTCATTCTCGTATGTCAGGTCCGCGCCCATCTCGCGCAGGGTGGTGAACAACCCGGCACGTGTGGGATTCAGACCAATCCCGGGCACTAGCACGTCCGATCCGGGCACGATCAGCGCCGCACAGACCGGAAAGGCCGCCGATGAAGGATCACGGGGCACTTCGATATGTTGGGGCTGCAATTCTGGCTGACCTTTAAGTGTGATAACGCGCCCCTCGTCGGTATCGACCACACTGATATTAGCGCCGAACCCTGCCAACATCCGCTCGGTATGATCGCGCGTCGCCTCTGCTTCAGTGACGACCGTCTCGCCCGGCGCATTCAGTCCCGCCAGCAGCACCGCAGACTTCACCTGAGCCGACGGTACAGGCACCGTGTAGCGCACAGGGACAGGCTCCTTCGCGCCGACCAACGTCATGGGAAGCCGCCCGCCTGTGCGCCCCACTGTCTGACAGCCGAACAGCGCAAGAGGGTCCGTGACACGTGCCATCGGACGGCTGTTGAGGCTCGCATCACCGGTGAATGTGGCAACAATTGGCGAAGTGGCCATCGCGCCCATGATCAGCCGCACTCCCGTGCCTGAGTTGCCGCAATCAATGACACCGTCTGGTTCTGCAAAACCGCCGACCCCGACGCCGACTACGGACCAGCGCCCGCCCCCGTGATCGGTAACGTCCGCCCCGAAAGCACGCATCGCCTTGGCCGTATCCAGAACGTCCTGCCCCTCTAGCAAACCTTCGATCGTCGTCTCACCGATACACATCGCACCAAGGATCAACGACCGGTGCGAGATCGACTTGTCCCCCGGCACCTCGGCTATGCCTGTGAGCGGCCCGCAGGCGGTGGATGTCATTGGGATCGGATCACCATGGGCTGACATAGAGAGAGGTCCTTTGTTATTCGAAACGCTTCTAGCCCAGCACCTGCACGCCGTCTATGCCAAGGCAACCACGCCCAGCAGATTCAGCCCCTGAAACGTCAGCTTATCGCGGCCGGACACAGCTCAGGTTTTGCGGAAAGTCAGATAATGCGGCACACGGCCTTCGCGCAGCGCCTTTTGCTCGTAACGGGTCGACAACCAGTCGTCCCAAGGTTTGCGCCAGTCGGTCGGTCCTTCGGCGAGCCACTCGAAGCCGAAGCGCGGCACCTCTTCCAACGTCTGGCGCACGTAGTCTTCGATATCTGTAGCCACGCGAAAGATTGATCCGGGCTTCAGCACACGTGCCAGCGGCACCAGATGCTCTTCGGTAACAAAGCGGCGGCGGTGATGACGCGACTTCGGCCACGGGTCCGGATAAAGCAGGAAGGCACGGTCAATCGACGCCTCGGGCAGCACGTCAAACATGTCACGCACATCGCCGGGATGGACCGCTACATTCTCGACGCCTGCTTTGCGGATTTTGCCCAGCAACATCGCCACGCCGTTGATGTAAGGTTCGCAACCAATGATCCCGACGTCAGGGTTGGTGGCAGCCTGATGCACCATGTGCTCTCCGCCACCAAAACCGATTTCAAGCCAGACCGGTTTGCCCCCGAAGAGCCCCTCCAGATCAAGCGGTGTTCGTTCCGGGTTCTCTTCCCAGCTGACCGCACCGGGCGACAGACCGTCAAGGTCTTCGGCGATATAGCCGCGCTGTGACTGCTTGAGGGACTTTCCCTTTAAGCGTCCATAAAAGTTTCGGCGGGGGCGATTGGATGTTTGCATGGGGCTGGCCTTTAGCGCCTGATCCTCCGTCCTGCAATGCCTGTGCGCGTTATAACCCGGTTAAGACTATGGCGCTAAGCAAGTTGCAAACCGCCGCAAAGGATCACCGATGACCGCTGCACAAAGCCAGAATTACAAAACGTTTTTGAACGCACCAATGGACAACCACCTGTCGGTTTTGATCCTGGATGATGAACGGTTTGACCGGCACCGCATTGCGCGACTGTGTTCCGGTCTAGGCTTCCCCTGCACAATAAACAATGCGCAGACCCTTGGCGAATTTTCCCGTGAACTCGAGCTGGAAAGCTATGGTCTGATCCTGCTTGATTACGCGCTTCCGGATGGCACCGGACTGGAAGCACTGCAAATGGTGCATCTCAGCCCGCGAAACCTGAACACCCCGATCCTGATGATTTCCGGTCAGGTCACGCCAGAACTAGCGGATGAGGCCCGCTCTCTTGGCTGTGTTCACTATCTCGCGAAAGACGATCTCAGCCGCGACAGCTTTGCAGATGCTGTGGCGTGCGCAATCGGTTCAGCACCAGCGACGGATGTATTCACCAAGACGCGTTTTGAAACAACGGATATGGAACAGTTGCTTGAGCTTTGTGCAGGCACTTGCGCCCGCGATATCAAACCCATGGTAAGCAGATTGATGCGACAAATGCGTGACCTGCGGGCAAAAGGTGAAGTGAATGACCTGCTGTCCGTCAGGGCGATTGAACAAAACTGTCTTAGTCTTTGGACGTTTCTGACCGAGAAAGAGCATGAAACCGGAGCGTCTTTAATGGCGTCCCTTGCAGACAGTGCGATACCAAACGTGCCTGCACCACCAAGGCAAGTACTCAGCAGACCGCCTTCAGTTTTCTCGAAAAGACCGCAGTAACGCAAACGGGCCGGACCATCCCGACAGAATGTCCCGACCCGAAATTATGAGAAAGAAGTTAAACCGCTGCCTTAAGTTTATCAGCCAAGTCTGTCTTTTCCCAAGAAAAACCACCATCACTATCTGGTGCCCGACCGAAGTGACCGTAGGCCGCAGTACGCTGGTAGATCGGCTTGTTCAGTTGCAGGTGCTCGCGAATGCCGCGCGGTGTCAGGCTCATCACCTTGCGGATTGCGCGTTCCACTTCGGCATCATCGACTTCGCCGGTCCCGAACGTATCGCAGTAGATCGACAGCGGCTCGCTTACGCCAATGGCATAGCTAAGCTGGATGGTACACTTTGTGGCCATACCGGAAGCAACCACATTCTTCGCCAGATAGCGAGCCGCGTAAGCCGCAGAGCGGTCCACTTTGGTCGGGTCCTTACCAGAGAACGCGCCGCCGCCATGCGGGGCCGCACCACCATAGGTATCCACGATGATTTTCCGACCGGTAAGGCCAGCATCTCCGTCAGGTCCGCCGATCACGAATACGCCGGTAGGGTTCACGTGCCATGTCGTGTCGCTGTCAATCCAGCCGTCTGGCAGCACTTCGCGGATATAAGGTTCGACGATATCGCGAATATCCGCGCTGGTCTGGTCATGTGATGCATGCTGTGTCGAAAGGACGATGGAGGACACGCCTACCGGCTTGCCGCCTTCGTAGCGCACGGAAAGCTGGCTTTTCGCATCCGGGCGCAGTGTCGGCTCTGTCCCGTCCTTGCGCACTTCGGCGAGGCGGCGCAGGATCGCATGGGCATAATGGATGGGTGCGGGCATCAAATGCTCTGTCTCATCCGTGGCATAACCGAACATGATGCCCTGATCGCCTGCACCTTCATCCTTGTTACCGCTTGCATCGACGCCCTGCGCAATATGCGCAGATTGCTCGTGCAAAAGGTTTGTGATTTCGCAGGTGGCGTGATGAAACTTGTCCTGCTCGTATCCGATATCCTTGATACAGGCACGCGCAATGTCTTCGATGCGGCCCATATATTCCGAAAGTTTGCTTTGGTCACTCAGCCCGACTTCGCCACCAATCACGACACGGTTGGTGGTCGCAAAGGTTTCGGCGGCAACGCGCGCTTCTGGCTCTTCGCTCAAGAAGGCATCAAGCACCGCATCCGAAATGCGATCACATACCTTGTCCGGATGTCCCTCTGAGACGGATTCGGACGTAAAAATATAGTTCTTTCGGGACATGTAAGCTCCAATACCAATTAAAATGCCACGTCAGGAAGCCGTTGTGACATCAGTTAAGGGTGCTTATCCATCGCACCTAGCGCGGTCAATGATTTAGCCGTTTGGCACGCTGCCAGCCGCCGATTGTCACGATTAAGAGTCCCCCAAGCAACACAAAGAGCGCCGGCCAGTCCTTTGTGCGACTATAAATTGTAGGGGGTAAAGGCTGTGCCAATGTGGCATCGACAAATCCTGGGGTGTTCAGCGGAATGCTCGCGGTGATACGGCCGTAGGGGTCAATCATGGCTGAAACTCCGGTATTCGCCGAACGGGCAAGCGGTAAACCCTGTTCAATCGCCCGCATTCGCGCCTGTGCCAGATGCTGACGTGGGCCAGCGGCCTTTCCGAACCATGCATCATTTGTAATTTGTATCAAAAAATCAGGCCTTTGCGGCGTGCTGTTCACGTCTTGCGCAAAGACAGCCTCGTAGCAGATTAGCGGCAGGGCACGGCCCAGCTTGCCGAAATCCAGCAAAGTCGGTCCGGGACCTGAGGCATATCCACCGCGTGCCCGCTGGGCCAAACCGAAAATCTCGAAACGAGCCATCAGACCCGCGAAAGGCATGTATTCGCCGAATGGCACCAGATGGTGCTTGTCGTAGGTCTGCGTCACCTCGCCTTGCGTCCCCAGCACGATCATCGAGTTGTAGTAGTTCACCATGTCACGGCGCTGCACTCCAAGTGCCACATTCGCAGCCCCCGCCGCATTGGCAATCTCGCTTAACGAGGATCCGGCAAGATCAAGCACCCATGGTATCGCCGTCTCCGACCACAAGACCAGATCGGGCGGTGCGTTGCCTTCGATTGGTGGCGCAGCACTTAATTGGAGCTGCCGGTCAAAAAAGACAGGAATTTTATCGGGGTCCCATTTGTCCCGTTGCGCGGCGTTAGGCTGGATCAGGCGAACGATATGGTCAGTCATTGGAGCTTCGGACCGGCTGACGGGCAGCACAGCCACGACCAGCACAATCCCGAGCATGGCATCCCGCAGATAGGTGACTTTCGTTCGCAATCGCGGGACCGCACAAGACGCAAGCGCCACTGAAGCTGCGACCAGCACCACATTCATTCCATGTGGACCGACCCACGCCAGACCCTGCCCCAGCAGACGGTCCACCAAAATTTGCGATGGCATGGCCCATGGGAAACCTGTGAAAATATACGCGCGCAGCATCTCTGCCGCCGGCCAAGTCAGGATCAGCCCCCAAAGCACCGGTTGCCTCGAAAGCCGTCTGGCCAGCCAGAATGCCCCACCCCAAAAAAAGGCCAAGCCACCGGCCAGAAAGACCAGCGCAAAAGGAGCCATCCAGCCATGGCGGGCAACATCGACCATGAAAGGCGAGACAATCCATTGCAAAGCATGCATGAAATAGCCAAGCCCGAAGGCCCAGCCGGTCAGTGCCGCCTGCCACGGCGTCAGACGCCCTGCTGTCAGCCAGACAACAACCGCCATGCCCGCCACCATGGCGAGGCTGACGTTGTAAGGCTGCTGTCCGAACGCGGCCAGCGCACCGCTGAGCGCAGCCGCACCCAGCGCAGGCCAGCCTCGTTCAAATGTCATCCATTAGATCCAGTAGTGCGAACACGCAGTCGTTTGATACGGCGCGGGTCTGCGTCGATAACCTCGAACTCCGGCCCATCGGGGTGCAAAACAACTTCCCCGCGTGTCGGCACGCGTCCCGACAGCATAAAGACAAGACCACCAAGCGTATCGATCTCTTCCTCATCCACATCATCGTGGTCAGTAAGCGAATGCCCGATCTCTGCCTCGAAATCCACCAGCGGAGTCTTGGCAAGCGCCAGATAAGTGCCCGGCTTCTCAACGCTCCAGAATGTCGTCTCGTCTACGTCATGTTCGTCTTCGATCTCGCCGATCACCTGTTCTATCAGGTCTTCAATGGTCACCAATCCGTCAACGCCACCGTATTCGTCGATAACCAGCGCCATATGACGGCGCTCCGCCTGCATCTTGGTCAACAAGACGCCGATACCCATGCTGGGCGGCACAAATAACAACGGGCGCAACATCGCCTTGAGGTCAAAATTCGCGGGCTTTCCGTTAAAGCCGTACTGCAAAGCCAGATCTTTGAGGTGCGCCAGTCCAACGGGAGTATCAAGTGTGCCCTCGAAAACAGGCAAACGTGTCAGCCCACTTTCCTTAAAAATAGCGACAAGCTCATCCATCGTGGCCGTCACCGGCACTGCGGTAATATCAGCCTTGGGGATTGCCACATCGTCGACACGCATCCGGCGCAGGTTCATCATCCCCCGCGCAGACACCCGGTCTACCGGCGGCGGCGTCATCTCTTCGCCCGCGTCTGAATCAGACGGACTGAGCGCCTCGATCACCCGAGAAAAGAATCCGCCAGACTTGGCGTTTGCATCATCTGTTGAAGTCGTATTGTCATCCGGTTGCGCGCTTTGCGCCGCGTCAGATGATCCGTCGTTGTCGCCCATTGGGTCCTGTCATTATTGCCAGCGGTCCTGCCGCCTACGATTCCCTATATGGGTTATCCAAACCCAGTTTGCCAAGTATCTCAATTTCCAGGCCTTCCATCAAGGCGGCATCCTGCGCGTTTTCGTGGTCAAAACCCAACAGATGCAGCGTTGCATGGGATATCAAGTGGGTCACATGCTCCGAAGGGGGCTTTCCTGCTGCCGCAGCTTCTGCCGCGCAAGTATCATAACTGATCGCGATGTCACCGAGTTCGATCATCCCATCGGGTCCCGGCTGAACAGGCTCCGGTCGCTCACCTGCTTGAGAGGCAGCACGCTCCTCCGCGGGCCAGCTCAAGACATTTGTGGCAGAAGGTTTGCCCCTGAAGTCGGCATTTAACACAGCAATCCGCGCATCATCACAGGCCAGAAGGGACACCTCGCACAAGGCGTGTTCCACGCTGAGGTGCGACAGCGTTTCAGTCAGGGCAACATCAGCCAACGCGGTCAGGTCCAAGTCATCCCAACGCGAATCTTCGATCACAATCTCAAGCGGCATCAGTCAGGCACGTGCGTAATCACTGGGGGAAAGGGAAGGAGCATGGATAAATGCATGCTCATGCCGCTGCTTCGTTTTCATACGCCTCGATAATTGCAGCCACCAGCGGATGACGCACCACATCTTTTGATGTGAAGTAATTGAAGCTGATCTTGGGGATCGACTTCAGCAAACGCTCTGCATCCGCAAGTCCGGACTGCGTGCCGCGCGGCAGGTCGATCTGCGTGCGGTCGCCGGTGATCACCATACGGGAATTGTTACCCAGACGGGTCAGAAACATCTTCATCTGCATTGACGTGGCGTTCTGCGCCTCGTCCAGCACCACAAACGCGTTGGACAACGTCCGGCCCCTCATAAAGGCAAGCGGCGCAATCTCGATCCGCTTTTCTTCGATCAACTTGGCCAGTTGCTTGCCGGGCAGAAAGTCATTCAGCGCATCATAAAGCGGCTGCATATAAGGATCGACCTTATCCTTCATGTCACCCGGCAAATATCCAAGCTTCTCACCTGCCTCGACAGCTGGACGGCTTAGGATGATCTTGTCCACGTGGCCCCCAATAAACATGCTGACACCGACTGCGACGGCCAGATATGTTTTACCGGTGCCCGCAGGGCCAATGCCAAAGGCCAGTTCATTATCGAACAGCGACTTCACATATGCTTTTTGTGCCTCGGTGCGCGGCTCAACGCGTTTTTTGCGGGTCTGGATTTCAATGGTCTCGCCTACCGGCATCTCAAGCTGGTCGCCTTGCCGTACGCCCGTCCCTGCGTCAGAGCCGCCCATCCGCAAAAGGCTTTCAACCTCGGCCTGCTCAACAGCGCGCCCACCCTCAAGGCGCGCATAAAGCGTATTCAAAACGCTTGCCGCCTGCGCGGTTGCGTCGCTTTCTCCGAGTACACTGAGGTGATTACCACGCCGGATGATCTGCACTTCCAGCGCCTTTTCAATGGCAGCCAGATGCGCATCATATGCGCCGCAAAGATCAATCAACAAACGGTTATCAGGGTATTCAAGCACGACCGGCTCATCGGTTGGTGTCGGTGTGATCACGTCGCTTGGTGGCAAGGCAGGCTCCTAAGGTTCGGGTCTATGCAATGCAGATAAGGCGCGTGCGCCATAAATGCACCCCGTAGACAAAAAAAGGGCCGACGTGCAAAACACGCCGGCCCTTGAATACTGTGTGCTTCGCCAAGATCAGTTCGGATCCGGGATAAATGTGCCGCCTTTGAAGTCACCCACGGTGTGGGTTGGCGGTGCCACGCCAGAACAGACCGGCTTGCCGAATTTGTCCAGACGTGCGGAAAGATACCCTTCTACACCGTCGTCGATGATCCAGTGGTCACAGCCGTTCGGGTCTACCCAGATGCCCGCCTGAAGCGTGCTCAGGTGGTGGCCGTTGATCCCGCGATCGCGGGTTTTATCGGATGAATAACCGCGCAACGCGCCTTCGTAGTCGCCACAGGCGGTCAGACCAAAGGCACAGGCCGTCACGAGAAGAATTTTGGATTTGATCACGTCACGTCCCCTTAGCGAATGCAGATGATTTCAACGCGACGGTTTTTGGCCATCCCATGCGCTGAATTGTTGGCCGCTGCCGGCATACGTTCGCCATATCCGCGAACATCCGCGATACGCGCACCGTTTGCCGCCGCAACAGCAGCGACTGCATTGGCGCGGTTAAAGCTGAGGCGCATGTTATAAGCGTCAGACGCACGGCTGTCGGTGTGGCCGGTGATGATATAGGACACAGCACCCGTTGTGCGGAAGAAATTCGCCAGACGGGCCTTGCCCGCTTTGTGGATGCGGTAGCTGTCTGTAGCAAAGAACTGGTCCGAATTCATCACACCGCAAACATTACCCCGGCGGCAGACCGGAATACCCTGACGGTTGGTGTGTGGCGTCATGTAGCCTTCGGCACCATCATCCATAACCCAGTGCTCGCACCCGTCGGGATCAACCCAGATAGTTGGCGTATAGACACCCTTGTCGCGACCGCCTTGCGACCGTGTCTGTGCATCAGCACCGGTAGCCGCAAATGTCGCTGGTAGCGCGACCGCCGCCGCGAGTGACAGGCTCACCACGGCGCGGATCGCTTTGGAGATTGTGTTCACCACAGCATTTTCCTTCATTTTTTCCCCCACGAAAGGCATGCCGACAACCAAAGGCGTAGCATCCCCGCAATAGTCATACGTTAGGTAAAAATTTGGACCGTGTGAAGCGCTGATATCTACATTTGGTGTTTAATTCTGCCGCTAACACATGGAAATACGGCGAAATTGTGGCAAACACGCACCAAATGCCCTTCGACGGCGCATGGCTTAAAGAAGTTGCGCTGTCAGCGAGTTCGTTTTTGCCTCAACGATTCTAACGCGCGCAATTTCGCCAATTGCAGCGTCACAATTTTCCACATGAACAGAATGCAAATATTCGGACTTCCCCAGCATCTGGCCCGCTTCACGACCTGCACGTTCAATCAGGACGGATACATCGCGGCCAACCATTGATCGCTGGATCTCGTGCTGGTGGTCCGTGATCAGCGCCTGCAACCGTTGCAGACGATCGTCGGCAACATCCGGATCAACCAGCGGACGCTCTGCGGCAGGGGTTCCGGGGCGCGTGGAATACTTGAAGGAATAGGCATATCCGTACTTTACCTGCCGGACCAATTCCATCGTTGCTTCAAAATCGGCGTCCGTCTCTTCCGGAAAGCCTACGATAAAATCACCTGACATGATGATGTCGGGACGTGCTTCGCGGATACGTTCGATCAGGCGCAGATAGCTCTCGGCCGTGTGGCTGCGGTTCATCCGTTTCAGAATGCGGTCCGATCCCGACTGCACCGGAAGATGCAGATAGGGCATCAGTTCCGGCACGTCTGCGTGTGCCGCAATCAGATCATCTTCCATATCGTTGGGATGGCTGGTGGTGTAGCGGATACGCTCCAGCCCATCGACCTTAGCCAATGCGCGGATCAGGCCAGACAGACCGCCTTCATGTCCGTGGTATGCATTTACGTTCTGGCCCAGCAACGTCACCTCGCGCACGCCGCGCTCCACCAGATCACGTGCTTCCTCCAGCACGCGGTCCGCCGGGCGACTGACTTCGGCACCACGGGTATAAGGCACGACACAGAACGCACAGAATTTGTCACAACCTTCCTGAACGGTCAGAAAGGCAGCAGGAGCACGTTTGGCCTTGGGGCGCGATTTGAGATGCTCGAACTTGTCCTCTTCGGGGAAATCCGTATCCAGCGCGGTTTTGCCCATGCGCAAACGTTCTTCCATCGCTGGCAACCGGTGATAGCTTTGCGGGCCGACAACAAGATCGACAGCAGGCTGGCGGCGCATGATTTCCTCGCCCTCCGCCTGTGCCACACATCCCGCAACGCCTATCTTCAGGTCAGGATTCTTTGCCTTGAGCGGCTTCAGTCGGCCCAGTTCGGAATAAACCTTCTCCGCCGCTTTTTCGCGGATGTGGCAGGTGTTGAGCAGGATCATATCAGCATCGTCCGCCGACTTCGTCTCGACATAGCCCTGCCCACCCATGGCCTCGGCCATGCGCTCACTGTCATAGACATTCATCTGACAGCCATAGGTCTTGATAAACAGCTTTTTGGGCGTAGTCATGGCAGGGTCCGGTGCTTGCAGGAATTGTGCGCGGTCTAACAGGGCAACCCTGCGCTTGCAATGCACTGCGAATTAACCGATTCTAGGTCAAAAGACATCCGATTTGGGGTCCCATGCAGTACGCCAGCCTGACTGAAATGATAACGGCCGAAACCGCAACCCTCGCGAAAGGGCCGCATGCGATTGTAATGGTCGAAGACGATGTCGAAGTGGCCACAACTTTGCGTCACCACCAGCAGATGGGTTTCAAAACCGTGATCGCGCTGATGCCGGCGGCCTTTGACCTGCCCCGCGATGTTCAGGAAACGGTTATTCGTGTGGACTATAATATGTCCGCAGAAGGCGCGATGGAAAACGCTTTGAACGCCCTGATGGACCCGATGGCGGGGCAATGGGTGTTCTTTTGTTATAACGCCGAATATTTCTTCTATCCGTTTTGCGAGACTCGTGGCGTCACCGAAATGCTGGCCTTCCATACGGAAGAACGCCGCGATGCAATGCTTACCTATGTGATCGATCTCTACGCGGAGGACCTCAACAAGTTTCCAGATGCGGTGTCATTGGACCAAGCCCATATGGACCGCTCGGGCTATTATGCATTGGCGCGGCACGATGTTGAAAACCACAACCACCCGAAAGAACGGCAGCTTGATTTCTTTGGCGGCTTGCGCTGGCGCTATGAGGAACACGTACCTGCCGTACGGCGCAAGATTGACCGGATATCCCTTTTCCGTGCCAGAAAAGACCTGCGCATCCGGTGGGACCACACGTTTTCAGATGAGGAATACAACACCTACGCCTGCCCGTGGCACCACAACATCACCGCTGCCGTCTGTTCATTTCGCACAGCGAAAGCACTGAAAAGCAATCCGGGCAGCAAATACGAGATCCAAACATTCAAGTGGCACAACTCTGCACCCTTTGAATGGCACTCTCGGCAGCTGTTGGATTTGGGCCTGATGGAACCGGGGCAGTGGTTCTAGCGTCCGTCTTCAGACGCCAGAATTCGCATACCAGTATCTGTTAGAAACGGCTGGCGTCACTCCGCTGCTTCTTCCCGCTTCGTTTCCAACTCCGCTTCAAGCTCGTCCAACTGTGCTGTGTATTTGTCAGTCGCCTTGGTGATATCTGTAATCAGCTTGGTGATGATCTTGGAATCCTGACTTTCTTTCAGTTCCTTTTTCATCTTGGTTTTGGTCGTCTTCGCATCCTTGGCCAAAGACGTCAGCGCATCCAGTTCCTTTTCCGCTTTGACCAGACTTGCCTCGGCCACGTCGAACTTGCCGTCCTCCATCGCTTTGCGCACTCCTTTGCACAATTTATCAATGGCTTTCGGCGTGCTCTTGATTGTCTTTTCAGTCTTGCGGCGTCCGTCCTCTGCCAGTGAGGCGGGAAATTCTTTCGGCGTCACCGCGGCAATCGCGTCTTTGACCACAGCATCGATCGTGCGTTGATAGTTCGTGCCATAAAGCACGACAAAGCTTTTCAGCGATCCCAACAGGTCCTGCGATTTCTTGAGGTCGGGCAAGACCTTTCCCTTGATCTCTTTGATCAGGGCCATCACCTCCATGTCGCCCATGCCACTGTTCTTCTTGAGGTCCTTTTCCACAAGGTCGGTACGCTTGATCAGCATGGTATTATAGGTTTTCACCTCATTGCTGAACTTCGTGAACGCTTCTAGGTTCTTGTGGTGATCCTTCAGCATGGCTTCCCATGCTTTCAAAGGTTTGACGACATCCGCGTGGCTTACGAAATCTTTCGATTTCTTGGATGTCACGCCAGAAGCACGGACCTTTTGGACAGCCTCCTGCAACACGTCTTCCGCGCTCCAGGTTTTTTCCAGATGTGCCAGCATTGCCTTGTGAAGTTTGTCGCCCGCCGCAAACATGAGGTCGGTTCGCTTTTTCTTGTCGGCTTTATACTCTTTAACAAATTTGTCGGATTCCTTGGACATCATAAATCTCCATAAAAAATGCATTTTGTAGGGCAGCGCCCGGAGCCGAAAATTGACTCTGGTTTGATGGTGGCTCAACGCGGCCTTCAAAGCAAGGATGAAGATGTGCCGACGTACCTGTCAGCTTGACCAGAGAACCGGGAACCAGTCTTCGCGCAGCTTTTGGCCCGGCACCATATCATGTCCGGGAAAAGGGGGTGATGTCGGCCCCGGACGCGCCACGTAACGCGCATCATCACCCACAAGTCTGAGCGAAAACGCACGCCGTCTGTCGGAGGCCGTGTTTCCACGCGCACCATGTAGAATGCCATAGTGGAACGCCACAGCATCGCCAGGCTCCATCTGCCATTCACGGATATCCATGCCCTCCGCGTCAGGGTCGGGCACGGGCTGGTACGGGGCGGGATCAAAGAATGCATCCCCTTTCGCCCAGCGCGTCGGCAGCACAGGTTTTTCCCAAAGATGGGATCCTGCGACACAGCGCAGGGTGGCGTCAGTGACGGGGTCCAAAGGCGACCAGAAGCTGACGGTCTGTCGCCCTTCAACAAAATAATAGGGCCCGTCCTGATGCCACGGCGTCGCCATCGATGTACCCGGCTCTTTCACCAGCACATGATCGTGGAATAGCTGAGCGGTCTCGCTTTGCATCAAAGCCGCCCCGACTTCTGCCGCGGCTGAATTGCGAATTGCCGTTTCAAATTCCGGTATGCGCTGCCAATTGCAATAATCGTCAAAGAACAATCCGGTCTCGCCCGGTTTGTCGTTGTTGGATGCATATGGCCCAGGTTGATCCATGTTCCGCTGGACGCCTTTGCGCAGCGCTTCAACCTGATCGGCAAACAGCCCCTTGATCAGCACCACTCCGTCGCGCTGATAGCATTCAATTTGTGAGCTGGTAACCAAAGGGTAAGCCATGGAAAGCAGGCGTTACCCTGCGCTCTCTTTGCGACGCAGACGGATTACAACATCTACACTGGCGATCTCGGCCCCTTGGGGTGCATCCGGAAGTCCGGAAATCACAAGCTGGTCTGCTGGCGCATCGGTCAGCTTTCCGTCGTCTTCCCAAAAGAAATGCGGGTGGTCGTGCGTGTTGGTATCAAAATAGCTTTTTGATCCATCAACGGTAACTTCTTGAAGAAGACCAGCCTCACAAAATGCACGCAGCGTATTGTAAACGGTGGCAAGCGATACCGCGTCCCCCTGCCCCTTGGCCGCATCAAACAGGCTTTCGGCAGTCACGTGGCGGTGCTGGCCATCGCCCACCAAAAGGCGCGCAAGTGTTACCCGTTGACGTGTAGGCCGCACGCCAGCCTGTTCCAGCCAGCGGGTACCGTTATCAATCTGGGTCTGCGTCATGGATCGCTCCGTTTCCGTATAGGTTTAATATAAGGGTCTTTGCGAACGGTTTTCAATTCTAAATCGGGAAATGCGCATTACAGTGCATCTTTGCCGCAGCAGAAGGGCTTTGAAAAAGGCTGGCGGCTTGCGATGTGAACCAGCGCAGGCTAGACCCCGTTGAATTGGAATGACCAAGCAGGAGTGCCGCATCATGGCAGATTATCCAACCAGCTTTGACAAAGAAGCACTGTTGAAATGCGCCGCCGGCGATTTGTTCGGCCCCGGTAATGCGCAGCTGCCCGCGCCACCGATGTTGATGATGGACCGGATCACGGACGTGTCCGGCGATGGCGGTGCACATGGCAAGGGTCATATCACTGCCGAATTCGATATCACGCCGGATTTGTGGTTCTTTGACTGCCATTTTCCCGGCAACCCGATCATGCCGGGCTGTCTCGGCCTTGACGGCTTGTGGCAATTGACCGGATTTAACCTTGGCTGGCGCGGCTGGCAGGGGCGCGGCTACGCGCTGGGTGTCGGCGAGGTCAAACTGACCGGCATGGTCCGCCCTGACCGCAAGATGCTGACGTACAAGATTGACTTCACCAAGGCGATCCAGACCCGCCGCCTGACCATGGGTGTGGCCGACGGCATCGTCGAAGCCGACGGCGAAGTGATTTATCAGGTCAAAGACATGAAGGTCGCTCTTTCAGAGAGCTGACATAAAGATGCCCTGCCCCGCTGCAGCGCAAAGCGCGGTCGGGACAGGGCATTAAGACTGTAATCCAAAGCGATCTAGGCCGACTGCATATCCAGCGCCTCGCCGTCATATGTGCCGTTTACGGCAGCTTCGGCCAGAACATGCGCAACATCTGCGCGGCTCGCCTCGGCGGATTTATCAACCTCTGCACCCAGCGTAATGTTGTCGCTACGCCCGTCATCGGTCAGCGCCACGGGGCGCAAGATGGAGAAGTTCAGGCTTGACGCTTTGAGGTGCTCATCTGCGGCGTGTTTCGCTTCTAGATAATGCGCCATTTCGCCCCCTTGGCTGGGGTTGTCTGCACCGATCGAGCTGAGCATCACAAAACGAGACACGCCCGACTTTTCGGCCAGATCAATCAGGTTCTTGGCACCGTCGCGATCAACCTTGTCCGTCATTTCCTGTCCGGTGCCGCTGCCCGAACCTGCCGCGAATACGACCACATCGGTATCGGCACAAACGTCATCATTCAGGTCCGTCAGATCGCCAAGGCGCTGTTCGACACCGTCGGGAAGACCACTGGTGTCAGAACTCTCGCGCACCAATGCGACAGGGTTGTGACCCATCTGTTTGATTTCTTTTACAAGCTGGGTTCCGGTTTTGCCGGTTGAACCGGCGACAAGTACGTTCATCGTCATTGTATTCTCTCCTTCTAGGATAGGGGCGGCGCAAAAGCGCTGCACCCCATGGATTTTTCAAGTAAAGGGTGGCTTAGGACGGCAGGTAGACCGCCTTGGCGTTCACGAACTCTTTCATGCCAAAGCCGCCATGTTCGCGGCCGTAACCGGAATCTTTTACGCCGCCGAAGGGCATATTGGGGTCTGCGGCACCAAACGAATTGATACGCACCATGCCGGTGTCGAAATGCTCGCGCGCCAGCTTCAACGCGTGCTCTTCATCCTTACAGAAGATGCCGCCGCCCAGGCCATATCGGCTGTCGTTCGCAATTCGCATCGCGTCTTCGTCGTCCTTTGCGCGGATCACAGAAGCGACCGGCCCGAAAATTTCATCGTCATATGCTGGCATACCGGGTTTCACGTCGCCCAGCACGGTCGCGGGGTAATAGGCACCCGTCCGGTCCGGCACTTCGCCGCCGCATAGCACCTTCGCACCGTTTGCGACACTTTCCTTGACTTGATCGCGAACAGTCTCGAACTGCTCTATGCTCGACAGTGGCCCCAACTTCGTGCCTTCCTCCATCGGATCGCCCATCTTGATTTCGCTCATCTTCGCGACGAACGCCTCTACGAAGGCATCATAGACCTTGTCAGCCACAACGAAGCGTTTTGCGGACACACAGGTTTCGCCGTTGTTATACAGCCGTCCAATGACCGAAAACTTCACAGCGGTTTCGATGTCGGCGTCTTCGAGAACAAGGTAAGCGTCGTTTGAACCCAACTCCAGCACGGTTTTCTTCAATGCCTTTGCAGCTGTCGCGCCGATGTGACGGCCAGCGCCATCACTGCCTGTCATGGTGACGCCACGCACAAGCTTGTGTTCGATCAGTTTGTCACTCACGTCGTGGCCAATCAGAACAACCCGAAACAGGTCTTCCGGCAGGCCCGCCTCAATGCACAGTTCGCGCAAACGAAGACCGGAACCGGTACAGATAGAGGCGTGTTTGAGGATACAACCGTTACCAGCGATCAGGTTTGCGGCCAGCACCCGTACCGGCTGGTACAGGGGGAAGTTCCACGGCTGAATGGAATAAATCACGCCGATGGGCTGGTATGTGACCACACCACGTTTGCCATCACCGTGCACGCGTTCTTCATCGCCCAACATATCGGCGCCGTGATCCGCGCTGTATTCGAAAATCTGGGCGCACAGCTCAACCTCGGTTTTACCGTCTTTCAGCAGCTTGCCCATCTCACGGGTCATCAGTTCGGCCAGCTCGTCCTTGTTCTCGCGCAGCTTGTCGGCAATCGCTCTGAGGTACGGCGCCCGTTCTTCGTGTGATTTCTTGCGCCATTCCAGAAACGCTGCATGGCAAGCTTCGACCGCATCAGACGCCTGTTCCTGCGACATCTTGGGGTAGCTGTTGATGGCCTCTTCTGTGGCCGGGTTCATTGTTTCGATCTTTGACATTGGATACTTCCTTTGCTCTGTTGGCGTACCAACACCCCGCATCCGCCAAAGTTCCGCCCCATGGGTAAGGTGCGGCACCCGGCCGCGCATCGGGAGGCGGGACCAGAGGCTGTATCTTCGTTTTGTTCACCCACAATTGTTGCAACAGAGCGCATGCAAAACTAAGGTCGCACCATAATTGCACGACCGCCATTTTCCTTCCTATTGCGGAGAACACATTTCATGGCCACGGCCCATGTCCTGATTGCCGACATTACCGGCAGCACCACACTTTACGATCAAATGTCCGACAGTGATGCTTTGGCTCTGATCTCTGTTGTTCTGAACGGCATGCGCACAATTATCGAAGACAACGGCGGCCACTGTGTAAAATCGCAGGGCGACGATACGCTGAGTTTTTTTGACGATGCCGATCAGGTGTTTCAAGCCGCACGGCAAATGATCGAGGCTGATTGGGGCAACGGATTGGGCGTACACGCGGGCGTCTGCCATGGCGAAGTAGTCAGCCATGACGCGGACATTTACGGCGATGCCGTGAACACTGCGGCAAGGCTATCGACCCTGTCGAAAGCAAAAGAGGTGCTTTTGAGCGATACCGTTTTCGAACGTCTGTCCGAGCGCAACAGTGCCCTTTGCGTGGCGATGGGGGGCATTACGCTGAAAGGCAAGCGCGAGGCCACGCGGGTACATTCCTTTGCGGTCAGCGATATGACCACCCAAACCGTTTTTCTGGCAGCGCAGGACAGCATTCCCGGCCCGTGCACCGAATCTGCGGCCCTCACGTACGGCGAGGCGGAATGGACGCTTTATGATGGCGAAAGCCTGATGGTGGGGCGGTCCGATGAATGCGAAGCCGTTCTTGAACTTCCTTGGGTGTCACGCAAACACGGCAGTTTCGAGCTGCGGGCCGCACAACTTGAATACACCGATCACAGCTCCTCTGGCAGCACTGTGATTACCGCCGACGGTCAGGAGTTCAAACTGCAACGCAGGTCGATGCCACTGAGCGGGAGTGGCGTAGTGCTGGTGGGAACCCGCGACCGCGCGCTCGACACTTCGTTGATCCGCTATGACACCAATGACCTGCGTCCCGACTGACCCCATCTGCCTAACCGCTTGCACCGCTGCGGCCTGCTGGCCTAGATAGGGGATCATATATCAAAGGAGTGCAGCCCATGCGCCGCGTCACATCAGAGGCCTGCAAATGAAGCGAGTAGTCGTCACGGGATTGGGCATTGTCTCATCCATCGGGAACAATGCCGAAGAAGTCACCGCATCGCTCAAGACCGGAAAATCTGGCATCGAAGCAAGCAGCGAGATGACCGAGCATGGCTTTCGGTCACAGATCGCAGGCACGCTCAAGATTGATCCGTCCGAGCATATCGACAAACGCACCCTGCGCTTTATGGGACCGGGCGCGGCCTATGCCTACATCGCCATGCAGCAGGCAATTGCCGATGCAGGTCTGGACGAGGAGACGGTCAGCAATCCGCGCACCGGCTTGATTGCAGGTTCCGGCGGGCCCTCAACTTCTGCGATGAAGACAGCGCATGATATCGTTGACAAGACCGGTGCGACCAAACGCATCGGGCCTTTTGCAGTACCGAAATGCATGTCCTCGACCATCAGCGCCAACCTTTCGACCGCGTTCAAGATCAAAGGGATCAACTACTCGATCACCTCGGCCTGCTCGACCTCGCTGCATTGCATCGGGTCCGCTGCGGAACAAATCATGCTGGGCAAACAGGATGTGATGTTTGCAGGTGGCGGTGAAGAACTGGACTGGACGCTGTCTTGTCTGTTCGACGCTATGGGCGCGATGAGCAGCAAGTATAACGATACGCCCGAGAAAGCCTCCCGCGCTTTCGACGCCAACCGCGACGGCTTTGTGATCACCGGTGGTGGCGGCATGGTTGTGCTGGAAGATCTCGATCATGCGCTGGCACGTGGTGCGACGATCTATGCCGAAGTGACCGGATTTGCGGCCACATCCGACGGGCACGACATGGTCGCGCCGTCAGGCGAAGGTGGCACACGTGCCATGCAACTGGCACTGGAAACCCTGCCCGAAGGCCGCAAGGTCAGCTATATCAACGCGCACGGCACCTCGACCCCTGTAGGTGATGTGGGCGAGATCGAAGCAGTCCGCCGTGTGTTTGGTCAAGGCAGCACACCACCTGTCAGCTCCACCAAGTCTATGACTGGCCATGGCCAAGGCGCTGCTGGTGCGATGGAAGCGATCTTCTGTTTGTTGATGCTCAAGGATGATTTCATCACACCGTCAATCAACGTCGAAACGCTCGATCCCGCGCTGGAATCCTCCGAAATCGCCACGACGCTGGTCGAGAATGCGGGCCTCGATTCCGTGATGACCAATTCATTCGGCTTTGGCGGCACCAACGGATCAATGATCCTGTCGAAATATAACGGATAGGATCACAACATGTCTGACCTGCTCAAAGGAAAACGCGGCCTGATTATGGGGGTCGCCAACGAACGCTCCATCGCTTGGGGCATCGCAAAAGCGATGGCCGAAGCCGGTGCGGAGCTTGCGTTCACCTATCAGGGCGAGGCTTTCGGCTCGCGGCTGAGACCGCTGGCTGAAAGTGTCGGGTCGGATTTCATGGTCGATGTCGACGTGACGGATGACGCGTCACTCGATGCCGCGTTCGAACAGTTAGGTGCCCGCTGGCCGACAATTGATTTTGTCGTCCACGCCATCGCGTTTTCGGACAAATCCGAGCTGACGGGGCGCTTCCTGAATACCAGCCGCGCGAACTTCAAACATTCGATGGATATCTCTGCCTACAGCTTTATCGAAGTTGCACGCCGCGCCCATCCGATGATGGTTGAAAACGGCGGCACCTTGATGACGCTGACCTATCAGGGCAGCAACCGCGTTGTACCGAACTACAATGTGATGGGTGTGGCCAAGGCAGCGCTGGAAAGTGCCACGCGCTATCTGGCAAATGATCTGGGCCCCGAAGGCATCCGCGTGAACGCCATTTCCCCTGGTCCGATGAAAACACTGGCCGGTGCGGCCATTGGTGGTGCGCGAAAAACCTACAAACACACCGACCAGAATGCACCGATGCGCAGCAATGCGACATTGGAAGCTGTGGGTGGTACGGCAGTCTATTTGGCATCAAACGCCGGTGCTTGCACCACCGGTGAGATTATTCGCGTAGATGGCGGATTTCACGTGCTCGGCATGCCGCAGCAGGAATACCTTTAAGCTTTGTAAAAGATACCTTTCCGCCCTCAGGGGTGGAACGGTACATAGTTGAATTCACCGCAGCGGCGGTGTCTGCCAAAGCCACACTTTCATCCCGCCATGGGCGATCGGTGCCCCTTGTGGCTGCCATGGCAGACCCGTTGCCTTGGCCAGCGCAGGTTCTGACGTAATCAGGCCAACGCGCCAGCCTTTGAAATGCTCCAGCATGGTTTTGCCGAAGGTGCCGTAAAGCGCATAAAGCAGCTTCTTATTGCCGATCCGCCCCCCGTAAGGCGGATTGACGATGACCAGACCTGTGGAGCCTTCAGGCGGGCGGACTTCGGCAGCGCCATGGCAGCTAAATTGGGCCCAATCCGCCACCCCTGCCCTCTGTGCATTCAACCCTGCGTTTCGCACTGCACCCGCGTCTCTATCCGACCCGAAGAACCGTACGTCTGGCGTTTGGTCCGGCGCGTCCCGTCGCAACTGTGCAAAGGCATCTTCATCAAAAGATGCGAGATCCTGAAAGGCGAACCCTCTGCTTCGTCCGGCCTGTAGACCCAGAGCAATTTCTGCGGCCTCGATCAAAAAAGTGCCCGAACCACACATCGGATCGACGACAGGTTCGTGCCCATCGTATCCGCACTGCCGCAGAAACGCCGCTGCCATGTTCTCGCGCATGGGCGCTTTGCCAACGGCTTCTTTATGACCACGTATGTGAAGTGCCTCGCCTGTCGTATCGAGACTGATCGTTACCTGATTGTCATGGATACGCACCTTCACCACCAGCGCAGCATCATCTGACAGAGTTATGCCGTGGCTCTCGGTCAACGCCTTTTCGATGCGCTGGCTCGCCGCTTTGGCGTGGTATATCTTCGACGCTTTACAGGTCACCTGAACTTTCACAGGCACATCCGCTTTCAAGATGTCGCCCCACGCAAACTTGCGTGAACGTTTATCCAGTTGCGCCAGATGGAAGGCCATAAATGACCCCACACGCGCCAGCACCCGCACCGCGCAGCGCAGCTCCAGATTGGCCCGCCAGACGTCCGGCCAGTACCCCATGACGGTCAAGCCACCGGGCACCGCCTCCGCCCCTTCGAAACCGGTCTCGACGACTTCCGCCAGCAGCGCAGGTTCAAGCCCTGGCGCACAAACGATGAATATTTCAAAGGGATCAGGATTGCTCATACGCCCTGCATAGAGCGATTGTGCGGCGGCTGCGACCATGAACACCGACTGTCATGGCATTTACCGTCTAATTTCCGCAAGCACGACATGGTTTCGCCCCAGTTCGCAACCACGATCATCTTATGACATTTAGGGTGACCCCATGACATTCTCAGATATTTATTCAGACGAAGTTTACGAAGCCCGCCGCGATCGCGCCAAGCGGGCACGCTTCTGGGCCAAGGTTGTCAGCCTCATGCTGGTTTTAACCATCGGTGCCACCCTGCGCAGCGAGCCGAACTTGCGTCTGGCACTCATGACTGCGGGCATGGACGGAGTACTGGCAGTGGCCGGTGGTGCAGCATCGGACACAGGGAGCGGCCAACCCTTTGACACGCCAGCTTTCATGGCAAAGATGATGCAACGCGCACAGGATCAGGCGCAGCGGCAGGCCCGTATTGACGAGGCACAGCCGCAAATTGCCCAGGCGACCGGATCGAAAAACAAGGTGAAGGTGAACCGCCACAGTTTCGGACAGGACAACGGGCTGGGCTTTACCAACCCGCTGGCCAATCCCGCAGGATCAGGCAGCGGCTTTTCACGTGGGGCCAAAATGGCCGATACCAAGGATCTGGCAGAGCAGCTTGGCAAGTCCATGGAAGGCATGAACGTTGGCAATTGATGCCTGCCTGCGGGGTTTATCACCCCGCAGGCAGATGGGTTTCGATCAGGCGATCTTGACCAGCTCGATATCGAACTGAAGGTCCTTGCCTGCCAACGGGTGGTTTGCATCCAGCGTTACTGTCGCGTCATCCAGCTCTACTACCATGACCGGCAGCGCCTGCCCGTCCGGTGTCTGCATCTGCAACGTCGTTCCGACTTCCAGTGGAATATCAGCGGGGATACCTTCGCGTGGCACTGCCTGACGCATCTCTGGATTCAGCGGGCCGTAAGCATCAGCACAGGCAATCTTGACCGTCTTTTTGTCACCCAGCGCCATACCGGGCAGGGCCGTATCCAGACCGGGAATGATATGACCGGACCCTACTTCGAACTCCAGCGGGTCGCGCCCTTCGGAACTGTCAAAGGTGGTGCCGTCCAGCAAAGTGCCGGTGTAGTGAATTGCAACAGTATCGCCTGACTTAACTTCAGCCATCGTCGTCTCCAGTAAAATTGGGAATTGTAAGGGGGAGGCCGCGTATCTGCGCAGGTGCTCCGGTTTGGGCGCACCTTTTCAAAGCAGCACCGCGATGTAAACCCCAAGGACCTTGGTACAATTTCAGCCCTTTTCCACTGCCCCGCCACATGACAGTCTGGGAAAAGATAACTGGAGAACGTCATGCCCATCACCACTTGCGTTTTTGACGCTTATGGCACCCTGTTCGATGTAGGATCCGCTGCCCGTCAGGCGGCATCCGAGCCGGACTTCAGCGCGATCAAAGATGACTGGACTGTGCTCGCCGAGCACTGGCGGCAAAAGCAGCTGTCCTATTCGTGGCTGCGTGCTGTCACAGGGGCGCATACCGATTTCTGGGACGTGACCCAGAACGGTCTGGATTGGGCGCTTGAGAAAACCGGCCATGATGGCGACAACGCCCTGCGCGCGCGTTTGCTTGCCTTGTACTGGGAGCTGCAAGCCTACGCCGAGGTGCCGCAAATGCTGGCGACCCTCAAAGACGCAGGGCTGGACACCGCAATCCTGTCAAACGGATCGCCCGAAATGCTGGACGGTGCGGTGAGTTCCGCAGGTATCCGCGATGTGCTCGACATCTCGCTTTCGGTTCAAAGCGTGGGGGTCTTCAAGCCGGACGCACGGGTTTACGATCTGGTCGGTGCGCACTTTGGTTGCGCCAAAGATGAAGTACTTTTTGTTTCTTCCAACGGATGGGATGTGGCCGCGGCAACCGGCTATGGTTTTACGACAGCATGGGTCAACCGCGTGGGCGAACCGATGGACCGCCTTCCCTGGACACCTCTTAATGTGCTCTCTGACCTGACGGGCATTCCGAAACTGGCGGGCATCTAATGGCGAACTTCACAACATCGGACGGGCTGAACCTTTATTACACCGACGAAGGTGACGGCCTGCCAATTCTGTGTCTTGCAGGGCTTACGCGTACCACCGCAGATTTTGATTATGTGACGCCGCACTTGGTGGGCAACCGGTTAATCAAACTCGACTATCGCGGGCGCGGGCAGTCGGATTTCGACAGCGACTGGCAAAACTACGCATTGCCGGTTGAATGTCGCGATGTGCTGGAGCTGCTCGCCCATCTGTCGCTAGACAAGGTTGCCATCCTTGGCACGTCGCGTGGCGGGCTGAATGCAATGGGATTGGCCGCCGGTGCTAAGGACCGCCTGCTGGGCATCGCGATGAATGATGTCGGACCCGTGATTGAACCCGAAGGGATCGACGCCATCCGCGTCTATATCGGGCGCAATCCGGCGGCCAAGACACATGAAGAGGCGGCCGCCGCCTTCCCGCATATATTTACCCATTTCGAAGGGGTTCCAGAAAGCCGCTGGCTGGAAGAAGCCCGCAAGCACTATGTCCAAACCGATAGCGGGCTCAAGATCACCTATGACCCGCACCTGCGCGATGCAGTGCTTGCCGCGATGGATCAACCATCACCCGACCTATGGCCATTCTTTGACGCGATGGCAGGGCTGCCGCTTGCGCTTGTCTGGGGCGCAAATTCGAACCTGTTAAGCGCACAAACCGTAGAAGAGATGCAAAAGCGGCGTCCAGATATGATCCTTGGAGAGGTTCCGGGCCGTGGGCATGTGCCGTTTCTTGATGAACCCCAAGCGGTGGATGCACTACACAAATGGATAGGACAGATGCAATGAACATCGACATGATCCGCGCCGCTGCCCGGCGTCTTGAGGGCCACGTGCTGCGTACTCCGCTGTTGAACTCTCCCTTTCTGGACGAGGTCGCGGGCCGCCGAGTCTGGGTCAAGCCGGAGTGTTTGCAGCATACCGGCAGCTTTAAGTTCCGTGGTGCCTGGTCTGCCCTTTCGGCTATGCCGGATGACATCCGCAAACGCGGTGTGATTGCGTTCTCCAGCGGGAACCATGCGCAAGGCGTGGCGTTGGCTGCCAAAATGCACGCGGTGCCCGCCATTATCGTGATGCCCTCGGACAGTCCCACGCTCAAGATCGCCAACACCCGCGCCTATGGTGCCGAGGTGGTGCTTTACGACCGCGACAGCGAAAGCCGCGAAGAGATCGGCGCGCGCCTTAGTACAGAACGCGGGCTGACGATGATCAAGCCATTCGATGAGCCTGAAGTGATCGCTGGCCAAGGCACATGCGGTCTTGAAATTGCGCAGCAGGCGGCAGAGCTGGAGATCACACAGGCCGAGGTCATCGTCTGTTGCGGCGGCGGCGGTTTGACTTCCGGCATCGCGCTGGCGCTTGAGGCGGATGCGCCGGACCTGCGCGTACGTCCGGCAGAGCCTGAGGGCTTTGATGATGTCGCGCGGTCCCTCGCCTCAGGCAAGATCGAACGGAATGTTCGTACCTCGGGCAATATCTGTGACGCCATTATCAGCCCACAACCGGGCGAGATAACTTTTCCCATCATGCACCGTCTTGTCGGTCCCGGACTTGTCATCACCGAAGATCAGGCGCTTACAGCCATGGCCCATGCATTCAACCGGCTCAAGATCGTGGCGGAACCGGGTGGGGCCGCAGCGCTGGCCGCTGCCCTTTTCTGCGGCGACCAGATTGAAGGCGATGATGTGATCGTCACGGTGTCGGGCGGCAATGTCGACGCTCCCCTCTTTTCCCGCGCTTTGGATATGCTCGCATGACCCAGTTCACTATCGCCAGTTTCAACGTCAAAAACCTGATCGGGCCGGACAAGGAATACTACAAATTCCAAAGCTACACCCCGGAGGAATATGCGTGGAAAGAAGATTGGCTGGCTGAACAGCTGGTCGCCATGAACGCCGACATCGTCGGGTTTCAGGAGATTTTTGAAGAAAGCGCGTTGCGCGACACCTTGGAGCGCGCCGATGAGTTGGGGCATGAAAACAATGAAGCCGCCCTTCCGGGTAAGAACAAGAAATACCGCAAGCGGGCGATTTTCAAACATCTCGCGTATCACGACTATTCAGATGCTGCGCTGGCCTTTGCGCCCAATGTGCATGACGGCGATCCCGGACAGCGCAGACCGGGCGTGGCCATCCTGTCGCGGCTCGGATTTGCCGAAGCGCCGCAGGTCATTCAGGTTCTAGACACGCCACTTGATATTCCCTTCGCTACTTTCGGCGGCGATGAGGGCGGTTTTTTTCGCATTCACAAGCTCAGCCGCCCGATCCTCAAGGCACGCGTGCCGGTGGGCGATCAGGTTGTGACGGTCTTTAACTGCCACCTCAAATCGAAGCTGGGCGAATACATCCGACCCGAGGGTGCAGCCTTCGCGACTGAAGCGGACCTGACGAACTATGATCCTGTCGGTCGCGCCTTGGGCGCGGCACGCGCCACCATGCGCCGCATGGCAGAGGCTTGGGTTTTGCGCGGTGCCGTGATCGCGGAATTGCGCCAAGGCCGTCCGGTCATTGTACTGGGCGATTTGAACGATCACGAAAACGCGGTCAGCTCGGAGATCATTACGGGCGAGGTGCCCTTCAAGAACTACGCTTGGATGTTGCGTCACGACGCAGAGCATCGCGGAGACAGATACTCGGACGAGGAAGCCGCCAAGATTGCGGAAGAGATCGAAGCGGTCCGTCTGCATTCCGCAGAAAAGATGTTTGTGCGCAAATCTTTGCGCGACATGGTCTATACTTCGGCGTTTGGCGGGCATTACGAGAGCATCGACCAAATCCTTATGTCCCGCCATTTCACGACAGGCTGGTCCGGTGGTATCGGTGAAATGACCTATTTCTCGGTGCTGAACGATCACCTGACCGACGGCAGCCATCCTGAGGCACCCTATAACAAGCTTGCCTCCGATCATGGTCAGATCATGGCGACCATCCAAATGCGGGAGACCTGAAAAAATGAAGATGTTGGATACCGGAGATGTGCGCCTGCACTACCGTGTGGACGGGCCTGACGATGGTCCGCCCGTTGTCTTTTCCAATTCGCTTGGGACCGACCTGCGCCTGTGGGATCCGATCCTGCCGATGCTGCCTAAAGGGCTACGGTTGATCCGCTATGACAAACGCGGTCACGGTCTGTCCTCCTGCCCGCCTGCGCCCTATAGCATGGGTGCGCTCATTACGGATGCCGAACGGCTGATGGATCACTTGGGCGTACGCGATTGCGTTTTTGTCGGGCTGTCTATCGGCGGCATGACCGCGCAGGGACTTGCTGCGAAACGGCTTGATCTGATCCGCGCGATGGTCCTGTCCAACACCGCTGCGAAAATCGGCACGCCTGCAATGTGGAACGTACGTATCGCGGCGGTGCAAGAGGGCGGCATCGAAAAACTGGCTGATGCCGTAATGGAACGCTGGTTCTCTGCCGGTTTCCGCGCCACGCCCGAGCTTGAGTTGTGGCGCAATATGCTGGTGCGGGGCGAAGATGCCGGATACGCCGGATGCTCCGCTGCGATTTCCGGCACTGATCTGATGGCACCGACCAGCGGCCTGCGCCTTCCCGTGTTAGGCATTGCAGGTGCCGAAGACGGCTCGACCCCGCCTGATATGGTGCGCGAAACCGTTGATCTGATCCCCGGTTCAAAGTTCCACCTGATCCGCAAGGCGGGGCACCTGCCCTGCGTCGAGCAGCCCGAGGAATATGCCCGCGTGTTGACAGAATTTCTGAAAGGGGTTGGCCATGTCTGAACGTTATGAACGCGGCATGCAGGTGCGCCGCGAGGTGCTTGGCAATGCCCATGTCGACCGCGCCAACCGCGCGATGGGTCACGAGGACAGGCCATTTCAGGACCTGATCACCGAAAGCGCTTGGGGAACCGTCTGGGCATCTGACGCTATCAGTCGGCGCGAACGCTCGATGTTGACGTTGGCGTTGCTGGCGGCCACCGGAAACTTTGCAGAGATTGCGATGCATGTACGTGCGGCCCAGCGCACCGGTGCCAGCAAAAGCGATATCATGGAAGCCTTTCAACACGTCGCTATTTATGCGGGCGTGCCCAAGGCGAACCATGCGATCAAGATTGCCAAAGAAGTCTGGACCGACCAAGAGACAACAGACCGCTAACCCCACGCCTTGCCTCCAACGCGCTAGAACACTGCCTATTCACGTGATCGAAGGCGTTTCGGCAACCGACATTTACCTTCAGACTGGAACAGACATTTATGGCCGCTTCTGTTTTCGACAGCCCTCTCTATGCGCAGCTTTTCCCGACAGGCGAAGCAGGGCGCCTGTTCTCCGACACCGCCGCCATCCGCGCAATGCTGTTGGTCGAAGGCGCGCTGGCGAAGGTGCAAGGCAACCTTGGGGTCATCCCCGAAGTCTCTGCTGCGGCAATCCACCGTGCAACGATGGAGATACAGGTTGACCCCGGTGCAATTGCTGCCGCGACCGGTGAAAACGGTGTCAGCGTGCCGGGGTTGGTCGCCGCTTTTCGGGACGAGATGAAAGCGCCGGAGCATGCGCAATTCGTGCATTGGGGTGCGACATCGCAGGATATCATCGACACCGGTTTGATGCTGCGTCTGCGGCAGGCGCTGTTGCTTGCAGAGAAAGACCTGCGCGACATCATCGCGGCGCTGGGCAATGAGGCACGGGCACATGCACATCTGCCGATGGTCGCGCGCACCTACGGGCAGCAGGCCACACCCACGTCTTGGGGTGCGGTTCTTGCGCAGTTCGGGATGCCACTGATCGACGCCCTTGCCGCACTTGAGCCGCTCAGAGCGTCGACACTCTGGGTATCGCTTTCGGGCGCTGCAGGCACATCTTCGGCACTGGGACCCAGTTCATCCGAAACGCGTGCTGCACTGGCCGATGCACTGGGGCTGATTGATCCCAAACGGTCATGGCATACAGATCGCACGCCCGTTCTGCGCATTGCAGATTGGCAGGGACAGGTTATGGCGGCGCTGGGCCATATGGCGCAGACCCTGATCGGTTTGACCGCCACAGAGACTGCCGAGATAACGCTTGGTGCCTCGGGCGCGTCCTCAACGATGCCGCAAAAACAAAATCCGGTGCGTCCCTCTGCGATGCTTGCGCTTGTACACCAGTTCACCGGACTGCGTAGCACGCTACAAACTGCTGCGGTGCATCAACATCAACGCGACGGTGCCGCGTGGTTTGCAGAATGGATGGCAGTGCCGCAGATGACGCTGGCGCTGGCGGCAAGTCTTCAGCATGCACGTGCACTGGCGGGCGGGATCACACCGCAACCTGTGCAGATGCATGCCGCGCTCGAAAGCAACCTTGGCTTGATCCATGCTGAACGGCTCAGCTTTGCCCTTGCTGATCTGATGCCACGGCCAGATGCGCAAGCGACGTCCAAAGCGCTATGCCTTGAGGCGCGGGCGAAGCAGACGCCGCTGAAATCCTTGGCCATGTCGGATTATCCCGCATTACCGGAAGATACCTTTGATCCCGCATCCGGTATGGGGCAGGCCCCTGCTCTTGCACTGGCCTTTGCCGATGCTGCCGAGGCGCTCTGACCACGATGCGCCCTGCCGTCTTGTTCATCATGCTGACCGTGATGATCGACGCCATGGGCATCGGTCTGATGGTCCCGGTCATGCCCGACCTTATCCGCGAAGTGAATGGCGGCGGGTTGAGCGATGCAGCACTTTGGGGCGGCGTGCTGGCCACAAGCTTTGCGGTGATGCAGTTCCTCTTCGGCCCTGTGCTGGGCGGTCTGTCGGACCGCTTTGGCCGCCGACCCGTACTGCTGACCTCACTTGTAGTGATGGGTGCCGATTACATCGTGATGGCGCTGGCTGGTAGCATCTGGTTGCTGCTCGCAGGGCGCATTGTTGGCGGCATTACGGCGGCAACGCAGGCCACAGCATCAGCCTACATGGCCGATATCTCCACCCCCGCGGAGCGGACAAAGAATTTCGGACTGGTCGGAGCCTCCTTCGGGATGGGGTTCGTATTGGGTCCCATCATGGGGGGCTTTCTTGCAGAATACGGCACCCGCGCACCTTTCTGGGCAGCTGCCTGTCTGGCGTTTGCCAATGTCGCGTTAGGATGGATGGTGTTGAAAGAAACGCTAGATCCCGCCTCTGCCCGTCCGTTCGACTGGCGGCGCGCGAACCCTTTTGGGGCGGTCAGACATCTTGGCGCATTGCCCGGAGTGCGCCGCCTCCTGACCATCTACTTCCTTTATTTTGTGGCCTTCTCCGTCTACCCATCCGTCTGGGCCTACTTCGGACAAGAACGGTTTGACTGGAGCCCGTCGGTCATTGGCATGTCGCTGGCATTGTTTGGTGCCACGATGGCGCTGGTGCAGGCGGGGATTATCCGGCTGGCGATCAACCGTTTCGGAGAACGCGGCACAGTATTTGCAGGCCTTCTCTTTGCGATCAGCACCTACGTAAGCATCGCGTTTATCACGTCCGGTACCATCACCCTGATCCTGACACCGCTTGCAGCTCTCGCAGGGGTGATACCGCCAGCCCTGCAGGGAATCATGTCGCAAAGGGTCGCCGACAATGCACAAGGAGAGCTGCAAGGTGCACTCACTTCAGCGTCGTCACTGGCGATGATCCTCTCTCCGCTAGTGATGACCGCCAGCTTTGCGCAATTCACAAGCCCTACAGCACCCGTCTATTTCCCCGGTGCACCCTTCGCGATCGCCGCTGCGCTTATGGTCGTGGCACTGGTGGTCTTTGTCAGCAAAAGACCCCTTGCCAGACGCCGCGTCACCTGACGGCGTCTATGATGCATCTTGACTTGCAAGGCAGCGTTATTGCGTCCAGCCTGCCGCAAACACGCGATTCCTGAAGGACACCACATGCAGAAGATAAAAGCCGCCGTCGCCCACGCTTTCGGAGAGCCCTTGGTCGTCGAAGACGTCCAGCTGCGCGCGCCGGAAGGCAGCGAAGTTGAAGTGACACTTGATGCTGTTGCGATCTGTCATTCCGACATTTCTTTTGCCGGTGGCGCATGGGGCGGATCGCTCCCGGCTGTGTACGGGCATGAAGCTGCAGGTCGTATCTCTGCTACCGGCGATAACGTGCGTGGCCTTGATGTCGGTGACAGCGTAGTTGTTACATTGATCCGTGCCTGTGGCACCTGCCCATCATGCGCAGGCGGCAAACCGACCGTTTGCGAAACACCTTACGATGGCGACAAGGGACCGCTGAAAACAGCCGACGGCGGCAAGCTGCATCAAGCTATGGCCTCGGGTGCGTTCGCCGAAAAGGTGGTCGTAGAGCAGGCCCAGGTGGTTAAAATCAGCGCCGATATTCCCAAGGACGCGGCCTCGCTGATCGCCTGTGGCGTCATCACCGGCGTTGGCGCAGTGGTGAATGCTGCCGGTCTGCGGGCGGGACAGGACGTGGTTGTTATTGGTGCTGGCGGTGTTGGCCTCAACGCCATTCAAGGGGCACGGATCGCCGGTGCGCGGCGAATCGTTGCCGTTGATATGAGTCCCGAAAAACTGGAAATTGCGCGCGAATTTGGCGCGACTGACGGTGTTCTGGCAACAGAAAGCAAGCCTTGGCGGGCCGCCATGAAAGCAATGGGGCGCGGCGCAGACGCTGTCATCGTCACTGTAGGTGCCATTCCGGCCTATGACGTTGCCCCGCGATACCTAGCGGCTGGCGGCAAGGTCATCATGGTAGGCATGCCTCATTCGGGCGACATGTCGAGCTATGAGCCTGTCATGCTGGCAGCCACCGGTCAGGGCATGGTCGGGTCCAAGATGGGTGACGTTGTCATCCAGCGCGACATCCCTTGGATGGTAGACCTTTACCTGCAGGGGCGCCTGAAGCTGGACGAGCTGATTTCAGGCCGATGGACTTTGGACCAGATCAACGATGCGATTGCCGACACCAAGACAGGTGCCGCGCGGCGCAACGTCATCATGTTCAACCAATAGGGCGACAGGGATGTCTTCCAGTACCACCTCACGTAAGGTGGAACGTTGTTCCATCCCCGCGCGAAAGGGCATCTTATGAAGCTGCAAGATCTCGATATTATCGTCACCGCCCCTCCCGCACCGGGCTGGGGAGGGCGATATTGGATACTGGTCAAAGTCACGACCGATACGGGCATCACCGGCTGGGGCGAATGCTATGCTGCGTCTGTCGGACCAGAAGCAATGCGCGCAGTTATAGAAGACGTATTCGCGCGTCACATGCAGGGCGAGAACCCCGAGAACATCGAAATGATGTTTCGCCGTGCCTACTCAAGCGGCTTTACCCAACGCCCAGATCTGACCACCATGGGCGCTTTTTCGGGATTAGAGATCGCCTGCTGGGACATCCTTGGAAAAGACCGCGACCGTCCGGTCTATGCCCTATTGGGTGGCGTGATGAATGAACGGGTACGTGCCTATACCTACCTGTATCCGCTCGCCCATCATGACGTGAGCGCGTTCTGGACCTCGCCTGAACTCGCCGCAGAATCCGCCGCCGATTGCGTCGCACGCGGATACACGGCCGTGAAATTCGATCCCGCCGGCCCCTATACCCTGCGCGGTGGCCACATGCCTGCAATGTCGGACATCAGCCAGTCCGTGGCATTCTGCAAAGCCATCAGAGGCGCTGTTGGTGACAAGGCGGATTTGTTGTTCGGCACACACGGGCAATTCACAACCGCCGGTGCCATCCGCCTCGGACAGGCGATTGAACCCTATAGCCCGCTGTGGTTCGAAGAGCCGATCCCGCCGGATAATCCAGCTGAAATGGCGAAAGTGGCCGGCGCCGTGCGCATTCCGGTATCAACGGGTGAGCGCCTGACAACCAAAGCAGAATTTGCACCTATTCTGCGCTCCGGCGCGGCAACAATCCTGCAACCCGCCTTGGGCCGCGCAGGCGGCATCTGGGAGATGAAGAAAGTCGCCGCGATGGCGGAAGTCTACAATGCGCAGATGGCACCACATCTGTATGCTGGTCCGGTTGAATGGGCTGCCAACATCCACCTTGGCGTGAGCATTCCCAACCTGCTGATGGCCGAGACGATCGAGACACCGTTTCACGACCAGCTGATAAAAGGCAGCATCCGCGTCGAAGATGGATTTGTGCACGCCCCGCAAGCGCCGGGTCTAGGGATCGAGGTAGACGAGACATTGGCCCGCGCACATCCCTACACAGGCAATGGCCTGCACCTTGAGATGCAGGAAGCGCCTTGCGACTACGTGAATGGCAACGCTTTCGAAGGCGGTGCACCTGCGCCCAAGGACTGAAATTCGAATTCTTGAGTGAGGGGTTTCGCAGAGCGCCGCGTGGAAACGCAGGCTGTGCTCTACCCCAACTGTCGGCTCATGAAATCCAGCCAGTTCTCGTGCGCCAGCTTGGCGATCAGGGTTTCGCCATACCCGTGACGGCGCATTGCCGCGATCAGTCGTGGAAGATCGCCTGCATGCGCGATGCCTTGCGGCAATGGTGCACCGTCGAAATCGGACCCCAAGCCCACATGATCCTCCCCGGCAACAGCGATCATATGATCGAGCTGGCGCAAGCAATCTTCAATTCCTGCCTTACCTGTCCGCCAGCCTGCATCGCTCAGAAAAACCGTGGCAAAGTTCAGCCCGACCATGCCTCCGGTTTCCTTGACCGCCTGCAATTGCCTGTCAGTCAGGTTACGTGCATTCGGGCAAACTGCGTGCGCATTCGAATGGGTGGCAACCATTGGTGCACCAGTTTCCGCGACATCCCAAAAGCCCTTCATCGTCAAATGACTGGTGTCGATGGTGATGCCCAGCGCCAGACACCGCGTCACAAGACGCTTTCCAAGATCGGTCAATCCCGCGCCGGTATCGCCGTCACTGTCGTGGCGGAATGGCACACCATGGCCAAAGATCGTAGGCCGTGACCAGACCAATCCCAATGACCGCATTCCCAAGGCATGGAGCGTCTCTAGCGCCAGCAGGTCAGGTCCGATACAGTCGGCCCCTTCCAGATGCAGCAGACACGCAATCGGTGCGTCCATAAAGCTATGGCCAAGCGTCTGCGCATCCGTGCAGATCCGCAGATGCCCTGCCTCCTGTAACGCATGTGCGATGCCCGCCTGCCCGATCACCGCTTGAAGTGCCTGTGCTTCATCAAGCATGGCCGGAAGCGGAATTTCCAGATCCGCAACACTAAAGGCGCTAAAATCGAATGGCACCCGTGACTGGGGTGCGAACATCGCAAAGAAGCCGCCAGCCAGACCACCCGCACGCGCCTGCACCGCGTTCACATGCCCGATGTCCCTGCCAAAATCGCCCACAGGATCGCGACTGCCACACCAAAGGCGACCCAGCGCATCATTATGTCCGTCAAAAACCTGTGTCATGCGTCCATTCCGTTGTTCAGCCCAGCAACCCCTCGACCGCCGCGACGATCCCCTCGCGTGATGGGAGGGTAGCACCATAAGCCGGACCGGTTGCAATAAAGCTGTCCTCTGCTGTCAGTCTGGCAAACCGGTTGATACCGCCCTCATGCATCATCGCCATCAAGGCTTCAGCCTGCCCTCCGGTATGGCGACATTCATCGACGATCAGGACAGGACGCTCCCCGATAGCCGCCAAAAGCGCCTCTTGCGGCAACGGCGCGATCCAGCGCAGATCTATCACGCGCGCCGCTGTGCCCTTCTGTGCCAGATCATGCTGTGCCTGACGGCTCAGGTAATGACCGTTGCCGTATGTGACGATAGCGACATCCTCTCCGTCACCGTGCACGCCAACCTGTCCCAGCTCCAACCGTTGATCGGGCGACGGATAGTGCCGCATCCAGCGGCCATCGCCCGGCTCGATCAGGTCGCGCATGGGATAGAGCGCAATCGGTTCGAGGAAGACAACAACCCGCTGCTCTTCCCGCGCCAACCGGTGGCATTCACGCAGCATCATCGCTGCGTCTTCTCCGCTGGAAGGACAGGCAATGACCAATCCCGGAATGTCGCGCAACACCGCGATTGAATTGTCATTGTGAAAATGACCGCCAAAGCCTTTCTGATAGCCCAGCGCAGAGATGCGCACGACCATCGGATTGGTCCATTGCCCGCGACTGAAAAACGGCAGTGTCGCCGCCTCGCCGCGCAGCTGGTCCTCGGCATTGTGCAGATAGGCTAGAAACTGGATTTCCGGCATTGGCAGGAAACCGTTATGCGCAAGCCCGATGGCCAGACCCAGAATACTTTGCTCGTCCAGCAGGGTGTCGATGACACGGGCAGGACCGAACCGTCCGTGCAGCTTTTGCGTAACGCCGTAGTTGCCGCCCTTTCGACCGACATCTTCCCCCATCAGCAACGTAGCGCGATGCCCCAGCATGATATCGTGCAGCGCCCAGTTGATCAGCCGGCTCATCGGCTGCGGCTGGTCCATCTGCGTCAGATCGCTGCCGAACACCTCGGCCCGCATTGCATCGCTTGGCCCATTGGTCGCCGTCACGTCGCGGTGCGGCGGGATCAGGCTTTCCATCACCTCACCAGCCGTTTTCAGACGCGGGGTCGCCACCATTTCTTCTGCTGCCTGCCTGACGTGTTCAAGCGTCTCGCCATAGACATCAAGCACTTGCTGACCGGTCATCGCACCGGCGGCCACCAACCCTCGCGCAGAATAGAGCAATGGATCATGCGCCTCATCCGCTTCGACTTCTGCTTTGGGCAGATAGGAGGTCACCACATCCGGACCCGCATGACCATAAAGCCGCACCGTGCGCAGGTGCAAAAAGGCCGGCTTGCGATGCTGGCGGACCCAAGCCGCCGCCTGCTCTGCTGCCGCAACAGCCGCATACATGTCCAACCCGTCCGCTTCGAAATACTTGAGACCAGGACGCATCGACATAGAAGCTTTGACCCAGCCTGTTGGCGTTTTGGTTGAAATGCCGATCCCGTTGTCTTCGCATACAAACAACAGGGGCAATGGGACGCCCTGTACGGCCGTCCAGCATGCCGCATTGATTGCGCCCTGCGCCGTTGAGTGATTGAGCGAAGCATCCCCGAACGAACACATCGCAATTCCGTCGCGTGCCAGTACCGCATGTTCAGGCCGGTTGCGCCGTGCCAGAGTGATCGAATGCGCAGCCCCCACCGCTTTAGGCAAATGGCTTGCGATGGTCGAAGTCTGCGGCGGGATCATCAGCGGCCTACTGCCCAGGACCTTGTGACGCCCGCCGCTGGTCGGGTCATCTGCGGAACAGGCAAAAGACAACAGCATATCGCGCATCATCCCTGTCTGCTGCGCCTTTTCGGCACGGGCAATCTGGAACGCCGCATCGCGGTAATGCAGAAACGCAATGTCATCGACACGCAGCACATGCCCTAAAGCCGCCATCCCCTCGTGGCCGGAAGAGCCAATGGTGTAAAACCCCTGCCCCGCCTTCTGCATCAGCCGGCTTTGCAGATCGAGTGCACGGGACAAGACCTGCGCCTCAAAAAGCGCACTTGCCTGCGCATTGTCCAATACCGACACATCTGTCTCACCATCAGGAAAATCACCCGCAGCAACGCGCCGCAGAAAATTTTCGTGTACGATCTGAACCCTATCCATGTACCGACTCCTCAAACGCGAGGGGGTCGCACTTGCGTGCAACCCCCAACTTTACTTGGCTCTTAAACTCATATCGCGCTTGCGCGACAACAACATCAAACAAATTCCGGCACGTTCCGGTCAAAGCCCATATTCGCAAATATACGCTTTGGCATGAACGGTTACGCACCTGACCCTGTCTTAGAAAAACGCCTGCAGGCCGGTTTGTGCACGCCCTAGGATCAATGCGTGCACGTCATGCGTCCCCTCGTATGTGTTCACCGTCTCAAGGTTCATCATGTGACGGATCACTTGGAATTCACCGGAAATCCCGTTGCCGCCGTGCATATCACGTGCGTTGCGGGCCACATCCAGCGCCTTACCGCAGTTGTTGCGCTTGACGATCGACACCATTTCCGGCGCGGCATTCGCCTGATCCATCAGACGCCCCACCTGCAAGGATCCTTGCAGGCCCAGCGAAATCTCGGTCATCATGTCGGCCAGCTTCTTCTGGAAAAGCTGTGTCTGCGCCAACGGCTTGCCGAATTGTTTGCGATCCAGACCGTATTGACGTGCCGCGTGCCAGCAGAACTCGGCAGCACCCATCGCACCCCAGGAAATACCATAGCGCGCGCGGTTCAGGCAGCCGAACGGACCTTTCAAACCGGACACATGCGGCAGCAAAGCTTCTTCGCTTACTTCCACACCGTCCATGACGATCTCACCGGTAATCGACGCACGCAGGGACAGCTTGTTGCCCACTTTCGGCGCGCTCAGCCCCTTCATGCCTTTTTCCAGAACGAAGCCGCGGATTTTGCCGCCATGCTCTTCGGATTTAGCCCAAACCACGAACACATCCGCAATCGGCGCGTTCGAGATCCACATTTTGGAGCCAGTCAGCTTGTAGCCGTTGGCCGTTTTCACGGCCCGCGTCTTCATGCCAGCCGGGTCAGAGCCCGCGTCGGGCTCGGTCAGGCCAAAACATCCGATCCATTCGCCAGAGCAAAGCTTGGGCAGGTATTTCTTGCGCTGCGCTTCTGATCCGTAAGCATAGATCGGATACATTACGAGGCTTGCCTGCACGGACATCATGGAGCGGTATCCGCTGTCCACACGCTCGACCTCGCGGGCGACCAGCCCGTACGAAACATAATTGCCGCCCAGCCCGCCGTATTCTTCGGGAATGGTAACCCCCAACAGGCCCATGTCGCCCATTTCCTTAAAGATGCCTTCGTCCGTGGTCTCATTGGCAAAGGCGTCGATGACGCGAGGTTGCAGCTTTTCCTGCGCATAGGCGTGTGCACTATCGCGGATCATACGCTCGTCTTCGGTCAACTGGCTGTCCAGGCGGAAGGGGTCGGACCAGTCAAAAGTACCCAGATCAGGGGCGTCCTTGGCACGCAGGATGGGGGCTTCGGCATTCATGGCAGTTCCTTTCAAAGCGTCTCGTTTTGCCATCTTATTGCAAATTCCGGCACAAAAGACTATCGCTGCTTTCTTCTGAACCTATGAGAAAAAGTCATATGATAGCCCCGCGCCGCTTTCTGCCTTCGATCTCTGCCCTGCTCGCCTTTGAAGCCGTGGCACGTCTGGGCAGCGCTACAGCAGCGGCTGCAGAGTTGTCGCTGACCCAAAGCGCGATCAGCCGCCAGCTCAAGACCCTCGAAGAACAACTGGGCGTGACGCTGATTGCCCGTCAGGGGCGGCAGTTAACATTGACCGAAGCGGGGCGTGCGTATGTGGGTAAGGTGCGCGATATCCTTAATTCCCTGGCGCAAGCCTCAGTCTCGGCCCGCACCAGCCCGTCAGTTGGCACACTCAACCTCGCCATACTACCTGCCTTCGGCATGCACTGGCTGGCCCCGCGACTTCGGGATTTTGCGCAGACCCACCCTGAAGTTACCGTAAACCTCAGCACACGGTTAAAGCCTTTCGCCATCGCGGACAGTCCTTTTGATGCGGCCATTCATTTTGGTCACGAGGACTGGCCCGGCGTGCGCTACCTGCCCCTGATGCCTGAAACGGTGGTGCCGGTATGCGCGCCCGACCTTCTGCCCCATCCGCTGAAGAACCCCGCAGGCATGCTGGACCATCCACTCTTGCATCTTGAGACACGGCCCAAAGGTTGGTCACGCTGGCTGGCCGCATTGGAGGTCGAGGCAGAGCCACCCGTTGGTATGGTTTTCGATCAGTTTTCTACGATGGCGCAGGCAGCGATCCACGGTCTGGGTGTCGCACTGCTTCCGACGTTCTTTGCCGATCCCTACCTCAAGGATCGGCAATTGGTGCTCGCCTCTGCCCAGACAACACAAAGTATAGGCAGCTATTTTCTGGTCTGGCCCGACGCCCGCGAGGAAGGCCCTGCACTGACCGCTTTCCGCACGTGGTTGGCCACACAAACAAATGACGCATAGCGGGACGCAAAAATGGCGGAGGCGCCAAATTTTCGCCTCATTTACCCTTTAGTGCAAATTGTATGTGACCGGGTGGGGCCGTTACTAGGAGCATTACTATGCTTAATTCTTATCGTTCGGGCATCTGCGCCCTCGCTGTTGCGACCTCGTTTATTGCGGGTGCTGCACAAGCGGAAAGCCACGTTGTTCTGATTATGGAAGGCGGATACTTTCCGGCTGTAACTTACGTCAGCGCAGGCGACGAAGTGATCTTTCGCAACGAATCCGGCGCAACCCATGAAATGGGTGGACCGGAAGATGTCTGGTCCTCCGGCCCAATCGGGATGGACGGAACATACCACCTCAGCCTGTCAGAAGAGACCCCGCTGGTCTTTACGGGTGTGAGCGGTGGTATCGAAATGCAAGGCGAAGTCAGCTACGATACGCCGCCACTTTCTGAGTAACACTCCCCGTTTGTAACGGCTGTCAAATCTCCTTGGCGTCCTGCGCCAGGGGGATTATAAGTTCCGGCCCGCTTGCGCGGTTGGAATTGACCGCACGCGAGACGCGGTGCCATGACAGCAGATCATCGGGTGCGGCAATCATTAACCTAGCAGCCCCCTTGTCGGCTTCGCCCAGCCAAAGCGGCCAATCCTGTTGATTCAGGATAACAGGCATCCTGTGATGGATGGCCTGCATACTCTCGTTCGCGCCCGTCGTGACAACAGCACAGGTCTGCATGCGCCCGCCCTCGGGATCGGTCCAGTCCTGCCAAACCGCAGCAAAGGCCAACGGTGCTGCATCAGAGCGGTAAATGTACCACGGATCACGCCCGCCTTCTGCGTCCTTCGTCCATTCATAAAAGCCTGTCGCGATGATGATGGCGCGGCGGGTGCGGGCCGCATCGCGGAAGGCTGGCTTTTCCGCAATCGTTTCGGCCCGCGCATTGATCAATAAGGGGCCGCCGGACGGTCTCTTGTACCATTTCGGAATGAACCCCCACCGCATCGCGGATAGCTTGCGTGTGGCAGTTGCGTCGCTTGTGACCACAGGAACTTGTGTTGTCGGACACACATTATAGTTGGGCACTGAAGGCAGATCATTCGCGGGGGCAGCCGCGAACAATTGCGCCATCGCATCCGGTGGCAAGGTCAGTGCCATGCGTCCACACATTTGCGGCGCTCCCATAGGTCAATTCTTGCCCATCAATGTAGGATGATTTCTTTGACAGCGCAAAATGAACCTTGCGGGTTTTCATGGCAAGTGTGATCTGCAAAGGTCAGTGAAACCCGCAAGCAAGGCCCGCCTCATGCGTCAATATCTCCCTATTTTCTCGCTCTTGCTTGGTTCAGCCTTTCTGCTTTTCGCCGGAGGCATCAATGGGCTTATTTTGCCAGTGCGCGGCAATGCGGAGGGGTTTTCGAGCGTTTCTTTAGGGCTCTTGGGCACAGGCTGGGCTGTGGGATACGTTGCTGGATGTATCATGGTGCCCGCACTTGTGGCGCGGGTGGGCCATATCCGTGCCTTCGGCGCATTGGCCGCAATTGCGGCAGTGTCGATGCTGGGAAGTGCTATTGCTGTCATGCCGTGGGCATGGATAGTCCTGCGCGGCGTCTGCGGCTTCTGCTTTGCCGGTGCGGCGATGATTGTGGAAAGCTGGCTGAGCGAACAGACCGACCCCGGATCACGCGGGCGGGTCTTCGGCGTTTATACGATGGTCAATCTCGGCGCAAATACAGCCGGCTACCTGATGCTGACACTCGGCGACACGTCCGGATTTTTCTTCTTCGCGCTTGCCGCGATTTTCTATTGCCTTGCCCTCGTTCCCACAGCGCTGAGCAACACATCTACCCCCGCCCCGCTGGTAAGCGTGAAGCTCAATATGAAATCACTCTGGCGCAACTCTCCCGTCGCGGTATTCGCGGTCTTTTGGGTTGGCGTTTCCAATGCGGCCTTTGGTACGCTGGCCCCTGTTTATGCTCAACAGGTGGGGCTGGTCCTGACTGCGGTCGCCGTCTTTACCGCTGTGCCGATCCTCGCAGGTGCGGTGATGCAGATGCCAATCGGCCTGATGTCAGACCGGATGGACCGTCGTAAGGTTCTGACCGGTGTTGCTGTTCTGGCGCTGGCGGCCGATTTATCCTTTATCGTGATCGCGCCCGAGGGGCGCATGCTGAACCTCGCGCTCGCCGCACTATTGGGTGGATCAATCTATGCCATGTATCCGATTATCGTGGCGCATGCGAACGACCACGCCGATCCCGGTACTGCGATCCAGATCTCAGGTGGCCTGCTATTGACCTATGGTATCGGGTCGATCGTGGGTCCGACAGTGGCAGGCTGGGCGATGACAGAAGTCGGCATACGCGCCTTGTTTCTCGTGACGGCCTGCGCACATGGCATGGTCATCCTTTACACCCTATGGCGTATGGCGAAACGCGAGGCTGTTGCAGAGGATGAAAAGTCGAACTTCCAGCCGATCAATGCGGGGCGTACATCCAACCTGCAAACAGCTGAGACATCCCAGAATGATGCCCCGTCTTTGGAAACTGATAGCAGCGGCACCTGAGATACCGCTGCTGTCTTCGGCAGTTTTACTGGAACGCGGCAACAACTGCTTTTACGATCAGCGCATGGTCCGCTTCACGCTCGGCATCGCCATTCTTGCAGATGATTTCGTCGCCCGGTTCTTCCTCTGCCAAAATCTCCATCGCAGCAGGCTTGCACACGCTCAGAAAATCGAAGTGTGACAGGGTTTCGGGCTCCAAGTACGTCACTTGGGTCTCTGGCAAGGCCGCCCGCAGAGCGCGCGATTCAATGTCCAGATCGAGACCGGCGATATCTACCGGTGCGCCGATCACCAGCAGTGGGCGCTCAATCGCGGCAAGACTTTGGGCTGAGAACGTCTGCGTCCCACCCAGATCGAAAACGCCAAAACCCTTGATCCGGCTGTCTGACAAATCCGCACTCATCGCAGCTCGATCTTCCGGTGTCTTGCCAACCTGCCAATTGGCAAAGATGCCACAAACCAGTTCATCTGGCTGATCCGCGCAAAAGGCCTCGAACCCTTCTGCATCGTACTGCGCCCCTGCCAGTGCCATCGCCGTAAAACCACCCAGCGAATGACCCGCCATATAGATACGTTCAGCATCGATGAGACCGCTTAGTGACGGATCGCTCAAAGCATGGCCGATAACCCGCGAAATATCTGCCGGCCGGTCCCACATTTGCCGCGCATGATCGGGGTCTCGCGACCAAGTCGACGTGCCGGGATGGCTGATGGCTGCAACGATATAACCTTCATCCACCAAGGCATCCGCAAGCCACGTCTGGTTCATCGCATTCCCGTACATGCCATGGGACAGGACCACGAAGGGGTGCTTGCCCTCTGCTGGTGCCGCATCTTCAATCGCTTCAATGCCCTGCCAAACCGCATTGGTGTGGTGCGTTTCGATCCGCCCGTTTTCGGTTGTGGGATACCACAGGAAGCCTTCAAGCGGGCGGTCCGTGCGACTGTCGGTTACAGTAAGTGCGGTGATGCCGGTATTCATCGTATCGGCCTGCGCCGGTTCTGCAAATGTTGCGCCAGCAGAGATTGCGAGGGTGAGTGCGGTGATGTGAAGTGTATGTCTCATGTCCCGTTTCCTTTGTGTGGGGTGTTGATGACATTGAGATTGCGGACCACGCTCAATAAAACAACGGGTTGAGCGGTCAAACCCTGTCCTCTATCACGATCAAGGACAGGTCATGCGGATAAGAGGACAGATATGGGTACGAATATGATCTCGATCCCCTTGCCCATGCTGGCATCGCTGCTTTGTGCAGTGATCGCGCCCTTGATGTTGCGTCTTGATCCGGGTCGGCGCGCGGCGTCGATTTTCTTTGCTTTGCTCTTTGCCGACTTTGCGGTTCAGTCGCTGCTGGTCGGGTTGCGGTTTGGCTACGGCGTGGAGCGTTTCATTCCACTGCAGCGGGTTCTGCCGCTTTCGGTGGGGCCAATCCTTTACCTCGGGTTTGCTGCACTTGCGCAACCGCCCAAGGAATTTCGCAAGAGCATGATTTTGCATCTGGGCATCGCTGCTGTGACGGCGCTGGTCCTGTTGGTCATGATCCGCTATTTCCGCGAAGTCGACGTGTTTATCGCGCTTAGCTACATTATCTATGCCGTGCTCCTGATCCGGCTGGCGCGGCGCGGTCCGGATCATCTGATATTTGCCCGCCTTGATATTGCGGCCAATGCTGTGCGCTGGGCATGGGGTGCCGCTGGTTTGCTGGTTGCCCTCCTGACGCTTGATACCACCATCGCGCTGAATTTTGCACTTGGCGGAGGACAGCAGGCACCGGCACTTGTAACCATGGGGTCGGCGTTGCTGATCGCGGTGTTGCTGGTGATCCTTGCCAGCGTTCCCGTCCTTGTCGCGGGCCAGAAATCAAGTGCCGGCCGCCCTGCCCCGCAGGCCGAAGATGAAGACCAAAAACTTGAAGCTTCTGCACGCGAAATGTTGAACCGCAGCCAGATCTACCTCGATCCGGACCTGACCGTGCAACGCATTGCCCGCCGGCTCAGCGTGCCGGAGAGCAATCTGTCCAGCGCAATCAATAACAGCCAAGGCATGAACGTTTCCCAATATGTGAACGGTTTCCGGCTGAACCACGCCGCACGGCTCCTGCGTGAAACGGACGCCTCGGTGTCAAAGGTGATGACACAGGCAGGGTTTCTGACCCGCTCGAACTTCTACCGCGAATTTCAGCGCGTCTACGGTCAATCCCCCGCAGGCTACAGAACGCAGAACGCCGGCCCGGATGCATTTTCCCAAAAACGTTGACGCCGCATCAGGCCGCTTGTTACCCTCCCGCCATTCATAGGAACTGCGCTATTTCGCGTACCGGCATTAATTTTGTGCCTTTTTCCAAACCATTCATCGCGGGCATTGGCCCTGTTTTGAGAAAGTGATTTGAGCAAGGAGTATTTCACTTGGGTAGTATTGTTAAACGTGGCAGCAAGGGCGGCCATATCATTCCGTTGAACGCGGCGCTCTACAACAAGGGGTTCAAAAAGGTTCCCGATCCCTCAGACCCGAACGCAGCATCGGAATTCACCGCCGAAACCGAAAAGGCGGTGAAGGCCATCCAGAAACGGTACGGCGTCCGCCCTACCGGTGTATGTGATGTAAACGGCATGCTGTTCGCGCTGGGAAAAAGCCCAAAGGATTTCCTGGCAAATCCGCATGACTTCACCTCGGTTTCCGACAAGTATTCAAAGAAACAGGATGAACACGGAAAGCGCGCGGATCGCCTTGTAAAGGACATCAGCGATGAAATGAGGGCGCTGAAAGACCGCGTATCCCGCTTCAAGGACAACTTCGGAGAGGCGATCACAAACGATTTCGTCCATGCGGTTCAGGTTCTTGAGGCCGACTGGGACATGTATCAGACAAGCAACGATCTGCTTGAGCGCTTTCGATTGGTCCAGTCGATGAAGAAATGGGAAAAAAAGGCGGCAGCGGCACAATCACGGGCCGATCAGGAAGTCGCCATCGCCGTGAAATACATCAAGTCCCTCGAAGGCGTGCTCAAGCAGCTCAAGGGCGCGGGACACTGAAGAGGCAAATGCGGCGCGCGCGCTCTTGGGCTTCTGCAGCTGCTTTGAAAAACGAAAGAAAGGCGCATTTTAGCAATGCGCCTTTCTCTTGTTGCTGAAATCGACGGTCGCTACTTTACCGTAATACGGCCATCTGTGTATGGCTTGTATGGCGCATTGGCCGCGATGAACTCAGCTGTTACATCTGCCAGATCGGGCCCGAAGTCGTAGGCGTTTTCAGCCGTCTTGAACATGGCATAGCCATCACCGCCATTGCGGACATAGTTGTTGGACACAACGCCGTATGTCTTTTCCATCTCGATGGGTGCGCCACCGACCATGACATCGCTGATGCGTGAACCTGCCTCAGCCTTGGCATCAAAGGCGTAGGACATGCCAGCAACCTGTGGGAAGCGGCCTGCGCCTTCCTCGACTTGCGACACACCGTTCTCAAGCGCTTCGACCAGAACAGCACCTGTCACCTGAAACGTGGACAGCGTGTTCTGGAACGGCAGGACCGTCAGCACTTCGCCCATAGTCACTTCGCCCGCGTCGATGGATGCACGGATACCACCGCCGTTCTGGATCGCGACCTGAATGCCTTGATCCGCTACACGCGCCAGCATCGCATCGGCAATCAGGTTGCCCATGGTGCATTCCTGCGCTCGGCAGACTTCGCGGTCACCGCCAATGGCTTCGTCCGTCTGTGCGACAACCTTGCTGCGGATTTCTTCAAGCGGGGCTGCTGCCTCGGTAATCCGTGAAACGGTGCCCTCGTCTTGCGTTACAGCAGCATCCAGAATGATCGGCTCGCCCGCGGCTTCGGTAATGTTCCCATCGTCGTCAAAGGTGACATTCAGCTCGCCCAGAAACTTGCCGTAGGCATAGGCCTGCACGATAGCAGTGTTGCCCACCATGGTCGGATAAGGACCTGCTGCGCGATCATTGGTATTGCTGAGCAATGTATTCGAGTGGCCGCCCACGATCACATCAACACCTGTGGTGCCTGCCGCAACTTCCTGATCCACCGCATAAGAAGAGTGGCTGAGTACGATGATCTTGTTCACACCATCCGCTGTCAGCTTGTCGACTTCGCCCTGCACGGCCGCAACCGGATCAGAGAAGGTAATGTTGTCACCGGGGCTTGCCAGCTCGTCAGTGTCTTGTGGTGTCAGGCCAATCAGGCCCAGTTTTTCACCGCCGCGCTCGATCACGGTGGATTTGGTCAGAGTGTCCGCCAGAAGTGGTTCTGCCGAAACATCGGCGTTCGACATCAGAACCGGAAAATCAACGGCGTCCATGAAACCCTTAAGGACCTCGGGACCATCGTCGAATTCGTGGTTGCCCACGGTCATCGCGTCATAGCCCATCTTGTTCATCATCTCGGCCGCAAGCGCGCCCTTATAATAGGTGTAGAACAATGTGCCCTGAAACTGGTCGCCACCATCCACAAGGATCGAATTGTTGGTGCGTGTGCGTGCCTCGTTGATCGCCGTGACCAGACGGGCAGAGCCGCCAAAGCATTTGCCTTCGCCATTGTCCTCGGCGGAGCAAGGACCGTCATACTTGCTGATCGGCTCGAACCGCGCGTGGAAGTCATTCGTGTGCAGGATTGTGAGTTGATAATCGGCTGCCGCAGCGCCGGCCATCAGGCCCAGTGCTGCAACGCTCGTCAGGAATCGTGTCATTGGTTTTCCCCCAAATGGAATCTGATAGCCTATCGTGACCTGCGGCCCGCAGGCTGTCAAAGATGTTGTCGGTGCCTGCCCCCACGTCCACTTCATTGCCGCTTAATACCAAGGCAGCTTCGGCGCGGAGCCGACACAGATTAGCACGACAGAGCTCGGTCTCGCGGCTTGACCCCGCACGCATGGACAGGCATCACCAATCCATGTTGATTTTCAAGATTTTCCGAACCGATGAATGGCAGACCTTGCGCCGCGATGGCGAAACTGCGGGTGCGCCGATTGATCTGGCTGACGGCTACATTCACTTCTCGACCGCCGCTCAGGCCGCAGAAACCGCTTCCAAACATTTCGCCGGTGCTGAGGATCTTTTCCTCGTGGCTGTCGATGCTGATGCCGCGGGCGAAATGTTGAAATGGGAAGTGTCGCGTGGGGATGCGCTTTTCCCGCACCTCTACCGCAAAATGCTGATGTCTGATGTCGTCTGGGCGCAGCCGCTGGAGCTGAAAGATGGTGTGCATCAATTTCCGCCCGGACTGGAGAAAGCAAGCCAATGACCGATTACGTCGACCCCGACCGCATGCAGTTCGACGCATTCAAGGCGCTCGACCGTGATGCCCCCCTGAACATGCTGAACCTCGTCCGGTTTCGCGATCTGGCGAACTATCCGGGCGATCACGAGTTGGCTCGCGATGGGCTGACGGGTGCGCAAGCCTATGCGCTCTACGGCGAGAAGACCGCCGCGATCCTTGAAAAAGTCGGTGGCAGCATAGTCTGGCGCGGGACCTTCGAGGCGACGCTGATCGGTCCATCGGATGAAGTCTGGGATGCCATGTTTATCGTGGCCTATCCAACTGCGCATGCTTTTCTTGCGATGATATCGGACCCTGACTACCAAAAGCAGGTTGTACACCGCCAGGCCGCCGTAAAAACATCGCGCCTGATCCGCACACAAGGTGCCGAAGCCAAGGATCATTTTGCGTGAATACCCTGATTGAGCGTCTGGGGCTCAGCGCCCTGCGCCGGCTGGACCCGGAGGCCGCGCACGGTATCGCACTTCGCGCCCTGCAAAGCGGACTTGCGGCCAAGTCGGGACCCGTCACAACCCCACGGCTCAAGACCACGCTCGCGGGGATTGCATTGCCCAATCCGGTGGGCCTTGCGGCGGGGTTTGACAAGAACGCAACGGCTATTGCCCCGCTATCGCGCGCAGGCTTTGGTTTTATCGAGGTCGGTGCCGCAACCCCTTTGCCGCAACCCGGCAACCCCAAGCCACGGCTCTTCCGCCTGACGCAGGACCGCGCCGCGATCAACCGGTTCGGGTTCAACAATGAAGGCGCCGAACGCATCTGCGCCAGACTTGCCCTGCGTGGAACCGGCATTCCTGTCGGCCTTAACCTAGGGGCTAACAAGACCAGCACAGACCGCGCAGCAGATTTTGCCCGCGTGATGGAAGCCGCCCGCAGCCACGTTGATTTCGCAACGGTAAATGTCTCTTCGCCCAACACCGAAAAGCTGCGCGATCTGCAAGGCAAGGCGGCCCTTGCTGGTCTGCTGGAGGGTGTCATCGAAGTGCGCGGCACCACGCCGGTTTTCCTCAAGATTGCGCCCGACCTGACGGAGCCGGAAATTGCCGATGTGGCTGAAGTTGCAGCAGACGCAGGTGTCAGCGCCATTATCGCAACAAACACCACGCTGGATCGCACCGGCCTGCACGGTCCTCATGCAAACGAAGCGGGCGGGCTTTCGGGCGCGCCGCTGTTTGAACGCTCAACGCGGGTACTGGCACGCCTTTCGACCCTTACGGATATTCCGCTAGTGGGTGTTGGCGGCATAAGCTCTGCTCAAGATGCCTATGCCAAGATTTGCGCGGGCGCGAGTGCTGTCCAACTGTATACGGCGCTGGTTTTTGGCGGTCTTTCGCTAGTGACCGAAATTGCTCAAGGCCTCGACAAACTGCTGGCGCGGGACGGGTTCGAGACTGTTGCAGACGCCGTTGGCAGCAAGCGGGAGGACTGGTTGTGATCACGCTATGGCATAATCCGCGCTGTTCCAAATCACGCGCGGCACTTGCATTGCTGAAAGACGCGGGCGCAGATGTAGTCGTAAGGCGATACCTTGAGGATGCGCCAAGTGCGGAAGAAATCTCCGAACTGCAAGAGATGCTCGGGATGCCATCCGTGCGCGCAATGATGCGCACCGGCGAGAAGGTGTTCAAGGAAATGGCGCTGGGTCCAGATACACCGGATGCGGCGTTAATCGCGGCGATGGTCGCGCATCCGATTCTGATCGAACGTCCCGTAGCCATCAAGGCGGACCGCGCCGTCATCGGCAGACCTCCCGAAACCGTATTGGACCTTGTGTGACAGATTTCTCGGAAGTCACCGCTAAAAATCGCGCGGCCTGGGACGCCTCCGCTCCGCATCATGGTCAGGGTGACTATTGGCAGGAACTGCGCGCAGGCTTTGCCGATGCCACCTATTCACGCTTTGACAGTACCCTGTCTGACGCGTTGATCGCAGCAGGCATAAAGGGGGGCCGCGCCGTGCAGATTGGCTGTAACAACGGGCGCGAAGTCCTGTCAGCCTGTGCCTTGGGTGCGAAGGAATGCTGGGGGATCGACCAGTCGGCGGCTTTTCTGGCGCAAGCGGCGATCCTGCGCGACATCTCCGGCCACCCTGCCCGTTTTCTTGAGGCGGATATCTACGATCTTCCCAAGGACTGCCCAACCGGTTTCGATGTTGCCTTTATCACTATCGGTGTTCTGAACTGGATGCCGGACCTGCCAGCATTCTTTGATGCCGTGACGCGCCTGCTGCGCGATGGCGGGCGGTTGGTAATTTACGAAACGCATCCGGTACTTGAGATGTTCGATCCCGAGGCCGCTGACCCGATGCGCCCCACCATCAGTTATTTCCGCCCCGATCCGTTCATCGAGACCGGCGCAATCACTTATGACGGCTCAACCCCTGATGATGTGTCAGAGAGCCATTGGTTCATCCATCCACTCGGCGTGATCGTGCAAAGCTGTCTTGATGCCGGATTGGCTCTGACCGGTTTGAGGGAATTCCCGCATTCTATCCGTGAAGTTGATTACGACATTTATGCAGGTCAAGATGTGCAGATCCCGATGAGCTTTATGCTGCAAGCCGTCAAGGTGCCGTGACCGCGCGTTCCAGCGCCGGATAGCGCAGACCCAGCGTGATCCCTCGGACGACAAAAGAGATCAGCATCGCCGCCCATAGACCGTGATTGCCATAAGCCGGCACAAGCAAGGCCACCGCTCCAACAAATATCAGGAACGAAATGCCCATCATATTGCGCATATCCCGCGAACGGGTTGCGCCGATGAAGATACCATCCAGCATAAAGGCACCAACGCCCGCCAGCGGGACAAGCACAACATACCCAAGATAGATCCGCGCCTCTGTCTGCACTTCTGGGGCTTTGGCCATCAGATCAATGATTTGAGGCCCCATAGTCCAGAAGCCGACGGCCATTAACAGGGAGATCAACGTCGCCCAGAATGACGCCAAGACGGCACCACGGCGCAGAGCGGTCACATGACGTGCGCCCACGGCGCGGCCCACCAATGCCTCGGCTGCAAAGGCAAAACCGTCCAGACCGTAAGCCGTAATCATCAGGAATTGCAGCAGAACCTGATTTGCCGCCAGCGTGACGTCACCCATGTCAGAACCGAGAAATACGAAGGACAGAAAGATCGCTTCGAGCAACATCGACCGGATCAGAATGTCGGTATTCAGTTTAACCATACGCACCCAGCGCAAGCGGTCAAAGACCTGCAGCCAGTTGCGCCAGTCAGGGCTACGGAATGCCGCGCGGCAGAACCATAAGCCCATTGCAGCCCCGCTCCATTCAGCCAGAAAGGTGGCCAAAGCAACACCTTGCACACCCCAATCGAGCCCAAGCACGAACCACAGATCAAGACCGATATTCAGACCGTTCATCCAGAGCTGGATCACAAGGACAGCTCGCGTGCGTTCCTGTGCGATAAGCCACCCAGTGATGGCATAAATCGCAATCGCTGCCGGGGCAGACCAGACGCGGATGCTCATGTATTGCCGCGCGAGCAATTCCACCTCGGAGGATGCTGGTGATACGCTGAACGCCGCCCAGAACAGGGGCAGCTGCAAGGCAATCACCGCCAAACCTGCGCCGAGCCCGATCAGCAATCCGCGTGTCAAAAGTGCGGCGACTTCTGCGGTGTCGTCGTCGCCTGCGGCCTGCGCGGTCAACCCCACAGTGCCCATGCGCAAAAACCCGAAGAACCAATAGAAGGCAGACAGAACGATGGCCCCCAGCCCGACGGCACCAATCGGGGCCGCAAGCCCCATCTGACCAACAACACCGGTGTCCACCGCCCCCAGGATCGGTACCGTCGCATTTGAGACCACAATCGGCAGTGCAATGTGCAGAACCCTGCGGTGCGTGATCGCGGCAGTGGCTTCTGCCGCGGTGGGTTTGGCTTTATCCTTCACGCTTTGGCATCACAAAATGCCCTGTCGCCTGAGCGTAGAGCCGCGCACGATTGTCCTGCCACCCCTCCACATGAACACTTGCATAGCGCCGCCCCGCCCGATTGATCCGCGCCCGCGCGTAAGCGTCGCGCGGCAAGCCCGAGCGCAAATAGTCCACCGTGAAATCAATAGTCTTGGGCAGACGTGGCAAGTGGTCACGGTCGAGGTTTTCGACATCCAGCCCACCGCTCTCCATTTCTTCCCAGATTGATCCCCAGCTGAGCGAAATAATCGCTGTGACTTCGAGGAAAGCAGCAGTCGCGCCGCCGTGAAGCGCGGGCAGGATCGGATTGCCGATCAACTCCTCTTTAAAGGGCATGATGGCTGTTAATTCGTCCCCGCGCCGCTCGAACTGGATACCCAAAAAGCGGATGTACGGGACGGCATCAACCAGCGTCCGCAACACACCGTCACGACGTTGTTTGACCACCTGCATCGGTTCGGGACGTTTCATTATTTGCCGCTCCCTGCCGTAAATGTTCCCGTGGCCATGGCGACGGGAACGTCGTCTTCCTCATCCATTGCGGTTGCGCGGACAAAGGCCACTGAGCGCGTAACGTGATAGCACGTCGCCTTCGCCGTTATCCGCTGACCCGGTGTGGCAGCGCGCAGGTATTCGATGCGCAAATCAATTGTTGCCGTGCCCGCTGGATTGCTGGGGTGGCTCATGACAGCGGCCCCGCAGCATGTGTCCATCAACGCAGAAACAGCTCCGCCATGCACAACGCCGGTTTTCGGATCACCGACAATCGTTTCCGAATAGGGCATGGAGATCGTCGCATCCCCTGATTCCAGCGCATCAAGGGTCATGCCCAGTGCCTGCGCATGCGGCAGTGCCTGTATGAATTGTCCTGCAAGCTTGATCATGTTCGACATTGCCGTGCGATCCTTCTAGCGAATTTCGTTCTTTATCTGTGGCAAGTTGCCAAAGGGCAAGACCACCTGTTGCGCTTGCCTGCCCATCGTCCTAGCCTATGCCTCCGGGAGCGAAGCACTATGGAAGAAGACCGTCTTAATTTTAAGGAAATGTGCGCCACATTCGATGTGACGCCACGTACGCTGCGGTATTACGAGTATATCGAACTGCTGCAGCCAGACCGTGAGGGACGTGCGCGTTTCTACGGAGCGCGCGAGCGGGCCCGCATGGCGTTGATCCTGAATGGCCGGAAATACGGCTTCCCGCTTGAGGTTATCCGGCAATGGCTGCTGATTTACGAAAAAGAAGGCACCGAAAGCCAGATGAGGGCATGGGTCAATCTTGCTGATGAGCAACTGGCCGAGCTTACAGAACAACGCGCCCAACTGGACGTGGCGATAAAAGACCTGGAGCGATCGCGCGACGAGACTGCGTCTTACCTCGCTGAACTGGATGCGCCTGAGACAGCGGAAAAAGCCAGCTGAAGGCCCAGGCATGCGGTAAAAATCGCGTGTCTATTCGTCCGTGATTTCTGCCGTTTCTTTGATAAGGTCCAAAAGCCTTTCAAGCTCAACCGTCACCGCGATCAGATCCCCGACCACAGTGCTGGGCACCTTGTCGGCAAGCTCGAATGTTCCTTCTTCGATCAGTCGGGCAGCAACCGACAATGATGATACCGTTTCGCTCAATTCATCCTGTAGCTTTGAATGCACCTGTCCTGTCGTGGCACTGGCCATGATACCCCTTTCAAAGTGTGGAAACGACGTTTAGCCGGACCTCAAACTATTATTAACTTTGGTTAATATTTGGTTAACACAGCAACGATAAGTCGGCCTTTGCGCGTTATTTGCAACGCTGTAACGCCACCATACCGCCGCGTAGCTTTGGAGGGTGTGTGCGCACACACCGTGCGTGGTTAAATGACGCTAAACCGGCTTTTCCGGCAATATATCGCTGCCACCGGTGCCAAGATCCAAAAAAGTTCGAATTTCGCGCTTCACTAAAAGCACAGCATTACCAAAGGTCTAGCTACGTCAACCTCAAAGTTGACGTAACGTCCCCCTTACGTCAATGTAAATCTCTATTGTATGCATCCCTCAAACACCACACATGCCCTAGAGTAATTCAACGACGCAGTGTGATGAGAGAAGATGAAATGACCAGTGACATGATGACAATTCGCCAGATGTGCGACGCCTTTGAGGTAACACCGCGGACCTTGCGCTTTTACGAAGCCAAGGAGTTGCTTTTCCCTGAGCGTCAGGGACAAAAACGCCTGTTTACCCGTCGCGACCGTGCGCGTCTCAAGTTGATCCTGCGCGGCAAGCGTTTCGGTTTCAGCCTCGAAGAAATCCGCCAGTTGCTCGACCTGTACCACATGGGCGACCAGCAACAGACACAGATCACCCGTGCACTCGACATTGCGCGCGATCGGTTGGCCGACATGGAAAACCAGCGCAAGGAACTTGATGCGGCGATTGATGATCTCAAAGAACAGCTCAAGTGGGGGGAAAAGATGATCACATCGATCCGGCAACCCCGCAGGACCGCTGCCGAATAGGCAGTACAAGACAAACACTCATATTCCATTCCAACGGAGAGCCACATGCCATCATACACAGCGCCCACGAAAGACATGCAGTTCGTGCTGCATGATGTTCTGAAGATCAATGAAGCCTCGATCCCCGGTTATGAGGACCTTGATCCGGATTTCACTTCTGCGATCCTTGAAGAAGCGGGCAAGCTGACGTCCGAAGTGATCGCCCCCCTGAACACAGTGGGTGATACCGAAGGCTGTCGTTTGGAAAACGGTGTCGTCTACACGCCTACCGGTTTCAAAGATGCTTTCGAGAAGGTCAAAGAAGGTGGCTGGACCGGTTTGGACATGCCAGAACAGTATGGCGGTCAAAACATGCCGCAGGTCATCGGCTCTGCCGTGGGCGAGATGTTCTCGGCAGCCAATCAGGCGTTCACCATGTATCAGGGCCTGACCCACGGTGCTGCCTCAGCGATTCTGGCGCACGGCACGGACGCGCAAAAGGACACCTTCCTGCCCAAGATGGTGTCCTGCGAATGGACCGGCACAATGAACTTGACCGAGCCGCATTGCGGCACCGATCTGGGCATGATGCGCACCAAGGCCGCCCCACAGGCGGACGGTTCATACAAGATCAGCGGCCAGAAGATCTTCATCTCTTCCGGCGAGCATGACATGGCTGGCAACATCATCCATCTGGTCCTTGCCAAAATCGAAGGCGGTCCAGAAGGCATCAAAGGGGTGTCCCTGTTCATCGTTCCCAAGTTCGTCGTGAACGAAGACGGCTCACTGGGTGAGCGCAACGGCGTATCTGTCGGTTCTATCGAAGAAAAAATGGGAATCCACGGCAACTCCACCTGCGTGATGAATTACGACGAAGCGACCGGCTATCTTTTGGGCGAAGAGCACAAGGGCATGCGCGCCATGTTCACAATGATGAACGAAGCCCGTCTGGGTGTGGGCATGCAGGGTCTGGCACAGGCCGACGTGGCATATCAGAACGCGTTGGAATATGCGAAGGACCGCTTGCAAGGCCGCGCCGTGACCGGTGCCGAAGCCCCCGACAAGGCGGCTGACCCGATCATCGTGCACCCTGATGTGCGCCGTTCGTTGATGGACCAGAAGAGCTTTGCCGAGGGCGCACGGGCGTTCATCCTCTGGGGCGCAACCATGATTGATGCCGCGCACCGCTCCGAAGATAAGGACGCGGATGGTCTGGTGTCCCTGCTGACACCAGTGATCAAGGGCTTCCTGACGGACGTCGGCTACGACATGACCGTCAAAGCCCAGCAGGTCTATGGTGGCCACGGCTACATCGAAGAGTGGGGCATGTCCCAGTTCACCCGCGACGCACGTATCGCCATGATCTACGAAGGTGCGAACGGTGTTCAGGCACTTGATCTGGTGGGTCGGAAGCTCGCTCAGGATGGCGGCAAGCACGTTATGGCCTTCTTCGATCTGGTCAAATCCTTCATTAAGGACAACGCCGGTCAGGACGCTGATTTTGACAAGGACTTCATGGAACCGCTCAAGAATGCGTCCAAGGATCTGCAAGCGGCTGGCATGTACTTTATGCAGAACGGCATGAAAAACCCCAACAACGCGTTGGCGGGGTCAAACGACTTCATGCATATGTTCGGCCATGTTTGCCTTGGTCTGATGTGGGCCAAAATGGGTCTGGCAGCGAAAAATGCGCTGGCTGGTGGTGCCTCTGACGCGGCGTTCTATGAGACAAAGCTGGCAACCGGCCGCTATTACATGGCGCGTCAGCTTCCTGCCACCGCGCTTCACCTGACCCGCATCCAGACAGGTGCGGACACGGTTATGGCGCTGGACGTGGCTAACTTCTAAGGTGGCGGCGGGGCTTGCCCCCGCCCTACCCATATCGGAGAGACCTGTGCCCAAACGCTTTCGCCTGACCCGTCGCTTTCCCGTCGCCATGACAGAGGATGGCTACCGCGCGCTGAAAAAATTTAGCGCCGAGGCGGGACTGGACGAAGGGGAGGCCCTGTCTTTTCTGTTCGAGAATTTTAGCTCGGTGATGAACGAGGAGAACCTGACCGCAAGGCTCAGGTTGTTCAACGCCGAACTTGAAGACCGAAAACGCTAAGAAACGCCGGGAGGAAACGATGAAAGATATCGCGACGCAAACATCCAGCTGGATGACTGAAGAGCATCAAATGCTTGCGGATATGACCGCGAACTTCATCAACACCGAATGGGCCCCCAAATTCGAAAAGTGGCGCAAACAGTCCGAAATGGACCGTGATACCTGGAACGAGGCTGGCGCACTTGGCCTTTTGTGCGCCTCTATTCCGGAAGAATATGGCGGAGCCGGTGGTGATTTCGGCCATGAAGCGGCAATTCTGATCGAAGCGGCCCGCGCCAATCTGGCCAGCTGGGGCAACGGCATCCATTCCGGTATCGTGGCGCACTACATCCTGTCCTACGGGACAGAAGAGCAGAAGAAACGCTGGTTGCCCAAGATGGTCTCGGGCGAGATGGTTGGTGCCTTGGCGATGACCGAACCTTCCACCGGATCAGATGTGCAAAACATCAAGACCAAAGCCATTCGCGAGGGCAACGCCTATCGCCTGTCGGGGCAAAAGACATTTATCACGAACGGCCAACACGCCGATCTGATCATCGTGGCGGCAAAAACGGACCCGACACAAGGCTCCAAAGGTGTCAGCCTTGTGGTGGTTGAGACCGACGGCGCAGAGGGTTTCCAGCGCGGTCGCAATCTTGAGAAAATCGGCAAGCACGCGTCCGACACGTCTGAGCTGTTCTTTGACAACGTCGAAATTCCGCCAGAGAACATTCTGGGACAAGAAGAAGGCAAGGGCTTCTATCAGATGATGCAGCAATTGCCGCAGGAACGCCTGATCATCGCCTGCGAAGCAGTGGGCGCAATGGAAGGTGCAGTTGAGCGCACCATCGCGTATTGTAAGGAACGCGAAGCCTTTGGCGGCAACCTGCTGCAATTCCAGAACACCCGCTTCAAACTGGCCGAGTGCAAAACAAAGACCGCAGTTGCGCGGGCTTTTCTGGACCAGTGTATGGCAGAGCACCTGCGCGGTGAATTGACCGTCGATCGCGCGGCGATGGCGAAATACTGGCTTACTGACACACAGGGCGAAGTGCTTGATGAATGCCTTCAACTGCACGGCGGCTATGGATTTATGCAGGAATACGCCATCGGCGAGATGTGGACCGATGCGCGCGTCCAGCGCATCTATGGCGGCACCAACGAGATCATGAAGGAATTGATCGCGCGCAATCTGTAATCGCGCGCCTCAGGCGACAGACGGGGTGAGATATCAGGCCAAGAGATTAAGAACGGATCCACGTTTCGTTTCATTCTTTCAAGGCCCCTCACACAACAGCAGCAAAAGGACCATCATATGACCATTAAACTGCACTGCTTCGGCGAATCCGGCCACTCCTACAAGGCGGCTCTGGCGCTTCAGCTATCGGGTCTGGACTGGGAGCCGGTCAAGATCGACTTTTTCGCCGGTCAGGGGCGCACGCCGGAGTTTCGCGGCGAGATGAATGTGATGGGCGAAGCGCCTGTGATGATAGACGGGGACATCAAACTGACACAGTCAGGCGTCATTCAGGAATACGTTTCCGAAAAATCGGGCAAGCACGGTGGCCGCAACGTTGAAGAACGCCGCGAAATTCTGCGCTGGATCCTTTGGGATAACCACAAGCTCAGTTCCATGGCCGGGGTCACGCGGTTTTTGATGAACTTCCTGCCCGAAGACAAGCAACCCAAAGAGGTGATCGGCTTTAACCTGGGCCGCCTCAAAGCTGCCTATGACGTGCTTAACAGCCATCTTGAAGGGCGCGAGTGGATTGTTGGTGACAGCATCACCAACGCCGACATGACCTGTTGCGGATACCTATTCTATCCCGAACCGTTCGGCTTTGACCGCGCCGAGTGGCCGAATATTGATGCGTGGCTTACGCGCATCTCGGACACACCGGGCTGGAAAGCCCCCTATGACCTGATGCCCGGATCTCCAGCGGACCGGGCCTGACACACCACGCGCCTTTCGCGCATGAATAATGATAAGAACCGGAGTAAACATATGACCACCGACGCCTATATCTACGACGCCCTGCGCACCCCGCGCGGCAAAGGCCGCAAAGACGGCGCACTGCACGAAGTGACTGCGCTGCGCCTGTCAGCGCAAACCATGAACGCTCTGAAAGAGCGCAACAACCTTGAGGGCCATGCCGTCGAAGACGTGATCTGGGGCAATGTAACCCAAGTCATGGAGCAAGGCGGCTGCCTTGCACGTTCTGCCGTACTCGCCTCCGATCTGGACGAGAGTATCCCCGGCCTCGCGATCAACCGCTTTTGCGCGTCCGGTATGGAAGCGGTGAACCTTGCCGCCAACCAGGTACGCGGTGGCGCAGGCCACGCTTATATCGCAGGTGGTGTCGAAATGATGGGCCGCGTTGCGATGGGTTCCGATGGTGCAGCCATTGCCGTCGATCCAAGCCTCGCGCTGGAGCAGTATTTTGTCCCGCAGGGTATCTCTGCTGACATCATCGCCACTGAATACGGCTATTCCCGCGATGACGCAGATGCGCTGGCAATGGAAAGCCAGAAGCGTGCGAAAGCTGCATGGGATGACAAGCGGTTTGCCAAATCCGTGATCGAGATCAAAGACCAGAACGGTCTGACGATCCTCGATCATGACGAATACATGCGCCCCGAAACAGACATGCAGAGCTTGGGCTCGCTCAACCCTGCGTTCCAGCAGATGGGTGAGGTCATGCCCGGCTTTGATAAAGTCGCCATGCTGAAATACCCACACCTTGAGCGGATCAACCACATTCACCACGCGGGCAACTCGTCCGGTATTGTGGATGGTGCGGCGGCAGTGCTGATCGGCAACAAGGAATTTGGTGAACAGTACGGCCTCAAGCCACGCGCGCGTATCCGCGCCACAGCCAAGATCGGGACAGACCCGACCATCATGCTGACGGGCCCCGTTCCGGTGACCGAAAAAATCCTTGCAGACAACGGCATGAACATTGGCGACATCGACCTTTTCGAGGTCAACGAAGCCTTTGCTGCTGTGGTCATGCGCTTCATGGAAGCGTTCAATGTCGAGCACGAGAAGGTCAACGTTAACGGAGGTTCCATCGCCATGGGGCACCCGCTGGGCGCGACCGGTGCGATGATCATCGGCACGTTGCTGGACGAGCTGGAGCGTCAGGACAAAGAAGTAGGTCTCGCCACGCTTTGCATTGCGTCCGGCATGGGTGCCGCCACGATCATCGAGCGGGTCTAAGACATGGTAGAAGGCGGGCAAACAGCGCTGGGCGTACAAGAGATGATCTTGGAGGAGACTGGCAAAGCCATGCTCGCCAACGACTTCGACGCTTTCGCGCATTGTTTCGCCCTGCCTCATACGATCGAGACGCCAGACAGAAAGACGGTGCTCAAGACACGTGCAGCCCTTCAAGATGTGTTCGACCTTGTGTTGGAGGATTATCGCAAAAGAGGCGTAACCAACCTGATCCGTATTTGCGAGATCGCGGAATACCGCGGTCCGCTTCGGATTGAGGCGACGTATATGACACATGTTATGTCTGGCAACCTGCGCGTTCTCGATCCCTACCCGAGCTTCTGTGTGCTCGAACTCATTGAAGACCGCTGGCAGATCAGCGCAAGCCAATATGCCTTGGACAAAGCAACAACCGTGGGCCGTGCACTGGAAACCAGAATGGGGGCTGCAAGCCCGACATCCGGCATCCGCCATACAAAAGCCGCCACGACAGACGAAAGAAAGAACTGAACATGACAGACTTTACTATGAAAACCGACGCCGACGGCGTTGCGATCATCACTTGGGACGTCGCAGACAAATCGATGAACGTGATGTCCATCGACGGGCTGAGCGAACTCGATGCCCTGATCGATCAAGCACTGGCCGACGATGCCATCAAGGGTGTTGTCATCACCTCCGGCAAAGACGGATCATTTGCAGGCGGTATGGACCTTAACCTGCTTGCCACGCTCAGAGCGGAAGCAGGCGATGATCCGGCCAAGGGCCTTTTCGAAGGTACGATGCGCATGCACCATCTGCTGCGCAAGATCGAGCGTGCGGGCATGGACCCCAAGACAAACAAAGGCGGCAAACCGATTGCTGCCGCCCTGCCCGGCACTGCCGCTGGCATCGGGCTTGAGCTGCCGCTGGCCACGCACCGCATTTTCTGTGCCGATAACCCCAAGGCCCGCATCGGCTTGCCCGAAATCATGGTTGGCATCTTCCCCGGTGCCGGCGGCACAACCCGTCTGAACTTCAAGCTTGGCGCGATGGCGGCCTCCGGCTTTCTGCTTGAGGGCAAAATGGTCGCCCCTGCCGCTGCTGCAAAAGCGGGCCTGATCGACGAAGTGGCCGCTGATCCGGTCGCCGCCGCGAAGGAATGGGTACTGAACGCAAAAGACGCAGATCTGGTCAAGCCATGGGATGCCAAGGGCTACAAAATGCCCGGTGGCGCACCGTATCACCCCGCAGGTTTCATGACGTTCGTTGGTGCCAACGCGATGGTGAACGGCAAGACCAAGGGTGCCTTCCCTGCGGCCAAGGCGCTTCTCTCTGCCGTATACGAAGGCGCATTGGTGCCTTTCGACACGGCCCTTAAGATCGAAGCACGTTGGTTCACGTCCGTTCTGATGAACCCTTCCTCTTCCGCGATGATCCGTTCCTTGTTTCTGAACAAGGAAGCGCTTGAAAAAGGCGCTGTGCGTCCTGCGGGCATCCCCGACCAGCGCGTCAAGAAACTGGGCGTTCTGGGTGCCGGCATGATGGGCGCGGGCATTGCGCTTGTGTCCGTACAGGCCGGTATCGAAGTTGTGCTGATCGACCGTGACCAAGCTGCTGCCGACAAGGGCAAGGCATACGCCGAAGCCTATTTCGACAAAGGCATCGCGCGCAAGAAAGGCACCGTTGAAAAGAAAGAAGCAGCCCTTGCCCTGATCAACGCAACACCTGATCTGGACGCACTCAAAGGATGTGATCTGATCATTGAAGCTGTCTTCGAAGACCCCGCAGTCAAGGCCGAGATGACCCAGAAAGTCGAAGCCGTGATCCCTGAGGATTGCATCTTTGCCTCCAACACCTCGACGCTGCCGATCACCGATCTGGCCAAAGCGTCAAGCCGCGCCGAACAGTTCATCGGCATCCACTTCTTCAGCCCAGTTGAACGCATGGCGCTGGTGGAAATCATCAAGGGTAAAGAAACCGGCGACCGTGCCGTTGCCAAGTCCCTCGATTATGTCCGCCAGATCCGCAAAACGCCCATCGTGGTCAACGACGCGCGCTTCTTCTATGCCAACCGTTGCATCATTCCTTACGGTGGTGAAGCAAACCGCATGATCACCGAAGGTGTCGCACCTGTCCTGATCGACAATGCCGCGCAGATGCTCGGCTTCCCTGTCGGTCCGGTACAATTGGGTGACGAGACATCCATCGATCTGGCAACCAAGATCATGCGCGCCACCAAGGCGGCGATGGGCAACGCCTATCCAGCGTCCGAGGCGGATGACCTTATTGTCTGGATGGAAGACGAGGGCCGTCTGGGTCGCAAGGCCAAAGCCGGTTACTTTGATTATGATGAAAAGGGCAAGCGTCTGGGCTACTGGAAAGGCGTACATGACCGCTATCCACTGGCCGAAGTGCAGCCTGATCTGCAAGAAGTGCAGGACCGTCTGATGTTTGTTCAGGTCCTCGAAGCCGTGCGCGCACTGGAAGAAGGTGTGCTGATGGACATCCGCGAAGGTGACGTGGGTGCGATCCTTGGCTGGGGTTTTGCGCCTTGGTCCGGTGGCCCCTTCTCATGGCTCGACATGATCGGCACGCCTTACGCGGCCGAGCGCTGTGACGAGCTTGAAGCCAAGTTCGGCGAGCGGTTCAAATGCCCTGACCTACTGCGCGAAATGGCCGACAAGAACCAGACGTTCTATGGCCGCTTTGGCAAGGAAGCTGCGGCAGCGTAACACTACGCCTCGGAACCAAGTGACTAAGGGAGGCTTCGGCCTCCCTTTTTCATTCCGCGCAAAATTACCTTGCAACGAATCTCAATCTCCCCTTCAATTGTCTGACATTTAAAACCCCGCGCATCTTCGATAGAGTTGCGCCGGCCCCGGGACCGCTTTGAACCCGTGCAATTGAGACATGGGCGAGCCGATTTCGGACATTAATGTTGAAATCTGGGAGGATATTTTATGAACTTGAGACCTGACCCGACATTTCACCCTACTGCACAGCTTGCCATGCAGGCACCGGTAGAAAACTACGGCTTTACCGTTATGCTCAGTCCCGATGGCAGTCAACCGGACGGCATAGCGGTGGTGGACCTCAACCCTGGCTCAAAGACCTACGGGCAAATCGTGCATCAAGTGATCGCCACAGCCACCGGTGACGAATTTCATCATTTCGGCTGGAACGCCTGCTCCTCGTCCCTCTCGCCCTTGACCGGACATGCCTTTCTGGAGCGCCGCTACCTGATCGTGCCGGGAATTCGTTCCAGCCGGATCTACATCATCGACGTCAAGGAGCCGCTCAATGCAAAGATCCACAAGGTTATTGAACCCGAAGAGATATTTGCCAAGACAGGCTATTCGCGACCGCATACAATCCATTGCGGACCTGAAGGGATTTATGTCTCGACCCTCGGTGGTGGTGGCGAAGATGGGACTGACGGCCCTCCGGGTATCTTTATCATGGACTGCGAAACCTTTGACATTGTCGGCCGGTACGAGATGGACCGTGGCAAGCAGGACAAGCATTATGATTTCTGGTGGAACCTGCCACAGGATTACATGGTCAGCTCCGAATGGGGCCTGCCGCCGCAATTCGAAAAAGGAGTGGTCGCCGAAGATCTGCTGAGCAACAAGTACGGCCATTCGATCCACTTCTGGGACTTGCGCGCGCGCAAGAACATCCAGACCATCGATTTTGGCGAGAATTATCAGATGGCGCTGGAGATACGGCCCGCTCACGACCCATCAAAGTCCTATGGCTTCTGCGGCGTAGTGGTAGATACAACCAATTTGCAGGGCGCGATTTTCACGTGGTGGCGCGATGATGATGGTGTTTGGCAATCCAAGAAGACCATAACAATTGACCCTGTGCCCGCCGATGCAGATGATCTGCCGGAACTGCTCAAAGGGTTTGGCGCGGTGCCTCCACTGGTCACGGATATCGACCTCAGCCTTGATGACAAATACCTTTATGTCGCCTGTTGGGGTCTGGGTGAGATGCATCAATACGATGTCAGTGATCCGATGAATCCGGTATTGGCGGGCAAGGTCGAACTGGGCGGGATCGTTGCACATCACAAGCATCCCAACGGTCAGGACTTTGCCTATGGGCCCCAGATGGTCGAGATCAGCCGCGATGGCAAAAGGGTCTATTGGACGAACTCGCTCTACTCAACGTGGGATGATCAATTCTATCCCAACGATGAGGGTGGGCAGATGGTCATGGCTCATGTGGGTGAGAACGGCGGCCTGACGCTGGACAAAGATTTCTACGTCCAGTTCCCGAAAGGATACCGTTCGCATCAAATCCGGCTTGAGGGCGGCGATTGCTCGACCGACAGCTTCTGCTATCCGAACGTCTAGGTATTTGACGTCTTATAGAAAGCCCGCAGCATGATTGCGGAAACCCTATCAGTGACGGCCCTGTGGTGGGCCGTCATTGTTTCGGGCCTCTACCACGGTCTGAACCCCGGAATGGGCTGGCCCCTGGCTGTGTCGGCGGCGTTGATGGAGCGGAAAACCAAAGCGCTTTTCGTCACGCTTGCCATGCTTGCCTTTGGCCATATGGTTGCGATGACGGCCATCCTGCTGCCATTCTCGCTGATGGTTTCGCTCGCGACTTGGGAACAGGAAATACGCACTGGTGCTGCGCTTGTTGTCATCGCGATGGGCGTCTACCTGTTAATCAACCGTCGCCATCCCCGCTTTCTTGCGCGGGTTCATCCAGGCCGTTTGGCCCTTTGGTCTTTTCTAGCGGCGATGGCCCACGGTGCCGGGCTCATGCTGGTGCCGATCTTTCTGGCTATCTGTGCGCCATCAGAACCCGGATCGGGGCATGATGCTGCGGGGCAATTGATGGCCGGCAATGTCGGTACAGCCTTCGTCGTCGCTGCCGTACATACACTCGCCATGACACTGGCAGGTGCGGCACTGGCCACGCTGATGTATTTTTGGCTGGGTCTGAAATTTCTGTCGCAGACATGGTTCAACCTTGACCTGCTATGGGCCTGTAGCCTGATCCTAGTCGGCGTCGTGGCGTTGCTCACGATCTACTGACCGCAGCCTCACTTTTTATCGCGGGCTGCTTTCTCTTCTTTGGTCAGCTTGTTGTTCCACTGATTGTTGCTCAGTCCCAACTCGGCTTTCGGCGGCTTGGTCTTGCCCACACTCACCTTGCCCCCTTTGTTCAGGAACTCCTGGATCAAAGCATCATCGGTGGTTTCTTTTGGCACATGTTTCATGCGCATAGGGTAGCGCCGATGCTTTCATTACGCAACGCTTGGGTGCACAGACTTTCAAAAGGTTCTGCAGCGCAACGGGCTACTCATAGAAACAAAAAAGGGCCGCGCCGGAACGCGACCCCTTTGCACCATGGGGAATGTAGTATGTGCAACCCTCGCCCAAGGGCTGCTGTTGTCAAATCAGCAGCGCACCGCTGCTTTACCGTAAGTCGGGCTCAGGCCGCCCCCATCCGGTCTTCGACAACAATACACTCCGCAACATATGCCGCTTCCCGCGGGGATAGTACGGCATAAGTGGTCGCATCAGCGTTCAGGAACGCATCCAGCGCCACAGTGTTCCGGGGGCAGTGGATCAATGCGCCGCCTTCGGCATAGACCACCTGCTCATTCTCAAAATACACCGCAATCAGTTCGATCTTCTGGGCAGGTGCCGCCCGCATGATGCCGCGCACACCCTCCAAAGCCTGCGCAGCTACGATCGAAAACGGATCACCAAAAGCATCTGCCGCACCGTCGCTTTCAACGACGACACCCTGATCCGGCAGCAGAACCAACTCGGTCCGGTTGTCCAATGCGCCGACAGGCACATAAACCGGCCAGCTTGCAGCGTCTGAATCGGGTGCATCCACCCAGAAAGTGTGGCGACGGATTTCGACAATAGGCTGCATCCCATTGTCAAATGTCAGAACGCTGTCTCCGACGGCAAGCGCTTCAATCGCACGCCAGCCAAGATTTGATGCGACAACTGTACCGGCCATCAGACCGTGTGTCTGAACGTTCAACCCGCCATCATAGGCGCCTGAGGTTTCAACAGAGCGCTTTGGCATTCCGCTCGCTTTGTTCTTCCAGTTAAACATATCATCCATCCCCATGGTGATGCGCCTGGCAGGGCGCTGTTGCAGTTACTGGAACCACTTGGAGTGATTCTCATGACGGGGAGTGGTCCTGAAAGAGGCGCAAATGGGGCATTGGTGCGGGATTGAGCAACAATTCTGCGGGTTTCGTGAGAATTAGATGGCAAAATAGAGGCAATCCACGACCAGAGCGGAAATCACCTCCAAGGGAATACTACCTAAATTTGTATCCGAATCGCGCGATGTCTTCCGAACAGCAGTCTGCTACGATCTCGCGCATCCCTTCAGAATAGTATGAACGGTAATCGGCTTCGCGGTTCGAACGGTTCTGCCGTGGCAGTGTCAGATCGAAGCCGAGATGTTCGATCAGAGGGCCCGCGTCCTCAGCAAAATGTTCCAGTCGGATATAGCTGGTGCACCGTTCTGCACCGTTTACGTCAGTCATGTAACGTGCGGCGGGCCATTGGCGCTGACCTGCTTGTGTCGCGGGATTTTTCAGAAAGCCCTCGAACGTTTCTGACTGGGCCAGTTTCACGGACGGATGATCAAAGCTTTGATCTTGCAGCCAGTGGTAGTAGCTCACCATCCTGTCCCACGGATTGCGCACCAGCGTGAAGGTAAACATCTGTGCAATTTCTTCGGGGCTGACCAAACCGTCGATGTCGGACAGGCCCGCATGTTTCCACATCCGTCCCGACGTCTTGATATCCTTCAACCGCTTGCGCCGCTTGAGCGCCTTGGGGGTATCGCCCATCATGATGTCGTCTTTCATCGCGCGGTCCTCAAGCGCAAGCGCCAATGATGTGCCGCCTGTCTTGGGGATATGCACAAAGATGTAGGACCGGCCGCGACTGATGATCATTGCTGCGGTTCCGGCACGCGACCGGGCGAGACGACTTCGGTGCTGCGCAACGCTATGATCGCCCCCGCGACTGCAATCAAAACCATTCCGGCCAATGCCAGTGGTGCGACGGTCTGCCCCCACATCACCCACGCCCAGAAGCTGGCAAAAACCAGAAGCGAATATTCGAACACGGCGACATGGCTTGCCTCGCCCAACAGATAGCCGCGAAAGATGAGGGCAATGCCAATCAGCGATCCTATCGCCTGCACCGCAAACCAGAACAGCATAGGCCCGTCCAGCACGCCCCAAGATCGCAGCGCGAAACCTGCATGTCCTTCGGGGGCGTCACCGCGAACCACGAAAATGCCAATCAATCCAAATACGCCCAACATGCCAAAGAACCCTGCGGTCAGGCTTGTGGTGCTTTCCCCTTCGCACCACGCCCGTGTGGCAACAGCCCCGATTGCATAAAGCAGACCAGCGACAATCGGCAAAAACGCAACCGGATCAAGCGCCGCCGGATCAGGCCGGATCACCATCAGGGCACCGACAAATCCCATAACAACAGCGATCCAGCGGAATTTCCCCACTGTCTTGCCCTGAAACAGGATCGAGATCAGCACGACGAAAAGTGGCGAGGTGAACAAGCCTGCGACCACAACCCCGATGGGCAGTACCGACAAGCAGCCAAAATAGATCAACATGGCGCTAGCAGGAAACAAACTGCGCCCGATTACGGCCATGGGGCGATTGGCGCGCAGACTGCCAAATCCAGAGGCGACGATGATGACAAGCAGACCAAGCACCATGATCGAGCGCACGAAGTGGAACTGCCAAAGCGAACCGCGCTCGGATATGTAGGGGACGAAGTTGTCGGTCAGACCAAGTGTAAACATACCTGCCAGAACAGACGCCGCCGCGACGCCGGGTTTCAATGTGCTCATGCAGCCCTCACCTTCACTTTCACCCTTCCAAAGACCGCACCCGCCCGCAATACTCTAACATCAACGCGACATAGTTTTCGAAGGGATGCGACATGGGGTGGATGGCTGACGAAACCGGACTTGAAAAATGTGCCGCCAATTATGTGCCGTTAACTCCGCTGTCACATTTGCGCCGCGCCGCATCCGTTTTTGCGGACAGAACCGCTGTGATCTATGGCGACCACCGCGTGACCTATAGGCAATACCATGATCGTTGTACGCGGCTGGCCAGTGCTCTCGCCGCGATGGGCGTGTCCTCTGGCGATGTGGTGGCGACTGTCTTGCCCAATACCCCGCCACAGGCCGAGGCGCATTTTGGCGTTCCTGCTTGTGGGGCCGTTTTGAACACGATTAACACGCGTCTGGATGTCGGAACGGTCAACTATATTTTCGAACATGGTGGCGCAAAAGCAGTGCTGGTAGATACCGAATTCCTGCCGCTGGTTGAAGAGGCCTGTGCGCACATGCAAGGGACAGCGCCGGTTATCATCGAAGTAGCTGACGACGGGTTTCCACCAACCGGACGTCACAAAACCTATGAAGAAATTCTCGCCAATGCGGCCCCAGAGTTCGACTGGATCATGCCACAGGACGAATGGGAAAGCCTTGCGCTAAACTATACCTCCGGCACCACCGGACGGCCCAAGGGCGTGGTTTATCACCACCGGGGCGCGTACCTTATGACCATGGGCACTGTCGTCTCATGGCGCATGGTGCTGCATCCGGTTTTCATGCAAATTGTGCCGCTGTTTCACTGCAACGGATGGAACCACACGTGGATGATGCCTCTGGTTGGCGGCACGCTTGTTTGCTGCCGCGACATCACTGCAACCAATATCTACAATGCCATTGCTGATGAGGGGGTCACCCATTTTGGCGGCGCTCCTATTGTCCTGAACATGCTTGTGAATGCCCCCGACGAAGAACGCCGTCCCTTTGATCATCTGGTCGAAGTCTTCACCGCAGGTGCGCCCCCTGCCCCTGCGACGCTGTCCAAGATCGAAAAACTGGGTTTCAATATCACACAAGTGTACGGACTGACCGAAACCTATGGTCATGTCACCGAATGCCTTTGGAAGCCCGAAGATTGGGGCGCATTGGACGAAGCCGCACGTGCAGCGATCAAGGCCCGCCAAGGTGTCGCCATGCCGATGATGGATCATATCACCGTAACGGACGAAGATGTCATGCAGACCCCAATGGATGGCAAGACGCAGGGCGAAATTATGATCCGGGGCAACTCGGTCATGAAAGGCTATCTCAAAAACCCTGCCGCCACCGCCGAAGCATTTGCAGGCGGGTATTTCCATTCCGGTGATCTGGCCGTGCAACACCCTGATGGCTATATCCAGATTGCCGATCGCGCCAAAGACATCATCATCTCCGGCGGGGAGAATATTTCAAGCGTCGAGGTCGAAGGCGTGTTGATGGGGCATCCCGACGTGAACCTTGCCGCCGTGGTCGCACAGCCTGATGACAAATGGGGGGAAGTGCCCTGCGCCTTTGTCGAACTCAAACCCGGCACGGCACCGGATGAGGCCAGCCTCATTGCTTTTGCCCGTGAAACGCTGGCGGGTTTCAAAGCGCCAAAGCGGGTGGTGTTTCAGGAACTTCCCAAAACCTCGACCGGCAAAATCCAGAAATTCGAATTGCGCAAGACAGCCGCTGACACGTAACTATCGCAAATCCTTTTGGTATCGCCACTCATCGACGTCCATTGGACCGGCTGACGTTTCGACCGCATATACAAAAGTGCCCTGCCGGACCCAGCCGCATTTTTCGTAGAATGTTGCGGCCCTAAGGTTGCCAACGGCGCAAGCCAGCCACGCAATGCGACCTCTCATCGCCTCTTCGACATGGCGCATTTGTTCAAGGGCAGCGCCTGTGCCGCGAAAGCCTGCGTCAATGTAGAACTGGTAAAGCTCGTCTTCCTTCAGCATGTAGAACCCTGCCAGCTGACCGGAAACCTCTGAAACCACTGTTCTTTCAAGATGTGCACGCGTGCGTTCCAGGAATTCGTCAGCGGTGCGCGTGGCCACAAGTTTTGCGGGCACATGGGCGGCATGCCCACTGTGCCAACCGGAATGCCACAAGGCAGCTATCCCCTCTGCGTCCTGATCTTGCGCTTTTCGAAACTCCATTACATGTCCTCCTTGCGCAAGGCATTGCCCCCCCGCGCTCTGGTGGTAAACTACGGGCAAAACAGCAGGCAGGCCAGAACCGCGATGACCGCGCTCACAAAATACGCCCGGCTTGAGGCCACGGCGCTTTGGCGTCCCACGCCGGATGAGCAGCGCCGCGAGGTTATTGTCTCTATTGGCGACGCCACGATTGTCATCATCGATCTGAAAAGCCAGCCACTCACCCACTGGTCCTTGGCCGCCGTCGAACGCGCGAACCCCGGCGAGCGGCCTGCGATTTTCCACCCTGACGGTGACCCCGGCGAAACGCTTGAACTGTCCGAGGGTGAGGCCGAAATGATCGAGGCCATCGAAACCCTGCGAAAAGCGATTGAGAAATCGCGCCCCCGCCCGGGAAGACTGCGGTGGATGGGGATGATCGCCTCTGTTCTTGTGGTCGCATGGATTGCTTTGTTCTGGCTACCTGGTGCCATGCAGGATCACACGCTTGGCGTTGTGCCAAAGGTAAAGCGCGAAGCCATTGGTGCCGCTTTGCTTAAAAGGATCGAACGCGTGGGCGGTGCGGTCTGTGGTGATCCGGGCAGTCGCGCAGCACTGGCATTGCTGGGAACGCGCCTCCAGTCAGGGCCGCTCGCCGTTTTGCCAGACATGACCAAAGACAGCCTGCATTTGCCCGGTGGCCTGATCCTGCTGAACCGGAACGTCATTGAGGACTATGAAGAGCCTGACATCGCCGCTGGTTACATCGTGACAGAGCAGACCCGCCGCGATGCCTCTGATCCGCTGCGTGACATCCTTCGTGTTGCTGGCCTGCGCGAAAACTTCCGCCTGCTGACCACCGGTGATCTCGCCCCTCAGGCGCTGGATGCCTATGCCGAACATTTGCTAACCAGCCCCGTACCTGAGCCGGACACCGCAGCCCAGATCCAGCGTTTTGAACGTGCGTCCCTGCGCAGCACCCCTTACGCATATGCTCGCGATATCACAGGGGAGACCACGATTGATCTGATTGAAGGTGACCCGATGAACGGAAAGCTGACCGAGCCGCTGATATCAGATGCCAACTGGCTTCGGTTGCAAGCCATCTGCGGCGGTTGATCGGGGATGATTGATACGGCTGTCCGGTTCGTATTATCGCCGCTACTGATTGCGCAGGCGGTACGCGTGCGACGTACCGCACAAAGCCTTCCCGAAGCCGCAGGCCCCCGCACCGGGACAATTGGTGGCGGGCAACCCTTGCGCCTTGCAATCATTGGCGACAGTTCCGCGGCAGGCGTCGGCGTGTCGACCCAATCAGAGGCGCTGAGCGGGCAACTCATTGAGGCACTCTCCGAGACCTTCAGCGTGACGTGGCACCTTGATGCCCTGACCGGAGCCACCACCAAAAGCACGCTTGATCGACTAAAAGACGCTCATCCTGAACCCGTCGATGTCATCGTCGTGGCCCTTGGCGTGAATGATGTGACGCGGCTGGTGCCCGCCTCCCTCTGGGTCAGTCAGCAACAAGCGCTTCTGGGCAGGCTGGAGGAACTCTATCAACCGGCCCAGATCTACCTTTCTGGCATGCCGCCGCTCGGTCATTTTCCGCTTTTGCCGCACCCTCTGCGCTGGACGTTAGGGCGGCACGCCGACCGTCTGCAACGGCGCCTGCTCAAGGTGCTGTTTGCGCGGGCTGACTGTACCTACGTTCCATTCGATCAGCCGCTGGTGCCTGCGTTAATGGCATCTGACGGATTTCATCCGGGACCGGTGGTTTACACACTTTGGGCAAAAGAAATGGCCAGCCGGATTATCTCCGACTGGCCAGAACTATCCGCCGAGAAGCTTTAGTCAGCGTGCGAAGGCGTCGCTGTAACCGGCGCTGCGCAGACGGTTCATGGCCTGCTGCATGGCACGTGGTCCGTTGAAGGGACCAGCCTGCACAGTCATGTATGTTTGACCGCCCTTGCGGTGCTTGCCGATGCGTGCGGGCATTCCCATTCGCGCGACATTCTGTGCTGTCCGCTGTGCGTTTGTCCCGTTCCGGAAGGTCCCGACCTGTACATAACGCTTTCCTGCCAGCGCCTTGGCCGGCTTTGCGACTTGCTGGCGTACCTGCGCTTTGGGCTCGACCTTGGCCGGAGCGGAGCGGGAGGAATAGACGGGCTGACGTTCAACAGGCTTGGCACCTGCATTACGGATGATCTTTTTAACGATCTGGCCATCGCGCCGGACGATGCTGACTTCACCCAATTCGCGGCGCTGCTGGGCAACGGAGGTGTAGGGGTAAATCAGCGGAACGGAAGCGGTCACATCGCGACCCGTGCTTTGGTTAATCAGGCGACGTGGCACGGTCTGGGTCCAGACCAGCAACATCTGACTGCGCCCGCCAAGAGTTTGCTCTGCGCGACGCGGATTCAAACGGTCATCATCCCAAACTTCACGGTAGCCTTTCGGCACATTCACATTCGTCGTATTGATCCGGCGCTTGGCGACATGCTTGGGCACAATACGCGTGTTGCTACTGATCGTATGGCCTGTGTTGTAGTGTGGCCGGATGGCGGTCGTGTGGCCTGCTGTTTGCTGGCCGTAGGCGCGCGCCTGCGGAACAACAGCGGCGGTACGGTTGCCGATGATCGGCTCTGACTGGGGGCCGCAACGGACACCCTCTCCGCGCATGTACTGACGCGAAATGGCGGTAGCGCCACAGCCTGCAGCGGCTTGGGGCGCAGTTGTTACGCGGCGCACTTGCGGTGCGGGCCGGATGACCTGTGGTGCAGGGGCCACAATCCGCGGAGCCGGCTTCGGAGCAGCGCGGCGCGCGGTTTGACGTACGACTTTTGGTTTAGCGACACGGCGCGGTGCAGGTGCTGCGACCTGGGCTGTGCGGCGCGGGGCGGGTCGTGCCGCCGGTGCCGGAGCAGCGGTTGTCGTCGCATCATCGAGAGTGATCTGGACCGGTGCGGGCGCAGGTGCAGCGGGCGCTGCTGCTACGCTGCCTGCATTGGTCGGCTTGAACCCGCAAACGGTTTTACGGTCCCGCGAGACGCGGGGCACCCAAGACACGTTTCCGTCGATGCCCGCCCGGATGAAAACACACCCCTGGCTGTCGACATATTGCTTGCCTTTGTAAGACGTTGGTGGAAATTCCGCCGGCTGCTGTTCGCGGATTTGAGCAGTTGCCACCGTAGACTGGATCGCAACACCAAGGCTGCCTGCCATTGCTACAATCGCTAGTATTCTCGTTAGTTTCATTTCGTGCCCCCACACAACATATAGCCGAAGATGCCCCAGCGCAGACTGCAAGTCCAGCGCAGAGGCTCTTATTGCCGCCTTCAGCGGTCCTTATTTGGTCCCAAACATGCGATCACCGGCATCGCCAAGGCCTGGAATGATATATCCGACATCATTTAACGCCTCGTCAATCGCTGCTGTCACGATCGGTACATCCGGATGGGCCTCTTTCATCCGTGCGATTCCCTCAGGTGCCGCAAGCAGACACAGAAAGCGGATATTTGTTGCCCCTGCTTGCTTGAGCAGGTCAATCGCAGCGACTGACGAGTTGCCGGTCGCCAGCATGGGATCAACAGCAATCACCAAACGGTCATCCAGCCCCTCAGGAACTTTGAAATAATACTGAACAGGCTCAAGCGTTTCTTCATCGCGGTAAAGCCCAACAAAACCTACCCGAGCAGAGGGGATCAGTTCCAGAACACCATCAAGAAGCCCATTACCAGCACGAAGGATCGAAATCAGCGCAAGCTTTTTGCCGTCCAAGGTCGGCGCATCCATCGCCTGCATAGGCGTGTCGATCCGCTTGGTGGTCATGGGCAGACCCCGCGTCACCTCGTATGCCAAAAGCTGCGAAATCTCGCGCAGAAGCTGACGGAATACAGCCGTCGGCGTTTCCTTGTCCCGCATGATGGTCAGCTTGTGCTGCACCAGCGGGTGGTTCACATGAGTTACGTGTTCATCTAGATCGGACATTTGGCAGCATTTCCCTCGGTTTCTTTTCGTTCTTACGCGAAACAGCGTTCTTCGCAAGCGCCCGGCAGGTTCTTTTCAGCCAACCTCACGAAGATGGGTTTGCATCCACCATCAAATGAGCCGCAATCAGCGCGGCGACGTCCTTGAACCCGATCAATCCCAGCTTCTGCGGCGCCGTTCCTGCCACCAATACCGGTACGCGCTCGCGGGTGTGATCGGTTCCGATCCATGTCGGATCGTTGCCGTGGTCCGCTGTAATGAGCATGACGTCATCGTGTCGCAACGCGTTAATCATGGGACCGATCTGCGCGTCAAACCACTCAAGATGTCTGGCATACCCGGAAACATCGCGGCGATGGCCATAAAGGCTGTCGAATTCAACGAAATTGGCGAAGGTCAGCGAGCTGTCTACCGCGGTATCGATCAGATGTCCGAGCCGCTTCATTAATTCGGCGTCACTTCCTTTCACCACCTCGTCAATGCCCTGCATGGAGAAGATATCGCCAATCTTCCCAACGGCATAAACATGCCCCCCTGCTCTCTGGACCCAGTCGGTCAGGACGGGTGCAGGCAAAGGAATGGCGAAATCCTTACGGTGGGAGGTGCGCTCGAACTTGCCTTCGCTCCCTATAAAGGGCCGCGCAATCACACGACCGACTTTCATCTCATGCAGGCGGGGCGCTATGGCCTCGCATAGCGACAAAAGCCGATCCAGACCGAAACTTTCTTCATGTGCGGCGATCTGGAACACGCTGTCCGCGGATGTATAGCAAATCGGCCAGCCCGTCTCTAAATGGCGCTGGCCCAATTCTTCGATGATCTGCGTACCTGACGCATGACAATTGCCCAGTATTCCGTCGGTGCCAGCCGCCTTCGCAACCAATGCGCTAAGCTCTTTCGGGAAAGCGGGGCGGGTGTCGGGGAAATAGTGCCAGTCCCACGGCACAGGGAGGCCCGCCAATTCCCAGTGACCTGACGGTGTATCCTTGCCGCGCGACACTTCAGTTGCAGCGCCCCAGGCACCCGACGTTTCCGATGACGGCACATCATCGCCCACAGCAAGCGCCAGCGCCTGCCCCATACCAAGCTGCATCAGATTTGGGATACGAAGCGGACCGCTGCGCCCTTCTTCGGCAAGACCGTCTGCGCAAGCTTTGATGATATGGCCCAACGTATTGGCACCCGTGTCTGGCACGTCACCATTAAAGAATTGATCAGCTTCAGGCGCACCACCGATACCGACGGAATCCATCACCACCAGAAAAGCACGTGGCATCAGCCTACCCGTTCGAGAATTTGATCCGGCACCTTGGGCCGCGACCCCGACAGCGTAATCGCCTGCAGTGTGTCCCGGACAGCCGCATCTGCCTGATCGGAGCGCACGGCGTGAACAACCGCCAATGTCTGACCCTTTTTGACCTGCGTTCCAAGGCGCACCACATCCGATATGCCGACAGCGGGATTTATCCGGTCCTCTTCATACATCCGGCCACCGCCCAGACCGACAACGGCCCACCCCAGCGCCTGACCGTCGATGCGGGCCACATATCCGTCTTGTACCGCATTGACCTGCCGGATCACCGTCGCCTCGGGCAGGAACCGCCGCCAGTCATCTACAAAATTCACCGGACCACCAAGCGCAGACAACATCCGCGCAAACCGCTCTGCCGCGTAGCCCTTGCGGATCGCGTGCACAACCGCATCAGCGCCTTCCTGCACGTCTTGGGCAAGCCCCGAATTTGCCAGGAGCACCCCGCCCAAAGCGGCTGCAACATCCACAATCGGTCCACGACCATTGCCGGTCAGAAGCCGCATAACCTCGGCAACTTCCAACGCATTGCCGACGCTCGGCACCAATGGCTGGCTCATATCGCTGATGACTGCAGTCGTCCGGCACTTTGAAGCATTTGCCGTCTTGGTCAAAGCTTCGGCAAGCGCCTGCCCTTCCGCCAATGTCTTCATAAAGGCTCCGCTGCCGACCTTCACATCCAGCACCAGACCATCAATGCCCGCGGCGAGTTTCTTGCTCAGGATGGACGCGGTAATCAGATCAAGTGAATCGACCGTCGATGAGTTGTCACGCACGGCATAAAGCCGCTTGTCGGCAGGCGCGATGTCGGAGGTAGCCCCGACGATGGCGCAGCCCACCTGTCGGACGATGCCTTTGAGCTCTGCCTCGGACAAATGCGTGTTGACGCCGGGGATCGCTTCGAGCTTGTCGAGCGTCCCGCCCGTGTGGCCCAATCCGCGCCCCGATATCATCGGAACATAGGCACCACAGGCAGCCAGCGCCGGTGCGAGCAAAAGGCTCACGCAATCGCCAATTCCGCCGGTAGAGTGTTTGTCCAGAACAGGACCGTCGACATCCCAGTGCAGCACGCGGCCTGAATCGCGCATCGCAATCGTCAACGCCACGCGCCCGACATCGCTTAGACCGTTCAGACAAACAGCCATGGCAAACGCTCCGGCTTGAGCGTCAGTTATGGTGCCATCAGCGAGGCCATGCGCCATCCACGCAAGTTCTTCTTTAGTCGGCGTTTGCTTGTGCCGCAGCTTTGCCAGAATGGCCCGCGCGTCCATGGGTTATCCTTCCATAAAGGCGGCATCGAACGCCCCCGGCAGCAGATCGGCAATTGTCATCCGCTGTTCCGCACCGTCCATTGTTGCCATCGTAACAGGGACTTCACCGTTGCCGAATTCCGCCAGCTTTTGCCGGCATCCACCACAGGGCGGTACAGGATGCGCACTGCCCGCGATCACGTAGACTTCTGTAAGTCTGGTATCACCGCCCGCAATCATCGCAGCGATTGCTCCGGCTTCGGCGCAGGTCCCTTCCGGGTATGCCGCGTTTTCGACGTTGCAGCCGACGTAGGTCGTGCCAGACGCCCCGACGATCGCCGCCCCGACCTGAAAACCGGAATATGGCGCATAGGCGCGTGCACGCACAGCCTCCGCCAGTTGTCGTAGATTATCGCTCATGAAGCCCCCTTATTGTCGAAACTATAGGAAAAGGAATAGAAAGATTCGAGGGGCAAATGGGCGCCTGCTTCCCATTGACGATTTTTGCAAATAGCCTGTGACGATAAAACACGCGAGCAACGCCCTGAATAGGGGTCGAAAATTGCACGAGACGTGACTGAATAATTAGTTTAACGCTAAACTATAATTTTAGGGAGCTTCAACAGATGTCCGATACGCCCAATTTGCGTCAGGCCGCACTTGACTATCATGCCTTCCCGAAACCGGGCAAACTCGAGATCCGCGCCACCAAGCCGCTGGCAAACGGACGCGACCTTGCCCGCGCCTATTCGCCCGGTGTGGCCGAAGCCTGCCTAGAGATCAAAAGCGATCCGTCAACGGCCGCGACCTACACCTCGCGCGGCAACCTTGTCGCGGTTGTGACCAACGGCACAGCGGTTCTGGGCCTTGGAAATATAGGCCCACTCGCGTCCAAGCCGGTGATGGAAGGCAAAGCGGTGCTGTTCAAAAAGTTCGCCAATATCGACTGTTTCGATATCGAGGTGGACGAAAGCGACCCGGAAAAACTTGCGGACATCGTCTGCGCACTGGGCCCTACCTTCGGCGCAATCAATCTGGAGGACATCAAAGCACCCGATTGTTTTATCGTTGAACGATTGTGTCGTGAACGGATGAACATCCCCGTTTTTCACGATGACCAACACGGAACGGCCATCGTGGTAGGTGCAGCTGTCACCAATGCGCTGCACGTCACTGGCAAGAAGTTTGAAGACATCAAAATCGTATCAACCGGTGGCGGTGCTGCAGGAATCGCGTGCCTAAATATGCTTCTAAAACTTGGCGTGAAACGGGAGAACGTCTGGCTCTGCGACATAAACGGCCTTGTCTACGAAGGACGAGAGGTCGATATGAACCCGATCAAGTCCGAGTTCGCGCAACGCACCGATCTACGCACGCTTGATGATGTGATCCCTGATGCGGATCTGTTTCTGGGCCTCTCGGGCCCCGGTGTCCTAAGCCCCGAGATGGTCGGGAAGATGGCGAAGGCACCGATCATCTTTGCGCTGGCAAATCCGACACCTGAAATCCTTCCCGATCTGGCCCGCGCTGTTGCACCCGATGCGATCATTGCAACAGGGCGTTCGGATTTTCCCAATCAGGTCAATAATGTACTGTGCTTTCCATTCATCTTTCGCGGTGCTTTGGATGTCGGCGCTACGACCATCAACGACGAGATGCAGATTGCCTGCATTGACGGTATTGCGGCGCTGGCTCGTGCCACAACCTCTGCCGAAGCCGCTGCCGCCTATCAGGGTGAGGCGATGACCTTTGGACCTGAATATCTGATCCCCAAGCCGTTTGATCCGCGCCTGATCGGGGTGGTGTCTTCCGCCGTTGCCAAAGCGGCGATGGAGACAGGTGTGGCAACGCGACCTGTCGATGATCTGAATGCCTACAAACTCAAGCTGGATGGTTCTGTCTTTAAGTCGGCCCTTTTTATGCGGCCTGTATTCGAAGCCGCACGCACCTCACCGCGCAAACTGGTCTTTGCGGAAGGTGAGGACGAACGCGTATTGCGTGCCGCACAGGCGATCATCGAAGAAACCGTTGAGACGCCGATCTTGATTGGCCGTCCGGAGGTAATTGAGCGACGGATTGAACAAGCCGGCCTGAACCTGCGTATCGGCGAAAACGTCGATCTGGTTAATCCGGAAAACGACCCCCGTTACCGCGATTATTGGGAGACCTATCAAGGACTAATGGCGCGACGGGGTGTGTCTCCCGACATCGCGAAGGCCGTGATGCGGACCAATTCAACGGCGATTGCGGCTGTCATGGTGCACCGCGGCGAAGCGGACAGCATGATATGCGGCACCTTCGGTGAATTCCATTGGCACCTCAATTACGTCAATCAGGTCTTGGGCCGGAACGGTCTGCGCCCGCACGGCGCCCTGTCGATGATGATCCTTGAAGACGGTCCATTGTTCATCGCTGATACGCAGGTCAATCTGCACCCCAATCCCGAACAGATTGCCGAAATTGCCCGCGGTGCTGCGCGTCACGTCCGCCGCTTCGGTATCCAGCCCAAGATCGCTTTCTGCTCCCAGTCCCAGTTTGGCAATCAGGGTGAGGGAACAGGGGGACGCTTGCGTGCGGCTATTCGTCTGTTGGACAAAGAAGAAGCGGATTTCACTTACGAAGGCGAGATGAACATCGACACCGCGCTGGATGCGGAATTGCGTGAACGCCTGCTGCCCGGCAACCGGATGGAGGGTGCAGCAAATGTTCTGATTTTCGGACATGCCGACGCGGCTTCGGCGGTGCGTAACATCCTCAAGATGAAAGGCGGCGGGCTGGAAGTCGGGCCAATTCTAATGGGCATGGGCAACCGTGCGCACATCGTGTCGCCATCGATCACGGCGCGCGGATTGCTGAACGTGGGGGCCATCGCCGGCACCCCAGTTGATCATTACGGGTAAGGTTCAGGGCAGCGCTGCGCTTAGAAGCGCAACGTGAAAGCCCTGCTCAAGCCGAAGCTGACGTTGAGCTGATCTTCTGAACCGCCCATGGTGATAGGGCTGTCCGCCGCATCGTTCATCAGCTTTTCATAGCTGAGAACCCAATCCATCGTCCACTTTTCCGTCATGCGGTAGCTTGCGCCAACCTGCAGCCCCGCACCAAGCAGACCACCTTCGGCATCGAACGCACCAAAACCGGATGTACCGGCATCGGCTGCACTGACGCCGTAGTACGTGTTCGCAAAGTTGCTGTTCCCAAGGTTAAGGCGTGGGCCGGCAGTTACTGTCCAACGGTCGGTCGGGCGCATGATCAGGTCTGCGCCCAGTGTACCGGTGACGCCATCGTGGCCACCAAAACCTTGGCGGACTTCGCCAAAGGCAAGCCAGTTTGTCTGACGGTATGTGACACCCAAGCCCAGTTCGACCGCCGCGTCGATATCCGTCAGGCCAGCGAGCTCTGGGTTATCTTCCGCATCGCGCTCTCCTAAAAAGCGAAACGCGCCACCGACGGAGACGCCGTTGTCAGGAACTTCGCCAATAGCGGTGCCAAAGCTGCGTCCGCCAAAGTTCAGCTCGCCGAACTTGAAAATGACCTTACCGCCCGCTTCGCGGTTGCCTGATCCAAGGTAGTCGGGTGTTGCTGTTACCGCAGCACCCAGCGCGAAATTGAAGGACCGCTCCTGCGCCGCCAATGGCAAGGCCGACCCGGCGCAAGCCGCGATGCAAAGGCTGAGAAGGGACATGGAACGCATAACAGAATCTCCGACAGAACAGGTTACTGGGGATGTATCTAGCATGACGCGGCCCCGATAACAGATCAAACGCACGTGAATTCGGAAATTCCGCTTTGGCACCTTAGCGGCCCCAAGGCCTTGCCGACTGTAAATATCGTGACTCCCTGACAGGGGCAGCCCGATAATTTCCTATCAGGGCTGGACCACGGTGTTGCCAGCAGGCTTGCCCCATGCCCCCCTACTGCCTAACAAAAGAACAATAGTGAAAAAAGACCGGGCGAGGAGACAACAGATGACCACTTACCGTGAAACGTACGAACGCTGGCAGCGTGACCCTGAAGCCTACTGGATGGAGCAGTCCAAGGCGATTGATTGGGAGACACCGCCCAGCAAAGCGCTGTTCGAGCATGGTGACGGATTGTTCGAGTGGTATTCTGACGGCATGGTCAACGGCTGCTACAACGCGGTTGACCGTCACGTAGAGAACGGGCGTGGCAATCAGCTAGCCATCATTCACGACAGCCCGATCACCGGCAAAATTGAAAAGATTACCTACAACGAGCTGAAGGATCGCGTCGCCTATCTGGCCGGTGCGCTGCTTGCACGTGGTGTCGGCAAGGGTGACACCGTCATCATTTACATGCCTATGATCCCTCAGGCGATAGAGGCGATGCTGGCCTGTGCGCGCATCGGCGCAATCCACTCGGTTGTTTTTGGCGGCTTTGCTGCAGCAGAACTTGCCGTGCGCATCGACGATTGCAAACCCCGCGCGATTATCGCGGCGTCTTGCGGGCTGGAACCGAACCGCATCGTTGAATACAAACCCTTGCTGGACGGGGCCATCCAGATGGCCAAGCACCTGCCGGATTTCTGTGTGATCCTGCAACGCGAAGAGCATAAGTGCGATATGATCGAAGGCCGCGATCTGGACTGGTACGAAGCGCAGCGCGGCTGTTTGCCAGCGGCCATCTATCCGGTTCCCGGCAACTTTCCGGCCTATATTCTCTATACCTCTGGTACGACAGGTGCACCCAAGGGCGTTGTGCGGGCGACGGGTGGCCATCTGGTCGCGCTGAACTGGACAATGAAAAACATCTACAATGTGGATCCCGGCGAAGTCTTCTGGGCCGCATCGGATGTCGGCTGGGTCGTGGGACACTCCTACATCTGCTATGCGCCGCTGATCCACGGCAACACGACCGTTGTGTTCGAAGGCAAGCCGATTGGCACCCCCGACGCAGGCACTTTCTGGCGGATCATCGAAGAGCATGACGTCAAATCCTTCTTTACCGCGCCTACCGCGATCCGCGCCGTCAAACGTGAAGACCCGAAAGGGGAGTTCATCAAGAAATATGACTTGAGCGGCCTGCGTGCGCTGTACCTTGCAGGTGAACGCGCCGATCCAGACACGATCGAATGGGCACAGGACAAGTTGGGCAAGCCGGTCTATGACCATTGGTGGCAGACTGAAACGGGTTATACGATCGCGGGCAACCCTGCAGGGCTTGAGGCGCTGCCGGTAAAAATCGGTTCACCTACTGTCCCGATGCCGGGCTATGACGTGCATATTCTTGACGAAGCAGGACATCCGCAAAAACCTGGCGAGCTGGGCGCGATTGCGATCAAGCTGCCCCTGCCCCCCGGCACTCTGCCCACCCTTTGGAATGCAACACAGCGCTACATCAAATCCTATCTCACAACCTTTCCCGGCTATTACGAGACGGGTGATGCAGGCATGATAGACGAGGACGGATACCTCTACATCATGGCGCGGACCGATGATGTCATCAATGTCGCCGGTCACCGTCTGTCGACCGGTGCCATGGAAGAAGTACTTGCAGGCCATCCTGACGTTGCAGAATGCGCGGTAATCGGTGCGGGGGATCAGCTCAAGGGCCAAGCGCCAATTGGTTTTGTCTGTTTGTCCAACGGTGTGAACAGGCCCCACGAGGAGATTGCTGCCGAATGTGTCAAACGCATTCGTGACCAGATCGGACCCGTCGCAGCCTTCAAGACTGCGCTGGTGGTGGACCGTTTGCCCAAGACACGCTCCGGCAAAATCCTGCGGGCCACGATGGTCAAGATCGCCGACAGTGCTGAATTCAAATTGCCTGCAACAATCGACGATCCTGAAGTGTTGAACGAAATAAAGGCAGCGCTGCAGAAAATCGGTTATGCTACGGAGTAATCGCGCACCGCAATGAGGCCCGCCATGGCAGCACCGGCATCAGAAGATTTTAAGATGACGGCTGCCTTGGCCGACCTGACGAACTGGCTGATCCAGCAAGGACTGGAAAATACTGCGGTCGAAACATGGCTGAACGAATGCTGCTTTCGGCTGGTCGATGCCGGTATTCCACTTTTGCGGGTAAACATGACCGTTCGTGCCCATCACCCAGAAATCGGGACCGTTGCGTTTCGCTGGCACCGCGAAGACGGCAATGAAAAACTGTCTTACCAACGGGGACAAAGTGCGCCGGACGATTACTTGCGCAGCCCGATCTATTATCTTGTGACCCACCCCATTGCGGAGCTACGTCAAAAGCTTGATGTCGTGGACCCCGAACGGGAATTCCCGATTTACGATGATCTGCGCGCGCAAGGTGCGACGGAATACTTTGCCACGAAACGGTTCTTCCTGCGAACGGATCATTCCGCGGCAAGCAACCCGATGCGGACCGAAGAGGGCATGATAATCTCTTTAAGCACAGATGCGCCCGGTGGATTTACCGATGCGCAGCTTGACGGCATGCGTGCGCTTTTGCCCTCTCTGTGTCTTACGCTGAAATGCGGTGCGAACCGTCTGATGGCCGAAGATATTACTGCGGCCTATCTGGGGCGCGACGCCAGCAGACGTGTGTTGTCTGGCGACATCATGCGGGGCTCTTCCGAGACCCTGTCGGCGGTCATCTGGTATTTCGATCTGCAAGGCTTCACAAAGCTGTCCGAAACCCTGCCCGGTACGGCGATCATCGAATTGCTGAATGACTATTTTGCCGAAGCCGTTGATGTGGTGGAAAAAAATGGCGGCAACGTGCTCAAATTTATGGGTGACGGTATGCTGGCGATCTTTGATCTGAACGCCGTGGACGACGCAGGTCGGGTCGCCGTCGAAGCTGCTGCTGAGTTGCGTGACACCTTCGATGAAATCAATAAACGACGCGAGGCAGATGAAATGCCGACAACGGGCTTTACACTCGCCCTGCACGCGGGTGACGTACACTACGGAAATATCGGTGGCAAAACACGGCTCGATTTTACAGTGATCGGCCCTGCGGTAAATACAACGGCACGCATTCTTGGAATGTGCAGCGCAGTTGATCAGACCATCGTTATTTCATCGGCTGTTGCAGCCCCATTGAGCGATAGCCGTAAGGATCTGGTTTCTTTGGGCCAGTACCGGATGCGCGGTGTCACTGACCGGCAAGAGCTCTTTACCCTCGATTGAACCATGTAGATGCAAAAAAATGGGCGGCTGAAAAGCCACCCATTTCTATACTCAGTTCGGTAGATCAGAATTTTGCTGCAAACTCGTCTACCTGACGCTCGGCTTCATCTTTCGCGATACCGTAACGTTCCTGAATTTTGCCGACCAGCTTTTCACGGTCGCCTTCTGCTTCGGTGATCTCGTCGTCGGTCAGCTCGCCCCACTTGGATTTCACTTCACCGGTCATCTGACCCCATTTACCTTTGACTGTATCCCAATTCATTTTGGCATCCTTTCAATTTGTGTTTGCGGTCTTTGCATTCTCTGCGTCGACCCTTCACTGATAGAACACTCAGATGCCTCAACTGGTTCCTTCGGCCTAAGAAGAAAGGCCTCACGAAAGCCTGCGTGTAAGCGGGAAATTGCCACGCGCCGAAAGGTGTGAGATTCGGACGGAAGCCGCGCCAGATGGAATGGGGGATTGGCAGGGATAGCACGCTATCTGCCCTTATTTGCCGTGGTCTGCCCGCCCGGCCTTCAGGTGAATTGTTCTGAGATCAGCCGCTCTTCCAGTCCATGGCCCGGATCAAACAGAATAGCGTGTTCGATCGAAGGTTCTGACCGGATTTCAACCGTGATAACATCACGGTGCGACTTTCCATCAGCATCCGCCATCACAGGCCGCTTTTCCGGCTCCAGAACGTCGAACTGCACAACCGCCGCCTTGGGCAGTAATGCACCGCGCCAGCGCCTTGGCCGGAACGCCGACATCGCAGTCAACGCAAGCACATCCGCGCCAATTGGCAGAATGGGGCCATGCGCCGAATAGTTATATGCCGTCGATCCCGCCGGAGTGGCCACAAGCGCGCCATCACAAACCAGCTCTTCGAGCCTTAGCCGCCCGTCCACACGAATTTGCAGCTTGGCCGCCTGTGGACCTTCGCGCAGCAAAGCGACCTCGTTGATCGCCAGCGCCTCGGACACCGTGCCATCCATATGTACGGCTTTCATCGCCAGCGGGTTGATGACCGCACGCTCCGCCTGTTCCAGACGCTCGACCAGATCACCTTCAGCGTAGACGTTCATCAAGAACCCGATGGTCCCCCGGTTCATGCCGTAGACAGGTGCCGGCAAGGCCTGGGTGTCATGCAAGGTCTGCAACATGAACCCGTCCCCGCCCAGTGCGACGATCACGTCCGCTTCATCAGCTGGCACATCGCCATAGCGTCCGATCAATGCGGCCCGCGCTGTCTGGGCCACCGCCGCGCGGCTGGCCGCGAAAGATATTTTCAATGACATAGATGTTTCCGATGTGCCGCAAGTTCCCCTCAGACAAACACATTCCACCAATCATCACCAGCGCTGCCGCACATATCTTTAGCTGCGTCGCTTTCACGCCTTCACGCTCAGTGCCGTTTCCGATACGAAACGGCAAAATCTGCCTGAATAGGAATCCTACGATGAATGACTTCTTCACAGCCTCGCTTGCCGACACCGACCCGGATGTGATGTCCGCCATCACTGGTGAGCTGGGCCGCCAGCGTAACGAGATTGAGCTGATCGCCTCCGAAAACATCGTCTCAGCTGCTGTTCTTGAGGCACAGGGTTCGGTCATGACGAACAAATACGCCGAAGGTTATCCGGGACGGCGCTACTATGGCGGATGTGAGTGGGTCGATGTGGCTGAAAACCTCGCCATTGAACGCGCCTGCAAATTGTTCGAATGCGACTTTGCAAACGTACAGCCGAATTCGGGCTCCCAAGCGAACCAAGGTGTGTTTCAGGCGCTGCTGCAGCCCGGCGATACGATCCTCGGTATGTCCCTCGACGCTGGTGGTCACCTGACTCACGGGGCCAAGCCAAACCAGTCAGGCAAATGGTTTAATGCAATCCAGTACGGCGTACGCAAGCAGGACAACCTGCTGGACTACGATCAGGTGCAGGAACTTGCGACCGAGCATCAGCCAAAGATGATTATCGCAGGTGGTTCGGCCATTCCGCGACAGATTGATTTTGCCCGCATGCGCGAGATCGCAGATTCAGTCGGGGCCTATCTGCACGTTGATATGGCGCACTTCGCAGGCCTCGTGGCAGCGGGTGAGCATCCGTCCCCTTTCCCGCATGCCCATGTGGCAACCACCACCACGCACAAAACACTGCGCGGACCACGCGGGGGGATGATCCTCACCAATGACGAGGCGCTGGCGAAAAAGTTCAACTCTGCCATCTTCCCCGGTATTCAGGGTGGCCCGTTGATGCACGTCATCGCAGGTAAGGCAGTGGCCTTTGGCGAAGCACTGCGGCCCGAGTTCAAAACCTACATCCAGCAGGTCATCAAAAACGCCCAGGCATTGTCCGATCAACTGATCAAAGGCGGGTTGGATACGGTTACACACGGTACAGACACCCACGTGGTGCTGGTTGACCTGCGCCCCAAAGGCGTAAAGGGCAACACGACCGATAAGGCTCTGGGCCGCGCGCACATCACCTGCAACAAGAACGGTGTGCCATTTGACCCTGAAAAGCCTACGGTCACGTCCGGTATCCGTCTAGGTTCCCCCGCGGGCACAACGCGCGGCTTCAAAGAAGCCGAGTTCCGCCAGATTGCCGATTGGATCATCGAAGTCGTCGACGGGTTGGCCGCGAATGGCGAAGAAGGCAACGCAGCGGTTGAGGCCAAGGTGAAAGCCGAAGTTGAAGCGCTTTGTGCCAAGTTTCCGATGTATCCAAACCTTTGAATCGGACGGCAGTCCCACACGTTGTGATACAGATAAAAAAGGCTCGGCGTTTCCAACGTCGGGCCTTTCGCTTTTCAAGCCGATGCGGCGAGAATCTCGACAAGTTCTGCGTTTGATAACGTGAAAGGATTACCTTTCATGGAAGACGCTTTGCCAGATTTCTCTGCAATGTTGTGGTATTGGTCTGGCGACAAACCCATCGCCCCCAATCCGCGCAGGCCCATGTCGCGCGACCATTGCGCCAGTCCGCCTATGCCGCCCTCGAACTGCTCTTCGATCCGGTCATTTACCCACGCGACACGCCGCGCGATTTCTGTGCCTGCTTCAGCGTGAGCCAGATGCGAGCGGAGCACCGCAGGCAACAGCGTGCCACAGACCTCGCCATGGGGCGCGCCTGTTTGCCCCCCGATCACACCGGCGAAACCGTGTACGGCCCCCAGCCCCGCGTTAGCCAAAGCCAGACCGCCACAGGTGCTGACCCATGCCAATTTGTCCCAAGCCTCTGCGCTGTCGCTTTCTACCACTTTGCGCAATGCGCCAAGACCTTCGGGGATCGCTGCGGCTGCGAGCGCATCTGTCATGGGGTTCGCCTTGAGGGTAAGATACGGTTCGATCACCTGAGTGACGGCGTCCAACCCGGCGGCAAGCGCTACTGTACGTGGTGCGCCCTGCATCAGATCAGGGTCAATAATTGCGGCATCCGGTATCATACGGGGATCGCGCAGGCTTACTTTGACGCCTTGGTCAGGGACTGCGACCACCGCATTTTTTGTGACTTCCGAACCGGTGCCCGCAGTAGTAGGCAAAGCAATCATCGGGATGGGAGGATGCTCAAGCGCACGCCCCTCTCCGACCCCTTCCAGATAGGCCAATACAGGTCCACTTGACGGTATGAGCGCCGCCAACGCTTTGGCAGAATCCATCACTGACCCGCCACCAAGGCCTATCACGACGTCCGGTGGATGCGACCTGAATTGGGCGACGGCTTCTTCGATCTGCGGAAGACTGGGTTCATTATGGCAGGCAACTGTATCCGGGTTTAAGCCAGCGCCCTCAAACGCGCTGAGCAGCCACTGCGCACGCGCTGCGTTGGAGCCGTGCACGATCAGAATCGTGGCGCCGTAGGTCCGGGCAAGCTCAACCGTCTGGTGGCGCTGCCCGCGACCGAAATGCAGTGCCGACGGACTCAAGTAGGAAAATCTCATTTATACGCTCAGCGTGGCCTGAATGGCCCGCTTCCAGACTGAATATTTCTCGGTACGGGTGTCCTCATCCATCGCTGGTGCGAACTGCCTGTCTTGCGCCCATGTCGCTGCGAAGGTCTCTCGGTCCGGATAGACGCCCGCATGCATCCCGGCGAGCCACGCCACACCGAGTGCAGTGGTCTCCTGCACCTTCGGGCGGTCAACTTCGGCACCGATTATGTCAGACAGGAATTGCATCGCCCAATCGCTCGCAACCATGCCACCATCTACTCTTAGCGTGGGTTGCACGCCGTCAGTTTTCCAATCCGCTGACATCGCTTCCAGCAAGTCGCGTGTCTGGAAACCAACGCTTTCAAGCGCCGCTTTCGCCATCTCTGCGGGACCTGTGGCGCGTGTCAAACCATAGACAGCCCCGCGACAGTCTGGGTTCCAATACGGCGCGCCCAACCCCACAAAGGCGGGCACCAGCACCACGTTCTGCTTGGGGTCAGCCGACTCGGCCAAAGCCTGAGTTTCACTGGCATCTTTGATGATCTGCAAACCGTCACGCAACCATTGCACCACGGCACCAGCAACAAAGATCGAGCCTTCCAACGCGTATGTGGGCTTGCCGTCCAGCTGGTAGGCGATTGTTGTAAGCAGCCGGTTTTTAGAAACCACCGGTGTCTCTCCGGTATTCATGAGCGCAAAACATCCGGTGCCGTAGGTGGATTTGAGCATCCCCGGCTCGAAGCAGGCCTGCCCGACGGTTGCTGCTTGCTGATCACCTGCAACACCGTGGATCGGGATCTCGCCACCCAACAAGCTTTTTTCGGTGACGCCAAAATCAGCCGCGCAGTCTTTGACCTCGGGCAGCATCGACATCGGAATGCCCAGCATTTCGCAAATAGTCGTGCTCCAACGCCCTTTGCGTATATCGTAAAGCATCGTGCGTGCAGCATTGGTGGCATCTGTGGCGTGAACCTTGCCGCCAGTCAGTTTCCAGATCAGGAAACAGTCGACCGTTCCGAAGAGCAAATCACCTTCGGCGGCGCGCGTACCTACGCCATCAACACTCTCGAGAATCCACTTCAGTTTGGTGCCTGAAAAATATGGGTCCAGCAGCAGCCCTGTCCGCTCGATAATTATCTCTTCGTGTCCGGCCTCTCGCAGCTGGCGGCACGTGTCCGCTGTGCGGCGGTCCTGCCAAACGATGGCATTATAAACTGGCTCACCCGTTGTCTTGTCCCAGACAATGACGGTTTCGCGCTGGTTGGTGATACCGATGGCTGCGATGTCTACCGCCTGCAGTTCCGCTTTTTCCAGCGCCCCGCGGCAGGTGCGCAGCGTGGTATCCCAAAGGTCGGCGGGGTCATGCTCTACCCAACCTGACTGTGGAAAGTGCTGCGGAAATTCTTCCTGCGCGCTCGCGATGGGATGTAACCCGGCATCAAACACAATCGTGCGCGACGATGTGGTGCCCTGGTCAATGGCAAGAACATGAGTCATGGGTGCCCCCGCAAATATCGGATTGAAAATCTAGATTTCCGGGGCCCACAAGATGGGCCCCGGATCGGTCTCTCAAATCTGGTTTACTGCCAGGATTTGATCAACTCGTCATAAGCGATGGTCTTGGGCTCTTCGTCCTCGTTCGCCAGTTTCGCTTTTGGCGAACCGGGCTGCGACAACCAGTACTCCGCGTCACGCTCTTCGTTCATGACCGGACCCAGATCCCCCTGTACGCCTGCGCGCTCAAGACGGATTAGAACCTTTTCCTGATCTGCGCAAAGCGAATCCAGCGCTTCCTGAGGTGTCTTTGCACCGGACATTGCGTCGCCGATGTTCTGCCACCACAGCTGAGCCAGCTTGGGATAATCAGGTACGTTTGTACCGGTTGGTGACCACTGAACACGTGCAGGCGAGCGGTAGAATTCCACCAGACCACCCAGTTTCGGCGCGCGCTCTGTAAAGCTCTCGTGCTGGATCGTGGATTCACGAATGAATGTCAGACCAACGTGGCTTTTCTTTACGTCTACCGTTTTGGATGTGACGAACTGCGCATAAAGCCATGCGGCCTGTGCGCGGTCCACCGGTGTGGATTTCATCAGCGTCCATGAACCGGCATCCTGATAGCCGATCTTGGTGCCTTCGGTCCAATATGCACCGTGCGGGGATGGGGCCATGCGCCACTTGGGCGTGCCGTCCTCGTTCATCACAGGCAGATCAGGCTCTACCGACGCGGCGGTAAAGGCGGTGTACCAGAACATCTGCTGTGCAACATTGCCCTGCGCAGGGATTGGACCCGCTTCAGAGAACGTCATACCGGCCGCCGCAGGGGGCGAGTACTTTTGCAGCCATTCAATCGCCTTGGTCACCGCATAGACAGCAGCCGGACCATTGGTTGCGCCACCACGTGCCACACAGGAACCAACGGGCTGTGAATTTTCGTTCACACGGATGCCCCATTCGTCCACAGGCAGACCGTTCGGCTCACCGACGTCGCCCATGCCAGCCATGGACATCCACGCATCAGTATACCGCCAACCCAGTGACGGGTCTTTCTTGCCGTAGTCCATGTTGCCAAAGACTTCGCCTTCGACACCCATCCGCGACAGGTCGCGACCGGTAAAGAACTCGGCGATGTCTTCGTACGCGGTCCAGTTGACCGGCACACCAAGGTCGTAGCCGTACTTCTCTTTGAAGTCCGCTTTGTTCTGTTCGTCGTTGAACCAATCGTAGCGGAACCAATAGAGGTTCGCGAACTGCTGGTCGGGCAACTGATAGACTTTGCCATCAGGACCGGTGGTGAACGACAGACCGATGAAATCTTCCAAGTCGAGGTTCGGGTTGGTCACTGCAGCACCCTCACCCGCCATCCAGTCGGTCAGGTTGCGTGCCTGCTGGTAACGCCAGTGCGTGCCGATCAGGTCGGAATCGTTGATATAGGCGTCATAGATGTTCTCGCCCGACTGCATCTGTGTTTGCAGTTTTTCGACAACATCGCCCTCACCGATCAGGTCATGTGTAACCTTGATACCTGTGATTGCTTCGAATGCGGGTGCCAGAACGTTGGCCTCGTATTCATGCGTGCCGATGGTCTCGGACACCACATTGATTTCCATGCCCTTGTACGGCTCTGCTGCATCCACAAAGAACTGCAGCTCCGCTTCCTGGTCCGCACGTGACAGTGTCGACATCTCGCCGATCTCACTATCAAGGAAAGCCTTTGCGGCCTCCATGTCGGCAAATGCGGGTGCGGCAAACATACATGTCGCCAGCGCAATCGCCGTGGTTCCCTTTAATCGCAAGTTCATTTTTGTTCCTCCCAAATAGAACAGTTATGGATGAACGGCTCTTGCAGGCCGCGCACCCGTTCGGCTTTCCTCAGACCCAGCGAAAGACTGCCAAGGCGTAGAAAAAGCAGACGACCAGCGCACCCCATTGCGGCGCGCTGAGCAACCCAAGCCATGCCAAATTGATAAAGGCAGAGCCCAGCAGCGTGATGAACAAGCGATCACCCCGCGTCGTTTCGATCCCCAGGACTCCGTTACGCGGCACCTCTGGGTATTTGATCGCCAGCATTGTGAAGGTGATCAGCGTGACCGCGATGATCCCGAAGAAAAGGGCCGTCGGCCATGTCCATGCCATCCATTCCATGTCTTTCTCCCCTTCTTAAACGCGGCCCAGGGCAAAGCCCTTGGCGATGTAATTGCGCACGAAATAAATGACCAAAGCCCCCGGCACGATCGTCAGCACGCCAGCCGCCGCCAACACGCCCCAGTCGATACCCGCGGCCCCCACTGTGCGGGTCATGGTCGCGGCGATAGGTTTTGCATCCACACTTGTCAGTGTCCGGCTCAACAGCAATTCCACCCATGAGAACATAAAGAGGAAAAACGCCGTTACCCCGATACCCGACGCCACGAGCGGTGTGAAAATCTGCACAAAGAAACGCGGAAACGAGTAGCCATCGATATAGGCCGTCTCATCGATTTCCTTAGGCACGCCGCGCATGAACCCTTCCAAAATCCACACAGCCAGCGGCACATTGAATAGACAATGCGCCAGCGCCACCGCGATGTGTGTGTCGAACAGACCCACGGATGAATAGAGCTGGAAAAACGGCAGCGCGAAAACCGCAGGCGGGGCCATCCGGTTGGTCAGCAGCCAGAAAAACAGATGCTTGTCGCCCAGAAAGCTGTAGCGGCTGAAGGCATAGGCCGCCGGCAAGGCGACCGCCAGCGAGATGACCATATTCATGACAACGTAGGCCATCGAATTGAGGTATCCGGTGTACCACGACGCGTCCGTGAGGATCGTCAGATAATTGTCGAACGTCAGATTCTGTGGCCACAGGCTAAAGCTGTTGAGGATCTCTGTATTGGTCTTGAGGCTCATGTTCAGCAGCCAATAGATCGGCAGCAGCAGGAACAGCAGGTAAAGCCCCATAACAATTGCACTGCCCTTGATCCTCGGGTTGCGACGGACGTTTGAAGTTGCGTCAGACATCAGTGGCCATCCCTTTTATCGAGGTTCGTCATGACTGTGTAGAACACATATGAAATCAACAGGATGACCAGATAGTACATGATCGAGAAGGCGGCGGCAGGACCAAGGTCAAATTGCCCCAGTGCCATTTTGACCAGATCAATCGACAGGAAGGTGGTAGAGTTGCCCGGCCCCCCGCCTGTAACCACAAACGGCTCGGTATAGATCATGAAGCTGTCCATGAACCGCAGCAGAATCGCGATCATCAAAACGCCCATCATCTTGGGCAATTCAATGAAACGGAACACTTTCCAACGGTTGGCCTGATCGATTTTGGCAGCCTGATAGTAGGCATCCGGGATAGACTGCAATCCGGCATAGGCCAAAAGGGCGACCAGCGACGTCCAGTGCCAGACATCCATCACAATGACGGTGATCCACGCCGCATAGAAGTTCTGCGTATAGTTGTAATCAATCCCGATCGCATCCAGCGTGTAGCCCAACAGGCCAATATCAACGCGGCCGAAAATCTGCCAGATGGTGCCGACCACGTTCCAAGGTATCAGCAACGGGAGCGACATCAGCACCAGACAGAGCGACGCCCAGAAGCCCGACTTGGGCATGTTCAGCGCTACGAAAATACCCAATGGTATTTCAATCGCCAGAATGATGGCTGAGAACGCAAGCTGGCGGCCCAGCGCGTCCCACATCCGCTCGGATGACATCATTTCCTCGAACCACTCAAGCCCCGCCCAGAAAAACTGGTTATTGCCGAAAGTATCCTGCACCGAATAATTCACGACTGTCATCAACGGGATAACAGCAGAAAACGCGACAAGAACGAGCACTGGCAGGATCAGGAACCACGCTTTTTGATTGACGGTTTTGTTCATGATGTCTCTCCCTTGGGGGCCACACGCCAGCTGTCCGCATAGACGTTCACACCTGCCGGATCGAAGGTAACGCGGGTCATGTCAGGTGAAATCTCAGCACCCTCTTGCGCGATCACATTGATCTGGGTCCCTTGGAAGTCCGCCCTAACAATCTTGTGGCGGCCTACGTCCTCAACCCGTTTGATCGTCACGGGCAGACCGGCATCACCACTTGCAAGCGCCGTAAACTCCGGGCGCACTCCGACCTCGACCTTACCGGAGGGTGTGCCAAAATCGCGCCCCAGCGCCACAGGCGTGCCCGCAATTATCGCCGTGCCACCCTCAACTTCGGCTTCGAGTACGTTCATGCCGGGCGAGCCGATGAAGTATCCCACGAACGTATGCTCAGGCCGCTCGAATAACTCCTGCGGCGTGCCCATCTGCACAACGCGCCCGTCAAACATCACCGCGACTTTGTCGGCAAAGGTCAGCGCCTCTGTCTGGTCGTGCGTCACGTAAATCATCGTGTGACCAAAATCGTGATGGAGCGACTTGAGCTGCGTACGCAACTCCCACTTCATATGCGGATCGATCACCGTCAGCGGCTCGTCAAACAAGAGCGCGTTCACGTCTTCGCGGACCATCCCACGCCCGAGCGAGATTTTCTGTTTGGCATCTGCTGTCAGCCCGCGCGCCTTGCGGTTCAGCATGTCTTCCATGCCGATCATCGCTGCAATCTGCTGCACACGCTGCGCAACATATGCTGCGTCTGCCCCGCGATTACGCAGCGGGAAGGCCAGATTATCCCGCACGGTCATTGTGTCGTAGACCACGGGAAACTGGAAAACCTGCGCGATGTTACGTTCGGTCGTTGGGGCGTTTGTCACGTCCTTGCCGTCAAACAGAATGCGCCCTTGGCTGGGATGCAGCAGACCCGAGATGATGTTCAAAAGCGTGGACTTGCCACAACCCGACGCGCCCAGAAGCGCATAGGCCTCGCCGTCGACCCAGTCATGGTTTAGCGCTTTGAGCGCATAATCATCCTCGCTTGCCGGATTAGGCAAATAGGAATGTGCGAGATTGTCCAAAGTGATCTTTGCCATAGCGATTATTCCTCAGGCCGCGGTTGCATAGGATGCAGCCGCGACAGACGTGCCGTCCTGGGCAAAAATGTAGATGTGACGCGGGTCCAGATAGACTTTGAGCGCCTCCCCGATGGTCAGATCCTTGACACCATGCACCAAGCCGACCCAGCTTTCGCCGTGGTGGTCCAAATGCACGAAAGTTTCTGATCCGGTGATCTCGGTCACACCCAACGTGCCGGTAAATTCAAGCGCGGCAGGCGTGTGCTGCGACAGCTCCAGATGGTTGGGCCGGAACCCCGCGAGGTAATCTCCATCCCCGAGCCCTGCGAATGCGTCTGTTGCCGGCGCTGTCTGACTGTTGCCGAACGTCAGGCTGTTGCCCGCCTTGCGGATGTTCAGAAAATTCATCGGTGGATCGGAAAACACCCGCGCCGTGGTTGCATCCACCGGCTGGCGATAGACAGTTGGCGTCGGACCGAACTGCGTCACGCTTCCTTCCCACATCGCAGCTGTGTTGCCGCCCAGCAGCAACGCCTCTTCCGGCTCCGTGGTGGCATAAACAAAGATCGAACCAGCCTCCTCAAAGATTTTCGGGATTTCGGCGCGCAACTCCTCGCGCAGCTTGTAGTCGAGATTGGCCAGCGGCTCGTCCAGCAACACCAATCCTGCGTCCTTGACCAAAGCCCGCGCCAGCGCACAGCGCTGCTGTTGACCGCCTGACAATTCCAGCGGCTTGCGGTCCAGCATGGGCGTCAGTTGCATTAGGTCAGCCGCCTTGCGCACCGCCGCATCAATCTCGGCCTTCGACTTGCCAAGCAGACGCATCGGGCTTGCGATATTGTCATAGACGCTCATCGACGGGTAGTTGATGAATTGCTGGTACACCATCGCCACGCCGCGGTCTTGCACGCGCATACCGGTCACATCCTGACCACCCCAGATCACGCGACCCGTGCTCGGCACATCAAGTCCCGCCATGATCCGCATCAGCGACGTCTTACCCGACAGTGTCGGACCCAGAAGCACGTTCATCGTTCCCGATGACAGCTCCAGATCAGTCGGATGGATATGGGTCTGGCCGCTCACGACTTTGGAGACCCCCTCCAGCACAAGTGACATGTCTCTCTCCCTTTCGCGGTTTTAAACCGCGTTATGTTGTTCTTGTTCGGCTGCGCGGTCAGCGAGCCATTGTTCCAGTGATGCAATCTCTTCGTCTGACATACGCAGCCCCAGTTTTGAGCGCCGCCACACAATATCGTCTGCCTTGCGGGCAAACTCGCGCTCAACCAGCCAGTTGGCCTCACGCGCAGTCAGGTCAGCACCGAAGTTCTGTCCCAGATCCTCGGCTGTTTTCGCTTCGCCCAACACATCAAAACTCTCCGTGCCGTAGGCTTTGATCAACCGTGCCGCCCAGCGCTCGGACAGGAATGAGTACTGCGCACAAAGCTTCTCACGCAGCGCATCAACACCATCGACTGCAAAATCACCCCCGGGCAGGGCCACACCCGCTGTCCAGGGGTCGCGGGCCTCTTCGAAGAATGGCACGATCTTTTCCAGCGCGGATTCTGCCAGCTTGCGGTACGTGGTAATCTTGCCGCCAAAAACGTTCAGGATCGGCGCACCGGCTGACTGGTCAACCTTGAGCACATAATCACGCGTCGCTGCCGTGGCAGAGCTGGCCCCGTCATCGTAAAGCGGGCGCACCCCCGAATAGGTCCAGACGACATCATCGACTGTAACCGGATTCTTAAAATAATTCGACGCGAAATTCAGCAGATAATCACGTTCTTCCGGTGTGCAGACCGGCTTTTCGCTGACATCTGTATGTTCTGCATCGGTCGTGCCGATCAGCGTGAAATCGTTCTCGTAAGGGATCGTAAAGATGATCCGGCCATCTTCCCCCTGAAAGAAGTAGCACTTGTCGTGGTCATATAGCTTGCGGGTCACGATGTGACTGCCCCGCACAAGACGTACACCTTCGCTTGAATTGATGCGCACGGTGTTGCGGATGACGTTCTCGACCCACGGCCCGCCCGCATTGACCAGCATTTTCGCGCGTACCTGACGGGTCTGGCCGTTATCGCGATCCTCTAGTGTCACCTGCCACACGCCGTTGACTTGCTCGGCTGCGATGACCTTGGTGCGCACATTGATACGCGCACCACGCGCCTGTGCATCGCGGGCATTCAGGACAACCAGACGGCTGTCTTCGATCCAGCAGTCCGAATATTCATATGCTTTCTCAAAACGATCCTGCAGCGGATTACCTTCAGGCGTGCCGCGCAACGAGATCGAAGTGGTGCCTTTCAGTATCTGACGACCGCCCAGATTGTCGTACATGAACAATCCCAGCCGGATCAGCCATGCGGGACGGCGGCCTTTCATCCATGGCATCACAACATTCAGAAGTTTTGATGTGGGGGTATCCCCCTCAAACCGCATGTCTGGATGGAAAGGCAGAACGAACCGCATCGGCCAAGAGATATGCGGCATGGCCTTTAGCAGTGTTTCCCGCTCGACCAGCGCCTCACGGACAAGCCGGACTTCCCAATACTCAAGATACCGCAACCCGCCGTGAAAGAGCTTGGTTGAGGCAGAGGATGTGGCAGACGCCAGATCATTCATTTCGGCCAGTTCAACGGTGAAGCCACGGCCCACCGCATCACGTGCGATGCCACAGCCGTTGATCCCGCCACCGATGACGAACAGGTCCAGAATGTCGTGATCTGCACGTTGATCCAAAACAGCCTCCCCCCGACTTTTTGTGCCCGAAACGCCAGCTTCAGGATGCCGCCCAATAGGCAATAGTTCCACCAACCGGTCAAGATCGAATGTTCGTTTATATTCGCTTTCGTTCAAACACCTGATAAATCAACAAAATCCCCACCGAATTTTGCGAATTCACCTTCAATGCTGTTAAAACGAAAGCGTGGCGTCTTGACGAGTCGGCGTTCAGCGTCATTGTTGGACGACACTGAAGGGATGCAACGAATGGTCTCGACCTTTCGACAAAAAGAGATAATCGAGCTGGCCCGCAAAGATGGTAAAGTCACCGTCGACGGTCTGGCCCAGCTTTACGATGTCACCGTACAAACCATCCGGCGCGATCTGTCCGAACTTGCTGATCTGGGGCGGCTTGAACGCGTGCATGGCGGTGCCGTGGTCCCATCGGGCGTTGTGAACCTTGTCTACGATGAACGGCGCCGGATGAACGAGGAAGGCAAAAAAGCCATCGCGCGCGCCTGTGCTGAGAGAATATCAAACGGTGCGTCTGTCTTTATGAATATCGGGACAAGCACCGAAGCCGTTGCGCATGAGCTGCTGGATCACGAAAATCTGCTGGTGGTGACGAACAACCTCAACATCGCAAACACGCTGGCGGCAAACCACAGTTGCGAGATTATCCTGACGGGTGGCGTGTTGCGCCGCGCTGACGGCGGCTTGGTCGGTGGGCTGACCGCGGATATGGTGCGGCAATTCAAGTTCGATTATTCGGTCTTGGGCTGTTCCGCGATTGATGAGGACGGCGATCTGCTTGATTTTGACGGACAAGAAGTTCTGGTCAGCCGCACGGCGATTGGGCGGTCGCGGAACGTCATGGTCGTCGCGGATCACACCAAACTTCAACGCAAGGCACCTTTGACAATCTGCGGGTTGAGCGACGTGAACGTCTGGTTCACTGACGGTGCCTTGCCGGACAAACTGGCACAAGATTGCGCCGACTGGGGCACAGATGTCGTTCTGGTATAGTCTTCCCCGTTCGCGCAGATGAAGTCCGTCACCAATAGGGGCTGGCTCTTTGTCCTGCCGTCCGCACTGATCCTGTCGCTGGTGGGTCTGGTGCCACTCGTTACGGTCATAAACTATTCATTCTTCGAGATATTCATTCTCGACCAACGCTTTTGGGTCGGGACCGAGTGGTATGCCGAGATCATAACCTCCGGCCGCTTCTGGTCCAGTTTCGGGCGCAGCCTTTTGTTCTCTGCGCTTGTACTGTGCATCCAGATCCCGCTCGGTATCGCCATCGCCCTTTGTATTCCCAAACGCCAACTCTGGGTGGGGTTCGCGCTTGCTGGCGTGGCGCTGCCACTTCTTGTTCCATGGAATATGATCCCTGCGCTCTGGCTGAGCCTGATGAACCCTGACAGCGGTATTATCGGCGGGCTGCTTGCTTCTGCCGGTTGGACTGGCGGTTGGAAAACGTCTGCGGTTCAGACATGGATCGTGTTATTGGCGATGGACACCTGGCACTGGACCAGTCTGGTGATCCTGCTGTGTTACTCCGCGCTGACAACAATCCCGCCTGCCTATTACCAAGCCGCCGCCATCGACGGTGCGGGCCCTTGGCAGATCTTCCGCCATATCCAGCTGCCGGCGCTGACGCATGTCCTTTTGATGGCCGTCCTCTTGCGTTTTATGGATTCCTTTATGATCTACGCTGAGGCGTTTCCGATCAACGCAGGCGGCCCTGATGGCGCAACCACATTTCTAGCTGTCGATCTTGGCGAAGACATCAAGGCGTTCAACTATGGCCCGTCCGCCGCCCGCTCTGTCATCTACTTTCTGATCGTTGTTTTGGTCGCATGGACATTTACCAAAGCGCAGACCCGCCTTGACCGCGACGCAAAAGAGGTCGCTTCATGATGCTGCGCCGTGCGTTGAAAACCTTTGCCCTGCTGGCGTTCCTCATCTGGAGCATTCTGCCCCTGACGCAAATGGCCTTGCTCAGTTTCATTTCGACCTTGCCGCAGCCGGGTATTGAAGTGGGAAGCCTGACGTTGAGCAACTATGCAGGCATTCTAGGCAATCCCGCCCTTGCCTCGGCTTTTGCCAATTCAATCGCTTATGTGCTGATCAACATATGCATCACGCTACCAGTCGCAATTCCGGCAGCTTATGCGTTTTCGCGCATGTCTTTTGCGGGGGACCGCCAGCTTTTCTTTGCCTTCATCGCGTTGCGCATAACGCCCCCGGTTGTTCTGACCCTGCCGATCTTTCAGCTGTTCTCGGCACTTGGTATTGTGAATTCGGTCTTTGGCATTGCCTTGGCCCACTGCCTGTTCACGCTTCCTGTATCCATCTGGATTTTGCAGAGCTTCGTATCGGCCGTCCCGCGCGAACTGGATGAAACAGCTTTCCTCGATGGCTATTCCCGCCCGCGCTTTATCTGGACGTTTCTTTTGCCGCAGATCGCCCCGGGCATCGCCGTCACTGCGTTTTTCTGCTTCATGTTTTCATGGGTCGAGGTCGTCTTCGCCCGCATCCTGACCACCACCAACGGCAAGCCGATCAGCATGGCAATCAGCGCCCTATTCGGATTTCAGACCGACATCGGTTTGGTGATGGCCGTCACAACCGCTTCGATGATACCCGGTGCGCTTTTGCTCTTTGCCATGCGGAACCACTTGTCACGGGGGTTCCGCATCGGGAGGCTTTAGCGGATCATTTCTTTTGCATATCTTCGATCATCTTCAACACACGCCCGCGCGGCAAAAGCGGGATAACCCAGTTTACAAGAAAGCTCAGCCCCTTCTCATTCACGGTCGCGCGATCTCCGCGCATCATCGCGTCATAGCCGTGTTTGGCTACAGACTCAGGCGTCTTCCCACCCCCTGCCACCAGCTTTGTGCCATCAAGTTCTGCACGTTTCGCAAAGTTTGTTTTCACATATCCCGGTGCCAACAAAGTTGCCGTCACTCCGGTGCCCTTCAACTCATGCGCCAGCGCCTCTGTGTAAGACCGCACAAATGCCTTCGTCGCAAAATAGACGGCCTGATAAGGACCGGGCATGAAGCCTGCTGTTGATCCTACGTTCAAGATGCGCCCGCTTCCTTTCGCGACCATATCACGCCCTACCAGATGGCATAGCGCCACCAGGGCCTGAACATTCAGGTCCGTCATTGCTTGTTCTTCCTCCAACGACCGGTCCAGATGTTTGCCCTGTCCGCCAAAGCCTGCGTTGTTGATAAGCACATCAATCGTCAGACCAGCCGCCTGCACCTCTCCATAGAGGGTCAGAGCGCCATCCGGCTTGCCCAAATCGGCAGCAAAGACGTGTACTTTAATGCCATGTGCGGTTTCCAGCTCGGATTTGAGCGCATCAAGTGCGTCTTTGCCTCGCGCAGTCACGATCACATCGCCGCCCTTGCCCGCGTGGTATCGCGCAAAGGCTTCTCCGATGCCCGACGACGCACCTGTGATTAATGCAGTATTCCCCATTTCATATCCCTTTTCGTTTGGCTCATGTGATGTAGGTTGTCCCCAGAGAGCAAGCTCAAAGGACACGCCATGATTATTCACCCCGCCGGATCGCGCCCCTCCAGTCGGCCGAACCCCGACTATTTTACCGGCACCGTTCGCATGGACCCCTTGATGTCGGCCCCCGCGCCTGCCCGCCTGAATGCCTTGTCCGTCACGTTCGAGCCGGGAGCGCGCACAGCGTGGCACACCCACCCACTGGGGCAAACGTTGATCGTGACCGCTGGTCTGGGCCTTGCGCAGAAAGAAGGAGATCCGATCCAGACCATCAGACCGGGCGATGTGATCTGGTTTGCGCCCGGAGAAAAGCACTGGCATGGCGCATCTGCGGACTGCGCCATGACGCATATCGCGCTTCAGGAAGAGCTGGATGGCTCGGCTGCTGACTGGCTGGAAAAGGTTTCAGACGCGCAATACAGCGGCACATAAAATCGTCCATCCCCCGACGGGCCTAGGTATGCGACAGGATATTCAGCACCCGCCCCGTCGGGTCAGCGATGAAGAACCGCCTGACGCCCCATGGCTCATGGGTAAGCGGATACACCAGATTGATGCCGAGCGCTTGCACGCGCCGCAGAACTTCATCCAGATCGTCGACTTCGATTGACAGTTGCGGCACCGGGGTCCCCGATCCGCCTTCGCTTGCCAGCGATACCTGAACCGGCGAAGGGGCATCGCCACCCAGCGTCATGATCCAGCCCTGATCCATCAACACATCCAGATCAAACAACGCGGTATAAAACGCACCAAGCCCTTTTGGGTCATCAGTGCTCAAATCCGCAACGATGCGTTTTACCTTTACCATCGTGAAAAAACCTCAAACGTAGTCATGCCACCACAGCCAAAGCACAAAGACTGCGACCACCACCAGCAGGTTGAATACGATAGCACCCGCTATCCCCAGAATGCGGCCTTTGCGACGGTCTGCCACATCGATACCATCCAGATAAGTCACGCAAACATTATAGGCTTGTGAAACACGCGCCCCGTCCATCTGACGCGCAAGCTTGGGATGAGCGCCAAAACGCTCCGCCTCCACCAGCACTTGGGCCTGCTTCTGGACCCGGCGCGGCAAACGCCGGCCCGCTTTCAGGATCATCCGCGACAGCGGTCGTTGTTTGATCCCGAACTTTGCATGAAGCAGAGCCTTTACCGCCTCGACCTTGCGCGTGATATCCTTTGCGTCCAACATACCGTCTTCTAAACCCACTGGTGCAAGGCCCGCAATGCCGCTACCCCTGCTGCATGCTTTCTTATTCCGAACACGGCACGCCTGCCCCCGACCATCCAGCCCTGATTATCGCCCATGGCCTCTACGGGTCGGGCCGTAACTGGGGCGTGATTGCCAAGCGCCTTTCAGACACCCGCCATGTCATCACACCGGACATGCGCAACCACGGCACCAGCCCGCGCGAGACAAGTCAAAGCTATCCGGACATGGCCCGTGATCTCGCCGACCTCGCATCGCACATCGGCGCACCGGTCGATCTGTGTGGCCACTCGATGGGCGGCAAAGCGGCCATGGCAATGGCGCTCACGCAACCTTCCCTAATTCGGAAGCTCATCATCGCCGACATCGCGCCCGTCGCCTACGGCCATAGCCAGCAAGGCATGATCGACGCCATGCGCAGCGTTGACCTGTCTCGCGTCGACCGCCGCTCCGATGCGGCAGAACAACTGGCCGATGCGGGGATCGAGCCTGCGCTACAGAGCTTTTTCACCCAGTCCCTCGACGTCCCCGCAAAAGCATGGCGTCTTAACCTTGATGTACTTGAGGCCGAGATGACCAAAATTATCGGGTGGCCGGAAGACATGACCGGCACATTCGACGGCCCTACCCTGTTTCTATCAGGCGGCGCATCGGACTATGTGCGCACCGAACACCGCCCGCACATCAAGTCACTTTTCCCCAACGCCCGTTTCGCAAAAATACCCGATACCGGCCATTGGTTGCACGCTGAAAATCCCCGCGCCTTCGAGGCAACAGTGCGCGCTTTTCTCGACGCTTGAGCCGCAGACCCTTTCTGCTTGGCTAATACCCTTAGGGGTTGGGTGCTGAACCCGGTCTGGCGTTTGTTCCTGCGCAAGCGCCAGTTAAGCCCTGCTGTCCAGCAATCCCTCTTGCACCCAGACGCCCCATGCCTATAACGCGGCTAATTTGCATTTTATTGGGGGCCTCCGATGCCAAAGCGTACCGACATCCAATCGATCATGATCATTGGCGCGGGTCCCATCGTTATCGGACAAGCCTGCGAGTTTGACTACTCCGGCGCACAGGCCTGCAAAGCACTGAAAGAGGAAGGCTACCGTGTCATCCTCGTCAACTCCAATCCGGCCACGATCATGACCGATCCGGGCCTGGCAGATGCAACCTACATCGAGCCCATTACACCTGAAATTGTCGCCAAGATCATCGAGAAAGAGCGCCCTGACGCGTTGCTCCCGACCATGGGCGGCCAGACCGGTCTGAACACTTCCCTCGCCCTAGAAGAGATGGGTGTGCTTGAGAAATTCGGTGTTGAGATGATCGGTGCCAAGCGCGAAGCCATTGAAATGGCCGAAGATCGCAAGCTTTTCCGCGATGCGATGGACCGGCTGGGCATCGAGAACCCCAAAGCGACCATTTGCACCGCTCCGTTGGATACCAACGGCAAAAAAGACCTTGCCGCTGGCGTGGCGCTGGCATTGCAAGACCTCGAAGAAATCGGCCTGCCCGCCATCATCCGCCCTGCGTTTACCATGGGCGGCACCGGCGGCGGCGTGGCGTACAACCGCGAAGACTACGAATTCTTCTGCCGTTCCGGCATGGACGCCTCTCCGGTTGGCCAGATCCTGATCGACGAATCGCTTTTGGGTTGGAAAGAGTTCGAGATGGAGGTCGTACGCGATACCGCTGACAACGCCATCATCGTCTGCTCTATCGAAAACGTGGACCCGATGGGCGTGCACACAGGTGATTCCATCACCGTGGCCCCGGCGCTGACCCTGACCGACAAAGAATACCAGATCATGCGCAACCACTCGATCGCCGTCCTGCGCGAGATCGGCGTGGAAACCGGCGGTTCCAACGTCCAATGGGCCGTGAACCCCGCTGATGGCCGCATGGTCGTGATTGAGATGAACCCGCGTGTGTCGCGCTCATCCGCGCTGGCCTCAAAAGCGACCGGTTTCCCAATTGCCAAGATCGCCGCCAAACTCGCCGTGGGCTTTACACTCGATGAATTGGACAACGACATCACCGGCGTCACGCCAGCCAGCTTTGAGCCGACAATCGACTATGTTGTCACCAAAATCCCGAAATTCGCCTTTGAAAAGTTCCCCGGCTCAGAACCCTATCTGACAACAGCGATGAAGTCCGTGGGCGAGGCCATGTCCATCGGCCGCACCATCCACGAGAGCCTGCAAAAAGCGCTGGCATCCATGGAACAGGGCCTTACCGGATTTGACGAAATCGATATTCCCGGCGCGCCAGATTCCGCCGCCATTGTCAAAGCGATCAGCAAACAGACCCCCGACCGCCTTCTGACTATCGCGCAAGCCATGCGCCACGGCATGACCAACGATGAAATCCATGGCGTCACCATGTTCGACCCGTGGTTCCTTGACCGCATCCGCGAGATTATCGATGCCGAAGAACGCGTGCGGGCCGAAGGTCTGCCGCTTGATGAGGCCGGGCTGAGAAAACTCAAGATGATGGGCTTCACCGATGCGCGGCTCGCCACTCTTACAGGCCGCGACGAAGACAACATCCGCCGTGCGCGCCACAACCTCGGCGTGACCGCAGTGTTCAAACGGATCGACACTTGCGCTGCCGAGTTCGAAGCGCAAACACCTTACATGTATTCAACTTACGAAGCCCCGATGATGGGTGACGTAGAATGCGAGGCCCGCCCCTCCGACCGCAAAAAAGTCGTCATCTTGGGCGGTGGTCCAAACCGCATCGGTCAGGGCATCGAATTCGACTACTGCTGCTGCCATGCATGCTATGCGCTGACGGACGCGGGCTACGAGACGATCATGGTCAATTGTAACCCAGAGACCGTCTCGACCGACTATGACACTTCTGACCGGCTCTATTTCGAGCCACTCACGTTTGAGCACGTCATGGAAATCATGCGGGTCGAGCAGGAAAACGGTACCCTCCATGGCGTTATCGTACAGTTCGGCGGCCAGACACCGCTTAAACTCGCCAATGCACTGCAAGAAGCAGGTATCCCGATCCTCGGCACCACGCCTGACGCAATTGATCTGGCAGAAGACCGCGAGCGTTTCCAACAGCTTGTCCAGCAACTTGGCCTGAAACAGCCGCATAACGGCATCGCCTCGACAGATGCCGAGGCACTGAAAATCGCCGAAGAAATCGGTTTTCCCCTTGTGATCCGCCCCTCCTACGTCCTTGGTGGCCGCGCCATGGAAATCGTGCGCGACATGGCCAGCCTTGAACGCTACATCTCCTCTGCCGTGGTTGTCTCTGGCGACAGCCCGGTGCTGCTCGACAGCTACCTCTCGGGCGCTGTTGAACTCGACGTTGACGCGCTGTGTGACGGCAAGGACGTGCACGTTGCGGGCATCATGCAACACATCGAAGAGGCGGGCGTTCACTCCGGCGACAGCGCTTGTTCGCTGCCACCCTATTCCCTGCCCCAAGACATCATCGACGAAGTCACCAAGCAAACCAAAGCTTTGGCGCTTGCCCTTAATGTTGTTGGTCTGATGAACATCCAGTTCGCGGTCAAAGACGGCGAGGTTTACCTGATCGAAGTGAACCCCCGCGCCTCGCGCACAGTACCCTTTGTCGCCAAAGCCACCGACTCAGCCATCGCCAGCATCGCCGCTCGCATCATGGCAGGTGAGCCGCTCAGCAACTTCCCGCTGCGGGCACCCTACCCTGAGCAGTCGGCCTACTCCGACACGCTGCCCTTGGGTGATCCGATGACGCTCGCGAATCCAAATATGCCATGGTTCTCGGTAAAAGAGGCTGTGCTCCCGTTTGCGCGTTTCCCTGGCGTCGACACGCTGCTTGGTCCCGAGATGCGTTCAACTGGCGAAGTCATGGGCTGGGATCGCGACTTTCCACGCGCATTCCTCAAGGCACAGATGGGAGCAGGTACCATGCTGCCGCGCACCGGAACGGCCTTTGTGTCGATCAAGGACATGGACAAAACTGATGATATGCTGGCAGCTGCCCACATCCTGATCGAACAATCTTTCACTATTGTTGCAACGCGCGGCACAGCGGCCTGGCTTGTGGATAACGGCATCCCTGCCACCACCACCAACAAGGTATACGAAGGGCGCCCGGACATCACCGACATGATGAAAGACGGCGCTGTTCATCTTGTCCTCAATACCACCGAAGGCGCGCAAGCGGTTGAGGACAGCAAGTCCATCCGCTCCATCGCACTGTTCGACAAGATCCCGTACTACACCACTGCCGCTGGTGCCTATGCAGCCGCATTGGCGATTAAAGCGCAAGCCGAAGACGAGATCGGCGTGAAAGCACTGCAGGGGTAAAGGGCGCGTCAGGCGACTGCCGTCGGGCGCTTCACCCAAATCCTGCGTATATGTCTGTCTGGGTCATGTGAAGGTGAAGTTGTACTGGTAAGGGCAAGTAAAAGCGCGTTAATCTTTAGGCCGGTCACGAAATTCTTTGACGAGGAAGTCGATCAGTGTGCGCGTCTTAGGCGCAAGATTACGCCTTTCTGCAAACATCACGACAATGTCTGTGCTGGGCGGCGCATACTCGGGCAGAACGTGGACAAGCTCCCCTGACTTAAAGCTCTCGCCCGCCATATAGAACGGCAAGCGCGCAATCCCGAGCCCTGCGAGGGCCGCACGAAAGATCACGTCGGTGCTGTTGCCTTCGAAACTGCCCTGCACTTCCAGAACCTGCCCGCCTCCGGCATCGGTGCTGCGCCACCCGTTTCGCCCACTGTCATCCGAGACCCTAAGGCAATTATGTTTTGCCAGATCCGTAAAAGTTTCCGGCATCCCTCGACGTTCCAGATAGGAAGGTGCCGCACATAGAACGCGCCGGCTTGCCATCAGACGACGTACAACGATATCGGGGTTCTTGCGCTGCTCGGCAAAGCAAATGGCCGCGTCAAACCCGTCCGCCTGTAGATCAACAACACGGTCCGTCAGATCAAGCGACACCTCAACCTGCGGGTTCGCATCCATGAATTTGGGCAGCGCCGGAATCAGCTGGGATTTTCCGAAAGCCACGGTAGAGGCGATCATTAATTTACCGCGCGGTGTGCCATCAAGGTTCGAAATGTGGTCTTGGGCCTCATGAAACTTTTCGGCCATCGCTTTGCATTTGCGGTAGAACTCTTCTCCCTCCTGGGTTGGGGAAACACCTGTTCTTGTCCTGTGCAGCAGGCGGTAATGCACATGGTCCTCCAACAAACCGATCTGCTTGCTAACAGCAGACGGGGTTTGCCCGACCGAACGCGCCGCCGCAGAGATGCTTCCCTGATCGACAACCGTCGCAAATATGAGCATCTGCGCTGAAATATCCATTCTTCACCTACAAGCGTTTCCATATGAGCATGGGTGCTATGCCAAATCGGAAATTGCGAGCGCTACCAACCGCGCCTATCTTCTGCAGTGCAGCATACATACTGCATCGCAGCAATAGACGAGGCACTATCATGGCAATATCAATTTCGAGAAACGGATCAGCCGCTGTTCTGGACGCTGGCCGCACGTTTTTTAATCAAAAGCGTGAGCAAATCGCGCGCGGCTTTGCCGGTTACGCAGTTTACCGTAGGACACGAAGCGAGTTGGCATCATTATCCGATCGCAGCCTTGCGGACCTGGGCATCGCACGCAGCAATATCAGAAGAATGGCTTTGGAGGCGGCGTATGGCGTTTAACTCACACATCGCAGAGACAGGCAGCAACGCGTCTGGATCATCCCTCTCCGCCATCTTTGATTTCATCAAAGCTCTTCCGCGCAAGGTCGCCTCGCAGGTTCGTGCTGGTACGCGCGCAATGCAGCAGGCACGCATGATCGGCATTCTGTCCAGTATGACCGATGCACAACTCGCGCAGGTCGGCATCACCAGAGCTGAAATTCCGCAGCATGCGTTGAAAATGCTCTCGGATGGGTTTGGAGAGCCGGAGCAGTAAACGACGTTGAGCAAAGACTGGCAGATCGAAATGCGCCAGTCCGTCTATATCATGCAGGGTTCCCGCTCCTCCCGAGGGTGCCCACTCAACCAAAAATCAGGATATTAGGGCCATGAGCCGTAGAGCCACCATTCCGAATATCGTCGTGCGGCGACTTTATCCTTCAGACCAAGAGGAAATTCTCAGCCATTTCCGGCGGCTTGATGGCCCGTCGCGGCGTGCGCGATTTTGCGGTGCGATCAAAGACGAAGGTGTCATCCGGTATGTCGCCAACATCTTTTCAGATTCGAGCATCTTATGTGGTGCGTTTATCGACGGACATTTGCGAGGCGTGGTTGAATTGCGTGGCGTCAGCCATTTTTGGGCCTCCACCGCCGAAGCAGCGTTCACTGTCGAGGCCGGATGGCAGAATGCGGGCATGGGTGACGCACTGTTTGATCACATCATTGCAATCGCCCGCAATCGTCGAGTGGCGCGGATTCAGATGAGCTGTCTGAAAGAGAACCTACCGATGCAGCACTTGGCTATGAAGCATAACGCGACGCTTGAGTATGACTGTGACATTGTTGAAGCGGTACTGCGCCCGAACCGTCCCAGTCCGTCATCTGTCGCGAAAGAAATCATCGGCGAATTTGAACGCTTCGGCCAGATTGCCCGCCGGTACGCAGCCACCCACTCCTCTGCGGCAAACTGATTGGTCTGCTCCGACACGCCGGGCAGGCTGGTGTTCGAAGCGCTCGGCTTCAGATCCATTTGTGTTGGTTTCGACCCTGATATCGAAGGTCTCACGTCCAACGACGGGCGTTGACAGGCTCTACCACCTTCGTCCACCTCCATCGGGGCAAATGTTTCCGATGGCGAGCCTTCACTAATTTCGCTAAAACTCTTCGAACCGACCGTTTGTACGCGTAGCGGACGCTACGGGCACCGTACTGAAGTGCGCGTCCCGCAGCGGATTGTTGAGATAGCGAAGGAAATTCCATGTATACACCCGCCATCACCGGCACCGGCGTTTTCACACCGGATCAGGTCATCACCAATGCTGAACTGGTCGAATCGTTCAACGCTTACGCAGACCTCTACAATGCCGAAAATGCTGCCGCTATCGAGGCAGGTGACCTGCCCGCCAAAGAGCATTCTTCCGAAGGGTTCATTTATAAGGCCAGCGGGATTGAGCAGCGTTATGTCATTGACAAAGAAGGCATTCTTGACCCGAAGGTGATGCACCCTCTTTTGCGCCAACGCAGCGATGAAGAGCCTGGTCTGATGGCCGAGATGGCGCTGGACGCTGCGAAAAAGGCGCTGAAAGCCGCCGGCAAAACGGCACAAGACGTGGATGCCGTGATCTGCGCGGCCTCAAATCTTGAGCGCGCCTACCCCGCCGTAGCCATCGAAATACAGGATCTCTTGGGTATCAACGGTTTTGCGTTCGATATGAACGTCGCCTGTTCGTCGGCAACCTTTGGCATTCAGGCCGCCGCTGACATGATACGAAGCGGCTCCATCCGCTCTGCACTGGTCGTCAATCCCGAGATTTGTTCCGCGCATCTGGAATGGCGTGACCGCGATTGCCACTTCATTTTCGGCGATGTGGCAACTGCCGTGCTCATGGAACGTGCGGAAGACGCGACAGGCACCTATTTCGAAATCAAATCAACACGCTGCGCGACGGAGTTCTCGAACAACATTCGCAACAACAACGGCTTCCTGCGCCGCTCTCGCCCTGATGGTGTGGCGGACAGACGCGACATGCAGTTCATGCAGAACGGTCGCAAAGTGTTCAAGGAGGTGTTGCCGATGGTATCGGAGCATATCGCGAACCATATGGCAGATAACGATGTTGAGGCTGATGATTTGAAACGCGTCTGGTTGCATCAGGCCAACAAGTCCATGAACGACTTTATCGGCAAAAAGGTCCTTGGCCGCACGCCGGAACCGGGTGAACAGCCGAACATCCTTCAGGATTACGCGAACACCTCTTCCGCAGGGTCGATTATCGCCTTTTCCAAGTATTCAAGTGATCTGAAAGACGGCGATACCGGACTGATCTGTTCGTTCGGGGCGGGATATTCTGTCGGGTCGGTGATCGTGCAAAAGCATGGCTAGCGACGCTAGCTGCTTTTGGAGGACACTCTCTTGTGAACCTCATCCGCACTTTCGACACGCTCCGAGTAGCGGTCGACCATATAGTCAGCGCGCCCACGAACAAGCCACGTAAATTTCACCAGCTCTTCCATCACATCGACGACGCGTGCGTAGAAGGGACCGTCCGGCAAACGGCCATCGCCACTAAATTCAAGCCAAGCCTTGGGAATACTGGACTGATTCGGGATTGTCACCATCCTCATCCAGCGCCCCAGTATGCGCATCTGGTTCACCGCATTGAACGATTGCGAACCGCCGCTGACCTGCATAACGGCCAGTGTCTTGCCCTGGGTGGGCCGGATGCCACCCTGGAGCGACAGCGGCAGCCAGTCGATCTGGCATTTCATGATACCGGTCATCGCCCCGTGCCGCTCGGGGCTGGACCAAACCATACCTTCGGACCAGACCGCAAGCTCGCGCAGTTCGACAACTTTGGGGTGGTCAGGCTCTACGCTATCAGGCAACGGCAGTCCGGCGGGATCAAACATCCGGGTCTCACAGCCCAAATGTTCAAGAATGCGCGCGGCCTCTTCTGCAGCTTTGCGGGAATAGCTTTCAGCCCTTAGTGAGCCGTAAAGAAGAAGTATCCGCGGCTTGTGTCCCGGATCATCCGCAGCCTTGAGCGCATCCACATCAATTTGCGGCAACGCATCCGCGCGCAAAGCGGGCAGGCTGTCAGTCACTTTCTTCTTCAAGGTTCAGCTTCATATCGACAAGAACCTGTTGCAGCATCGTTGTCTCTTTCAGCAGGCGCTTGGCCTCGTTCACGCTGATCCGACCGTCTTCCATCGATTCCTGGTATTCTGCCATCAACATGGCGAATCGCTGGGCCAACGCAATCACATCCGCGTTCACCCCACCCTTGCGGCCAGTGCTGTTGCGCCGGTCCTCAAAATTAAGGGTAATTCCGCGCAGTTCTGCCAAGGCCGCGGTCACGTGCGGATAAGAAGCTGCCTGCTCTAACTGGGCAACCGCATCAATCGGCATAAAGCGGTCTGAGTGTTCATCATTGTCTGAATAATAACGACCAAGCGTCGCTTTTGATTTGCCTGTCACTGTGCAGGCAGGTTCAATCCCGACGTCTTTGACCAACGCCTCAGTATGCTTTTTCAGGTAGCTGCCAATCACGGCCATTATTTCGTCCTCAATCCAACCGGTCAGCCCCCTACATGGCCGGGGCCGGGGAATGACCTCAGACTTTTCCCATTAATTGCCCGTGCAGTAAATGTCATTCCGTAAGTATCCTGACATGTTGACAGGATTTAACGAGTTCACAGCGCACCAGCTGTGCATGTTAGCGCGTGCGCCCACCTGGATGTCCGGCCCGCACAGCAGGACGACCTCGTGTGGCGCACGCTGCTTTGTTTGCGATTCTTATCGCGTCTTGACCTTGATCCCCCCCTTCAAAGCGACGTAACAGACATCCCCATGGCAAAACTCTATTTTCACTATTCCACAATGAACGCAGGCAAATCGACAGTTTTGCTGCAAGCAGCGCACAACTATGTGGAACGCGGCATGGTGCCGTATCTTCTGACGGCACAATTCGACGGTCGTGCCGGTGAAGGGCGGATCGCATCCCGCATCGGTATTGGCGAACAGGCGGATACATATGCGCCGGGTGAGGATTTGTTTGCAAAGCTTCAGGCGCGATTTGCCGCAGGGCCCTGTGCCTGCGTTTTTGTGGATGAAGCACAATTTCTGGAATCAGAGCAGGTCTGGCAGCTGGCGCGGGCGGTAGATGATCTGGATGTACCCGTCATGTGCTTTGGTTTGCGCGTGGATTTTCGCGGCCAGCTTTTTCCCGGTTCCGCCACCCTGTTGGCGCTGGCAGATGAAATGCGCGAAGTGCGTACCATCTGCCACTGCGGGAAAAAGGCGACAATGGTTGTCCGAAAAGGGCCCGATGGTAACGTTGTCAAAGACGGCGCTCAGGTCCAGATCGGGGGTAATGAAACGTATGTTTCACTTTGCAGACGCCATTGGCGCGCAGAAGTCGGCGATAGCTGAAGCCGGCATCTCTCCGAAAGAACGCAAAGTCGTTTTAGTGCATCCGCCCGCCGTCAGGCACCGGTCGGTCCGGCGACAAAAGCACGATCTCTCCGCTGGCGTCCGGCAGACCAAGCACCAGCACCTCTGACATAAAAGGTCCGATTTGGCGTGGTGGAAAGTTCACCACAGCCATCACTTGTCGGCCCACCAGCGCCTCCGGTTCGTAGTGCGCGGTGATCTGAGCGGATGTTTTACGCTCTCCGATGTCGCCGCCAAAATCGATCCAAAGCTTGATCGCAGGTTTGCGCGCTTCGGGAAACGGTTCTGCGCGGATCACTGTCCCGACGCGCACATCCACCTTCATAAAGTCATCAAATTCAATCTCAGCCACGGGCAAGCTCCCTTGAGCGGTCAGCAGCAGCAGCGACGGCACGGGGCATCAACGCGGGAAAGCCCTGCGCCTCGTCCATCAGCACCTCAAGAGCCGCCTGTGTGGTGCCATTGGGCGACGTCACATTCACACGCAACTCTGAGGGTGTTTCCTTTGCCTGCATGGCCAGCGCACCGGCCCCTGCCACGGTCGCCTTGGCCAGTTGCATCGCAAGCGCTGCGGGCAAGCCCTGTGCCTCTCCCGCTGCAGCAAGCGCTTCGATCATATGAAACACGTAAGCCGGACCGGAACCGCTGACACCTGTGACCGCATCGATCTGCGCTTCTGCCTCCAGTCTTACAACTTCGCCCACCGCACTCAGGAGCAGTTCTGCCTCCTCAAGTGCTGTTTTACCGGCCACGGAGTTAGCGACAATCGCCGTAATACCCTGCGAAATTGCGGCTGGTGTATTCGGCATCGCCCGCACAACTGGTGTCTTTGCACCCAAAGTCTGTTCAAAGTAGTCGATGGTTGTTCCGGCGGCGACGCTGATAAATAACGTTTTGCCATTCCCCATCGCCTGCAAGGTCGGCAAGGCATCGGCCATCATCTGTGGTTTGACTGCAACCAGCACAATCGCAGGCTCCGACGGAAGGTCCTCGTTCAGATGCACGCCCTGCGCTTGCAACCAGTCGGACGGGTACGGGTCAACAACCCAAACAGAGGTCGGAGGCAAACCACGCGCCAGCCAACCTGCCAGCATCGCCGATCCCATCTTGCCACAACCCAGCAGGACAAGGCCCTGTGCAGCGATCCGTGTGTCTTTCATGGTAGTCCCCCTTGCTTCGGAGGACAGTGTTACGCCCGCCCGTAAGCCTCTGCAATGGCGACCTGAAGCGCTTCTTGCGGGGTTTTATCCCCCCAGACCTGAAGCTGCAGCGCAGGATAGTAGCGCTCTGCTGACATGACAGCGGCACCGATCATGGTGTCGATCTGCTCTGCACTGGCATCGTGGCCACCTGCGCAAACAAGCCCGTAGCGATAGACCATCAGTTTCTGCTCGGCCCAATAGGTAAAGGCACCGGCCCAGCATTGATCGTTCACAAGGTTCAGCAACTCATACAGCCCCGCCATCTTGGCCTCTGGCGGATCAAGCTCGAATGTGCAAATCAGTCGCAGTGTTTCGTCGTAAGCGGACCATGCAAGCGTGATCGAATAGGTCCGCCACTGGCCTTCGACTGCCATGGCAATCTGTTCGTCAGATATGCGGTCGAAGTCCCACTCGTGATAGGCTGCCAAAGTCTCGACGATATCAATGGGATGAATATCTTCTTCAAGGTATTGCTCGGTCAGGGCCATTTTCGACACCTCTTTTTTGATGTCCAAGCCCGGGCAAACGCCGCACCAGACTTGGATGCCTGTACAACAGTCCGTGGAAGTTCCACCGACTGCTACAAGATATGGTGGAGGCAAAGTAGGTGTTCTGGCAACCCCCTTTTCTGGGGATAACCACAATTCGTGGGGGATAACTACGATATGTTGTGTATTGTGTGCAGCTACGGCCCAGACTTGCCCATTGATCTTTGGAAAGGGCAAGAGCCGCGGCTTAGGGTGTGGTCAATCCGGTTTCTGGAACTTGAACATGACAGAGCGCAGCTTGTCGCGGTCGGATTCCGCCATCCCGAAGGACAAAGTGCCCCATGCCTCTGGGCGGCTGAGCACGGTTTCCTCGTTCAATGACTTCCCGCGCGGCACTTCTGTCAGCTTCAGACGGGGAAACGCATCGATCAGCTGATCTACCGGCGGTGCCACATCATTCGGGATCGTCAGGACAAGAACATTGGGCGCACCGGTGGGCATATAACTAAGACTGACTTTCTCTAGAACTAAATCAGCAGGCGTCTCGCCAGCCCCTTCATCGCGCAGCTTGCGGTCTTTTGAAACCGGCGTCACCACGATGCCGAGCTGCGCTTTGACCGCTTCGGCACTTTGTGGCGGATCATTCACCATCGCCTGCACAAGGCCGATATATGTTGTTTTGTCGGTCATTTTCTCTCCTTGCTGCGCCTGTGCAATCGGGGGCAACCAGCACAGAATCCAGATTAGCCACGCATATCGTCTCATCTCAGATTCCGCGCGCCGTCAAAGCTTCTGAAACCACCAAAGACTGTCATAATACTCGCCATAATATTCGTTGTAATCGGCGCAGGGTTGGCCGTCAGCGCAATCGATTGAAGGCACCTCGCCTGCGGCATAGACCCGCGCAATCGCAGCCTCGGCGGCATCTGCATCACCATCAATCAGGTATTGGTCATAGATGCGGTTGTAATCGGCATGATTGGCCGATCTACCGGAAATAGTGATGTCGCTGCCGCCATTCTCAAGGATTTCACGTTGAACCCGGATGTTTTCCAGTGTTGCCGCACCCTCCCCCGCTAGCATGCTGTCCAGATAGGCTTGCTTGCTGCTCATGTCAGGGTCTTCGTCCTCGTTTTCGGCATGGCCGACTTCATGAGATAACGAACGCACGATTTGCGTCGGGTCGGACAGGTAATTGGCGTCAATCGTGATCGTCGAAGAGGCATGCGAACAGCCGCTGCCGCCGCCTGCGTCGCCAACCACGACCTGCCAGCCTGCCGCTTCGAGATCTTCAAGCGACTGGGTCAATTCAGGCGACCGACCTGCCAGTTCCAGCGCATCAATGGTCATGCCCGTGGTCATGCCTGGCGCATCCTGCGCAAGCATTGCTGCGTTGAATTCAGAAATCGCGTCAATCCCGTTGGCAATCTCGGCCTCGGCCGCAACCCAGTCTTCGGCAGCGGCCAGCGCATCAATCGGAGGAATGGTTTTGCGCACTGCTGTGATCTCGGCGCTCAGCGCAGAGGTTGCATCATTTTCCGCCGCACGCACCTGCCGGTCAAAGCTGCTGCGCCTGCTGGTATAGGCGGTCTTTTTGGCTTCAATCGCGGCAAAGAACTCTACCAGTTTCGCCTCAAGCGCCGCGATCTTGAGCAGGGCGGTCTCATAATCTTCGGCGGTTGCGGCCAGTTCCATCTCGGTCTGTATCGTGGCAAGCGCCGATTGGATAGGCTGCAAATAGGTCCATTCGGGGCGTGACGTGCTGGCCTCAAGCAATTCGTCCTGCATCGCAGCCAGCCGCGCCTCGTATAGATCACGGTCGGAAAGAACGGCCTCGATTGCTTCGATCGCGGTCTTAAAGGGGGGAAGGTTCAGCAGTGCGGTTTCATAATTCTGTTCCGCCTCTGCCGCGACAATCGCATCCTGCAACTCGATCATGGCCTGCATCGCCTCTGCCGTCCGCGCCACTTCGGATGTATTGAGGACCGCCGCACGCGCCTCAAGCGGGCGGTAGTCAGCCTCAAAACTGTCGCGCTGTTCGGACAGGGTGGTGAATTGCGCGTGCAGGGTTTCGACCAACCCGGTGAGGTTTTGCAACAAGGTGAGCGCCGCCGGATAGTCATGGGCTGTGGCCGCAGCCTCCATCTCGGTCTGGACGCCAAGGATTTCGGCCTGCGCCTCGACAAGGGCGGTAAAGTCCGTGGAAGACAAATCGTCAAGTTTGGATTGAATCGCCTCAAGGCCCGTCTGGTATTCGGCCATCTGCTGCTGCAGTTCGTCCAGCCGTTGCTCAAGCGGCTCCAGCAACAGGATGGCATCTGCAAGCAGGCTCTCGGCCTCGACAAAATTGCGGGCATCGGCAGCTGCATCAATGGTGCCGTTGCGGCTTTCGACGCTGGCAAGCCCTGATACAATTTCTTCGGCGGGAGGCTGTGCAAAGCGCAAGACATCGCAGCGCGTGTCATAGCTTTCGCGGGTCGGCAAATAGCGGGCTTGCGCCGCAAATTGCAGCAGGTAATCGGCATAGACCGGCTCAAGGCTGACCAGCGCCTGATCCAGCGCAGTGGTCGCATCGGCCCAACGCTCATCGGTGACGGCAAGCGGGATCGGATCAAATTCACCAGCCATGGTCACGGCATCTGGATGATCAAAGGCCTGAAGTTCGGCCAACTGCCCCTGCGCCGTAGTGAGTTCCCCCGCCCGGCCCAGCCAGATGTCGCGGTTGCGTTCAACCTCCGCGCGCAGTTCTGCGATCGCATCACGTAACTGGTTGATCTTGCCCAACACACGGTCGAGCGCCTCCTGCTCGGTGGCATCAATCACACCATCCTGCATATAAAGCTGACGCATCTGGCCTTCCTGGCCTTCCATCGTCGTTACCTGCGCTTCGCCTTCTTCAATTCTGACAAGCTTCACATTCCGGGCCATGACAAACCTCAAGAGAGCGCAGAAGCACTATAAGCGCACCGCGCAAGACTACAGATTTTCAGGTAACAGGTGAGGATGAAATGAAAGGCAGAAAAAATTCCGCCCCACCGTTCCTAAAATGACTAACTTAAAAATGACTTATACGGATCATACCACAAAACATGCATTCCAGCAACGTGGCGGTACAACCCTGAGTTCGTTCAAGAAAGTAGGAACGGCGGCAGTATTGGTTACTTTGCTTCTAGCTTTTCGAGTCGCGCTTTCAACGCTTCATTCTCTTCACGCGCTTTTTGCGCCATGGCGCGTACGGCGTCGAACTCTTCGCGGGTGACAAAGTCGCGGTCTGCCAACCAGCGGTCCATCAGACCTTTCATGGCGTTTTCGGCTTCGTCCTTGGCCCCTTGCGCCACACCCATGGCATTGGTCATCATCTGCGACATATCGTCAAAAAACTTGTTGCGGGTCTGCATTTCGGTCTCCGATCTTTGGTTGTCCTTTATATGGGGGCTGACACGCGTTCAGGCAAGGTTGACTTCCAGCGTTAACCGGTCTCAATCGGCGCTATGAACGCGCTCATCCCCTTTCCGAATATATCACCCGAAGTTTTCTCCGTATCGCTTTTCGGGATAGACTTCGCGCTGCGCTGGTATGCGTTGGCTTATATCGTCGGCATTCTACTGGGGTGGCGGCTGGTGTTGCGTGCTGCCGCGACGCCGCGCCTGTGGCCGGACAACAAGCCCGTAATGACAAAGGGCCAGATCGAGGATCTTCTGTTCTGGATCATCCTCGGCGTTATTCTTGGTGGGCGCCTAGGGTATGTGCTGTTCTATCAGGCCGGATACTATCTGACGAACCCGCTTCGCATTCTGCAACTTTGGGAAGGCGGCATGTCTTTCCACGGTGGGGCCATCGGTGTCATCCTCGCTGCCTTCTTCTACACCAAGCGGTATAATATCCCGACAATCTCTGCCGGTGATCTGGTGGCGCTTGGCCTTGCACCGGGATTGCTGTTGGGCCGTATTGCCAATTTCATCAACGCAGAGCTTTGGGGGCGTCCGACCGACCTGCTTTGGGGTGTAGCCTTCCCTACGCAGGCCGCGCAGTATTGTCCCGATGTTGTGGGGGTCTGCGCCCGCCATCCATCCCAGCTCTACGAGGCGATGCTTGAAGGTTTGGTTTTGGGTGGCCTCCTGATCTGGATGGCTTGGCGGCGCGGCGCGTTCAAAAGAGAAGGCCTGATGATGGGCACCTTTCTGGCAGGCTACGGTGCCGCGCGGTTCTTTGTTGAGTTCTTCCGTCAGCCCGATGCGCAGTTCATCTCTGACGGCAACCCGCTCGGACTTGCGCTGCACTCAGGTGGATACGGGCTGACAATGGGGCAGCTTTTGTGCATCCCGATGATCCTGGTTGGTGTATTCTTCATCCTGAGGGCCCGCCGCACAGCATGACACTCCTGAGCCAGATTGCCAGCCGGATTGCCGCACATGGGCCGATGCGGATCGACGAATACATGACCACCTGCCTGCTGCACCCGACGCTTGGCTATTATACCACGCGGGATCCGCTGGGACGTGACGGGGACTTTGTAACATCCCCCGAGATCAGTCAGATGTTCGGTGAGTTGATCGGCCTTTCCCTGGCGCAGACATGGCTGCAAAACGGTGCTCCGCCATCCTTCATACTGGCAGAGCTTGGCCCCGGCCGTGGCACCCTTATGGCGGACGCCTTGCGTGCATGCCGCGGCGTGCCCAGGTTCATAGAAGCGGCGAACGTTATTCTGATCGAAGCCTCGGACGTGTTGCGCGGCGCGCAGGCTGACGCACTGCGGGGCTACAACGTGAAGTGGTTTGACCGGATCGAGGACATGCCCCCGCAACCGCTTTACCTCATTGCGAACGAGTTTTTCGATGCGCTGCCAATCCGCCAGTTCCAGCGATCAGGTGCGCAGTGGCAAGAGCGACAGGTCGGGCTTGATGAGGGTACGCTTGTCTTCGGTCTTGCACCCCCTGCTCCCCAACCGACCTTGGCCGATCGTTTGAACAAGACGCCCGACGGCACCCTTGTGGAAATATGCGCAGCAGCCAGCCCGATAGCAGAAAGCATTGGTCAGCACATCGAACAATACGGTGGTGCGGCATTGATCATCGACTACGGCAATGCGCCGCTCAGCGGAAATACACTTCAGGCGGTGAAGTCCCACGAGACGGTCAGCCCGCTGGAAACACCGGGCCAGGCAGACCTTACCGCTCACGTTGATTTCGCAGCATTGGCCGAGGCCGCGCCCTGCGCCAGCAGCAGCCTGATACCACAAGGCGTGTTTCTGGAGCGGCTGGGGATCACCGCCCGCGCGCAGTCACTTGCGCAGGCTTTGGCCGGTGACGCATTACAATCGCATATCGCCGCGCATCGGCGGTTGACGCACCCCGAGGAAATGGGAAATCTGTTCAAGGTGCTGGCGCTTTTCAAGCGTGACAGTACGCCACCGCCCGGAGTTGAGACATGACACTGGAAATCCTGACCGCTGACAGTCTGGCCCAGACACGCCACGGCTTTTTCACCCGCAGGGGCGGAGCGTCTTCGGGTGTGTTCAGCGGATTGAACTGCGGGCACGGTAGCTCTGACCAGTCAGAGATTGTGGCAATCAACCGCTCCCGCGTAGCGGAAGCCATCGGCGTTGCGCCCGATCATCTTGCCGGTGTGCATCAGGTTCATTCTGCGCAGGCTATAACGCTGCATGGTCCCCAGACAGACAAACCAAAAGCCGATGCTTTGGTCACGGCAACACCGGGGCTCGCGCTTTCGGTACTTACCGCCGATTGCCAGCCTGTGCTGTTCGCAGATGTGGATGCGGGTGTCATCGGTGCCGCGCACGCAGGCTGGCGCGGCGCACTGGACGGTGTGCTTGATGCCACGGTTGAGGCAATGGAAGCACTTGGTGCGGACCGAAGTAACATCCTCGCCGTCATCGGCCCTTGTATCAGCCAACGCGCATATGAGGTCGGGCCGGAGTTCATGGACGATTTTCTGGCGCAAGACCCAGACTTTGACCGCTTCTTTGCCCAAGGAGAAGGTGACCGTCTGCTCTTTGACCTGCCGGGCTTTGGGCTAAGCCGTCTGCGGGCCGCTGGTGTGGGCAGCAGTGAATGGACGCGCCACTGCACCTATAGCGATGCAGACCGATTCTATTCATACCGCCGCACGACACATGCGAAAGAAGCGGATTACGGTCGCCTGATTTCAGTCATCACGTTGTGAACAGGGCGTAGAGGGGGCAATCTCCGCCCCCGTTCTGCCCAAATCCCTGTTCCATATGGGGAAACAATCCGCTGGTTTTGATCAGATTACCCTCGCTGGGCCTGCAAATACCCCATAAAACAGGGTGTTTTGGCGAATTAAGGCACCTGCGTCACAATTCTTTTCGCCGGACCCTGAATTTTTCTGAAAAATCTAACGGCCTGACAAAAACCAGCCAGATTGGACCGTCATATTCATCCTCAAGCAAAGGGCGACAACGTCCACACAAACCAGACCGAGGAACTGAGCCATGAAAATCAAGACACGCTTCATCAAAGGCATTGTAGAAACCGCAGCCAAAGAAGAGACCGTGATGCCATGGGCACGCGGTACACGCCGCGCGGCTTTTATCGAAAAGCGGAATGCCGCTGTAAAACTGCGCAAGACAGCCTGATCCCCACCTCCTCCAAGGTGTTCTGACAGGTAACGAGTGCTTAGGTCGTTATACCAACCCCGGATGCGTCGATTCGCATCCGGGGTTTTTCTTTTGGGCCGAAATGTGGCGAAACTCGGCAAAACCACCGAAACAAAATGGCCAAGTTTGGGCGAATTGGCGTTAAATTCAGTTCTAATGTTGTTCAAACTTTGACAATGGGCGTGCAATCAGGTGTTTTGGTCCTCATAGAAGAACCGAAATGACTACCTGTTATTTCCGTGCTTGTCGGTGGGGGCCGACACGGATGTGACCAACCTGAGAAAAGGTGATCGCATGACACTGACTGCTGCCTTGGGCCCGCGCCCGACTTCCGCTTCCCGTATGGGGGCATACTCATCTGCCGATAACTCTTACGCGTCACCTGCCGAAAAGATCCCGATGCGTAACTTTGAGATTGCTGCATTGCGTTCGGACAACTCGTTCTACGTCGGGCAAGACAAGGCACCTGCCATCTCTTTGTTTGACAACGCGTTCTCCGCATTTGCCCGCGGTACGTTGATCAGCACACCCCATGGCGATCTGGCTATTGAGGATCTGCAGCCTGGCGACATGATCAACACATCAACAGGCGAGCCGGCCAAACTGATCTGGGTCGGATCAAGCAGCTTTGTGCCTGCCGACGTTCAGAAACGCACACCTTTGCTGCGCATCATGGCTGATACTTTCGGTCAGGGCCGCCCGAATTCGTTTCTGACTGTGGGTCCGGCGGCTCGCATCCTGCACACGCCGCACCGGTTGCGTTCAGTCGCTGGTGAAAAGCGGATGCTGACACCCGTGCGTGAATTTCTTGACGGTGTGAACGTGATCGAGGTGGTCCCTCCGACACCTGTGCGTCTGTTTCACATCTGTCTTGATCGTCACGCGGCCATCAGCGCCGGCGGCGTCGAGATGGAGACATTCCACCCCGGTGCAAACGCGACAAAGTCCGTGTCACACGCCTTGCGCGACCGGTTCCTCGGGATGTTCCCGCAGATCAGCCACATCACCGACTTCGGTCCGCTGGCCCATCCGCGCGCGCCAGAGCGGGATGCGGAATTCGACGCGATCTGATATTTGAACAGCGTGGCAGGCCAACCGGTGCCGCCCGCAAGAGTGCTCCTCCTGACAACTGCTCGCGTCAGGGGGAGACTTCCAACCGTTTCTCTAGCACGTCGAACGGCACACCCGGTTCATCCTTGGCACCCCGGATGACAAGACTTGTCTTAACGCTTTCGACATTTGGCGTGGTCAAAAGCTCTCCGGTCAGGAAGCTTTGAAAGGATGACAGATCAGGGGCCACACATTTCAGGACAAAATCCACCTCGCCATTGAGCATGTGACACTCGCGCACCAGCGGCCACTCACGGCACTTTTGCTCAAAAGCGCTCAGATCGGCTTCGGCCTGACTGGCAAGGCCGACCATCGCAAAGACCTGCACTTCGAACCCGAGCTCTCGGGCATCGACCTGCGCATGGTAGCCTCTGATATAACCCTGCTCTTCCAATGTGCGCACCCGTCGAAGGCACGGAGGTGCCGAAATGCCAACGCGCTTTGCCAGCTCTACGTTTGTCATACGGCCATCTGCCTGCAACTCAGCCAAAATTTTCCGATCAATCGGATCAAGCCTTGTACCTGCCATCAAACGCCCCTTTCAATTTGCGATTGTTATAGCGATACACCAGCCAGCCGCAATATTATTTCGCCATAGCGCAACATTCTTTCTGCGCTTTCGGGACCCTGAATTTGGGCAATCAAATCAACGGTAAGGGGCAGTGCAGGCTGCGCCGTGTTTCTGGGGGTTTAAGACGGGTCCTTGCACGGTTATATCACCGGAAACGAACATTGTTTCTTGGGGGATGCCAGATGGCCGACACACGTAAAACCAAGGTTCTGATCATTGGATCAGGTCCCGCAGGATATACCGCAGGCGTATATGCCAGCCGCGCAATGCTGGAGCCGATCCTTGTTCAGGGCATCGAGCCCGGTGGCCAGCTGACCACAACAACCGAAGTTGAAAACTGGCCCGGCGATACAGAAGTCCAAGGGCCTGACCTGATGGTACGGATGGAAGCTCATGCCAAGGCGATGGGCACAGAGATCATCGGCGACATCATTACCGACCTTGATCTGTCCTCACGTCCCTTTCACGCCAAGGGCGACAGCGGCACGACCTATGTTGCAGACGCCGTGATCCTTGCGACCGGCGCGCGGGCAAAATGGCTGGGCCTTGAGACAGAAGAAAAGTTCAAAGGGTTCGGTGTGTCCGCTTGTGCCACTTGCGATGGTTTCTTCTACCGCGGCCAGGAAATCGTTGTGATTGGCGGTGGCAATACCGCTGTCGAAGAAGCGCTGTTTTTGACGAACTTCGCGTCCAAGGTCACGCTGATCCACCGCCGTGATGAGCTGCGTGCCGAGAAAATCCTGATCAACCGTTTGATGAAGAACCCCAAGATTGAACCATTGTGGTTCCATGAGTTGGATGAGGTCTATGGCACCGACAGCCCGCTGGGCGTTGAGGGTGTCAAAGTCAAACACACCAAAACCGGCGAGATCACGGACATTCCATGCAAGGGCGTGTTTGTCGCCATTGGTCATGCGCCATCAAACGAGTTGGTCAAAGATACGCTGGAAACGCACATGGGCGGTTATGTCGTTACCAAGCCCGACAGCACAGAGACCTCGATCCCTGGCGTTTTTGCAGCCGGCGATTTGACCGACCACAAGTATCGTCAGGCCGTAACCTCCGCCGGGATGGGCTGTATGGCAGCGCTTGAGGCAGAACGTTTTCTGGCTGAAATCGGCGAAGATGTTGAGATCGAAGGCGGCAAAGACACCTCCTTGCCGCTAGGCTACGGCGCGCAGCTCGCTGAATAACGACGCTTGACGCGAGCCTCCACGCCGCCCCATGTTTCGGAGCAGCGGGGGATGGCAGATGAAAGATCTTTGGCGCGGTGATTGGCCTACCCGCTTGCGTATCGCGAGCGGGTTGGTGCTTTTTATCTACGCGCTGACGCATTTCCTGAACATCGGGCTTGGACTGTTTTCGCCTGGCTGGCTCGAGACGGCTCAGGACTGGCGGCAGGTGGTAACCCGAAGCTGGCCGGGAACAATGCTGATCTACGGCGCGTTTCTTACGCACCTGACGCTGGCGCTGGTAAAGCTTGCGCGGCGTGGCACTCTGCGTATGCCGGTTTGGGAGGCATTGCAGATCAGCCTTGGCGTAGTCATTCCAATTCTTCTGATCGCCCACCTGATCCATACCCGCACAGCCCATGAAATCTTCGACCTGAATGACCGAATGGGCTACATCATGTTGCTTTTGTGGGGCAGTGCTGATGGTTGGAAGCAAAGCCTTCTGCTGCTTGTGGTTTGGCTGCATGGCTGCATCGGTCTGCATTTCTGGCTCCGGTCAAAGGCCTGGTGGCGCAGATCGCAACCTCTTCTTGTCGGTTTGGCGGTGCTTGTCCCTGCCTTCGCCCTTGCCGGATTTCTCGTTGAAGGGCGCCGTATTCAAGCAGCCTTTGCCGATCCTGACCAGCAGGAGACTTTGCTGACGCTGTTTAATTTCCCCGATCAATCGACGTTCGTCACATTGATCAGTTGGACCAATCGGCTTGGTTGGGCGTTTGGCGCGATTATGATCGCCGTCGCTTTTGGATATGGTGTGAGATATCTGCGCGCGCGGCGGCGGTCGGTCACGATCCGCTACGCCCCCGACATCACGATCAATGCCCCCCGCGGGTTGACATTGTTGGAGATGTCCCGCCTGCGCGGCGTCCCGCATGCCTCGCTTTGTGGCGGACGCGGGCGCTGCACAACCTGCCGCGTCGTAATCGAAAAGGGTGCAGAGCATTTGCACCCGCCTTCTGAGGCCGAAGCAAAGAGCCTTGCAGCGGTCGGTGCGGAGGCTAATACCAGACTTGCTTGTCAGATTTGCCCGATGGATCCGACAACCGTGTTTCGGGTTTTCCAGCCTGATGGTAAAGGCAAGTTCCGCAGCCACGCATCCCAAGGGGAAGAGAAAGAACTGGCGCTCCTGTTTCTGGATATGCGTGGTTTCACAGCCCGCACGACGGGGCAACTCCCCTATGACGTAGTTTTCCTGCTGAACCGTTTCTTCGATGCGATTGTCCCACCGATCAATGCCCAAGGTGGTACAGTAGATAAATACCTCGGTGACGGGTTTCTTGCCCTTTTTGAGACGAGCAGTCCGTCACTTTCCGCACGTGCGGCGCTGCGGGCGATTGAGGGCATCGCGCAGGCCTTGGATACATTCAACGAAACGCTCGCCCGCGAAGGGCAAAGCCCTGTCTCAATCGGCATCGGTGCACATTTGGGCGATGTCGTATTGGGCGAGATTGGTGCGGCCGGACAAGCGCCCCGCACCCTGATCGGTGACACCGTAAATACCGCATCCCGCATCGAAGGTGTCACGAAAGAGTACAAGGTGCAGGCTTTGATCTCTGTGCCCCTACTTCATGCGGCAGGGCATCAAGTCGCACCGCATCACCTGACAGCACTTGAACTGCGTGGGCTCTCTTCCCCGCTACTGGCATGGCCAGTGCATGAAGCAAGCGACCTAAGCGGGCTTTTAACAGATTTAGACGCCTAATTCGGGGTGTTTTGGGGCCAAATACGCCAATACTGTGCTCTTCAAGCAAGATTTTGCCGAATTCCACCAACCTTTACTAGACTCTTTGCCTTGACCCTTGGCATAGGGCGGTCAGCCGCTACCCCGTAATCGCGAAAAATGAGATCCTGTATGAATACCCAAGCCAACCTTGCCCCGATCCCAGAGCTGTATGTCTCTTACGATTCTGCACAGAAGATGAAAGTCGAAGCCGGCGATCTGGTCAGCCATGATCTGACACCGCGCCAGATTTGCGATCTTGAATTGCTGATGAACGGTGGCTTCAACCCGCTCAAGGGTTTTCTTTCGGAAGCGGATTACAACAGTGTTGTCGATACGATGCGCCTGACGGATGGTTCGCTTTGGCCGATGCCGATCACGCTTGATGTGTCCGAAGATTTTGCAGGTAAGCTGGAAATCGGTCAGGATATCGCCCTGCGCGATCAGGAAGGGGTTATCCTTGCAACGATGACCGTCACCGACCGCTGGGAGCCTAACAAAGCGCATGAAGCGGAAAAAGTATTCGGTGCCGATGATGATGCGCACCCTGCTGTGAATTACCTTCACAACCAAGCGGGCAAGATTTACCTGGGCGGCCCTGTGACCGGTATTCAGCAGCCGATCCACTACGATTTCCGTGCCCGTCGCGACACGCCGAACGAGCTGCGCGCCTATTTCCGCAAGATGGGCTGGCGCAAGGTTGTTGCCTTCCAGACGCGTAACCCCCTGCACCGTGCGCACCAGGAACTGACTTTCCGTGCTGCACGTGAAGCGCAAGCAAACCTGTTGATCCACCCCGTTGTTGGCCTGACCAAGCCGGGTGACGTCGATCACTTTACGCGCGTGCGTTGCTATGAGGCGGTACTAGACCAGTATCCTGCCGCGACGACTTCGATGTCTTTGCTGAACCTTGCAATGCGCATGGCTGGCCCACGCGAAGCAGTTTGGCACGGACTGATCCGTAAGAACCACGGCTGCACGCACTTTATCGTTGGTCGTGATCACGCAGGCCCCGGCTCCAACTCAGCCGGCGAAGACTTCTACGGTCCATATGATGCACAGGAACTCTTCCGCGAGCATCAGGAAGAAATGGGCATCGAAATGGTCGATTTCAAACACATGGTTTGGGTTGACGAACGCGCCCAATACGAAGCCATGGACGAGATCAAGGACAAAGATGATGTCACGATCCTGAACATCTCTGGCACAGAGCTGCGCCGCCGTTTGCAAGAAGGTCTGGAAATTCCTGAGTGGTTCTCTTTCCCGCAGGTGGTCCAAGAACTGCGCCGCACAAAGCCGCCGCGCAACAAGCAGGGCTTTACCGTATTCTTCACCGGTTTCTCGGGCTCCGGCAAATCCACCATTGCGAATGCTCTGATGGTCAAACTGATGGAAATGGGCGGTCGCCCCGTGACGCTGCTGGATGGTGACATCGTGCGTAAAAACCTCAGCTCAGAACTGGGTTTCTCGAAAGAGCATCGTGACCTCAACATCCGTCGCATCGGCTATGTCGCTTCCGAGATCACCAAGAACGGCGGCATTGCAATCTGTGCGCCAATCGCGCCCTATGCCACAACCCGTCGTGCAGTGCGCGAAGAGATCGAAGCGTTCGGTGCCTTTGTTGAAGTGCACGTTGCGACAAGCATTGAAGAGTGCGAGCGCCGTGACCGAAAGGGCCTCTACAAGCTGGCTCGCGAAGGCAAGATCAAGGAATTCACAGGCATCTCAGATCCTTATGACGTGCCACAGAACCCCGAGCTGAGCGTTGAGACGGAGAATGTCGATGTAGACAACTGCGCCCATCAGGTGCTGTTGAAGCTGGAAAGCATGGGGCTGATCGGCGGTTAAGCCGACCTGATCGATTTGAATTCTATAGAGCGCAGCCTGAACTGGCTGCGCTTTTTCATTTCAGTGGGCCATTATTATTCCGGCAGGAATGCTGTTCCTGACATCACCACGATACCACGTCCCGCGACCTTCACGCCGGTGATCCCGTCAGGCGGGCCAAGAACTTCTACGCGCGCTTGGCCGGGTCGCCCCATGCCATGCCCCTGCTCTGCGACATAGCCACGTTTGCCTAGCAATCCGCGCGACCAGAGATAAGCGGCTGCTGCGCCGGTGGCGGAACCGGTGAACGCGTCTTCGGCGGGGCTAGGGGGTGCCAACAATAGACGGGAGAAGGTATCGCCTGTCGCGGTGGCTCCTTGCAGTGTCACCCAGTACGGTTCCATCAGATCATCGCGCTCCAAACCCAGATGCGCGCAATATGCCGCGAAACCAGCGGTATCAAATCGCAATTTTTCCACTACCGAAATGTCGCGCAACACCGTGATGCAAAACGGCAAACCGGTTGAGACGATCTGTGGCTGTGCAATTATGTCATCTGGAGAGATGGCACCCACTTGGGCGACGACCGAGGCGGGAACTTCTGCCCCGAACTCGGGTTCGACCTGCGTCATAGTTATCAGATCGCCCTCAATCTGCACATCCACGATACCCGCCCCGGTTTCTAGTGAAAGGTTGGTTCCGCTCACCATACCGCGATGCACAAGCGCCGCGACTGTGGCGATGGTCGGATGCCCGGCAAACGGTATTTCGCGGCTGGCCAAATAGTATTTCACCTTCAGATCGGCAATCTCCGACGGACCTGTGAAAGTGCATTCGACAAGTGAGGTTTCTCTCACATAGGCCATGCAGGTGTCATCAGATAACGCGGCCCCGCCGTGAACGACGGCACATCCATTGCCACCAAAAGGCGCATCCGCAAATGCATCTACCCAGTCGAACGCAAATTCCATTAGGCTCTCCAACAAAAAGGGCCGCACAGATGTGCAGCCCTCGCATCCTTTGTCAGCGGGCGCAATAATGCCAGCTTAATGCACCATTACCGGCGCATAATCATGCTCACGCGCCAAATGAAAGGCGAGCTTGCGGTCACCGACCAAGGCCAGTTGCTGGCCCTGTGCGTCGTGTACTGCGTAGAGCTGTTCAAGACCTTCAGCCTGATCGCGTACTTCGCGTGGCAGGTCACTGACCTCGATGAGTTTAACGTAGACCGTCCGGTCTGCTGATTGGGAGTTCATGTCTTGCATCGTCCTACCCTTTCTTAATCTTTATTGTTTGTACAACTGTTTCGGGTTTGGCCCGTGTCAAGTCTACGTGCAGCAGGCCGTTCTCCATCTGCGCCTCACCCACGTCCACGCCATCGGCCAACACAAAACTGCGCTGGAACTGTCGCGCGGCGATTCCACGGTGCAGAAAAACGCGGCTGTCGCTGTCATCTGTCTGGCGTCCGCGGATAACCAGTTGCCGGTCTTCCACAGTAATCGCGAGGTCATCTTCGGCAAACCCCGCTACGGCGAGCGTGATCCGGTAGCTGAAATCAGAAGTCTGTTCGATATTGAAAGGCGGATACCCTTCATTGCCCGATTTTGCGGTGCGTTCCAGCACCCGCTCAAGCTGTTCAAATCCCAACATGTGGGGATATGAGGCAAGCGTTAGTTTCGTCATATGACACGTCCTTTTAGGTCAAGCGACAGTCAGAAAGTAAGGCCCCGTTAAGGCGACCCGTGTTACGAATATGGGGGCGACACCGGATTGGTGCAAGGGCTATGCGTGAACAGCATCAACGCCTATATTAGGGGCATAGGGTTTAACGGAATCATGACAGAATGAACGCGCCAACCGACCTTTCGATGAAAAACGACGAAGTTTTGCGTGTCGAGCTCGAGGTGTTCCGGCGCGAACATCGCGATCTGGATGATGCCATTCATGCCTTGGGAGAGCGGACAACAGCGGATCAGTTAACCCTGCAACGTCTCAAAAAGCGCAAGCTGCGGATCAAGGATCTGATTGCGCAGATCGAAGACCGCTTGACGCCGGACATTATCGCATAAATGTTCGATGCGACCCGAGTTGCGCGACCTGCGACACTCCTTCGTTGCCCCTGCTGACAGTCTGGCTATAGTGCGACCTTCGATAAATCAGCAAAGGGCCGCGCTGCTATGACAACCCCTCCCGTCGGTATCATCATGGGTTCCCAATCCGATTGGGCTACCATGCGCGAAGCCGCTGATCTTCTGGACGAATTAGGCATTGCCTATGAGGCGCGGATCGTATCAGCCCACCGCACGCCTGACCGTCTTTGGGAATACGGAAAAACGGCTGTCGACAAGGGCTTGCAGGTGATTATCGCAGGAGCCGGCGGTGCGGCGCATTTGCCGGGTATGATGGCGTCCAAAACACGTGTGCCAGTGATTGGCGTGCCGGTTCAGACCAAGGCGTTGTCAGGTGTTGATTCCCTGTATTCGATTCTCCAGATGCCGCGCGGATTTCCCGTAGCGACCATGGCCATCGGCGCACCAGGTGCTGCCAATGCGGCGCTAATGGCAGCCGGAATTCTTGCGTTACAAGACAGCGCTCTTGCAACCCGCCTTGATGAGTGGCGCAGCGCGCTTAGCGCATCCATTCCGGAGGTGCCAACAGATGACTGAACCACTTGCAACGGGAAGTACCATCGGCATTCTGGGTGGGGGTCAGTTGGGGCGTATGCTGTCCGTTGCCGCTGCGCGATTGGGGTTCCGGACGCATATCTTTGAGCCGGGTGCGAACCCGCCCGCAGGTGATGTTGCCCACGCCGTAACCACAGCACCCTACGAGGACGAAGCAGCTTTGCGTGCGTTTGCGAACGCCTGCGATGTTGTCACCTTCGAGTTTGAGAATGTGCCAACTGCGGCTCTTGATCTGATCGAGGCGCAGGTGGCCATCCGGCCCGGTCGCGAGGCGTTGCGCATTTCGCAGGACCGACTTACCGAAAAGAAATTCCTCGAAAGCCTTGGGCTGCAGGTCGCTCCTTTTGCAGATGTCCCAGACATGGATGCCATGACGGCAGCGGTTGAGCAGATCGGCGCGCCCGCCATCCTCAAGACCCGTCGCTTTGGATACGACGGCAAAGGGCAAGCACGCTTGCACAAGGCAGAGGACGCACAGACGGCTTTCGCAGATATGAACGGCGCGCCTGCCATCCTTGAGGGGTTTGTCGACTTTAGCCACGAAGTATCCGTCATTGCGGCCCGCAGTCCGGCTGGCGATGTCGCGTGTTTTGATCCGGGAGAGAATGTTCACCGCGACGGAATTCTACACACCACCACGGTCCCTGCCCGATTGAACACGTCGCAGCGCATGGACGCTGTGCTGATGGCAGGCAAGATACTCAACAGCCTTGATTACGTCGGCGTTCTGGGTGTCGAGTTGTTTGTGACGTCAGAGGGTTTGGTCGTTAACGAAATTGCGCCCCGTGTACACAATTCAGGCCATTGGACCCAGAATGGCTGCACCGTTGACCAATTTGAGCAGCACATCCGTGCGATTGTTGGCTGGCCTTTGGGTGACGGCAGCCGCCACACAGATGTCGTCATGGAAAACCTGATTGGCGCAGATATGGACCGTGTGCCCGAATACGCGAACGACAAAGACGTCGCCTTGCACCTTTACGGGAAAACGGAGACAAAACCGGGGCGCAAAATGGGGCACATCAACCGGATTGTCCGCTGATCAAGCCAGCAGCCGTTCCGCGATGGCACCCGACATATAGGACACGCGCCCTTGCACGAATGTCGCGGCAACCCGACGGGTCTGCGCATCAAGCACGGTGATATCTGCCCGCTTTCCCGCTTCCAACGTTCCGCGATCCGTCCACCCCATTACTTGGGCTGGACCGCTTGAGATAAGACCCCATGCCCGGGCGAGTGAGCAGATCCCACTATCAGCAAGCAGCAACGCGGCCCGTCGCGGCGATGGATAGTGGTAATCCGATGCGAGTGCGGTGCAATGGCCGGCTGAAATCAGGTCAGTCGCGGACACATTTGCATTATGCGAGCCACCGCGCACAACATTCGGCGCCCCCATCAGGATCGGGCTTCCTCCCACATGTGCTGCCTCAGCTGCCTCATGCGTTTCGGGAAACTCCGCAACGGTGACGCCCCTGCTTTGCCAAAGCTCGCGATCTTCTGCGGTCGCATCGTCATGACTTCCCATTGTCACACCAGCCGCCAATAGACGCGGGCAAAGCCAATCTAACGCGGAGGGCACATCAACACTTTGGGCATGCAGATCCTGCATGAAGGCAAGGTGATTTTCAGGGCTGCGCCCCGCCTTGAGCGCCTGTCCGTTCAGCCGGCGTGGCAGTTTGCCCGCATCTAGGCGGTCATGTGGAAGGTGGTCGTTAAACACAACGTACCTGACCTCCCATTCCTCCAGCATGTTAGACAAATCGGCGTAAAGATCGAGCAGATGTGTCTCGAACCGCAACTGCGGGTGCAGGTCGGTGACCACTTCGGTCCGCGTCTCCTTGATGGCGGTGAAGACCTTCTGCGCAAACTCTAGTCCGCGCATGCCACCTTCCCAGCTGACAAATTGGGCCAGTACCGCCGTCGTGATCCCGTTTGCCGCAAGCTCTGCCTCACAGGCAACCAGCCCTTCATTCATGTGCATCATCGCACCGCGACGTTGCGCTAGATGCCGTTCGAAACCGTCACCATGCATGTCCACGATGCCCGGCATGATCAGAAACCCGCTCAGGTCCACCTCATGGCCAATACGTTCTTCACAAATGACACCTTCGGCAAAGCTGAGCGGCACGTCTTGCAATCCATCACCGATCAGAACTTTCGCACCGGTCAGATCAAGGTTCGCCATCCGTCCCCTCAATCCCTGGTATACACCCGCCATCCGGGCAGCCGATTGTGTCCAGAACGCCTTCGATCCAGTTGGTCGATCTGTCGAACTTGCCGTTGCGCAAAAACGCCATGGTTTCGGCAATCACGCGCGGGTTGTTCATCATGAAAGTGTGGGTGACGGGCAGCACCAAATGATCCGTCATACCCTCGACGCGAGTGGAGGCGACGGAAACCTTGCCATCGTCAGGTCCAGGCAAAAGCGTAGAAAAATAGGGGTTCAATGATTGCGAACCAGCCAGTACGCCAAGTTCAAAAGTCACTGGCGGCAGGCTACGCGGCAGCGAATTTGGACCGGTGCCCATTTGCGCGCCCGCCGGACCGTTGATCCAGTCAAATGCCGCAACGTCGTTCAGCTCGTCTACAACTTCGCTGCCTTGGTTTGGTGGCCCCAACATCACCACGCGACCGACGCGTGTGGCATCATTTTCCGCCACCCACTGGCGCACCAGAATGCCCCCCATGGAATGCGTGACGAAATCAACTTTGGGGGTGCCACACTGAGCGACTGCGGCTGGCAGTGTCTGACGTGTCAGCTCTTCGATCGGTGCTTCGGTGGACGGGTACCCCGGTCGCACAATCCGGTAGCCTTCGTTCTCCAAAGCAACTTCCATCAGAGCGAATGATGTCTCTGTCCGTGCCAGACCGTGCAATAGAATGACGCAGCGGTCCTGCGCCTGCCCCTGACAGGCGGTCAATGCGATCAGCGCGGCAAAAAGACAGATGCGAATGCTCATACCCCCGAGATAGACTGATTTGCGCGCGTGTGAAATGCTCTGTGTGCACCAAATGCGAAAGACATGCGAATGCATCTGAAATCTCCACGACTGGCCGTACGGGCCATAATTGTCAGCGACAACAGGCTTTTGATGGTTAACGCCTACCCCGAAGGTCAAAGCGATCTGATCTGTGCGCCGGGGGGTGGTGTGGAAATGGGGGCTTCCCTGCCGGACAATCTGCGTCGTGAGGTTCACGAGGAAACCGGGCTGGAGATCGAAGTAGGTGACCCGTGCCTTGTGAACGAATTTCACGACCCTGCGCTTGGTTTTCATCAGGTCGATGTTTATTTCCGCTGCCAGCTTACCGGCTCTGACCGCATAGATCCACTGTGGGAGGATGTTGACAAGATCGTCACGCAGCGCCACTGGCTCACCCCAGACCAGCTTGCAAAAAGACGGTACAAACCCGACAGTTTGATAGAGGTCGCTTTCGGTGAGGACGGGATCAGCTACGATCCTTTGGAACTACTTGTGCGCTGACTGACCAAGCGATTCCGCCCACCACCAGACAGGTCGCAATCACCAGTTCTATGCTGACGCTTTCCCCCAAGAATAGCGCGCCCGCAAAAAGGGCTATGACAGGAACGCTTAACTGAACAACTGCGGCAGTCGGGCCGCTGATCTGAGCCAGAACCCAATACCAAAGCGCATACCCCAGCCCCGAGGTCAGTCCACCGCAAACGATGCCAAGCACGATACCCATCGCGCTAAACCGTAAACCAGCCCCCACCAAAAGGATCAGCAGGATAGGAACGCAAAGCAGGAAGTTTGCTGTGGTTGCCGCCAGCGGGTCGCGGGCGCTGCGACCTATGATGCTATAGACCGCCCAACCCAAACCGGCGAAGACCATCAACAGCGCGCCCATAGGGTCAGTGTTGCTTTCTGCACCCGGCCAGAGCGCGATCATAAGCCCTACAAAAGCTATCGCCCCGCCTATAATCTGCTGCCGACTGGGCGCTGCACCAGTCAACGCGCCTTGCGTAAACATCGTGATCTGTACAACACCAAATAAGATCAGTGCCCCCAGTCCAGCATCCAGCGTCAGATAGGCGAGCGAGAACCCCACGAGATAAACGGCAAGGCTTATCGCGCCGGGGATGCGCGCCCGTCTCAGCAACGGCAGCCCACCGCCCCGCAAAGAGATCAACATGCCCAGCACAACAGCACCGGCGATAACGCGCACGAGTGCAAAACCTGATGGGTCGATATGTTGCCCGTCAATCGCCCACCGGGTCAAAAGGGAGTTGGACGCAAAGGCGATCATCGTGAGAACGGTGGCGAGAACAAGCTGCATTCATTCCGACTAGCCTTTGCAACCGGATACGCCAAGAGCTTTCACACATTCGCCACTGTCACCTTCCAGTTACCGAGCGAGGACAGGCGGGCAGATGTGCAACCAAATTGTCCAACTTAGGCGAACACAACGATGAAGATGTTGTTCCTAATAGGTAAAGCAATGCCGATAAGCTGGAGCTCAGCTATCGGCCTCGAAAATACACTGTGCGCTAGTACCGGATGAAATGCATCGCGCGTTACCTGCTATTCAATACGGACTGCTAACAGCGGCTCCAGCAGTGCCGGAGACATTAATCAGCAGCGCTTCAGTGAAAGACAAACGTGTCGTCCTTGTCCAGCCCGACCAATAAGTCATCGATGTCCTGTTCGCCAAAACGGCTTCGCAGAATGTCAGCAGCGGTGTTTTCCTTTGACAAATTCTCACGCACCAGCGCGATGACGTTGCTTTGTACATCCTTGTCTTGAAGGGCCTCGACCAAGCCTTCGCGAATTTGGGTTCGCTGCATTTGTGCGGCGATATCCAGTTCATGCCGATGTTGTGCCGTAGCGAGCGCGTTAAGCATCGCCTCTCGCAGCGCTTCAACATCAAGCTCTTCTTTTGTTAGAAAATCGTGGCAACCATTGCGCATGGCTTCAATCGCAGTCCGTTTGCCGTTGTCGCCGGTAATCATGATTTTCGCGGCCTGACGGTGACTGTCATTCCGCAACAGATGATCCAGTGCAACCATGCCATCACCGATCGGAAGGCGATAGTCGATCAGGACCAGATCGTAGCTTTCCTCGTTCACTGCGCGGTCCATCGCTTCGATGCTGTCGACCTCATCCATGTGAACGCAAAGGTTGGTCTTTTCGCTTAACCGGCGGATGCGCGCGCGGTCGAAATTGCTGTCGTCTAACAAAAGCGCTTTTATATCGCGGGGCATAGGCGCGCCGGGAGGGAACGAAGATGCGGCAGAATTGACATGTAACATGGCGGCGTCCTCTTGTTGTTTGGCCTCCTAAGGATTGCGGGAAATCCCTGACGAAACATTAAAGGCCCGCGCTTAATCTCTGTAGATTGAGCAAAGTTTGATCAATCTGCCACCAGAAACGCGTTGATGCGCACTTCTACATTAAGGCCGCCTGAATAAGGTGAATCGCCCACAATCACCCCGCCTTCATAGAGGTTCGCGATTTTGCGTACGTTCGTCAGGCCCATACCGCTTCCCTCGATCTCGTCGCGTGGGCGCAATGTGTTCATCGCACCGAAAACCCGTTCTCGATACTCAGGTGCAATACCCGGACCATCATCCGAGACGCTCAGCAAAACGTCACCGCCTTCAAGCGATGAAGAGACGATAATCTGGCCGCTGGCCTTGTCATGGTGTTTGACAGCGTTGCTGATCAGCGCGCTAAACATGGTCAGCACATCGCGCTCTCCCATCGTTACGTGATTGCAATCAAGGTTTCGGATCACCTTGAAGCCTGCCGGCAGCTTTATCTCTTCCAACACCTGATCCAGAACGTCGTTGATATCGTTCTCGCAAATCTTTTGCATGCGTCCGATCCGCGAAAACGTCAGCAAATCTACCAGCATACGGTCCAATCGACCGGCGTGACGGTTCAGCAGCTCAATAGAGGTGGCAACCGGCCCCTCAAGCGGAAAGCCCGCCTCTTCCAGATCTTCGGCAATCCATTGAGGTAGTTCCAACAGCGCTCTGGCCGAACTGCGTACATCATGGCTTATAAGGTAGATGAAATCCTCGAAATCCTGAGAAGAACCGGATGTCGCCGTGACCGTGCGGCCATCATCATCGCAAACATTATGGCGCGGCGCGGCTTCTGATACGACTTGTGCAGGGTTGGACATCTAAGAGGCTCTCAAGGCTAGGATACGCGCAAGCTAGCACCAGCCCCTTGCTGCACTCTTAACAGATCAGAAATTTGTCACCTGTTGTCTGATCTCTCCCAAAATTTTAATGTGCAAACCGAAAAGGGCGCGCCATGCGGCACGCCCTCTCCAGATTAGTTTGGTCAGCTTATTCAGCTCACACCCCGTTAAGGGATGATTACATCATGCCGCCCATGCCGCCCATGTCCGGCATACCGCCGCCCATGCCGCCAGCAGCGCCTTCTTTTGCCGGCTTGTCGGCAACCATAGCTTCTGTTGTGATCAACAGACCCGCGATGGAAGCTGCATCCTGCAGAGCAGTGCGGACAACTTTGGCCGGATCGATGACGCCGAACTTGAACATGTCGCCATATTCCTCGGTTTGTGCGTTAAAGCCGAACTTCAGGTCGTCGCTTTCGCGGATCTTGCCAGCAACGACGGAACCGTCGACGCCGGCGTTCTCAGCGATCTGGCGCAGCGGTGCTTCCAGTGCCTTACGGACGATAGAGATACCAACGTTCTGATCGTTGTTGTCACCGGACAGACCGTCAAGTGCCTTGGCACCCTGGATCAGAGCAACACCACCACCAACAACGATACCTTCCTGAACAGCGGCACGTGTCGCGTTCAGTGCATCGTCAACGCGGTCTTTACGCTCTTTGACTTCAACTTCTGTCATGCCGCCAACGCGGATCACAGCAACACCGCCTGCCAGCTTGGCAACACGCTCTTGCAGCTTTTCACGGTCGTAGTCGGAAGTTGTTTCTTCGATCTGGTTACGGATCTGGGCAACGCGTGCTTCAATCTCGGCTTTGTCACCAGCGCCGTCCACAACAGTGGTTTCGTCCTTGGTGATGGAGACCTTCTTGGCGGAACCCAGCATGTCCATTGTCACGGACTCAAGCTTCATGCCCAGATCTTCGGAGATCACCTGACCACCTGTAAGGATCGCAAGGTCCTGCAGCATCGCTTTACGACGATCGCCGAAACCTGGTGCCTTAACAGCTGCGATTTTCAAACCACCGCGCAGCTTGTTCACAACCAGAGTTGCCAGCGCTTCGCCTTCAACATCTTCTGCGATGATCAGCAACGGCTTCTGAGACTGGATCACCTGCTCTAGCAGTGGAACCATTGGCTGCAAGGAAGACAGCTTTTTCTCGTGAAGCAGGATGATCGCGTCTTCCAGCTCAACAGTCATCTTGTCGGAGTTGGTGACAAAGTATGGTGACAAGTAGCCGCGGTCGAACTGCATGCCTTCAACAACATCGGTTTCTGTTTCCAGACCTTTGTTCTCTTCAACAGTGATAACGCCTTCGTTGCCAACCTTCTGCATCGCGTCTGCGATCTGACGGCCGATTTCTTTTTCGCCGTTTGCAGAGATTGTACCGACCTGTGCAACTTCGTCGCTGTCAGACACTTCACGTGCTGCGGCTTTGATGGCCTCAACAACCTTCAAGGTGGCCATATCGATGCCGCGCTTGAGGTCCATTGGGTTCATGCCGGCGGCAACAGATTTCATGCCTTCCTTGACGATGGCCTGGGCCAGAACAGTCGCGGTTGTTGTACCGTCGCCTGCTTCGTCATTGGTGCGGGAAGCAACTTCCTTAACCATCTGTGCGCCCATGTTCTCGAACTTGTCTTCAAGCTCGATCTCTTTGGCAACAGATACACCGTCTTTGGTGATGCGTGGTGCGCCGAACGATTTGTCCAGAACCACGTTACGGCCTTTGGGACCGAGAGTAACTTTGACCGCGTTTGCGAGGATGTTCACACCCTTGAGCATTTTGTTGCGGGCATCGGTGTCAAATTTGACGTCCTTAGCTGACATTTATCTTCTCCATTTGTTTCGTGAATTGAGCGTCGAACCGTGAGGTGGGCAAAGCCCGCCATTTCCTGTCGATCAGGAAATGATCCCCATGATGTCGCTCTCTTTCATCATCAGCATCTCTTCACCGTCTACGGTGACTTCTGTTCCGGACCATTTGCCGAACAGGATTTTATCGCCAGCTTTTACGGCAGGTGCGATCAGCTCGCCGCTGTCTTTACGGGCGCCTTCGCCAACAGATACAACTTCGCCTTCGGAAGGTTTTTCCTTGGCGGAATCAGGAATGATCAATCCACCGGCGGTTTTCTCTTCGCTTTCTGTACGCTTTACCAGCACGCGGTCGTGAAGCGGTTTCAATGCCATCTTTGTAGCTCCTTAAGGCTCAAAGGTTACTCCTGAACCTGCCGCCCTTCGCTGGGCGGATCAGGCGTTATCACTCGACACGTCTGAGTGCTAACGACGCTTAGCTAGTGAGAGTCTCAGAAGCTGTCAACCAAACGATTGAGAAAAATTCAGAGCGTTTAGGCGAATGGAAACCTCCACTCTTTAGGACTTGTTCAAACATAGGTTCCAGAATCGACGATTGAAGATCGGGCCCAAGGAGAATTGGACATGGCAACGATAGACGGCGGGGCTGGCGACGACTCCATCGATGGCGGAACAGACGCCGATTCCATCTCCGGCAACGAAGGTGCGGACATAATCCGCGGCATGGAAGAAAGCGATACCATCTCGGGTGGTGCAGGTGGCGACCAACTATATGGGGACGGCGGGAACGATTCTATCGATGGCGATAGTGGTGCCGACAGTCTGGATGGTGGTGACGGTGACGATACTCTGTCGGGTGGAGAGGACAACGACACGCTCAGGGGTGGACAAGGAAAGGACAGCCTGTCAGGCGGTGCAGCCTCTGATACCTTCATCATCGAAAATGCGTTCGGCAATGATACGATAGTCGGCGGTGAGACCGGCTTTGACAGTGACACCATAGAAGGCGGCAGCGTCACAACAAATCTGGCGGTTGTATTTGACGGGACCGAGCATGGCACCATCACTGATGGTGCCGATACGATCACCTTCACTGAAATCGAGAATGTCTTTACCGGCAGCGGCAATGATACGCTTGACGCCCGCCTGGATACCAGCGGCGCAGGTCTTTTTGGTGGCGCCGGCGATGACGTGATCTATGGCGGGTCGGGTGCGGACTACATCGTAGGTGAAGATGGGGATGACACGTTCCTGATCGAGGACAACTTCGGCAATGACACCATCATCGGCGGCGAAGGAGGCAGCGACTTCGATGCGATTGATCTAAGCGCGCTGAGTGGGCCGGTCACAGTTGTCTATGACGGCACCGGCAGTGGCACGATCACAAATGGCACCGACACGATCACATTCTCCGAGATTGAACGCATCATCCTGACGGAGCAGAGCGATCGCGTTGATGCGTCTTTGGACAATGACACTCTGGTTGCCGGTGACGCGCAGGGCGTGGACATCGAAGGGCGCGGGGGCGACGACACAATCGCCAGTGGGCAGGGCAACGATACGATCGACGGCGGTATCGGCAACGACAGCCTTGATGGCGGTTTGGGCAGTGATATCCTGCGGGGCGAAGAAGGCGAAGACACGATTGCAGGAAAGGACGGTGATGATGTCATTACCGGCGGCAGCGGTGCCGATTCAATCGATGGCGGTGGCGGTGCAGATACAATCAGTGGCGGGACTGAGGCAGACATAATCGACGGTGGTACCGGTCGCGACCAGATCGACGGCGGCGATGGCAATGACCTGATCATCGGCGGCGCGGGGGGCGACTCCGTCTCGGGCGGCATAGGCAACGACAGCATCGACGGCGGTAGCGGCATCGATACCCTTTCAGGCGGCGAAGGTGCGGACACCCTCAATGGCGGCGAGGACAATGACAAGATCGACGGCTGGACCGGCGATGACAGCATCTCGGGCGACGGGGGCGATGACAGCCTGATTGGTTACGATGGCAGGGACACCATTGATGGCGGTACGGGCAACGACACCCTTCATGGTGAGAATGACAACGATAACCTAAGCGGCGGCGCTGGAGAGGATGAGGTATACGGCGAAGCCGGTGCAGACACGCTCGACGGAGGAGCGGATGCCGATTGGGTGGACGGAGGGACCGGCAACGACAGCGTCATGGGGGGCGCGGGGAATGACACCGTTCTCGGCAGGTCTGGCGACGATACGATAGATGGCGGCGACGGCGACGATACCGTTTCCGGCCACGCGGGCAACGACGCACTTTGGGGCGGAGCGGGTCAGGACAGCCTTTATGGCGGCAGCGGTGACGACTATTTCGATGGCGGCACGGGCGATGACATCTACGAGATGGCTCGCTCCGCCGGATATGGCGCTGATGACCCCTCCGATACAGAAATTGACGTGGTACGGTTCGAGCCCGGCAGTGGCCACGACATCGCCTATGATTTTCGCGGTGAAGACGATTTCATCTATATCGGGAACCGCACAAACGACGAGATCATCGCCACACAGATTGATGCCGATACCTGGGTTCTTACTTACGCAAATAACAAAGCCGACTCTCTGACACTCAACTTCGTTGCTGGTACTGCCCCTGATTCCGAGGGTGACCTCAAAAACCAATACCTCGATGCCACCGAATACACTCCGCCAGAAAATGGTGCCTCTGCGACGCGCAACCCCGCATGCTTTACACCCGGCAACATGATATTGACCGGAACAGGATTTAGGCGCATCGGTAGTTTGCGGGCGGGCGACAAACTCATAACGGCAGATGAAGGGGCTCAGCCCATTCTCGAGGTGCTGACAACAACCCATTCTCCTGACGCGCTAATTACCCGAAAGGTCTTCGTCCTATAGTCATAGAGGCCGGGTCCTTTGGCAGCGGCCTGCCACAACGGCGCATGCATCTTTCCCGCCAGCACGGCATTCTAAGTGGAAATGGCCGCGCGTTGATCCGCGCCGCCCATCTAAGCGAAGAGCTTGGTCTTGCCCGCGTGCAGGCGAACCGTCCCAACACCTTGCGCTACATCCATTTGTGCATGCAAAAGCATCAGCTCGTGCAAGTTGAGGGCGTCTGGACCGAAACCTACTACCTCTCCGCGACGCCGCATCAGGGGGCCCCACAACCCACAACCAAGTTGTCCCCGCACAAAAAGCGGTGTCGGCCGCTCCTGTCTCGGGCGCAGCTGCGGGCAACGCCGGAATGGCTCCATAGAATTGGTCAGCTTGGCCGTCAGCCCGTACCCAGTATACGTCCAGAGGCAGACACAGCTTCAGCGCCAGCGGGCGTCAGCCCGTAGATGCCCTTTTCGACCTTTTCGAACCAGCCATAGTGATTGTCCCGCATCATTGCGGTCGCTTTAGGAACACCGGCCTCTCGCGCGACATCTGCGCCTTTGCTGGCACCTACTTCAAAAAGATAAACCGCCAGCTTTACCGCGTCCTGCCGGTACGCCGTAACCAACCCCGCCCGCGTCTGGCCGCCGGCATTCGGATCCCCCTGCCGTCTCGCAAATTCCCGCAACAACTGCTGTTGCCGCTTGGCAGATTTGCGTGGCGCATAAGGTCCGGGATCGCAATGCACTTCGACCAGACCGTCAGACAGGCGCACAGTAATCAAGCCCAGCCCCAACCGGCGCGCCAGTGCTGTGTTCTCCTTAACCGCCTTGGCAAACCGTTTTCCGGTCTGCCGCGCAATCGCCATATAGACGTCATCGCTAACTTTCAGTCGCGCGACGCATTGGTGGAACAGCGCCAGCGAAAAGCCGAGCTTCAATTCCACTACAACAGGTGGCTCCGCCCCGCGCACTGCCACCACATCCGCAGCGCCGACCTCGGACTTCACCACATATCCCTGATCTTCAAGGAAAGCTTTTACCGGCAGGTAGAGGTCTGTTTCGCGTGCTTTGGTCATATCGATATTTCTGCCCTATTTCACGTAACGCTCCAACCCTTTAGGATGACGGCATGACACGTGAAGAACTCAACCGATTTTGCGCCGAATTGCCGCAAACAACCCATGTGATTCAATGGGGCAATGCGGATGTCTACAAAGTAGGGGGTAAAGTCTTTGCCATTATCGGCATGGGTGAAACCGGTGACACCGCAACTTTCAAGGCTTCGGAAATGGCGTTCGAAATTTTGTCCGACAGCCCCGGCCTGCGCCCTGCCCCATATATGGCGTCACGTGGTTTGAAATGGATACAGCACTTTGAAGCACCAGGCCTGTCGGACGATAGCCTGTCTGATCATATCCGGGCCTCTTACGATATGGTGATTGAAGGTCTGACACGAAAAAAGCGCGCCGAACTTGGCCTATGACGCAAGGTCGTGACAAGCGCCAAAGGCCACCCTATAAGGCGCGCAACCCGATATGCCGCAACAAAGGACGCCTCCCATGACAACACTCGTTTTTGGTCACAAATCCCCTGACACCGATAGCACCGGAAGCCCGATCATCTGGGCGTGGTATCTAAACAACATCAAGAACACCCCTGCGAAGCCTGTGCTGCTGGGTGAACCGAACACCGAAGCGCTGTTCGTTCTGGACCGCTGGAAGTTGGACAAGCCGGAAATCATGTCAGAGCTTGCCGCTGATACGGATGTTGTCATTGTCGACACCAACAATCCCGGCGAATTGCCCGCCAACATCAACGACGCCAATATCACCGGCATCATTGACCATCACCGTCTGGTGGCCGGTCTGGAAACACGCGGCCCGATCGAGATCAACATACAGCCGCTGGCCTGCACCGCCACCATCATGTGGAAGATGATCGGGAAAGACTGGGCCCAGACACCGACAGAGATCAAAGGCGCGGCCCTGTCGTGCATCCTGTCTGACACGCTGGAATTCCGCAGCCCGACAACCACGCAGGAAGACAAAGCCATCGCCTGGTCCATCGCCGAAGAGCTGGGCGTCGACATTCCTAGCTATGCCGCGGAAATGTTCGCAGCGAAATCCGACGTTTCGTCTTTCTCCGAAGCAGAGTTGCTCCGCATGGACAGCAAGGAATTCGATCTGGACGGCACATCCTTGCGCGTCTCCGTTCTGGAAACCACGTCACCTGCCCCCCTGCTGGAGCGTAAAGACGCCCTTATGGCCGCGATGCCAGGTGTCGCAACAGAAGATGGTGCCGCAGAAGTGCTGCTCTTCATTGTCGACATTCTGAAAGAAGAGGCGACTCTTCTGGTGCCAAATGACACCGTAAAAACCATCGCGGAAAAGAGCTTTGACGCAGCGGTGTCCGGCGATCACGTTGTCCTGCCCGGTATCATGAGCCGCAAAAAGCAGATCATCCCGAACCTCAAGATGTAAGACTTCATTGGTGCCGCAGGCCATTCAGGACTGCGGCACCAATGCAGATAAGAAACAGTCGCAGGCAACCCGCAAGCAAAAGATACTTGTCGCCTGCATCAGTATTCCATCCAAAATTCGACATATTCTTACGCTACAGATGCTGCCATCCTTTGATCTAAGGCATATCATGCAGCGTCTGGCTATCCTGACAATTATCCTGATGATGGTCCTCAACAGCCACGCAAATGCGTCGGGTGCCTATACTTACTGGCCGGGCTTCAAGGGTAGCGTTTCAAACCTTCAATGGCCATTGGAGGCTGATACAGCAAAAGCGCGCTATCTGACGCTGAAGATTTCGCTTGGCAAAAGACCGAAGGCGAAACCGGTCGCCTATGACAGCGCATTCCATGCAGTATGCCAGCGCCATCAGGGCGAGCTGCGCAAGGCGGCGCGGCGTATTTCTCCTCATAACGATTGGCGTGTGAAGGTGATGTTCCAGTGGCCGTCACCCGAAACGCGCAGCCCCGTAAATTTCCATGAGTTCAGATATATGTGGCTGTCAAACTGTAGAATGGTTTGAGCATATGGCCGCCGCGCTGATCCGGCCGGTATTCCATCCCACTCTGTAATCGCCTAAGCCTGTTTCAACGCCAAATGGAGCATGCCATGACCCGGATCATCGAAAACCTTTCAGAAATTTCCGCGCAATACGATGCGCTCTTTGTTGATCTGTGGGGCTGTGTGCACAACGGCGTTGATGCCTTTCCTGATGCTTGCGCAGCATTGCAACAGTACCGCGCGGAGGGTGGCAAGGTGGTATTGCTGACCAACTCCCCTCGCCCCCGCGCTGGCGTCGAAAAACAGATCGTTCATTTCGGCGTGCCGGATGACGCGTGGGATACCATAGCTACATCAGGTGATTCTGCGCGCTCGGCCATGTTTCAGGGGGCTGTCGGCAGCAAAGTCTTTTTCATTGGCCAGCCCGGAGAGGAGAAGTTCTTTCAGCCTCTTAACCTGCTCGACGATCCGCTGGAGATGCAGCAGGTCCCGTTGGAAGAAGCCGAAGGCATTGTCTGCACCGGGCCGGAAGACCCGATGGCGGATCCTTCAGTGATGCGCCCCCAGTTCCTCTATGCCAAACAAAAAGGGCTGAAACTGCTCTGCGCGAACCCGGATATCGTTGTGGACCGCGGAGAGACGCGCGAGTGGTGCGCCGGTGCCTTGGCCCAGCTTTACACAGAGATGGGCGGCGAAAGCCTGTACTTCGGCAAACCCCATCCACCGATCTATGATTTGGCGCGTCGCAGGCTGGCGGCGTTGGGTAAACCTGTGTCCGATGACCGCATCCTGTGCATCGGTGATGGCGTACTGACAGACATCAAAGGTGCCATGGGAGAAGACATTGATTCTCTGTTCATCACCGGAGGACTGGCCGCCACAGAGACAAAAACGACCGTTCAGCCAGAGGCAGACGCTTTAAGCACCTATTTGCAAAAGGAAATGTCTGCTCCGACCTACTCTATCGGGTTTCTGCGCTAGCCATTTTCCCCTTGCTTTTCTGCGCCCGCAAAGTAATTAAGTTACAACTTTTGCAATCTAGACAGCAGATTATTACTTAGGGGTGAAAAATGTTGGACAATCTTCCGCGCGGCACGATCTGTATCGAAGACATCGAAATCGGCATGATGCGTTACCTGCGCAAGGTCGTGACTGATGAAGATATCGAGATGTTCGCGCAGATTTCCACCGATCATAACCCTGTCCATCTAGATGACGACTACGCCCGCGACACGATCTTCGAAGGGCGGATCGCGCACGGGATGCTGACTGCCGGTCTGATCTCTGCCGTTATTGGCGAACAGCTGCCGGGCCACGGCACCGTCTACATGGGGCAATCGCTAAAGTTTCTCGCCCCGGTTCGCCCCGGCGACATGGTCTACGCCGAGGTGAAAGTGACCGACATCGAATTTTCTAAACGCCGCGTAAAGATGGATTGCCACTGTTCCGTCGATGGCAAGAAGGTTCTCATCGGCGAGGCAACCGTTTTGGCACCATCACGTAAATTCGATTGAGGTCTACACGGCGGAGTACGTGCACGCTATTTGAAAAAGGGTGAAGCAGGGCGTCTTGCCCTTCTGAGATGTCAAGGCTAGTCAGTTGGCCATGCGTATCATCCGTGACTATCAATTCGTCAGCGACACAGACCGAGGGGCCACCGCCGCCATCGGTAATTTCGATGGCGTTCATAAGGGACACCTGTCGGTCATTGATCTGGCACGAAACGCCCTTCCCGGCGCGCCCTTGGGCATTGTCACGTTCGAGCCCCATCCGAGGGAATACTTCGCACCTGATGCGCCTCCCTTCCGGTTAATGAGCCCAACCGCTCGCACCCACCGATTGGAAAAGGTCGGCGTAGAGCGGCTTTATGAATTGAAGTTTAACAAGGGCCTTGCATCGCTCACCCCTGAAGAATTCGCACGTGACGTGATCCGCGATGGGCTGGGCCTGCAGCATGTCGTTGTGGGCGCTGATTTTTGTTTTGGCAAAGGACGCGCCGGTACGGCCAAAGACTTGGTGGCATTTGGCGAAAGCTTTGGCTTTGGCGTGACGATTGCCCCTCTAATGACCAATGCGGACCAGACTGTTTCATCCACTGCTATCCGCACCGCCCTGAGTGCAGGCGACCCGCGCAAAGCGGCAGAGATGCTGGGCCACTGGCATCGGATTGACGGGCCGGTCATCACTGGCGAGCAACGCGGGCGCGAGTTGGGGTATCCAACAGCAAACATGTCAATCGATGGTTTGCACCAGCCTGCCTTTGGCGTTTATGCGGTCCTCGTCGACGTGCTGGAGGGGCCTCACAAGGGAAGCTACCACGGTGTCGCGAGCCTTGGTGTACGGCCGATGTTCGGTGAAAACAAAGCGAACCTCGAAACCTTTGTCTTTGATTTCAAAGGCGACCTTTACGGCGCGCCGCTTTCTGTCGCTTTGGTGGATCACCTGCGCGGCGAGGAAAACTTTGACAGCCTCGATGCGTTGATCACCCAGATGGATGCCGATAGCGCTGAGGCTCGAGCGATACTGGCGGACCTATGACCGATCCGATCCCCCGCGCCGGACTATCCCCCCGTTTCTGGGAGAAAAAACCGCTCACAAAGCTGTCGCCTCAAGAATGGGAAGCGCTTTGTGATGGTTGCGGAAAATGCTGCCTGAATAAACTCGAGGACGAGGAAACCGAAGAGGTCGCCCTCACCCGAGTTGCCTGCCGTTTGCTGGATGATGCGACTTGTCGCTGCACACACTATGAAAACCGTCATCAGTTTGTGCCGGACTGTATAGTGCTAAAGCCCGATAACCTTGACACCCATGCTTACTGGATGCCGCAAACCTGCGCGTATCGTTTGTTATGGCAGGGTAAGCCACTGCCTGAGTGGCACCCTTTGATGACCGGAACACCCGACAGCGTACATGCTGCTGGGGTGTCCGTGCGTGGCAATACCGTATCCGAATTTGATACCCCGTTTGAAGAATGGGAAGATTACATTATTGAGGAGCCGACCTGATGTTTTTTGCCTCTGACAATGCGGGACCTGTGCACCCCGATGTGATGAAACGCGTAATCGCCGCAAATGATGCGCATCAGATGCCTTATGGCAAAGATATTATCATGGACGAGGTGCGAAATCGCATCCGCGACGTCTTTGAGGCACCCGAAGCAGCGGTGTATCTTGTCGCGACCGGCACGGCGGCAAATGTACTGGCGCTTGCCTGTTATACGCAGCCTTGGCAGACGACGTTTTGTTCGAAAGTCGCGCATATTCAGATGGATGAGTGTAACGCGCCCGAGTTCTATGCAGGCGGGGCAAAGCTCACTTTGATCGACACCGAAGACAAGATGACGCCTGCCGCACTGGACGCGGCGATTGCCGGCCAGACTGTGGGCAACGTACATGGCGCACAACCCGGCGCAGTGTCGATCACCCAAGTCACAGAACGCGGTTCGGTGCATACGCTGGACGAACTACGCGCCCTGACTGCGGTGGCCAAGGCGCATAATCTCCCCGTGCATCTGGACGGGGCGCGGTTTGCGAACGCACAGGTTTCACTGGGCTGCACAGCGGCGGAAATGACATGGAAGTCGGGCGTTGATGTTGTGAGCTTTGGCGGTACGAAAAACGGCTGTATGGGCGTCGAAGCCGTTGTTTTCTTCGATCCATCCAAAGCCTGGGAATTCGAGTTGCGCCGTAAACGTGGCGCGCACCTGTTCTCCAAACACCGCTTTCTTTCGGCACAGATGGCCGGATACCTTGAGGGTGATACATGGCTGGAGATAGCCCGTCAGTCCAATGGTCATGCCGCTTATCTCGCAGAGGGCCTGCGAGAAAAAGGGGCCGAGTTCTTGCACAGTCCTGATGCCAACATGATTTTTGCCCGCTGGCCCCGCAGCGTACATCAAAAGCTGCATGATGCAGGCGCAAAGTATTATCTGTGGGACGGACTGCTGGAAGGTCCGGCGGAGGAGTTGGTCGCGGCACGTCTTGTGTGTGACTGGTCCATCGGCCGCGACAACATTGATGCGTTCCTAAGCCACTTCTAGGGGCGAGCTGTCAGGCCGGACGCTTCATACGATCCATACCCGACGCCCGATATTCGCAAAAGCTGTCAGCTGCGTCCAAGCAGAGCGCCTATTTCGGTCGCGACCTCTGCCGGATGGCTGATCGGTGCCATGTGACCTGCCCCTTTGATGACAGCACCGGTGGCGTTCGGCAATCGTGCGAGCAAACCGTCATGGGTCGCGATGATTGCCGCATGCGCATCCTCGCCGCGCAAAACGAGTGTCGGCACAGAACAGGCATCCAGCGCACCCGGTGCAAGCAAACCGGCAGTATCATCAAATAACAGTGACTGGGTATCGGGCACGACCTGCACACCGCGCGTCATAGCGGCCCGTGTGCGCTCCGGCAGGCTGTCCCAAGCCGGCGCATCGCTGCTCCACATCCGGTTGAAAGCACGTGCAGCTTTTTCAAACGCACCTGATTGTATCGCATCATTGAAAGGCTTCGCACTGACCGCGTGCTGGGCAAGCGTTTCGGGCGCATCGTTCTGCGCTACGGCGAAGAACACAGGCTCAATCACCGTGAGGCTTCGCAAACGTTCGGGGTGAGCAATTGCCAGCATCAGCCCGATAACCGCGCCAAAAGAATGTCCGATAACGTCCACCGGACCATCGTCAGGCAGTGCGGCCAGGCTTGCCGCAAAAGTGGTTTCGGCAAAGTCGCTCTGCCCATCCCAATCCGGACTGCGGCCATGGCTGGGCATATCTGGCGCAATCAGAGTAAGCTCCGGAAGCGCCTTGGAAATCCCTGCCCATGCACCGCCAAAGGCCATGGTACAGTGCAAAGCCAATGCCTGCCGCGGTCCATCACCCAAGGTGGCGATATGAGGCGCAAAGCCTTGCTGAACGGTCATAATTTACCCGACAAATAGGCGTCTACGTCTTCGATCCGGTCCTGCCCCCAGAACCGCTGATCGTCGACAATAAAGAACGGCGCACCGAACACGCCGCGCTCCACCGCTTCTTCGAGGTTGCGTGAATAGGTCTCTGCTCCTTCAAGCAGACCGCTGTCCGCCAGCTTCGGGTCAAATCCGGCTTCGCTCAGGCAGGCGCGTATTACATCATCCTGCGCGATGTCTTTCTCTTCCGCCCAGACGGCGCGGAAGATTGCGTGGGCAAGCGCACCCAGATCACCGCCACCCGCGTTTTGTGCCGCGATAAAGGCATAGGCAGAAGGCGCACCATTGGTCGGCCAATGCGCAGGCTTGAGGTTGAACGGAAGTCCAAGCTTTTTTGCCTGACGCGGCAATTCCTGTGCGCGGTATTCAATACGACTGACATGACGATCCTTGGGGGGCGTGCCGCCTGTGCGACCAAATGCTGTGATCAGATCGAAAGGCTTATAATTGATCGTAGCGCCGTGTTTTGCGGCAACCGCTTCCAGCCGCTGGTCGGCAAGGTAACAGTAGGGGGACAGTGTTGCGAAAAAGTAGTCGATCTGGGCCATTTGGACCTCCGTAAGGTTTGCGGCACGTTAGCTGCGTGCTAAGCGAGGTTCAATGTCACGAATCTGTCATACGCCGCTGCCACGGAGCCCCTATGTCCCGCACTTCTGAGCCGAAACTCATCTCGGGCAATGCCAATATGCCCCTGGCCACTGCAATCGCACGGCGCATGTCGCTGCATCGGGGGGTCAACGTCGGATTGGTCGATGCCCGCGTCGAACGGTTCAATGACGGCGAGATTTTTGTCGAAGTGTTCGAAAACGTACGCGGCGAGGATATGTTCATTATCCAGTCTACGTCAAATCCAGCCAATGATAACCTGATGGAATTGCTGATTATGGCTGACGCGCTGCGCCGTTCATCTGCCGCACGCGTAACGGCCGTTCTGCCCTACTTCGGCTATGCCCGACAGGACCGCCGCACAAAGGCCCGTACGCCGATCACCGCAAAGATGGTTGCGAACATGCTGGTCGGTACCGGCATCGAACGTGTGCTGACAATGGATCTACACGCGGCCCAAATTCAGGGTTTCTTCGACATTCCTGTCGATAACCTTTACGCCTCTCCCGTCTTTGCCCTCGACATTAAACACGAGTTCAAGGACCGCATGGATGAGTTGATGGTCGTATCACCCGACGTCGGTGGCGTGGCCCGTGCGCGAGAGTTGGCGAAACGTATCAATTCACCCTTGGCGATCGTGGATAAGCGCCGCGAGAAGCCCGGTGAAATCGCCGAGATGACTGTCATCGGGGACGTAACCGGCAAGACATGTCTGATTGTCGATGACATCTGCGACACCGCAGGAACGCTGTGCAAAGCTGCCGAGGTCCTGCTAGAAAACGGTGCCAAAGAAGTGCATTCCTACATTTCGCACGGTGTGATGTCCGGCCCAGCCGTAGAACGCGTTACGAATTCCGTGATGAAATCGCTGGTGATAACGGATTCGATTGCGCCAACGGAAGAGATCAAGAAAGCGGCGAACATCCGTATCGTGCCAACAGCGCCGATCTTTGCGCAGGCAATCCTGAACATCTGGAATGGTACAAGTGTGTCATCGTTGTTTGAGGCTGACACTCTCGGACCGATCTATGACGGGATGTACAAACCGGAGTAAGGTGGGATTCGGGACGCAATGCTGCCCGAATAAATTCTACTTTTGTTGTTACTAACCTTTGTGCGCGTCACGTCGACTTGAGCGCCCAATGGAGTGATATAATAATGGAGCTGCTGGCCTTTTTGCACGAGTATCATCTCATTCAAATCGTGCCTTTCGTTGGTTTTATTCTTTACCTTACGATCAAGAATAACCGCAGCAAACGAAATGGGGCGGTGCGTCGCAGCAATCGCTCGACGTCCAGAACTTCAGAATACTACAGCACAGAAGTCGACGAGCTTTAGCAATTGATGTTCGCATCATCCGCCAGCACGGGCTTTCAGCAATCACGTCAGATACCAGAAAACAGTTCCGATAGCTGAAAGTCAGGTCACGTCCCAATCATCAAGTTCCGACATCTCGCCAATTGCCATCCATGCAATGCGAATGCGCGCGATGCGTGTGTCGCCCCAAGTACGGAACACCATGTCAAAGCCGGTCTTGGTCACCGCTTCTGCCTCGACGTCTGCGCGCATGATAGTGGTCGCATCCAAGTCCCATAGGGACGGCGACAGCTGCACCGTAGGCGGCTCTTTATACTTTTCGGAGAACTTGATATGGCGGCGGCGCTCGCGTTGACCACGTCCCGTCCACATTTCACCGCCGTCTTCGTAATCGGAGAACAGGATCACATCACCGCTGTCTATTCCGACGGTATGGCTTCTAAGCTTCTTCATAAATCAAGTCCGGCGTGTCTATCTGGGTTTGGTACAAGGAAATGGAATGCTCCGTAGTGCACGAAGGGGCGCTAAGCTGAACGCCCGCCTCGTCAGGGGTTTATCCTGACCTTGGTGTGCTTTGCAAACTTCCTGCAATACTGCGTCCAATCGCGAAAATCTTCGGAGAAGAATACGCCTGAACCCTTCTGCTCCCACGCGTCTGTTTTGACATCTATGCGGTCCCAGACTGCATCGATCGACGTGGGTTTGCCTTCAATCTCTGACTGTCTGACCGCGGCTTCCGCCCACTGGATCGCCGCTTGCATCAATTTGTCAGCACTTTCGTCGGTCCTGACCCACTGTGCAGCGTTCTGATAGACTGAAGCGCAGTCAGCCATGCTTTCGCTATAGGGCTGTGCAGAAGCGGCAGATGCAGTGCACAGCACACCAGCAACGATCAGAAAGCGCATGGTATCAACCTTTGAGAAAACCCCGAATTTCTCGAACGATAGCGGATCGGATCGACCGAAGTGGGGCAATGCGGCGCCAAAAAGGCGATACACATAGAAAAAGGCTCCGCATCAACTGCGGAGCCTTCCTCAAACTTCACAAGTAGCCGCGCTTATTGCTTGGCTGTCAGGCCCATATGTTCGCCCATCGCTACCATATCCGAGAGCAGCTTGGCGGCATCGTCTACCGGACCCGGCTCATTCTCGAACGTAGTTTTCGCGTTGGAATACATGGTCTTGGCTTCTTCGATCATCTCGTCCAGATGCTCTTGCGTCATGTCACCTTTCGCCAAAGCGCGTTCGGCCAGAACCGAAACGCCATCGGCGCGGATTTCTGCAAACCCACCAGTTACCACATAGTCGGAGGTCCCTTCAGGACCTTCAACTGTGAGCACACCGGGGCGCAGTGTGGTGATGGTTGGGCTGTGCCCTTCCATCGCCGTCATGTCGCCATCGGCACCGGGGATCTGGACGGATGTGACCTGCAGTGAGGCCAACCGCCGCTCGGGCGATACCAGATCGAATTGCATCGTGTCTGCCATTGCTCAGGCTCCCTTAGGCTGCGTCTGCTGCCATCTTTTCGGCTTTCGCCTTCACTTCGTCGATGCCGCCAACCATGTAGAAGGCACCTTCTGGCAGGTGGTCATACTCACCGGCAACAACCGCTTTGAACGACGCGATTGTGTCTTCAAGAGGGACCTGAACACCGTCAGAACCGGTAAAGACCTTGGCCACGTCAAACGGCTGGGACAGGAAACGCTCGATCTTACGCGCACGGGCCACGGCCAGTTTGTCGTCTTCGGAGAGTTCGTCCATGCCCAGGATCGCGATGATATCCTGCAAAGATTTGTAACGCTGCAGAACCTGCTGAACGTCTGTCGCAACCTTGTAGTGCTCTTCACCGATAATCTGTGGGTCGAGCAGACGGGATGTGGAACCCAATGGGTCAACAGCCGGGTAGATGCCCTTTTCAGAGATCGAACGGTCAAGAACGGTTGTCGCGTCAAGGTGCGCAAAGGATGTCGCAGGCGCGGGGTCGGTCAAGTCATCGGCCGGAACGTATACGGCCTGAACCGATGTAATCGAACCGTTCTTGGTGGATGAAATACGTTCCTGCATCGCACCCATGTCAGTCGCCAGTGTTGGCTGGTAGCCCACAGCGGAAGGAATACGACCCAACAGAGCGGAAACTTCGGAACCGGCCTGTGTGAAGCGGAAGATGTTGTCCACGAAGAACAGAACGTCGGAACCGGATTCGTCGCGGAACTGCTCGGCCAAGGTCAGACCGGACAGGGCAACACGCATACGCGCACCTGGAGGTTCGTTCATCTGGCCGTAGACCAGTGCAATTTTGGAATCGACCAGGTTGTCGGGAACGATAACGCCGGATTCGATCATCTCGTGGTAAAGGTCGTTACCTTCACGCGTACGCTCACCCACACCCGCGAACACGGACACACCGGAGTGTACCTTCGCAATGTTGTTGATGAGTTCCATGATCAAAACTGTTTTACCAACGCCGGCACCGCCGAACAGACCAATTTTACCACCCTTGGTGTAGGGGGCCAGCAGGTCGATAACTTTGATGCCTGTGGTCAGGATTTCCGTTTCGGTAGACTGGGCGTCAAACGCAGGCGCTTCGCCGTGAATGCCGCGTGTTTCGTCTGTCTCTACAGGACCCTTTTCGTCAACCGGATCACCGGTCACGTTCAGGATACGGCCAAGCGTGGGCTTGCCAACCGGCACCTGAATAGGTGCACCGGTGTCTGTTACGGACGCCCCGCGAACCAGACCTTCGGTCGCGTCCATCGCAATGGTACGCACTGTGTTTTCGCCCAAGTGCTGTGCCACTTCGAGCACAAGGCGTGAGCCGTTGTTGTCCGTAGTCAGAGCGTTCAGAATCTCTGGCAGGTTATCTTCGAACTGCACGTCAACGACGGCGCCGATGACCTGAGTAATTTTGCCGACTGCATTTGCCATGTCGTTTCTCCGGTTTGCTTACAGCGCTTCCGCGCCGGAAATGATTTCGATCAGCTCGTTCGTGATGACGGCCTGACGGGAACGGTTGTATTCGATCGTAAGGCTCTCGATCATGTCGCCCGCGTTGCGGGTCGCGTTGTCCATCGCGGACATCCGCGCGCCTTGCTCAGACGCGGCATTTTCAAGAAGACCCGAGAAGATCGCCGTGGCGACACCGCGTGGCAGCAGGTCGGCAAGGATCGCTTCTTCGGAAGGCTCATAATCGAAAAGGGTAGATGCCCCTTCGTCTTCGCCTGCATCCTCGAACTTGGCGGGGATGATCTGTTGCGCCTGCGGGATCTGGCTGACGACGTTCACGAACTCGGCGTAGAACAATGTTGCTACATCAAACTCGCCTGCGTCAAAGCGGCCCAGCACGTCCTTGGCAATGCCTTGGGCATCCACATAGCTCAGGCGCTTTACGTCCGTCAGATCTACGTGGCCAACCAGATGGGCGGCGTAGTCCCGCTTCAACTGATCGCGGCCTTTTTTGCCAACGGTAAGGATTTTAACCTCTTTACCCTCGGCCAGCAGCTTCTGCGCGTGCGTTTTGGCTTTCTTTACGATGTTGGTGTTGAAACCACCGCAAAGACCACGCTCTGACGTCATAACGATCAGCAGGTTCACCTTATCCGAGCCTGTGCCGCTCAGCAGCTTGGGCGCGGAATCGGACCCGCCAACGGAAGCCGCAAGTCCAGCCATCACAGCGTTGAAACGCTCTGTGTAGGGACGCGACATTTCCGCAGCTTCCTGCGCGCGGCGAAGCTTCGCCGCGGCAACCATTTGCATGGCTTTCGTGATCTTGCGCGTCGATTTGACGCTCGCGATCCGGTTTTTAAGGACTTTGAGATTTGCCATTGGCTTCTCTCTCCTTAAGCGAAGTCAGCGGCGTAGGAATCGAGCGCAGCTTTGATTTTGTCTTCCAGCTCGTCTTTCACCTTGCGATCGTTGTTGGTGATATCCTTGAGCAGATCGGCATGCTTGCCACGCAGATGCGCGAGCAAGCCTTGCTCCCAGCGGCCAACGTCAGCAACAGGCAATTTGTCGAGGTAACCGTTGGTGCCAGCGTAGATGACGCAGACGATTTCGGCGTTGGACAAAGGCGCGTACTGTGGCTGTTTCATCAGCTCAGTCAGGCGCGCACCACGGTTCAACAACTGCTGAGTGGACGCGTCCAGATCGGAACCGAACTGAGCAAAAGCGGCCATTTCACGGTATTGAGCGAGGGACAATTTCACCGGGCCGGCAACCGAAGACATCGCTTTGGTCTGGGCGGACGAACCAACACGGGAAACCGACAGACCAGTGTTCACAGCAGGACGGATACCTTGGTAGAACAATTCTGTTTCCAAGAAGATCTGACCGTCGGTGATCGAAATCACGTTTGTCGGAATAAACGCCGAAACGTCACCACCTTGGGTTTCGATGATCGGCAGAGCTGTCAAAGAGCCGTTGCCCGCATCATCACCCAGCTTCGCGGAACGCTCAAGCAGACGGGAGTGAAGATAGAAAACGTCACCAGGATAAGCTTCACGGCCTGGTGGGCGACGCAGAAGCAGGGACATCTGGCGATAAGACACAGCCTGCTTGGACAAGTCATCATAGATTATCAGGGCGTGACGGCCGTTGTCGCGGAAGAATTCCGCCATGGCTGTCGCAGCATAAGGTGCCAAGAACTGCATTGGTGCAGGCTCGGACGCGGTTGCGGCCACAACGATGGAATATTCAATCGCACCTGATTCTTCGAGCTTCTTGACCAGCTGCGCAACAGTGGAGCGCTTTTGACCAATCGCGACGTACACACAGTACATCTTTTTGCTCTCGTCACCTTCGGCAGCAGCGTTAACCTGCGCCTGGTTCAGCATCGCATCGAGAGCAACAGCAGTTTTACCTGTCTGGCGGTCACCAATGATCAGCTCACGCTGGCCACGGCCAATCGGGATCATCGCGTCAACGGATTTCAGACCTGTCGCCATCGGCTCGTGAACCGATTTACGCGGGATGATGCCCGGCGCTTTTACGTCCGCGATACCGCGCTGTGTCGCGCCGATCGGGCCTTTGCCGTCAATTGGGTTACCCAGACCGTCAACAACACGACCCAGCAGTTCGTTACCGATTGGCACGTCCACGATGGAGTTCGTACGCTTGACGGTATCGCCTTCTTTAATGTCACGGTCGGAACCGAAGATAACAACACCAACGTTGTCGGCTTCAAGGTTCAGGGCCATACCCTGAATACCACCGGGGAATTCGACCATCTCGCCGGCTTGGACATTGTCCAAACCGTATACACGCGCAATACCGTCACCGACGGAAAGCACGCGACCGACTTCGGCGACTTCTGCTTCTTGACCGAAATTCTTGATCTGGTCCTTCAGGATCGCAGAAATTTCTGCAGCTTGGATACCCATTTATCCGACCTCTTTCATTACATTCTGGAGGGAATTGAGCTTTGAGCGGATCGACGTATCGATCATCTTGGAGCCCACTTTGACGATAAGACCGCCGATGAGGGATTCATCAACGGTCGTTTGGAGTGATACGGTTTTGCCGGTGGTCGCCTTGAGCGACTTGGCAAGCTTGTCTGATTGCGCTTTCGTCAGCGCCTTCGCGGAAGTGACCTCGGCGGTGACCTCGCCTTTGTCTGCAGCAATCGTGTCGCGCAGCGTTTTGACCAAAGCAGGCAACACAAACAGACGGCGCTTGGATGCCATCAGTGCGAGTGTGTTGGTCATTGTCTGGGACAACTTGGCTTTTTTCGCGATGGCCGCAACAGCAGCCCCCTGCTCTTCCCGGCTATAAACGGGCGAATTGATCAGATCGCGGAAATCTTCGCTGTCGTTCAGCGCACCCTGCAGGGATTCCAGATCGGATTCGATTGCTTTTACCGCTTTGGCGTCTTTGGCAATCTCGTAGACAGCAGACGCATAGCGCTGCGCAATGCCGGTGGAAATCGAAGCTGTTTCGGACACGTGCATCCTCTCATTCAATTATACCAGACCTGCGCACCTAGAGACGCGTCGCCGGTTCGTTGGCGCGGCTTGAAGTAATTCAAGACGTCTAAATCAGGGGCCATGTAGCAGAGGGTTTGCCGCACCGCAACACGCTAACGTGCGCTGAAGTGACCCTTCGGCCCCATTATTTTGTAGCGTTAGCGCAAGCAAGGCCAACAAGGTGAATTGTGGCGGTATTGGCCCGATCTCCGAAACAATTATACGATTCTTGCCGCGCTGTCGCCGCGTTTCGCCCTACTGAAGCCAAGATTTTCCAACATAACATAAAAATTAATTCAAACGGCCTCCGAAAAACCGGCCGATCACATGAGGATGAGCAGCATGTTTGCTATTGGACTTCTTTCCCTGCTTTCGCTTGGGCTGGTTGGTATGGCTATGGGTGATGACGGCGACACCACCGAAGATGATACTTCAGAAGACAACGTTATTTTTGAGGATGGCCAGCAGATTACGCTGGGCCCGCTCGATATTGAATACACCCCGCCAGAAGACGTCGATCCGGACAAACAAGCCCGTATCGAAGAATTCATCGAAAACCAGCGTAACACGCCGGGCTTGAAGATCGAAGACGCGGTAGAAGACCTGCACGCTTTTCTTGATCAGCTTGAAGCAGAAGAGGCAGAGGCCGAAGAGGCTGCTCAGGAAGATGGCGAAGCCGTTGACGCAAGTGAAGATGGCGCAGAAGATGAAAGCGATGAGCAAGTCGACGATGTCGCCCGCCCCCCGATGGGCGAGGATTACCGTGATCCGATTATCATAGCGGATGAACTGGAAGCCCAGCGTATCCTGGACGAGATTGCAGCCGAAGAGGCGCGCCAGCCCGTTAATCTGGTAACCGTGACAGACCAGACCGGCGCAGAAGTGCCTGATAATACTGTGTTAATTGAACCGACGCAGTCCGAGGGTGAAGAAGCGGTGCCCTTCACAGTCACCGCGCCTGATGGCGAAAATGACATCTCCGTTGGATATGACGCTGAACATACGTTCCAGATTGAATTCAACGAAGGGACCGAGACCGTTGAAATGGGCGTGAACAGCAGCTTGCAAGGGCCGTCAGGCGTATTGGAGGCGACAACCACCACCGGAACTGATGAAGACGGCGATACATTCACGCAGCAAACAATATCAGAAACCTTCACCAACAGTACTGCGGTTACCCTCAACGTGCTGGATTCCCATATCGGCACTCACATCGCCCAGATCGAACTGGTGAACGAAGCCGACAGCCTGCATCTCGACTTTGGCGAAGAAGTAGACGGTGAAATGCACCTTATCTATTTCGAAAGCGAAGATTCGACCCAAGCGGACAGCAGCACCACGAGCCGCGCGTTTGTCATCCAGACTTCCGCTGGTGGCCCCCCGATCTCGGAGGAAGAGTTCTTTGATCTGCTGGCAACAGAGAACGGTCAGATGACCGGCATTCATATCATTGCCGAAGTCTATCTCGGGCAGGAATCCGTTACTGTGAATGCTTCAGGCGATGGCGAAAGCGCATACCAGATCATGCTGAACGATCAGGTCAACAATGCACCAAAGATCACGTCGAGTATTTCGTGGACGGCCGTGGAAACCTTTGATGACCGCGCAGATGTTCCGGTTACTGGCGACACGCCTGATGGTTTCGCGCCGATCAGCCCGGATGAGGGCGGTGCTTTGGGTGATGACGGTGCTCCGGATGGTGATGACATTTCAGACCTCTTTGAAGACGCTGGTCTGAACCCCGGGTTCTTCGGCTTCTAAAGCATTGGCCCCAAGCATCGAGTGGTGCGGGGAAACAATGATCTAATACCCAACAGGGGCGGCTGACACACATCCTGGTGCATCAGCCGCCCTTTAGCCGTTAATCACACAGGACCGGACCCGATCCTCTCAGCCCGTGCGACCTCATCTTTCTTTCTCACGATTTAGGCATCAAAACCGGGATTGCTCCGGCGGAGTTTGCGCATCAGACCGGGCCAGACCAGATTATCCGCCGATCCCGGCTTGAACGAGTCGATCGTTTGCGCCTGCACGGTGTCTGCCATCGCCTGAGGTTCTTCGTGCAGATTTTGCGTCCCCGCAGATTGAGCGAAGATTTGCGTTTTGCAGGCACTCTCAAGAAAATACATCCGCAGGAACGCCAGTGCACAATTTGCGCCAACCGTAAGTGTGCCGTGATTGCGCAGCATCAGCAGGTGTTTGTCCCCCAAGTCCTGCACAATCCGCTCCCGTTCGCTCAGATCAAGCGCGATGCCCTCATAGTCGTGGTAGGCAAGGTCGTTGTTCACGACCATCGAGAATTGCGTGTAGCGACGCAGCCCTTCGTTCTGAACCGAAACCGCAACGCCGTAAGGCGTATGCACATGGATGACGCAACCCGCGTCTTCGCGTGCCGCGTGGATGGCGGAATGAATGGTAAATCCAGCAGGATTGATGAAATACGGCGTTTCCTGACAGATGTTGCCATCGAGATCGATCTTGACCAGACAAGACGCGGTCATCTCGTCAAACATGATGCCGTAGGGATTGATCAGGAAACGTTCCTGACCATCCTCATCCGGCAGTTTGGCAGAGATATGGGTGAACACCAGATCAGTCCATCCGTACAGCGCGCACAAACGGTAGGTCGCGGCCAGCTCTACCCGCAATTCCCATTCTGCATCAGACACCGACCCTTTCAGGCTGGGCAGATCAGCGGGATCGGGAATCTCGAAGCCTTTTCCGACAGACGCGCTTGATTGATCTTTCATTGGTAAATCCTCCGGTTTTCAGGAAAAGTAGCCGATGTGGGTGCAATTGCACAACGCAGGTGACTGCAGTTTGCGGCTGTCGCATCTTAATCAGGCCACTGCGGGCAATAAGCAGTTGGTCCAGGGCCACGCAAAGGCGGGCGAAAGCCGCACTTTTTGTGGCCTCGAAAGGGGGACGGTATGACTGGCGACACCACCGACGGGACACCGGCATGGATCAAAGCAGTCAGCGCTGATCAGCTGGATGCATTTGTAGATTGGGTCGACCAGACAGGTGGGCTGGAACAGCCGGGTTTTGATGCGATCCAGCAAACCTTTGTTTATCAGCCCGCCACGCAGGTGGATCAGGACCTCGATCCGTTCTCCGACGCTTACTTTGACCAGATGCTGTCGCTTTATGCCGAACTGTCGGGGCGCATTCTGAACCAAGAAACCGGCGAACTGACCCGGTTCGACATGGCAGATCATGTGCCGCATACCAATCCTTACGCTTCTGATAATGTGTCGATGATGGCACGCCATGTGAACGCCATCACCGCCGCAATTTGCCGCGCGGACCTGCCCGCCGGTGCGCGCGTAGCTGATTTGGGCTGTGGGTGGGGCATGACCAGCGAAATCCTCAGCTTTTGCGGCAGCGATGTAACCGCAGTAGATATAAATGCCGATTTTGTCGCGTTGGTGCGCGCGCGCGCGGCGCGTCTGTCGAACGGCATCGACGTCGTGCAATCCAATTTCGACGAACTTTCCCTACCGCAAAATTACGATGCTGTGTTCTTTTATGAATGTATGCATCACGCAGTGAAGCCTTGGGAAACACTTGAACAGGTCGCAGGCTTTCTCAAACCTGACGGCAAGGTCTTTTTCGCAGGTGAGCCGATCAACACCCTGTGGTGGCGCAATTGGGGTCTGCGGCTGGATGCCTCTGCTGTTTATTGCATTCGCAAACACGGCTGGTTTGAGAGCGGTTGGTCACCGGAGTTTCTGCACCAGATGTTCGAGCGGATGGGTTGGTCACTGACTTTGCACCCCCACGTCGGGCTAAATGGCGGCGACATCGGTGTCGCACGTCGCGGGGTTGTGAAACGTGTACCGCAAGAACCTCCGGTCGTTGAACAGGACAGCAGCGAGGCGGATCATCTGCGTGCTGCACTGGCTCAGGCAGAGCAGCAGCGTGACCACGCAAGGCGATACCCTTGGAAATATCTCCGGGGCGCTTGGGAGCAGCGCAGTATTGGCGGTAAGCGCTAGCCTGCGACAGCCGAACTGCAAAACAGACTGGCGGACACAACCTTAACTGCGTTGTGACGCTGCGACCTATCTTACACGACAGTTTTTTCTCTCTTGAAAACCACTGCCGTTCTCCGCTTTCTGTTCACGAACGGGCCTAAGTGCCCAAAGCTGTCAAAGGACCTGAGCCATGCCCCTGCAGATCGACCTCACGCGCTTCAAAAACCTAGCCATTGAGGCACGCGATGATGGCGTCTGGATTGTCACACTCAACCGTCCGGCAAAGCGGAATGCTCTGGACATCGACACCATTGAGGAGCTCGTCGATTTCTTTTCCGCGGCCCCGCGTGCAGGCGTGCGTGCCGTGGTACTGGCCGGATCGGGCGATCATTTCTGTGCCGGCCTTGATCTGATCGAACACCACGATGAAGACCGCAGCCCTGCAGATTTCATGCACGTTTGCCTGCGTTGGCACGAAGCATTCAACAAGATGGAATATGGCGGTGTGCCAATCATCGCAGCCTTGCAGGGCGCTGTGGTTGGCGGCGGGCTGGAACTGGCCAGCTCCGCGCATGTGCGTGTCATGGATCAAACGGCGTATTTCGCTCTGCCCGAAGGCCAGCGGGGTCTCTTTACCGGAGGGGGTGCCACAATTCGCGTTACTGATCTGGTGGGCAAATCACGCATGATCGACATGATGCTGACAGGCCGCGTCTATCAGGGTCAGGAAGCGATGGATGTGGGTCTCGCGCAATATGCGGTGGAAGGGTCGAGTTTTGACGCCGCAGTAGAGCTTGCCCGGAAGGCCGCGCAAAATCTGCCGCTTTCCAACTTTGCGATCTGTTCTGCCGTGAGCCATATGCAAAACATGTCCGCCATGGATGCGGCCTATGCCGAGGCCGTCGTGGCGGGCGTCGTTAATACGCAACCCGACGCGCGTGCCCGACTGGCAGCTTTTGCAGACAAAAGCGCCGCGCGGGTAAGGCCGAACGCCGAATAGATCAAAAGGTGCGTGCGCGTCCCACAGCAGGTTCTGTCAGACCCTCAAGGACACTGACACGCTTGCGCACCCGCGAAGTCGTACCCTTTGGCGGATAAACGAGCTTGGTCGCCTCAACCATAAACGCGCCACCGGCCATCATCGCGGGTACATGACGGCCTACCCTCTCGAAAATGCCTGCCGATTTCATCCAAAGGCGCTGTTGCGACGGAATCTGGTAGAGCGATCCGAGTTGCCGTTCAGGCAGGAACTGGTGTTTCTTAAGCTGTGCCTCAAGCTGGCCGGGGGAATAAGGCCGACCATAGCCAAAAGGGGTCACATCGCGCCGCGCCCACAGCCCCGCACGGTTGGGAACGATAAAAAGCGCCTTGCCCCCCGGCCCCAGCACGCGCCAGCACTCTTCGAGTAAATCCGAAGGTCTTTCGCAGGTCTCAAGACCATGCAGCAATACCAGTTTATCAACATGGCCCGTTTCGATGGGCCAGAGCGTTTCCTCGGTCAGAACAGAGGTATTCGCCATACCGGCAGGCCAAGGCATGACCCCCTGCGGCCCCGGCATCAGCGTGATAACCCGCCGCGCATCCTTGAGGTAGGGTCGCAACAAAGGCGCTGCAAAACCAAAACCCACGACACTTTGGCCTTTGGCCTCGGGCCAAAGTTCAAGCAAGCGTCCCCGAAGGGATTTCTGGGCCGCCCGCCCCAGCGCGCTCCGATAATAGAAATTACGCAGGTCTTGGACATCAAGATGCATTGCAGCCCGGCCTTGTGAGTGTCAGTCTGTCCAACCATACCAACCCTACAGGATTGCGCCATGCCCTTTGACCTTATCACCATCCCTTGTCTGTCGGATAATTACGCTTTCCTCTTGCGCGATCACGACAGTGGCAAGGTAGCGGTGGTCGACGTACCCGAAGCAGGCCCGATCAAAACCGAGCTTGAGGCGCGCGGGTGGACATTGGATCAGGTTTGGCTCACCCACCATCACTGGGATCATGTGGACGGGCTGGCTGATCTATTGGCCACCTATCCCGCGAAAGTCGTCGGGGCCTCTGCGGATGCTCACCGTTTGCCGCCGCTTGATCAAGCTGTCGCAGAAGGTGACACCGTTGTGCTCGGATCGCTCGAAGCTGAAGTCTTTGATGTATCCGGCCATACGGTTGGCCATATTGCGCTTTATGTTCCCAAAGCCAAATGTTGCTTCACCGCAGACAGCCTGATGGCGCTTGGATGTGGCCGTTTATTTGAGGGTACGCCTGCGCAAATGTGGGGAAGCATGCAAAAACTGATGGCCCTGCCGCGCGATACAACCATCTGTTCCGGCCACGAATACACCGCCTCGAATGCGAAATTTGCGCTGACGGTTGATCCGGACAATGCCGCCCTTATATCAAGGTCCAAAGACATCGAGGTGCGCCGTGAGAACGGAGAGCCGACGGTGCCATCGACCCTATCAACCGAACTTGACACAAATCCCTTCCTGCGCCCCGCCAACCCCGGCATCCGCGCCACACTGGGGATGCAAACCGCCTCTGACGCTGATGTTTTTGCCGAAATCCGCAAGCGCAAAGACAACTTTTAGATGCACGCGATGAGGCAAATCAACGTGATCACGGCATTTGTGAGCAGATTTTCAAAGAAAATGCTTGAAGATGAACCGGGATCAACCAAACTCTAATACTAAGAGACCATGGTCGGAGCGGGGTCCTGTTATACCACAGTTCCTCACCGACCCCACAGGATAAGGAGCACAGACGTGCCTTCATTCTCTACTACACTTGAGCAGGCAATCCATTCCGCGCTGGCCTTGGCAAACGCCCGCCGCCACGAATTTGCTACGCTGGAACATCTGCTGTTGTCGCTGATCGACGAGCCTGATGCCGTACAGGTGATGAAAGCCTGTTCCGTCGATGTGGACGAATTGCGCGATACCCTTGTTGAATTCGTCGACGAGGACCTGAGCAATCTGGTGACGGATGTGGACGGTTCCGAAGCGGTTCCAACGGCCGCATTCCAGCGCGTGATTCAGCGCGCAGCGATCCACGTACAATCCTCCGGCCGCACCGAAGTGACCGGCGCGAACGTGCTTGTCGCGATCTTTGCGGAGCGTGAAAGCAATGCCGCGTATTTCCTGCAAGAACAGGAAATGACGCGCTATGACGCCGTCAACTATATCGCACATGGTGTCGCCAAGGACCCTGCCTACGGTGAGGCGCGTCCCGTCGCCGGAGCACCCGAGCACGAGGAAGAAGCCCAAGGCGTCACGGACGGCGAAAAGAAAGAAACCGCGCTTGAGAAATACTGCGTGGATTTGAACGCCAAGTCGCGTGAGGGTAATATCGACCCACTGATCGGTCGGGACAGCGAAGTGGAGCGCTGCATTCAGGTTCTGTGCCGCCGCCGCAAAAATAACCCGCTGCTGGTGGGTGATCCGGGCGTGGGAAAGACTGCAATCGCCGAAGGTCTGGCACGCCAGATCGTCGCCGGGGAGACCCCCGAGGTGCTGGCCAATACCACCATCTTTTCGCTCGATATGGGTGCGCTTTTGGCTGGAACACGCTACCGCGGTGATTTTGAGGAACGTTTGAAGGCCGTCGTCACCGAATTGGAAGATCACGATGACGCCGTGCTGTTCATTGATGAAATCCATACCGTCATCGGTGCCGGTGCCACGTCAGGTGGTGCAATGGATGCCTCCAACCTTCTGAAACCCGCACTCGCGGGCGGCAAGTTGCGTACGATGGGGTCAACAACCTACAAGGAATTCCGTCAGCACTTCGAAAAGGACCGCGCGTTGTCTCGCCGGTTCCAGAAGATCGACGTGAACGAGCCTTCTGTCGAAGACGCACAGAAAATTCTCAAAGGCCTCAAGCCATACTTCGAGGAGCATCACGGGGTGAAATACACCTCTGATGCAATCAAGACGTCTGTAGAATTGGCCGCGCGGTATATCAATGATCGCAAACTGCCTGACAGCGCCATCGATGTGATCGATGAAGCGGGTGCGGCTCAGCATCTGGTCGTCGCCTCCAAGCGTCGCAAGACCATCGGCACAAAAGAGGTCGAAGCCGTTGTTGCCAAGATCGCGCGTATCCCGCCAAAGACCGTCAGCAAGGACGACGTTGTCGTGCTCAAGGACCTCGAAGCATCGCTCAAGCGGGTTGTATTTGGTCAGGACAAGGCTATCGAAGCGCTGGCATCCGCCATCAAGCTGGCCCGTGCCGGCCTGCGCGAGCCTGAAAAGCCCATCGGCAACTACTTGTTCGCAGGTCCAACCGGTGTGGGTAAGACCGAAGTGGCAAAGCAACTAGCGGATACGCTGGGTGTGGAACTGCTGCGCTTTGATATGTCCGAGTACATGGAGAAGCACGCGGTCTCCCGTTTGATCGGTGCCCCTCCCGGCTATGTGGGGTTTGATCAGGGCGGTATGCTCACTGATGGTGTGGACCAGCATCCGCACTGTGTGCTGTTGCTTGATGAGATGGAAAAAGCGCACCCTGACGTCTATAATATCCTGCTGCAGGTGATGGACCACGGCAAGCTGACAGATCACAACGGACGCACTGTTGATTTCCGGAATGTCGTAATCATCATGACATCAAACGCAGGTGCCTCCGAGCAAGCGAAGGAAGCTGTCGGCTTTGGTCGCGACCGTCGCACGGGTGAGGATACTGCAGCGATTGAACGGACGTTTACGCCTGAATTCCGCAACCGTCTGGATGCTGTGATTTCCTTTGCGGCACTGCCGAAAGAGGTGATCCTTCAGGTGGTTGAGAAGTTCGTGTTGCAGCTCGAAGCGCAGCTGATGGATCGCAACGTGACCTTTGAGCTGACCAAGAAAGCTGCCGAATGGCTTGCTGAAAAAGGCTATGATGACAAGATGGGGGCGCGTCCACTGGGCCGCGTCATTCAGGAACACATCAAGAAACCACTGGCCGAAGAGCTTCTGTTCGGCAAGCTGGCCAAAGGTGGCGTCGTCAAAGTCGGTGCCAAGAAAGGTGAGCTTGTGCTGACCATTCTTGATCCTGAAACGCGTAAGATCTCCGGTGATAAACCACCGCTTCTGACCGCAGAATGATCTGGCGGGGGCTTTGGGCCCTCGCCCTGCCCTTCGCCAGCTCTGTCATGGCGGAGGGTTTGGTCCTTGGATCCCCTGTGCAATGCACATTGGGCGAGGATTGCTACATCCAGCAATACATGGACCGCGATCCCGGTGAGGGCCATTCCGACTATCACTGCAAGGCGCTGAGCTATGATGGCCACAAGGGCACTGACTTTGCCCTTCCCACACGAGAAGCGATGGATGCAGGGGTAAACGTCGTTGCAGCTGCGGACGGTCGCGTACGCGGATTCCGCGACGGCATGGATGATACCGGTTATACCCCTGACACTGCCGCCGCCATCGAAGGCAAGGAATGCGGTAACGGCGTCGTGCTTGTTCATCCAGACGGATGGGAAACGCAGTATTGCCACCTCAAGAAAGGCAGCATTGCCATCCGAAATGATCAACAGGTAAAGCGCGGCGATGTCCTGGGCCAGATCGGTCAATCCGGACGCGCACAGTTCCCTCACCTGCATCTTTCAGTGCGTCAGGGCGGCAAACCGGTTGATCCTTTTGATCCCGACGGCTTTGTCACCTGCAATTCACCTGGCGACAGTACGCTGTGGGAACGGCCGCCGCTCTACCAGCCGGGCGGCTTGATCGACGTGGGAATTTCTGACGCTTTGCCCGAGTATGCGAGCGTCAAGGCAGGTAGTGTTGCTGCTGACACTTTGCCGCCAACCGCACCAGCGCTGGTCATCTACGGGTTCAGCTTTGGCACCCGAAAAGACGATGTGCTCTCGCTTGAAATCACAGGTCCCGAAGGCGAAGTTGTAAAGAAATCCAGTGTTATGGACCGCCCGCGCGCGCAAGGATTTCGGGCAGTCGGAAAGCGCCTCAGACGCGGCTCGACATGGCCTGAAGGGACATATCAAGGCACCGCCACGCTGAAGCGCGGCGATAAGATAATCAATTCGATGACGACACAAATCACGATCGAATAGAAACGAAAACCGCCCTCTTGAGCACTATTTTTCGGTGAACTTTAATTCGATGCGGCGGTTCTGCGCGCGCGCTGCATCGCTGCTGCCCGAAGCAACCGGCTGAAATTGACCGAAGCCATTGGCCGCCAACCTGTCAGGCGGAATACCGAGGAAGTTGATCATGTATTTCACAACGGACAAGGCACGCCCTTGGCTCAATTCCCAGTTATCCGCAAACTCGCCCGTACCAGAAAGCGGCACATTGTCCGTGTGACCATCCACACGGATCACCCAGTCAATCTCGCTTGGAATGTCGTCTGCAACGGAACGCAGAATATCTGCAACTTTGGCGATCTCACTGCGCCCCTCGCGGGACAAAACAGCGCCGCCCGGCGGAAACAGCACTTCCGAGGAAAAGACAAACCGGTCGCCCTCGATCCGTACACCTTCCTGCGCACCCAAAACATCACGCAGTCGGCCGAAAAACTCTGAACGGTACTGTTCCAGATCTTTGGTCTGTTCCTGCAATGCTGCCGCTTCGGCCTCCAAGCGCGCGCGCTCTGCCGCTTCCAGCTCGGCACGGCGGCGTTCTTCGGCCGCAACACGCGCAAGTGCCGTATTAAGATCGGAGCCAAGGGACTGCAATTGGATGTCCTTAGAAGCGTCACGCGCTTTCGCATCGTCCAAAAGCGCCTGCAACTCACCCAACTGCCCCCGCAAAGCTGCGACCTGCTGGTTGAGCACTTCTGTCTGCCGCTGCGCCTGCGCAGAGATCTCTTCTTCTTCGCTCAACGCGGCACGTGCGGCGGCGAGCAATGCGGCTTGGGTATCAGCCTGCGTCGTCTGGTCCTCGGCCGCTGCCTGCGCCGCCAAGCGTGCCGCGACCGCTGCGGCAAGTCTTTCGCGGAGGGTTTCGCGATCCGTCTCCAACGCCCTCGCTGCTTCCTCCTGCGCCGCTACTTGCGCGCGCAGTTGCTCCAAAGCTGAATTTGCAGTCTGCTCTGACTGCGCTGCCTGATCGGTCTGTTCAGCAAGCTGCGCACGCAACGCAGCCAGTTCGGCCTGCGCTTCTGATTCCGTCTGTGAAACGGTCTCGTTCAACGTCGCAACTTCCCCTTCAAGACGGGCGATTTCGGCGTTGGCTGCTGCCAGATCAGTTTGTGCCTGTGCGCCGGTTTGCGCTGCGATTTGTGCATCCTGCAAACGGATTAGCGCTTCGGCAAGCTTGGTGTCCGAATCACCACTGGCTGCTCGTGCTGCTGCCAGTAATGTAAGAGTTTCTTCGGCCTCGGCGCGTTGCGCTTCGAGCGCCAGTGTCATCGCCGTCAGCTCTGCATCCGCATTGGCCAACCGCTCACGCAAGGCTTCGGCCGCTGCTGCTTCGGCAATCCGCGCGGTCTCCTCTGCGCTCAGCTCCTCGGCCGCTGCCTCAATTTGACCCTCCAGCTCCGCAACAAGCGCGTCGCTCTGTGCGTTCCGCGCCCTCAGATCTGCAACAAGCGCGTCGAGCGCCTCACGGCGAGCAGCTGCAAGACGAGCGGCTTCGGCTTGTGCGTCGACTTCCGTACGGGCGGTTGCAAGCGCGAGATCAAGCGCCTCCTGCTCACTCAGCAACTGCGCCTCCCGCGCCTCAAGGGTATCGATTTCTGTAGCGGCTTGCTGGTTCTGGGCCAACAATCCTGCGACCTGAGCTTCGAAAGAAGTGATCTGGGCTTCAGCAGTAGCCAACTCGGCAGCGCCCGCATCCCGTTCAGCTGTCAGCGAAGCAATCAGCGCTTCCTGCTGTGTCGCACGCGCCTGCGCAGTATCAAGCGATGCAGACAGCGCGCCCAACCGCGCTTCGAGCTGGGCGTTAGAGGTTTCCTCCAGCCCCAAAGCCTGCGCCAGTGCGGCAACCTCTCCCGACAGCGCGTCCAGCTCGCTTTCCTGACCTGTGATGCGTTCAGTCAAAACAAACTGCACCACCATAAAAATGGTCAGCACAAACATCAGGACAAGCAAAAGCCCCGTCATCGCATCTACAAATCCGGGCCAGATAGAGCCTTGAAACCGCGCACCCGTCCGACGGGATAGAGCCATCTAGCGCTCTCCTCCGCCCGGTTTTTCAGGGGTTCGCACACGGCGCGCGGGGGCACCCACGCGCCCGCCGGAAACCGCTTTGGCAAGCAGTGAAATATCATGACGCAGCTCGGCCATTGTTTCCTGACGGCCAGCCGATATTTCTTCCAGAATGCGCAGCATCTGTACGTCGATAGAGCGCAGGCGCATCCGGCTTTCCGCATCAATACCTTCGCCGTCCTGCTCTTCCAGAACAGAAATCATGCGTTCCTGTCCCGATGCAATCTGGGCAAGGGCCGCAGCAGAGGCATCATCGCGGTCCATTCGTTCGGTCATCCGGTCAACGGCATCCGCCAGTTTGCCCAACTTTTCGTCAAGGCCGGCGCGGCCCTCTTCGGATTTGGCAAACAGTCCGCCAAGGGCATCCAACTGCTGCGTCATCTGTTCGGACATGTGATCGACAACACCTGCCATCGCTGCCTGTTCGCCCGTTGCATCATCACCCGCACTGAACCCGACACGGGTGATCGAGCTGAGCCAATCCTCAAGTTCCTGATAGAATCGGTTCTGGCCGTGGCCCGCGAACAATTCCAGCAACCCGACAACAAGCGACCCCGCAAGACCCAGCAATGACGACCCGAAGGCCACCCCCATGCCGCCTAGCTGCGCCTCAAGGCCGGTCATCAATTTGGAAAAGACGTCCACGCCATCTTCACCCTCGGAAGGGGCAAGGCTTCGGATCGTGTCAACAACCGCCGGAACCGTGGTCGCAAGGCCATAGAATGTACCCAGAAGGCCGAGGAAGATCAGCATGTTGACGATGTAGCGGGTGATCTCCCGCGCCTCATCAATACGGGTCGACACGGAATCGAGGATAGATCGGGTAGAGCTTGCGTTAACCTGCATTCGCGCACCACGCGTACGCAACAAGGACGCCAGCGGTGCCAGAAGCTGTGGCGCGACCGTTTCAGGATCAGGCTTCTCAGAGGCGAAATTTTCGATCCAGCGTACCGACCCAACCAATTGATAAACCTGATAGAAACAAGCCAACACGCCGATGAAGAACACCAGAATGATCACGCCGTTCAAATAAGGATTGGCCGCAAAAATCGGATATACCGACGGCAGCGCCAAAAACGCGCCAAATCCGGTCAGGGCCAATACGATCAGCATCAGCGAAATCTGACGGACCGGTTGGGAAAATTGTGGTCGCTCTGTGCGCTCTGTTTGCGCCATTAGGTCGCTGCTCCTGACCCCGATTTACCGCTTTGTCCTTTGTTTACACTAAATTGGACATGGTTTGCCAAGCTTTTATCCTGTAAGCGTTTTTACCCGATCACTCAGCCATGAAAGGTCCGGATCATGCAAACCGACCTGCGTCAGGTGATCAGCAGTATTGTACAGGTATTCGGTGTTCGGCCCACGCCCGCCAACTGCCTTGGCGATGATCTGTGCTTGCTCTTCCAAAGGCAGTCCGCCGCAGTATTGCTCATGTGTTTCATCAATCACATAAACCACGGCTTGGACGTCGCTGCCGGTTTCCAGGGTGATCTCAAGGTTCTTTTCCAGATAGGCGGATGACACCAGTTCACGCTCGCGCAGATAGGCAAGCGTTCCATCCTCCTGCCCCGGCATCACGCGTAGCGCGATCCCTTTGCAAACTGCAGCGGGCTGTGAATCCAGCGCCAGCACAAGGCCCGGATCAGCCACCGTACCGCGGTGATGGATTGAGCGCATGCAGAAGGACCGCGCATACCCTGGCAGCGTAGCAACCATACTCTCGGCAACCTCGAAACCGGGGTTCCACAAGAGCGATCCATATCCGAAAACCCACATTGCCATGCTGCTGGTCCTTTCCTACTTGCTTGCGTAAACCGTATTTGCAGGCCGAGTTAAAGGGGCAAGGGATGCGCAGATTGATCTGGGTAACGGGCGTGTTTGCTCTGATATGGACGGGTGCATGGTTCGCCGCTGCATTTTTGATCCGCGAGAGCCTCGAAAACACAGAAAGTGTCGCTGTCGAAGCAGTTGAGGTTTCAGGCTTTCCGCTCGCCTTGAATATCAGAATGGACAGCCCTCGATTTGCCGCTCCATCCGGTCAAATCAACCTCGATACGCAAGAACTTACAATCACTTCGCCCGCATGGTGGCCGCTCAACGCGACCCTGCGACTGCCTTCGGACATGCTTCGCGTTACGCATACCGGACAACGCTTTGAATTGCTGACGATGAACGCGTCAGTCGGGTCCAAAATTCGTCCGACTGCCGCACTGGAGCTTAGTTCGGTCGCCCTCCAGAGCGGTGAATGGACACTCAATGGCTTCGAACAACGTCTTGTCGGGGGCGCAGCGATCGGGTTCGCGCTGCAGCAAGTTGACCAGCGTCCGACACAATATGACTGGGTCGGGAACTTGGACGCCCTGAGCCTCGGCCCTACACTGCGCGCGTTAATCAACGTCCCGGCTGATTGGCCTTCCGCGCTATCGGCAATGGCTGCGCAGGGCACCATCCGTTTTGAGGAACCGCTGAGCAGGCACCACCTTGATGGCCCGCCGCCAAAGCCTCGCGCCCTTGTGATCGAGAAGGCTCAGGCGGTCTGGGGCAGCAGCGAAGTAGAGCTTGAAGGCAAGATCGAAATTGATGCCCGCGGGGTGCCAGAAGGTGATCTTTCGCTGTTCGTCAAAAACTGGCGGGCGCTTTATCTCATGATCCCAGTCCCGCTTCCTGTTCAGGCAGAGATCATGCTGAATGCCTTGGCCAACATCGGCGGTAACCCTGAAACGATGGATCTGACACTCAGTTTTCGCGATGGAGTTGCTTTTCTTGGACCAATTGCACTGGGTCCAGTACCGCCTTTGGTGATGCGCTGACTATTTGCAATAGCTGCCTGAGCGGTAGCGTGCCGTATCGAAATGAAAATGATCGCGGTGAAACCGGTTCGCGTTCGGGCCCAGCACCGTCCCGAAAGGACCGCAGGCCCCCTTATGCATCCGCCGCATCGCGGATGAAAACCGCGCAGCATTCCATCCTTTAAGAACACTGACCTCTGTGCCGTCCCGCAGCTTGAAGGCCGAAATATCAATCGCTCGGCCTTTGCCGTGCTCAGACAGCTTCGCGCCTTTCTGGTTGTTGCGCGTACGGCAGGCATAGTGAGCGGCAACGCGCAGAGTTTGCAGCCCGCCCCCCTGTTTCGCCAACGCCGGCTTGGCTGACCCGTCGAGCCAGTTTTTGATCGCTGATGCCGTCTGGCAATCCATGACAGACTTCTGACTTAGCCCGACGCCTGACACAGACCGCACGCGCACCGCGTTCTCAATCACGCAACCACGTATTTTGCCGGTTACACGCCCGACAACTTCGCCCTGAATGGCGACATCACCACAAACGGCCCCCTGCTCGCGCAGCTTTTTCAGCGCGCGACCCTCACGGGCGACCTTCTTTGTGCGAAAGAACGGTCGGAGCGAAGAGAATAATCCGCCTCCGGTCTTGGCATTCTCTTGCTGCGTGCTTTGGGCAGGCTGAGCAATTGCACCCGACTGCTCTAGCGTGACAGGCTGCTGGGCAGAGTTTCCACCGCGCGACGTCGGCCGCAAAGAGGCCGCAGGGTCTGCCGCAATAGCTGCATCCGCGCTGATGATCAGCACAGACAGCACTGCCGCCCTAATCACGGTTGTTTGCCTGCTTGACGTCCGAAGTTCGGCGCATCGGTATCCTGCCCCGCCTCAATAATACTGCGGCGAATGGCCCGGGTCCGTGTGAAATAGGCATGCAGGTGCTCTCCGTCGCCCTGCCGGATGGCACGTTGAAGCGCAAAAAGCTCTTCTGTGAAACGGCCCAGAATTTCCAGCGTTGCGTCCTTGTTAGACAGGAAAACGTCGCGCCACATGGTTGGGTCGGAGGCTGCAATCCGGGTGAAATCACGGAAGCCTGCGGCTGAATATTTAATGACTTCGGTGTCTGTCACCCGCCGCAGGTCATCGGCGACACCAACCATCGTGTAAGCAATCAGGTGGGGCGCATGGCTGGTCACCGCAAGCACAAGGTCATGGTGCTCGGCGTCCATTTCCTCGACAAAAGAACCCAGTCCTTCCCAGAAACTACGCAGTTTGCCGACGGCTTCAGGGTCGCTGCCTTCCGCTGGAACGATAAGGCACCAACGACTGTCAAAAAGTTCTGCAAAACCAGATGTCGGACCTGAATGTTCGGTTCCGGCAAGAGGGTGCGCTGGGACAAAGTGAACATTATCAGGCAGATGCGGCGCGACTTGTGCAATGACGTCAGCCTTTACCGAGCCGACATCAGTGACGGTCGCCCCCGCTTTCAGGTAAGGAGCCAGCTCGGCCGCGACCGCGCCCATGACGCCCACCGGCACACAAAGAACAACGAGGTCCGCGCCTTCGACTGTATCCGCGACGTTGTCGTAGATCCGATCGCACAAGCCGACTTCCTGCGCCGCTGCCCGTGTTTCGGCGGAACGTGAGGTACCAACGACTTCGCCCGCCAGACCGCCGCGTTTGATCGCCCAGAACATGGAAGACGCAATAAGGCCAAGCCCGATGAGGGCGACCTTGTCATATATCTGAGCCATCTGCGCCCCCGTCTTTGAATTGGCGCACAGCATGCACGACCCGACGGCACGAGGATTCGTCACCAACCGTGATCCGCAGGCAATTTGGCAAATTGTAACTTGAAACAGGGCGTACAAGCAGACCCTGTGATTTGAGATGCTCGTTGCAGGCTTCGGCCTCGTCAGCCGATGCAAAACGGGCAAGCACGAAGTTTGTGCAAGACACGTCCGATGGCACACCGATTTCAGCCAAGGCATCCGCCATCCACCCCCGCCAGCGCGCATTTTCCGTCCGGCAGTGATCGACATAGGCGGTATCGCGGATCGCCGCCTCGGCGGCGTTCAGCGCCGCCTGGCTGACGTTGAAGGGACCACGCACACGGTTGAGAACGTCCAGCACATGCTGCGGGCCATAGCCCCACCCCACACGCAAACCGCCCAAGCCGTAAATCTTGGAAAACGTCCGTGTCATGATGACGTTGTCGCGCGCATCTACGAGCGCCGCACCACCATCGTAGCCTTCGACATACTCCGCATACGCGCCATCCAGAACAAGCAACGCCTGCTCTGGCAAACCAGCGGCCAGCCGAGCAACCTCTGCCGCGCCGATCATCGTGCCGGTGGGATTGTTCGGATTTGCCATGAAGACAAGGCGCGTTTTTTCCGTGCACGCCGCCAACAATGCATCGACATCTGTCACCCGCTCGCGCTCTGCCACCTCTACAGGCGTGGCACCCGCCGCAAGCGCATTGATACGGTACATCCCGAAGCCGTGCTCGGTATGAACGACTTCGGTGTCCGGCCCTGCATAGGCCTGACACAAAAACGCAATGATCTCGTCTGATCCGGCACCGCAGATAATCCGTTCCGGATCGAGGCCCAGCACAGCGCCGATGGCGGCGCGCAGTGGTGCGTGGTCGGAAGACGGGTAGCGATGCAGGTCATAGGCCGCACGACGGAACGCCTCGATCGCTTTGTCGCATGGCCCCAGCGGGTTCTCATTCGACGAAAGCTTGACGACGTTTTCAACGCCGTTCACGTGGGCCGCACCACCTTGGTACAGAGTGATGTCCATAATGCCGGGTTGTGGCGTGATCTTGTTCATATCAACGTCCCTTAAGCGGTTTCAACGTCTTCTAGCGGGGCTCATGCTGTGCTGCCAGCAACAAATGAAAAAGGCTGCGGCGGTTTCCCGTCGCAGCCTTTGATAATCTGGCTTGGAATGTGTGGCGAAGATTAGTTCTTCGCGTAGAATTCCACGACGAGGTTTGGTTCCATCATGACCGGATACGGCACGTCGCCAAGGCTTGGCGTGCGCACGAATGTCGCGGTCATTTTGGAGTGATCTGCATCGATGTAATCAGGAACGTCACGCTCTGCCAGCTGTGTTGCCTCAAGAAGCGCCACCATCTGCTTGGAACGGTCACGTACTTCGATCACGTCACCTTCTTTTACACGGTAGGAAGGGATGTTCACCTTCTTGCCGTTAACACGGACGTGGCCGTGGTTCACGAACTGACGTGCAGCAAATACTGTGGCCACGAACTTGGCACGATACACAACCGCGTCCAGACGACGCTCCAGCAGACCGATCAGGTTTTCACCTGTATCGCCTTTAACACGCTCGGCTTCGCCGTAGATGCGGCGGAACTGCTTTTCGGTCAGGTCGCCATAGTAGCCCTTGAGCTTCTGCTTGGCGCGCAGCTGGATACCAAAGTCGGAAATTTTGCCCTTGCGGCGCTGACCGTGCTGCCCGGGGCCATATTCGCGGCGGTTTACGGGGGACTTTGGACGGCCCCAGATGTTTTCGCCCATGCGGCGGTCAAGTTTGTGCTTGGCAGCGGTGCGTTTGGTCACGGCTGTTCTCCTTTAGATATGTAAAGGGCGTTGTCCTTTGGGCGAACCCCGACAGGCATCCCCTTGCGGGGGCCACCAACACCAATGAATGCGCGCTTATACGGGCGATTGGGCGGGAGTCAATGAACTAATCTTCTGTTCGTAACAACACCCGTCCCTATTCACGAAAAATGCCCCGCACACAAAGGGCGCGGGGCGAGGCAGACCAGTTGGGCGTGCGGAAAAACACGCATCTGATCGACAGGGAGGCCGTAAGAAAAGTGGACGCGGATCAGAGGGGGGGGGGACCGGGTAAATAGAGGTCAGACCCGCGCACACATCGTAAAATAGTAAGAAAAAAAGAGGCAGGACACGGCGACTGGTAATTCAGTGCCTTTCTTGTGTGCCCTGCCCGTCGCTAAAATGTGACAGAACCTTATCGGAGCCTGTGTTGAACGATCAGAAATCGCTGCTCAACCAAACTGCACGTTTGTATCACCAACGTGACACCGACAGGTCAGAAGCTGAATAAAGCCGCAATCTGCAGGGAAATGTGGGAAGGTTTATGCAACGGCTCGCTCCTTTGACTTAATAGTTTCGCTTCAAGAGAGGCTGATCTCGGGGAGGGTGCCCTTGGTCTGCATCTCTTGGGATTAAACTATGGAATCAAAGCTCACGGGTCTGTGAAGCAGGTCACATAAGCAAAATAAAAATGAAAAAGTTGAAACTTTCTGGGATTTCAAACGTCTTCGAAGCCTGCGACCTGCCGCAAAGCCTCCCGGTCAAGCACCGTAAGCTTACCGCGGCCGGTCTCGACCATTCCGTGAAGCTTCCAGACAGAAAGTGTTTTGGACACAGCTTCTCTGGTGGCACCGGTGAAATCGGCAAGCTCTGTCTGGGACAGGCGGAAAGTACCGTCGGCATTGCCCGTTTCAGCCGTGAGATGAAGCAACTTGCGCGCCAGACGCGCGGGCAGCGCCAGAAAAACATACTCGTGCAGTTGCATGTTCATCCAACGCATCCGCTCCCCTGCCAGGCGCAAAAGCTCTAGCGATAATTCGGGCGATTTCTGGATCGTGCGCAGCAGGTCTTCGTTGCGCACCTGATACAACTTGCACGGCTCCATAGTCGTTGCCGTAGCGGTGCGGGGGCCGGGATCAAACAATGCGATTTCGCCAAACACGGCACCTTTGCGCATAATCTCAAGGCCAAGTTTGCGCCCGTCGTCCCAAATCACAGAAATCTCGACCGACCCTTCCCCGACCACATAAAGGGCATCCCCTTCATCGTACTCGGAAAACAGGACAGCGTTGGCTGGCAGGTCAATCGCGACAGAGATGCTGTTCATCATCTCCAAGAGGTCCGGCGACGCCGCCTTGAGAAAGCCGGTTTCGGGCAACATACTAGAATCTCCCACAATTCCTGAACCTGAACGCTACCACAGGCAGGCAACGTGTTCATAGTCCTGTGGAGCGGCGCGCCCTTAGCCCTGCCGTGCGAGCGCGCGGCACGTTGGGTGTTGGGGACAGCTCACAAGGTGGTCGTTGATGAGCCCGCACGCCTGCATCCACGCATAGACAATCGTTGGGCCGCAAAATTTGAAGCCTTCTTTCTTCAGGTCCTTCGATATTTGTTCTGACAAGGCCGTCTTGGGTGGAACCTCTGCCAACGAAGGCCACGCGTTCTGAATCGGTGTGCCCCCGACATAGTTCCACATGAACCTGTCAAAACCGATCCGCTGCTCCACACTCTGCCACGCGCGCGCATTATTGATGGTCGCCTCGATCTTGCCGCGATGCCGGATGATGCCTTCGTTCTGCAATAGCCGCGCGACCTCATCATCACCCCAGCCTGCGATCACATCGGGATCAAAGCCTTCAAACGCCGCACGGAAGTTGTCGCGCTTTTTGAGGATCGTGATCCAGCTCAGACCTGCCTGAAATCCGTCGAGGATCAGTTTCTCCCACAATGCCCTGCTATCGTACTCTGGCACGCCCCACTCCGTATCGTGATAATCCTTGTAGATCTGCTCTGATCCTGCCCAGCCGCACCGTTCCATCGCTTGTTCCCCCTCATGCGATCAAAACGTTCAAATTCGTTTCAATCGTCGTTTTTAACCCGCTCTTATCTCTTTCGGGACAATGCTGGAGGCAGGGCAACAGAAAGTAAATCACCGTGGTCAACCGCATCAAAAATCGTTTTGCCGACATACCTGCAGGAAGCGACAATCCGATCAACTATGCGGTGGCCCAGCGTGACAAGAATATCGTCGAAATGGTCGCTGATGCAGTCGCGCACAAGCAAACATTGCTGGCATATCAGCCGGTGATGCGTGCCAGTAGCCCGACAAAGGTTGCCTTTTACGAAGGATTGATTCGCATCCTTGATGCGACAGGGCGCGTTATTCCTGCGAAAGATTTCATTTCAGCAATCGAAACCACCGAACTGGGCCGCGAGATCGATGTGCTGGCCCTGCGCATGGGCATGCAAGCCTTGCGATGCACCCCTGGTCTTCGGCTGTCGATAAATATGTCTGCCCGGTCCATTGGCTACGGCGCATGGACAAAGACGCTCATGCGGCATCTGAAACAGGACCCCACCATTGGAGAGCGCCTTATACTGGAGATCACCGAAAGCTCTGCGATGCTTGTGCCGGAACTTGTCGTCGACTTCATGGATGAATTGCAACCTCACGGTGTCTGCTTTGCACTGGATGATTTCGGAGCGGGTTACACCGCGATCCGGTATTTTAAGGACTTTTACTTCGACATCCTGAAAATTGACGGCCAATTCGTCCGCGGGATTGCTCAAAATCCTGATACCCGCGCGATCACAGCGGCACTTTTGTCCATTGCGGAACATTTTGACATGCTGACAGTCGCGGAATCGGTAGAAAACAAAGAGGACGCGGCGCTCTTGTCCGAAATGGGTGTGGATTGCCTTCAAGGCTACTATTACAGCGCTCCGACGGTGCATCCGGCATGGATGCGCGGCCTACAGGCAAAGGCAGGCTGACGATATCGTATGGTTTGGCCTCTGGATTGATCTGGCTCAGTTGCTGCCCGCGTGACCATCGGCTAAAATGCCCCCAGAAGGTGGGGGAGTCGTCTGGGCAATTCATGCACCAACGAACTTGTTCCTCTGCCAGTCAAAGAGGAACGCACATCTATGACCAACGTCGTCATCGCATCCGCCGCACGTACAGCTGTCGGCAGTTTTGGAGGGTCGTTCTCGAACACCCCCGCACATGATCTTGGCGCAGCCGTTTTGAAAGAAATCGTAGCCCGCGCAGGCGTCGATGCCGCTGATGTGTCCGAGACGATTCTGGGTCAGGTCTTGACTGCCGCCCAAGGTCAAAACCCCGCACGTCAGGCGCACATCAACGCAGGCTTGCCACAAGAAGCTGCCGCTTGGTCGATCAATCAGGTTTGCGGATCCGGTCTGCGGGCAGTTGCCCTTGGCGCACAGCACATCCAGCTTGGTGATGCGAATATTGTGGCGGCTGGTGGTCAGGAAAACATGACCATGTCCCCCCATGCCCAAGCGATGCGTGCGGGCCAGAAAATGGGCGACATGAAACTGATCGACACCATGATCAAAGACGGTCTTTGGGACGCCTTCAACGGGTATCACATGGGCCAGACTGCAGAAAACGTTGCAGAGAAATGGCAGATCAGCCGTGATGCCCAGGACCAATTCGCTGTCGCTTCGCAGAACAAAGCGGAAGCTGCGCAAAAAGCGGGCAAGTTTGCGGATGAGATTGTGGCCTACACTGTGCCAAACCGCAAAGGCGATATCATCGTCGATAGCGATGAATATATTCGCCACGGCGCAAACATCGAAGCCATGCAGAAAATGCGCCCTGCCTTTACCAAGGACGGCTCGGTCACGGCGGCGAACGCATCCGGTTTGAACGACGGGGCCGCTGGTGCGCTTTTGATGAGCGCGGATGAAGCGGAAAAGCGCGGTATCGAGCCGCTTGCACGGATTGCATCCTACGCCACCGCTGGTCTTGACCCGTCAATTATGGGTGTTGGCCCGATCTATGCTTCCCGTAAGGCTTTGGAAAAAGCAGGCTGGAAAGCGGAAGATCTGGATCTGGTTGAAGCCAACGAAGCCTTTGCCGCGCAGGCTTGCGCTGTGAACAAAGACATGGGTTGGGACCCTGCAATTGTGAACGTCAACGGCGGTGCCATCGCGATCGGTCACCCGATCGGGGCCTCCGGCGCACGTATCCTCAACACGCTGTTGTTTGAGATGAAACGGCGCGGTGCCAAAAAAGGTTTGGCCACGCTGTGCATCGGCGGCGGCATGGGTGTTGCCATGTGTCTCGAACGCCCCTAAGAACAGATGGGTGCGCAAGATAATTGCGCACCCAAACTCAAAACGGCAATAACATTACCCACCGGAGGAAACCTATGTCCCGTGTCGCACTTGTTACCGGAGGCAGCCGAGGCATCGGCGCTGCCATTTCCAAAGAACTTAAAGCAGCAGGTTACTCTGTCGCCGCAACCTACGCCGGCAACGACGAGGCCGCCGCCGCTTTCACAGAAGAAACCGGCATCAAAACCTACAAGTGGAACGTGGCCGACTACGATTCGTCGAAGGCGGGTATCGAACAGGTAGAAGCCGACCTTGGTCCGATTGAAGTTGTCGTTGCAAATGCGGGCATCACGCGGGACGCACCGTTCCACAAAATGACGCCTGAGCAGTGGCACGAGGTCATCGATACAAACCTCACAGGTGTATTCAACACGGTACATCCAATCTGGCCCGGCATGCGGGAACGTAAATTCGGACGGATTGTGGTTATTTCCTCGATCAACGGCCAAAAAGGCCAGTTCGCACAAGTAAACTATGCTGCGACCAAAGCGGGCGATCTGGGCATCGTTAAATCCCTTGCGCAAGAAGGTGCACGCGCCAACATCACCGCGAACGCAATCTGCCCGGGCTATATCGGCACCGACATGGTAATGGCAGTTCCCGAGAAGGTGCGCGAAAGCATCATCGCACAGATCCCGGCAGGTCGCCTTGGCGAACCAGAGGAAATCGCACGAGCAGTTAAATTCCTCGTGGCGGATGATGCGGGCTTTATCAATGGCTCCACCATCTCGGCCAATGGTGCGCAATTCTTTGTCTGACTTGTCAGAACGCTAGAATGTAAAAAGGGCGGCTCAGGAGGCCGCCCTTTTTCTATCCCGTAAGAAGCCTGCAGTGCTTCAGCGGGAAGTACGGCCCATCAACCAGGCCCATGCGGCGTGCATTGCGATAGCGCGCTCCTCGTGGGCTCTTTGCATTGCTGTGCGGGCGTTCGGGTTTGTTGTGGCTTCCATCATCGGATCAGGTCCTGTCTATCTGTGTGTTTAGCTGCGTTAACTTGACTTAGATATGAGGCCTGCAGACTTTACTGACAAACGAGACTTTCCAACGCCTCACTTAAGCTTTACTTAAGTGACCATGGTAGCCCAACTTCCACCACTTACTGCGTTGCGGGCTTTTGATGCCGCCGCCCGCCACATGTCTTTCGCCAAAGCTGCGGACGAGCTGAGCGTGACGCCAGCGGCACTGTCATTTCAGATCAAGTCATTGGAAGAGCATCTTGGCACACCGCTCTTTCGCCGCCTGAACCGAGCGGTTGAACTTACGGATGCAGGGCACGCCCTTGCGCCCGATGCCAAAAGCGCTTTTGAAATTCTCACAAATGGCTGGCGTGCCGCGCAAAGAACGCAGGATCATCAGTCACTTATTGTGACAGCAGGGCCCGCCTTTACGGCGAAATGGCTCGCACCCCGACTGTTCGAGTTCGCCCAGCAGCATCCAGAAATCGAGCTGCGCTTTTCAGCATCATTGCGGGCGGTGGACCTAGCCCGTGACAATGTCGATGTGGCGATACGGTTTGGCTATGGTCCCGACCCCGGGCTTTATTCCCTTCCTTTGGCGGAGGAATGGGTGACGCCTGTCATGGTCCCGGAACTCGCAGCACGGTATCCGACAGCCGAAAGTTTGCGCGAGGCTGTTCTTATCACTGACGAATCAACCGATTTTCTTGAGCCGCCAGCGGATTGGGCCGCTTGGTCATCTTGTATGGGCATCGCGCCTATCGTGCCGAACGGCCCAAAATTTTCTCAGGCGGATCATGCAATTGATGCAGCCCTTTCCGGTATCGGCGTGGCATTGGGCAGACGGGCTTTGGTGATCAAGGATCTTGCAGAAGGACGGCTTGTCGCCCCGTATGGCACTGCGCTACACACCGGGGCACGCTTTCGTTTTTTATGCCAACAGGGTGCAGAAACACGTCCGCAGATTGATGCATTCAAGCGGTGGATACTGATGGAAATCGAGAAAACCGCACATGTCTCGGATGCGATGACGATGCTGAAAAGGCCTGCTGATACATGACCAAAGCACGCGCGACCTCTTTGGGCTTTGTCGCAGTGCTGCTATGGGCGCTACTCGCGCTTTTCACAGTCGGCTCCGCACCCACACCGCCCTTTTTGTTGAACACGCTTTGCTTTGCTTTGGGGGGCACTTTGGGGCTGATCTGGGCAGGCGCAACAGGCGCTCTTGCGCACCTTCGGGACGTGCCCATACGGGTCTACATTTTTGGAACGCTCGGGCTATTCGGCTATCACGCCCTCTATTTCTCAGCACTCAGACTGGCACCGGCAGCCGAGGCAGGACTTATCGCCTATCTGTGGCCACTCCTGATTGTGGTCTTTTCGGGCTTACTGCCGTCAGAAAAGCTCAAAGCTGGCCACCTGATCGGGGCACTCGTCGGCTTTGCCGGTGCCGCTTTGATCATCCTTCGGGGTGGCAACGGCTTTTCCGGTGATCACGCTGCGGGTTATGCGCTTGCGATTCTTTGTGCGCTGACGTGGTCATCCTACTCCGTGCTGTCGCGGCTTGTGGGGACAGCACCGACAGCGACGGTCGCGATCTTCTGCCTTGCTACCGCGGCGCTCTCGCTGCCCTGCCATCTGCTGTTTGAGGAAACCCAGTGGCCTGAAGGAGCGATAGGCTGGGCCTCGATCGCGGGTCTTGGCCTTGGACCGGTAGGGCTGGCGTTCTTCGTGTGGGATATCGGGGTCAAACAAGGAGACATTCAATTGTTGGGTACCAGTTCTTACGCGGCCCCTCTGTTATCGACGCTCGTCCTTGTCGTTGCAGGTGTGGCCCAGCCTAGCATGACCCTGCTTTGGGCGGCACTCCTGATTGCTGGCGGCGCTCTGATTGCCGCGCGCGCCAGCCTTCGTGTCAATCGTTAGTATCTAGCTGGACAGCCGCGTTATCTCCTCTTTCAAACGCAGCTTTTCTTTCTTCATCGATGCAACTTCCAGATCGTCAACACCGGGCGCGCGTTGGGCTGTCTCAACAGCCTCGCTCATCGACTGATGTTTCCGCTTGAGGGTCTCCAGATGTGCGTTAAGAGCCATGTAATCCTCCTTGATGAATGTGAACCTTGAGTGAATCACACATTTCGGCGTCTGTCACGCCGCCCTGCAGCATACACCGGCCTGCTCTTAAGAATTGGTTGATCTCCGCCTAAAAACGGAGCGCGGCACCTGATTTGAGCACCTCATTCACCGCTGGTGTGTAGTCAGGCCGATCCGTTTCGTGCCGCTCCCCTTGGTGCAACACCAAAGGAGCGTGCAGCTTGAACGCGGCACGGCCGTTCTTGCGCGCCCGCAGAATGACCCGGTCAGGATCGCGCCCTGCCCGCGCCGCAAGCGGCAAAACCTCAACAGACCCGATACCGGACGGCAAGGCCGCCAATATGTCAGGCAAGTATTGCGCGAGATGAATAAGATGCATCTGACCTTTTGGAGCAAGCCGCTTTGCCGCGACTTTCACCCAATCCTTCAAAGCTGTCTCTGCTCCGCGGGCGGCTTCTCGCGCGACATCATCCGATGCGACAGAAGCACTGCGATCATAGAACGGAGGGTTCGCCAGAACGTGGTCAAATTGTCGCTGTCGCAATTCTATTGGAAGCTCGGTCAAGTCCGCCTGGACGACCTCTAGCAGCTCTCCACCATTGCGACGTGCCAACGCGGCATACCCCGCGTTACGCTCCACGCCGACAAGCGTCAGGCCCGGCACGCGTGTCCCCAGGCACAGAATAGCTGCCCCCGCACCACAACCCAGCTCCAACACCGATTGACCTTTTTTCGCTTTTACACAAGCACTTAGAAGAACGGCATCAAGACCCGCACGGTATCCGCTGCGAGGTTGCAATAGATACAACAAACCGCCCAGGAATGCATCATGCGTCACATCAGCTTCAGTCACAGCGCCTAAATCCCGAGCGGAATTTCGTTATCGTGCAGGACCCGCACCGCCGCATCGTAGTTGTCAGGATGTACCATCAAGCGCCTGGGGAAAATTCCGATGCCACCTTCGAGGACGCTCATATTTACGTCCATCTCGAAGCAGTCTATATCCTCCCCTCGAAGAAGAGCCTGCGCAAAAGCGATAACAGTCATGTCCGTGCTACGTAAAAGTTCCTTCATATCAGTGGTGTGGGCCAGTTCGGTCAAATTGTCGAGCCTGAAGACAGGGCATGCGAAAAGGTCCATCTTATGAATACCCAGATGACGACAAAACCTCACGAGAGGCTGGCCGCTTACCTGAGCGAAGATATGCAACAGGTCGGTGCCCTTATCCGTGAGCGCATGGCGTCCGAACATGCACCGCGCATACCCGAAGTCACGGCACATCTGGTTGAAGCTGGTGGCAAACGCCTTCGCCCGATGCTCACGATGGCTGCAGCGCGGATGTGTGGATACAGCGGCCCGCATCATATTCACCTCGCGGCGACTGTTGAATTCATCCACACGGCAACTTTGCTGCATGATGACGTGGTAGACGAGAGCGCCCAGCGACGTGGCCGACCCACTGCTAACCTGTTGTGGGATAACCAGTCTTCGGTCCTTGTAGGCGATTATCTATTTGCGCGCGCATTCCAGTTGATGACCGAACCCGGTTCCATGCGTGTGATGCAAATCCTGTCCAACGCAGCCGCAACAATTGCTGAAGGCGAAGTCCTGCAACTGACAGCCGCGCGGAATCTTGAGACGGACGAAGACATCTACCTACAGGTGGTGCGCGGCAAAACGGCGGCGCTATTTTCTGCTGCAACCGAGGTCGGCGGCGTGATCGCGGGCGCGGACGACGCGCAGGTTCAATCGTTGTTTGCATATGGCGATGCCCTTGGAATCGCATTCCAGATTGTCGACGATCTACTGGATTATCAGGGCGATGCAAAAGCGACCGGCAAGAACATCGGCGACGATTTCCGCGAGCGCAAGCTGACGCTCCCTGTCATCAAGGCTGTGAAACGCGCATCTGACGAAGAGCGCGCGTTCTGGGTACGCACCATTGAGAAAGGGCGTCAGGAAGACGGCGATCTCGAACAAGCGCTAGAATTGCTTCACAAACATGACACGCTCAGCGCAACGCGAGAGGACGCGCTTGCATGGACGGCGGAAGCAAAATCTGCGTTGGGCGCCCTGCCCGATCACGAGGTCAAAGACATGCTTACCGATCTGGCCGACTACGTGGTGAGCCGGATCAGCTAGACCCGCTGATCCTTGCTGCTTTCACCCACCAGTCCGGGTGCGATTGCGCCAATTGCTCTGCGGCGATCTCGCTTGCATCCTGACTGCGGAACCATCCCCAACACGTGCTGCCCGAACCTGACATTTCGCGCACAGACGTCAACTTCTGTAACGCCTCAAGCACATCGGAAACCACTGGCGCGATCTGCTCCTCGCAGGCGACCTTGGTCAAATCGTTGCGCTGCCCAAGCAACCATGCCTCAAACTTCCCAATGTCCTTATCGAACCGAAAATCCTCAAGCCCGGGGTTGGCGACCGGATAGAGCTTGTCATGCAATTTGAAGACGGCTTGCGTCGGAACGGGAACGCGCGGATTGACCAACACCAACCAACCTTCCGGTATTCCCTCTGCAGGCTCTAGCACATCACCGATACCACGCATGAACATGGGCTGCGGCGCTGCAAGGCAAACTGGAACGTCCGCGCCCAGCACGAGCGCCTCCTGCGCGGTTAAGGGGGCAACACCCCATAGCCGTGCCAATACCCGAATGGTCGCCGCCGCATCAGATGAGCCGCCACCGATCCCCCCACCATGCGGTAATTTCTTTTCAAGATGCAAAGCCGCACCATCGGTCACACCCCGAAGGCTGCGCAAGTGTCGCGCTGCCTTAAGGACCAGATTGCTATCGTCGACAGGCACACCTTCGGCAAAAGGGCCACTGACGGTCAAAGACAGGCCATCTGCCGCTTCCGCATTGATCTGGTCCCCGACATCCGCAAAGACAACAAGAGAATCAAGCAGATGGTAGCCATCGTCCCGCAGGCCAGTCAGATGCAAAGCGAGGTTGATCTTGGCCGGAGCGAAACCCTCAGATGTCATTCCCGACCTTTAGCGGCGGTGCGCCTTCTTCCTCCAACACACCGTCGAGGCCGATTTCAAGCTTGCGACGGATACGGTCGGGGTCGGCCTCTCCGCCCTCGTCTTCTTCATCGATGAAAGACAATGCGCGGCTCCATTGGAACTCCGCCTCGCGCTGACGCCCTACCGCCCAGTAAACATCGCCAAGGTGATCGTTCACCACAGGATCAACTGCCAGAAGCTCCACGGCGCGTTCCATCTGGCCAACAGCTTCTTCATAGCGGCCCAGCCGGTAGAAAACCCACCCAAGAGAGTCGACGATGTAACCGGACTGCGGACTTGCCGCGACAGCACGTTCGATCATATCCAACGCTTCATCAAGATTTCGCTGCTGTTCCACCATCGAATAACCAAGGTAATTCAAAACCTGCGGCTGCTCAGGGTTCAACGCGAGCGCCGCGCGGAAATCTGCTTCCATGGCTTCATCATTGCCAGCCCGTTCCTGCGCGATCCCACGTGAATAATAAAGAACCCACCGCACCGCCGCAGTTTCGGGTGCCCGTTCAATCGCCCGGTCATAGGCGGCAATGGCTTCCTCGTACCGGTCCTGTCCGCGCAGAACGTCACCCAACGTGGAATGAACGACAGGCAGATCACCATGGGTCCGCGCCAGTTGTTCAAGCACTTCGACGGCTTGTTCTTCTTTGCCAGAACGGCGTAGCGCATCAGCGCGCCCCAGTTCGGCAACATGGAACGCCGGATCATCGGACGGGATCGCTTTGTATTCTTCAATTGCCAGCGCGTTCTGGCCCAGCGCCTCAAGCAGGTCTGCTGTTAAAAGCAAAGCATCCACGTGGTCTGGTCGCAAATATCTGGCGATGCGCGAATAAAGCAGAACGTAGTAATCGCCCGCCGCTTCGGACTTGAGCACAGCTGCGAAGGTAAAGAACACCTCGGCGATACCGGCCTGTGCATCCCGCGCATGGGTAAAGGCAATCGGTGCCTTGCTCTCAAGTGCGGTGATCATCCGGTCCAGTTCGGGGTCTGTTGTCTCTCCAAAGCTCTCGCGCAGCAATGCAAGCGCATCGTCCTGACGGTCAAGCAGCGCCAGAACTTCGGCATGAGCCATCACGCCACGCCGCGTGCGAGCGGCAGCACCTGCACCTTCATCTCTGAAAATGGCCTCGGCACCTTCATAGTCGCCGACAGATGCCAGCGCCAAGGCTTTGTGGTACATCACAAACCCCTGCATGCCCGCTTCTGTACTCAGCCCGTCGAACGCGGCCATCGCTGATGTAACATCCCCGGCACCCACGTGCGCCCAAGCCTTGGTAAGCCCGTCGACCCATGGGCCGATACCGTCAGTGTCGACTTCACGTTTGAGAAGCGCGGCAAAGTCTCCGGCCTTGGCTAACCCGGCGGTCGTAACCATCCGCGCCACCTGTGACGTCTGGTTGCGCTCTTCCAGCATACGCGCAACCGGTACTGCTTTGTCGACATGCCCCAGCGACAAATAGGACAGAACCGTGCTCTCCATCAGTTCAAGGTTTGCGGGGTCGCGTGCCAGCGCCTGCGCGTAATAGCTTGCTGCCTCACGGAAATCGCTGCGCACCGCGGCGTGGCGGCCAGCAAGGTAAGCACCTGCAACTGATTGCGCCGATACAGATGGCACAAATGCACCACTCAGCAAAAGCGCGGCCACACCGGTTAGAACGTTTTTCAACATGTCGAAGTGCCTCATTTTCTTTGGGATAAGGCTATCAGGTCTGCCTGCAAGCGCAATGGGAGCTCATGTCACATGACGGTTGTGTGAGCGAATATACGTCCCTTAAAACGAAAAAAGGCGGGACATTGCCCGCCTTTCTAACATCGTCACGGTTGCCCGATCACATGTTGGGATAATTCGGCCCGTCGCCACCCTGTGGCGTCGTCCAAACAATATTCTGGCTCGGATCTTTGATATCACAGGTTTTACAATGCACGCAGTTCTGGAAGTTGATCTGGAACTTTGTATCCGCGCCTTCGCCGACAAATTCGTAGACGCCTGCAGGGCAATAACGCGCCGACAGACCGGCATATTTCGGCAGGTTCACATTCACTGGAATGGATGGATCCTTGAGCGTCAGGTGCGCAGGCTGGCTTTCCTCGTGATTGGTAAAGGAAAACGCCACGTTGGTCAGGCGGTCAAAGCTGAGCTTGCCGTCTGGTTTGGGGTAGTCGATGACCTTGTGTTTGGAGGCATCTTCAGTCGATTCCGCATCCGACTTGCCATGACCCAAAGTGCCCAGCAGGGAACCGCCAAACAGCGTGTTGCACCACATATCGAAGCCACCGACCAACAGCCCGCCCAAAAGACCAAATCGGCCATTCAACGGTGCAACGTTGCGCACTTTCTTGAGGTCTCTGCCCACAGGACCTTTATGCAACTCGGTATCGTATTCTTCCAAGGTGTCACCACCGCGACCCGCCTGGATCGCCGCATAGGCCGCGTCTGCCGCCTGTCGGCCGGAGTGCATCGCGTTGTGATTGCCTTTGATCCGCGGCAAGTTCACCAGACCAACAGAACAGCCCAACAATGCCCCCCCCGGGAACGCCGCCTTTGGCATGGACTGGATGCCGCCTTTGGTTACCGCACGCGCACCGTAAGCGACGCGCTTGCCACCCTCAAGCAGGTCAGCAACCATCGGATGGTGCTTGAAGCGCTGGAATTCCATGTAGGGAAACAGATGTGGGTTCTTGTAGTTCAGATCGACGATCATACCGACGTAGACCTGATTGTTATCTAGGTGATAAATGAACGTACCACCTGTGTTCTTGGTACCAAGCGGCCAACCCATCGTGTGGGTAACGGAGCCTTCCTTGTGCTTGGCAGGATCTACTTCCCAGATCTCTTTCATGCCAAGACCGAATTTCTGCGGCTCTTTGCCTTTGGCAAGATCGTATTTCTCGATCACCTGCTTGGACAGTGACCCGCGCACGCCTTCTGACAGGAACACGTATTTGCCGTGCAATTCCATGCCCGGCTCATATCCGTCGCCCTTCGTTCCATCAGGGTTCTTGCCGAATTCACCCGCGACGACACCTTTGACTTCTCCGTTGTCGCCATAAACGATCTCGGAGCAAGCCATCCCGGGGAAGATTTCAACGCCCAGTTCTTCGGCTTGCTCTGCCATCCACCGGCAAACATTGCCCATTGAGACGATGTAGTTGCCGTGGTTGTTCATCAACGGGGGCATCGGGAAGTTGGGAATTCTCAACTGACCTGCTTCGCCAAGGGCGTAAAAATTATCCTCGCGTACAGGCACCGTGATCGGCGCACCTTTTTCCTTCCAATCAGGGATAAGTGCGTCAAGACCGGACGGGTCAAGCACCGCACCTGACAGGATATGAGCGCCAACTTCGGAGCCTTTTTCCAGCACGACGACGTTACAATCTGCATCCAGTTGTTTGAGACGGATCGCGGCAGACAACCCCGCAGGGCCAGCTCCTACGATAACCACATCATATTCCATTGCTTCGCGTGTTTCGTCAGCCATGTGGACCACTCCCTCGTCAGGCGAAAAATCAGTTATGTGTGGCTAAACTACCCAATGCAGCTTGGCAATCGGGACGTTGGGACAAATCAGCGCGTGTCAGCACGCCTGACCCGAGAATATCGTCGCAGGCCTAAAGCAAAGGCAATTGTCCAGATTATCGTGATTACGCCCAGTCCCCGCTCCCAGACCCCATCGTAAGCAGTGGGCATAATGAAAAACACCGGTGCCCCCACAGCCCAAATGATCAGGCTGAACAATGAAAGCGTCCCAAACCAGGGTGCCACGCGGTTGCCCTCCAACGCCGAAATACCGAATGCCACAGCAAACAGCGCACCCAACGCGTAGACAAGATAAATATGGATCACGACGCCATCACTGTCGTTATCACCATATTCGTTTCTGGCTCCAATGATGATTACCAGCGCCGCCAGCAGCGCGAGACTAAAGACAAGAATGCTCCACCGTCCGCTGCCGTCATGGATGTACGCCGCAGCTAGGGCGAGGGCAAAAAGCGAGACCGCAAACCCATAAAGCGATATGTCCTGAATGATTTCGTACCGCCCCGCAGCCAGATCGCTCACTGTGTCGGCCATAAAATCGTGACCAGGTACGATGATAGACCCTGCAATGTTCCCGCCGATCAAGCCCACAGCCCCGAGAATAGCCAGCCACCACAGAATCGCGATAAACCCCGGTGCGGGGTACTGATGATCGTCGTGCGGCATTGCGATGGCTCCCTTTCCTTCACGGGACCAACACGCCTGTGCTGCGGGGGTTCCAATTTATGCGCCGTGATCACCGGAAGGTGTATCGCCCATAAGGTACCGCGGTCCCTGCCCGGCCTCTGCAGCGCGATCCTTAGGATTATACAACGCACAGACATCAAGGCTCAGACAGCCACAACCGATGCAACCATCCAGATTATCACGCAGCTTGGTAAGCGTATTGATCCGAGCATCCAGCGCCGAGCGAAAACTCTCGCTTATATTTGCCCAATCCGATTTGGTCGGTGTGCGACCTCCGGGCAGGCGTTCAAGCTGTGCTCTGATTTCAGGAAGCGTGAAACCGAACTGCTGTGCGATCATCACAAAACTCAGCCGGCGTAGATCGGCACGCTCGAACCGCCGCTGACCGCCGGCATTGCGCCATGGCTTTATCAGTCCCTGAGCCTCGTAATAGCGGATCGCCGAAACCGCCAGCCCCGTACGCCGCGACAGCGCCCCAATGGAAAGCCCGTCATTTATTGCCATGCGCCCTCACAAATAGCTTGACCTAAAGTTAGGTTTAGAAATTACACAGGTTTGGCACAGATGAACAGCAAAAGGAGAAACACGATGACCGGAACACTCGAACATGCGAACTTCACCGTCACAGATCCTGTCGCCACTGCCTCATGGATGACCCGCCTTTTCGGTTGGAACATCCGCTGGCAGGGCGCGGCGATGGCGGGCGGTTTTACGGTCCATATCGGTTCCAAAGACAGCTACATCGCACTCTATACGCCGGGGCCGGACGTGGACACATCGCGGCCGGGCTATCAGACGGTTGGCTGTCTTAACCACATTGGGGTCGTCGTTCCGGATCTTGATGCGACAGAAGCAGCGGTCAAAGCCGAAGGGTTCGAGACCGGTAATCATGCGGATTACGAGCCCGGACGCCGTTTCTACTTCCACGATGCGGACGGGCTTGAATACGAGGTCGTCCAATACGGCTGACGGCCTGCTGTCGCCGATGGCACCAATGGCCCTTGCATTTGCATACCACTTTGGTTCAGGTAATTCCCAACCTAACCTAAACGGCCGCACACCATGGCAAACCCGGTGTGCGGCCCTCATGACGTGGACGAACGGCAATGGAAAAGATCCCGATGACCCGCGGCGGTCACACCGCTTTGGAAACCGAGCTCAAGCAGCTCAAGACCGAAGAGCGGCCCGCCATTATCAAGGCAATTGCCGAAGCGCGCGAGCATGGCGATCTGTCCGAAAACGCCGAGTACCACTCCGCCAAAGAAAAGCAGTCCTTTATCGAAGGCCGCATCAAGGAACTGGAGGGCGCAATTTCGCTCGCTGATGTGATTGATCCCGCGAAATTGTCCGGTGCAATCAAGTTCGGGGCGAAAGTGACGCTCGTGGACGAAGATACAGACGAAGAGAAAACCTATCAGATCGTCGGTGAATACGAGGCCAAGATCGAAGCGGGTCTGCTCAACATCAAATCCCCCATCGCCCGCGCCCTGATCGGCAAGGAAGAAGGCGACAGCGTTGAAGTACGCACACCGGGGGGCGTCAAATCCTACGAGGTTCTCAAGATCGTCTATGCCTGACCGGGGACACGCACGTGACTGAAACAGAGCAGACACCAGAACAGCAGGCTGAAAAGCCGCAGGTCGCGACCGTCAAGGTCACGGGCATTTCCGCGCGACCAACGCCGCTTGGCATCTATGATAAACCAAAACCCGACACGATCACCTCGATCGAGATTATCGCCCTGACGCTTAGCGGTGTCTGGCTCTTGGGGGCTGCATTTTTCTTTCTGATCCTGCGCGAGGAAGGCACCTCGGAAGACGGTGCGCAGTCCTTGCGTTTCCTGATGACCATGCTGGCGATCTTTATGCCTGTGGCCATGATCTGGGTTGCGGCCACCGCCGCAAAGGCGAGCCGCGTCATGCGCGAAGAAAGCCAGCGCCTGCAGGCCGCGATCGATGCGATCCGTCAAGCCTATCTGAGCCAGCAACAAAGCCAGCATTTGCGGTCTGAGCCATCTGTGACACGCAAGTTGGATGAAATTGCCGCTGCCGCCCGCAAGACCGAAACAGCCCTTGCGACCTTTCAATCACGCCGTGACGAACCAGCCCGCGCTGCGGCCCCCGTAGCGCAGGTGGCCACCGACGATCAGGCAAGCCTCGCGCTTGGCACACAAGCGATCGATATGGCACCGCTTTTGTCCAACGATGATTTCATCCGCGCCCTGAATTTCCCTGAAACTGCAGAAGACGAAGCAGGCTTTGCAGCGCTGCGTCGCGCTCTCAAAGACCGCTCAACCTCGCAACTGGTGCAGGCGGCACAAGACATTCTGACACTGATGAGCCAGGACGGTATCTACATGGATGATCTGCGCCCTGACCGTGCCCGCCCCGAAATCTGGCGCCACTTTGCGCAAGGCGCACGCGGACGCGCGATCGCCCCTCTGGGCGGCATCCGCGACAGATCATCCCTCGCCCTGACCAACGCACGTATGAAGCAGGACCCTATCTTTCGCGACACGGCACACCACTTCTTGCGCCGCTTCGACAAGACCTTCGCAGAATTCGAATCTCGCGCAAATGACGCAGAGATTTCCTCGCTGTCAGACACGCGCACTGCGCGGGCGTTCATGCTGCTGGGGCGTTGTGCGGGCACCTTTGATTAGGCTTTGATCCCAAAGCTGCCATAAGGGATGAAACGCACCCTATCCCCGTCGGTGATCTGCATCGCGGGTTCGGGCAACTCCACCAGACCTTCGGCCCACGACAGCCCGCTGATACGCCCTGATCCTTCTGACGCAAAAACCTCTGCACGCCCGTCCCTGATCCGCGCACGCAGATATTCACGGCGGCCCGCCTTCTTGCTCTTCGAGAATGCCGCTGGCACATCGAAACCCTGCGGCTTCTGCCAAGGCGCACCGGCCAGCACGGCAAGCGCAGGACGGGCAAAGATCAAGGTACAAACCATCGCCGCCACCGGATTGCCGGGCAGCCCAAAGACGGGCGTGCCCGCCCACATTCCCAAGGCCAGTGGCCGACCGGGTTTTACCGCGATGCGCCACAGATCCATCGCGCCTGCCTCGCTCAGCAGCGCAGACACGTGATCTTCGTCCCCCGCAGACGCGCCACCGCTGGTCAGGATCACATCTACCCGCGCGGACGCTTTGTTCAATATACCGCGCAGTGCGTCCCGGTTATCCGGCGCACGGCCCAGATCAACAGCCTCGTGACCCAGCTGTTCCATCAGCCCCAAAAGCATCGGCCGGTTTGCATCAAATATCTGACCATCGGCGGCCACCTCGCCCGCCTCAACCAGTTCGTCGCCCGTCGATAAAATACCGACACGAAGCGGCGCACGCACGGTCACTTCCGAGACACCGGTCGCCGCCATCAGCGCCAAATCAGCGGCTCTGATGATGCGGCCTTGGCTCACGATCACCTCCCCCTCGGTGATGTCTTCGCCAGCCTTTCGCGTGTTCGCTCCAGCTTTGACAGGGCCGGAAAAACGGACAGTACCCGCTTCGACGATCACATCCTCTTGCAGGATCACCGTGTCGACGCCCGCAGGCAAAGCAGCACCCGTCAGCACACGGATCGCTTGACCCTCAGGGAGCACAGCAGGCGCGTCACCCGCTGCCGCACGCCCCTGCGCCAAGGGCAAGGTATGCTGACCTGCTGGGCGGCCGCCTGCAAATCCGTAGCCATCCACCGCCGTATTTGGCAGTGGCGGATTGGAACGGCGCGCGGCAACATCCTCGGCCGCGACACGCCCGAGCGCGTCCTTCAGTGCTGCGCGACAGGTGGTTGTGACTGGGCTCAGCCGTTCTTGCAGCATGCCCAGCGCCTCATCGACTGGTGTCCAGTGCACACCTGGCGGCAAGGCAAAACAATCGTTGCGCAAAGGTGGCACACCCTTGATCCGCGCCTCGTGACCCAATCCGAAAATCCAACCTTCTTCAGCCGCATCGACGGCAAGAATTTCAGCAAGTTCTTCCACTTTAAGAGCTGCAATTTGTCTAGCAACTTCAGATACCTGCCACGCGTCCTTAATCACTTCTTCAGGATTTGGACCAACTGTCAGAGACGGCCAGATTTCGACGAAACAAAGATCACCGTCCAGCGGTTCAAATGGCCAAACAGTAGCCTCGAAGCGTTTGCGCAGCCGCGCCAGAACCGGCAGCCCAGTAAACACCTGTCCACCGACCGCGCCCGCGCCGCCCATTTGCCAGCAAGTAAAGGCCCCCTTGGCTTGCGCTTCGCTTTGGCGCTTCTCCGGGAAAGGGTTCGCATAGCTGTCTTTGGTGCGGGACAATCCATTAATATCGCGCTGTAAGCCGTTGAACCAAAAGGGTCCCTTCCCATCTCCGATATCCAGATTGATCTGTCCGGCCAGATCAAATCGGTTGTTCTGCCGCGGGGTATCTTCCACGAACTTCTCGAACCAGTCCCACAAACCCAGAGGGTCCGCCGATCCGGTCAATGCCTTGGCGAACCCCTTTGGATACCCGAATGGAAAATCAAAGCCCGCCAGCACTCGCCGGCCGGCACTATGCTCCGCTTCAAACAGATCAGGCAGCCAGCGCTCCGCTTCCTGACGGTTACGCAAATAGACCGGGTCCTCGGCTGTGCCGCCTCGGTTTATACCCGCCCAAATGGCATCTTTTCGAGGTGTGGGGCCTGTATCGTTTCCGCTAGACCAATCGACCATGACAATCGTGTCAAAGCCCTTCACAACCCCACCTCGGACAGAATGAAATCAGCGATTTGTGCGGTGTTGTTCAAGTCGAAAACCGGACGGTCAATCGTCAGTCGCACATCGCTTGCGACCGCGCGGATGGTCGGGTCATCCGGTGCAATCAGTTCATTACCAGTTTCCGCTCGATGCGCTTCGATCTTTGAGTGCGCATCGCGTTTGTATCCCTCGATCAACACCAGATCTACCGGAGAGAGCTTGGTCAAAAGCTCAGTAAGCGAAGGCTCCTCTGTTTCCCGCAGTTCGTGCATCAGCGCAAACCGATTACGTGACGCAAGCAGCACTTCGGAAGCTCCGGCCACACGGTGGCGGTGACTGTCCTTACCTTCGTGGTCCACGTCAAATGTGTGGTGCGCATGCTTGACTGTCGAGACGGAAAAACCGCGACTGGTGATCTCGGTCACCAGACGTTCCATCAATCCGGTTTTCCCCGCATTCTTCCAGCCAACGACACCGTAAATCCTCATAGCATTGCCTCGGCCTGCGTCAGATCATCCGGGGTATTCACGTTGAAGAACGCATGCTCGTCAGGAAAGACAGCCTCGCGACCGCCATGCTGTTCTGTCCATAAGACCACCTTGCGCAACCCGCCGTTCAGTGCGGCACGCAGATCGTCGCGCAGGGCAACAGGCCACAGTCCAAAAGTCGGATGTCGTGCAGTCCCGCGGCGCGTGTCAGTGGTCGCCGCAAGCACGAGCGGATGGATCATTCCTTCGCTCGCAAGTAACAACTGCGGAACCAGATCGCACGGAAAGAAAGGTGTGTCCGCCGCCGCCGTTACGATAGTTTGCGCCCCCTGCTCTGCTGCCCAGTCCAGACCGGCCAGCACTCCGGCTAATGGGCCGACAAAACCTTCGATACTATCCGGCAGCACCGGCAATTCATAAGCAGCAAAACGCGCGGGATCGCCATTGGCGTTTACTGCGACCTGAGCGGTCTGCGGCTCCAACCGGTCGATCACATGACGGAGCAAAGGTTGCCCGCCAAGGGTCAGCAGACCCTTATCGCCACCGCCCATGCGGGTGGCCTGTCCGCCTGCCAATATGACGCCCAGCGGTTGTTCCATCACACGGCTCCCTTGCGACCAGCACGTTTCGGCTCGGCCGCTATCTGTGCAGGGTCAGCATCGCGGATCAATCGGTTCTCCCCTGCAAGACAGACATACCGGCTTCCCTTCATGCGTCCGATCAACGTAAGACCGACTTGCTGCGCGATCTCTACACCCCATGCCGTGAAGCCCGACCGGGAAACAAGGACGGGTATCCCCATCATCGCTGTCTTGATCACCATCTCAGATGTAAGCCGCCCCGTGGTATAGAGAATTTTGTCATCCGCTATGGCTTTTTCGGACAGCATCCAACCGGCGATCTTATCGACTGCGTTGTGACGGCCCACGTCTTCCATATAGACCAGCGGACGATCACCTTGACACAGCACCGTGCCATGGATCGCCCCTGCTTCGAGATACAGTGACGGCGTGCGGTTGATTTTAGCCGACAGCGCATAAAGCCATGAGGCGCGTACTTGGGTATCCGCCAGTACGACGTCGCTCAATCCCTCCATCATATCACCAAAGACTGTTCCCACCGCGCAACCGCTGGTTCGGGTTTTCCGCCGCATTTTGTCTTCGTAATCTGTCGCACGGGCGGTGCGGACCACCACGGTCTCAAGTTCTTCGTCGTAATCGACGCGCGTAATATCATCATCGTCCCGCAACATGCCTTGATTGCGCAAAAATCCGATTGCAAGGTAGGCAGGATAGTCGCCAATCGTCATTGCAGTCACGATTTCCTGACTGTTGAGGTAGATCGTCAGCGGGCGTTCTTCGACCACGCTGATCGTCGTTTCCTCGCCTGTCTGGTCGGTTCCGGCAACCGCCCGCGTCAGGCGCGCGGCCTTCGGATCGGGGGCGATCAGATATTCTGTCACATCGGGGTCTTGAGCCATTTGTATCCCCTGAGACTTGGCGTTAGGACTGAGAAATAATCTAGGGATTTCTCATGGCCTTCACCACCGCAAAATCCGCATACCTCAAAGGCCTTGCCGACGGATCGCCGTTTATCCTCGTCATTATCCCTTTCTCACTGCTGTTCGGGCTTGTCGCGGTTGAGGCCGGGCTGAGCGTGTTCGAAACGCTGGCCTTTTCTGTTGTGGTCATCGCAGGCGCGGCCCAGTTTACCGCCCTGCAACTGATGCAAGAAAACGCACCCACAGTCGTTATTCTGGCCTCTGCGCTGGCGGTAAACCTGCGCATGGCCATGTATTCTGCTTCGCTGACGCCCTACATCGGTTCGGCAAAGCTGTGGCAACGGGCATTGATGGCTTACGTCACCGTTGATCAGTCCTACATTGTGTCGATTGCAAAGTTCGAAAAAGAGCCGCAAATGACGGTGCCGCAGCGCGTTGCCTATTTCTTCGGGGCGGTCACTCCGGTGGTTCCTCTTTGGTACGCATTTACGCTGGTGGGGGCTTTGCTTGGTGCGCAGGTACCTGACAGTTGGGCGCTGGATTTTGCCATCCCCATTACCTTTCTGGCGATGATTGCACCAATGTTCCGCACGCTGGCGCATGTGGTGGCCGCGCTGGTGGCGGTGGTTGTCGCGTTGCTGGCCGCCGGTGTGCCCTACTCACTGGGCCTGATCATCGCGGGAATCGCCGGAATGATGGCCGGAGCCCGCACCGAGCTTTGGCTCACTCAGCGGGAAGGAGCAAAGCCATGATCGATACAACGACACTCTGGATCATCATCATTGGGCTGGGGCTCGGCAGCTTTTTCCTGCGTTTCGTCTTCACCGGTCTGGTCGGAGACCGCGCGATGCCGGACTGGTTGCTGCGCCACTTGCGCTACACGGCTGTGGCCGTCTTGCCCGCGCTTGTAGCACCGCAGGTTCTATGGCCCTCAGCAACAGGCGGTGATCCCGATCCTGCACGGATGTCGGCAGCGGTTGTGACTTTGACCGTGGGGTTGCTCACGAAAAACGTGCTTGCCGCCATGCTGGCAGGTGCAGCCACGCTTTACGGAATGCTTTACTTGTTGGCCTGAGCCAGCGCAGCGGCACGCACAGCCGAGATCAGATCACCGCTGTCATCTTCATAAAGCTTGGTGGTGCGGACGCCCGGACGCTGCTCAAGTTGTTCCATAAGTTTGACAGGGAAGAATGTAGTGCTGATCCCGCCCAGTCCGTCGATGCGCGTCAGGATCGAAGACGTCGCATTCGCGCAAAATCCGCCTGACACCTGACCGTTCCCCTGAACCAAACGTAAGGCCTGCTCGGCCTGCGCCGCTGTCACCGGTATTTCCTGAGACACCACATGGAATGTCACGCGAGCATGAGATGATTTGTAAGCCTGCAACCAGCCCGGCGTAATCCCGTAAAGAACGTCGGCGCGTTCGACCACGCGGTCATCGCGGAATGAACCCGCAGGATCAAAAATCACCCGCTGTGATCCATTGACCATCAGCGCGGAGTGTCCCCCCTCGCCTGTGCGGTTATTCACCATGGTGAAAAGTGTCAGGCTGGGTTGCCCACCTGCGCGATAGGCAGAAGCAGCAATTTCCTGCGCAGTGCTGTCACCGCCGGTATTTGCAGCACAGGCCCCTAGCACGCTGAGCGCCGTCAAAATGGCAAAGACCCGTTTCATCGGCGACATTCCTTTTGCGGGCTGAAAGCCCGGTATCAGCTGGCAATCTTTAGCGGATGAAGATCGCCATCAGAACCAGCAACACCAGAATCACGATGACCGTGCGCGTGACAAAGCTGACAAAGCCGTCAAACATCTTCTGCTGTTCTTTATAGTCCATGGTGCCATGTTCGTGATCGGCCATGATATCGTCCTTTTCGATGTCGTTTCGGGGTGATTAGCGCATTTGCTAGAGGCTGTCACGCGGTCAAAGTGTCCAATCGGAAACGATCACGCGGTCTTCTTTTGCTCTTGTTCAAGCTGCTGGACCAGCCGGAAGCCGATGCGCTTGGCCGCTTTGCCTTCGACCGCCTTCGGCAATGCGCGGAACATGACGTTCAGCTGGCTCACGTGCTGGACAAGCTGCGTACGTGATCCTGCGGGATCGGTGCCGTAAAACGTTACGATGTCAGGGTCGAAATACCCCATTCCCTCGATCCGCAGAACACCTGCGTCACCACCGGTAAAGCCCATGGCCACCTCGTGTTCCGCATCCAGTTTCTCTTCGAAGTTCTTGAGGTACAAAATGGTGCGTTCATAGGCCCATTGTGCAGGGCTTTTGCCAGCCATCGGTTTGTCAGACAGCGATTCCGGCAATTCTATCTTGGTAGCTGATTCCTGATCGGGATCGGAATGCGCCTCGTAAATGCGCGGCAAGGCGTCGGCCTCTACCGCTTCGGCGGCGGTCATGATCTTGTCGTCCATCTGCTGTCACCCTTTGCTTTGATAGACCCAGGCGCCATCGGCCTCACGCAATTGGCGCGTGGCAAGCCCGCTTTGGTGAAGGTGGCTCAAATGTGCGACCGCTTCAACCAGAGCCAGCCCATATTCCGCCTCACCTATCTTTCTTTTGAACAAAGGTGCGAAGCATTCAGACGCCGACTTCGGCTCTGAAATGTAGTCGGACAGACGGGCAAGACAGCCGTGGTGGTTGGCGATCAGCTGCTCCATCCGCTTGGGCAGGCCGGTAAAAGGCAGTTTGTGGCCGCCGAGCACCAGATGATCGTCGCGCCCCAAGGGTGCCAGCCGTTCGCAGGCTTCCAGCCACTCCCCAATGGGATCGGCCATCGGTTCGGTCGGGTAGACACCGACATTGGGGCTGATCGACGGCAGGATTTGGTCCCCCGCAATCACCAGATTGTCGTCACGGCTCCAGAAGGTGGCGTGCTCGGGCGCGTGACCGTTGCCCATATGGATCTCCCACGTGCGTCCCCCCATCTGGATTGTGTCATCTTGCTTGATGCGGGTAAAACCCAGCGGCAAAGGGGCAACAATATCGGCAAAGTTAAATGGCCGGTCCGTGGCCCGCTTTTCAAGCATGGCCCCATCCATACCCGATTGCCGGTAAAAGCTGAGACTTTCAGCCGGTGCAACTTCCTGTTCGTCCAGCGTCAACATGCGGGCGGTCAACCATGCGGTCCGTGTCGTCACCAACTCCGCGCCATGCTCTGACTGGAACCAACCGGCCAGCCCGATGTGATCGGGATGATGATGTGTGACAACCACACGCCCCACAGGCTTGCCGCCCAAAGGTCCGGCGATAAGCTCAGCCCAGATTGCTTTCGTTTTGCCAGAAGCAAAGCCTGTGTCGATGATCGTCCAGTGATCGCCCTCATCAAGAGCGTAGACATTCACATGGTCCAGCTTCATCGGCAAAGGCAGGCGCAGCCACAGCACTCCGGGCGCGACTTCAATCGCCTCCGTGCCATGTGCCGGCGGGGTATCCCAAGGATAGCGAAGACCGGCGGGCGCTACATCGGCCATCAGGCGGACAACTCGTCTAGATCCATCGCATAAAGATCATGCTGTCCGACCCGCACCTGTTCCAGCAGTCCGGTGTGATCCGGCAACAACCGGTTTACATAGAAACGGGCAAGCTTTTCACGCGGGCCGCCACGATCGGCCATCGCAGCGGACAGATGGAAGTAAGCACCCAACACACGAGCAAAGGCGTTCAAGTAGGGCACAGCGCCAGCAAATCGGTCGGTCAGGTCTTCCTGCGCAACAAGCCAGTCTGTTGTCTCTCTCAAGGTTTCGCTTGCCTGCCACACAGCTTCGGCAATCTCGGGCATCTCTGCCCGCGCGGCTTCTGCTTTGGCCTCGATCTCGTCCAGCAAACGACCGGCCATTTCGCCACCGTCCATCATCTTGCGGGCCACGAGATCCATCGCCTGAATACCGTTGGTACCCTCGTAGATTGCCGTCACGCGCACGTCGCGCAAGAACTGCGCAGCGCCGGTTTCTTCGACGAAACCCATACCGCCATGCACCTGAATGCCCATATCAGCGACCCTGATACCCACATCGGTGCCAAATGATTTCGCAATCGGTGTCAGCAGTGCAGCCCGCGACGTCCAGACCGGATCGCCGGTGGCACTCGCCATATCAATCGCATAGGCACAGGTCATTGCAATGGACCGCGCCGCAAAAATATCCGCTTTCATCGCCATAAGCATCCGCCGGACGTCGGCATGGGCCGCAATTGTAAAGCCGTGCAGGGATTTGCCCTGCCGCCGCTCCAACGCATAGGCCATAGCGTGCTGGTATGCCGCCTCGGCAACGCCAATCCCCTGCCCGCCAACGCCAAGACGCGCGTTGTTCATCATTGTGAACATCGCGGCCATACCGCCCTGTTCAGGACCGACCATCCAGCCCTTGGCGTTCTCGTACTGCAAGACGGCGGTTGGGGAGCCGTGGATACCCAGTTTGTGCTCAAGACTTACGGTTGCCACACCATTGCGCGCCCCGACACTGCCATCCTCGTTCGGAAGAAACTTCGGCACAAGAAACAGACTGATACCTTTGGTGCCTTCCGGCGCTCCGGGGATACGCGCCAGCACCAGATGGCAAATATTCTCGGCAACATCATGATCGCCCCAGCTGATATAGATTTTCTGACCGGAGATTGAATACGTACCATCCCCGTTATCGATGGCCTGCGATTTCAGGGCACCGACATCCGAACCGGCCTGCGGCTCTGTCAGGTTCATCGTGCCGGTCCATTCGCCCGAAATGAGCTTGGGCAGATACAGCTCTTTGATCGCATCAGACGCGTGATGCTCCAGCGCTTCGATCTGGCCCTGGCTCATAAGCGGAGCGAGCTGCAATGACAGGCATGCGCCGCTCATCATTTCGTTTACCGCACTGGTCAGGATCATCGGAAGCCCCATCCCGCCATGATCAGGGCTGGCAGCCATCCCGATCCAGCCGCCTTCGGCCATTGCCGCAAACCCTTCCTTGTATCCCGGAGAGGTCCGCACCACGCCGTTCTCAAGCTTTGCAGGATGCAGATCACCGGCCCTTTGCAACGGGGCCAAAACCTCGTCGCAAAGCTTGCCTGCTTCCGTCAGAATTGCGGACGTCAAATCTGCAGTCGCATCGCCGAATTGCTCCGTCTCCCGCAGGGCCTCTGCATCCAGAAGCTCCTCAATGATAAAGCTGAATTCATTTACGGCGGCACGATACGGCATAGGTTTTCTCCTGAAATAGGGCGGTGATCTGGCGCGTCACACGCGACCGTGTTACATGCTGTGCTGGCCATTATCATGAAACGCCGGCAGAACCCAAGCAACTCAAACGCGGCGTCACGGAATACCGATGAACACCAGAACACTCAGACTTACACCGGACGCCAAAGGCCTTGCCCGCGCCGCCGAACTGCTAACGCAGAGCGCGTTGGTATCGTTCCCGACCGAGACCGTTTACGGGTTGGGCGCAGACGCACGCGACGGGACCGCCGTGGCACGTATTTATGAGGCCAAAGGACGGCCAAGCTTCAATCCGTTGATCGTGCATATCGCCGATGTCTCACAAGCGCTCGACTATGTTCGCTGGAACAATCTGGCATCGAAACTGGCAGATGCCTTTTGGCCCGGCCCGCTGACTTTGGTGCTTCCGCTGAAACAGGACCATGGACTATCTTCGCTGGTGACGGCGGGGCTCGACACGGTTGCATTGCGGGTGCCAGCCCACCCCACGGCGCGCTCTTTGCTCAAGGCATTTGGCGGTCCTGTTGCGGCACCATCGGCGAACCCGTCAGGCAAGATCAGCCCGACCAGCGCCGATCATGTGGTAGCAGGGCTTGAGGGTCGGATCGAAGCGGTGGTCGACGATGGCCCCTGCTCTGTGGGTGTGGAAAGCACGATTATCGGCATCTCGGGCGCTGCAACAGCAGTCCTGCTGCGCAGTGGTGGAGTACCACGCGAGGCCATAGAAAGCGTCTTGGGATCGCCCTTGTCTGACCCACAAAGCGCTGCGGTAACGGCACCGGGCCAGCTCGCCTCGCACTACGCACCGGGGGCCAGCGTCCGCTTGAATGCGTCACAAGCTCTGAATGACGAGGTTATGTTGGGATTTGGGGCCGTGCCCTGTGACCTGAACCTGTCACCTGACGCTGATTTGCAGGAAGCGGCAGCGCACCTGTTTGAATACCTGCATCGGCTTGATGCGCTTGGACGTCCGATCGCTGTCTCGCCGGTCCCCGATCACGGATTGGGGTCGGCCATAAACGACCGGCTGCGCCGTGCTGCCGCGCCGCGCTAGACAGCGTGCGCCTTCAGGCCCGCCCGGCTGTTGCAGACAAAAGCAGCGGATCAATACCAAGAGACCGCAACGCGGCTTCCCATTTCTCTGCATCCGGCAAATCAAAAACTGTCTCTAAGCTCGCTTCCCCGGTCAACCATCCGTTCTCTGCGATCTCCGCCTCAACCTGCCCCGGTCCCCAACCGGCATAGCCCAGCATCAACAACGCCTTTTCCGGCCCCTCGCCCTGCGCGATGTCTTCCAGCACATCCAGCGTCGCGGTCATGGCAAATCCGCCCTCGACCGACAGCGTGTGTAATGCCGAACGGTACTCATCCGAATGCAGCACAAAGCCGCGACCGGTTTCGACCGGCCCGCCCACATGCACGCCAAGGTTCCTGCTCAGCGGTGTGCCATCACGCGACAACTGATCCAGCACGTCCGTCAAACTGACCCCTTCAGCAGGTTTGTTCACGATCAGACCCATGGTCCCCTCGTCCGAATGGGAGATGATGAAAATAACCGAATGGGCAAACCGCGGATCCCCCATGCCTGGCATGGCGATCAACAGTTTGCCAGTCAGCGACAGGGGCGCATCGGTCATCAAAGTTGCCGTCCTTTTGTTTGCATAGACGCAGATTGCCTTTCCAAGGGGCCACACGCAAGAGCGAGACGTTGACTGTGACATTGCGCCTCGAAACATCGCTAAAGGAAATGTGACTTGGCAGCGTGCGGCCTATGGCCCATCTAAGGATGATGAAAACACCTTTCGCCGCCTTCGCGCTCTCTGTGCTGACTGCTCTGCCGCTTCAGGCAGGTGACAGTTTTGAAACGCCTGTCACGGGCGAAATTCTGCACGGTTGGGTACAAGCAGACGGCACACGGGTAGCCGCGCTTCATCTTCGCCTCGCACCCGGATGGAAGACATATTGGCGCGCACCGGGCGATGCCGGTATCCCGCCCCAGTTTGACTGGTCCGGTTCGGATAATTTGCGCGGTGTCGGGATCACGTGGCCCACGCCCGAAGTCTTTCTGACGGCAGGCATGCGTACAATCGGATATACTGGTGATCTGGTTCTGCCCCTATCGTTCGCCCCGCGCAGTGCCGGAGCGCCGATCAGCATCAACGCCCGCCTCGATATGGGGGTTTGCAGCGATATCTGCGTGCCCCATAGTATGACGCTCAAGGCAGTTATCAATGACAACAACCAAACGCCCACACCGGCGATTGCAGCGGCATTGGCTGAACGCCCGTATAGCGCAAAAGAAGCAGGCGTTACGGCATCCAAGTGCACTCTGCGCCCCACTGACGAGGGGTTAGAGATTGAGGCACATCTGACCCTGCCATCCACAGGCGGGACAGAAACCGTGGTTATAGAACCTGGTCAAGCCGGGCTCTGGATGAGCGAAACCAAAGCGACAAGGCGCGGTAACTCGCTTGTTGCAGTGGGCGAAATGATAACAAGCGACGGTCAACCCTTGGCGCTGGACCGCTCGCAGATCACGATCACTGTTCTGGGCAGCAAACACGCCGTTAACATTCAGGGATGCAAGCCCGGTTAAACCCGCCGCTTTTCGCGCATCGCAAAAGCAAGCCCCGCAATGATATAGCCCGCCAGCGCCACAAACGCGGCGCCCGCTATGAACGCCAACAGCCCCCCCAACATAGGTGTGATGGGCCCGCCCGCTGGCAGAATACCAGCCACGATTGGATGCAAGTTACCGTAGAGCGCGGCCCAGCCAAGGGTCAGCACGCCCCACGCCAGAACCGCGATCCAAAGCCCCGCCATACCAAAGCGCAGCGCCGATATCGGCGCGCGCAAGCCACGGCGCATCGCGGCGGTCTGGCGGGCGATATCATGCTGCGCTGCGACCAAAGCCGGGACCACCAACAAAACCAGAACCATGCCGAAGCCCAAGCCGTAGACAAGCGTGATGATCGTCGGTTTCAGAAACTGCGCCTGCTGGCTTTGCTCATAAAGCAGCGGTGCCATCCCCAGAACTGTGGTGAGCGTGGTTAACATTACAGGCCGCAATCTGTCCGCAGCACCATCAATGATCGACGGAAACAGCCCTCGCGTCTCGGCGTATTCATCGATGGTTGTCACCAGTACGATTGAATCGTTGATAATAATACCTGTCATGCCCAGCAAACCGACAACCGTGAACATGCTAAGCGGCACATCCCAAAGCGCGTGCCCATAAATCGTTCCGACCAGCCCGAAAGGGATAATTGCCATCACCACGCCGGGCCGCGTCCAGCTGCCGAATATCCATGCCAGCACGAAGTAGATGCCAGTCAGGCATAGGATCAATCCGGTCAGAGCGTCGCTCAGAAACTCGTCTTCCTGTTCGCTTAGCCCCGCCAGCCGGAATTCGACCTGACGCTCCGATGCAATACGCGGCAGAATATCAGTTTCGAGGGCCTCGTTGATTTCCGTGGCGCGGGCGGCGTCATCCTCAGAAATGTCACCGGTCACGGATATCAGACGGATACCATTCTCGCGGCGCACCGTGCTGAAGCCGGTCCTGCGCTCCACGCTGACAATATCGGCCAAAGGAACATAAAGCCCCGCCGGTGTGCGCATCTGGGTGCGATCCAGAAAATCCGCGGTGAGTTCGCCCTCGGGCAATTCCACCCGGATGGTGGCAGAGCGTGGACCGTCAGGATAAGTCGCCGCCTCGATCCCGCCCAAACGGTGACGCAACGCAACCCCAAGCATATCAATTGTAAAGCCAAGCGCCTGTCCCTGTGGTGTCAGATCAAGGATCAGCTCTTCCTTGTCATAGGCCAGATTATCCTGCACCGCGCTGACTTCTGGGAAACGGCGCAGCGCCTCTTGCAGATCTTCCGATGCCCCCTTGAGCGTGTCTGTATCGGCACCGTAGAACTGCACATCAAGTGCATCACCACCCGGACCGGAACGCCATCCGCGAAAGCTGACGGCCTCTGCCAGCGGATGGTTCACCACCTGCTCCTGCAACTCCGCAATGAAGGCAAAACTGGAGTACGGGCGCAAATCAGCATCAATCAATTCAATCGAAATGCCGCCCAAAAGATCATTGTCCTTGTTATCCGCACCAGCAATACCACGCCCGGAATTCCCGCCTGTCTGGGCGATGACATAATCCAGCGGGTTGGTCCCGTAGCGTTCTTCATATGCGGCACCCAGCGCTTCGGTCGCACGTTGCATCTCGCGCATCATGGCAAGCGTGTCTTCGCGCGTGGCCCCTTCGACCATCATGAAATTACCGCTGACCGATCCGCGCTCTGGCGCGTTAAAGAACCGCCACTGGACGTCACCAGATATGAACAACGCCGCTTGCGAGGCAAGGACAGCCACAACGCCGGCAAGCACGACATACCGCGCCTTGATAACTCCCGCCATCAAGGGGCGGAACAGACGCTCTCGCACCCACTCAAACCCACGGTTCACCGAACGACTTGGGAAATCATACCAGTGTTCTTTGTGCGCAGCAGCTACCGCATGTGCCATGTGGTTAGGCAGAATAAGGAAGCATTCGACAAGGGACGCGGCAAGCACAGCGATTACCGTAAATGGAATGTCGCGGATCAGATCACCAAAGCGCCCGCCAACCGCGACAAGCCCGAAAAAGGCGATGATGGTGGTTAGGGTCGCCGCAAAAACAGGCATCGACATTCGCCGCGCTGCGTTCTCTGCCGCCTGCATGGGAGTCTCTCCCAGCGTCCGGTAGCGGTAATCCGTATGCTCACCCACCACAATTGCATCGTCCACGACAATGCCCAAGGTGATGATCAGCCCGAAAAGAGAGATCATGTTGATCGTCAGCCCGCCCAGATACATCAGCGCAATCGCAGCACCCATGGCAACCGGAATACCCGCAGCCACCCAGAACGCCGTGCGCGCATTCAAAAAGAGAAACAGAAGTGCTACAACAAGCCCCAGGCCCATCAGACCATTGTCGATCAGCAGATTAAGCCGCCCTGTGATGGCTTCGGAACGGGTACGGATCAGCTCCATCGTGACAGTTGATGGCAGGCTCGCCTGAAGCTCCGCTGTTACGTCCTCAACTCTTTCCTGGATCGCAATCGCATCACCCCGATCAGAGCGGTCAACCCGTACCGAAATTGCCGGATCAGCCCCGACGAAATACTGGCGTTCGCGGTCTATACCCTCTGATCGCACGGTAGCGACATCACCGATGGTAAGCTTTGATCCATCGGGGTTCGAGCGCAGCACAATATCTGCAATCTGACGCGCCGTCCGCTTGGCAGTCCCAGTGCGCACTCTTGCGTTTGCACCGGTCACATCCCCTGCCGGATCGGCATCGACTTCTGCTGCGATGGCGGCCGCGATATCGGCCATGGTGACATCATAGGCAATCAGCTGCGAGGACGGAACGGACACCATGGTCTGCGGTGCCGCGACACCCTCGATCGTGGTCCGCGTGACGCCGGCAGCAAACAGGCGCGTTACAAATTCATCGGCGAACCGCCCCAGTTGGCCGGGGTCAAGCGGACCTGTGATGACGACGTCTGTCACGCGGTCCCGCCAAGCGCCGCGTCTTACAAAGGGTTCTTCTGCCTCAGACGGTAACGTGGTGATGGCATCAACGGCGGTCTGAACATCCGCAGCAGCGCGGGCCATGTCCCAACCCGGCTCGAAATCCAGCACCACCGTGCCGCTTCCTTCGCGCGAGGTGCTGTTTGATCCCTCGACACCTTCCAATGCAAGCAAAGCAGGCTCAAGCACCTGAACAATCGCCGCATCAACGTCTTCGGCCCCTGCCCCTGTCCAAACGGTAGAGACGGTCACGTTGTCGACAATCACATCGGGAAAGAACTGCGCACGCATGTTGGGGGTTGCCACCGCGCCCGCCACCAGAAGGATCAGCAAAAGCAGGTTTGCTGCCGTCCGGTGCCGGACAAAGTACGAAAGGACGCCGCCTGCTTTACCCGAAATGGATCGTGCCACGCTCTAGCCTCCCATCCGGCTTTCAATCCGCGCCACCATTTGGGCAGGGACCTGAGGTTCGGCCAGACGCGCAAGCGTGCGTGCCTTGGCTTCCTCGGGCATGCGGGTATTGCCTTCCACGAATGCGACGAGCCGCGCGCGGCGCTCTTCTGTCAACTCAAGCATCTCGGGTTCGTTTGAAACCTGCGCATCACGCTCGATCGGTTTGACAGAAATTCCCGCCCCCAAAAGCGGGGACCGCGCCTCAACAACCTTGCGTTCCAGAATCGGGCCGCGCACCAACACCTCGTCACCCTGTCGGCGCAACAGGGAAACCTCTACTGCTTCAAGACGGTTCTCTTCTCCCAGAACCAGTACCTCGTTGTTTGCATCCACCGCTGATGCAGGCAGACGAACAACACCTTTCAGCTCGGGCTCTTGCACGCGAACAGTGACGAAATCGCCGGTCTTGAAACCTTTGGCATCGCGCAGCGCAGCAAACACAAGACGGCCTGTAGCGCCTTCACCTGCGCCTGCACTGGCGCGGCTGATCCTGCCCTGCGCTTCCAGATCAACCCCCGCCACATCAAGTCTGGCGGTCACATCTGCACCCAAAATCTGGCCATTTTCGTCCAGCAATCGCGCATATTGCGCTGTCGACAATCTGAACGACACTTCGAGGTCCCGAGGATCAATCAATTCTGCCAGCTGTTCATTGGTCAGCACCAGACGCCCCACAACGACGCTCGTCGAAGACAGCGTACCGTCGAAAGGGGCGGTCAGTGTCGTATCCTCCAGCCGCCGTTCTGCTTCAGCCAGCGCAAGCCGCGCCCGCGCGAGGCCCGTTGTTGTCTGATCGAGACGCGCTTCGGCCTGCGCCACAGCCTGCCTGCGGGAGACAACGGCCTGCCGCGCCGCAGACGCAGCAAGTTCGGCGGTCTCTACAGTTGTAGCCGTGCCAACGCCACGATCCGCCAGATCCTGCTGGCGTTCAAATGCACGCTCGCGCAGCGCCGCCTGATCCTCGGTCGCGGCCAGTTCTGCCAATGCCAGCTCAAGCGAGCGGGTCGCATCGCGCCCTTCAGCCAGAGCATCCGCAACATCACTGTCCGCCCGTTCAACGGCCGCTTGCGCATCCGCCGGATCAAGTTGAACCAAGACCTGCCCGGCCTTGATCTCGCCTCCATCCTCGAACCCGTCGGCAAGCTCGACAACACGCCCTGCTACTGCCGCACGAAGCTCAAGCAAACGTCTGCTTTGAACTTCGCCAAAGGTTTCCAATACGGGCACAACATCCTGCGGCTGTGCCGTAACCACATTCACTGAAAATACACGTTCGCGCGCGGGCGGTGCCTTGGACGTCTCGGCCATACGCTCTTGCAAAGCGCCTCCGACAAGGGTGACCGCAAAAACCAGAAGCCCCAGTGTAATGGACGCCAGAAACAGCCCGATCATGCTTTGTCGTAAGAACCGCATCCAGAAATGCTCCACAAGTACAACTTGTCAAAAATATAATCTGCTGGCGCAAAACGCCAAGTCATCATGATATAACGGGCATGACAGAGATTTCCGTCGCGCGGAAATGAATTTTTATTTACGACGCAGGTGTTCATCCAGTCGCGGCATGATTTCAACGAAATTGCAGGGCCGATGCCTGTAATCGAGCTGCTTGACCAAAATTTCATCCCAAGCGTCTTTGCAAGCCCCAGGTGATCCTGGCAACGCGAACAGATACGTGCCGTTCGCAACACCGCCCGTCGCACGGCTTTGAACTGCAGATGTGCCGATTTTCTGCATAGAGACGATGGTAAAGACCGTTCCGAAGGCGTCTATTTCCTTCTCGTAGACATCGCGGTGTGCCTCAACGGTGACATCCCGTCCGGTCAGACCCGTACCGCCGGTCGAGATAACGACATCAATTTTATCATCTTCGCACCACAGTCGAAGCTGGTTGGCAATCTGTGCGCGTTCGTCAGGAATGATGTGGCGCTCTGCGACAACATGCCCCGCCGCTTCAATCCGCCCGACAAGCGTATCTCCGGACCGGTCCTGCGACAGATCGCGGGTGTCCGATACTGTCAGCACTGCGATGCGCACCGGAATGAACTCCGCTGTTTCGTCAATCTTGCTCATGTCCGCTCCAATATCGCCAAACGGGCTGCAAGCCCTGCAAAAATCCCTGCCGACACCCATGCGAAGGGCCTGCTGTATCGTCCCGTCCGGTTAGAGATGCGGGCAGCAAATATACCCATCACCCCGTTGATCACGAAGCCGCCCAGACCCAAAACAGCGCCAAAAACCAGAAACTGTCCCAGAACCGACCCCGCATCAGGCACGACAAACTGCGGAATGAAGGCCAATACAAACAGTATAATTTTTGGATTTGTGAGGTTCACGATGAATCCAGTCCCGAAAGCCCGCCATATCCCCAAGCCTTTGGCCTGCGTGTGAGAATTGTCTCTTTGCCGCAGAACCTGCCACGCAAGATAGATTAGATACCCCACACCGATCCAGCGGATGACATCAAAGGCCCAAGGGTGCGCTGCCACAAGTGCGCCAAGTCCCAGACCGGCCAATGTCACCTGTACCATCCCGCCTGCCGCGATGCCTGCACTGGCCATGACCGCAGCCTTTGGTCCCGACCGCAATCCCTGCCCCATGCAAAAGAGCATGTCTGCACCGGGCGTCATGTTCATGATCAATGCCGCGGGCACAAAGGCGGCTAGGGTCCACAGGTCAACCATCGCGCAACCGCGCCTGAAGGCTTAACAGATCAGCCCAAGCCTCGCGTTTAAACTCGGGCGAGCGAAGCAGATAGGCAGGATGGAACATCGGCAATGCAGGTTTGTTCGCCGCCTGCGTCCATTCACCCCGTAACCGCGTGATCCCTTTTTTGCCCAAAAGCGCCTGACAGGCCCAATTGCCGATGATGACCAGCACATCCGGCGACGCCAGTTCGATATGTCGCAGCAGAAAGGGTTTCATCATCGCAATCTCATCGGGTTTCGGATCGCGGTTCTGCGGGGGCCGCCATGGCAACACATTGGTAATATAGACAGGTGCCTGCGCGTGGTCGCGGCCCATGTTGATGGCCCCAAGCATCTTGTCCAGCAGTTGGCCCGCCGCCCCGACGAACGGTTTGCCAGCACGGTCCTCGTCGCGTCCCGGTGCTTCTCCGATCAACATGACACGCGCACCGGCCACGCCGTCCGAGAAAACCATATTGCGGGCACCCTTTTTCAAGGTGCAATGCTCGAACGCCTCCATCGCGGCGCGCAGCTCTTCCAATGACTGAGCCGCTTGTGCCGCCTGCGTGGCCACCGCGACGGGATCAACCGACGCAGGCTTTATCGGCATGACAGAAGGGCTTGCCGCCGAAACCGCAGACGGCTTTTCCATCGCATCCGGCAACGCATAGCGATCCACAGGCGTGTCCATTATTGCTTCGGTCACGCCCAGTTCGACCTGCCAATCAAGCAACGCCAGATGATGATAAAATTCCGCTGATTCCATGAGGTCAGACTATAGTGCGGCGCGGCCGATGAAAAACACTCATCGCGCGAATGGCGAATTCCGCGCAGTCCCTTGTCGCGCAGCGCTACCGCCTTCTATAAGGAGTGGAACTTGTCGAGGTCTGTTGCCCCATGTCTTTTTCCCATCGTCACCTGCTTGGCATCGAAAATCTGTCGCAAGCGGACATCACTGCGATCCTAGATCTGGCAGATACCTTCGCCGATCTGAACCGGCAGGCTGACAAACACGCGGATGCCTTGGCGGGCCTCACACAGATCAACATGTTCTTTGAAAACTCGACCCGCACACAAGCCAGCTTTGAGATTGCGGGCAAGCGGCTGGGAGCCGATGTGATGAACATGGCGATGCAGGCGTCCTCGATCAAAAAGGGTGAGACGCTGATTGACACTGCCATGACACTGAACGCGATGCACCCCGATCTGCTGGTTGTGCGCCATCCGCAGTCAGGCGCGGTGGACTTGCTGGCGCAAAAAGTGAACTGCGCTGTGCTGAACGCTGGCGACGGACGTCATGAGCACCCGACACAGGCGCTGCTCGACGCGCTGACGATCCGGCGGGCGAAGGGACGTTTGCACAGACTATCCGTGGCCATCTGTGGTGATATCGCGCACAGCCGTGTCGCACGCTCCAACATCATGTTGCTGGGCAAGATGGAAAACCGCATCCGCCTGATCGCTCCGCCCACCCTGATGCCTGCGGGCATCGGTGATTTCGGAGTAGAAGTCTTCGATAACATGGAAGAAGGGCTTCGGGACGTCGATGTCGTCATGATGCTCCGCCTGCAAAAAGAGCGGATGGATGGCGGTTTCATCCCGTCAGAGCGCGAATATTACCACCGCTATGGCCTGGACGCCGACAAACTTGCCCATGCAAAACCCGACGCTATTGTCATGCATCCCGGCCCAATGAACCGCGGAGTAGAGATTGACGGCACCTTGGCGGATGACATCAATCGCAGTGTCATTCAGGATCAGGTCGAGATGGGTGTCGCCGTGCGCATGGCTGCGATGGACCTTCTCGCCCGCAACCTGCGTGCCCGCGTCCTGCAACCGGTTTAAGGAGGCTCCACGAATGAGCAAGATCGTCATCCCCGCACTGGAACAGGGCACCACGCGGGTATTCTCCCTTTCAATGTCCGGCAATGCCGCCCGCGATCTGCGCGGCGACCCTTCGGCACAAGTGGCTCTGCTCGGCAGCAAAGACCTGAACCCCAAAGGCATCGAAGTGTTTCCCGTATCCGATCTGGGAGAGTTGGGTCTGACCGGATACCTTCGGGAAGGCATCGATGCCCGCGAAGAAGACATCACCCGCGACGCACCAAAACTGGCTGCTCTCGATGGTTGGGTGATGCTTGTCCATTCGCTCGCCGCGTCGGGCAAGGCTGTCACGCTCAACACGGATACGGCCCTCACGCTGATCGGCACCTATGCGCAAACAAATCCCGAGAATGAAGAGATCGCGCTGACGGCAGAGGCTGCACAACCCTACACCGGCACCCCGGGAACACCACCCGAGCCCGAACGCAAACGCGGTGCGTCATGGGTCGTTTGGGCGATTATCGCCCTTTGCGTCATTATTCTCGGGGCCATCCTGCTCTGACCCGCCCCTTGCCCGACAGCTTTCCAAAAGGACCTCTACATGCAAGAGCCGAAACCAGATCCGAAAATGTCCGGCCGGATAGCCATGATCGCCCTGATCGTGGCATTCGGTATTGTGGGCGTGATGATATGGATCGCCTGACTGCGCCCGATATTAGCTGGGGCCCCTCACGTGCGGTTTTTCTACGGCGTGTCGCGATCACCGGCGGCGCAACCTTTGTGGCACTGGCCATCGTCGGCTTGATCTTCTGCTACGCCTTCGCCTTGCCGGTGTCCTGGGTATTTCTGGTCGCGCTGACCCTCACCGCAGGCTTCGTCCTCGAAGATGCCTTTCGCTGGCGCAGCGCCCGCAGCGACCGCTGGCAAATGAGCGAAGGATACCTGATCCACGAAGGGCCTGACGGCATCGCACAAGTGCCACTTTCAGAGATTGTCGATGTCAAAACCCAGTTCGGAAGCCGCGTTATCGTTAAACTGCGCTCCGGCCAGCAGATGGCGATCCGCTACCTGCCCTTCCCCAAAGCCACAGCAGACCAGATTGCAGCAGCACGTGGCCCAGACCGAGGTAGCGCATAACTTGGCCCTTGGTTTGCGCCAGTATTTCGGGCAAGAACGCGCAAAGCTGTACCAGACCGAAGGCCTCGCATGACTGTGCATTTCATTAATGCCAAGCTGATCAACCCGGAAGAAGGGCGCATCACCGAGGGCACGCTGACCGTCACCGATGGTAAGATTGCCCAGATCAGTACGGACATGGCCCCCTTGCCGGCAGATGCCGAAGTCGTTGATTGCGCGGGCAAGTTTCTTGCCCCCGGTATTGTCGATCTGGGCGTCAAAGTCTGCGAACCAGGCGAGCGTCACAAAGAAAGCTACCGCTCTGCCGGTCTGGCGGCTGCGGCGGGCGGCGTCACCACGATGATCACGCGCCCCGACACCAATCCGGCGATTGACAGCCCCGAAGTGTTGGAATTTGTCACTCGCCGCGCCAACGAAGCCGCACCTGTCAACGTCGTACCGATGGCCGCACTCACCAAATCCCGCGAAGGGCGCGAAATGACCGAGATCGGTTTCCTGATGGACGCAGGGGCCGCAGCCTTTACCGATTGCGACCACGTGATTGCCGATACCAAGGTATTTGCCCGTGCGCTGACCTATGCGCGTGGTTTGGGCGCTCTGGTCATCGCTCATCCGCAAGAACCCAATCTCAGTTCCGGTGCTGCAGTGACATCCGGCAAATTTGCTTCCTTACGCGGATTGCCTGCTGTGTCGCCGATGGCCGAGCGTATGGGATTGGACCGCGATATCGCGCTGATCGAAATGACCGGTGCCAAATATCACGCGGACCAGATTACAACCGCACGCGCCCTGCCGCCGCTCGCGCGCGCCAAGGCAAACGGTCTGGACATCACTGCCGGTGTTGGCATTCATCATCTGACGCTGAACGCATTGGATGTGGCCGACTACCGCACGTTCTTCAAGCTCAAACCGCCTTTGCGTGACGAAGAAGACCGCCTTGCCGTGGTCGACGCAGTCGCAAGTGGTTTGATCGATATTGTCTGCTCCATGCACACCCCGCAGGACGAAGAATCAAAACGCCTGCCATTTGAGGAAGCGGCATCAGGTGCCGTCGCACTTGAGACCTTTCTGCCTGCCGCTCTGCGCCTGTTCCACGCCGAACTGATTGACCTGCCGGTGCTGTGGCGGGCAATGTCTCTGAACCCTGCGCAGCGTCTTGGTCTGCCCGGTGGGCGCCTTGCGCCGGGTGCCCCTGCTGATCTGGTTCTGTTCGACGCGCATGCGCCCTTTGTGATGGACCGGTCCAAACTCTCATCGAAATCGCGTAACACGCCGTTTGACGGGATGCGGATGCAGGGTAAGGTGCTGAAAACCTTCGTTTCCGGAACCTGCGTATTTGAGGCGACCTGATGCCCCCCATTGATACTTCTCCTGTGATGCTAATCCTCTGGGCGCTGTTTGGCTACCTCATGGGGTCGGTCCCCTATGGCATGTTGACCGCGCGTTTCATGGGGCTTGGCAACCTGCGCGATATCGGGTCAGGCAACATCGGTGCCACCAATGTTCTGCGCACCGGAAGCAAGAAAGCCGCAGCACTAACGTTGCTGCTTGATGCGGGCAAAGGCGCGGTTGCGGTGCTGATCGCAAGGGCAATGGCCGCTGAGGATGCTGTGCAGCTTACAGCCCTTGCCGCGATGATCGGACACTGCTTTCCCGTCTGGCTACGCTTTGATGGGGGCAAAGGCGTGGCTACCTTTCTGGGCATTATGCTGGCACTGGCCTGGCCTGCGGGCATCGGATGCTGCCTGATCTGGCTGGTCGCTGTTGCAGCAACGCGCGTTTCCTCAATGGGTGCACTTGCCGCGGCTTCCGCCTCGACCTTCCTTTTGGTCATCACCGGCTATGGCTACATGCTGATCCTTGGTATCGCATTGACTTTGCTCCTTTATCTGCGCCACCGCGCGAATATCATACGCATCAAGGCAGGTACTGAGCCCAAGATCGGCCAAAAGGGGTGACACCCCCGCCGGATCTGGCGCACAGGATCGCGGCCCTCCCGCTTGGAACGTTCACAGGTCAGGCTTTTGGCAGAAAGTACGTCGTCACGCGCAGTCTTTTCAGTAAGGGACGCGCGGTGAAACTGGTGGCCGAAGAACTGGGCGGCAAAGACTATATCAGCCTCAACCTGTACGCACTTTCGAGCGGTCCAAAGCTGTTTCCCTGTGAAATGCCGGCAGAAAAGGTCATCACCTTTGTCCGCGCGTTGGAACCCAACTCCGAACCATATCCATAGGCGTATGACCTAGACCACCGTGTTCTTCAAAAGGATAGAAACCTGCCTCAATCTCGCCCATTTGGGCTGCAACTTAAAGGCTGGTAATCCAGCAAGAGGGACGCGCGATGAGGGAATTCCTTTCTATATTTGAGAACTTCGCCTTCAAAGCGTTCAACTTTGGCGGCAGGGCAACGCCTGGCGAATACTGGGCAGTCATCGCATTGATCTGGGCCATCATCTGCTATGTATTGATGGGCGACATCGCCGAAGTACACCGCTTCCTGCTGGCGCGGGAAATTCCGCCCATGAACCCGCTCTACTACGATTCGATCGTTATTTTTATGCTGACGCTAATACCGCGCCTGTCGCTGAACATGCGCCGCCTGCATGACCGAAACCGGTCTGGTTTCTGGGTAATCCTGCCCGCCATCGCAATCATGTCCACTATCGTTCTGTTTTCCGGCCTCGCGGGCGGAATGATGAACTCAAGTCTTACTGGCGTGGCAAACCAACCGAATGATCCCGCCAACATCATCTATCCGGTTGTCCTGTTTTTCGGAGCGCCGCAAACGTTCTGGGAAGAGATGTTCGCCATCTCGCTCGCTTTCGAGGCCGCTGGAACCGATACTGTCTGGGGTCTGCTCGCCGAGATTATGGCGCATAACGGTGCCGTCGATATCCGCCGCAATGCGTCCAACGTCAGCACCGGGCTTGAGGGGGAATCAGGTCATACCGTTGGCGTGCTCTTTATCTCATTCGCTTTGGTCGCCACACCGATTGTGACAGGCCTGTTGCACAGTCTGATGAATGCCCTGCCCAGCGTCCCGTTCGATAACATCTACGGACCGGCGAAAATTGCAGAACTTCAGTGGAAGAAAAAGACAGACGGCAAACACAATCCCATGGCGGGTTATGCCTGCCTGTTCGAAGAAACGGACGAGGAAAAAGCAGCAAAGCGCGAAAAAGGTGCCGCCGAAGTCAAAGCGCTCTACCGCAGCCGGGTTCTGGGTCTTCAGGAATAATACGACTTGAGCGTTTAATCTGGGCGTTCAACCTGTCGCCCAGATTAAACGCATCAACTCAATAGCTGTAGTCAGCGTAAATCTTCGAAAGATCGCCGTTCCACTTGCCGTGGTAGTCTTCCAGCATCTCATCTGCGGGAACCTTACCTGTCTCGATGCTTTCTTTCAGCGCGTTCAGGAAATGGGTTTCATCAGGAACCATACCACCCGCACCGACCTTGCCGCGTGCCTTCAAGCCTGCTTCGGACAGCGCAACCGCCTCGCGGGCAATGTCGTGCATGTTGATGCCCGAGACTTTGGCCTGCAATCCGTCAACAGATGCAGCTACGCGTAAGGCGTCGTGCTGTGCCGGTGTCCAGTCTTTGACCAGATCCCACGCACCGTCCAACGCTGTCTGATCATACATCAACCCGACCCAGAAAGCAGGCAAGGCGCACAACCTGCGCCACGGTCCACCATCCGCACCGCGCATCTCAATGAATTTCTTCATGCGTGCCTCAGGGAATGCGGTCGTCAGATGATCCGCCCAATCGCTCAGGGTCGGCGTCTCTCCGGGCAGCGCGGGCAACTTGCCTTCCAGGAAATCTCGGAATGACATGCCCAGTGCGTCTACATATTTGCCATCGCGGTACACAAAATACATCGGCACATCGAGCGCGTATTCCACCCAGCGTTCAAATCCGAACCCGTCTTCGAAAATGAAAGGCAAAGTGCCTGTGCGTGCCGCATCCAGATTGCGCCAGACCATGGACCGCAGGGATTTATAGCTGTTGGGCTTTCCCTCAAAGAAGGGCGAGTTTGCAAAAAGCGCTGTAGCCACAGGCTGCAACGCCACGGCGACGCGCATTTTCTGCACCATGTCCGCCTCTGATCCGAAGTCGAGATTGACCTGAACCGTGCAGGTCCGCCGCATCATCACACGACCCATAGAGCCAACGCGCCCCATATAATCGTTCATCAATTTGTAACGCCCCTTGGGCATCAAATCCATCTGCTCGTGTGTCCAGACAGGTGCGGCACCCAGACCAATCCATCCCACACCTATCTCGTCTGCAACTTCCTGCACTTCGCGCAGGTGGGTGTTTACCTCGTCACACGTCTCGTGGATCGTCTCAACCGGCGCACCGGAAAGCTCAAGTTGTCCGCCGGGTTCCAGCGATACGTTTGCTCCGTCTTTCTCCAGACCGATCAGTTTGCCGCCTTCTTCGACGGGTGCCCAGTTGTGCTTGTCGCGCAACCCTTCCAGCATAACGCGAATGGAGCGTTCACCCTCATAAGGCAGCGGTTTCAACGTGTCTTTGCAATACCCGAACTTCTCGTGCTCCGTCCCGATCCGCCATTCGGATTTGGGTTTACACCCATCCGCCAGATACTCCGCGAGTTGTTCGTGGCGCTCAATTGGGCCACCGCCGGATTGGGGAATGGACATCGCTTTGGTCTCCGGTTTGGATTAGCATAAAGATGAAGGGATGGGCGGATTTGACAAGGGTGTCAATGCAACAAGGCACCCTGAGGTGCTGCGTCAGGCCGCTGCCAGATCACAACCGCTTGATGCGGATCGGCCTTTAGCGTCGCAAGCATTCGCTCTGTTCTTAGGCCCGGCAGCGTGGCGAAGGCATCAAAGAGCGCATCCGCACCCGCCGCGTTCACAGGGATCAGCAGTGGGGTCTGCCCACGTTGCGCCAGCCGCCAATGTGCTGGAAACATTGACCCTTCCAGCGTCAGACTGTCCATTTCGCGTAGATCGACACTGCCGCCGGTCAGCGGCCCGTAATACGTCACCTGCCCTTCGTCTACCTGAACCGCACCAGCACCACCATCGGGGCTGCGGAACCGTCCGCGCTGATAGCCAAGCCACGCCAGAACGCCACCGACGCCCAACATAGCGTAGCCCAAAACAGCCAGCAGAAAACCCGGACCCAACACCAGCCAGATGCCAATCGCAGCGCAGCAAAGGCCGGCGATCATTTCGCGCCAGCGCCATAGCGCCGCCCGCGCCTCTGGACGAAAGAAAGTCATGCTGCAACGCCTCCCGCTTCATTTACCTCGAACTCGTGCAAAGCGCAGCGCATCATCGCCAAACCGGTCACGCCCAATCCCCCAACGACTGCTGCCACAGGGTCATTGCAGCGACGGCCGCCGTATCGGCGCGCAAAATGCGTGGGCCAAGTGTGACTGCATCCGCATAGTCAGCCTTGTGCAATCGCGTGCGTTCCGCGTCTGAAAACCCGCCTTCCGGTCCGATCAGGATTGCCCAAGGGCCGCGCACCTCGGGCAAACGACCTGACGCGCCTGCAAGCGCCTCGTCGCAAAACATGATCCGGCGCTCGGGTGCCCATTGGTCCATCAAAACACGGAATTTTACCGGAGCCTCCACGCGGGGCACATATGTCCCGCCGCATTGCTCTGCCGCCTCAACCGCATGGGCCTGCAACCGGTCTACCTGCACACGGCCCGCATTGGTGTACTCTGTCATCACAGGTAAAATCCGCGCAGCTCCCATTTCGGTAGCTTTCTCGACGATAAAATCGGTGCGCGCCTTTTTGATCGGGGCAAAGATCAGCCACAGGTCCGGCGGCATCTGCAGCAGAGCGCTTTGATTGACACAGCGCAGCGTTCCACCGCGTTTGCCCGCTTCGACAATCTCGGCCTGCCATTCGCCATCGCGCCCGTTAAACAGCGCCACCATGCCGCCCACCGCCTGCCGCATCACCCCGAAAAGGTAATGCGCCTGTCCTTTATCTAAAGGAACCGATTGCTCCTCCCCTAAAGGGTGATCTACATACAGTCTTATTTTCGCATTCATGAGACCGATATATGCAAGACGCGCCGCCTTCACCAGATGCACCTGTCGCAGATGCGGCCGGCGACAACTGGGTTGACCGATATGCACCGGCTTTTGCGCGCCCCTATCTGCGCCTGTCCCGCGCTGACCGGCCGATTGGCACATGGTTGCTGCTGTTGCCCTGCTGGTGGGGTCTGGCGCTGGCAATCCTCTACGATCAAAGTCCGCGCTGGTTCGATCTTTGGATTCTGATCGGTACCGGCATCGGCGCCTTCCTGATGCGTGGTGCAGGCTGCACTTGGAACGATATCACCGACCGCGATATTGATGCGCAAGTCGCCCGCACGCGGTCGCGCCCCATCCCCTCCGGTCAGGTCACGGTTGAGGCCGCGATAGCATGGATGGTGATTCAGGCCCTGCTCGCCGCACTTATCCTGTTCACCTTCAATCGTGCTGCCATCGGTCTGGGATTTCTGTCGTTGCTGCTGGTCGCAGTCTATCCTTACGCCAAACGATTTACATGGTGGCCGCAAGTATTTCTGGGGCTCGCGTTCAACTGGGGCGCATTGCTGGTCTGGACAGCCCATGCAGGAGTGCTGAATTCCCCTGCGATCCTCTTATATGGTGCCGGCATCGCCTGGACCCTTTTTTACGATACGATTTATGCACATCAGGACACAGAGGATGACGCGCTGATCGGTGTAAAGTCTACCGCGCGGCTGTTCGGTGACACATCACCGCAATGGTTGCGCCGCTTTTTGATGGCGACTGTCGGTCTGATGGGGCTGGCCGTTGTCTTTAGCGCGATGCCGAATGCAACCATTCTGGCGCTGGTAATCGCGCTGGCGGGACCTTGGGCGATGGGTTGGCATATGGCGTGGCAATTGCGCGGCCTGGACATCAACAATCCCTCGAAAATGCTTCAGCTGTTTCGTGCCAACCGAGATACCGGCATGATCCCGCTGTTCTTTTTCGCCGCAGCCCTGCTGGCGTGATTGCACCTCCCAGCCTGCACGCGTATCAAAGACCAAGTTCAACAAAGCAGAACCCTGACTTATGCGCCTTTCTTCACTGCTGATCATCGCAATGACCTTCTTCGCGGCTGCTGTCGTGTCTCTGGTTGCGGCGAATTTCAGCGTGAAGCTGATTGAGGAAAGCTCCGAAATCGGCGTGCGCGATGCGCTTGATGGCGAAGGAATGACCTGGGCCGAAGTAGAAGCAGACGGGTTGCAAGTGACCTTGGCCGGCGTCGCCCCGACCGAAGCGGTCCGCTACAAAGCACTGACTACAGCAGGTTCTATCGTTGATGCCGCCCGCGTGATCGACCTGATGGAAGTTGAAGCGCAGGCCGCCATCGCGCCTCCCCGTTTCTCTGCCGAAGTGCTGCGCAATGACAGTGGCATTTCAATCATCGGCCTTATCCCTGCCAGCACTGATCGCGAAAGCACGATCAAGAAATTTGCCAATATGGCAGGTGAAGCAAACGTCGCTGACCTGCTGGAGCAGGCCGATTATCCCGCGCCTGAAGGGTGGGAAGATGCCTTGGCCTATGCGACCAGTGCCATCGCACAGCTGCCGCGCGCAAAAGCATCTATCGCGGCGGGCCGTGTATCGATTACCGCGATCGCCGACAGTGTCGAAGCCAGAGCGGAAATGGAGCGGGTCCTCAAGCGGCGTGTCCCGCCAAGCGTCGAGCTGGTTATCGACATCGCAGCACCACGCCCTGTGATTACGCCCTTTACACTGCGTTTTGAGCTGGATGAAGACGGTGCGCACTTTGACGCCTGCTCTGCCGATACCGACGCGGCACGTGCCCGCATCGTCGCAGCCGCCACGCGTGCGGGCGTGACCGATACGCCACGCTGCACTGTGGGCATGGGTGTGCCAAGCCCGACATGGTCGACTGCGGTAGAACAGGCCATCAGCGCGGTCGAACGTCTGGGCGGCGGATCAGTCACATTCGCCGATGCCGACATCAATCTGATTGCCCTGCCGGGCAGCAGTCAGGCCACATTCGACCGCGTGGTCGGAGAGCTTGAAAACAGCCTGCCGCCCGTCTTCGCGCTGCGCTCGCAATTGCCCAAGGTGCAAGACCCGAACGAAGGACCACCAGAGTTCACCGTAACACTTAGCCCCGAAGGTCAGGTGCAACTGCGCGGACGTGTAAATGATGCTGCCCTGCGCGAACTTGCAGACAGCTATGCCAAGGCGCGATTCGGGTCCGACCGGGTTTATACAGCGACAAGAGTGGCCGAAAACTTGCCAGCCGACTGGGCTCCACGGGTGCTGACCGGACTGGAAGCACTGGCGGCCCTTAGCAACGGCTCTGTCACTGTCACGCCCAACGCGCTGTCTGTGACAGGCAATACTGGCAACCCTGATGCCAGCACCGAAATCGCCTCTCTCCTTGCTGGAAAACTGGGTGAAGGCGCGGACTACGATATCTCCGTGAATTATCAGGAAAAGCTCGATCCCGTTCTGGGCCTGCCCTCCCCAAGCGAATGTGAAGCGCAAATCGGCGAGATATTGAAAACAGGCAAGATTAACTTCGAACCCGGCTCCGCCACGATTGATTCCTCCGCCCTTTCGATCATGGATGAAATCGCCGACATCCTGAAACGCTGTGGTGATCTGCCGTTGGAAATTCAGGGTTATACCGACAGTCAGGGCCGCGAGACAATGAACCTCGCTCTCAGCCAAAGTCGCGCGGAGTCAGTTTTGAACGAACTGCGTGCTCGTCGTGTGCTGACCGGCACCTACACTGCCAAAGGGTATGGCGAAGAAAACCCGATTGCGGACAATGGCACAGAAGCGGGCCGCGAAGCCAACCGCCGCATCGAATTCCGTCTGCTGCGCCCTGATACCGTCGCGGTACCCGATGAGACAACGCTGGAGTCTGCGGCTCAATCAGGCGATACAGAAAACCAAACGTCCGAAGAAGGCACATCAGATGAGCAGAACTGAATTCGTCCTCGCCACAGCCATCATCCTGTTTGTCGCCTTTTGCCTTGGATGGTTCGCCAACTGGCTTTTGCACCGCTTTACACGCGTGGCAGCGGGAGATGTAGCACAGCTTGACCGGATGAGTCAGGAACTGCACGAAGCTGAAGAAACCCGCGATCAGGCAATCACCTACCTGCAGCAGCGCGAGGCAGAGCTGACCAATCAGCTCGCACAGACCGAAGCTGAACTTGGTGCTGCCATGGAAGGTTTGCGCGATGCACGTCACGAGGCCGAAGAGCTGCGCGTTTTTCTGGAGACTCAAAACAAATCTACGGGTGAAGTGTTCTCTTCACAGCGCTGAGGCGTCAGTTCAGCCGCTGCTACCAGCGCTTTAGCGCGTCCTCGTCCGCATCTTTTGACGCAACCCAAGCCGCGCCTTTCGCCGTAATCTCCCGCTTCCAAAACGGTGCCCGGGATTTCAGGTAGTCCATCAGGAACTCGGCCCCGTCAAAAGCGTCTTTGCGGTGCGGTGCAGCAGTCGCCACCATCATGATCATCTCGCCGGGGGTCAAACGGCCGTAGCGGTGAATAATCAGCGCATCCCCAAGGCTAAAACGCGCCATTGCCTGCGTTGCAATTTCTGTCAACGCCGCTTCGGTCATCCCGGGATAATGCTCGATCTCCATCGCATCCAACGGATCATCAGGAAGGTCGCGAACGATGCCGGTAAAGGTAACTATCGCGCCCATGTCGCGGTGGCCTGCGGCAAAAGCAGCGCTTTCGCGACCCAGATCAAACGGGGCTTCCTGCACCGAGATTCGCATCGCTTATCCGCCCGTCATCGGTGGGAAAAACGCGACCTCTCGGGCGCCCGCGATCGGGGCGTCGAAATCAACCAACTTTTGGTCCACCGCCACACGCAATGCGGACAAGTCAGAGAACGCCAGATCATAGCGATCCTCCCGACCGCGCAGTTCGGCAACCAGATCGGCAACTGTTGACGCCTCTGTCTCGACCTGTTCGCGTGGCAATCCGATCCGTTCGCGTACCCATGCGAAATAAAGTACATCCATCACTTCGGCTCCCTAAGATGCGGCAAGGCTTTGACCAGATAGTCGAATCCGGTCATCGCCGTCAGTGCCGCTGCGATCCACAACAACCACAGACCGACGCGGCCCGCCCATTCCATGCCCGCGAACTTCCACTGCAGGCCCAAGACGTCGTCTTCTTCGCCGTTCAGAATGGCTTCGATCAGGCTCTCGTCCATCCCAAAGACCGACATGCCGAGGTAATGTTCAAACACACCCTGACTGAACAACACCGCAATGGCGGTCATCTGGAATGTTGTCTTCCACTTTGCCAGCTTCGTAACCTTGAGCGTCCCCGCCACATCGCCCAGGAATTCGCGCAGACCAGAGACAAAAACTTCACGGAACAGGATCAGTGTCGCCGGCAAAACCAGCCACGGCGACCAGCTGGAAAACCCGATAATGACCATCAATGCAATCACGACCATCGCCTTGTCAGCAATTGGATCCAGCATCGCACCCAGCTTGGTCTCCTGCTTCCACGCCCGCGCGAGGTAGCCGTCAAACCAATCCGTTACAGCGGCTGATACGAACAGCAGCAGCGCAAACCAATCTGCGTAAGGCCGCGTAAAATAAAGGAACATCACCGCGACCAAAGGGGCGGCAAGCAGACGCAAAAGCGTCAGAATATTAGGCAGGTTCCACTTCATGCCGGCACCCTACCTTGCGTTGCGCACATGTGAAAGCACCAACACCCCACTTGGATACGTCTTGTTTTCCGCTCGCATTTCAACCCGTATCAACCGCGCTCGTGAAAGTAGGCATAGATCGTTTCGGCCAGCGCATCCGACACACCATCCACCGCTTTGAGATCCGAAAGATTGGCCCGCCCCACGGCTTTGGCCGACCCGAAATGCGCCAAAAGCGCCCGCTTGCGGGCCGCGCCAACGCCGGGCACATCGTCCAAAGGCGTGGCCCCGACTGCCTTGGCCCGCTTCGCACGGTGCGTGCCGATTGCAAACCGGTGCGCCTCGTCCCGCATCCGCTGCACAAAATAGAGCACCGGATCGTTGTGCCGCAGTGCCATAGGTCGTTTGCCGACACGGTAAAATTCTTCCTTGCCCGCGTCCCGGTCCACACCTTTGGCCACACCAACCATTGGAATGTCTTCCACACCGTATTCACGCATGATCGATGCCACCGCACTCACCTGACCAGCGCCCCCGTCAATCAATAACAGTTCAGGCCACTGGCCCTCCTTACGCTCGGGGTCTTCCTTGATCAGTCTCTTGAAACGACGGGTCAGCACTTCTTTCATCATGCCGAAATCGTCACCGGGCGTCAGATCGTCACCGCGTATATTGAATTTGCGGTACTGGTTTTTCATCATCCCGTCAGGTCCGGCCACAACCATCGCGCCCACAGCGTTGGTGCCCTGGATGTGCGAGTTGTCGTAGACCTCGATACGCGCGGGCGGCCCCGGCAACTCAAAGGCATCCGCCAATCCCTGTAGCAGCCGTGTCTGCGTTGCCGTCTCCGCCATCTTGCGCGCCAGCGACTCGCGTGCGTTGCGCAGCGCACCATCTACAAGTTCTGCCTTCTCACCACGCTGAGGGACCAGCAGCTCTACCTTGCGGCCAAGCTTTCCCGACAGCGCATCAGCCATCAGATCAGGGCTTTCGATCTCATTGCTCAAGATGAGCTGCCGCGGCGGCTCGCGTGTGTCATAAAACTGTCCGATAAAGGCTTCCAACACCTCGGCCTCGTCAACATCCGCGCCGACACGCGGATAGTAGTCCCGGTTGCCCCAGTTCTGATTGGCACGGATGAAAAACACCTGCACACAGGCCTGCCCGTCTTGCATGTGCAGCGCGATAATATCGGCCTCTGATACGCCCTTGGGATTGATACCCTGTGCAGTCTGCACCTGCGTCAGCGCTTTGATCCGGTCGCGGAGCGCCGCTGCCCTTTCAAATTCCATGTCTTCGGAGGCCTGCGCCATCTCTGACGCTAGCCTCGCCTGAATATCCGTGGTCTTACCACTTAAAAACCGCTGCGCGTCTTTGACCGTCTGTCGGTAGTCTTCGGGGCTGATCTTACCCACACAAGGCGCGGAACACCGCTTGATCTGATGTTGCAGACAGGGCCGTGTACGGCTCTCGAACATGGAATTCGAACAGTCACGCAGCAGAAAAACACGCTGCAATTGGTTCAGTGTACGGTTAACAGCACCGGCACTAGCGAAAGGACCATAATACGTCCCCTTTTCTTTCTTCGCGCCCCTATGCTTTTTGATCTGCGGATAGTCATGCTCGGACGTTACCACGATGTTCGGGAAGCTTTTGTCATCGCGCAGCAACACGTTGAATTTTGGCTTGAGCTGTTTGATCAGGTTTTGCTCAAGCAGCAGCGCCTCTGTCTCTGTCTTGGTTGTCAGAAACATCATGGAGGCGGTGTTGGAGATCATCCGCGAAATACGCGCTGAATGCCCCGTTGGCCGCGCGTAACTGCTGACCCGCGCACGCAAATTCCGCGCCTTACCGACATAAAGAACTCGGCTTTCGCTATCGAGCATCCGGTACACGCCCGGAGATGCATCAATGGTCTTGAGGTAGCTCTGAATTACCTCATAGCCGACCGGTTGTTTCTGCGTTTCTTGAGTCATTTCAACCTTTGATTCTCAGGCACTGCTGCAATATGGCGTCTTCGGTAACAAGTGTTAACCTGTCCACGAAACATGTGGATAAGTCTGAGGGTAACATCGGAGCGGGTTGATTTTATCGTTGTTTTCGGCAGACTTCAACGAATTGCCTAATTTTTAGGCACTATTCCAAACCGCTGATTTTCTTGGATATTTTTTATTGTTCTTCGCCAAGCTGCTGAAAATTAATGAGTTTTAACACAAATCTGTTACATTGTATTCGGCAAGTGCAGAACTCTTACTACCATAGGTCTCACTCGACACCCAAGACATCCGGTGTCTTCCATCCCAGATGCTGTCCGCCATCAACACACAGCAGTTGTCCGGTCACCGCTGGTGCATCCAGAAAATACCCCAAGGCCGCTGTGATGTCAGCCGGATTGGCACCCCGCCCCAGCACAGTACTGGCCCGTTGGTCGGCAAAGTGTTTATCCGACTGGCGCGCGCCCTGAAGGGTCGGGCCAGGCCCAATGGCGTTCACCCGTATGGACGGCGCAAGCGCCTGCGAAGCCGTTTGCGTCAACGCCCAAAGCCCCATCTTTGCGAGCGTATAGGTCATGAATTCCGGCGTCAGCTTGCGCACCCGCTGGTCAATCATATTCACGATCAAACCCGTCGCGAACGGCTCTCCTGAGGCATCTTTATCCGCGCCAAGCCCTTGCTGGGCCATCGACTGGCTCAGCACAAAAGGCGCGCGCAAATTGCTGCCCATATGCCTGTCCCAGCCTTCGCGGGTAGCGCTTTCAATCGTGTCGTATTCAAAGATTGACGCGTTATTCACAAGGCATGTCACAGGACCGCCCAATCCTTCAACAGCGTCCTCAAACAACTGCGTTGTCTCGGCGTCAGACAGCAGGTCGGCCTGCAAAGCAATCGCACGCTGACCGGAATTCCGAATGTCTCGCACAACATGCGCGGCACCCTCTTCGGAACTGGCGTAATGCACAGCAACGTCAAACCCGCGACTGCCCAGATATCGCGCCATAGCAGCGCCAAGACGGTTCCCCGCCCCTGTCACCAATGCCCGCTTCATTGTCTCTCCTAAATCAGCACAACAACCAGATAGCTGACATATAGGACGCTCAGCACGATTCCCCAGAACCGCGTGATATCCATCTTGAGATATACGAACGGGAACAACATGAGCGACGCGCCCAGCATAACCCAAAGATCAAACCGCAAAAATTCAGGATCGACCCTGATCGGGCCGACAAGACTTGCGATACCGATGATGGCCAGCAGATTGAACAGGTTCGACCCGATCACGTTGCCCAGTGCCACATCCGCCTGTCGCCGCAGCGCGGCCATAACTGTTGTGGCAAGCTCCGGCAAAGACGTGCCAATCGCCACCAGCGTTAACCCGATCACCGTATCACTGACACCGTAGGCTTGCGCAATGATGGTCGCGTTATCAACCAGCAAACCAGCACCTACAGGCAATCCGATAAGGCCCAGTACAAGGAATGTCGCGATCTGCCATGTGGGCATATCGGGGTCTGCCCCTTCGGGTTCTTCGGTGTCTGTAACCTCACACGCCTTGCGGTGTGCACGTGCATCGCGGAACGCATCCCCAAGCACGTAGGCCAATCCACCCAGCAGCACCAACCCTGCGATCCAGTCGATCACACCGCGGAAGGCAAGCGCGATAAACAATACTGACGCCGCAATCATAAAGTTGAAGGTCTTGCGCGTGTTACATTCCGATGTGTGCATCGTGGCAAGTAGCGCGGGAATACCCAGAACAAGCAGGATGTTGGCCGTGTTGGACCCTACGACGTTGCCCAGCGCCAAACCCGGCACCCCGTCAAGGATCGCCTTTACGGAAATCAAAAGCTCCGGCGCGGATGTTCCGAAAGCCACGATTGTCAGGCTGACAATCAACGCAGGTACACCCAGTCGCAGCGAAAGGTTAACCGCTCCTTTGACCAGCGCATCCCCGCCCAACAGCAAAATCACAAGCCCGAGGCCTGAAAGTAACCACGGCATGATCATCAAAGGTTACTCCCACAGGCACAGCGCCCTTTTCCGATACGGTAACGTCCGCATCCCTTACATTTAGTCTGCGTCAGTCGTTTGGACCCAAGCCAGTGCATTTTGCCGAACCAGGCAAGCAGACCCATAAAGACCAGAAACAGAAGAACAATCTTGGCAACCATGGATCAGAGACCAAACCGCGCAAAGGCTGCGCGTTCTTCGATGCCCTGAACCGCATCGCTGGCCATCTTTGCGCCAAACCGCGACAGCAGCCCGCGCTTTACGCCATAATTGCGGAACCTTACCTTATCGCCAAAGAGGTCCTTCATCTTGGGTTGCAAATGGCCGATGCCATCAATCAACCCCAACTCGGCCGCACGTGCACCAAGCCAGATTTCGCCCGTAAACAGATCTTTGTCCTGCGGAAGCTTACCAGCCCGGCGCGTGGTGATGTGTTCTTTGAAATTCACATGAATATCTTCAAGCAACGCCTTCAACCGCGCGACATCTTCCGGGTTCTCGGGGCGGAAAGGGTCAAGCATGCTTTTGGACTGGCCAGCCGTATAGACACGGCGCTCAATTCCATAGTTGCGGATGAACTCGTCCAATCCAAAAGACGCAGAGATAACGCCGATGGAACCTACGACCGATGATGGGTCAGCATAAATTTCGTCCGCTGCCGCAGCCAGCCAGTAGCCACCCGATGCCGCAACGTCTTCGACGAAAGCGTATACCGGAACGTTCTTCTCTTCCGCCAACCTGCGAATACGTGCGCCGATCAGCGAGGATTGCACTGGGCTGCCACCGGGCGAATTAATCACCAGCGCGACCGCACTCGGCTTGCCCTTTGAGAACGCGCGCTCAAAAACCGGAGCGAGCGTCGCATCATTCAATGCGCCGCGCCCCGACCCTGCAATCATGCCCGCAAGGCGGACAACTGCAACGGTAGGATCAGATTTCAGGAAAGGTAGCCAGTTCTTCATGTATCCTCATGTAGAGTGTGAGTTCTGTTCAGACAAGGCAGCCTCCCGCTTTATTGCCTGATGCGCCAGCCTGTGCGGAATATCCACCAGATGACGCCAAGGCACAGCGTGGTGAACAGCCCGATTGCCACAAGGCTGGTAACAATCGGCACATCCGCCGTATCAAAAAACGCCCAGCGAAAGCCCGAGATCAGATAGACAACCGGATTGAACATCGAAATCGTCTGCCAGACAGGCGGCAGCATAGCGATGGAATAGAACGACCCGCCCAGAAACACCAAAGGCGTCACAATCAGCAGCGGCACAATCTGTAACTGTTCAAAGTTTCCCGCCCAAATGCCGAGGATAAATCCAAACAGGGCAAAGCTGACCGATGTAAGAACCAGAAACGCCACCATCGCCAACGGGTGCGCAATACTGAAATCGACAAAGAAAAACGCCGTAATCAGGATAATAAATCCGATTATCAACGCCTTAAGGGCTGCGGCACCGACATAACCCAGCACAATTTCAAGGAAACTGATCGGTGCTGCGAGCAGTTCAAAGAACGTCCCGATGAACTTCGGGAAATAGATACCAAAGGATGCGTTCGAGATCGATTGCGTGATAACCGTCAGCATAATCAGCCCTGGCACAATGAACGCACCATAGCTGACGCCTTCGACTTCCTGAATGCGGCTGCCGATGGCGGCACCAAACACAACAAAGTAAAGCGACGTCGATATCACGGGGGCCAGAAAGCTCTGCGCGATTGTGCGGAAAAAGCGGGCCATCTCGAACCTGAAGATGGAGATTACAGCCATCCAGTTCATGCTGCATCCTCCGCGCCTGAGGTCTCGTCGCCTTCATGTACAAGATTCACGAATATCTCTTCGAGGCTGGATTGCCGTGTCACCAGATCACGCAACGTCAGCCCCGCCTTGGCCACATTAGCCAGCAGTTTTGTGATGCCTGTGCGTTCCGCCCTCGTGTCGTAGGTGTAGATCAAGGCAGTGCCGTCATCCGACAGGCGCAGCGTATCCGATCGCAGGCTTTCCGGCACTTCGCTCAAGGTTTGCGTCAACTGCACCTCAAGCTCCTTCTGGCCCATCCGCGCCATAAGCGTGTCTTTGTCCTCCACCAGCATCAGTTCGCCCTTGGCAATCACCCCGACACGGTCTGCAATCGCCTCGGCTTCTTCAATGTAGTGGGTTGTCAGAATAATCGTCACGCCGTCCGCCTTCAGGTTTGCGACGACGTCCCACATGTCCTTGCGCAGCTCGACATCCACACCAGCCGTCGGCTCATCCAGAAACAGGACACGCGGATCATGCGCCAGCGCTTTGGCGATCAACACACGGCGCTTCATGCCGCCTGACAGCTCTCTGATCTGGTTGTCCTTTTTGTCCCACAGCGACAGCTGCCTCAGAACATGTTCGATCGCCGCATCATCAGACGGCTTGCCAAACAAGCCACGTGAAAACCGGACCGAATTGATGACCTTCTCAAACGGTTCAAGATTTATCTCCTGCGGGACCAGACCGATCATCGAGCGGGCCGCACGATAGTCACTCAGAATATCGTGGCCACCAACCGTCACTGACCCTGACGTCGCTGTTGTGATACCACAGACCGTTGAAATCAGGGTGGTTTTTCCAGCACCATTTGGTCCGAGCAAGGCTAGGATCTCACCCTCTCGAATGTTCAGGCTCACGCCCTTGAGCGCTTCGAACCCTCCTTTGTAGGATTTCTTAAGGTTCGTAATCTCGACGATATTTGACATGACGGGGTCCTTCCTGTCGCGGAACGTAGTTTGATTACCCGACAGGCAACAGACCCGATCAGGCCTTTGAGCGGCCGAACCAACCTTTTTTCGCTGGCGCGTCTTCGGCGCTCTCGGATTCTGCCGCGATATCCTCGGCAGGCCCTTCCAAAGCGTCTTGAAGATTCTGGAAGAATTGATCTGCCATCTTTTTGGCAAATCCATCAATGATCCGGCTTCCCAGTTGCGCGAGCTTCCCGCCAACCTTGGCTTCCACATCATAGCTCAGCTCGGTTCCGCCATCTTTTTCAAGCAGCCGCACTTCGGCACCGCCCTTGGCAAATCCCGCAGCACCACCCTTGCCGGAGCCGTCGATTTTGAGCGAGGTGTCAGGGACCAGATCAGAGATCGTGACCTCACCTTTAAAGGTCGCCTTTACCGGTCCGACCTTCTGCACAACAGTTGCTTCAAACCCGTCCTCGACCGAACCTGTGACCTCCTGCGCGCCTGGCACGCATTGCTTCAACATTTCAGGATCCAGCAAGGCGGCGTAAACCTGTGCGGGGGGCACCGCAATCTGGCGGGTATCGGACATCTGCATGAGGTCTACTCCTTGTTTGACATTTCGCCGCCTAGTTAACGCGGCATTTGAGGGCGCGGCAAGAGGTCGCGCTCAAGTCGGCATTCAGGACACCTGCACAACAACCTTGCCGGTCGCCTGTCGCGACCGCAGCAGGTCCAGCGCTTCGTTCGCCTGCTCCAGCGGCAAAACGTTGCTGACATGCGGTTTGATCTTGCCTGCAACGTACCATTCAATAAGCGTCTTGAAGCTGTCGGTCAGCACAGCGGGGTTCAACCGCGCATACGCTCCCCAGTAAAACCCCATGACCGTAAGGTTCTTGACCAGCAGAATGTTCGCCGGAATTTGCGGCACATCACCGGAGGCAAAGCCAAGCGGCAGCAGCCGTGCTTCGGGATTGCACGCTCGCATAGCTGCCTTGAACTGGTCACCGCCAACCGGATCATAAACGACGTCGGCGCCGCCAAGTGCTTTCACGATCTCACGGATGTCATCGGTCTCTGAATCGATCAGATGATCCGCACCCAGAGTACGGCAGATCTCAAGCTTTTCCTTGCCACGCGCGCATGCGATCACTTCGGCCCCCATAACTTTGCCCAGCTCTACTGCCGTCAGCCCCACACCGCCCGACGCACCCAGCACCAGCAACCGCTCACCCGCCTGCATCTTGGCCTTGTAGTCCAAGGCCACGTGACTGGTACCGTACGTGATTAGAAACGCCGCGGCATCTACTGCAGACATCTCATCGGGGATAGGTACACAGACCTCCGCAGGCATCACCGCATATTCAGCAAGCCCGCCATGACCCACATAGGCCGCAACCCGTTGGCCGACCTCCAGATGCGTCACCCCATCGCCTAGCCCTTCAATTGTTCCAGCCAGTTCCATGCCCACCGTGAACGGCAGCGCAGGTTTTTCCTGATAGGTCCCTTTAATCATCAGGGTATCGCCGAAATTCATGCCGCACGTGTCGATCTGCACCAGCACCTCGCCCTCGGACGGAACCGGCAATTCTACATTCTGCAGGGTCAGCGGGCTGTCATAAGCGGTGACTTGCATGGCACGCATCGGGGCAATCTCCTTTGTCCGTTCAGGCCGCAGATGGCCCCAAGCCGCAAGGAATGGCAAGAGCGTCCTTAGCGCCTGAACCGCACCTCAACCCGCAGACCGGGTCTGTTATCGTGCAATTCCAGCCGTGCGTCATGCAGCGTGGCAACAGCTTCAACAAGGCTCAGACCCAAACCATGGCCAGGCGTATTCCGGCTGCGGTCCAGACGGTACAGCCGGTGCAGCACCTTGTCCCTTTCATCAGGATCAATCCCTGGTCCGTTATCTGCGACGATCAGCGTGCAGGCACCGCCCGATTGCTCCAACGACACCTTGATCTCGCTCCCCTGCGGCGTGTGCCTGTGCGCGTTCTCGATCAGGTTTGACAGCATCTGCCCCAGAAGGGCCCGATCACCCTGCACTATCATCTCGTCTGCCGGATGTTCAAAACTCAAACGGTGGCCGGTCCCGCTGAGGGTCGGCTCGAACATCTCGGTTACCGTACTGCCCAGCGCCACCAGATCGACAGGCGCAAATCGGGCCTTCGGCGATCCTGCCTCCACCTGTGCCAGTTGCAACAATCCCTCGAAGACGCGGCCCATATCATCCAGTTCGCCTTGCATCTTGTCCGCAAGGATCGCTTCCGCAGCCTCATCGTCTAACTGTCCGCGCAAATCCTCAAGGTACAGTCCGACACGTTGCAGCGGTGTCTTCAAATCGTGGGCGATGTCCGACGATACCCCCCGCAATGCCCGCATCTGCCCTTCCTGCGCCCCTGCCATCTGGTTCAGCTTACCACCGATCTGCACAAGGTCCTCAGACCAGCGCGGCCCGATATCGACGCGTGCGCCCAGATCGCCGCTTGTCATCCGGTCAAGCGCCGCTCCCACCACTTCGACATGACGTTTGGAACGACGGGCAAGGAACAAACCGCCAGACAGCGCGATCAATACCGTCGGGATGAGGCTGATCCAAAGGATGTTCAGGAAAACCCCGCGCAGCGCCACAATTTCTGCCCTGCTGCGGGCTATTGTAATAACCCCCCCATAAAGCGCGTCAGTCAGCGACAGGTAGTCCCCTTCATAGCCTGTCCGCGCCCCGTCAAGCGATACGATGTGAAATCCTTCATCATCACGCGCAATGGCCCCATTGCCATAGATACGTCCGGTGGGTGAAATGTAGCTTAGGATCAGCCGGTCGGGATCAGCCTCGCGCGATTCCGCCTCAACCAGCAGCGCAACAGCGCGGGCTGTGGGGGCAGCGCGAAATCCGGCCAAATCCTGCCGCAAATCTGCGCGGATCGTCTGCTCGAACGAAGATTGTGTCACCGCATAGCTTGCCGCAAGGCTCAGCAAGCTTACCACAGCAAAGAGCGCCACCAGCAGCATTGCCAGCCGCAGCGGCATTGACCGCCAGAATTGCCGCAAGCGCCCCGTCACGCGACGATCCGGTATCCGGCACCACGCACCGTTTCGATCAATTCAGTCTCGAACGGTTTATCCACCTTCGCCCGCAAGCGACTGATGTGCGTTTCCACCACGTTCGTACCGGGGTCAAAGCCCAGATCCCAGACACTCTCAAGCAGCATGGTCCGCGTCTGGACCCTGCCTTTGCGGCGCAAAAGATGTTCTAGCAACGCAAATTCCCGTGGCAGCAATTCGATCTCCTGGCCCGCACGCGTTACCTTGCGCGTCAGCAGATCGATTTCCAGATCACCACCACGCAATACTGTTTCCGCCTCCATCGTTTGCGGACGGCGGGCCAGGGCGGCAATGCGTGCAGACAATTCACCAAAGGCAAAGGGCTTGGCAAGGTAGTCGTCCGCGCCAGCCTGCAATCCCTCAATCCGGTCCTCTACATTCCCCAGTGCGGTCAGCAACAGAACCGGCGTAGTATTGCCCGCCCCGCGCAGCGTTTTGAGCACGGTCAGACCGTCCACCTCCGGCAACATCCGGTCGAGCACGATCACATCGTAACTGCCAGAGGTCGCGGCGATCAGCCCTTCCTTGCCGGTATCTGTCATGTCCACCACATGCCCCTCTTCACGCAGACCGCGCGCGATGTAGGATGCCGTGGTGTTGTCGTCTTCGACGATCAAAAGCTTCATAAGAGTTCGCTGTTACAGTTTAGGGCAACCGGCCCGTTCCTAGACATATAGCCGCTGCGGCCTTGCGGCAAAACTCTGGACGCCCGGAATGCAGGTTACAAAATTGTATAGGCTCGCGCAGGTGGCTGTTATCCCGCTCCACCATATGGGCCTCATACCATTCAAAACAACGAGGCTGATATGCACTCCGTACTCACCAAACCCACCCGTACCGCAGCCGCTGCGCTGACAGCGGCACTTCTGTCGGCAACCACACTGACGGTCGCCCCCACGTCCGCTTTGGCCGTGCCCGCTGGCGGCTATGCCGATCTGGTCGAAGAAGTCTCGCCCGCCGTCGTCTTTATCGAAGTCACCGGCAAGGCGTCTCCTGCCAGCGATCATGTGCCTCAGAACATCCCGCCACAACTGCGTCGCTTCTTTGACGATCAGGGCCGCAGTGCACCTGCGCAGGGGCTTGGGTCCGGCTTTATTATTTCCGAAGATGGAAAGATCGTGACTAACCACCACGTTGTGGACGGCGCGGAGAAGGTAAGCGTCAAGCTCGCCGATGGTCGCCGCTTTGACGCCGAAGTTGTGGGCAGTGACCCGATGACGGATATTGCCGTGCTCAAGGTGACGGCCGATGTTGATCTGCCTACCGTTTCCTTCGGTCCCTCAACTGACCTGCGTGTGGGTGACGAAGTTGTCGCGGTGGGCAACCCCTTCGGGCTTGGCGGTACCGTCACCTCCGGCATTGTTTCCGCCCTGTCACGTGATATCAGATCGGGCCCCTTCGATGACTTCATCCAGACCGATGCCGCAATCAACCGCGGCAACTCCGGCGGGCCCCTTTTTGACAACGCAGGCAATGTCATCGGCGTGAACACGGCCATCATCTCTCCCGGTGGCGGTTCTGTGGGCATCGGTTTTGCAGTTCCTTCCGATCTTGTGCAGATGATCGTGGCCGATCTGGCTGATGATGGTCAGGTGGCGCGGGGCTGGCTGGGTGTGAACATACGCCCGATGACCGAAGAGGTCGCAAATGTATTGGGCTATGACACCCCGAAAGGGGCGGTGGTCGAAGCGGTAAGCCCAGATAGCCCAGCGGCAAAGGCGGGTCTGAGACGTGGCGACATTATCGTATCCTTCGGTGACACCGACGTTGTTGAACTGCGCGACCTGACACGTGCTGTCGCCACGACAACGCCCGAGGCCTCATCCAAGGTAACCGTCTTGCGCAGAGGCGCGGAAGTGACGCTCGACGTGACTGTAGGTACGCTCAAACCGAATGATGCCTGATCACGACATGCACGAAATACCATAAAAACCGTTGAAGATGCCCTGCACCCTGTGTGCGGGGCATTTGCGTCTCCGGTGTGATCACACTGCCGAACTGGGGCTCTGCCGCTACGGAAATTGAACCGTGGCACACCCGAAAAAGGTGCAAACAATCAGCCGGAATGCAAAAAACCGACATAAACTTTTCGGTTTCACTTGAGAAACCCTGCCAAGTAAACCAGATATAGCCAACCTATGTCAGGCCCTTGATCAGGAGTTCGCGTGTCCCTCTTCCTTATCGTCGCCTTGCCCTTCTTGGGTGCATTGTTTCCCGGTCTTATGATAAACGCGGGCAGGCAAGCCTGTGCCGGTGTCACATTTACCGTCACACTTGCCGCCTTTGTCGGTCTCTTGACCAACTTACCTGCCGTTTTATCCGGCGAAGTTGTCACGGCAGGGATCAACTGGCTTCCGGGGATCGGGCTGAACGTCAATCTGATGCTCGACGCGCTCGGGTTCTTCTTTGCTCTGCTGATCCTTGGCATCGGCCTTTTGATCATCACCTACGCGCGGTTCTATCTGTCTCGCAATGACAACATGGGCGAGTTCTTTACCTATCTGCTGCTTTTCCAAGGCGCGATGGTTGGCATTGTTCTGTCCGATAACATCCTGCTTTTGCTGATATTTTGGGAATTGACGTCGCTATCGTCCTTCCTGCTGATCGGGTATTGGAAACATCTGCCCGAAGGCCGCCAAGGCGCGCGGATGGCGCTTGCGGTGACGGGGATGGGTGGCCTCGCGCTGATCGGTGGCATGCTGATCCTTGGCAACATCGCGGGCAGCTATGACCTCAGCGTCATCCTGCAAAACCGTGAGATCATTCAGGACAGTCCGCTCTATCTGCCTGCCCTCATCCTGATCCTGCTGGGCTGCTTTACCAAATCCGCGCAGTTCCCGTTTCATTTCTGGTTGCCGCACGCAATGGCGGCCCCTACGCCTGTCTCGGCCTATCTGCACTCTGCCACGATGGTCAAAGCGGGCATTTTCCTTATGGCGCGGCTTTGGCCCGTGCTGTCGGGCACACCGGAGTGGTTTGTCATTGTCACAACAGCCGGTCTGGTCACGATGGTTCTGGGCGCTGTAATCGCGCTCTTTAAACACGACCTGAAAGCGCTGCTGGCTTTTTCCACGGTCAGCCATCTGGGCCTTATCACCATGTTGCTGGGCACCGGCACCGCATTCGGTGCCATGGCGGCGGTGTTTCATATTCTGAACCACGCCACGTTCAAAGCGGCGCTGTTTATGTCGGCAGGCATCGTTGACCATGAAACCCATACACGCGACATCCGCCGATTGGGCGGTCTGCGCCACCTGATGCCGATCACCTTTACGATCGCCAGCATCGCCGCGCTGTCGATGGCCGGTATCCCCCTTCTCAACGGCTTCCTATCGAAAGAGATGATGCTGGAAGAAGCCAACCACACAGTTCTGTTCGATACGCCTTGGCTGGTGCCGACGCTGGCCGTTGTGGGTTCGCTATTTTCGGCCGCCTATTGCTTCCGCTTGATCGGACATACGTTTCTTGGCGCAAAACGCGACGACTATCCTGCAAAACCACACGATCCGGGTGCAGGTATGTGGATGCCGCCTGCCGTTCTGGTCGTTCTCGTCGTTGTCATCGGCTGTGCGCCATTCCTGGCAGAACCGTTTGTGAAACTCGTCACAGGTGCCCTGCTGGGTGAAGCCGCGGATGTGCCAAAGAACTACTTCAAAATCTGGCACGGGCTTGTGCCTGCGCTTTATATGTCCATCGCGGCTGTTGTCGGTGGACTGATCGCGCTGGCCTTGTTTAATCCTCTGCTCAAAATCTGGGATACGGTACCGCGCCCCGAAGCCAAAACGATCTTCGACAGCATCATCGACGCCGCCGTTGCCCTTGCCAAACTGATTATCCGGCCTCTGCATGACGGTGCCTTCAGCCGATATGCGGCAATCGCCGCCGTGACAATCAGCGCCATCGGGTATCATGCTTGGGTGACCGGCAGCGTAGGCGCGCCAACGCGCACGGCCCAACAGGCAGGACCGGTTGAGATTGCAGGCTGGCTGATGCTTGTCGCAGCCACCGTCGGTCTGGTGTTCCTGCACCGCAACCGCTTGCTGTCCCTGATCCTGATCGGCATCGTCGGTCTGATGGTATCGGTTGGCTTCGTCTTCTTCAGCGCACCTGATCTGGCGATGACACAGATCACGGTTGAGGTGGTCACCATCATTCTGCTGTTGCTCGCGCTGAACTTTCTGCCCAACCGCACCCCGGTCGAGAGCGCGGTTCTGCGCCGTATGCGGGACGGTGCGGTTGCCGTCGCCGCAGGGATCGGCACTTTCGCGCTCTCCTATCATTTCCTGCTGCGCGACGCGATCACGACGCCCATTTCCGAATTCCACCTTGCCAATTCCTATAAAGGTGGCGGCGGCACGAACGTAGTAAACGTGATCCTTGTCGACTTCCGTGGCTTTGACACTTTTGGCGAAATCATTGTGCTGGGCATCGCTGCCTTGCTGATCTTTGCCCTGACCGAGACCTTGCTCTTTGGGCCGGTGCGTGCGCGTCTGCTTAATCGCAAGCCCGACCAACCCAGAGCGGGTGATATGCATCCGATGATGATGGTCGTCCTGACCCGCGTGCTGATGCCGCTTGTTATTCTGGTCGGTTTTTACATCTTCCTGCGCGGCCACAATGAGCCGGGTGGCGGGTTCATCGCGGGCCTGATCGTCTCTATCGGTGTGGTTATGCAATATATGGCCAGTGGTTTTTCCTGGACCAACGCGCGGCTGCGGTATCCCTACCACGGTGTCATCGGTGCAGGCGTTTTGATTGCAGGTCTGACCGGCATCGGCTCATGGTTTGTAGGCAAACCGTTCCTGACGTCGGATTTCACTTATGTCCGGATCCCCCCCTTCGAGAAGTTCGAGCTGGCCACTGCTGCGCTCTTTGATCTTGGAGTTTTCCTCGCCGTGGTCGGGGCGGTGATGTTGTCGCTAGAAAGCTTCTCGCGACTGGCGCGTCGCGCCCATGTCAAAGACAGTGAACATCCGATGGATATTGACCCCTCGCGCGATCCTGCCGATCCGAACAACCCGAAACTGGAGGGCGTGTAAAATGGCACTCGAACTGCTTGTCGCCTCAGCCATCGGTATATTGACCGCTGCAGGTATGTATCTGGTCCTGCGGTTGCGCACTTTTCCGGTCATCATGGGGATGTCGCTGCTGACCTACGCTGTGAACGTTTTCCTTTTTGCATCCGGTCGTTTGGCCACAGGCGCACCGCCTATCCTGACAGACGCCACGCGCTATACCGATCCGTTGCCGCAGGCGCTGGTTCTGACGGCAATCGTTATTTCCTTCGGTATGACTGCCGTTGTGGTGATGATTGCGCTCGGTGCCTACCTTGGCGGAGATGATGACAAGGTGAATGACCCGGATGAGGATGCGGACGTATTGGCGGAGGATCGCACATGACCCACTGGATCATCGCCCCCGTCGTACTGCCCGCATTGCTGGCCCCTTTTATCATTCTGGCTGCCCGCTACCATATCGGCATCCAGCGCGTGTTTTCTGTCGCGGGCGTGCTGGGCCTCATCGCCATAGCCGCGGGCCTTGCTTGGCAAACCTCGGATGGGACCGTGTTGCTGTATCAACTCGGCGATTGGGCAGCCCCCTTCGGTATCGTCGTCGTGGGCGACCGGCTTGCGACCCTGATGGTCTTGTTGACGGCGGTGCTCGCCCTTTTTGTGCTGCTTTACGCTATCGGCTCCGGTTGGGATGATCGCGGGCGGCATTTTCACGCGCTGTTCCAGTTTCAGCTGATGGGCATCATGGGTGCCTTTCTGACCGGCGACCTTTTCAATCTGTTCGTATTCTTCGAAGTCCTGTTGATCGCCTCTTACGGGTTGATGATCCACGCAGGCGGTCATGTGAGGCTGCGCGCCGGTGTGCAGTATGTCCTGTTCAACCTCATCGGCTCGACCCTGTTTCTATTCGCGTTGGGTGCAATCTATGCGCAGACTGGAACGCTCAACATGGCCGATCTGGCACAGCGTGTGGCGTTGATTGATCCCGCCGATACTGTGGGCATCCGCGTCGCCGCCGTTTTGCTGCTGATGGTATTTGCGATTAAGGCGGCGGTGGTGCCCCTGCATTTCTGGCTGCCCTCGAGCTATGCCGAGGCCCCGGCCCCCGTTGCCGCGCTGTTCGCGATCATGACAAAGGTCGGCGCGTATTCTATCATTCGCGTCTACACGATGATCTTCGGGCCGGACGTTGCTGTAACTGGCGGGCTCTATTCCGTTTGGCTGATGCCCGCGGCCCTGCTTTCGCTGGCCATTGGCATGATCGGCGTGCTGGCAGCGCAAAAACTCGACCGCCTGATCGCCTTTTCCATCATCGGCTCCATGGGCATGGTGATGGTTGCGATTGCGATGTTCACACCCGCTGGCATCACGGCCGCGCTTTACTACATCATCCACTCCACCCTTGCCGGTGCTGCCTTGTTCCTGATTTCTGATCTGGTGCGCGCCGGCCGGCCCAACCTTGAGCTGACGGCAATGCCGCCAATCTCGGGTGCCGCGCTCACCTCGGCGTTGTTCTTTGCCGCCGCCATCGCAATGGCCGGTTTGCCGCCACTGTCCGGCTTTCTGGGCAAGCTTATGATCCTCCAAGCAGGGTTCAGTACACCGCAGGCATCGTGGATTTGGGCAGTCGTCCTTATCTCCAGCCTGATCAGTATTGTCGGGTTCGCGCGTGCGGGTTCCACCCTGTTCTGGAAAGCCAAAAGCGTCGAACCAGAGCCGGACGCGGAGGTAGCGCCCGCCCCGGCACCGCTGTCTTATATTGCCGTCGGTGGTCTGATCACCTTGCTGGTGGCGCATACCGTCTTCGCTGGTCCGGCCTATACCTATGTCGAGCGGACCTCAGCGCAGCTGTTCAACCCCGAGCCCTATATCTCGACCGTGCTGGACACGCCCGGCAAGCTAAGCAAACCTGCCAAGGAGGAGCATTGATATGACCCGCGTCTTCCGCTGGCTATTTCCCCACCCTGTCCTGACCTTGCTGCTTGCGGTCGTCTGGATCCTTTTGCAGAACGGCTTTTCTGCGGGAATGGCGGTCTTCGGTCTGATCCTTGGCATCATCATCCCACGCATTACCGCCGTCTGGTGGCCCGAGCGACCCGGCACGATCCATTTGGGCCGCATGACCAGCTACGCGATCATCGTGTTGTGGGATATCATTGTCGCCAATGTGCAGGTGGCATGGATTGTTCTGACGGTCCCGAACTCCAAGCTGAAACCTGCGTGGATTGTTGTGCCGCTGGACCTGCGCCAACCCGAAGCAATCACCATTCTGGCAGGTACCATCACATTGACCCCCGGCACGGTTTCCGCCGATCTGTCGGATGAAGGGCACAGCCTTTTGGTGCACGCGCTGCACACCGACGATCCGGATGGCGTACGAGACGATATCAAGCACCGCTACGAGCGCCGCCTCAAGGAGATTTTTGCATGACTGCTGCAACAGATTTCATGAACATCGCCTTTATCATTGCCTTTGTTGCTGTGGCATTCGCGCAGGTGATGTCGATGATCCGTCTGGTGATCGGACCTTCGGTCGGCGATCGCATTCTGGCGCTGGACACCATGGTGGTGAACGCCATCGGGCTGATCGTTCTTCTGGGTATCGCACAGGGTACGCGTATATATTTTGAAGTTACGCTGATCATCGCGATGCTTGGGTTCGTATCAACTGTCGCCTATGCGCGGTTTGTGCTGCGGGGGGACATCATCGAATGAGTTTTGAAATCATCGGTATATATGCAGTCGGGGTTTGTTTGTTGCTTGGTGCGGGTTTTGCGCTTGTCGGCACCATTGGCCTGTTGAAATTCAACGATTCCATGACGCGCCTACATGCCCCGACTAAGGTGGGCACGATCGGCATCGGTGGGCTTCTGCTCGCGTCGATCATCCATTCGTTTGTCTATGGTGAAGGATCACTGCACGATCTGCTGATCATGGCTTTCCTGTTTGTAACAGCACCTATTTCGGCAAATTTCATCGCCAAAGTGAACATCCACAAACGGTCCTGCGACACGCCTCCTTTGCCGCCGCGTGACGACACGTGGTCAACACTGAATGTACCCGAAGCGGACCGCGAACTGGCGACCCAGGACGATACGCCAGCTGGCTAACACCCCGAAAAAAAGCCTGTCCCCGAAGGGACAGGCCTTGAAAGCAGTTGCTTTTCAGCAGCCTAAGCCGCTGTTTACTTGTCGTTAATTGGTTAGCGTGGTGCCATGCGGATGGCTCCGTCAAGGCGGATAACCTCACCGTTCAGCATGGGGTTGTCGAGGATGTGGCAAACGAGTTTTCCGTATTCCGCAGGCTGGCCCAGACGCGACGGGAACGGAACCTGCTTGCCCAGAGAATCCTGAACATCCTGCGGCAACCCTTCAAGCAGAGGCGTCAAGAACAGGCCCGGCGCGACAGTGCAAACCCGCACACCCTTGTCCGCCAGATCGCGCGCCATGGGCAGCGTCATACCCACGATGCCACCTTTGGAAGCTGAATAAGCGACCTGACCGACCTGACCTTCGTATGCGGCAACGGACGCTGTGTTGATGATGACGCCGCGCGCGCCGTCGGGGGCCATCGGATCAGCCCCGACCATCCGCGACGCAGCCTCTGAGGCGCAGATGAAAGAACCGATCAGGTTGATCCCGATCACCTTTGAAAAGAGCGCAGGATCATGCGGCGCACCGCGCGATACGGTCTTGGACGCGGGGCCGATACCTGCGCAATTCACCAACACACGTGGCGTGCCCATTTCAGACACAACCGCATCCATGGCCGCCCCCACAGAGGCCGCGTCAGAGACATCGACTTTGTGAAAGCTTCCGCCCAATTCTTGGGCCTTTGCCTGCCCTGCATCCTCGTTCAGATCGAACAAAGCGACCTTAAGGCCCGCCTGTGTCAAAGCCTCGGCTGTGGCGGCCCCAAGACCGGACGCACCGCCCGTCACAATCGCCACACTTCCTGCCCAAATTTCCATGATCTTCCTCCCGTAAATCTCTGCAGTCTTTAGACAGGGTACAGGCCGCGCCTGCAAGCGGTCTGACGGTCCCTAGTACAGTCCGAAGTATTCCTGCTGTTCCCACTGTGAGACGGTGAGGTGATAGCGGTCCCACTCAGAGCGGCGGATCCGGCACAGATAATCCACGAAAGCATCACCCAATTCGGAGCGATAGAGTTCAGATGCGCCAAATGCCGCGACCGCCGCGGCAAGTGTCTGCGGTAGCGGGGTGGCCGCAGCATCATAGGGGTCCTCGACCGGCGGCGGTGCGGGCCGTCCTGTGCGCAATCCTGCCATGCCCGCGATGATCTGGCTCGCAAAGAAGAGATAGGGATTGGCGGCGGGTTCAGCGATACGGTTTTCGATACGGCTGGCGGGGTCAGACCGGCCGGTCAGCGCCCGGATCATCGCACCACGGTTGTCACGCCCCCACGCAATGCGGTTGGGCGCAAGCTGATGTGGTTGATAGCGCTTGTATCCGTTCACTGTTGGCGTGCTCAGCAGACATCCTTCGGAGGCATGAGCCAGAAGGCCCGCGATCCACCTGCTACAAGTTTCGCTCAGCGCCTCGTCCTCAGGCATGAACAGATTTTTGCCGGTTCTGGTTTCGATCAGCGATTGATGCAAATGCCAGCCGCTGGCGGCTGCATTAGGAAGGTTAGGTTTGCACATGAACGTGGCATGCAGACCCTGCCGTGCGCAGACTTCTTTCACAGCGGTGCGCAGCATCACCATGTTGTCGGCATGGGTCAGCGGGTCGGCCGGATCAAAGGTAAACTCGATCTGGCTGGGCCCCATCTCCACTTCCATTGACCGCACATCCATACCCAGCGCCTGGCAGGTGCGGCGCAGCGCGTCCATCACTGGCTCCATCACGTCATAGTGGGTTTCAGTAAGAAACTGGTAACCCTGCGCTATATTCTGAGTCTCGACCGGTTGGGCAGGCATGGTGGCACCGGCATGATCCAGACGCGGATCCAGCACACGGAAAACGTGGAATTCGACCTCAAGGCCGACGACAAGCGCCTTACCATCCGCCGCCAGCTTCGCCACTGCGTTCCTGAGAATGCCACGTGTAGAGAGCGGCATCATACTGCCGTCCTTGTAGGCAAGATCACAGATGATCCACGCCGAATGGGGCGACCATGGCAAGGGTCGGAACGTGTCCGGATCAGGCACCATGAGAATGTCGCCTGCCCCACGCATTCCGCCTGCCACATCACCCTCGGCTGACCAGACAGGAAAGACAGTGCGGTGCGATGTATCTTTGAGCAAAAGCGTTGAAGGGGCCGCCATTCCGTTGGCCATGATGGACGGGAGCGCATCAGCCACTACAGTCTTGCCACGCAGAATGCCGTGTTGGTCAGGAAACAGAACGCGGACTGTTTCAATGTCCGAGGCCCGAAGTCTGTCGATCACATCAGCGCAGGCCGCAATGCCATCGCTATCGCGCAGGCCCGCTCGTGCCAACGCGCCACTTTCAATTTTTGACTTTAGATCAGTCATCTAGCGCATCGCCCTGCAGAACATCCGCGCGGTCATACGGTCGCGTCCCAATCGTTACAACCAGCCCGGCGTTCCGCATCACTTTTGGCAGAAACCGCCCGCCAGTCCTGTCTGTCGCCGATGGTATCGTTTGAAATCGGGCCATAGATCACAGCCGGATCGACCTCTCCTCGCATGGGCAACGCGTCTTCGTTCCCGTCCTTTACAGCAGCAATCGCTGCACGCAACATCCGGCGATATTTGATAATCGCGACATCGGTCTTGCCCAGATGTTCACGCGTGCGGTCGAAGATCGGTCCGGGGCTTTCAACCGCCCATTGGTCATGCACATTAATGTCCATTCCCATACCGGTGTAGGTCTCTGTTTTCTGTTCTTCGGGATCGAACCCATAGTTGTTCCGCTTGTTCTTGAGCGGCGCGTAATCAGGCAGGCGGTGTTCTTTCAGCCGCTGGGCACGCATCAGTTCCTTGTCCACGGGATCTGTGAAGCTGGTGAACATCGAATACCAATAGCAATGCTCGTCATCGATCGGGACATGCCACTGCGTGATAATCATCTCGCGGCTCATGGGAATGGAAATCGCCTGCGGGAAAATCTGGTTGGTGATGCGGATGTGGCTTTGCGCCTCATCTAAATGGCGGAGTGCAATCAGGCGTAGACCGTATTCGGTCTCCTCCACCGTGATTTCCGGGTTGGTATAGTCGCGGAGCAGCTTGGTCATCGGGATGTTTGTGTCTGCGGCCTTGTCGCGGAACTGTTTGCCATAGCTGTCGGCCGGATCTTCGTCCTTGAGAAACCGGTGAAGGAAAGAGGCGTGCGCAGGGTCGATGCCCACCTCCATCGCTTGTAACCAGTTGCATTCCCACAGCCCTTTGAACGCAAAAACATGGGTGTCCGGCGCGCGGAAGCAGTCAAAATTCGGAAAGGGTGGCGGATCTCCCGGCCCCATATATGCAAATATGATCCCGTTCTTTTCCACCACCGGATAGGACGTATTGCGGATGCTTTCATGCATGCGGCTGCCCTCAGGCTCTCCGGGTTGTTCAACGCACTGGCCGGTGCGATCGAAATGCCAGCCATGAAAAGGGCAACGCAAACCGTTGTCCTCCAGCCGCCCCAGACAGAGATCCGCACCGCGGTGCGCACAAAAGCGGTCGATCAGGCCGAGATTTCCGTCATTGTCACGGAAGAGAACAAGTTTTTCGCCAAGCAAAGTCACCGGCACGACAGGACGGTTTGTCGCCAGTTCGTCCGACAGTGCAGCGGGTTGCCAATAGCGTCGCAGCACAGCACCCGCGTCGGTACCGGGATCAGTGCGGGTGATCGTATCGTTAAGTTGCTGGCTGATCATTGGTTCGGGTCCTTTGGCCTGTGTCGGGAGGCGATAATATCTAATGCAAGTAACGCTTTGTTATCATTCTGCGCTGATGCTGGTCCAAGAGCAACCGATGCAGTTGCTCGCAGATCAGAGATCAAGGAGGGAAAGCCAGCTGCGTAATTCAAACCATGTTGTTTATCGCCACCCGTGTCGGCGATGCAGGGTCGTTTAGTTCCTCAAGAACATCAAAGTGATCACGGCCCGCTGCTTTTTCACAGGTGAGATTGTCGAGCAAGGTTGACCATGTAATTTGCAAGACTTGCGTCTGTATTTGAAAAGCCTCCGGTTCGTCCGCGCCGATCAGCAGATGCACGTTTGAAGCCGCTGCTGGTATTTGCCTGAGCGGCGACAGCGCTGCAATTTCCTCAGGGGTGATCCGCGCCAGATCATTCACATAGGATGCCGCGATGGGTGCCAATTCGTAAACACCACTAATCAGAACCGCACCTGCGATAAGCGGGGCCACATTCAGGCCAAGCGCATCCGTCACCACACTAGCGGCCAAATGCGCACCTGCGGAATGGCCCGCAAGCACGATCTTGCGCGGGTCTATGCCCCACGTCGATGCATTGGACGAGATGTATTCTACCGCCTCGTGCACCTCTGCCGTCAGAGCAGACAGCGTGACATCAGGCGTCAGCGTATAGCCGACAGAAATCCACGCCCACCCCATTTCGGCAAAGCTCTCAGCTGCAAATCCAGCGACGCTTTTGTCCCCTTCCTGCCAAAAACCTCCGTGAATAAAAACGAGACAGGGCAGCGCTGCGCCCTCCGGATTATCCGGCCTGAACACATCGATTTTCTGACGCGTTCGGGGGCCGTACTCCAGATCGCGATCCACCTTCAATTTTGGATGGGTAAGTGCCTGGCGGGTTTGAGAAACCATCGTGTTCAAGCTACCAGCCGCATCTTTAGCCGAACGGCTGGGTGACAGCTGGAAATCAATTTCTGCCCGCGGAAGCGATAACAAGGCGCTTAATCTATGGTCCATACGGGTGCCCTTTTTCTCCTGAGATTATCAAACCCGCGCCAGAGACAACCGTCACTTGCAGGACAGCCGCCCCGCAATCGATAGTTGAATTTGGCTGGTTTTCACCTTCCATTAAGGAATTGCTTCTAACTTCGCCGGGTCAACAGGAGCCAACATGCAACACGACGATGCCCGAATCCAGAAGGCGGACGACATTTTGTCAGCGCAATGGGCATCTGCGCCTTTTTTGAAGAAGGTAACTGATATCGTTCCGAACGTTATCTACGTCTTTAATCAAAAGACCCAATCGAACGAATATACCAACCGTTCTTTGGGCACCGCTTTAGGATATTCAGAACAGGAAGTGCGCGATTTGGGCGCGGATCTGATGCCGCATATCTGCCATCCCCAAGACCTGCCGAGAATTTTTTCGCATTTCGAAGGGCTGCAATCCTTGATCGATGACGAGGTAAAGCAGGTAGACTACCGCGTGCGCCATAAGCAGGGGCACTGGGTATGGCTGCTGTCGCAGGATCGCGTGTTCGAGCGGGCCCCTGACGGATCTGTGTTGCGTCACATCGGGGTTGCGTCAGATATCAGCGCGCAAAAAGCTGCTGAAGAACATGCACGATCGGAACAGCGGAAAGCGGAAATCACAAGCGCAGAACTGCGCGATTTTTCCTATTCCATGTCACACGATATGAAGTCTCCCTCCAGCACATTGCACCTGTTGCTGAGCGAGCTGATCGACAGCCATGGTGACACGCTGGATGAGGATGCGGCGTCTTTGGTCTATATGTCACTGACCACCGTGACACGCCTGTCGAAGCTCGTGGATGACGTTCTGCATTACACGCGGGTCGTCGACCATGATCTGCATCCAGAAGCCGTCGATCTGAGCCTGATCGTCAAAGACGTGCTGGGCGATTTGCACGGGATCATAAAGCACGGCAATTCAGTTGTTGAAGTCGGTTACTTGCCTGTTGTTATGGCCGACAAACGACAAATGCGCATTCTTTTCCAGTGCCTGATAGAAAACGCGATCAAATTCCACACACCAGGCCGTAGCGCAAAGGTACAGATCTCCTCCAGCGCGCTGGTTGAAGACAGAAACTTTCGAATCACAATTGCTGATGATGGCATCGGGATCGACAGACACAAACACGAACAGATCTTCACAATTTTCAAACGGTTGAATGCTGAAAACGACTTTGTCGGCAGCGGCCTCGGGCTTGCGATTTGTCGCCGCATCGCCGCGAACCATCAAACAGATATTACAGTCGATTCCGCCCCCGGCGAAGGGTCGGCATTCAGCATAGGACTCCCGCAAGCATGACGCATCCAGATGCCTACCCGATACAGAACCTGATGCTGATCGACGACAACAGTTTCGATCAGATGATTTACCAGCGTATTTCGCAAAAGTCAGGGATGGTGGGTAATCTGATGCAGTTTACCGATGCAACCAAAGCGCTTGAGCATCTGGCCGACACGGGCAAAGTCAGACCCGATCTCATCCTGCTCGACATCAACATGCCGATTATGGACGGCTTTGAATTTCTCGAAGCGGTGACAGAGAAGTTTGGCGCGGATATGTGTCCGATTGTCGTCATGCTGACCACGTCGCTGAACCCCAAGGACGAATTGCGGGCCAAGGGTTTTTCGGTGGTGGAGGACTTTCTCAACAAGCCTCTGACGAAAGCGCATCTTGAAAAACTGTCGGAGCTGGTGAACGGGCATAAAAAACAGGTGCCTTTTAACGATACCGCCAAAGCGCAGACGGAACAGGTCGTCTCAAAATAGCATTTCCGCGGTCGCCAAAGCCATGCTAGCCAAGATGGATGAAGTATGAACTGAATTCCCCGGATCGAGCAAAGGCCGTGCAGGCCGGATTGCAAGCCATACCTGCGCCTAGTCTGGATGCTGAACGCCCCCAATCGATGCTCGGCCGCTGTCCTGTAGCGGGTCAAACGCCACTTATTACTTCGCCCGAACTTGCGCGGGCAGCACATGTTCGATGCGTTTACCTGAAAGATGAACGCGCTCGGATGAGCTTAGGTAGTTTTAAGGCTTTAGGTGCTGCGTATGTCATCGCGCATGATGCTGCTGAGGGCCGTGCGAAGGGGCAGACCTATGTGACCGCGAGCGCAGGCAATCACGGATTATCCGTAGCCGCCGGTGCCAATGCATTCGGCGCGCAGGCGGTTGTTTTTCTTGCCGAAACGGTACCCGAAAGTTTTGCAGACCGGTTGCGAAACTTAGGCGCAAAGGTGGAGCGGCACGGCGCGTTCTATGAGGAAAGTATGGAAGGTGCGGCGCAGGCGGCGCAAGCGAATGGCTGGCAATTGTTATCGGACAGTTCTTGGCCCGGCTACATAGATCGCCCGCATCGATTAATGGAAGGCTATTTGGTTCTGATGCACGAGGCCATCGCGCAGATGACTGAAGTTCCGACCCACCTTTTCTTGCAGGCCGGTGTCGGCGGATTGGCTGCGGCATGCGCCGGTTTGGCCCGAAAGGCATGGGGGACAGCCACAAAGATCATCGTTGTAGAGCCGGAGGCGGCACCGGCACTCGCCGCTTCGATCCGCGCGGGTAGTGCGCAGAAAACGCAGGGTCCCGCGTCAGAGATGGGACGACTGGATTGCAAGGAACCTTCGCTGATCGCCCTCAAGGGGCTGGCACGTGACGCGGATATTTTCATGACGCTGACCGAAGAAGAAGGCCGGACAGGACATGAAGCATGCCAAGACGCGGGTTTGCCTTCTACACCTTCAGGGGCGGCGGGGATTGCGGGGTTGCTTGCCGTGCCCGGCATGGCTGATGACTTTGGCCTGACTGATACCTCCTGCATTCTAGCGATCCTAAGCGAAGAACCGGTCCCTTGACCGGACAGGGCATAGGGTTTCCGGCGTCTGAATATTCCGCTCGGACGCGCAATGCGCAACGCCTGATGGCTGAGCACGATGTCCATGCCTTACTGCTGACAACCGAACCCGAGGTGCGGTATTTTACCGGATTTCTGACGCGTTTTTGGGAAAGCCCGACACGGCCGTGGTTCGTTATCGTGCCACTGGCGGGTGATCCGATTGCCGTCATCCCATCAATCGGCGCTCATCTAATGGGGCAAACATGGGTCAGCGATATCCGGACCTGGCAATCGCCAAACTATAATGATGACGGGGTCAGTTTACTGGCTGATACGTTGAAAGAGATTGTACCGGCGCAAGGGTCTGTCGGGCTCGCAGACCAAATCGAAAGCCACCTGCGTATGCCTCTCGTTGATTTGCGAAAGCTTGAAAGTGCATTGGGCAACCGAAAGATCAGCTCGGATCATGGGATCACCGCGCGTCTGCGATTGGTTAAGTCCGAAGCAGAGATTGATAAAATCACTACTGCTGCCGGCATCGCAGACCGGAGTTTTGACCGTGTGCCCGAAATCGTCTCCGCCGGTGTTCCACTGTCACAGGTATTCAGGGACTTTCAGCGGTTGGCATTGGAAGAAGGGGCCGATTGGGTTCCCTATCTTGCAGGCGGCGCGGGACAAGGCGGATATGGCGACGTAATTTCACCCGCCACTGACATCCCGCTGCAAAAGGGGGATGTGTTGATGCTGGACACCGGCCTCGTCCATGACGGATATTTCTGCGACTTTGACCGCAATTACAGCATCGGTCCGCCCAGCGCTGGCGTTCGACAGGCACATCACAAGTTGATTGAGGCGACCCAAGCGGGGTTCGAAGCGGCAAGACCGGGTGCGACCATGTCAGATTTGTTTCACGCGATGAATGGCATCGCCAATCCGGATGCGGTGGGTTCTGATGGCGGAAGGTTAGGTCATCATCTGGGGATGCAACTTACGGAAGGTCCGTCGATCATTCCCCAAGATCACACGTTGCTTGTACCCGGTATGGTTCTGACGCTTGAGCCGGGGGTGTCTTTGCCAGAAAGCAAAATCATGGTGCATGAAGAGGATATCGTGATCACCGAAGAAGGTGCGCGGTATTTGTCTACGCCGCAAGGTACAGACATAAGGGTAATCGGATGAGCCTGCCGTACACTTTGAACGCCGACCACCCAACACAGATCGGCATGGTTGTCCTGCAATCTGATGAAACGCTTGAGCGAGACTTGCGCCGCCTTTTACCGCTGGAGGCGGAGGTGCTGGTGAGCCGCGTGCCTTCGGCAGAGGTGTTAACACAAGCTTCCATCACCGAGATGGAAGGGAACCTGACGCAGGCCGCACGGCTTTTGCCGCGCAGTGCGGATTGTGCCGCTGTGGGATATGGATGTACGTCCGGCACTGCTCAAATCGGGGCCGCGCGTGTTGGGAAGTTAATCTCGGATGGAGTGCGCACGAAACATGTGACAGAACCAGTGTCTGCCCTGACCGCCGCTTGCAGGGCGCTGGGTATTACGCGGCTGGCGCTCATCAGTCCTTATGTCGCCGCGATCTCCGATCAGTTGCGTCATGTATTGGGGGCGGCCGGCATAAGAGTCACGGCCTTTGCGAGTTTTGATGAACCGAAAGAAGAAAGTGTCGTGCGCATCTCGGCTCAATCGTTGCGACGAGCCGCGATTGAAATCGGCACGACGGCTGACTGCGAGGCGGTGTTTCTGTCCTGCACAAATCTGCGCACGCTGGATGTGATAGACGCAATCGAGGACGAAATTGGCAAACCAGTGCTATCCAGCAATCAGGTGCTTGGATGGCATCTGATGCAGCTTGCAGCTCTTATGCCGCCCCAGAACCTGCCGGGGCGGCTTTGGCAATCAGGACGGTGACATGCCGCGCAGGCGTTCGGACCGGCGGCGCAGCATTTCGACCACGAACAGCAGGACAATCGACACCGCAATCAGGATGGTGGCAACGGCCAGAATGGTCGGGCTGATCTGTTCGCGCAGACCTGTGAACATTTGCCAAGGCAGGGTTTTTTGACCTGCTGACCCCACGAACAGCACCACAACGACTTCATCAAAGGATGTGATAAAGGCAAATAAGCCCCCCGAAACAACACCGGGCAGGATCAATGGCATCTGCACGCGGAAGAACGTCGTAACAGGCCCTGCCCCCATGTTGGCCGAAGCACGCGTAAGCGAATTGTCGAAGCCCACAAGCGTTGCCGTCACCGTGATAATTACGAAGGGAATACCAAGTGCAGCATGTGCCAGAACCACGCCGAGGTAGGTGCCGGTCAACGTGAAGGGCAGCTCAATCTTGCCGAAAGGTGTCGGGATGTAAGGATTGGAGTAGAAGAAATACATGCCGGTGGCAGATATGATCAGCGGTACAATCATCGGAGAAATCAGGATCGCCATGATCCCGCGGCGGAAGGGCACGTGGCTCTGGCTCAGGCCGATTGCGGCCAAAGTGCCGAGAGACACCGAAAGCAACGTGGCGACCGGCGCAATCTTAAGGGAGTTGCGCAAGGCAAGTTGCCAGTCGGAGTTGGTAAAGAAGTCCTCGTAGTGTTTGGTCGAATAGCCCGCCGGATCGAACGCCAGCATTTCCGGCGTGAAGGTAAAGAAATCCTGCGCGTTGAACGACAGCGGGATGATCACCATGATCGGCGCAATCAAGAAGAAAAAGATCAGCCCGCAGATTACGCGAAATCCGTAGTACCAGGCGCGTTGGCCGGTGGTGGCATATGGTGGAATTCCGGACATGGATCAGCCCCCCAGCTTTACGTTGTCGATACCGACGATCTTGTCGTAGGCCCAGTAGAGCGCCATCACGATGGCCAGCAGGATCGTGCCCAGCGCGGCCGCCAGACCCCAGTTGAGAGAGCTGGAAATGTGATAGGCAATCCGGTTGGAAATGAAGACACCCTTGGTCCCACCCACCAATTCTGGTGTGATGTAGTAACCGATGGCGAGGATGAAGACGAGAATACAGCCCGCGCCGATGCCCGGCACAGATTGCGGGAAATAGACGCGCCAGAAGGCGGTCCAGTTTGTGGCGCCAAGCGACTTGGCAGCGCGCAGATAGCTGGGCGGAATGGTTTTCATCACCGAATAAAGCGGCAGGATCATAAAGGGCAGAAGGATGTGCGTCATCGCGATGATCGTACCGGTCTGATTATTAATCAGCTCTAGCCGGTTGTCGTCTGCGACAATACCGATCCACACGAGGACATCGTTAATAACCCCCTGTTGTTGCAACAGCACTTTCCACGCGGAGGTCCGTACCAAGAGCGAGGTCCAGAAGGGCAACAGCACAAGGATCATCAAAAGGTTTGCTGTGCGTGCCGACAGGTTCGCGAGCAACCATGCGATTGGATATCCCAGCAGAACACACATGCCCATGATAGACAGCGACATGATCATAGTCCGAATGAACAGGACAATATAGATGCGCTCGTTCTCGGGCCGCTGTTCAACACCTTCGGCACCTTTCATCAGGTCCACCGAGTTCAGAAAATAGCCGTTGGTGTAGGTCGGCGAATAGGTTTTGATCGTCTGCCAGACATCCGGATCGAGCCAGTCGTCATCGACATCGGAAAATTGTGCACGGATTGACACAGGTTCAATCTGTGAAACATCAACCGCGATCGGCAGTTCAGCGCCGTTCACGCCGTCATTATAAAGCGCGGTATAGACAAAATCCCATGGCTGCTCTTCGGTTGGAACATCGCCTTCGGCCTCGACGATCATCTTTTCCCAACCGTCATAAGCGCTGGTGGTCAAAGGCAGTTTCGCGCGCAGCGCGTCATCGTCCATCCACGCGGCCCATTGTACCGGATCGGCATAGGCAGGATCAGCAGCGGTAAAGGCATCCGTATAGGCATCTGTATCAAAACGACTGATGCGGCGGCCTGATTTGCGAAACAGGGATGAGATGCCTGTTGTCTCATAGTTCAGGCGGCTGCCCAGACGTGTGTGGGATTTATACTCAACGGCGAGTGCCATGTCAGTGTAAAGTGCATTGAAAACAGGCTCGTCCGGCGCTTCGCCACTGGTGGCGTCCCAGTCCTGCAATGCCACCACTGTGCGCGGAAGCGTGTTTTCAACAATCTCGTTTTCGACGGAGCGGAACAGCATGTCCGCAATTGGCATGACAAAAGAGATCAGAATGAACAAAAGCAACGGGGCGATCAGCGCCAGCGCGCGGATTTTTTGACGCCGTAATGCGCGGTTCAACGACGCTTTGAGCGGTCGTCCATCGGCAGCCATCATTTGTTCAGCCATGAGATGTCCCTTGTCGGTCTTTATGCCTGCCTGTTGGTCCGGCATGGTCGTATCGTAAAAAGGGGCGCAACATATGCCGCGCCCCTGATATCAATGGCTTACTGTGACAGCCACGCCTGGAATTTCGCATCCAGATCGTCGCGGTAGTCCGCCCACCACTCGTAGTTATACAAGAAGGTGTTCTTGGCGTTCTCTGGATCGGTAGGCATATGTGGTGCCATCTCGATGCCCAGTTCTGCGTGCTTGCCGACCAGTGGTGCGGAAGACTTACGTGCAGGACCGTAAGAGATGTACTTGGCCTGATCCGCCAAACGCTGTGTGTCTGTCGCAAACATGACGTAGTCCAGTGCGCGGGCTTCACGCTCAGGGCTCAGTCCTGTTGGAATAATCCAACCATCAAGGTCAAATACCTGCGCGTCCCAAAGCATCGCAACCGGCTGCTTCTGCTCTTCGATCAGAGCGAAAAGGCGACCGTTGTATGTGGACCCCATGACAACTTCGCCATCGGCCAGAAGCTGTGGCGTATCGGCACCGGCAGACCACCAGATGGTGTCGTCCTTGATGGTGTCGAGCTTGGCAAATGCCTGCGCCTGACCTTCTTCGGTCTCCAGCACGTCGTAAACGTCGTCTTTGGCAACGCCGTCACAGAGCAGCGCCCACTCCATGTTGTTGATCGGACGCTTTTCGAGGCTACGCTTGCCAGGATATGTTTCGGTGTCGAACAATGCGCAGATTTCGGTCGGTGCGTTGTCGCCAACCATGTCCGAACGGTAGCCAACTGTCGTGGAGTACACGATCTGTGGGATAAAGCAGTCAGAGACCAGCAGATCACCGAAGTCGTCGGACGCCTTGGAGCCGTCATCGCCATCAGCCAGCTGTGTGTCCGCGTCGATTTCCAGCGCCAGACCTTCGTCGCACAGGCGGATCGCGTCGGATGCCACAACGTCAACAACGTCCCATGTGACATTGCCTGCTTCGTTCATCGCGCGCAGCTTGGCTACGGCTTCGGCAGAGGATTCGTCGTTAATGATGTTAACGCCGGTCTTTTCTGCATAGGGGTCGTGATAGGCCGCCTGCTGTGATGCGGAGTATGCACCGCCCCAGCTGACGATTGTCATTTCGTTGGCCATGTGACCGTCCGCATTGGCCATTGCGGCCGTCAGCGTCAGGCACGAAGTCGCCATCAGTTTCATTGTGATTTTCATCGGTTTCTCCCGTAGTTTTACCCGGTTTACTATTTCAAGAAAGCAGCCCGGGCGGCCGCGTTCTCTAACTTGTTCGCGCAAGCCGGAACCCTTAGGCATCCAGTGCGCGACAATCCTCTGCCATCCAGCCGATTTCGATCATTTCGCCAGGGACGAGACGTTTTTGGTCGGGGGCATTGCGCGTTTTGATAACAAACTCATCCGTGCCCGCAACCCGAAGGCGCGTGCGGAAGATGTCACCCATGTAAATGAATTCAAGCACTTCGGCCTTAAGCGTATGCGCGTCGTCATGCAGGCGGCTGCGGTCAAATTCAACGCGTTCGGGGCGGATCGACACTTTGGTACGCTCCCCCACTTCAGTCACGTTGACCGGCACCGCATCGATAATGTCGCCACTGTCGAGGCGCACAATGCAGGTGTTGCCTTTGATCTCCTGCACGACACCATCAAGGGTGTTATTCTCACCGATGAACTGCGCAACAAAGCTGTTTTCGGGCTTTTCATAAAGCGCATCCGGCGGGGCCAGCTGCTGAATACGGCCATCGTCGAAAACCGCGACGCGGTCTGACATCGTCAGCGCTTCGGTCTGGTCGTGGGTCACATAAACGGTTGTGATGCCCAGCTGGTGCGCCAGATTTGTAATTTCGAACTGAAGGGTTTCACGCAGTTGTTTGTCGAGCGCGCCAAGCGGTTCGTCCATCAGGACCAGCTCGGGCTCGAATACAAGTGCACGCGACAGCGCGATCCGCTGCTGCTGACCGCCCGAAAGCTGTGCAGGGCGGCGGCCCGCGAAATCGCCCATCTGGACCATATCCAGTGCGCGCTTCACCTTCTCTTCCCGCTCCGACTTGCCGATCTTGCGAACTTCCAACGGGAAGGACAGATTTTCGGCCACTGTCATGTGCGGGAAAAGCGCGTAATTCTGAAAGACCATCCCGATGCCACGTTTGTGGGGAGGGATATTGTTGATCGACACACCATCCAGCAGGATTTCACCATGTGTCGCCGTCTCAAATCCGGCAAGCATCATCAGGCAAGTTGTCTTGCCCGACCCGGATGGCCCCAACATGGTTAGAAATTCGCCCTTGGGCATCGACAGGTTAAGATCTTTGACGACAAGGTTTACGCCGTCATAGCTCTTTTGCACACGATCAAAGGCGACAAAGGCCCCGTCGGTAGATGTCATTGATTACTTCCCCGTCTTTTTCCCCGCCAGCGTTCTTTGCAACCGGTCGGGATTCATTTGCACCCTCACCTTGAAGGCATGCTTTTCAATTTACAATCGGAAACCCCTAAAACCGTCTGATAGGCCACGACTATAACGAAAATCGGTCAATTCGACTGCGTTTTACCGCAGTTCAAGACACTTTGGACAAATCTGACCCAACGGGATAACCCGATTCGTGATAGAAAACGCGAAAGCGGCGCAATCACTTGCGCCGCTTGTTTGCACCGGAAAGCATCCGGTTTCAGCGTAAATCACATTTCTGCAAAGAGATGCGTCAGGCTTTTACGGCTTCCATAAACCGGTGCCGGATGACGACAGGATCCAGTGTGATAACAGGCAGCTTGATGTTCCCGCTATCGCATTTGCACACGATGATGGTCATCTCGTCGCTGTCGACGGCGTCCTGCAAAACGGGACCAAGGTCTTTGTCCTGCACTTCGACCACGTTGTCACAGCCGCACGCCGTCGCGACCGCCGCCAGAGAAGTCTTTTTCCCCGCATAGGTCGGCTGGTCCCCGGTAGAGCCGTAAGACCCGTTGTCGATGATCAATAGCGTGTAGTTGCCCGTCGCGTTGTTTGCGATGGTGGGTAACGTACCAAGGTTGGTCAGGATCGATCCGTCCCCATCGATCGAGATCACGGGCTTGTCTTGCGCCAGCGCCAGACCAAAGCCGATGGACGAGCTGAGACCCATTGTACCGAGCATGTAAAAATTACGCTCGTTATCGTCGATCATGTGCAGCTCCTGGCTGGGCAGACCGATGTTACATACGACAAGGTGTGGGTTCAGGATGGGTGCGATTTCTTTGAGAATTTCTGAACGGATCATTGGTCGCCATAGCCTCCCCAGAAGTTGGCATCCGTCAGGATTGCCACAGGTTTGTTGCACATGAAGGTGTACTTGAGGATGTTGTCGAACTCCTCAACGTCCTTTTGCCAGTGGAAGTGGTAGGTCGGAATATTGAGCTGGGCGAGCAACGCTTTGGTGTGCACCGCCATCTCGACCTGACAGGCCACAGGCTCGCGCAGCTCTCCACGATAGGAAATGATCATCGGAAGCGGCATCCGGTAGAATTGTGTCAGTGTTGCCAGCGTATTGATTGTCACACCAATCGCAGTGTTCTGCATGATGATCGCCGGACGTTTGCCGCCCATAAAGGCACCGGCACACAGGCCCATACCCTCGTCTTCCTTGTTGGACGGGATGTGAAAGATATCGTCACGGTTCTCGATCTCTTCGATCACACCGGCCAGCTGTTTGCAGGGGACCGTGGTAACGAAAGAGACATCGTTCGCGACAAGATCGTCTGCGATCTTTTTGTCGATGTTCATCGGATTGCCTTTCTTGGGGTATCGGAAAAAGGGTTAGTGTTCAGGGATCAGGATGATTTTCGGCTCAGCTACAGTTCCTTGGCGCAGGGCAGCAAATGCGTCAGCACCTTCGCCCAGCGGCATGTGCCGGCACCAATCCAGCGGACCCAGCCGCCCGTCAAAGATAGCAGCAGCGGTATCGCGAAAATCCTGCGCGGTGTAGGTATATGTGCCGATAAAGGTGATTTCCTGCAAAGTAAGGCGGCGCACGTCAATGCCGCCGCGATCTTCGCCCAGACCGATATGCACAATCACGCCCCCCGGTGCCACGCGGGCTGATGCGGCTTCGCGGGTGGTGGCGTATCCGACTGCGTCGATGACGATGGAAAAGGATGCATCTGTCGTCTCGACAATGTTCTCACCGCAGTGATCGCGCAGAAAGCCACGCCGTTTGGCGTTTGGCTCGGTAATAGTGATCTCCCCTACCCCCATCGCCCGCAGTGCGAGCGCTGCTGCAAGACCGATGGCACCGCCGCCAATAATAAGTGCGCGGCGCGGGTCATCGGGGTGCAGGGCCGCTACGGCAAGGCGGGCACCGTGCCAGCTGACGGCAAGAGGTTCGGCCAGTGCGGCTTTGCTCAATGGTACGTCCGCTGGCACTTCGACCAGATTTGCCACCGGCATGGCTACGAACTGCGCAAATGCGCCCTCGCGCGGTGGCATTGAGATAATTTGCCGCTTTGCGCAGAGATTTTCCCGACCGCTGCGACAGGCGGTACAGCTATTGCAGGTCACAAGCGGATTGATGGTCACGCGCTTTCCGTCCTGAGCGCCACCGACGATAATGCCTGCTGCCTCGTGACCAAGGATCAGCGGTGCGGGACGGCGGTCATCATGTCCTAGATAGGCGTGCATGTCGGACCCGCAGATGCCCACGGCCTCAATACGGATCAGCTCATGATCACTGGATGCCACCGGATCAGGCATGTCGCGGTAAGTGAGCGTTTCCACACCATCATACACAAGCGCCTTCATTTCGCGGTGAACCCCCCGTCGACCATCAGCACCTGACCTGTCACGTAGGACGACGCATCAGAGCACAGAAACAGCACCGGACCTTCGATATCTTCCATCCGCCCGTTCCGTCCCAGACAGGTTTGGGCCGCATTACGGGCTGCGCGGTCAGGATCATCAAACACCGCCGCTGTGAGTTCGGTCGGGAAAAATCCCGGCCCAATCGCGTTTGCGGTGATTCCGAAAGGGGACCAGCTTTCGGCCATTGCACGCGTGAGCTGCCCGATGGCCCCCTTGGTCGCGCCATATGCGATGCCACCCGGAAACGCGCGGGTTGTTTGCAGTGAAGCAAAATTCACGATGCGGCCCCAACCTTTCGCCTTCATGGCAGGAACCAGCGACTGGCTGAGAAAGAAAGGAGCCGTGAGGTTGATCGCCAGCGTGTTGTCCCAGCCCTCGTGTGTCACGTCGTCCGCTGCTTGCCGCGTATTAAGACCGGCAGCATGGATCACGATATCCGGTGCACCAAAGGGAGCGCCGATGTCCTCAACCAATGCCTGAATGCCGGACCGGTCGGATATATCGGCGGAGACACGCGCCGCTCTCTCGCCGATCTCGTCGCACATGCTGTCAAGCGCGCTTGCTCTGCGGGCGACCCCTACGACCTTTGCTCCGGCTCTGGCTAATGCCAGCGCCGCCTGACGCCCGAGACCGGAACTAGCGCCCGTGACGCAAGCCACCTTGCCGCTCAGGTCGAAAAGGGCGCGGGGATCGTTCATTACCCTTCAGCCGTCAGATCGAAATTTTCGCCGGGGAAATACTTCGCAAGCCGCACGTCAGCAGAACGGGCGTGCCCCTCCATCCCCTCAAGCCGCGAGATGCGCGCAGTCGATTCCGCGACGCGCTTTGACGCATCCCGTGTGGTCCGCTGCCATGTGACGATCTTCATATATTTATGCACGCTCAGGCCACCTGTATAACCCGCGGCCCCAGAAGTGGGGAGCACATGATTGGTGCCGGAAGACTTGTCCCCATAGGAAACGGTAGTCTCTTCTCCAAGGAACAGCGAACCATAACAGGTCAGGCGATCAAGCCACCAATCCAGATCTGCCGCCTGAACCGTCAGGTGCTCTGGCGCATATTCATCCGAACAGGCGGCCATGTCTTCGCGATCTTTGCACACGATCACTTCGGCGTAGTCCCGCCATGCGGCAAAAGCGTTGTCGCGGTTCAGTTTGGGCAAGTCTTCGATCAGGCCTGGCACCATCTCCATCACTTTTTCAGCCAAAGCGCGGTCATCCGTAACAAGCCATACCGGAGAGTTGTATCCGTGCTCTGCCTGAGAAACCAGATCGGTCGCGACGATATGCGCATCCGCGTCCTTATCCGCCAAAATCAGACTGTCGGTCGGGCCTGCAATCATGTCGATGCCCACTCGGCCGAAAAGAATGCGCTTTGCCTCTGCAACGAACTGGTTACCGGGGCCGACAAGGATATTGGCGCGGGGCAGTCCGAACAGACCAAAGGTCATCGCGGCCACCCCCTGCACACCACCCATTGCCAGAATCCTGTCCGCCCCGCAAATATGCGCGGCATAAACGATGGCAGGTGCAACACCGACGCCAGGGCGTGGCGGGGAACAGGCCGCGATATGACGGCATCCCGCAACTTTGGCTGTCGTCACTGTCATAATCGCTGAAGCAATGTGGCTGTAACGCCCTCCTGGCACATAGCATCCGGCAGCATCCACAGGGATCGCCTTTTGGCCGGCAACAAAGCCCGGCTCAATCTCCATCTCTACGTTAGAAAGCGTTGATTTCTGCTTTTCCGCAAACCGTCTGACATTGTCATGGGCGAACTGGATATCGGCTTTGAGCTTCTCCGGCACTTGCGCAATTGCGGCCTCGATTTCTTCCGGGGTTAGCAAGACATTCCCCTCGTACTGATCGAACTTGGCGGCATATTCCAGCGCCTTGGCATCTCCGCCCGCTTCGATGTCGTCCAGAATGGATTTCACTGTCTCGTGGACTTCGGAGGCGTCCGATTTAGCAGTGAGAGTCGCTTTTTTCAGATAGTCGCGGGTCATGTTCAAATGTCCTAAAGAAGATTTCAGGTAATCGGGCGCAACGTCGCATCGAACAGCTTGCTATATTGAGTTGTAAGCGCTTACATTGATTCTATGCAAGCGCTTACATTTGCATTTTAGAGATCGGGTATCGCCAATGCGAGCCAGAGGATCACAATCGGAGGGCACCTTGATGCCAACCAGCCAGCCCATTCCGACCCTCGACGACGTCGCGCGCAGTGCAGGCGTATCGACGGCGACAGTTTCGCGTTGCTTGAACACCCCCGGTCAGGTTGCAAAGCCCACCATGGAACGGGTGATGAAAGCCGTAGAGGTGCTTGGGTACACACCGAACTTCGGCGCACGCAGCATGGCGTCGAAACGAACGCATACCATTGGTGCTATTATTCCAACGATGGAAAATGCCATCTTCGCCCGTGGCTTACAGGCATTTCAGGAGGAGCTGCACAAGCTCGGCTATACGCTTTTGGTATCAAGCACAGGGTACCGTCCTGAGGTCGAGGAAGAGCAGGTTCGGGCCTTGGTGTCGCGGGGTGCTGATGCGCTCTTGCTGATCGGCTTTGACCGGTCACCGGAGACTTATGCCTACCTTGGAAAACGGAATGTTCCGGCGCTGGTGTCATGGGCCTATGCACCAGATCACAGCCTGCCCTCCATCGGCTTTGACAACCGCACATCAATGCAAGAGCTGGCCCAGCATGTTATATCGCTTGGACATCGCGATATCGCTGTCATTACCGCGGTCCTGCGCGGCAACGATCGCGCTGCTTTGCGGCTGGCCGGTATCCGCGACGCGATGGAACAGTCCGGCCATGCCTTCGGCGACCTGAGGGTGATTGAAACACCTTATGGTATCTCGCACGGAGAACGGGCGCTTGACCAGCTGATGGATGGCGGAAACAGACCTACGGTTATCATGTGCGGCAACGATGTTCTGGCGGCCGGTGCCCTGAAACGCGCGAAAGAACGTGGCTTGGGTGTACCCAAGGATCTGTCGATCACTGGCTTTGATGATATCGAGCTGGCCCGCATTGTCACCCCTGCCCTCACCACCGTACACGTCCCTCACCGCGAAATGGGCCGCAAGGCTGCACAGGAGTTGGTTAGTATTCTGGAGAAACGTGGAGCGGGTCATTCCGTCGCGTTGGAGACCAAGTTGATGATCCGGGACTCGCTTAGTCTTCCTTCGCGCTAGCTGTAATGAAGGAAGCGCAAAGATTGCGTGAACCGAAACTCTATCTTTCGATGACCTTAGATGGACCACACATAGCCGATACGCGGCGGGTGCGATCAGATTAGGGCGCTTTACCCGACACCGTCGCGCGCCCCAAGTGATCAATCAAAAAATCCATGAAAACCCGAACCTTGGCGGAGACAACATTGCTTTTGGGATAGATCAGCCAAATTGCCGGTTTACTTGCCATCTCATAGTCGGGAAGAACACGCGCCAGCGTCCCATCCACAAGCTCTTTTCGCACCGCCCAGAGTGAATTGATTGAAATGCCAGCACCCTGGAGCGTGGTCAGTTTTTGCGTCAGGCCATCGTTGAGGACCAGGCAATGTGCTGCACGCTTGGGGTCGTACAGTGCTTGATCGCCAGCATACGATACAAGCGTCCTTGGTTCTACGTCATTGAAGGCGATCAACCTATGCTGCGCAAGGTCATCGGGATGATCAGGCGTGCCGTACCGCTCAAGATACGCCGGTGACGCGCACAGGATGCGCGTATCGTCGGCCAGTTTTCGTGCGGTAAGGCTGCTGTCAGCAAGGACCGAATTGCGCAGGGCGAGATCGTAACTCCCCTCAATCAGATCAAATTGAGAATCCGATAGATGCAAGTCGAGCCGTAGATCAGGATACTTGTCCATGAATTCGGGCAATAAAGGAGCGATATAGAGTTGTGCGAAGGTGCTGGGTGCCGCAAAGCGCAAGGTTCCGCCGATCTTCGTCCGGCCTTTGCCAAGGGCGGCGAGCGCGGCCTCTTCCTGAGCAATCATTTCACGGGCATAGGGCAGAAAGTCCTGCCCCTCTAATGAAAGGGATACCTTGCGGGTAGAGCGGTGTAGCAAATCAGCCCCGACAAGGTTTTCCAGCTTTGCGATACGGGTGCTTGCCACCGCAGGTGCCATGCCGAGCGTACGGCCAGCCGCGCTGATGTTCAGTGTCTCACTGGCGAGAACAAAGAGGCGAAGACTTTGAATGTCCATATCATTTACTTTTTCGGAATACTGAAATCGAAAGTAGCGAGTTTATATATATTCTGAAAGTGATAATTTGGAGAGGTAGACGGCAAAGGAGCGCCCGATGGCACAAACAGCGACAGTGAACTACCATGTCCACAAACCCGAACGGCAAGCATTTGAACTTGATGCAGGCGGGATTGTCGGCAACCTGATTTCGCCCGAGCTTGCCCCCACACAAGTGGCGGTTCGCGACATGCGAAAAGCTTTAACAGCCCCGGCGTTTGAAAATGACTCTGTCGCCTTTGCAACGTCCCCGACTGCTGTATCCACCTTTGAGACAGGAAGTAACTGGCAGGAAATCTATAACAAGGAACTGACCAAGCTTCTGACAAACCAGATCGGCGCGAAGGAGGTTATCATCTTTGATCATACGGTGCGTGTAGATGAACCAGACGCAGTTCGATCACCAGCCCGCAATGTCCATAGCGACTACAGTGAAAACGGGGCCAAGCAACGTTTGATTGACATTTTGGGGGAGGAAAAGGCCGCAGATTGGTCCGAAGGGCACTTTGCTTTCATCAACGTCTGGCGGCCTGTGGGCGCACCGATCAACTCCTCACCTTTGGGATTTATCCGCCCGACCAGTGCCTCCGAACGAGACTGGATTTTGCTTGATCTGATATATCCGGATCGGAAAGGCCAGATTCTGGGGATCGCAGCAAACCCTGACCATGAATGGCTCTATATGTCCAAGATGCGCCCCGATGAGGTAGCTTTGTTCAATATTTTCGACAATCGCGGCCTGCCACCTATCGCCCACAGCGCCCTTGACATGGTTGAGGACCCCAACGTTCACACAGTGCGCCGTAGCATCGAAAGCCGGACTTTGGTCCGCTACGCGGCCTAACGCCCCACGCGGGTTAAACAAAGAAAGACCATGCGATGACCAAGACCATTCTTATCACAGGTGCCACCGACGGTATCGGCCTTCTAACTGCACAAACCCTCGCTGCTGAGGGGCACACCATTCTTCTTCATGGCCGCAGCGAAAAGAAGCTGGAAGCCGCGGCGCAGGCCGTTGGCGGGAAGACAGAGAAATATCTGGCCGATCTTTCGAACATGTCAGATGTGAATGCGCTCGCCCATGCCATCCGCGCGAAGCACAGCCATATTGATGTGGTGGTGAACAACGCCGGCATCTTGAAGGCACCAGATACTGTGACGAAGGACGGACATGATATCCGCTTCATGGTGAACACCATCGCGCCCTATGCGCTGACGCAGAGCCTTTTGCCAATCATTGCGAAAGAAGGTCGTGTCGTGAACCTGTCCTCGGCCGCACAAGCCCCCGTCGATCTGGAAGCCCTGAGCGGGCGCAAGAAGCTGAACGACATGGAAGCTTATGCGCAAAGCAAGCTGGCGATCACGATCTGGTCGCGCGAATTGGCCAAGCAACTGCCTGATGGCCCCGCTATAATCGCGGTTAATCCGGGGTCTTTGCTCGCCTCCAAGATGGTCAAAGAGGGCTTTGGTGTTGCTGGAAATGACCTGAACATCGGTGCGAATATTCTGCGAGAAGCAGCTTTAGGAGAGACCTTCGCAAAGGCCAGCGGCAAGTACTTCGACAATGACAGCGGACAGTTCGCTCAACCACATGCAGCCGCACTTGATCCCGATCACAGCGCCGCTGTGATGCAGGGCATCAAGGATGCACTCAACCAACTTCGCTAGACCAACAATGCCAGCCTGATGCAAACCCCATTATATTCAAAACCGGAATACTGAACTTAATAATCGGTCAATTTACCGCACTTTCAAACAGTATATCTACGTGTCAGCAAACATTCCTGAGGAACAGTACAATGAAAGCTATGACAATTACCGCCTACGGCGAGAACGCGAAATTCGAAGCCGCTGATCTGCCCAAACCAGTCGCAACGCCGGGACATGTCGTGATCCGCATTGCCGCAAGCAGCGTTAATACTGTCGACACGATGATCCGCTCAATGGGCTCCGACCTGCCCTTGTCCCCCGCGCTGCCTGCAGTTTTGGGTATGGATTTCGCCGGTGTGATTGAAGCCGTTGGCCAAGGCGTGACCGGATTTGCCGTGGGCGACGAAGTCTATGGCTGCGCAGGTGGACTGGCCGATATCCAAGGGGCGCTGGCGGAGTACATGCTTGCCGATGCCAGATTGATTGCACACAAGCCAAAATCCATCACGATGCGTGAAGCGGCGGCGATGCCTTTGGTCGGGATCACCGCTTACGAGGGGCTTGAACGCGCTGGTGTCACCGCCGGTCAGAAGGTTCTGGTACAAGGTGGCGCAGGTGGTGTTGGTCACCTTGCCCTGCAACTGGCCAAGCACTTTGGTGCCGAGGTATACGGCACCGGCACAGGCGACGGTCAGATGGAAGTCATCAAAGGTTATGGTGCAACACCGATTGATTTCGCCGCTGAAAAAATCGCTGATTATGTTGCGAAATACACAGGCGGCGCAGGGTTCGATCTGATCTTTGATACTGTCGGTGGGGCGAACATGACCAACTCTTTCGAGGCGGCCGCCCTCAATGCGCAGATCGCGTCGACAGTCGGGCTTTTGGAAATAGATCTGTCGCCAGCACACTTCAAAGGCCTGTCACTGCATATCGTGTTCATGCTTTTGCCAATGCTGAGCAACATCGGGCGCGAGAGGCATGGCGCAATCCTGGCCAAACTGGCAAAGATTGTGGATGCTGGCGCGTTAAAGCCTTTGCTGGATGAAAAGGCATTTGGTCTCGACAACGTTGCTGGTGCCTATGACCACCTGACAAGTGGTAAGGCCATCGGCAAGGTCGTTATCGACATCTGACCACGATCAAACATGTTAACGCACGGTTGCCGGAAGAAATTTTACCGGCAGCCGCCTTACCAGCATCCGCCCAGACCAAAAAAATGGCCGAAACTTGCCCCAGTTATGACGGATTGACGCGATACTCCCCGTCCAATCCAATGTCTAAGGGGCTGACCGTGGTTGATGTAAGCGTTGCCGAGGAAACCAGAAATTACCGAACACCTTTGCAAGCAGGCGAGGTCAAATACCTGTCTGTGGCCCTTGTGGCGTTCATCGCCGTGGTTGTTTTGTCAGCAATTCGGAATCAGGCCATCGACTGGATGAGCTTTCTTCCCGGCTACGGCTATGCACTCGGACTGCTCGCGATCGGCCTCTATATACGTGTCTTCAAAGCTGCCGAACGGATTGCGGCACTGACGGTCGCCCTGTCGGGCTATGCCTTGTTTGGATTGTCCATGGGCATCGTCTTTCACATATACATGCCGCGGCCTGAACCCGTTCTGGATGACCTTCTGCTCGGGTTTGACCACCTCTTTGGCTACCACTGGCCCGACGCTGTTGAGTGGTTAGCGAGCAATTATGCATGGTTTGGTCGGGTTCTGAGTCACGTCTATCTGAGTTCGTTTGCTCAACTGATTTTGGTCATCGTTGTTCTTGGTGCGACCGGTCGAAACGATAAGCTTAATCAGCTGCTGCTTACAGGCATGTTCGGTTTGTTTATCACCTTTGTCGTCTGGCAGATTTTCCCAAACTTCAGCATGGGTATCCACTATCCGATCCCGGCCGAAGCAGAGCAGGCAATCAGGTTGGTGACCAACACGGCTTACGGAGAGATGCTGAAAGACGCGGCGCTGAACGGCATTCCACTGATTTCTAACGAGACGATGATGGGTGTTGTTGCCTTTCCATCTTATCACACGGTCATGACCTGCCTCACGGTGTGGTTTCTGTATCGCACCGTTGCTTTTTGGCCCGCCCTGATGCTGAACATTCTGATGGTTCCCGCCATCCACATCCATGGCGCGCATCACATTCTGGACTTCGTTGGTGGCATAATCGTCTTTTTCGCGGCTCTTTGGGTGTCCAAGGCGTACTTGATGATGGAGCTGAAGGGTAACAAGCTGGCGTCGGCGAGCGAAAGCTAACTCTCTATTGCGATAGAAGCGATCCCTATCAGAAGGGTCGTTCAGGTGCGGATGCGCTGATGTCTGCGCACGCTGCTCAGGTCTTGTTGCATCAATTCAAGCATTACCTTTCCGCTCTCTATCGGCATCTGACCTCTGGCCCGACCCATCGGGACAGCAAGACCAATGCGCGCCTTAGAAACAGTAACGCGGGATACCGCAAACTGTCTCCATTCATGCCATATTTCTGCCGTAGAAACCTGAAAATACCATCGCACTAGATGGGAGTAGTGGTATGAAACTGATCGTCCAAATTCCGGCGCTGAACGAAGAAGAGACGCTTGCCGAGGCGATTGCAGCAATCCCCCGTAAAATTGCGGGTGTCACTTCCGTCGAAGTGCTGGTGATTGATGACGGCTCTACTGACAAAACGGTTGAGGTCGCACGGCAAGCCGGTGCAGATCATGTTCTTCAGATGAGCAGCCACGTCGGCCTCGCGCGGTCCTTTCTGTCGGGCATCGAAGAATGTCTCGCGCTTGGCGCAGACATCATTGTGAACACCGATGCGGACAACCAATACTGTGCCGATGATATTCCCGCGCTGATCGCCCCGGTGATCGAACGCCGCGCACAAATTGTTGTCGGTGCCCGCCCGATCACCGAGATCGAGAGCTTTTCACCGATCAAGAAGGCGTTGCAGCGGCTCGGCAGCTGGGTCGTTCGCCTTGCCAGCGGAACAGATATTCCCGACGCACCAAGCGGTTTCCGTGCCTATGGCAGAGATGCGGCAGCCCGACTTTGCGTAGTGAATACCTATACATATACACTCGAAACAATCATTCAGGCCGGACGCAAGCGCATCCCGATGACCTCGGTTCCGGTTCGGGTGAACACAGTGACCCGCCCCTCGCGCCTGTTCACCGGCATCCGGCAATACATCACGCGGTCGATCAAGACGATCCTGAGAGTGTTCGTCATCTATGCACCCTTGCGCTTTTTCCTGACACTTGCCGCAATCTTTGCCCTTCCCGGAATCGCGGGCATTGGACGTTTCCTGTTCTATTACGTGACGGATGGGGGCGCAGGTCACATCCAGTCTCTTGTTCTTTCGGGCGTGCTTCTTGCGATGGCAACAATCCTGTTTGCGGTTGGTATCCTCGCAGACCTGATCGCGGCCAACCGGAGCCTTCTTGAGGACATTCGCGCGCGGGAGCTGTTGCGTGGACCCATTCGCGCACCACACGCAAAGAGCGTTATCCGACCGGTCGAGTTTGCAGATGCGTCCTGATGCGACTCTGACATATCCCACCTATTCTGCGGACCACATTCAGGGGCGCGACCTTGTCCGTCACGTTGTGCGGGCTGCGATCTTTTGTGCTTTTGCGGTAATGGTGGTGATGTCGTGGACGCGGAACATCAATTGGGATGAGTTCTATTTTCTGTCCCACGTGCATGCCAACCTTGATGGTCGGTTGGACCGGCCACTCCAAACCGTTTTCGTACATGGCTTCGGCTGGCTTTCATGGCTGTCGGGCCATGAAGTAGACCAGATTGCCGCAGCACGGCTGGCGATGATGGCGTTCTTTGCTGGAACCTGTTTCTCGCTTCACCGGATCGCTGCCGCGCTCACTGACGATGCGGCCGCTGATATTGCGGTTCTCGCCTTTGTAACATCCGGTTTCGCCATCGCGCATGGCGCAAGTTTTCGCGCCGATCCCATGGCGGCAGGCTTGCTGATGGGTGCTACCGCGCTGATGATGACCACCCGTATGGGATTGGTTCAAACACTTGTATCCGCACTGCTTTGCGCCCTCGCCCTTCTTGTTACAGTGAAATCCGCACTATACCTGCCCGTCTTTGTAGGTGTGCTTTTGTGGCGGTGGTCGGATCGGGGTGTGGTTCTGCGATGCCTTGGAGCGGCTGTGCTGGCCGTTGTTATCGCGGCGCTTCTCTTTGTCTGGCACGCGTCGACCATCAACGTGGCCGAGGGTGCCGATGCGGGTAGCAACCTGAGCGAAGCGGCAAAGGTAACGCTGGGCGGAAGCGGGTTCTTGCCGCGTTGGCCCGAAGTATCACTTTGGTTGATGTTCAGCATGGGCGGCGTTCTATTGGCAGTGGCGGGCCTTTGCGCGACAACCGACAACCGCCTGCGCGCAGTTTTCGCACTTTTCGCGCTGCCGCTTCTTTCGGTGGTTATATACCGCAACGCTTTTCCGTATTTCTTTCCATTCGCTGTGCCCCCTTTGATGATTGCTGTGGCACTCGGCGCTTATCATCTGCGCGGCACGCTGCTGTTCAAACTGGCGCTTGTGCTGATGCTGGCAAGTGGCATCATCCAGTCACAACGCGCCATTTCAGAGGGCAACGCCGCCCAGCGCGCGACCATCGCAGAAGTACGCAGGATTTTTCCTCAGCCGGTTTCCTACCTCGACCAGAACGGCATGCTTTCCAGCTTTGAACGTCACGGTTTTTTCATGTCGACATGGGGCATCGCGACTTACCGCGCTGCGGGCAAGCCGGTAATCAAGGACTTGATCGAACGTCACCAGCCGCCATTGTTGCTGACAAACCGCGCCGAACTGCACGCGGCAATGCGACCGGAGGCTGCCGATGTCCGCTTTCTGGGCCTGCTGCCCGAAGATGGCGCGACCTTGCGCAAATCTTATGTGCATCATGCTGGCGTGATCTGGATTGCCGGGCAGGACATCATCCTCACTGATGGTTCTGCGACTGCACAAATGCCATTTGCGGGGCTTTACCGCCTCGAAAGTGCCGCTCCGGTATCTGTTGACGGGGTTAATGCCTCAAACGGCGATGTCTTGGCACTTGGCGCGAGCCCTATCAAAATCGAAGGCTCTAAAGGCGCGGCAGTGCGACTAATCTGGAACACTGACGCGGACCTTTACGAAACGCAGTTGCCTGAAACGGGTCTATATGCTGGATTCTGGCGGCTATGACGCAGATCGTAGCACCTTCCCTTTCGCATACGGCATCTTTTGCCAATTCCGCCGTGCGGGACGCCGCTGCGGAACGACCGCTGCGCGTTGTTCTGTGGGGAACCTATGATGTGGGTAAGCCGCGCACGCGCATCCTGCGCGACGGGCTGACGGAAATCGGCGTTGAGGTAACGGAGATTCACGCGGATGTCTGGTCGTCTGACGCGGATAAAAGCCAACTGAGCCGAACTCGCATGATCTGGCGCTTGTTTCAGCTCTTGATTGCCTATCCCGCGCTCATCTACCGCTATCTTCGCGCACCTGCTCATGACCTCGTGATCGTGCCTTATATGGGCCAGTTCGATGTGATCGTTTTGTGGCCTTTCGCGAAATTGCGCGGGCGGCCCGTGGTGCTTGATCTGTTCTTATCCCTTTATGACACGATCGTGAATGACCGCCGAATGGTCAAGCATGACACCCTCATTGCGCGCTGTCTGAAACGGGTCGAGCGGCTTTCCTGCCGTTCGGCTGATCGCGTTCTTCTGGATACCCAGACGCACGCTAATCGTATCGCGACACTGTTTGATCTTGACCCCGCAACTGTCGATGCCGTGCCTGTAGGGGCTGAACCCGGGGCATTTTCCAATGTGCCACCGCGGCGTCCGCATGATGGACCAACACGCATCCTGTTCTACGGCCAGCTTATTCCCCTGCATGGGGTCGAGACGATCATGCAAGCCGCACTATCAGAGCGCGGTCGCCAGTATGACTGGCACATCATCGGCAGTGGTCAGGACCAATCCACCGTGGCCGAGGCGCTGGAGGCCGGTGACTGTGCTCATGTGACGTGGGATCGTTGGGTGCCCTATGCGGATTTGGCGCTGGCGATTGAAAAGGCGGATATCTGCCTTGGGATCTTTGGCACGTCGGACAAAGCAGCTTCGGTCGTGCCGAACAAAGTCTATCAAAGCCTCTTTGCAAAGCGGTCCGTTATCACCCGCGACACACCTGCAATGCACGAGATTTTTTCGCAATCGGACCCGGCACTCAAACTTGTCCCTGCAGCTGATCCTGCAGCACTTCTTGATGCGGTCGCCGAGCTGGAAAAGGACGGCTTTCCAGCCATTTTTCCTGAACTTCTGGAGAGTGCCCAACCCGCCCGGATCGCAGAAAATCTATGCGAAAAACTAGTACCATTGGTCAAAAGGACCTGAAATATGTCGATGACAGAGCAAACAACACATAGCATTCCGGTTCCTTCATCAGTTGTTGTGCAGCACCCGCATTTCGGGCCTGCTATGCCAAATCTGAACTGGGTGCCTGCCCCCCGCTATCTGATGCGTCGCGATCTTCTCTTGCGTATTTTTGCCCGTCAGACGCCGGGACATATCCTCGAAATTGGTTGCGGGGCCGGTTCCTTGCTGTGCGATCTGTCGGAGCAAGGTTTTACCTCTTTGGGTGTTGATCAATCTCCATCAGCGCTGGCGCTCGCGCGGACACTGGCAGCTGAAAACGAGAACATCGAAATCGCGGCAACGACAGCTGATGCCGAAGCTGAAAGTTTTGACTATCTTACTGCCTTTGAGGTGCTTGAGCACATCGAGGACGACCACGCGGCACTTGCGGACTGGTCTCGCTACTTGCGGCCTGAAGGCACGCTAGTTTTCTCTGTCCCCGCGCATCCGTCCCGTTGGAATGCCGCTGATGAATGGGCCGGCCACTTCCGACGCTACACGCGCGACGATTTGCACGCCCTCGCCAAAGGCGCTGGCTATGAGGTGACGGAAATCCAGAGCTACGGCTTCCCGATTGCCAATGCGATGGAGAAACTGGGGGCGCGCCTGTATGCCCGTCAATCTGCCGGTGCCGACCGCGCAGACATGGACAAACTGCGCCGCACCGAAGAGAGCGGCAGCGACCGCAAATTGCTCACAAAACTCTGGCCAATCTACAGTTTCTGGCCACTCGCCCTCACCTTTCGGGCTATGCTGTCCTTCCAGCGGCTCTTTGCGAAAGGGGATCGAGGGATCGGGTACATTGTTGTTGCCCGCAAAACCTGACCATGGGACGTCTGATCCGCATCATAGGAACGATATTGGCCCTGACATGTCTTGGGTATCTCGTTGTTCAGCGTGCGCCCAAGCTCCCACCGCTTGAACTGTCGTCGCCTGTTCTGTGGGCAGCACTTGCGGTTTCACTCTTTTGCTACGTGCTTTCTCAATGCGCGGCCGCGGAGGCGTGGCGGTCTATTCTGTCCCTCTGGGCCGTAAGGATCGCGCCAAAGCTTGCCTGGGGTCAAACGATGGTGTCGCAGATTGGGAAGTATATTCCCGGAAACGTCGCCCATCTCTTTGGCCGAGTGGTCATTGCACGGCGCGACGGCGTTGCCAGTAGCGTCCTTGCCGCCTCTATGGTGCTGGAAGTTGCGGTTACACTTGGCGTCGGTCTCGCAGTGGCGGGCGTGCTCTTTATCGTGGAGCCCGATGCCATTCCAAATCTTGCGGCGACATATCCGGATTTCGGCGCTCAACTTTTGCCCGTTTTGTTCGCGGTTGTTGTGGCGATCGGTGTCGGGGCTGGTGTCATTGTTCTAAAGTCGCGGCTGCAATCGCTGGGCGTGAAAAGGCCATCGGTTTCTGACCTAGTCCGCCCTCTTGCCCTGCATCTCGCCAGCTTTGTCATTCTGGGTGTCTCCCTTTGGGCGGCAGCGCTTGCAATCGCACCTGACTTTACCCCCGACCTTGTGACCTGCACGTTGATCTTTGCGCTTGCCTGGGCGGCCGGGTTTATCGTGCCCGGTGCGCCGGGCGGTATCGGGATCCGTGACAGTATTATCGTGCTGGGCCTTGCCGTCTCTATGGGTGAAGGATCAGGGCTCGCGGTCGCACTTCTCCATCGGGCGATTTCGATCTGTGGCGATGTGATTACTTTTGCCATCGGATGGAATATGCGCCGTGTCGGAGAGGATAAAACTCCTTCGATTAATGCCGCATGCACGCCAGTACCCACCGACTGAGGAGGTATTAGCCATTCCAGATCGTGATCGGCCACTATCGGGTTCGCGCGAACTCTTGTCTAAAAGAACGCTAGTCCCGACGTTTCTCCAGCAGCAAGGATGCCAAACCCAGCAGAGCTGAAACGACGATCAGCAGTAAAGATACTGCATTCAATACTGGGGTCGATCCTAACTTGAGCCGGTCGAACATCGTGATTGTAAGCGGTGCATCAGAACCGACCAGCATCAGTGTGGTGTTGAAATTCTCGAAGCTCATCAAGACAGCGACAACGCCTGCTGCTCCCATCGCAGGGTAGAGAAACGGGAGGGTGATCGCGCGTATCGCGCCCCACTTTGTAGCGCCAAGGTTCAAAGCCGCTTCTTCCAGAGCGGGATCGAACTTTTGCAGTCGGGCAGAAATGACGAGCGTTGCAAATGTGGTGATGAACGAGAACTGCCCCAGCACCACCAAAATCAGACCGGGTCGCAGACCATCGAACCACAGGCCCGTCGCGTCTTCCAGATTGTTGGCAACCGATGAGGTGAAGACCAGTATCGAGATGCCAAGAATAATTCCCGGAATGATCAAGGGCAGCAACATCAGAATATAAAGAAAACCTTTACCCCGGAATTCGTGACGCACAAACAAGAACGCATTGCAGGTGCCGACCGCGACAGACAGCACAGAAACCCAGAATGCAACGATGCCCGAAGTTACGATAGAACGCAGGATCGGACGCTCGTGAAAGACCCCGATGTAAGGCGCTTCATCACCAAAAAACCACGCCCAAGTAAATCCTTCCCATGGTAGCGAGGGAAAGACTGAATCGTTGAAGGCAAAAACGCAGACGGTAATCAGCGGCAGCGCAAGAAAAATAAAAAACAGCGCGACATAGGCCCTGTAAGTCCACTTGAATGTGGTGCTTTGAGGAATGCCGATAATCATGACTGCGCCATGGTCTTGCCCAAGGATTGGCCGGTCAGTTTCAAACCGACAAAGACGATGAGCGAAGACAACCCAAGCAGCAAAAAGCCGAAGGCCGAACCCAACTCCCAGTTAAAGCGGGTGATGAACTGGCTGTAAATAAGACCTGTGAACCAAAGGCTGTCTTTGCCGCCCAGCAGGATCGGGGTCAGATAATTGCCTAACGACAGCATGAAGACCACGATGCAGCCCGACACGATGCCGGGCATTGCATGTGGAATAACGATCTCGCGCAGGATTGCCACGCTGCTGGCACCCAGATCATATCCCGCCTCGATCAGACTGTCGTCAAGGCTGTCCAATGTCGTGACCAGCGGCACCACCATGAACAGCATGGACGTGTAAACCAGACCCACCATGATCGCCGCATCGTTATAAAGCATTTCGACCGGCGCATCGGCCAAACCGATATATTGAAGCACATTGGAAAATACGCCCGTTTCGCGCAGCAGGATCATCCATCCGAAGGTACGGACAAGCTCGCTTACCCAGAAAGGGATCAGACACATCAGGAACAGCGTGGTCTTGCTGCGGCCTCGGGTCAATTTCGCGATGTAGTAGGCGATGGGAAAGCCGATCAGCAATGTCAGAACCGTCGCAGATATCGACATATAGGCGGTACGCGCAAAAGTGTTCCAATAGAGCGGTTCGTTGAAGAAAACCGCATAGTTTGCAAAGCTGGTTTCGTACTCGCGCACCCCGACTTTTTCGCGCAGGGACACAATGAACATCCCCACATGTGGCAGGATGATCAGCGTCACCAGCCACAGCAAAAGCGGGGCAAGGAGCAGATAAAAGGTGAGTTTCGAGCGATCAGCCAAGGGAATAAACCCGTGTCTGCTCCGGTTCCCATTGATAATGCACCGTGTCACCTTGTGTCAGATCACGGAATTCTCCGGTTTGCGGCAGGGCAACGCTGATCTCTGAACCGCTTTGACCATCACGCAAAAGCACCTGTGAATTCGCGCCGTTAAAAAGCACGCTTTGCACAAGCCCCTCGCCCCCGTTTACAGCAGTGCCCCCTTCATCGCGCGAAAGTCGCACGGCTTCGGGCCGGACAAACACCTCCGCCTTGTCGCCCCTGGACAGACCTTTTGCTGCTGCGATTGCCTTTACCGGTCTACCCTGTTCGGTCCGCAGCGTGAGCAGGCTGCCACTCACGTCCTCGACCGTGGCGGCAATTTTGTTCGCCTCCCCCACAAAACCTGCGACAAACGCAGTTTGAGGCTCGTAATAGAGATCCTTTGCCGAGCCCACTTGTTCAAAGACACCGTGGTTCATCACCGCAATTTGATCTGACATCACCAAGGCCTCTGACTGATCATGAGTGATGTAGACAAAGGTTGTGTTGAACTCGGATTGCAGCTGCTTCAGCTCGATCTTCATATGCTCGCGCAACTTCAGATCCAAAGCGCCGAGGGGTTCATCCAGCAGCAACACGTCCGGTTCCAGAATCATGCAGCGCGCAATTGCGACCCGCTGCTTTTGCCCCCCGGACAGCGAACTAACGGCCCGATCAGCCACACCGCCAAGGCCGACACGCTGCAGAACCCGTTCGACCTGTTTCTTTATGTCTGTCTTGTTCACGCCGCGTTGGCGCAGCCCGAAACCTACGTTGGCCCCGATGTTCATCATCGGAAAAAGGGCAAGGTGCTGAAACACCATAGACACCGGTCGTTGATTTGGTGGCACATCCACGACCGAGCGCCCCTTGATCAACAGATCACCCCCCGAAGGTTTCTGGAAACCAGCGATCATGCGCAAAAGCGTCGTCTTACCACAGCCAGATGGCCCGAGAATCGAGAAAAACTTGCCCTGCGGCACGCTAAAACTGACGTTGTCCACGGCCTTGAAATTATCGAAATTCTTCGAGATTTCACGACATTCAAGGTCGGGTGTTTCATGCATGCGCGGGGCCTTTAATTAAAACGGGAAGCGCGGCAACCGCGCTTCCCTTTCATCACGTCAGAACCGATTAGTTGGCCGCGTTGATCCGGTCAAGTGCAGCACCTTCCAGTGCCTCAAGGCCCGCCGGAACGGTTGGGTACCACTTGATGTTGTCGATGGCTTCCTGTGGAAAGCTGGCCTGATACTTGGCTTTCAGGGCATCATCGACGTTCGCATCACCACCCTGAGATGCCGTGAAGTTTCCGGCTGATGAAGTGATCATCGCCGCAACTTCCGGCTTCATCACGAAGTTGATCCACGCATAAGCCGCATCATCGGCCCGACCGCGTGCCGGCAGAACGAATGTATCAATCCATCCCAGTGCGCCGGAAGCCGGTGCGACAAATGTGATGTCCTTGTTATCGTCGTTTAGCTGCCAGCCGCCGGTATCCCAAGCCATTGAGGCTACGACCTCGCCCGAACGCAGCAGGTTTTTCAACTCGTCGCCGCCATCCCAGTAGGTTTTTACGTTGGGCTTACACTCGACCAGCTTGGCCTCGACCTTGTCGAGGATATCTTTGTAGGCAGCCTCGTCACCGTAGGCCGCAAAGGGGTCAAGCCCCATGGAATAAGCAAAGCCAATCAGGGTCGGGCGTTTCAAACGATAGGACACTTTACCCGCGACACTATCGCCGCACAGGTCGGTATAGTCCTTCACATCACCGGCCATCGCGGTGTTCACGACCAGACCGGAAGTACCCCAGACATGCGGGACGGCATAGACTTCGCCTTCAACCGTCGTATTGCCTTTTGTGGCCTCCAGCATTGAAGGAATGAACAGGCTTGCGTCGATCTTGGACATATCCAGCGGCTTGTAGATACCGAATTCGGCTTGCGGGCCCGCGATGCGGTCCTGGCTCGGCTGGGCAAGGTCAAAGCCCCCGCCGTTCGTCGCCCGCAGCTTGGCAATCATCTCTTCGTTGTTGGATTTGGTCACTTCGACGGTGTGGCCCGTTTCCTCTTCAAACATCGCGATGACATCTTCTGGCGCGTAGCCGCCCCAAGTCAACAACCGCAGCGTATCCGCTTGCGCTTGTGAGCAAATCGCCAATGCGGCAACGGTCGATAGAAATAGCTTCATGGGTGTTTCTCCAGTTTATGCCGACGCGGTCTGGCCGCGACGGACTCCCCTGTCCGTAGTCAGTTCGTATGACACTTCTGTGACATCGGACGTTGTTGTTGCCGCGAGATCAACACCGTCTGCCGCCTATGTCAAAGAATATCCTTAGGGAGACGGCGGTTATAGTGATGGGAGGAGCTCATTGACTTCGAATTCTAAAGTCGGGCACGCCGCAATGAAGCGGCTAACGGGTTATCTGTTGTAACCAAATTACGAAAAATGGCTACCCTGATAGAATGCACTGCGAAAAATCGAGGCAAACACCACAATCGAAATATAAAAGGCCGCCCAAAGCGACTCGATAAAATCGTTAAGATAAGTGAAGGTGGCGGACCGAGGAGGATTTACACCCACACCACAAAGCATTGTTTTATATAAATGAATTTCTTTCATAATTTGTCACACCGATGCACTGTCTTTCACGGCTTCAGCAATCAACCGGCAAGACGCGGAACGAAGGGGGCGTTCGCCGCAGTGTCGCCGATGTCTGTCTGGAACAACCCAGCCAAGAACCCGGAGCTCGATTATATCCGTTTGATTAGAAAATGACCTCAAAGACTTGTGCGTCGAGCAAAAAAACCGTTCTTTGCGTCCGTGCCCATACTGGAATTATGAAAGAACGAAGATGACACGGATTGTTTCGTTTTCAGGATCCGGCCTTGACCTGGGTGCTCTACATTGCGCCATGCTTGCCGCGTTTTCTGACTATGTCGTTCCTTTGCAACCAGATGCGGACACGTTCAAAGCGGCGCTGAGTTCCAGAGGTTTTGACCCCGAGGCGTCCTTCGTTGCCGTTGACAATGATGAAGTCATCGGGTTCTGGAACGTCGCGACGCGGAACACCAAAAGGTATCTGATAGGCAGCGGAACACGGATCGAGCACAGAGGCCGCGGATTAGCGTCTCGTTTGGGTATGGCGGCGATATGTGTGGCCGAGAATGCTGGAATCAAGAGCTTTTGGCTTGAGGTTATCGAGGGCAACACAGGCGCTGAACGTCTCTATCGGAAGCTGGGATTTGATGTGACCAGAAAGCTCGACTGCTATCGGCTTGATCATCCATCTCCTGATCGGTCCTCATGCGAATTGTCGGATTTTGACACCGTGGCCAATGTCATTCAGCGGTATTCGACCTGGGAGCCAACTTGGCAAAACGCCACGGAATGCCTTTACGGCGCGCAGCTGACATCTTTCTTACATGAAGAAGGCGGCGTCATCGTCGGCGCAGGTGGCCTCGTGCATCAGATTGCCGCCAGCGAACCCTCGGCTTTGGAAGACCTCCTCGCTGCGGCAGCCACAGTCGGCTCGCTGACATTGGTCAATGTCGATACCGCTGACAACGTCTTGTGTTCTCTTGTGCAGAAGCTTGGGGCTCATCGTTTTATCGTTCAGTCTGAAATGCGCCTGTCGTTGCCAAAAGTCTTCTAGAGGTCCTTCGAGCCCGGTGCCGCATCAAGCAGTTTGGGCTCTTCTGAAACCTTCGCCACAAAGTATACGAACGGCCGTTCTAGGAACGGATGCCGTTTGCTGAGGAGCCCTTGAACTGGTAAAACGCAGGCCCAGCCGACATCCTGGTACTTTCAACCAACGACTGCTTCCAAAATAACGCTATCGCGGCGCAAAGAACATCGGGCCGTTTGCTGACATACTCTGCTAAGGGTAGATGGCAGTGGCTTGATTGGCTTCGCCGACATTTATTCGTAGCCAAAGTAAGCGATCAGGCTTGACCGGTAACATGTAAAATTTCGAATATTGGTATCGATCAGGCGTTAGGGGATCCTTGAATGCAGCCGTCAAAATAAATTCTAAGCATTCGGTTCTAATTCACAATAGATGGGGTCAGAACGTGATCAGCGGGCTAAAGGTATCGTTAACTTGATTGACGCGCCCGATGTACCTTCCAGAAGTTCCAAACGCCCGTCATGATTTTGCATCACTCTACTGGCGATCGGCAAGCCCAATCCACTGCCCGGCCCTCCGCCCGCTTGGGAAAAGCGGCTGAGCGCTTCAATGTGCCGATCTACGGGGATGCCGATGCCATCATCACTAACAATTAAAACTGCATTCGATCCGTCCGCCGACAAATCAAGTGTAATCTGTGTCAGGTCTGGCCCGCCATGAGTGATTGAATTGGTAAGCAGGTTCAGCACAGCTTCTTGCAGCATGATGGTATCTGCGGTGACGATTACATTCTCTGTCGGAAGGGCATAGATCAGCTCGACGCTACTCTGCGGGTTTTGCTGACTGAAAACAGTCCCGACGTAGCGGACAAAGGCACCCAGTTCGACGGGCAAACCTGAACGAAGAATATCTGCACCACTCGCGCGTTCGAATGACAAAAGTTTGTTCGTCAGATCACTGGCCTCTTTTGCCGCAAGAAGGAGTTCAGCACTGCGCCTTTGCGCGGCTTTCGCCGTTGGTGCGTTCTCAACAGCTTCAGCGAGCGCGAGCACGCCCGCAACGGGGTTCCGAAGTTGGTGCGCGGCGTTAGAGATGAATTCATCTTTGGAACTGATCCTTCGCGAAATGCGGTCGAGCAAAGCATTGAGCGTACTCACGAGCCCCTGCGCTTCTACAGGCACAGCACGGCGGATGGGCTTAAGCTCGGTTGGGCTTCGTTCTGCGATGGCGCGTTCGAGATCAAGCAGGGGGCGCAGTCCCAGCCCGACGCCAAACCAGACCACCACAGCGACACAAAGCACAAGCAGTGTAATCACGGCAAAGGAGCGTGACAGGACATCGCGCACAAAGCTGCTGCGAACCTGCGCGCTTTGCCAGACTGTGATACTGAAAACACCCGCCACACCACTGACCACGGTACTGTCGCGATAGCGCAATACGCGCACGTTTTCACTTTGATAGGTGCTGTTGTAATACTGAGGGTCGGTTGGCCCATCGCGCAAGGCGCTTGGCAGAACCGGCGGCGTTGAGTAACCGGTCACAAACACCCCGTCAGGCGCATAAACATGGTAGAAGATAGGCCCGCCGGACGTGTCGTTTAAAAGCCGCTGCGTAGAGGGGCTGATCGCGTCGCCATCCGACAAGGCCACATCGCGTGAGATTGCAAGCGCTGCGGACAAGAGACCGCGGTCGAAAATGTTTTCAGCCCGGTCTGTCGTTGTATCGAATTGCCACGCAGCAGCGATAAGAGAGATGACCAGAAGCGGCGGTAGAATGATCAAGGTAAGCCGCGCGCGCAGGGACTTTAGCTTCATTGTCATGTCTCGGCTGACATCTGGTACCCGAGACCGCGCCGCGTACGGATCGTGATCCCGTATTGTTTCAGGCGGCTGCGCAAGCGCGAAACATAGACTTCGACAACAGTCTCTTCGACATCGGCCCCCACGCCATAGACATGATCCAGAACGGCGGTTTTTGAAACCGTGCGCCCTTCCACCGCTAAGAGACATTCAAAGACAGACATCTCGCGGCGCGGTAGGTCTATTTCGGTCTGACCGTCGAACAACTGCCGCGCAGCAGGGTCAAACTGCAACGCGCCGAAAGTGCGTAACTGTTGCTGGGGGATATCACGCCTGCGCAACAGGGCCCGCACACGCGCCTCCAGCTCTGCCATCTCGAACGGTTTGATCAGGTAATCGTCCGCCCCCGCATCAAGGCCCGTCACCCGATCTTCTGTATCCGCTCGCGCGGTAAGTAGGATCACCGGTCTGGTATCGCCCCGCCCGCGCATTTGCTTGAGCAGCGACAGCCCGTCCTGACCTGGCAGATTGATATCAAGGATAACCAAATCAGCCTGATCACGGGCCAGATACCCCTCCGCTGCGCTGCCGTCATGCAGCACATCTACAGCATGGCCAGCGTCCTCAAGACGGTAGTTAATACCCTTTGCAAGGCTGACGTTATCCTCGACCAGTGTGATCCGCACGTTGAATGAATCCCGATAATGCAAGTCTGGTGCAAGGTTCGCAGGTCAAAAGGCATACATCAACCGGGGGCGGACACCCCCGGAACGATTCGAAATTGGCCCCTTTGGGAGAAGGGGCATGCAAAACCGGGAGGAATATATGTCCATTTTCAAAACCACGCGCCGCGTGGCCGTGAGCCTTGTCGCTGCGGCTGCTGCAACATTTGGTCTGCAAGCGAATGCTGGCGGTCATGGCATCGATCTGACGGGCAAAACCGTTGAATGGATCATTCCATTCTCCGAGACTGGCGGCTCCGCTAAATGGGCCAACTTCTATGCGCCACTGCTTTCCGAAGCGTTGCCAGGCCAGCCGACTGTTGTTGTAAAGTTCATGCCAGGTGCGGGCTCGACCAAGGGTGCCAACTTTTTCCAAGAGCAGTCTTATGAGGACGGCACGCTGATCTTCGGTTCTTCAGGCTCGACCCAGTTCCCTTATCTGTTGGGCGATCCACGGGTGAAATTCGAATACGCTGACTGGAACGTTGTTCTTGCCTCCGGCACTGGCGGCGTGGCCTATTTGCCGCCAGATCTGGCAGAGAAGATGGACGGCCTAGACGCCTCCGGTCTGCAAGACACTGATTTCATCTATGGCAACCAAGGGGCCACACGCCTTGATCTGGTCCCGACACTGGCATGGGAAATGCTGGGCCTGAACGTCGAAAGCGTCATGGGCATCAAGGGTCGCGGTGACGGCCGTTTGATGTTTGAGCGTGGCGAAGCCAACATCGACTATCAGACGTCTTCTTCCTACCTGTCTGGCGTAACGCCATTGGTCGAAGCGGGCACTGCTGTCCCGATGATGACCTGGGGTGCCTTGGATGATGCGGGCAACATCGTGCGTGACCCCACATTCCCGGACACACCGACGTTCAAGGAAGTCTGTGATGCCACCGAAGGATGCGAGACCTCTGGCGAGAAGTGGGAGGCGTGGAAAGCGTTCTTTATTGCAGGTTTCCCTGCACAAAAGATGGTGTTCCTGCCACAGGGTGCGACCGCTGACGCAATGGCAACCTACACTGCTGCTTTCGAGGCGATCAAGGCACGCCCTGATTTCGCTGAAATCTCAGGTAAGCGTTTGGGCAAATACCCCCAGATGACCGGTGCCGCGGCTGAAACGGCCAAAGCGAGCGCGACCAAAGTGTCCCCCGAAGCCAAAGCGTTCATCGTGAACTGGCTGCAGGAAAAATACGGCGTTTCGCTGAACTAAACTTTCCTTTTTGAGCGCCCCGCCCGCAGGGGTGGGGCGTTTACCCAAGGAAAGTGGGAGGATCATTTCATGGAAATCATCATGGAGGCTCTGCCTGCATTCGGCGACGCTTGGACGCTGATATTGCAACCTGTTGTGTTGGGATATCTGGTCATGGGCGTCCTGATGGGCCTGTGTATCGGCGTGTTCCCGGGATTGGGCGGCATTGCAGGCCTATCGCTTTTGCTGCCGTTTATGTTCGGCATGGACCCGATTTTGGGCCTGGCGCTAATGATCGGCATGGTTGCGGTTGTTCCGACATCCGATACCTTTGCCTCTGTTCTCATGGGGATCCCGGGGTCTTCGGCCAGTCAGGCGACAGTGCTGGACGGCTTTCCCATGGCCAAAAAGGGCATGGCTGCACGTGCGCTTTCAGCGGCGTTCGCCTCATCCTTGTTTGGCGGGTTGGTCGGAGCCAGCTTTTTGACGGTGTTCATTCTGATTGCACGCCCCATCGTACTGGAGTTCCGCACCCCTGAATTGTTAATGATCACCATCTTCGGTCTGTCCATGGTCGGCATTCTTGCGGGCCGCATCCCGATCAAAGGGATTGTCGCGGCAGGCCTTGGCATGTTGATCGGTATGATCGGCGAAGGTGCCTCTTCGGGCGATCTGCGGATGTCATCCTACGATTACCCTTATCTGACTGACGGGCTGAAACTGGTGATTGTCGGTCTTGGTATCTTTGCCATCCCCGAGATCATCTCGCTGCTGCGTCAGGACCGCGCCATCAGCGAAGAGCCGCAAATCGGCGGTGGCTGGATCGATGGTGTCAAAGACTGGTTTGCCAATATCTGGCTGTCTGTACGGTGTTCCATCATCGGGGTTATCGTGGGCGTAATCCCCGGTCTTGGCGGGTCCGTGGTTGACTGGATTGCCTATGGCCACGCGGTGCAAACGACGAAAGACAAATCCAACTTCGGCAAAGGCGAAGTCCGCGGCGTAATCGGGCCTGAGAGTTCGAATAACGCCAAAGAGGGCGGCGGGCTCGTGCCTACGTTGCTTTTCGGGATCCCCGGCTCAGGCTCTATGGCGATTTTCATCGGTGCGATTGCTCTACTGGGATCTGGCCAGATCGAAGTTGGCCCTGCGATGTTGAAGAACAACCTCGATATCACCTATGCGATCGTATGGCTGCTGGCACTGGCCAACGTGGTTGGCACAGTCATTTGTATCGCCGCCTCTGGTGGCATCGCAAAGCTGACAACAATCCGCTTTGTTCTGCTGGCACCCTTCCTGTTTATGATCATCAGCTTTGCGGCGTTCCAATCGGGCCAAAACCTGATGGACCTCGTGGCACTGTTCGCAATCGGATTCCTCGGCATCCTTATGCGGCGGTTTGACTGGTCGCGTCCCGCGTTCCTTATCGGCTTCGTCCTGTCAAACCCTGCCGAAAACTACGCGAACCAAGCCATTCAGATCGCGCAATCACGCTTCCGCAAAGGGTTCGGCGAGGGGATCGACTATATTTTCTCACCCATCGTTATTGTTTTGCTGGTTATCACAGTGATCTCCGTCGTGCTGGGGTTGCGTCAGGCCAAACACATCATGGCCGAAGGTGACATCACAGCAGGCTCCAAACGCGCGCCGATGGTTTTTATGCTGCTGGTCACCGCCTTCATCGGCTATGCTCTTTATGACGCGAATGCGATCCCCAACTACAGCCGCGACCGGACCTTCCCGATCTTTGTGGCAAGCATCTGTCTCATCGGATGTGCGTTTCTTGTCATCCAGATGATGCTCAAGCCCGAGACGCACACGATTTTTGCCGATCGCGAGCTGAATGGCGAAGACGCGCAGGCGACCCATGGTTTGTGGCCAACACTGGCGTGGTTTGCAGCGCTGTTGGTGTTGACCTCTCTGCTCGGCTTCATCCTTGCGCTGGCGATCTTCCTATTCGCCTTCATGGTGATCCGTGCGCGGGTCAGCATGGTCTTTGCCGCCGGATACACCGCCGCGGGCCTTGCGTTCATTTGTGCCATGGCGTGGCTGCTGAACCGTGATTTCCCGCCCGGTCTGTTACAGGAATACTTCACTTTGCCATGGCCCTTCACATGACCCAGACAGAAATCCCTTTCCTTTTCATGCGCGGCGGCACTTCACGCGGTCCATACCTCAACCGGGCTGACCTGCCCGAAGATCTGGAAAGCTTGGCGCAGGTGCTCATCTCTATCGTGGGTTCAGGCCATCCGCTTAACATCGACGGGATCGGTGGTGGCGTTGCGGTGACAACCAAGGTCGCAATGCTATCGAAATCCGAAGATGAGTGGGCCGATGTTGATTACTTCTTTGCGCAGGTGAGCGTTGAGGACTGCCTGGTAGATTTCAAACCGACCTGTGGAAACATCCTGTCTGGTGTTGGCCCTGCGGCCATTGAAATGGGATTGGTGGCAGCGCAAGACGGCGAGACGGCTGTTAACATTCGCGCCGTAAATACCGAAGCGCGGGTTGCCGCCGTTGTTCAAACACCGGGCGGTAAGGTCAGCTATGAGGGCGATGCGCAGATTGATGGCGTGCCGGGCACGTCCGCACCTGTGGCCTTGCAATTTATGGAGACGGTCGGCGGAGTTACAGGTGCTTTTCTGCCTACCGGCAATCTGGTTGATGTCATCGACGGTAACGCTGTGACCTGCATGGATGTCGCCATGCCGATGGTGATTGCCAAGGCCAGCGATTTTGGCCTGACCGGTTATGAGAGCGCGGCCGATTTGGATGAAAACCGCAGTTTCTTTGCCAAGATGGAAGCCCTGCGCATCAAAGCCGGTGCGCTGATGGGAATGGGCGATGTCAGCGAATCTGTTACACCCAAATTCGGGCTATTGGCACCCGCCCGCGCTGGCGGCACCATTGCCACGCGGTATTTCATGCCGTGGAATACCCATCCCACGATGGCGGTGACAGGCGCGCAATGCCTTGCTGCTTGTGTGCTCACGCCCGGCACGGTTGCGGAGGGGATGGCGGCCAAACCGAACGAAACGCCTGCGCCCATCACGCTAGAGCATGCCTCGGGCAGTATTGATGTGATGGTGGATTATGCGCAAACCGATGCAGGTTTTGAGGTGATCTCCGCAGGGTTGATCCGCACAGCTCGCAAAATTGCCAGTGGAAGTGTTTTTGTCCCTCAATCAGTATGGGCTGGCGTGTAACACCGCATGTAACGAGGAATAGACCGATGAAAGTGCACATTCTTGACGATTGGTTCGATACGCTGCGTGGTTTGCCCTGCTTTGCGAAACTTGACGATCACGAGGTCACCGTCTGGACTGACCATGAACCTGATCCGGTCAAGCTTGCCGCGCGGATGCAAGACGCCGAGGCGCTGGTTCTGTTTCGCGAGCGCACAAAAGTGGGTGCTGAATTGCTGGCGGGTTTGCCAAACCTCAAGCTGATCTCCCAGCGCAGCGTTTATCCCCATGTGGATGTGACCGCATGTACGGCGCATGGCGTCCTGCTAAGCTCCAACATGCACGCGGGCGCACCGTCTTATGCAGCAGCAGAGCATACATTGGCGCTGATCCTTGCCAGCTATCGCCAGATCCCGCAGCAGACGGCGTCGATCAAGGCGGGCCACTGGCAATCCGGCGTTGGTCGCACGCTGCGCGGCAGAACGCTTGGGCTATATGGCTATGGGCGCATCGCGGGTGCGGTCGCGGAATATGCCAAGGCTCTGGGTATCAATGTGCAATGGTGGGGATCAGAGGCCGGCCGCTCCCGTGCTCTTGCGGCGGGTGAGACCGTTGCGCCGTCGCGCGAAGCGTTTTTTGCGACATCAGATATTGTCAGTGTTCATGTACGGCTCAAGCCGGAAACACGTGGTCTCATCACTGCCGCTGATCTGGCGCAGATGCAGCCCCGCGCGCTTTTCGTGAACACCTCGCGCTCCGGTCTGGTGGAGACCGGCGCGTTGGAGGCCGAAGTGGCAAAAGACCAATTGCACGCCGCTGTTGACGTTTTTGATCACGAGCCACTGACCGATACGTCAAACATCCTGTTGACCCACCCCAATGTGCTGGCCACCCCGCACATCGGATTTGTGACCGAGGACGAGTTCGACCTTCAGTTCTCTGACATCTTTGATCAGGTCAACGCCTACGCGGCTGGCGCGCCTATTCATATGATCAACCCCGAGGTATTTCCTTAAGCGCTCTGCGCGGCCTTAACGAACCCGTCCGATATGGCTTGGGCTACGAAACCATTAAGCGCGGCGATGCGCGGATCGGTACTATCAGGCAGTACCATCGCCTGACGAACCGAGGTCAGTACGCCGGTCAGGATGCGAACGTCCGGCGATGTTGAAAACGCGCCCTCTAGCGAGGCACGAACACCGGCGACGGCATCGCACCGGCCTGCGCGAAATTCTTCAAAGCTTTCGGGCGGTGTGCCTGAATGCTCCAGTGTTGCGTGCTGCAGGTTTTTGGTCAGATGCATGTCATACGCCGAACCGGTCGACGTTAAGATCTTTACGCCGGTTGCATCGACATCTTCGACGTCTACAAATGCGGAATCGCTGCGCACCGCAAAGGTCGCCTCGATCACAATATAGGGTTCGGTAAAGGCAATTTTTTCGGCACGCATTGGGTCGATTGCCAGAAACCCTACGTCCCATTTATCAAGGTGTGCATCATCAAATACTTTGCCTGCGCCACTGTAGATAACAGGCTCCATGCGGGCCCCGATCTCATCAGCCAGTCTTTTGGCCAGCGCGGGGCTGACGCCCCTCAGTTGATCGCCGTACTGATGGACCAAGGCGCGATTGCCTGTATTGATTGCCACGCGCAGCACACCGTCGCGTGCCAGTGTTTTCAATTCCCCCTGCATCGTCATTTCCCTACTCCAGTGTTTGTATCAAACAGCCGAACAAACAACGGCGCGCCTAGAATGACCACAAATATACGTAGCACGTGATGGGCCACTACAAAGGCCATATCAGCCCCTACGATCAAAGCCAGCACTGTCAGTTCTGCCTGCCCGCCCGGCGCGAAAGCCAAAATCGTTTCCATCGGCGGGGCAAGGCCTGCGACGTGAATGACCTCAACAAAGATCATGGTCAGCACCAGAAGGATTACGCAAAATCCCAGACCCGCTGTTACATCTGTGCGCACTTCGGCCATGGTGACACCTGCATATTTACTGCCCACACTCATGCCAATGAAAAACTGGGCGGCCCAGATCGCCTCGGCAGGTGGGCGATGGTTCAGAATTCCAGCCATCGCAAATGCCGCTGCGAGCAAAAGCGGACCCAGAATTGTAGCGCCGAACATGCCCGCGCGTTTCGCCATCTGCCATCCGGCAAGACCACAAAACACCATCAGCGCAAGTTCCGCAGGCGCAATACTTGCGGCGGGCGCACCCGGAGGGTTGCTTAGATCAGCGTCCCAGACCCATTTCAGCAAAAACGGTAGAACCACGACAATCACCATCACCCGCGTCGCATGGATGAGTGACAGCGCGCGCACATCGCCGCCAGCTTCCTCTCCAAAGACAAGCATATCCTGCAAGCCACCCGGCATGGAGGAATAATAGCTGGTCGCGAAATTAAACCCCCAGAGGCGTTGAAAATATAGGACCCCGACCACCCCGATACAGCTGGTCATCACGGGGATCATCAGCAAGGTCGGCCACATCCCCACCATGGACGCCAGCAGGGTTGTCGAGAAGGTTGCCCCCACAGCTACGCCCAGAATGGTGCGCATCGCATCGTTCACCAGCTTAATCCCACGCATCGGAACACCCGCCATGGCGGCAATCAGGCACGCAAAAATTGGCCCCAGCAGCCAAGGCAGGGGCAGCTGCATCATCTTGAAAGCCAGAACACCAATTCCGGCGACCACAAAGGCGTAAAGATGGGGCATCACGATTGTAACACCTTGAGCCTGTGGCGCAGGGAGGTTTGCAAATGCGCCTCTGCCGCGTCACCCGCAGCCTGTTGATCGCCCGCAGCGATCGCCGTGATAATCTGTGCGTGCTGGCTGCTGACCGTTTTAATCCGCGCTTCGTCATCCAGCGTGGTTGGCCCCAGCAGGATCAATGCATTGTTGAGCGCACGCGCCGACGCCAGCAAAAAGCGATTGCGCGTCGCGAGGTAGATGCTGCGGTGAAAATCCTGATTGAGCGCGGCCGCGCGTGGGGTATCTTGGCCGGCACCGTCAATCTGTTCGTTGATATCCTCAAGTAGATCCACCTCGGCGGGGTTTGCATGTTTGGCGGCCATCTCGGCGGCCGTGCGCTCAAGGACCAGCCGCATTTCGTATAGCTCAACGATTTCTGTGGTGCTCAACGTGCGAATGACAGCGCCCAAGCGGGGGCGGTGCTCGACGATCCCGTCGTTTTCCAATTTGCGCAAGGCCTCTCGCACCGGAGTCCGCGACAGGCTGAGTTTTTTTGCCACGTCGATCTCGCGCAGACGGTCACCCGGCTGGAATTCCCCCGCCCTGATCGCCGCATGCAATCGATGGTAGGCAAGCTCCCCTTGAGACATGTCTTGCAATTCTGTGCTGTGCATTTTAGTAAGACCCAAATTGTATCCGCTTGGATACAATATAGATATGAAAAGGAAACACCAGTGTCAAACTCAGTGATTGTCGTCGGAACAGGTAACGCCGCGCTTTGTGCCGCGATCGCGGCGTTGGAAAACGGGGCGCAGGTGACGCTGCTGGAAAAGGCTGATCAGGCTTTGGCGGGTGGCAATACCAAATATACGGCAGGCGCGATGCGCTTTGCCTATGACGGGGCTGCGGATCTTATGCCGCTGTTACGCAATCCTGATGATCCTCGCGTGCAGAACGCTGATTTCGGGGGCTATGACACAGAGAAATTCGGCAACGATCTGCTGGGGTTTAACGATGGCCGTCCGCTGTCGGAGGAGCAAGAAGCGCTCGTTAACCTGTCGGGCGAGACGATGCGCTGGCTTGCATCCCATGACGTAAAGTTCGAGCCGATCTATAGCCGCCAGAGCTTTGAGAAAGATGGCCGTCACGTGTTTTGGGGCGGCTTGACGCTGGCAGCTGAGAACGAAGGGGTTGGCCTATTCGATATGGAGCTCGCTGCGGTTGAGCGGATGGGCGGCACAGTCCGCTATAATAGCGCGGTCACCGGTCTGGTGACTGAAGGTGATCAGGTTATTGGCGTACGCATTGGTGATGAGGTCCTGCATGCAGACGCCGTAATCCTTGCCTCTGGTGGATTTGAGGCAAATGACGAGATGCGGGTCAAACATATGGGCCCGAACTGGAAAGCAGCAAAGGTGCGCGGCACGCCGCACAACACCGGTGACGGGCTTACAATGGCGAGCGCAGTCGGCGCGGCTGAATATGGTCTCTATGCTGGATGTCATGCAACTCCAATGGACTTGCATATGGCCGATTTCGGAAATCTCGACTTGCCCGCTGGTGAACGCAAGAACTACCGCAAAATTTCATATTTTTTGGGCGTAATGCTGAATGCCGATGGCGCACGTTTTGTCGATGAGGGTGCCAATTTCCGCAACTATACCTATGCGCAATACGGTGCCGCCATTCTCGAGCAGCCGGGCCAGTTTGCTTGGCAGGTTTTCGATAGCAAAGTGTTCGATCTGCTCTATGCCGAATACAGATTTCATGACGCCCATTTTGTAGAAGCTGACACCTTGGAGGCGCTGGTGCCCCTGATGACTGGCTTAAACGCAGAGGCTGCCACCGCTACGCTTGACGCTTACAACGATGCGGTGGATGCCCAAACCGCGTTTGATCCAACCGTTCTGGATGGCAAAGCAACCGATGGCTTGACGCCGCCCAAATCAAATTGGGCCCAGAAAATCGACAAAGGACCCTTCCGCGCGTTCCCAGTTACTGGCGGGATAACATTCACTTACGGTGGATTGAAAGTAGATGACAAGGGTGGTGTCCTCAGGGAAGGTGGTTCAACAATTGCAGGCCTATTTGCATGTGGCGAGATCGTCGGCGGCGTCTTTTTTGCGGGCTACCCGGGCGGGTCCGGCCTCACGTCAGGCGCTGTATTTGGCCGCCGCGCGGGGTATGGGGCATCTCAGGCATAATGCAATCAATGACATCTGTGCTGTTGATCGTTGAGTGCGACAAAGATCGTTTCGGGAAAGCTGTCTTGCAGCGCTGAACGAATAGCCAACTTGCGTTCGGTTCTGGATCAAACGTTTTCAAATTCCGGTTTCCCGAAAGTCGACTTTAGCCGTAGCACAGAAAACTGTTAATTATGGGCTCACTGCTGTCATTCGCTGCGCTTGCACTCAGATCGGGACATCGAAAAGACCGCCAATAGCCGCTGTGCGGGACAAAGCATGCGTAATTGAGCTGCCTCTGTTCTGAGGTCGAGCTCCCGATAAGATCACAGGATTACTGTGAACAAGGGAGATTGAAGATGGAATATTATGCTGGATTGGATGTGTCGCTACGGTCGTGCGCTGTTTGCATTATCGATAACAAAGGAAAGGTTGTGCTTGAACGTGAGCTTGCTTGTGAAGTGAGTGATATTTCTGACTGGTTGAGGAAGTTCGCGTATTCGGTTGAACGGGTCGGTTTTGAAGCAGGAACGATGAGCCAGCTTTTGTTCTTTGGTCTCCAAGGCGAGGGTTTAGCTGTCGTTTGCATGGAGGCGCGACAAGTGAACGCCGCCCTGTCAGCGATGCGCAACAAGACCGACAAGAACGACGCGCGAAGGATCGCTCAGATCCTGCCCACGGAGGGGTTCAGTCCGGTTCATATGAAGAGCCGCGAGGCGCATGGCTTAAGAGCTCGCTTGAGCAGCCGAAAGGCGCTGCTCAACAAGACCATCGAACTTTCGAATGAAGTGCGCGGGTTGCTGAAGATCTTTGGTTTGCGTCTGCCCAAAACCGTTGGTCATGGAAGCTTTGACGATATCGTACGGCCTATGATCCAGATGAATGACGTCCTCATTCATGCCTAGATACCGCTGCTGGACGCGCGGGTCGCTCTGTCTCAGCACTATCTTGAACTGGATCACCGCGTGAAGCGCGCGGCCAGCCACGATGAAGTCTGCATGCGGCTGTTGACGGTTCCGGACGTAGGAATGATAGCCGCGCTCACGTTCAAAGCGGCTGTAGATGATCCTTTGCGGTTCAAAAGCTCCCGCATGGTTGCCGCGCATTTTGGTCTCACTCCGCGACGATACCAATCTGGCGAGAGCGACAATCCTGGCAGAATATCACGTGCGGGAGACCGCGATGTTCGATCAACACTCTATTCCGCCGCAAACGCGATGCTAATGCGAACGATGGCGGCGTCACAACTGAAGTCATGGGGTATGCGATTGATGCGTACAAAGGGGCGACGGCGCGCTGTTGTTGCTGTTGCGCGCAAGCTGGCGGTCCTGCTGCATCGGATGTGGATTGAGAATACGGAATTCCCTTTCGAAGGGCTGGAGAGTATCAAATGTTTCTAGCTGACCCAATACTCAACCAAACGGGATCGTCCTTTCCGGACGAGGTCTGTGGGTGAAGCCGAATATGGCTGCTGCGCAACGAGAAGCGCGAGACGAAGCAAGGCTCTCCACAACCGATCCGGCATATGCATGCAGGGTGCCGCATAGCTACCAGTCAGACTGCGCAGAGAAGCGTGACTGTGATAAGTACGATGCCAAACTGATCAAAGGAAAAGAGCTTGACCGATAGACTGAATTAGGGAAGGAGTCTTTTGCTATAAATTCGCAAACGGCTGCTTTTTATGCGTAACGGAAAGCGAAAGTTTGCAGGAATGCAAGCGGCCTTCCACTTTTTATGCATAACGGGCAAATGGGAGCGGGTGAGTCAGATTCCTTTTTTGGGAATGGTTATCCAGAAAAACCCTCAGCTAAGCTTTCAATGCCGTTCCAGCAAAAATATCGACTGGGATACTGCGTAGGCTTTGTCAGTTCGAAATTTTTATCACAAGAGAGGGCTGTTATCAAGCTCGCTGTATTTCGTAAAACGCAGATGCCGGCTTCTCAAAGAGTTTCAAACACTGGGCTCTGTCACTCTTGGCGGCGCTCTGTTCACGGGTTTTTCGAGGTAACGAGATAAGTAAAATGCTACATCCGGTAATTCTGTGCTTCTCAATATCGCCGGCGAGGGTTTCCAATCGCGATTCAAGTACGGTTTGCGAGGGTTTCGAGATGTTTACTGCAATCGTGATCGGGGTTGATACCGGCAGTCCCTGCGAGATCAATTGGGACGCAACTTCGGCGGATTTTCCGATAGCCATGTAGAAGGCTAAGGTTGTGCCGGGCTTAGCGTGGCTATGCCAATCGGGCATCTGTGCACCTGGTTGGGTCTGACCTGTTGAGAATACAACTGTGTCGGTTTCTCCACGACTGGTAAGGGGACGCTTCAATGTTGCCGCAGCCGCACTTGCTGCGGTGACGCCAGGAACAACTTCGATTGGAATGCCTGCAGTGTGGGCGGCATCCAATTCTTCCGTCGCGCGGCCGAACAACATTGGATCGCCAGATTTGAGCCGCACGACCCGTTTGCCCTGTTTGGCCGCGGCCACGATAACGGCGCAGATGCGGTCCTGTGGCCATGCGCTGGCGCCAACGACTTTTCCCACAAATACGCGCTCGGCGTCGCGGCGGGCAAGTTCAAGAACTTCAGTATCCACAAGGCGGTCGTAAAAAATGATGTCAGCCTCTTGGAGGCGTTCAACAGCACGAAGTGTCAGCAGGTCTCGCGCGCCGGGGCCTGCACCGACCAGCGAGATTGATCCTGTGGCGTCGGTCTGTGGTGCACCGCCAGCTTGGATGGCATCTTTTAACAGGCTGGCGGCGTCACGTTCGGCGCCCCGTTTGTGCGCCTGCCAAGGCGCGCCGGAAAACGCCCATCTCCAAAATGCGCGCCGCTGCGCACGCGGCACGCGCATGGCAGCAGCGCCCCGCATGCGTCCCGCAAGGGCCGCAAAAGAGCCCAAAGACGGATCGAGCAGTTGTTCAACTTGTGTCTTGATGCCGCGTGCCAGTACCGGGGCGGTGCCTTCTGTCCCGATGGCCACGACAACCGGATCACGGTCGACCAAAGACGGCGTTGTGATGTCACATAAATGCGGCTGGTCAACGACATTGACGGGCACTGATGCGGATTTGGCGATTGCGTGCAGGCTGGCATCAATGCCGGGACAGCCTGTACCGATAAAGGCCATGGCGGCCCCTTGGAAACTGTGGGCTGTGATGGGCCCTTTTATGTGTGCAGCACGCCCTTCGGCCACGAGACCTTGCAATTCATCGTCCGGCTCATCTGCCAACAGTACGATTTCAGCATCGGTTTTCAGCATCAGACGCGCCTTTTGCGCGGCTTGCTCCCCCCCGCCCGCAATTACGATGCGGCGATCGGTTGTTTTGATGAACATCGGAAAACTTTTCATGCGTGGTCTCCTGTCAGGCGGCTTTTTTGCGATGGCGGTTGGTCCATAGATCACGGGCGCGGCTGTCAGGGTGTGCAACACCCAGCGTATCGAGTGCGAGCGCTGCCGTGCCTTCGACGACGGCTTGTGCAAAGGGATCATCAAGATGGCCTGCCCACAGCGCCGCGAGATCGGAAGGATCAGGCTCCACCGAGGCCAGACGCCGTATCTCGTCCAATTGTGCGACCGCTTTGCCCTGCCACGCGGTGCCATCTCGCAGGCCAAAGGCCGCAACGTCTTTGCTGGGGTGCCGTTCGAATTCACCGCCGCCGCCTTTGATGACGCTCAGGCTTTGCTGTCCCAAAAGAGCAGAGGCATCGGCTTGGATTTCGCGGTATACGGGATGGAACACGCCCTGCACCGAAGCATCCGTAGCACAGGGGTTCAACAGGCGCACGACCGTATTGATGCAAGAGCGTAGCCCCAAGCTATTGCGCAATTGCAAGAGCGCGAAGAGCGGCGGCGATAACACTTCAAGCGGGAGATAGGTGATGCCCGCGCAGGACAGCGCCTTGTTTGCGGTCGAAAGATCGGGTGCGATCTGAACGCCTAATGCGGCACACCCGTCCCGTACATCAGCGTGATTGGCCTGATGGGAATTCCAGCCATGCAGCAAAACAGGATAACCCGCTTGCGCCACCAGTTTCGCGCTGAGCAGAAACCACGGCAGGCCGCGGGTGCGACCCGCAGCGTAGCTTGGCCAATCCAGTGCGGGCGAGAGGGAGGACAGCTTGATGTGGCTACGAGCAGCTTGCACAAACCCGGCAAGCTCTGCTGCCGTCTCCCCTTTCATGCGCATCAGCATTAGCAGCGCGCCGATGGCCTCTGGTGCGGCATTGCCCGATAGGATGACCTCCATCGCCTCGCGCGCCTCATTCTGATCAAGAGAACGCGCGCGGCCCGGACCGCGCCCTAAAATCCGCACATAAGGGGCAAGGCTCATTCTGCAGCCTCGCGGATGACGCCCGCGCCAAGGAGCGCCCGAAGCTCGGGGCGGCAGGAGCCACAGTTTGTCCCGGCCTGAAGGGCTTCGCCAATTTGCTCGACGGAAGACAGCCCGTCGGCCTCAACCGCACGCAAAATGGTATTCACGCCGACTTTGAAGCAGGCGCACAGGACTGGTCCGGGATCGGGCCGCCCGATGGGCGCGCGACCGGACAACATGTCATCAGGCAATTCGGCAAGGTAGTCCCGCATGAGGCTGACGGGTCGCGGCGCTACAAATACGGCGGCTTCCACACCGTCATCGCCTATAAATGCGGCACGAAAACTGCCGCCATGAAGGTCTTGTATGGTTTGCGCTGGCAAATCACCCACACCGAGCATGTCGCGGGCGTAGCTTTCCCAATCCTGCGGTGCTTGCGCCCCCGCCAACTCACAGCGCCACCCCGCATCGGTGCGCACCCGCGCCCAATAGGCGCTTTGGGGATTTATTGGCCTCCGAGAGATGGCAAAGGCGTACCAGTTTGCGGCGTAAGGGGCTAACGCGACGGCGGCCCCTTTGCTTTCTGGCTGGCCCGAGACGGGATCAACAGCGGCTGGAATAACAACATCGATGCGGCCGCTGGGCGCTGTTTCCCCTGTCCAATGGATCGGCGCAAAGATCTCCCCCTTGCGCACGCGGTCGGTGATTAATGCCCGCAGGATCGCTGTGCCTGTGCCGCTCGTGACCTGCACAAGGCTTGCGTCTGTAGTGCCTGTCGCGGTGGCATCTGCGGGATGTATCTCGATAAAGGGCTCGGCCAGATGGGCAGAGAGGCGGGCGGATTTTGCGGTGCGTGTCATTGTGTGCCACTGATCGCGGGTGCGCCCGGTGTTGAGGCGGAACGGAAAGTCGGAATTTGTTGGCTGCGCCATTGGTAAGGGCGTTAATGCCAACATACTGGCGCGGCCCGACTTGGTGAAAAAACCGCCGTCTGCAAAGAACCGTCCGCCTTCTTGCGAGGCATAGGGCCAGCGGAACGGGTCGAGTGCGTCGTATTGCGCATCTGTCAAATCGGCATGGCCAGAGATGTCGAAATCGCGTCCCAGTCCGCCCGCGATGCCAGACAATGCGGCGTGCTCCCGAAAAATCTCGGCCACGTTCGCGAAATCGAAAGCTGAATGCCAGCCCATCCGCCGACCCACCTCCGCCAACTGCGCCCAATCGGGCCGCGACGCCTCATAACTGGGCAGAACAGCGCGCTGGCGGCTGATGGTGCGATCCGAATTGGTAACCGTGCCGTCCTTCTCGCCCCACGCACTGGCGGGCAGCAGAACATCGGCAAGCTGTGCGGTGTCTGTCCGGCCCGTTACATCGCTGACGACGGTAAAATCACATCCCTTGATCGCGGCGGCGACAGCATCTGCATCGGGCATGGAAACAGCCGGATTGGTGTGAATGATCCAGAGTGCCTTGATCTTGCCGCTGCCCACCGCGCGGAACATGTCTACGGCCTTGAGGCCTGCGGCCTCCGGCATCTTGGGCGCGTCCCAGAACAAGCGGACCGCATGGCGGTGGGCAGGGTTCTCCAGATCAAGGTGGCAGGCCAGCATATTGGACAGCCCGCCCACTTCGCGCCCGCCCATGGCATTGGGCTGGCCGGTCACGGAAAACGGCCCACAGCCCGGCGTGCCGATGCGCCCCGTCGCAAGGTGGCAATTCAGGATCGCGTTGACCTTGTCGGCCCCGCTGGTCGATTGGTTCACCCCTTGGCTGAAGATGGTGACCGTCTTTTCCGATCGCAGCCAGATGTTGACAAACGCGCGCAGCTGGTGTCCGTCGAGTTCGGTTAACGATACATCACTGGCGCGGGCGCAGCGCAGCGCCTCGGGATATCCGTCGACATGGGCCGCGACATAGCCCGCATCGAGGGCACCTTGTTCGTCAATCTGGGTCAGCAGATGATTGAACAGCGCCACATCCGACCCCGGTGCCAGTGGCAGATGTAGATCCGCCGCATCGCAGGTGGCCGTGCGGCGGGGGTCGATCACCACCAGCTTCAAGTGCGGCCTTGCGGCTTTGGCAGCCAGAATGCGCTGGTGCAACACCGGATGGCACCACGCGAGGTTGCTGCCTACCAGCACAATCGTATCGGCCAGTTCAAGGTCCTCGTAAGTCCCTGGCACCGTATCTGTGCCAAAGGCGCGTTTATGCCCCGCAACAGTCGACGCCATGCACAGTCGTGAATTGGTGTCGATATTGGCCGTGCCCATGAAGCCTTTGGCCAGCTTGTTGGCGACGTAGTAATCCTCGGTCAGCATCTGGCCCGAGAGGTAGAAGGCAACACTGTCGGGGCCGTGCTCGGCGATGGTATGCGTGAACCTGTCCGCTACCAGTTGCAGCGCCTCGTCCCACGCCGCTTCTTTGCCGTTCACCATCGGTGCGGCGAGCCGCCCCTCATGGCCAACGGTTTCGCCCAGAGCTAACCCTTTGGAGCACAAGCGGCCAAAGTTGGCAGGGTGATCAGGGTCACCTTTGACCTCCAACCCCGCGACAGTTGCGGTCAGCAAGACGCCGCAACCGACACCGCAGTAAGGGCATGTGGACCGGACGGTCACGCTGCGGACCGTCCGGCAAGTGCTGTGCCATCCAGCAGAATGCGACCGTCCTCAACCTTGACATCATAGGTAGGGATTTGGCCTGTGTCGGCACCTTGGGCCTGCCCCGTCTCGAGCGAAAAAACCCAATTATGCAGCGGACAAGTCACCGCGCGGCCGTGCACGATCCCCTCGGACAGTGGTCCGCCCTTGTGCGGACAGGTATCCGAGGCGGCGAAAACTTCGGCCTCGCTGGTGCGAAACAGCGCGACACAGCCAACAGGTGTTTTGACCAGTCGCGCGCCGCGCAGCGGAATGTCTTCGATGTGGCCCACGTCGATCCAGCTCATTCTGCGGCCTCCAGTGTGAGATCGGCAAGCGGTTGGTAAGTATCCGCTTTTGCCGCATGTTCGGCCCATGGATCATTCCGGTAGATGGACTGGGACAATTCGAACCGCGCGACGAGTGCGGCGCGGTTTGCCAGATCATCAACTACCTGTTCTTTGACCCAATCGAGGCCCACTTTCGCGACCCATTTATAGCCACGATCCAGATATTTGGCGTTCTCGCGATAGATCTGGATGTAGGCGGTGGTCACGGCGATCGCTTCGTCCTCAGTTGCAACTTTCGCCAGCAACTCAGTCTCGCGCACATCCATGCCAGCGGCCCCCGCAACAGAGACCTCATAACCTGAATCGACACAGATGATGCCCACGTCCTTACAGGTTGCCTCAGCACAGTTGCGCGGGCAGCCGGAGACACCCAGCTTGACCTTATGCGGTGTCCACGACCCCCAAAGCAGCTTTTCCAGCTTGATCCCGAGGCCAGTGCTGTCTTGCGTGCCAAAGCGACAATGGTCTGTACCCACGCAGGTTTTTACCGTGCGCAGCCCTTTGGAATAGGCGTGGCCCGACACCATGCCTGCTTGGTTCAGATCGTACCACATGGACGGCAGGTCTTCTTTCTTGACGCCCAGCAGGTCGATGCGTTGACCGCCTGTCACCTTGACCGTGGGTACGTTGTATTTGTCCGCGGCGTCGGCAATCGCGCGCAGCTCGTCCGGCGTGGTGATACCCCCCCACATGCGCGGCACAACGCTATAGGTCCCGTCTTTCTGGATATTGGCGTGGTTGCGTTCATTCACGAAGCGCGATTGTGGGTCGTCCTGATACTCCAGCGGCCAGTCCGCGATCAGATAGTAGTTAATGGCGGGGCGGCAGACGTGGCACCCGTTCGGTGTGCTCCATGCCAGTTGTTGCCAAACGGCGTCCTGGGATTTGAGCGCTTGGCTCTTAATCAGGCGGCGGACGTCCTCGTGTGTTAGCTCGGTGCAACCACAGACCGAGGCCGCAGCGGGAATGACAAAATCATCCCCCAAAGTGACAGCGAGGACTTGTTCCACCAGCCCCGTGCAGGTCCCGCAAGAGCCGCTTGCCTTGGTGCCTGCCTTGATGTCGGCAAGCGTGGTGGCACCGCCTTCGATTGCGGTAACGATCTGACCTTTGCAAATGCCGTTGCAGCCGCAGATTTCTGCGTCAGCCGGTAAGGCTGCAACGGCCTGCAACGGGTCCACGGCACCGCCTTGCATATTGGGGCCAAAGATCAGTGTCTCACGTATGTCCGAGATATCGGTTTTGTCGCGGATCAGGCCGAAGAACCAATTGCTGTCGGTGGTGTCGCCATAGAAGACGGCACCAACGACCACGTTGTTTTCCAGCACCAGCCGCTTGTAAACACCCCGTGCAGGGTCGCGGAAAACGATGTCTTCGCGGCCGTCCCCTTCTGCAAAATCACCCGCACTGAACAGATCACAGCCCGTGACTTTGAGCTTGGTCGACAACTCCTTTTGCACAAAAGCGGCTTGTTCACCCATCAGCGTCTGCGCTGCAACTTTCGCCTGCTCATAGAGTGGAGCGACAAGGCCAAATATCGCACCTTGATGCTCCACACATTCACCAACGGCGAGGATATCAGCGTCAGAGGTGACCATCTGGTCATCCACATGAATGCCCTTGCCGACGGCGAGGCCTGCCTCCGCCGCCAGTTTGATGTTCGGGCGGATGCCCACGGCCATGACCAGCAGATCACAAGGCAGCTCGGTCCCGTCGTCCAGCAGCAGTGCGCGCACCTTGCCGTCCTGCCCGAGGATCTCCTTGGAATTGGCGGCGCATTTAACCGTTATGCCCTTGTCGATCAGCGCACGGCGCAGCAGATAGCCTGCCGCCTCGTCCAACTGCCGCTCCATCAGGTGGCCCATGATGTGGACCACGGTAACGTCGACGCCGCGCGCGGCCATGCCCGCCGCAGCCTCAAGCCCCAGAAGGCCGCCGCCGATCACGACCACTTTGTGCCCCTCACCGAGGTCCATCATCCGCTGGGTGTCTTCCAGATCACGATAGGCGATGACGCCTTCCAGATCGTGACCGGGCAGCGGGATCATGAAGGGATTCGAGCCTGTGCCGAACACCAGCTTGTCATAATGAAGCACATCGCCGTTCTCCGCCGTCACGGTTTTGGCCGCCGTGTTGATATCCGCGACACGCTCGCCGAAACGGCAGGTGATGCCATGCGCGCTGTACCAATCCGCGTCGTGGGTGACGATCTCCGCGTAGGTTTTCTCACCCGACAAAACGGGCGAAAGCATGATGCGGTTGTAGTTTCCGCGTGGCTCGGCATTGAAAAGCGTGATGTCGAAGCCCGCGTTTTGCTCGACCAGCGTTTCCAGCATCCGCCCCGTGGCCATACCGGCCCCGATAACGATAAGTTTCTGTCTCATGATCTACTCCGCCGCGATGGGTGATTTGAGTTTGGGTTTACCACCAGAGGTCGGCGATTTAGGTTTCGCGCCGTGCTCGTATTCCTCAAGGAAATCAAGGACCTCTTGCCGGTAGGTGTAGTAGTCGGGATGCTCCAGCAGCGCCTTACGGGTGCGCGGCCGCGGCAGTTTCACATCCGTGATCTTGCCGATGGTCGCCTGCGGCCCGTTGGTCATCATCACCACGCGGTCAGCCAGCAAGATCGCCTCGTCCACATCGTGGGTCACACAAATGGCGGTGACTTTGGTGCGTGACCAGACCTCCATCAGCACTTCCTGCAGCTCCCAGCGGGTGAGACTGTCGAGCATGCCGAAAGGTTCATCGAGCAGCAGCAGTTTGGGCGAGAGCGCAAAGGCCCTCGCGATGCCCACGCGCTGCTTCATGCCGTTCGACAGATCCGCCGCGCTCTTGTCCATGCTGTCGGCCAGACCAACCCGCTCAAGATAGTATTCCACCACATCCTGACGCTCGGCCCGTGAGGCGCGGGGATAGACTTTATCCACCCCAATCGAGACGTTCTCCTTGGCCGTGAGCCATGGAAAAAGGTTGGGCGACTGGAACACAACGGCGCGTTCGGGGTCGGCACCTTCGACGTGCCAACCGTCCAGACGGATTGCCCCGCTGGAGATCGGGTTGAGACCCGCAGCCATGGTCAGAACCGTGGACTTGCCGCAGCCCGAGTGCCCGATGAGCGAGATAAACTCGCCCTTGTTCACTTTGAGATCGAAATCCTCGACCACCGTGAGCGGGCCTTTGGGAGTTGGGTAAACCTTGTCGAGCTTCGAGAATGTAAGGTAGCGCTCGTCTAGCGGACTGGCTTGGGCGGCTTTCACGGCGGCAGGCACCGAATGGATGGGCGTGACGCTTGGCAGGGTGCGCGTTTCCTCGACCTTGGCCTCGATGCCCACATCCATCAGGTATTTCGTGATCTCGGCCCTCAGCTTCTTGAAGCCCTCGTCATTGTTCATTGCAGAGCGATCGCGCGGGCGCTGCAGCGTGATGGGAAAAGGATCGGCCAGCGTGCCATCGGGATTGAGCACGATCACGCGGTCGGCCATCAGAATTGCCTCATCCACGTCATTTGTGATCAGAAGGCAGGTCTTTTTGTCCTGCTCCCAAATCTCCAGAATTTCATCGGCCAGATTGGCACGGGTCAGCGCATCAAGCGCGGACAAAGGCTCGTCCAGCAGCAATAGCTCTGGGTCCATCGCGAGCGCACGTGCCACGGAAACCCGCTGTCGCATGCCACCCGAGAGTTCTGCGGGGCGGCGCGATGTGGCGTGCCCCAGCCCCACCATGTTGATATAGTGGTCTGCTTTCGCGGATTTCTCGGCCTTGGAGAGTTTGGGAAAGACAGCCTCGACCGCTAGCAAAATATTGCCCTTCACCGTTAGCCACGGCATCAGCGAATAGGACTGGAACACGAGGCCGCGCTCTGGACCAGGGCCTTTGATGGGCTGGCCCTTGAAGGTGACCGATCCTGTGTCGGGCGCATCCAGCCCCGCCACCATATTAATCAGCGTCGTCTTGCCCGTGCCCGAGAAGCCGAGAATGGCTATAAACTCGCCTTCCTCCACATCCATCGAGATATTGCGCAAAATCTCGGAACGGTCCGTGCCATGGCCATAGCCGCGGCAGAGGTTATCGAAGGATAGAATTGCCATATCGCTCACCGGTTATTCGAGAATGTGAACAGGGATTGCAGCGCGTACATCACACGGTCCAACAAAAATCCGATGATGCCGATGGTCAGCACCGCGACGATGATCTTGGCCAGTGATTGAGACGAACCATTCTGGAATTCATCCCAGACGAATTTTCCCAAACCGGGGTTCTGCGCCAGCATTTCTGCAGCAATCAACACCATCCAGCCCACACCGAGGCTCAGGCGGAGGCCGGTGAAGATCAGCGGAAGCGCGGAGGGCAGCACCAGCTTGGTGATCTTGGTATATGTGTTCATTTTCAGCACGCGAGAAACGCTGACGAGGTCCTTGTCGATGCTGGCCACACCAAGGGCGGTGTTGATCAGGGTGGGCCACAGCGAACAAAGCGTCACCGTGATGGCCGACACGAGGAAGGATTTCGCGAACAGTCCATCGTTTGTGACGTAGACGGCCGAGACGACCATGGTGACGATGGGCAACCATGCAAGCGGCGAGACGGGTTTGAAGATCTGGATAAGCGGGTTCAGCGCTGCGTTGGCCGTGGGTGACAGCCCCGCCGCGATGCCCAGCGGGATCGCTACGGCGGAGGCGATGAGAAAGCCAAAGAAAACTGTGCCGATGGAGGTCCATATCTGATCGTAGTACGAGGGTGGTCCCGTATATCCGATCTGCTTGACCTCATCCGCGCGGCCCGCGTCGATCAGGCGCTGGTTCCGCGCATCCACACGCTCCACGAACTTGGCTTCTTTTGCGGCCTTGCGCACGGCGTCTTCGTGCAGATTGACGGCTTCGGTCCAAACGGCGGCGGGACCGGGGATGGCCCCGAGCGATGTGACAACGCGGGGGGCCAGCATGGCCCATAGCGTCAGAAAAATCATGATCGCCAGCAGCGGCACGACCAGCAACCGCCAGATTTCCTTGACCTGCCCCTTGGGGTTGTCACCGGCAGCAGCGCGCAGCAAAGGCGTGATCCATGTCAGGCCAATGACGCTGAACCATTTGTCAGCGGTGTTGATGCGCGAGAAAAGCCGCGCCTTGCGGGCGGCCTTGGCGGCCTCGGTTTCGAAACTGGGGTCAACGGTTGTCATCGGGTGTGCTCCGGCTGGCGTGTGCGAATGGGAGGGGGCTGGGCCGCACAAAGCTCTCCTTTGCGCGGCCTGCTGGTTCAGTTGACGACTTCGTCGCCCTTGACCGTCTCACCTGATTTCAGGCCGATGGTCAGGCTGTCGATGTAGGCATTGGGCGCAGTACCATCATAGACCACACCGTCGATGATATCGCCTTCGGGCGTCGCGGGGCGGTAGCCGTTGGTGTCCCAGGGGAAGTCCGCCTCGTTCGCCAGACCCTCATCCACAAGGCTGCGGGCCGCAGTCAGATAGATGTCGGGGCGGTACACGGATTTGGCAACCTCGTCATACCAGGCATCGCTCTGCGTCTCGGCGATCTGGCCCCAGCGGCGCATCTGCGTCAGATACCAGACGGCATCGGAGTAGTAGGGATAGGTCGCGTTGTAGCGAAAGAAGACGTTGAAATCAGGGATGTCGCGCACATCGCCTTTTTCATACTCGAAGGTGCCGGTCATTGAGGCCGCGATGACATCCGCATCGGCACCCACGTACTCAGGCTGGCTGAGCAATTCGACAGCTTCCATGCGGTTGCCATTGTCATTCTCGTCCAGCCACATGCCTGCACGGATCAAGGCGCGCACGATAGCCTTAGTGGTGTTGGGATTGGCCTCTGCGAACTCTTCGGTGATGCCAAAGACCTTTTCGGGGTTGTTCTTCCATATCTCGTAGTCGGTGATCACGGGCACGCCAATGCCCTTGGCCACAGCCTGCTGGTTCCATGGCTCGCCCACGCAGTAACCGTTGATCGTGCCGGCCTCCAGCGTCGCAGGCATCTGCGGCGGAGGGGTCACGGAGAGGAAGACATCCGCGCCAATCTGGCCGGTCACATTCTCGGGGCTGTAGAAACCGGGGTGCAGACCGCCAGAAGCCAGCCAATAACGCAGCTCGTAGTTGTGGGTGGACACGGGAAACACCATGCCCATGTTGAACGGCTCCCCGCGGGAGGCGAACTCCTCAACCACCGGTTTCAGCGCCTCGGCACTGATCGGGTGCTGCGGGCGGCCATCATCCATGCTGGAAATATGCGGGCGCATCATGTCCCAGACTTCATTGGATACCGTGATACCATTGCCGTTCAGATCCATGGAGAAGGGCGTGATGATATTGGCCTGCGTGCCGTAGCCAATGGTGGCGGCGATGGGTTGGCCCGCCAGCATGTGTGCGCCTTCGAGTGTGCCGTCGATCACACCGTCGAGCAGCACTTTCCAATTCGCCTGCGCTTCGAGAGTTACAAACAGACCTTCATCGTCAAAATAACCTTGCTCATAGGCGACCGCCAATGGCGCCATATCGGTCAATTTAATAAAGCCGAATGTCAGCTCGTCGACTTCAAGATCTTGCGCCCAGGCCGGGCTGCACAGGGCCGTCGTGGCCGCAAGGGAAAGGAGAAGTTTTTGCATCGTTAATTCCTTAGGAAGAGCGTCCAGCCAAGAGCCAGACAACGAAAAAAGCCGCTTCGATCCTGTGCAGGGAGGATGCACAAGGTCGAGCGGCATTGCTCACGGAGCCCAATCTTTGGGGGTATTCCACGACAGACATCGTTGCCCGTCTGAGATCAGAAAGGTTTGATTCGGGAGATAATGCAACCCTACAGAAGATAACCATTGGATATTTTCTGCATTGCAGCAAATGCTGTGGGGCAAGTTGCCGCTTTTTTGATCACTCAGGCGTACTTGGGTCAAAAACGCGACCATCAAAGAACCTGTCCGCTGTTAAAGTGATTTGACCAAATGCTGACGCAACGGCTGTGGGGTGGGACAAGGCCCCCTCAACCCGGCTGGATGCGCCCGGTACATCCATGCCTGATCCATCAAGTGCTGCACGGTAAATGTCTGGGCGGAACACTTTGCTGGCCGCCTTCATGGACTGTACGCGGTCAAGTCCGGTACGCCGCGCCAGTTGAAGCCCAATCCATTCTGCCTGTGAGCGCCACGGAAAGGTTGCGGCACCACGGTGAAAGGCTAAGAAATCGGGTATATTACGCCGCTCGCCACGGGGTGAGATTACCAAATGCCCTGTCAGGGCCCGCTCCAATATATCCCAAGACAGATTCAAATAATCAGGTCGTGACAACATTTCAGCTGTGAGTGTAGGCGATGTCGGTTTGGCCAGCCACGCAGCGGCCTTGACCAAGCTGCGAATGAGCTTGCCGCATAGAACAGGGTTTTCTTCGGCCCACCCAGTGCGCATCGCGAGGACTTTTTCTGGAAAGCTTTGCCAGATGGCGCTGCACGGGAGCAGCAAATGTCCGACCTCCTGCTCTACCACGAGAGAGCCCCAAGGCTCGCCCACACAAAAGGCGTCAATCTCGTCTGCGGCCAGAGCATCCGCCATCGAGGAAGGGGGAACAGTTCGAATATCAACGTTTTGTGGAGCTGGAAGACCCAATGCTGAAAGCCAGTAGATCAGCAACTCTGCATGCATTGAAAACGGGAACGGTACACCGATGCGCAAGGGCACTGGTGTCGCTGCTATAAGAGCGGTGCCAGCTGCGGAGGCATCCTCAAAACCAAAATCATGGCCACCCGCCTGCAATTTTTCTGCGATTGCGTTGGATACACCGATCACAGTGCCGTTCATTGAAAGGACCGAGACAGCACAAAAAGGTGCCGTTCCAGCACCGAGATCCAGCGCTGACGCGATTGGTAAAGGGGCCAGCATATGCGCCGCGTCCACCGCGCCAAAGTTGAGCATATCGCGTACGGACGACCATGAAGGGGCTGCTTTCAAGATCAGATCCAGACCTTCCTCACGGGCAAATCCCATTTCTTGCGCAATGATCAGCGGGGCTGCGTCCAGCAGTGGAACATATCCAATCGAGATCGACGTCATGACAAAAGCCCTGCTGCTGTCACTAACCCCTGAGCCACATCCGCGACCTTGCGGCCCTGATCCATCGCCGTGCGTCGTAGCAGGGCATAGGCCTCTTCCTCGTCCACACCGCGTGCTTTCATCAAAATGCCTTTGGCACGGTCGATCACCTTGCGCTCCTCCAAGGCGCGCTTGGATTGCTCCAGCTCCTTGCGAAGCCGCCCGAACATATTAAACCGTGTGATCGCCGCATCGAGGATCGGTCGCAAACGCTTGGCGCTCAGCCCGTCCACAACATAGGCGGACACGCCCGCCTCGATGGCCGAGCGTGCCAGCCCCGCGTCATCATGATCGACGAACATCGCCACAGGCCGCGTCATCGGATCAGCGGCCAGCGTCAATTCTTCCAACGTATCGCGCGAGGGATCACTGACATCAATCAGCACAACGTCGGGATTGATCGCCTTGATACGCGCCGCCAATGTGCCGCGCTGTGTCAGCACCTCAATCGTTCCAAGACCCGCAGAAGCGAGCGCATCGACAATCTGCTCGGCCCTTTCGGTGTCCTGTTCAACAATAACAATTGAAAGAGCGTTTTCCATTCATCTCGGGTTCCATTGTGTCCGAAGAAAAGCAAGAAGAAGCGGCGCTCTTACCTCTCAAAGAATGCGGATGCACAATTTAGTGGCGAAACTGACAGGGATAAGCTCGGTAGTTGTGTATCAATACTGCCAATTCCACCCCGGCGCTATGCGCTGAAATCTCGCGAATACTATCCGGTCCATGGACCTGTCGCGGTTTGATGCCGCTCCTTTGATAGCATTTACTGCAGCAAAGTAGACGAACTATGGGACTGATGAGGACGGACGAATTTCGTCGAGATGCGGTGCGGATCGCGCTGACAAGCGGGTTGAAGCGCAAGCAGGTGGCTGACGATCCATTGCCCGGCAGGGTATTGCGCAGCAATGTCCCGATAGGGAGGGTGTCGGGATGGCGACGCTGAACAAATGGATCACGGCGCATAAGACACGGATGTGGTGACGAAAGAGGATTTGAGGCTCGCCCAAGAAAATGACCGGCTTCGGCTTGAGATCCGGCTCCTCAAGGATGAGAGGGAGATCTTAAAAAAGGCCACCCAGTTCTTTGCGGGCCTAAAGCAATGAGACTTAGGTTTGTCCACTGCCCGGCAGTGCCTTTTTGCAGGCACGAGAGGGGAAGAACACAGGGGCCATTTCCCTGCCAATCGGCTGTGTGATGTCGTTGGCGTCAGCACACGCGGGTTACGCGCATTTTGCAGCCGACCAGCCAGTCGCGGACAGCGATCTGATCTGGTCACGTTGGCCCACATCAAGAAACAGTCGCTGCTTAGTTTGGGCAGTTATGGCCGTCCACGCATGACCGAAGAGTCAAAGGAGATCGGTCTGAACGTGGACCACCGTCGTGTTGGCAGGTTGATGCGCCAGAACGGCATTCTGTTGAAACGTGAGTTTAACCCCTGCTTAGCCATCCGGCGATATTCCAATGCCCGTTCACGCGCTTGATTGATCGTTACGATGTCAGCCCCGCCCAAGCCTAAGGCAGTGCGCAGCGGTGCGCCCTTCTTGTTTCTCTGCCCTTTGACAATGACTCGCGCAATCCAACGCCGCGTTCCGGAAGGGTCCACCACCAGATAGAGACCGTCGCCATCACCATGCCGTCCAGCACCAAGACTCTCGACCAACTTTTTTGTCAGTTTGCCAGATAAGACCATCTTAGAAAGACCTTGTTCCATCCCACTCAAGGAACAAGCGTAGGTGCCATCGAAAGAAACTCAAGCCAATCGGCCAAGCCCACTAAGCCCAACCATACAAACATAAAAGGCCGCCCAAGGCGACCAGATCAAACCGTTCATAATGTAGTAGTGGCGGACCGAGGAGGATTCGAACCCCCGACCCCCTGATTCGTAGTCAGGTACTCTATCCAGCTGAGCTATCGGTCCACTGGGCGCGGTCTAATGTCCCTGTTACGGGTTTGCAAGCCCAAGTTTCACCCAAATAGAAAAGAGTGTGTCATCCGTCAGGAAATGCTGCCGCCCTTAGGCAGGGTGACACGAAAAGTCGTCCCGTTTTCGTCAGACCCGCATAATTCCAGCGTACCGCCATGACCCCGAACCAGTTCCGCCGCGATGGCGAGGCCGAGGCCCGAACCACCTTTGCGCGCACCGCCTTGGAATGGCGTAAACAGATGCGCGCGCGCCTTTGCGGGAAGTCCCGGCCCGTCATCAACGACTTCAATTTGCCAGGCTGCGTCAGACTCGACTGCTCTGAGAGTGATCTCACCGCCTTCAGCCGTCCCCGAGAGCGCTTGCCGTGCATTGCGGACCAGATTGGAAAGAACACGAAACAGTTGCTCGGGGTCGGCACGCACCATCATGGTCGCTGGAACATCGCATTTGAATGCGATCGCGTCTTCGCCGCTGGCGAACTTTTCGCCTTCAATCACGTCTTCGGCGATCTGGCTGAGCGGGATTACGGTCAACGTCGGGCCAGGCTCCTCCGCTTTGCCGAAGGCAAGTGTGCTTTCACAAAGATGCACAGCTCGGGTGATGGAGCCAACCAGTTTGGGTGCCATACGCTTTACGATCGGGTCCTCAGACGTTTCGATCCGATCGGTGAACAGCTGCGCGGTTGTCAGCATATTGCGCATGTCATGGCTGATTTTGCTCACGGCTGATCCAAGCTGTGCCAGCCGTTCCTTCTGCTTGAGTGCTTGTGTCAGATCGGTTTGCAGGCTGCGCAATGCAACCTCAGCTGCCCGCAACTCTGTCACGCTCGCTTCGGGTTCGATGATGCGGCTGGCGTCTTCTGGGGACTGAGCGTACCGCTCCATATGGCCGACAACACGGGCTATCGGTTTCAGCAGCAAGGCTCGCATCGCCAAAAACAATAACACCGCGGTGAAGACCGAGATAACTGCGGAAAGAATCAGGATACGCATGCCGTAGTCAATCATCGCCATGCGCAGCGGCCCGCTTTGCATGGTAATTTCGATCAGCAGCCCTGCTTCACGCACAGGCGCACCAATGACGCGGATCACTTCGTTCTTCGGAGATATCAACCGGATCATGGCGTCGCGGATCAAGACGACCGCAGTGGCGTCACGCAAATCATAGGTTTGCGAAATAGATTGCGGCATATCGCTTGATAACATCAATTGCCGGACTTCGTTGCGCCGCAAAACCACATTGAACACCTCGGCATTCTTGAGCAATTCGTCCTCAAGCGCCGGATCAAGCATATCGTCCGCCAAGAGCGCCAGCGATGCGATCTGCGCCCGTTCCAGCCGGTTGAGCATATAGTCTTCGCGAAAACGCGCGATAGACGGCACAAAAATCAGAACTTCTGCCAACATCACAAAGATCGTTGTCAGGATCAGCAACCGCCCGGACAGGGAATTCAGCATGCGGGCTCTAACCTTGCGCGCCGGCGGATGGGACGCCCTCGCAGACGCGTGTCGCCCGCATCATGGCACGAACCGCTGCACAAAACCGACAACGCGCTTGACCCACACGTTCTCGAACAGACGTGGACTGTAATAGGCACCAGCGGCACGTTTATTCACTTCGCCAATTGTCGGATAGGGAGCAACCATAGCTGCAATCTGGCCCATTTTCATGTTGTTTGCCAGTGCCAGCGCCCACAGGTTTATCAGTTCGCCCGCCTGATAGCCTACGATTGACGCACCGACGGGTCGGCCTTTGACCACCATCAGCTTGATGAAACCCTTTGTCTTGCGTTCAGCAATGGCGCGGTCGTTGTGGTTGTAATGGAACCTCACGACTTCTACTGCGCTCCCGTGCTCCTCTTTCGCCTGCGCTTCGGTCATTCCGACCTGCGAAAGCTCCGGCTCGGTGTAGGTTGCCCAGGGAATATGGGAGGTTTTTGCCTTTGACGGCAAGCCAAAGAGGATAGAGCGAATAATAACGCCCGCATGATATCCTGCGACATGGGTAAATTGCAGGCCACCTGCCACATCCCCGATGGCGTAGACCTTCTTATTTGTGGTGCGCAGACTGGCGTCCACTTCGATACCGTTCTTGCTTGGCTTTACCCCTGCTTTTTCCAGATCAAGCTTGTCCGTATTCGCCTTGCGCCCGACAGCCATCAAAAGATGCGTGCCGGAAAAGACACGACCATCCTCGGCCTGCACCTCAATCGCGCCTGCTGTGCCGCTGATCTCGGTTGCTTTTGCATCTTCTTCAATCACCACGCCTTCGTCGCGCAGAGTATCCAGCACAACGGCAGCAAGCTCCGGATCGTCCTTGCCCATCGCCTTTCCGCCTTCAATGACCGTCACTTTGCAGCCCATCCGGATGTGCGCTTGCGCCATTTCCATCCCAATTGGGCCACCACCGACGATCAGCAAATGCCCGGGCTTTTCGCGCAGGTCGAAAAGGGTTTCGTTCGTCTCGTAGGGCACACCATCAAGACCCTTGATCGGCGGCACCAAAGGAGACGAACCTGTGGCAATGACGATCCGGCGGGCCTTTATCACTGTATCTCCGGCCTGCACCTCGTTCTCGGAGATGAACCGGCCGAATTCGCGGATCACGTTGACACCGAATCCTTCAAACCGCTCCTGACTGTCTACGGGCGCGATCTGTGCGATGACGTCTGCGACATGATCCTTGGCCGCGGCATAATCCACCTCCCCGGCGGCATCTGCTACGCCGTATTGCGCTGAATGCCGCTGCCCATATGCTGCTTTGCCTGTGGCAATCAGCGCTTTGGACGGGACGCAACCGTAGTTGAGGCAGTCGCCCCCCATCTTGTGCCCTTCCAATAGCACGACATCCGCGCCCATCTGTGCAGCACCTGCGGCAACCGACAAACCGCCCGAGCCCGCACCGATAATGAGTACATCCGTTTTGATCCGCTTCATTTGATAAGGTCCTTCTTGCCGGTCACGGCTTTGAGTATGACGGGAAGCACTGACAACAGGCAAAGTCCCAGAATTGGCAGCAGGATATGCGGCTCAAAAATAATGCCGAGGTCGGGTGTGCCGCCTCTGGCAAACACCGCGCCCAAGCCCGCGCCTACAGAGGTGAACACCACAGAACCCGGAATGATCCCCAGAAAAGTAGAAATCGCAAAACGGTAGAGCGGAACGCCCACAAATGCGGGGATCAGATTGGCCACAAAGAAGGGCACAGCGGGCACCAACCTAATAAAGAACAGCATCGACCACTGGTTCTCGTCGATACCTGCCTTGATCTTTGAAACCACTCCATCAGAGGCGTCCATGCGCGCCTTGAGCTTTTCGCCCAGCCCCATGCGTGCGGCCTCAAAGATCAGCACAGCACCGATTGTGGCACCCGTAATGTTAAAGATCGTGCCCAAGGCGGTTCCGAACAGAAACCCACCAGTCAACGTCAGGATCACCGCGCCGGGCAGGGAAAAAGCCACGACAATGACGTAGCCAGCCAGAAACACCAGCACCGTCAAAAGATAGTTGCTGTCCCGAAAGGCAATCAGCGCCTCCCTGTTGTCGCGCAAGGTGTCAAAGCTCAGATAATCACGCAAAGTGAAAGCACCGACCAACGCCACGGCTGCAACCAATAGCAACGGAAGATAACGCCTCACGCCGGACTTCTCATGTTTTACACCGCTCATACCGCTCATCTATCATACCCCTTGCGTCACTGCGCGTTTGCCTCTTTCTTAAATGACCTGTTGGTGGTGCTTTGGACAGGTAGATCACGGTCGCTTGAACATAGGTGTTGATTTGGTGGCAAAATCATTGATGCGGAGCGTGTTCTGAAACATATCTGCGAGGTGTTGGCAGGAAATGTTGCAAATCTGCGCCAATTCCTGTCCGCAGGGTTTGACTTGCCTCCGGTGCACCAGTAAAGGACGGGCTTGAATTGCCGCTGACATACCGAATCCGGGTCAGCCACGTATTAGATGGAGCAGGACGCGATGAAACGCACCTTTCAACCTTCGAACCTTGTTCGTAAACGCCGCCACGGTTTCCGCGCGCGTATGGCCACCAAAGCTGGCCGTAAGATCATCAATGCTCGCCGCGCCCAGGGCCGGAGCAAACTGAGCGCCTAAACCGCGCCGCAGGATGACAGTTATGACACCGCCGAAGGCCCCAGAGGATGGCAAGATTGCCGCCGAAGGGAACATGCCTCCGGCGGTTTCTTTACGTGTAGAAACGCTTTCAAAACGCGCTGACTTCCAGCGTGCAACACGATCTGCACATGTGGCGAAACCCGGATTTGTTCTTCAGATGCGGCGGCGCCGCCCCGAAGAGAACGTGAACGCGGCGATTGTCCGTACTGGGTTCACCTGCTCCAAGAAAGTCGGTAATGCAGTTGCCCGCAACCGGGCCAAGCGCCGTCTGCGCGAGATTGCCCGCCTTGCCCTGCCGCATCACGGTATTGCAGGAAACGACTACGTCCTTGTCGGGCGCAAGGACGCAACAGCCACCCTGCCCTTCAGCCAGTTGCAAACTGACTTTTTGCACGCACTTGATATTCTGCATGGCCGAAAGTCGTGACTGTTCTGGCACGCATCCTTGCTTTGCCTGTCTACGGGTATCGTCTCGTCTTCAGCCCGTGGGTGGGCCACAATTGCCGCTTCCAGCCCACTTGCAGCGTATACACACTCGAAGCACTGCAGAAACATGGTGGTGTCAAAGGTGGATGGCTTGCACTACGCCGCATCTGCCGTTGTCACCCATGGGGCAGCAGTGGCATTGACAATGTACCTGACTAAATGGACTGATCACCTGACCTTGTCGAATGTGATCTGAACCTCACCGATATCCACACCGTATTTCTTCATGTAGGCTCGGTTGTAAACGCGCGTATCGCTCACCTGCCACAGCCAATCGTTAAAGTTGACCCTTAAGGTTCCGTCAGGCACCGGCAGATCAATGCTGTAAACCCAGTTGAACGCATCACCCGACGCGACGCCTTTCGCCTGTCCCAACACACCGTCCGCCGTACCCGACCACGTATCAGGGCCGGTCTTCGTCATCCGCCAGATCCGCTGCTCCGTGCTTCCGTCCGCATAGTCGAAATCCTCAACAAGCGTGAGTGTTTCACCGTCCCACGTCCCTTTGATATCAACGTCGAAACGACGTCTGACCGTTCCGAAGGTATCCTGAAATTGACCTGTCGCCAGCACACGCCCGTCAAAGAACTCTTCTATCTTTAACACGCGATCGGAAAGCTTGGGGTCATCCATCGACGGCTTGCCTGTACAGGCAGCAAGACCGAACAACATACTTAAAAGGATCGCGAAAAGGCGCATCTTTTCCTCCACTGGTTTCATCAATCGCTTGATCGGCTCTGGGCGTTGATCTAATCCAAAGCCATGCTTGATCAACCCGATGAAATTCACGCGCTCCTCCAAGGCGCACCGCAAACAACCGAGTTCAAGAAACTTCGCAAACGCATTGTGCGTCAGACCCGTGAAGCGATTGACCAATACGGGATGATCGAGCCGGACACCAAATGGCTTGTCTGTCTGTCAGGGGGCAAAGACAGTTATACCTTGTTGGCAGTGCTGCACGAATTGCAATGGCGCGGGCTGCTTCCGGTTGAACTTTTGGCCTGCAATCTTGATCAGGGTCAGCCCGGCTTCCCGGCGACCGTATTGCCCGAGTTTCTTGAAAAGATGGGTGTGCCACACCGGATCGAGTATCAGGACACCTATTCTATTGTGATGGACAAAATTCCGCAGGGTCGCACCTTTTGCGCGCTCTGTTCGCGGCTCCGTCGTGGCAATCTATACCGTATTGCCCGCGAAGAAGGATGCAGCGCCGTCGTGCTTGGTCATCACCGGGACGACATCCTTGAGACATTCTTTATGAACCTCTTTCATGGCGGACGTTTGGCAACGATGCCGCCGAAATTGTTGAACGAAGAAGGTGATCTTTTTGTCTATCGCCCTCTTGCGCATGTGGCCGAAGTTGATTGCGAGAAGTTCAGTAACGCATTGAATTACCCGATCATTCCTTGTGATCTTTGCGGCTCTCAGGACGGGCTTCAACGCCAGCAGGTCAAGCAAATTCTGAACGGGTGGGAGGCCAACAGCCCCGGCCGCCGACAGGTCATGTTCCGTGCATTGATGAACGCCCGACCTTCCCATTTGCTAGACCCGAACTTATTCGATTTCGCTGGGCTTTCGCGAGAGTAGGCAAATTTTTAGGTAAATTCCGGCGAACCTTTGAAGTGTTGTTAACACACGGATTACCTCATTCGAATTAGGGTGCCTCCAGTCGCGGTAACTGAACCGCTTGCAGGAGGTATTGATGGTGGATTCCGTGTCCCGCACCCTCGAACGGCTATGCCGTCGGGCGACGAATATACTGATGGGACCGCCGGTGTTCGCTTTTTTGCCAGCTCTTTGTCTGGCCGCATTCTGGTTCGGCGGCGAAGGTGCGTTGATCGTTCTGGCTGGTCTCTTGCCTGTGCTTTATCTCGTCGCCGGTAGCTTCAACAGTCGCTCTTGGAACCTGCAAGATACCGCAACGGGCATATTTCATCGCACTGCGTTCGAAGAATTGGTGGAGCAGATGTTCCTGCGCACGCAGGACAGTGGTCGCCACGCCGCGATCTTTTGTCTCGCGGTCGAGGATTTCAACCAGATTATCGAACGTTACGGGCATGCCGCCGCGGATACAGTCGTTCAAAAGCTCGGGGACAGGCTGATTGCTGCTTTGCGCTCTGATGATCGGGTCGGGCTTCTTGCTGATGCGCGTTATGCTGTTTGTACTGAAGCGGTACGCCATCTCGATCTTGAACTGTGCATTCAGATGGCGGGCCGCCTGCAATCTGCGGTCGAAGAACCGATATCGATTGACGGAACAGCAATTTATGTGTCGGCCTCTGTCGGTTTCTGCCAACACAGCCGCTCGCCAGGTCAGTCTGGTGCCTTATGGCTGGAAGCATCCGCTCTCGCCCTTCGTGAAGCCCAAAAGCGCGGACCGTCGGCAATCAGGGCATTCTCGGACCAAATGCGACGAGACAATGAGGCGCGCGCGGCCTTGCGCGAAGATGTTGTCGGTGCGCTAGAAGGCGGACAAATTCAGCCTTGGTTTCAACCTCAGATTTCAACAGATACAGGTGAGATCACAGGATTTGAGGCACTTGCCCGCTGGAATCACCCGGACCGCGGGATGATCTCCCCCGCGGACTTTCTGCCTGCAATCGAACAGGCAGGACAGCTTGAACGACTTGCGGAGGTGATGATCTACCACTCCTTCGCGGCGCTCAAGGCTTGGGATGGAGCGGGAGTAAATGTGCCGCAGGTTGGTGTAAACTTCGCCGGCTCAGAGCTTTCCAACCCAAAGCTGCTTGAGAAAATCCAGTGGGAGCTTGATCGTTTCGATCTGTCTCCGAACCGCTTGGCCGTTGAAGTCCTTGAAACAGTTGTCGCCAGCGCACCCGACGACATGATTACACGCAACATAAATGCGATGGGAAAACTAGGATGCCGGATTGATCTGGATGATTTCGGCACCGGCCATGCCTCGATTGCGTCCATTCGCAGGTTTTCGGTCAGCCGCATCAAGATCGACCGGTCGTTCGTGATGAAAGCTGACCGCGACGCTGAACAACAGCGTATGATCAGCGCGATTCTCACCATGGCCGAAAGGCTGGGTGTAGAAACGCTTGCGGAAGGTGTCGAAACTGTCGGGGAACATGTTCTGTTGGCACAGCTTGGGTGCGACCATGTTCAGGGCTTTGGCATCGGACGCCCGATGCCGTTCGAGAAAACTCTCGATTGGATAGACCGGCACAAGACCAAGCTTCAGGATGTTCCGCGCATTCTTGATAAGCGCGGCCTTTGAATCAAACCATCGCCCTATGCCGCCACGATTGTCAGATGGGATGCCCCAAACTGGCCCAACTGCCATACGTTATACTGGCAAAATACCCGAATCCGCTTGACCTTTAGGGCTGCACTCTGTTGAACCACCGTAGTTTTCGACAGACATTCAGGTGGCAGTTCCGATGGACGAACAGAACAAAAATCTTATCCTTGCGACGGCACTTAGCTTTGTCGTGATCCTGACATGGTTTGTCCTGTTTCCGCCTGAAGAACCCGTTCCTCCGGCCGAGGTGACCCAACAGACAACTGGCAATTTGCCCGCTGATGCAACCGTTCCGGCAGCCACCATTGATGGCACCTCCCCTGCGACGATTGCGACGGCTCCGCAAACCCGTGCCGATGTGCTTGAGAACGCGCCACGTGTCCAGATCGAGACACCGCGTCTGACAGGCTCCATCTCGCTTTTGGGCGGGCGTATCGATGATCTGCAGCTGAAGGATTACCGCACCACGGTTGATGACGGCGCACCTATTGTGACGATGTTGTCGCCAGAAGGAACACTGGATGCCTACTATGCGTTGCAAGGTTGGGCGGCAGGCAGCGGTATCGCGGCCGATGCGGTCCCTGGCCCTGACACCGAATGGACGCTGAGCGAAGGAACCAATCTTGGCGTTGATAGCCCGATTACCTTGTCTTGGGACAACGGTGCCGGTCAGGTCTTTACACGCACCATTTCTGTTGACGATAACTACATGTTTTCATTGGCACAATCCGTTCAAAACGGTGGCGACGCCCCCATAACTGTCGCCCCTTACGGGATGATCGTGCAGCATACCGAGCCTGACGATCTGGAAAATTTCTTTATTCTTCACGAAGGTGCCGTTGCAATCGCCAATGGCGAGCTTAGCGAAACGAATTGGGATGACATTGCCGAGGCAGAGGTCGACCCCGCTTGGGGACGACAGGCCATCGTTCAACAGGACGTCAGCGAAGGCTGGATCGGTTTCACCGACCATTTCTGGCAGGCCATTCTGATCCCTGGCGAGGGCGAAGTCTTTGACCAAGCGCTGACATACGACGTGCGCAGCGACATATACCGCGCCGTGACCCGTCTGCCCACGCAGACCATCGCCGCTGGTGCAGACGCCACAGTGACAACACAGTTCTTTGCAGGCGCAAAAGAATGGGCGATCCTGCGTGAATACGAAGATGCTGGTGTTCCAAAATTCATCGACAGCATTGACTGGGGTTGGTTCTTTTTCCTGACCAAACCAATTTTCTGGCTGTTGCACGAGTTGAACAAGCTGATTGGCAACATGGGTTGGGCCATCATCGGGCTGACGCTGATCATCAAAGCGGTGCTGTTTCCACTGGCGTACAAGTCTTATGTCTCAATGGCAAAGATGAAAGAGCTTCAGCCTGAAATGGAAAAGCTGAAGAAAGATGCGGGTGACGACCGGCAGAAAATGCAGCAAGGCATGATGGAGCTTTATAAGAAGAATAAAGTGAATCCGGCTGCCGGGTGTTTGCCAATCCTTCTTCAGATCCCGATTTTCTTCTCGCTCTACAAAGTTATCTTTGTGACCATCGAGCTTCGCCATGCGCCTTGGTTCGGCGTGTTTCAGGATCTCTCTGCTCCCGATCCGACCTCCATCTTCAACTTCTACGGTCTGGCTCCCTGGGCCGCGCCGGAACCAACATCGTTTATGGCGCTTATCTTTATCGGTATTCTGCCATTGCTGTTGGGTATTTCCATGTGGCTACAGCAGAAACTGAACCCGGCCCCCACTGATCCAACGCAGCAGATGATCTTTGCTTGGATGCCATGGGTCTTCATGTTCATGCTGGGTAGCTTTGCTTCCGGTTTGGTGGTGTACTGGATCGCGAACAACACGATCACGTTTACCCAGCAGTATCTGATCATGCGCAGTCAGGGGTATAAGCCGGACCTTATGGGTAACATCAAATCCAGCTTTTCGCGCAAAGCCAAACCGGCTGCCGCGAATGACAGCAAAGCGCCGACGCAAAAAGGCGGCAAGTAATGCAGATCACCGCGCTCTATCGGCATCCGATAAAGAGCCACGGACGCGAAAGTCTGGATCACGTCACGCTGATTGAAGGGCAATCCATGCCCTTCGACCGTCGATGGGCCGTTGCTCATGAAGCTGCCAAAGTAGAAGAAGCCGAATGGGTCGCCTGCGCAAATTTCAGCCGTGGATCAAAAGCTCCGCTGCTGATGGCGGTTAATGCGACGCTGGACGAGGCATCAGGCCAAATCACACTCACGCACCCTGACAGACCAACGATCACAGTGCATCCGACGAGGGATGAAAAGGCGCTGATTGACTGGGTGATGCCGCTTGTTCCCCAGAACCGCGCCTTGCCAGCCAAAGTCGTAGAACTTCCTTCGCGCGGTTATACCGACAGTCCCTACGCGTCTTTGTCCCTTTGCAACACCGCGTCCCACGCTGCGGTTGAAACACTTGCCCAGACACCGCTGTCCCCTCTGCGCTGGCGGGGCAATATCTGGTTCGACGGCGTGCCCGCTTGGGAAGAGTTCGGTTGGGTTGATCGGGATGTCCGTCTTGGTGCTGCTGTGTTGCGGATCAAAGAGCCGATTGTGCGGTGCCTTGCCACAACAGCGAACCCCGAAACCGGGGAGCGCGATGTCGATACCCTGCGTACGTTGAATATCCTTGGTCACCAAAATTTTGGCATCTACGCGGAAGTCATCACCGGCGGAGCCGTGGCCGTCGGCGACAGTCTGGAGATCTTGTAATGCAGCTACCCTTTCCCGTCGCCGAAGAAGATGATCCGCAGGTTCTTGAACAGGGGCGGCTGCTTTTTGCGGGCGAGACGACCTTTGTCAAAGGTGTTGTCGCGATGGACGGCCTACCGCCACCTGACCGTATGGAAGTATGCTTTGCCGGCCGGTCCAACGTTGGCAAATCTACCCTGATTAATGCGCTGACCGGTATGAAGGCCCTTGCACGGGCATCCAATACACCGGGCCGCACGCAAGAGATCAACTTTTTCACCGCCGCCGAGAGCCATTACCTTGTTGATTTGCCGGGCTACGGTTTTGCAAATGCACCGGTGCCGGTGGTTGAGAAATGGCAGCGCTTGCTCAAGCAATATCTCTCTGGCCGCCAGACCTTGCGCCGCGCCTTTGTGCTGATCGATGCGCGGCACGGCGTTAAAAAGGTAGATGAGGAAATCCTGTCCCTGCTCGACAGTTCTGCCGTGACCTTTCAGGCAGTCCTGACAAAGGCTGACAAGGTGAAAGAGAAAGAGCGGGAAAAAGTGCTAAATCAGGTGCGCACAGCATTGTCCAAGCACCCTGCTGCCTACCCCGAGATTGTCGTTACCAGTTCGGAAAAGGGTTGGGGCATCCCCACCCTTCGTGCCATCATCGCCACACTGGAATAACCGGCCCAACAAAACACATGAGAACACAGAACATGAATCGCGACTGGATCGCCACCGCGCAAACGCTGTCACAGGCGCTGCCGTATCTGCAACGCTACGCCGACGCGACTGTCGTGATAAAGCTGGGCGGTCACGCTATGGGCAGTGACGAGGCGATGGATGAATTCGCCCGTGACGTCGCGCTTATGCGGCAAGTCGGCGTGAACCCTGTGATCGTCCATGGCGGTGGTCCTATGATCAACGATATGCTTGGACGCCTGAATATCCAGTCCGAATTCAAGAACGGCAAACGCGTTACAGATCCCGCCACCATGGAAGTGGTAGAGATGGTCCTGTCCGGTCTCGTCAATGCCCGCATCGTGCAAGCGATCAGCGAACAGGGTGGGCGTGCGGTGGGCCTGTCCGGTAAGGATTCGAACCTGATTATTTGCGAGGCAGAGGACCCGGAGCTGGGTCTGGTCGGCAGACCGGTAAAGATTGACCCGCGTATCCTGCGTGATCTGGCGGACAAAGGCATCATCCCCGTCATCGCTCCTTTAGGTATGGGGACGGAAGGCGAAACCTTTAATATCAACGGCGATACTGCCGCCGGCGCAATCGCCGCCGCGTTACAGGCCGACCGCTTGCTGCTGCTAACTGACGTGGCCGGCGTCAAGAATGCCGAAGGCGATGTACTGACTGAACTGACCGCAGGCCAGATCAACGAAATGATCAGGGATGGATCGATTGCAGGCGGGATGATCCCCAAAACCCAAACGGCTCTTGAGGCACTTGCCGGTGGGGTCCGTGCCGCTGTTATTCTGGACGGGCGTGCGCCTAACGCCTGCTTGCTAGAACTGTTCACCGAACATGGTGCGGGCAGCATCATCCGGCGCGGATGACGTTCGAGGCGCTGCAGGACGCCGCGACAGAACGGCACCTGACTATCCTTGGTGCCTTTCACCCGACACTGCAGGATAACGCGCCCGAGGGTTGCAAGACCCTCGTGATGCTGGGGCCGGACGAGCCTGCCTTTTGGCCAGCCTTCAAAAAAAGCCCTGAAATGCAGGATGGTCGACCTGACCCAATGGACCGCTGGTCAACACGTGTGATCGGGGACTGGGCGCAGGAAATCGGTGCCACGGCGCTCTACCCATTTGGGGGCGAACCCTTCTTGCCCTTTTACACATGGGCTTTGCGCACAGGCCGCATCCACAGCTCCCCGGTTCATTTACTGGTCCACGACCACGCAGGTTTGTTTGTCTCCTTCAGGGGCGCACTTGCCCTAGCCGAACACCTGGACCTGCCCCCTGCTCCGCCAAAGCCCTGCCTTGCCTGCGCGGATCAGCCTTGCAAGAACGCCTGCCTCGCGGGTGCGCTAACACCTGCAGGGTATGACGTCCCAAAGTGCCAAGCGTTTCTGGCCACCGATGCCGGTGCTGTGAATACAAGGCTGGGCTGCAACGTACGCCGTGCCTGTCCGGTGTCACAATCTTATGGACGGATACCCGCGCAATCGGCTTATCATATGCGACAGTTTACCAAAGGTAGCTAAGATGAAACGTTTGATCCTCATGCGCCATGCAAAATCTGATTGGAGCGGAGGACCGAGCAGTGACCATGACCGCCCGCTAAACCCGCGTGGACGGAAAGCCGCCAGCGCTTTGGGGGCGTGGATGACGTCGAAAGAGCTGATGCCAGAACAGGTGCTTTGTTCATCTGCGATGCGAACGAAGGAAACCTTTGTCAGGCTTGATTTGGGCGATATCGCGAACTTCCGCTATGATCGCGCCCTTTATCTGGCAGAACCCGATACCCTCCTCAACGCTTTGCAGGCGGCGACTGGCGATTGTGTGCTGATGATCGGCCACAATCCGGGCAGCGGCATGATGGCAGAAGCGATAGTGCAGGAAACCCCCAACCATCCGCAATTCATGTCTTACCCCACGGGGGCGACCCTTGTTGCAGACTTCGATATCACCGACTGGCGCGATGCCTGTTGGGGAAAAGCAGTCGCGCGACACTTCATAGTGCCGCGCGATCTTTAACCTTGCTGGACGACTTTAACCGCCCCTGGTCAGTGACCCAGAATCTGGCTCAGGAACAACTGCGTACGCGGTGACTGCGGATTGTTAAAGAACTCTTCCGGCTCGTTCTGCTCAACGATCTGACCTTCATCCATAAAGATCACGCGGTTCGCCACCTGACGGGCAAAACCCATCTCGTGCGTCACGCAAAGCATCGTCATGCCTTCTTCGGCCAGCTCGATCATGGTGTCGAGCACCTCTTTGATCATTTCGGGATCAAGCGCTGATGTTGGTTCATCAAACAGCATAATGCGCGGCTTCATGCAAAGCGACCGCGCGATTGCCACACGCTGCTGCTGGCCACCTGACAACTGACCGGGGAACTTGTTCGCCTGATCGGGGATCTTTACCTTTTCAAGATAATGCATCGCCACTTCCTCGGCTTCCTTCTTGGGCGTTTTACGTACCCAGATCGGAGCCAGCGTGAGGTTGTCGAGAATGCTCAGGTGCGGGAACAGGTTGAAGTGCTGGAAACACATACCCACTTCCGACCGGATCTTGTCGATGTTCTTGAGGTCAGAGGACAACAGCGTCCCGTCCACTTCAATCGACCCTTTCTGGTGTTCTTCCAACGCGTTGATACAGCGGATCAACGTAGATTTACCTGACCCTGACGGCCCACAGATTACAATGCGCTCGCCCTGATAAACGGTCAGGTCGATGTCACGCAGAACGTGGAACGACCCGTACCATTTGTTCATGTTCTGGATCGAAATCGCGACCTGATCCGATACTTTCAACTTTGCAGCTTCGGCCATTTTTCTAGCCCTTTCTTAACGATGATCTGTCGCGAGACGGCGTTCGAGCCACTGCGAGTATTGTGAGATGCCATAGCAGACGACAAAGAACAGTGCGGCGGCAAAGCCGAGCAGTTCCCAATAGACGCCGTTCCATTCAGTTGAGGCGAGGATCGGTCCGCGGATCATGCCGACAAGGTCAAACATGGAGATAACCGAGACCAGCGTGGTGTCCTTGAACAGACCTACCGCGATGTTCACGATACCGGGGATCGAAATCTTCAGCGCCTGCGGGAGAATGATCAGGCGCATCGCCTGCGCATAATCGAGCCCCAGACTGTCCGCCGCTTCATATTGCCCCTTGGGCAAAGCGGCCAAACCGCCGCGCACCACTTCGGCGATATAGGCTGAAGAGAACATGGTGATCATGATCACCACGCGCAGGAAAAGATCGACTGTCGATTCAGGCGGGAAGAAATACGCCAACATAACACTTGCCACAAACAGCAGGGTGATCAGCGGCACGCCACGAATGAACTCGATGAAAATAACACAAATCCATTTGATCAGCGGCATGGAAGACTGCCGCCCCAGCGCCAGTGCAATGCCGATGGGCAAGGACAGCGATACGCAGGTCAGGCCCAGCATCAAGTTCAGCATAAAGCCACCCAGATCACGCGATGGCACGGACGCCAACAATGGCTCTTGTGGTGCAATTGCCGGAACGATGTATCCGGCGATGAACCACACGACGAGTGCTGCGGCGATACCGCCAAAGAACCCTTTGGCAAAGCTCCCTGTCACCAGACGCGCATAGACCATGTAGCCGACAACCACGCCCAGAAGCGCAAATATCGGCGTCCAGATCGTGCCACCCCAGATCAACCAATAGGCGATGAAGGGGAACAGAGCCGTCACGATCAGCAACTTGCGTGGCAGATCAAAGAACAGAACCGGCGCGATTGCCACGAACATGATCAGGAATGCGACTGTGGGCCGCCAGTAATATTCAGCCGGATAGGAATAGCCGAAGATGAGTTGGTCCCAACGGTCTGTCAGAACCGAGAAACAGGCAGCCGATTTGCCCTGCAACACTTCGCGGCATTCAGCCAAGGAGGCCGTGTTCCACAGCCCGCCAAATATCCAAGGCAGGGTATTCGACAGGATCAGATAGACCACATAGATCGCCGCAACCGTGAGCAGCGCGTTGGCCCATGTGGCGAAAAGGTTGTCGCGCATCCACTTCACAGGCCCCGACGCGTTTGCCGGTGCAGGTGACTGCGGAATTGCAGTGTCGCGGACGTAAGCGACAGATTGTGCGTGTGTATCGCTCATCTTAGCGCTCCTTCAGCTTCATTGCGTTGTTATAGACGTTCATCACCGAGGAGATGATCAGCGAAATCACAAGATAGAAGAGCATCAACAGCAGAACGCACTCAATCGCACGGCCCGTCTGGTTCAGCGTGATGCCCCCGAGCGTCGCGGTGATGTCGGCATAGCCAACCGCAATAGCGAGCGAGGAGTTCTTGGTGATGTTGAGGTATTGCGAAATCAGCGGCGGTATGATCACCCGCAACGCCTGCGGCAAGACAACAAGGCTCATGGTGCGGTTCGGGCGCAGGCCCAAAGCCGATGCGGCCTCGGTCTGGCCTTTGGAAACCGCTTGAATACCGGCGCGCACGTTTTCGGCGATGAAAGCACCGGTGTAGATCGACAGAGCGAACCATAGGGCGATCAATGGACCACCGATTTTCAAACCGCCGGCGAAGTTGAAGCCTTTCAGCTCGGGAATTTCCCAAGCCAGCCCGAGGATCAGCATCAGTATAATGATCGGCACAAACCAGATCGCGAGGTTGGTCCAGAGCGTATTCGGGCGCACGCCCGTCTCTGCCTGAACATGGTTCGCGCGCTCCGTGACTTTTCTCGTTACGAAAAAGGAGCCGACCAGCGTCGCAATCACCAACAGCCAGTTAATGATGCTGCCATCCGCGCCGCCAATACCGCGTGTGAAATAAGGACCGGGCGCATAAACACCACGGTTGGTGAAGGCGAACAGATCGAACAACATACTTGATGTCGCATTATCGCCGCGGAACGCCCTTGGTCCCGGCATGACTGCGATCATGATGGTAAAGATGATCACGATCCAGATCAAAACAGGGATATTGCGGAAAATCTCGACGTAGAAGGCCATGAGTTTGCGCACCAGCCAGTTGTTCGACAGGCGCAAAACACCGGCAACCACACCAAAGACGGTCGCGGTGATACAAGCCAGCACCGCGACAAGCAGCGTATTAAGAATTCCCACCATGGCAGCACGTAAGTTGCTGGACTGGCTATCGTATTCAATCAGTGTCTGGTTAATGTCATAGCCCGCTGGGGTACCCAGAAACGCGAATGAAATGTTCAAACCGGCAGCGCGCAAGTTCGCAGCAAGGTTGGAATAAAGGTAGGCAAGCGAAAGCGCCAATATGATGGCAGCGATGACCTGCAATGTCATGGAGCGGTAGCGCGTGTCGTTCAACAGCATGGATAGCCGGAACGAGCCCCCTTGAGGGTCGGTGGTGGTCGACATCAGAAATATCCCCGTTGGCCCGATCGGTGATTATCATCAGCACCTTTGCGGTGCCCGTATCGGGAAAGTTCGTTGGCTAAGCGCTAGGCGCGGTCGTCAAATGTGCAAAGGGCGCGGAGTGATCCGCGCCCTTTGACAGAAGTGTTTAGCGGAATGGAGGGCTGTAAAGCAGGCCGCCATCTGTCCACTGTGCGTTCAGACCACGGGCCAGACCGATTGGTGTTTCTTCGCCGATGTTTTTCGCAAAGATTTCACCATAGTTGCCCTGTGTTTCGATTGCGCGCTTGGCCCAATCTGCGTCCAGACCCAGCATCTCGCCCAGTGTACCTTCGGTACCCAGCAGACGCGCAACTTCGGGGTTGTTTGTGCCGGAAGCCATTTCGCCAACATTGGCAGAGGACACACCCAGCTCTTCAGCTGTGATCAGCGCGTTCAAAGTCCAACGGACAACATCGCCCCATTCGCTGTCGCCGTGACGAACCAGCGGGCCAAGTGGCTCTTTGGATACGATTTCTGGCAGCAGCGTGTGGTCGCCGGGGTTTTCAAATGTTGCACGTGTCGCCGCCAAGCCGGAAGCGTCCGTTGTGTAAACATCGCATGCGCCAGCAAGGTACTGCTGCTGTGCTTCTGCGTTTGTTTCAATCGGCACGGGCTCATAGTTGATGTTGTTGGAACGGAAGAAATCCGCAAGGTTCAGCTCGGTTGTTGTACCGGTCTGAATGCAGACTGTCGCGCCGTCCAGATCCTTGGCTGAGGAAACACCCAGCTCTTTAGGAACCATAAAGCCTTGGCCGTCATAGTAGTTCACACCAACGAAATCGAACTTCAGGTCGACGTCGCGTGAGAATGTCCATGTTGTGTTACGGGCCAGCATGTCGATTTCGCCGGATGCCAACGCGGTAAAACGTGTCTTACCTGTTGTCGGGACGAATTCGACGGCTGTTGCGTCGCCGATGACGGCTGCTGCAACCGCGCGGCATACCGCAACGTCAAAGCCTTTCCATTCGCCGTTTGCATCTGGAGCCGCGAAGCCGACCAGACCGGTTGTTACACCACAGTTCAGCTTACCGCGTGCTTTTACGTCGTCCAGCGTACCGGCCGCTGCTGCGCCCGCTGCCAGACCGGCAATCGTCAGAGCGCCGAAAAGTACTGATTTGTTCATTGTTACCTCTTCCTGATAATCCGCCACGTTGGATGGGCGGTTGAACCGGCGCTTTTGCGCCGGAGGCGATACCTTACGGGTTGTCCCGCTCAGTGGCCCATACTGTGCTCGGATTCCCGTTTAAAGGTCAAGAGTTAGTGCTGCAAAAACGGGCAATAACGCGCGCTGACCATCAGTAAAGATGACGAAAACATCAGTCCAGCGGATCAACGGCGCGACAAAGCGTGAACATGCGACTGGCGTGGAGGAAACTTTCTTTCTTCAACGCGGCCAACTCTTCTGCCTGATCGTCCGCGCCCCACTGCTCCGCCTGCCAGATCTCGTCCAGCCGCGACAGGGTCCAGATTTCATCGGCTGAAGCCCGGTTCAACGCTGTGGCAAATCCGAGAATCAGTGACCCCGACAGGCTCACAAGGTCGTGGAACGCTGCGAGTTCAAAGGGGCTCAGGGCATGGGTACGCCGCCGCAAAGCCTCTAGCGCGGTTGGGTCCTGAGGCGCGTGCATCACTCCAACTCGCGGTATCAGCCGTGCTTCGAGCGCTTCTGCAGCCCAATCCAGCATCGGGTCCCAAAGCGTTGCCTGACGCGCAATCAATGCGTCAGGCTGCGGTGCGCGATAACACAGCAGGTCGCTATCGCCGTAATCCGCAAGCATATCCGCAACCTCACCGTGCTGAATGGCGACTTTGTCGATTGCAGCATTCGCCGTTTTGGTCGCTGGCATCAGGTGAGGTTTGATCTCTTCTTCCTGTGCATCCCATTCTTCAGCGACGACCTGTGCCATCGCCTCCGTCGGCATAATCAGGGCGCGTTTGGCTGGTGTTTTAACTTCGCGTCCATCCAGTCGCACGCCGAAACCCTCGGCCTCTGGAACAACTGAGGCCTCTTTCCAAAACCGTTTGGCTTTCCACGCACCGCTCATATCTGCAGCCCCCACACCTCTTGCAATACAGTCGGCAAGCCCGCGAAATCATCAATCATATGCGCCGCAGCACCCAACCTGTCGCGTCCATGATAGCCCCAGCTTACCCCGATCCCCGGGACGCCTGCAGCTGCGGCCATTTCCATATCGAAACTGGTATCGCCCACCATCACCGTATCGCCGGTGCTGACGCCCGCATCTTGGATTGCCTGCCGGATCATCGACGGATGCGGTTTGGACGGATGAAAGTCCGCGACCTGCTGGGTCACGAAAAGACCTTCCAATCCATGGCCCTCTATCAGTTTATCAAGACCGCGTTTAGATTTTCCAGTCGCCACCCCAAGCAGGATATTGTCGACCGCCTGCAAGCGTTCCAGCGTCTCTTTGGCACCTGCGTAGAAAGGCGCAGTCTGGGCTGTGCCTGCTTCGGCACGCTCGGTCATATAGGTGTTCTTGTATGCTTCGACCATCTGCCGATGCGCGGTGGTCGACAGCTCGGGTGCCAGGATCGGGTAGATTTGGTCCAATGACAGGCCCACAACACTCAACAGCGTCTGACGGTCGGGAAGCGGATGATCGACGGCGGCAAACGCAGCAGCCATTGACGATACAATCGTGGCCTGACTGTCGACCAGCGTACCGTCGACATCAAAAATGACCAAACGCAGGCGGTCGCTCATTGCAGGCTCTCGAACGGATCATCAGCGGCAAGATCTTCGGTCCAGCCAAATGTCTCCCACGAATGGGCCATATGCTCGGGCAATTCCGCAGTCACTGTCATCAGCTTGCGGGTCGAGGGATGTTCAAACCGCATCAGACGGGCATGCAGATGCAGCTTTTTACTGATCATACCGCCCAGTTGCGCACCCCAGCCGTCGCCCATGTTTTCCTGACCAGATCCGCCATATTTACCATCGCCGACAATCGGATGTCCGATCTCGGCCATATGCGCACGCAGCTGGTGTGTTCGGCCCGTCACAGGCTCCAACGCAACCCATGACGCCCGCGAACCCACGCGGTAGAGCGTTGCATAATGTGTCTGTGCACGTTTGGCACCCGGTGTGTCGTTCATATCGCGCGGGTGTACGGCGATCATCTTTTCGCCTTCACCGCTCTTGCCGTGACCACCCGCTTTGACCAGCCCGTAACTGATCTGACCCAGATAGGGGGTCGGCACACCGGCGACGATAGCCCAGTAAATCTTGCGGGTCTCACGGTGGCGCATCGCTGCGGTCAGGGATTTCGCTGCTTCACGCGTTCGCGCCAACAACAAAACTCCTGATGTGTCCTTGTCCAAGCGGTGCACAAGACGCGGCTTTTCGTCTGCGTCGAACATCAATGCCTCACCAAGGCCATCAACATGCCGGTCGCCCTGCCCTGATCCACCTTGGACGGGCAAACCTGGCGGTTTGTTAAGCGCAATCACATGGTCGTCGCGGTAGATTACGCACTGACGAATAAACTTGGCATCCGCATCCGTGACCCGCGTCCGCTTGGGTGGCGGCGGCGCTTCCTGATCCGGCAACGGCGGAATACGAATTTCCTGCCCCACTTCTACACGGGTCGACCCTTTGACACGCCCCCCGTTCACACGAATCTCTCCCTTGCGGCACATCTTTTCGATTTTGCCTTGGGAAATCAGCGGGAACATGCGTTTGAACCAGCGGTCCAACCGCTGATCTCCATCACCTTCCTGCACCGTCAGGGTCTGTACCCGGCTCATAAAAACACTCCACGGGCCAGCCATAGGCCCAACATCAAAGCTGCGATCGACAGCACCACCGACAAGGCCACGTAAAGCCCTGCCGCACCATAGTTTCCCCGTTCCATCAACGTCACCGTTTCAAGCGAGAAGGCTGAAAAGGTTGTGAAGCCGCCAAGAATACCGGTCATCACGAACGGGCTGAGGTGTGTGAGCCCACGATGGGCCGCAGCAACGACAAACACGCCCATCAAAAACGAGCCAAGGATATTCACCGCGATAATTGCCAGCGGGAAGTCGGAAACACCGGTTAGCCGCAACACACCCATGCCTGCCGCAAAGCGCAAAGCGGCACCGATGGCACCTCCAAAAGCAACAAGAAACATGGTAGAAATCATCTGCGGTCTGTCGTTGTTTCAACCCGGATTGTCAAGTTTAGCGGCGCAAGCGGCCCTAGCCGTCGCGTTTGCTGCGCAGCTTGGTGAAATAATCCAACCGCTTTTTCAGTTCACGTTCGAAACCGCGCTCGACCGGTGCGTAAAGCACGGGGCGCTGCATGGTTTCAGGAAAGTAGTTTTGCCCGGAAAACCCGTCTTCGGCATCGTGGTCATAAGCATAGCCCGCGCCATAACCCATATCCTTCATCATGCCCGTGGCTGCGTTCAAAATATGCTTGGGCGGCGGCTCTGATCCGGTTTCTTTTGCCGCCTTGCGTGCACCCTTATAAGCCACATATCCCGCGTTCGATTTGGGCGCCAATGCCAGATAGGCAACCGCCTGCGCCAGCGCCAGCTCGCCTTCGGGCGAGCCTAACCGCTCGAATGTCTCCCACGATTGAAGACAGACCGCCTGCGCTTGCGGGTCTGCAAGCCCGATGTCTTCCACCGCCATCCGCGTAATCCGCCGCGCCAGATATCTGGGATCTTCGCCGCCCTCCAGCATCCGCGCGAACCAATAAAGGGCCGCGTCCGGGTCGGAACCACGCACGGACTTGTGCAGCGCAGAAATCAAATTGTAATGCGCGTCCCCGCCTTTGTCATACTGCGCCGCCCTGCGCATGAGACGCTGACCAAGCGCTGCCTTGTCCAGCTTCTGATCCGGTTTCCATGCGGCCACTTGCTCGATCAGGTTGAGCAAAGCCCGCCCGTCGCCATCAGCCATCTCAAGCAAAGCTTCCCGCGCGGGACCATCAAGGGGGAGCGTACGGTCCAGCTCCTGTTCGGCACGCTGTGCAAGCAGTTCCAACTCCGCCAGCGACAACCGCTCCAATACCAACACCTGTGCGCGGCTCATCACAGCAGCGTTCAATTCGAAACTGGGATTCTCGGTGGTGGCACCAACCAGCAAAATGGTCCCGTCTTCCATGTGCGGCAGGAATCCATCCTGCTGCGCTTTGTTGAAACGATGAATCTCATCGACGAACAACAGCGTGCCTTGCCCGTTCTGCCGTCGAATTTTGGCAGCCTCAAACACGCGCCGCAACTCGGGGACACCTGAAAAAATAGCACTGATCTGGACGAAATGGAGATCGGTCTCGTCCGCCAATAAACGCGCGATCGTGGTCTTGCCCACGCCTGGCGGTCCCCAAAAGATCAATGAAGTCAGACTTCCGGATGACAGCATCACTGTCAGTGGCGCGTCAGGCCCCAGAACCTTCTGCTGACCGATCACCTCTGCAATGGATTTGGGACGCAGCCGGTCCGCCAAAGGTCGGGGTGCCGTATCCGGCACCTCTGCGCCACTATCAAATAAATCCGCCATACCAATCATATGCGCGGCTCGATTGATCAGCGCAACACCCCGTCTTCACTTGGCCGACAAACTCAGATCCGGCCGCACAAACAAAAAGCCCTGCCAATTGGCAGGGCTTTCGTTTCGCAAAGTGCGAAAATTCTTATTCTGCGGCTTCTTCAGCTGCAACGCGGGCTTTGTCGCCGGCGCCTTTGGCATCGCGGTCGCGGTCCACGAACTCGATGATCGCCATCGGAGCCATATCACCATAACGGAAACCCGCTTTCAGAACGCGAACGTATCCGCCCTGACGATCCTTGTAGCGTGGCCCCAGAATGTCAAAAAGCTTGGCGACATACTTGTCTTGCTTGAGCTTGCTTGCAGCCTGGCGGCGTGCGTGAAGATCGCCACGCTTTGCCAGTGTGATCATCTTTTCAATCACCGGGCGCAGTTCTTTTGCTTTTGGCAATGTTGTCTTGATTTGCTCATGTTCGATGAGCGAGCCTGCCATGTTTGACCAGAGCGCCTTGCGGTGCTCATGTGTACGGTTCAGGCGGCGGTATCCACGTGCGTGACGCATGTTGTAGTCTCCTAGATGTGCCCTCTACGGGCGGTTTTACTTTGTCTGGCCCGCGATGCGTGTCTTGGGCTCTCCTTGGGGCGCTTGGGCCCGGTCGTGGTGTAAGGCGGGGATCACCCCGCCTTACGTTGGCTTAAAAGTTGTCTTCGAACTTCTTGGCCAGATCTTCGATGTTGTCCGGTGGCCAGTCTTCGACGTCCATGCCAAGGTGCAGCCCCATACCAGACAGCACTTCCTTGATCTCGTTCAAGGACTTGCGGCCAAAGTTCGGCGTGCGCAGCATTTCCGCTTCGGTCTTCTGGATCAGATCGCCGATGTAGACGATGTTGTCGTTCTTCAGGCAGTTTGCGGAACGGACGGACAGCTCCAGCTCGTCTACCTTCTTGAGCAGCAACGGGTTGAACTCCAGACCGTCATCCTCATCCGCGCGGGATGCTGATTCAGGCTCGTCAAAGTTCACAAAGATGCCCAGCTGGTCCTGCAGGATGCGTGCAGCGAATGCCACCGCGTCATCCGGCGTAATGGAGCCGTCTGTTTCAACTTTCATCGTCAGCTTGTCATAGTCCAGAACCTGACCTTCACGGGTCGGCTGCACGTCATAGCTGACCTTCTTGACCGGCGAATAAATCGCATCAATCGGGATCAAGCCAATCGGCGCGTCTTCCGGCTTGTTCTTGTCCGCAGAAACATAGCCCTTGCCGGTGTTGACTGTCAGTTCCATGTAGACGTCTGCGCCATCATCAAGGTGGCAGATCACGTGATCACGGTTCAGGATCTCGATGCCTGCGCTCTCGGAAATGTCGCCAGCCGTCACAACACCCGGACCTTTTGCAGAAATCGACAGACGCTTTGGCCCTTCAACTTCCATACGGATGGAAACACCCTTGAGGTTCAGAATGATATCGGTCACGTCTTCACGCACACCGGCAACAGATGAAAACTCGTGCAAAACATTGTCAATTTGTACGGATGTGATCGCAGCACCCTGCAGGGATGACATCAGGACGCGGCGCAGCGCGTTGCCCATCGTCAAACCAAAACCGCGCTCAAGCGGCTCGGCCATCACGGTCGCCTGACGCGCTGGGTCATTGCCCGGCTTTACGTCCAGCTGTTGTGGTTTAATCAGTTCAGCCCAATTTTTGTGGATCATGGTAACCCTCCATCCTTGTAACTGCTGCATGTCCGGTCAGCAGCTACGCTCGAGGTTTCAAAAAGCGGTATGGGGCCTGCGCATAACACGCAGACCCCGTAAGTCTTGTCGTCGCTTAAACGCGGCGGCGCTTTGGTGGGCGACAGCCGTTGTGCGCCATAGGCGTCACGTCACGAATTGACGTGATGTTGAAGCCTGCCGCGGCCAGAGCGCGCAGCGCGGATTCACGACCGGAGCCGGGACCCTGCACTTCAACTTCCAGCGTTTTTACGCCGTGTTCCTGCGCCTTGCGGCCCGCATCCTCAGCAGCCATCTGGGCCGCGTAGGGTGTGGATTTCCGTGAGCCTTTGAAGCCCATGGTGCCGGACGAGGACCATGCAATCGCATTGCCCTGAACGTCGGAAATCAGGATTTTTGTGTTGTTGAAGCTGGAGTTTACGTGAGCAACCCCTGCTGCAATGTTCTTGGAGACCTTACGCTTGGTCTTGCGTGCATCGCGTGCCATCTATTCAGCCTCCCTTATTTCTTCTTACCGGCAATGGCCTTTGCGGGGCCTTTGCGTGTGCGAGCATTTGTGTGCGTACGCTGACCACGTACAGGCAGGTTACGACGGTGGCGCAGGCCACGGTAGCAACCCAGATCCATCAAACGCTTGATGTTCATCTGTGTGTCACGACGCAGGTCACCTTCGACGGTATAGTTTTCGTCGATGTGCTCGCGGATTTTCAGGATCTCGGCATCGGACAATTCGTTGATGCGACGAGAGAAGTCGATACCAACTGCTTCGCAGATTGCTTCTGCGGAGGAGTTACCGATACCGGTGATGTAAGTGAGGGCGATTGGAACCCGCTTTGCAGTCGGGATGTTAACGCCGGCAATACGTGCCACGTGTGCAATTCCTTTTCGTTGCGGGTCCGTAATACCAGACCCTTTTTTCACAAACGAAGCCCGAGGCAATAGAGGCCGTCGGGCTAAGGCTGATCAGGTGATCTTGCGGGCGGGGGCGACCCGAACCGCAAATTGATTCTCATTCGAGATAGCGCTGACTATGGGGTTTTGGCACAGGCGTCAACCCGCTCTGACAGGATCGGAGCCGCTGGCAAAATATGCTTTGGAAATCCGTCCGGACTTTTCAATAAAGTCCGGTACGTGTCCTAGCTATCCAGCGCCTCGGCGATCTCGCCCTGTACCGCTTCCATGGAACCCAAACCGTTCACAGAACTCAGCATTTCTTTGGCGTAGTAGTAGCCAATCAGCGGTGACGTCTGTTTGTAATAAGCCATGAGACGCGTCTTCAGGCTTTCTTCGTTGTCGTCTGACCTGCGGGTGAACTCTGCTTCTTTACCGCAGTTCGTGCATTTTCCATCGGCGGGCACAGGCTTGGTATTATCGTTATAAACCTCGCCGCATTCGCTACACGTCGACCGTGCTGTAATTCGGTCAACCAGCGCTTCGTCGTCGACGCGCATCTCGATGACAGCATCAAGGGTTTTGCCCTCATCCGCCATCAACTTGCCCAGTGCATCCGCTTGTTCAAGCGTACGCGGGAACCCGTCAAAGATAAAACCGCCCGCGTTGTCGCCTTCAAGCTTTTCGCGGATCAGGCCGATCACGATCTCATCCGTGACCAACTCACCACGCGCCATGACGCCAGCAACCATATTACCCATTTCAGTGCCCGAAGCCTTGGCCTCGCGCAACATGTCACCTGTCGAAAGCTGCACCATGTTCCGCGTTGCGACCAGATGGCGCGCTTGTGTACCTTTGCCTGCGCCCGGAGGCCCTAAAAGAATAATATTCATCGACGTACCGGGCTCCGTTTCTTGCGTGTGCCTTTACCTTTGCCGCGTAGGTTCGATTTTTCAAGCAGACCTTCGTACTGATGCGCCAAAAGATGACTTTGAACCTGCTGAATCGTGTCCATCGTGACTGATACAACGATCAAGACCGACGTACCGCCAAAGTAGAACGGGATCGCGAACTGGCCGCGCAGGATTTCAGGGAACACGCAGACCAGCGCGAGATAACCAGACCCGAGCACGAGTACGCGGTTCACCACATACTCAAGATATTCGGCTGTCTTCTTACCAGGACGGATACCAGGCACAAAACCGTTCTGGTTTTTAAGGTTGTCGGCCACGTCATCGGGCTTGAAGCTTACGTTGAAGGTGTAGAAATACGCGAAGAAAACGATCATCGCGATAAAGAACAACAGGTACAGCGGCTGACCGGGGCCGAAGTTGGCCAGCAACACAGACATCACCGGACCGGTTGAATTGCCCGAGAACGTGCTGATCGTAATCGGAAGCAGCAAAAGGCTGGAGGCGAAGATCGCCGGAATAACACCTGCTGGGTTAACTTTGACCGGCAGGTGACTGGACCCACCGTCGTACATTTTCTGACCAACTTGACGGCGCGGGTACTGGATGTGGATCTTGCGCAAGGCGCGCTCCATAAACACCACAAACATGATCGTCAGAACCACCATAACCAACACGCCTACAATTACCGCAGGGCTGATGGCACCGGACCGGCCAGACGCAAAGAATTGCGCGATCGCTGCAGGAACTTCGGCGATGATGCCAACAAAGATGATCAGAGAAATACCGTTACCAATGCCGCGAGCGGTGATCTGCTCACCAAGCCACATCAGGAACATCGTGCCGCCGACCAGCGTGATCATACAGGCAATACGGAAATACATCCCCGGATCAGCCGCGATATCACCGGCTTCAAGACTGACCGCAAGGCCGTAAGCCTGCAAAGTAGCCAGCGCGACAGTACCGTAGCGTGTATATTGGTTAAGCTTCTTACGTCCCTGCTCGCCTTCTTTCTTCAGCTGCTCCCATGGGCCGTACATAGACCCCAGAAGCTGCACGATGATCGATGCAGAGATATAAGGCATGATGCCAAGCGCAAAGATACCCATCCGACCCAGCGCACCGCCGGTGAACATCGACACCATGCCCCCGATGCCCTGCCCCGCGCTGTCCATAAATTCGCGCAACGCGCCACCATCAATGCCCGGAACGGGAATAAAGGTGCCAAGGCGATAGACGATCAACAATCCCAGTGTGAACAGGATCCGGTTGCGCAGGTCTGTGGCCTTGCCCAATGCGGACCAGCTAGTGTTGGCGGCCATGTTTTCGACGGCTGATACCATTGTGCGGTCTCTTTTCGTTGTTATGCAAACGCCGCCCAAGCTGATTTCCAGCGGGCGGCGTCCCTAGAAAACTCAAGAGGTATGTAAGCGGGTCGCGGCCCGCTCACAAGCCTTGAACGTGGTTTAAGCTTCGGCCGCTTCCGCTTTTGCTGGAAGGGTCACGCTGCCGCCGGCTTTCTCTACCGCTTCGACTGCGGATTTTGACGCGCCTGCAACGTGCAGATCAACCTTGGCGGTGATGTCACCTTTCGCCAGAACCCGGATACCGTCCAGCTCACGACGCACCAGACCGGAAGCGATCAGAGCAGCCGCATCAACCGGCTTTTTCGCGTCCAGTTTCTTCTCATCGATGAATTTCTGGATCAGGCCGAGGTTAACAACGGCGTAGGATTTGCGGTTCGGCTTGTTAAAGCCACGCTTTGGCAGACGCTGGTACAAAGGCATCTGGCCGCCTTCGTAGCCATTAATCGCCACGCCCGAGCGGGATTTCTGACCTTTGATACCACGGCCACCCATTTTACCGGTGCCGGAACCCGGACCACGGCCAACGCGCTTGCGCTTCTTCGTTGCACCCGGGTTGTCGGACAGTTCATTCAACTTATACATTGTCGCTTCTCCTTTTGCCGGAAATGCCCCCCAGCGACGGGAAGTGAGCAGACGCGGCGTTGATATATAGGCGGCCGGATTCGGGGCCACTGGGGGCGTATATGCTAATCGGTTTTTCTTAGCAATAGACACCAATGCTACCTACCGCTTCAACTCCACCCAAGCATCAAATACATAGAAACCCCAAAGCAATGGATTGGACGCCCCAGATGCGCTTCTTCTATCTTATGAACAACACAGCTTTTGGGCTTTTGATAGGCTTTGAATTGGGCCTAGGTCTCGCTTGGATATTCAGCGCAGATATTGGAGATGATGTCACAAAATTCTATACTTATCTGATTGCGGCATCAGTTTCTCTGATAGCTGCAACAATTACGCTCATTGGTGTGTTCGCAAGTATTGAAAGAGCAAATTCAGCGGAAGCCGAAACGCGCCATCGAAAACTGATCTCGGCACGAGCCCTCTTGCCTACTAGCCTTGCAAAAATGTGCAAAATTTGTGAAGCTGGAATGCTGTATTCGAACGGTTTCGAAAAATTTTTGAAAGATCTAGGTGAAGCCGAATTCAGGGCTACCTCCCTGAAAGAGCTCGAAGTTCCAAGCGATGTAGTTGCCGTTTTCCGAGATATCATTGAACTCAGCGACGATGAAGCTATCAGAAACCGGATAGCCGGGGTTATTCGGGAACACCAAGTACACTTAGCAAGATGGTCTTCAGAATTTACAAAAAACACTGGTATGCTCCCTAAAACCAAAGACGAGTTAAAACAACGAACCGTCGGTTGGGCATATCTTTACGCAATCACTGTGTCGCTATTCGGCTATGGTAGAGGAGAGACTGAAAAATTGCAGAATGTCGATCCACACCAGTTAATCAGCTCTGCCCTAAATGTCCGCTACCACTCTTCAATTTTTGTTGAAGATTTTGAGGAAGAAGTCGGACTGTACGCCCGCACCTTCGAACGGCGTTTCAAATAGCAAAACGCCCCGCAGTTTCCCGCGAGGCGTTTCAATCTCAGGCAACGGAGTTTTTAAAAAACTCCGGGACGTTTTCTTCAAAAGAAAACGACTACCCCTTCTCTTCGACAATCTCGATCATGTGGCTGATCTTGTTGATCATGCCGCGCACGGAAGGTGTATCTTCCAGCTCGCGTGTGCGGTGCATTTTGTTCAGGCCCAGACCAACCAGCGTAGCACGCTGTTTTGCAGGGCGACGGATCGGAGAACCAATCTGTTTGATGACAATTGTTTTCGCCATGACTTAGGCCTCCTCAACTACGGGTGCTTGCTCACCGCTCACCTGCGGGGCATCGGTCTTGGGCAGAATGTCCGCCACTTTCTTACCGCGACGCTGAGCAACGGAGCGCGGGGAAGATTCCTTGCGCAGGCCGTCCATTGTGGCGCGGATCATGTTGTAAGGGTTCTGCGAACCGATGGACTTGGACACAACGTCCTTCACACCCAACATTTCGAATACGGCACGCATTGGACCACCGGCGATGATACCGGTACCTTCTGGTGCTGTACGCATAACCACTTTACCGGCGCCGTGACGGCCTTCCATATCGTGGTGCAGCGTGCGGCCTTCGCGCAGCTGTACGCGGATCATTTGGCGCTTGGCCTGCTCGGTTGCCTTGCGGATCGCCTCGGGCACTTCTTTGGCTTTACCTTTGCCAAAACCCACGCGACCTTTTTGGTCACCAACTACGACCAGTGCAGCAAAACCAAAGCGCTTACCGCCTTTTACAGTTTTGGACACACGGTTGATCGCGACAAGGCGATCCTGAAATTCGGGGGTCTCGTCGCGGTTATTGCGGCGGTTGCCTCCACGGTTGTCGTCTCTGGCCATGCTGGCCTCCTTGATCTGCGGGCGTGTGCCCTGTTTGGTTCAATCCTAGTGGGCATCTGCCCCCGGATCATCGAGAGGGCCGGTATGGCCCTCTTCGCATTGTTTGGATGATAGGGTGGGTCAAACCCACCCCTACATCAGATCTTCAGACCGCCTTCGCGGGCCGCATCTGCAACCGCTTTTACTTTGCCGTGGAACAGGAAACCGCCCCGGTCAAAGTATGCTTCTTCAACACCGGCTTTTTTCGCACGCTCGGCGATTGCCGCGCCCACTTTCGAAGCTGCTTCGATGTTGTTCTTGCCCACGAAACCCAAATCCTTTTCGAGTGTCGAAGCAGAAGCCACTGTCTTGCCGTTCAAATCGTCGATCAGCTGAACGCTGATGTTCTTGTTTGAGCGGTGCACGCTGAGGCGCATGCGCCCTGCGTTTACGCGGCGAAGTTTGTTCCGAACGCGCAGGCGGCGTTTGATGAACAGTTGTCTTTTGCTGTTTGCCATCTTGTGCGTTCCTTACTTCTTCTTGCCTTCTTTGCGGAAGACGAACTCACCCTTGTAGCGGATGCCTTTGCCCTTGTAGGGTTCGGGCTTGCGCCAAGCGCGGATGTTCGCGGCGACTTGACCAACAAGCTGTTCGTCAATGCCTTCCACAACGATTTCGGTCTGTTTTGGCGCCGTTACAGTCACACCATCAGGTGCAGTGTAATCAACGTCGTGCGACAGGCCGAGGTTCAGTTTCAGCGTGTTACCCTGCATTTGCGCACGATAACCAACACCTTGGATCTCAAGCTCTTTCTTGAAACCTTCGGTAACGCCGGTGACCAGGTTCGCAACCATTGTGCGGCTCATGCCCCACTGCTGGCGTGCGCGCTTGGATTTGCCACGTGGGATCACGGAAACCGTGTTGTCTTCCACTTTCAGATCGACGTCGTCTGTCGCCTTGAAAGTACGGACACCCTTGGGGCCTTTGACTTCGATTGACTGGCCAGACACAGAGGCTGTTACACCACTGGGCAGCTCAACCGCTTTTTTACCAATACGAGACATCTTGCGCTCCTTAGAATACGGTGCAGAGCACTTCGCCGCCAACATTGGCGCTACGTGCATTTGCGTCCGACATCACACCCTGAGGGGTGGAGACAATCGACACACCCAGACCCTGACGGACCTGTGGGATGTCATTGGCGCCCATGTAAACGCGGCGACCGGGCTTGGAAACCCGCTTCAGCTCGCGAATAACAGGTTCGCCCTCGTAGTACTTCAGGCTGATTTCGATGGCAGGATGGCCGTCGGCGCCTGTCATCTTTTCGTAGCCGCGAATGTAGCCTTCGTCCGCAAGCACATCCAGAACCCATGCACGCAGCTTTGAGGCTGGTGTCATGACTGTGGATTTGCCGCGCATCTGGCTGTTGCGGATGCGTGTCAGCATATCTGCGATAGGATCGTTCATAATGTGCGCTCCTTACCAGCTCGACTTGACCATGCCGGGGATCTGGCCTGCTGAGCCAAGATCACGCAGCGCGATACGCGAGATTTTCAGTTTACGGTAATAGGCGTGAGGACGGCCCGTCAGCTGGCAACGGTTGTGCAGACGCACAGCGCTAGAGTTGCGGGGCAGCTTCGCCAGCTTCAGGGAGGCGCGGAAACGCTCTTCCATCGGCTTGCTCTCATCACTTACGATTTCCTTCAAGGCAGCGCGCTTTTCAGCGTACTTCTTGACCAGTGCTTCACGCTTTTTCTCGCGTGCGATCATGGATTTCTTAGCCATATCTAAATCCTTCCCGCGCTTATTTCGTGAAAGGCATGTTGAACGCTGTCAACAATGCTTTCGCTTCTGCGTCGGTTTTCGCCGTGGTGGCGATGACGATGTCCATACCCCAGTTTTCATCGATTTTATCAAAATCGATTTCGGGGAACACGAGGTGCTCTTTGAGACCCATGGCATAGTTGCCACGACCATCAAAAGATTTAGCCGAGATGCCGCGGAAGTCGCGGATACGAGGCATAGCAATCGTGATCAGACGATCCATGAATTCATACATACGCGCGCCGCGCAGGGTCACTTTCGCGCCCATTGGCATTTCTTCACGTACGCGGAAACCCGCGATGGACTTCTTGGCAATCGTCGTCATGGCTTTTTGGCCGGCGATCAGTGTCAGGTCTTCCTGAGCTGATTTGGCTTTCTTGCTGTCACGTACGGCGGCAGCACCACAACCGATGTTCAACACGACCTTATCAAGACGCGGGATCATCATGTCGTTGCTATAGCCAAACTCTTCACGCATCTTTGCACGAATTTCATCGCGGTAGACTGTGAGAAGGCGGGGTGTGTACTCTGCGTTATCAAGCATCGATCACATCTCCCGTGGTTTTGGCAAAGCGTACTTTCTTGTCGCCTTCCATCTTGAAGCCTACGCGTGTCGCTTTGCCATTGGCATCAACGAGCGCGAGGTTGCTCAGATCAATCGGCATTGCCTTGGGGATACGACCGCCCTGGCTTTCCTGTGATTGACGTGTGGCGCGGATAGAGATGTTGATCCCTTCCACGACGGCCTTGTTGGCGGATGGCATGACGGACGTAATGTTGCCTGTCTTGCCTTTGTCCTTACCGGCCAGCACGATGACCTTGTCACCTTTGCGAAGTTTAGCAGCCATTACAGCACCTCCGGCGCGAGCGAGATAATCTTCATGAAGTTTTTGCCGCGCAATTCACGAACAACCGGCCCAAAGATACGTGTACCAACGGGTTCGTTATTGTTGTTCAGGATGACTGCTGCGTTGCGGTCAAAGCGGATGGCTGTGCCATCTTCGCGACGAACTTCTTTGGCTGTGCGAACAACGACGGCCTTACGGACGTCGCCTTTTTTCACACGACCGCGAGGGATGGCTTCCTTGACCGACACGACAATAATGTCGCCGACGGATGCGTACTTACGCTTGGAACCACCCAATACCTTGATGCACTGAACACGGCGCGCGCCGCTGTTGTCAGCAACATCCAGGTTGGTCTGCATCTGGATCATTTGGTTTCTCCCGACCTTCAGGGCGCGATGCGTGCGTGATCCCCGGGGTTTCGATTAAGTTGTTCGGTGCTTCAGGCTTCCGCCGTGATCACTTCCCAACGCTTGGTCTTTGACTTTGGTGGACATTCAATGATGCGAACGCTGTCGCCGACTTTGAATGTGTTGTTCTCATCGTGGGCCCGGTACTTCTTGGACTTACGGATGGTCTTCTTCAGAACCGGGTGCGTAAAGCGACGCTCTACGGATACGGTGACTGTCTGGGCGTTGGCGTCCGATGTAACGGTGCCAGTCAGGATACGCTTGGGCATTGATTAGGCCTCCGTCGCAGCGGTCGCTGCTTTCTGGTTCAACACTGTGTGCACGCGGGCCACGTCACGCTTGACGCTACGCAGACGCGCAGGGTTTTCAAGCTGGCCGGTGGCCTGCTGGAAACGCAGGTTGAATGCTTCTTTTTTCAGGTTCACAAGTTCATCGCGGAGTTGATCCGGTGTCTTGTCGTGCAGTTCCTTGGCGTTCATGCGCCTCTCCTTTCAACATCACCGGCAGGCCGCATGTGCGTTACCCTGATTCCGGTGGAGTCTGTTCCGAAGTGCGCCGTATAGGAGGGTTATCGATAGGGTGCAACCCTTCATTCCCACAATCACAGGATACTGCTGACGCATGTCGGCTTTTGCGTTATCCTATTACCATTTTTACAATCAATAAGGATTTCTCAATGCTATTGCGCACCCTGACCGCCCTCGTCTTCTTTGGCTTTCCCGCTCATGCCGATGTCTGGAGCTTCGGGACCCCTTCAGGAAACATCGAATGCATCGTTGGCGAAGGCTTCAACGGATCCGATATTGAGTGCACCATCTACAAACGCAACCAGCGGGCGAAGGTAAGTGCACTTGCTGCCTGCCCCACCAGTCGCGGCATCACCTTTTTCATGCAGGAGCGCGGCGGCGTTCAAGGGGCTTGCACCGCGCCCGGTGCGCGGGCCATCGGCACACAGAGGGTGGCTGAATACAACGTCGAGGGCAAATTTGGAGGATTCACTTGCTACTCAGCCACCTCTGGTTTGCAATGCCGCAACCTCGACGGCCATGGCTTCCACCTGTCACGCAACAACCAACAAGTCTTCTAGGATGATCTGGCCACTGGCCAACACGCGCGATAAGACAAACACATGACCCAAATCAAATCCCTCTTCGCCACCCGCCTTTATCACGCGCAACTCTCTGCACAGGGGAAACCCATTGATCCGGACGAGATGGAAGCCTCCTGTATCGCCATTGCCAATGACGATGAAGCGGGTCAGGATTGGTGCGAGGAGAATGGCTATGCCGGGTACACCTCTTACGCATCACTCGATGACCTGCCTTACCGGTTCCCCATATTCGCAGACCTCGTCAAAGTGCTGGACAAGCACGTGGCGGCTTTTGCCAAAGACCTCGCTTTCGATCTGGGCAACCGCAAGCTCAAACTCGACAGCCTCTGGATCAACATCCTGCCCGAAGGTGGAATCCACACCGCCCACATCCACCCTCATTCGGTGATTTCCGGTACCACGTACGTGACCATGCCCGAAGGCGCGAGCGCGATCAAATTCGAGGACCCACGGCTGGCAATGATGATGGCCTCACCGGGGCGTTTGAAGGATGCACCGGAGGAGTTGCGCCAGTTCATCTACGTAGAGCCTGAGGTTGGTGACGTCCTGCTTTGGGAAAGCTGGCTGCGCCATGAGGTGCCTATGAATATGGTTGAAGAAGATCGTGTATCGGTCAGTTTTAATTATGCGTGGGCAGCATGACCGGCAGCGCCGACCTGCGCCATACTCCCTTGGCTGATCTTGTCGTCGATGATTGTAAGCGGCCAACAAAACCCGATCTCGGCTCGGTGGACAAAAACGCCCTTCGGGCCGGCCGGCACCTTGCGGCCATCCACCGGCATTACCTTGGCGATCTCGCGCGGATAAAAGAGGTGCTGCAACGGGTTGAGGCAGGTGACGCCCCACCGGCAGAACTTGCGCACATTGTGATTGATGCGGAAATGACCAAAAATCTGCGGGCAGTAGGGACAATCTGTGGACAGGAATGCGGTGTCCTAAAAATGCACCATGACATCGAAGAGCAGTCAATCTTTCCCTTGCTACACAACCGTGGAACATCGCAGATCAAAATAATCGTTGAACGACTGCAAACAGAACACCTTGTGGTCCACGAATTGCTTGAGCGCCTTGGCACTGCCGCCCAGCAGCTTTCGAATGAACCATCTGACGATGCATTTCAGGACACAACCGCCATTTTCGATCAACTTTTGGCGGTCGTGAAATCGCATTTCAAATATGAGGAAACAACGCTGGAAGAAGCTTTGGGTGTTTTCGGCGTAAACGTCTGAACACCTCAAGATAGGTCAAACGAAAAGCCCCCGCTGATTACTCAGCGGGGGCTTTCTATTTCCTAGTAGACGGAACGGGCATTTGCGGACAAATACCCTGCCTCCGGCGCGCCAGACCCCGCCAAAGCGGGGTCTACGTTGTTACCAGTCTTCGCGTACGACGACCCGGGTCTTGATCGGCAACTTCATCGCCGCAAGACGCAGCGCTTCGCGCGCGACATCATCGTTCACGCCGTCGATCTCGAACATCACGCGACCGGGCTTCACTTTGCAGGCCCAGAAGTCCACGGAACCTTTACCTTTACCCATACGAACTTCGACAGGCTTTGAGGTGACAGGTACGTCTGGAAAGATACGGATCCAGACACGGCCCTGACGCTTCATGTGACGCGTCATGGCACGACGTGCAGCTTCGATCTGACGTGCAGTTACACGCTCAGGCTCAAGCGCCTTCAGGCCGTAGGTGCCGAAGTTCAGGTCAGACCCGCCCTTCGCCAGACCCTTGATCGAGCCTTTGAACTGCTTGCGGAATTTCGTCCGTTTTGGCTGTAGCATTTCAGGCCTCCTTAGCGCCGACCGCCGGCACCGCGAGGTGCTGGGCCGTCTTGCATTTCCTGTGCCTTGCGGTCACGCGCGGCCGGATCATGTTCCATGATCTCGCCCTTGAAAATCCACGTCTTGATGCCGATGATGCCATAAGCAGTCGCCGCTTCAACGTGGGCGTAATCGATGTCAGCACGCAGTGTGTGCAGGGGCACGCGACCCTCACGGTACCATTCGGTACGCGCGATCTCTGCACCGCCCAGACGGCCGGCAAGGTTACAACGGATGCCCAGTGCACCCATACGCATAGCGTTCTGTACCGCACGCTTCATGGCGCGACGGAAAGAGACCCGGCGTTCCAGCTGCTGTGCGATGCTTTCGCCAACCAGTACCGCATCCAGCTCCGGCTTGCGAACTTCAACAATGTTGAGGTGCAGATCGGATTTGGTGATCTTGGCGATTTTCTGACGCAGACCTTCGATGTCTGCACCTTTCTTGCCGATGATCACACCTGGACGTGCTGTGTGGATTGTCACACGGCACTTCTTGTGCGGACGCTCGATGATGACGCGGGCGATACCGGCCTGCGCGCATTCTTTCTTGATGAAGGCGCGGATGGCGAGGTCTTCAAGCAGAAGATCACCGTAGTCCTTCGTGTCGGCATACCAGCGGCTGTCCCAGGTACGGTTGACCTGCAAACGCATGCCGATCGGGTTTACTTTGTTACCCATTATGCTTGCTCCTCAACTTGACGCACGACGATTGTGACTTCGGCAAAAGGCTTCATGATCTTGCCGAACCGGCCACGCGCACGTGGACGTCCACGCTTCATGGTCAGGTTCTTGCCGACATAGGCTTCCGCCACGATCAGCTCGTCTACGTCCAAGTTGTGATTGTTCTCGGCGTTGGCGATTGCAGACTGAAGACATTTCTTCACATCCTGCGCGATCCGCTTTTTGGAGAATGTGAGGTCGGTCAATGCCCGCTCCACTTTCTTGCCACGGATCAGACCAGCAACGAGGTTCAGTTTCTGCGGCGACGTTTTCAGCATGCGCAGCTTTGCACGTGCTTCGTTGTCTGCCACGCGGCGGGGATTCTTATCCTTGCTCATGGCTTATTTCCGCTTCGCTTTTTTGTCGGCGGCATGACCGTAGTAGGTCCGTGTTGGTGAATACTCACCAAACTTCTGACCGATCATTTCTTCGCTGACGTTTACAGGGATGTGCTTGCGGCCGTTGTAGACACCGAATGTCAGACCCACAAACTGAGGCAGGATCGTGGAACGGCGCGACCAGATCTTGATCACTTCATTCCGACCGCTCTCACGTGTCGCTTCGGCCTTCTTGAGGACATAAGAGTCAACAAAAGGACCTTTCCATACTGAACGAGACATAAATTAACGCCCCTTCTTCTTGGCGTGCCGTGAGCGGACGATAAGTCTGCTGGACGCTTTGTTCTTGTTACGTGTCTTGGCACCCTTGGTTGGCTTGCCCCATGGGGTAACCGGGTGACGACCACCGGATGTACGGCCTTCACCACCACCGTGCGGGTGGTCGATCGGGTTCATAACGACACCACGTACAGAAGGACGGATGCCCTTGTGACGCATGCGGCCCGCTTTACCGTAGTTCTGGTTGGAGTTGTCAGGGTTGGACACGGCACCAACGGTGGCCATGCATTCCTGACGCACCAGACGCAGTTCGCCGCTGCTCAGACGGATCTGAGCATAGCCACCGTCACGACCAACGAACTGGGCGTATGTACCGGCGGCACGTGCGATCTGACCGCCCTTGCCGGGCTTCATCTCGATGTTGTGGATGATTGTACCGATAGGCATGCCTGAGAAAGGCATCGCGTTACCGGGCTTGATGTCTGCCTTCTGCGAAGCAATCACCTTGTCGCCAACTGCCAGACGCTGAGGGGCAAGGATGTAGGCCTGCTCGCCATCTTCGTACTGGATCAGGGCAATAAATGCTGTCCGGTTCGGGTCATATTCGATCCGAGCGACTACAGCGGACATGTCCAGCTTGTTGCGCTTGAAATCAACGATACGGTAGAGGCGCTTTGCACCACCACCTGTACGACGCATTGTGATCCGTCCGGTGTTGTTCCGTCCGCCAGATTTGGTCAAACCCTGAGTGAGGGCCTTGACCGGGCGGCCTTTCCAAAGCTCCGAACGGTCGATCAGTACCAGCCCACGCTGGCCCGGCGTCGTCGGTTTGTACGACTTGAGTGCCATGTTGTCTGTCTTCCGTTTAGCTGTGCGGCAGAGATGGCTTTTGAAGGCCGGTGTCTGCCGATGGTTATAGGGCCCCGAAGGTCCCCGATTTATCTGCTGCATGCGCAGCAATAACAAAACCCCAGACGAATCTGGGGCCATGCCGATGGGGTCGTTTAGGGGGGATGCGGGTGAGGGTCAAGTAGAACTAGGCCTTGCGATCAAGGATTGGTCTTTTCCCTGCATACTCCAGTGTTCTAGTCCTTATTCCAGAAGACAGCGCTCCGCCGATCTATACGAGTTGACCGCTGCTGAGCACACCTGCGGATTTCAGGTGCTCAACGGGTGAAACCGCTTCCTTCGCGCTTACTAGGTCGTCAGCTATCTTTCTCGGATTTACGCGCAAATATGCACGGATCTATCTGGGCCACCGCCGTTGAAAGCGCTGAAGCAACAACGGCCCTTATATCCGCTCCCCCACCCCATACCCAAACGGGTAGCTCACTACTGCCGATGCTCTCATAGCTATCCGCAGGGGCGCAGGACAGCGTGTGATCCGTCTGGCATCAATGGTCCCAAGGAAACGACCTCCAGGATGACCACAAATGAAACAACAATCGCTCCTGATGAAAGCACGCAAGGCCCGCGTCACCGCGTTACGGCGACTGAACAAGAGGGGACGCTCCAGCCGGACAAGACCTTCGCGTCTGACCTTTCGCTCTGCCACTGCTTTTGCCGAACAGATGACGGTAGACCGGTTGTTCAAGAAGTACGGCACGATGACCGGATTGGGCTAACGCCTCACCAATGGTCAAGGACCATGGTGCAACCGGCATGGATGCCTACACCCCGGACGCAAGCGTTTTGCGTCCTACCTCACTCACCGGCGCAATTCGTTGCGCCGGTCTTTTTTGTGCTGGCTGTGCTGACGCTCAGACACACATGCGGCATTCACCAACGGATCTGAAACGCAAAAAGGCCCCGCCGCTTCCGGCAGGGCCTTTTCAATTCTACGCAGACCGATCAGAGACCGGTAGATACGTCAATCGTGTTGCCCTCTTCGAGCGTCACGTAGGCTTTTTTGACGTCTTTCCGCTTGCCCAACTGGCCGCGGAACCGCTTTACCTTGCCTTTGGTGATGGTCGTGTTCACGGCCTTCACCTTAACACCGAAGAGCGCCTCGACGGCTTCTTTGATCATTGGCTTGTTGCTCTCCATCGCCACTTCGAAAACAACCGCGTTGGCTTCGGATGCCATGGTCGCTTTTTCTGTGATGATCGGCTTGCGGATCACGTCATAGTGGTTGTGCTTGGCGCTCATTTCAAACGGGCCTCCAATGCTTCGACGCCCGCCTTTGTGATCACCAGAGTGTCACGCTTGAGGATGTCATATACGTTTGCGCCCATTGTCGGCAGGATATCCAGACCTTCAATGTTACGCGCGGCTTGTGCGAAGTTTTCGTTCACTGCAGCACCGTCGATTACCAACGCGCGCTTCCAACCGAGGTTGGAAATCTGCTTGGCCAACGCGGCTGTCTTACCTTCGGATGTTGCATCCTCAATAATGACCAGCTCACCGGCTTTTGCTTTGGCGGACAGCGCATGACGCAGACCCAACTTGCGGAACTTCTTGGTCAGCTCGTGACCGTGGCTACGCACCTTGGGACCCTTGTAAACACCACCCCCGCGGAAGATCGGAGCAGAACGTGCGCCGTGGCGCGCGCCGCCGGTGCCCTTCTGGCGATAGATCTTCTTGGTGGAGTAGTCGACTTCGGACCGTGTCTTGACCTTGTGTGTGCCGGCCTGCGCGTTGTTACGCTGCCAGCGCACGACGCGGTGCAGGATGTCGGCACGTGGCTCGAGGCCGAACAGAGCCTCGTCCAAGTCTACCGAACCGGCCTTGCCGCCGTCGAGTTTGATGACATCGAGTTTCATGCGTCACCTTCTTTCTTGTCTGCATCGCCAGCTTCAGGTGTTGCACCCTCTTCTGCGATCTCGGCTTCGGCTGCTTTCAGCGCTTCTGCTTCTGCGGCTGCCTGCTCTTCTGCAAGGCGTGCTGCTTCTGCTTCGGCCTCAGCGGCGGCTGCGGCGGCTGCTTCTTCAGCGGCTTTTGCGGCTTCGCGTGCGGCAGATGCCAGTGCTGCAGGAACGATGGCATTGTCGGGGAACGGCTTTTTGACCGCGTCCTTAACTGTGACCCAACCGCCCTTGGAGCCTGGAACAGCGCCTTTGACCATGATCAGGCCACGTGCAGCATCTGTTTTCACAACTTCGAGGTTCTGCGTCGTCACGCGGGCAGCGCCCATGTGACCGGCCATTTTCTTGCCTTTGAAAACCTTACCGGGATCCTGACACTGACCTGTAGAACCGTGTGAACGGTGAGAGATGGAAACACCGTGCGTCGCACGCAGACCGCCAAAGTTGTGACGCTTCATCGCACCGGCAAAACCTTTACCGATCGATGTGCCTGCAACATCAACGTACTGACCTGCGAAATAGTGGTCCGCAATGATCTCTTCGCCAACGGGCAGCATCGCATCCGCGTCAACGCGGAATTCTGCAACCTTACGCTTTGGTTCAACCTTTGCTGCTGCAAAGTGCCCGCGCATCGCCTGAGACGTCCGCTTGGCTTTTGCTGTACCTGCGCCAAGCTGAACAGCAACATAGCCGTCCTTCTCAACTGTACGCTGTGCAACAACCTGAAGGTTATCGAGGTGAAGAACGGTTACAGGAATCTGCTTACCGTCTTCCATGAACAGTCGGGTCATCCCCAACTTTTTTGCAATAACGCCTGAGCGCAACATAACAATTACCCTCCGACTATTATGACTGCAGCTTGATCTCGACGTCCACACCAGCGGCGAGGTCGAGCTTCATCAGCGCGTCAACGGTCTGGGGAGTCGGATCAACGATATCCAGCAGGCGCTTGTGCGTGCGGATCTCGAACTGGTCACGGGATTTCTTGTCAACGTGGGGGCCACGCAGAACGGTGAATTTTTCGATTTTGTTGGGCAGTGGGATCGGTCCACGGACCGATGCGCCTGTCCGTTTCGCGGTGTTCACGATTTCCTGTGTGGAAGTATCCAGCACGCGGTAATCAAACGCCTTGAGACGGATGCGGATATTCTGGCTTTGTGCCATAAGTGTCATCCCCTTGGGTCGGGGTTTCAACGGATTGGAGGATATCGGCTCATCCGGCACCCTCATCGCGTCTTATGTCAACTCAAACGGGGCGCGCTATTTGCGCACCCCGCTGAGTTAGGTGGCGTATAGGGTGAGTCTGTTTGGGTGGCAAGAGAAATAGCAACATTTTCGAGCCGTGCCGGAACAGTCGATTTATCTAACTGTGTAGCTCCTGAAATTGCCCGTTCCAATAGATGAGGGCACCCGCCTGCGCCGTCCCCCGTATTGCCCTGACCCGTCCGATCACGATGGAGTGGGTACCGCGATCTATCATCTCATCCACCTCGCAATCAAATGCGGATGGTGCCCCCTTGAGCAATGACGCCCCCGTGACGCAGGTCTCCCACTCAGCCCCTTCGTAGCGCGCCGGCCCTTTGACGCCGCCAAATCCCGCAAACTTCTCTCCCACATCTTGATGACCGGCACCCAGCGACGACCACCCAAAGCAACCGTACTTCTTGAGCAACGGCCAACTTGACGCGTTCCGGTTGACGCAGGCCAGAAGCAGCGGCGGTTCCGCACTTAGTGAAATGGCGGAAGTGACGACAAGCCCAGACTTGTCATTACCCAAGCCAACCGAGATGATCGAACAATTCCCGACCAAGGCCCGCAAAGCGTTCGTAAAGGACTTTGGTGAAATCTCGGGCACTTATCTGATTCCGGCTTCTTCCAGAAGGGGCAGTACATTGTCACGGAAAAACGGGAACTCTTCGACGTAATCGACAAAGGAAAGTGTCGTTCCGGCAAAGCCGGTTTTATGCAATGTGATGATCCCGTCAGCGACTTGTCGTGGCGTCCCCACCAACGGAAAACCACCGTGCCCCATCGCAAAAAGGTTCTTGATCTGCGCCAACAGGTCGTGCGGAAAGCTTTGAGCATGGGCGAATTGAAGGTTAACAAGATTGTCGACAGCATCCCAATCCGCCAGATCGCCCATCAAACGGTCCCTCAGCGCCGTTGCTTCTTCTTCGGTCTCTCGACAGATCACATGGCTGAAGGTTAAAACACCGACATCGCGGCCTTTGGAGCTCGCCAAGTCTTGTAGCTCTTTGATCTCCTCAACAGAGCGCGTCAGATCAATAGCAGGGGTGAAAAGGTAATCCGCATTGTCCGTGGCAAACGCCCGCCCCGTTTCGGACCCCGCTGCATTCAGAATCGGAGGTCTGCCATCTACGGGCTTCGGATCACCGGCGACATGCTTGAGGTTGAAGTACTTGCCGTCCCAGTCGAAATACTCATCAGACGTCCAGAGGTTCTCGACGACATCGAACCATTCCTGCGCGTAACCGTACCGGGTCTCATGATCATCTGGCAGGGTCAGACCAAGCGCTTCGTATTCGGGCTTGTTCCAGCCAGCCACGATATTGAGGCCGGATCTTCCATTCCCGATCTGATCCATCGTCGCAATCTGCTTGGCCACCACAACCGGATTGTTCGCAGCCGTGTGGATTGTGGCAAAGACGGAAATATTTTTGGTTGATGCCAGTAGCGCCGTGGCCCACGTCACGGTCTCCAGCACACCCCCGTGAAAATCCGTTTCGCCGCCGTAGCCAATCCATCTGGCAATCGGCAGCATAAAGTCGATACCGGCATCATCCAGCATCTGTCCCAGCTTGAGATTATTGTCCCAGCTGTTGACCCAACGGTCAGGCGATTTGGTCACTGTCATGCCTGATGAACAGTTGGATGAGAATGTCCCGAGCTTGAAGCCTGATTTTTTCTTCATGAGGTTCGTCATGGCGTGTTCCTTTCCAAATATAATTTTAAGATAGAATATTAATTTAAAGTTAGATTCTAAAATTCGGTTGCGTCAATACTTTTGATGGGGATCAATAGGCCGCAGGAGGTAACCCATTGTCCGAAAGCGAAAACAATCGATCCAATCCGGTGAACTTCGAGTGGCATCTGGCTGGCGACCCCGTTGAGGTCGCTTTCACAGAACTTGAATTTGCCCTCATGCGCACCTTCGAAGGGTTCGGTAGATGGCAGTCAGAATGCCTTGCCTCTGTTTCCGAGCTTGCAGCAAGCGGTCCAGAGAATGCGCTGCTGCATATCATTCGAATGAATGACCGACCAAAATCGATCAAGGAACTGGCACGCCTGACCAATCGCGATGATGTCCCAAACATCCAATATGCGATCCGTAAACTGGTGGGTGCTGGCCTCGTCTGCAAAATGGGATCGGGGCGGGGCGGTGTAACCTACGAAGCCACGGCGGAAGGGCGGAAGGTTACCGATGACTACAGCGCGTTAAGGCGTGCATTACTGATCAAAGAGATCAAGAATTTGCCCGAGTTTGCTGAAAGGTTTCAAGAGGCTGTTCGAACCTTGAACATGCTCTCCGGCATTTATGAAGAGGTATCGCGCGTGGCGGCGACGCACCGGCGGTGACAAGCTGCGCGTTATGCGCAAACGTAAAAGGCCGCCCCGGTGTGGAGCGGCCTTTTGTATTTCTTGAGCAACCGAGCCGACACCTTGCTCTCGTGATCTTTTCCTCAAGGGGAAAAGACACTGCCACAAGGCGTCGCACCGGCAACAACGCCGATGTGTTGTTGCTTATTCAGTGATCTTGGAAACCACGCCCGCGCCAACGGTGCGGCCGCCTTCGCGGATCGCGAAACGCAGGCCCTGCTCCATCGCGATCGGCGCAATCAGCTCGACGTCGAACTTCAGGTTGTCGCCAGGCATAACCATTTCAGTGCCTTCTGGCAGCTGAACAGTACCGGTGACGTCTGTTGTCCGGAAGTAGAACTGTGGACGGTAGTTCGCAAAGAACGGCGTGTGACGGCCACCCTCTTCCTTGGTCAGGATATAGGCTTCGGCTTCGAACTTTGTGTGCGGGTTCACGGAACCGGGCTTACAAAGAACCTGGCCACGCTCAACACCTTCACGGTCCACACCACGCAGCAATGCGCCGATGTTGTCGCCCGCTTCACCACGGTCCAGCAGCTTGCGGAACATTTCAACGCCTGTGCAGGTCGTCTTCTTGGTGTCGCGGATACCAACGATCTCGATTTCGTCGCCAACGTTGATCACGCCACGCTCGACACGGCCTGTCACAACTGTACCACGACCGGAGATCGAGAATACGTCTTCCACAGGCATCAGGAACGGCTGGTCAACCGCACGTGCAGGTGTCGGGATGTATTCGTCAACAGCTGCCATCAGCTTTTTGATGGAGTCTTCGCCGATCTCGTTGTCACGGCCTTCCATGGCTGCCAGAGCGGAACCAGGAATGACAGGGATGTCGTCGCCAGGGTACTCGTAAGAGGACAGAAGCTCGCGGATTTCCATTTCCACCAGTTCCAGCAGCTCTTCGTCGTCAACCTGATCCACTTTGTTCATGTAAACAACCATGTACGGGATGCCAACCTGACGGCCGAGCAGGATGTGCTCGCGTGTCTGTGGCATCGGGCCGTCGGCCGCGTTCACAACCAGGATCGCGCCGTCCATCTGCGCGGCACCGGTGATCATGTTCTTAACATAGTCCGCGTGACCCGGGCAGTCGACGTGCGCGTAGTGGCGTGTCTCTGTCTCGTACTCAACGTGCGCTGTGGAGATCGTGATACCGCGTGCTTTTTCTTCGGGCGCGCCGTCGATCTGGTCGTACGCTTTGAAGTCACCGAAGTACTTGGTGATCGCTGCTGTCAGTGTCGTCTTGCCGTGGTCAACGTGGCCGATTGTGCCGATGTTCACGTGCGGCTTATTACGTTCAAACTTTTCCTTTGCCATGGTAGTAGCGCCCTTTTTGACTGAGGGGCCACAATCGGCCCGATCCTTATATGGCGGGCGATGTATTGGACTGCGGGATGAAAATCAAGCGCGAGTTGATGTATCGCGCGAAAGGATGACTATTCCGCAGCCACGGCAGCGTCAGCTGTGCCATCGAACCAGCCATTTTCCTTATTTTGCTGCACCAGATAGTTCTCAAGCTGCTTGGCAGCATTCTGCGCGAGGTTCTTAAGCTGCTCTTCGGCGGACTTGGTATATCCCGATCCGACAACAGGCCCCTGATCCAGCGATTCCAGCACCGTGATCTGATGCGGCTTGGGGGTGAGCTTTTTGTTTTTGGCGTCATCCCAGACCGTTACGTTGATGATCAGGATGGATTTGGGCGAAAATACCAGCGGAATACCGGGCTGCGCCAGCACATAACCTTCGATGCTCATCCCGAAGTGATAGTCGCGTGTACCGGAATAGCGACCAAACCGTTCTTCTGTGGCATCTGTCAGCGCTTTGACCAGCACCTCTTCGCTGACTTCGCGGCTGAGCGGGCCTTTGACGGCTTTGGGAGCAACCGCGATGTTATGGACCAGATTGAAATCGCCCAACGGCACCGGCGCATCGGCCAGATCGCGGGCACCGTTGCAGGCAGTAAGCACAAGAAGACCGATCAAAATCAAACTCTGGCGTAGCACATTCAATCCTTTATTCGTCCCGGCACAACTTGCGCGATACCCCAGTAACGGCAAATGTGCAATCTACGCAGCAGGCCGGGCTTGGCAGGTGGCTACCCTTCACTGGGCCGTCTTTTCACAGATTCTCTGTAAGGCCTGCCAGTCGCTATCACTCATCGATGGCGTATATCCGGCATCTTCCTGCACGACCGCCTGCGCCGCCGTAATGCGCTCCCCCAACGACGGGTGGCTGAGGAAATGCGCTACAACGCCATCGCTGTCGCCGTATTTCTTGCGCATATTCGCAAACATATCGCCCAGCGCGCCGGGGTTTACCCCTGCCTTGGCCAGCACGTCGTGCGCAAAAGCATCAGCGCCTGTTTCAGCCGCTTGAGAGTACTGGGCAGAAATTAGCCGTTCGGTCAGGAACAACACTGCCGCACCACCGGCAAAATCGCCAAACAAAAGTCCCAGAACGCCGATGGAGCCCGCCGAGCGCAGCGCATGGCGTGTCGGGTCACTGCTGACCACGTGCCCGATCTCGTGGGCGAGCACCGCGGCTACCTCGTCAGGGCCTTCAGCGGCTTCAATAAGCCCGCGGAACAGCACAACGAAGCCGCCGGGCAGCGCAAATGCATTGACCATCTCGTGGTCCAGAACGGACACGGTGACCTGATCGCCAAAGTCGACATCGGTGCCCAGACGTATGACCAACCGCTTCAGAGCGGCGGCACCTTCGTCAGCCTCGCACACGGCGAGCGGGTTCAGACCCGTCTCATCCAACGCATTTCTGATTTGGCCAAAGGTCGCCTCGCCCAGCGCGCGCTCGCCCTCTGGCGGGATGAACCCTGCAAGATTGTCTGCAAGCAACGGCACCAGCACGAAAATCTGCAATCCAACAGCAGCCACAGCCGCGACCGCCCAGGCGATCAACCGCCCACGCCCTTTGGGTGGTGCCGGTTTCGAAAGATTGGGCAGATGCGCCAACAGGCTCTGATCCGTGGCGAAAAGTCGGGCGACCGGATCAGTTGTGCGGCGCAGGACATAGCCGTTCTTTCCCGCCATATCCGGGAGTTTGCGGACCTCTTCGACCGGCCATCGCAATGTCTCTCCGTGGTCAAGCCCGATCTGCAGCATGCCGGCGGCGATATGCAGCGACACTTCTTCCGGTTCCGGGCTGTCACCATCGAAATAGGCGGCACCGAAGCCGTCAAACCCGATACTCATATCGCAGCCCCCAAATCGAGCGCTTCGGCAAAGCCCTCTGCTTCGGCGAATTCATCCCGCGTGCGTTGGCTAATCAGCGGCAGACCTGCGATTAACGGCAGACTGGTTGTTCGCGCCATATGACGCATCAGCGGAAATGTAACGAAAGTATTATAAAGCACGCCCCACATCAGGAAGAATGTCAGATACAGGATCGCCAGCAAAACAAACGAAAGCCAGCTTGGCATGTCCTGCAATACGTCCATACCAAGATAATTGTTCGATGCCAGACTGTCAGGTCCAGCGAACATCAATATCGCCAGCAGAACAAGGGCCAGCACCCCCAACACCAGCATGGTATAGGCGATGAAATTACCGAGCACATAGATGAAGGTCACGCGCGCACCACTTAGCGCGGAAGCGAACTGTATGCCCGGACCGATTTTGTGATTAGCCATGATCCGCTTGGACACCCAACGGTAGTAGATCGCGCCGAAAACCATGCCTGACAACGCAAGCGGGAACAGTAATAAACGCTCGGGATCGTGCCATGCCGTCGCAAGACTGCCTCCTTCGAAAAGATCCTCAATCGCCGGAAAGATCAGGCTGCTATCGCTCAGATCGGCAAGTACCGGATCCCACCAGAACGTCCAGAGCGCAGCACCTGCAAGTAAAAGCAGGCTCAGGACAAGCGGAATAGTGGCGCGGTACAGCATCTGCCAGTTTCCACCCTGCAAAAGCCGTGCGGAGCCGTAGAACGTCCGATCCGTTTTGTATTTCTCCAGCAAAAACGTCATGCGCGGCCAGAGAATGCCAAGCGTCACAATCGTCACGAACCAGTACCAAAGCGCCCGCAGTGCATAGCCCCACGCGCCTTTCTCAAGACCAAAGCGCACGCCACGCCAACGGGTGCGGGCCAGCACGTACCGCCTCGCGCGGTAGCGGGCATAAAACCAAATGGGAATGACCCCCGCGAAACTGAGCACATAGCCCAGAACGGAAGAATTGAAGACAGAGAAGCTGACGAACATTAGCAACAGGTTCACGATGCCGATGTAGAAGGTCAGGATGACCACCGCGATAAAAAAGCCCAGAAGCTTTTCCAACGGATCACCCACATATTCCAACGGATGTCCGCCGGGCCGCATGGCGGACCAATACCACCGCCGCAGGCGGGTTTTCATCCAGAAGCGGTAAAAGCCAAGTGTTAAGATTGTGAAGAATCCGGTCTTGAGCGCGAGCCAGAAGAGAGCTCCGCGTTTTCCGGTAAATGTAACGCTGATCCCGTTTTCCGGCTCCGTCCCCATGGGGACATCCAGCGGATGGGGAACAGTTCGCCATGGGCCGTTAAGATTTGTCGTCTCGGTCATGACCCTATCACGGCATCAGGTGAAAGAATTGTCACGGGGAAAACCGCGCGGTGCCATTCTGCCGGCCCCGGCCCGCTTGCCCGTCCATTCGGCCAACTCTGTCTCTGTACGGGTGCGTCCCGCCGGATCAAGCCACGACAGCCCTTCGTCACGCAGGAAGGTTGTGGCGTCAGACAACCCGCCGTCTTTGTATTTTTGCAGACGCACGCCTTTGCCCTTCGACATCTCTGGCAGTTCGTCGAGCGCGAACACCAGCACTTTGCGATTCTCGCCCACCGTTGCCACGCTATCGCCAGCGACCGGTTTGCACACCAGCGCCCGGGTGTCGCCGCGTACGTTCAACACCTGCTTGCCGCTTTTCGTCTGGGCCACGACTTCGGCCTCGGGCACGACGAATCCGTCCCCCGCGCTGGAGGCGACCAATAGCTTGCGATCAGGTTGGTGGATAAACAGCGCGACGATCTGTGCCTCGTTCGGCAAATCGACCATGAGGCGAAGCGGCTCCCCCATGCCCCGCCCACCGGGCAGGTTAGACGCCGAAAGCGTATAGAAGCGCCCGTTCGAGCCAAAGACCAGCAAGCGGTCCGTGGTCTCTGCGTGGAAGATATGCGCGGGCCCGTCGCCGTCTTTGAATTTCAGCTCACGCGCCAGATCGATGTGACCTGTCATCGCCCTGATCCAGCCCATTTGCGAACAAACAACCGTGATCGGCTCGCGGTCGATCATCGCCTCAAGCGGCACATCCTCGATTTCGCCGGCTTCGGCAAAGGTGCTACGCCGTGCGCCCCCTTCGTAGTCTTTGCCAAACTGCTTCTTCGTCGCCCGCAGCTGGTCTGTAATCGCATCCCACTGGAGGCTTTCGCTTTCCAGCAAATCCTCAAGGCCCGCGCGCTCTTCCATCAGCGCAGATTGCTCGCGCAGCAGTTCAAGCTCTTCCAGTCGCCGCAGGGACCGCAGGCGCATGTTCAAAATGGCATCGACCTGAACGTCCGACAGCTCACCATCGCCCGGTGGCGGGGTGACATAATCCGCTTCGTCCATCGCGCGGACATGGGTCTTGCCCCAGTCTTCGCGCATCAGGGCGGCCTTGGGATCATCGTCATAACGGATAATATCGATCACACGGTCGAGGTTGAGAAACGCAATAATGAAACCTTCGAGCACCTCAAGACGGTGATCGATCTTTTCCATCCGGTGTGCCGAACGCCGCTGCAAGACTTCGCGCCTGAAATCAAGGAAGGCACGCAGCACTTCCTTCATCGAGCAGACCTTGGGTGTCACACCGTCGATCAACACATTCATGTTCAGCGAAAAGCGAACTTCGAGATCGGAGTGCCGGTACATCATGCCCATAAGCACTTCGGGATCGACGTTCTTGGACCGCGGCTCAAGCACCATGCGGATGTCTTCGGCTGATTCGTCGCGGACATCAGCGAGAATCGGTATCTTCTTGGTCTGGATCGCCTCGGCGATCTTTTCGATCAACTTGCCCTTTTGCACCTGATAGGGAATCTCGGTGATGACGATTTGCCATTGGCCACGCCCCAAGTCCTCAACTTCCCAACGGCAACGCAGGCGGAACCCGCCCTTACCGGTGCGATAAGCGGTGGCGATGTTCTCTGGCGGCTCCACAATGATGCCGCCGGTGGGGAAATCAGGCCCCGGCACGAAGTTCAGCAGAGTGTCATCCCGGCAATCCGGCACCTTGATCATATGGATACAGGCGTCGCAAAGTTCCGCAATGTTGTGCGGCGGAATGTTCGTCGCCATCCCCACCGCAATACCGCTTGATCCATTGGCGAGCAGATTGGGGAACTGAGCGGGCAAAACCGCAGGTTCGGTCAGCGTGCCGTCATAGTTCTCGCGGAAATCGACAGCGTTTTCTGTCAGACCTTCCAGCATCGCCTCGGCGACTGCCGTCATCCGTGCTTCGGTATAGCGCGAGGCGGCAGGGTTATCGCCGTCGATGTTGCCAAAGTTGCCCTGCCCGTCGACCAACGGGTAGCGCACGTTGAAATCCTGCGCGAGCCGCGCCATCGCATCATAGATCGCGGCGTCCCCGTGCGGGTGATAGTTGCCCATCACGTCGCCGGAAATCTTTGCCGACTTTCTGAAACCGCCGTTCGACGCCAGTCTCAATTCGCGCATCGCATACAAGATGCGGCGGTGCACAGGCTTTAGCCCGTCGCGGGCATCCGGCAAGGCGCGGTGCATGATTGTGGACAACGCATAGGTCAAATACCGCTCGCCCAACGCAAGGCGCAGCGGTTCGGAGACATTGCGTGGATCAGCCTCGGGAGGATCGGTCAAATCTGACATGACGTGTTTTCTATCCGCGCCATTCGACAGCAGCAAGCGGTAGGTTGAATGCAACTGCACGTATTGCGGCATGAAGGACACGCGGGGACCATAAATCCGGTTTTCCCCTCAAAGTTAAGCAAAGATTACCGTAGTGCATCACAGAGCGCAGGTTTTGTGCTAGACTTCCGATTAGTAGATTTACGGGGCGATGTGATGGTACGTTTTATTATGCTTTCTTTCGGCTTTATGGGCTGGGCGTTTTATGAAATGAGCGGCGGCAATGAATTTGACGCGACCGCCGTCCGGACTGCACGGCTTGAAGCCGAAGCCGCAGAGAAAGCCGCTAAAGCTCCCCCGACTGCCGCTGTTGTCGCGCAAGCTGACAAAGCATTTATCGACACTGATCCTCCGCTTGCGCCGGCACCAGCCGAAGTAACCCGCGTTTCGCTGAACCTCACATCACTTGAGACTACGCCGCAGCAGAAGACAGTGACCGTTCCGAAGAACGTTGGAAACGTGACATCGTCCGCTGACACACCAGCGATCATCCCCAGCCTGATTGATCCGAACGACGGCGTGACAACAACTGCCGCCGCGAACGGGGCGGGCCTGAACGATATCCGGACCGTATCCGGCAACCGCGTGAATGTTCGTGGCGGGCCCGGCACGGATTTCGGCATCGTCAGCCGCCTTGTACGGGGCGACGAGGTTAAAATCGTGCAGGATGACGGCAACGGCTGGGTACGTTTTGAAACCCTTGACGGGGACACCGGCGGCTGGATGGCAGACTTCCTGCTGACCAACGGATAATCCCAAGCCGCTCAGGCGGTTGCAAATATATGCAGTGCACGCGATGAAAGGCCTCCCTTGACCGGAGGCCTTTCTCATGTCCAACACACCCGCGCAAAAATCCATCCTGATCACAGGCTGTTCCAGCGGGATCGGATATGCCGCCGCGCATGGCATGCGCGCAGAAGGCTGGCGGGTTTTTGCGGCATGCCGAAAAGCAGAGGATTGCGCGAGACTTGAGGCCGAAGGATTCAACGCGCCGCAACTCGACTACGCGGACGAGCAGAGCATCAAGGCGGCCCTGGCGGAAGTTTTGGCCGAAACCGGCGGCACGCTCGATGCACTTTTCAACAACGGGGCTTTTGCCCTGCCCGGCGCAGTTGAGGATTTACCGACGGACGCATTGCGCAGCATTTTCGAGGTGAACTTTTTCGGCTGGCACACACTGACACGGGCTGTTTTGCCGGTCATGCGCGCACAGGGGCACGGTCGGATTGTTCAGTGTTCATCAGTGTTGGGTCTGGTCACTCTGCCCTGGCGCGGGGCGTATATCGCGTCAAAGTTTGCGCTTGAAGGGCTGACCGATACGCTCAGGATTGAAATGCGCGACACCGGCATTTCGATCAGCCTGATTGAACCGGGGCCTGTCACCTCGAAGATCAGGGCAAATTCGATTCCGCATTTTGAGCATTGGGTGGACTGGGAAAACTCTGCCCGCGCTGCCCAGTACCGCGACAAATTGTTGAAACGTCTTTATGCGTCCAGCGGTCCGGACCGGTTTGAACTGCCGCCCGAAGCAGTGGTTGCAAAGCTGTTGCATGCTGTCACGCACCCGCGCCCGAAACCGCGGTATTACGTCACAACCCCGACCTATATTTCAGGAATACTGCGCCGTATCCTACCGACGCGGGCGCTTGATTGGGTGGTGAGCCGCTGATAGCCCTTGCGGATAAGGCCATCCCCGCTACATCTCAGCGTCAATGACAAGGAATCCTTATGTTTGACGATCCGCTATTCATCATCGTTCTGATCGCTGTGCTGGCCGTTGCCGTTATCCTGATGTTGGGAATGGGCGGATTTGCCAGTGGCGGTGCCTTCAACAAGAAACATTCCAACAGACTAATGCGATACCGCATCGTTGCGCAGTTTGTGGCGGTCCTGCTCATCCTGCTGTTTGTCTGGCTTCGCGGAGGAGCAAACTGATGGTCGTACTCAACAAGATTTACACACGCACCGGTGATGCCGGGACTACGGCGCTGGGCAACGGGTCCCGTGTGGCGAAATACGATGCGCGGGTCGAGGCATATGGCACCGTTGACGAGTTGAACTGCTTTGTCGGGATCGCGCGGCTTGAAGCGGAAGGCGAAACCGATGCAGCCCTTTCCCGTATACAGAACGATCTGTTTGATCTGGGCGCGGATCTATGCCGCCCCGATATGGCCGCTGACAAAGATGCCGAGTACCCGCCCCTTCGGATGGCCGCCGCACAGGTGGACAGGCTGGAAGCCGAGATTGACGTGATGAACGCAGCGCTTGAGCCGTTGCGCAGTTTCATCTTGCCCGGTGGCACCAAACTGGCGGCACAGCTGCACGTCTGCCGCACAGTCGCCCGCCGCGCCGAACGTCTGGCGGTGTTGCTTGCCGGCGAAGAAGATGTGAACGAAGCGGCGGTGAAATACCTGAACCGTTTAAGTGACTGGTTTTTTGTTGCCGCGCGCGTTTCGAACAACGGCGGTAAGGATGATGTGTTGTGGGTGCCAGGCGCTAACCGTTGAACGTTCAGCCGTAAAATCAACAGCTTTGGGAGCCCAGAATAAAGAAACCCGAAGCTTACGTTGCTGGATGGGGGCGCTAACACCACGGAAACGCGGCGTCCTTAGTGCCGTAAATGACGATTTTGACCTGTTTCGCACGGCGGCCTTTCGATAAACCGACCGCAGAGACATGAACGGACTGACCTTAGCGGGTGAGTCGCAACCAAGGAGAGAGACGCTCATGAAGGTGCTTGTACCTGTCAAACGCGTGATCGACTATAACGTGAAAGTACGCGTCAAAGCGGACGGATCGGGAGTTGATCTTGCCAACGTAAAAATGTCGATGAACCCGTTTGACGAAATTTCCGTCGAACAGGCGATCCGTCTGAAAGAAGCCGGTCAGGCGGACGAAATTGTCGTCGTCTCCATCGGCGTCAAGCAGGCGCAAGAGACATTGCGCACAGCCCTTGCGATGGGTGCAGACCGCGCCATTCTGGTTGTCGCATCAGACGATGTGCACAATGATATCGAGCCGCTGACCGTTGCGAAAATCCTGAAAGGGATTGTAGACGAAGAACAGCCCGGTCTGGTTCTGACCGGCAAGCAGGCCATCGACAACGACATGAACGCCACCGGTCAGATGCTGTCAGCGCTGATGGGTTGGTCACAGGCGACATTCGCATCCGAAGTTGCGATCGAAGGCGACAAAGCCAAAGTCACACGCGAAGTCGACGGTGGTTTGCAGACCATCGAAGTCAGCATGCCAACGGTCATCACTGTTGACCTGCGCCTGAACGAACCACGCTATGCGTCCCTGCCCAACATCATGAAGGCCAAGAAAAAGCCTTTGGATGAAAAGACACCGGCAGATTACGGCGTTGAAGTCGCTAACCGTCTCGAAATCGTGAAAACGGTTGAGCCTGCAGAGCGTGCAGCGGGCATCAAAGTCGCATCGGTTGATGAACTGGTCGAGAAACTCAAAGAAGCGGGGGCTGTGTAAATGGCTGTTCTACTCCTTGCAGAAGTAACCGATGGCGAACTCGCGATGGACGCAACGGCCAAGGCCGTGACTGCGGCGAAAGCGCTTGGCGATGTTACGATCCTCGCGGCTGGCGGCTCTGCTGCGGCGGCGGGCGAAGCGGCGTCAAAGATTGATGGTGTATCAAAGGTACTGGTTGCCGAGGATGCGTCTCTTGGACATCGCCTTGCGGAATCGACAGCTGCGCTGATCGTTTCACTTGCCGGTGACTATGACCATATCGTTGCTCCGGCCACGACGGACGCCAAGAACGTAATGCCTCGCGTTGCGGCCCTGTTGGATGTGATGATCATCTCTGACGCTTCGGGCGTGGTGGATGCATATACGTTCGAGCGTCCTATTTACGCGGGCAACGCGATCCAGACAGTAAAGTCTTCTGACGCGAAAAAGGTTATCACCTTCCGGGGTGCATCCTTTGACGCGGCGGGCACTGGCGGCTCAGCTTCTGTTGAAACAATCGGTGCGGCGGCTGATCCCGGTCTGTCCTCATGGGTTGAAGACAAAGTTGCGGCGTCTGATCGTCCGGAACTCACATCAGCAGGTGTGGTTGTTTCCGGTGGTCGCGGCGTCGGCTCCGAAGAAGACTTCGCCATGATCGAAAAACTTGCTGACAAGCTGGGTGCCGCAGTTGGCGCATCACGTGCGGCGGTTGATTCCGGTTACGCGCCGAACGACTGGCAGGTTGGCCAAACGGGTAAAGTTGTTGCCCCGGATCTTTACGTCGCGGTCGGCATTTCCGGTGCGATCCAGCACCTTGCCGGTATGAAAGACAGCAAGATCATTGTCGCCATCAACAAAGATGAAGAAGCGCCGATCTTTCAGGTGGCTGACTACGGTCTGGTTGCGGACCTCTTTGAGGCCGTGCCTGAACTGACGGAAAAGCTCTGACATTTCACGCCGGCATTTAATGCATTGCGAAAATCTGAAAAGGCCCGTCTTGATCGACGGGCCTTTTTCCATGGTATGCAGGGTTTATCCCGAGCGTACATTCCGTGCTGCTTCAACGCAGCAGATCTATGGCATCCACCAGCGCTTCGGCGGCTTCCTTGTGAGCCATTGGCCCCAGCATTTGTGACGCAGCCATGATATCCATCTCGTCATAGAGCATCTGCTCGGTGCCCTGCGCGAGCGCTTCGGTTGAGGCGACAACCTCGACCACTGCGGTGGTGTAAGGCGCGATTTCATCCATCATGTCACGCGTGACAAAGAGCGGATCGCGACCGATGTCGTCTTTCTCCACGTTCCCCTCATCTTCGGGCGCGTGATCGGACAGCCAAAGCACGATGGATTTACCGCTGATTCGCTTCAGCATCAGTCGCATCCGCGCGACCCATGCATCCTGCAACTCTTGTTGGACTGCTGCAAACCGCTCAGGCGATACTTTCTTGAGGCAGCTCAGCATGTGTTTGTTGAAGTGGAAGTCCGCAAAATCAACCTCGCGGAATATGGTGCGCAGCAAAGTTGAGGTCGTGACAAACCGGTCGTTCCGGCGCGGATGTACTGCATAAAAACGATTGGTCATGTTCTGTGCGCCCATCACCTGAACAACAGTGATCTGCGCTGCAGAGGCTGCTTCCATCACAAAAGGATCGGACGAAAAGGCATCTATGCCCGCGTTTTGCTGACCGAAGTTTGCGCAGTTGGTGCCGATAGTATTCTCCACCAATGCCGGAAACGGCGTTTCGATGAATTTGCCATATGTCTCGGTCGTGCCGATGAACGCCAGATAGGGCTGCGTCAAATCCCGCCTCGGCCCTCTGAACAACAGTTTCGATGTACCATAGCGGCACGGCAGATAGTCGAGGGGCCCCAGCCCCAATGCATCATAGGTCATTTCACCCACCTTTGTTTACTCACCCGAAACAGACATAGGCGGGTGCGGCTTGCGATTCTGTTAAATGCTGATTTTGCTGCAAATTCGTTTGAACACCGGCTCTTGCAGTGCCCCCCTCGCCGCCCCTATTGTGCAATCAACCTAGGAGGGGACGCTTCATGGATATCCAGACAATCGGCATTGTTGGCGCGGGACAGATGGGCAACGGGATTGCCCATGTCATGGCATTGGCCGGATACGATGTGATGCTGACAGATATCAGCGAAGAGGCGTTGAAAGCGGCGGTGGCGCTTGTTGAGGGCAACATGGCCCGTCAGGTCGGACGCGGGAAAATTTCCGAAGCAGACATGACTGCTGCGATGGGGCGCATTGCCACCACCACGACCCTGACCGATCTTGGCCCAAGCGATTTGATCATCGAGGCCGCGACAGAGCGCGAGACCGTTAAACAGGCGATCTTTGAAGACTTGCTGCCGCATATCAAGCCCGAGACGATCCTGACGTCCAACACCTCGTCCATCTCGATCACCCGTCTGGCCAGCCGGACAGACCGGCCCGAACGGTTCATGGGTTTCCACTTTATGAACCCTGTGCCGGTCATGCAGCTGGTTGAACTGATCAGGGGCATTGCCACGAATGAAGAAACATTCAGCGCGTGCAAGGCAGTGGTCGACAAGCTGGGCAAGACTGCAGCATCGGCCGAGGACTTTCCCGCCTTCATCGTGAACCGTATCTTGATGCCGATGATAAACGAGGCCGTTTACACGCTTTATGAAGGCGTAGGGAACGTTCAATCCATCGACAGCTCGATGAAGCTGGGGGCGAACCACCCCATGGGTCCGCTTGAGCTTGCTGATTTCATCGGGCTGGACACCTGTCTGGCGATCATGAACGTCCTGCACGACGGGCTGGCGGATACAAAGTACCGGCCTTGCCCCTTGTTGACCAAATATGTCGAAGCAGGGTGGTTGGGACGTAAAACACAGCGCGGATTTTATGACTATCGTGGTGATGTGCCTGTGCCGACGCGGTAAGACACCAGCGCTGGCTGCCTGTTTGTGAGGAAGTTGCGCGCGAGTTTATTGGCTAAGAGAGCCAAATGATCAGTCTTTTAGCGCCAGAGTATGCGCACGAAGCCACGCCATAAAACCGCGCGGATCTTCTGTGCGTGCCTCAATCTTTGCCGGATCAATCGGATGCCCGACAATTGGCCCTTGCGGCGCATTGCAGCTGTGGACGATCTCGTGCAGCAGCAGGCCCTGTCGCAACATCGGACTAAGCTTGTTGGCAATCTGGTAGGCGCGGCTGTTCTGGCCCGGAAATTTCATCGGAACAACTGTAGCGCCGGAACGGCGGATCATCTTGGCGGTGAAAACGTTCCACTCCGCTTCAATCGCAGGCCCCCACCAGGTTTCAGATGTTGCAACAACGCCGGACGGGAACAGCGCCACAACGCCACCATCCTTGAGGTGCTGCATAGCCTTCGCGCGCATCTCCACCCCCTTGCGTTGCGCATCGGGATCATGCGGAAACGGCACGGGAATCATAAAACTGCCCGCGACCTCATCAATAGAGGTGAGCAGCGAACGTGTCAGAATGCGGTAGTCAGGGCGAACGCGGCCAATCAGATCTGCAAAAATCATGCCATCAACCATTCCGTGAGGGTGATTGGCGACCACTACAACCGGCCCTTCCTTTGGGATCCGGTCAAGCTGGTGCTTCGGCGTTGTCAGGTCGATGCCCATGGTGTCCAGCGCACCGCGCCAGAACGCCTGCCCTGTGGGTGCACCTGCACGTTCAAACTTGCGCACCAGACGCAGGATTGTGAGCTTGCCCGTTAGCAATTCAATGAGGCTGATAACCCGGGATTTCCACGGATCCTCGAACGTCGAGGCATATGACAGACTGGCGCGGTCATACTTCACCGGCGCGTCATCGGTTTTGTTGCCAGCGTCCGGTCCGGTCATGGAATGTACGTCATCAACCAAGACGTTCCCCTTTTCAGGTTCGCTTGCAGGCGTTAATAGCCTTCGCCAAATTTGTCGGCGACAAGCGCCGTGAGCGCATCCGCCAGTGCATCGGCGTCTGTGCCAGAAGTGACAACGTCAATAGTGCTTCCCCGCGCTGCTGCCAACATCAAAAGCCCCATGATGCTGTCGCCTGATGCAGACATGCCATCCTTGCTGACCTCTGCGCGCGCGTCAAAAGCTTCGACCACTTCGACAAGTTTCGCAGACGCCCGCGCATGCAGGCCCTTCTCATTTACAATTTTAAGGGAAATCTGGGTCATGTTCGATAGCCTTTAACTGACACTGACATTCTGGCTGTCGATGTATTTCTTGCCTGCTGCCAGCGCCGCGCGCACCGCATCCGGAAGATCGAGCTGACGGGATTTGGCAAGTTTGATGAGCATGGGCAGATTCGCCCCGTAGATGATGCGGCGATCCTCAGGTTGGCAGGCCCGCAACGAGAGGTTCGATGGCGAGCCGCCAAAGAGGTCCGTTACGATGATAACACCCGAGCCCTGATCGACACTGTCTGCGGCATCACAGATTTCGTCCTGCTTTTCAGCGCGGTCGTGGTCTGCCTGTATGGAAATAGCCTGCACGCCGGTCTGCGCACCAACAACATGTTCTATTGCCGCAAGATATTCCTGCGCCAAACCGCCATGTGCCACTATCACAATTCCGATCACAGCGTGCCATGCCCTTCAAGTTGGCGATCCAGTTCGCGGTGCCTTATTGACACCTGCCATCCCTGTTGTGCAAGGCGCAATGCATGCTGTTCTGCCAAAGCCACAGAGCGGTGCTTGCCCCCGGTGCAACCGAAGGCGATCGAGATATTGGATTTCCCCTCTTCACGGAAAGCGGGCAGCAAAAGCGCGCTCAAATCAAAAACCTGCTCGGCGAAGGACGCAAACAGCGGGTCTTCCTTCACATATGCCGCAACTGCGCTGTCGCGTCCGTCGGCATCGCGCAGGGATGGTTCCCAATGCGGATTGCGCAAGAAACGACAGTCAAACACCATATCGACGGAGCGGGGCAAGCCGCGTTTGTATGAAAAAGACTGAACAGACACGTTCAGCAGGCGCTTTCCGTCGGGGGCAAACCACTGCTCCACCTCGGTACGCAACTGATGGATGTTGAGGTGTGTTGTCTCAATCAGGACATCGGCCCGCGAGCGCAGCGGGCGCAGCAGCCCTTCCTCACGTTCTATACCGGCAATAGGCGGCCCCCCATCCGACAAAGGATGCCGTCTGCGCGTCTCGGAAAACCTTTGCAACAATACGTCCGGCGCACAATCAAGGTACAATAAATCAACGCTCAGCTCGGACCGACCTGAAAGACGGCTCATCAGATCAAGAACGGCATTTGTCGAAAACCCCCGCGTGCGCGCATCAATGCCAAGCGCGAGGGGGCGCGTTTGTGTGCTGTCTTCGATCAGGCCCATAAGCATATTCATGGGCAAATTGTCGATGGTTTCGAAGCCGGCGTCTTCTAGCACATTCAACGCTGTTGAACGTCCGGCACCGGAAGGTCCCGTCACAAGAACACAGCGCCGCCTGTTTACAGGCAGATCGGAACCAGCGGAGAATGATACATCAGTCATCGTTCGGGAGGTATTCCTGCTTTGAGCCAAAGCAAGATGGCCGAGGCAAAATATGGCTGTGCAACGTTCCAAAGGCAAGGGATCTCTACCCCCAAGACGGTAAAGCTATGGCTTTCGGGTAGACGCGCAGTTTCTTTCCGGTCCAGATCGATCACCAGTCTGACCGGTGTCGGGCCCGCTGTGGGAACGCGCAGCAATCCCACGCCACGCGCCTCAATCAGTCCGGCAATCGTCGCAGGCGCGTCTGCCATCACTTCCCCCTGCGCGATATGCAGGGCAGTGCGGTCATCGGATACAAGCGTGCCACCCAGCGCAATCAGCTGTAGGGCAAGTGCCGATTTGCCGCGTCCAGATCGGCCGAAAATCAACGCCCCGCGACCGTCCACATTGACACAGGTGGCGTGAATGATCGGGTCAGAGGACAAGATCCCAACCAACCGTCAGGTCGGCAGCCCAACAACAAAGCGTGCGCCGAGAGGATCAGAAGTGATGTCAGCTTCGGTGGGGCGAATATTTTCCGCCCAGATCACACCGCCATGCGCCTCCACAATCTGTTTCGAAATCGCCAGCCCAAGACCGGAATTGTTGCCGAAGTGTTCGTCAGGCCGTTGCGAATAGAAGCGTTTGAAGATTTTCGAAAGTGCCTGTTCGGGAATACCGGGACCGGTGTCCTCAACAACAACCAGCACGCGGTTTTCGCGTTTGCGTGCCCAGACGCGGATCGCATCACCGTCCTCACAGAACGAGATCGCGTTGGTGATAAGGTTAACAAACACCTGTGCCAGCCGGGCCTCTAGCCCATGCACAAAAATCGGGTCCTCCGGCAGATCGGTGATGAAGTCGATCCCTTTGGTTTTGGCGTCTTCGCCAAGATACTGGCCCAGATTGCCGACCATGTGCAGAAGATCGAATTCTTCCTCTTCTTCTTTGACCAATTCGGAATCAAGCCGTGATGCATTGGAGATATCGCTAACCAACCGGTCCAGACGGCGCACATCGTGGTCGATAACGTCCAGCAGTTTCTCGCGTTGGTCCTCGCGTTTAATCATGCGCAAGGTGCCAACGGCAGACCGCAATGACGCAAGCGGGTTCTTGATTTCATGCGCGACGTCGGCCGCGAATTGTTCGTTGCCATCGATCCGGTTGTAGAGCGCCGACACCATGCCGCGCAAAGCACCTGACAACCGCCCGATTTCGTCCGGTCTGGCCGTCAGGTCAGGAATACGAATGCGGCCAGGATTCATTTTACGGGCATCTTTGTCGCGACCCAATTCTGCGGCAGCAGCCAGATCTGCAAGCGGATTGGCAATGGTCGAGGCGAGCACAAGGCTCAGTCCGATGGACACCAATGTCGCAATGACAAACATCTGCAGGACGCGTTCACGCTCTCCACGTACCAGCCTGTCAATTTCACCCGCAACAGAAGCAATGGCCACGACACCGACGGCGTCACCATTGTGCGAGATCGGGGTAAGGACAGTGAAAAGCGTGCCGCCATCACCATCAAGCGTGTTTTCAATCCAAGTCCCGCTCTCTAGGCTGCCTGCGACAAGGGGCTTGAATTGTTCTTCGATTGGAAGCCGGTCATTGGCCTTGCCTGAGCTGAACACTGACGCGACCTTATCCCAAAGCCAGTTCAGCCCATCCGTCAGAATGGTTTTACCACTCTCTTCCACAGGTTCGCCTGCGGGGTTCAGCTTTAGTTTGCCTTGGGTTTTGGCGATCAGGGTCTCTGTCGGGTCATACACAAAAACGTCAATGCCGCTGCGCAAATCAATCGCCGCCAGCGTCGCCGCCACATCAATCGCGTCCGCATCAGCGAGGCTGACCGCATCTCCTTCTGGCAGCTTCGCCTCAATCACATCCGCGATCAGTTCAGCCTCGGACACCAACGCGGCAGCGCGCTGCACGGCAAGGGAATCCCGTGAAGAGTTCAAATAGAGAATGCCCGCTACAAGGATATTCAGAGCGATCAGATTGAAGGTGATGATCTTGCGGGTGAGAGGCGACCCGCGCAGGGAAAAGAGGCCCCGCCGTTCACGGCGGACCCGCAATTCATCCGGCCCGGCATTGTCCGGCGCGACCCAATCGTCGCCCAGAACAACATCACCGTCCCGCGAAGGCGTGCTCAGATCACGCACAAAATTCCTTTCGGCAATCGCCATGAGGCTCGATCACTCTTCGTTATATCTGTAGCCGATACCGTAAAGCGTCTCAATCGCGGAGAATTCATCATCCGCTGTGCGCATCTTTTTGCGCAAGCGCTTGATGTGGCTGTCGATAGTGCGGTCATCCACATAAACCTGATCATCATAGGCGACGTCCATCAACTGGTCACGCGATTTAACAAAACCGGGACGCTGGGCCAAAGCCTGCAGCAAAAGGAATTCCGTGACCGTCAGGGACACGTCTTTGCCTTTCCACGATACGGCGTGGCGCAGCGGATCCATCTTCAGATCGCCACGATCCATGACTTTGGTCTCTTCGGTGTCGCCCACCTCGCCAGTGTCGACGGCGTCCTGACGGCGCAGCAAAGCGCGGATACGCTCTACCAACAGTCTCTGGCTAAACGGTTTTTTTACGTAGTCGTCCGCGCCCATGCGCAGACCGAGCACTTCGTCAATCTCATCATCCTTGGATGTAAGGAAAATAACCGGCATTGCCGTTTTCTGACGCAAGCGCTGCAACAGATCCATCCCGTCCATGCGCGGCATCTTGATGTCCAGCACAGCCATATCGGGAAGTTTCTTGTTAAATGCGTCGAGCGCGGCTTGCCCGTCGTTGTATGTTTCCACCTCGAAACCTTCGGCTTCAAGAGTCATCGACACAGACGTCAGGATATTCCTGTCGTCGTCCACCAATGCAATTTTTGACATTGCCCGTTTCCTTGTACTGCTCAATTATCGTTTTTTGTGTTTTGCCACATTGATCACGGTTTTTCCTGCTCGAATCAATCTTTAAGTGCGAATCACCCTAAGGCTGGGTCTCATTTCCGCTATAATTTGGTTAGGAATGACTAAATTGCCGCACTTTCGCCCGATACTTGTTGTTTCAAATTTGCCGGTTTCGCGCCTTTCGTGCCAAAGTTCGCCATGATGGCGCTAACTGCTCCAAGGCTGTCTGTTCATTCCCAAAACCACCGTGCTAAGAGGCGCAATAAGGCCCGAAAGGGTCGTGGTGAGATCATCCACTGACTTAGCTCTGCGCCCAGATATGCGCGCCTACAGGAGAAATTTTATGACATTTGGACGGGTAAACCCGCAGTTCCGCCTTGAGGATCAACAGATCACAGGGCTGGGCAATGTCTATTACAACCTGATGGAACCCGCGTTGATTGAAACGGCGATCAAGCGCGGTGAAGGCACTTTGGGGAACGGCGGGGCCTTTCTGGTGACCACCGGCAAATTCACCGGTCGCTCGCCAAAAGATAAACATGTCGTAAAGACACCCAGCGTCGCAGACTCCATCTGGTGGGAAAATAACGCGGAAATGTCTGTCGAAGGGTTTGATGCACTTTATGATGACATGATCGCCCATATGCAGGGCCGCGAGTATTTCGTGCAGGATCTGGTCGGCGGTGCAGACCCGCGTCACGCGATTAACGTGCGCATGGTGACTGAGATGGCCTGGCACGGTCTGTTTATCCGTCACATGCTGCGCCGTCCCGAACGTGCCGATCTTGATGATTTCACAGCAGATTTTACCGTCATCAACTGCCCGAGCTTTCAGGCGGACCCGAAAAAGCACAACTGCCGCTCAGAGACAGTGATTGCGATGAACTTTGATCGCAAACTGATCTTGATTGGTGGCACCGAATACGCGGGCGAGAACAAGAAATCCGTCTTCAGCCTGCTGAACTACCTTCTGCCGGAGAAAGGCATCATGCCGATGCACTGCTCGGCCAACCACGCGACAGGCAATCCTGTCGACACGGCCGTGTTCTTTGGCCTGTCCGGTACGGGCAAGACGACATTGTCGGCGGACCCACAGCGCACATTGATCGGCGATGACGAACATGGCTGGTCTGACAACGGCACATTCAACTTCGAAGGTGGCTGTTACGCCAAAACGATCAATCTGAGCCGCGAGGCGGAGCCGGAGATCTACGACACAACTTCGAAGTTCGGTACGGTGATCGAGAACATGGTTTACGACGACGAAACCAAAGAACTGGATTTCGACGACGATAGCCTGACAGCAAACATGCGTTGCGCATACCCGCTGCACTATATCTCCAACGCATCGAAAAAGGCCGTTGGTGGTCACCCCAAAAACATCATCATGCTGACCTGCGATGCGTTTGGTGTGCTGCCTCCCATCGCACGTCTGACACCCGCGCAAGCGATGTATCACTTCCTTTCCGGTTTCACCTCCAAAGTTGCCGGCACAGAGCGTGGCGTGACCGAACCGGAGCCTACGTTCTCAACCTGCTTTGGTGCGCCGTTCATGCCCCGCCGTCCGGAAGTGTATGGCAACCTGCTTCGTGAAAAAATCGCCCAACATGGCGCGACCTGCTGGTTGGTCAATACTGGTTGGACGGGTGGTGCTTATGGCACAGGCAGCCGCATGCCGATCAAAGCTACGCGCAATCTGCTCACTGCCGCTCTTGAAGGCGCTTTGGCAGATGTCGAATACCGCAAGGATGCGAACTTCGGCTTTGAAGTTCCCGTAGCCGTAAATGGCGTTCCGGATATCCTGCTGGACCCACGCCGCACCTGGGATGACGCGGAAGCCTATGACCGTCAGGCGGCCAAACTGGTGAACATGTTCTCGAGCAACTTCGAGCAGTATCTGCCATTCATCGACGAAGACGTGAAGAACGCCGCAATCGGTTAACTCGAACAAAGCCGCAGACTGCCAATGCAGCCTGCGGCCCAAATTTTAAGCAGCTCTGATCTGAACGTCTTCGACAGGCACAGGCATTTCGAGCACGAACCGCATTTCGGCCCTGTCCATATACCCGATGTAGCCTTCAATCGGCTTATCATTTTCCGGACGGTACCACCGAAGCGCCTGTGGCTGACAATGCAGGTATGCCTGCCGAACAGCGAACCCCTTGTTGGCGACAGTCTTTTCGATGAACGAGAATACATAGTCGGGGTCAAACCGGTTCATCGCCTGCCAGAACGCATTGCGGCCCAAAATGCTGGCCAGCCCCGTTCCCCTGAACTCTCCGGGTGCGCCGCCGATCCAGAATTCACCGTGATAACATGTCGTGCCGGTAATTTTTGAGACGCTTGGTCCTGCCCTGAATCGCGATCGCTGAAGATCAAGCTCAATGCCCGGTGGCGGGAAATCACGGAAGTTGAAGCGAAGGTAATCAGCAAGCGGCTTTTGGCCGGTGTCGATCATTCGCATCGCTTGCGTATGGATCACATCACCTTTGTCGCTGTAGCCGATGGTCCAAAATGCATTGGATTCGTTCAAATCATGCAGACTTGGATCGAAAGGAGCGCCAAGTATCTGATTCGGTCGTGCCTTTTCGAGAATTGCCCGATAGGCTTCAAAATCATTACCAAACGTCAAAGTAATGCCCAAATCTGACAACAATTGCGAACAATGTGCCGCAAATCGTGCCCCGTCGTCAAAGTTCAGTAGTGTCAACTTACCCGCCTCCAGAATGATGATTCACCCTAGAGTAGCGCACTTGTAGCGCTTTGGCTTGTTTTTTGCCGGTCTACCTGCGGTAGTCGACCTGAGCATCTGCGGGCATCTGCTCAAGCACAGACTGATCTAACCCTTGAATGCGAATTTTCTGTGACCTTTCTACGATCGATATCAATGCAAAACTGTTGTCCGGAAACCGCCCCCCCAGCAGCAATCGTTGGTACGCAAGCGGGAACGGCTCACCGCCCGTTTCGCGTGGGAATTGTGTAACGACTTCGTCCAGACGCAGGCCACCGGTGGCCATCACCTCCTCAAAAGACTGGTTCATCAGTCCTTCGAAATCGGCACCTCCGGGGAACTTTCCCAGATCCCGACCGATGCTGCTGCGGGCGTTTTTCCACCCCCACCATCCGGAGTAGAACGAATTCTCACCGATCTCACAGCAGATCCATCCATGGTCCGACCGACGGTAAACCATCAAGTAGGGGCGGATGCCTGCCATCGCCTCCGACTCGAGATATCCATCGGCTTTGCTCCAACCAGTAACAGAGTCTCGCAACAGGTCCGATCCTGCATCCCAAATATGGGTAAGTGGTTGTTGCTGTTGATAATAACTCCAACCACTCGATGCCTCATGAGAGAACCGAAGCAGGTTGTTCACGTGACCGGTTTGCCCGGTTACCCAAAGTTTGCCACGCGCCAGCAGATCCAACGCTTCGGGCAGCATTTCCTCACCATACGGTGTCAGCTGGTAATGGCGCCCCTCAATCACAAAAAACTTCTGACCGGCCGCTTCTTCAAGCTGCGTGATATGTCGACGCAAGGTCTGACGGGTGCTGTTCAGCTCCGTCACAGCATGGCTGAGGTTGAGCGTACGGGCGAGTGTCGTGAAGGAACGGATCATCTCATACAGCAGCGCAGGAGCGGACACAGGCGCTGGCGCCGCGTCAGCCGCGACAGGTAAAGGCGGCGAATCCGGTATGAGTGCGTTGACGTTCATTAGCGTCAGGGTAAATCAATCACCCACTAACGCAACAAAAATCATACACCTCAGGTTGATTTATTTTACCGACCGAGAGATATTTTTTACCGAAAATAAAATATCTAGCTAATTGAATGGATCGACAAATTTAGGCGACTAATGATGAAAGTCACAACCAGAGGTTAATGTATGTCCCATCCTGTTGATATTCACGTCGGTCGCAAACTGAAGCAGATCAGAACGCTAAGACGGCTGTCACAAACGGATGTTGCGCGAAAACTCGCACTGTCCTTCCAGCAGATCCAGAAATATGAGATCGGCTCCAACAGGATTGCAGCGAGCCGCCTCTTTGAACTGGCGCAGATTCTTGAAGTGCCGCCGTCCTATTTCTTTGAAGGTTTTCACGACAACGAGAACGCCGCCCCTCAAAAAGACCCCGGCATGGAAATCGTCAGCGCATTGGCCGCCATCAAAGACGATGAAATCAAAACGCGGATCGTGACGTTTATCGAAGACGTATCCGGTATGACTGTGGCCAAGCGCGGGTAGAATACCCTCGCACCTCAGATCAGGTCAAAGCGCGCCGAACAAGGTTAGCACCGGCGAACAAGAGCACGATAAGTGTCGCACGCTTGAACATCACCTGATCGATCCGGTCTACGACCCTGCCCCCGACCCACATACCCAAAACAGCGGGCAGAATTAGCAACACAGAAAAGGGTATGGTGTCACTCCGCAACACACCAGACCCGATATGCGCTCCGAAAAGCGCAAGTGACCCGGCACCATAAATCACGCCCTGCACCCGCATCTGATCTGCCTTGGGTGTACCCAGGGCCGTAAGATACATCACCGTCGGCGGACCCCAGACACCTGCAAACCCGCCCATGACACCGGCAATAGCACCCACAGCAATCTCAACGCGCGCACTGCGCCTGCTGAGCGAAAAGGCAAAGCCCAAGAGCTGGATGAAGGCGTAAGCAAAGGTCGGTATGCCGATCGCAAGCAACAGTACTGTGTCCGGCACGATGCGCACTGTCTGCGCGGCAGCAACCAGTGTGATTCCACCTGCGATCAGAAAATAGTGGAAGTCCTTGATAGACCGCCACGCCGCCTGCGGCCCGTGACGCAGCGACTGCATGGTATTGGTAACCAACGTGGGAATAATGAGTCCCGCCAGCGCGAGTTCCGGCGCAAGAAACAGCGTCAGGCCGGAAATCAGAACAAGCGGCATTGCAAAACCGACCACGCCTTTGACGAATCCCGCGCAAAAAGCGATACCTAGGGCCCATATGAAGGTGAGTGGTCCCAGAAACGGGAAAAGAACGTCCATGGCCCTACATAGCACCTCTGAAACGGGGTGCACGGCCAAAGTGGTCGCGCAATTTTCGAACAAATTGACGCAGCAAAAAGTATCTTTATTGTGCTGCGCTTGCGAAGGCGGTATCTGCATTGCAGAAAATCAGAGGGTATACACATGGCACATGACGGTCAGGATATGACATTGGCGCAGGCTCCGGTTCTGCTGGAAGACTTGTTGGGATTGACCGCTGCTGCTGTGCCGCCGGTCGAGGCGCTTTTAGAGAAAGCCAAGACAAGCGTGCGGGGCATGGTCAGTAAAGATGGTCGTGTCTCTGCCGGTTTGATCGAAGCGCACCAGACAGCCGCTCATGGTCTTGCCTGGCTTGCGACATACGCCCAGTCCCTGCGTGAGATGCAGCGGTGGGCCGAAGCGCTTCAGTCTGAGGGCAAGTTTGGCGAGACCGAACAACTGATCCACCAGATCGCCTTTGGTGAATACCTTTGGCAGATCTATGGCGGCATTCAAATGAACCAGGGCGAGATTCTGCGCCTGCAGGATCTGGGGCTAAGCCAGGAGGACATGCGCGGCCTGATGAAGCCCGCAATCCAGACGCTGACGATGGGCGGCAACACCCAGAACGCACGCACCCGTCTTGTCGAGCTGATGCAGGAACATTCTGCAAACGTCAGCGTCGGGAACACCGGTCTGGATGAAGAACTGGAAATGATTCGGGAGCAGTTCCGCCGCTATGCCGTTGAAAAGGTCGAACCCTTCGCACATGAATGGCACCTCAAGGATGAGCTGATCCCGATGGAGATCATCGAAGAGCTGGCTGAGATGGGTGTTTTCGGCCTGACCATCCCCGAAGAATTTGGTGGGCTGGGTCTGTCCAAAGCCTCCATGTGCGTTGTCTCCGAAGAGCTATCGCGCGGATATATTGGTGTCGGTTCTCTCGGCACGCGCTCCGAAATTGCGGCAGAGCTGATCATCGCAGGCGGCACGCAGGAGCAGAAAGAAAAGTGGTTGCCGCGTCTGGCCTCTGCCGAGACATTGCCAACAGCGGTATTCACCGAGCCGAACACAGGCTCCGACCTTGGCAGCCTGCGCACCCGCGCAACGAAGGACGGTGACGATTACAAGATCACCGGCAACAAAACGTGGATCACACACGCGGCGCGGACCCACATCATGACATTGCTGGCACGCACCGACCCCGAGACGTCAGATTACAAGGGACTGTCGATGTTCCTCGCCGAGAAAACACCCGGCGACGATGCAAACCCTTTCCCGACCGATGGCATGACCGGCGGCGAAATCGAGGTCCTCGGTTATCGCGGCATGAAGGAATACGAGCTGGCCTTCGACGGTTTCCACGTCAAAGGAGAGAACCTGCTGGGCGGCGAAGAGGGCAAGGGTTTCAAACAGCTGATGGAGACCTTTGAAAGCGCCCGCATCCAGACCGCAGCACGGGCCATCGGTGTGGCACAATCCGCGCTCGATATCTCAATGCAATATGCGCAGGACCGAAAACAGTTCGGCAAGTCGCTGATCAACTTCCCCCGTGTGTCATCAAAGCTTGCGATGATGGCAGTGGAGATCATGGTGGCCCGCCAGCTGACCTATTTCAGCGCGTTCGAAAAGGACGAAGGACGCCGCTGCGATGTCGAGGCCGGCATGGCGAAACTGCTTGGTGCACGTGTTGCATGGGCTGCGTCAGACAACGGACTGCAAATCCATGGCGGCAATGGTTTTGCGTTGGAATACAAGATCAGCCGCGTGCTGTGCGACGCGCGTATTCTCAACATTTTTGAAGGTGCTGCCGAAATTCAAGCGCAGGTCATTGCGCGGCGCATTCTTGGCTAAAACGAAAACAGCGTCGAGGGGGAGCAGAGCCTTTTAGCTCCCCCTTGTCACAGTCATATTCGGAGCCGTATCACAGACGAATGAAACGTGCCCGCCTCTCCCGTGATAACTGGATAACCGCCGGATTTGACGCCTGTTCCACAGGCGGCCCGAATGCGCTGGCTGCCGAACCCCTGGCCCGCGCCCTTGGCACAACCAAGGGGTCTTTTTACTGGCATTTCAAAGATGTTCCAGCTTTTCAAGACGCCATACTGGCAACCTGGCAAGAGCAGGCGCTGGGTGAAATAATTGTCCTGTTGGAAGAAGAGGGCGACGCCGACAAACGGTTGCGTAGCTTCGGGCATATTGTCCTCGCTTCCAAACTGGAACCGCAGCTGCGTATCTGGGCACAAAATGACAGCCGCGCGGCTAGAGTACTGGCAGAAGTGGATGCCGAAAGGCTTGCTTATCTAGCGCGGCTTTTGGGCCTATTGGGTTTGCGCAATCCTGATTTCGCACGCGCCTTGCAGGCCGCGTTGACCGGCATTCCCTTGTTATCCGCAAAACCCGACACCGCGCCGTTTGAGGCGCTTGTGGATACCGTTCTGGCGCTGGCGTAGATCGTTTTGCCAGGCCATATCGCTCTTGCCGTTATCCTAATGCTGACGCTTTTTCAGCGTGACGAAACATTGCGCAGCTACGGGGGCGCCGGCCACGAGTGGCAATTGATCGAAATGAACGGGGACACTTTCGACGGTCAGGCAACTCTGACCTTTCCGACCCGTAACGTCATCGCAGGGCGCGGCCCCTGCAACAGCTACCAAAGCCGCAACGCAGTGCCGTTTCCCTGGTTTGGAGCAGAGCCCATCAGGTCAACGCGAATGGCCTGCCCGTCCCTCGCGCAGGAGACAGAATTCTTTAACGCGCTTCAGGCAGCAACGATTGCAAAAGTAACAGACGGGTTACTGGTTCTGTCGAATGACGAGACCGATCTTTTGGTGTTCAAAGCTGGCGATTGAACGCATCAATCAACCGTCCGCGTGCTGTGGGCAGGGGCTTGTCACCCAGATCACGCGCCAAATGATGTGTCAGAAAATATCCGGTTGTCTTGAACGCTTTCGAGATTTCCGCGTCAGATGCATCGCCCTCATTGCGCAAGACTTCCGGCAAAGGTAGCAGCTTGTCTGCCCACTCTCCCGCGCCTTCGGCCGATACAGCGCGTCCTGATTTGGGTGACACATAAACCAAGCCTTCGGTGGCACCCGTCACAGCGCAACAACTCAGATCAAGCCCGTAACCCATTTCCTCCAGCAGTTTTAGTTCCCACTGCAGATAGGCCAGCGGCCACAGCTCGCCTTGGCCGAGCAAATCCAACAACGCCTCTGTCCGGGCATAAAGAGGAGCGTGGGCCTCCCGCTCCGGCAGGCAGAAAGACAGCAACGCCGTCACCGCGTTCAGTCCTGCCAAAGACAACCTGTCCCCCATGGCCGCCGCCGCACGACTGCGCACCGGCTCAACCGTAAAAGTCCCTATGTGGTCTTCCAGACGGGCGCGCCAGACAACATCAAGCTGCGCACCCGGTTGCAAAATCGGCGCAATCTTGCGGCTTGTACCACCACGTACAATGCCTGCGTGACGCCCCTGTTCCGGAGTGAAGACTTCGATGATCGCCGACGTCTCGCCATGCCTGCGGTTACTCAGCAAAATGCCCTGCCCGCGCCACTCCATTATTCCAGCCCTTCGGCATCCAGCAGATGGCGCCCTTGGCGGTCCTCGACCTCGATCACCCAAAGGTCAGGATCAAATCCGCGTTGCCGCGTGACAGTATCATCGACATCGCGTTCTTCTCCGCTGGTAAGCTCTACCCAGCGCCGTTCGCCGGACATCAGGTCAAAGGACCGCTGAAAGAGCACCGCCTGCCCGTCAAGCGTTGCCAGCTTAACCAGCACAGCACCACCGGTGTCATCTCCATGCGCGACGACGAAAGCCGGGATGTCATATACCGACAGACGGGCCAGATAGGCATCGACCCAAAAACGCGCGGTCAGCCGTGCCATGTCACGTCCCGCCTCACTTGGCCACGAACCCAATCCTGCACGTTTATAGAGCGCACCATCCGCTCAATTGTTACCGTCTTTGAAGTCCAGCCCCATCTCGGTGTAGCGCTCGGCTTCGTCCAGCCAGTTTGATCTCACCTTTACTTGCAGGAACAGGTGGATGCGTCGGCCAAGAAACTCTTCCAATTCCTCGCGGGAGGCTTTGCTCACGGCCTTGATTGTCTCACCCTTGTTGCCAAGGACGATACCCTTGTGACCATCGCGTATCACGTAGATCAGCTGGTCAATCCGTGCAGAGCCATCTGGGCGTTCTTCCCAGTTCTCGGTCTCGACCGTCAGCTGATATGGCAGTTCCTGATGCAGCCGCAGCGTCAGCTTTTCGCGGGTCATCTCTGCGGCAATCATGCGCATGGGCAGATCGGCAATCTGGTCTTCGGGATAAAGCCAAGGACCCTCAGGCAACTCACCTGCAAGCCAGTGGCGCAGGGTATCCACACCGTGGCCGCGTTCCGCTGAAATCATAAATGTTTCTGCAAAAGGGTAACGTTCATTCAGGTTCTTCGACAGTCCCAGCAACACAGGCGCATCAACGCGATCGATCTTGTTGATGGCCAGCGCCACTTTGCGCCCTTCGCCGATATCGGCCAAACCCTCAAGGATGCGCTCCACCCCTTCGGTGACACCGCGGTTTGCCTCCACCAGCAGAACAACTAAATCAGCGTCCGCCGCTCCGCCCCAAGCAGCCGCGACCATGGCGCGATCCAGACGGCGACGCGGTTGAAACAAACCGGGCGTGTCAACAAACACAATCTGCGCGGCACCTTCCATCGCCACACCACGAATGCGCGCGCGGGTTGTCTGTACCTTGTGCGTCACGATCGAGACCTTGGCCCCGACCATGCGGTTCAGTAGCGTCGACTTGCCGGCGTTCGGCTCTCCGATCAGGGCGACGAAACCGGCCCTCGTGTCGGCGGGGGCGGATGTGCTCATGTGTCGTTCTCCAGTTGCGCCAAAAGCGAGGTTGCTGCGGCCTGTTCGGCTGCACGTTTCGAAGGGGCCATCGCCTGCGCTTCTTCTCCGGTCTCTAGCCGTGCTGCGATGGTAAAAACGGGTGCGTGGTCAGGGCCACTGCGGTCCGTCTGCACATATTTGGGCGGTTGCAGTTTGCGGGCCTGTGCCCATTCCTGCAACGCGGTTTTGGCATCCCGCGCATCGTCTTCCACAGTGTCTACACGGCTGCCCCACAGCTGCAGGATCATCGCCATTGCCGCATCAAAACCAGCATCCAGATAGACCGCTGCGATAACCGCCTCTATGGCGTCACCCAAAAGTGCCATCTTGCGACGCCCGCCCGAGATCATCTCGGACCGGCCCAGCTTCAGCACTTTGCCCAGATCAATCTCGCGCGCAACTTCCGCGCAGGTTTCCTTGCGCACCAGTGCATTGAAACGCGGCGCAAGCTGCCCTTCGCTGGCACCCGGATCACGTTCAAGCAGGGCTTGGGCCATCACAAGACCAAGCACACGGTCGCCCAGAAATTCCAGCCGCTGGTTGTCGTCACGGTTGGCCGAAGACATGGAGGCGTGAGTCACCGCACGAACCAGGAGTGCGGGATCGGAAAACTGGTGTCCGATGCGCCCTTCAAAGGCCTTGAGATCGCCGCTCAGCTTCATTCAACCCCTTTGAAAAAGCGGTCGCTGCGCCATGTCCAGAAATACAGCATCGACGTGCCGGCAGAGCTGAACATGATCCGATCAGCGCGGCCAATCAGGTTTTCATAGGGTACAAATCCAACACCACCCACCTGCTGCGCCAGACGGCTGTCAGCAGAATTGTCGCGGTTGTCGCCCATAAAGAAGTAATGCCCTTCGGGCACAGTGTAGACGCCTGTTCGATCCGATTGCTGATCCGCGATGTTCAGGACGGAATAGCTGACACCATTTGGCAGCGTTTCAATCTGGCGTGACTTTTCACACGTGCCGCCTTCGCCTACAGGGCCGTTTTCACAGCGGGGGCGCAGACGTTGTGGCCCTTGCGCGGCCATTTCCTCTGTAAAGACACCCGTATCTTCCCGCGCAACCGCTTCGCCGTTCAGATGCAAAACGCCCGCTTTCATTTGTACCGTATCGCCCGGCAGACCAATTAGACGCTTGATGTAGTCACGGCCCGACACTGGGTGACGGAACACCACGACGTCACCGCGCTCAGGTTCACCGCCCCAAAGGCGGGTGTTGTCCCCGTCAAAGCTTCCACAGATGTCACGCGAATCTACTTCGATTCCAAAACGCGGCAGCATCAGCGACGGACAGGATGCGTAGGAATAGCCATAGGCCATCTTGTTCACGAACAGGAAATCACCAATCAGAAGCGTTTCTTTCATGGAGCCGGACGGAATCCAGAACGGCTGAAAAAACAGGGTGCGGAAAATGCCCGCGATCAGCAAAGCATAGACAATTGTCTTGATCGTTTCGACAAAGGCATTGCCGGATTTTTCCTTGTCGGCCATGCCGCATCCTTTTGGTTCAGGTTTTGGGTTACATGCGGGCGGGACGCAGTGCTGTCAAGGTGGGGTCGTCGCAATCGGCAAAGCCTCGATCACGACAAAGGCCTGCGCCCAGGGATGATCGTCTGTCAGCGTGACATGTATGACCGCTTCATGACCATCGGGCGTCATGCTGGCCAAGCGTTCTGCCGCCCATCCCGTGACCTTCATCACCGGTTGACCCGTGCGCAGATTGCTTACGGCCATGTCGCGCCATGAGATGCCCATGCGAAGCCCCGTTCCAAGCGCCTTTGAACATGCCTCCTTGGCAGCCCAGCGCTTCGCATAAGTGCCGGCCACATCCTTGCGCCGCTCTGCTTTGGCCTGCTCAATCTCGGTAAAGACACGGTTTCGGAACCTGTCGCCAAAGCGGTCAAGCGTGCCCTGTATCCGCTCGATGTTGGCCAGATCAGTACCGATCCCGAGGATCATTCTTTATTGCCGGATTGGGGACTATCCAGGCGGTAAAGGTGATTGACCATCTCGGCGTGGACACCACCCGAATAATCAAAAGCACCACCGCAAGCCGCGTGAAACTGTGGCAGGCTCAGGTCCGGGAAACGGAACATCTCATCGTCAATGTATTCCTGCTCGGCCCCGAAAATGACCCGATCGATGCCCGCCCAGCGCATCGCGGCGAGACACATCTCGCAAGGCTGGCATGACGAGATAAGCGTGCACCCCTTCAATCGACGGGTGCCCAAAGCCGCAGCCGCTTTGCCGATGGTGACGACTTCGGCGTGGCGGGTCGGATCCTGATCCTGTTTTGCAGTGTTCCGCCCACGCACCAACTCGCGCCCTTCATGCAGGATCGCAGCCGTAAAGGATGGCTTGCCTTCAGAAGCCCCAATCTCGGCAGCCCAAGCGTTGATGCTTTGCATGACCTCACGCTCCAGCGCGGTAGGCTCAACGGTGCCGGTCATGCGCGTGCGGCGTCCATCAGGCGGCGCATTTCGCGGATCGCAGGGTCAAGCCCGCGAAAAATCGCCTCACCAATCAGAAAATGCCCGATGTTGAGCTCTTTTACCTCTGGAAATGCCGCAACCGGTGTGACGGTGTCGTAGGTCAGGCCGTGGCCGACATGTACCTCAAGCCCGAGATCATGGGCAAAGGCGGACATTTCGCGCATCTTCTCCAGCTCGGCGTTTGATTCATCCATCCGCCCTTCGGCAAAGGCATCGCAATAGGCACCGCTGTGCAACTCGATCACTTGCGCCCCAATGCGGTTCGCCGCTTCGATTTGCCGTTTGTCCGCAGCAATGAAGATCGACACACGACTACCCGCTTCCCGCAAAGGCGCAATAAAGTGGGCAAGACGGTTTTCCTCACGTGCAACTTCCAGACCACCTTCGGTCGTCCGCTCTTCGCGCTTTTCCGGCACAATGCAGACTGCGTGGGGTTTGTGACGCAGCGCGATTTGCTGCATCTCATCAGTCGCAGCCATCTCGAAGTTAAGCGGTACGCTAAGCCCTTCCATCAGCCCTTCAATGTCGGCATCCGAGATGTGGCGGCGGTCTTCGCGCAGGTGGGCGGTGATGCCGTCGGCACCGGCTTCTTCCGCAATCTTTGCCGCCTTCAGCGGATCAGGGTACGCACCACCGCGTGCGTTGCGCACAGTTGCGACATGGTCAATGTTCACACCCAAGCGCAGTTTTTCCGTAGATCCCATATCGCGTCCTTTCTATTTCACTTCGTCCGCCCGGCGTTTTGCATCCGCCTTGGCAGCCGTCTTCTGTTTCAGCGCCTCGAATTTGGCCTTGATCAGTCCGCGCCTGCGTTTCTGATAGGCCTGAAGCAAAGGTACAGACAGGTAATACGCAATAGTGGCGCAAATCACGCCGGGTACAATGCCGCCGATGAGATATGGATAAAAGACGTCACGGGAAAAGATCGACAGGCCAGACCAATCCACGCGGTCATCGGTGAAAATTGCCACGAAGTTGTGCCACAGATCACTGCCAGCGTCGCCGAACTTGCGGCTGAGTGTGCGCAACTCTCCCTCTTCCAGCTCGGTCCCCAGAATGAGGTGGCCGGTCTTCAGCGATGACAGTGCGATGAAAACAAAGGTCAGCGGGTTGCCGACGAAGGTCGCCATGACTGCGGCAAGCATGTTGCCTTTCATGAGCCGTGCCAGCAATGCCGCCGCCACAATGTGGAAACCGAAAAGCGGCGTGAAGGTAACGAAGACACCCGCCCAAACACCACGCGCAATGCGCTGCGGGCTGTCAGGCAACCGTTTCATCCGGTGTTTGACATAGTGAAATGCACGCGCCCAACCGCCGCGCGGCCACAAAAACTCGGCCATCGCACGCAATGTCGGTTTCGGATCGCGGCGTTTGAAAATCAAGTCATCTATCCCGGGTTCGTCTGTCGCTGCCAAATGGCGGGCTATCAGGTCTCAAAGTCATCTCGTGGGCGATTGCGCGTCAATTTTGCGATATCGCTCAATCGCGGCAACATCGCTTTCGGCCTCAAGCGTCAGCATAAGCGAATGCAGATGTGCCACATCCCGCAAATCCAGATAGATCAAAATCCGGTAAAAATCAGGCTTCCGCTCAAGAAACTCAAGATCAGAGATATTGGCGGAGGCTTCGCCGATCAAGGTGCAGATGCGCCCCAAAACGCCAGCGCCGTTGCCCACCGTCAAATCAATCACGGTGCTATAGACGGCTGGATGGTTCCCGTCATGCCAACGCAGGTCGATCCAGCGGTCCGGCTGGTCCTCATAGTCGGACAGGCAGGCGCAATCGATCGTGTGAACCGTCACCCCCTCGCCGCGGAATGTGATGCCCACGATCCGTTCGCCCGGCAGCGGGTTGCAGCAGGGAGAGCGGGAGAATGACTGCCCTGGTTCCAGACCGACAACAGCACGCTTTGCATCAATCTGTTCACCTTTGCTGGGCGTGATATCGGCATAAACAGATTGGACAACCTCGCGGCCCGTAATCTCTGAGCTGCCGAGCTGGGCCAGCAGGGCCTGTGCGCTGTCGATCCGCATGTTCTTCGCTGCTGTGCGCAGTACCTTGTCCGTTGCCCGTTTCCCCACTTGGGCAAAGGCCGAACGGGCAAGCTCCTGACCCAATTTGACAAAGCGTGCACGGTCTTCTTCGCGCAAGGACCGTCGGATCGCGGATTTGGCTTTGCCCGTGGTGGCAATATCAAGCCATGTCGGTTGCGGGGTCTGGCCCTGCGCACGAATAATCTCAATCGACTGGCCATTCTTGACACGGGTCCACAGCGGCACGCGCATTCCGTCGATCTTGGCCCCCACACAATCGTTCCCGATACGTGTGTGGATGGCATAGGCGAAATCGATTGGCGTGGCACCACGCGGCAGTTTGACCACCTCGCCTTTGGGCGTAAAACAGAACACCTGATCCGCATACATCTCAAGCTTGACCGCTTCGAGAAAGTCTTCGTGGTTTTCTTCGGCGTTGAATTGCTCGGATAGTTGTGAAATCCACTTGGCCGGATCAACGGCAAACGGGTTCCGCGAACGTTTACCATCGCGGTAGGACCAATGCGCGGCAACACCCGTCTCGGCCACATCGTGCATCTGGCGCGTTCTGATCTGCACCTCGACACGCTTGCCGTCACGGCCCGACACCGTGGTGTGAATTGAACGGTACCCGTTTGATTTCGGCTGGCTGATATAATCCTTGAACCGTCCCGGAACAGCCCGCCAACGGCCATGGATAATCCCGAGGGTACGGTAGCAGTCTTCCTCCGAGCCGGTCAGAACACGGAACCCGTAGATATCAGACAGCCGGGAGAAGCTCTGCTCCTTCTCCTCCATCTTGCGCCAGATCGAGTAAGGCTTCTTGGCGCGGCCAAATACCTCTGCCTCTATGCCCGCTTTATCGAGTTCGGCACGCATGTCGCCTGTAATCCGCTGGATCACATCACCGGTTTCGCGTTGCAGCGTGATGAAACGGCGGATGATGCTGGCGCGGCCTTCGGGGTTGAGCACACGGAAGGCCAGATCTTCCAGCTCTTCACGCATCCATTGCATACCCATACGACCCGCAAGCGGCGCATAGATATCCATTGTCTCACGCGCCTTCTGGACTTGCTTGTCAGGCCGCATCGCCTTGATCGTGCGCATATTGTGCAGACGGTCAGCAAGTTTAACCAGAATAACCCGCAGGTCCTTGGACATCGCCATGAACAGCTTGCGGAAATTCTCGGCCTGCTTTGTCTCGGTCGAATTCAGTTGCAGATTGGTGAGCTTGGTAACGCCATCGACAAGCTCGGCCACCTCGGCGCTAAAGAGCCGCTCGATGTCCTTATAGGACGCGCGGGTGTCTTCAACAGTGTCGTGTAGCAGCGCGGTGATGATTGTCGCATCGTCCAGCTGCTGCTCTGTCAAAATGGCGGCGACAGCGACGGGGTGCGTGAAGTAAGGCTCGCCCGAATGGCGAAACTGGCCGTCATGCATCTCGTGGCCGAAGTCAAAGGCCGCGCGCAGACGTTTTTCGTTGGTCTTGGGATTGTAGGCCCGGACAAGCGCGATCAGATCATCAGCAGTGATTTCAGTCGTATCCATCATCTGCCTCATGACCCGCGCCGGGCGGGAGGGGCTTACCCCTGCCCTTGTGCCGCCATCAACTGACGCAGCAGCATTTCTTCGGACATGCTGTCTTCTTCCGGCTTGTCCTGCTCCGCACCCATCAGGAGCGCCATTGCGTCTTCTTCAGGCTCATCCACTTCGATCTGGTTCTGGTTCGATTCGATCAGACGCTCGCGCAGATCGTCAGCGGATTGTGTTTCGTCCGCGATCTCACGCAGAGAGACAACGGGGTTTTTATCGTTGTCGCGATCCACAGTCACAGCAGATCCTGCAGAAATCTCACGTGCGCGATGTGCCGCCAGCATAACCAGTTCAAACCGGTTCGGGACCTTATCAACACAATCTTCTACGGTGACGCGTGCCATGGAATTCTCCAATATCTCAAAATGCGCTTAGAAGACGCCTACCTAGGGCGCTTTGTCCCGATTTACAAGCCGTTATTCCAGCAAACGCACCGCTGCGAGATCTTCTTTTTCGAGCGCATCGCGCATCTGCAAAACGGTGCGCCCCAGCACCGGATGCACCCACTCAGCGGCCACATCGGCAAGCGGCACCAGTACAAATGCGCGTTCATGCATTCGTGGATGTGGAAGGATCAGATGCTCAGGGCTTTGGTCCATCTGCTGGTCCAACCGCATTTTATGCCACCTGTCATAGGTTTGCAGGTCTGGTGCGACAGTTTCACCGAATGCAATAAGATCGATATCAAGTGTTCGTTGACCCCAGCGCTTGTCTCTTTTGCGGCCCAGCGCCGCTTCGATCTCGTGCAGCGTATCGAGGGTTTGTTGCGCGGACCACTCTGCACTCACAACTGCCGCAGCGTTCACAAAGTCCGGTCCATTCCCCACAGGAAACGCAGGTGTGCTATAAAAGGGGCTTATGGCGCGAATCACCGCGCCTTTATTTTCCAGACGACGCAGAGCATCGCGCAGTGTTTGCGAAGGTGTTCCTGCACCTGACGTGAGGTTAGAACCGAGCGCCAACAGTATTGTATCATTGCCTGTGCACATATTTCGGCGTTATTCCCCCTGTTTTCGGGCTTGTAGCGCAGGCACAATCTTCTAAACAAGCGCGCATCGGCGGATGCGGGCCTAATTGACGACAATTGATTTGAATGACCCAGCATCAAGCTACATCACTGTCATGAGTTTGGCGACGGGAACGTCGAAAGGTAATTAGAAATGTTTTATAAAGATGAGCGTCTTGCCCTCTTCATTGACGGCTCCAACTTATACGCAGCGGCCAAGACGCTCGGCTTCGACATCGACTACAAATTGCTGCGCCACGAGTTCATGCGCCGTGGCAAGCTGTTGCGAGCGTTTTACTACACGGCACTTCTGGAAAATGACGAGTATTCGCCAATCCGTCCGTTGGTGGACTGGCTGAACTACAATGGTTTCACCATGGTGACGAAGCCTGCCAAGGAATACACCGACAGTATGGGCCGCCGTAAGGTCAAGGGTAACATGGACATCGAGTTGGCCGTGGATGCAATGGAACTTGCTCCGCATGTCGATCACATCGTGATCTTCTCGGGCGACGGTGACTTCCGCCCGCTGGTAGAAAGCCTTCAGCGGCAGGGCGTGCGTGTCTCGTGTGTCTCTACCATCCGCAGCCAGCCGCCGATGATCTCGGATGATCTGCGCCGTCAGGTTGATAACTTTATCGAACTGGAAGACCTGCGTGACGTGATTGGTCGCCCTCCTCGTGAGAATGACGGCCCACGCGACGACTGAACGCATGGCGCACCCTCTGGACCCCGGCTGTCTGAGCCATTACCTCTGTTAGGGTCCAAGGAGCGTACCATGTCAAAGCCAGCGTTAACTTTATACCTTGCAGCGCCACGGGGCTTTTGCGCGGGCGTTGACCGCGCGATCAAGATTGTCGAGATGGCTTTGGAAAAATGGGGTGCGCCCGTTTATGTCCGCCACGAGATTGTTCACAACAAATTCGTCGTCGACAGTCTGCGTGACAAGGGCGCGATCTTTGTCGAGGAATTGAGCGATTGTCCCGATGACAGGCCGGTGATCTTTTCCGCCCATGGCGTCCCGAAATCAGTTCCGTCCGCCGCACAGGCCCGCAATATGATCTATGTGGACGCGACCTGCCCACTTGTCAGCAAAGTACATATCGAAGCACAGCGGCATGCAGACGCCGGATTGCAAATCATCATGATCGGGCATGCGGGACATCCCGAAACCGTAGGCACTATGGGGCAACTGCCGCCGGGCGATGTAGTTTTAGTTGAGACACCGCAAGATGTCGAAACTGTCACCATCAGAGATCCCAAAAAACTCGCTTATGTGACCCAGACAACGCTGAGTGTGGACGACACCGCCGATGTGGTCAGCGCGCTGCAATCACGGTTTCCCGATATCATCGGTCCCCACAAGGAAGACATCTGCTACGCCACCACAAACCGGCAGGAAGCGGTCAAGGCAATGGCCCCTAAGTGCGATGCAATGCTCGTGGTTGGCGCGCCCAATTCGTCCAATTCCAAACGGCTGGTCGAAGTCGGCGCACGCGCCGGGTGTAAATACGCGCAACTCGTCCAACGCGCCGATGATATCGACTGGCGCAGCCTTGAAGGGATCAGTTCCGTTGGCATCACGGCAGGTGCTTCAGCGCCCGAAGTGCTGATTAATGAAGTCATTGACGCCTTCGCTGCACGCTACGAGATGACGCAGGAATTGGTCGAGACGGCCGTCGAAAACGTCGAATTCAAAGTGCCGAGAGTCCTGCGGGAGCCCGCCTGAGATGGACCGGCTGTCGATCGTCTGGGAATGGCACGACGGCAGCTATGATCGCGCACAATTCACACGACAACCGAGCGGCTGGCGCGTCACCGGCAGGCATGGCGACACACGGTATATGATCGGCCTTGATAACGGATTTACCTGCCAATCGCTTGAAGTGACCAGCGATGCCGCCGGGCTCACGCTCAACCGTACCAGCGCCGGATGGTTCGAGACCAATACGGGCCTTGTGCCGAACAGCGCCAAAGCCGTTGATCTTGATCTGGGCTGGACGGCGGTCACCAATACCTTCCCCATTAAACGGCTGATGCAGAAGGCGCAGGACGAGAGCACCTTTGACGTGCTTATGATCAGCGGTCCCGATCTTGGGATGCGCGTGGTCGAACAAACCTACAAACGATGGGAGGACGGTTGGGTCTATGCGAACGTGAGCAGCGGCTTCACTGCCGACCTCACAGTGGACAAATCCGGGTTGGTAACGGATTATCCGGGTCTGTGTAGCCGAAAGGATCTAAGCTGATGATCTTACTCCAGTTTCTACTGACGGCATTTGTCGTCGTCATCGCGCCCGGTACCGGCGTGATCTATACGCTCGCGCTTGGCCTTGGTCAGGGTCGGCGTGCCGCGCTTTGGGCCGCATTAGGCTGCACCTTCGGGATCGTGCCACATCTGGCCGCCGCAACCCTTGGGTTGGCGGCAATTCTTCACACCTCTGCCGTGCTTTTCAACGTCGTGAAATGGGCCGGTGTTGCCTACTTGCTCTACCTCGCATGGCAAAGCCTGCGATCTGGTGGTGCGCTTGCCGTCTCGGCCACCAAAAGCGCTGAGGCAGGCTGGATCATCGCGCGGCGTGGTGCGCTGATTAACATTCTGAACCCCAAGCTTTCGATTTTCTTCCTCGCGTTGCTCCCACCATTCCTGAGTGGCAATGCCGCCACCGCAACGATTGAAATGACGCTGATGGGGGCAATCTTTATGGTCCTCACGTTCGTGGTTTTTGTTCTCTACGGGGTGTTTGCCGCTGCGGCGCGCAAACGGCTTTTGAGTTCCGAGCGGGTCATGGCGTGGCTCAACCGATCCTTCGCCGCAATCTTTGCCGCACTCGCGGGGCGTCTGGCACTGGAAAGGGCCTAAGCGATGTTGTTGGGACGCATTCCACCCGCCGCCCTTTTGCTTGGCCTTGCCGGTCTGATCCCGTTCCTTTGGGCCGCACTACTTGTACTGGACCTCTTTGCGCTGCCTGACTGGCCCCTGCCCGCGACCCTGACCACCGATGGAAAACTCATTATGATCCGCTACGGGGGGATCATTCTACCCTTCATGGCGGGTGTTCTCTGGGGGTTTGCAACCAAGGCACAGGGTCTGCAAGCCGCGGCCGCCTATGCGCTTTCTGTCCTGCCCGCCCTATGGTGGTTCTTCATGCCCGGCACCGGCGTAAACAGTGCCCTGACCAACCTGACAACAGGCTTTATCGGGCTGCTTTTGCTCGACTACGCCTTCCACCGCTGGGAGCTTGCCCCGGCATGGTGGATGGCCTTGCGCGTTCAACTCACGATCATCGTTGTTGCATGTCTCTGCATCGGGATTTTCCTGTGAGCGAACCTGAAACCATAGCCGTCTATGACGCCCAGGCAGACGATTATGATCGGATGATGCGCAAGGAAGCCGAAGAACAGCCAATTTATCAGGAATTTGTAGCCTCTTTGCCGAAAGGTGCACATGTGCTCGATCTGGGCTGCGGCCCCGGCAACTATGCACGCCTGTTCGCAGAGGCCGGATTGAAGGTCACCGCCATCGATGCCTCTGCCGAAATGGTGCAGCGTGCGGACAAGATCGAGGGTGTCAACGCACGACAGGGCTTCTTTGACGATATCAACGACGTGGATGCCTACGATGGCATCTGGGCCAGCTTTAGCCTGTTGCACGCCCCGCGTGCTGATCTGCCGCGCCACCTTGCAGCGTTGCAAAAAGCGCTGAAATCCGGTGGACAATTTTTCATTGGTATGAAAACCGGCACCGATGGCGGACGCGATAATCTGGGACGGTTTTATGAGTATTACACTATTGAAGAGCTGGAGGGATTGCTGCGCACCGCAGGGTTCACCCCGGACCGCAACTGGACCGGATACGGCAAAGGTCTTGCGGGACAATACTAAGGCTGGGTGGTGATCGACGCACATGGCTAATCTCTATGCTTATACAGACGGCGCTTGCTCCGGCAATCCCGGCCCCGGTGGCTGGGGCGCGCTCATGCAGGCGCGGGACGGCGACACGGTGGTCAAGGAACGCGAGCTGAAAGGCGGCGAGCCCCAGACGACCAACAACCGTATGGAATTGCTGGCGGCGATCCACGCGCTGGAAGCTTTGGACCGGCCTACCAAGATCACAATTGTCACGGACAGCAACTACGTCAAGAACGGCATCACCGGCTGGATTTTCGGCTGGAAGAAAAACGGTTGGAAAAATGCGGCCAAGAAGCCCGTCAAGAATGCGGAGCTTTGGCAGCGTCTGGATGCCGCCAATGCACGCCATGATGTGACATGGGAATGGGTCAAAGGCCACGCAGGCCACCCCGAAAACGAACGGGCGGACGAATTGGCCCGCGCTGGCATGGCCCCTTTCAAGCCATGACAATCGTCTCGTTTCTGGATTACGCCTCTGTGCTGGTCTTTGCCATTACAGGTGCGCTGGTCGCGAGCCGCGCACAGCTTGACCTGGTCGGGTTTGCCTTTATCGCCAGCCTAACCGCACTGGGTGGCGGCACGATCCGTGATCTTTTGCTGGACCGTAATCCGATCTTCTGGATCGCCAATCCAACCTATCTGGGTGTTGCAGCGGCAGCGTCACTGGTCATCTTTTTCACGGCGCACCTATTTGAAAGCCGGATGCGGGCTTTGATCTGGTTGGACAGTTTTGCGTTGGCAGTGGCAGTAGCAGCGGGCGTAGGTGTGGCGATATCGCTGGAGCAATCGACCACCATAGTGATCCTCATGGGCATGATTACCGGCTGCATGGGGGGATTGATGCGTGATGTAGTTGTCGGCGATGTGCCGGTAGTGCTCAAGCAGGGTGAGCTTTACGTAACTGCCGCTTTCGCAGGGGCTGCCACGGCAACGGTGGCGAAAGTGTATGGTCTGGAGACGCCGCTTGCCCTTCTGGCCTGCGCTGCGGCTACCTGGATCTTGCGTGCCGGATCATTGGCTTTTGGCTGGAACCTGCCCGTATACAGAAGCACACCGCCCAAGAGCTGAGGCGTGGCGCAGAGCCCGACCTACGGTTGCTTCATCGCCTCCAGTGAAACGGTACGATAATGAGAGCCCCGATCGAGGACACGATCGCGTTTGTTCCAGGCGAGTTGAAGCCTATTCCGAACATGATCCGCACGAAGTAGAACAGAAATGCGCCGCCGATGCAGATTATGATCGACTGGATAATGCCGTTATGGGTCCAGCCGGTTTTCTCGGACGCATACCCGATGATACCCGCGATCACGACAGTACCGAATAGGGTGAGGAACATCAGCTGTCTCCGTTCAGTTCTGTGCCGGGCGCAATCTGTGCACCGCTTTGAAACACTGCCGTATCCTGCGCAGCCTTGCCTGCCCGTTGCAAGCGCAACAGCTGGACCGCACCCTTCCCGCAAGCCACCCGCAAATCAGCATCCAGAACCTCGCCGGGTTTGCCGCTGCCTTGCGCCAAAACGGAACCAAGCACTTTGATCCGTGTGCCGTCCATTTCGAACCATGCACCTGGAGACGGGGACAGCCCGCGAATGAGCCGATCTACCTGAGCGGCAGGCTGTGCCCAGTCGATCCGCGCTTCGCCCTTGTCGATCTTGGCGGCATAGGTCACGCCTTCTTCCGGCTGGGGCTGCGGAGTCAAAGTATCGATCTGCGCGAGGGCATCTACAATCGCCGTGGCACCCAAACTGCATAGATCGTCATGCAATTGAGCCGTTGTCTGGGTTGCACCGATTTCGATTTCACGCCGTAACAATACTGGTCCGGTATCAAGCCCCGCATCCATTTGCATAATGCAGACGCCGGTCTTTTTATCCCCTGCCATGATGGCCCGGTGGATCGGTGCCGCACCGCGCCAGCGGGGCAACAGGCTGGCGTGAATGTTCAGGCATCCTTTCGACGGTGCGTCCAACACGGCCTGCGGCAGGATCAATCCATAAGCAACCACGACAGCAATATCCGCCTTGAGCGCGGCAAACTCCGCCTGAGCCTCCGGCGTTTTCAATGACACCGGATGGCGCACCTCAAGGCCCAGCGCGTCGGCGCGGACATGTACAGGGGTCGGTCGATCCTTTTTGCCGCGTCCAGCGGGACGGGGCGGTTGGCAATAGACCGCTGCGATCTCGTGACCGGCATCCACCAGCGCGTCCAGAACGGTGACGGAAAATTCCGGCGTTCCCATGAAAACAATGCGCATTCGACTTTCTCCGTCTCGTAGTGGGCCAAGGGACCACCTTACTTGCTGCGTCAGCCGCCGAGCTTTTTGGCTTTGCGCAAGAGCATGTCGCGCTTGGTCTTGCTCAGCCGGTCGAAATACATCCGCCCTGCCAGATGGTCGATCTGATGCTGCACACTGGTAGCTTCCAGTCCTACGAACTCACGCCGGGAAATCACGCCATGCTCATCCAGATAGCGGACAGAAACTGCACGCGGCCGGGTGATCTTGGCCGAGACACCGGGCAAACACGGGCTCGCCTCTTCGTGCTCGTTCGGTTTTGCAGAGGCTTCAAGGACCTGTGGATTCGCCATCAGAATGCGCCGCTTGCGGTCGTTAGACGTATCAACAACAGCCAGCTGCATCATGACACCGATCTGTGTTGCGGCCAATCCCACGCCGGGCATCGCATCCATCGTGTCGACCATATCAGCCCAAATCTCGCGCACCTCGTCAGTGATTTCTGACACCTCTGGCACCTTTGTGCGCAGGCGTTTGTCCGGCCATTGCAGGATCGGTCGAACCGTCATTGCGCTGCATACTCCGCCATCAGAGCCTCGCGGTCAGCGGCCATAAGGTGGTCAAAGGTGACCACCCCGTCCAGATGATCCAGCTCATGTTGCGCACATGCGGCCGCAAAGCCGTCAAAGCTCTGGACATAGCGTCCGCCATTCAGACCGGTCCAGACCATCTGCACCTGCGCCGGACGGGAGACGTTCGCCATCACACCCGGGATACTCAGACAACCTTCATCGTTGCTTTGGCGTTCTTCACTTACTTCTTGCAACATCGGGTTGATGCAAATGATCGGGTCGGACTTTCCTTCTTTCCAGCCTGTATCCATCACGAAAATCCGCTGCATGACACCAACTTGCGGCGCAGCAAGACCGCGACCGGGTGCTGCGTACATTGTCTCAAGCATATCGGCAGTAAGGGCTTCGATCTCGGGCGTGATCTTCTCAACCGGCGCACAAGTCTCTGTCAGCCGCGCATCGGGCCATGTCAGGATCGGCAGCACCGTCATGCGCGGGCCAGCTCACGTTTAAGCTTCACCATCTTGCGAGTCATCATCTGGCGTTTGAGCGGTTTCAGGTAGTCAATGAACAGCTTGCCATCCAGGTGGTCAATCTCGTGCTGGACACAGGTGGCCCACAACCCATCGAAGGTATCGGTTTGCAGCTTCCCGTCGCGATCCATCCACTCGACATCTACAACCTTTGGGCGGGTCACATCCGCATAGAGGTCAGGCAGGGATAAACAGCCTTCTTCATAGGTGTTCTCCTCATCGGACGAAGCCAGAACTTTGGGGTTGAACATGACCATCGGGCGCGGCGTCTCGCCCTCTTCTTTCACGCAATCAAGGACGATCAGACGGTCCATGATCCCGATCTGCGGAGCGGCCAGCCCGATGCCCGGCGCTTCATACATGGTCTGCAGCATGTCGTCCGCCAGCAGGCGCAGATCATCGCTCAGGTCCGCCACCGGTGTGGCAACCTTTTTCAGTCTCGGGTCGGGGTGCAAAAGGATGTTGCGTTTCATGGGAGGGATGTAGGCGATGATATCGCGCACTGCAAGCAAGGGCTTGCGGCCCGCGTTCACCACGTTAGCTTGAGCCCAAGCTAAAGGAGCCAGCCCCATGAGTTTTGACGAGATCATCGACCGCCGCGACACCCATTGTGCAAAATGGGACAAGATGGAGGCGCTCTATGGTGTGCCACGCGATGAAGGCATCGCGATGTGGGTCGCTGACATGGACTTCCGTCCGCCGCAGGTGGTGCAGGATGCGGTGCAGGCGATGCACGATCATGGGGTCTATGGCTATTTCGGGGATGACAGCAAATATCTGGGTGCCATCCAGTGGTGGATGGAAAACCGGCATGGCTGGAAAGTCGATCCTGAGTGGATTTTCACCACACACGGGTTGGTGAACGGCACCGCAATGTGCGTCGACGCCTTCACCGCCGAAGGAGACGGCGTGGTGCTGTTCACGCCTGTCTATCACGCCTTTGCCAAGGTAATTAACGCTGCGGGTCGCAAGGTCGTTGAATGTGAAATGCCCGTGCGCGATGGCCGCTACGAAATGGACTTCGTTAGCTGGGATGCTCAGATGACAGGCACCGAAAAGATGGTGATCCTCTGCTCTCCGCATAACCCCGGCGGCCGGGTCTGGACCCGTGATGAATTGCAGGGTGTGGCAGATTTTGCCAAGCGGCACGATCTGATCCTTGTATCCGACGAAATCCACCACGATCTGGTTATGCCCGGTAACACACACATCCCGATGGCTAAAATCGAAGGGATCACCGACCGGTTGGTGATGATGACCGCGACAACCAAGACGTTCAATATCGCTGGCAGTCATTCCGGCAACGTCATCATCGAAGATCCCGACTTGCGCGCGAAATTTGGCGGGCGGATGATGGCGCTGGGATTATCGCCGAACTCGTTCGGGCTTTTCATGGCAACGGCAGCGTATTCTCCCCAAGGAGCGGCGTGGGTAGATGACTTGGTCAGCTATCTGGATGGCAACCGTCGCCTATTCGACGACGCGGTGAACGCGATCCCGGGATTGAAATCCATGAACCTCGAAGCGACCTATCTTGCGTGGGTCGATTTTGAGGATACCGGGATGGCACGCGACGAGTTTACCAGACGCGTTCAGGAAGATGCGCGTATCGCGGTTAATCACGGCCCAACGTTTGGCAAAGGCGGCGAAAGCTATCTGCGCTTTAACATCGCAACGCCGCGCTCGCAGGTTCAGGAAGCTTGCGACCGGTTGGCCAAAGCATTCGCAGACCTTCAGTAAGGATCAGCCCCCCGACAAATCTTGCGCCATCATCAAGGCGTTACCGTCAGGATCATAAAAAGTCGCGAGGCTGACCATACCTTCCATGGTGTCGGTCGGCCCGTCAAACCGTACGCCCGCCTGTTCAAGGGCTGTGCGCGCCACGGTGATATCAGCCACACCAAAGACAGGCACCGCGTTACCCGGCGCGGGCTCTGCCTGTTCTCCCAAGCCGATCGTCACACCCTTCGTCATCGTCTCAAGCTCGCTCCAGCCAGCCTCGTCAATATGCATCTTCAAAGTGAACCCCAGCATGTCCGAGTACCACGCCGCGCTGGCATGACGATCCTTGACTGACAGCGCAAAAGTTATCGTTTCGTCCAATGTGACTACTGACACCGCTCTTTCCTCCGACATTAAAATATATTAACTATACTTTATGGACATAAACTTACTTGTCAAGATTACTTCGCGGGCGTGGTCGCTAACCATACTGGCCCGCATTCACCGCGGGACACCGGCACGGCAAGCAGCGCTTTTGGCAGATACAGGCGCAGGCCGGACTGCTTTCGCGGCAAGCCTGAAACATCTGATTGATTTGGGAATGCTGGAGCGAAATCCGGGACATGGGCATCCCTTGCGGCCTGAATACCGGCTCACCGCCATAGGGGAAAAAGCGGCTGCGATGGCTGACCGGATCAAAGCCATAGCGCCCGAAACATCCCTGTTACGGCGTAGTTGGACGGTGCCGGTTCTGGCCGTGAGCGGAACACCGAAACACTATTCTCAAGTCAAAGGAGCGCTAGGGCCGATCACTGACAGGGCGCTCTCCCAATCGCTTAAACAACTGCATGATGCGCGTTGGATTGAACGCGAGATCAATACGCACACCACGCCGCCGCGCGTGAGCTATTGTGCAGTCGGTCCAGGCAGACAGATCTACCGCGCCGCCGGACTAGAGGCTCAGGGCTGAGCGGTTATCCGTAATCAGACCAGCGGGCGCAGTGCCGGACCTTACAAAATCCAGAGCGGCGGCAGATGCCACTGCTGTTGCACGCTTGAATTCGTACCGCATCTCATCTGTTTCCAGTTCGGACGCGACGACAAGGCATTGGAAGAGGTGAACCGACCCGTCATAGAGATCGACGAGGCCGCGCAACGTTGGAGCATCCGAGGCCGTAACCGCAAAGCCGGTCTTCCACATCCGCAAGACCGGATAGACAATACCACCCACCTCAAGCCGCAAACGTGACGCTTTTCGCAGACTTTCATTCCGCGCCGCATCCAGCCCCGCCTGAATCTCTTTCGACAGCATCGCTTCCATATGATTGTCCTCCCCAGGTCCCTCATAAGTCGTTCGTTTTCGAACAAAGGCAAGCATCAGATTTTCCTTTTTGCGGGTTTGTCGCACAAGCGCCGACTGTGCGCCTGTGCAGGTAAGCTGCGCAGCGATACCTATGGGCAGATTATGACAGCAACACTACGTTCCGGTTTAAAGAATAGAAGGAGTGGACGATGGGTTTGTTGGTTGACGGGAAATGGCAAGACCAATGGTACGACACCAAGTCTTCGGGTGGAAAGTTCGAACGCTCTGCCGCTAAATTTCGCAATTGGATTACTGCTGACGGATCAGCCGGCCCAAGCGGTGAAGGCGGGTTCCCCGCGCAAAGCGGCCGCTACCACCTCTATGTCAGCTACGCTTGCCCATGGGCACATCGCACCCTGATCTTTCGTGCCATAAAGGACCTTACAGATCACATCAGCGTCTCAGTTGTGCATCCCGACATGTTGGGCGACGGTTGGACGTTTGATCAGGACTTTGACGGCGCGACCGGAGACACATTGTTTGGCCTGCCCTACGCACGTGACATCTACACGCGTGCCGATCCGGTCTTTACCGGTCGCGTCACTGTTCCGATCCTTTGGGATAAGGAACGCGGCACAATCGTCTCGAACGAAAGCTCGGAAATCATACGCATGTTCAACACGGCGTTTGATTCGATAACCGGCAACACACAGGACTTCTGGCCAGAGAAGCTTCACGCGGAAATTGAACCGCTGAATGATCGTATTTACGATACATTCAACAACGGGGTTTACCGCTGCGGTTTTGCGACAACACAAGAAGCCTATGACGAGGCTGTCGTGCCGTTGTTCGACACGCTCGACTGGCTCGAAGATATCCTAAGCCGTCAACGCTACCTTACCGGAGATTCGATCACAGAAGCAGACTGGCGGCTGTTCCCCACTTTGGTACGGTTCGATAAGGTCTACCACCTTCATTTCAAATGCAATCAGAAGCGGATTATCGATTATCCGAACCTGTGGGCCTACACGCGCGAACTTTTTCAGTGGGACGGAGTTTCAGAGACGGTGAACTTCGATCACATTGTCCGTCACTACCACTACAGCCACGAAACCATTAACCCTAACAGAATCATCCCGATTAACCCCGATCCCGACTTCACAGCCCCGCACGGGCGGTAGAAACCTTAATGACGGTCTGATCCGTAGTGTTCTACCACTGCGGCCAGATCGTCAGGTGGTGTGGTCGAGGGAAGGAATGCGCGGACATTGGCAGAATGGCTGAAGATCGACCCGTCAGAAAAGAAGGACGTGTTGGTGACAAAAACAACCCGCGCGTCCGGTTGGCGGTAATCGGCATAATCCGCAACAGCGAGCGCCGACCCCTCATCCAATATCAGATCCAATACGATGATATCAAAAGACTTTTCAGACAACAGTCCAATCGCCGCATCTTGGGTCGCCACGCGCGCAACATCCATGCCCAGACGCTCAAGATGACGCTGCCACAACGTACCCAACTCGGCATGGCTTTCAACGATCATCACAGTCGTTGATGCGCTGTCATGCTGCGTGGCGATGTCTACAAGCTTGGTCATAGCCTCTGTCGTCTGCCCATTTTCTTAATAAAGCGTTAATGCCAGTCAAAATACATTAACTGATCACTTGGACTTATCGAGAGTGGCGATTTTCCGCTTTGATGTCCTACGCTATCAGGCAATACACTGCTCAAATCGTAAAAGCGGATACTTCATCGGATGCAAAGCAAGCGTGATCACGGCGGCAACCTAGATGCCGCAATCGCCCGTTTCGGCGGCAAGCGTTCCGATTGGCTTGATCTGTCCACAGGCATCAATCCTGTGTCCTATCCTTTGCCTGATCTTTCACATGACGCCTGGACCGCTCTGCCTGACCAGGGCGCGCTAGATATTCTCGAAGGGGCTGCACGCGCGTTCTGGTCGGTGCCTGCTTCTGCGACTGTGCGTGCAGTCCCTGGTGCATCGTCAGCCATCGCCCATATCCCCTTACTGTCGCCCGCACGACAGGTAGACATCCCAACGCCAACCTATAATGAACATGCGGCCAGCTTTCTTAGCGCCGGCTGGAAAATCGGACAAGGAGACACCTCTGCGACCGTGCATGTGCACCCCAACAACCCCGATGGCCGATTGTGGCGGGCCACGGACATTAAGGGCGCTCTGCGGGTCATTGACGAGAGCTTTTGTGACGTTACCCCCGACGCATCGCTTATCGACCTCGCAGCAGAGCGCGGAACGATTGTTCTCAAAAGCTTTGGTAAATTCTGGGGGCTCGCGGGTCTGCGTCTCGGATTTGCAATCGGTGATCCGGCTCTCGTCAATCGTCTGTCAGAAATGTTGGGACCATGGTCGGTTGCAGGCCCCGCACTTGAGATCGGAGCCGCCGCGCTGCGTGATCTTGATTGGGCTGCGCAAACGCGCAGGCGCTTGCAAGCGGACGCACAGCGAATGGATGGGTTGATGAAAGATGCCAGCGCGACATTGGTTGGCGGCACAACCCTTTTCCGTCTGTATGAAGTCGAGAGTGCGCAGGCAACACGGGACACGCTGGCGAAACACCAAATCTGGAGCAGAGTCTTTCCGTACAATCCGCGCTGGATTCGCCTGGGATTGCCGCATCTCGAAAGGTGGCCAAAGCTTGAGGCGGCGCTCGCATGAATGCAGCGTTGATACTGACGTGTGCCTTGGTGCTGGATGCCCTTATGGGGGAGCCACGCTGGATCTGGCAGCGCATACCCCATCCCGCTGTCTTGATGGGGCGGTTGATCGGTGAGGGCGACAAGCGTTTCAATACCGGGCGCGGTCAAAAAGCCAAAGGTGTGGCGTTGGTCTTGGCTCTTATACTGATCGGGTGGGCCTTTGGCCTGACGCTCTCAGTGCTTGGCCCATTATTCGAAATTTTTCTGGTCGCAGTGTTGCTGGCGCACAAATCACTGATCCAGCACGTTCAAGCTGTCGCATCGGGACTGCGTATGTCGATTGGCGAAGGCCGCAGGGCCGTGGCACTGATTGTAAGCCGGGATAGTGCACAGATGTCCGAGCCCGCCGTGGCGCGCTCCGCGATAGAGAGTGCCGCAGAAAACATGAGTGATGGTATCATTGCCCCGGCCTTCTGGTTCCTGCTCGGCGGCCTGCCCGGCATCATAATCTACAAGCTGGTCAATACCGCTGACAGCATGATCGGCTACAAAAATGCGCGTTACGCTGAGTTTGGTTGGGCAGCAGCACGACTTGATGATGTGCTGAACTGGGTTCCCGCACGCCTGACCGCCGCGTTCATTGCCATTCCTGCGCGGGTTCTTCGACAATGGCAGGCGATCCGGGCCGATGCTGCGCTGCACCGGTCCCCGAACGCAGGCTGGCCCGAAGCGGCGATGGCCCGCGCCATTCATGTAGCACTTGCAGGACCGCGTGCTTATGATGGCAAGATGCAGGAGTTTTCCTGGGTGAATGCCGACGCCCCAAAGCTCATCGGTGCTCCTGCGATTGATGCGGCGGTTAGCCGTCTGTGGCACGCTTGGGCGTTCTTTCTGGGCTGTTTGTGCATTCTGGGCCTAATCTGGTGAAAAGGATAACGATGCGAAAGACACTTTTGACGGCGGCCCTGATTTTGGCCGCATATACGCCTGCTGCGTTTGCGACTTGTGGTGGTTCGTTTACCGACTTTGTCGAAAGCCTGAAGGCCGAGGCCATCGCCTCGGGAATCGCTCCCGCGACGGCACAGTCTTTCTTTGCCGGTGTTAGAAGGGATCAGGCGGTTCTTGACGCAGACCGCAGGCAAGGTGTCTTTCAACTGCCCTTTATCGACTTCTCGCGCAGGCTGATTTCGAATGACCGCATCAATCGCGGTCGCGCCAACGCCCAGAAGTACGATACAATCTTCACAAGGATCGAGCAGCAATATGGTGTCAACCGTGGCGTTCTGCTGGCGTTTTGGGCGTTCGAGACGGACTACGGCGCATTCCAAGGAGATTTCAATACTGCCAATGCGCTGGTCACTCTTGCGCACGATTGCAGACGGCCGGAATTGTTTCGCCCTCAGGTCCTTGCCGCAATAGAACTGTTCGAAAAGGGCGCGTTTGATCCGGCCCGCACGACCGGTGCATGGGCAGGCGAGATCGGTATGGTACAGATGCTGCCTCGAGACATTCTGGAGAATGGAGTCGACGCCGATGGCGACGGGATCGTGTCGCTCAAAACCTCTGCGCCTGATGCCCTGATGTCGGGGGGCAAAATGCTGCACCATCTGGGGTGGCGTGCTGGTGAGCCGTGGCTTGCCGAAGTGAGCGTCCCGCAAGACTTCGATTGGTCCCTCACAGGTTTGGAAACCGTCAAACCTGTGTCCGCATGGACAGCGATGGGCGTATCAGGCCGCAATGGAGCGTTAGACAGCACCCTTGAGGCCTCTGTGTTGCTCCCACAAGGGCGCGGCGGCCCCGCGTTCATCGCCTACCCGAATTTCAGAGTGTATTTCGAATGGAACCAAAGTTTCACATATGTGATGACCGCTGCCTATTTTGCCACGCGTCTGAATGGCGCTCAGGTTTTTGACGCCGGCACGCCGCAAGCCGGTTTGAATGACAGCCAGATGAAAACGTTGCAAACAAGACTGCAAGCACTTGGACATGACGTTGGCAAAGTGGACGGCATTCTTGGTGCAGGCACCCGCGCGGCAGTGCGGACGGAACAAGCACGGCTGGGACTTCCCGTCGACGGCTGGCCGACACCTGCACTTTTGTCTCAACTCTAACACAGGAAAACCCATGCCCCTGAAAAAGACCGCAGCACAGATGGTTGCCGATGCCCGCAGCCGTATTGAAGAGATCGAGACCTCGGATGCCATTGCCATGGTCAACGACCCTCAAGTGCAGATCGTGGACCTGCGGGATCCAAGAGAGCGTGAACGCACCGGTTTTATACCCGGCAGTTTTCATTGTCCGCGCGGCATGCTCGAATTCTGGGTCGATCCAGACAGTCCCTACTTCAAAGACGTTTTCGCACAGGACAAAAAGTTCGTCTTTCACTGCGCATCCGGCTGGCGTTCCGCCATCTCAGTAGCAACGCTGCAAGACATGGGCTTTGAAGCGGCTCACTTGAAAGAAGGGTTCGGAAGTTGGGAAAAAGCCGGCGGACCAGTCGAGAAAGTCGCGCCGAATAGCCTTAGGCCACCATCGTTTCGGCCTTTTTAAGGTCGACTGACACCAGCTGGCTGACGCCCTGCTCTGCCATTGTGACACCGAACAAGCGGTCCATCCGTGCCATCGTCACGGCGTGGTGCGTGATGATCAGGAACCGGGTATCTGTCTGGCGACACATCTCGTCCAGCAGATCGCAGAACCGCGTCACGTTCGCATCGTCCAGTGGTGCGTCAACTTCGTCCAACACACAAATTGGTGCGGGGTTGGCAAGGAATACAGCAAAGATCAGTGCCATCGCCGTAAGGGTTTGCTCCCCACCCGACAAAAGGCTTAGCGTGCTCAGTTTTTTTCCCGGTGGCTGACACATAATCTCCAGGCCGGCCTCAAGGGGATCATCGGATTCGACCATCACAAGGTTCGCCTCACCGCCGCCAAAAAGATGCGTAAACAACATCGAGAAGTTGGAGTTCACCTGCTCGAAGGCGGTAAGCAGCCGCTCGCGCCCTTCGCGGTTCAAACTGGCGATACCCGAGCGCAGGGTTTTAATCGCTTCTTCCAGATCAGCTTTCTCAGCGACCAGCGCATCATGCTCTTCGCGGACTTCCTTGGCATCCTCTTCGGCACGAAGATTGACTGCCCCCAAAGAATCCCGCTGTCGTTTCAGACGGTTCACATCCGCTTCCAGCGCCTCAGCCGTTGGCATCTGGTCCGGATTGACGTCAAGCGTTGTCAAAAGCTGGTTCGGCGTTCGCTGGCTGTCTTCCGCGATCCGCTCTGACGCAGCCAGAACCGTTTCTTTCGCAGCTTCTGCTCGCGCTTCTGACCGCGCGCGGGCCTCGCGGGCTTCGGATGCCTCCCGCTCTGCTTCGCGCTCGGCCAATGTCGCTTCGCGCAACGCACCTTCTGCCGCTGACAGAACATCAGTGGCCTGCGCCTTGCGGGCCTCCGCAGTCGTGATTGCCTGTGCAAGCTCATCCCGCTTGGCAGCAATCTCGGCCGGAGCAGCACCCGCTTCTTTCAGTTCCGCCTCCGAGGTCGTTTTACGCTCAACCAGTTCTGCACTGCGTTTCTCCGCAGTCTCAAGACGGTGACGCCAGCCGCTCAACTCTTTGGTTACTTCCTGCGAGCGTTTGATTCGCGCCTCGCCTTCGCGGCGCAATTCGTCATGAGCAGAGCGGCGTGACATCATTGTGATCCGCGCCGCCTCAACGGTCATGCGCAAATCCTCGATACCGGCGCGGGCATCTTCCAGATTGCCCAATTCAGCCAAGGCGCGCTCGGCCTCCAACACACGGCCACGCGCTGCCATTGCCTCATCCTCGTGGCGCTTCACTGCCAATCCAAGGCTTTCCAGACGGCCTTCAGCAAGATTGCGATCCGCTTCAACGCGGCTCAGCGCACGTCCAGCGTCCGCCACCGCGCGGTCAGCATCCCGTCGCGCCTCTCGCGCACGCTTGTCTGCCTCTGTCTGCTCTGCCAATCGGCGAGTAAGTGTGTCATGCGCCGCTCTCGCACCCTCAGCACGCTGGTTGGCTTGCTCCAGTGACTGCTTAAGCACTTCAAGACGGTTAAGCTGTTGCAGGCGCAAGGCCGCGGCAGATGGCGCATCCTCGGCCCACGCGCGGAACCCGTCCCAGCGCCACAGATCCCCCTCAAGGGAAACCAACCGTTGCCCCGGCAGGAGCGCACCTTGTAGTGCCGGGCCGTCATCGGGATCGACCAGACCAATCTGCCCCATCCGGCGGGCCAGAACCTCTGGCACAGACACATGCAACGTCAGCGGCGTGACCCCGGATGGCAATGATTGGTCGTTATCATATTGTGGCAACAGCGCCCAACCTGACGGCCCTTCGGCATCTACCTGAGGTGCACGAAGATCATCTGCAAGCGCTGCACCCAACGCTTTTTCAAATCCATGTTCGACCTGCAAGCGGTCAAGAATTTGGCCACCCTCAGCGGTGTCACGTTCTACCAGCTTTGCAAGAGCCGCCACCTCGGCCCGCAGCGCGTTCATCTCGCCCTCGGCCTCTGAACGCTCCGCGCGAGCATCCGCCTCGCGGGATTGGGTATCTGCGCGCGCTTCTTCTGCTGCAAGCAAGTTCGCATCCGCTTCTGATGCCGCCTGAACCGCCGCTGCCTCGGCAGTCTTGGCCGCATCAAAATCAAGAGCCGCCTGCGCGAGAGCGGCTCGAGACGCCTGCGCCGCCTCCTGCGCCTTTACCGCTTCCGCTTCGGATTTCGATTGTGTCTTGCGGCTGTCATCAAGCAAGCGTTCGGCTGATCCGTGTCTTGCTGCCAGACGGGCGACATCCTCCGTCTGTTGCGCCAGATCACCTTCACGCGATTGCAGAACGGTTGCGGCCTCGCGGGCGGTGTCCGATGCGCCCTGCAGGGCATCGGCGTGACCTTCGCCTGCTTTTGAAAGCTCGGTCGCCTCCCATTCCAGACGTTCAATCGTTTCGCCGGCGTCACGGTTCAAGCCGCCCTCACGCTCGATATCCCGCGCCAATTGCGAAATGCGATTCTGAAGCGTTTCAATTGTCTGCTGCGCGCGCGTTTCCTGTTCGCTGAGCGTGTCGCGCTGCACAACAAGGCGCTGCAAAACAGCGGCGGCAATCGCGTCTTCTTCGCGGAGGGCCGGCAGAGCGTCTTCTGCCTCTTGCCGCCCTTTGGCGCATTGCTGAACCAACGTCTGGGCCTGCGCCGCGGCTGTGACCCGCGTGCGCAAAACCTCGTCTGCTGCGGCACGTGCATCATCTGCCTCGCGCCAACGACGGTACAACAACATGCCTTCACTGCGCCTCAGGGCATCGCCAATTTCCCGGTAGCGTGCCGCCTGACGGGCCTGCCTGGCGAGCTGAGCCAGCTGGGCGGCCAGTTGTTCGATCACATCGTCGACCCGCGCGAGGTTCGCTTCTGCACCGTTCAGCTTCAATTCCGCCTCGTGCCGCCGCTGATAAAGGCCGGAAATACCTGCCGCTTCTTCAAGAATACGTCTGCGGTTTTTAGGCTTGGCGTTAATCAGCTCCGAGATTTGGCCCTGCCGGACCAACGCCGGACTATGCGCACCGGTGGAGGCATCTGCGAAAAGCATCTGCACATCCCGCGCGCGGACGTCCTTGCCTGCTGCCTTGTATGCACTGCCAACGTCCCGCGTAATCCGGCGGACAATTTCCAACCCGTCTGAATCGTTGAACCCTGCGGGCGCAAGGCGTTCGGAGTTGTCGATATGAAGGGCAACTTCGGCGAAATTACGGGCAGGTCGGGTGGCCGCACCAGCAAAGATAACGTCTTCCATACCTCCGCCACGCATTGCGGTCGGTCGGTTCTCGCCCATCACCCAGCGCAGCGCTTCCAAGAGGTTCGACTTGCCACAGCCATTTGGCCCGACAACACCAGTCAGACCATCAGCAATGATCAGATCGGTCGGGTCAACGAAGCTTTTGAAGCCTGTCAGTCTGAGTTTGGAAAAGCGCACGTCGACAGTGGCTCCAGTGATTCCTGCGTTTCACAAAGTGCGGGTTCCAGCTGGATCGTGTCAAGCCGACACCACAAGGTAAAGGCTGCAAACACACGTTATCCACAAGATATTGCGGTATTGGCTGGTTTGTTATGACGAAAGTGTCGAAGTTACAGACGAGGCGAAGCGGTCCATATCATACTGTTACAACATGTACGACGACGCGAGACGCGGATCGAGATATTGCAGCGACCCTGCTTTGGTCATATGATTTGACCAATCAAGGAAAACAGATGCCATTTCGCCCGGTTACCCCTGAAAAGCTATCGCTTGCCGTCATCCGTCAGATTGAGCAGTTGATCCTGCGCGGTGTTCTGCGGGCGGGTGAGCGGCTCCCTTCGGAGCGGGAACTTGCGGACAGGCTGAAGGTCTCCCGCCCGTCTTTGCGCGACGCTCTTTCCCAGCTGCAAGAGAACGGCTTGCTAACTGCCAGACCGGGCGCAGGTGTCTATGTCGCCGATGTGCTTGGCAGCGCCTTTTCACCCGCTTTGGTAGAGCTGTTCGGGCGTCACGATGAAGCAGTGTTCGACTACCTGTCATTTCGACGCGATATGGAAGGGCTCGCCGGTGAACGTGCCGCAAAGTTCGGATCTGATACCGACCTTGCCGTTGTACAGGCCATCTTTGAGAAGATGGAACATGCGCATGGACGGCGGAACGCTGAAGAAGAAGCTCAGCTTGACGCGCAATTCCACATGGCGATCATTGAGGCGAGCCACAACGTTGTGATGCTGCACATGATGCGATCCATGTACGAGCTTTTGCGTGGCGGCGTATTCTATAACAGACAGGTTATGTTCAAACAGCGCACCAGCCGGACAGCGCTGCTGGATCAACACCGCGCGATCAATGAGGCGCTACAGGGACGAGACCCGCAAGGTGCCCGCAACGCAATTGAGACGCACCTGAATTTCATAGAGGCGTCGCTTGCCGACCAGCAAAAGGCCGCGCGAAACGAGAGCATTGCACAGCAACGTTTGCAGCATGAGACCGAAAACTAACGGTAGCCGCCAAAGTATAGTTAAACGGCAAAGAAAAAGCCCCGGTGTTTCCACCGGGGCTTTCTAACTCAAACAAGTGCTCAGAACGATTAGTGCAGCTTGGTTTCGACCTGTGCAATCGCGTCATCGATCAGCTGACCACCTTGTGCGGCCGTCATCTGCTTGGCGATCACATCGCGTGCCGCAGCAATTGCTATGGATGCCGCTTGATCGCGTACTTCCTTGATGGCTGAAGCTTCGGCAGAGCCAATCTGCTCTGCTGCCGCTGCCATCCGGCGCGTTACGGATTTCTCCAGATCAAGCTTGGCCTTTTCAGCGGCGGCATTCGCCTCTTCCTTGGCACTGCTGACGATACGGTCTGCCTGCTCCTGCACTTCTTTCTGCTTGCGCTCGTATGAGGCCAGCAAAGTCTGTGCTTCTTCACGCAGGCGGCGCGCTTCTTCAAGCTCGGCACGGATATCGTCGGCACGCTTATCAAGCATCCCACCCAAAAGGCCGGGAACTTTGAAGTAGAAAAGTATGCCGATGAAGACGAGCAGACCCAGCAAAACAACGAAGTCTGTGTTGGTCAGCGAAAAGAACGGGCCTTTCGCTGCAAGCGCGGGTGTCGCGAACAAGCCGGTCAGGGCGACGGTCAGTGTAAAACGCATACCATTCATCCTTTCATCCGGGCTGTAACAGCCGCATTGATTGTCTTGGCATCCGCCTTGCCACCCATCGCCGCCACAATTTCCTTGGCCGTATCTTTGGCCACGGTTGTCACGTTTTCCAATGCAGAGGCACGGATCTCGGCGATCGCTTTTTCCGATTCTGCTGATTTCGCAGCAATCTCGGCGTCAGCTTTCTGGATGGCGACATCCAGATCGGCTTTGATTTCAGTCTTGGCCTGCTCAACAATGCGCTGTGCTTCCGCACGGGCGTCAACCAGAGCTTTGTCGTATGCAGCTTCGGCTTCAAGCGCCTTAGCTTTCAGGTCTTCGGCAGCGGCCAGATCATTGGTGATGGTACCGGTACGCTCTGCCAGAACCGCGCCGATGCGGGGCAGCGCCACGCGTGACAGGATCAGGTAGATCGCAATGAGTGCCAGAACGAGCCAGAAAATCTGGTTGCCCCACCAGTCGAAGCACAGCTGCGGCATGCCGATGGCAGAGCCATCTGGCCCCACACAGGTGCCCGCCATTTCGATATCAATAGGTTCAGTTGCCATTTCGGCTTCTCCTTGGAAACGAGACCCTGAATATTCGGGGCTTACAAGCGGACAGGAGTTTCCCCCTGCCCGCACATAAGACTGTCGTTACCTTGGGGTATTAAACAGCGAACATCAGGAGCAGAGCTACGAGGAACGCGAAGATCCCCAGCGCTTCTGCGAACGCGATGCCGATGAAGAGTGTCGCTGTCTGGCTTGCAGCGGCTGATGGGTTGCGCAGAGCGCCAGCCAAGTAGTTGCCTGCAACGTTACCAACACCGATAGCGGCTGCGCCGGAACCGATTGCTGCCAGACCTGCGCCGATGTGTGCGAGTTCGCCTTCCATGAGAATTCTCCTATTAAGTTGGAAGTTGAGTATTTGGACGGGTGTTAAAGTTATCGCCCGAATTAGTGATGCGGATGCAGCGCGTCCTTGAGGTACACGCATGTCAGAATGGTAAAGACGTAAGCCTGAATGAAGGACACGAGGACCTCCAGACCGTACATCGCCGTGATGCCGAGGATCGCGATAGGCGATACGGCAGTCAGTGCAGCAAAACCTGCGAACACCTTGATCACCGCGTGACCCGCCATGACGTTGCCCGCCAGACGAATGGAGTGGCTAACGGGGCGTACGAAGTACGAGATGATTTCGATCACGGCCAGAATGGGGCGCAGCGCAAGCGGTGCAGATGCCACCCAGAAGAGGCTCAGGAACGCCGCGCCGTTTTTCACGAAACCCAGGATAGTCACGGTAAGGAACACGGCGAGCGCCAGTACAACTGTGACAGCAAAGTGAGACGTCGGCGTAAAGGCTGTCGGGATCAGGCCAAGGAAGTTACAGCAGACGATGAACATGAACAGCGTCATGATATAGGGGAAGTACTTGACCCCTTCTTTGCCGCAGATGTCTTCGACCATCTTGTAGATAAAGCCATAAGCAAGCTCTGCTACGGACTGCATGCGCGTCGGGATGACCGAACGTTTGGAGCTGCCCAGCACCAGCAGTGCGAACACAGCAATAACAGCAAGAAACATCCAGAACGTCGCGTTCGTTACCGTGTACCATGCAACGGGGCCGTCGCCGAAGAACGGCTCGACAATAAACTGGTCCATCGGGTGAAAGACCAACCCGCCTTCTTCGCTGTGTGCTTCTGTCGCCATCTCAGGCTCCCTCATTTCTGTCGTCCCTTGCGGGCGCGATCTTCTCGGCCTCATCGGCCATTTTCTTTTCCTGGATCTCCTGCGCGGAGCGGAGCATCGTCTTCACTCCGGCCGCGAGGCCCAGCATCGTAAATAGCACCATGAATATCGGAAGCGTGCCGAACAGCACATCAAGTCCGTATCCGATGCCAAAGCCAATCCCAAGACCGGCTACAAGCTCAATCACCATTCGCCAGGCCAGTTGCGCCTGAGAGTAGTGTTCTTCTTGATGGGGTTTCGGATCGGCCCGCCGCTTAGCAGCCTCGATCTTTTCATCCAGTTCCCTGAGTTGGCGCTGTTGGTCTGGATCGGTCACATCACAATTCCCCATCGGAATTCCTGCGGTCTAGGTACTGTCGGCGCGTGATAGAGTCAACTCTGCGAGAGCCGCCACTATCTCCCTGATATTGCTGCGTTATTATGGCGCAGTTTCTATCAGGCGATGACCAAATCGGCACCGATCCGTGTTATTTCTTATTCAACTCTTTGGTTGATTAACGTATTTGCCCGCTGCGCCAACCCTCGGTCTCCGCCAGAAGCCACTCATGGAATACACGCACGGCTTTACGCCTTAGGACACCCTCTCCGTGCAGGACGTGATACCCGCCTTCACGAAAACCGACGTCGGAAAGTCGAACCAAACGGCCGGCTGCAACCTCATCTGCCACAACTTCATCCGAAATCAGCAGGACGCCCTGTCCGCTTAGCGCCGCCTCCACCTCCAGGTGCGATGACATGCGCCAAGAAAACTCAGGGACTTCATCAGGGTCGACGCCACCCGCCAACTCGAACCATAAATTCCATGTCCCGCTCGTGCGGTCACGCAACAAGGGATAATTCAGCAGATCGCGCGGGGCGCTTGGGGGTGTCCTGATTAGCGATGGTGAAGCGTAGGGATGCAATTCCGCGTCACTTATCAGTGAGGAATTATCATAACGACCGCCCGGACCGACAAAACGAATGGCAAGGTCCGTCTCGTACCGCGCCACATCAGCAAGCTGGCGCGACGCTTCGAGCCTGATCTCAACGTCGGGATGCAACTCCTTGAAAGCTCCTAAACGCGGCACCAGCCATTTCGTCGCAAACAGCGTTTCCGAGTTCACCCAGACTGTACCCTGCGGCACCTCCATCAGCCCCTCAGTGGCAAATGCGATCGCTTCCAGTGCAGGTGAAACCTGCGCCAGATAGGCCGCGCCATATTGGGATAATTCCAGCCCGCGCGGCAAATCCCGAAACAACTGTACTCCAAGCCGGTCCTCCAATCCCCTGACATGACGGCTGATTGACGAGTGGCTTACACCCAACTCTTCGGCGGCGCGGGAGAAACTCTCGTACCTGCCCGCCGCCTCAAAGGCGCGCAAAGCATTCAAGGGCGGCAATTGAAGAACCATGATTCATGTGCGATTTTTGCACAGATAATGTCAAGCAATTGTCTTTGTCATTTACGCGCCTGCCTGCCAAGTTGGCTCATAACCCAGTATAGGAATGGAATAATGACGTTGGCAGAGCGCAACCCGCATGAGCGTGAAAAATTTAGTATTGTCAAAAACGCACTGGTATCAGCTTTGATTGATGCAATCCGCGCGCTAAGAAATCTCCGCAAACGGCCGCATATCAAAGATCTGCCAGAGCGGCTGCGCCGTGATGTTGCCGTGGCACCGGAAACCTTTGCGGCTTACGATCACCGCCTCCCGTCGCAACACAGTCATCACTCACGCAGCTGACAGCTTTCCCCGCGCTATTCCACGCTGTAGAACGGGCGCATGACGCAGAACATTGATCAGGTCTTTGCCGCCCTTGCGGACCCCACGCGCCGCGCAATTCTGGCGATGCTACTGGAAGACGACATGGCCGTGACCGATGTGGCGGAACCGTTTGAGATGTCGCTGGCCGCAATATCCAAGCATCTTGGCGTCCTGACAAACGCAGGGCTAATCTCTCAGGAGAAGCGGGGCCGTGTGAAATGGTGCAAGCTGGAGCCGGACGCCATGCGGGATGCATCGATATGGATGCAAGGGTTCGGGCAGTTCGAACCGGTCAATCTGGATGCTTTCGAGAGGTTCCTGGCGCAAGAATTGCCAGAAGGTCTCTCACAACATGAAAAAGACGACACCTGAGACCAGATGCCGTCTTTTTAATGGTGGGGATCAACCCTGAAATGATGTCACAGGACGAATTGAACGATCGCCAGAACGATAACAACAAGTCCGACAAGGTAAATAATACCGCGCATGATAGTCTCCTTTGGTCTGTTAGGTCTGACGGGCCTGAACCCGCCAACGGTCTCTTTTTGACGCATACACAATTCCAAAGCGGCGCGATCCACGACGCGAAGGGTCTTCATATATTGCTCATGACATAACGTCGCATGTCTCCAATAGGTTCCCGACAATGATTAATTTTTTGGCGCTGCATCATCGCGCAGCAATAAGAACAACGCGATAATCGTCAGAACCACACCGCCCGATGCCACAAGAGGCGGCACTCCATTGCCCAGCACGACCTCCCAGACGATCACCCAGGATGGTGTCAAATACGTATAGGCCATCACTTTTGCCGAGGGCAGGCGCAGCGTCGCGAATTGCAACAGCACGACCGTACATGCGGTCGCAAAGAAAGCCGTATAAAAGAGTGTGATCCAGACCACCCCGGACAGGTTGCTCCAGTCGATCACACTCAACTGTGGCCAAGCATAGACCAACAGCAGAACGCCACCGGCAACCGTGGTGCCGAATGTGAAAGTAACAGCAGTTTCGCCCCGATTCAGTCGCCGCACCATGGGCGTGTAAATCGCATGGCTGACGCATCCGATAAAGTATATCGCCTCCCCGCGGCCAATATCAAAAGCAAGCAGTGCGCCCAGATCGCCTCGAAAGATCACCCAAAGCGCACCTGCTCCGCCGATGGCCAACGCGAGCGCCATGCGTGGTGTCAACACCTGCCGAAGCAGGAGCCACGCAAACCCCGCAGCCATCAATGGCACGAGCGTAAAGACAGCCGCGGCGCTCACTGGCGGGGCGGTCTTCAATCCTTCGAACATCAAGACGAAATAGATACCGAACAAACCACCCAGCACCCCGTAGCGCCAAGGTGCGGCGAAACTCCGCGGTGCAAATCCGCCCCGCATTTGCGCAAGGATAAAAACAAAAACAGCCGCTATACAAAAACGCACCGCCGTAAAAGCAGCCGGATCAATCTCGTTCGCCATTAGGCCGCCGAGCGAAAACGATCCCGCCACAAGCGCGGAAAAGGCCAGCATCGCCAGATGGCCCTGTGTGCCTGCGGTCATAGAGTATCCTCGCGCAGGTGGTCTTTCAGGAATTGCAGAAGGGTCTGCACTTTGGTGGTTCTGTGCAGATCCATGTGAGTGACAAGCCACAGCGGTGCTTCCCATTCTGTGCGCGGGGCGTGTATCTCGACGATGTCGTCCGACTGGCGTGCGTCCTGAGCGGACAGGAAACCGATGCCCGCCCCCGCTTTGATCGCCGCAACCGATCCGCCGTTGTCAGCGCAGCGGAAGGTGACGGAGCTATCAGGCACATTATTGCGCAGCCACACGTGATGTGGGGCACGTGATTCAGGGTCAGCTGGCCCGACAAAGCGGTGCTTGGCATAATCATCAGGGCCCGAGGGGACACCACATTCATCGACATATGCCTTGCTGGCATAGGCACCGATCTGCAGCCGCAATAAGGGCTGCACAACATTATCCGGCTCTGATGGCGCGGCACCTGCACGGATCGCCACATGCGCTTCACCATATTCAAGGCGGAGCACGCGTTCGGCAGTGACATAGCGGACTAGAACATCCTTATGCAGCCGCTGGAACGCAGCCAGCACCGGCGCGATGCGCGGGGCCAGTGACACCAGCGAGGTCACAACAAGATCGCCAGATACATCCGCTCCGCGCCCTTTGATCCGACCGGCAAGCTGCGCAAACTGGTCATCCGTCGCCTGCGCCACCCGCAAAAGGTCCTCACCCGCCTCTGTGGCCGTGTAGCCCCGTGCGTGCCGTTGAAACAGTTTGACGCCCAGTTGCTTTTCAAGCGCGTCGATATGGCGGATCACGGTTGCATGGTGCACGCCCAAGGCATCAGCAGCACCGCTGACCGTCCCCAACCGCGCCACCTGAAAGGCGGTTCTCACTTCGTCCCAGTTTTCCATGTGTGTCTTCCGGCTTTGTGCACTTGCGAACAACTGCGGCCCACTTTGCCCCTTATGTTCAGAAATACAATGCTGAAGCGCCGCCAGCATACCCGACGATCTCTTGTCCGACATCATCGGCCCCATATACGCTGGTTCTAGTGCAAGAGGGGCACACGATGAAGATTACCCACAATTCACCCGACCAACTGGTGATAGAGAATAATCCAGTCTGGCTGGCGGTTTTTCTGTCTGTTTTCGGTCTGACCTTCATGGCAATCGGTCTCTTTGCTGTCAGCGCGGAACCTCTGATGGGTTTTGTTTTTGTCGCCGCCGGTCTTGGTATCGCCATCGGGTTCAATATGATCTTTGTCCGTCGCACCCAGCTAATCCTCGACCGTTCCGCGCAGAAGGTGCTGTTGCGCCGCCGTGGATGGCTCCGCGACAATAGCCTCACTTGGGAAATGCGATACCTTGACCGCGCCATTGTCGAGACCTCCCGCTCAAGCGACAACAACACACACCGCGCGGCCCTGATCATCAATGGCGGTATGGATGAAGGCACCCATCCGCTGACGATCGTCTATTCCAGCGGGCGCGGTGCCTCGCGCGCAGCAGACGCCATAAACCGCTGGCTTGACTCAACGCCCGCCACGGCCTAAACGCACCTAAATCCCGGAAGCAAGGCCTTCCGGTCCCTTTGCCATGAGGCAGGGATCGCCCCCAGTCAGCGCGTTGCGCCCACTGGGGCAAACTTCGTTTGTTCCTTTCGCATAAGGATCAGACATTTGTGCATTTTCGCGGGTGTTCCTACATTGGAGCCAACCCGCAACCGACCAGAGAGGGGCACCTGCCCATGTTTGAGAACCTCAGCGAACGCCTGTCCGGCGTCTTTGACCGCCTGACAAAGCAAGGCGCGCTGTCCGAAGAGGACGTAAAAACCGCCCTGCGCGAAGTGCGCGTTGCCCTGCTTGAGGCTGACGTCTCCCTTCCCGTAGCCCGCGATTTTGTCAAAGCGGTGCAGGACAAAGCCACCGGTCAAGCGGTTACCAAATCCATCACACCGGGCCAGCAGGTCGTCAAAATCGTGCATGATGCACTGATTGATGTGTTGAGCGGCGAAGGCGAGCCGGGCGCGCTGAAAGTAGACAACCCGCCCGCGCCGATCCTGATGGTCGGCCTGCAGGGTGGCGGTAAGACGACAACCACAGCCAAGCTCGCAAAGCGCCTGAAAGAACGGGACGGCAAGCGCGTGCTCATGGCCTCGCTCGACGTGAACCGCCCAGCCGCGATGGAGCAGTTGGCGATCCTTGGTGTGCAAATCGGTGTCGACACCCTGCCCATCATTAAGGGCGAAGATCCCGTTGCCATCACCAAGCGCGCCAAGACTCAAGCGGGCCTTGGTGGCTACGATGTTTATATGCTCGACACCGCCGGTCGCCTTTCGATCGACGAAGAATTGATGCAGCAGGTCGAAGCCGTTCGCGATGTGGTGACACCGCGCGAAACCCTGTTGGTGGTCGATGGTCTGACCGGTCAGGATGCTGTACATACGGCCGAGAACTTCGACGAACGCATCGGCATCTCCGGCGTGGTCCTCACGCGGATGGACGGTGACGGGCGCGGTGGTGCGGCGCTGTCAATGCGTGCAGTGACCGGCAAGCCGATCAAATTCGTCGGCCTTGGCGAAAAGATGGACGCGCTTGAGACGTTCGAGCCCGAGCGTATTGCGGGCCGTATCCTCGGCATGGGCGACATCGTTGCGCTGGTCGAAAAGGCACAGGAAACCATCGAGGCTGAACAAGCCGAAAAGATGATGAAGCGCATGGCGAAGGGTCAGTTCAACATGAACGACCTCAAGATGCAGCTTGAGCAGATGATGAAAATGGGCGGCATGCAAGGTATGATGGGCATGATGCCCGGCATGGGCAAAATGGCCAAACAGGTCGAAGATGCCGGTCTAGACGACAAAGTGCTGCTGCGCCAGATCGCCCTGATCCAGTCCATGACCAAGAAAGAACGCGCCAACCCTGCCCTGCTGCAAGCCAGCCGCAAAAAGCGGATTGCCAAGGGTGCCGGGATGGAGGTTTCAGACCTCAACAAGCTGATGAAAATGCACCGCCAGATGTCCGACATGATGAAGAAGATGGGCAAGATGGGTAAAGGTGGCATGCTCAAGCAGGCCATGAAGGGGATGATAGGCAAAGGCGGGATGGATCCGGCGGCCATGGCTGGTCAGATGGATCCCAAAGCGATGGAAGCGGCGGCCAAAGCCATGGGCGGCAAGCTGCCCGGTATGGGGGGCGGCATGGGTCTGCCTTCGGGCCTTTCGGGTTTTGGTAAAAAGAAGTGAACGGCACCAGCCTTCATATCCCTACGGTCGAGACCGAACGCCTGCGCCTGCGCGCCCCTGTGTGGTCGGACTTTGACGCCTTTGCGGCTTTCCGCATGAGCGACCGCACAAAACATCTGGGCGGCCCTTGCACCCGCACGCAAGCCTTTGACAAGCTGGGCGAGATTATCGGCCACTGGCACCTGCGCGGCTATGGCCGCTGGATGGTGGCGGATAAAGTGACGGATGAGCCGTTGGGCGTTGTTGGCTGTTTCTATCCCGATGACTGGCCAGAGCCTGAAATCGCATGGTCTGTGTTCGAGCAGGCCGAAGGGCGCGGCATCGCCACGGAAGCGGCGCGTGCCTCTCTCGATTTCGCCTACAACACCTTGGGCTGGACTACCGCAGTCAGCTGCACGACACCCGATAATTCCCGCTCCAAGGCGCTTGCTTTGCGTCTAGGTGCCACGCGAGAAGACGACTTTACCACCGTCGATGGCATGGTGCTTGAAGTGTACCGCCACACCGGACCGGAGGCGCGGGCATGAATGCTATGACCGATCCAATTCCGGTGCTCGACACCCAGCGGCTGACCCTGCGCGCGCCGCGCAAATCTGACCTGCCGACGCTGACCGCCTTCTATGAGACAGAGCGCAGTCATATGGTCGGTGGCCCACGCGATGCGACCGGCAGCTTTAATAGTCTTGCCTCGCGCATCGGGCATTGGGCGATTTACGGTTTTGGCCTTTGGCATATCGACGACCGCAAGACGGGTGACTTTCTGGGATGGACCGGTTTTCTGAATCCGCCATCATGGGACGAACCGGAACTGGGCTGGACGCTCTTCGCGCATGCCGAAGGCAAAGGGTACGCTTTCGAAGCCGCGCGCGCAGCGCGGGCCTATGGCGCCGAGCACCTGAAACTGGACGGTGTGATCAGCTACATCCGTTCCGACAACACCCGCTCTGCAGCGCTGGCCGAGAAGCTGGGCGCGACGTTCGAGCGCGAGGGCGAAGTTATGGGCACACCCTGCCACATCTGGCGCCACCCGAAGGAGGCCACATGACCGATACTGTAAAACTCGCCGCAGAGGTTCTGAAAGAACACCGCGCGTCCATTGACCGTCTGGATGCGATCCTTGTCTATACACTGGGCGAGCGGTTCAAACACACACAGGCTGTGGGGAAACTCAAAGCCGAACACGACCTTCCCCCGTCCGACCCGAACCGCGAAGCGGATCAAATTGCACGGCTTGAAGATTTGGCGAACCGGGCCAATCTGGACCCCGAATTTGCCAAGAAGTTTCTCAACTTCATCATCGCTGAAGTCATTCAGCACCACAAACAGCACCAAAGCTAAATCCAAAGGAAAACCTATTATGTCTATGAAAATCCGTCTGGCCCGTGGTGGCTCCAAGAAGCGTCCCTTTTACCGCATCGTAGCGGCCGACAGCCGTATGCCACGCGATGGCCGTTTCATCGAAAAGCTGGGCACATATAACCCGCTGCTGCCAAAAGACAGCGAAGACCGCGTCAAAATGGATGTTGAAAAAGTAAAAGAGTGGATGGCAAAAGGCGCACAGCCAACAGACCGTGTACGTCGCATGCTCGAAGCCGCAGGTGAGTTGCCAAAGACAGAGCGCAACAACCCGAACAAGGGTACACCGGGCAAGAAAGCGCAAGAGCGCGTTCAGGAGAAAGCCGACAAGGCCGCAGCTGCAGCAGAAGCCGCAGCAGCACCAGCCGAGGAAGCGCCCGCAGAAGAAGCGGCAGCAGAAGAGTAAGCAGACAGGCTGCCCGGCATGGATGATTTCTCTGACGACTTCCGTGCCGGGCTGCACGATCTGATGAAATGGCGTCGCGATGTGCGCCATTTCAAAACCGATCCGGTGGACGAGGCGCTGGTGCGCCAGTGCCTCGACACCTTTTCGCTGGCCCCGTCTGTCGGCCTGTCCGAGCCATGGCGCGTTCTACACGTCAGATCAGAGACCGCACGCACGGCAGCGATCGAAAATTTCCAAGCCGCAAATGAACAGGCCCTGACCGGATATGACGGTGACAAAGCGGCGCTTTATGCATCGCTGAAGCTGTCGGGTATGCGCGAAGCACCTGAACATTTTGCAATCTATTGCGACGACGAGACAAGCAAGGGCGCGGGGTTGGGTGCAGGCACCATGCCCGAGATGCGCCGTTACTCGGTTGTGGGCGCTGTCACGCTGATGTGGTTGACCGCGCGCAGTCTTGGGTTGGGGATCGGCTGGGTTTCGGTGCTTGACCCCGTGCGCCTGAATGCCGATCTTGATGTACCTGAAGGGTGGACGCTGGTGGCTTACCTTTGCTTGGGCTGGCCGTCCGAAAATACGCTGACACCCGAATTGGAAACCAAAGGCTGGGAAAAACGTGCCGCCAGCCTGCATATCGAAAGCCGCTGATGTTTCCCTCGTTCATTCCGCCCCTATCTCCTTTCACTGGCTCAGCGCCCTGCCCTGGCCAATTGAAAAGGCACGCCGTGTGTTCTGGCACACGGATCGGACAAACCTCTGCAATCACGGAGCAGTCACTATGAGCGATCTTATTCAGGTAGGTGCCATTGCGGGCGCTTACGGTGTGCGAGGCGAATTGCGTGTCAAAAGCTACTGCGCCGTGCCCGAGGACATCGAAACCTATAGCCCGTTGTGGAACGAAGACCGCAGCAAACAGTTCGCCCTTGCCATCCTGCGCCCGATCAAGAACGGATTTGCCGCCCGCATACCGGATGTTGCGACGAAAGAAGACGCCGACGCCCTCCGCGGGGTCACCCTTTTTGCAGAGCGTAGCCAGCTGCCATCCCTGCCGGATGATGAATTCTACTATGCCGATCTGGTCGGGCTGGAAGTCTTCGACACAGGGGGCATCCTGCTGGGTCGGGTGAAGACCGTGAACAACCACGGGGCAGACGATTTGCTTGAGCTTCAACTCGCTGGCAAAACCGATACCGTATTCCTGCCGTTCACCAAAGCGGCGGTGCCGACCGTCGATCTGGCAGCAGGTCGCATTGTCGCTGATCCGCCTCTGGGCATTTTGCCATCGAGTGAAAGCGCCAAGGACTGATGCCACGCCGCATCATCATCCATGCGGGTTTTCACAAGACGGGAACGTCCACCATTCAGGCAACGCTGCGTGAAAACCGTGTTGCGTTGAAGAAGCACGTGGCGCTGCGCTTGCGTTGGCATCTTAGAGACGTTGTGTCTTCGGCACGAGGCTATTCTACCGAGCAAGATCCGCTGACCCTGATCAAATTGCAGTCGCGGTTCGGACAAATGGTTAATGAACTGCCCGGCATGCCGCGACGCACGCTGATCCTTTCTGCCGAAGAACTAAGTGGTCACCTTCCCGGTCGCGGTGATCTGGCAGATTATTCGGCAGCGCCTGTTTTGCTGTATGCCTATTGGGAAATACTGCGCAGCGCTTATCCGGAAGCGGAGATCATCATCTTCCTGACTGTGCGTGCGCCACAGGCATGGTTGGTTTCGGCCTATTGGCAGCATGTGAAATCCTCAGACATGACCCTTGATCTGGACACCTTTTGCGAGCGTTACGCCGGTGCTGCAGACCTTGAAGAAATGGCGGCAGAGATCGCCAGCCGTGTGCCGACCCCTGTGCGGTCTGCCACGCTGGAGGGCGCGCGCGATTTGCCCTTGGGCCCAACCGACCGGCTGCTGGATATGTGCGATATACCGCTGTCGGTACGGGCGACATTGACAAGGGTCGCCCCCGTCAATCAACGGCCACCAGAGGACGTTTTACAGGCGCTTCTTGCAGCGAACCGCGCCCACACAGCCCCCGAAAGCCGCGATGCGGCCAAAACAGCTATTCTTGCACAGGCAGGTCTTTCATGAAGCCGACGCGCTCTCACGGTCGCCAGTCGATCACCGCCAGCCTGCAACCGCGCGAGCTGATGCAACCCAAACCAGCTTACCGCGATGTTTGGCAGGCGCGCGTCATCACCCTGTTTCCCGACCTGTTTCCCGGTGTGTTGGGGGCAAGCCTGACCGGCAAAGCCTTGCAAGACGGTCTTTGGCAGTTGCACACCCACGACCTGCGCCGCTTTGGCATCGGCAAACACCGCAATGTCGACGACACCCCGTCAGGTGGCGGTGCGGGCATGGTGCTGCGCGCCGATGTCGTTGGTCCCGCGATTGAGGCGGCACAGGCTGGCGCGCGAGGCCGTTGGCCCATTCTCTACATGTCGCCGCGCGGTCGCCGCTTTGATCAGGCGATGGCACGTGATCTGGCGCAATGTGCCGGAGTGACCATGCTTTGTGGTCGATTTGAAGGCGTGGATGAACGCGTGATCGAGCACTATGACATCACCGAGGTCTCTCTTGGGGATTTCGTGATGACGGGGGGCGAGCTGGCTGCGCAAGCCATGATAGACGCGACCGTGCGTTTGCTTCCCGGAGTGTTGGGGAACGCTGAAAGCACGGTCGAGGAAAGCCATTCAAATGGCCTGCTGGAGCATCCGCAATACACCCGCCCTGCCACATGGGAAGGACGGGAGATACCGCCAGTGCTGATGTCTGGCAATCACGGCGAGATCGCCAAATGGCGCAAGGCGCAAAGTCTGGCTTTGACCAGAGCGCGCAGGCCGGACTTGATGGAGCCAGACGTCAGTGATGACGCCTGAACTCTAAGCGAATTGCGCCTTTAGGCTGAAGCAGCGTGACCTTTTACATAAGCGTAAATCTCGTCTTTCAGCGCCAAACGGTCTTTGCGCATTTCAACCATGTGATCGTCGCTCGTCGGTTCCACGTCGGTTTCTGCCCGGTGAATGGCGCGGTTGATCGTGTGATACTGATCCGCGAGCTTCGCGAAATGGCTGTCCGACTGGCGCAACGCTGTCATTTCAGTGGCAAGGTCCGGAAACTCTTCGGAAAGCTCATGAGGGGTGTGTGACATAGAATATTCCTTTGTTGGATTGTCAGAAACTCAGGCCTTGCGGCTTTGCGGATGCAGAGATGAGGCAAGGATGTGATCGGTGTTGTTCAGGACTGCTTCGGCCTGATGACAGATGAGCGGGTCAGGCACGGATGCAACGTTGTGATCTTTGTCGGGGTAATCCAGTTGCGCCAAAAAGTGCCGCATACAGGTAAGCCGCGCGCGTTTTTTGTCGTTGGAGCGAATGACCGTCCAAGGGGCGTCAGCGGTATCGGTATAGAAAAACATCGCCTCCTTGGCTTCTGTATAATCATCCCATTTGTCCAAGGATGCACGATCAATCGGCGAAAGCTTCCAGCGCTTTAGCGGATCGGTTTCCCGGCTGGAAAACCGCGCCTTTTGTTCGTCCTGCGTGACCGAAAACCAGTATTTGAAGAGCTTGACGCCAGAGCGCACAAGCATCCGCTCAAACTCCGGCGTCTGCCGCATGAATTCGAGGTATTCTGCCGGTGCGCAGAAATCCATCACCCGCTCTACGCCCGCGCGATTGTACCATGACCGATCATACAGCACGATCTCACCTGAAGTGGGTAGATGCTTTACATACCGTTGGAAATACCACTGGCCGCGCTCTTCCTCTGTAGGTTTGTTCAGCGCAACGACCCGCGCCGCGCGGGGGTTCAGATGTTCGGTAAAGCGCTTGATCGTACCGCCTTTTCCCGCGGCATCGCGCCCCTCGAACAAAAGAACGAACTTCTGACCAGTTTCCTGCACCCAGTGCTGTACCTTCAACAACTCCACCTGAAGGGCTGATTTCTCCGCTTCATAGGTATTACGATCCAGTTTTTCGGCATAGGGATATTCGCCCTGATCGAAGCCGAGGATAGGCGATACTCTGGGTGCGGCCTTGCTGTCTATTTCGGTTTTGTCCGTTCGGCCCATGAATCCCCCTAGCTGTCTCAATCTGTTGGCAACCCGAAGGTAGAGAAGACGCCAGAGGCCTGCTTTGATGTGGATCAATCAACCCGGTTACCAAACGCCAAGAGCGCCAAAACGCTTTGCTGAATGGCGCGATCATCCCCCTTGATCGCCCCGCATAACCTGCCTATACACCGCGCAACTGGAATCGCTTTGTTGCGGCTCCGGTGCTTTGCGTTTCAAGCAAGGCTGACAAGGAATGACGATGCAATCTTCGGTGGGCCAGTGCGCTGGACCCGGCAGACAGACCGAAGCTCTGATCGCGTAGAAAACTTCGTGGCATACCACGAGCATCATAGGAGAAGCGTCAGATGAACCTGATCGCAGAGATTGAGGCGGAACAGATCGCCGAACTTGCCAAGGAAATCCCTGATTTCCGTGCGGGCGACACCGTCCGCGTCGGCTTTAAAGTGACAGAGGGTACGCGTACCCGTGTCCAGAACTACGAAGGCGTTTGCATCGCGCGTAACAACGGCCAAGGCATTGCCGGTTCGTTCACCGTGCGTAAAATCAGCTTTGGTGAAGGTGTCGAGCGTGTATTCCCGCTGCACTCCACCAACATCGACAGCATCACCGTGGTCCGCCGCGGTCGCGTGCGTCGCGCCAAGCTGTACTATCTGCGTTCACGTCGTGGTAAATCCGCGCGTATCGTCGAGAATTCCAACTACAAGCCGAAAAAAGCGTAAGGGTAGGTCCGATGAAAGCCGATACACATCCCGAATACCACACGATCAACGTCAAAATGACCGACGGTTCCATCGTGGAAATGAAATCAACATGGGGCAAAGAAGGCGACCAGCTGGCGCTTGATATTGACCCTTCCGCGCACCCTGCGTGGACAGGCGGCACAAGCCGTCTGATGGACACCGGTGGCCGCGTGTCCAAGTTCAAGAACAAGTACGCAGGTCTGTCGCTGTAAGCAGCCGATCTTGTATCAAAATGGAAAGGCGCAGCTTTCGGGCTGCGCCTTTTTTTGTTTTCCAACGCGGTCAGGCTTACGTTCCTCTTAAGCTGCCAATAGCTGTGCTTGATAACGCGGGATCGCCTCACGGGCCGCCTGCCCGTACCCATTCGGATTGCTGCGCAGTTCAGGGAACAAGGTGAACAATTCTTCACGGGTCTGCGGATGCAATCCTGGCAGGCTGTATTCACCGGGCTGATAGCTTTCTGACCATGCGCCCGCTGTACGGATGAGTTCATGCTGTCCAAACAGCAGATGGAAATAAGTAACGGTGGGCACTTCGCGCTGCGTGATGCCGCACCCGTTGACCAAGAAAGAAGCTGCCGTGATCACTTCGTCCTGACCAAAGTACAAAGATGCCCGGTAGTCTTCGATTAGCATGCGGTGTTGGGGCGAAACCCGCAGAGTATGAGAATTTCCGACGGTTCCGGGCGCGAATTCAATCGGGGCGAAGGCACCAGTACCCGCGACGCTCCGCTGTCCGATCCAGCGCAAGGGCTGCGGGCCCCTGTCTTTGGTCAAAACCAAATCACCTGGACGCAGTTCTTCAATGGCACGGGCACCGAAAGGTGTGTCGATCATTGTGCGCTCTGCAAAGCAGATAATACTCTCGATTTCTGAGAACGTGACCGTTGTGCCATCCAGCAAGGTTGCAGTGCCAGACTTTCCGCCCGGCGCAAGGTTATCAGACAACAGAACGACAGACCCGGCCAAAAGCTGCCCGTTGAAATCAAGCACGTCGCCGGATGTCTCGTCACCCTCACCCCCCACAATATCCAGACTGCCGCCGTTCAGATAGTTGGGATCAATCAGGAAGGTGTCATCTCCATCACCGCCCCGCGCGGTATCTCCGCTGCTTACGTTAAGTGTGTCATCATCCGCACCGCCCGAAAGCGTGTCTGCCCCCGATCCACCGGTGATTGTGTCATTGCCCGCGCCGCCTTCAATGGAGTCGTCGCCGTACTCGCCGTCAATCAGGTCATTGCCTGCACCGGCGTCGATGGTGTTATCATACGTCCCCTCCGGAACCGCGTCGAATTCTACATCCGAGAAATAGATAGCCTGCTGACTGTTCCCGCCGTTCTCATAAAGAACTTCGATACGCGCTACAGGGCCGGCTACCTCAATCAGGGCAGACGCATTAGCGCTTGCCGGCGTCAGATTGGACAGGGCTGCGGTGATCGTATTGCCGGATACCGAATGGTCCGCACCTCCGGTGATGACAACGTCAATTTCGTTGCCGTCAGCATCGTAAGCGCGGATCGTGACAATATCTTGGAAGTTATTGGCTCCATCAACCAGACCGTCGATATCACTGATCCGGAACCGGACATTTTCTACTTCGTTTTCGAAGCCGGAACCAGCTACCGCACCAAAATCGAAAGCAATTGTCGTAGGGTCGGGACTTCCGCCAGCGAAAAGATAACCTGCGGATGTCGTGGAAAAGGTCTCTCCCGGGGCGACATAGATCGAGTCCGCGCCTCCACTGGTTTCAGCAGAGAACTGTTCCGTCGTTTGAACATCCGAGTAGGTAACCTGAACATTAACGCCGCCGGTGTCTTGTGTAACACCACCACGCAAATCCTGCTCATCGGCATAGTCTGACCAGTTGAACTCTGACGGCGTACTGGGCGTGAATGACTGGTCAACCATGTCGTTACCCGGATCACCCGTGTAACTGCCATCAATTGTATCATCTCCGGCCGTGCCTTCGACGATTCCATCGGATTCTACATAGTCCGTATAGGAGAAAGCCGGATCGCCCGCACCGACATCTGGCGTCTCATCATATGCAGTGACCTGATAGGTGCGGCCGACAACAAGCGGCACTTCGGACAACGTGTAGTATCCGGTATTTGGTCCGGAATTGACCCGAAAGGTGACCACCTGAAAGCTGTCGCCCGTTGTCGCGTCCAGAACCGTCCACACTTCTTCGGCGTATACTGGTGCACCCGCTGTATCGCTGACTCCATTAAGAACTGTCGTCGCCGTTGCGGTTTCGACTGACGTGTCTTCCAGAAAGGCACCGTCGTTTGTTCCGCCAGTGATGTCAGTAATCGTCGCAGTGCCATCTGCCGTCGCAGGCCCGTTGTATACGGTCGAATTGCCAATGGTTGTGCCGAAGACACCCAAGGGGTCGATCTGGTATATCTTTACGTCCATCTTACCCTCACACCGGTTACAGCCTCGCCTTTTTTTGGGGCGCGGACAGACATCACTCGTGGAAGGACAAATGGCCGCCCAAGGTGGTTTCCGTGCGGTATGGCTGCGACAATTGCATGGCCACTTGTGACAATTTTGAGGCAAATTGGAGCAGACCGGGGGAGCATGCGCTGTTCGTCTGCATTGATGCCACAATTCCGGCCTGTACATTCCTGCCCTTCCCAATCGGCCAAACCCCACATATAGTGTTGGCTACCAACAGTCTGCGGTCCAAGCAGAGGGTCAAAGGAACAGGCAATGGCGCATATTATCGTCGTCGGAAACGAAAAAGGCGGCGCTGGAAAATCGACGGTTTCCATGCATGTGGCCACTGCATTGGCCCGCATGGGCCATCGCGTCAGCGGACTTGATCTGGACCTGCGCCAAAGAACATTCGGACGCTACATCGACAATCGAAGAGCTTTCATGAAGGACGCGAAGCTGGAGCTTCCCAGCCCGTCGCTATGTGAACTCCCCGAGATCGAGGCGAGTAGCCTGAAGCCGGGCGAGAACGTTTATGACCACCGGTTGAGTGCCGCCGTAGCCTCGATGGAACAGGATAATGATTTCATCCTGATCGACTGCCCCGGCTCGCACACACGGTTGTCCCAAGTTGCGCATTCACTGGCTGACACGCTGGTGACACCGCTCAACGACAGTTTTATCGACTTTGATCTGCTCGCTCATATCGATCCTACAGGCGAAAAGATCACGGGCCCCTCTGTCTATTCCGAAATGGTCTGGACCGCGCGGCAACTGCGGGCGCAGGCCGGATTGTCACCGATTGACTGGGTTGTGGTGCGAAACCGTATGGGTGCCCAGCGTATGGTGAACAAAGAAAAGATGGAGCGTGCCATCGCGAACCTGTCCAAACGCATCGGCTTTCGCATTGCGCCCGGGTTTAACGAGCGCGTGATTTTTCGAGAACTCTTCCCCCGTGGACTGACACTGCTGGATCTCAAAGACATCGGTGTGAAGCAGCTCAACATCTCGAACGTGGCGGCGCGTCAGGAGTTGCGCGATCTGATCAAAGCCCTGAACTTGCCAGGTGTGACTGCTGATTTCTAAGAAAACGGCAAAGCTAGCGGCCCACAGATTTCTTGCGACGCAGCAACAGTACCGCGTTGGAGACAAAAAGCGCGCCGACAACAATGCCGCCGCCAATCAATGTATAGATGCCCGGATTTTCCGCGATCACCACCCATGCCAGCAGCGGAGCAAGAACGGATTCCAGCAGAACAAGCAGTCCGACTTCGGCCGAGGTGATAAAGCGTGGCCCGATGGCGAGCAGGACTGAACTGAGCAGTATGAAAAGGCCGTGCGCCATCACGAGCGGAAACTGCTCAACCGGAACCAGCAGCGGATGCGCAAAAGGCAGGACCAGCAAAGCAGCGGCAGAATATGCCATCGCCATACCCGCCACCATCGAGACAGGTCGCACATGGCGTGCGGCAGTCAGGCTTGCCGCAAAAAGCGCCGATACGCACAGTGCCAGGAGGTCGCCTGCAAGGCTGGCATTTTCCGTTTCTCCTGATCCATATGCAATAATCGCCAGCCCCGGAACAACAGCAGCGATGGTCAAAAGGGTGCGCGGGCTTAACGGCTCTCGCAGAAATATCCGACTAAAGACCAAAGCGAAAACTGGAAGCGACGCGATAATGAACACAACATTGGCCACCGAAGTCAGACTGACGGCTACTACAAAGAGGATACCGCTCGCTCCGATCCCAATCATGTAGATGACAGCAAAGCGACCCGTTCGGAGTACTGCATGGAACGGTTCTGTGCCCTGCAACGCCAATATCCAAAACGCACTAAGCCCGCCTGCGAAGGCGAGCCGCCAAAACGCTATTGTCAGCGCATCTGCCTCAATCAAGCGCACGAACAGGGAATCCGGCACCACGAACAGAACACCGAAGAAGGTAATCAACAATCCCTTGGTTTGATCGGTCATAGGCTATGGGTGACGACTATGCGGATGCATGTAAAGCATGGGGGACTAAATGCGGGTCAGTTTTATCAAAGCCCGCCGCAGTACCTCGGCTTCCTGCACATCCAGTCGGGCCATCAGCTTTTCTTCGTAATCCTGTGCCACCTTGTAAAGATAGTCATACGCGGCCTGACCTTGTGATGTGAGGGTCAGATGCGTGACGCGCCGGTCATTGTCATCGGTGACACCTGTCACGAATGACCGCTGCGACAACTTGTGCACCGCGCGGCTGATTTTGGTCTTGTGCATCCGCGCCCGTGTTCCAATCTCGCTCGCGGTCATCTGGCCGTAAAGGCCCAGATGGAACAGCACACGCCACTCCGTCCTCAACATGCCATACCGTTCCTTATAAACCTTCTGAAACGAAAGGGAGCTGACCTCGGCTGCCTGATTCAGCAGGTAGGGCATAAAGGTTTCAAGCTCGAAAGGCTGTGATGTCATGCGGGAAAACCTCGGGGTAAATGATGCGAGCAGAGGGCTGGTGCATCGTGGCATACCTGCCTGCACAACGCCAGCCGCAGAGGCATAGCTGGACGTCAGAGCACCTGCGTGAAATGCTCGGGCAAACTTAGGCAAGGACACTTCTATGAATATCCTTTTTCTGGTGATGAGCTTTCTCGTTTTCGCGATGTGGGTGCTGGCCGTTCTTCGTACATTCGCGGCAATCCGAACGCGTGGACAGACAGCATCGCCTGTCGGGTTTATGCCGGAATTGCGCCGCTGGATGCGGGATGTTACACGCAAGCAAGAACGAAGGCAGTTGCTGCTTATGACGCTCGCCGTCGCGTTTCTGGCCTTTCTCGCGCTACTGCCGTCGCCATAAGCAGGCTGGATGTTGGCGCATAGTGAGAACCGGGTCGTTGATTCGGACAAGCCTTACTCAAGCAGGATTCTTGCTCAACCTATGTGGCTTGGTGAATAAATATTGCGGAAATGATGGATGAAAGCGATCTTTCCCCCAGATCGCGCTTGTTCAAGAACAAGGGACAAGTCAGCCTTGCATGTTTGTCCGTGACCGACATTTGCGGGGCTCCATACGGCGCAGTGACGAAAAACTCGGTGTGCCGATAGACCCGCAAGTTCATAAAAGCGCTTGGACCAGCGAGAAAGACCTAGCAAAAAATCAAAACGCCCGATTTATCGGCCCGGAACTGAGGCCGGTATGCCCACATCTTCGTGACGCAGACTTGACCTTGAGCGTCACTGTGTTTGACTGTCGTGGATGCCTCTATTCGGGGCACAACAATAATAGCGGCAAACACCGCATCACCGATGGGCGGCGCATCATGCGTCGTTTCAACAGAGAGGAAGAATAATGAGTTTTTTGACCCGTACCGGTAAGCCCCTGCCACAGTCCGTTTTGGATTCGGCGGAAGCGGCTAAAAAAGATCCGGTCAACCGCCGCGAATTTCTGGCAATTGCCAGTGCCTTTGGTGCGACAGCGGCAACAGCCTATTCGATGATTGGCATGGCAGCACCAGCGCATGCCGCTGGCCACAAAGAAGGCGGCACCGTCCGCATGCAGATGGAAGTGCGCGCGCTCAAAGATCCACGCACCTATGACTGGTCGCAAATCGCAAACTTCTCGCGCGGTTGGCTTGAGTATCTGGCGATCTGGGAAAACGACGGTACGTTCACACCCGGCCTGCTCGAAAGCTGGGAAATCAACGATGACGCGACACAGTACACACTGAATGTCCGCAAGGGCGTCAAATGGAATAACGGCGACGACTTCACAGCTGAAGACGTAGCGCGCAACATCACCGGCTGGTGTGACAAGTCGCTTGAAGGCAACTCCATGGCGGGCCGTTTTGCCACGCTGATCGACGAAGCCTCGGGCAAAGCTATCGACGGTGCAATTGAAGTTGTCGACACACACACTGTCAAACTGAACCTGCCTGCATCAGACATCACGCTGATCCCCGGCATGGCGGACTATCCTGCGGCGATCGTCCACAGTTCTTTCGACGCTGATGCAATGCTCGACAACCCAATCGGCACAGGTCCCTACCTGCCAGAGTCGCTCGAAGTGGGTGTCAAAGGCGTATTGGTCAAGAATGCGGACCACACATGGTGGGGCACGGACGTCTATGGCGGGCCGTATATCGACCGTCTGGAATACATCGATTACGGTACAGACCCATCGGCATGGATCGCTGCTGCCGAAGCAGAAGAGGTCGACGCATTCTATTCCATGGAAGGCGAATACATCGACATCATGTCCACGCTGGACGGCTGGGTAGAAAACACAATCGCCACGGCGGCGACCATCGTGATCCGCCCGAACCAGCTTGCCGAAGTTGATGGCAAGCAGCCTTATGCGGACAAGCGCGTACGTCAGGCGATCAGCATGGCCGTCGACAATTCCGTTCTGCTTGAGCTTGGTTATGCAGGCAAAGGTCTGGTTGCGGAAAACCACCACGTTGGTCCGATGCACCCTGAGTACGCAGAACTGCCAGCCCGCAAGGTTGACCCAGCCGGAGCCAAGGCGCTGATGGAAGAAGCTGGCATGGCTGATTTCGAGCACGAACTGATGTCGATTGACGATGCTTGGCGCAAGGACACCACCGACGCGGTGGCAGCCCAGTTGCGTGACGCGGGTATCAAGGTGAAGCGGACAATCTTGCCCGGCTCTACTTTCTGGAACGACTGGTCAAAGTACCCGTTCTCTTCCACCAACTGGAATGCGCGCCCTCTGGGCGTCCAGATTTGGGCCCTGGCTTACCGCTCGGGCGAAGCATGGAACGAATTTGGCTGGTCCAATGCCGAGTTTGACGCGCTGCTTGCAGAAGCTCTGTCCATCGCGGACGTTGAGAAACGTCGCGAAGTGATGGCGAAGGGTGAAGCGATGATCCAGGAGGAAGGCGTCACGATCCAGCCATACTGGCGTTCGCTCTATAACCACACCAAAGAGGGTCTGGTTGGCGCAGGACACCATATCGGCTTCGAATACCACCCTGCGCGTATGGCTTGGACCTAAGTCTTCGTGCTTGAAACTTGTCAAAGGGCCGCGCATGTCGCGGCCCTTTTTCATTGAACGGGGGCAACGCGTTCTGTGGCGCTGCCGCAAATCTGCCAGATCGGTTGGGGTCTAGTCAGTGATGATATCCAACGGGCAGTGAACGGCTTCATGCGCTATAGCGGGCAAACTCGCAGGCGTTATACCTTCCCGCTTCAGATTAGCCAGTACGTCACGCAAGGCACTGTTCATCGATGAAACAATCTCGGCGTCCGACATCTCGGACCTGGCAATCTTCCCGAACCAGGCTTCTTCCAGAATGAGGTCCTCAATCAGCGGATCAATGACAGCCCCGCCCCCACCGGGATAGCGGTAGTACCCGACGCCACCACCTTTGCCCATACGCCCCTCAGCGACCATGCGCGGTAGGACGGGCACCACACGATCAGGATGGCGGGCAAGAACTTTCTCCAACCCGACAAGGTCCTGTGCTTCACAAGGGCCCATGGCATAACCCGCATCGACCATCGCCTCGTCAAGCTCCCAAGGGTTTGTGTGATGGAAGAGAAGGGTTTCCGCATGCATCCAGAAGGCGTCTTGCACCGCCAAAAGCGCCGTTTGTCTGATCATGAAGGCCTGTCGAGAAACCGTTGTTTGGCGATCACGGCCAGCAGGTCGTTCAGGGAAGAGCGCACAGCGCGGTCCGACGTATCTACCTGCCCCTCCGCCTGCGCGTAAAACGGTGTTCGCGCTTGCAGCAGGTCTTTGAGATGTGCCATCGCCGCAGGGTTGCCCTGCATCGGGCGGTGATCGCCCTGCGCACGTACGCGCTGCATATGCTCGGCCGGAGTGGTCTTGATCCACACGGTATGGAACCTCTCAAGCAGATGCGTAAAAGTACGTTCTTCGGCCACAATTCCGCCCGCCACAGCAAGGACAACGCGGTCATGGCGGGCACTCACACGTTCGAGGGCCTGCGCCTCCAGACGGCGGTATCCGGCATCCCCGTAAAAGGACATCACATCATTCAAAGGCATGTCCGCCAGTTCTTCGATATCACGGTTCAATTCGACAAAAGGAATACCCAGCGCATCTCCGGCCATCTGTCCCAGCGTCGATTTTCCAGCTCCACGCAAACCGATCAGACAAATTCGTCCTGCCCGCATAAGATTCGGGTTTTGCGGTGTCAGAATACCACTGACCTGTTGTTGCACACCTGCGGGAGCCTGACGATACAATGCCGCGACGCGCTGAACATCGTGATCTGGCGCAGTGTCCTCAGCCAGTAGCAATTCAATGCGCACGTCCAGCGCCTCGGCGATGCGCTGCAGCAACAGGACAGAGATGTTGCCCTCTCCAGCTTCAAGCTGGGCAAGGTAGCGTGGAGAGACACCGGACATTTCCGACAAAACCCTACGCGGCAGGCCACGCTGTTTCCTTGCCTCGGCAACCCGTGCCGCAAGACGCGCAATCAACCGCGCTCCCTTTTCATCCGTCCTTTGGGTTTCCGATATTGCGTTCATCGTACAGGGCCGAAAGGGCCGTGGCGGAGCATCTTGACCATTCTAAGCCTCCCGCAACAGCGGTTCGATCATCGCGCGCAATTCTGCCGGGACGTTCTGGCTTTTGAATTGGTCCGCGATAATGAAAACACAGGTGAAAAGCCCATCAAAACAAAGCACATCATTCTGACGACCTTTCACTGCAAAGGTGATCGATTTATTGCCCAACCGCACGGGGTATGTCTCGCAGAGCAGCGTGTGCCGCGGTGTGACGGGGCTGTGGAATTCCATCTCCAACTTCACAAAGGGCGTGCCTACGTTGCGGTCGATCTCCATCTGGAACCAGCCGTCGCCGTCCAGATGGGCTTCCCACCATCCATTGATCGCATCCAGCGCGAAATAGGGCATCCGCGCGGTATAAGCGATGCGCGCAGGATCACAGTCGCCCCATGTAACGTTGACGGGATGCACAAAGGGCGTGGTCATTCAGTAGGTTTCCACATGATAACGTCCATCCTCTCGCATAGTATCGCGCAAGGCAGTCCATTGCTCTCCGATGCTTTCAGCGATGGATGTCATGGCTTTCTCTACACCCTCTTCCATCCCGCGCAGACCGCAAATGTAGATATGCGTCTTTTCATCCTGCAAAAGCGCAGCAATGACATCCTCCTCGGCGATCATCCGGTCCTGCACGTATTCCTTTTCGCTGTCCGGCATCCGGCTGAAGACAAGGTGCTGTTTCAGTAGCGTTTCAGGCACTTTTTTGAGCGGTCCGAAATAGGGCAGGCTGTCAGGGGTACGTGCGCCAAAGAACATCGTCATTCCGCCTGTCGCGCCGCTACGCTGGCGTTGCATGGTAAAGGCCCGCATCGGCGCAGAACCTGTGCCGGTGCAGATCAACAGAAGATGCGCATCAGAGGTCGACGGCATGAGGAAGGTCGCACCAAAGGGACCAGTCACATCGACGCTCGCACCCTGCTCCAGATCACACAGGAAATTCGAGGCGAGCCCGTTCTCCTCTCGCTTAACCGTCAGCGAGATATTGTGATAACCAGCGCGTTCGCCATCCCGCGGGCTTGAAACAGAATAAAGCCGCGGCAGATGCGCGTTGCCATCGGCATCGGTGCCGGGCGGGATGATGCCAACCGATTGCCCTTCAAGCACAGGAAACGGCAGCGCGCCGGGGTCCAGAATGATATGACGGACATCATGATCGGGGTCTTTGGTCAGCGGATAGTTCCCCTGCACCGTCATCTTGGCCGGTTTACCAAGATTGTACATATTCACCACTGGCTTGGCTGCCGAGACAGGTGCCTTGGCCTTGCCTCCGGCGCCCTTGTGCGCCTCGGCCAACAGGACCGCAACCGGATCGGCGACTTCTTCATCATCATTTGCGGGAGCGGCCTCAATGTCTTCCTGCTCGGGCAGCTCGTCCATCTCGTACTGCTGCTCTAGTGTGTAGGGCTCCATCACCACGCGCCATTCATCGATCGACCCTGTGGGACAGACAGGAATACAATCCATGCAGAAATTACACACATCCGCATTCACCACGACGTTGTTGTCGTCATGCTCGATCGCGCCGATGGGGCAGGTGTTTTCGCACGTATAGCAGCGGATACAAATCTCGGGGTCGATCAGGTGCTGTTTGACAGGTTTGTTCATGCGTGGCGGTCTTTCAGGATAAGGTCCGGGACCATTATTGCATCAAACAACGCCTGACAGATACCCTGACATCCGGCGCAGCCGACACAGGGGCCTTGCAAACTTTCCAGATCACGGGCCAGAGCCTGCGTGCGGGGGGCATGTCCAATGGTGCGTTCTGCTTGCATGTCTGATCTCCGTCTCTAAGGGCAGGAAAAGCGTTGCCCCACCCGTTTTCACGGATAGGGCAATATCGTTATGCCATATGCAACTTCACATACTCAAAATCGCCCGGCTTGTTGTCGATGCCCACCTTGGGCGCTGCAATCCACGAGGCATATTTTCCCGGTTCGTAGCACGGTACCATCAACGACTGGATATAATCGCCATCAGCTTTGGTCGGCAGCCATTCATCCTGCCGTTTGTGCCATTCGTCAGCCGACATGATATTGCCATCGGGGTCTACTGCAACGGTGCTGAACACACCAATCTGGCGGTGGAAGCCCTCGTGCGGCAGCTTGAGTTCGAACTCGACACCAGACTTGGCGATCTGCTTGTTCCAGCGGCCCACGCCACCAGCTGCATCACGGACATAGTCGTCGCGCAGACGCATGTTAATGGCAGTCAATGCCGGTACGTCTTCGGTCACGATTTTGCCGTCCTTGATCGACGTCACCGCATAGGTGTCATCCTTAAGCTGATGATCGTCGTCAATCCGCTGCTCCATATAGCGGCCCTTGATTCCGTAGTTGAAAGCATTGGCCGCATTGGTCGATACTTCCTGCCCGAACAGATCAAGCGACAGCGTGTAGTGCAGGTTCAGCTTTTTCTGGATGGTAGGCAGGTCGATGACACCCAGATCGCGGATCTTGTTGATGTCATATGGGTCTGTAATGCCGTGCTTGGTCATCGCCTCAAGCGTGGCCTGAATGGTGCGGCCCACGCCGGTTTCACCAACAAACATGTGGTGCGCTTCTTCAGTCAGCATGAAGCGGCAGGTGCGCGACAGCGGGTCAAAGCCCGACTGCGCAAGGCTTTCCAGCTGCATCTTTCCATCGCGGTCGGTGAAATAGGTAAACATGAAGAATGACAGCCAATCAGGCGTTTCCTCATTGAAGGCACCCAACATGCGCGGCGCGTCTTCGTCGCCTGAGGAGCGGACCAACAGATCGTTCGCTTCTTCACGGCCATCGCGGCCAAAGTATTTTTGCAGCAGATAAACCATCGCCCAAAGGTGGCGACCTTCCTCGACGTTTACCTGAAACAGGTTACGCATGTCGTAGAGTGACGGCGCGGTGAGGCCAAGGAACCGCTGCTGCTCGACCGACCCTGGCTCTGTATCGCCCTGAATAACGATCAAACGCTTGAGCATGTTGCGGTATTCGCCCGGCACTTCCTGCCACGCAGGTTCGCCCAAGTGTTCGCCCATCGGAATTTTGCGGTCTTCGACGGCAGGTGCCAGCAGAACACCCCAACGGTATTCGGGCATTTTCACATAATCGAATTTCGCCCAGCCTTTTGGATCCACGCTGACAGCGGTGCGCAGATAGACCATGGATTCCTGAAAGTTCTGCGGGATCAGGTCATTCCACCAGTTGATATAACCGGGGTGCCATTTTTCCAGCGCTTTCAACACCTTCTTGTCTTCGGACAAGCCCACGTTATTCGGGATTTGCGTATCGTAGCTTACATTGATCAGATCAAGCATTGGTTTCCTCCTCTTGGGGGTCAAATTCTTTCGAAGAATTTGGGCCGGATTTTTTCAAAAAAATCCGCGCCCGTTAAACACGTTCCATGTTGTATTTACCGCGTACGCCTGTGCCGTAGCGTTGCAGCGCACCTTCTTCGCCAACCGCGTTCGGGCGTTGGAAAATCCAGTTCTGCCATGCGGTCAGGCGCCCAAAAATGCGGGTCTCCATCGTTTCTGGTCCGGCAAAGCGCAGGTTGGCTTCCATCCCGGTCATCGCATCAGGGCTAAAGCTTGCGCGTTCCTCCATGAACAGACGCACTTCGTCTTCCCAATCAATGTCATCATAGGCGTAAGTGACCAGACCCATCTCGTCAGCGGCATCGGCTTCGAGCGGCTCACCAATGGAGGATTTCAGTTTTTCCACCTGCTCCGGCGTGCCAAGGAAACGGGTTTCCAGACGGGTGAGGTCATTGCTCATGGGATAGGTGCCGAAGTTGCCGTCGGTCATCGTCACGGTCGCCAGATGACGATTATCGCCGTCAAACTCCTCAAGCATCATGTAGCTGCGGTCGACCGCCCAAAGCAGTTCGGCCAGTGGTCCGGCAAAGCATGAGCCGTGCTCAACAATCGCAACCAGCGAGCGCGAAGTCATATCAATGCGTTTCAGCAAGCGCTTCCAGTATTGCAGCACTTCATTGGCCAGCCAGTGGTCTTTGTTGGCAAGCAACAGAGCCTCATGCGCGACCAGTAATTCAGGATCACCCTGCGTCTGGAATTCGATCAGCCCCATCTCTTTTTCATTGTTGCGCAGGTGCAGGATCGCATCGTCCAGTTCACGCGCACAGCGCAGCATCCATGCGTCGGCACCTTCTGCCGTAAAGGCATTCATATCTGCAGGGGCAGCCGCGTCCGGCCCTTTGATCGTGATGGTTGCGCGCATTTCCTTACGGTGGAATGCGACCTCTACCGTGGAGTAGGTCACGCCATTCTCGGAAAAACTGCGGCTGATAGGCGTCAGATCGATGCCTTTCTCCACATCAGCCTTGGCAGAGCTTGCCGCCAGTTCCTGCGCCCGCTCCGCAACTTTCTCGTCAAACGAAGAATTCGGGAAGACTTCATCGACCAATCTCCAGTCCCGCGCGCGCTTGCCCTTCACGCCCTCTTCAATGGAGCAGAATACATCTGCCAGATCACGGCGCACTTTGCGTTTATCCGTGACGCGGGTCAGCCCCCCGGTACCGGGCAAAACGGCAAGCAGCGGCACCTCCGGCAGCGCGACCGATGACGTCGAATCATCCGTCAGCATCAGGTGGTTGCACGCCAGTGCCAGTTCGTACCCGCCACCTGCACAGGCCCCCTTGATCGCGCAGATATAATTCTGTCCGCTGTCTGCCAATGCCGCTTCGTAGGTGTTGCGCGTCTCGTTCGTGAACTTACAAAAGTTGACCTTGTGGCTGTGAGCAGCGCCACCCAGCATGCGGATATTCGCACCTGCACAAAAGACCTTATCCTTGGCCGAGCGCATGACAACGACCTTCACTTCAGGGTGTTCGAACCGCATTCGCTGCACAACATCGGCCAGCTCGATATCAACACCAAGGTCATAGCTGTTAAGCTTGAGTTCGTACCCATCAAACAACCCGCCCTTTTCATCGACATCCATGGAAAGCCACGCAATCGGGCCGTCATATTCGATTTTCCAATGACGGTACTTGGATGGATCGGTCTGAAAGTCGATCACTTTTGTCATGGAGGAGCCCTCTGCGTTATTCGATTGAGTTGTACTATATTTCACCAAGCGCGGTTTGATTTGCAACGGAGACGTCCAATAACTCACATTATTTGTACTATAATGCCTAAATTGCTTGGCCCAGCTCCCGTCGCACTGCGTTAAGCCAGCCTCGCACCTCTTCGGTCGCAAGACCGAGAATCGGCTGCGGCGGCATGCAGCGCTGCAAATGCTCATCGACCATAACACAGAGCCTGCGTGCGGCATCGGGTCGGCCCATCAGAATTTTGAGGCGGGCGTTGGCGAGTTGAATGAGCGACTGCACCATTTCGCGCTCAACACTCGCGGGCGGCGTTTGCATCCAGACGGCTTCAAGAACTTCGTGGCATTCCCAGAAGTAGCCGCCTTTCAGATATAAAAGTCCTGTCTTGAACGCATCTGTCTGATGCAGGTCTTCTACCTTAGTATCGGGCGTCACGCTGTCCTTGATCGCATCAAACCAGTTTTCTGGATGGCGCGGGGTCTGGCCCGGGATATAGACATGCGGCGGCAAGCGGCCGCCGCTGTCGGGATCAATCAAGAGAAACGACTTCTTGCTCCAACCGGCGCAATCTTGTGCAGAACTCGGTCACACCCGCCAACGTCTCGGCCTCGCGCTCCAGATGAGGTGCGTGGCCACAATCTGGCAGGATCAGTGTCTCAACGGGCGAGTAGATGCGGGCCTCAATCTCTGAAATCTGCGCGAGCGTACCATACGCATCATCACGACCCTGTATCGCCAGCACCGGGATACGCCAATGATCAATCGCATCGGCAACATTCCAACTGGTGAACGCCGGATCGGTCCAGACATCGTGCCAGCCATAAAAGGCAACATCGACGTGGTTGTGGTATTTCTCAAGTCGCGGTTTCAGGTCACCGTCACTATAGGCCTCCCCCGCCTCCTTAATCGCTGCCAAACCGCCCGGCTCGGTAAAGAAATGCGGTGCGATAAGGATCAACCCGCGTACCCGCATGTCTGCGACAGAACCGGCATAGATAGCAGCAATGGTGGCACCATCGGAGTGGCCAAGCAGTATTGTCTGTTGAATGCCGGCGGCATCCAACACCGGACCAAGGTTCTCAATCGCCTCACGTGTCATGTAGTCGAGCGGACGTGGCAGCGAGACTGGATCAGACCCGCCGTACCCTGCACGTGAATAGGCGAACACGCCAAAACCCGTTGTCTCCGCCAACGCTCTGGGGAAACCCTTCCACTGCCCAACAGAACCGAGCCCTTCGTGCAGAAGCACCAGTGTCGGAGCAGTGTCGGGAGATGCACCCCAACAGGCATATTCAATCTCTACGTCGCCTGCGCGCAAAGTGCTTTCTGGGGTATCGGTCCATTGGATGGTCATGAAGTGCCCTCTCTCAGCTTGAACCTCTGGATTTTGCCTGTTGCCGTCTTGGGCAGAGTATCGACAACCTCCGTCCAGCGGGGGTACTTCCAAAGACCGATTTTGGTTTTCACGTGTTCTTTCAAGTCATCCATCAAATCCTGATCCGCTTCACCCGATTGCAGGACGATAAACGCTTTGGGCTTTTCCAACCCGTCGGTATCACTATGCGCCACCACCGCCGCCTCAAGAACGCGCGGATGATCCACCAACGCGCTTTCCACCTCGAAAGGCGACAACCAGATGCCCGACACTTTGAACATGTCATCAGTACGCCCGCAGTAGACCAATCGCCCGTCAGCGCGCCGTTCATACTTGTCTCCGGTACGGGTCCAGACCCCTTCGAATGTATGGCGGCTTTTCTCGCGCTGGTTCCAATAGCAACTCGCCGCAGACGCGCCGTTGACCAGCAGCTCGCCGACCTCACCTTCGCCCACATCTTCGCCCTTTTCGTTGACCAGTCGCAGATCGTAGCCCGGAACAGCGGTGCCGGATGTGCCATAAAGGGTCTCGCCCGCCCGGTTGCTCAGGAAAATATGCAGCATCTCGGTCGAGCCGACACCGTCAAGAATTTCGACGCCAACATGTTTTTCCCAACGCGTCCCGACATCATGCGGCAAGGCCTCTCCGGCAGAAATGCAAAGGCGCAGACGATGATCTGGCATACCGGTCTGATCTATTTGCGCAACCATCGCGGCAAAGAGAGTGGGCACGCCGCAAAACAACGTGGGTTGATGTGCTGCAATCGTCTCAAGCATATCGACGGGTGTCGGGCGCCCTGCAAAAAGAACCGTCGTTGCGCCAACCGACTGCGGGAACGTCATGGCGTTCCCTAGGCCATAGGCAAAAAAGAACTTGGCCGCAGACAGAACGACATCATCCTCAGAAATGCCCAAAATCTGCGCCCCATAGGTATCAGATGTCGCTTGCAACGCCGAATGTACGTGCGCCACACCTTTTGGCTGCCCCGTTGAACCAGAGGAATAGAGCCAGAAAGCAACTTCATCCGCGCTGACCGCACAAGTATCGGCCTCTGGCGCATCTTTGACGAATTCATCAAAGCGCGTCGTGCCCTCAATATCCTCCCCTATGACGACGACCTGCCGTATATAGGGATTGTTTGCCACGGCGCCTGATACGACCTCCCACAGCGGGGCTGACACAAATAGGATTGCCGCGCGACTGTCCCGTAGGATCGCGTCGTAGACGCCGGTCGCCAACAAGGTGTTGAGCGGGATCGGGATAACACCGGTTTTGAGCGCACCCCAGAAAATTTGGGGAAATTCGATCTGGTCCAGCACCAAAACAGCCGCACGTTCTTCGGGGCGAATACCGGCCCTTTCAAGCGCACCTGCTACGCGGGCCGCCCCTTGCATCATGTCGCCGTAGCTGAGCGTCCGCCCGGTTCCGGCTTCAATATACGCGAGCTTGTCAGTCCGCCCTTCACTGATGTGACGATCTACGAAGTATGTGGCCGCGTTGGCCTCTTGTGTGAGCATTTGAGCGCTCCTCCCTAATGCAGCATTGTGCATTTCGATCAAAGCCGCGCAACAATCAGAGGATAGGAGTGCAGTTTAGTGCAGGATTTCGATGCGCAGGTCGCTCCGCTCATCGTAAAGCAGATCGACAAGCGCGGCGCGACGCTCCAGAAATCGGGGGAAATTTATGTTGCCTTTTGCTGTTGCTTCGCCTTCCGACATTGAAGCGGGCTCTGACAAACAAAGAGCGTTCACGATCTTGGTGGCGCGCGCAGTTGCATGTGTGTTGTGGGCAGCTAGCCGTTTTTCAAGCTCGGCATGCAGCGGCGCACAGACAAGAATGCCGTCTTTTTCTTCACTCTCCCAACCTTGTGCGGCCAGTGCTCCTTTGTTGGGCAGGATTAGCGCGCCGACCTGATCGCGACCAGCGCCCGTAATCACCACGTCCTGCGCAAAGGGGGCAAAGCGGGCCAACAGGTCCAGACGCAGATTGGCAGCCTGTACCCAGATACCTGTGCTGAGCTTGAAATCCTCCGAAAGACGTCCGTCAAATTGCAGTCCTTGATTTGCGTCGGCTTCATCAACAAAACGCATCGCGTCTCCGGTGATGAAATATCCCTCCTCGTCAAATGCCTCGCGGGTCTTTTTGGGATTGCCCAGATAGCCCTGCATGACACTTCGCGCCTTGATGCGTACATCAAACCGTCCGGTGTTCTCTGGCACAAGTTTCACGTCAATACCGGGCAGAGGAACGCCGACAATCCCTGCACCCTTAGCAGGCGCGTGTCCGATCAGAGCTGCCGGTGCGGTTTCGGTCAAACCCCAGGATGTGGTAATCAGCGGTAAGGGGCGCCCCGTTTCGCGCGCGAGCCGTTCCAGCGCGGCCCATGTCTCCTGCGGCAATGAGGCACCCGCATAGAAAATCATATCAAGCTCGGCGAAGTAGGTTTCCCGCAGAGCGGCATCCCGCTCAAGCGCCTGCACCAGTTGGGCGAACCCGATGGGCACATTGAAACTGATTGTGCCCGAGATCATCGACAGGTTTTCAAGCGTGCGATCAAAAAGGCCCGGTGCCGGTTTGCCATCATCCAGATATAGCGCACCGCCGTTCGCCAGCATCATGTTAAAGTTGTGCGAACCCCCAAAGACATGGTTCCACGGGAGCCAATCAACAACACGGGGGGGGCGATCCGCCAGAAACGGCAGGCATCCTGCGATCTGTGCCTGATTTGAGGTCAGCATTTTCTGGGTGGTCAGCACACCTTTGGGATCAGAGGTGGAGCCTGACGTCAGCAGGATCTTGGCAAGGGTCTCGGGTCCGACCGCCGCAGCGGCAGTAGAAATATCGGTGCCTGTCGGTGACAGCATATCCGCAAATGCGGTTTGCCCTGCCTGCGCAGGCGCTGCGCTTAGAACCTCGATTCCGTCAAAGACATCCAGGGACAGCGCATCGCGATATTGCGCCGCATCTTGCGCAAACACCATTCCGGGCCGCACGAGCCCAGCTGCATATATCAGTCGCGGATGTGCGGCAGGGATCAGCGCGTACTGCTCCGCTACGGGAACGACGGGGATGCCGACATACTGTGCCGCAAGCATAAGCAATCCATGCTCGACACTGTTGCCCGAGATCACGAGGATCGGCCTGTCAGGGCCAAGGTCGCGGGTTAGCAGATGGCTTGAAATCGCGTGAACCTGCATCTGCGCTTGTGCGTAAGTTACTTCACGCCAGCCGTCACCAGATCGATCCGCCAGAAACACGGCCTCCGGCGTGGCGTTCGCCCAATGGTCCAGCCAATCCCCCGTGCATCGCGCAACCGCACCCATCTGGTAGGTCGAGCGCAGCAGCACCGTACCGTCCACCCTGTCGGTCCGCTCGACGCGGTGGGGTTTCAGGTTCAGATGCTCGGTCATGGAAGGCTTCCTTTAAGATCAGGCCTTTCTAGTCAGGCAGAAGAAACAGTGTGATCGCAGGAAACGCGACAAGGATAACCACCCGCACGATATCAGAGCCAACAAAGTACATGACCGCGCGGTACGTCTGGGTCATCGGGGTTTCGCGGTCCATCGAGTTGATGATGAACAGGTTCATTCCGACAGGTGGCGTGATCAACCCAACCTCCACGACGATCAGGACAAGGATACCGAACCAGATCGCAACATGTTCGGGCGACATGCCGAAATCCATCGCCATGATAACCGGAAAGAAGATCGGCACGGTCAGCAGGATCATCGACAGACTGTCCATCAGACAGCCGAACACCAGATAGAAAGCAAGGATCACGCAAAGCACGAACAGGGGCGAGAAACCCTGTTCCACCACCCAGCCCGCCATAAACTGCGGCACGCCAGACAGCGCCAGAAAACCGTTGTAGAAACCTGCGCCCAGCACGATGAAAAAGATCATACCCGTGGTGCGCGCCGTGCCCAACAGGCTTTGCCCCAACACGCGCCAATTCAGGCTGCCCGAGAGCAATGCGGCAAGTCCAGTCGCTGCGGCCCCGATGGCAGAGCCTTCGGTGGGCGTAAACCAGCCCGCATAAATTCCGCCGACGACCAGCGCAAAGATGGTCAGAACCGGCCAACAATCAGCCAAGGCGCGGAACCGTTCCGACATTGGCACTGGCGGACGAGTCCCTGCCGCGTCGGGATGCAGCCGCACGTAAATGGAAATTGTCAGCATGTATCCAAGCGCGGCAAGGATACCGGGGATGAAAGCCGCAAGGAACAGCTTCGCGATGTTCTGTTCAGTCAGGATGGCATAGATCACCAGAATGACCGAAGGCGGGATCAAAATCCCCAAGGTGCCCCCTGCCGCCAAAGTCGCGGTGGAAAAGCCACCGGAGTATCCGTAGCGCTTGAGCTCGGGCAGCGCGACCTTGGACATAGTAGCCGCAGTTGCCAGCGACGATCCGCAGATCGCACCAAAGCCCGCACAAGCCCCGACAGAGGCCATGGCGACGCCGCCGCGCCGATGCCCCAGAAAGTTCTCAGCCGCTTTGAACAGGGCCTGAGACATCCCCGACAGGGTCGCAAACTGCCCCATCAACAAAAACATCGGAATGATGCTGAGCGAATAGCTCGAGAAGGTCGTGTAGGTTTCGGATTTCATTTTTGCCAAAAGGGGCGTCGGGTTGCCCCCCATGGCAAAGTACCACCCGCCAAATCCGCAAAGAAGCATCGCAAGCCCGATAGGCGCACGCAGAAAAACCATCAACAACAATACGGGAAAGGACCAGAAGCCCAGCTCTAGGCTACTCATTTCAGTGCTCTCCGTGCTCGGATGGAAGAAGGTCGCGGTCGCTGATGGCTTCGACGAGACGCATCACAGCGCAATAAAGCGCTGTGACACAGGCCACCACTCCGGCCGCAAAACTGGCGGCATAGGCCCACCAGACCGGAAACTGCAGGAACAGAGTGGTCTGGCCGTTGCGGATATACCGTTCCATGCCGCCGTAAAGTTGTATCACGATCAAAAGGATCACGGCGGCGAGCACGACTTCCCAAAAACCTGCGATAAACCTGTTTGCCCGTGCGGGCAGAAACGAGGTGAACACATCAACGGTAGCATGTGCACCATAAAGTTGCGTGACCGGCAGAAAAGAGAAAATGGCAAAAGCAACGCCCGCCTCGAGGAGTTCGTAGCTGCCGTTGATCTCACCCACGCCCAAATCGAGAAGCCATTGAGACAGCCCAGTTAAAGATTGGCTGAAGAAGTCACCGTGAAGCAGTTTGTTCACCGACCGCCCAATGATGGAAAGGGTCGTCAAAACAATCAGAATGACAAGGACAATACCGCCAACCAATGCGGTCAGGCGAGCGAGGGACTGGACAGCGCGGTGCATGAATTTCTTTCGCAGTTCGTGCCAAACCTGCGGCAATCACAAGGGACTGCCGCAGGTCAGAAACATTTCGAAGATGCTTACTTGTCGTAGGCTTCCATCAGCGAACGTGCTTCGTCGATCAGAGCTTGACCGTCGATGCCTTTCGTCTCCATGTCAGCGACCCATTCGTCATAGATCGGCTGCGCCGCATCGCGCCACGCCTGAACATCATCGCCTGATACAGTGACAATGCTGTTGCCACGATCAACGGCAAGCTGGCGTGCAGGGCCATCGCTGTCTGACTGTGTACCACCGGCAAAGATAGAGAATTCCAGACCGGAATTATCGTCGATCACTTTTTTCAGATCGTCAGGAAGCCCTTCGTAACGGTCTTTGTTCATCGCCAGCACAAAGGTCAGAACGTAAAGCGCATTGCCTTCGAATTCTGTGTGGTTCGACACCAGCTCAGGCACTTTCAGAGCAGCGGTAACTTCCCAAGGAATAGTCGTGCCGTCGATGACACCCTTTGAGAGACCTTCGGGAATCGCAGGAACCGGCATGCCGACCGGGGTCGCGCCTGTTTTCTCAAGCAGGGAGTTAACCAGCCGTGAGCCGCCACGAATCTTGAGCCCTTCCATGTCAGAAGGTGTTTTGACCTCTTTGTTGGTGTGGATCATGCCTGGGCCATGAACCCATGTGCCAAGAATGTGCACATCTTTGAACTCTGTGTCCTTCATGTGCTTTTCAAACATCTGCCAATAAGCCGATGATGCCGCACGTGCGTTGGACATGATGAAAGGCAGCTCGAAGACTTCGGTCGATGGATAGCGGCCCGGCGTGTAGCCGACCACGGTCCAGACAATATCTGCAACGCCGTCAATCGCCTGATCCATCAGCTCAGGTGGCGTGCCACCTAGCTGCATGGAGGGATAACGCTCCACCTTGATGCGGCCTTCACTAGCTTCCTCGACATTGTCTGCCCAGACGTCCAGCACCAGTTTTGGCACGTTCGCCTGTGGTGGCAGGAACTGGTGCATCCGCAAGGTAACGTCCTGCGCCATTGCTGTGGTGCCAGTCAGTGTGACGGCCAGTGCCGCGCCCGCCAATCCCAAAATTGATCTTCTAAGCATTTGTAACTCTTCTCCCTAATGTGTCGTCCCTGTTTTCGGGGCGATCATTTATATCTGAGGTCAATCAGACAGTACCAGACCGATATCGTCAATGCAGGCGATACATTCTGGCAAGCCGGACACGTCCGTATCGGCGCATAATGCCGTCCCATTTGTAACTATCAACGGAAAAAGGGTGCCGCGTTAATATAATGCAAAGAACTCTTCTACCTACGGGATCGTGCCGAGATCTTTGAAATCGCAGGTTGCGGGAACATTGCTTTGAAAAGGCACGGGAGACTGTGGGTCGCACGCCGCCGACTGATCTTCACTTCATATCGGCCCGACAATCCCGGCAGCCTGCCGAAATCAGCGCCATTCAGGCGTAACAAACTGAAAACATTGTAAAGTGATGGTGGCGTTACCTGGATTTGAACCAGGGACCTAACGATTATGAGTCGTTCGCTCTAACCAACTGAGCTATAACGCCATCGGCGCGTGGACTAAGCCAGCACCGCGGTGCCGTCAAGGGCTAAACCTACGCTTAAATGCGATGGCTGTCAGGATGGCACCTGTCCGCCCCGTTTATCCGTCTACCGCGCATGCCTAACCCGGCCGAAAAGCTTAACTAAACAGAATTCGGTTCAAGCGATATCAGTGGCCGCTGGCAAAGTGGTACTGCATTTGTAAACCTAAATTTAGTGTGCAGGCGCTGTAACTGCATCGAGCAAACTGCGGCCGCCATCGATCACCATGACCTCTCCTGTCATAAAGCCGGAACTTTCAGCGGCGAGAAACTGAACGGCTTCACAAAGCTCATTCGGAGACGCGATGCGACCAAGCGGTGTGTGATCGCGGATGTCATCACGCCAGTCCCGATTGTCCGCGACAGATGCCTGCAATGACCCACTCATCACCGAGCCGAAGGAAATGGCATTCACTCTGATCCTGTGTGGTGCCAGCACCAACGCCATAGAGCGCGTCATCTGTTGAACAGCGGCGGCCGCGATAGAATAGCCCATCAACTCAGGCTGGCTGTGATAGGCCGAGATAGAGCTGAAGTTGATGATTGTACCGGCCTGGCCTTCTTCCTGATCTTCGGACTGTTTGATCATGCGCTTGGCCACGTATTGGGTAAGTTGCAGCGCCGTCATCAAGTTCTGATCCAAAAGCGTTCGAACAGAATCGTCCTCTACCTCAAGCGCGTCAGTGAGAACGAGCTGGCGGGAGGCGTTGACCAGAATATCCACCTGATCAAAGGCATCGATCGTGGCGGACACCAGATTGGCAATTGTCAGGCGCTGACGCAGATCACCGGCAAAAATGCGGATATTGCCGTCCTCTGGGGCATCGCCCAATTCCTCAACCAGCTTCTTTTCGTTGGCGTCGGCGCACATCACATTTGCACCCTTGTCGGCCAGATGCCGCGCGACAGCAAGGCCGATACCATTGGCTGCTCCGGTCACAATCGCGGTCTTGCCCTGAACTGAGAACGACATGGCGTTTCCTCTTTTTATCCGCGGCGCCGCGCACGTACGGGGCGTGTTGCGTGGAACAGTTTGAACCGCGCATCGCCGCCCAGCTCGCTGACCTGCGAAAAGCGTTTTTTCAATTCGGTCTCATACGGCAAATGGCGGTTTGCGACCATCCACAGATCACCGTGCGATGAAAGCAGGCGGGCCGCTGCGGCCACAAACGCCTGACCGATCTGCGGCTCGGCGGCACGTCCGGTGTGGAAAGGCGGGTTCATTACGATGGCATCCATCTTGTGATCCGGCGCCCATTCCACAGCGTCCTGCCAATAGTGGCGCGCACGTTCATCTGTGACATTCCGTTTGGCACATTCAAGCGCGAGGTGCCCCGCCTCTACCAGATGCATCTGGGTCACATCGGACCGCGTCAGCACATGCGCCGCGAGAAAGCCCCATCCGGCCCCAAGGTCGGCGACATGGCCGCTCATCTTCTCCGGCAACGCCTCGACCAGCAATGCGGATGCAAGATCAACGCCATCTGCCGAGAATACCCCAGGTGCCGTCCAGAACCCGCCTTCGGTCCGCTCCGGCGTTCGTATCCAATCCGCAAAGAACTCTGTCGCGGTGGCATCGATCCAGAACATCTTGCCGTGGGCCTTGGAAATCGGCCCCTGTACCGTCACGCGCCGTTTCATTTCCTTCAGGATCGAATCGACACCGTCGGTTTTCTGTCCGTCAATGATGACCGGCCCGTCCGTCACTTCACAGGCCTGCGCAATCAAATGGCGCGCTTCGGCCTTGGCGCGAGGCAGGCACACAATCGCAGCAGCATAAGGGCCGTCTGGTGAATACCGCGCATCGTAGCCCCGATTGGCCCATGCGTCATAAAAGGGTTTGAAATCGTGCAGCATGTCGCATCTGTCCGGCACAAAACCGGAAAGATCTGCATCCACAGGCGGTCTGAAAACCGCAATTCGCCCTTCGTCCGGCAGCTCAAGACCGCCAGCGTTCAGCGCCACCTGCAACCGTGCATCAATCACGTCGCATGTTTCTTTTGCGGGTGGGCCGTCATGCGGCTTACTCTTCTTTTTCCATGGTACATTGCAGCGGGTGCTGATGGCGGCGGGCAAAGTCCATGACCTGCGCGACCTTCGTTTCGGCAATTTCGTGACTGAACACCCCCACAACTGCCAAACCCTTTTTGTGGACTGTCAGCATGATTTCGAACGCCTGCGCGTGGTTAAGACCGAAGAAACGCTCAAGCACATGCACTACGAATTCCATCGGCGTGAAATCGTCATTCAACAGCATCACCTTATACAAGGGCGGACGCTTTGTTTTAGGCTTCGTCTTGGTCAGCAGGCCGGTATCGCTATCGTCATCCGATCCGTCTGACATCATGATCTCATCAAGGCGCATTTCTGCTCCCGCATGTTTGAGTGAACGATTGTGAGTCGTGAGACGCGTTATATAACCCGATAAGCTATTTTTGAAAGAGGCATACGAAAATGAGCGCGATCATCACGGCAATCGGATTGGATGCAGACGACACGCTGTGGCAGAATGAACAGTTCTTTGCGATGACCCAAGACAACTTTGCCGATCTGCTGCGCGATCACACGGATAAGGGCAATCTGATGGAGCGCCTGCTGGCTGCAGAGCGGCGAAACCTTCCCCATTACGGATTCGGGATCAAAGGATTCACGCTTTCTATGGTAGAGACCGCGATCGAAGTGACCGACGGCAATGTCCCCTCAGACGTCATTGCGCAAATTTTGGATATGGGTCGTGATATGCTGTCCCATCCCATCGAATTGCTCCCGCAGGTAGAAGAGACGTTGGTTTCGCTGTCGGCAGATTTCAAATTGGTCCTGATCACCAAGGGTGATCTGCTGGATCAGGAACGCAAGCTGGCGCAGTCAGGTCTTCGCGACCATTTCGACGGTATCGAAATTGTCTCGGACAAGACCCCACCAGTTTATGCCGACATCTTTGAGCGGCATGGGACAGGCGCGGATCAGGCGCTTATGGCGGGCAATTCCATGGCCTCTGATGTTCTGCCAGTACTCGATGCAGGCGGTTGGGCCGTGCACATTCCGCATGCGCTGACTTGGGCATATGAACTTGCCACGGCACCGGAAAACAGGGACCGCTTCACCACTCTGGATAAGCTTGGTGCGTTGCCAACGTACATGGAAAAACTGACCGGCGGCTGACGCGAACAGGCGGCAAAAATCGTAAAAAGGAATCTGGGCAAGTGCGCCCAAGTCCCGCCACATTCCTGACACAATGGCCCCAATGGTGGGGCACCATACTGCACCCCCAACATATTGACACAGCGCCGCCGCAGAATTGTTTAATTCACTGGATTCAGCGGGTTTATCGAAATCCGCAGCTGTGCTAGCCTGAGGCTATAAAAATATGGCCAGTCGAATAATCGGCGGTCTTGAGGCAGACAAAGGCAGTTCATCATGAAGGCGCGACGCTTTCCCTACGCCCGTTTCGGGGCGTTCTTCATTGCGGCAATCTGGTTATTGGTCATCGTACCACTTAGCGCGAGGGCGGCCCCCTACGCGGCCTACGTCATGGATGCGCGAACGGGCAAGGTAATCCACGCCCAAAACGCCAATACCCGCCTCCATCCGGCATCGCTCACCAAGATGATGACCCTTTATGTCGCTTTTCAAGCGATCGAGCGCGGTGAAATCTCTCTCGACAGCAAGGTTACAATTTCGAAGAAGGCTGCGGCTGAACCTCCCTCCAAGCTGGGCTTGCGGGCCGGCCAGCGGATCAAACTACGTTACTTGATCCGTGGCGCGGCTGTGAAATCCGCCAACGATGCGGCCACGGCCATTGGCGAAGCAATCTCGGGTTCCGAAGCCCGGTTCGCGCGGCGCATGAACAATATGGCGCAATCTCTGGGTATGACGCGCACAACCTTCAAGAACATGCACGGCCTGACCGAAGCGGGCCATCTCTCCACAGCGCACGACATGTCTATTATGGGGCGGCACCTGCTTTACGACTTTCCGCAATATTATAACCTGTTTTCCCGCATCACAGCAGATGCCGGTGTGCGAAAGGTCAGCCATACGAACCGCCGCTTCCTGAATTCCTATAAAGGGGCCGACGGCATCAAAACCGGCTATACCCGTGCCGCTGGTTTCAACCTCACCGCCTCTGCTGAGCGCGGGAACGAGCGTATCATCGTTACGGTTTTCGGTGGTAAATCCACCGCCTCGCGCAATGCGAAGGTTACCGAGTTGATGGACCTTGGTTTCCGTCGTGCGCCATCACGCGCACCACTGCGCAAGCCAAAGAAACCGGTTTATCGCGATGTAGAAGTCGCAACCGCCGCGCCAAAAACCAAGTCACTCAATCCGGGGTCTGTCCCCGGCGGTGCTGGCAAGACCATCCGCCTTGTCGGGGCTGTGAAAAAGTCCCTTCGTCCGCAATTGCGCCCGGGTGCGCAAGCACCTGTATTGGTCGCAAGTGTGTCCGAGACCGTCTCAAATGCCGACATAACCGCCGCGTTGAAAGAAGCCGTCACGACACCAGCGCCTGCAGCAACAGCTCCGGCAGAAAAGATTACGCTGGCCGCTGCCACAGCTTCTGTAAGGCCCACGATACGGCCCAAGAACGCGACCAAACAGACGGCGACGCGCCAGAAACGTGTGGTCGAGCAGGAGGTCGTGACGCGGGTATCTACATCGGGTGGGCGGCACTGGGGTGTGAACGTCGGGCGTTATCCAAGCCGCTATGCTGCAGAAAAGATATTGCTCAAGACCGCGCTGGCAGAGATGTCAACGCTGGACGGCACCCTGCGCAAGGTCATCAAGCGCCCTCAGGGATTTGATGCAAACTTCCTTGGTATGACGCGGGAAACGGCGGATCTCGCCTGTCGACGTTTGGCTGCACGCAATGTCAGCTGCTTTATGATTGGCCCGGGCTGACCGCTGCTTCTTTTGCCTCGCGGCGCAACCATGTAGCGAAAGCTTTGACCCACGCACGCTGGACGCCGGGCCTAGTGACGATGTGATATCCTGCGCCCGGCTTGTCTTCCACGTGGAATTCGCGCAGACGGCCAGCATCGATATCTCTGGCCACAAAGTCACGTACCGTAACAACAACGCCCTGCCCTTCACGCGCACCATCCAGCATCAGATTGCCCGGCACCTGCACCATCCCCAGCTCGGCACGTGGCACCCCAAAGCGGCGATGCCAATTGGTCGCCTCTGAGGTGCCCAGCTCTTCTAACCACGGAAATTTCGCCAATTCAGAAATGTCGGAAATCTCGGCGTCGCCCACAAGCGATGGTGCCGCTACAACCACCATCGGCGACTGCACCAGCATCTCTGCCTCCACCCCCGGCCAAGGGCCTGTGCCATAGCGGATCGCGATATCGATCCCATCAGAGCCCAGCATCACAAGCTTGGGCGAGGGATCAATCATGATATCCACTTGCGGATAATCTGCGCGAAATTTCGGCAATCGCGGCATAAGCCACGAAGCCGCGAAGGTTGGCGTTGCAGAAATATGAACGGGGCGTTTTTCGTGCTGTCCCGTGATATCCTCAACCGCGTCGATCATCGCACCAAAGCCCAGTTGCAACGCCTGTGCCAGCTTCTCTCCTGCCAGCGTCAACTCAAGGCTACGACCGGACCGATCCAGCAGAGAGGTATCCAGATGCGATTCAAGAACGCGCAATTGCTGGCTTATCGCGGCATGACTCACGCCCAACGCGTCACCGGCAGCAACGACATTGCGGACGTCTGCGAAGGCAGCAAAGGCACGCAAAGCGGACAATGGGGGAAGACTCCGCCAATTCATATTTAAGTAATTCTTACATACAGTGATTTTTGATGACTCGGTAATCTCACGCTTTACGTCCTATATACCTGCATAACTTCTTTAGCCCTTAGGAGACCTCATGTTAGATATATATGCAAGTGCCTTCATGACTGCGACAAGGACCGATACCGTGCAACTACGTGAGGTCCCCTCAAAGAACGGGCAGAAGCGTCGCCGCTGGTTTGCGCCCCGCAAAACCATCGAAATCAACCCTTCCAAATTGTGAGAGCCATCATGCCAACACTTCAAGCTCCCCTGCGTTACTCAGTGAGCGATCTTTTCACATTGATCCGTACCCAACGCGTGAATGTACTCAAATGGGCTGCGTCAATCGTTCAGATCATGGGATATTCGGCGACTGCATTCGGGCTTACCCCGCTTAACATCTATCTGTTCCTGATCGGACTGGTTGGCTGGTTTGCTGTGGGCGTGCTGTGGCGGGATAAAGCAATCATGCTTATCCACGTGGTTGCCCTCGCCGCTATGATTGCCGGCCTGCTAAGCGCTTAGGCAGGCGTGCTGACAGCACGGTAAAGATGCCAGGTTGCATGCCCCAGCACAGGCATGGCAACAAACAAACCAAGAAAAGCGGGCAACATCGCAATCAGTGTGATGCCCGCTATCAATACCCCCCAGCACAGAAACAGTATCGGTGCGGACTTAACCGCAGAAATTGACGACAGCATGGCCGTGACAAAATCAATATCACGATCCAGCAGCATCGGCATTCCGATCACACTGATTGAGAAAACAAGCAGCGCAAAGACCGCGCCCACCACACTGCCCACAGCCAGCATCGAAAGCCCTTCGCTTGTCAGGAAAATGCCCAGTGATGAAGACACATTTGTCATCGGAGACAGCCCCAGAAACAGTGCGAATATCATGTGACCAAGGAAGAACCAGAACATGAAGGTCACGATAATGATCGCCGCAAGCCACGGGAGTTGCCCGGAAAGGTGCTGACGGACCACCGAAGTAATGGCCGACAGATGTAAAGGTTCGGTGGTGTTACGGCGGCGGCTGACCTCATAAAAACCCAGTGCGGCCAGTGCTCCGATCAACGGAAATCCCATCACGGCCAACACCAGCCAGTAAGTCGTGCCAGTGACATAGGTGACGGCCGCCATGATGAGCCCTGCGATCACGAAAAAGCTTGCGAAAAACAGGTCAGTCAGAGGCGCAGCCGCAAAGTCGCGCAGTCCTGCCGCGAAGCTTTGGCGAAAGTCGGCAGCGGTGGGCTTACGCAATTGGGGCGCACTAAGAGGTCTGTCTGTCATAGCTACAACTTGGCGCAAAATGTCGCCGGTCTAAATGATATAGATCAACACATGCGCGGGCGGTGTGTCAGGTCGCGGCTTGCAAAAGCGTTCGCGTATAATCCGACTTGGGCCGCTCATAAAGATCAGCCGCATCGCCATATTCAACCACATCCCCACGCTTCATCACCATAACTTTGTGCGACATCGCGCGCACCACTTTGAGGTCGTGACTGATGAACAGGTACGCCAGCCCGTATTTTACCTGCAGATCGCGCAGCAGCTCAACAATCTGAACTTGCACCGTCATATCGAGAGCTGATGTAGGCTCATCCAGAACCAAGAGCTTTGGACGTAGGACCATAGCGCGCGCAATCGCGATACGCTGCCTCTGGCCACCGGAAAACTCGTGCGGATAGCGGTCCATCGTTCCGGGGTCGAGACCAACTTCGACCATTACCTCGTGGACCAGAACGCGTTGATCCGTGCCTTTATCGACACCGTGAATGCCGAGCCCTTCAGATATGATCTGAAAGCAGGTCATGCGCGGGGAGAGCGACCCGAAGGGGTCTTGAAACACAATTTGCATTTCCGAGCGTAGGCGGCGCAATTGCCGGGTAGACCACTGGCGCACGTCCTGATCCATAAAGGTGATGCCCCCTTCGGAGGCAATCAATCGCATGATGGCAAGCGCCATCGTGGTTTTGCCCGAGCCGCTTTCGCCCACTATGCCCAGCGTTTCGCCTGCACGGACAGATATCGTCGCATCATTCACCGCTTTCACATGGCCCACAGTCCGCCGCAGCAAACCTTGCTGGATCGGAAACCACACCTTGAGATGTTCGGTGCTCACAATCTCTGGCGCATCTGCTGGTACGGGATCAGGTTGGCCCGTCGGCTCCGCACTCAGCAGTTTGATGGTATAGGGGTGCTGCGGATTGTCGAAAATCTCGGTGGTTGGTCCCTGCTCTACGATCTCACCATGCTGCATCACACACACACGATCAGCAATGCGCCGCACAATCCCAAGGTCATGGGTAATGAACAGAAGCCCCATGCCTTCGCTGTCTTTCAATTCTTTCAGCAGGTCCAGAATTTGCGCCTGAATGGTGACATCCAACGCTGTTGTCGGCTCATCCGCGATCAGGACGTCAGGCTTGTTTGCTAGCGCCATTGCGATCATGACACGCTGGCGTTGGCCGCCAGATAGCTGGTGCGGATAGGCACCCAGACGGCTTTCTGCGTCGTTGATGCCGACCTTCTCCATCAGCTCTAGGATACGTGCGCGCGCGGCAGCACCGGCAAGCCCCTGATGTAAGGCAAGGCTTTCACCCAACTGCTTTTCAATTGTGTGTAGCGGGTTGAGCGATGTCATCGGCTCCTGGAAGATAAAGCTGATGTCGTTGCCACGCACCTTGCGCAACAGCGCCTCATCCGCGCCGATCATCTGCTGACCCTCGTATGTGACAGAACCGGACACTTCGGCGCTGTCCCCCAAGAGAGACACAGTCGACAAGGCCGAGACAGATTTGCCAGAGCCGGATTCGCCTACCAGCGCAACGGTCTCGCCGCGCTCAACGTGAAAGGACACACCTTTGACGGCCTGCGTGACCTGACCGTCCTGACGAAAGCCCACGCGCAAATCGCGCACATCCAGCAGTGCAGTCATGAAAACGTCTTTCTCGGATCGAAGGCATCGCGAATGCCTTCAAAGATAAACACCAGCAGGGACAGCATGATCGCAAAGGTAAAGAAGGCCGTGAAGGCAAGCCAAGGAGCCTGAAGGTTCTGTTTCGCCTGCAACGTCAGCTCGCCCAGTGACGGCGCAGAAGACGGCAGACCGAAGCCCAGAAAATCAAGGATCGCGAGCGTGCTGATCGTACCGGTGATGATGAACGGCAGCATCGTAAGGGTCGCCACCATCGCGTTGGGGAGCATGTGGCGGAACATGATGGTGGTATTGCCCACACCCAGCGCCCGCGCGGCGCGCACGTATTCCAGATTTCGCGCGCGCAAGAATTCGGCACGGACCACACCCACCAGGGATGTCCAACTGAAGAGCACCAAAAGGAATACAAGCAGCCAGAAACTGCGTCCCAAAATCGCGAACATGATGATGATGACATATAGTGACGGCGTGGAGGACCAGATTTCGATGATCCGTTGGAAAATGAGATCAAGCCATCCACCAAAGAACCCCTGCACCGCCCCCGCGATGATCCCGATGATCGACGCAAGACCCGTAACAATAAGGGTAAACAGAATCGACAGGCGGAAACCGTGGATGACCCGTGCCATCACATCGCGTTTGGTGCCGTCTGTCCCCAGCCAGTTCTGCGCATTGGGCGGCAGCGGGGCCGCGCCGGGACGGTCCACGGCAGTGTTAAAACTGTACGGGATGATCGGCCAGATTGCCCAACCTTTGGCAATCTCCTCGCCCTCGATCAGACCATCCTGCGCGTCTTCGATATATCCTTCCGGGTCATCGAAACACAGCTCAAGCCCGCCCGTCTCGATCAAGCACTTCACTTCCGGATCGCGATAGACAGCTTCGGTCTGGAAATCGCCGCCGAACTCCGTCTCGGCGTAGAAATTGAAGATCGGCATATAATAATCGCCTCGATAATTCACGAGGATCGGTTTGTCGTTCGCTACGAATTCAGCGCAAAGCGAAATGCCGAAGAGGACCGCGAAAATCCAAAGCGACCAGTAGGCACGCTTGTTCTTTTTGAAGTTGCGCCAACGGCGTGCATTTAGCGGGGACAAAGCCATCAGCCCTCCCTCCGCTCAAAATCGATGCGGGGATCAACAAGCACATACATCAGGTCAGACAAGATGCCGACGACCAGCCCGATAAGGCCAAAGATGAATAGCGTGCCAAAAACAATCGGGTAATCGCGGGCAACCGCCGCTTCAAACCCCAGACGCCCCAGACCATCAAGCGAGAAGATCGTCTCAATTATCAGAGAGCCGCCAAAGAACACACCGATGAACACCGCCGGAAAACCCGCAATCACGATCAGCATGGCGTTGCGGAACACATGACCGTAAAGCACAGCGCGTTCTGACAACCCTTTGGCGCGGGCAGTCATCACGTAGTGTTTCTTGATCTCGTCCAGAAAGCTGTTTTTCGTCAGCAAGGTCAGCGTCGCAAAGGCACTGATCGTGGAGGCCAGAACCGGCAGCGTGATGTGCCAGAAATAATCCGCGACCTTACCCAGAGGGCTAAGCTGGTCGAAGTTATCAGAGGTCAGCCCCCGTAGCGGGAAAATCTGGTAATAGGACCCGCCCGCAAAAAGCACCAACAGCAGAATCGCAAACAGAAAACCGGGGATCGCATATGCCGCGATAATGGCACCAGACGTCCACGTGTCAAAGCTACTGCCGTCTTTCACCGCTTTGCGGATGCCTAGTGGGATCGACACCAGATAGGCAATCAAGGTCGACCAAAGCCCCAGTGTAATCGAGACGGGCAGCTTTTCCTTGATCAGATCAATCACGCTGATGGAGCGGAAATAGCTCTCTCCGAAATCGAAGCGCATGTAGTTCCACATCATGTTCAGGAAGCGTTCAACCGGTGGCTTGTCAAAGCCGAACTCTTTCTCGAGCTCTTCGATGAATTCGGGTGGCAAACCACGGGCACCAACATAACTGTCGTTGGTTTCAAGCTCGGCGTTGCCCGCATCATTGCCTGCACCGGCAAAGCCGCCAAAGACATCACCGCCACCCTGAATACGGGCGATGGCCTGTTCGACCGGCCCACCGGGGACGAATTGAACCAAGGCAAAGTTAATAAGCATGATCCCGACAAGAGTGGGGATGATCAGCAAAAGCCGTCGAAGAATGTAGGCGCCCATGGGTGCGGATTACCTCAGCGCGCCATCGGCACGCAACGCGGCACCTTTATCGGCGTTGTACCACCAAAAATCGAGGTATCCCAAACCGTAGGCCGGTATTTCTTCGGGGCGCTCGTACTGGTTATAGTAAGCAGTCCAGTGCACATCGTTGTACCAGACAGGGATCATAAAGAATTCGTGCCGCAATGCACGATCGAGTGCGATCAACGTCGTATCGGTTTCTTCTTTTGAGGTCGCACGCTGTGAGGCTTCAATGATTTCATCAACCAACGGGCTGGCCAGACCGGCAGGGTTGAAAAGCGAGTAAGACGCCGCCTCCGATCCGTAAACCTGTTGCAGGCCGCCACCGGTGCTTAGAAACGGGATATACTGGTCAAATACCATGTCATAGTCGCGATCCCGTTCGCGTGCGGTGTATTGCGATGCATCCACACGCTCGAGCACTGCATCCACGCCCATCGCGCGCAGGTTGGACATGAAGTTTTCAACCACCGCCGACAATGTCGCTGACCCTGAAGAGTTCATCAGAAAGGTCAGACGCAAAGGTGCGCCGGTTTCATCACGTCGCATGCCATCGCTGCCGACGGCCCACCCAGCATCGTCCAGCAGCTTTGCCGCGGCACGGGCATTGCGCCGGTCCAGCAGACGGGTCGCGCTGGAGGTGTGCGGCATCCGTACTTCCTCGCTCAACAACTCTGCGGGCACCAAATCGCCCAGCGATTGCAGGAATGCCAATTCGTCGCCTTCCGGCACACCTTGGGCCATCAAGGGTGTATCCTGATTGAAGGACGCGCGTTGCTTGAAAAGACCGTACTGCAGCGATTCATTGGTCCATTCAAAGTTGAACCCCAAGGCGACCGCTTCCCTGACGCGGCGGTCCTTGAGGACCTCCCGCCCGAGGTTGAAGACGATACCAACTGGCGTAGGAGGTGCACCATCAGGGATTTCGTCCTTGATGATCTGGCCGTTCTTCACCTTTGGGAAATCATAGGCTGACGCCCATTGCTTCGAGTTACCCTCATTTCGGAAGGTATATTCGCCCGCCTTAAACGCCTCAAAGGCGGAGTTTTCATCGCCGAAGTATTCAACCCTGATCTTGTCAAAGTTGTTGCGACCTTGGTTGAAAGGCAAATCATTGCCCCAATAATCCGGGTTCCGTTTATACAAGATCCGGCGGTTCACGTCGATTTCGTCGATCATATATGCCCCGGAGCCAGGCGAGGTTTCCAAACGGCTTTCGTCCAGACGCGCGCCTGTTTCCTCATACCATTTCTTGGACCACACAGACATGCCGCCGACCACTTCGATAAGGCTGCGGCGCGAGATGCCCGGAGTGAATTCGTATTTGATGGTGTGGTCATCGATGACTTCGATGTTCTGGATGCGTTTACTGACCGCATCCGCATAGGATTTCAGACCCTGATCAAGAATCAACTGCTGGCTGAAGGCGACATCATGTGCCGTTACCGGTGTCCCGTCAGAAAACCGTGCCTCGGGGCGCATGTAGAAGATGACCCAGTTCTTATCGACATCGTATTCGAGCGTCTCGCACAGCAGGCAGTAGTATTCGGCATAGACGTCGGCAGGAGCCTGCACATTGACGCCTTCACCCAAAAGGCTTTCGTACATGACGGTGGCCAAGGCACCGCCCCGCCCCTTGCGGGTATAGGGGTTCATAGAATCAAACGTGCCCAACGTCGCGATAGAGATTTCACCACCCTTGGGGGCATCCGGGTTCACATAGCTGAAATGGGGGTAATCCGCATCATATGACAGCTCACCAAAGAACGAATAGCCGTGGCTTTTGATCGTTTCCTCTTGGGCGGATGTCGCCCCGGCCCAAACCGATGCCGCACCGAAGGCCGCAAAGGCCATCCAGTGCATCCAGTGCATTCCCTTGCTTGAACGGCTCATCGCTTGGGTCGTTGATCGGTTCATCAGGCACATCCTTTGCAACAATCTCAACTTGTCTGTTGATGTAAGCTAACGGCGAGGCGTGCCAAGAGACAAGTTGCGAATATGTTATCTATTGAAACACGCACAAAAAAACCGCCCCGAAGGGCGGCTTTTTCGTCGAGTACGTCTGTGAATTAGTTCAGGCTTTGCAGATAGGCGATGACATTCACCTTGTCCGCTGGCTTTTTCAGACCGGCAAAGCCCATTGTCGTGCCAGGCGCATAACCTTTGGGGTTAAGCAGGAAGCCGAACAGAGCCTCTTCTGTCCAATCACCTTCCAAAGATGTCAGCGCGCCGGAGTACCCGAAACCGTCAACCGAAGCGACGTCGCGACCAACAACACCGTTCAGGTGAGGGCCAACACCGTCGGTGCCGTCAACCTTGTGGCACGCTGAACACTTACGGAAAACGCCTTCGCCTTTGCTGATATCCGCTTCGGCCATCAGCGCCATCACGTCGATTTCTTCTTCGGGCTCGGCCTCTTCGGCACCGGCGACTTCAATCACATATGACTGCTCGCCATGTGCTTCGGCGTGGTACAGCTCTTCTGCGCCCCACTTTCCAAGCAGCAAGATGAGCCAAGCGCCGAACAGGCCAGCACCGATTTTTGTGAGTGTCATTGTGTCGAACATAGATTTGGTCCGTATCTTTATTGAGGCTTTTTCATGCGGGTATCTATTGCTTTCCCTGCCTGCAAGCAAGGTGTAGTTACCGCGACGAAACGCCCAAGGGGCGCAAAATATCAAGGATTGGTCAGATGTCCGACACAGATACGCCGCGCATCGCGTTTCAGGGCGCTTTGGGAGCCTATAGTCACGAGGCTTGCCTGCAAGCGCGACCCGATATGATTCCCGTCCCTTGCACGACATTTGAAGGTGTGATCCGCGCCGTGCGGGAAGGTCGCGCCGATCTGGCAATGCTGCCGGTCGAGAACACGACTTACGGCCGTGTGGCAGACATCCACCGCTTGCTGCCGGAGAGCGGCTTGCACATCGTCGCCGAAGCATTCGTTCGCGTGCGCATTGCCTTGATGGCGCGCCCCGGTGTGGCACTGAAGGACGTAAAACACGTTCGCGCGCACATGGTCCTGCTGCCACAGGCACGCAGCTATCTGGATACGAAAGGGATCACTTTTGAAGCCGCGGCAGACAGTGCCGGTGCCGCAGAAGAACTGGCCCTGAACGACGGGTCAACAGAAGGTGTGCTGGCAAGCGAGGTCGCCGCTGACATTCACGGGTTGGAGGTGCTGGCCCGTGACATCGAAGACCTGGACCATAACACGACCCGCTTTCTGTTGATGGCCCCGAAGATCGACCTGACCCGTCGGGGGGACAAAATGTTGACCACGTTTGTCTTTGAGGTCCGCAACATCCCCGCGGCGCTTTATAAGGCAATGGGTGGCTTTGCCACCAACGGCGTCAACATGACCAAGCTGGAAAGCTATATGGTCGGCGGCTCATTTACCGCGACGCAGTTCTATGCGGACATCGAAGGGCATCCGGAAGACGAGAACGTCAAACGCGCGCTGGACGAGTTGGGTTATTTCACGAACATGCTGGATATACTGGGCGTGTATCCCGCGCACCCTGGTCGGGGCTGACACGGCCCAATTCCAACAGGCCTTTCTGAAAAGAGAAAAAGACCCGTCGCCGAGGTAGCAACGGGTCTTTCTTTTGCCGGGAAAGTTGCCCAACACATCCAATACGTGTTCTGGGAGGCAACCTTCCTCACGCAAGCAGGACGCCTAATGATCGCCCTGATCCTAATTCATACTGTCAAACGCCAAGCTTCTTTCTCAACCGTGTGACCTTAGACTTAAGCTTGAAGCCCTTGGCTGCGCCTTTGTCGTCTTTGACCGCCTGTAAACGCCACCAGTCACCATCGTCGTTCCAGCTCCGCCAGATTTGGCCGTCTGCATCCGTGATGTGCGCTATGCATTCCCGGTCGTCGTTCGGTTTTGATCCAACACCGTCACCTTGTTGCCAGTAATGAACAAGATCAATGCACAGGACGCCGCGCTTTACAGACCATTTTCCGACGCTCACGGATTCACTTTTCCTCTTGCAATAGGCTTGCGCCTCCCAGCCGCCGCCAAGGTATACACCGCCCGGCTTGCAGGATTTCCAGAGGCGGCTAGTGCCCGCATAGAAATTCGCAACCGTCTGACTATCTGTAGCCTTGGTGTTTTTCGGTTTCGGATCTGCGTGAAGCGTTGTTGCACCGAACGTCGTCGCGGCCACAAATCCGACCAGATAAATTGATTTTCTGAAATACATGACCGAAGTCCCTCGCAAGTTTTCGCTGAAACGCTCCTTAGTCGGGGCATTAGCAGCTGTCTGAACAGCACCACATCATGCGATCCGGCCGCATGAGACAAGCTATCGAATCCGATACGGTTTAGGGTGTGATCAAGCCCTGCTTGACTGCGATGGCGATTGCCTGTTCGCGCGTCGATGCCTGCAACTTGCTGCGGATGACTGTGAGATGCTTGCGCACCGTGACCTCTGCGATCTGCGCCTTGAATGCGATCTGATCATTCCTTAGCCCCCGCGCCAACAGGCTGAGAATATCGCGTTCCCTTGGGGTGAGCGGAGCAGTCCCGACGTTCAGGAACCCCTTCTTGGACAAATCCCCTGGAACCGACATATGTGAAGCAAAAATTGCGTGGATGATCCGCAATCGGTCCAACCCGATCCGGATTTCCACATCAGCAAGGCGGTCGGACGCGCAATAGACGATCATCGCACGGGCATCATTCGTCGGACTGCTCCATGCGGTCGCAAACAGCGAGCCGTATCCGTACGCCTTAAGATCGTGATTAAGACGATATGCAGGATCGGACGGGTCAAGTGTACCACAATCCACCATTACCTCCGGCTCACCCGCCAATAACGAGTGAACAAATGGGTCGATTGCGGAATAGCCCGCCTCTTCGTACCGGCCGAGCCATTCGTCGCTCATTGATGATCTGGCCCACGCTATGCCGCCGCCATTTCCCAATGTCACCGCAACATTCAGCGCCGTGCCACCTAACTCATCATTGATCGTATTTGCGGTTTCCCAAATGCGTTCGGCATCGTCATACTGCTGAAGTCTTTTCGAAATGACTGTGACGAATTCGACAAAGTTCTCTGAGGTTAGGTTCATACCGTCCAATAATTTCTGCGCAAAACCGGCTGGGTCCACGCATCATATCGGGATCACAAACTTAAGGATACAGTAAGAGTGTATTTGCCGTTCTTTATGCAGACCGGTTAAAGCGCATCAGGCTTGTCGGGAATAACGGTCTTCCATGCCTTTCGCGTATTCAGCGATCCGCAGCTTGAATTTCTTGGTCAAAGAGTTCTTTGCGAGTTTCAGCGACTGGACAAGCAAACGCGTGCTCAACGTCAGTGGTTTGATTTCCAGTTCCACCCGCACCCGCGTCCGGCTGCGCGAAAGGCCAATCAGTTCAAAACTTGTAGTGCCCAACATACCCGGTGATGTACTCTCGAGTACGATCTCGTTCGGACGGTCAAAGGTCACCATCTCGAGTTCCATTTCACGTCTCTTGCCGCGTAGATCAAAACGCGCCTGCCACGTCATACCAACGCCGGGTTTCGGCAGGCGATCGACGCGCTGCACCTCTGCACCGCGACGCATCGCAGAGCGTTCAAACCCTTCAAAATCACATAACATCTCGAACACCGCGTCGATTGGTGCTTCTATGTCTTCGTTGGTCGAAAACTTCATCTTTTTGCCTTGCTGCCCTCAGTCCACTTATCTGCGTTAACCTTTAATTAACCAATTCTCGCGTCATTCCAACGTATCTGCAAGCCAATTTTCTAGTAAAAAGTGTGCAATTGCCCCTTTGCGTGCAGGTAGTATTGACACATGATTACCGGCAAACACCTCCATCATTTCCTCTCTGGTGACCCACTGTGCATCTTCGATTTCGACCGGATCGATAGAAATATCAGTACTTGTCGCTTCACCCTGACAGCCAAACATTAACGAAGCGGGAAAGGGCCATGGCTGACTAGCGAGATAGTTAACCGCGCCCACGCGCACGCCCGCTTCTTCAAAAACCTCACGGCGTACCGCGGCCTCAAGTGTCTCTCCGGGCTCAACAAATCCAGCCAGCAGCGAGTACATACCTTGCGGCCAGCCGGGCGAACGTCCCATTAGGACAGAGTTGCCATGTGTGATCAGCATGATCACCACCGGATCGGTACGCGGGAAATGGCTGGCGCGGCATGTAGGGCAACTGCGTTGCCATCCGGCCTGCGTCACGATTGTGGGTGCCCCGCATTTGGCGCAGTACCCGTGGATATCGTGCCAGCCGATAATTGCTTTTCCCGTCGCGGCAAGTTCTGCATCACGTGGAGTCAGCCAAGTCATAACACGGCGCAATTCGGCGAAAACCATCTCTTCAGATAGTGCCGGATGCCGCTGTTCACTTGGATCAAGGAAGCTTCCCATGCCTTCTTCGTCCAGACCGTCGGGTGCCCATTTGGACAGATCAAAGGCAAACACAGCCGCGCCATCTTCGCGTCCCAACAATATCGGGTCCGCCTCTGCATCGGCCAGCACCGGGTGGTCCAACGACAAACGCACTAAAGACGCCGGTCGCTGTGGCGAGATCAGCGGCTTGCCCCGCCAGAAAATGACAGCCTTCGTGTCGCCGGCACGGAGCATGAATTTGATGACATCGGGATTACTGCGTACTTCACCGGCCCGGTCGAGCGCTGATCCACCAAATGTTACTTCTTCCGCATGCCGCATGTGCTGTCCTTCGAATTCAAGCTGTTCGCCCTTTCTGTTGCATCTTTGGCGGAGGCACAATGCGGGCTGGTGAAGCTCTTGATCTATTCAGGTTGTTCTGGTGTTATATTAAACAATCAAAGGTTGAGCGACTCAGATGAAAGACGATCATCGGCATCCTGATAGACTAACCCGTCAGGTCCTGACCGGGACAGCGTCACACGGGTCCCGAACGTTTTTGAACTTAAGAGTCTTGGCGACCACTGATGTGCATATGCAATTTCTAGGCCACAATTATGTCCGCGACAAACCGCTGCGCCATCATGGTTTGGCCGGGCTGGCCACGTTGATTGCGGAAGCGCGTGCCGAAGCCGCAGCGGATGGCTCAACGTGTCTATTGTTAGACAACGGCGATCTTATACAAGGTGCGGCCATCGGTGACACCTGCGCGCGCCTTCCTGTTACGGCCCGCCATCCTGTGGTCCGCTGCCTTGAGGAAATGAACTACGATGCCATTGGTCTGGGAAATCATGACCTTGATCATGGCCTCGACTATCCCATCGCGATTGCTGCGCAGACGAAGGTGCCTGTCATTGCCACCAATCTTGAACTGTTCAGGCAGGGACCCTTCGTGCGCGAAGTCATTTTGCCCTGCCTCCTGTCTGTTACGGATCATGGCCTGCCCCAAACCCTGCAGATCGGGGTTTTGTCTGTTTTGCCGGACCGGACAGCACAATGGAATAAAGCCTCCCTTGCGGGAACGGGGCAAGTGCATCCGCCGAGAAGAGCATTGGAGCAGGCTGTCACGCGCGTGCGCGGCAAAGGTGCCGATATCGTCATCCTGCTGGCACATCTCGGAGTGGGCGATATCAAACCCAAGAACGCGCTTGCGGACGATGCGCTCGATCTGGCCCGTGTGGAGGGTGTGGATGCGATCATCGCGGGCCATACCCACAGGCGTCTTCCGGGATTTGATCACGCCGGAATGCGGGACGTTGACGAGGTCCGCGGCACCCTTGCATGCCGTCCTGCCGCAATGCCCGGTTTCGATGCCTCCGATCTGGCAGTTCTCGATCTGCATCTGCGGTGCTTGCCGGATGGAAAATGGCGGATAGAACAGTTCGAAAATGAGCTGCGGCCCAATTCGGCTAACGTCCTTCCCGATCCTGCTATCGCTGAAATTTGCGCTCCTGCACATACGCGTACCCGCAACGAGCTTGAAACGGAGATCGGACACACCCCCGTACCGCTGCATAATTTCTTTAGCCTGGCCGCTCCAACAAATACGACGATCTTATTGGCCCGCGCCAAAGCACAGGTCGTGCGCGCGGCCCTTCAAGGTACGCCCGAAGGCAATCTGCCGCTTCTTGCCGCCACCGCCGCGCATACCGCCGGAGGACGCGCGGGACCTGACCACTTTTTGCACATTCCCAAAGGTCCAGTCATGCGGCGGCATCTGACCGGTCTCAGCCCCTTCGCCAACGAAATCTGCGCATTGCACCTTACCGGCGTTGAGCTCCGGGAATGGCTTGAGCACAGCCTGAGTGTTTATCACCGGCTGGACCCGAAAGCGGACAAGCAATCCCTGATCTGCGAAGATCGCCCGACATTTGAGTTCGATACGATTTTCGGGCTGACCTATTCTGTTGATCCCACGCGCATGGACGGGCACCGGCTGACGTCATTGAAATACGCAAACACAACTGTCACGGACCGGCAGGACTTCATTCTCGCGACCAATCTTTTTCGTGCGTCGGGGGGCGGAGGGGGCCAGCATTTTCAAGACAGCGCTATCGTGCATCACGCCAAAATGCTGGTGTCAGATGCGCTTGAGGACCTTCTGAAGCAACCGCACCAAACCGAAACACCGTTTGCAGACACAGCACCCTGGCAGTTCGATGTGCCTCAGGAAACGCGTGCGGTGCTTCGTACATCGCCCGAAGCATTGCCCTATCTCAATGAAATTGCATGTCTTGCGCCGAGATTTTTAAACATCGACGCGGAGGGTTTCGCCGCTATCCAGTTGACCTTGTGAGACTTGCACTCTGCGCGCTCCCATCCTATATCGACGATTGAGAGGTTGGTGCGGGCAGGCGCCTCGCCAACCCGGTCAGATCCGGAAGGAAGCAGCCGTAACGAGTCCCGCTTGGGTCGTTATCAATCTCTCACCATCGCGTCTTTGCGGACGGGCGCGAACGCGGCTTTCGCTAAAGGCGCTGCCGAACTATCTCTCCCCTAATTATAGATCGTCCCAAGAGCTCAACTTATTTCTGCTGCGCGACCGCCTGTAATAGATCGCCATGAGCACCCCGAAAAGCAGGCCTGCACAGACTGACGCCACGAGGGCCGCAACCAACCCGTGCCCCTGTGCCCGCCATGTCAGGAACCACATCAAAGGTCCCCAAACCGGACCGAACCAAAGAGCGTACCCAAGCACTACACGCCAGAAGGGCGCATAATGGGGCGGCTTCACAAGCCAGCCCATGCGCCGCTGTAGCCTCAGCAATGGCGGCCTGAAATTACTTTGGCGTATGCCTGTCTGAGCTAGCTCTGTCAGGGCAGCATCAAATTTGCGGTCGTGTTCGCTCATAGTTGCTGAGCTGCAAAAGTGTCACACTGGCCCACCGATCCCGTCTCGTAGCCACGTGCAAACCAGCTTGCCCGTTGTTCGGACGTACCGTGCGTGAATGTGTGCGGCTGGGGGACCCTGCCCGCCTGCCTTTGCAGGTGATCATCGCCGATTTTACGCGCAGCATTTAGTGCTTCTTGCAAATCACCGCGTTCCATCAGCCCCTGTACATTCCGCGCCCAAACACCGGAAAGGCAATCAGCCATCAGTTCCAGCTTAACGGTCAGAAGATTGGCCTCGGTTTCCGTCGCCCTTTGGCGGGCAGCGTTCACTTTGGGCAGGATGTCGAGCTGATTCTGAACGTGGTGCGCGACCTCGTGGGCGATCACGTAAGCCGCGGCAAAGTCACCGCCTGCGCCCATGCGCTGGCTCAACATATCAAAAAAGCTCGTATCAAGATAAGCTTTGCTATCTGCCGGGCAGTAGAACGGTCCAGTCGCACCAGATGCTCCCCCACAGGGGCTTTGCGTGACACCGGAAAAGACGACCAACTGAGGTGGCACATATTCACGTCCAAGCTGATCGCGGAAGACCTGCGTCCAGACATCTTCGGTTGTGGCCAACACCCGCGCGGAAAATTCGGTAGCTTCGCTGCTGGCCTGGCTTGATGGCACACTTTGCTGCGTCTGACCTCCGCTTTGCAAAAGCGGGCTGACATCAATGCCCGTAAAGTATCCGATGGCCAGAACCGCCAGAACGCCAACCATGCCCAACCCGCCAGCCTTGCCGCCCATGCGGCGACCGCCGCTTCCGCCGCGCACTTCCACGTTCCGGCTGCGTCTAATTCCCTTAAGCCGCATCGCAGCCTCCCCTTTTATTCATTGCCCTATTGTCAGCCGAACGCGCAAATCACACAATGGTTCAATGACAAATAACAATGAACTCGCCGAAAATCGCACCAATTGGGCTGAGGACCGTACCATTCTTGCAAATGAACGGACGTTCGCGGGCTGGATGAGAACCGGCATGGCCTCTGTCGCGGTCGCTGTTGGCCTGCGTGCCGTCTTTGGCGAATTTGAGCCGACATGGGCCGCCAAAGCGGTTGCATCGATCTTTATCATTACGGCGGTTTATATTTTTTGGGCGGCACAAAGCTCCGCCTGCCAGACCCTGAGCCGCCTGAACGAAAACGAAGCCTACGCGCAGCCGCTTAAACGCATAAGAAGCCTCGCTTTGGTCTTTAGTTTCGGTGCTTTGTCGGTCGGTGCGATCCTCTGGGCGCTCTGAAGCGGTTTACCTGTCCACCTCAAGGGCATACCCTGCCCTCCTGATCCGAATCCCAGCTTCCCGGAGCCCCCATGTCCGACACCGCCGCCTATCAGGTATTTGCCCGTAAATACCGGCCTGAAACCTTTGCAGACCTGGTCGGGCAGGATGCGATGGTGCGCACGCTGAAAAACGCGTTCGAGGCTGACAGGATCGCACAAGCCTTTATCATGACGGGCATCCGCGGCACCGGCAAAACAACCACGGCGCGGATCATTGCCAAGGGTATGAATTGCATTGGCGAAGACGGCAATGGTGGCCCCACGACAGAACCGTGCGGCGTTTGCGAGCATTGCACTGCCATTATGGAAGGCCGTCATGTCGACGTGATGGAGATGGACGCCGCATCGAATACCGGTGTCGCGAACATTCGCGAAATTATCGACAGCGTACACTACCGCGCGGCCTCGGCCCGCTACAAAGTCTATATCATCGACGAAGTGCACATGCTGTCGACAGGGGCCTTCAACGCGCTGCTCAAAACGCTGGAAGAGCCGCCCGAGCATGTCAAATTTATCTTCGCCACCACAGAAATCCGCAAGGTGCCGGTGACAGTGCTGTCACGTTGCCAACGCTTTGATCTGCGCCGGATTGAGCCAGAGGTGATGATCGCGTTGATGCGCAAGATCGCGACCGCCGAGAATGCGGAAATTGCCGATGATGCGTTGGCCTTGATTACACGCGCCGCCGAAGGTTCCGCCCGCGATGCCACATCGCTGCTGGACCAGGCAATCAGCCACGGTGCCGGTGAGACAACTGCAATGCAGGTCCGCGCGATGCTGGGTCTGGCAGACAGGGGCCGCGTGCTTGATCTTTTTGATATGATCCTGCGTGGTGATGCCGCAGGTGCACTAACAGAACTCGGCGGCCAATACGCGGACGGTGCCGATCCAATGGCGGTACTGCGCGATCTGGCAGAAATCACGCATTGGGTGTCGGTTGTCAAAATCACGCCCGATGCAGCCGAAGATCCGACCATCTCACCCGAAGAACGCAGCCGCGGCACACAAATGGCAACTGATTTGCCCATGCGTGTGCTCACTCGGCTGTGGCAGATGCTGCTCAAGGCACTGGACGAAGTCGCCTCCGCTCCCAATGCGATGATGGCCGCCGAGATGGCAATCATCCGTTTGACCCATGTAGCCGACCTGCCAAGCCCCGAAGAGCTTGTACGCAAATTGAACAAGACCGCGCCACCGCCGCCCTCCGCATCCGCGCCGGGCAGCGGTTCACCCTCTGCTCCATCGGGCGGTGCCCAAGCGGTCCAACAAGCGCAGACCCGCATGCAAAGCGCGCCGACTGGCAACGGTCAGGCAACGGCAGTGGCTCAAGATGTCGAGGCCGCCCTCGGTCGGTTTCCAACCTTTGAACACGTCGTCGAGTTGATCCGCGCCAATCGCGACGTCAAGCTGCTGGTCGAGGTGGAGACAAGCCTGCGCCTTGCCGCCTACCAGCCCGGGCGCATCGAATTTGTCCCGACCGACGATGCGCCACGCGATCTCGCGCAGCGATTGGGTCACCGGCTGCAAGGGTGGACCGGTAACCGCTGGGCCGTGTCCATCGTGAATGAAGGCGGCAGCGAGACGATTGCCGAAGTACGCGATGCCAAGGATCTCGCCCTGCGTGCCTCCGCGCAAGATCATCCGATGATGCAGGCCGTGCTCTCCAAATTCCCGAATGCACGCATCACAGCCATCCGCACCCCCGAACAAATTGCCGCCGACGCTGTCAGCGAAGCGCTGCCAGAAGTCGAGGATGAGTGGGATCCGTTCGAGGACGGTTGATCCTGCAAGGGGACGCCCGCATATATAGGTTAAAGCAATCAGGAGAATACGATGCTCAAAGGACTAGGTGCGCTTGGCGATATGGCCGGCATGATGAAAAAGGCGCAGGAGATGCAGGGCAAGATGGCCCAGATGCAAGAAGACATGGCCAGCATCATGGTCGAAGGCATGAGCGGTGCCGGTCTTGTTAAAGCGACCTGCACAGCCAAGGGCGAACTGAAGGGTCTCGACATTGATCCGTCGATCTTCAATGGCGATGACAAGGAAGTTGTCGAAGACCTGATCCTTGCCGCGATCAAGGACGCCCAGACAAAGGCCACGGAACGCGCCCAGGAGGAAATGGCAAAGCTGACAGAAGGCATGGGCCTTCCTGCTGATATGAAGCTGCCATTCTAAGCGCGACTTTACGGCTTCACTTGGCCAATAAGCTCACTCCCGCCCGCACAACGAAAGCCGACAGTTGAGTTCAACCCGAGATATCGACGCCCTGATCGAAATGATGGCGAAGCTACCGGGTCTCGGGCCTCGCTCGGCGCGGCGAGCCGTGCTGCATCTGATCCGCAAACGTGCGCTGTTGCTTACGCCACTTGCCGATCTGATGCAGACCGTTGCGGCGACGGCACGGGAATGCCTTAACTGCGGCAATGTCGGCACGTCTGATATCTGTGATATCTGCACCTCCGAAAAGCGGGCCAATGGTGAGCTTTGCGTGGTCGAAGACGTGGCTGATCTTTGGGCGATGGAACGGTCTTCTGTCTTCAAGGGACGCTACCACGTGCTTGGCGGGACGCTATCTGCTCTGGATGCGATCGGTCCACAGGAATTGCGTATTCCCCGTCTGATCGACCGCGTCGCCACAGAAGGTATCACAGAAGTCATTCTGGCCCTCAACGCAACCATCGACGGGCAGACCACAGCGCACTACATCGCCGATCAGCTGGACGGGCAAGTGCGTCTGACCTCGCTTGCCCAGGGTGTGCCCATTGGCGGTGAGCTGGATTATCTGGATGATGGCACGATTTCAGCAGCCATGCGTGCCCGCAAGTCGGTCTAACCAATCTCTTGAAACATCACTTCTGACAAGACGGCCGCCTGCCCCTCCCAAAGCAGACGGCCTGTTCCGACGCGACGCTGAGCGTTAGAGAACGATCACATCCAGCGGCGGAAATCCATTGAACCCAACAGAGCTGTAAGAACTGGTGTAGGCTCCACAGTTGCGGATAAGTACACGATCCCCGTCTCTTAGAGCAAGCGGAAGGTTGACGGGACGGTTCTCGTAAAGAATGTCCGCACTGTCACAGGATGGACCGGCCAGTACACAAGGGCCTGTATCGCCGCCATCATGTGGCGTTACAATCTGATAGCGGATCGCTTCACCTTCGGTCTCCGCAAGGCCGGAAAAGCGGCCAATATCCAGATAGACCCAGCGATGCATATCATCCGCGGACTTACGCGACACAAGCATTACCTCGGCTGCAATGTGACCTGCGTCTGCGACCAGACCGCGACCGGGCTCTGCCATCAGTTCAGGCACCATGCCGAAACGCGCTTCAATCGCCTCGACCACACGCGCTGCATAGCGACGGGGGGCTTCGATATGCTCACCGTAGAACGCGGGGAACCCGCCGCCGATGTTCAGCAATTGCAGATCATGACCGGCTGCACGGGCTGCGTGCCAAAGTGGCGCGACCTGATCCAGAACGGGGTTCCAGAACTCCGACTTGCGGGTCTGGGAGCCGACGTGGAAGGACAGACCGTACGCCACAAGACCCAAATCACGCGCATAGTCGAGCAGACCCGCCAATGAAGAGGCAGCACAGCCGAACTTGCGGCTCAGCGGCCAGTCGGCCAATGAATTTTCGACGATCAAGCGAATGTAGACCCGCGCTCCGGGGGCGTGTTTGGCGATTTTTTCCAGCTCTGCTTCGCTGTCGGCAGCAAACAAGGTCACGCCTACGTTGTGCGCGAATGCAACATCCGAAGCACGTTTGATCGTATTGCCGAATGAGATGTCTTCGACCCGTGCACCTTGTCCAAGGCAAAGCTCAATCTCGCCGCGCGACGCGCAGTCAAAGCCGGAACCTTTTTTAACCAGTGTGCGGATCACCTGCGGTGCTGGATTGGCTTTGACTGCGTAGTGAATGTGCGCGCGGCCAAGACCGTCGTGCAGAGCGTCGTATTTCGCCGCGATACGCGCACGGCTGACAACCAGCGTCGGGCGGTCGAAATCATTTGCTGCAATGAATGCAGCAGCAGGATCAGTATCGAATGCGAATACAGGAAGAGCGGCGCGCAATGCGCCGGTGACAGGTGCGTTCATGGTCATCTCCAAAGAGCAAGCGGGGCGGGAGCACCCCAAAGGTCATTTCAAGAGACGTTACCGTCGCTGCATAAACGCGGGTCAATCAGTATCGGAACCGACCGGCCAGAGGCGCGTGCGTTGGCGTCTGTAGGCCGCATTTACGCCAGTTTGAGATTCTTACAAGATAAAAAATGAGGGTGGGCGAAGTTTCTTTTCCACGCACGGCCAAAGAGTATGTCGGCCACAGGCAAATCGAAGGGGATATGTAGCCTAAGACCTAATCCTCGTCTTCCCAATCCGTCCCGATGGCGTCACGTTCGCGGTTCCGCTCTTCGACAATCATGCGTTTGACCGACACGTCTTCGCCGGGCTCGGCTTCACCCACAGACCCGTTAGATGCCTCTGTCCGCGCCAACGCCAGAACGAACCACATCGGAAAGTGATCCGACCCGATTTTGCGCAAGCGTGCCATTTCAACAAGCCTGAACTGCGGATCGTGGAACAAGTGGTCCAAGGGCCAGCGCATCCACGGCATGGTTGCACTGAATGTATTATAAAAGCCCCTTCCGACACGAGGGTCCAACAAGCCCGAGAGCCGTTGAAAACGCCGCGTTGTGGTAGACCATGCCACATCATTCAAGTCACCGGCGACGATTGTTGGCAAATCGTCATCTGCTGCCTCAAGGCCGATCAGCGCGATTTCGCTGTCACGCCCTTTGGTATCCTGCTCGATCACTGGCGGTTCCGGATGTACGACATAGAGCCTGAAACGCTCGCCCCCACGCAATCGCATTTCGGCACGAATGGACGGCACACCATCGGTAATCAACTCGCGCACTTCGGGGGCCGTCATCGGCAGCTTCGACATCACGCAGATGCCATAGCCACTGTCCAACGGCACATCGATCCAATGTTCGTACTCGGCTCCCAGCCCGTCCTTCAATGCATCAATCCAGTCCTGATCGACCTCGATGGAAAGCACGATGTCTGGTTTCTTTTCCCGAACCAGATCAATCAGCCGACCATAATCCCGATTGGACTTTTTCACATTCGCGGCAATGACGCTGACTGTGCGGTCCCGGTCAGACCTCAGCGGCTCTTTCGCATCGAGAGATTGACGCGACCAGATCGGCGTAAACTTGGCAATATAAATCAGGTTCACGGCCGCAATGACCAAAAGCCCGATGATCCCGTAACCTGAAAGCCATAGCGGATCAAAGAACCAAAGACCGATAGCTAAGAATATCGCCAGAACAACGTATTGCTCTTTCGGAAATTCAAAACCCCGCACCGCACCGAACTGTATTTTGCTCAGCGGTACAACTGTGCCCACCACCAGAATGATAACCAGCGTCCAAAGCAGGAACGAGTAAAGCAGGGTCACTTCAAATTATCCATTTATGTCTATGTGTTCTAACGCACGAAAAAGGCGCAAAGTTCACCTTTGCGCCTCAATACCGAAATAAAATTTAGTCTCGACCGGACATCAGGAAGATTTTTCGTCCTCGTCCACCTCGTTTTCACCGTCTGGCAGCGAAAAGAAGCTATCAGCGTCAAGGTAATCGCTGTCGGCCTTGTCGTCTTCTTCGTTCGCGTCTTCACCGGACAAGGTGAATGTTTCCAGACCTTCAATGGCTGTCGGAATCTTTGGCTCCGCTTCCATACCAAGGCTCTGCTCGGTGCTGACAAGCTTGCGACGTTCATCATCGCTCATGACTTCGCCGGCGGCTGCCTTCTTGGCGGCGGCCTTTTGAACTGCGGCGTCCAACTCGGACTGCTTACACAGGCCCAGCGCCACAGGATCAATCGGCTGAATGTTAGAGATGTTCCAGTGCGTGCGCTCACGGATCGCCTGAATCGTCGGTTTGGTCGTGCCAACCAACTTGCCAACCTGACCATCAGTCAGTTCGGGGTGGAACTTTACCAACCACAGGATTGAGGCAGGACGGTCCTGCCGCTTGGACAATGGCGTGTACCGCGGGCCGCGACGCTTTTCTTCGCCCTGTGCTGCTGCGTTGAATTTCAGCGCCAGCTTGTGCAACGGGTTTTCCTGTGCCGCGTCAATTTCTTCCTGCGTCAACTGATTGTTGGCAATCGGGTCAAATCCTTTGACGCCTTGCGCGACATCGCCGTCCGCAATGCCCTGAACTTCCAACTCGTGCATGCCGACAAAGTCAGCAACCTGCTTGAAGCTGATTGTCGTATTGTCGACCAGCCAGACGGCGGTCGCTTTGGCCATAATCGGTTTTGCCATAATGGTATCTCCTATCGAAACACAACTTTCCCGTCGCCTGAAAGGGCTGTCCCGGGGGGCCGGAACGGTTTCCATTGTCGGGGAACTTGGCGGCCTTATAGTGAGACGCGAATGATAAGGGAAGACCCAATGAAGATTCTCATGCGTGGCCTGATCGTGGCCTTGTTCGCATTTTCTGTCTCGCCTTTGCGCGCCGAAGGCGAACGCGCGGGCGACTTTGACTATTTTGTACTGTCGCTCAGCTGGTCGCCGAACTGGTGTTTGCGTGAAGGGGATGCGCGTAATTCGCCGCAATGCGATCTGGGCACAGGACATGGTTGGATCATGCACGGCTTGTGGCCACAGTTTCATCGCGGGTATCCGTCGTTTTGCAAAACCGCCAAACGCGCGCCCTCGCGCCGGATGACCGCCGAAATGGCAGATGTCATGGGCACAGGTGGTCTGGCATGGCATCAATGGCGCAAGCACGGAACCTGCACTGATCTCAGCGCCGAAGACTACTATGCACTGTCACGAGAGGCATATGCCCGCGTCAAACGTCCCGACATCTTCCGCAAACTCGACAAGGAAGTTGCCCTGCCTGCCTCCGTGGTGGAGGAAGCGTTTCTAAAGGCCAATCCTGATATGGAAGCGGATGGCATAACTGTCACCTGCGTACGCAAGCAGATACAGGAAACCCGCATCTGCCTGTCAAAAACGCTAGAACCTGTGCCCTGCGGACAGGATGTGGTCCGAGATTGCACGCTTAAACGCGCCCTCTTTGCGCCGGTGAGGTAACGCACCCCACCGGCAGCAACAGAAGCGGTCGCCCGGGATCAACCGCCGACCTTGAGTACGATTTTACCGATGTGGCCGCTGCTTTCCATCCGCGCATGGGCGTCACTGGCATTCTCAAAGGCATATTCGCTGTCCATGACCGGCGCGATGCGGCCGGTGTCCAACAATGGCCAGACTGCCTCGCGCAATTCCTGCGCAATCTGCGCCTTGGCCAGATCGCTTTGCGGACGCAAGGTTGATCCGGTCATTGTCAGGCGCTTCGTCATCAGCAGGGCAAAGTTAAGCTCGACCTTGGGGCCTTGCAGGAACGCAATCTGAACCAGCCTGCCATCTTCGGCCAAAGCGTTGATATTGCGCGGAATATAATCACCGCCCACCATATCAAGGATCAGATCGGCACCGCCTTCGGCCTTGAGCACGTCCACAAAATCCGTATCGCGGTAGTTGATTGCAGCTTCCGCTCCTAGATCGACACAGGCGGCGCATTTTTCGTCTGATCCTGCGGTCGCGAACACGCGTGCACCAAAAGCCTTGGCCAACTGAATCGCTGTTGTCCCGATGCCGGATGATCCGCCGTGTACCAGAAAACGTTCGCCTGCTTTCAGCCCGCCGCGCATAAAGACGTTGGACCAAACGGTGAAGAACGTCTCTGGAAGGCACGCGGCTTCTTTCATCCCCATACCTTTCGGGACGGGCAGGCAATGTGCAGCAGGTGTGGCCACAAATTCGGCGTACCCCCCACCGGGCAACAAGGCGCAAACCTGATCTCCGACGGACAATTCCGATACACCCTCACCCACGCTGACAACTTCACCCGACGCTTCAAGGCCGGGCAAGTCGCTGGCTGTGGGCGGTGGCGCATAGCGCCCGGCGCGTTGCAATGCATCGGGGCGGTTCACACCGGCGTAAGCAACTTTAAGAATGACCTGCCCATGCTTTGGCTCAGGCATAGGGCGCTCTACTACTTTCAGGACTTCCGGTCCGCCGGCTTCGCTGATCTCTACGGCGCGCATTGTTTTACTCATTGTTCTACCCTCCATTAGTGCTTTGGCCCGACCTTAGGTGCTAGCGAACCGAGACGCACGTCGATAGTGCAGACGTTTCTATTGCCGCAGGGGTTTGCTAGGAACGCCATGAAACAAGCAGGCGGACCTCCACAAAATGACTCTACCGTCGACATTCAGATGGCACACTGACGCTATGCTTTTTACGGGCGGCTTAGAGGTGGAGCGCGGGGACAGTGGGTTAGCCGGTTTTCAGGATATCAAATCCGATCCTGTGACGGGCATGCTGGCGCATTTGGGCACTGCCATTCAAAGCAATGCTCCGTTTTGCGTGCATTCGGGCGGCCTGCCACAGCTTGAGATGATAGAGGCAGGACAATTCGTAACCCTGACCGGAGGGACTTCGGGGAGGCCCAAGGCGTTGCGCCGCAGTCAGGCCTCGTGGATCGCAAGCTTTGAGCAGAACGCGGCCCTTTTCGAGTACTCCACTTCCGATTCGATCGCTGTTCTCGGGAGCTTGAGCCACTCGCTCGCCCTCTACGGCGTTCTTGAGGCGCTTCATCTTGGCATGGATGCGCATGTCTTGGCAGGGCTTTCGGCCAGCGACCAAATGCGGCAGATAGATGGGGCTGGGATCAGCGTTCTTTACGCGACACCAACCCAATTGCGCCTTTTGAGCCTAAGCGCACAGCCCACCCTTTCGAATGTCCGGCTGATACTATGCGGCGGCGGAATGCTGGACGCGGCGACCGAAGCAAGCATTCGAACCCTATGTCCAAACGCTGCGCTGCGCGTGTTTTATGGGGCGGCAGAGACAAGCTTCATCACTTTGTCGGATGCCCAAACCCCGCAAGGCGCTGTGGGCAAAGCCTATCCCGGTGTCACGTTACGTGTCACCGATGAGCAGGGTCGCGACAGTACCGGCACAGGAGAAGTCTGGGTGCAAAGCCCGTACCTTTTTGATGGTTACGCCCATGGGGAAAGCACGGACACAAGTTGGCGCGGTGGGTTCTTGAGTGTTGGCGAATTTGGCACGCTGGATGAATATGGCACGCTTTGGCTCAAGGGGCGCAAAGGGCGGATGGTGACAGTCGCGGATCAGACTGTTTTTCTGGAAGAGCTAGAGAGCTTCATTGCTACGGAGATTCCGGGGCGCATGACCGTGGTGCTGGCAGAGCCCGACCGGATGCGCGGTCAGCGGTTGGTTGCAGTGGTAATGGGCGGGGAAGACGCCGAAATACAGAAAAAGATAAGAACTGCGTGCACAAAGACCTTCGGGCCAATGATTGCGCCAAAGACAGTGCTATTTCATCCGGCTTTGCCATTGCTGGCGTCCGGCAAGCCTGATCTGTCTGCACTTGAGAGATGGATCGCGACGCGATGACTTCTGCATATATCATTGCAGCCTGTCGTACCGCTGTCGCCCCCCGTGGCGGGGCCTTTGCAGCGCTGGAACCGCATGCTTTAGCGGCTCCCGTTATCACCGAAGCCTTACAGCAGGCAGGATTGGCACCTGAACGTGTGGATGAGGTCATTGTCAGCAATGCACTAGGCATGGGCGGCAATCCTGCCCGTAGTGTGGCTCTGGCTTCAGGTCTTTCCACGCGCGTTGCGGGGCTAAGCATTGACCGGCAATGTGCGGGCGGTATGGATGCAGTGCTGATCGCACGTCAGATGATCTTGAGCGGCACGGCAAAGGTTGTCATTGCAGGTGGCGTCGAAAGCTATTCCAGACGACCACTCAGATCCCGCACTTTTGCAGATGGCAGGCCAGCACAGCCATACGAGCAGGCCCCCTTTACCCCCTGGCCTGATCGCGATCCGGATATGGCGGTGGCAGCAGCGCAATTGGGCAAAACGCTAGGTATTAGTCGCGCGGAGCAGGACAAATGGGCGATTGCCAGCCATGCCAAAGCCAGAGCATCTACCTTTCCCCCAAACGAAATTGTCCCGCTCAAAGGGTTGGAACATGACCCCTTCGCCCGCGAACTGACGCCCGCGCTCTGCACACGTGCCAAATCGCTTTCCGGCGATGTAACCAGCGCGAACACAGCCGTCGCAGCTGATGCGGCCGCTTTCTGCATTGTCGTTTCCGAAGACATCGCACTTGAAGCAGGACTGACCGCGGTACGCATCGTTGAAGGGGCCACACTCGGGGGTGATCCTGTCTGTCCGGGGATTGCACCCGTTGCCGCAGTCAAACACGTTCTGGCTCAGGCTGGACTGACACCAAGCGACATCAACCATGCGGAGGTGATGGAAGCCTTCGCCGTGCAGGCCATTGCCTGTATCGAGGGAACCGGCATTCACCCTGACACAGTCAACAAAGGTGGCGGCGCATTGGCTCGGGGGCATCCCATCGGAGCATCGGGCGCGATAAATACCGTCCGGTTAGTCCATGATCTGCGCCGCAATAGCGGCATTGGTCTAGCCACGATTGCAGCGGCGGGCGGGATTGCGACCGCCCTTGTTTTAAGCGCGTGACAGCAGGCTTGCCGGACGTGCGCGTGCCAGACCTGCGGTGATGACACCTGCCAGCACGACCTTGATTGCATCACCCGGCAGATACCAGCCGAGGATCGCAAATGTTTCACCAAAGCCTTTGCTCAGCACCATCATAAAGCCGAACATGCCAAAGGCATAGAGGACGAGGACGCCGCCAATTGCCGCTGCGATTGACGCCGCAACGCCCACCGACATGCGGGTCAATTGCTCCATCACAAATCCAGTTGCAAAAGCCGCGATCGGGAAGCCCACGACAAAACCAACTGTCGGGGACGCAAACACCCCAAGACCGCCGCGCCCACCGGCAAGAAGCGGCAGACCGAGTGCAACAAGAGCGACGAACAGCAATACCGCCAAGCCGCCTCGCTTGGCACCCAGCACCGTACCGCACAGCATGACACCAAGGCTTTGCGCCGTGATCGGCACACCACTGGCAAGCATCAGCGTTGGCATAAGACCAAGGGCCGCGATCAGGGCCGCGAAGACGGCGATCAGTGTAATGTCACGTTCCATGAAGCTTTTCCTTAGCTAAGTTCCGGCACTGACTAGGGCAATACATCCAGCCCTTCAACTGCAAAGCCTCAAAGTCCGCCACGTGCCCGCAAGGCTTCGGCCAGATGCTCTGCGTCATCTATCGCCAGTACGGCAAAAGGGATCAGGATGCGGGGTCCGGGCCTGTGTCTGCTCCTCGCCCGCCATGCCTGCGTCAGCATCTGGCCCTTGGCGGCAAGAACAGGCGTAAAGCGGATCACCAATGCCATCGCCAGCTCAATCCGCGAAGTTTCAACACCGAAACGGCGCAAAGGGGTCAGCAACCAGCGGACAACCGCGATCATATCACTTAACTTCGTGGTCATCGTCACCAGATTGGCCAAGGCCACGGCGGTGAGCATTCGCAGAACGATCCGAAAGCCAGCTTCAAGATCACCACTGACCAGATGCCAGATCAGGATCAGGACAACAAACGGCCAAAGCCCCGACAGCCGTCCCAAGCCGCTACGCAAGAACGCAACGCCCGGCAGGGCATAGAACAGGACCGTAGCAATGAGGAATGCCGCCTGCCATGCGAGCGCATCAGCGGCGAACAGGACTACAGTGGCAAAACAAAGCGCAGACAGCTTGATGCCCGCCCGCCAGTGGTGGGCCGCGGTTTCAACCGGCGAGGTGAGAGAGATCATCACTATCCCCGATGTGATCCATGCGCGCTTCAAACGCTGCCAAAACAGGTGCGGGATTATCGTCCTGTACGATTACACCGCTGTCAATCCAAAGCACCCGATCATAGTCGCGCAAAACATCAGGATCATGTGTGATAAGCACGAGGGTCACATCCAAGCCCGCAAGCAGCCGCGCCAATTGCTTCGTCGTCGGAATATCCAACCCCGCGAAAGGCTCGTCCAGAATGATGACAGATGGCGCCATCACAAGTACGGACATCAGGCACACCAACTGGCGCTGACCCTGTGAGAGTTGGTGGATCGCGGCCTTTGCCCAATGACTTTTGTCAAACTGGGCCAGGATTTGCGCAACGCCTTGTGCCGCCTCGTCCGCACTCTGGCCCATCTGCGTCAGACCAAACGCGATTTCCTCTTCCACAGTAGGAAAGATGATCTGGTGGTCAGGGTTCTGGAACAGAATCCCGATGCGACCCAAGGCACCTTTACGATCCCGCGCCACATCAATTCCTGCGATTTTCACGCTGCCTTCTGTTGCAGGCACCAGACCTGCCAGCACCCGTGCCAATGTCGTCTTGCCGGAGCCGTTGCGCCCGACAATCCCGATCCGGCGTTCGTTCGCATTCACCGTGATTTGAGACAACAACGTTTTGCCATCTACATGCAGCGACACATCGCGCATTGATATCAGGAATGAAGACGGAGCCATGGCACATCGCAAAGCAAGAAGACGAACTGCTGCCTAGCAGGTCAACTGCCAATGTGGAAGGGAGGGTGGATGTAGGGTCATCCCACGCTATTTGGGGGTTATGTTTTTAATCGGTCTCTCCTTCATCGCGAATATCGTCATCACAGCCGCCGTATCGCTCGGCATTTGGCGCAACCATCCCGGCATGACAGAAATCTATGGGCCCGACGCGCCCGCGCGGCGCATACTGGCGTGCATCTATACAACAATCGGCCTTATCAGCCTGTACGGATTCATTCAGATGTGCCTAGGAAACACTGAAACGGCGCGGACCATCGGCTTTACGCTGTTCCCGTTACAGATCATCTACAAGCTGATGACAGCCCGTGCTTTGTGGATCATGCATCCGGTTGTTCTGGCAAACTTGGGGGTCGCGGCCCTTCTGGCCCTGACGCTTTTGGGCGCGGTCTAGTCTTTCGGTGATGTCCACGAGCCAGGAAAATCCGCTTTGGGAAACCGTGTCGGTGCCTTTATCTGGCTCATCAACCAATTCGGACCTGTCATCAGCATATTCAGCGTCGGGCTTTTCTTGACCTGAGCTTTGATCTTTTCAATCTGCATCACGTTGTCGACCCGACGATCCAGAAACTCCCATGTTGCCGAGTGATCCTCGCTGGTGTCACCCAACCAGAACAGGACCGTCGAGGAATAGACCCCACTCAGCGTGGCCCGCTTGGTGTACCAGTTGATGTCGTCAGACGTATCACCCAGCGCTTCCCAGATTTGGTCGCTTGTCCCCCAGATCAGCTTGGCACCATCCGGCGCATACTGTGGCAGCGCAAACAGGGTGGTGCCACGCCGCACGGCCTCTTTATCGGTCACAACCTGCAAGCGGAGCTGCACGGCCCGTGCAATCCTGTCCCGAAATCGCATCTCGGTCAGGTCTTCTTCTTTCAAAGCGGCAAGCATCTGGGCATCGCCCTGATGATGGTAGGCCACGGCAAGATCAACCGCACCTCGGGGACAGACAGCCCGAGCCACTGTGGCGTCGACGCCGGTGTCCTCGATCGCGGCCTTGAACGTCGCTTCGGACCAGCCGTCGAACGGCACATGTGACAATGCGGCATCGAGCAGTTGTTGCTTGGGATCAGTCATCTTGCACTCCATTCCATCGCTGCCGAGAGACTCGACAATCGGTTCTGATGTTGATATAGGCCAATTTCCTGCAAATCCTTGCAACTTTATCTAGAAAGGTGGTGAAAACCACATGCAGGTTAGTGTTCGTGACAATAACGTCGATCAGGCCCTTCGGGCTCTGAAGAAAAAGCTACAGCGCGAAGGTGTGTTTCGTGAAATGAAGCTCAAGCAGCATTTCGAGAAACCATCCGAGAAAAAAGCGCGCGAAAAAGCTGAAGCGATCCGCCGGTCCCGTAAGTTGGCCCGGAAGAAACTCCAGCGCGAAGGCATGATGTAAATCATCCTCAGCTTTGCTGAAACTATAGAACCCCCTTGGCCAAACAGCCTTGGGGGTTTTTTCATCGCAGCTTCGCTACCTGCCTGATGGTGTGAAGTTGGGTTTCTAAAAATTCGTGTGTCCATCCTTGTTCACCCCACCGGAAGGGCCGTCGTCTTGAATACTGTGCGCAGTGCAAAGCTTGACTGCATCCCCTGCACACCCGGCAAACGCGCAAGATATTGGCGGTGGATACGGGCGAAGTCTTCAGTGTTCTCGGCCACCACTTTAAGCAGGTAATCCGCCGAGCCTGCCATGAGATGGCATTCCAGCACATCCGGAATGCGTGCGACTGACTTCTCGAACGCATCAAGAATTTCATCCGCCTGACCGCGCAAGGTGATCTCGACAAAAACGGTGGTCGGGACATTCAGCTTGCGTGCGTCCAGCAGCGCGACATAATCCTTGATGTATCCGTCTTTCTCCATCCGTTGCACACGCCTGTGGCATGCGGAAGGGGACAAATGAACATCATCGGACAGCTCCCCGTTCGACATCCGGCCATTGCGCTGAAGCGCTCTAAGGATACGCCGATCAATCTCATCAAGGCTCATTGGCGCATAAATCTCGCGTTCGGTATCATTATCTCGCAAGACTATCCCGACTTAAGCCTCAAGCGCCACGATAATTCGCAACCCTTTGCATCGAGAATTGCCTAAATATGAGGCGAAACGCGAACAGGAGGATGCGCGCAATGAAAATCGGTTGCCCGAAAGAGATCAAGCCACAGGAATTCCGTGTCGGGATGACACCCAGCGCAGCATTGGAGGCGGTAAACGCCGGTCATGAGGTTATCATTCAGGCAGGCGCAGGAACCGGCGCAGGTTTCGAAGACAGCGATTACGTGGCTGCCGGTGCGACCATCATTGATACCCCCGAAGAGATTTTCGCCGCCGCCGATATGATCGTGAAAGTAAAAGAGCCTCAAGCCGTTGAGCGCAAGATGCTGCGTGAGGGCCAAGTGTTGTTCACATATCTCCACCTTGCGCCCGATCCTGAACAGACACGCGACCTGATGGAATCCGGCGCAACGTGCATTGCTTATGAAACCGTCACGGACCGCAATGGCGGCCTGCCATTGCTCGCACCGATGTCAGAAGTGGCAGGCCGTCTGGCACCACAGGTCGGCGCATGGACCTTGCAAAAGGCGAACGGTGGCCGCGGCGTTCTCATGGGCGGTGTACCGGGTGTCGGTCCGGCCAATGTCATGGTGATTGGCGGTGGTGTTGTCGGAACACATGCGGCAAAAATCGCTGCGGGGATGGGCGCTGATGTGACCGTGCTTGACCGCTCGTTGCCGCGCATGCGCTATCTGGACGATGTTTTTGGCGGGACGTTTAAAACACGCTACGCCTCTGCCCAGAACACAATCGAGCTGGCCCGAGAAGCCGACCTTATTATTGGTGCCGTGCTTATTCCCGGTGCAGCAGCACCCAAACTGATATCCAAAGCGCAACTGTCCGAGCTGAAACCGGGGGCCGCGTTGGTTGACGTTGCAATCGATCAGGGTGGTTGCTTTGAGACATCCAAGGCCACAACGCATCAGGATCCGATTTATGACGTCGACGGGATCATGCATTACTGCGTGGCGAACATGCCGGGTGCTGTTGCACGCACTTCGACGATCGCACTTGGCAACGCGACGATGCCCTTCATGCTGGATCTTGCCAACAAAGGCTGGCGCGAAGCCTGTAGCGATGACGAGCACCTGTTGAATGGCCTTAACGTCCATGCTGGCAAGCTGACGTATCATGCCGTTGGCAAAGCCCTTGGCATCGACGTGCTGTCACCCAAGCTTGCGCTGAAGGCATAAAAAACGGTCTGGGTCGGGCATCGCTGCCCGATCCATGTTGTCTTACGCAACCTTTGCGGAGACCGCGCGGATCAGCGCCAAAGCGTCAGGCGGCGGTGCCTGTTCGATCCGGCGATAATCAGATCCGTCCGGGTTGCGCGACACCAGCTTCATTCCGATCAGACTCCGTCTCAGCAGGGCGGCATCATCAAACCGGTGAAGCTGATTCAGTACACCGTTGACCTGTCGTTCTTGCATGACCTCGTCCGAGGGCAAATGAGACCAAAGCACCCAAAGGCATAGCTCCTGAACGTACCTCTTCGATGGCCAACGAACGAGCGTTCCGTCAGTATCAAACTGTTGCAAACATTTCTCGATGCGGGCGTAGTCAACTGCGCCGGACGTAACAGTATCCAACCTGATGCGGGCCGTATCAGAGGCGCGCAGATGCTGATAGTTCCGGAACCCCGCAGCCCGTGCGAGCATATTGAGCAATCCCAGATGGGAGGGTAAATCCCCCGATTCTTTCAGCTGCTTTAGCAGATTGCGTGAAAACGGGGACATATCCGCGACAACCAGCGGAATACATTCTTTAGACATATCTTTCCTCAAACGCCGCAGAGAGTATCGTTGGTCGCTGACTTAACGGATGCGGCATTGATGTGATGTCTCAATGATGCAAATAAGGCAGCTTTAGCTTTCCATAGAGGAACAGCGACGCCTGGGTGCTTGCCAACCTGACGCAAGATACCTTGATGACGGAAGGACAGGCAACAAAAAAGCCCGTCACGAGGACGGGCTTTCCAGTTAGTTCTTGCAAGTGCGCTACAGTTTAGCGGCTTTTTGCAAGCGAGTCGCGGATTTCCAGCAGAACATCAAGCTCGGAAGGACCGGTTTCGACTTCTGGTGCAACCTCATCAGGGCCTTCTGCTTCGGCTTTTACGCGGTTCACCATCTTAACCAGCATGAACACCACAAATGCGATGATCAGGAAGTTGATGATCGCCATGATGAATGCACCGTAGGCAAAGATTGACCCGCCAGCTTCGCGAGCCGCTTCCAGTGAAGCGCCCTCTGGCACATCGCCGCCAAGTACGGCGTAGTTGTTTGTGAAGTCGATGCCGCCGGAAACCAGACCGATGATCGGGTTGATCAAATCGCCGACCAACGACGTAACGATCGCCGTGAATGCCGCGCCGATGATGATACCAACAGCCATGTCCATGACATTGCCCTTGGCGATGAAGTCTTTAAATTCTTGAATCATTTTTCGTCCCTTTGATTGGGCGCAGGACCTTTATCAATCATGGTCCGTTCGCCGATGCACAGGTCTTAGCACATAGGAGCGAAGTAAGAAGGCTGTTTCTGAGGGGAAAAACGACTATGTAATCCCCTAAGTCCAAAGGAGCATATCAATGGCCGATCTTTCTGCGTTCCCGATCACCAAGCGGTGGCCGGCACAAAACCCCGAAATCCTGCAACTTTATTCCTTTCCGACACCAAACGGGGTCAAGGCATCTATCGCTTTGGAAGAAATGGGCATCGCCTATGAGGCCCATAAGGTCACCCTGTCTGATGCCGATGTCAAAAGCGCGGAGTTCCTATCGCTTAATCCGAACAACAAAATCCCGGCGATTGTTGATCCTAATGGTCCGGGGGGCGCACCTATCGGGCTGTTCGAATCCGGTGCGATCCTGATTTATCTGGCTGAAAAGTCAGGGCAATTTTTTGGCTCCGACGCCGCCGAGAAAGCCCAGATTACACAATGGTTGATGTTCCAGATGGGCGGGCTTGGCCCGATGCTTGGGCAGCTTGGTTTCTTCTACAAATTCGCAGGTTCCGAATGGGACGACAAGCGCCCCCAGGAACGCTATATCGCCGAGGCCAAGCGCCTCTTGGCCGTTCTGAACCTCGAATTGGCGGGCAAAGACTGGATTGCCGGAAACTACTCCATCGCTGATATGGCGATCGCACCTTGGTTGCGTGCCCTCGATTTCTACGGTGCCAAAGAGGCCGTCGAGTGGGAAGACCACACGAATCTGGTGGATTATCTTGACCGGTTTACGAGCCGTCCTGCCGTGCAAAAAGGTCTGGTTACGCCGCCGCGCGACTGATTTCATGCGGGCTGTCGGTACGCTCCGGCCTGTCAGGCCCGCATTTCGTCCGCGATCTTCTCAGCGATCATGATCGTCGGCGCGTTCGTATTGCCGCCAATCAGACGCGGCATGATAGACGCATCAACGACGCGCAACCCGTCCACACCGCGCACGCGTGCCTGTAGATCAACCACTGCCGCATCATCGGTGCCCATTTTGCAGGTGCCAACCGGATGATAAATCGTATCAGCGCGTTTCCGGATGTCCGCTTCAAGGGCGATATCACTACCGTCATGGGCATAAAGCTGTTTGCCACGCCACGGTGATAGCGGTGCGGCGGTCAATATCTGTTCCATTTGCCGCGCCCCCTTCATAAGTGTCTGCAGATCGGCGGGATCAGACAGATATTGCGGATCAATGCGTGGTGCATCGCTTGGGCGGGCAGAGTTCAACCCGACGGATCCACGCGACTGTGGCCGCAACACGCAAACGTGGCAGGAAAATCCGTGTGCCAAATGGATTTTGCGCATATGATCATCGACGATGCCCACGACAAAATGAAGCTGCAGATCGGGTCGGTCCTGCGACGGATCGGACTTCATGAATGCCCCACCTTCGGCGAAGGGTGTGGCAAAGGGACCTGTCCCATCCTTACGCCAGCGCCAACCATCACGCGCAAGTTGCCAAAGCCCCTTTGGGCCCAGTCCCACAACATCGTCTCGTTTGGAATGATAGCTCATCACATAGTCCAGATGATCCTGCAGATTCTGCCCCACTGAAGGCAGATCATGCCGGACAGCGATGCCCTGTGCGTTCAACTCGTCCCGTGGGCCAATGCCGCTCAGCATCAAAAGCTGCGGTGATCCAAATGCGCCAGCGCTCAGAATGACTTCTTTACCTGCCTCGATCTTCTTGATCTGCCCGCTGTGCCGCACTTCGACCGCTGTTGCGCGACCGTTTTCCAGTACAATTCTTTGCGCCTGCGCTTTTGTCAGTATCGTCAGGTTTGGCCTGTGCCGCACGTCGCGGTGCAGGTAGGCCGCTGCGGCACTGCACCGCTCTCCGCGCGCGGGTCCCTCATGAAACTGCGTCACCTGATAGTGACCTGCACCTTCTTGCGTGGGACCATTAAAATCGGTGTTGTAGCGCACTTGTTGTTCGCCTGCGGCGTCAATGAACGCCTGCGTTATCGCGCGAGGTGCAGATTGATCAGCGACCTGAAGCGGCCCCCCTGCGCCGTGAAGTTCATCCCCGCCGCGAAGATTCCCTTCGGATTTCTTGAAATAGGGTAAGACCGACGCCCAATCCCAACCGTCACACCCCAGATCCGCCCAATCATCATAATCCTGTTGGTGCCCGCGCACATAAAGCATCGCGTTTATTGCGGACGAACCGCCCAACGCTTTGCCCCGTGGTTGGTACCCACGCCGCCCGTTTAACCCCGGTTGCGGAACTGTCTGATAGGCCCAGTTATTAATTTTGGGACGGCCGGAGATCATCGCCGCAACCAATGCAGGTGCGCGGATCAAAAGGTCACGCCCCTGCCCGCCTGCTTCAATCAAACAAACCGAAACGCCCGCATCTTCTGAGAGCCGCGCGGCCATGACACAGCCCGCAGATCCCCCGCCGATAATCACGTAGTCATATTTCATCGCCAAGCCCCCCAAAGTTGCAACAAGGCTATGCTCGGCACGACGCAAATGCAAAGCCGGAGGCCACGCGTGATAAGCTACGCGCGATCACTACCGAGTTACGCTTAGCTCGGGAGCGATCCTGTCAGAACGTATTTCAGGATCTGAACCACCTGCGCGGGTTCACGCGCGACGGCCAAAGCTGCGGCGTCTACCTCTTTCAAGGCATGTGCATGGTCTGGGCCATGCAAGATAACGAGCGACTTCCCCAGTGCTGCAGCATAGCCTGCGTCAAACGCCGCATTCCATTGTTTGTACTGATCGCCGAAACGCACGACCACAATATCGGCATCCTCTATCCCCTTGCGGGTGCGGATCGCATTCATCTGCGCCCCCTTGCGATCATGCCAGAACTTGTCGCCTTCCGGTCCAAGGATCGCCACACCACAATCATCGCTGGCCGCATGATCTGTCACCGGAGCACTAAATGACACATCCAAACCTTTTGCCCCGTCAATGATCTGCTCGCGCCAATCCGTATGAATCTCACCTGACAAATAGACTTTCATTGTGACGTACTCCTTTTTCAATCCGCCTAAGTTAGCGCGTTGTCCCCGACCGTCTATGGCTTACGCGCTACGATGTAGCGGCTCATCGCCGGATTATTGCTTGTCTCGATAATCTCCAGACCGGCACCGATGATCAATGCCTCCAACTCCTGAAAGGTCAGAAACTGGACGAAAGGCGCCTTGCGGAAAAATTGCATGACGGGGATCAGCGCCCGGAATGCGAAACGCTTGATCCCAATGGACGGATCGTTAAGGCACGGGGTCTTGCTGATAAACAGGCTGCCTTGCTCCATTTCACGCGCCATAGTTTGCAGTATCTCGTCCAACCCCTCGGTCAGGTGCAATACGTTAAACCCCGTCACCACGTCGTATGCTTTGGCCCCGCGCACTGCGTCCAATGCGCCGGCAACCTGGAAGGATACATTGGTCACGTCCTGTGCCGCGGCTTTCTCTGTCGCAATACGGACCATCTGCGAAGATATGTCACTGCCAGTCACCGCCTGAACATCTTCCGCCAGCAAAAGCGCGGTCGACCCAGTGCCGCAACCGATCTCCAGAAGGCGTGTCTCTGCACTCAGGTAACTGCGGGTCCGCTCCAACGTATACTCATACGCTTCCACATCCCGGATCTGACTGGCCGCGTATTTATCGGCAATTTTATCCCAAAACTCTGCTGTCTGTTTCATAATAATCTCCTTTACGAACCTACCTACAGGCGCATGAAAAACCGGTAAATTGACGAAATCTGCAACTTATATATACGTTTTTGTATGGAACTCACTCAACTCGACTGGAACCTGCTACGCGCGTTTCATGCCACAGCAGAACACGGCACCCTGTCGGGTGCTGCCCGCGCGCTCGGGCTGACGCAACCGACACTCAGCCGCCAAATCGCATCCCTAGAGGATAAACTGGCCATCATGTTGTTTGAACGTGACGGCAGGCGGCTCTCGCTAACAGGCTCCGGTCGGGAATTACTCTCTCATGTGCAGGAGATGGGTCAAGCCGCGAACCGCCTCGCCCTGACCGCGAGCGGACAACGCTCCGGGCTGAAGGGGTTGGTGCGGATCACTGCGAGTGATGTGTCCTCAGCGCACTATCTGCCCGATATCGTTCGGGAAATCCGGATGCGCGCGCCACAAATTACCGTCGAAATCGTGGCAGATGACGACATTCGAAACCTTCTAGCACGCGAGGCCGATATCGCCCTGCGCCATGTACGCCCCGAACATCCAAACCTCGTCGCACGGCTGCTTCAGAGCAAGGCGGGGTATTTCTTTGCCGCGACAAGCTATCTGAATGCTCGCGGTCGCCCAAAGAACGTGAATGACCTTACGCAACACGATTGGATCGCCATGGGTGAGGTTGCACGTATGCACGCGTACATGATCGGAATGGGCATACCTATTACCCCGGAAAATTTCAAAAGCATTTCAGCAAACGGTTTGGTTGCGTGGGAAATGTGCAAAGCGGGATTAGGCATTTGCCCGATGGCAGAAGACTTCGCCGTCACTGCGCCTCAGGTTGAGCGCGTGTTGCCAGAGCTTCTGAACGTGACCTATCCGGTCTGGCTGGTCACGCACCGCGAAATTCACACCAGCCCGCGTATCAGGCTGGTGTTCGATATGCTTGCGGAAGCGTTATCCTAAAATTCGCAAACAGGCGATGAGGGTGAGCGGGGCTTATCCGAGCTACCCTCTCAAAACACCGCCCGTCGCTTTGGTGACTTTCTCGATAACCTTGGCCCCGACCGCTTCGATATCAGCGTCTTTGAGGGTTTCGCCTTTAGGCTGCAACCGTACCGTGATCGCCAGAGACTTCTTGTCTTCTCCCAAGCTGCCACCGATGAATTCATCGAAAACACGGACTTCGTCGATCAGCGTTTTGTCCGCACCCATCGCTGCATTAACCAGTGTCAGCGCTTCAACGCCCGCATCCACTACGAAAGCAAAGTCACGTTCGACCGCCTGCAAATCGCTGATTTGCAACGCAGCCCGCGTTGCACCGGATTTGCGGGGCAGAGGCACTTCGTCAGGCCAGAGGGTAAAGGCCATTGCAGGCCCTTTCACATCCATCGCTGCCAGAATCTTCGGATGCACTTCGCCGTAGATGCCCAGAACCTTTTTCGGCCCAAGACAGATTTTGCCGTGGCGTCCGGGGTGCCAGCCATCATCTGCACCCCGAAGGATTTGCACCTTGGCAGGTGCGCCCAAGGCAGCCAGCGCCGCCTCTGCGTCCGCCTTCACGTCATAGACATCAACAGGTCGCGATGCGCCGTGGACGTCCTTTGGCCCCGTGCGCCCAATCAGAAGGCCGGAAACCAGGCTGTGCTGTTCGCCCGGCTCTCCCCCTTGAAATGCAGGTCCGACTTCGAACAACGCCATATCAGCAAAGCCACGCGCCTGATTGCGGGCTGCAGCCTGCAAGAGACCCGGCAACAAAGCAGGGCGCATGTGGCTCATATCCGCACTAATCGGGTTTTCCAGACGTGTTTCATCTGTCCCACCGCCGAACAGGGCCGCCGAGGCCTGATCAATAAAGCTGTAGGTGACACATTCGTTGTAGCCCAGCGCCGCGACCGCACGGCGGGCAGCTGTGATGCGCCGCTGCTGTGGCGACAAAATCGGGCGCGGAACGCCATCAGACAGCCGTGGCAGTGGCACACCTTCAAGCTTTGTCAGGGACGCAATACGCGCCACCTCTTCGACCAGATCGGCAGAGCCCTGAACATCGGGACGCCAGCTTGGCACATGCGCCATGTCGCCTTTGATCTCGAATCCCAGCGCTGTGAGCGTCTCGCGCTGGGTTTCGGCAGGAATGGTCATGCCGACCAAAGATTGCACGCGGTCGGTATCCAGCTTGTAGGCGCGTGATGTATCGGGAATTGAACCCGCCACGACAACCTCAGACGCTTCGCCACCCGCGTGATCAAGGATCATTCGCGTGGCATGTTCGATCCCATGTGGGGTCCATGCCGGATCAATGCCGCGTTCGAACCGGTACCGCGCATCCGAGTTGATCTTGAGCGCGCGTCCGGTATAGGCCGTGCGCACCGTGTCGAAATAAGCCGCTTCAAGAAACACATTGGTGGTCTCTTCGGTACAACCGGTGGACAAACCGCCCATAATGCCGCCGATGCTCTCAACGCTGTTTGCATCCGAGATCAGCGTCATACCTTCATCAAAAGTATATTCCTTCTCATCCAGCGCCATCAGGGTCTCACCCCCCTTGGCGCGGTGAATGCGCAGGGCGTTGCCCGCAATCTTGTCCGCATCAAAGACGTGCAAAGGCCGGTTGCGGTCGTAGGTGAAGAAATTGGTCACATCGACCAGAAACGAAATCGGACGCAACCCAATCGCCCGCAGCGCATCCTGAAGCCACGCGGGGCTTGGCCCGTTTTTCACCCCCTTGATCACGCGACCGTAAAATACCGGACATTGATCCAGCGTATCCTCGTCAATCGTGACAGTGATCGGACAGGGGAATGTGCCTGTAACCGGCTCTACATCACGCGCCTTCAGAGTGCCCAAACCACGTGCCGCCAGATCGCGCGCGATGCCGCGCACGCCCAGTGCGTCGGGCCGGTTCGGCGTGATCGCAATTTCAATGACCGGATCAACCTTGGCCGGATCGTTTGCCGCCAGCCAGTCAACAAAGGACTGGCCCACCTCACCAGAGGGCAGCTCGATGATGCCGTCGTGCTCTTCGGACAGCTCCATCTCGCGCTCTGATGCCATCATGCCAAAGCTCTCGACACCACGGATTTTGCCGACACCGATGGTGGTATCAATGCCCGGCACGTAAACGCCCGGCTTGGCGACAACCACGGTAATGCCCGCGCGGGCGTTCGGTGCGCCGCAGATGATCTGCATCACGCCTTCGTCCGTCTCTACCTGACAGACGTTCAAGCGATCCGCATCTGGATGTTTCTCGGCGGACTTCACATAGCCGATGGTAAAATCACGCAGTTTCGCCCCGCGATCCTCAACCCCTTCGACTTCCAGTCCAAGGTCGGTCAACGTCTCGCAAATCTCTTCGACAGAGGCCTGCGTGTCCAAATGGTCTTTGAGCCATGACAGCGTGAATTTCATGGGATGTCCCTCGTGCAAATGCGTAGGCTGTCGGTATCGCCAAATGCGCCAAGGATCAATGCACCGTCACGGATATTGCGGCACACGCCCCATCAGCTGATCCAACTGCCAGCCGATCCATCCATGCGGAATGAAATGTCCACCTGGATGGATGTCGAGCGTGACGCGCCCGCCGTCACAGTCCCAAGTCCGGCGATCCAGCGTCAACCATTCCACCGCCTGCCATGGGCCAGTGTGATCGGCCATTCCGCACCCGAGAGTATCGCGCCAAAGCCGCACAGGATGCGCCACATCACCGCCCGGACCCACCGGAAAATACATGACCGTATCGGCCATGCCGTGAACATGCCGGATTTCCTGCGGGGCCTGCGCACAGTTCTCATCCTGAGACAACGTGCCTGATATCGCGAGCAATGCTGCCACCCCATCGCCGTTGTCACAAGCATAGCGCCATGCCATCGCGGAGCCATAAGAATAACCCGAGACATAGATTTGCGCGCGATCAATCGGGAAGCGCTCGGCAACATGCTCGATCACAGCGGCAGCAAACACAGTATCACGACTATCCTCGCGCCAGAAATCCCATGTGCGATTTTCCCCGTTTGGCGCGATTAGCAACACACCGCGCCTGCGGGTATGTCCCGATATGCGCTGGTGATTAACGATCAAATCGCCCTGCCGCCCCCATCCGTGAAAATGCAGCAACACGGGAAGCGCGCTCTGCCCATCCCAATCGTCCGGCAATTTGATGTGATAGGACCGCTCGCCTAGGGTGCAGGCGTTGGTGCCATGACAAGTTTCGGCAGACGCAATCGCTGGCCAAAAAACTAGAACGAGAAGTAGGAAGTATTTCATTAGCCCAGAGAACTGTGCCACCTCAAGGATGTCACCTCACATTCGCGTATCGGGGCTATTATGTCTCGTTTCGTTCGGCCAACTGGTCGTAATCATGCATTCTGTACAGCTTGACTTCGCAATAAAGCCGAAGGCTCGGCTTGAGCGCAAAAAGCAGCGATCCGATGAGAAATAGCCATGTGCCAAAGGTGGTCCACGCGTCGGAGAAAAACATGATCGATCCGATGATAAACATGAACGCCGCACCGAAATCCGCGAGCGTGTGCAAAAGCTCGAACAGTGCATAAAGCTGCTTGCTCTCTTCGGATTGCTGGCGGTTTTCGTGACGGAATAGATGCATGATGGACCTCGGGACAGGTTGGAAACGCTGGCCGCCGGTTTAACCGATGTGGTGCGATAGGTCTATTCGAGGGTGTTCGACCTGCGCCGCGCCACCGCCAGACCGATAGCGCGGGTGGGCGATGGCAAGGTGGCTGCAAGCAGCCTCTATCCCGCGCGAATGCTTAGCGCGACAAACCACCATGCAAATTCGGCTGATCCAAGCTCGCAAACCCGTAATGCCGCAACCAGCGCAGATCGCTGTCAAAGAACGCCCGCAAATCCGGTATCCCGTATTTTAACATCGCAATTCGGTCGATGCCCATACCAAAGGCAAAGCCCTGCCAGATGTCCGGATCAATCCCGCCCGCTTGCAACACCTTCGGATGCACCATCCCGGAGCCGAGCACTTCCATCCATCCGTCGCCTTCACCGATGCGCAACTGGCCATCGACCCATGAGCACTGGATATCAACCTCGGCAGAAGGTTCGGTGAACGGGAAATGGGACGCACGGAAACGGGTTTTGATACCGTCAATCTCGAAGAACGCGGAGAAGAACTCCTCAAGCGTCCATTTCAGGTTCGCCATGGAGATGTCTTTATCAATCGCCAGACCCTCGACCTGATGGAACATCGGCGTATGCGTCTGGTCGTAATCGGCGCGGTACACACCGCCCGGACAGATGATGCGCAGCGGCGCGCCTTCTTTTTCCATCGTGCGGATTTGTACCGGCGATGTATGGGTGCGCAAGACGTGTGGCGGGCGGTCGTCCCCTTCGGCACGCGCCATATAAAATGTGTCCATCTCGGCCCGCGCTGGGTGGTGACCCGGAATGTTCAATGCGTCAAAGTTATACCAATCAGTGTCGATCCGCGGCCCTTCGGCCACAGAAAAACCCATCTCGGCAAAGATCGCGGTCAGCTCTTCGGTGACCTGCGACACCGGATGGATCGAACCTACACGCTGCGGACGTACCGGTAGTGTGACGTCCAACCACTCGGAGCGCAGACGCTCGTCCAATGCGGCATCGCCCAACGCCGCCTTTTTGGCGGCAAGCGCAGAGTTGATCTCGTCTTTCAGCGCGTTCAATGCCGGGCCTGCAACCTGACGCTCTTCAGGGGTCATTTTGCCCAGCTCACGCATCTTCAGCGCGACTTCGCCCTTTTTACCCACGGCCGTCAGCCGGATATCTTCCAGCACAGCTTCGTCCGCTGCGTCCGCAATCAGCGTGAGGTATTTTTGCTTAAGATCGTCCATGGCGCACCCATCAAATTTGCTTGGTTTGTGCTACTTGCCGCCCCTTTGAAATGCAACCCGTCGCGCAGGTCGTCGTTTTGCCTCCGCGATCTACAGAATTCGATTGGCGGAACACAAGATAAAGTAGTACTAAACACCCGACCATCTATATTTCGCATGAGCGTGGACAACTGCTATGGCACTCGCCCCTTTGAAAACATGGCTTACCGTGTCATTGGCGGCGGCTCTTGGCCTCACGGTTGCTGGCGCGGTGGTTCTCTTTGCGGATCAACCTGCCTCCCCGACAGCCTTACAGGCGGACGCGATGGCAAATCTGGCAGCCCCGGCCGCGCCCGGCAGCCACGCGATCGCGGAACATGATGCGCCGCTATCGGAAGACACCTGCGCACAGGATATCGACCGCGATATCCGCGAGATGCTTGTGATCTTTGATGATGGCGAGGTGGAGGTCACCCCAGACCACACACCGATGTTGAACTATATCGCGTCGCGGATGGTGGAATGCGACGGCGCTTTGTTGCAAATTGCAGGACACGCAAGTGGCAGCGGCTCTGATGTCACGAACATCGCCCTGAGCTGGGCGCGCGCAGATGAGACGCTGGATGCGCTTGTTGAACTTGGCCTAGATCCAGCATCGGTCGAAGCCGTTGGATTTGGCGCGCGTGCGCCTCTTGCGCAAGGGTCAGATGACGACAGCGCGGCCAACCGCCGTGTCGATTTCCGCGTTCTGCCGCGCCGCGAGTAAGCACGGCCTGTCTTACTTCACGGCAACTTGAACTTCAGTACGGAACCATCCCCCACGCGCAGCGTTGCTCAGTTGACGTGTATCCACGGCTTTGCCGTGCTGCACAGCATTTTTACCACTACCGGAGACAACAATGAATATTCTGATGGTCCTGACCTCACATGACACCCTTGGCGATACTGGCGAGAAAACGGGCTTCTGGCTCGAAGAATTCGCAGCGCCATATTACGTTTTCAAAGATGCGGGTGCTTCGATCACCATCGCCTCTCCCAAAGGTGGGCAGCCACCATTGGACCCCAAAAGCGATAGTGACGATGCGCAAACTGATGCGACCAAACGCTTCAAAGCAGATACAGAAAGCCAGGAAGCGCTGGCCAACACGAAAGTTCTGTCAGAGATTACTACAGACGGCTTTGATGCGATATTCTATCCCGGCGGTCATGGACCCCTCTGGGATTTGGCCACAGACGCAGACAGCAAACGCCTGATTGAAGGCTTCGCAGCCGCAGACCGCCCCATCGGTGCCGTTTGCCACGCTCCGGCAGTGTTCAAAAACACCAATGGCACTGACGGAAAGCCATTGGTCGCCGGCAAGCGCGTTACCGGTTTCACCAACACGGAAGAGGAAGGTGTGAACCTGACCGACGTGGTGCCGTTTTTGGTTGAGGACATGCTCAAGGAAAACGGCGGGAACTATGAGAAGGGCGATGATTGGGCATCATTTGTGCTGACCGACGGAAAGCTGGTCACGGGTCAGAACCCTGCCTCAAGCGAAGAAGCCGCGAAAGAGATGCTGGCTCTGCTGAAGTAGCGCACCAACGGGGTGGCCCATCCGGCCACCTCACATCCCACAAAGAGAAAGCCGCGCTCCCTTTCGGGTGCGCGGCTTTCTAAATTTCAAAGGATCGCGGCGCTTATGCGGCCAGCGCGTCCTGAGCTGTCTTCACAATCGCACCGAATGCTTCGGGCTCGTGTACTGCCAGATCGGCCAGAACCTTACGGTCCACTTCGATACCTGCAAGGTTCAGACCATTAATGAAACGGCTATATGTCAGCGCTTCATCATGTGAACGCACAGCTGCGTTGATCCGCTGGATCCACAAGGCGCGGAAGTTACGCTTGCGATTCTTGCGGTCACGGGTTGCGTACTGGTTGGCCTTATCGACCGCCTGCGTGGCGACCTTAAAGACGTTCTTACGACGACCGTAATAACCTTTGGCGGCTTTAACGATTTTCTTGTGACGGGCGTGGGTGACTGTCCCACCTTTTACTCGGGCCATGCTAGGTCTCCTATCTTAGCGGTCGTAGGGCATGAAGCCCTTGATGATCTTTGCATCGGGCTCAGACAGTGCTGTCGTGCCGCGTGCGTTACGGATGAACTTTTTGGTCCGTTTGATCATGCCATGCTGTTTACCAGCCTGACCGCCGATGACCTTGCCGGTCGCCGATATCTTGAAGCGCTTTTTGGCGCTCGATTTCGTCTTCATCTTGGGCATTTCCATCTCCGTATACTTGAGTTCGGTTTACGCACGACTCGGCATGCCACTTTGGCCGGCCGCGCGGGTTGAAGTTGGGCGTATAGGAGGGTTGGGGGGTGTTGGCAAGAGGCTGCATGCAATGAGACTTGCGCCGTCCCTTGCATCACATCTGGTGTGACCTCATTGTCCCTCACACTCCCCTACCTCAAGGTGCCCGATTGATGAATACCCCCAAACCGGATGACCCACTTTTCCGCACTATTGCTGATCATGAGAGGCAAGTTTGGGATGCACTGGTCTCAGGCGATGCAGCAACCGATGCAACACTTTTGGATGAGCTGTTTCTGGGTGTCTATTCCGATGGCTTTGCCGTTAAAGCAGATCACATAGGTCAATTGAAACACGGGCCGACAATTGCGACCTATGACCTGCAAGATATGCGTCTGATGACCTTGGGTTCCGATCACGCCCTTATCAGCTATCGCGCGGTGTTCCAGCGATTGAAGCGGGCAACACCTGAAACGATGTACGTCAGCTCGGTCTGGCAGCGCAGGGACGAAAGCTGGGTCAATATCTTTAGTCAGGACACGCCCGAAAAGAAATAAAATCCTAAGGAAGATACCGCGCAGCAACGCCAACGAACACATCCGGCACCTGACTTAGCGTGTAACCGCCCGGCTTGTTCTGCATCGCGTACAGGATCAACGCGCCGCCGATCAGCACCGTCAAAGCGGAGGCACGCGGCGCACGTCTGTCAGAAAGCGCAGACAGGATCGAAGGGATCGAAAAGGCCGCAACAACCAGCCCCAGCGACAAAGCAAGATCCGGATCCATCAGTATTCTCCCAATTCTCTTTCAGGGAGACTACTCTGGATCCGCCGCAAAAATCAAACGTTCGTCGCAGGGTGCAACACGCAGAATATTGGTGCTGCCCGGAACGTTAAACGGTACGCCCGCTGTCACCACAACATGATCGGCTTCGCCCGCGAACCCTTCATCACGTGCGGCACGCACGGCTGAAACGACGGCCTGCTTAAACCGGTCAACGCCGCCCGTGATTACACAATTGGTCCCCCAGCTCAGCGCAAGCCGACGGGCCGTGCCTACCAATGGTGTCAGCGCGATCACCGGAACGCGCGGGCGTTCACGCGCAGTCAAAAGGGCAGTTGTACCGCTTTGGGTAAAGCAACAAATGGCTTTGATGTCCGTTGTCTCTGCGATCTCGCGGGCAGCGGCTACGATGCCATCGGCGACGGTCATACGGTCAGCAATGCGTGAGGATTCAATGATCTGTGTATATGTCGGGTCCAGTTCGACTTCCTTTGCCACATTGTCCATCGTGGTCACGGCTTCAATCGGATAGGAGCCCGCCGCGGATTCGGCGCTCAGCATGACGGCATCCGCACCTTCATAAATTGCGGTCGCCACGTCGGATACTTCGGCGCGTGTGGGCATCGGGCTTTCGATCATGGATTCCAGCATCTGGGTCGCGACAATCACAGGCTTGGCAGCCGCACGGCACTTACGCACCAGGCGTTTCTGGATTGGAGGAACGTTCTGCACCGGAAGCTCTACGCCCAAATCGCCACGGGCGACCATGATCCCGTCACTCACCGCCAGAATATCGTCAAACCGATCTACCGCAGACGGTTTTTCTATCTTGGACAACAGCGCCGCGCGGCCTTTTGCCAGTTCGCGCGCTTCGGTCACATCCTCGGGTCGCTGTACAAAGCTGAGCGCGAGCCAGTCGACACCCAACTCGCAGACAAATTCCAGATCGGCACGATCTTTTTCAGACAAGGCTGCCAGCGGAAGAACCACGTCAGGGACGTTCACGCCCTTCCGGTTTGAAATAATTCCGCCGATCACAACTTCGCAGTTTGCGAAATCCTTGCCGCATTCGATGACCTTCAGGCGAATTTTGCCGTCGTTCACCAAAAGCGATGCGCCCGGCTCAAGGGCTGCGAAAATCTCGGGGTGCGGCAGGCAGACACGGCTTGCATCGCCTTCGGCTTCATTCAGGTCCAACCGGAACTTCGCGCCCACGTCCAGCTGTTCACTATCACCGGAAAACACACCCACCCGCAGCTTGGGACCTTGCAGGTCGGCCAGAATACCGATGGTGCTCCCCAGCTTGTCCTCGACTTCGCGAATGATCCGGTGCTTTTCACGAATCTCTTCATGGCTGCCGTGGCTCATGTTCAACCTGAACACATCCGCACCCGCCTTATGCAACGCCTCTATCATCTCAAGGCTGTCGGATGCGGGGCCAAGGGTAGCGACGATTTTTACGTTGCGCAGGCGTCTCATGAGATCTGTCCTCGTTTCTGATAACTCTAGGCTGCCAAGCCGCTAAAATGCATCTGTTAGCGGTAACAACACGTTCTCTTGTCCCTACCTTGCCGTCACATGCCTGTCAAAGGTTTCACAATTATGAAACCACGACCAGACCTATCTCCATGCGTCCAATCTTGACACTCTGCGCGCTCACCCCCAGCTTTTGCAAAACAGGAGAACAACCATGCCCAGCGAAACAGAGATCGAACTTCAGGCCGCCGCATTTCGCAGGCTACAAAAACACCTGATGGAAGACCGCACCGACGTTCAAAATATCGACATGATGAACTTGACGGGCTTTTGCCGCAATTGCCTGTCCCGTTGGTATCAGGAAGCCGCAAATGAACGCGGCATCGAGATGGACAAAATGGAAGCGCGCGAATTGTTCTACGGAATGAGCATGGATGAGTGGAAAGCCAACTACCAGACAGAGGCCAAGCCAACACAGCAGGAGGCGTTCAAGAAAGCCTTCGCTGAAAATGTAGGCAAAGAATAGCAGCGATTGGTGGCACAACGCGCGAAATCACCGAATTGCCGCCCCATAGGACATCTTCGGCCATAATTGCATCGGATTCAGGACCAAATTTACCAACCTTAGGTCCTGATCCATGCTGCCATTTCTGCTGATTTCTGTTGTCGTGGGTCTTGGCCTGTCCTTGGATATCTCATCGGATGATGACGATTTCGAAGAGCACGCCGAGCGGCTTAACGATATCGACGTACCGGATCGCGAATACGGCACGCCGGATATCCTCGGAACAGACGGTGACAATATCCAGACCGGAACTTCGGCCGACAATACCATGCAGGGCGGTGGCGGCGACGATGTCCTGTCGGGCGCGGGCGGCAACGATACAATCTATGGCGGCACCGGCGATGACTACCTTTACGGTCAACAGGGTGATGACAATCTGGTTGGCGGACCAGGGGACGACGCGATCATTCTGGGGGACGGCGATGATATCACCGATCCGATCATCGGCACCAATGAGGATAGCGGCAATGACCTGATCCGTGGTGGCAACGGCGACGATCTGCTGGGTGACAGCAAAGGGGATGACAGTCTCTATGGCGATGCGGGTGATGATATGCTCGTGACCATAGACGGATACCGCGCCGACGGTACGGTCGGCCCAACAGGAGAGATCAACACCGGCGATATCAGTGACGGGAGCAGCGGAAACGACATTCTGTTGGGTGACGCGGGCGACACTATGACCGGTGGCTCAGGGGACGACAACTTCATCCTTGCCATGACCTCCGACACGGACGCCGCTATAGCCACCATCACCGATTTCGATGTGGATGATGACGTATTGGCGCTGGTATACATCAAGGACGCCGACAATGATCCGGATGTACAGTTCCATCCAAACGCGGATGGAACTGCCCTGCTGGCACTTGTGAACGGCAAAGCCGTGGCAGAGCTTGAGGGGCTTGTCACCTCTGACATTGGCGCGATCAACTACGTCACCGCAAATATGAACGCCTGATACCGTTTACCCGCGAGACCCAATAATAGCCCCAATATGCCAATGCTCTCGCCACAATCGCAGACCATGGATGAAGTGTTAACCAATCATCAAGGTGGCCGCCCGTGTTAGAGCTTTTCATACTCCCGTCCCTACTTGGCCTCGGACTTGCGATGGACTTTCTATCTTCCGACACGGAGGAGGACGAAGAGCCGCCGGTAGAAACCGTACTGGGTGACGACGTTGCGGATTTCATCGGCAGCGATGCCAAAGATCATGTGGAAGCCAATCTTCTTGATAACCTCTTAATAGGAGGCGCGGGAAAGGATTTGCTTGGCGGTCTTGATGGAGCCGATACCCTGTTTGGGGATGATGGCGATGACCGGCTGTTCGGCGGTAATGACGACGACCTCGCACTCGGCGGAGCCGGAAACGACAGGATATTCTTGGGCGATGGAGACGATACCACAGTCCTAGACGGGGACGCCGGATCAGACGCCGGTGACGACTGGATCCGCGGCGGTGCTGGTGCCGACACGATTGTCGACAGCCTCGGGGTTAACAACATCTTCGGAGATATCGGCCACGACGAGATCAGTACACTAGATGCCGAAACGGATGGATCAACACCGGACAGCATCCATGGCGGTTATGGCAATGACACGCTGATTGGCGATGATGGCGACATCCTGACAGGTGGTTTTGGCGATGATAGCTTTGTCGTCGCCGCCGCGTCCGATCAGCCCGGCGCGCCTGTAGTTCTTACCGATTTCGATCTACGTGAGGACATGCTTAGCGTGGTCTTCGTTGACGAAGTACCCGAAGACACCACGTTGCGCCTGACATTCGACGCCGAGACAGACTTGATCCGTGCCTATGCAGGAGAGATCGAGGTCGCGACCCTTTCGGGCCTGACCGCAAGTGACATCCCGTTCATCACGACTTTTGTGACAACATTGCCGGAACTGATGGCAGAAACAGCCTAAGGTCTAGACCGCTACCTTGCGCATTTCGTCCAGATAAATCTCGCGCAGGCGCGGTGCGACGCGACCGGGCGTGCCGTCGCCCAGCGCTACGCCGTCAATCTCGACCACTGGCATCACAAAGGCGCTGGCAGAGGTGGTGAACGCCTCATCCGCTTCTTTGGCCTCATCAATGGTAAAGTTACGTTCTTCCACTTCCATCTGCGCTTCTTTCGCAAAGCGGAGTACAGCCGCCCGGGTGATCCCGTGCAGGATGTCGTTGCTCAACGCACGCGTGATGATTTTGTTACCCTTCACGATGTAAGCGTTGTTGGAGGTGCCTTCAGTCACAAACCCGTCTTCAATCATCCACGCATCATCACACCCGGCTTTCTTGGCCATCATCTTGCCCATCGACGGGTACAACAATTGCACTGTCTTGATGTCGCGACGGCCCCAACGGATGTCTTCGATCGAAATGATCTTGGCACCTTTTTTCGCCGCGGGGCTATCCGCCAGCCCCGGCTTGTTCTGCGTGAACAACACAATCGTAGGCTCGGTCGTTTCAGGATCGGGAAAAGCAAAATCACGGTCGCCGTCAGAGCCACGCGTGATCTGGAGATAGATCAAACCTTCGTCAATTTCGTTCAGGCGCACCAACTCGCGATGCACTTCCAGCAGATCAGCCTTGGAGATCGGGTTGCGCATTTCCAGCTCGTTCAGAGAACGCGACAGGCGTACGGCATGACCGTCGAAATCAATCAGCTTGCCATCCAGCACAGATGTCACCTCATAGACGCCGTCGGCCATCAAAAACCCGCGATCAAAGATAGACACACGTGCCTCATTCTCTGGCAGGTAGTCGCCGTTCACATAAACAGTCCGCATGTCGTTATCCCCAAAGTGCCGGGACAGGAGGGTGAACCCCGTCCTCATCAAATATCAAAGCATTCTCTCGATCTTCGCCTAGCAAAAGCGGCCCGTCCAGATCAACAACCTTTGCACCTTGCGCCACCAATGTCGCAGGGGCCATGGCCAGCGATGACCCGACCATACACCCGACCATCACATCATACCCTTCTGCCAAAGCAGCCGCACGCAGCTTCAGCGCCTCGGTCAAACCACCCGTTTTATCGAGCTTGATGTTCACCACATCATACTTGCCCTTCAGCTTGGGCAAGGTACTGCAATCATGCGCAGATTCGTCAGCACAGACTGGTACAGGCCGCGCCATTCCAATCAGCGCATCGTCCTCTCCGGCTGGCAGAGGCTGTTCAACCAGTGCCACCCCAAGCCGAACCAGATGCGGTGCCAGATCGGCATAGACCTCTGCGGACCAGCCCTCATTTGCGTCCACGATAATTGTCGACTTTGGCGCACCCGCGCGCACCGCTTCAAGCCGTGGCATGTCATCGGGCGTGCCCAGTTTTATTTTCAAGAGCGGACGATGCGCATTCTTGGCCGCCTGTGCCTGCATTTTTTCCGGCTCAGCCAGTGATAAGGTATAGGCTGTGATCTCCGGCCCGGGCTTGGACAATCCAGCCAGCTCCCAAACCCGTTTTCCAGCTTGCTTGGCCTCCAGATCCCACAACGCGCAATCAACCGCGTTGCGCGCAGCCCCCGCTGGCAGCAGATCATTAAGGGTGTCGCGGCTGACATCGTCAGGTAGCCCTTCGATCTGTGCTGTTACAGACTCCAGCGTTTCTCCGTATCGCGCATAGGGGACACATTCGCCCCAGCCTTGCGCGCCCCCCTCGCTCACGCGCACCGTCAAAACCTTTGCCTCGGTTCGCGACCCGCGAGAGATGGTGAACACCTCGGCCAGTTTGAACACATCCCTTGTCACTTCAATGCGCATGGCCGATCCTTTTTGCCGTATGAATTGCACTCGCAGCTTATGGATTACAGCTTTGCCAAGGCATCCGCCAACCGGTCTGCACCCTGACGGTAGGGATCCACGGCGGGCAAGCCCATCTCTTTCTCTACCTTTGCCAAATAGGCAACCGCCTCGTCTTCGGACAAATGCTGTGTGTTCACCGAAATGCCGACAACTTCGCAGGCAGGGTTTGCCACCCGCGCCAGTGTCAGCGCCGTATCACGAACCTGTTCTATGCTGGGCAAGTTGTAGTCCGGCAGCCCGCGCATATGCGTGCGGGTCGGCTCGTGACAGATAATCAGCGCATCAGGCTGCCCGCCGTGGATCAGCGCCAGCGTCACACCGGAATAGCTCACGTGGTACAGGCTTCCCTGCCCCTCGATTACATCCCAATGGTCGGCATCATTATCAGGCGTGAGGTACTCGACCGCACCGGCCATAAAGTCTGCAATCACCGCATCCAGCGGTACGCCGGAACCCGTGATCAAGATACCTGTCTGCCCTGTGGCACGGAAAGTGCTTTTCATGCCTTTCCGCTGCATCGCCTCGTCCAGCGCCAGCGCCGTGTACATCTTGCCAATTGAGCAATCCGTCCCCACAGCCAGCACGCGTTTGCCCGTCCGCTTTACCCCGTCTGCGATCGGATACTGCACATTCGGCACCCGCACATCGTGCAAGGTCTGCCCGCTTACCTGCGATGCGGCGACAAGGTCACCCTCTTCGGCCAACAGATTGTGCAGGCCGGACGCTAGATCAAACCCCATGCCCAGCGCTTCGATCAGCACTTCTTTCCAAGCCTGCGAAATAACCCCGCCACGGTTGGCGACACCAATGACCAGCGTCTTGGCGCCGGCATCCTTGGCTTCTTGGAGCGTCAGATCCTTCAGGCCAACATCCGCCTTGCATCCCGCCATACGGAATTGACCGACAGCGTTATCAGGGCGCCAGTCTTTGATGCCTTGAGCGACTTTGGCGGACAGTTGGTCAGGCGCGTCGCCCAGAAAAAGCAGATATGGTGTTTGGATCATGACAGCCCCCTTGGAATCAATGCTGGTGTCAGACTGCTTGAAACACGGCACAACGTCATTGCTTTGTGAGCGTATAGATCAGGACAATTGCAAAATTCTTGCGTAAGTTTACGCGTTGACGCTCAACTATTGCGCACTTCCGCCCCGGTTGATGTCTTTCTCAGCACCCACAGACCGCCCAGTACAACGACATAGAGCATCACGGGCGGTTCAGTAATTAGCCCCCAAAGGATCCACCACCAATCCAGCACCTGCGGAAGCTGCTCGTATTGACCGGCTTTGTGCATCTCTGCAATCGCTGCAATCGCATCACCGGGCCGGCCCGCCGGCTTGTAATAGACCTTCGGCGGCGTGATCATCCACGCCAGCACGAACACAACAGACATGTCAGCCATCAGCGTCAACGTTCGTTTGCCACCAATCCTGTCAAAGGTCCGCACCCACATGATCGTGTAAATCGCCGGAAGCACAAAAACGCATACCAGAAGAAGCAGAATCGGCACGAGGATAAGAACAGCATAGAAAAGAAGATGTGCAATCACCCCGCCATTAAAGAATGAAACCCAGCCATATTTTGGGCGCAAAAGGGGCAAGCCTCAAAAAAACAGGACATGCTGCAGGTGCAAAATACGCTTGCGCCTACCCGCGCAATTTCCTAGCACCCATGACAAGGCTACACGCAACAAAATTACACACCGAGGTCCGATATGTCTTTCAAAATCCAGCCCGCCGCCCCTGCTCGCCCGAACCGCTGCCAGCTTTTCGGCCCCGGCTCCAACACCAAACTGTTTGCAAAAATGGCGGCGTCAGCTGCGGACGTGATCAACCTCGACCTTGAAGATTCTGTAGCCCCTACAGACAAGGACGTCGCGCGCTCTAACGTCATCGAAGCGATCAACACTGTGGATTGGGGCAAAAAAACCCTGTCAGTGCGTATCAACGGGCTGGATACACCTTACTGGTATAAAGACGTGGTCGAACTGCTGGAAAATGCCGGCGACCGCCTTGACCAGATCATGATTCCAAAAGTCGGCTGCGCGGCGGATGTCTATGCGGTGGACGCGCTTGTCACCGCAATCGAAGCCGCCAAGGGCCGTTCCAAAAAGATCGCCTTTGAGGTCATCATCGAATCCGCCGCAGGCATCGCTCATGTCGAAGAAATCGCAGCCTCCTCACCACGCCTTGAGGCAATGAGCCTTGGAGCCGCCGACTTTGCCGCATCCATGGGGATGCAGACGACCGGCATCGGTGGAACGCAGGAAAATTACTATATGCTGCGCGATGGTACGCAGCATTGGTCCGATCCGTGGCACTGGGCGCAGGCTGCTATTGTCGCCGCCTGCCGCACGCATGGTGTGTTGCCTGTTGATGGGCCCTTTGGTGACTTTTCCGACGATGAAGGCTACCGCGCACAGGCGCGCCGCTCCGCGACACTTGGTATGGTCGGCAAATGGGCCATCCACCCCAAGCAGATCGCCTTGGCGAACGAAGTGTTCACACCTTCAGAAGAAGCCGTCGCCGAAGCCCGCGAAATTCTGGCTGCAATGGAAACGGCAAAGGCAAACGGCGAAGGGGCGACTGTTTACAAGGGTCGCCTGGTGGACATCGCCAGCATCAAACAGGCCGAAGTCATCGTACGCCAATCCGAGATGATTGCGGGTTAATACCCTAACACCGCTTTAATTCCCCAACACCGCTTCGCGCCCGTGGTCTGCGGGCGCGAAACGTGAAAGACAGCCGGATATGAACCTTGATGTCCTTCTGCCTCTGGCCCTTTTTGCCCTCGTCAGTTCTATCACACCCGGACCGAACAACCTGATGCTGATGGCGTCCGGTGCGAACTATGGCTTGCGCCGGTCGATCCCGCATATGTTGGGTATTTCTGCAGGCTTTTCTGTGATGATGATCCTAACGGGCCTGGGTCTTCATCAAGTGTTCGAGCGCTTTCCCGTCAGCTATACTCTGTTGAAAATACTTAGTGTGGCCTACCTGCTTTATCTCGCATGGAGAATCGCCACCGCCGCCCCGATCAAGGAACGGGATGCAAAAGGTAGGCCCATGACGTTTCTACAAGCCGCGGCTTTTCAGTGGGTCAACCCCAAGGCGTGGGCGATGGCGCTCACTTCAATCACAGTCTATATCGCGGACAACGGTACGCTGTTGTTGGTGATTGGCGCTGTCTTCTTTGCCATCGTTAATCTGCCCTCCGTCACGCTCTGGACTGTGATGGGTCAGCAAATGGCACGTTTTCTTACCAATCCTGTGCGGCTGCGCGTTTTCAACTGGACGATGGCCACCCTGCTGGTCCTCTCACTCTACCCATTGCTACAAATGGGCTGACAGATTGCAAACCGCACCGTCACCCGCCATATAAGGCAAAGACAACGGCGGAGCAGCGCATGACACAATATCTGGATTTCGAGAAACCCTTGGCCGAGATTGAAGGCAAGGCGGAAGAGTTGCGGGCGATGGCACGCACCAATGAAGATATGGATGTCTCTGCCGAAGCCGCCGCATTGGACGAAAAGGCCGCCAAGATATTGGACGACCTTTACAAATCTCTGACCCCTTGGCGCAAATGTCAGGTTGCGCGGCACCCGTCCCGCCCGCACTGCAAAGATTATATCGACGCGCTTTTTACCGAATACACACCGCTGGCCGGTGATCGCAACTTTGCCGACGATCTGGCGGTGATGGGCGGTCTGGCGCGGTTCAACGATCAGCCAGTTGTCGTGATCGGCCACGAAAAGGGCAACGACACCAAATCCCGTATTGAGCGTAATTTTGGAATGGCACGGCCCGAGGGATACCGCAAAGCGGTGCGCCTGATGGAGCTCGCCCACAAATTCGGTCTGCCGGTCATTACGCTCGTGGACACGCCCGGTGCCTATCCCGGCAAGGGTGCAGAAGAGCGCGGCCAGTCCGAGGCGATTGCACGTTCAACAGAGAAATGTCTGCAAATCGGGGTGCCATTGATCAGTGTAATCATCGGCGAGGGGGGCTCCGGTGGTGCCGTTGCTTTCGCCACCGCCAACCGTGTGGCGATGATGGAGCATTCCGTCTACTCCGTTATTACGCCCGAAGGCTGTGCATCGATCTTGTGGAAAGATAGCGAGAAGATGCGCGAAGCGGCCGAGGCCATGCGCTTGACCGCCGATGATCTGCGCAAGCTGGGTGTCACGGACCGAATCATCCCCGAACCGAAAGGCGGCGCGCACCGCGACGCCGAAGCCGCGATTGCATCGGTCCGTAGCGCGATTGAGGACATGCTGAAGGATCTCAAAGGCAAAGATGCCAAAGCACTGGTCGCCGACCGCCGCCGGAAATATCTGGAAATGGGTGACAAAGGTCTGGCCGCCTAAAGCTTGATCCGAAAGCGTGGACCGGGCTGCGGCAACGCGTCAAAGCCCATCCGCGGATAGATCGCGGCGGCAACTGCGTTGTCGGGATGCGTCCCGACAGTGACATAGCGACATCCCAATGACCGCGACAACTCGAGTGACGCATTGATAAGCGCGCGGCCAACACCCCGCCCCCTTGCGACATCCCGCACAAACAAATGATGTATATCCATACCGCGCACGCCAAATTGCAGCTGGACGAGCGGACAAAGCGCGGCATAGCCGCTCACCGCCCCACCAACTTCTGCAACCAGAACCTGCAGCCAAGGGGTGACCCCCAAGCAGTCACGTTCAAGGTCGGCGCGGGTAACGTCGGCGGTATCGCCGTGGTGCATCGCCAGATCGCGCACCATCTCCAAAAGGACGGGCAGGTCTTTGTGCTCTAGCGGGCGGGTTGTGATATCTGGCATGTCGAACCTCTTGGACAAACCACCACAAATGCAGGAAAGCCGCGCATGTGGCGGCTCTCATAAATTAAATAAATGAAGAAAAACCGCGATCAGTGCGTGCGGTAATAATAAAGCGTATGCGGGGCTTTGTTCATGGTACGACTATGCGAGAAGGTGCAGAACCGGTCAACCGGCAAGCATGCGCAAGCCTTGCGTCACGTCCGAGCGTACCGCCAACCGAAGGCCTGGCTCATCCCCAGCCTTGAGGGCGGCGATGATGAGCCTGTGAAATTGGGGCGGCTCTGTCCGCCTAAGACGTCCGTATAGCGCCCGCATCGTCGGCCCCATCTGCAACCAGACCGTTTCAGCCATCGCGAGCATCGCAGGGGCCTGAGCACGCAAATATAGGGTGCGGTGAAATTCGAGATTGGTGCGGATGTAGCCAACGGCGTCGCCGCGATGCACAGCTTCGGCGATAGCACCGTTGATCGTTTGCATCCGCTCGATCAGCGCCATGTGGGCCCTTGGCAAGGCACGGCTTGCAAGTTCCACCTCCAGAAGCGCCCGCAAAGCAGCGAGTTCTTCGATGCGATCGTTGCTCAGCTCTGGCGTGGCGATGCGCCCGGACGTCGACATGGTCAATGCCCCTTCGGCGACCAAGCGCCGCGCTGCTTCGCGGGCGGGTGTCATCGATACACCGTATTCCTTGCCAATTCCACGAAGCGTCAGCGCCTCACCCGGCGGTAAATCGCCATGCATGATACGGCTGCGCAGGTGACGGAACACACGGTCATGTGCGACAGAGGTGGCTTCGGTGGGGCGGGCGGTCAAGGACATGCAAGCCTTGTGATCACAAGCCCGCACCCGGTCAAGTTATTCTTCCTGAAGCGGGTCGTGACCCCAGTTCATCAGCGAGTACCGCCACGCGGAGTTTTCCACACCATCAGCCGGTCCACCCTGCGATAGGTGGCGTTTGATATAACCTACGACTGTCGCCATGTGATCCCACTGATCGTCGGTGATCTCGTCTTTGTTCGTACGCTTAATCTTTACGATGCGCCGCCCCGATTTGTGACCGGTAGATTCGCCGCTTTCATTGTCACCCACGGATTTGGATTCGTCCGTCTCCAGCCAATCCTCAAGCTCTTTTGGGGCCATATTGACCAGATCGCGCCATTCCTCCCAGATCTCGTCGTGTGATTTCGATGATGACATGCCGATGCTCCTTTGGTTCTGCAAAAGTTACAATGCATCCCGGCCATGACAGGTTTCTCAGAATTTATAGCGGTGTAGGGCATTGCCATTTTTGCGCAGCCACGTGCGCTGTTCTTTGTAGGGGCCATAGATCCGCTCGACCCCGGCCCAGAACGCAGGCGAATGATTCATCTCGGCCAGATGCGCGACCTCGTGGGCGGCGACATAATCCAGCACTTCCGGTGGGGCCATGATCAGCCGCCAGGAAAACATCAAGCCACCGTCACTGGTGCACGACCCCCACCGCGACCGCGTGTCGCGCATCGTGATGCGGCTGTAGGGTCTCCCCAGCCTAGCAGCGTAATCGTCACAGGCACCGGCCAATCTGTCTCGTGCCACCTCGCGCAAGTAGGCACCGAGTTTGGCACCTATCCGGTCTTCAGGTCCGGGTACTGCAATAGCGTTCTCGGAAATCTGCACGCTGCGTCCTTGCCCCTGCACTACCTCAACCAATTGCCCACCCAACGGAATTTGCTGCCCTGGCTTCACGATCTGGTCTTCGCCCCGCGCCTCAAGGTGCTTGCGAATCCATGCTTCCTTGGATCGGGCAAAGGCAAGCGCCTCACGCTCGGCAAGCCGCTTCGGCATTGTCAGCGTCACCCTCCCGTCCAGCTGCGAAATGCGCAACGTGATGCGCCGCGCACGGGCGGAACGGCGCAATGTAAGCGGAATAGGGGGGGTGCCGGGCAGAACAGGATCGCTCACGTACAAGCTCGCATTGGTCGGTGGGACGGCTAAAGCCTTTGACTATCCCCCTGTCATATGGCACTTGCCCTGAATCATCTACACGCAAACGCAATTTACCATGAGAAGGGGTGTTTCATGCCCAACGAAGAATGGGGAACCAAACGCCTGTGCCCCACAACGGGCAAGCGGTTCTACGATTTGAATAAAGATCCCATCGTCAGCCCTTATACGGGCGAAGTGCTGGAAATCGACGCGTCAAAGTCGCGTATGATTGCCGCCGACGCCGAGGATGCCGTGACAGCCAAAGCCAAGAAGGCGGAGGCCGTTGAAGACGATGATCTGATCGATGACGAAGATGACGTCGATGTGGATCTGGACGACGATATTCTGGACGATGATGACGATGACGATGACACAGTACCGCTGGATGACATCGCTGACGTTGCTTCGGACGACGAAGACTGAACAGAACACGGGGCGGACGGGGTGATTTTTCCCTTGATCCCGCCCCGCGTTGGCACTAATCACGCGCCACTACCCTAGGTCTTGGCCTTATGGGGCATTAGCTCAGCTGGGAGAGCGCCTGCATGGCATGCAGGAGGTCAGCGGTTCGATCCCGCTATGCTCCACCATTATCCATTCATTGATTTTGGTGAGACGCTTGTGACTGGTGACGGTCCTGATTGCGTTTGTGCGCGATCCAGCCTTTCTAAAAACCACGCTACAAGCAGCTTTGTATCCTAACCCCTTGACCTGCAACGCGGTCTGGCTCCACCATTATGTCCATATTTAAGCAATTGGACTGACCATGGATTTCATTAAGCACAGCGTCAAAAAGGGCGAGACGCTTTCAAAAATCGCCACAAACTACGGTTTCGCTGCGCGGGACTGGGACAAAATATATAACCACCCCAAAAATGCGCCCCTGCGCAAGCTACGGCCCGATCCCGATCATATTGAACCGAAAGACATCATTATTCTGCCCGCCATTCCCGGTAAGAAGATCGATGATGAACTGAAATCTCTTGGCGCAATGCGCGACAAACTTGAAACGATGCCTCTCTCGGTCAAAAAAATCACGATGGAAGCAAAGCGCATGAACAAAGAGGCAATGCGCATCACAAAAAGCGGGCAGATGATCCAGTCAGACATCCAGGTCCTGCGCGGGATGCAGGCGCTGCACAAATCCGAAATTACCGCAATCGACTCTGTTACCGCTAAGGCGGTTAAGGAAGCGAAAGCGGGACCCGCCGACAGCCCCAAGGCATTTGCCCTCTTCCAACAGCGACAGGAAGCCCTAGCCAAACTGATTAACACGCTCAAGACGATTGATGAGGCCGACAAACACATGCGACGTGACCCGAAAAAAGCGATGTTCGCTATCGGCGTGCTCAATAAAGATATGGTGAAGATCGAGAAACTGACAACGGAATGGACTAAAGCGCACAATGACGCCCTGAAAGAAATCAACGGCCGGATGAAAGAGTTGAGCGCTGAGCGGAAGAACACCGTCTGATCGCAAGGCAGCTTGGCCAAATGCGTTGATCGGGGTAGAGAGAAGCCAACGTCCGAAAGGCTCCAGATGACTCCGCTGACGCTCACCTCTCTTGCCGATCTCAAGTCGCTGGATGTCGATACGATCATTGATGTCCGCGCGCCGTCCGAATTCGCCGAAGACCACATTCCCGGGGCCATAAACCTGCCCGTCCTAAGTGACCACGAGCGTGCAGAAGTCGGCACCGTATATACGCGTGTCAGCCCCTTCAAGGCCCGCAAAATCGGTGGCGCACTGGTGGCGCAGAATACCGCGCATCACTTGCAGACGGCGCTGGCGGGCAAGGACGGGGGCTGGCAACCTTTGGTATATTGCTGGCGCGGCGGCCAGCGTTCCGGCGCATTCGCAACGATTCTCGATCAAGTCGGCTGGAGGGTTCGCCTCCTTCAAGGCGGGTATCAAAGCTATCGCCGTGAGGTGGTGAAATCTCTCTATGACACACAGTTTTCCCATCGCATCACGCTGATCGCCGGTGGCACAGGCACAGCGAAAACTGCTTTGCTGCACCATCTTGCGGATGCGGGTGCCCAGATGCTGGATCTGGAAGGGTTGGCAGAACACCGTGGCTCCTTGTTTGGCGGCATCAAGTCTAATCAGCCTGCGCAAAAGATGTTCGAGACACGGGTCGCGGCAGCGCTGGCGGCACTGGACCCAGCAAAAACCACTTTTATCGAGGCGGAAAGCAGCAAAATCGGTCAGCGGATTGTACCACCCGCGCTGTGGGCTGCGATGATCACCGCCGACCGCATCCAGATTTCAGCACCGATTGATGCGCGCAGCCGGTTTCTATGCCGCGCTTATGCCGATCTTACTGAAGACAAAGCGCATCTGGGCCATCTGATCGATCAGCTGCGTCCTTACCATTCAGCTGATATAATCGCCTTGTGGCACGCACAGGCCACAAAAGGGGAATGGCAAGCGCTCGCGGCTGGACTGATCACTGCGCATTACGATCCGCGCTATGCCAAGTCCGCCGCCAGTGCCCAACCTGCGGCGCAGACGATAGAACTTTCCGATCTGGATGATGCGACCTTAGCCAAAGCCGCCAAACGGCTGGCAGGCGGATCAACGCAAGGTCACGTTTCCGCTGCCGCCGGATAGGCTTCCGATCACGTGCCCCCGCACACCCGCCGCTTGCAAGGCATTTAGGGTCGCCTCCACTTCTTGCGCTGGAACAGCGGCAAGCAATCCACCCGCTGTCTGGGGATCATAAAGCAGCGGATCGTCCGCTCCGGCAGTTTCTGCATTACTCCGGTTTGCGGGCATCAAAGTTGATGAAACGCCGCTTTGCGACAGACCGCGCGCGCCCTGATAGATGGGAATATCGTCGCAGCACAGCATAGCATCCAGTCCGGAAGCTTTGGCAATCGCCCGGACGTGGCCTGCCAACCCGAAACCGGTCACATCCGTCATTGCATTGGCGACGCCGCCCAGAACTTGCGCTTCGCTGTTTTGCGGTTGAACCATGATCGCCAAAGCCGCAGCAACATCGCGACCGTCGGCCTGCCCCGCCATGTCCGCCGCCATAATCACACCTGACCCGATGGGCCGCGTCAGGATTAACACATCGCCATCTTTCGCACCCGCAACTGTCAGCGGCATCGCGGCGCGTGTGCCCGTGACCGTAAAACCGATGGTCAGCTCCGCCCCCATGGTTGTATGCCCGCCTACCAGTTGCGCACCAGCGCCGGCCATCACTTCTTCAGCCGCCTGCGTGATCTCTCGGAGCGTCCGTTCTTGCAAAGCGGCTGACATCTGCGGCACCACGATCTGCGCCAATGCGACCTGCGGTGCTGCACCCATGGCCCAGATATCGCCCAAGGCATGTACCGCCGCAATCCGCGCCATCTGGGCGGGGTCCTCAACCAGCGCACGCAAGTGATCTGTACTGATTACCTGAAACCCACCGCCGGGCTGGCGCAGGACCGCGGCGTCATCCCCTGCCCCTGTAACGACGTCGCCCCCAACCGGAGCGATCCCGCTCAGCGCTGCTTCCAGAACGCCGCCGCCCACCTTGGCACCACATCCGCCACACAAAGGCTTTGCCGCCAGCATCTCGGCAACGCCTGTCGCGGCTTGCGGAGCCTTCGGCTGCGTCATCACAGGCAAATCTGCCAAGCGGTCCATGAACGCACGATCAATCCGGTCCTTCCACCACCACAAAAGCGACCCTGACAGCGTCACACCGAATTTCTCCGCCAACGCCTTTTGGCCGCCCAGCGAGATCAGTTTGAGATAGGATTTTTGCGGATGCCACTGCCGACGCTTCCCCACACCCAAAGCCGCGCGCAGGTTATGTTTGAGGATCGGCGCGGCACGCACTGCAAACACACCCGCCTTGGGTCGCGGATCGGCAGGCATGACTGCACAATCGCCCACCGCAAACAGACTGCTGTCGCCGCGCACGCCCAGATCGCGACCAATCTCGATGAACCCGTCGTTCTGCGGCAAATCGGTCCGCGCGATCCAGTCATGTGGAAACGCGCCGGCCGCACCGACGGTCAAGGCGGACGGCACCGGATCGCCTCCTGCCAGGAAAACGTGATCTTCCGTCACTTCCAGAACCCGCGCGTCCGTTCTTACGTTGACACCCAGACCTTCCATCGCAGCCAGCACACGCCGCTGTGCCGCAGCACCCATCCCTGAAATCTCCGGCCCAGCCTCGATCACGGTTATTTCTGGCGCTAACCCCTGTTCCTTCAGCGCAAATGCCATCGCCATGGCAAGCTCGCATCCTGCCACCCCGCCGCCGATAACCGTCACCTGAGGTGCAATCCTACCCTTTGCCGCCTTTTCCAGAAAGTCGCGCCAGCGTGCAGCATATTTATCCAGCGGTTTGGCCCCGATAGCATGATCCGCAAACCCACTCAGCTCCATCTCTGCCGTGATGCCCACATCAATCGACGCCACATCATAGACCACAGGCCCCCGCTTCGCCAAAACGATCTGTTTGGTCACGCGGTCAATATCTACCGCTTTATCAAGGATCAGCCGGGCCCCCGCATGACGGCAGAGCCGCACCAGATCGATCTCCAGCTCGTCACGGCTGTAGTGCCCTGCCACATGCCCCGGCAGCATGCCCGTATAAGGTGCCGTTGGTCCCGGATTGATCACCGTCAGTCGTGCGCCCGGCAGTGGGTCCATCCCCCAAGACCGCAACACCAGCGCATGGGCATGTCCGCCACCGACCAACACCAGATCGCGGGTATAAGGGATATCCTGCCGCATAAGTGGAACGCCTCTTCTTCACTTGGCCAATAGCCTCTGGGAGAGTTTGAGAGAGCTAACGCTCTCATTCCCCAAATAAGGTCGACTGCGGACTTGCCCGCACCTTCGGCTTTACAGCTACTCCAGATACACGGCTAATGAAAATCCCGCGACTTGGGGATCACGCGCACGTCACGGGGGTGTTTCCGTCCGCCAACCTGACCTGCGATAGGATGCGTCGGATGATCGCCCCGCACCGTGGTCTGCGGCACCCGCTCGTCCGACAGCGTGTCCAGCCGGTCTGTACGGTTCTCCAAACGGTCCGCTACAACGTGAATGACCCGCCCGTCGCTTTGCACCCGCCCGTGCACCACCAAGAGCCGCGCGCCCATGATAATTGCGCGCCATGTCTCGAACAGCTTGGGCCAGATCACCAGATTGGCCACACCACCTTCATCCTCCAGCGTGATAAAACACACACCCTTTGCCGATCCCGGCTTTTGCCGCACCAATACCAAGCCCGCCAGAGACACCCTCTGCCCATGCCGCATGCCGGGCAATTCGTCGGTGCAGCGGAACCCCTTGCGCTTCAGACTAGATCGAAAAAAGCTCATTGGATGTGCCTTCAATGACAGCCGCAGCGTCTGATAGTCCGCCACGACATGCTCTGCCTGCGGCATCACCGGCAAACCGACGACCGGCTCATTCCCCTCATCAACCGCCTCGGCGTGCTCAAAAATTGGCAAGCTCGGCGCGTCCTTCAGCCCCTGCGCCTGCCAAAGCGCCTGACGCCGGTCGATACCCATGTTCCGCATCGCATCCGCTGCCGCGAGCCGCCTCACTGTGCCGCGATCCAGCTTTGCCCGCGCCTTCAGATCCGCCACATCGGCAAAAGGCTCGTCCCGCGCGGCGACAATGCGGTGCGCTGCCTCCTGTCGCATTCCGTCCACCTGCCGCAGCCCCAAACGCAACGCAAAGCCGCCCGCACAAGGCTCAAGCGTGCAATCCCAGTCCGAGAAATCCACATCCACTCCGCGGACCTCGACCCCGTGCTCCTTTGCGTCCCGCACGATCTGCGCAGGGGCGTAGAACCCCATCGGCTGGGAATTGAGCAACGCACAGGCGAACGCCGCAGGATAATGGCACTTCATCCAGCTCGACACATAGACCAGCTTGGCAAAACTCGCCGCGTGGCTTTCGGGAAAGCCGTATTCCCCAAATCCCTTGATCTGGTCAAAGCACCGTTGCGCAAATTCCAGATCATAGCCGCGCTGCGTCATCCTTCCGACCATCTTGGCCTGCAAGGTCTCTATCTGCCCCCGCGACCGGAACGTCGCCATCGCCTTGCGCAACTGGTTTGCCTCCAACGGCGAAAACTTTGCCGCATCAATCGCAATCTTCATCGCCTGTTCCTGAAAGATCGGCACGCCCAGCGTCCGCCCCAGAATGCGTAGCAGTTCATCCTGCGGATACTCCGGCCCCGGCGCAGGATAAGACACCCCTTCCATCCCCTGACGGCGCCGCAAAAAGGGATGGACCATATCGCCCTGAATGGGGCCTGGCCGCACAATCGCCACCTCGATCACCAGATCGTAAAACGTGCGCGGCCGCAGCTTGGGCAACATCGCCATCTGCGCGCGGCTCTCGACCTGAAACACCCCTAGACTATCCCCCGCGCAAAGCATGTCATAGGTGTCGGGGTCTTCGCTGGGTACCGTTGCCAGATCGTAATCGACCCCCTCATGCGCCCGCAGCAGGTCAAAGCACTTGGCAATGCAGGTCAGCATCCCCAAAGCAAGAATATCCACCTTGAAGATACCCAGTGCGTCGATATCGTCCTTGTCCCACTCAATAAACGAGCGCTCCGGCATGGCCCCGTTTCCAATCGGCACCATCTCTGTCAAAGGCCGCTCCGTCAGGATAAATCCGCCCACGTGTTGGGACAGATGCCGTGGCATGCCTGTCATCTCCCGCGCCAGCAGAATCACCTTGCGCAAATACGGATCGCTGAGATCCATACCTGCATCCTTGACCCGCTCGTCCCCCATCTGACCTTCAAAACTGCCCCAGACGGTACTGGCCAGTTTAGACGTCACATCTTCGGACAAGCCCATCGCCTTGCCCACCTCACGAATGGCCGAACGGGGACGGTAATGGATGACAGTCGCACACAGCCCCGCGCGCTCCCGACCGTACTTGCCGTACATGTACTGGATGACTTCCTCGCGCCGCTCATGTTCGAAATCCACGTCGATATCCGGCGGCTCGTCACGTTCTTCGGACAAGAACCGTTCGAACAACACGTCATGCTCTTCGGGATCGACCGCGGTGATCCCCAGGCAGAAACAAACGGCAGAATTCGCCGCAGACCCGCGCCCCTGACACAGGATTGGCGGTTTGGCCTCCTGCCGTGCAAACCGCACGATATCGTTGATTGTCAGGAAATACCGCGCAATGCCCTTGGACCGGATCAGCGCAAATTCCTTTTCGATGATCGCCTTGATCCGGTCCGACACGCTTTGGGGATACCGCCACGCCGCGCCTTCCCACGTCAGCCGCTCCAACTCTTCCTGCGCTGTACGCCCCTCTGCCTCTATCTCGTGCGGGTACTCGTATTTCAGATCCTCCAAAGAAAACGTGCAGGCATCCGCCACAGCCCGCGTCGCGTGGATGGCATGCGGCCACTCATTGAACAGACGGCACATCTCGGCCGGAGATTTGAGATATCGCTCGGCATTCGCCTCCAGCAGAAACCCTGCCGTTTCAATCGTGACACCCTCACGAATGCAGGTCATCACATCCTGCAAAGGCCGCCGCTGCGGCAAATGGTACAGCACATCATTCGTTGCCAATATGCCCAGCCCGTGCCGTTTGGCGATGGCGTCCAACCGCCCGATCCGCGCCACGTCATCGCCCCGATAGAGATACGCCGCGCCGATGTGCCTCAGCGTCGGCAGTGCGGCCACCAACCGTTCCAACCCCGCTTCGAACACCTCCAGATGTTCGGGTGGCATCACGATCAACTGCACACCTTCTGCAGAGGCCGCCAGCATCTCCAGGGTCAGATGCGTTTCGCCTTTCTCCTGCCAACCGCCCTCCACATCCGCCATCTTACCCTTGCTGAGCAGGGTCGATAGCCGAGCATAGGCCGCGCGATCTGCCGGATAGGCCAACATCTCGGTACCGCACATCAACACCAGACGGGTACCGATCAGCGGCCGCACCTTTGCCTTCTTCGCTTCGGTATGCATGCGCACCACACCCGCCAGCGTATTGTGATCCGCGACCCCCACAGCGTCATACCCGAGCACATTTGCCGTCGCAGTCAGATCGACCGCATCCGAAGATGCCCGCAGAAACGAAAAACAACTCGCCAGCCCAAGCTCCACAAACGGGCTGGGAGGATGCCATTGAAACGGGTCTTCGTTGTCCAGCGTGCGCCGCTTATGTCCTTCTTGTTGGGGCATAGGTCATGAAAGATAATAAGGCGGCACCGATCCTGGCCGGGGCTGCCCGTGCTGCCCACGGGCGGGAAAGCCGGAACATCCACAATCATTCGGGAAGGCGGGCGGGATGTCGTGCGCCAGCACGCATGTCGTCCCGACGCTCACGCAAAAATCCCCTGTACGAACCATCGCGGATCGCCGCCGCGCCCGTCGCCCAATATCCCCTCACGGAAAATCCAGAACCGCCGTCCGTCTTTGGCTTCCACCTTGTAATAATCCCGCAGCCTTGTGCCGGGTCTGTCGCGCCACCACTCCGGCGCAATGCGTTCCGGTCCTTCGAACCGTGCCGTGAGATATGTCACCCGCCGCCAGCGAAACCGCGCAGGCGGGCCTTCGGGCACAGCATAAAGCACCGCAATCTCCTCCGCCGGCTCCAACAGACGCAAAGGCCGCTCCTTGAGCAAAACAGGACCCTCTTTCGCATCTCCTGCCAACGCGGGCACGCGACCCTCAACCCTTTCAGGCACATGGCTTTGACACCACGCCGACCATGTTACTTTCTCCGGCCCCAGTTTCGCGGTCAGCCGGTCCAGCAACGCCGCCACATCACGGCCCGCATCGCGCGCACCGTCCAGATGATCCTGATGCAGGGCCAATGGTTCCGCCACCAACGCCTCCAACGTCAGCAGATCAAAACCGAAACCCGGATCGATCCCGTCCAGTTTGCCCGCCATCAAACGCACCAGATGCGCGGCTTCACGGCTGGCAGAGGCCAGCGCCACATCGCGGCTCCGCCATTCCCCATCCACACGGTATATCGTCAGCCGCAACCGCCGCGCCCCCAGTTCCGCGCGCGCCAACTGGCGGCACAGGTCCACTGCCAGCCCCTCCAGATGCGGCACCGGGTCAATCACCGGTTCCGGCAAGCGCGTCCGCGCCATCCAGCGCTGCCCGTCCTTGGGCGCATTCAGCGGATCACCCAACCGCCCCAATGCACGGTCCAGCAAAACAAGCGGGTTCGCATCCGCTGCCATCCGGTCAAACCGCCGCATCAAGGCCACACGCGGTACCTCCATCAGACGGCCGATCGTCTTGAGCCCCAACCGCTGCAACAGGCGTACCGTATCCTCCCCGATCCGCAACGCCTCTACCGGCAGCGGGGCCACCGCCACCTCGACATCTTCCGGTCCGCAAATCACACCGCCACCGCCGTATCGCGCCAGCATCTGCGCCGCACCGCGTGTCGGGGCTACCGCCAACCGCGCCGACAATCCCTGCATCTTGAACCGCGTACCCATGTCATGCAGCATTCGCGCCTCGCCACCGAAAAGATGCGCCGCGCCAGTGATATCGAGCAAAATACCGTTCAAACCGTCGCGCACCGTCCAGGGACACCAGCGCCGTGCCCATGTCGCCACGCGGTCCAGCAGCTTCCGGTCACCCTCGACCTGCGCCTGTTCCACATGCAGATCGGGGTGGATCGCCTGCACATCCACCACACGTGCGCCCGTCAATACACCCCGCTGCACAGCTTCGGCGCTCATGGCGTGCACAACAGGCCCATGCGTGCCCTGCACCGCCAACACCACCGGAACATCGTCACCGGGCAAAGTCCGCTGCTGGCGCACGATCCTGCGCCACCGGTCCATCGCCAGATCGGGAAAGCAGACCGAGACGATGCGCGCGCCCTCCGGTTGCAGGCTCATGCCGGGCCTCCCACACACCGGGCGCACGCCCGCGTGCGCGAAACAGTTCGGCTTCCCAGACCGGTGTGCCGGGTGCCGCACGGTTCCATGGATGCACGTCCGAGGGCAGCGAGGATATCCGCCACCGTTCGCGCGCGGCACTCAGCGCCCCGTGATCGCCCGACCGGATAAGCCAGACCGGCACGCCCGATTGCTCTGACCTCAGCGCCAACCGCTTGGTCGCCGTGAAGCTGAGCACTTCGGGTGCGCCGTGTATCTCGCCCACAATGGCCGACAGACCTGCACAGGCCGCACCCTCTTCCATCGCCCAAAGCACATCGCGCGGATGGCTGACCTCGACGCGCAGCACTTGTCCTTTGAACCCGAACTGACGCAACGCAGGACCATAAAGCCGTCCGTTTTCCTGCCGCGCCATCCGGTCGCTGACCCACAGCACCGGGGCATCGCTGTCGGGCAGACAAGACAGCACAAACCCGGTCAAAGCCCCGTCGAAAGGGGCCGCAGACACGACATCGCGCAACACCGCATCGCCCCCGTCCGGGCGCGGCACGTCCTGCACCAGACGCTTGGAGGACAGGGATATCACCTGCCCCAAGGGAGAATCGCCTATGATGGAATCGGTTGTCATGCATCCCTCCATTGTTCATGTTTTGTTCTATTTGTGAAGATAGCGCAGCATGTCACGCATTTCCAGCACAGCCGCACATGTCGTTCAAATTTTCCGGTGGATCAACCAGCCATAACGCCGCTTGGCGTCGCGTTACCGAACCAGATCGCGCCCAAGCCGTGCTTCAAGCAGGTTCTCGGAATGCTCTATCAATCTTTCAAGCATCGCATTGAAGGTCTGCACTTCCTCGGGGCTCAGCGGAGACAGCACACGTTCGTTACTTTTCAGAACTTCGTTGAAGATGCGGGCATACAACGTGTCCCCGGCTTCGGTCGTGTGCAAAGAGATGGCGCGGCCATCAAGCGGATCGGGCATGTTCTTGATAAGCTCTTTGCTCAAAAGAGCCTTAATTACCCGACTTGTCTGGCTTTTATCCATCAGCAGAAGGTCCGCCATATCCCCTGCACGGCAGGGTGCGCGTGACTTTACCAGCGCCAGAAGCCGCCATTCATTGAGGCTCAGATCAAACAACCGCTCAGACCAGTGGTGACCTGCACGTTCCCCGATGGACACCATGCGCTGCAACCGGAAGGTAATAACGTCTTCGATCGAGACTGCCTTTGGATGGCGGGCCACCGGCTGGGTTCCATCAAAACTCTCGTCTAGTCCACCATTCATACCAACCTCCCGTAATCATCCGAAATCTTACATCCACTAGTGGAAAAAATCCATGGATTAAATTCCCAGACGTGTATTGCATAGGACCGCAGGAAACGGCGCGTGAAAACAAACGATGTACAATCCTGACCAAACCCACTAGAGGCAGCCCATCCCAATGCCTCGGCTCTCGGCCTGAGGCTGCCTGCCCTTTGCGCATGGCCCCCTCAGAACAGGACGACCCCAAGTGATTAAAACAATCGCAGATGCGCTTGCCGCACAAGGCTATGAAACATTGACCGCCGTTCAGGAGGCAGTGACCGATCCCGAATTGACGGATCAGGACCTGCTTGTCTCGGCGCAGACCGGTTCGGGCAAGACAGTTGCATTCGGCCTTGCTATCGCACCGACACTTCTTGGAACAGACGAACGTTTCGGACCCGCCTCTTCGCCCCTCGCGCTGGTCATCGCACCCACACGTGAGCTGGCCATGCAGGTCGCCCGCGAGCTGAGCTGGCTTTATGCACAGGCCGGTGCTGTCGTGACCACCTGCGTAGGCGGCATGGACCAGCGGACCGAGCGCCGCGCACTGGATCGTGGCGCACATATTGTCGTGGCTACCCCCGGGCGGCTTTGCGATCACATCAAACGCAGCAACATCGACCTGAGCGAACTGCGCGCAGTGATCCTCGACGAAGCGGACGAAATGCTGGACATGGGGTTCCGCGAAGAGCTGGAATTCATCCTTGATGAAGCGCCCGAAGATCGCCGGACCCTCTTGTTCTCTGCCACCGTGCCTGCCGCGATTGCCAAGCTTGCCAAGTCTTACCAGCGTGATGCCCAGCGTATCGCCACCGTTGGCGAAGCCAAGCAACATGCTGATATCGAATACCGTGCGCTGAATGTGCATCCGCGTGATACAGAGAACGCCATTATCAACGTGCTGCGGTTCTATGAAGCCAAGAACGCCATCGTATTCTGCAACACACGTGCCGCTGTCGCGCGTCTGACCACCAAATTCACCAACCGCGGTTTTTCTGTTGTTGCCCTGTCGGGCGAGTTGAGCCAGCAGGAACGTACCAACGCACTGCAAGCCCTGCGCGATGGTCGCGCCCGCGTATGTATCGCCACCGATGTGGCCGCACGCGGTATCGACCTGCCAAACCTCGAGCTGGTGATCCACGCCGATCTGCCATCAAATGCCGACACATTGCTGCACCGTTCCGGCCGTACAGGTCGTGCCGGTCGTAAAGGCGTGTCCGCCCTGATCGTGCCACCCAAGATGAAGACCAAGGCAAACCGCCTGCTGGGCTGGGCCAAATTGAGCGCCACATGGGATGCTGCGCCTTCGGCAACCGAAGTTATGGCCGCAGATGAAGCGCGCCTGCTGTCCGATCCGGCATGGTCCAATCCGGCCCCTGAAGATGCAGCAGGCTTTGTGGCCTCCCTGACCGAAAAATTCACGCCAGAGCAGTTGGCGACCGCGTTTGTCAATCTCTACCGCGCGCGCGCGTCTGCTCCGGAAGATCTGACGGATCCCGGTTCCAAGGACGAGCGTCCGCGCCCAAGCTTCGGGCCGTCGGTCTGGTTCTCCGTCTCGACAGGCCGCAACGATGGTGCCGAACCGCGCACCCTGTTGCCGATGGTTTGCAACAAAGGCGACCTGACCAAGGACGACGTAGGCGCTATTCGAGTGCAGCAAGATCACAGCTTTGTCGAAATCCTTGCCTCTTCGGCAGACAAGTTCATGAACGCGCTGGGCCCTGACAGAGTGATTGAGGACGACACAATCGTGACCCGTCTGGACAAGGCACCCGATTTGCCACGCGGACCAAAACCAGGCGGCAACCGTGGGCCCAAACCCGGCGGCAAACCGCACCGCAGGCCGGCCTATGATCCTGATGCACCATCCGCTCCGGCAAGGTCGCGCCCTGCGCGGACCGAATCGCCCGCTGCCGAGGCACGCTTTGAAAAGCCCAAGTCGGACAAACCAAAATTCGACAAGCCAAAGCACAAGCATGCCGACAAACCCAAAGGGGAACGCCCTCCGAAGTCCCACAAAACCGAGCGGTCTCCGATGAAGCCCGGCGCAAAACCGAAACCGAAATCCAATGGTGAGGAAGGCGGGCGACCGAAGTCAAAGGCTGTTTGGAAGAAGGACGGACCTAAGGCAGACGCACCGCGGGCGGGTAAAGATGGCAAGCCCAAAGGCGGTAAACCGTTCAAATCACGTGAGGAAAACTCAGGTGGGGCCAAGACCTACAAGCGCGCGGGCGACCCTTCAAAGCGCTTTACGCCCCCAAACAAGATCGGCAAGCCAAAGAATAAAGGTGGTGCCACCACGCCACGGCGCGACAAGTAAGAAGACGTTCACAGTCATGAAGAAAGAACGCCGGGATATTATCCCGGCGTTCTTTTTTATGCGGGGTAAAACCCCAAGGTCTGAGCCCCAAAGGCTGATGACTACCCTTTACCCTTCCAAGGCACGAGGAACTTCTCCGCCGCCCGCATCAGCATATCGATACCAAAGCCGATTACACCGATCAGAATGATACCCATAATTACGATGTCGGTATTCTGGAACTTCGATGCGGTCATGATCATCATACCGGCACCCTGTTCCGCCGCGACAAGCTCTGCCGCAACCACTGTGCCCCAACAAACACCCATCGCCACACGCGCACCGGTGAAAATCTCGGGCAGCGAGTTGGGAATGATTACGTAGCGCATGATCTGCCATTTGCTTGCACCCAAAGAATAGGCCGCATGCACCTTGGAGATTTTGACGCCGGACACACCAGAACGCGCAGCAATCGCCATGATCCAAAGCGCCGCAAGGAACAGCAGGATAATCTTACCCGCCTCTCCGATACCGGCCCAGATGATCACCAAGGGGATCAATGCCAGCGGCGGCACAGGACGCATAAACTCAACAATCGGGTCAAACCAACCCCGGAACCAATTGCTCAATCCCATCGCATATCCCAGCGGGATGCCAACGATTGCACCCAAAAGGAAACCGACAACGACTCGGAACAACGAGAATCCCAGATGCTCAAGCAGCGTGAAATTCCGGAAACCCTCGGATGCAATTTGCAACGTACGCGTCCAGACTTCCTCCGGTGCGGGCAGGTAAAGCGGCTCCATCTGCCAGCCCTTTCGGGGGGCAAAGTTTGGCGTGCCTTTGTCCGATAGTGTGACTGTTCCGTCTGCAGTCTGCACGCTTTGGCCCGGCGCAATCTTCTTGCCATCAATGGCGATAACCTTTGCGCCATCCTTTTTGGTGATATCATCATTTCTGTCGACATTCACCAAGCCGGTGCGCCACTGCGCGATTGCCACGGAATCGTTTTTGGCAAATCCATCACCGGCTTCAACTTCGGGCGCATCCTGAGGCTGCCCGCGCGGATGTACCAGCACCGTTACTGTTGCATCGTCGGGCCCCTGCCCTTCGGCCTGCGCTGTGTAGGTAAAGCTGGTCGTGCCCTCAAATGGTCCAGGTGCATGCAGGAACTCCGGCAGCAATTTGGAACCGGTAAAGACGCCCCACATCAGGAAAATAGTCAGGATCGAAATAATTCCCGCGGCACGATTGGGGCGAACGGCACTTTCATCGCCGAAAGTCACGGTTTTGAGCGACGTGTAATCGCGGGTGCCAGCACCCTGTACCACCTTCGTAACAAGGAAGAACGCGACAACAAAGATCGCGATATACATCAGCAGAGGGATCATGCCGCATCCTCCTTGGTGCCCATAATCTCTTCTTCCATATCCCAGATCATGTTGAGGATTTCCTCACGGCGCGGCCCGAATTCTGGATGCTTTTTGACCTCACGAAGGTCCGCCCCTACGCCCAGTTCGGCAAAGGGCAGGTGGTATTCTTTGTGAATGCGGCCCGGTCGCGGGGCCATCACGATCAGACGTTCACCCAGCAGCAGCGCTTCCTCTACAGAGTGGGTAATCAGAATGATCGTCTTACCTGTCTCTTTCCAGAGTTTGAGCACGAGGCTTTGCATCTTTTCGCGGGTCAACGCGTCAAGCGCGCCCAGCGGTTCATCCATCAAGATGACATCCGGGTCATTTGCCAGACAGCGGGCAAGTGCTACACGCTGCTGCATCCCGCCGGACAATTCATAGACGGCTTTCTCTTTGAAATCCTGCAATCCCACCACATCAAGCAGGTGATCGACGATCTCTTTCTTGTTGTTCTTCGGCATGCCCTTCATTGACGGGCCAAAACCTACATTCTCGCGGACGCTCATCCATTCGAACAGCGCGCCTTGCTGGAACACCATACCGCGTTCGGCATCCGGTCCGGTGATTGTGTGCCCATTCAGCGTCATCACACCGGACGTCGGCGCCAGAAAGCCAGCCACGATGTTCAGCAACGTAGTCTTGCCACAGCCCGATGGCCCCAGCACGCTTAGCAATTCGCCTGCTTTCAGATCAATCGACACATCCTGCAACGCTTGGACCGCACCGCCGTCTGGCAGATCGAAACGCATGGAAAGTTTATCAATGGAGAGTCCGGTCATATTTTCCGCCATCCCGCCCCTGTCAGGGTCATAAGGGCAGGGTTTTCCCCGCCTCTGGTCATCATTGTAGTGATGGCGCGGCCCTTATCAGGCCGCGCCACAGTCGTCTTACATGCCTTTGGCAGCTTCAAGCGGGCCTGTGTTCACAGTCCCCTCATAGCTGTCGAGAGCAGAATCGATGGAACCCGATTCAACAAACACGTCCGCCACACCCTTCATGAAGGGGGCTGCGTTGCCACCAAACCATGCGGATGAAAGCTGCTCTTCGATTGTTGGGAATACAAAACCGGAGATAGATGCGCCCGCCGCTTCGACGTCCATACCGGACTGCTCTGCAATCACGGCGAGCATTTCGTCGCTCTTGTTAGCGGCCCACTCGGCGTTGGCATCTGCCGTTACCTTTACGAACTTGGCAACCGTGTCGCCGTTCTCGGCAATATAGGACGCAGGTGCGGATGTGACGTCAAACACCAAGATACCCAGTTCTTGCTTTTCAGCACCGGTCAGCAGGATGTTACCGTATTCTTTCATCCGGCTCAGACCACCGCCCCAACCGCAGGCGAAATCAACAGCGCCTTGTGACAGCGCAGCCGCCCCTTCTGGTGGCGCCATGTCAACGATCTGAAGCGAGGCCAGATCAACACCGAAGTGATCCATTTGACGCAGGAAGCCGTAGTGCGCCGCCGTACCCAATGGCACGGCAACCTTCTTGCCTGCCAGTTCACCGGCAGAATCTTTGTCGATCTCAAGCTCGGAGCGAACAACGCAATTGTCGTTGTCGGAATAAGACACGGCTACATCAACGATCTGAAGGTCCTGGCCACCTGACGTTGCCACAACGAACGGTGGGACACCCTGTGAAACGGAGAGCTGCACGTCGCCCGATGCCATCGCCGCGGACATTGCTGTACCCGTTTCGAAGGAAACCCAGTTCACTTTCATGCCCAGCGCTTCGTCATAAGAACCGTCAGCTTTGGCTGCGAGGAATGGCATTGGCCACTCAAGGAAATATCCTACGGTAATTTCGCCGTGGCCGTCTGCAAAAGCAGCCTGACCTGTCATCGCCATCACAGCAGCGGCAACAAATCCTGTTGTTGTCTTCTTGATCATTGTGTTCTCCCTTTGATCATGTATCGGCCCTTTTTGCGGGACGCTATTTTTAGGGTCTGGCATTCGGCCAGGTGCAAAACTGATACGTCGAATCTCAATATCAACGCCCTCACGACAGACATCCGCATTCACCATGTCGCGTCTGAGATAATAGAGCAACCATTTCCGCCCCAATTTGGAGGAAGTCGGAAGCTGTGGCACTCATTACAAGCACGATGACATACGATGATCAAAACAGTTGCTTCTGACCATTAAATAAACTGCCACTTGGTCTGCCTGCATGAGTCCAGTTTAGCCGTAAAAGCGGAAAACCGGCTGCAAACCGGAGCGCTAGCCGATGAAGCTGGCGAACGGATCATCGACCACCCCGACAAGCTGGAACAGGAATTCGCCACTTTGCGCATCCAGGGCGTCAGCATAAAGGTCGTCGGTCATAGACTTAGCTGCCAGTACGCTTTGAGAAGTGCCATCAAACTGAGCCATCACCTCTGCTGCGTTCTGAGCATCAGACAGCCCTTTGATACCCGCGTAATAAAGACCGATGTCCGCCTTGATCGCGAGATACTGCTGGTCTGCGGTTATGCCGTTTCCGGATCCCGTTGATGCTTTGGCTCCGTTGATGAGAGCAAGAATGAAGATCGGCGGCGTAATTTCAGAATTGTTCTCAAGCTCATTAACCCAATAAGACAGCCCTTCGGGTCGCGCCTCGCGGCCCAGCACATTTACAAAGGCCGCTTTTACAAATCCGGTCACATCGTTAAGCGAGCCGTCCGCGCGGAAAAGCTCGGCATAAGTACGCTGCGTTTCCGGCTGCACGAAAAAGCTCGCCGCCATTTCGGGTAGTGAATAGCCTTTGGAAAGTTCAGTCGCCCAGTAGTTAAAGCCCGTCGATGCGGGAGCGCGGTTGAAGTAGGCGATATAAAGCTCGATCACACTATCAAGTTGCGCCTGTGTCAGAGTGCTCGCGCCGTTGAACCTGGCCAATTCAAATGCATCTTCCGCGCCGCCGAACTCAAGGGCCTCAATACTAATCAAGGTGTCGGTGCCATCACGGTCAGCACGGCGATCTGCCAATGTAGTGCCCTGCGCACTTAGCTTGAGCGTGTAGCTGTCTTTGTCACCCGAATAGCGGGCCGTATCAAAGCCAGCGCGCCCATCGATACGGTCATTCCCTTTGCCGCCAGTGAAAGCATTTCCAACCACATTTCCGCCAAGGCGATCATGCCCCGCGCCACCAAAGGCATTTTCGATCTCAACACCGTACGCAATCGTATAGCCACCGTCAGCAATTGTTCCGTCGGCGATATCAATGAAAGACAGATACCCACCACCGTCCGGCACGTCTTCGAGCGTGGCTGCCCGTAGGTCGATGTAGACCTTATCGATCGCGCGCGAGAAATCGATCGTGTCTGTGCCGCCATTATCCCAGATTGTAATCAATTCCCCCGCGCGGCCGGTGTAGGTCGTGTTGCCCAGACCGGTAGAGGTGTTAGCCCCGTACAAGAGTTGCAGCGCTGCGATGTCTACCGCGCCAAAACTGTAGGGTTCACCGTATATATCAAGCTCGGGATAGGTCGCAGTGTATCCCGGTATATAGGACATCCGGGTGGCCAGTTCGGAATTCACATCATGGGCGCCAAAATCGTAGGGCGATACAACGCCCGGTAACCGCGCGTCGCCGTCAAAGGGATGGCTCAACCCCAGGGCATGGCCGATCTCGTGTATAACTGTAACGTTGTCATATCCGTATGAAATCGGAAAAATGTAGTCAGTCGGCAATACGATCAATGACTGCCCGACGCCCGTCGGCTCGGCAAAACCTGTCGCCCCACCGGCCAGCGTCGACACCTGCCAAAACTCGATCGTCGAAGAACCGAAAGATCGTTCGTCAAACTCAAGATCGACAATAGTTTCGATATAGTCGAACGTATCACGCACCACATTCTTTTCGGCATTGGTCCAGTCGATTGTCCGGCTGTTCCCACCGGTAAATTCTCTTGTGTCGATAATCGAGCCAGCACGCTCGAACGAAAAGGTCACCGTTGAGCCGACAACTGGATCACTAAGGCTATAGGGAGATAGGGCGCGCACCAACGGGGAGTTAGCGGGGATCATGTCGTCTTCCTTTGCAAACGCGACGGCGAACAAAACTGCCCACTCATCTGCTCAATCTTTAAACCAGTTTACTGAAGTTGCGCTTCCGAAACCCCGCTATCACGGCCATTTGAAAGGGCCGTCTTTTCAAGAATAACCGCAGTGCTTCACGCAACGCCAGCCAGATAGTCCTTTCACCCGAAACCGGCGTTTCAATGGCCATCGGTTAAAAATGAAGCGAACTGGTACAGCAATTTAATTTTCGATCTGTCCCGCCAACACGTAACTGCCCGAGAACATTAGACAGCTCTGAAATCTGGCGATACGCTTAGACGAACTCTGGCCCTACTTGATTCTTCAAATGTCCAGCAGTGGTGATGGTACATCCTGTATCCCAAACGCGATTTCGCGCATTCAACCTATGGAAAGGTCTGACAATGGACGGCAATTTCAACGAAAATGACATCTCTCGCGTTGTCGAGGCTGACCGCGCGCACATCTGGCACCACCTGAGCCAGCATAAACAGTATGAAACCGTCGACCCCCGCATCATTGTGGAAGGCAAGGGCATGCGCGTCTGGGATCAAAAGGGAAAAGAACATATCGATGCTGTTTCCGGTGGCGTCTGGACGGTCAACGTGGGCTACGGCCGCGAACGTATCGCCGATGCCGTGCGCGACCAGCTGGTCAAGCTCAACTTCTTTGCAGGCTCCGCAGGGTCCATCCCCGGTTCCAACTTCGCCGAAATGCTGATCGACAAGATGCCCGGCATGTCCCGCGTCTATTACGCCTCCTCCGGTTCCGAAGCGAACGAGAAGGGCTTCAAGATGGTCCGCCAGATCGCGCACAAGCGTTATGGTGGCAAAAAGCACAAGATCCTTTACCGCGACCGCGACTACCACGGCGGCACCATCGGCACGATGGCCGCAGGCGGGCAAGACGAGCGCAATGCGCAATACGGTCCCTTCCCCGAAGGCTTCATCCGCGTCCCCCACTGCCTTGAGTACCGCAAGCATGAGCAGGACGGCGCACCAGTTGAAAACTACGGCGTTTGGGCGGCCGACCAGATCGAAGCGGTCATCCTGCGGGAAGGCCCCGATACAGTAGGCGCACTTTGCCTTGAGCCCGTCACCGCAGGCGGCGGCGTCATCACGCCCCCCGATGGCTACTGGGGCCGCGTGCAGGAAATCTGCAAAAAGTACGACATTCTGCTTCACATCGATGAGGTCGTCTGTGGCGTGGGCCGCACCGGGACGTGGTTCGGGTATCAGCAATACGGCGTGAAACCTGACATGGTGACGATGGCCAAAGGGGTCGCATCTGGTTACGCGGCCATCTCTTGTCTGGTGACCACCGAAGAGGTGTTCAATATGTTCAAGGAAGACACCGCAGATCACATGAGCTACTTCCGCGACATTTCGACATTCGGCGGTTGCACTGCTGGCCCAGCCGCCGGCATCGAGAACATGCGCATCATCGAAGAAGAGAACCTGCTGCAAAATACCACCGATATGGGGCACTACATGCTCGACCAGTTGAACGCACTGGCCGATAAACACGCCGTTATCGGTCAGGTACGCGGCAAGGGTCTATTCCTTGGGGCGGAACTGGTTGCGGACCGTGATACACGTGATCCAGTCGCAGAAGCACTGGTCGGTCAGGTTGTCGGCGACTGCATGGCGCAAGGTACAATCATTGGTGCCACCAACCGTTCGCTGCCGGGCAAGAACAACACGCTGTGTTTCTCTCCTGCGTTGATCGCGACGAAAGATGACATCGACCAGATCGTTGCCTCTGTTGATGGGGCACTGGGCCGCGTGTTCGGCTAACAAAGCCATAACGATGATTTAGAAAAACCGCTGGCCTTCAGGCTGGCGGTTTTTTTTGGTGCTCTTGCTGATTGGCCTCCGCGCCTGTCCAAAAGTTGTTGGAACAAATTGTCGCGGCTTGCGTTTCTTTTCCAGCCACAACAGGAGTTACCATGAAAAAGTTATTGATCGCCCTTCCGATGATCGCAGCCCTCGCCGCATGTGCGACAGATCAGCAAACAAGCACCCTGACAGGTGCCGCACTCGGTGCTGCAGCGGGTGCCGCAGTATCAGGCGATGACGACAAGGTCGTTGGCGCGCTGGTTGGCGGTGCAGCGGGTGCAGCTGCCGGCAGCTACATCGGTAAAACACAGTCCGGTTCTTGCGTGTATCAGCGCCCAGACGGATCACGTTACACGGCCGCATGCCCCTGATACGGATTAACTAGTGCGTGAATACAGGAAGGCTTCCATTGATTTGGAAGCCTTTTTTCGTGGCACAGGTTCACTCGTCTTTGCTTATTTAACCTGTGGCGGCCACCCCCAGCCCCCATTTTGGCTGCAACCTAGAAACAAGAGCCAATTGCTGACATTTTCCACCCTAAATCAGGCGAACACCCGAGCACGCATTAGTTTTAGGGTTCATCAAAAGGCCTACAGACCCAGTCGAGCCCGCCTGTACTCATAATTTTGAAACCCGAAGTCTCAATAATTGTTTACTTTTGATGCCGTAACTACTAGTCTAAATCTCTAAATGGGCCTAAATCGCAAAACTATGATACCAGATTGAATCCCATTTCAGTCCAGTATAGGGATCCGAAATGACCCTGCCCGTCGAAACTTTCTTTCTAAAGCCCGATGCGCATGGCACGCTGCAGCAGCAGATCCAACAGATGATCGCGCAGGGTATTCTTTCGGGTCGGTTCAAAAAGCGCGAAAAGCTTCCATCCACCCGTAAACTGGCAGTGCATTTGGGTGTCAGCAGGATCACCGTCACCATCGCCTACACCGAATTGCTGGCGAACGATTATCTGGCTTCAAAGGGCCGCTCCGGCTACTACGTTTCCGAAAATGCGCCATCACCGCCCGCCTTTTCGGCAACACCCGAAAGGCAGGACGCGGTAGACTGGACCCGCGCCATCGGTCAGAAATTTAGCGGAGCCGCGACCCTTTCCAAACCGCTTGATTGGGCGAAATATCGATACCCATTCATTTACGGTCAAGCGGATCCGACGCTGTTCGATCACACCAATTGGCGCCTTTGTGCCTTGCAGGCTTTGGGACAAAAGGACTTCACATCCCTCACCACTGACTACTTCGATCAGGACGACCCACAGCTGATTGAATTCATTGGCCGCCACACGCTGCCGCGTCGTGGCATCACGGCACGCCCCGAACAAATCCTGATTACGCTTGGTGCGCAAAACGCTTTGTGGCTGACCACACAAGTGCTGCTGACGCAACGCCGCAATGCCGCCCTCGAGGACCCCTGCTATCCTGCATTGCGCGATATTCTATCCCAATCGCGCTGCCACGTTACGCCTGTGCGTGTTGATCAGGACGGCATTCCGCCCGATGCAATCCCACCGCAGACCGATGTGATTTTTACTACGCCAAGCCATCAGTGCCCCACCAACGCGACCATGCCCATGAACCGCCGCCGTGCCTTGCTGAACCGCGCGCGCGATCTGGACGCATTGATCGTCGAAGACGACTACGAATTCGAGATGTCGTTTTTGAAATCCCCCTCTCCAGCGCTCAAATCGCTCGATACTGACGGCCGCGTCGTCTATGTGGGCAGCTTCTCCAAATCCCTGTTTCCGGGGCTTCGACTGGGCTATCTTGTCGGATCAGAGCCTTTTATCCGCGAGGCGCGTGCGCTGCGCGCCTCTGTGCTGCGTCACCCACCCGGCCATATCCAGCGCACCGCGGCGTATTTCCTCTCGCTGGGGCATTATGATGCGCTTATCCGCCGTATGGGTGCAGCACTGCAAGAACGCCGCAAGGTGATGGAAGAGGCAATCGCAGCCAGAAACCTTGAGATTTCGGGACGTGGCTTTTATGGCGGATCCTCTTTCTGGATGCTCGCACCAACGGGCATCGACACCGAAGAGCTTGCGCAGCGTCTGCGCGCCAAGGGCGTTCTGATCGAGCCGGGACATGCCTTCTTTTCCGGTGAGCAACCGCCCCACAACTACTACCGCCTCGCCTATTCATCGATCCCGAGCGCGCGGATCTCTGCGGGGGTGGATCTTATCGCTGATGAAATCGCCGCAACCTCACCCACTGGCCCTATTTACTAACCTTCACTGGCCCTAACCCCTATCCGCCGAACTCCATATTCTGCGGCAAACACAGAATCGCTCCCCAGAAATTTTAAGGAAACGCTGCTATGAAAATGACCACCGAAGAGGCCTTCGTCAAAGTTCTGCAGATGCACGGCATCGACAACGCATTCGGGATCATCGGCTCAGCCATGATGCCCATCTCCGATCTGTTTCCAGCGGCTGGCATCAAATTCTGGGACTGCGCGCATGAAACATCCGGCGGCATGATCGCGGACGGTTACACCCGCGCCTCCGGCAAAATGTCCATGGCCATCGCGCAGAACGGTCCCGGCATCACCAACTTCGTCACCCCGATCAAGACGGCATACTGGAACCACACACCGATGCTGCTGGTCACACCACAGGCCGCGAACAAGACGATCGGTCAGGGCGGTTTCCAGGAAATCGAACAGATGAAATTGTTCGAAGACATGGTTTGCTATCAGGAAGAAGTCCGCGACCCGTCCCGCATGGCCGAAGTTCTGAACCGTGTGATCGAGAAAGCATGGCGCGGTTCTGCTCCGGCGCAGATCAACGTGCCGCGCGATTTCTGGACTCAGGTCATCGACATCGAACTGCCCCAGATCATCCGGCTTGAGCGCCCACAGGGCGGTGAACAGGCTGTGAAAGACGCGGCAAAACTGCTTTCCGAAGCAGAATTCCCAGTCATTCTGAACGGTGCGGGCGTTATCCTGTCCGGCGGCATTGATGCTTCTGCCAAACTGGCCGAAGCACTGGATGCGCCGGTTGCCTGTAACTACCAGCACAATGACGCCTTCCCCGGCTCGCACCCGCTGGCAATTGGTCCGCTGGGCTATAACGGGTCCAAGGCCGCGATGGAGATCATCCAGAAAGCGGACGTTGTGCTTGCGCTCGGCAACCGCCTGAACCCGTTCTCGACCCTGCCCGGTTACGGCATCAACTACTGGCCAACCGAAGCCAAAGTCATTCAGGTCGACATCAACTCCGACCGGATCGGTCTGACTAAAAAGGTCGATGTGGCAATTCAGGGCGACGCCAAGCGCGTGGCAGAGCAATTGCTGGAGAACCTGTCAGCCGGTGCCGGTGACAAGGGGCGTCAGGAACGCAAAGATCTGGTTGGTCTGACAAAATCCCGCTGGGCTCAGGAACTGTCGTCGATGGATCACGAGGATGACGAGGACGAAGGCATTGATTGGAACGAGCGTGCCCGCAAAGCCAAGCCCGACCACATGGCACCGCGTCAGGCATGGCGTGCAATCATGTCGGCACTGCCAAAAGATGCGATCATTTCGTCTGACATCGGCAACAACTGTGCCATCGGCAACGCCTATCCGTCATTCGAGAAAGGCCGCAAATATCTAGCTCCGGGTCTGTTCGGCCCGTGCGGATACGGCTTGCCCGCTATCCTTGGCGCCAAAATCGGCTGCCCTGATGTGCCGGTTGTCGGCTTTGCCGGAGACGGTGCATTCGGCATCTCGATGAACGAGATGACGGCCTGTGGCCGTGGCGACTGGCCTGCAATCACCATGGTTATCTTCCGCAACTACCAGTGGGGCGCCGAAAAGCGGAACACGACCCTGTGGTTCGAAGATAACTTTGTCGGCACAGAGCTGAACGAAGGCGTCAACTATGCCGAGATCGCCAAAGGCTGCGGCCTGAAAGGCGTGCAGGTTACCGGCATGGAACAGCTGACAATCGCACTGGACACGGCTGTGAAAGAGCAGATGAAAGAAGGCGTAACCACCTTTATTGAGGTTATCCTCAATCAGGAACTGGGCGAGCCTTTCCGCCGCGATGCCATGAAAAAACCGGTGTCTGTGGCGGGCATCAGCAAAGACGACATGCGCCCGCAGGCAAACGCATAAGAAGGACAGGCCATGACAATGCTGCATGAGTTACGCACCCGCGCGGCGTCCCGGCCTGCCCATATCGTCCTAAGCGAAGGCCACGATCCCCGGATCGTGGCCGGCGCGCTTGAAGCTGTGCGTGAAGGTATCGCGCGTATCACGTTGGTCGGTTCTGCGACAATCGTGACCGGCCTTCTGAAAGAGGTGGGCGCAACCGAAGCTGATTTGATCGCCATCGAAGATCCGGCAACGTCCGATATGACGCAAGAGGTCGCCAGAACCTATTACGACTTGCGCAAACATAAAGGTATCCGCGAGGATTTCGCTGCCGAACAGGCCCGCGATCCGCTGGTATTTGCCGCGATGATGGTGCGCAACGGTCATGCGGATGGCACCGTTGGCGGCGCTGTACATACCACATCCGATACCGTTCGTGCCGCCTTGCAGGTCATCGGCAAAGCCAAGGATGCGCCGCTTGTTTCCAGCTTTTTCCTGATGGCGTTACCGGATAATCATCCGTCAGGCCGTGCTGCGATGACCTTTGGCGATTGCGGCCTGGTGATTGACCCCGATGCAGACGAGCTTGCGGCCATTGCCGCTTCTTCTGCCGCGTCGCACCACCAATTGCTTGATGAAGCGCCCAAAATCGCTTTGCTCAGCTTCTCGACCATGGGCAGCGCGAAGCATCCCAATGTGACCAAAGTCAGCGATGCGGTCAGCATCCTGAAAGAGCGTCATCCCGATCTCGCAGCCGATGGAGAGCTGCAATTCGACGCGGCTTTCGTCCCGTCGGTGGGCAAGTCCAAGGCACCGGAGTCCTCCGTGGCGGGACATGCGAACGTGATGATTTTTCCCAATCTTGATGCTGGCAACATCGGCTATAAGATCGCGCAGCGGATTGGTGGCTGTGATGCAATCGGTCCCATTCTTCAGGGCCTCACTAAACCGGCAAACGATCTGTCGCGCGGCTGTACGGCGGAGGACGTGACCAACATGATCGCGGTCACGGTTCTTCAGGCAAACGGCAATGACTGAGATATGGTCAGCGCTGCCAACCAACCCTTCCCAAACGATCCTTCTTTTCGGCATCCTGTTCGTGGCCGGACTGGTGCGCGGCTTTGCGGGCTTTGCGCTGTCCGCGCTTGTGATGGCCTCGGCGGCAAGCTTTATCGCACCTATCGTGTTGATCCCTATATTGTGGTTTCAGGAAATGGCCGCGAGCCTACTGATGGCACGCGGCGGCTGGCAAGATGCGGATCGTCCGCGCACAGCACTGCTGGTGATCGGCAACTGGTTGGGGTGGCCGCTGGGTTTGTGGATGACGGTGACGCTCCCGGTCGAAGCGTCCAAGCAAATCGCACTCGCCATCATTCTGGTGCTCGCAGCACTTCAGCTGCTCAAGGTCAACATTCCGGCCTTGGCCAGTCGCGCAGGCACGCTCATCACCGGATTTATCGCGGGAATAGTGGCGGGCGTCGCCCATGTGGGCGGTATGGTTGTAGCGCTTTACGTGCTCAGCCAGAACGACAGCGCACGCTCCATGCGCGGAACGCTGGTGCTTTATCTCTTTATCGGCTCCCTCGGCTCACTGGTCTATCTGATCTTTTTTGGCGTGATGACCTATACCGCTACGCTCTCTGCCCTTACGCTTACGCCAATTACACTGCTGGGCGTCTGGCTCGGCACCAAGCTCTTCAATCCCCGTTGGGAGCCTTATTACAAACCCTTCTGCCTGTGTCTGTTGATCGGGCTGGCGGCATTCTCCCTGCTCCGCAGCATGATCTGACCTGAGAAAGGACCGACACCATGAACCAGCCCAAGCTAGATCTGTCGCCCAAGGTATCCGACGAGATTCGCAAGACGACCTGCTACATGTGTGCCTGCCGATGCGGCATCAATGTGCACCTGAAAGAGGGCAAGGTCGCCTATATCGAAGGCAACCGCGATCATCCGGTCAACAAGGGTGTGCTTTGTGCCAAAGGGTCCGCAGGGATTATGCAGCACAATGCGCCCTCACGTTTGAAATCGCCGCTCAAGCGGGTCGGTCCGCGCGGGTCCGGCGAGTTTGAAGAAATCAGTTGGGATGAAGCCTATCAGATCGCTGCCGACTGGCTTGAGCCTATCCGCAAAGACAATCCTGAAAAGCTGGCGTTTTTTACCGGTCGCGACCAGTCGCAATCTTTCACATCCCTCTGGGCGCAGGCCTTTGGCACACCGAACTATGCGGCACATGGCGGCTTCTGTTCAGTAAACATGGCCGCCGCCGGCATCTACACCATGGGCGGTGCGTTTTGGGAATTTGGTCAACCCGATTGGGATCACACCAAGCTGTTCATGCTGTTTGGTGTTGCCGAAGACCACGACAGCAATCCGATCAAAATGGGTATCGGTAAAATCAAGGGCCGTGGCGCGCGCGTCATTGGCGTGAACCCGATCCGCACCGGTTATAACGCGGTGGCTGACGATTGGGTCGGCATCACACCAGGTACGGACGGTTTGTTCATCCTGTCGATGATCCATTGCCTGATGAAGGCGGGCAAAATCGACCTGCATTATCTTGCTCAGTATACTGACGCACCCGTTCTGGTGAACTGCGATGAGAAGTCGCCGGAATTCGGTCTCTATATGCGCGATGAGGACGGCAAACAGTTGGTCGTGGACCGTGTCACGGGCAAACTGGCCGCCTTTGACAAACCGGGGGTCAAGCCGGACCTCGCTGCCACGCATCGCCTCAAGGGGGTGACGCATAAACCTGTGTTCCACAAAATGGCCGATATGTATCTGAGCGATGAATATGCGCCGGAAGCTGTGGCAGAGCGCTGTGGCATCCCCGCCAAGCGTATCCGTGCGATCGCTGCCGAACTTGCCCGCGTTGCCTTTGACGAAGCATTCGAGCTGGATCACGCGTGGACCGATTTCCGCGGCGAGAAGCACAAAACCATGACAGGTCGCCCTGTGTCCTTCCACGCCATGCGCGGGATTTCGGCCCATGCCAACGGCTTTCAGACCTGCCGCGCACTGCACACGCTTCAAATCATACTCGGCACGGTCGAGGTTCCGGGCGGCTTCCGCTTTAAACCACCCTACCCCAAGCCAGCGACAGCCCACCCCAAGCCACACGTCGGCATGACACCGGGTGCACCGCTAAACGGACCGCACCTTGGTTTTGTGCATGGTCCTGACGATCTGGCGCTGAAAGAAGACGGCACACCGGCCCGCATCGACAAAGCATTTACATGGGAAAACCCTATGTCCAGCCACGGGTTGATGCATATGGTCATCTCGAACGCGCATGCGGGCGACCCTTACAAGATCGACACGCTGTTCATGTATATGGCGAACATGTCGTGGAACTCGTCGATGAACACCGGCGGCGTGATGGAAATGCTGACGGACAAGGACGAGAACGGCGATTACGTCATCCCGCATATCATCTATTCCGATGCCTATAGCTCTGAAATGGTCGCCTATTCCGACCTTATCCTGCCTGACACCACCTATCTTGAGCGCCATGACTGTATCTCGTTGCTGGACCGCCCGATCTGCGAGGCGGACGCGGCGGCGGATGCCATCCGCTGGCCTGTGGTCGAACCCGACCGTAACGTCAAAGGCTTTCAATCCGCGTTATGCGATCTGGGCGCAAAGCTGGGTTTGCCCGGCTTCGTCAATGAGGATGGCACACAGAAATACGCAGATTACGCCGACTACATTGTAAACCATGAACGCCGCCCCGGGATTGGGCCGCTTGCTGGCTGGCGGATGGGGGAAAAGAACCTTCAATCCGGACGCGGCGGTGTGAACGCAGCGCAGATCGATAATTACATCGAGAACGGCGGTTTTTTCGTAGAACACATTCCTGATGGGGCAAACTATTATAAACCGTGGAATACCGCCTATCAGGAATGGGCCGTTGGCATGGGCCTCTACGATAGTCCGCAGCCCTATTTGTTTTCGCTCTATGTCGAGCCGATGCGCAAATTCCAACTGGCCGCCGAAGGCCACGGTGAACGGCAACCGCCCGACCATCTGCGCCAGCGGATCAAAGATACGATGTCCCCGCTGCCGATCTGGTACGAGACCGATCAACAGGGCAACGAGGGTTACACCATCAACGCGCTGACCCAGCGCCCCATGGCGATGTATCATTCATGGGGATCGCAAAACGCGTGGCTGCGTCAGTTGCACGGACACAACCCGCTGTACCTGCCGACCAAACTGATGCGTCAGAATGATCTGAGCGATGGCGATTGGGCGCGGGTCTATTCGCCACACGGCGAAATCACCGTACCGGTGATGGAGATGGCCGCGCTGAACGAAAACACCGTCTGGACGTGGAATGCCATCGGCAAGCGCAAAGGCGCATGGGCGCTGGACAAAAACGCACCCGAGGCGACCAAGGGCTTCCTGCTCAACCACCTGATCCACGAACTTCTGCCACCCAAAGCTGACGGCATGCGGTGGGCCAACTCCGACCCGATCACCGGTCAGGCGGCGTGGTTTGATTTGAAGGTGCGGATCGAAAAGACGGAAGCGCCTAAAGAATCGCGGCCTGAATATCCTCCGATAAAATCCCCCGTCGGGAAAGGGCCCGATAAATTGGCATGGAAGGTTGGCAAATGAGAAACCCGTTTGTCTTGCAAGAAAAATCCCAGAACTTTTGCAAAAGTCTTGCCCCCCGTGCGGAGGAAAACCTATGACCACGTTGCCACAGACAACCGACAAGAAGCTCGGGCTGGTTATCGACCTTGATACCTGCGTCGGGTGCCACGCCTGTGTAATTTCCTGCAAGGGTTGGAACACGGAAAACTACGGGGCGCCCCTGTCCGATCAAGACCCTTACGGTGCCGACCCCTCTGGTACTTTCCTCAACCGCGTGCATTCCTACGAAGTACAGCCTGAACAAGGGGAGGCTCAGCTGATCCACTTCCCCAAATCTTGCCTGCATTGCGAGGATGCGCCTTGCGTCACGGTCTGCCCCACCGGTGCCAGCTATAAGCGTGTCGAGGACGGCATCGTTCTGGTCAACGAGAGCGACTGCATCGGGTGCGGGCTCTGCGCTTGGGCCTGTCCATATGGCGCGCGCGAGATGGATCAGGAAGAGAAGGTGATGAAAAAATGCACCCTTTGCGTGGACCGTATCTATAACGAGAACATTCCCGAGATCGACCGCGTCCCGTCTTGTGTACGCACCTGTCCTGCGGGCGCACGGCACTTCGGCGATCTGGGTGATCCGGACAGCGACGTCAGCCGGTTGGTCGCGGAGCGTGGTGGTGTTGATCTGATGCCTGAACAGGGCACCAAGCCTGTGAATAAATACCTGCCCCCACGCCCCAAGGATGCGCTGCCGGAATTTGATGTGCTTGCCCCTTTCCTAGAACCCGTGATCGAAGAACCAAAAGGTTTCCTCGGCTGGCTCGACAAAGCTTTGGAGAAAATCTGATGCATCCGGCACCTTCCGTCATTTTCTTTTCGGTCTTTTCCGGTCTGGGCTTTGGCCTGCTGGTCTGGCTGGGGCTTGGTATTCCTGCCGTCACAGGTGGGTCGGCCTTTGCTTTCTTCACAATCGCTTATTTGCTGGCTGTGGGCGGGTTGATCTCTTCAACCTTCCACCTTGGCCACCCTGAACGCGCGTTCAAGGCGTTTACGCAATGGCGCTCAAGCTGGCTCAGCCGCGAAGCGGTCTGCGCGGTCATCGCGCTTGTCTGCATGGCTATCTATGGGGCAGGTCTGGTCTTTTTGGGCGAACGTTGGGGCCTCATCGGCTTTGTCGGCGCGGCATTCTCGCTCGGGACAGTTTTCACCACCTCGATGATTTACGCCCAGCTCAAGACCGTACCGCGCTGGAATATGCCTTTGACACCATTGAACTTCCTTTCCCTCTCTGTAGCGGGCGGCGCGTTGCTGGCAGGGCAGGTAACATCAGCACTGCTGCTCATCCTGATTGCAGGCGCTATCCAAGCCGTAACATGGCTGCTCGGCGACAAGCGTCTTTCCGAAAGCGGGACGGATATGGCGAGCGCCACGCAATTGGGGAATATCGGCACTGTCCGCGCGTTCGAGCCGCCACACACCGGCACCAACTATCTGCTGCGTGAATTTGTGCATGTCATCGGGCGCAAACACAGCCAAAAGCTGCGCGTGATTGCACTGGTGTTGATGAGCATCCTGCCGGTGGTTTTGCTACTTCTGCCGTTCAACCACATCATCGCGGTCGTTGCCGTGCTGGCGCATGTAGCAGGGGTCATTGTCGCACGCTGGCTTTTCTTTGCCGAAGCAGAACACGTGGTCGGCCTATACTATGGCAAAAGATAACTGCTTAAGGTGGGGATGATCCCCACCTTGTTTGCTTAGTCGATCAAACCGGCGTGGCGCATGCCGGCATCAATCAGCGCCTTTGTGTCGTCCGAGAGCGCAGTCAGCGGCAGGCGCACTTCGTCGGCACACAGATCCAGCCGGGACATACCGTATTTTGCGCCAACCAGCCCCGGCTCTGTAAAGATCGCCTTGTGAAGGGGCATCAACCGGTCCTGGATTTCCAGCGCTTTATTGTAGTCACCCGCAGCACAAGCTGCTTGCAGTTCGCTGCACAGCTTTGGTGCGACGTTGGCCGTGACTGAGATACAGCCAACGCCACCCTGCGCATTAAAGCCATGTGCGGTAGGATCCTCGCCGGAAAGCTGGCAAAAATCAGGACCGCATGTCAGTCGCTGCATGCTGACACGAGCGAGATCACCAGTTGCGTCCTTGACGCCAACGATACGCGGCAACTTGGCCAGCTCACCCATTGTGTCGGGCGTCATGTCGATCACGGAACGCGGCGGGATGTTGTAGATAATAATCGGCAGACCGCAGGCATCGTGAATGGCTGTGAAATGCGCGATCAGGCCACGCTGTGTCGGCTTGTTGTAGTAAGGCGTTACCACGAGAATCGCATCAGCACCGACTTTCTCGGCGTGTTGCGCCAGACGGATCGCTTCGATCGTGTTGTTCGAACCCGCTCCGGCGATGACCGGCACGCGACCCGCTGCGGCTTTCACGACTTCTTCGACAACTGTTTCATGCTCGCGGTGTGTCAGGGTCGGCGATTCGCCTGTGGTGCCAACAGGAACAAGCCCGTTTGATCCTTCGCCGATGTGCCATTCCACCAGTTTTTTCAACGTCTCCAGATCCAGCTCGCCGTTCCTGAACGGCGTGACGAGGGCAGGCAGTGAGCCTTTGAACATGTGCACGCTCCTTTGTTGTGCTGGCAGGCGGAATGCCTGACGGGGACGAAAGCTGGCAGTGAAGTGATTTGATTGCGCCAGCCTATGAGATATGTTGCAAGGCTGTAGCCCTTTGCCCACAGGAATTGCAAGTGATGACACGGATTCTGACCGCCTTGATACTTGTTTTCATGTCCGCTTTGACCGCTCAGGCGGAACGACCGCGCCCGCTGGGCTGGGCGATTGAAGCGATGGTTGAGGGAAACTGGCAAAGCGCCCATCAGCTGGCGGCACGCGATGGGCAGGTTGCCGCCGATGTTATTGAATGGCACGCCTTACGGGCGGGTCGCGGAGATTGGGACCGCTTAAGGTCCTTCCTTGACCGCAGGCCTGACTGGCCGGGTGAGGCTTATCTACGCAAGCGGTCCGAGGAACTGGTCTTCAGCCAGAACGATGAAACGATTCTCGCCTTCTTTGCAGAAATGCCCGCGCAGACACCGCGTGGTGTACTTACACACGCTGCTGCGCTGACACGATCGGATCAGGAGGCTGAGGCAAACGCGCTGATCGTAAAAGCATGGCGCGACATGCCGATGAATGCGACCTCGCAGGCACTTTTTCTGGCCGAATACGATGCAATCCTGAAGCCACATCATGCCGCGCGGTTGGAAAACATGCTTTGGGACCGGCAGCATACCGAAGCCCGCCAGATGTTCGATCTGGTCGGCAAAGACGACATCGCGCTCGCTGAAACCCGCATTGCGCTGCAGAACCGGAATGGCAATGTGAACGCTCTCATCAATGCTCTTCCCGCCAGCAAGGCTGGTGATGCTGGTCTGCAAGCCGACCGGTTTGAGTGGCGTATCCGCAAGGGGCTAGTGAATGACGCGAAGGACCTTCTGCTTGAAAGCTCCAAGAGCGCCGAAGCACTTGGACGACCGGAGAAATGGTCGAACCGCCGCCGTGCACTCGCCCGTGGCGAAATGCGTTCCGGCGACCGACAGCGGGCTTATGATATGGCGTCTCAACACCATCTCACATCAGGTTCGGATTACGCGGACCTTGAATGGTTGTCCGGCTATATCGCCCTGCGTTTCCTGGACAGGCCAGAAGACGCCTATCAGCATTTCCTGAACCATGACCGCGTTGTAGAAAGCCCGATTTCGCAGGGGCGCGCAGGTTACTGGCAGGGGCGCGCACTTGAAGCCATGGGACGTGCTGAAGAAGCCGCCAAGGCTTATGCCATGGGTGCGCAGCACCAGACATCCTTTTACGGCCTTCTTGCCGCAGAACGCGGTGGGCTTCCGTTTGATGCAGCCCTCGCCGGTCCCACACCGGGACAGGATTGGCGCACATCGGCGCTTGCAAAGGCCCCATTGTTCGAAGCGGGATTGTTGTTGCAGGCCTCTGGCCAGATCACATTGGCAGAGCGGTTCTGGACCCATCTGGCAGAGCAACTGGTGCCCGATGACATCGCCCTTCTGGGGCAGGCAGCAATTGATGCGGACCAGCCCCACCTTGCGGTAATGATTGGCAAGCGGGCGGCGCGGCGCGGCCTGACCATCGCGGCGCCCTATTATCCGTTGCATTCGCTGGTGGAAATGGACCTACCCATGTCAGCCGATATGACGCTGGCCATTGCCCGCCGTGAAAGCGAATTCGATCCTGTCGTGCAAAGCGGCGCCGGCGCGCGTGGTTTGATGCAGGTAATGCCTGCAACTGCAAAAGACGTGGCACGCGACCTCGGTGTTCTTGCCCTTCACACCACCAATCGTTTGACTGCCGATCCTGATTACAATGCCCGGCTGGGTGCCAAGTACCTTTCCCAGATGGCAGGTCGCTTTGATGGCAACGTTGTCATGGTCGCTGCCGCATATAACGCCGGTCCGGCCCGCCCGCCGCGTTGGATGGAAGACTACGGTGATCCGCGCACAGGCGACGTCGACATTGTCGATTGGGTTGAAATGGTGCCGTTCCGCGAAACGCAGAACTACATCATGCGTGTCACAGAAAGCCTGCCGGTCTACCGCGCACGGCTGGGTCTGGATCCGTTGCCCATCCCTTTTAGTGAGGAATTAGTTGGAAGCACTCTGAAGGCGTTCGCGCCAAAAAGTGAATAGACCCGCGGCGACGATAAGTGCGGCGCCGATTGCCACGTTTGCCCGCACCGTTTCACCAAAAATGCTGATACCGATGATCGCGGCAAAGACCAGCTGAAGATAGGCAAACGGTTGAACCGCGCTTGCCTCTGCAACTTCGTAGCATTTGATCAGCAACCAATGTCCCGACACGCCCGTGATGCAAAGACAGCCCATGAATATCCAGTCAGTTGCAGACATTGGCTCCCAAAACCATACGCCAGCGCATGTCATTGCGATCGAGCCCATGACACCTGTCCAGAAAAAGCTCGTGGCCGTCGTATCTTCACGCGCAACGTAACGGGTAAGCAAACCGTAAATCGCAAACATCCCTGCGGCCAATAAAGGGATTGCGGCTGCGGGATCAAAAACGCTCATCCCAGGCTGCAGGATAATCAGTACCCCGATGAAACCGACACCAATTGCCGACCAGCGCCGCCAACCGACGCTTTCGCCAAGCACGGGGCCCGACAGCGCTGCGACCAGAAGCGGGTAACAGGTAAAGACAGCATGGCTTTCGACCAATCCCAAAATCGTAAACGCGGCCACCATGACACAGATCTCTGCCGCTAAAAGGAGGCCCCGAAGACCCTGTAATACAGGCTGAGACGTTTTTGCCGCCTGCCGGATGCTGCCCGCATTCCGCTTGGCAATCGCGATCACGAAAGCGGCGAAAAACCAATAACGGATCATCACCACCATCAACACGTTGTATTCGCCCGCCAGATGACGGGACAAACCGTCCTGCACCGCAAATACAAAGGTCGTGGCAACCATCAAACCGATGCCAAGCGGGATATTGTTACTCTGGCTCATACCGGCATCCTTGCGCGGGTCATGTGACGCTTGCGGCCGTAACCTGAAACGCGCTCGACTTCGAACCCCGCATCGGCCAAAGATCGTCGTATGAACCCTGCTGCTGTATAGGTCGCGGCCGTACCATCCGCATGCGTATGCTTGCCGACTTCCTTCAGCATGTCATCAGACCAAAGTTCGGGGTTCTTCGCAGGCGAGAAGCCGTCTAAAAACCACGCGTCCGCTTTGCCGTCCCATTCCTGCAAGGTCACTCTTGCATCCCCTTCAACAATCCGCGCCTCCAGTCCCGGCAGGGACAGTGTGCCGCCAGCGCCTTTCCACGTCGCCAGAAACTGATCCCGCCGGCCGTCAAATTCAGGAAAGCTGCGGTGCGCCCGCGCCATATCGGAAGGGGACATCGGAAAGGCCTCAAAACTGGTGAAGGATAGCGACCCGGCCTGCCCCGACCGCACCCAAGCATCCCACGCCACCAGCATATTCAATCCCGTCCCGAACCCCAGCTCCGCAATGCCGAAAGCCGGTTTGAAGCGCGCGGGCAGATCGTTGCCCGCAAGAAATACATGCTCCGTCTCTGCCACACCGTTTTCCAGACTGAAGAACGGATCGTCGAACATCGAAGAAACAGGCACATCGCCATCGCGCCACAAGATTTGATCCGACTGGTTCTGCACAGCGACACCGCGTAAGGAGAGTTCGAGACAGATGTGCGCGAAGGAGAAACGCTTGGCAAGCTATGATGTGACAGTGCGTGGCGCGGGTATCTTTGGCCTGTCTATTGCATGGATCTGTGCGTCCCGCGGCGCGAAAGTGTGCATCGTTGATCCTCACGGTGCCGCCAACGGATCGAGCGGTGGGATCGTCGGTGCGTTGGCACCGCATGTTCCTGAAAACTGGAACGCCAAAAAGGCATTCCAGCTCGAAAGCCTGTTGATGGCAAAAGGGTTCTGGGATGAGGTCGAGGCAACAGGCGGCCGGTCCGCCGGATATGCCCGCAACGGTCGATTGCAACCCGTGCCCGATGATCACGCGCTTACTTTGGCCCGTCAGCGGGCGGATACTGCCAAAACCCTTTGGAAGGACAAGGCGGCGTGGGAAGTCACAGCTGCCAGCAACAATCCGTGGCAGCCTGCTTCTCCATCCGGTTTTCTGATCTTCGACACGCTCAGCGCGTTGATCCATCCCCGCCAAGCCTGCGGCGCGCTTGTTGCGGCACTGCGCAGTCGGGGCGTCGAGGTTGTGAAAGAGGCACCTGACAGCGGCCGGGTGGTCTGGGCGACAGGTGTCGCAGGGCTGGTCGACCTCACGGCGCAGCACAGTCGCAGCATGGGGAACGGTGTGAAGGGACAGGCTGCATTGCTGGAGTTTGACGCATCGGGCCTTCCACAGCTTTTTGCCGGCGGGGTTCACATCATTCCCCATTGTGACGGAACGGTTGCTGTCGGCTCAACGTCGGAGCGGGAATATTCTTCGCCCGACAAGACGGATGACCAGCTGGATGAGGTCATTGCGCAAGCCAAAGCCGCCGTTCCAGCCTTGGCAGATGCGCCAGTTATCGACAGGTGGGCAGGTGTCAGGCCAAGGTCACGCAGCCGCGCACCGATGCTGGGCCAATGGCCAGATCGGCCCGATCACTTCATCGCGAATGGCGGTTTCAAGATTGGCTTTGGCATGGCACCCAAGGTCGCCCATGTGATGGCAGATCTGGTTTTGGAATCAACCGACACGATCCCTGTAGGGTTCCGCGTCGAAGATAACCTCTAGCATCACAGTTCAGGCGCTTGCGACCATGCACTGGCGACCGTCCGGTCCACGCACCCAGAAGTCCCGCCCCTTGCTGCACAAGGTCGCTGTTTCGAAATGCATCAACGGGGCAGTCGCGCGGAACTGGAATGTCTCAAGCGGGCCAAGCTGTGCTTGCGCCATAAGCATCAGGTGCTGCGCCAGAAGCGGTCCGTGCACGACCAGCCCACCGTACCCTTCAACATCCCGCGCATAGTCCAGATCGTAGTGAATGCGGTGCCCGTTAAAAGTTAATGCTGAGTAGCGGAACAGCAAAGTCGATGAAAAGCGAACGTCCTGACGTGTCTCTTCGTCAGTGCGTGCCTGAGGGGCTTCAGGCTTCACCGCGTCAGGTGCGGGGTCTTTGCGGTAGACCAAATCCTGCCACTCCGTCAGGCAATGGACTTCATCCTGATAGACCTCATGGCGCAAAGTCACGAACCCAAGCGGCCCGGTGCGGCCCTCCTTGCGCTGCGATGTCTCCACAACTGTGTCCCGTTTGGCAGGCGTTCCCGTCACCAGCGGTGCATTGAACTGCATCCGACCCGCAGCCCACATCCGGCGCGGGAGCCCCATATCGGGGATCAATCCCCCCACTTTCGGATGGCCATCCCGTCCAAGCGCTTCGGGTGGCCGAGGATCCCAGAAATATATCTGGTGAAAGAACGGCGGCAGGGTCGAGCCTTTACTAAAGCAGGCCGTATCCCCCATGGCCACGCGTAGCGCGTTAGCACGCGCAGGGTCCATCAGATCGCTTTGACTATGGCTTGCTGGTTGGTCAGTATTCATTGTCACAAAGTAATCTACGGAGACCGTATGCTGCAAGCTGCGCCGACCCTTGAAACGATTGATCATCTGGTGCTGACGGTTGCCGATATAAACGCCACGATCGCCTTCTATGAGAATGCATTGAACATGAAAGCCACCGTTTTCATGACGGCAGATGCAGAGCAGCGCCACGCGCTCACATTCGGCTCAATAAAGATCAATCTGCATGAAAGCGGGGCGGAGTTTGAGCCAAAGTCGACAAACCCGACGCCTGGCAGCGCTGATCTGTGCTTCCTTACACACGCGTCGCTCGATGATTGGATGATACATCTGGCACAACAGGATGTTCGCATCGAAGAAGGACCGGTCCCGCGAACTGGCGCGACCGGCCCTCTGATGTCGATATACCTGCGCGATCCCGACAGAAACCTGATTGAGATCGCAGCAAGACGCTAGATCAGCTTCCGCAAGGACTGCATTAACTCGGTCAATTCCTTCACGTACATCTCGCCTTTCAGGTGCCCGTTTTCGTCAAAGGCATCGCTGCTGGCCGCCAGATGTATCTGTGGGCCTTGCAGGATGTTGGGGCGGAACGGAACCATGCAGCTGCGCAAGATCATCTGCGAACGCTCGCCGCCTGCGCGTCCGGCAGCAGCGGACATCACTGCCACAGGTTTGCCGCCCCATGTGCTGCCCTCAACGCGACTGATCCAGTCCAGCGCGTTTTTCAACACGCCAGATGGCGCGCCGTTGTATTCTGGGGTGGAAATAATCACCGCATCTGCCTCAACGATCTGCGCGGCAACGGCCTTCACGATCTCGGGCACGCCGCTCGCGGCTTCGTCGTCCCCATTGTAAAGTGGGAAGTTAAGGTCAGCCAGAATGTAATCACAGGCCCCGAATAGACGGGCAGCTTCCTCCAAGAGTCTGGTATTTGTCGAACCTTTGCGCAATGACCCCGAAAGGCCGAAAAGTCTGGGCGTCGTCATCCTATGTGCTCCATTGAATTTTTCTTTGACCTATACCTGATCGCGACTGCGCAAAAAGCAAGAAGCCCCTGCGTGATGCAGAGGCTTCTGTGCGTTTTTGCAGAGGTCGAGGATTATGCCGGGTTGGGCAGGATCACGATTTCAACACGACGGTTCTGCGCCTTGCCGTCAGGCGTCAGGTTGCTTGCCACTGGCTGGCTTTCGCCACGACCAAAGGTCTGAATACGACCCTGCGGCACACCATTGCCAATCAACACATTTGCAACAGAACGCGCACGGCTTTCAGAAAGTGTCTGGTTATAAGCCGCATCGCCGTCGCTGTCGGTGTGACCGATGATCTGGAGCGTGGAGTTCGCATAAAGCTGGACGTTTTGCGCCAGCGCACGCAGATCGCCCTGGAGGGTCGGCGTGACAGAAGAGCTGTCGGTTGCGAACAGCAGGTTGTTGGGCAGCGTCACGATCAGACGGTCACCGGTGTTGGTGATTGCTACGTTGCTACCCATCTGCTGGCGTAATTCAGCCTCTTGCTTGTCCAGCGAATAACCGATGCCGGCACCAACTGCGCCGCCCAGAACGGCGCCAACCAATGCGCCATCGGCACGGTTGCCGTCACCTTTTGAAAGCGCACCGATCACGGCACCCGATGCCGCGCCGATCAATGCGCCGTTCTTGGTTTTCTGGCTCGGATCGCCCGGCTGGGCCAGAATACTGCCGCCCTGCGGAGCGCAGGCACCCAGTGTCATTGCGCCCACCAAAAGAGCTGCCACGGAAATTTTCGAGGAATTCATAATACTGCCTTCATGTTTCGGCCCCGTTCGGGCGGAGCGCTTGATGCGTGCAGTATATATGGTCTTGGAAGTGAATTAATCACGGGGAAAGATTGCTCGGCAGGTTCCCGCCTATCCCTCTGCTCTTGCGGCTTCGAATGCGAGCATAGCGCGCTTGACAGGCAGACCCCAATGATAGCCGCCCAACGCCCCCGACTTGCGAAGTGCACGGTGGCACGGGATCAGCCACGAGATCGGGTTGCGGCCCACTGCTGTCCCAACCGCACGCACCGCTTTGGGATTGTCGATGCTGCTGGCGATATCGGAATAGGTCGTGACATGGCCCGAGGGCACACGCAGCAGGGCCTCCCAGACCTTGATCTGGAACGGCGCGCCAATGAGGTAAATCGGAGCTTTCTCATCAGAAGCTTGCGATGCGCCAAAAGCAGTCATCACCCAAGGGCGCAACATTTCAGGGTCTTCCACAAAGGTTGCTTTGGGCCAGCGGGAGACCAAATCCTGCATCGCGGCCTCCTTGCCCATTTCAGCGGCCAACGCCAAACCGCATATGCCGCGATCGGTCCCCATCACCAAGGCAAGTCCGAAGGGGCTGTCGAACCATCCCCAATAGATGGTCAGTCCGGCACCCTGACGGGCGAATTCACCAGGGCTCATTGCTTCCCACCGCAGAAACATGTCGTGCAGACGGCCAGTACCGGACAGCCCGACCTCGTGTGCCGCGCTCAGTGTAGTGGCACGGTCGCGCAGCATATCCTTGGCCTGCCCCAGCATCAGGTACTGCTGATAGCGCTTGGGAGACACACCGACCCATCGTGAGAACAGTCGCTGGAAATGCGCGGGTGACATGTCCATGCGTGCTGCAACCTCATCAAGGGTCAGCGCATGATCGGCCGTATCCAGCAGATCAATTGCGCGGCGCATGATCTGGTAGTGGTAACCGGTATCAAAGGCGGGGATATGGGTATTTGCGTTCATGCGACCAACTTATTGCCCAAACGCCTCCCTTGCGACCCGAAACATGCGCAACCGCTTGCCCCCATTGATTGCATCGCGCATACCACAGGACATGGCAAAACAGCTCGACTATCATACGATCCGCGAGATTTTCACCCGCTTTCAGGCGGCAGACCCCGAACCCAAAGGGGAGCTGGATCACGTCAACGTCTATACGCTTGTTGTCGCCGTTGCGCTCTCTGCGCAAGCAACCGATGCTGGTGTGAACAAGGCGACAAAAGCACTTTTCCAGATCGCAGACACACCGCAAAAGATGCTCGATCTCGGCCTCGAAGGGCTGACCGAACACATCAAGACGATTGGCTTGTTCCGGCAGAAAGCCAAGAACGTGATGAAGCTGAGCCAAATCCTCGTTGATGAGTACGGAGGCGAGGTTCCTAACTCACGCGCTGCGCTGATCGGACTGCCCGGCGTGGGTCGCAAGACCGCCAATGTCGTACTGAATATGTGGTGGAGCTTTCCTGCGCAGGCGGTCGATACGCATATCTTCCGGCTTGGCAACCGTAGCGGCATCGCCCCTGGCAAAACCGTAGATGCGGTAGAGCGTGCCATCGAGGACAACGTGCCTGCCGACCAGCAATTGCACGCGCATCACTGGATGATCTTGCACGGCCGCTATCACTGCAAAGCCCGCAAACCCCAATGCCCCACATGTATCATCAAAGACCTTTGCGCCTTTGAGCACAAAACAACTCTTTCTTAAGGAAACCTGCATGAAAACCTATGACCTTGTTGGCATCGGCAACGCCGTTGTGGATGTGATCACTCAAACGGACGACAACTTTCTAGCCAATATGGGCATCGAAAAGGGCATCATGCAGCTGATCGAACAGGATCGCGGTGAAGTGCTTTATGGTGCCATGAACGAACGGGTCCAGACGCCCGGCGGATCGGTTGCCAATACCATCGCGGGTGCCGGTGCGCTTGGGCTGGAGACCGCCTTCATCGGACGTGTTCGTAACGATGCGCTAGGTGAATTTTACGCAAGTGCGATGGCCGATCATGGCATCGATTTTGTGAACCCGCCCGTGGCCGATGGGGAAACGCCCACCTCGCGCAGCATGATCTTTGTCACGCCCGACGGTGAGCGTTCGATGAACACCTATCTGGGCATTTCAACAGGTCTGTCTTCGGCGGATGTATCTGCGGACGTGGCGGGCAACGCCAAGATGATGTTCCTTGAAGGGTATTTGTTTGATCAGGACGCAGGCAAAACCGCCTTCCGCGAGGCCGCGCGTGCCACAACAGCAGGTGGTGGCATGGCAGGGATCGCGATTTCCGATCCCTTCTGCGTTGAACGCCACCGCGCCGATTTCCTGTCGCTGATCAAAAATGATCTGGGCTATGTCATTGGCAACGAGGCCGAGCTGAAATCCCTGTTTGAGACCGACGACTTTGAAGCCGCTCTGTCCAAGACCGCAGATATTTGCCCGATTGTTGTCGCCACACGCTCTGGCAAGGGCGTCAGCCTGATAAAGGATGGCACACGCGTTGATGTACCCGTCAAAGCAGTGACTCCAGTTGATGCGACAGGAGCAGGCGACCAGTTTGCCGCCGGCTTCCTATTTGGTTTGGCAAAGGGCTATGACCTTGAGGTCTGCGGCCGCATGGGCAACTTGTGTGCAGGCGAAGTCATCAGCCACATCGGCCCGCGCCCCCAGCGCGATATGCGAGAGGCCTTCAAGAATGAGGGGCTTCTGTAACCGATGCTTGCAAACGGTCTGCATGATGTGCCTGCGGGCAAGGTCGCGATGGTGGTCACCCATCTTGAAATGACAGCCCCTCCGCAACTCCGGCCTGCTGCCCTACCCGCCGGTGTCACCTTGCGACAGGTTACGCCCGACCTTGGTTGGTACCGCGATGTCTTTGACCGCGTGGGCACCCCTTGGCTCTGGTACAGCAGGCGCACACTGGACGATCGCGCGCTCATGGCCGTTTTGAACAATCCCGAGGTCGCGCTTTTCACATTGACCAAAGATGGCGTGGACGAAGCCTTGTTGGAACTAGATTTTAGACAACACGGCGAATGCGAACTTGCTTACTTCGGCCTCACAAAAACGCTGATAGGATCAGGTGCCGGACGCTATCTCATGAACGAAGCCATCTGCCGCGCTTGGGCGGCCGAGATCAAACGCTTTCACGTCCACACCTGCACCATCGACAGCCAGCAGGCGCTCAGTTTTTATCAGCGCAGCGGTTTTACACCGTATAAGCAACAGGTCGAAATTGACGATGATCCACGTTTGACTGGCGTTCTGCCAGAAAGCGCCGCCCCGCATTTCCCTTCGATCCGCTAGCGCCCTTCACACTTCGCACCTGCAAGGCATCGCTGCACCTTTTTCAGCATCGCAGGCCTTGGCGTGCCAAAAACGCTCCCGCCGCAGGGGCTGATCGCAAGAAAATAGGCGCCGTCATCTTTGCGCAAATAGGCAAGAACGTCTTCACCGGTTTGCGCGCCACCACACCATGGCCCGGCGCACTGGACTTCGAGTGTAAGTTCCTGATCGAAAGGCAACGTAAACCCGCTGTGCGTCAGCGATAGCCCTTTTAGCCGCGCGGGTACCAGCGTCTCATTTGGCGGCAGCGGGTCTTGTGTCATGCCTTCAGGCAGCTGGTCAGGATCAAACGTCAACCTGCCATGCACAACGATATAAACCTCTTCTGCTGCGTCAAACTGCGCAAAGCTACGCTCGACCGAAGGGGCGAGGCATGAAAGCGCTAACGCAGGAACCGGAGCCATCAATGCCAGAAGGAAGAGCATAAATCGCATCACAAATGGCCTTCGAATTCAGCAAGCACCGCTTCATAGACCGAGCGCTTGAAAGGCACGATAGAATCCAGAAGCTCAGACACAGGCATCCATTTCCACGCCGAGAATTCCTGGTGTTCTGTTTCGATATTCACCTGTCCATCAGTGCCTTCGAACCGCAGAAGAAACCATTTCTGCTCCTGTCCGCGATATCTGCCTTTCCACAACTGCGGTACCAGATCGTGCGGCAGTTCGTAGGGCACCCAGCCCGATGTCTCGGCCAACACGGTCACAAGGTCACGGCTCACGCCGGTTTCTTCTTCCAGCTCGCGCAGCGCGGCTTCTTGCGGGTCTTCGCCCTTGTCGATCCCACCCTGCGGCATTTGCCAGGCTTCGGTGTAGCGGTCCTTGCGCTGGCCGACAAAGACCAGGCCTTCCGCATTCAAAAGCATCACACCCGCGCAGGGGCGATAGGGTAGTTTGCTAATCTCTTCGGGTGTCATTCTCGATAGGCTCCATTTGGTTGTGCCACGCTCCCCTTGTGTCCCATCCCGCGCTGATATCCAATAGCACATGGATGACGCGGCGTTGCGCGTGACTCGGGCGGCCAGTTGCGGTGTTGTCTTTGCAAAACCGATTTTCTGCCAGAAAGGCCATGCCTATGTCCAGCTATCCACACCTTCTCGCCCCGCTCGATCTCGGGTTCACAACCCTGAAAAACCGCGTGCTGATGGGATCAATGCACACCGGTCTGGAAGAAACAAAAGACTGGAACAGAGTAGCGGAATTCTATGCGGCACGTGCCCGCGGTGAAGTCGGTCTGATGGTCACAGGCGGCATCGGACCCAACCCCGAAGGGTCAGTTGCGCACGGTGCCGCGATGATGGTGTCCGACGAAGACGTCAAAAACCACAGTGTAGTCACCAAGCGCGTGCACGAAGCAGGCGGCAAAATCGCTATGCAGATCCTGCACGCTGGCCGTTACGCCTTTTCTCCAGATTGCGTCGCCCCTTCTGCGATCAAATCGCCTATCTCTATGTTTGCACCGAAAGAGCTGGACGAGGAAGGCATCGAAAAGCAGATCGCAGACATCGCCGCCTGTGCGGGCCGCGCCAAAGAGGCAGGATACGATGGGGTCGAAGTGATGGGGTCCGAGGGGTATTTCCTCAACCAGTTCCTTGTCACCCACACCAACAAGCGCGAAGACCGCTGGGGCGGATCCTACGAAAACCGGATGCGACTTCCGATCGAGGTCGTGAAACGCGTGCGCGAAACCGTGGGCGACGACTTTATCATCATCTACCGCCTGTCGATGATCGATCTGGTGCCAAACGGCTCGACCTACGAAGAGGTCGCGCAGCTGGCCCAAGAAATTGAAAAAGCGGGTGCCACCATCATCAACACCGGTATCGGATGGCACGAAGCGCGCATCCCAACCATTGCGACATCCGTTCCGCGTGCAGCGTTTGCATGGGTGACCAAAAAGCTGATGGGTAAGGTTGGCATCCCGCTGATCACGTCCAACCGGATCAACACACCGGAAGTTGGCGAAGAGGTGCTGGCAGATGGGTGTGCCGATATGGTTAGCCTCGCCCGACCAATGCTGGCTGATCCCGACTTTGTAAAAAAGGCAATGGAAGGTCATGCGGCCCAGATTGCGCCCTGCATTGCTTGCAACCAAGCCTGCCTTGATCACACATTCGGCGGTAAAATATCCTCCTGCCTCGTCAATCCCCGCGCCTGCTATGAGACTGAGCTGAAGCTTGAACCTGTCGACACCGCAAAAACCATCGCGGTTGTGGGAGCGGGCCCTGCGGGCCTTTCCTCAGCTTTGGCCGCGGCGGAACGCGGGCACAAGGTGACTGTCTTTGATCGCGCATCTGAGATCGGCGGTCAGCTGAACCTCGCCAAGCAGGTCGCTGGCAAAGAAGAATTCTGGGGATTCGTTGACTGGTACCGAACGATGGTCAAAGAAAAGGGTGTTACCGTAAAGCTTGATACCGAGGTCAGCGCCAACGATCTGGACGGTTTTGACGAAGTGATCATCGCCACCGGCGTGATCCCTCGTGATCCGCAAATTCCGGGTCAGAATTCAGGGAACGTCGTCAGCTATATCGACGTACTGAATGGCACGGCCGAAGTAGGACAGAAGGTCGCCGTTATCGGCGCTGGCGGGATCGGTTTCGACGTTTCCGAACACCTTGTTCATGATGGCGAAAGCACCACACTGAACCTGCCGGAGTGGATGAAGGAATGGGGCGTGGCCGACCCTGCCGAGCATCGCGCCGGTCTGGCACCGGAAGGTCCGCAGCCACACAAGGCTGCACGTGAAGTCACGATGCTACAGCGGAAAACCACAAAAGTGGGCAAGGGTCTGGGCAAAACAACCGGCTGGATTCACCGCGCCTCTTTGACGATGAAAGAGGTCAAGATGATAGCTGGCGTCAACTACGAGAAAATTGACGCAGACGGATTGCACATCAGCTTTGGCGAAGCGCGTGAGAACCCGACGCTGATCGAAGCCGATACAATCGTTCTTTGTGCCGGCCAGCTGTCTGACCGGTCACTTGCGGACGCGTTGGAAGCCAAGGGCAAGACGTGTCATGTAATTGGTGGCGCAGACGTCGCGGCAGAACTGGACGCTAAACGCGCGATTGATCAGGGCACCCGTCTGGCCGCTGCGCTTTAGGCAATCATTGCATGGGCTTCATGGCGGCGCAAACACAGGCGCGCCGCCTGAAGCTCAGCATCCTCTGCGCAAAAATCCGGGAACAAGCTGACAAGCTCGGTGCGGATATCAGGTGGCAAATGGGATTGGTCTGAAAGCAGGAAAGATTCGCTCGGCGTACCGTTTGAGAAAACGATCTCGTGCTGGTCAAACACCAGATGAATGTAGCGGACCATGCCGCCGCAGCGCAGCTCGCCCATCCCATGTTCAGCCAGATACACCGCAGGTATCAAAACCTCCGGATCCCCGAACAACAGTTCTGCACGGGGGCCGGACAATAGCATTCTGTGCTGTTGTGACACGATGATTTCTTCGCGATTGCCGATACTGCCGGGCGCAAAGACGACAGGTGCCATAGCACCTTCAGCCGCAACATCCTGTGAAAGCACACCGCGCACCCGCTGGACCCCATGATCCATCGTTATCACCAGATCCCCTTGGCAAAGCGTCCCTGCATTCACCGGCCCTACAGGGGTATCAATCGGCGTATATTGGGTAAAACAGGCCGTGTAGTCGGTGTATTGGTTATTCTGCTGATGCGACGTCCGTTCCGTCTGAAACGTATAGGATTGCCCGGGAACCAGCGGCACAGTCGAGGCGATGCCATCTACCGCGCCCTGCTGGTAACCGTCTCCTCCGAAATGGAATGAGGTCACCTTGTGACCGGTGCTGCTGATCAGGTCATAAGCGGTGTTGATGCTTGTGCCAGCGGTATAGGTCGCGCCATCCAGATTGATGTCATTGGTCAAAGATTGGGTGGCATCAACTTCGTCAAATACAGCATCGTCATCCGTGATCTCGACCAAGGTTGGTTCGGCATCAGGGCGTAACTGCAACGTGTAGACCGGCGTCCCTGCTGCCGCGGCACCTTCTTCGATAGGGAGGGCGGAAACAAAATCACTTGGACTGTATAAATAGATAAAAGGCACGATCGACGGCTCCGGAAGAACAGGTAAGTCTTCGGGATTAAGGAGGCCATCTGGGCAAAATGCGGCGCCGATAGGGCTTTGTTAAGGTTAACGGCGCGCAATGCTACGTCGTTGGTATCGCATTCGTTTCTGCCGTCCCGCATTGCGCCCTAAGAATAAAGGCGGCTACATACGCGAATGGCCATATGTGTTTTCGATATCTCCGCTAACGGCACCGCGTCTGTCCCAACAGATAGCGATTTGACTGGAAACGGTAGGTATCGCTGGTGGCACTACGATATGACGGACCCGGAATTTGCCGGTTGGGTTACGTCACATCTGCCCCCGATCCCCGCAGGTGCTTTGCTTCAAGCCGAGACACGCCCGCGTTGCGACACCTATAATGACGGGCTGATGCTGAACCTGCGCGGCATTAACATGAACAAAGATGCCGTAGCAGACGAGATGATTTCGCTGCGCCTCTGGGTTGCCGACGATGTCCTGATTACCGTCCGCCGCCGCAAGGTGTTTGCCGTCGATGCCATCCGCGCGGCTTGCGAGGCGGGCAACGCGCCCAAAGATCCTGCGACCTTTCTTGAATGGCTTGTGGACGGGCTGACCACACGGGTTGAAAACCACATTGATACGATTGAGCAGCTGACCGATTTCTACGAAACAGATCTGGAAGACACCGACACACTGCCCCCGCGCGACCTGCCGGTTACCAGACGCAGCATCATTCGCCTGCGCCGCTATCTTGAACCGCAACGGCATGCGCTGGCCAAGCTGGCAGCGATCAACCTACCGATTATGCCTGAGCCAAATGCGATGCAGCTGCGCGAAATTGCGAACCGGTCCACCATAGCCGTGGAAGAGCTGGACGAGCTTCGCGACCGGCTGACTTCTATACAGGGCGAGCATGACAATCACGTTGCGCAAAGACAGGCGCGCCACTCTTATGTCCTGTCCGTCGCGGCGGCCTTGTTTCTGCCGCTAAGCTTTATCACCGGCCTTTTCGGGGTGAACCTTGCCGGAATGATCGGGGCTGACCACCCGCATGCGTTTGCCATCCTTTGCCTGTCCATGCTGGGCCTCAGCGTTGCTATGGTGGCTATCCTGCGCTGGATCAGGTGGATCTGAACAGGCCGCGAAACACACTGTTCACCTGTTTCCCCGCCATGAACGATACCCGCAATTACCTTGCAACTGTCCCAACCCTGCCCCCTTCCTGCCTGATTTGGCTTTCATACCAGCCTTCGAATTAAGTGATGTGAAGGAGCGGGTATGGACCGCCTGACAGAAATGGAAGCTTTCGCCACCGTGGTGGACCAAGGAGGCTTTACCGATGCTGCCAAAAAGATGGGGATTTCCAAGTCCGCCGTTTCAAAACACGTGTCCTCCCTTGAGGCGCGGTTGGGCGCCCGCCTGCTGAACCGCACCACGCGCCGCGTCAGTCCGACCGAGATTGGTCTTGCTTATTATGACCGCGCCCGCCGCGTTCTGAATGACGCCGGCGAAGCCGATGCACTGGTCACATCCATGCAGTCCGCCCCCTCAGGTCTTTTGCGTATATCGGTCGCCACCGACTTTGGCGTAAACCACCTGTCGCCGGTTTTGTCCGAATTCTTATCAGATTTCCCGGACATCACCGTGAACATGGTTTTGAACAACCGGTATGTTGAGCTGATCAGCGAAGGCTTTGATATGGCCGTACGGATCGGAGAGCTGGAAGACAGCACACTGCGCGCCCGTAAGCTGACGGAAACGACCAAACGAATGATCGCCAGCCCGAAATATTTCGAACAGTATGGCCGCCCTGACAAAATCGACGATCTTAATGATCACAAACTGCTGCATTACTCGAACCAATCGAGTGGTAATGTCTGGAAGCTGACGGCACCTTCGGGCGAAAAACGTCAGGTTCGCACGGCAGGCTGGCTTTCGGTGAATGACGGACAAAGCCTGCTTAATGCAGCGATATCCGGCCTCGGCATCGCGTACCTTCCCAGCTTCCTCTACTCCGAAGCGATGGAAAAAGGGCTGGTTGAGGATGCAATTCCCGAATTACCGCTAGAGACCCAAGGTATCTATGCTGTTTACCCGCCCGGCCGCTTCACTCAGCCCAAAGTCCGCGCATTTATTGATTTTCTGGTCCATGCCTTTGCCGAAAAAGGCCCTAGCGACTGGTAAACCCGATCACCTACCTCGGTGTGAACTAAACCCCCTCTGTCGATAAGACAGTTGGGGGTCTTTTTCGTTTTCCCGCCTTATTTCTGCCGGAAACAGACTGTAGCCAGATTGTAGACAATGAATTTTAACAAGGCTGGATACGATGAATGTTCCCCGCGCCCTGACCTTTACCCTCGTGGCCCTTTCAGTTTCCTCATGTGGAACGGTTGAAGCCGCAGCTAACGATGTGACCCGGCTGGAAATCGATCTTTTGACTTCGCAGAGTGTCTCTCTGAACGCGCCAAGTCTGACAGAAGAAGTTGCTGCCATTCAATCACAGCAGCGCTGAAGCGCTCAGGACGATCCCAACAATACGATCTCAACGCGCCTGTTCGCCTCGCGCCCTGCAGGGTCCAGATTGCTGGCTACCGGCGCGAGATATCCCATACCTTCCGCATCCAACCGGGCGGGATCGATTTTGTAAGCATTGATGAGCCGCTGGCGAACTGATCTGGCACGCGACCGTGAAATCGTAATATTTGTATCAAGGGCACCTGTTGCATCGGTATGCCCGACCACCGCAATGCGCATCTGCGGGTTTGCCTGCAAGTATTCCGACAGCATCTCAAGTGAACGAAACGGTCCGGAGCCCAGCGCCGATTTGCCGGTTTCGAAATCCAGATCAGTCAGAACCGTATGTCCGCGCGCAAGCAATCGCGTGACAAAGTCGCCGCCGTCTTCACCCAGAGGAGCCGTAGGCAATGCGCCGGTTGCATCGACCTGCGGCTCCTCTGACCCGACCTCACCGGCTTGAATGATCTGAACAAAGGCCGACGCCGCTGAAGTACTGGCCAGCAGCGTGACGACCTGTGACACCTCACTCTCTGAGGTCTTGATGCCGGTGACAAACTGAAATGCACGAATATTGACATACATATTCGGACCGGGAAGCGTTTCAGTCGCAAACCGAAAGTCAAAGCCTCCACAAGCAGTGGCCCGACAATCCAGAGCAATTTCGAACCCCGCTTCGATCAGCTGGCTTCGCAGAGGGCGCATCACCTGAAATGGCGTCAATCCGGGAGAGTTCAGCTTCCATGCCGCCCGGCGCACGTCGCCTTCGATCTTGATTGTAGGGACCTGGCCGTTTTCAAACACACCTACGGGTGCTTCATAGACGTCAGGCGAGGTGTCGCGGGTCACAGTCTGTCGCGCGGTAGACGGCAACGTCAGATCCAGCGCAGCAGCGGGGCTGGCAAGAACACATGCAATCACCAGCCACGCAATTTTCATCTGGCTTGCGCGTGATATTCGGCGTTTGGCCGCATGTCAGTAGCGCTTGCCACCCTATTCGTCATATTGAAGAATCCCGCGACATTGGCGATATCCCAGATGTCACGATCGCTAAAGCCCGCATCCCGCAGCACCTGCCGATCTGCTTCTTCAATGCTGGCACTTTCACGGGTCATCTGAACGGCAAAATCCAGCATCGCACGTTGCGTTGGCGTGATTTTCGCCACCTTGTAGTTCATCGCAATTGCTTCGCCCAACGCCGGATCACCCGACAAAGCACGTACAGCTGCACCATGCGCAACCAAACAGTAAAAGCACTTGTTGACCGAGGATACCGCGACAGCGATCATTTCCCGCTCCAGCTTGCTCAACGAGCTGTCAGCCAACATCAGATCGTTATACATCGCTGTAAAGCTGTTCAGCTTTTCTGCATTAAAAGCATAGGCGCGCAGGACATTGGGCACCATGCCGAGCTTTTCCTGACAAATGTCAAAGTATTTCTGCGTTTCTTCAGGCAGCGGATCCATCATTGGTAGGTCTAGGGCGGTAGGCATGTCTTCGGCCATAACTGGCTCCTTTATTCAGGTCGTATGCGGTAGTGATAGCGCCCAACTTCGCAGAAACCCAATGCACGATAAAGCGCGTTCGCACCTTCGTTCTGCTCAACGCAAAGCACGGAAAGATGCGTGGCCCCTTGTGATTTGCCCCAAAAGGCCGCGCGGCGCATCATCCATTGGGCCACACCCTGACGGCGCTGATGCGGCAACACTTCAACCGCATGCACCATACAAACGTGATCATGCACAGCGGCAAAGGCAACGCCGCCGGGTTTTTCGTTCCAGCGCGACAGGATCGCGGTCTTGACCTTGGCGCGCTCCATCACGGCGATACGCGCAGGCCCCACGCCCCCCGCTGCCCAAATCTCTCTCATAATCGCCAAAGGTTCCCACAGATTAAATGCGGTCACACGCGGGATCGGTACATCGGTCAGTTTTTCTATTGGCAGGGTATATAGAATAACGGGATCAATCACCTGATACCCTCGCGCCTCCAACAGGGCATCAAGGGCCTCCTCGCCCTCCCTTATCATGAACAGCGGGGTCTGCCCGATAGCTTTCATCGCCTGCTCGGCACCCGCAATGTCTTGTTCTGACGCATCCTTTATCGCGGTAGCTGCCGACACCCTCTTCCCGCCGCCTTGGCCGTCGCGCAGTGTGAATGCACCTGAGGTCCACTCCCGCGCCGCAGGCCAGGTATGCTCGCAGACCTCATAAAGACGGGTAACGGATGGGGTCATTGGAACGCGGCCTCAAGTTCTGCGAGTGCTGCGTCAATCTGTTCATCATCATTGCCGCGAATGACGATATGGGCACCGTACCTGCCGTCTTTCTGGAAAGGATAAGACCCCATCGACAACAAAGGATAGCTTTCGGCCAACTGGCCAAGCGGACCGGCAATGTCCCCTTCACCACGTTCGATCCGCAATGTCTTGCTGATCAGGGGCGCGCCGCCGGTGAGCGTCGGGATGACTGACGCAACCATGGCCTGAAACACCGATGGCACACCGGCCATTACATGCACATTCTCAAGCTTGAAGCCCGGTGCGGCAGAGACGGGATTGTCGATCAGGGCCGCGCCATCCGGGATGCGCGCCATGCGCAAACGGGCTGCGTTCAGTTCGGTCCCTGATCTGGCATAATGCTCCGCCAAAATCTCGCGGGCATCGTCGCGCACATCAATATTCGCGTTGAATGCGGCTGCGATACAGTCAGCCGTAATATCATCATGGGTCGGGCCGATCCCGCCGCTGGTAAAGACATAGTCATAGACTTTTGACATCGCCTGCACTGCCGCAATAATCGTGCCGTGCTCATCCCCGATAACGCGCACTTCCTTGAGGTCGATACCAGCTTCGGTCAGCTGCCCCGCGAGGTGGTGCATGTTGCTGTCGCGCGTACGCCCTGAAAGGATTTCGTCACCGATAACAATCATCGCGGCTGTGGGGTTGGACAAAGCACTTCTCCTTGAGCGTCATTTCTTCACGGTATAGGCCGTGGCCCATGCGCTTTCAAACCCAACTTGTCCCCGCCCGCCTGATCCGCCGTTACAAACGGTTTCTGGCCGACTGTATGCTGGAGGACGGGCGCGAAGTTGTGGCCCACTGCGCCAATCCCGGCTCTATGTTGGGCTTAGCGGAACCCGGTATCAAAATCTGGCTGGAGCCGAATGACGATCCAAAGAAAAAGCTGAATTTCGGCTGGCGCTTGGTCGATCACGAGAACGGACATTTCACCGGTGTCGACACCAGTCTGCCCAACAAGGCAATTCGTGCGGCATTACAGGCGCAGAAGATTGATGGGCTGGACGCCTACACCACGGTGAAACCCGAGGTGAAATACGGCACCAAATCGCGCATAGATTTCCTGCTAAGCGGCGATGGCTTGCCCGACGCCTATGTTGAAGTCAAATCCGTGACCCTGTCGCGACAGCATGGACTGGCTGAGTTCCCCGATAGTGTGACCGCACGCGGGGCGAAACATCTGGGCGAATTGGCCCAGGTTGCTCGGGCGGGGCACCGTGCCGTTCTGCTCTATCTGGTACAACGCACTGACTGCACCCATGTCGCTATGGCGGCTGATATTGATCCCACCTATGCGGCCGCTCATGACGCCGCAACGCAGGCCGGGGTGGAAACCTTGTGCATTGGCACCCATATCACCCCCGAAGAAGTGCGCATTGCCGCCCCTCTGGTCCTTGGGCCGTTGGCGCGATAAGAGAGCACAAACAGAAATGATTGGAGAAACCGGTGAATGATCAACACCGTGGCCGTCAGACCAAAGACGGCATCCGTATTTATGACCCTTCCGACTTTGCAGGTATGCATGCCGCAGGGGCGCTCGCAGCGACCATTCTGGACGAGATAGCAGAGCATGTAACTGTCGGTCAGACCACCGGAGAGCTTGACCGCATCATCGAAGAAAAGGTGAACGCGGTGGGCGCAAAATCAGCGACCATTGGTTATAAGGGCTATAAACACGCCAGTTGTATCAGCGTGAACCACGTTGTCTGCCATGGCATTCCAGGCGACAAAAAGCTGAAAGACGGCGATATCCTCAACATTGATGTCACCGTCATCGTGGACGGCTGGTTCGGCGACACGAGCCGGATGTATGTGGCGGGCAAGCTCGCGCGGAAATCCGAGCGGCTGATCGACGTTACGCACGATTCACTGATGCGTGGTATAGCGGCTGTGAAACCGGGGAACACCTTTGGTGACATCGGCCACGCCATCCAGACGTTTGTGGAAAGCCATCGTATGTCTGTCGTGACAGACTTCTGCGGTCATGGTTTAGGCCGTGTCTTTCATGCGCCGCCGAATGTTCTGCATTACGGTAAGCCGGGTGTCGGTGCTGTTCTGGAACCGGGGATGTTTTTTACCATCGAGCCGATGGTAAACCTGGGCCGTGCAGAGACGAAGACACTCGCCGATGACTGGACAGCAGTGACCCGCGACAAGTCCTTGTCTGCACAGTTTGAGCATTCCGTCGGGGTGACCGATGACGGGGTAGAGATTTTCACACTCTCTCCCGCTGGCAAGTTTCACCCCACCTACGGCTGATCATCCTTAATCATTCGTTTCATCAGTAATGACAAAAACGTCTCGCCCGCCACGGGCGTGACGCAATCGGAGATAAGCACCGGCGCGCCGAGTGGCTGCGGCTTGGGCAACGGAATCGCTTCCGCTTTTTCCTCCGGCTGAGGCAATATGCCGGCTGTGTAGATCGCGTCGGACATCCGCAAAGCTTTACCACATTTCCCTGATTTCCCAAAGCTGTTCACGCAGACTGGCTCTCTGTGCGAGATGGCCCCTCTTGACTCATGTTGATTATGTAATAATGTAATTACATGATTACTAATGACGATATGGATCAAGTTTTTTCCGCACTTGCGCACACCACACGTCGCGAGATTCTGGATCATCTGCGCCAAAAGCCCGGCATGGCAGTGGGCGAACTCGCTCAGTCGTTCGATGTGACGCGCATCGCCGTAATGAACCATTTGCAGGTGTTGACGAACGCCGGTCTGATCACCAGCGAAAAGGTAGGGCGCACCCGGCGTCTGTATCTCAATGCGATGCCGCTCCAGTTGATCCATGACCGTTGGATTGATGCGTATTCCGGCCACTGGCTCGACCGGATGAGCCTGATCAAGCAGACCGCCGAAGCCGTTGCCCAACAAATTTATGAAGAAGATTAACCATGACAAATATTGCGCCCAAGTCCATCAGCCGAACCTTTATCAACGCACCGATTGAAACGGTTTGGTCAACATTGGTTGCCACCGATCAACCGCTTCCTTTCTTCTTTGGCGCGGTCTGCCAGACCAAGAACGGCCTGGAGGAAGGCGCGAAGATGCGGATGGTGAATCCGAACGGCAAGATCGCGATGGTGGTCGGAGAAGTCCTGAGGTTTGACCCGCCGCATTGCTATTCACACACCTTCAAAATGACCAATATTGATGAGCCGCCCTGCGTCGTCACTTATGAACTGCGCGAGAAAGATGGCGGCACTGAGTTTGATCTGATTATCACAGAGGCGATTGAGGGCAGCAAACTGCACAAAGAAATGCTGAGTGCCCAAGGGTTCATTTCTTCTAACATCAAAGCCGTGGCTGAGACCGGAAAACCCGCTTTCACAGGTCGCATGGTTGGTCTACTTGGACCTGTCTTTGCCCTGCTGGCAAAGAAGAAGCAGCGGATCGAGAACTGGCCACTGTAGCAGCAGCCAGGACATAATATTGCGCATATAGGTAATAATTATTGCCATAAATTCCCAATTGTGATGTCTTGCCGAAATTAGGGAAGGGATTCTGACATGAATTGGGAAAATATCTTTGCCACGCGTATGGGCCGTATGAAGGCCAGCGAGATTCGCGAACTGCTCAAGCTCTTGGATCAACCGGATATTATTTCCTTCGCTGGCGGCATTCCCGATCCGGCACTGTTCCCGACAGAGGCGTTTCAGGATGCCATGACCGATGCGCTCTCCCCTCAGAACAGCAGCGCGGCGCTGCAGTACTCCGTCTCCGAAGGGTACGGCCCCCTCCGAGACTGGATAGTCGAGCAAATGGAAGCGCTTGGTATACCCTGCACCCGCGATAACGTGTTGATCACCTCAGGCTCGCAACAGGCGCTGGATTATCTGGGTAAGATGATGCTGTCGCCCGGCGATACCGCGCTGGTCACTTGGCCCACATACATGGGAGCATTGGGCGCATTTAACGCATACGAACCGACCTATGACCGATTGATGCCTGGCGGCAACCGCTCTGCCGATGACTATGCAAAGACCGCCGAGGCCGCAGGAGGTCGGGTCAAATTTGCGTATGCTTCCGTGGATTTCGCCAATCCGACCGGAGAGACCCTTGACCTTACTGCACGCGAGAACATTCTCGATCTCGCGGAAGTTCTCGACATCGCGGTAATCGAGGATTCCGCCTATCAAACCCTACGGTATGACGGCGATCCAATTCCGCCGATGCTTGCGCTTGAGATTGCCCGCAAGGGCAGCATCGAAGAGTGTCGCACGCTTTATTGCGGTAGCTTTTCCAAGTCCCTCGCCCCCGGTCTGCGCGTGGGTTGGGTGTGCGGCGCAGCGTCCGTCATTTCGCAACTGGTACTTATGAAGCAAGCCGCAGATCTGCATTCCGCCACGCTGAATCAGATGGCAATCAACTCTGTCGCGCGCTCCGTCTTTTCCGATCATACCGCCAAGCTGCGCCGGACCTATTCTGCACGCCGCAATACGATGCTGGACGCACTGGCCGAACATATGCCTGAAGGTGTCACCTGGACCAAGCCAGAAGGCGGGATGTTCGTCTGGCTGACCTTGCCGAAGCAAATGGATGGTGCCGCGCTTCTCAAATCTGCGCTGGAAACACAAAAGCTGGCCTTTGTTCCCGGGCAAGCCTTCTATGCTGATCGCTCGAATGCGAACACGCTGCGGCTCAGCTTTTCACTCGCGGATGATGAGAAGATCAAAGAAGGCATGAAGCGGCTGGGCGCTGCGATCAGGGCGCAGATGTAAGCTCCAACAGAGTGACATGCGTATCGCCGTATTTACGTGTGTCTGTCCGGGTGAACCCTTTTGGGGCCAGCATGGGCGCATTCTCTTCCCAAACGATCATGGCATCGGGGGATAGCCATCCGCCCTCCAAAAGTGCGGCTAGCGTTTTCTGGCCCATTCCCTTGCCATACGGGGGGTCAAGAAAGATCAGGTCATAGGGTGCACCGGGCCAGGTGCCCAAACGCGTTGCATCGTTGCGCATGACCTTGGTCTGCTCACGCACCCGAAGCTTTGCGATGTTTTCCGCAATCAGCTTTTGACCCACGCGGCCGTTCTCTATGAACAGAACCTCACTGGCACCGCGCGACAGCGCCTCAAGCCCCAATGCGCCAGTTCCCGCAAAGACATCCAACACACGCGCACCGACAATGACATCATGGTGCGTCAGCATCGAAAACAGGCTCTCGCGCACCCGGTCGGATGTGGGGCGCAGATGGGCACCCGCGTCACCCTTACCGACCGCTGCTAAAGCTGTCCCGCGAAAATTGCCCGCGATGATCCTCATGCTTTCAACAGAGCTTTTAAGTCGGTTTCGGGATCGGCTATTACCGTTGGATCGGGCGACTTGCCCGCCTCAATCAAACGCTTGCCCACCATATACCCGCGTGGATCATTCGCGGCGTCAACGGCCAGCAACGTATCCCCACGATAATACCAAAACCCAATGCTGTCTGCGTCAGGTTGGCGGATTACAACGCGGTCGTAGCCCGTATTCAGCCCTGCAATCTGTAGCTTTACGTCATACTGATCGGACCAGAACCAAGGCTTCGCCTCATAGGCTTTACCAGCGCCCATAATGTTCCCTGCGACACATTCCGCCTGATCTATTGCATTTGGCACGGATTCCAGCCGGATGCGTCCATCACGATACGGGAACGATGCGCAATCACCCGCTGCCCAGACATGCGGCGCGGAAGTCCGGCCCAACGCGTCTGTCTTGATCCCGTTTTCGATCTCGATACCAGATGCCTCTGCCAAGGCCGTTCCGGGACGAATACCCACGCCCACAATAACAAAATCCACGTCAAGTTCGGTGCCATCGCTCAAGACCGCTCCGCTCACCGCGACGTCGCCTGTTAATCGGTCCAGTCCGACACCTTCACGAATGTCGACGCCGTGTTTGCAGTGCAGCGCCCGGAAAAAATCGCTGGTTTCAGGGGCGGCAACCCGTTGGAGAATACGCTCTGCCATTTCAACAAGTGTGACGTGCAACCCCAGCTTGGCGGCAACGGATGCGGCTTCAAGCCCGATGTAGCCACCGCCCACAATCAGCACCTTTGCACCTTTTACGAACCGCGGTGCCATGCCGTTCACATCTGCCAGATCGCGCACCACATGCACTCCGTCCAAATCACCACCGATAGCAGCGGGCAGGCGGTTCGGCGTTGATCCGGTCGTCAGAACCAGATCATCATATTCCAGCGTTTCGCCAGCAATGGACACGGTCTGCGCATCTGCATCAATGGCATCGACACGCGCGCCCATGCGCAAGTCGATATCATTCTCGGCGTAAAAACTCTCGGGCCGCAGGAACAAGCGTTCAAGGATCATCTCGCCCATCAAATAGGCTTTGCTCAGCGGGGGGCGCTGGTAGGGTGGTACGGGTTCTTCACCGATCAACGTGATACGCCCCTCAAAGCCGGAGTTGCGCAGCTTGGCCACACAAGACGATCCTGCCTGCCCTGCACCCACTACAATCACATGACCCATTAATTCTCTCTCCCGCAATCACTGGTCGCGCCCGCACGCAAAACCTATATGCTGGTCAGGAACAAACGCAATGCAATGAAAGGCCTACCCGATGACAATTTCCCAAGGCGATACCCTGCCCGACGCAACACTGGTGCAGATGGGTGCAGATGGTCCCACACCGGTCCAGATGTCCGACAAAGTCAAAGGCCGCAAGGTTGTTGTATTTGCCGTCCCCGGCGCGTTCACACCAACCTGCCACTCGGCCCACGTTCCCAGCTTTGTACGCACGAAGGACCAGTTCGATGCAAAAGGTGTCGATGAAATTATCTGCATTTCCTGCAACGACCCCTTTGTGATGAAAGCATGGGGTGAAGCGACAGGTGCGACAGATGCAGGCATCACTATGCTGGCCGACGCATCGTCAGAGTTCACCAAGGCAATTGGTATGGATTTCGACGCCGCGCCAGCCGGTCTGGTTTCGCGGTCCAAGCGATATGCGATGCTGATCGACGACGGCAAAGTAACGTTGTTCCAGCCCGAAGAAAGCCCGGGCGTCTGTGACGTTTCAGGCGGCGAGGCACTGCTTGCCAGCATGTAAATGTACAAAAGGGACGCCATGATCGTGGCGTCCCTGTTTCTTTAGAAGCGGCGATCAGTTTGCTTGGATCATCGTCCGGGTCGGGAACGGAATGTCGACGCCACCTGCATCAAGCGCTTCTTTCACTTGCCGCGTCATATCTGCCTTGAAGACAAAATAATCGCTGGCAGAACACCAAACCCGTACGAGAAAATCGACAGAACTATCACCAAGGTTCGTCACCTGAACGAACGGCGCAGGTTCGGCCAGCGCACGTTCGTCAGCCATAATCGTATCCTTGATGATCTGCTCCGCATCTTTCAAATTTGCACCATAGCCCACACCAAAGGTCCATTCCGCGCGGCGGCGGTCATTGGTGGAGTAGTTAGTAATCACGTTGCCCCAAACTTCGGAGTTGGGCACGATCACTTGAACATTGCTCAGATCGGCAAGCTCGGTGAAATTCAGGTTGATCTGCTTGATTGTTCCCATCTCGCCCGCGACCTCAACAAAGTCACCGATTTTGATGGGGCGGAACAGGATAAGCATTACCCCTGCCGCCACGTTCGACAGTGTGCCTTGCAAAGCCAGACCAATTGCCAAGCCAGCGGCACCGATGACGGCCACCACTGACGTTGTCTGTACACCGAAGGTGTTGAGCACAAACAGCAGAGTGAAGCCAAGCACCACATAGCGCACGATCGAGGCTAGAAAGTCGAAAAGCATCTCGTCCAGATGCTTGTTCTTGCGACCCAGATTCGACACACGGCGCTGAAGCCACGCGGAAACGATCCACCCCAAGAGGATAATCGTAATCGCCCCGAGGATCGACCCTGCTGCGCTTGCAAGGAACTCTAGTGTAAGCAAGTCAGCAAGGGATTTGCCCTGCCAGATTTCGGTATTCATTATTGATGACACGGTATTATCTATTTCTTCCATTAGTCTTTCATGCTCTTCGCGATTCCATCCATTTTACGCGCCAGTTTAGCGTCCAGCGTACTCAGACCGTCCACATCATGGGTGGTGAGGGTCACATTGACTGTTTTGTAAACATTATCCCACTCGGGGTGGTGGTCCCATTTCTCTGCCCAGATGGCCGCCTGTGTCATCCAGCCAAATGCTTCGACAAAATTCGCAAATTCAAATGTCTTATGAATTGCATCGCGCCCTTCTGTCATCTGCCATCCTGTGTCAAACAAGGGCTTCAGCACCGTCTGGCGCGTTTCTTCACTCAATTTCTCAGTCATTCCTGTTCCTCAACAACGGCCCGTTTGAACGGACCGTACTCGGTCAATATTTCAATCTCTTGTTCAACGGCATCACGCTCCGCTTCAAGATAGTCGGCGACCGCATTTCCAAATCCCTCATCGCGCATCCAGTGCAATGACCAGACAACCGACGGCAAATAGCCGCGTGCGAGCTTATGTTCTCCCTGTGCGCCGGCCTCCACAGTATGCAGCCCTCTTTCAATCGCGAAATCGATTGCGCGGTAGTAGCACAGCTCGAAATGCAGGCAGGGGTGATGCTCGATGCAGCCCCAATACCTGCCGTACAACGCATCAGAGCCGATAAAGTTCAAAGCGCCTGCAATCCAGCGACCATCCCTTTCTGCCAACACCAGCGCCATGTCATCGCGCAGGGTGTCCTGTGCAATGTCGAAAAACTCTCGTGTGAGGTAGGGTGTGCCCCATTTGCGTGCACCGGTGTCCTGATAAAACTGCCAGAACGCATCCCAATGCTCGGGCAGAATCTGATCGCCCGTAAAGGTGTGAATCTCACCACCAAAAGCCTGCGCTTGTGCACGTTCTTTGCGAATATTCTTGCGCTTTCGGCTGTTGAGACTACCCAAAAAGCCATCGAAATCAGCGTAGCCTGCATTGCGCCAATGGAACTGTTGGCTCTTGCGCACCATTAGCCCCATTTCTTCGCCAAAGACCGCCTCATCCTCAGTGCAGAATGTGATATGTACCGACGAAAGCTGGTTGTTGTCCGCGACCTGTACAGCACCCTGAATGAGCGCGCGTTTCCCGATGTCCTCAAACCCCGGGCGCGTCAGAAAGCGGCGACCTGTCGCTGGCGTATGCGGCACAGCGATCTGGAGTTTCGGGTAATACCGGCCACCCGCGCGCTCCAGGGCATGCGCCCAGTTATGATCAAATATATACTCGCCTTGTGAATGCATCTTGGCATAAAGCGGCGCGACCGCAATCAGCTGTCCTTCAACAAATGCCGCCAGATGTTGCTGTTGCCATCCCGTACCGGGGCCCACACTTCCGCTTTTTTCAAGCGCCGACATAAACCTGTAGGTGGTAAAGGGATCATTGGGCGGGCTACCATTTCCCGCTTCGGGACAGGCACAGGCGTCCCATTCGCTCTGGCCGATCTCATCGATCCCGCCCATCAGCCTGATTTCAATGCTTTGTTCGCTCATGACCCAACCTTACCCCTTGCCTCGTTATCTGTGGCATGTGGCACGCGGTTCAAGCGGTAAGCGCGGGCAGGAAGCCTTCAAACGTAATATTATCTGCGATCTTACGAGCCTCGGACGCTTGTTCGGCACTTCGCACAGTCCAACAGAAAATCATGGCACCCTGATCCTTGATCTCGGCCACGCGCGGCGTAGACAGATCATCAACCTCGTGACTGACAAAAGACGCACCAACGCGCTCGAAGTCCGGAATCTGGCGCAGCTGATCGCAGGTCGCACGTGGAAGTGGCCAATCCTCATAACGATAGGCGCTGGTTACGATCCCGCGTGGCACGTCAGGAAGCGTCTCCGCCAACCGTGCAACAACATTCGGATTGAATGACATAAGCGCCAGCGGTCCGGCATACCCTTTAACGCCCGCCACAACAGCATCTTCCAATGGGCCGATATCCTGCCCCATGCCACCATCCTGATCCTTAACCTCGATCACCAGCGGCACCTGTCCCGCGACCAAGTCCAACACCTCTTCAAGATCGGGAATGCCTTCGTCACCGCCAAGAAGTTTTATTTTGCCAAGCTCGGACGCAGGCCGCAGCCGGATCGCGCCCTTTTCGCCGGTCAATCGCTCAAGCGCATAGTCGTGAAAGACCATCGCCGCCCCGTCAGCGCTCAGCTGTACATCAATCTCGATCCCATAACCGGCGGCAATCGCGGCGCGGATCGCGGCACGGCTGTTTTCGGGACGGCCATCGGACACGTTATGCAACGCGCGGTGGGCCAGCGGCACATCATAGAACAAGCGGGACAGGGTCATGAGATCTCGAAAATACCTTCGATCTCAACCGCCACGCCCAGCGGCAATGATGGTGCGGATACTGCGGAACGCGCATGCCGCCCCTTATCGCCAAGCGCTTCGACCAGAAAATCCGAACACCCGTTGATGACTTTCGGTTGGTCCGTGAAGTCCTGCGTTGAATTCACAAAACCGGTCAGTTTTACAACGCGCACGAGACGCTCAATATCGCCACCACAGGCGGCTTTTACCTGTGCCAAAAGACTGATCGCACAGGTTTTTGCCGCCTCGGCACCTGCTGCCACATCCATCGTGTCACCCAGCTTGCCGATGATCAGCCCTTCGGGTCCGTTAGATATCTGCCCGGAGACATAAACAGTGCTGCCTACTTTCACGAATGGCACGTAATTCGCCGCCGGTGCAGGCGCGTCTGGCAAAGTAATGCCGAGTTCTGACAAACGGTCTGTGATGCTCATGGTCATATCCTTTGCTGGTCTGTTGCGCGAGACGCTAGCGGTCTTGCCGGCAAACGAAAAGACCTTGCAGCGTGCCGTCCGTTATTAATTACCCCTCATCGCATGGGCAAAGTAATCTGTCATTGGCTTGGTGAGATAATGCAGAGGTGTACGCGCACCCGTTTGCACAAAGACCTCAACAGGCATCCCTGCAAGCAGAGCAGTGCCAGAGGGAAGCCGTGCAAGCTGATCTTCTGCAACGGTGACTTCCACAGCGAAATACCGACTGCCGCGCCGTTCGTCTACAATCGCATCGGGCGATACCGCGCTGATATGCCCCCGAATTTCTGGTGTGATCCGTTGGTTGAGAGCCGCTAGGCGCAGGTTCACCGGTTGCCCGAAAGAAATCTGATCGATGTCGTGTGGCAGCACCTGCGCAGCAATCACCGGACGTTGCACCGGCGGAACGATGTAAAGTATGGTGTCACCAGCGCGCAGCACCGTACTGGTACCAGTTGGCTGCATACGATGAATGACCCCAGAGACCGGTGCTCGAATTTCCGCACGCGCAATCTCGTTCTTCAGTTTGGCAATATCCGCGCGAAACTTGCGCATTGGCTCTTCGAGGTCACGGGCTTTGGCGATGGCTGCCTCCCGTCGTTCTGCAAGACGTTCGTTCAATGCTGCATCAATCTCCGCGAGCCGCTCTACCGCCTCTTCCCGTTGCGATGTCATTTTAGCCAGATCCGTGTCAATCTGGGAGGCTAATCGCCGCGCCTCAAGCACTGTGGCGGCAGGGATCAACTTGCGCTCGAGCAATGCTTCCTGCTTGTTCAGACCTTCACGAACAAGATCGCGCTGATAGACCAGCGAAACCAGCTGGGCATCAATCCCGCTCAATCTGGCATCTATCTGGCGCTTGCTTTGAGTAGCCTGTTGCACGTGCTGCCGGAGGGTCGTGAGGCTGGCGGCAAAGAGCTCGTTCTGCCCTTGAAGTATCAAGGCGAGGCTTGGGTCGTCTTGAGCCGCCGCCACCAGATCCGGACGAAAATCTATCTTCTGAGTGCCGCCGAATTGTGCATGCAAGCGGTCCAGTTGCGCAAGAACGGCGAAAAGCTCGTCCTCTGCAAAGGCCAGCGCATTTTCTTGTGTAGTGATATCCAAGCGCAAAAGGACCTCACCACGCTGGACGACGTCACCGTTTTGGACAAAGACCTGCGCGACGACCCCACCGATCACGGGCTGCACTGCCTGTTGGTTCTGGTCCGCTTTTACCTGACCCGTGACAACTACCGCACCCGCAAGTGTCGTCTGCGTCGCCCAAAAGCCAAACCCGCCAACCAGCGCGATCAACGCCAACAAACCGCTCAACGCGTAGGCCCTGATTGAAACCCCAAGCTCTATAGGGCCGCTCACCTCATGCCCCCTGCCACCGCTGGTACTTGCTGCAAAGCTCCAGCGTTCTTGAGCATTCCTGCCATAACTTCTTGCTTGGGTCCGAATGCCATGCGTGTGCCATTGCTCAAGACCAGCAACATCTCGCACTCCGCAATGGCAGCTGGCCGGTGCGCCATGATCAGAACAGAGCGCCCGCGCGCCTTCATATGCCGGATTGCCTGATTAAGCGCTTCCGATCCGTCGTTATCCAGATTGGAATTCGGCTCGTCCAGAACCACAAGTGCAGGATCATGAAACAGAGCGCGTGCCAATCCCACGCGTTGCACCTGTCCGCCCGACAGCCTCAGCTGTCCCGCATGTACCGGTGTGTCATATCCTTTCGGCAGGCTCAGGATCATTTCATGCGCACCCGCCATGGCTGCAGCCTCAACCACCTTCTCTGCATCCGGCTGAAGCGCCAGCCGCGCAATGTTCTGCGCGATCGTGCCGTCAAACAGTTGCACCTTTTGCGGCAGGTATCCGATATGTTGTCCCAGTACTTCACTGTCGTATTGGTCCAGTGCCGCACCACCAAGGCGAACGCTGCCGCCTGCCGCAGGCCATACCCCGACAAGCGCGCGCGCAAGCGATGATTTTCCTGCACCCGAAGGCCCGATCACGCCCACCGCCTGCCCCGGTTCGACATTGAAACTTAACCCCTTCAGGGTCGCGATGCGGTCGCCCGGCGGCACAACTGTCAGGCTCTGGACCACCAGACGCGCTTCTGGTGCGGGCAAGTCAGTGCGCGGTGCTTCGGGTGGCACCTCCCCCAGAAGATACGCCAGATTTTGCCAACTGTGCACTCCCTGTTGCGCGATCTGCCATTGGTTTAAAATCGTCTCCACCGGCGCAAGCGCGCGACCCAGCAGGATCGAGCCAGCCATCATGCCACCCGCGGTCATCTGGCCGTTCAAAACCAGCCAAGCACCCACACCCAGCATGACAGATTGCAACAGCAAGCGGGCCGTTTTACCGAACGTCGAAAATCCAGCCCCGATATTGCTGACCGCTGTCTCCGACTGCAAAGCGCGGCTTTGCGCCTCGTTCCACAATTTGAACGCTGCAACCCGCATCCCCATCGCGCGTAGGGTTTCCGCATCGACCCTGAATTGATCTGAAGCAGTCCGCGCCATTTGCCCATGCCGGTTAGCCGCTGACTGGCTGCGCTTGCTTAGCAACTGGTTGGCGAGGGTCAGCGCGATCAACAAAGCAGCACCGCCCAATGCGATCCCGCCGAGCAAAGGATGGAACACAAAAATCACCGTGAAGAAAAGCGGTGTCCAAGGCAGATCAAACACGGCGGTGACGATCGGTGCAGCGATCAACCGCCTGATTTGTTCAAGATCGTTGAGGCCACTTGTCGTGTACTGATCGGGCAGAACCGCCGCCTTGCGTGCGACCGAGTGAAAGACCCGCTCATGAAACGCAGCCCAAAACCGGCTGGCGGCGACGGACATGATCCGCGAACGCGCGAAATCCAGTACGACCATGATGCTATAGAGAAACACCAAGAGGAGCGATAGCGCGACGAGTGTTTCAACCGAACCCGATGACAGCACGCGATCGTAGACCTGCAACATGTACATAGGGCCTGTCAGCATCAACAGATTGGCAAACAGGCTGAACCCGCCCGCAGTCCAGTAAAGCAAGCGGCTTTGCTTGCGCACTTCGCGCAATTCCCGCCTGCCGCGTGCTTTATATTTTACGCTCATCTTCTGCTTTCAGCCGCCCACAACAGAGGCGCAGGCAAAAAACCGGCCTGCCACCCCCAGCAGGTTCAGTTGAAACAGATGATGTTTAAGATTGCATTGCTGCCAGCGCTACATCCAGCGTACCGCACCACTTACCTTCACCGAGGCCCCGGGCGTGCCTGAAACTTCGACCGTCAACGCGGAGGGCATCCCCATGTCTTCGCCTTGCGCGATCACAAAGCTGCCACCTTTTCGCAATCCGTCCCAATTCAGATCGACTAACGCGCCCCCAAGCGCCGCCGCAGCAGCGCCGGTCGCGGGGTCCTCAACCACGCCCCCGCTTGCAAAGGCATTGCGGGATGAGAAAGACCGCGGACCTTCGACATGCAACAGGCTGACAGTGGTCAGATCGTGCTGCGCCATCAGATCGCGCATCGCCTCAAAGGGGTATTGCATCGCCGCAAGCGCTGCGCGGTCTTTGAGCGTGAGCAGCCCGTGGCGCACGCCAGCAAAGGCCAGCGTCGGTGGTACAGCAGAATCCAGATCAGCCCGGGACACGCCAAACAGTTCTAGCAATTGATCGCATAACTCTTGATCCATCGGGTTTGACCATGTGGCTGGAGATTTTAACGCTGCGTGCCATTCTCCACCGCGCTCTGATGCCTCTACGCTGATATCGCCATCGCGCAAGGCCAGGTCAAACCGACCTGCGCCAAATCGCTGCCCAAGAGCAGCGCCCAGCGCGATTGTTGCATGACCGCAGAAAGCCACCTCGCCGATAGGGGCGAAATAGCGGACACGCCAGCCTCCTGCATCGGGTGCTGCGAAAGCAGTTTCCGAAAACCCCAAATCAGCGGCCACCTTCTGCATTGTTTCATTAGGCGGCAAGGCATCCGCAATCACCACACCTGCGGGATTGCCGCCGGTTCCGCCTTTGGAAAACGATGCTATCTCAAGGGGTGTCATCTGCGGCTCCTTTGCTGGGACTTACAAAGGATACCGCAGAAAAGCGTGCAAAACTAATGATGGTCGGTGCGCCGTCCCATCACAGTCTGCGATCAATGGCTAGCGTTCCGCTCCACCAGGTGCGGAGCTTCTGCTGCCGTTGCCGCCGCCTCCGAAAATGTCGCGCAAGACCTGATCGATGATCGTCCCCTGTGGCTCACGACGCGGTTGGGGTGCCTGCGCGGGGGCTGCCTCGGGCTGGCTTTGCGCGCTGGCTGCGATAGGCGGATCCATCGGTAATGGCGTGATGGGCAGGCCTTCGTGGACCCTGCTCATCACCTCGCGCCAGATGTCTGTGGGTAGACCGCCACCAGTCACACCCTTGAGCGGTGTATTGTCATCATAACCCATCCAGACCCCCGCCACATAATCCGCCGAGAACCCGATGAACCATGCGTCCTTGGCCGCTGAAGTCGTGCCTGTCTTACCTGCCAGCTCGCGACCACCAAATTGCCCACGTTTGCCGGTACCATCCGAGATGACCTTCTCCATCATATAGACAAGCTGGCGCGCCGCACCTTCCTGTATGACGCGCTCTCCGATCCCGCCGCCAGTACCCATCAGCGGCTCGCTGTCACCAAGCAGAGAAAGCTCCACCAGACCATATGGCGTGACAGAGGACCCGCCGTTGAGGATGCCTGCGTAGGCACCTGTCATCTCAATCAGCGTGCTCTCTGACGCGCCCAGCGCGAGCGCAGGACCCGCAGCGAGGTCATTCTGAATGCCGAACTGCGATGCGACCTGACCAACCAGTTCACGGCCCACGCTTTCTGATATCTTGACCGCTGGGATGTTTAGCGAGTCCTTCAAAGCTTGCGTAAGCGTAACTTGCCCTTTGAAGCTGTTGGTATAGTTCTTTGGGCACCATTCTCCCGAACCCGGAATGTTCAGACAGTATGGTGCGTCTTCAATCAAATCCTGCGGTGAATATCCCAGATCAAGAGCCGCTGCGAAGACGAATGGCTTGAATGCCGAACCCGTCTGGCGCAACGCCTGCGTCGCACGGTTGAAAGCACCTGCAACCTTGGTCTTTCGACCACCCACCATTGCGCGCACCGCACCATCAGCTGACATAACCACGATCGCGGCCTGCGCTTTGGAACCTTCGCGCACCTTGTTCTCAAAGACCCACTTCAGTCCTTCTTCGGCAGCACGTTGCATCCGCTGATCCAGTGTCGTCTTTATCCGGACGTCCTCGGTGGTGTTCCTCGTAAAGAATTCGGGGCCCGTCGACATGACCCAATCGGCGAAATATCCGCCCGCCCGTGCTTCCGCTGCCTGCGACAGCTCCGCCGGATTGTCCTGTGCTGCCCGCGCTTCGGTTTCGCTCAGGTATCCTTGCTCTTGCATTAGCCGGACAACAGTTGCCGCGCGACTTTGCGAACGGTCCAGATTGTTCGTTGGTGACAGGGTTGTCGGAGCCGTCAGAAGCCCCGCAAGCATCGCACCCTCTGCAACACTCACAGCCGACGCCGGTTTTCCAAAGAAACGCTGCGCTGCTGCTTCCGCGCCGAAGGCACCGCCACCCATGTAGGCGCGGTTCAGGTAAATCGAAAGGATGTCATCCTTGGAATACTTCGCTTCCATCGCCATAGAAAACAGCGCCTCTTTGGCTTTGCGCTGAATGGAAGAGCGCCTGCAACTGGCCTCATATTCCTTTTCGGTCATGCCCGCGCCGGGGTCAAAAGGTTCGCCAAGGCAGATCAGCTTGGCCACCTGTTGCGTGATCGTTGAACCGCCGTGACCAGAGAGCGGCCCGCGCCCTTCGGACAGATTGATGCGTACGGCAGACGCGATACCGCGCGGGCTTACCCCGAAGTGACGGTAGAACCGTTTGTCCTCTGTCGCGATCACCGCGTTCTTGAGATTGGGCGACACGGAATCTGCGGTGACAACTCCGCCGAACTGGTCCCCGCGCCACGCGAATACCTTGCCGTCCCGGTCCAGCATGGTCACAGACCCTTTGGCCCGGCCGTCCAAAAGGGCTTCGAGAGGTGGCAGCGTTGTATACAGGTACCCAACAGCCAACGCGAGCACCAGCACGACCACTGCTGTGATGCGCCACGTGATTTTCCATATCAGCCTAAAGAACCAGCCGACGATCCTGCTGAGCAGCCCAAGGATGCCACCCCGACGGGGACGTTTGGGCGCAGCTGCTTTGCGCCGGACCGGTGCTGACTTCTTCGCAGGCTTCTTGGTTACAGCCTTATTCGCAGGCTTGCCTTTGGCCGGATACCTTTTATCGGCGACCAAGGGCCGCTTTCGCTTTGATGAATCACTCATAACCTGGCCTGCTCGGCTGCTCTTTTTTCAGGACCATACCCGCATTCATGCTGATTGTTTAGCACTTGCTTTGAGGATGATGCGTTATTGATATGATTAATTTTTAGCCACTTTGTGATATTCGCACATAAATTAATCATATCTTCCCCCAACACATCCCGCATATCGCCTTCTGATCTTTCCTATCAGGGGGAAATACAAGTTTCTTCTGACACAGATCGCAGGGGTGCCTGCCAAACGGGAAAAGGGTCCAAAGGTGAAACTCATCATTGCAACAATCAAACCATTCAAACTTGAGGAAGTGCGCGAAGCACTGACCGAGGCGGGGGTCCGCGGCTTGATGGTCACTGAAATCAAGGGGTTCGGCGCGCAGTCGGGTCACACGGAAATCTATCGCGGCGCAGAATACGTGGTGAACTTTGTACCCAAGGTCAAACTGGAACTTGTGGTGTCGGATGCCGTCGCAGACCAGATGGTCGAAGTGATTTCACGCACCGCTCAGACGGGCAAAATCGGCGATGGCAAGATCTTTGTCCTCGACGTTGAACAAGCCGTGCGCGTGCGCACCGGCGAGACTGGCGAAGACGCTATCTAAGCAAAGCTTTACGAGGGATAAACAGATGACACTGTCAAAAACACTACTCCTAACCGCGACGGCAATCGCCGTCCCATCGCTGGGCTGGGCCCAGGATGCGGATGCTGCGGCTGTCACCGCCGAGATGGTCTGGATTATGAACACATTGCTGTTCCTGATCGGCGGCTTCCTGGTATTTTTCATGGCGTGTGGTTTTGCCATGCTTGAAGGCGGGCTGGTGCGTTCCAAAAACGTGACCATGCAGATGACCAAAAACGTCGCACTCTTTTCACTGGCGACAATCGCGTATTGGGCATTCGGTTATAATCTGATGTACCCACTGGGCACATGGTCAGTCGAAGGCGTTCTTTCCGGTGTTTTCGGTCCCGGCGTTCTCGAAGCGGTTGGCGTAGATCTAGCCGGCGCTGATGATGGCGAATACGCCTCAACCGGTTCCGACTTTTTCTTCCAGTTGATGTTCTGCGCTGCAACGGCCTCAATCGTTTCCGGTGCACTGGCCGAACGGATCAAACTCTGGCCCTTCCTGATCTTCGTAATCGTCCTGACGGGCATCATCTATCCTTTGCAGGCTTCCTGGAAATGGGGCGGTGGCTTCCTTGACGAGATGGGCTTCCTCGACTTTGCGGGCTCCACAGTTGTGCACTCCGTCGGTGGCTGGGCTGCTCTTGCAGGCGCGCTTATCCTTGGTCCACGTATCGGCAAATACAAAGATGGCCGTGTTAACCCGATGCCTGGCTCCAACCTCGCACTGGCAACACTGGGTATGTTCATCCTTTGGCTCGGCTGGTTCGGCTTCAACGGTGGCTCTCAATTGGCAATGGGTTCCGTAGGCGACATCGCTGACGTCTCCCGCATCTTCGCCAATACGAATGCGGCTGCTGCCGGTGGCGCTGTTGTGGCGCTGATCCTGACACAGCTTCTCTACAAGAAGCCTGACCTTACGATGATCCTGAACGGCGCTCTTGCTGGCCTCGTTTCCATCACAGCCGAGCCTCTGACGCCAAGTCTTGGCATGGCAACGTTGATCGGCGGCATCGGCGGTGTGATCGTAGTCTTCGCAGTTCCAATGCTCGACAAGTTCAAGATTGACGATGTTGTCGGCGCGATCCCTGTGCACCTTTGTGCAGGCATCTGGGGCACCATCGCGGTTGTTCTGACAAACGGCGACGCAAGCCTCGGCACGCAGCTCTACTCCATCCTCGTCGTAGGTATCTTTACCTTCGTCGTCTCCGGTGTGGTCTGGTTCATCCTCAAGGCAGTTGTTGGCATCCGTGTCAGCGAAGAAGCCGAGATCATGGGTCTGGATACTTCAGAGCTGGGCATGGAAGCCTACCCTGAGTTCTCCAAAGGCTAATCCAATTGGGTTGGCCGACCTCCCTGGCCAACCAGTTCCTGAGGGCCCCGTTTTCGGGGCCCTCTTTTTTGTTTATATTGCTACTGAATATGTCGTCTCATTTGCGGTGGAGACTTCAGAACCAAGAGTTGGGCGGCACCGAAGTCGCCCGGCACCATCGCTATCTGGTTCTGCATGACGCACAGCACTGTGGCAAAAGCGGCCATCCTTCAGGAAGGTATTCGCTAAGTGCGCCCTAGACGTGGGTGGACGCGCAAGCCAGTCTTGGCCCCATCAAGGCCGCGACCTGCCGCGCCGAAGTGTCTAAATTCCTACGTCGATGATCGCCTGCGCAAGGATTGGCACGCTTTTCGTGTTCAACCCTGCGATGTTCATCCGGCTGTCACCGACCATGTAGATACCGTGCTCTGTGCGCAGCTGCTCCACCTTCTCTGGTGTCGTGCCAAGGCGTGAAAACATACCGCGGTGTTGCGCCAGAAATCCGAACCGGTCCGAGCCAGACAAACGCTGCAATTCATCCGCCAGCTGCTGACGCAGGTCCAACATCGCGTTGCGCACCTCTTCCAGCTCTGCCATCCAGTCCGCCTTGAGCGTCGCGTCGTTCAGGATCGTCGACACAACACGTGCGCCGTGATCGGGAGGAAAGCTGAAGTTCTGGCGATTCAGATAGGCCAGCGTCTGCTGGTTCAGATCATGTGCAGTAGCATCCGATGCCACTGCCATCAAAAGCCCCGTACGTTCACGGTAAATCCCGAAATTCTTGGAACAGCTCGCCGCGATCAGGCACTCCGGCACGGAGGACACAATTTTGCGCGTCGCGGCGGCGTCTTCCTGCAGGCCATCACCGAAACCCTGATAAGCAATGTCGATCATCGGCGTGGCACCTGTGCTTTGTAGCACATCAATGACCGCGTCCCATTCTGTCGCGTTCAGGTTTGCCCCTGTAGGGTTGTGACAGCATCCATGTAGCAAGATCACATCGCCAGCATGGGCCGTCTTGAGATCAGCGAGCATACCGTCGAAATCCACGCCACGCGTTTCGTTGTCAAAGTACCGATAAGGGACAATTTCAATATTCAGATACTTGAGCATCGACAGATGGTTCGGCCATGTCGGATCAGACACGAAAACCCGCGCATCAGGCTTGGCCATCTGGATCAGTTCAAACGCCTGACGGACAGCACCTGTTCCACCCGGTGTCGCGGCGGCCGCGACTGTTGCGCGCGGCACAGCGCCATCCAACACCAGATCAATCATTGCATCGGCAAATGCCGGATCACCCGCAAGACCTGTATACACCTTGCTGTCCTGCGCTTCCCAGATTTTGTGCTCTGCCGCCTTTACAGCCCGCATCACGGGCGTGAGACCCGTTGCATCCTTATAAACGCCAACGCCCAAATCGACCTTCGTCTCGCGAGGGTCGTCTTTGTACATTTGCATCAAGGCAAGGATTTTGTCGGCAGGTTGTGCTTTGAGTGTCTCGAACATCATGCGTCTCCGGTTGCAACGGGTACGGTCGGGAACATCCCCCACTCGGCCCATGATCCATCATAAAGTGACCAATCCGCGTGCCCCATACGGGCCAGCGCGAGCGAAAGGATCGCCGCGGTCACACCGGACCCGCAGGACGTGATTACCGGCTGCTCCAGATCGACACCCGCCGATTCAAAAATCTGGCGCGTTTCATCCACGGATTTCATCGTCTTGTCGTCGTTCAGCAACAACTCGTAATGCACATTGCGCGACCCGGGAATATGTCCGGCGCGCAGTCCCTCGCGCGGCTCGGGCGCTTCGCCCCTGAAACGCGCGGGCGCACGGGCATCCACAATCTGCGGCGCACCCAGCTTGCTTGCCTGTGCCACCTGAGTCACATCGCGGACCAACTGGTTTTGCACGCGGACTGTCATATGGCGGTCGCGGGGAATGGGTGGCATATCTTCTGTCGGATTTCCTTCGGCGACCCACTTGGGCAGCCCACCATCCAGAACGGCCACGTTCTCCTGTCCCATCAACTTGAACAGCCACCAGACCCGCGCTGCAGACATCAGACCGGCACCATCATAAACGACGATCTGATGGCCATCACCCACGCCCATCGCACGCATGCGCGACATAAACTTCTCTACAGGAGGGGCCATATGAGGCAGGTCGGACCGCGCATCCGAAATCTCTTCGATATCGAAGAACCGCGCGCCGGGTATGTGAGATTCTGCGTATTCGCTTTCGGGATCACGCCCTGCGTCTGGCAGGTACCACGACCCGTCCAGAATACGCAGATCAGGGTCCTTCAGGTGCTTGGCCAGCCAAGCGGTTGAGACCAGCGTTTTTGGATCGTCAGTCATCATATACCCCCCAAACAAAGTTATCTTTGCCTAGCGTTCTGACTGGGGGCTGACAAGAGCAGGCGGCGCATGCCGCCCGTTCTGATGCGCTATTTAGCTCATTTTGTTGCGGATCATGCTTACAATCGCAAGAACCGCACCACCGCCGATGCCACCACCGGCAATCTGGCTGATGATTGAACCGATATCCATGCCGCCACCTGCAGCGCCGGCACCAAGAAGCGAGGTCAGGATTGTGCCACCAAGGCCGCCACCTACGATACCCGAAATTGAGTTAATCAATGTACCCTGATCGATGCCACCAACAGCTTTACCCGCGACATTGCCGCCAACAGCGCCTGAAATCAGTCCGATAATAAGTTCCATAGTCATATTCCTTTTTGCCGCATTCTGTCCCTCGACACCCGCAGCGCGGCGCACCAAGGGTGACTGGAACCTAAACTATGTTGATTGTTACCAAACGGGGAATTCGGAGTGGAATTGCTCAGCCGTGGTCTTTCAGCAAACGCGATTTCTGCCGTGACCAGTCGCGCTTGGCAGAGGCTTCGCGCTTGTCATGGTTTTGTTTGCCCTTCGCGATCCCGATTTTAACTTTCGCCATTCCGCGATGGTTAAAATACATCACGAGCGGTACGAGCGTCATGCCCTTGCGCTGTGTAGCGCTCCAAAGGTCGGCAAGCTGTTTACGGCTTACCAGCAACTTGCGCCGCCGCCGTTCCTCATGTCCGAATGTCTTGGCCTGTTTATAAGGCGCAATATAGGAGTTCACGAGCCACAGCTCACCATCCTCGACCGCAGCATAACTTTCAGCGATATTGGAGCCGCCCATCCGAAGGGATTTGACCTCTGACCCCTCAAGCATAATGCCACACTCGATATCTTCCTCGATCGCATAATCATACCGCGCGCGGCGGTTTTCTGCGATGACCTTATAATTCGGGTCGGACTTCGTTGATGACTTTACCTGTGACATAGTTGCCATCTAAGGCCGCAGGCATCCGCGTGCAAGAGAGGGTGCCGTGCACAAGGCCGAATACACTAGTCACCAAGCTTCCGGTGTACCTCATCCAGATCAATCTCGCCTATCGGCATTTTGTTTCCCGGATTGTCGAAATCGTATTTGAACAGGTCAAAGTCCCGCTTATAGATCTCGCGGATCAGATGCATCGACAGGTCGTCAAAGTAATCCTCAACCGGATGCGCACGTTTGGGGCCGTGCCCCTCGCTTTCGTTAAACCGTGGGATATCTTCGATCTTGACCTTATGCGGCGTCTTGATCGACGTCAGGACGTCTTTCATCCCGTCATTGAACTTCTCGGTCCAAACGATCTTGTCATAAGTGCCGCCATTCGCGATGAAGGTGCTGATGTGGCCTGACATTGCGGACCAGTGAATGTCAGGATCCATAGGGCGGCGCCACCGGATGGTATCACGCGCGAATAACAAGAACCGTCGGAAGCTTGCAATCTGGTCAAACTCCTCTTTGCCGTCCTCACCGCCAACGTCGATGCCGTATTTCTGGATCAACAACGGCACCAGATTCCCGCGGTACCGCTTGCCGTTGCGCTGAATGCCGCAAATCTTGTCGAAAAACGACGACAGGATACGGGTATAAGGGTTGCGTACGCAGGTGAAGGCGTATGAGGAATGGTTCGTCACGTTCGCAGTGATCGGGATCTGCGACGGTTCCAGCGCCCACTTGTGCATGCCCGACTGGGCATCATGGATGTCCCCGTCAAAGAACGTGCCATGGTCAGAGTAGAACATGATTTGGCCGATGGTCGAGCAGGCGCATTTGGGCACCACACGGTACACCACGCTCTCGCTCTCTGTCATCCAGGTTCCGGGAAACCCCATACTGCGCGCCCTCTGTTTTTATGTGACTGCTTTTGCAACAGTTCAATATTGGCTCAAAAAAGCAAATTAATGGTGTTTATTCAATCTGTCTTCCCCTTTATCACTGTAAACAATAAAAGACCAAAGGGCAGTCTGTTTCCTCTATGGCTAAAATCGCCTATATCTTGCTATGCCACAAGGACCCCGAGGCCATCATCAGGCAAGCGGAGCGTCTAACTGCGGTTGGCGATTATATGTCGATCCACTTTGACGCTTCGGCCAGTGCGTCCCTTTTCAAAGAGATCAAGGACGCCCTGAAGGACAATCCTAACGTCACTTTTGCAAAGAAGCGGATCAAGTGCGGCTGGGGTGAATGGTCTTTGGTTCAGGCAACGCTGAACGCTGTTCAATCTGCCGTTGACGCCTTCCCCCGCGCAACACATTTTTACATGCTGTCAGGCGATTGCATGGCAATCAAGTCAGCCGAGTATACCCACAAATTCCTCAACGATAACGACGCCGACTTTATCGAGAGCTTTGACTACTTCGACAGTGACTGGATCAAGACTGGCTGGAAGGAAGAGCGCCTGATCTACCGCCATCTGGTCAACGAGCGTGAACACAAAAAGCTGTTCTACTTCATGTTCGAAGTTCAAAAGCGCCTGAAACTGGAGCGTAAAATTCCAGAGGACCTTCAGATCATGATCGGTTCGCAGTGGTGGTGTCTGCGACGCGAAACCATCGAGGCACTGCTAAAGTTTGTGCGCAAGCGCCGTGATGTTGTGCGCTTTTTCAAGACGACGTGGATCCCGGACGAAACATTCTTTCAGACGCTTGTGCGCCACTTGGTAGCCGAAGACGAAATCCGTTCGCGCACTCTGACCTTTCTGATGTTCACCGACTACGGCATGCCGGTGACATTTTATAACGACCATTACGAGCTGCTGTTGTCACAAGATTACTTGTTTGCCCGCAAGATCAGCCCGGATGCAGCGGACCTCAAACGCCGCCTTGGGTTGCTCTATGTGGCGCAGGGCGTGCAATTCATGATCAGCAACGAAGGGCGCAGCCTCTTCCAGTTCCTTTCGGGTCGCGGACGCATCGGTCGTCGTTTTGCTACCCGTTTTTGGGAAACCGAAAGCACACTTGGACGCGAACGCGAATTGCTGATTGTCGTGTGCAAGAAATGGCACGTGGCCAAACGGGTACTCGAACGCATTCGGCAGGTGACGAATGTCCCGGCCATCGAATATCTTTTTAACGAAGAAGACACGCCGCTGCCTGATCTTGGTGGCATCCAGAACACACTGGAAAAACGCCATCGCCACCGCCGCGCGCTGATGCGGATGCTGTTTGACTATTTCGAAACCGACAAACTCATCATCTGCATGGACCCGGCCAACCTTGATCTGCTGAACGACTTCGCCGCTGACCGGTCTGTGACACGCATCATGGAAATCGAATGCCAGTTTTCCGACGACTATCTGACCGGCCACGCGATGCGTGTGGGCCTGGCTGGCGATCAGACATCTGTGGATACGTTGGAGCGGTTGTTGCCAACCATCCGCAATGACATGGTCTTTGAAAGCGACAGGATCCGCGATGCGCAGTTCGAACATTTGACCCGCATGCGCGAGACTGCCGATGTTGAAAAGAACGCCGATGCACTGAGCGAGTTTCTGGCCATTCCTAGAGAGAAGGCCCACGACATAGCATCAACCGACTATCTATTCGCAGACTAGCGCACTTGCGGCAGGATCACGCTTTCTTTTTCCACGTCCCCAACCAGCGTTTCACAGCGCCGCTGCGCTCGGCCATATCATCCTCAATGGCCTCTAGCGTTGGATCAATGCGCGACATGCGGAACCTGCGCCAGCGCACGTAGATCGCCCAGACAATCGCCGCAAACAGCGTAATGATAAAGATATTCAGGAACGGAATGCCTTTGGACGCATCAGGCCCGTCAACGGGGCGCAGCGAAATTGCGTTCGGGAAGATCGTGAAAAACTCGTTGCGCCAGCCGTAATGCTTGATCGCATAGTACTGCGCAGCATCCGCCGTTGATTTGGCATCTGCCGCCTCTGCCTGCAAATTCGATGTGTCGAATTTGAAATACGGCGGCCAGCCCCAGCCGGTATCCTCATTGCGGTAGACCATCACATCACCTTTGGCGCGCCGCGTCTGGATAAAGAACACATCTCGGTTCGCCATCGTACCGTCCGAGCCCACATCGGCCTGCGACCAGAACAGTGCATTCTCACCGGGATCGATCCGTTTTTCATAGGTGTCCGTCACCCGCACGATATCCACTTGCGGCAGCGTGTAATGAAACACCGCAATCACCAGCAGCCAGATCGTGCTCCAGAAAACCCATTTGATCATCGTCACCATTGCACGTTCCTCAGGTAAAATTCGTCAGATAGATGATGATCCCGATCACCACCACAGGCACTATATACACACCCAGTATCAGCTTGCGCCGGATCGACCCGTCATAGCGCTCAAGGCCCCGTTGCACAAAGGTATCACGATCCACCAGCTGCTTGCCATCGTGCCACTTCTTCTTGAGTTTCGAACGGCGCACAGCACGGCTGTAGAACGACAGCGACACGTAAATGACCGTCAGCGCGATCAGCAGGATGCCGAACAGGCGGATAAATCCAAACATCTATCTCCTCCGTACCGCGCCCCATGGCCCGACCTTTGCTATCATATCCGGCACCGGCACGCGCTCCGGCTCCTCCATCGGGGCATCGTGACCGAACAAGGTATCGCGCGCGCCCGCCTTATCCACCTGATACTCGGCCACGAGGAAATCCACAACGTAAGCCTTCTTGGCCTCAGACCAGCCGCGATAAGTATCGTAGAATAATTCCTTGTGGCAAATGAACATTTGCCGCGCGTCTTTGGGGGCAAGTTCGGCCAGCAACATATTCACCAGCGCCGCGTCCTTTGTATCAGAAGCCCGCAACGTGTAGAAATACGCCGGATGGTCGCTGGTGATCAGCGGCCATTTGCTCCCCGTCTCGATCCAGTTCACCAGCGCGTTGAGCGCATGAAACTCTTCCGATAAATCCCTGTGGAACCGCCGCGCAAGACTGCGCATGTCAGCCCGTGTTGTCCCGCTCAGATCACCGCCAGCACTTGTCACCGCGTCGATCAGCACAAAATCCATCTTTTGCCGCAGCACATCTGCCGCCCAGTCCTTGCGCCCCTCAAAGATCGGCTCGGCCAATCCGTTCAGCGTCAGAAACTGCGCAATCCGGTTCGGCTCCGAGGCGTCAAATACAAACTCGAGCGGCAATTCACCCAGATGATCCTTACCGCCGGGCGCGATCACTGCCGGATGCTCTACATCCTGAAACAGGTACATCCCGCCGAAATGCGCCGTCCAGAAGTTGCGCTGGTCAAAGCTCATCGCGTTCAGCTTGACCGGATTGCGCGTGATATCACCGGTCTTGCCCGCCAGTGTGATCATCTCACTGATCAGCACATCGTCGTACCAGCCGTCCTTGTCATTCTTGAACCGCCCGACCAGTCGCCCCAACTCCCGCGCATCTTTCACCGCACCGCTCGTTGTATCCGCCTCGACTTCGACGCGGCGGTAGTCAAAGAGCCGCGCGGGCGTGGACACATCGTAAACAGAATTAACCAACTCACCCGCCACCGCATCACGAGCGGTCAGCGCAAAGAGCTGCGCCTCGTTCTGCTGGATAAACTCCTTGAGGATGCCCCGCGAGGTCGAAAATTTCATGTTGAGCAAAGGTGCCGTGCGCTGCTCCATGCTCAGTAGAATAAACTGCCGGTTGACGCCTTGGTGGTTGAGGTACTCGTGGTCTTTCAATTCGTCCCCAACCTCGGGGGAGTAGCCGGAGATGTCGATGTGGAAATCGGTGAGTTTAGTGGTCTTGCCGGAAAGATGATTGAGCGCACGGTTGTAGCGGTCGACGAGCGCGGGGGAGGCGACGTGGAACAGGTTGCCGAACATGAGGCCGTGTTGGATGAGGCGGTTCATGTGGCCTCACCAAAGCACTTGTCGGAGAAGAAAGTGCGATGTTCTTCATATATGAGACGGTCTTTTGGCAAATTGTTAAATATCTCGAATACCTCAATGAACCCTATCATTTTTCTTCCATGTGGCGATCTGGCATTATAGAAAATCAGAAGGAGTTCATCATCAGAAAACAATGCTCGAAACAAGCGCCGGTGGGATTGTTCAGAGAACTTATTCTCAAGAATTACACGCATAGCATTGTAGATGAAGCGAAAATAGTGACCTAGATCCGAATGATGCTTTCCGTAAAGATCGAGATATCGCTCATCAGTCTTATCAAGACGGGTATCTGTATAGAACTTTTCTTCAGTTGTTTTTTCTAAATCCTTCGAGAATGACTTGAAGCAATCTCGACCACTACTGACCACATTACCGGTATCGGAATTTCTCAGGTCAATCGAGTTTACGATAGAGTTGTGGGTATTCAAAAGTTCAAAGAACAGACTCTCAAACCTCTGCTGTTCTAGGTGACTGTTCGTCTTTTCATAAGCCAGGCGAGACTGCGCTAATTCATCTTGAGTCGCTTCTAAAACCTGTCGTTGGGCACGCAACTCGAACGACTGCATAACAACGGCCAATGCTGCGGCAAGAAAAGCCAATGTGCCAAAAATCCCAGCCAAAGTATCGCCAATTTCGTTTGGTCGAGAAACTAGCAACTTTTGCAGGAACGTGCCTGTCACCAGTTCTTCACTTGTGTAAGGAATATGAAAAGCATGGATGATAAACATTCCGAAGACGAAACCGAGAAGCGCGATGAGTACGACAAGCCACGGTCGATTTGGAGCCGGGCTAATCACCCCTCCCTGGGCTCCGCCCGTTCGCGTTGGAAACGCTCCACTGGAGCCTTTCTTATTCAACGCTCACCCCCCGACAAATACCGCTTCTTCGCAGCCTCCATCCGCCCCATCTCGCGCACGGCATTCTCGATCGCCACCTCATCCGACTTATCCGCATAGCGGAACTCGCTGTCCGCGTAGCGGTTGATCTCCTGCACCACCATCTCCACCGTGATCGGCTGGCGCATCCCCTCAATCATCGCCTTCTTCTCGTCGTACCCTTTGAACAGGAACAACTCCGGCTGCTCCATCCATTCATCCGGCAGTTCAAAGTCCATCGCGCGGACCTTGACCGCGTCCGTGATGTTCTTGATCGCCCGCCCCGTGAACCGCGGATCGGCCTCCTGAATCCCCTTCAAATAGGTGCCCAGCTTGTTGATCGTATCCAACTCCCCGATCTCGGAACGTACCGTCTCATAGACCTTCAACAACCCCGCCTCATGCGGTTTCGAATGCCCCTCGAACGAAGCCGCCACCGCCTTCTTGATCGCCTGCGCCTCAAACACCTGATGATCGCCCAGCGGAATATCGTGGTTCTTGCCCATCAGCAGATAGAGGATATCAACGTAATCCTCCCGGGTCTGCGGCCCGTCGACAAGGAACCTTGCCCCCGCCCGCTGCCGCAAAGCATCGTCCACGTTCTCGGGGTAATTCGAGAACATCCCGAAGGTACAATTCCCGCGCACAACCGTATTGGCCCCCGCGAAACTCTCCATCAACACGGCGGTAATCTCCAACTGCCCCGCCGAAGACTGCCGGTCGCCGCGCTTGCCCGCCAGCTGGTCAATATCGTCGATGGTGCCAAAGCCGATGACGCTCGGATCAATAATGTTATTGATAAACGCCTTCGCGTTCTGGCCCGATTTGCCCTGATAGCTGTCGATATTATCCGTGCTCAGGTTCTGATAGCGGAACGGATAATCCGCGTTGGCACAATACTCCGAAATCAGCCCCGCCATCATCTGGATCAGCGTGGTTTTCCCCGTCCCCGGCGCGCCGTCGCCCATGAAGGTAAAGATGAACCCGCCCAATTCTGCAAAGGGGTTCAGCCGCCGGTCAAAGTCATAGGCCATCAGCATCTTGGCAAGTTTCATCGCCTGATACTTGGCGATATGGTTACCCACAACCTCGTTCGGTTTCTTGAACGTCATGGTCAGCTTGGTCGACGCCGCCTTATGCGCAGGCGTAAAGCCGGACACGGTGAAATCATCCGCCTCCACCCGCCAGCTTGCCGATGAAAATGTCTCCAGCCTCGGGGCCGATTGCGCCCGCAGCGCGACCTTTTCCATCAACACTTCGGCAAAGGCTGACACCGTCGCCACCAGACGGGCATCATCCGTCCCATGCGCCGCGATGTCCTGATCCAGCTCCCACAGCACTCCGTGCAGCGCGGTCTGGCCGTTGTCGGTCAGTACTTCCTCTACATCGCCCACCTCAACTGACGCCTCTGGCAGGTGCGAAGACAGCAGATAAGCGGTTGCGTTGCCAAAAACGTAGAGCGTGACCAAGGCCTCCGCCGCCAACAGCTCAGTGAACTCCGACTTGCGGGCGGCAGGCAAGGACCCCTCAAGGTTTGCCCGCTTCAGATCACCGAGGCCCGAATGCTCTGCCACATTCTCTGCCACCGCCAGCGCAATCGCGATAGCGCGGCGCAATGCGTGCAGCACCGTCGCCTGCATCGGCGACATCAGCGCATCATCACCGTCCGCGCCCTCAACCCGTGCAATCAATGACACCGCACCCGATGCCACCCGCCGCTGCGTGACCAGACCCGGTGTCGTGCTGCGAAACCTGCGCCTTGTTCCAATTCCTGACGAGCGTTCCACCGGTTCCGCCCCGGCCGCCGTGCCAATGCGCGGCGCATGGTCGAACCCTTCCAAAAGCGATTGGGCCACCGCAACGTGACCGGCAATATCTTCCTCGCGCAACTCCATTGCGTCTGCCGTCTGCGTCATCGCGCGGCCCTCCTCTTCGCTTGGCCTATAAACTCAATCGCAACATATCGAAGCATCGCACCGCTAGTACTGCAGCACGCGCCCACTGCTGCTCACAACAAATTTTCTGACTGATCCGAAACCCGCCGGCTGCTTTTCATCCAACACCTGGAAAACTGACGTTGGTAGAATAATCGACCGTTCCTGCCGCGTGGCACCCAGATCAGGCCCCTGCGCCGCAAAAGGGTCAAGCGCGAAAACCTCGCGTTCCACGGTCGAGAACCAGCCGGATTTCTGCTCGATCACGCGGTCGCTCACCAGCTCCTCTTCGGTCCAGACCAGCGCCCAGTCCTGTCCATCCGGTGCCCGCGCCTCGGCCAGCACCTCGCGCAAGGGACCCGCCTGACGTGTGTAGGCGTTGGAATACATTGGTCCCAGGTGAAACCGCCGCAGGCGTTTGGGGTGCAGATCGTCAAAATCTTCATCAAAGCCCTTGGCGATGGTCAACAGCTTCAGCCCGCCCAGCGCCTGTGCGCTCAGGTGGGCTTGCACCTCCGGCCAGCGCCGTTGATCTTTGGGCAATCCAACATCTCCGCTGTCCTCAAGCTCCATCATGTAGATGACGGGTAGATTTACCTGACTGTCGTAAGTCGCCCAATGCAAACGGAACTGGCGGCGCCCGACATCCAAATTACCCATCCATTGCGACTGCACATCATTTTGCACCCAGAACAGATCACCCTTCGCCAACTCTTCATAGTATAGCCGCTGCGACAGGGCGAATTGCAGCTTCGTTGGCACGCGACGCTCGCCCAACATGGTTTGCACCATCTGGTCTTTCAGCGTGTCGACCGAGGCCATCGCATCCAGATGCCCACGCGCTTGCTGCGCATCGTTCGCCATGGTCATGATCTCTTCGGCGACCGGGAACCCGCTGTCACGCGCATCCATGGTTAGCGACCCGAAAAACCGCCCCGTCTCCCGACCGGCAAGAAGATACTTCATCCCCAGCGCCTTGAACGTGTGGGTCAGCTTGGCTGCATACCGCGTGAGGATTTCCGTTTCCGCATCATCAAGCGCACCCTCGGCCCGCTGCACCCCTGCCACATGCAACATATGCTGCATGATCCCTTCAAACTTTTTGAAGTACCGGCGGGAGGCGAAGGTATCAGATAGCCCGACATGATCACGTGTCAGATTACTCATGCATCACCGTCACAGAAAAGAATAGCTGTCGGCAAAGGAACAATGCGCACTTAGCCATGTAGCTTACTGCCGCGCCATGCAGACCAGAGCACCCAAAGCATAAGCAAAGCACCCAGAATCAGGCTCGCGCCACCAAAAATTGACCATAATGTTCCCAAAAAGCTCGCAAGTGGATCAAAGACTGTGCCAGCCCCAGCTCCAGCAAGAAACGCTAGGACTAGCGGGATGGCGATCATCCAGAGACCCGTCAGGAATGGCACGCGATGCGTTTTATCCGGTCGCATTCAGGCCCCGTATTGGTTGCTGTCGTGCTTGTCGACAATCGCTTGGAACCTGCGTGCAAACCGCTCGTCCGCCTTGGCTTTCGCCTCAAGCACCTCGCGCGCAAAGACCATGTGATCTTCGTGCTTTTCCATCATCTCGGCCATGCGCGCGTTGGTGGCGGCACCGATACCCGCCATGGCGGATTGCGCCTCCTGGTCCGTCTTTACGCCGATCTCGTTGATACGGTGCGCGACGTCCTGCTGCTGTGCAGTCTTCAGCGATTTAGTCAAAGCATCGTACAGAACGACCCGTTGCTTGGTGTCAGTCTGCAGCTTGTTGATCAGAACCATCTGCGTAGCAGCCTGGTTCTGCAAACTATCGATCCAAGTTTTGCCTTTCTCGATATAACGCTCCAGCGTCTGGCTCTTGGCGAGCTTGACCTGTTCGTCCTGAACAAGCGCATTGTACTTTGTGTTCGCCTCGGCCAGCTCGGTTTCCAGCTTCGTTCGCTTGGCGGCGTCCGTCTCAGATGCGATGGCATTTTCCAGTTTAATGATAGCGGGGTCCATCGCCTGCAATTCAGTACGAACGGATTCCAACTCACCCACTGTAAACTCACGTTCATCCAGCGTGCCTGTCAGGTTTTCCTCAACCTTGACCTTTTGTTCTTCCAGCATCTCAAGCTGGCCCACCAGCAGTCCGACAATAGTGTCCGACTTAGAAATCAGGTCCTGTAGTTTGTCGTCGATAGAAGCAGAGCGCACGCGCTCTTGCCGCATCGCGTCAGACTTGGCGCTTGCAAAAATTCCGACAAAGCTCTCCCAGCCGGTCTTGTTCCGCATTTCGTCAAAGTCACGGCTAAATCCGGCGGTCACGTCGTCCAAACCCATGATGAGCTCAGCAATATTTGCGTTCATAACCTCGGTGTGCGCGTGCACATCTTCGAGCGTAGCATTCTCGATATCGATCTCGATATCATCGCCAGCCTTAAGCTTGGCGCGTGCCGTTTCAATCCGGCTTGTCAGCTCGGCAATCTTGCTCTGCGCTTCAGAAACCTGCGCTTGCGATTTTCTGACCTGAGCATCCAGATTTGACATGCCAAACTCCCTATTTCCTAATTCGTTAATTCTCATATAGGCAATGTAAATCCATTTTACATCACCCGTTTTCCACTACCTTCGCAAAACCCATCTGTATTGAAAAGACCTTACCTACTCGGCCGCGCTGCTCCCGATCCGCGACCAACGCACGGATACAAGCAGCAAAGCAAAGGCCGCCATACCAGCAAGAGTATATCCAGCCAGCGTCATCTGAATATCAGAATAGGCCATGACCGCCCCTTCCTGTACATTCGCCGATGCCACAAGGAGGGATCCTGCGAGAAGCAAACGACCGCCGAAACTTTGAAGCGACAGGTAGGTGGCACGACCCTGATCCCCAAGCAAGGGCTGTATTCGTGCCATCATAAACGGTTTCGAAAAAGAATCCGGTACCATCCGGAAAAACAGCATGATGATGGCAAAGGCCGAGCTGGTTGCGGCCATAACACCGATCAAGGCAATCTGAATAAACAAAGCCAACAGCAAAATAGCGGCCAGCCCGATGCGCGCCCTCAGCCAGACTGCGACCAGCGACGCCGCTACGGACACCAACATCATCACCGCTGACACAGACCCGCTTACAATAGATGCGTCCAAGGGCCAGATCAGGCGATCCATGGCTTGCGCAATAAATGGTTGGCCAAAGACAAATGGAACATGACTGAAACCGTACATCACCACCGCCAGCATAAAGAGCCAGACCAGAACAGGTTGCCGCATGGATTGCCTAAAGAACCGCCACTGGGCCGCCAACCCGATGGTTGTAGGGTCACACATGGCATGCGGCGGTTCGGTAAAGCGCAGGGCGATGAACAGGCAGACCAGGAATGCTATGGCACCGGCCATGAATGCCGCTTCAAACGAATAGCTTGCCATCAGCCCGCCAGTAACGGCCGACAATGCCAGCCCTGTTAACGTCGCACGCCAGCTCAAGGTCTCGTGATGTTCAACCGCTTCCCCGCGCCCGTCCGCCTCAAGAGATTCGTAAAGCAATGCGTGATCCGTACCGGAGGCAAGGGCGGCAGCCGCACCAAGACAGACCTGACCCAGCGCAAAGATGTAAAAATCAGTACCAAACGCAATCAATCCCGCACCCAGCGCCCCCGCAACGGTTGCACCAATCAAGGTGTACCTACGCCCGAGGCGGTCCGACATATAGCCTGACGGCACCTCCAGTGCGGTCGTGGCAACATCATAAACGGCGTAAAGGACAATTGCTTCTGCCGCCGAAAGCTCTGTTTGGAAAAACAAAAACCAGATTGACTGCCAAAAGATCAGGTTTTGTACGAACTTGAACCATGGATAAAGCCGCACGTTCCGCGCCATGCCAGCATGGCGCGTCATGTGTTGACTACCGGTCCGGCCGAGAAAGAAGATAATGCGCCATTCATGGTTGCCACCATTGCCGCGCGAACCTCGGTCGTCCAGTCTTTTGCCTTAGGTAGGCCCGTCTTCAAGTGCTGCAAATCCCAGTCAGGCTGGACAATCACGCCTAATATTGCAATGGCTGCGGCAAATCATAGCGGAGAGACTGATATGACCGACGCAACCAATCTGAAATCTATTCTCAAAGATCCAAGCCTTCTTGAAACACGTGCCTATATCGGTGGCAAATGGGTTGATGGCGACGACGGAACATTTGACGTCACAAACCCTGCACGCGGCGATGTCGTGGCAAAGGTTGCCAACCTGAGCCGCGCGCAGGTCGCTGGTGCCATCGCGCAGGCAGAAGCCGCTCAGAAAGAATGGGCCAAGTGGACCGGTAAGGAACGTGCCGCCGTCATGCGTAAATGGTTCGACCTGATGATGGAGAACCAGGACGATCTTGGCGCAATACTGACTGCAGAGCAGGGCAAACCATGGGCTGAAGCCAAGGGCGAAATCGGTTATGGCGCGTCCTTCATCGAATTCTTCGGCGAAGAAGCCAAGCGCATCTATGGCGAAACAATCCCGGGCCACCAGCGTGACAAGCGGATTACAGTAATCAAGCAACCCATCGGCGTTGCCGCATCAATCACGCCTTGGAACTTCCCCAATGCGATGATTACCCGCAAAGCAGCGCCAGCATTGGCTGCCGGGTGTGCTTTCGTTGCGCGCCCTGCCGCCGAGACACCTTTGTCTGCTATCGTTATGGGTGTGCTGGCCGAGCGTGCGGGCATCCCCGCCGGCGTCTTCAATGTCGTGCCGTCATCATCATCATCAGCCGTAGGCAAGGAATTCTGCGAAAACCCCGCGGTACGCAAAATCACCTTTACCGGCTCCACCGAGGTGGGTCGCATCCTGCTAAAGCAGGCTGCAGATCAGGTGATGAAGTGCTCCATGGAGCTGGGTGGCAATGCGCCGTTTATCGTGTTTGACGACGCGGACCTGGACGCAGCTGTCGAAGGCGCGATCCTGTGTAAATTCCGTAACAACGGCCAAACCTGTGTATGCGCCAACCGCATCTACGTGCAGGCAGGTGTCTATGATGCCTTCGCCGAAAAGTTGAAAGCGCGCGTTGAAAAGATGAAAGTCGGTGACGGCTTCGAAGACGGTGTGGAGCTTGGCCCACTGATCAACAACGATGCCTCCGAGAAGGTCAAAGAACACGTGGAAGACGCCCTGTCTAAAGGTGCGACCATCCTTCTGGGTTCCAAGGAAGAGAAAATGGAAGGCAACTTCCTGGCTCCGACAATCCTTACCGGTGTGACGCAAGACATGGCCGTATCAAAAGAAGAGACCTTTGGCCCGCTCGCCCCTTTGTTCAAGTTCGACAATGAAGACGATGTCATCGAGATGGCAAATGACACCATCTTCGGCCTGGCGTCCTACTTCTATGCCAAAGACCTTAGCCGCGTTTACAAAGTAGCCGAGGCGCTGGAATACGGCATCGTCGGCGTGAACACCGGCATCATCTCGACCGAAGTGGCGCCATTCGGTGGGGTCAAACAGTCGGGCCTTGGGCGCGAAGGCTCGCACCACGGGATCGAAGACTATCTTGAGATGAAATACATCTGCATGAGCGTCTAAACCAAAGGAAGGCGGGGACTACTGCCCCGCCTTACCCTTCTTTCGGTTCAATCTGTGCGATGACGGCATCGAACCGCGCCCAAGTAACTGAAGCCTTATTCCCTGCAACGCCATGATAATGCGACTTGCCTGACGAATTTGGTAACCCTGCCCAGATTTTTGCCAGATTGTTCATAAACGCTTTGCGGCCCAGCTCCCCTTTGCGAAAGCGTTTTAATCCCGCTTCTGCCAGTAAGACATCAGCAAGCTGGTCCTGCACATCCGCGTCAAACTGTTCCTTGAGACTGATACCAACTTTGCGCACCACCCGTTTTAGGGTCGAGGGAATGAACTGATAGCGCCCGATGGCGTGCGGCTGCCCGGGGGTATCCGCGATCCATTGGTAGATTTCTTCCAATGTCATTTCCGTTGGCCGCTTGGGCGGTTTGATCCGCGCACCGAATTGAACCGCATTATATCCGTCCCGCCGCGACTCCGCTTCTTCGATGATGGCACGAATGGCCATTACATCTGTTCCCTGCCGCACTGATGGCATTCGGCCCAAAACAGCCGGTTCTGCCCGCACACGCTCTGAGAACATACCGCCCTCGGCGCGGCCCATAAACAAAGCAGGAGAGCCCGGGTCCGAGGAACTCCGTGCAGAAACAAAAACAACACCGTCATTAAAAAGGGACACCGCCTGGCCCCGAACGGCCCCGGCAACCAGTACGCAATAAACCAACACGTGGAAAAGCAGCTTCATAAGCACTCCTACAAAATGGATTTGCAGCGATTTTGACGCAAAAAAGTTGCGAAGGCGTTCAGATCGAAAAAATTTGGAAGACGGCCAAGGATTGACCAACCCCGCGCGTCATACTCTTGTGATGCTGATGAAAAGCGACGACACCACACTGGCCCTTGCGGCTGCGGGCGGCGATGCCGGTGCCTTTGCACGGCTGATGGAGCGGCAATATGACCGGTTCTTCAGGCTGTGCTTTCGGCTGACCGGCAGCCGTACCGAGGCTGAAGACCTGACGCAGGATATCTGTGCTGCCTTGCCCGCCAAGTTGCGCAGCTTCAACGGCGACGCCAGTTTCACGACTTGGGCTTACAGGATTTGCGTGAACGCAGCCCACGACCGCCGCCGCCGTGCTGCCACCCACGCACGCGCAGCAAGCGGATGGGGCGATTGGGAGATCAACCGCCGTGCTGCAGATGCGCAAGCCGAAGAAGCACTGGACTGGCTGACACAGGCCATGGCCACCCTATCTGAAGACCTGCGCGACACGCTGGCGCTTGTTCTTGACGATGTGACACATGCACAGGCGGGCGATATCCTCGGGATATCCGAAGGAACCGTCAGCTGGCGCATCAGCCAAGCCAAAAAACACCTCGCAACCCTGCGGCAGGAGGACACGGCATGACCGACGACCTCGATGATCTGAAATCCTTGATGAACGCGGCAACGCCGCAGCCCGATGCCGCGCGCAAGGCAGAAAATATCGCTTTGGCGCAGAAAAATTTCGCCAACCTCCAAGGATCGCGGGGGGAGCTGCGTCCTACTTCTGATCGCCCGAAACCGGGCTTTATCACAGGAGTAAGACACATGCTGAACATTCTCACATCACGCGGCGCACTGACCGCCTCCACTGCCTTGGTCGCCGTTGGTATCATTGCACTGACTCCGTTAGGCACGCACCTGATCCCGCAAAGTTCTGATGCACCGTTCATTCCACCCGCCGTTCAGGAAGCACCCGCCACCACCCAAATGCGCGAGACTGAAGCGGATGAGCCAGCTATTGCTGAACTGTCAGCGCCGATGGTCGAGATGGAAATGGCTGCGCAAGATATGGCGGGGCAAGGCATCGCCCAGTCCGCTGCGAAATCGAACATCCGGATGGCCGCGCCGTCGAGCCCCACAATGATGGTCGACGCACCGGTGATCATGCCGCAAAACACGACCGAGAGTTTCGCGAATGCCGATGCGAACCCTGTCGTGACTGCGACGCAATCGCCTGTTTCGACTTTTTCGATTGATATCGATACCGCCTCTTACGCCATCGTGCGCAACAGCCTGCTGAAAGGTCAAATGCCCGACAAGGATGCCGTGCGGGTCGAAGAGATGATCAACTATTTCTCTTATGACTATGCCGCCCCCAGTGAAGAAGCCGCCTTTGCTCCGACTGTGACGCTAAGCCAGACACCCTGGAACAGCGGCACACAATTGCTTGAGATCGGCATTCAAGGCGCAGAGGTGACCGAGCGGCCGCCACTAAACCTTGTCTTCCTGATCGACACGTCAGGTTCCATGCAGGATGCGAACAAGCTGCCACTGCTGAAAAAATCGTTCAGGCTGATGCTGGGCCAGCTGCGTCCCGAAGATCAGGTTGCCATCGTGACGTATGCGGGCAGCGCCGGGCAGGTCCTTGACCCAACACCCGCCTCTGAACGCACCACGATCCTGAACGCACTGGAGAACCTCAGCGCAGGGGGATCAACCGCCGGTCAAGCGGGCCTGCAACAGGCCTATGCCACGGCCGCCGGGATGGCACAGGATGGCGATGTAAGCCGCGTGATCCTTGCGACAGATGGTGATTTCAACGTTGGTCTGCATGATCCTGACGCCCTCAAGGACTACATCGCCGACAAACGCGCGTCAGGCACATATCTGAGTGTTCTGGGCTTTGGCCGTGGCAATCTGGATGACGCTACAATGCAGGCACTGGCCCAGAACGGGAACGGACAGGCCGCCTATATCGACACCCTATCCGAGGCGCAGAAGGTGCTGGTGGACCAGCTTTCCGGCGCACTTTTCCCGATCGCTGACGATGTAAAAATACAGGTCGAGTTCAACCCTGCTACTGTCGCCGAATACCGCCTGATCGGGTATGAGACACGCACGCTAAAGCGGGAAGACTTCAACAACGACAAGGTGGATGCAGGCGACATCGGCGCGGGCCATCAAGTCACGGCGATTTACGAGATCACGCCTTCGGGCTCCCCCGCCATCCTGAACGATGATCTGCGCTATGCCACCGCACAAACCACCGGCGACAGCGATGAACTGGCCTTCCTCCGCCTGCGCTACAAAGCACCTGGTGCCAACACGAGCACCCTCATCGAAACCCCGATCAGCGCTGACATTTCGGGCAATGCCAGCTTTGCCACTGCCATCGCGGGTTTTGGCCAACTGCTGCGCGACGGCACATATCTTGGTGACTGGTCTTTTGCGGATGCCATCGAGCTGGCCGATAAAACCAAAGGCGACGATCCTTTCGGCTACCGGGCAGAGGCGATCCAACTGATGCGACTGGCCCAAAGCCTTTCGGCACAATAACGGCATAGCCGCACGGAGCATCCACCGTGCGGCACCCTGTCAATTTCCATCGTGGGACCAGTGCGGCGGGTCTTTCTTCAGCTTCTTCACACCGTAGCCATCCCCCACTGTGTGCAAATCAGTGTTCTGGCCGCTTTTGGGGGACGAGGTAATCTCAACATCCTCCCCCGCCTTGTTCTTGATCGTCAGATCACCGGACCAGCTCAGTGTCCAGTCTATCGCCGTGCCGCGCGTGTGGTTCGACTTCAGGCTGGGCCGGTGAACAATGTTAAAACACCTCACCATTTCAAGCGCTTTTCCAACCGACAATTCATCCGCACCGTGATCGTAATTGATGTCCACACCTGAAATGGTCGGTACATCTGATGGCTTTATTTCCTTATATCCCACAGTCCACGCGTAATGCATAAGCGCTGCTCGCTTCGTATCCCGCAAGGTCGAACCGATCTTGACCTTTACGCCCGCATCCTCCAGCGCTTTCTTGAACGCGGTGACATCCGTCTTAAAGCTGCCTTCCAGATCGCCGATCTTTTTCGAATTGGGGTATTTTGCTTGATTACTTTGAAACCAGTTGCGGCCCGAAAGGTTCGCCGCAGGGGCCATGCCAAGCTCCGTTTCCACCACCCGAAGCTCTTCGGTGATGGCTGCGATCAGGTCATAGGCCTTCACATAATCAAACGCTTCTGCCGCCTTTTTGGCATCATATTCCCGTTCTGCAAGGCGCAGAATAGTACGCGCCTGCGCGTCCGTCAGGTTTTCAGCTGCGTCTGCCGCATTGCGCCGCTTGTTGAAATCCCCTGCCAAGGGCCCGTAAATCTGGGAAGGTGGAAAGTGCAGTTCATAGTGCTTCCAATCTGCGGCGGTCTCCTTTTCGGCAGTCGCTAATAACATCGTAGCGTCGGCCCAATGCTCCATGGCCTCTGCTTCGGCAATGTCCACTTCAAGCCGCACCGCCTTTTCCGCCCCGGGATGTTCGGAATCCAACAACTTGCCCGCCCGGACCTTATACTGGGCCCACTGTTTGGCCTTATTTTCCCAGCGCGCCTTGTTCCTTTCTAACTCTTTGCGCAGTTTAGTGACCTTAGCTTTCAGCATATTAATGTTCGTTTTAATGCTATCCAGACGCTCTTTTTCTTCTTTGTCCAACCCGTCTTCCATGAACTCTTTGCGTAAGACTTCCTCTTTCGCGGTAAGCTCGTCGATAGCCGCTTCGGCAACTCTGATCTGATGAATCTTTGGCAAGCCTGACATGCTGAATTTTCTCCTTACAAATCCCCGGGAAAACCAGCGCGATGTGCAGAGAATATTGCAGCAGCTGGTGGCAGGGGGGTGGCGAACAACCACACATTCAAAATCTATGTCTTCAAAAAACTGATGAATTCAGTACGACCATAACACCCGATGTACTGCATCAAGTCAATTTTCGCCGCTTCGCAGCCGGATTACGATGGGCATCACTTGCGGCCCAAGGCACCACCACCGAAGCGAAATGAGCTTCGCCAGGCGGAAAGGCGAACCTAGCTATCTCACGCCAGATGTTCGCGTGGGCGGCTTAACGACGGGAGGATCTGATTGCTCTTTCGCCCCAAAGAAAAAGCCCGGCGCAGTGCACCGGGCTTTCCGAGGTCTGTCTCGGGGGATGAGGGTCAGACCATCAGTCCATCAAGAAGCCAGGGGTGGCCTCAATTGACGGATTTCGCGTCAACGACGTCTTTGCTGATCGCAGCCACATCAGACGAAATCTGGATCTGGCGAGGCTTCAGCGCTTCGGGCACCTGACGCTCCAGCTCGATGTGCAGCATGCCATCGGCATGGGCAGCGCCCGTGACGGAGACGTGATCTGCCAGCTGGAAACGGCGCTCAAACGCGCGGGTCGCAATGCCACGATGCAGATAGGTCTTGGCCTCATCCTCGTCCGCTTTGCGGGCCGAAACGATAAGCGCCTTGTCACGAACTTCGACATTCAGATCGGCATCCGAAAACCCTGCAACCGCAATTGAAATGCGGTAAGCATCGTCGTTCAGCTTTTCGATGTTGTAAGGGGGATAGCTTGGGGCAGCGCCGTCATTGCTCAGGACACGGTCCATCATGTTAGCAATCTGGTCAAACCCGACGGTGGACCGGTAAAGCGGTGCAAAATCAAAAGTACGCATGTGTTCATCCTCATTTTTTGAGCGATCGAGTGTCAGACCTTCCGTTATCGGACAGGCCCTGTTGAAAGTCCGAAACCCTCAATAGGCGTTCCGGTACAGCTCATGTGGGGAGGATGATTTACAGTTTCAAGACCCTTTGGCTGTCACAAATTTTGCGCCCGAAGACCCTTTGTTTGCACCCACACCCAATCGCCGAACCGTGGCTTTCGGCCTAGGTTTGTTTGCGTACATCTGGCGCTTTAGATCAGCAATCAGGGGCGGCAATGCCATCCCCAGGGCGATTTCGCGCCCGCCCATTGTCCCACCACCGGAGATGACAGAAGCGATCTGACCCCGCCCGTTCAAATGGGTAAACACCGGCGCACCGCTAGACCCAAAGGTGACATCACAATCCAGTGCGATCAACCGCTGGCGCATGCCGAGGACCTGACACTGGTTTTGGCGAGACAACTTGTCCGAGCGGCCTCGGCCATAAGAAACAACGCTGACCGCACCCTGAGGCATCGCGCCATTGAAGACAGCGAACGGGCTCAACTCATGCGTCGGGATAGGCTTTGCCAACCGCACCAGTGCGATATCGTGTCGAACGTTCTGCAGGTTATGGGATTGCCCCGGCGTATAGCCGGTATGCGCTTCAATCTGTGCCACACCGCGTTTTGCAGCTGCCTGACCATGTGTCAGCCCCGCTTGAAAGGTCAACTCCTTCGGTAGCACCTTTGCCCCAGAAGGTTTGTGAAAGACACAATGCGCTGCCGTCAGAACCAGATCGGGTGCAATCAGCGTGCCTGTGCAGAACCCGGAAGGACCGATATCAAGCCGGCCGACGGCTTCCCATGCTAATGCATCATTCTTGGTATCCAGCGCGCGCAGCTTGCTTGATTGCGCGGCAAGAGGGGCCGTAAAGGCCACACACAAAACGGCGCAGATCATTCCGAGTTTCATCATGGTTTTATAAACTTCGCACCTGTTTGATTATTGGTCTGCCCTACCAAAACCCGCTTACGCCGCGGGCCCTCATCCTGAAAAACGCCTTTTCCGGCGACCAGTTCAGCTTGCAGTACCGCCAAAGTGGCACCCAGTGCCGTGCCAAGTGAAACACGCTGTCCATCGACCTCGGCCTTGGCAGAAACGACTGAAACGATCTGGGGCTCACCTTCCTGAAAGCTGAAGATGGGCGCACCGCTAGAACCAAAATCGACAGAACAGGAAGTGACCAGAACGCCCTCTTGTTGTGCGAGCACCTTGCAGACTTCCTGAAGCGCGGGCGATTCAGAGCGATCCTTGGCATAGCTTACAACACCAACTGAATCTCCCGGTCGGGGGCGCGAAGAGGTATTGAACGGTTTGATCGTCGTGTTGCGGATCGGGCGTTGCAGCTCAAGCAGTGCCAGATCGTTGCGCACCCGATCAGAGGATACATCGCCGTCATAGACAAATTCGGGGTGTACCACTGCGCGACGTATGTCGCGATAAGCGCCAGCACGACCGTTACGCCAACCCGCCAGAAACTGCACCTCGCCGTGATCGATACGCTGCTTGGTCTCCCGATCATATAAACAATGCGCAGCAGTCAGCACCAAACGTGGCGCGATCAAGGCACCGGTACAAAAGCCCGTGCCGCCGATATCCAATCGCCCAACTGCTTCCCACGCGCGGGCATCAACGCCCGTATCCAAGCGTTTCAGGCCTGCATCCTGTGCAAACCCGGCAGATGCGATAGCCATCGCAACAAATGTAAAAGCCGCCCAAGCCCGCACAGAATGTCCCCGCTTTAATCAGACCTAGCGGATATCCAGAACTTGCGGCAAAATTAGGGCAGACTGGTTAACGCAGCCTAGGAATTTGGTCTAAAGGCGCCGATCCGCCGCTCAGTGCGGGTGGCTTGGGCCCCCCACTTGCCCAATCCAACAGCTCGACCGTGTGCACGATCGGCACTGTCGCTGCTGATCCGATCTGCATCATACACCCGATGTTGCCCGCTGCGATAACATCGGGGTTCTTGGCCATCAGCGTGCGGACCTTTCGCTCCTTCAGCTGTCCGGAAATCTCCGGTTGCATCAGGTTATACGTACCCGCTGATCCACAGCAAAGATGCGGGTCTGCAGGCTCCACCACGGTAAAGCCCGCCTTCTTCAATAGATCCTTCGGATAAGTCTTGATCTGTTGACCATGCTGGAGCGAACAGGCCGCGTGATAGGCGACAACCATGCCTTCAGGCAGGGTGTCACGGGGTTGATGTTGATCGATTCCTGCGATCTTGTCTTTGGCCGGACGGGCGGCTTCTTCGTCTGGCGTGTCATTACCCAGCTCGATCAACACTTCAGAGACATCCTTGGCGATGGCGGATACCCGCGCCGCATCTTCGGCCAATGGATCATTGCGGAACATGTGGCCGTAATCCTTGACCGTAGTGCCGCAACCGGAAGTATTGATAACAATCGCATCAAGCCCGTCGCCATCCATTTCATCACACCACGCGCGGATGTTTTTGGCCGCCGTCGCATGGCTTTCGCTTGTCTTACCCATGTGATGGGTCAAGGCGCCACAGCATCCCGCACCCTCTGCTACCACAACCTCACAGCCCATCCGCCTAAGCAACCGGATCGTCGCATCATTGATGTCCGTGTTCAGTGCCTTTTGCGCACAACCGGTCATCAAGGCGACGCGTTTGCGCCTTGGGCCTTCCGGCGCGAAGCTTTGCGGATCGTCATTCCGGCTAACCGGAGGGATCGCCTTCGGAGCCATTTCCAGCATTGCACGCAGTCGCGCATCCGGCATCAAACGTGCAAACGGCCGCCCGATTTTGGCACCCAGCAGCGCCACGCGGAACCGCATCGGGTACGGCAGAATACGCGCCAGAATCCAACGCAGCAGCCGGTCCGTTACGGGGCGCTTATACTTCTGATCGATATATTCCCGCGCATGATCAACAAGATGCATGTAATGCACGCCTGAAGGACAAGTTGTCATGCAGGCCAAACAAGATAGGCAACGGTCGATATGTTTGACCGTCTTTTCATCCGGCACGCGTTCGTTTTCCAGCATGTCCTTGATCAGATAGATGCGCCCTCTTGGACTATCCAGCTCGTCTCCGAGAACCTGATAGGTAGGACAGGTTGCAGTGCAGAAACCGCAATGGACGCACGACCGCAGAATCTCGTTGCTGCGCTTAATCGCGGGATCGGCCATCTGCTTTTCTGTGAATGTTGTCTGCATGAGAACTCCGCGAAACTAGATTGAGTAAATGACGGTCAGCCCTGAACCATGTTGGCCGAGGCAAGTCCGAACCACGGCATCGTCGTGCCGGCGGCACCGATGACGCCAGTCCAGCGGCGCATCTGATGGCGGCTGTCGGCCAGCCGCAAAGCCTGCGCTCCGTAGGCAAGCACACCGATCCAGGCGAACCATATCAACGCGATACTAAGGACAGTCAGCAAAACGCTACGCCCCCAATACTCGGCAAACCCATAGCGAAGCGCCAATCCCGATACAGCCAGAACCGCGGTGATGATAGCAAGCTTACGTTGCTGCAAGACGGCGGGTCTTGAGCGCGTAAGTGTCCGGAAAATAAGTGGCCCACCGACAAAAAAGACAACAAACAGCAGGACCAAAATCATGCGGCGGCATCCATCAGTCCCGGATTGAAGACCCCGCGCGGATCGAACCTTGCTCGCAAACCGGCTGTGAGCTTGGCCACACCTTTGCTTTCTGTGTGGAACATGCCCAACCGCTCCTTGGTGGAGCGAGAGGCTTTGATCAGCGTGGCATGGCCATCAAATGCGCCCAATCTACCGCGTAGGTCACATCCTTCGGGCATCCGAAGCCAAATCAAACCTCCGGCCCAATCTAAGAGATGCGCCGCGCCACCTGCTGCTGCGGCCAACGCCGGTGCGTCCGACGGCTTGCACGATACGCGCCAGATATCGCCATCAACCCCGTGAAACGCGCTGACGTCCCGCTGCGTATCCCAAAAAGCCGCCGAAGCCTTGCTGTCGAGCACAGACATCTCTGGGGCATTGTTCTTCAAGAGCGATTTAAGCTGTTCGATCCGGTAAGAGACACTGTCTTCAAAACCTTCGACGCGCAGCACGCTTTGCTCGGACTTCGGATTGTGTGCCGCGCCGCTGACCTCGAACGGGCTACCCATCGCGCGGCTCATCGCGGCAACTGCATCAGTGTCCGTCAGGCCGTGCAGCACCAGACTTGCCTGTGTCTCCGGGCGGGGCAACACTTTGAACGATACTTCGCTCAGGACGCCCAACGTACCGTATGACCCTGCCATCAGCTTGACCAGATCGTAGCCTGTCACATTCTTCATAACGCGCCCGCCATTCTTGACGATGGCACCCTGACCATCGACAAAGCGGACCCCCAAAAGGAAGTCCCGCGCGGCCCCCACAGATATGCGGCGGGGACCGCTTGTGTTGGTTGCAAAGACACCGCCAATTGTCGGCGTTCCTTTGCTGCCGATCAGACCGCGGTAATCCATCGGCTCAAATGCAAGCCGCTGGTTCTCCTTCGCCAAAGCTTTTTGAACAGTGGCGACTGGCGTGCCTGCCTGCGCGACCATTGTCAGCGCACCGGGTTCGTAAAGCGTGATCCCCGACAGTTTTGCCACCGACAAAGGCGTGCCATCCTGCACCATTCCTCTGGTATTGCCGCCGCGCACGCAAAGCGGGCCTGAAGCGGTTGCAACGAAGTCGGACAGTTCTTTTTCGGTGCTGATCGTCATCTCAACGGGCCTTTTGTCGATCCACTCCGGGTGGATGCGCGGGTTTGACTTATTCTGCGGCGATCGCAAGCTCTCGGCGACTATCGGATGCGTCCAGCGGGAAAACTTTGGCGGGGTTCAACAGCCAGCCTGGATCAAACACGTCCTTGACCGCCATCTGCGCCTCAAGATCTGCGGTGCCGTATTGCACGTGCATAAGATCGCGCTTTTCAATACCGACACCGTGCTCACCGGTCAGGCAGCCACCAACTTCTACACAGAGTTTTAGGATTTCAGCGCCGAATTCCTCGCACAGCTCCAAATCTCCGGGTTTGTTCGCATCAAACAGAATGAGCGGATGCATGTTGCCATCACCCGCATGAAAAACGTTGCCAACCTTCAGGCCGAATTCCTCTGACATTTCACCGATGCGGCGCAAAACCATAGGAAGCGCGCTGACAGGGATGGTCCCGTCCAGACACATATAATCATTGATTTGCCCCATCGCGCCGAAAGCAGACTTGCGACCCAACCAGATTTTTGCACTTTCCTCGGCTGATTTGCTTTCGCGAAGCTCGACCGGATTATGCTTTCGGGCAATATCCATGATCAGGCCCAATTGATGGTCGATTTCAGCATCCGATCCTTCAACCTCGACAATCAACAGCGATTCGCACATCGGGTATCCGGCTTTTGCAAAAGCCTCGGTCGCTTCAATGCAGGGCCGATCCATAAATTCGATCGCAACCGGCAAAACACCCGCCTTGATGATATCAGAAACACACTCCCCCGCGACTTCGTTGTCATCAAAACCGATCAGAACAGGCCGCGCGCCCTCAGGCTTTGGCAAAATCCGCAACGTTGCCTCAGTTACAACACCCAGCTGTCCCTCGGACCCGCAGATCAGGCCCAGCAGATCCAGACCACCCGCGTCCAGATGACCGCCGCCGATCTCGACAACCTCTCCGTCCATCATGACCATGGTGACGCCCATCAAGTTGTTGGTGGTCACACCGTATTTGAGGCAATGCGCGCCACCCGAATTCATCGCGATGTTGCCCGCGATAGCGCAGGCAAGTTGCGAAGACGGATCAGGGGCGTAGAAAAAGCCGTCGGCCTCTACCGCACCGGTCACACTCAGATTGGTACGCCCCGTCTGTACCCGGATGAGCCTGTTGTCGTAGTCAGTCTCGATCACGTCCGCCATCCGGGCAACGCCCAGAATGACGCAATCGGCTGTCGGCAACGCGCCCCCCGCAAGCGATGTACCCGACCCCCGCGGCACGACCGGCACCATCTCCTGATGACAAATGCGCAGGATATCCGACACCTCCTGGGTAGACGACGGCAGCACAGCCACCATCGGCGGGCACCTGTATGCCGTCAGCGCGTCACATTCATATGCTTTTGTCTCGCGCTCTTCGTGGATCACGGCATCTGCCGGAAGAACTTCCAGCAGGCGCGCGACCACGCGGGCTTTCTTTGCAAGCACACCGGCATTCGGGACAGGCATTTCCATATCTCTTCTCCTCGGGCACCACATGGAAGCTTTGGTAAACTAATATTACCAATTATGGGCGCTGGCAACAATCTTCTCATCTAGCTAGAACGGTAACATGAACTGGTCCGAACGCATTGCTCTGTTTTCACCGCTGGATATGGCTGCCGTCGGCCTGATTTTTGCGCTTTGGTTGTTGATCGGCTGGCGCATCGAGCGGAGCACAGTCAAAAACCCGTCCGTGTCAAAGGTGATGGCAGACTATCGCCGGGCGTGGATGCGCGAGATGATCACCCGGCAACCGCGTATTTTTGACGCCCAAACCATGGGTAATCTGCGACAAGCGACGACGTTCTTTGCATCAACCAGCATGATTGCGATCGGTGCGACGCTGGCCCTCATCGGCAACGCCAATACACTCAGCGAGGTCGCCAAGGACATAACGCTCACCCAACAGCCAGATATTGTATGGGAAATCAAACTCTTGCTCGTTGTTTTCTTTCTCACCAATGCTTTCTTGAAGTTCGTGTGGTCCAACCGTCTATTCGGCTATTGTTCGGTCCTAATGGCTGCTGTCCCCAATGAAGTAACAGACCCACAAGCCATCCCGATGGCTGACAAGGCCGCTGCCATCAATATCACCGCGGCGCAGAGCTTTAATAGGGGTCTCAGGGCAGTCTACTTTGCGATGGCCAGTTTGTGTTGGCTTGCTGGCGCATTGCCGCTGATTGCTGGTGCAATTTTAACACTTTTCGTGATCTGGCGGCGCGAATTCGCATCACATTCGCGTAGCATCCTCTTGGAAAAGTAGTACAGTGGATTATATACCCTGATATTAACCGCTAGGTATTATCATGTACATTCGCTGCATTTCCGCCCTCGCTCTTTGCGCTGCATTCGCCGTTCCGGCATTTGCGGACGCCCCTGAAATCCAGGAAGCCACCGCTAAAAAGTCGGGGGCATACTGGACGTTTGATGTCACGCTGCTGCACGGTGATACCGGCTGGGATCATTATGCCGACAGTTGGCGGGTCGTAGACAATGATGGAAACGTGCTCGGTACACGCAACCTCGCGCATCCACACACCAACGAACAACCATTCACGCGGTCGCTATCCGGCGTTGAAATCCCCTCCGGCATAACAGAGGTCGGGATTCAGGCCAGTGATAATCTGACGGGTTGGAGCAGCCAGATCAAGAAGATCACTCTGAAGTAGCGTCAGGTTCTATGATAGGGGCCGCCGGAGAGGATGGATGCCGCACGATAGAGCTGCTCTGAAAGCATCACGCGGACCATCATGTGTGGCCAAACCATTTTCCCGAAAGATACCGCATGGTCGGCTCGCTTGCGAAAAGCCGGATCAATGCCGTCTGCACCGCCGATCACGAAGGCCAAATCGCCGCGCCCTGTGTCGCGCCAACCTGCCATTCTATTCGCAAAGTCCGGAGAGGATTCCACTTTGCCACGCTCGTCCAGAATGCAGATCAGGGAACCCGAAGGCACAGCGCGGTCCAGCAAGGCAGCCTCAGCCGACATACCGCCACCTTTTTTATCTTCTACCTCAACGACTTGCGCCGGACCAAGGCCCAAAGCCCTGCCCGTGCGATCAAATCGTTTAAGATAGTCGTCTATAAGCTCTTTTTCAGGACTGGCCCGCAGCCGTCCTACAGCGCAGATATGAACACGCACCGCGCTGGACCGGAATCAGCTTTGCGGTGCCGCGACTTCGCCGCCGTCCATCCACATCTTTTCGAGTTGATAGAACTCGCGCACTTCCGGACGGAAGACATGTACCAGCACATCACCGGTGTCGATCAGAACCCAGTCGCCGATGTCTTTGCCTTCGGTCTTGGGGGACCGGCCAAACTCATCCTTGACCATCTGCGCAAGCTTCTCAGAGATCGCGGAAACCTGCCGCGTCGAACGACCGGAACAGATGACCATATAGTCACCGATCTCTGTCTTACCCTGCAAATCAATCTGCACGATATCTTCGGCCTTGTCTTCTTCGAGGGTGGTGAGAATGCGCGCCAAGAGGGCATCGCTTGAAGTCATATCAGAAGCACCCGCCATCAGCGTTGCTCCGTGAGTCGCAGATACATCTGCGTGTCTTTGAATTGACAGGACATTGTCCTCCTTAAGTTACGCCGCCATCACAGGGGGCGCTGGGAATGTCCTTAGAATAACAATCCCAACGCGACAATTCAATGACAGCAACCAGCCATGGTGCCGCAGTGTGACATCACCAGCCTTCTTCGGTGATTATGTCCGATTTTTGTGCGCCCAACGCTTGCAGCGCATCACGGACATCATCCACAAACCCGCCCGGGCCGCATAGATAGAATTTTTGCCCAAAGTCGTCGATGTGTTCTTTGAGGAAAGCCTTGTCGATCTTTTCGCTTTTCACCTGATCGCTGTCTTCTTTGGTAACAGTAAAGACCGTCTCAAGACCCTGCATGGCTTCAAATTCTGCGCGCAGAATGATGTCTGCTTCTGTTTTGTTGGAGTAGATCAGCTTGCAACCTGAAAGGTTGCCTGATCGTGCGCGTGCCCGAAGGATCGAGATAAACGGTGTGACACCTGCACCCGCAGCGAGGAAAACACCCGGACCCTGATCGTTGATAGCTCCAAACGGTCCGTCTAGCGTGACTGTCGACCCCGGTCTCAACTGTGGCAGCTGCTCGGTGACACCATCGTGGTCCGGATAGCTTTTGATCACGAACTCCAGATTGATGTCTTCCGGCAATGACGTGAAGGTAAATGGGCGACCCTCTTCACGCCAGCCGTCTGAATTGATCGCCAGTTCGGCCGCCTGACCTGCCTCGAATGGCAAATCCTGCGGTTTACTGAAGATGTAACGATGTGTGTCGTGTGTAACGGGACTGATTTCTTTCAAAACGATTGTATTGGTCATGGATAACTCCTTTGACCGATCAACGCGCCCCGACTGATGGCAGTTCCGCCTCCTCTACGGCTCTATTTTCGCAGCAAGCCTCGCCACCCCTGATCGATTTCAGCCAGCGCACCCATGTCCCAGACAGCCGCATCGTTCAAATAACGACCGTCCGGTGTCGTATATCCAAGCGCGCTTTCCCTCTCTTGTAAGGCTTTGACCCTGTCAGGCTGAAATACTCGTGAGACACCGCTCTTCCGCAGCCCATCCGCATCGGCACGTTCAAACAGTAAAGCTGAAGGCGCTTTGGACAGGTTTACACATGCACAACCTTGCTGCGCAGCAAGCACCGCAAGACGGGCAGATTTTGCGCCAAGATCGCGCAAAGAGATGTCAGCGCGCAAAGGGTCTGCCGTTCCGGTCCCGTAAAAATGGGTGGCACCCGTTTCGGCATAGGTCATGTCACATCCCATAAACGCCATTACCCGCGGCCGCAGGTGATGCAGCGCCCAATAAGCGGTAGTGTAAGCCATCGTAGCACCCGCCATGATGAACCCACCAAAGTGGTTCTGCGCCGGCACAAAGGCATCCGCCTCGATCCAGACTTGCCCTGCTGCGGGGGCGGGCGGCTTTCGATCCGCTGGGAAATCTTCGGGAAAAACCAGAACGTCCCAGTCAGGCCGGACGCGCCATGCGTTGTTCACCACGACGATGGAATCAAACCACTCCTTCGGCCACTTCTGCGCCTCAAGGACATTAGGTCCACTGCCAAGGATGAGGACCACCGAATTTGTCGCTGTCATGTCCTGCTTTCCGTTATGTTCACCTGACAACGGAAACTACCTCTGAATGCTGACCGATCAAGTCAGCCAGATGTCGCATCTGTTTGCGGCTTGGATACGGCCAACTTGCTATCTTCCAACAACAGAACTTCGCGTTGGGGGAAGGGGATGGAAATACCGTTTTCCTGAAACGTATCCCAAAGCGCGAGGTAGACGTTGCCGCGGATATTCGTCAAACCGCCTGTCGGGTCCTTGATCCAGAACCGCAGGATGTAGTCCACAGAGCTGTCGCCAAACCCCACGATATGGCAGACTGGCGGTTTGAAACTTAGCACACGGTCAACGCTGGTTGCCGCAGCGATGGCCATCTTCCTAACCGCATGCGGGTCATCGCCATAGGCTGTCCCGAAATAGATATCGAGCCGGACAAAATCATCGGAGTGGGACCAGTTGACCACCTGCCCTGTGATCAGGTCTTCGTTCGGTATCAGGTATTCTTTGCCGTCCCGCGTCACCACGGAGGCGTATCTGGCACCCAATGTCTGGATCCAGCCAAAGGTTTCGCCCAAGGAAATCACGTCACCCGGTTTAATCGACTTATCGAGCAGAATGATCACACCCGACACAAGGTTCGAGACGACCTTTTGCAAACCGAAACCAAGGCCCACACCAATCGCACCCGACAGCACGGCCAACCCTGTCAGATCAATACCAACGGCTTTGACGCCCATATAGAAAGCGATGCCGTAGAGGGCGAGTTGCACACCCTTGACCGCCAGCACCTGCATTGAGGGACTAATGTCATCGTTCTTGCGGATTGTGCTGGCCGAAGCCTGACTGACCACCCGCGCCATGGTGAGCAGCACACCGATCACGACAAGCGCGGTGATCAGGGTCAAAAGTGACAGCCTGAAATCGCCAACAGTGATCGCCATGCCATCCATGAAGCCCGCCACATCATCAGAGACGTTCAACATGTAAAGCGTCGCATATATCCACATCGCCCACGTTACGATGCGGCGCAGCGGGCGGTTGCGCACAAGCCGTGCGGCAAAGGCGACCAGCACGTAAACCGCCGCCAAGGTTGCCGCCAACCCGATCAGATAGGACCGCGACGGCCATGTAATATTCTGCATCACCGCATAGACAAGACCGGCCAGAGCGGCGAACCACATTAGACCAAGACGTCTTTTAATCTGGACGATGAAACGTAACTGCCACTTCGCCCAGCCTTCGCGCGAGCGGACCCAGTTTTCCAGCATGACACCGGTGCCACGGTGCAAAAGCCACGCCAGAACGGCTAACCCCAGCAAGATGAACACCTGATTTTGCCGCCAGCCGGGTGCAAGCATCCCCGACATGAACGACACAACGTTGATCCAGATGCCCTGTAGGCTAGTCAGAAACTCCGCAAACGGATCAGTGGCGTCTTGCATGGAGGCTCCTTTTAGCACGAAGCGTTGCACGGCTTCCCTGCACCTGCAACCCTTCAACCCTTGCGGCAAAACCGTTCGACAGGTATCTGGGACAACATGAAACAGATTTTCGACTCAAGTGATCGCATACGCCTGCGTGAACGGTTCTTCGGTGCAACCCATAGTGTGTTGGCCCGACTATAATCTGCCTGCAGCCGCCCGCGCGGCCCCTTCTTTGCTGACTCTATTCACTCAACAAAACGGGAGAGGACCTATGTCCCCCAAAACGCTCTATGATAAAATCTGGGATGCGCATGTCGCGCACGAAGCCGATGATGGCACCTGCCTGCTCTATATCGACCGCCACCTCGTTCACGAAGTGACCTCGCCTCAGGCGTTCGAAGGCCTGCGCATGACGGGTCGCTCCGTTCGCGCACCCGATAAGACCATCGCCGTGCCGGACCACAACGTGCCGACTACGCTGGACCGCGCAAATGCGGCCACCATGACCGAAGACAGCCGTATTCAGGTTGAGGCGCTCGACAAGAATGCGAAAGATTTTGGCGTTCACTATTACCCGGTATCCGACATCCGTCAGGGCATCGTGCACATCGTCGGCCCCGAGCAGGGTTGGACATTGCCCGGCATGACCGTTGTTTGTGGTGATAGCCACACCGCGACGCACGGCGCCTTCGGTGCACTGGCCCACGGTATCGGCACTTCGGAAGTTGAGCACGTTCTGGCCACGCAAACGCTGATCCAGAAGAAATCAAAAAACATGAAGGTCGAAATCACCGGCAAGCTGCGCCCTGGTGTGACCGCCAAAGATATCACCATGTCTGTGATTGGTGTCACCGGCACAGCGGGCGGCACCGGCTATGTCATCGAATACTGCGGCGAAGCGATCCGCGATCTGTCGATGGAAGGCCGCATGACCGTTTGTAACATGGCAATCGAAGGTGGCGCACGCGCAGGCCTGATTGCACCGGACGAAAAGACGTTCGAATATTGCAACGGCCGTCCACATGCGCCGAAGGGTGCCCAGTGGGAAGCAGCTATGAACTGGTGGAAAACACTTTATTCCGATGACGATGCGCATTGGGACAAAGTCATCACGATCAGCGGCGAAGACATCGCGCCGGTTGTGACTTGGGGCACATCGCCCGAAGACGTTCTGCCGATCACCGCAAACGTACCGTCCCCGACCGAATTCAAAGGTGGCAAGGTCAATGCGGCGGAACGCTCGCTCGAATACATGGGTCTGACCGCAGGAACGCCGCTCAGTGATGTTGAAATTGATGCGGTATTCATCGGGTCATGCACCAATGGCCGGATCGAAGATCTGCGCGCCGCTGCAGCCATCCTTAAAGGCAAAAAGAAAAAAGAAGGCATTCGCGCGATGGTCGTGCCGGGGTCGGGCGTTGTCCGCGCTCAGGCCGAAGAAGAAGGCCTTGCAGATATCTTCAAGGAAGCAGGCTTTGAATGGCGCCTTGCGGGTTGCTCCATGTGTCTGGCGATGAACCCTGACCAGCTTGCTCCGGGCGAACGCTGCGCAGCGACGTCGAACCGCAACTTCGAAGGCCGTCAGGGCCGCGGTGGACGGACACACCTGATGTCGCCTGCAATGGCGGCGGCGGCGGCTGTTACCGGCAAGCTGACGGACGTGCGGGACCTGATGTGAGCAAACGCTCGTCCATCCTTTTCAAAACGCCTTTGCCAGCGATGGCTAAGGCTGCCGGAAGCTGGATGAGCAGCACTCCCCGCTCCGGTTCGATCTGCGACACACAACCAAATCCTAGCACCAAACGTTTTGGTGTCCCGATTTCAGGAGAAATCCAATGAACAAGTTTACCACTCTGACAGGGATTGCGGCCCCCATGCCGCTGATCAATATCGACACCGATATGATCATCCCCAAGCAGTTTCTTAAAACCATCAAACGATCCGGTCTTGGCGTGAACCTCTTTGAGGAGATGCGCTATGACGATGATCACAACGAAAACCCGGACTTCGTGCTGAACAAGCCGCAGTACCGCGAGGCACAGATCCTTGTCGCGGGTGACAACTTTGGCTGCGGCTCCTCTCGTGAACACGCGCCATGGGCGATCGCCGATTTTGGCATCACCTGCGTTATTGCGCCGAGCTATGCAGATATTTTTTACAACAACTGCTTCAAGAACGGCATCCTGCCCATCGCTCTGCCACAAGACGTCGTCGACGTTCTGATGAAAGATGCGGAAAAAGGTGCCAACGCACGGATGACGATTGATCTTGATGCACAGACGGTAACGACATCAGAAGGCGAGACGTTCTCCTTCGAGATTGATGCGTTCAAAAAGCACTGCCTGATGAATGGCTTGGACGATATTGGCCTGACAATGGAAAAAGCACCATCAATCGACGCGTTTGAATCTAAAGCAGCCCAAAGCCGTCCTTGGGTCTGAAACTTTGCCTATCAAGGGCGTTGATTAATACACGTTAAACGAGAACCTTGTGGGCGCCATTGGTGCGCCCACAAGATATGGGGATGTGCCGTTTTTTTGCCCGCCTATTGATGCAAGAACGCACCACCCCCTCCTTCAAAACGCCCCACTTGACAGCAAACGTTAACCAACAGGCTTGAGCGTCGGGCGGAAAGAAGGCACAAATTGGGCAGAAATGAGGCAGGCCCCTGCACACCTTGGGGGCAACAAGTTGGAACAAGTTCGCGGCACCGTATCGCGTCTGGCCAGTTTGGAAGGGTACAAGAGTGATCGGACGGATGACAGGCGCGGCAGCGCGTGGCCTAATAGTGGCTTTGTTAATTGCAATACCCGCGCTTTTGGTGCCGGGAGTTGCGAGCGATACCAGCCAGATCACGGCACTGGCCGCCATGCTCGCGGGCTTTCTGACCTTCGTTGAGTACAACTCCAATTTCCCCAGCATCGTCGAATTCCGCGATGCGCCTCCGTTCAACAGATTGCGGGTCGTCGCACTGGCCTGCACGGTCCTCATGCTGAGCCTGATCATCAAGGGTCAGACCGATCCGTCGCTTCTTACAAATGGCTTGACCTCACTTGGCACAATCATCGGCAACGCGATTGATTTCCCGTATTCACCAGTTCGCCTTGTGGTGCTGATGTTGCCTGCGGATTCCGATCCCGGCCTTATTTCCATTGTGCGCACGGCGGCCGGTATCTCGTATCTGGTGTCACTGGTCGCAATGGCTGCGTTTCTTGTTCTTGTACGCATTCTTGGTTGGCCCGCGCGGCAGGGTGCTTTTAACGTCTGGGTAAACCTGCCTCTGTTCGACCCTACAGCGGGTGGCGATGTGCTGGAACGCCTGCAACGGGATGCACGCGTCAACATCGCGCTTGGCTTTCTACTGCCCTTTCTCATTCCCGCAGTGGTCAAAGCGGCGGCTGATCTGGTAGAACCGATCACGTTGCAAAACCCGCAAACCTTGATCTGGACACTCAGCGCATGGGCCTTCCTACCTGCAAGCATGATTATGCGCGGTATTGCCATGGGCCGCGTCGCGGAGATGATCGAAGAGAAGCGTCGCCGGACCTATGCAAGCGCCGATGCAGAGAACGGCTATCAAGCCGCCTGATCTATCTGGTACTGGCGCTGTTGCTTTGTCTCGGCACCACCGGGATGGCCGACATCCTGCGGGTGGCAACCTTCAACACAGAATTGGGGCGCAAGGGGCCGGGCCTTCTTTTACGCGATGTCCTTGCGGATAAAGACCCACAGTTGGCCGCAGTATTGGGTCAAATCACAAACGCAAAACCCGATCTACTGGTGTTGCAAGGCGTCGATTACGACCTGCACCTCACAGCCCTAACTGCTTTTTCAGCGTCGCTGGCAAAGAAGGGGCACGAGATGCCATACCACTTCTCCGCAAAACCCAACGCCGGTCTTATGACCGATCTTGATCTGGACGGGGACGGCAAGCTTGGCGGTGCCGGAGATGCCCAGGGATATGGCCGCTTTTACGGTCAAGGCAGCATGGCAGTGCTGTCCCGCTATCCCATCATATCTGAAGACGTCACCGATTTCTCGGGGCTCCTGTGGCGCGACCTTCCGGATGCTATACTCCCTGAAAAGAACGACGAGCCCTTCCCGTCAACTGAGGCTCTCGCCATCCAGCGCCTGTCATCTCACGGGCATTGGAGCGTGCCTGTCCGGCACCCCACCCTTGGCGTTGTCACGCTACTCACATACCATGCGTCACCTCCGGTCTTTGATGGACCCGAAGACCGAAACGGAAAGCGCAACCACGATGAAACAGCCTTCTGGTATCAGCATTTGGAAGGGATCATCGGCACGCCGCCAACGGCACGCTTTGTCCTGCTTGGCGATTCCAACCTTGATCCAGAACGGGGGAATGGGCGCGGGGAGGCGATGCGTCGACTATTGGACCACCCCAGACTTCAGGACCCGCTTCCAAAAAGACCAACCGTAAACTGGGACCAGACCGGGCCGATGCGCGTCGACTATATCCTGCCATCCTCGGACTGGATTATAGAAGATGCACAGATCGTGGCGGACCCTGCCGCCAGCCGTCATTCCCTTGTCTGGGTGGATCTGCGCCCCTAGCCGTTCTTGACCCTTTGCCGCCATCACGCTACGCCGCGTCAGATAGATATTTTCAAGGAGCATCCCATGGCCAATCCTACCCTGTTGATCCTAGCCGGTGACGGCATCGGCCCAGAGGTGATGAACGAGGTCACCCGTATCATCGACTGGTTCGGCGAAAAGCGGGATCTCAAATTTGATGTTGAACACGATCTGGTGGGCGGTGCCGCTTACGACGCACACGGCACACCATTGCACGATGATACCATGGCGCGCGCGCTGGAAGCCGATGCTGTTCTGCTCGGTGCTGTTGGCGGCCCAAAATACGATGATCTGGACTTCAGCCTGAAACCAGAACGCGGCCTGCTGCGCTTGCGCAAAGAGATGGATCTGTTTTCCAACCTGCGCCCCGCCCAATGCTTCGACGCGCTGGCTGATTTCTCCTCACTCAAGCCCGAACTGGTCGCGGGTCTGGATATCATGATCGTCCGCGAGCTGACCTCAGGCGTCTACTTCGGAGAACCACGAGGCATCTTCGAAGAAGGCAACGAACGTGTAGGCGTCAACACCCAGCGCTACACCGAAAGCGAGATCGACCGCGTCGCGCGTTCCGCGTTCGAGCTGGCCCGCAAGCGCAACAACAAAGTCTGCTCCATGGAAAAAGCCAACGTCATGGAAAGCGGCATCCTGTGGCGCGAAGTTGTTCAGAAAGTCCACGACGAGGATTATCCCGATGTCGAGCTGAGCCACATGTATGCCGACAACGGTGCCATGCAGCTGGTCCGCGCACCCAAGCAGTTCGACGTTATTGTCACGGACAACCTTTTCGGTGACATCCTGTCAGACTGCGCCGCAATGCTGACCGGCTCCTTGGGCATGCTCCCATCGGCGTCACTGGGGGCACCGAACGCAGATGGCCGCCCCAAGGCGATGTACGAACCCGTGCACGGCTCTGCGCCTGACATCACAGGTCAGGGCAAGGCAAACCCGATCGCCTGCATCCTGAGCTTTGCCATGGCACTGCGTTACTCCTTCGACCACGGTGACGAGGCCACACGGCTGGAAAAAGCCGTCGAGAAGGTTCTGGCCGACGGCGCGCGCACTGCCGACCTGATGGGCCCAGAAGGCGGCACACCGATCAGCACCACAGAAATGGGTGACGTGATTCTCGCAGCGCTCGACGCCAGTTTGTAAGTTACCTTCTTGGTTTCAGCGTGAGGGCAGCCCCATGGGCTGCCTTTTTCGGTTTCAGAACAGGTATTCTATTTGCGGGCTTCTGTCTGGCTGCAAGATCGGAGGCTGGACGAAACACGCTACGATTTCACTGGTCCACCCCGGAGCGCAGGATGCATTAATTGCTGAGCGTTTCAGACCAAAAATGGTGACCCCGGCAGAACGCCGAGAATCGCAGAAAAAGGAAGCAAAAACAACGAAGCTTGCGGGACACACATAGCACTTGCGAGGCTTTAAGGAACAATAGGTTAGCCGCCGAAGTGGGACACACCTCGTGTCTATCCCAAAAGAAAAATCCCGGCTCGGCGGCAACCGAAACCGGGATCAAATCTAAAACAAAAGCGTCCAGCTTTCGGGAATACAGTACCTCAAGAACCGCTGTCAAAGCAACCAGCATTCAAGGCTGTCGTTGGTTCTCAGGTGGTGCATCATGAGCGTTCGCCTTGTACACGGAGGGCTCCCCTCAGACATCTCACCCTACCAACTGAAGCGATTTCTCAAGCGGGCCAGAGTTTCGCTTGGCCTGTCAAAAGGTGCGATTGAATATCTGGTCTTCGCCATCGACAACTGCCAAGCCTCAGACTTCGCGCAAGGTAGGATCTGTGCGATCTGGCATTCATTGGAACGCCTTGCCCAAACCTTTGGGCTATCGAAACGGCAGGTTGGACGGATTGAGGCCGAGCTTGTCGGGGCGGGTTTGATCCGTCGCACCTATCCCGAACGTAAAAGCCGGTCGGGCGACCGTGTTGATGGTGTCATCAAACGCGCGGCAGGTATCAACCTCGCCCCGCTGATCGAACAGGCTGAATATGTTCGTTCGCTGGTCAGTCGCCAGATGCAAATCGACGAGGATCACAAGCGTCTCCGTCAGCATATTCAAGGACTGTTCCGGCAAATCCGGGAGCTGGGCAATGCGGATGCTGATGATGCTGCAACCTCTATCCTGCCCCGTCGTCGGCCAGGAGAACTCACCGGCATCGCCAAAATGCAGGAAGTTGCTGAAGCACTGGAAGCCGTACTTTCCGATTTTTCGACGGATTGCAGTCAGCCAAACATGACCGTCGGGTCAGACGAAAATGTCCGACTCAATACGAACAAGGAAAGGAAAAACAAAACTCGTATGGCTGCGAAGCCTACGGAAGAACGCCGGTTGAAAACCAGCCCAACTCACGCCCGGCTGCTGACTGGACCACAGTTGGCCGAGTACATTGATCTGTATGCCTGCGGTGGTCCGCCCGACTGGCAAGCGATCGTAAAGGCTGCGCATGACCGGGCCTATGAACTTGGCATTTCAAGCCGGTTGTGGCGAGAGAGATGCGACCAAATCGGAGAGGTGAAGACCGCGCTTTGCCTGATCGTGGCAGATCGAAATTCGCAGAGGGATGGCCCCTTTGGAAGGAACAATGCAGCCGCTTCTTTTGCAGGGCTGGCCCGAAAGGAAAGCAGACAGATAGCTGTCCTGGACAGTTTGATCGGAGAGCTGACAAGCACTTTGATCCGATCAGGCGGCAATCCATGAATAGCCTTCGTGTGCCCCAAGAAGAGAGAGAGCAAGGTTACGCGTGTGGCTACGCCAAACGCACCTTGGAAGGGAATGGGCAAGCCCTTTCCCCTTCACCCCAGACCCGCGCGCAGAGCGCGTCAGGTGGCTGCCATGAGCAAAAGTAAGCTGGAGGCACGTGCGATCCGCGAGCTGGTCCTGCGGGTGCGCTGCTCGGAGGAAGAACGTGCGACATGGTTGAGGAAAGCTCAGGCCCAGGAGCGGTCTCTCTCAGACTACGCTCGCCATGTCCTTTCAGCGGAACCAATGCAGCGGCGGGCGCGACCCCCAGTGGTCGATCCCGCGTTACTGGCGGCGGTCGGACGCGCGGGCAACAATCTCAACCAAATCGCGCGCGCGATGCACACCGACCGCAAGGCTGGGCGGCGCATCGACTTGATCGCTGTTTACACATTGTTGATGGCATTGGACCGCGAGCTGGCCGAGATCGTCACGGAGCATTCCCGATGATGGTCCGTTTTTTCTCCCATGGCGACGGCTCAGGTCGGTCAGCGGTCGAGTATCTCGTGGCAAAGGAGGTCGCCGCTTATACGGAAGACCGCAAACGCATCGCTGGTAAGACGGTCCGGCGAGATGTAGCCCCAGAAGTCCTGTCCGGCGATCCCGACCTGACATGCCACCTGATCGACAGCAACACCCGCAAATGGAGATACACATCGGGGGTCGTTGCATTCCATGCTGAGGACGATCCCTCGGAAGCACAGCAAGCCGATGTCATGCGGGATTTTGAGAAAGCCGCGTTTGCCGGGCTCGAAGCCGACCAAGCGAATATCCTCTGGGTGCGCCACCAGCACATGGGAAACACTGAGCTGCATTTCCTGATCCCCCGCGTCGAGCTCCATGGGAACCGGTCATTCAACCCTTCGCCTCCAGGTTCGGAGCACTTCTTCAATGCGTTCCGTGACTATTGGAATGCCCAAGAAGGCTGGGTCAGTCCTGAAGAGTCGGAGCGGAAACGGATGGTCAAACCTGTTTTCGATCTCGGCGACCGAAAGAGCATCAAAGAAACCATCCAGACCTTGATCCTTCAGAAGATCGAGGCTGGCGAAGTTCGCAATCACACGGATGTTCGCGTTGTCTTAAGCGAACTGGATGGCATTGAATTCAAACCACTGTCCGAGAAACAGCTTGAGAAGCGCCGAAAGGCCGATGCCGAAGAGGCGAAAGGCGGGAAGCCACGCCGTCGCGACACACGGATTACAATGCGTCTTTCAGGCACCTCGGACAGCCAAAACACCTTCAGACTAGAGGATCGCATTTTCCATGAAACCTGGACCGCAGATGAATACTTTGCTGCAAAGCCTGCAAGCGAAGGTGGAGACGCAAAGCCACGCCACCGAAGAGCAGACCCAGCAGATGTTGAACGACTTCGAGCAGCGTTTGTCGCAAGCGTTGAACGCCGCGCTGCGAAAAGTCGATCACGATATGCGCGCCCTCGAAAGGCTGAGCAGCTCACTGAACGACCGGACGACCCACGAGATCGAGGCGCAGGCCAGCAAAATCCTGGACGCGACAGCAGCGTTGGAAGAGAGCCGGAGGGAATGGCGCACGGTGACCTGGAAGACGATGCTGCCGACCTACCTGGCCGGGGTCTTTCTGACCTCCTGGGTGCTCTTGATGGCGGTGCAGCTGACCTTTCCAGAGCAACCGTCAACGGTCGAAACGCCGGGGCTGGCAACATTCGGTCTGGAAGGGACACGCGTGACCCGTGGCCTTGGAGGCTTGGGCCAAGTGGTCAACCTTCCGCCTGGGGTGACCCTAGCCAACTGTCCCGTGCCCAATCTGGGCGGAGGCGAAGTCTGCGTCGAAACAGCCAGAACGAGGTAAGCTATGTCACATCATCAATTGACGCCCTTCGAGACAGCATTATTGCGCGCTGTAGAAGATCTGAACGCAACCTTCGAAGCTGGTTTGAAGAACGCGAGTGCTTCTCCGAAAGAGTTGGAGAATTTGCAGAACGACTTCGACGGTTTCGTGAAGGAATTGGAGGCGCGTTTGAACGGTTTGGAAGCGCAACAAAACGAACTACGACAACTCTTGAAAACTGGCTGATGCAGCTTGCGAAAAAGCGAGGGGTACACGGACTCGAAAACGCTGGAGCGAAGCCTGATAGATCATTTCCGTCAGGGCCTGAAATTTGAGCTGTGGTTGCATCGGGCAGTCCAAGAGGCGACTGCCCGACACGCTGTTACTTACGTTTGATCGTCTCGACCACATGCGTAGACTTCTTTTTCTGTGCCTTCTTAACAGTGGTGAAGCGTCCGGTTTTGGCACTGCGGCCGACTTTGAAAGATTTCTTAGCCATGATGATTTCCTTATAGGCATAGTGTTTCAGTGGGCGGGCGGCATGCCGCCCGCCTAATTTTCAAAATCGTGTTAGCCTATTCTGGAACCAGAATGGGCCACGCACGCAGCCCAAACGCTTTCGCGTAGAGCCGGGTGCCGGATTTCGGACATGTCCGCCAAGGGCGGAAAACGTACCGATATCCGGGCGGTGGAGTGAATGAACGTTTCGTCATCTCACCGTCCTTCGTCGGGGCGTATATTGCCTTTTGGCCCGAAATCCGCTAATGCAGCCCTGCTAGGAGACTGATTTGGGCTTACGGGAGGCTCTGCATCGTCAAGCCCCGGTTAGCACGACACAGAATTCGTTTGGAGGCTCAGGCTGCAACCTGAGCCTTCGTTCGTTAGAGCCTTCCCTTCTTTTTAAGGTAGCGAAGTCGATGCCCGGCCGCTTCGAACGACACACCATGGCGTTCCATCAGCGACTGTTCGTCATCCAAGTGGTCGCAGAATCCGTCTGGCATCAGCAATTCCGCAGCAAACTGATTGGCTTGAGGCTCGGCGAGCTTATAGGTTGGCACGCTTTCACCAAGGGCTTTGCGCGTATGTGGTACGTTAGTATGCATCGCGAAGTGTCCAAGTTCGTGCGCCGCGGTAAAACGACCGCGACCCTCCCCCCGACACGCAGCCTCATAGACATCCTCCCTTAGCTGGATAAATTCACCTTTCGGACAGGTTAGGCCCTCGGCTCCATCCATTTCAGCATGCGTTCCGACTTCAAAGCGAACCATGTTTAACTTTTGGTCCAAAACAAGCTCGATCAGCTCAATCACAGGAAAATATGCATGATCCGAGAGGCCGAAACGGTTGCGGATACTCGTCGCAACCCCTCGGATATTGTCCCAGCTTCGGGAGGGGACAATATAGTCTTGGCTTTGGCTCATTCGGAGCCCTCCTTGCGACCAAGGACAGCCAAAATCTCATGCAGCTCATCGTCCGTCAATGTGTCCATTCTGCGTGCCATCAGACCTGCTGTGTCGCGTTGCAGTGTCGTATTTGCTTCAAGCGTGAAGGCCTTACGGGACCGATCAGCCGCGCTTCGGAGAACTTCCGCTGCATCACCGACAAGGCGATAGGTTTGAATCACGAGTTCTTCGAACCCTGAAGGGGGCGATTTCTTTCCTGTCTCGACCGCAGAAACAAACGCGGACGATTTTTCAAGACGCTTGGCCATATCCAGCAGGCGCTCGTCTTTATCTATTCGGAGTTTTCGCAGTTCCTTCCCAATTTCGGTTGTTGTCATGGTCCGTCTCCCATTGTGGTTAACGCAATTTAACACTTTGGGTCTCCAAAATCAACCTCTTTGGTTAACATGATAATCCTCAGTGGTTTCTGAGTTTGAATTGTGTGCTTATGGAGTTGTCCGACTCCGCGGTGACAGGCTCAAATCTTCAACACGAAGGCTGGGTCGAACCTCACTCCTTCACCCGGATAGCCCCGCTGGTTCGTAATGAAACGGATTTCACCTTTTTCCCCTGCTCCGGTCCAGTTCTCGCCTTCATGGCTATGACCCCATATCCAAGTGTGGATCTCGAAGGCGCGGATTTCGTCCCAAAGATCGCAGGCGAACCCGTTGGTCATTGCGCGCTTTTCGTGGCCGCCGATTGTGCGCACTGGTGAGATCAGTTGGCGGACCGGCAGATGATGGGTCATGACGACAGTGGGGCCGCTATACGGTTCTCTAAGCCTGCTCAGCATGGCAGTCTTGTCGAGGGCATGACGTTCAAGCATGTCATCGATGGAAAAGCGTGTCTTGGGGGCGGTGCGAATGGCACGATAATCCTGCATGTAGGCGGACACCATCATCCGTGCCAAATATTCGAATGGTGGATAGAGCTTTAGATCAGTCCATAGGGTGGCACCAATGATGCGGACGCCAGCAATCTCCGTCGTTGCACCGTGGAGCACGCGGATGTCGAGGCCTTCACTGCGTAGGGTCTCAAGCTGCCGTTCTTCGTCTTCCAGAAGGTCAGACCAGATCGACCCGTAGGGCTCATGATTGCCCCAGATCAGCACAACAGGGCAGCCATATTTGCGCGCCGCGCGTGCCGGGATGTCCAGATGACGGCCCATCGTATGCGTGTCGCCAGCAATCAAAACCCCGTCCACTGGCGCGGTCAGATCAGGCAGGTCGAAGCCGTTCCAGAATTCATCATGCAGGTCACTCCAGACCAAGAAATGTGCCATACGACTTACTTTCTCATGATTTTGGGGAAGCGGTCTGGATCAATCCACTGCTTGCCATCCTTGGGTGCGCCCCATGGGTTGCCAAACAGTTTGTCGGCTGGGGCATCCTCAAATGCCAGATCACACGCGTTGAGAGCGCGTCTGGCGCGCTTGTGTTCGGCCTTCTTGAATGCCTTGTCGCTGGCCGCCTTTGTCATCCCGCAAATCGGTGTCTTTCTGTACGAGCGGGCCATCTCAAATTTCCTTCGCATTGTGCTCAACATCAGCCCAGTGTTTGTTCACTGGCAGCGTCTTGGCGCGGCGGGCGATGTCCTCAAAGCGGACGGGCATGTAGTCCCAGACATCAACGCCCGCGTTCACGCTGTTGCGGGACCCGCGCCAGTTGTTGTGAACATGGCCGAAGATCTGAAGCGCATCGCGGCGGGCGTGGTTCCAAGTGATCATGGGGTAGTGGCAGAGCGTGTGCGCCTGGTTCTGCGGTCCATCCCGGACCTCGGCCAGATGGGTGACGCTCGTCCATGGAAGCGCCTGTGTCGGTTCAAGGTCATGGTTGCCGACGATCAGATGCTTTTCTGCGCCGGGCAGCTTGTCGAATAGCTTGCGCAGCCAGTCGGTGTCTTTGGCCTTTGGTCCATGGGCGAAGTCGCCAATGATCCAGAGCGCGTCCGTGGGGCCGACCATGGCCCATAGGTTTTGCATCAGAACCGCGTCCATGTGGCTCGCTGACCGGAATGGGCGCTTACAGAACTTGATGACGTTCTCATGCCCGAAATGCGGGTCGGCGGTGTACCAGTTGGTCATGTCTTTTCTCCGTCGTCTGTCGTCGGCGGAGCGGCAATCTGGCGAAGCGGAGATGGGAATCATCAAAGGCGAACAGCGCGATGCCGCCCGCCATATGTGGGGGCGCTACAGGGTGATATGTACGCGTTTGATGTTCATGCGGCTCTCATAACGCCTTCCGGTGCGTCTGGCTATCCCTGTTCACAGATCCATGTCTGAGGCTTCCACCTCTTCGCCCGTCAGGGCCTCGACAATCTGCCGATCCAACTCGGCCATATGTTGGCGACCAAGCTCAAAGTCTTCCAATGAGAACCCGATGACAGTGCTGCCTGGTTCGCCGCGATAGCGGACGGTGAAGGTCGCAATGCACCCAGTCTTGATGTCCTCGTCACGCGGATAGGTGAAGCGGTATTCGACGTTGTTGCGATAGTGCTGGGCATTGCCGCACAACTCGTATTCTGAGCGGCGAACGCTGCCCGAGGCGAAGTTTTCTTCGTGGACCAAAGGAGGCAGGGCGTCCAGATCGGCAATGAACCCGTCTTCGCCCCAGGCATAGGTCAGGGTCATCTCGCGACCGTTGATCTCGACGCGCGAGGGCGGACCATAGGTTTCTTCGATCTGGGCTTTCAGTTCCAGTGGTTCGGGCAGCTGATCACTTGGCTGACGGATCGAGCGATGGATGGCCATGGGGCGCTGTTCCATTACATCCGACGATAGCATCGCGGTGAGCTGGTCCTGATCGGCCTTCGCGAGGCGTCCATTGATGCCGACATCACCGATGCGCGTGAACTTCTGATAGGTGAACTCAAAGACGTTCCCATCTGGCGACTGCACCCGCAGAACTTCACTCTCGCTTGTTGGGGCAGCGTCGCTGCGTTCTGCGTAGACTGACAAGATGTCATCCAGTGGGTCGCCGGGCTGGAGTCCAAGGATTTCGTAGGGGTATGGGCGTGCTTCCGGTGCGGGCAATGGCGTCAAGACATTCTCAGCCATGGCTGGCTGCGTCAGTGAGGTCATGGTGAGGGCTATGGTCAGCGATGTGCGGATCATGCGACGGCCTTTCTTTTGATGGGATAAGCGGACAGGCCGTCGAAGGATTCGAGACGATGACCGTTCAAGGCAAACTCGACCTCAAAGGCAAAACGTTGGACAGCAGTCCAAGCAAATTGCGCCTCGCGGTATCGGGCAAAGCCGGGCTTGTCAGGCCGACAGGCAAGCGATGCAGTGAAGTGTCCTATATCACCGTTGAGGATTTGATCAGACAATGCCTCAGCCCAAGGAAGTTCTGATGGGAACACCGCGTGATGGCCGAAGGTGCGGCGCGTTTCAACGGCCTCCGCCGCGCCATTCCGGCAGCCGTTGACCAGGCACATCAGATCTTCGGTTGGCCCCAAGTATTCGTCGATGCCGTCGAGAATACACCGTGCCTCGAACGGACTGATCGCGGGGGCGATGACCAGATCGGCGACGCCGAGAGCAGCAATCTGTGGCTCCCGAATACGCGCGGCCGTGTCGATCAGCAGAATATCAATACCCCGTTCATCAGCAGCAGCGGCGCTGTCCTCAACTTCCTCAGGCGTCCGGCATTCGATCAGCTCAAGCCGGGGTGGGCGAAACTTGCAGGCCGCCATCTGCTTTATCCAGTTTTGCAATGTCGATGGATGCGGACCGCTTGGATTGCTGCCCGCCAGGTCTGTGCAGTCCATCACCGCTACGCGCTTACCTTGCGCGAGAAAGCCAGAGGCAAGCGCCATTGTAGCGATAGTGCGACCGGAGCCACCCTTGCTCGCAAAGAAGGTGATGGTGTGCATCGACATGAACCGTCTATTGCTCAAAATACATATTATAGTTGATAACATTAAAGTATGTAATTTCCAATGGTCAGGCGCATGGATATGCGCAAATTGGTTGGAAATAACTTCGCACGCCTGCGGCGAGAAAAAGGCCTCACACAGGAACAGATCGAAGAACGTTCAGGCTTCAGTCAGCAATATCTAAGTGGCTTGGAGCGCGGGAAACGTAACCCAACGGTGATCACCCTCTACGAGTTGGCGCAAGCTTTGGACGTAGATCATGTTGAGTTGGTTTCGCCGACCAAATGATCGCCCACTCTTAAACAACGCCGGTCACTCAGAAAAGAAGAGCTCCGCAAGGCCATCAAGGTGACACTTCGATTTTCGCCAATCACTGACATGAACATCGATCAGTTTCCAGAAGGCGGACCCATGATCATGATGCTTCAGATGTGCAAGCTCATGGATCAGAACATAGTCAATACAGTCCCGTGGTGCCTTTACCAAATGAGGGTTAACGATAATCTCGCCCGACGGAGAACAACTGCCCCACTGACGGGACATCTCCAACAACCGGAAAGTCGGAACCGTATCTACCCATGGCAGTTTGTTTGAAAGGGTGCCTATGCGGCGGGCCAGATAGTCACGACCCGTCACACGATACCAGGCTCGTATCCGCCCCTTGATGTCGTCCCGAGAGGCTTTCAAGGTCTGGACCTCCAGTCGGTTGCCACGCAGCCGAGCAGGACCAGGCTTACCATCGACGGGGATGACCTTGAGCATGTATCGACGGCCCAGGTAGAGCACCTGTTCGCCGGATACGTATTCCTTGGGCCTGACATGGGCATATCTCTCTCTGGCCTCGCTCACATGCCCCACCACCCAACGGGCCCGCTTCTGGACGGCGGCCTTTATGTTGTCATCGGAGAACCCTGGTGGGGCATCGACGGCCACCGATCCATCAGGATTAACGTGGATGGCGACGCGGGACCGTCGGGTTTCATCCACGGTAACTTGATAGGGAATCCGATCATCGCCGTATGCCAGAACAAAGCTCGTCATGACTTGCTGGCACCAGCACGGACAATAGTGACGATCCGGTCGATCAGCGTGTTGGCGTCGTCTAATCCGCCGAAGAACTTGAAATATCGAGGCAGCAGAGCTTTGCGTATCTCGGCCTCGATGCTGCCAGGATTGATGGAATGGGCCTGCACAGCATCATCAACAGTGGTGTCGATGTGCATGGCCTCCTCGATAATCACCTCTTCGGGGTGCTGGGTATCACCAAGATGCTCCAACAAGGCACCGTAGTAGGCGGCAGCCCTGGGATTATCGGCAAACTGATCTGGCACACCAGGTGTCCGCCTTGCAGCAACCCGTTCCTCCAGGTCTTTGAACAAGGTGTATTGTTTGCCAGGGTGGTCAAACATCGCCTCTGCCGCCGCGATGGCCTCTTTCAGTAGGTCAGAGAACACCCGTTGTGCGTAGGGATCATCAATCAGGTCCTGTTCAATGGTCTTGCGGATGCGGGTCTTGATGACATCCGCCTCGGTGCGGGTTTTCTCATCTGACCAGTCTTCAGGATCATCGGATTGACCCAGAGTATCGACACGAATGAAACCTTCTGGGTCCTCGATCTCCTGACCGATGACCTGCTTGTCCACCATCCGGCGGATTTGGTCCTCGTATTCTGAGAAGTCCACGGTCTCTTGTGCATCGCGCTTGGCCTGCACACGCAGTTCCGTGAAGAACCGCAGATCGCGTTTGTAACCCTGGATGGTCTTCTCGTCGAAGGCCTCATCCTCGAAGAACGTGCGAGATGACAGTGCCAGCTTGAGGCACATCCCGAACTCGGTCAGTGCGTCGTAGAAGTCTTCTCGCACCTTCTGGTTCTGGTCGATGCTGTGTCCGGCTTCATCCTCGGCGACCATCGGCACTAGGACACGACGGAACTGTTCCGTGTCTTGCTTGTTCTCAACGCCGCTAAAGATGGACCAGAGGGCATCATGCAGACCTGGCAGGCGTTTGTATTCGACTGAGACGTTCGAGACGGTTCCAGCGAGATCATCGATCTCGTATCCGGCCTGTGTCTGGGAGGCCAGGTCCTGATAATCCTGAATGGACGTGTCTAGCTCTGCCAGGATGCCACGGTAGTCGATCAGGTAACCGAATTGCTTTGCCTCGTGCAGTCGGTTCACCCGTGCAATCGCCTGAAGAAGGTTATGCCCCTTCAAATGCTTGTCGATGTAGAGAACCGCGTTGCGCGGCTCGTCAAAGCCAGTCAGTAGCTTGTCCACCACGATCAAAATGTCCGGTGCTCCGTCCGTGCCAAACCGCTCGATGATGTCCGTCTCGTAAGCTTCTGGATCGTTACCGACGTTCATTTTCCACCAGGCTTGCACTTCCGGTGTCTTGGCCTCGTCGGTGTCTTCGTGCCCCTCACGAGTATCCGGTGCCGAGATCACGACGGCACTGGTTACCATCCCCGTATCATCCAAAGCCTTCTTATAGCGGATCGCAGACAGTTTGCTGTCGGTCGCAAGTTGCGCTTTCAGACCCAGACCGAGCTTTGCGAAGTTCTCAGTGAAATGGGTAGCAATGTCCCAAGCGATCAGGTCGATCCGACCACCCGCACCGTATACCTGACCACGGCTGGAATATTTCTGCTTCAGGTCAGACCTCTGGTTGTCCGACAGCCCTGTGGTGATCTTGTCGAACCAGGCATCAATCGCAGTGTCATTGATATCGACGATGGGCTTTCGTTCTTCATAAACGAGCGGGGTTACCGCACCATCCTCAACCGCATCTTGCATCGTATAAGCATGAAGGATCGGGCCGAACTTGTTTCGGGTCTTGTCCTCTTTCAGCAGCGGGGTGCCTGTGAACGCGATGAAGGCCGCGTTAGGCAGGGCCTGCCGCATCCGCTCATGGTTCTCACCACCCTGGCTACGGTGTCCCTCATCCACCAGCACAATGATCTTGTCCGACGTGTTCTTGCATTCCGGCAGCTTGGTGGCCGAGTTGAACTTCTGGAGAAGCGTGAAGATGATCCGTTCTGATCCTGATCCGATCCTCTGGGCCAAATCACGACCAGACTGCACCTTCGATGTTTCACCGTCCTTCTTGGTGGCAAAAGCGGACCCGAAGGCCCCGCCCGTCATGAAAGTCGCGGAAAGCTGCTTTTCCAGGTCCACACGGTCAGTGACGATAATGATGCGGCATCCTGCAAGTTCAGGGTCCAGAAGCAGCGCCTTGGCCAGGAATACCATCAGGTTCGACTTGCCCGACCCCGTGGTGTGCCAGATCACACCGCCTTCACGGCTGCCGTCGGGTTTCTGCTGGGCCACCTGAGACAGGATCGCTTTCGCACCCTGGACCTGCTGATATCGGGCCGCGATCTTGCCGAGCTTCCGGTCGAAGAAAATGAACCGCCTTGTAAAGTCTAGAAGCCTGTCAGGGCGCAACAGACTGATGATGAGCCTATCCTGCACTGTGGGCCACACAGCGCCGCTGTGAAGCCTCTCGAAGTCATCACGCATCGACTTGGGCTTGTCAGCGAACAGCGCCTCTCTCTGAGCCTCTGAGAGCGGCGTGGACTTCACGGCCTGCATCTCGGCCTCGGTTATCTCCTCTTCGCTCCAGGAGCCCCAGAATTTGGCGGGTGTTCCCGTGGTGGCATACCGCCCATCGGTGCCAGAGATCGACATGAGCACCTGGCTATAGGCGTAGAGGTCCTGGATGCCGTCAGGTTTCTGGTTTCTCAGATGTTGGCTTATGCCCTCGGTCACCATTGCTGCGTCCTTGGTTGAAGACACAGGACGCTTTGCCTCGACCACCACCAGGGGGATACCGTTCACGTAGCAGACCACATCCGGCCGGAACCGCCCCATCCCTGCGGGGCGTTCAACACTCAATTCTTCGGTCACCTGAAACTGGTTCGCGGTTAGGTCGGTCCAGTCGATCAGCGGCACCGTGACGGAGGTGCGCTGACCATCAACGAACTCGGTCACCGTGATCCCCAGCGTGAGGTGTTTGTAGATCGCTTCGTTGGCGGGGATCAGCCCTTCGTTCAGACCCGTGGCGCTGATCTCTCTGATCACCTGATCGATACCACCAGCGGAGAGCGGATAGGTCTGCCCCTTGAACGCATACCGATGAGCCGCCAGCCGTTCCCGCAGCACAGGCTCCAAAAACACCGCCCGCTCCGAACTGCGCAAAGCCAAAGCATCCGCCGCAGACAGATACTCCCATCCCATAGCCATCAGCACATGCAAGGCAGGCAATTTTGAAGACGCCTCTTCGCGGGTGTCAGGGGTGCGGGGTTGGGTCATGAACGAACGGCCTGATGCCAAAGAATTTGCAATTTCGTAGGAAGTTTCCTACATACTAGACAAGGATTGGGAATTACCTGGTCGGCGACGGGGTGCTGGGAAACTGGTGCCCTTTTGCTTTTCTGGGTCATGGGAACTCCTTCACAGCCCCCATCTTCGTCATAATGACCTCCAAGGCGCGATTGGATTGGCCGGGCCGCAACGTCCGCAATGCAAGTGGCCGTGCCGTCAGATCGGCAAGCTGCAATCCGGTGGAGTTGACTGATTTCTTTGCAAACTTCGGCTCGAACTCCATGATTTCAAACTTGTGCTTTCGGTAGCCCCAGTGACCCTCCCCGGCGACGATGCGGCGAAAGGTAAGCTCTAGGTCGTCATCCTCTGCCTTGCCGCGACATTCAAACACTACATGGGTTAGCCGCCCCTCTTGGCCATTCTCACGCAAAAAGGCTTGCAGCCGCTCCAGACAGAAGTGCAGCGCTAGATCGTAGGGGCTCCATGGGTTTGCGTACTTCGCGGTCAATTTCACCTTGTCGATCACAGATGCAATGATGGTGATGGGCGCATCGACCATGACCTGGTTGAGGTCCTCGTAGAACTGCTCTCGCAAGCTGCGGTCGGTCAACAGGAAGGTGAAGTCACCCTTCGACTTTCGGATTTCATGCTCGTGCAGGACGACCGAGTCGTGCCCCCAGTACTTAAACTTGAGGGCCTGCATGGCTGGGACCACTTGGGACAGATACTCGTCCTTTTTGACCACACAAAACGACAGCGAGAAGACCGGAAAATCTGCGTCAATGGAGGTCAGGCTGTGATCGCCGCTCTCATCGACGTAAACGATGTAATCCGAGAACTCAGCCATGCTTCACAGCCTGTCAAAAACCGAACCGACACGTGGTTCGAATAACTGTTGATATCGCTTGGTGGCATACTCATCCGTCATCCCTGCGATGTAGTCACATATGACACGTGGAGTTGGGGTCTCTCCGCCACCCTGAATCGTCCGCTGATAGTCTCTGGGGTCTAACAATCGCTTTGGGTCGGTTGCGAACACAGCAAACAACTCAGCCACGATTTTCTGGCCCTTGAACTCAAGCTGCTGGACCGGAGTGCTTTTGATGACCAATTCGACGACGATCTCTTTGAGAGTTCGCAATGCCTCTTCATTCTCTTTGTCGAAAACGGCCTGGAAGGCAAAGATGTCGTCGGCAAACGCAGGTTTTTCCTGGCGCACTAACTTCGCTCGTTCGACGAAGAATCCAACCAGATGACCGATCACCCGCTTTCGTTCTTGCGTGCCAGAATTGAACAGCTTCTTCGCAAAATCATCAAATTTGCCGTCGTGGTGTACATCCAAGAACGGCTGTATCAGCGCTTTTCGGACCTCTTCTGTGTCCTCGTCAGTTTTCTCATACCATTGGCAGAATGTTTGATGGCGGATGAGGCCCAGACCTACGGCATCTTCCAGATCGTGCACGCCGTAAGCAATGTCATCCGCCAACTCCATAATCGACGTGTCGAGGGACTTGTGCTTGGTCTTGGGATGTTTCCCCTTCTTGGATGCTGGGTAGACTTTGCTTAGCTCAGACCAATCATCCAGATCAGCTGCAACCCACCCCATAACCACGTCATCGTGTTCCTCATTCAGGTAACACTTTGGGGGTTTGAAGGAACTCGCGACGAAGATTGATGAGGGATCAACCTGAACCGAAAAGTCCTTGTCTTTCTCTTCCGCCGGAGGCGTAGCGGGTTTCCCACCTGGGTAGTTGTTCCAATCGACGACATCATCGTAGGGTGCCGGGTACTTGATCACGCCCAAGACGGCCCGTTTGGTCAGGTCCATGCCAAACTGTTCGCTATAGGGCTCAAGCTTCGTCACAATGCGCAGTGTTTGGCCGTTCCCCTCGAAACCACCGTAAGGGAGCATGCATCTGTTCAGGGCGACTTCCCCACCATGGCCAAAAGGAGGGTGACCAAGATCATGCGCAAGGCAAATGGTGCTCATCAGCATTGGTGGTGGCAGGATCGCCCGTTCCGGCGAACCCTCTTCCTGTTCACGGTACAGCTTCTTGGTGATGGCCACACCGATCTGGCTGACTTCCATCGAGTGGGTCAGCCGAGTCCGGTTGAAGTCGCTGTCCCCCATGCCCAAGACCTGTGTCTTCGCCTGAAGTCTTCGGAATGCGGCGGAATGCACGACACGCGCAAAATCGCGTTCATATTCGGTCCGCTTGCCGTTCTTACTGCGATCAGCGCGTCGTTCTTCCCAATTGGTCATTCAATCCACTTTCATAAAAATATCGTCAATAAAATCAGACCACCACTCGCCGCTTCCCCGTCAGCAGTTGCTGCATCAAGGCCTTCTTTTCGGTGCGGAGTTTCTGAACCTGTGCAACCAAATCGCCGACCTCACCGTCGCAACCTTCAAAAACTTGACCAATTGCATTCTGTTCAGCACGGGTGATGCCTGGAACTTTGAAGTCCCGAATATCCTTCATAGTGATATGGGCGATGCCAGTCGCAGTCTTCATTCTCTCACAGTGTGCAAAGAAATCATGTGAGCAGATGTTGGCATATAAGAAACTGGGGTCTGAATCCTTAGACCGAACGCGGGCGACGCGTTGCACCAACAGCAAGGGTTCTTCTGGCTCTTTAGCAAGATAGGCGTGGCTGCGACCAACATACCCGTCCATAGCAATTACGATGTCGCCAGCGACTAGGCGATAGTCTTCTAGACCAATGTCCGATGGCCAATGGACCGTGATGGAAGGTGACCAGTCGAGATATCCACGTTTGACATTTGACCCTCTGACCAGCTTGTGGCCGTCGTCCGTGAACTCGTTAGACTTAAATGCGGGCCCCGAAATAATTTCAGCGATTTGGCCCAACCGCACCTCTTCCCACGGCTGGTCTTCGAACTCTGGGAAGCGGCGTTTACCTGTGAGGAGTTGTTGCATGAGGGCGCGTTTTTGGGTGCGGGCGGTGGCCAGCAGGGCTTCTGTCTTCTCGATGGCCGCGTCCCAGGTCGAGAGGATATCCGCGATCTTCTGTTGTTCGGGGAGTGGGGGGATGTCGACTGGAACTTTCAGGGCATCATTTGGATATAGACGAAGCCTGTCATTGGTTAGGCCATATGAATACGCCCAGAAATTATGGATCATCCTATCTGTCTTGAAGAGGTAGGCAGCGTAACGCGGGTCGAGGTTCGACTGTGGTGCAAGGACTACGTAAGCAGGGCTAACTAGAGCTTCTTCATGTGCCAGGCCCGATGCACCCTGCCACATGCGCATCATGTTGTATGCGATATCGCCAGGAAGAACCCGCAGGTGCTGTATGGGGTCGAGGTTGGTGTCAGTCTTGCGTTCAAGACTATCACGCCGCACCAAGCCATTGTTGAGCGTAACTGACAAAGTTGGCAAACCAGCTTCGCCTTTATGGCGTCTGCTGGTCATGTAGTCACCAAGTCTAGAGGGCTGATTACTCATGTGAGGTCTAGCTCTTCCAGAAATCCTGACATCCGCGCTTCCAACTCGGCCAGATCGTCCTTCAGCTTCGCCCGTTCGGCACGGACGGCCATCAGGTCGATCTCTTCCTCCTCCTCGAATGTGTCCACGTAACGGGGGATGTTCAGGTTGAAATCGTTCTCTTCGATCTCGGCCCGTGTGGCGCGGTAGGCGTATTTGTCCACGGTGTCCCTTGCGGCGTAGGTCTGGACGATCTTGTCGATGTGTGCGGCATCCAGTGCGTTCTGGTTGGTGCCTGAGATGAACTCACGGGACGCATCAACGAACATCACGGTATCGTCGGGTTTGTGTTTGCGGAACACCATCAGGGCGGCTGGGATGCCTGTGCCGAAGAACAGCTTTTCTGGCAGGCCGATGACGGCATCCAGCAGATTCTCCTCAATCAGCTTTTGGCGGATTTTCCCCTCCGACGATCCACGGAACAGCACCCCGTGGGGCACGACCACCACGGCGCGGCCTGATTTAGGTTTCAGCGTCTCGATCATGTGCAGGATGAAGGCATAGTCGCCTTTGGTCTTTGGCGGGATGCCACGGCGGAAGCGGGCGAACTTGTCGGTCTCGGCGGCTTCGGTGCCCCACTTGTCGAGGGAGAAGGGCGGGTTGGCGACGACGATATCGAAGTGCCGCAGGGCGTCGTCCTTGGTGCGGAGCTTGGGGTTGCGGATCGTGTCGCCCCATTCGACCTGATGGTTCTCTTCGCCGTGCAGGAACAGGTTCATCTTGGCCAGCGCCCAGGTGGAGCCGATGGCCTCTTGCCCATAGAGCGCATAGCCCTTGCCGCCGCTGTTGCGGATCAGCCTTCCGCACTTCATCAGCAGGGAAGCGGACCCACAGGTGGGATCGCAGATGTGGTCCCCAGGTTGCGGGTCAGCCAAGCGGGCCATGAGGTCGGACACCTCGGCAGGGGTATAGAACTCGCCCGCCTTCTTGCCCGCCGTGGCTGCGAAGCGGGAGATCAGGTATTCATAGGCCCCGCCGATGATGTCGAGTTGCCCGACACGGGACGGGCGCAGGTCGAGGGCGTCTTTGGCGAAGTCCTCAAGCAGGTGGCGGAGGATATCGTTCTTCTGTTCCTCGTCCCCGAGCTTGTTGGAGTTGAAGCTGATGTCCTGGAACACATCGCGGAGCTTGTCGCCGTTGGCCTCTTCGATGGCATGGAGGGCCTTATCGATGCGTTCACCATTCCCCGCCTCATGCCGCCGTTTATGCAGGGCGTCGAAGTTGGCCCCGTGCGGTAGCTTGAAAGCTTCCTGCTGCATCATCGCCTCGACCAGTTCGGGGCTGTCGGGGTGATCGGCCTGGTAACGGGCGTGGTGGTCTTTCCATACGTCGCTGACGTATTTCAGGAATAGCAGGGTAAGCACATAGTCCTTGTAGACTGATGGATCGACTACACCCCTGAAGGTGTCACAGGCTCCCCACGCGGCTTTATTGATTTCGGCTTGGGTGACTGGGGTCATGATTTGTTTGCCTGCACTTCGATGGTTCTTTTCTTATGTTTTTGGGCGTGGCTGCCATTTTTCATGCTTCGCGCATCCGAAGGCGAAAGAGGCGCCGCATTTCACTTGCGGAATACGCGATGACGGCAAGCCAAACACACATCAAACTGAATATGAATTCGGGTGTCTCAACACCTAGCACGATCAGACAATAGCCGTGCGTGACCCACGCCAATATGGCTACAACACTGGCGAAAACTGCCAAGTAAAACGGCCCCTTCAAGGCGTCTGGCAACCATTCATCCGATCCGTATTCGTTAAAGAGTGCGTCGATTTCGCCGTTTGGAATACGGCCTATAGGGGTAAAATCTGTCATGCTGCTACGTCCAATAATTCGTCCAAGCCAAGCGCCTGAAGTTCGGGTTTGTCACCGGTTTTGCGGAACTCTGCGATCCGCTCTGTGTACAAGCGACAAACGATCATCCATCGCTTTTTGATGCCAAGCCGCATTGATCGCTCTTCGAGGCGTTCTTCGACCTGCATCAGGATTGATCCAAGTTCTTCCATGATCTGCGTTTCACGGTTTTGTATGCCTTCTTCGCCGTCCAGCACCCAAAGGGGATCGGCGCGATAAAGTTCGAGCAGCTTAGCCAAAACGGCAGCCGGCATCTCTCGCTCACCCCGTGCATAGTTGTGCAAAGTCGTGCGACTTACACCTAGTGCTGAAGCAAACCCAGCCTGGGACAGTTCGTTTGCACGCCGCAATTGATCCAGACGATCACCAATGCTTGTTTCGGTGCTCAATTATCTACACCCACAGTCTTGACCATTTTTGACGACTCTCGTTAACATATGTGAACAAACAGAGTGTGTTTGCGAATTCTCACGCAAACTGTAACATTTTGCGAACAGGAGTCACCATTCGATGACGAATCTTGAACAGAATTTGGAAAGTCCTCGAGAAGTCGCTTTGCGGGTTGGCTGGCCATTGGCGAGGGTGAGAAAGCTGATCAGAGACCGAGAGATACGGCATCTCAAAATTGGCGGTCTCTATTTCGTCCCGCAAGGCGCGGTTGAAGAATACCTTGCAGCAAGAACCGTCGAACCAGATTTCGCCAACAAACAGGTCACAAGATGAGCCGCCCCGCTGCCCCATCAATGCCGACCGAGAAGCAAATTCGCGATGTATCCGAAGTTATGGCTAAACTGAACCCAGAGGCCAAGATCCATCGTATCGGTCCAGATGGCGTTACATTCGTGTACGGCGAGGAGTTTTCATTCCAAGCTTGGTCTAACGAGCCATTTTCGGCAGAGGTAAAGCATGACTGAGAAATACCTCCGCTCTCGGCAGCGACGTGGGCGTTGGTTCCATACCTATAGACGTTTCAATAAAGAAATTTCGTTGGAAGTTCACGGTCTTGAACCCTCCGACCCAAGAGTGAAGGCCGCGTATTGGGTAGAACATGCAAAATGGGAGCATAGTCCACCCGAAGCGGTCACGCCTGCAAAGGGAACATTCGCTTGGGCACTCGCAGCCTATCAGTCGGGGAACTGGAAGTGGCTGAACGAGTACAAAGAAAGCACCAAAAAATCACGGAAAGCCATCTTCAAGCGTTACAAGGAGCAGCAAGGAAAACGCTTGCTAACACAGATTTCACCGCAAGCCATTGAGAGCGCGCTCTACGCAAAAGGAGGTCATGGAGCAGTCAATGAATACAAAGCGCTGAAGCCAGTCTTTGAGCATGCCAAGCGGCTCGGTTTCATTCGGATTAACCCTATGGCTGATATCGAATTAGACAAGCCGACCCCGAAGGAGCTTCCAACGGCGGATGCAGATGACATCTCGGCATTCATCGGGCAATGGGAGATTGGCACAGTTCAGCGACTTATCTTCGATCTTGCTCTCTATACGGGTGCGGCCCGAGTTGATCTGGCACATATCGGGCGACACAACATCAAGAACGGCATGCTGAAATTTGATCGGCAAAAAACAGGCGTCACAAGCTATGTACCGCTGACCCATGAACTGCGGGCCGTTATCGCTCGGACGCCAGACATCTCACCGACTTTTATCCTGAGTAAACACGGCAAGCCATATGCTGTCGAAAGTATCGGAAACATGTTCCGCGAGGCTGCAATCGAAGCAGGCATGACAGCAAGACTGCATGGATTGCGCAAAGCCTTTTGCGTTTACTGGGCTGAACAAGGCAAAACTGTGCATCAAATCGCGGCCATGGCAGGCCATGTAACGTTGAAGGAGGTGGAGCGCTATACTCGCGCTGCTGACCGAGAGCAAATTGTCAGACTCATCATCCAGGGTGCGTAGTTTGGGACACGCAAACCCAGGCAATGGGACACAAAAAGCCAAACATCTGAATTTAAAGGAGAAAAGTAAATGATCGCGGAGAAATGGCGACCCCGGCAGGATTCGAACCTGCAACCTGCCCCTTAGGAGGGGGCTGCTCTATCCAGTTGAGCCACGGGGCCGTCTCGTTGGTTTACCGCCTGAAAGAACCTATTGCCATGCTATCCAGCAAAATTTCATATCATAGCGACAGCGATCTGGTTTTCGTGAATGCTAAAAAGCGTCGGCTATCTTACAACCGGATCGACCCAACCGTCGCCTTGGCCACCAATAGACCCGACAGCGAATGAAACGATATGGGGCCTTGCGCCGCAAACTGGCCATGCGATAGCCTAAGATTAAAACCAGTCAGGAATATTTGTGTCTCAAGCTGCCAAACGACCGCTCACGCTGCGCGATGTATCCGAAGCCTGTGGCGTCTCTGAAATGACGGTCAGCAGGGTGTTGCGCAACCGGGGCGATGTCTCGGCTGCGACGCGCGATAAAGTGTTGGCCGCCGCCAAGGAGCTTGGTTACGTCCCAAACCAGATTGCAGGTTCTCTGGCGTCGCAGCGGGTCAATTTGGTCGCCGTGATCATTCCGTCGCTCAGCAACATGGTGTTTCCAGAAGTTCTGAACGGCATCAATCAGGTGCTTGAGGACACGCCCCTGCAACCTGTTGTCGGTGTCACCGACTACATGCCCGAAAAAGAAGAGCGGGTTCTGTACGAAATGCTGTCATGGCGCCCATCGGGGGTGATCATCGCGGGCCTCGAACACTCTGATGCAAGTCGAGCGATGCTGGCCAACGCAGGCATTCCGGTGGTTGAGATCATGGATACCGACGGCAAGCCGGTGGATGCCATGGTCGGTATTTCGCACCGTCGTGCGGGCCGCGAGATGGCTCAAGCGATACTGAAGGAAGGCTATGAGCATATCGGATTCATGGGCACGAAGATGCCATTGGACCACCGTGCACGGAAAAGATTTGAGGGTTTCACCGAAGCATTGGCGAAAGCCGGTGTCGAGATCGAGGACCGCGCCTTCTATTCCGGCGGTTCGGCTCTGGCTAAGGGGCGCGAGATGACACAGGAGATGTTGGAGCGGTCGCCTGATCTGGATTTCCTGTATTATTCCAACGACATGATCGGCGCAGGTGGGCTGCTCTATCTGATTGATCAGGGCGTCGATATTCCGGGTCAGATCGGGCTAGCCGGTTTCAATGGCGTTGAACTTTTGCAGGGCTTACCCCGTCAGCTGGCCACGATGGATGCCTGCCGGATCGAAATTGGTCAGGCGGCAGCGAAGATCATACTGAACGAGACATCGGACACGCCCGACCCCGATCTGGACCAGCACATTACCCTGACACCAACCTTGTCATTTGGGGATACGCTGCGCCGGCGCAGACGTTGATATGCTGACGCTGGGCAACGCTGAAGCGCGGCGCATCTTTCTGCACCGGCATCTGTTGTCAGACACTCCCAAGGGCCCTGCCACCGGAGAGGCTCTGTTGAGCGTCATCCATGATCTGGGGTTCGTCCAATTGGACAGCATCAACACTGTTGCGCGGGCGCATGACCTCATTCTGTTTTCGCGCAAACCCCGTTACCGCCCCAATGCGCTAAAAGCACTTTATGAAAAAGACGCCTCATTGTTCGAACACTGGACACATGACGCCGCAGTCATCCCGCGTGCGTTTTACCCCTATTGGCACCTGCGCCGTCAGCGTGATGCAGCACAGCTCAAATCCAGATGGCGCGCAGACAGACGGGCCGGTTTCGAGGCGCAGTTCCAGATCATTCTTGACCAGATCCGCACGGAGGGGCCTGTCTGCTCGTCCGATGTGGGCAAAGAAGAAAAACGCGGGTCGGGCGGATGGTGGGACTGGCATCCATCAAAAACGGCGCTGGAATATCTCTGGCGCACAGGTGCGGTAAGTGTTGTCGGGCGCGATGGTTTCAAGAAACGCTACGATCTGACCGAGCGGGTGATCGAAAGCCATCTGTGTGATGCCGCAACCATGCCCGATGCTGCAGAGACGATCGACTGGTGTTGCACGCAAGCGCTTTCCCGCCTCGGTTTCGCCACCCACGGAGAGCTTTCCGCCTTCTGGGCGCATATCACGCCCAAGGAAGCGCAAGTGTGGTGCAAGCAGGAAGTTGCCGCGGGAAGATTAGAGCTGGTGGAGATCACCGGGCATGACGGCAGCATTAAGCCCGCCTATGCCCGGCCGGGCCTATCAAATGATCCCGCGCTAACCATTCAACCTACCAACAGGTTACGCATCCTCAGCCCGTTTGACCCAGCCCTCAGAGACCGCAAACGGGCAGAGAGACTGTTTGGTTTTGACTACCGCATCGAGGTCTTTGTGCCTGAAACGCAGCGGCGCTTTGGCTATTATGTTTTTCCGATCCTGCAAGGCACATCGCTTGTCGGGCGGGTCGACATGAAAGCGCATCGGGATCAGAATGCGCTACGGGTCCGTGCCCTGTGGACCGAAGGGAAAACACGCTGGGGCAAAGCAAGACAAGCTGCGTTTGAAGCAGAGCTGGACCGCGTCAGACGGTTGGCGGGTGTTGAGAATATAGTATTCGAAGACGGATGGCTGCGCGGCTCAGCGCAAGAGCATCTCTGACAGATCGGACGCTGCGGATCGAAGGCGTTCAAGGTGACCCTTCAAACTCTCAAGGCTGATGCGTTGTGTTGGCGCGTGGACGGATAGCGTCGCCATAAGCCGGCCCAGATCATCTCTCAACGGCACTGCAACAGCGACCATTCCGTCCATGAATTCCTCATTGTCGGTGGAGTAGTCATTTTGACGAATACGTTCCACCTCCTGATAAATCTTGTCAGGATCGGTCAGCGTTTCGCCGGAATGCGCATCAAGGACGGTATTCGACAAATACTTGGTCAGGTGGCGCGGTGGGAGCGTGGAGAGATATAGCTTACCGCTTGCTGTGCAATGAAATGGTACCGTCGTTCCGATGGGCAACTGAATGCGCAACGGCCATTTGGTCTCTACCCGGTCGATATAGAGCATCCCGTCGCGGTCGGGCGTCGCTAGATTACAGGTTTCTCCCACTTCTTCGGTAAGCGCGTTCAAGACCGCAAGCCGCACTGTGCGCAATCTGGTAGTAGAAAAGACGTTAGCCGCCAATTTGCGCATTCTCAAACCGGGTGAATACGACCGACCGTCGATGTCGCGCTGCAAAAACCCTTCAGCTTCCAAGGTGTGGAATAACCGGTGCACAGTTGGCTTCGGTAACCCCAGCACCTCATTGGCGGCGGTAGGCGTTAGCGGCACGCCGACACGGGCAATCTCTTCCAGCAGCAGCAACAACCTAAGGTTGGTCGGGATTGCTTTGTCGGAATCACTTGCATCGGGCATCGCCTTTGGACCTCAGATTATACGCGTCTTTATACGGCCAATGGCCTCTTTGATTTATCCTGCACCCATACCGGAGAGGAATTCAAATATTCCGCCACCCGGCAGCAAGGTCTTTGACAAAGAGGGGAACAAAGCCACACACAGCCAGACAAAAACAAGCGATACTAGGTACATCGTAGCGTAGCGCAACAGACGGAAGTAAGGGACCCCCGTCACACCGGACGCAACATACAGGTTCAGTCCGTAAGGCGGCGTGATAAATCCGATGGATGCACCAACCAGGAAGATAACGGCGAACTGGATGGGATCGACACCGACAGAATGTGCAATTGGCGCAAGGATCGGGGCCAGAATGATCGTCACCGGCAGCGATTCAAGGATCATCCCTGCGACAAAAACAATCGCCATAGCGGTAAAGAGAACGGGATAGTAGCCACCCATGCTGGTGACAAAGCCACCAATGACTTCCTGCGCACCCAAGAGCGACAGGATTTGCTGCATTACCACCGACACCGCGATCAGTGGCGCAAGAATACCAGTAATCTGGGCCGAACGGACGACAATGGAGGGAACCTCAAGCGGGGTGAAACCTTCGACAACAACCATGGAACTAAGCGATTTTTCGTCAACCGGGACGCTGGGATCGTTGCGCATGATCTTGTTCAGCGGATAAGAAATACATCCCACGATGATACAGAAACCAACGGTAACGCCGGCGGCCTCAGTGGGTGAGAATTTGCCGGTGTAGATGCCCCACAGTACAAGACCGATAGCAAAGAAACCAAGCCAGGCACCCACAGCCGTTTTGAACACGCGCCACGGATTTAGCGTGATGAGGAAACCCCAGTTGTTGCGGTAGCAGATGATGAAACAGGCAATCATCATCGCCATGACCATCAAAGTGCCTGGCACAAGACCCGCAATAAACAGATCCGAAATCGGCAGGTTCATCAGGAACCCATAGACGATAAAGATAATGGAGGGCGGGATGATGATGCCCACCGTGCCGCCTGCTGCCGCTGTCGCCGCAGAAAATCGCTCGTCATAGCCGCCTTTGACCATCTCCGGATGCAGCATTGATCCAATCGTCGCGGTCGTGGCGGAGTTCGACCCCGAAATCGCGGCAAACAGTCCGCACGCACCAATTGCCGCCATCGCGAGGCCGCCTCGCATCCAACCCAGACAGGAATAAGCAAAGTCCGACAGTCGTTTCGCAATGCCCGATTTATTGATCAAATCACCCGTCAGGATGAAAAGCGGCATCGCGAGCAGGGCAAAGCCGTCCTTGAATACATTGAGCATTTCGGAGCCGGTATTATCGAGCGTTAGCCCCATCACAAAACTGCAGCCAACCACCCAGTAAAAGATGATGAGCAGTACCGGTGTGCCAAGCATAAACAGGATAGTTACTGCGATCGAGATGAGAGTGATCCATGTGCCATCGGTCATTATACATCCCCCCCGATCACAGCCTGCTTGATAAGCGGCTCACCGTTACGATAATTCGCGAGATCCTCGACCATGTTTCCGATCACCCGACCCGCCATCACGATGAAGCAGACCGGCATGGTGACAATGAACCACCAACGCATCACGTTATCGGTGCCAAGAACGATGGCAAAGTTGTCGTATGTATTGACTGTCACCCGCGCTGTTGTCGTCACAACGATAATGCAGAAGAGCATCCACAGAATATTGTCGAGCATCAGGCTGGAAATCTGCGCCTTGGGCCCCATCTTGGAGCGGAATTCGGAAAAGCTCAGGTGCGTGCGCAGCTTCACGTTAAAGGCGCAGCCGAACCAGGCCATAATCATAAACAGCAACGGCGGGATGGTCGTTGACCAAGGCACTTGCCCCCCCCAGCTTTCGGGCCACCAGGACAAGCCGGGGCCAAAACGTTGCAAAACGCCGACGAAAATAATCAGGGCAATGACAATATAGGTCCATACGATGATCGTGCGCTCCAGATGGCGCTCGATAAACGGGACTTTCATATAAATGTAATGGACGAGCAGACCGCCCAATAGGGTAATGGGAGTAAAGACCCACCATGCCGCAGGTGATCGATAGGCTTTCACAACGGAAAAATCGATATCGCCTGCCAGCGTCGATGTGACGATGGTAACAGCGTCAGCCCAAATGGTCATGGTGCCCCTCCCTGAGTGTTGTCATCAGCCGCCATTAAAAGGCGATCTTGGACAAAGGGTCAGCCCCAATTGAGGGGCTGACCTTTTTCTCTTGGCCAGATCCTATCGGATTATGACTTCCACCAACGGCGCGGTTCGACGTTTTCAGGCAACGTATCGCCCGGGATCGTCCGGACAGAGTCGTAGATTTCCTGATAGGTGTCATGGCCACCGGACCAGCCATTAAGCCGCTCGCGCCATTCTTCCCAAAGGGCAGGTTGATACTCGGGCGAGCACATCTCTTCGGCCTTCTTGATCTCGGCGTCGGAGAGGAAGGCGTTGCGCACGTTGTTCTGTGCAAAGATTGTGCCGGGCAGTTGTGGATCGGACTGGCCGACAGTCTTGACCAATGCCGCCTCGTTCGCCGCCTGAACGTGGACCTGCGCAAGATAGGACGATTCCATCACCGCATCCTGCAACTCACCGCCAAGGCTATCGAAGGCAGACGCCGACATCGCCGTGTGCTCTGTGCCGCAGAAGAAGTTCAGGTGAACCGATTGGGACACAACCGGAGACATGTTCGCATAAGCAACCGCGGATGCCCAGGTTTCCGCGCCATCGATCAGACCCTGCTTGAGACCATCGAGCGTTTCTTCCCACGCAACAGGCACAGGGTTCAGGTTCATCGCGGTCATTGCGATGCGGCCCAACTGCGTGCCGGTAACACGGTTCTTGGTGCCGGCAAGCTGCTCGACAGATGTGACTGTGTCTTTATCCTCCCACGCGAGACCCAGCTGGATGCCCCGCAGTTCGGCGTGTGAGAACAGGAACTTCAGACCGTGACGCTTCTCGTAAGGCTCGCGCAGCAGTTTTTGCGATTCGGGTGAATAGAGGAAGTGATACTGGTCCGCACGGTTCCGGAACATGTACGCATAATCGAGCACGTTGAGATACGGGGCACCGCCGGCGGAGTTCTGGGTGGACGCCGCATAGATGTCGATAATCCCCTGTTGGGCTTTCTCGACACACGAAACCTGACCACAAATCTGGTTGTCGCCGATGAACTCTACACGGATCTCACCGTCTGTGCGGCTTTCCAGATCGCGGGCAAACTCAAGACAACCTGCGCGTTCAATCAACAGGTTACGCTCGTTGAAACCGGCGGCACCGAACTTGAACGTGAACTTCGCCTCTTTGGCAAAGCGCTTTTCATACGACGATTCTGCCGCTGTCGCGAGATTGGCAAGGCTCATCGCGCCGCCAAAACTGCCTGCTGCAAGCAGTGTGGATGACATGCCGTACTGGCCCGCCACCCTAAACAAATCGCGACGCGATATGCCTCTTAGTTTGTCTGATGTTTTCATTTTTGTTCCTCCCGTTAAAATAGCAGTCAATTAATGAGACTTTTTGTTTCAAAAAAGACTAGCTTGCTTTTCTTCACCTGTATAGAATTTTCTTTACCTAAGGAGAGGTGCTGAAAATGGATGCCGATTTCATCGTGGTTGGCGCAGGGTCTGCGGGCTGTGTTCTGGCAAATCGGCTGAGCGCTGATCCGAAGAACAAAGTCATCCTGCTGGAAGCAGGCGGTCGCGATCTGAACCCGTGGATTCACATTCCGGTCGGGTACTTCAAAACGATCCACAATCCCAAGGTGGACTGGTGCTACAAGACCGAGCCTGATCCGGGTCTGAACGGACGCTCGATCGAATGGCCGCGTGGCAAAGTGCTGGGCGGATCATCATCATTGAATGGTCTGCTCTATGTGCGCGGTCAAAGTCAGGATTATGACCGCTGGCGCCAGATGGGGAATACCGGTTGGGGCTGGGATGATGTGCTGCCGCTGTTCAAACGGGCGGAGCGGAATGAACGTGGTGCGGATGAATATCACGGGGATCAGGGCCCCCTGTCGGTCAGCAACATGCGTATCCAACGGCCCATTACGGACGCTTGGGTCGCTGCGGCGCAGGCGGCGGGCTACAAATTCAACCCCGATTACAATGGTGCGGATCAGGAAGGTGTCGGCTTCTTCCAGCTCACCTCGCGCAACGGATGGCGGTGCAGCGCCGCAGTTGCTTACTTAAATCCGGTTAAGAAGCGACCTAACCTACAAATCGTCACCCATGCGCAGGTCGATAAGGTGGTAATCGACGGCAGTCGCGCAACCGGGGTGCTTTATACAGACCGCAGCGGTAAACAGCATCAAGTCACAGCGCACAAAGAAGTTGTGCTTTGTGGTGGTGCGATCAATTCCCCACAACTGCTAATGCTGTCGGGCATCGGTGAAGCGGCGCAACTGGCGGAACACGGGATTGAAGTCAGGCGCGATCTGCACGGCGTAGGCAAGAACATGCAGGACCATCTACAAGCGCGCCTGGTCTACAAATGCAATGAACCTACGCTGAATGACGAAGTGTCGTCGCTGATGGGACAGGCCAGAATCGGTTTGAAGTTCGCGCTGTTCCGCGCTGGTCCCATGACGATGGCAGCGAGTCTCGCCACTGGCTTTGTAAAAACCCGCAATGATCTTGAGACACCGGATATCCAGTTTCATGTCCAACCCCTCTCTGCCGAGAACCCCGGCAAGGGGGCGGACAGGTTTTCGGCTTTCACGATGTCAGTCTGCCAACTGCGCCCCGAAAGCAAAGGGGAGATCCGGCTGGCAAGTGCCAAACCGCGTACCTACCCGAAGATCATTCCGCACTACCTGTCCACAAAGACCGATTGCGACACGATCGTCGAAGGGGTGAACATCGCCCGCAGGATCGCGCGTCACGCACCGCTGACGTCAAAGATTTCGGAAGAATTCCGCCCGCATCCCAGCCTCGATATGGACAATTATGACGACACGCTGGATTGGGCGCGCAACAACACCGCGTCGATCTATCATCCCACGGGCACCTGCAAGATGGGCAGTGATGGCGCAGCCGTCGTCGATGCGCGTCTGCGTGTCCACGGGGTTACAGGGCTTCGCGTCGCGGATTGCTCGATCATGCCAGAGATCGTTTCAGGCAACACCAATGCGCCAGCAATCATGATTGGAGAAAAGGCGAGCGATCTTATTCTTGAGGATGCCCGCGCCTAGAATTGCGGCGGCACAAGACCTGCATGAAACCAGCGCAGATAGGTGTAAATTGAATAAACGGGCCGCTGCGTCGCCCGTGCAATATCGGCGGCATACGGCACCATATTCGTACACTCCAGAATGATCGCGCCCACATCCGCATGCGTACCGGTTAAATCTACTGCAGCGGCGACCATTTCGGCGCGGGCCCTCTCAATATCCAACGTGGCCTTATTGCCCAATATCGATGCAGCAAAACTGCTGCCTTCCATCCCTTTGATCCGAGCGCTATTCGGCACACCTGCGATCTCCAGATGCGCATTGGTCAGGCTGTCGGCAGAGATTGTCAGCACACCAAGTCGCTGGTCCGAGCGCAGCAGCGGCACAACCTGCCCCGCCTGCTCTAATGCGGAGGCGGCAACAGGCACGCCCAACTCACGCACAAGCCGTGGCCGGATCAACGCGAGAAATCCACAAGTCGTCGCGATACCGGTGCAACCTTCGTCAATAAGCCCACGACCAGCGGCGATAAAGGATTGCACAAACGGTTCCACATCATCGCAGACAATTGCTTGCGGTGTCGCGCCGGCGACGATGCTGTAACGCACGGCAAAAGGCCAAGTCGCCGGATTGCCCACATCGCCCAGTATCCGTGGGAAACGGGTATCGAGCATCAGAATACCCAGTTTTGCGCCCGTCTGATTTGTCATGCTTCCCCCCGCGATCCGCCATAAACTGTCGCTTTTGTCAGGCGCAGCCTCAAGTCAAAATCCGAACAATGACAATTTGTAAACATTTTGTTGATGTTTTAAATTTCCGTGACATGATACTTCCAAGGGGAATCGCATTTTATGTCACTCGTATATTTCATGGTCGCCGTTTGACCCGCCATGTCGTCGTCATAGGCGCAGGCATCGTCGGTGTATCCACCGGCATCTGGCTGCGACGGGCGGGCGCTGAGGTCACGATCATTGATCGGGGTGCACCCGGCACGGGGACATCCCATGGGAATGCCGGTGTGCTGGCAGCCTGTGCAATGGTGCCTGTTACCGGTCCCGGCCTGATCCCCAAAGCACCGCGCATGCTGATGAACCCCGACTTTCCACTGTTCATGCGATGGGGGTATCTGCCGCGCCTGCTGCCTTGGCTGCGCAAATACCTCGCGAACGCGAATGATCCTGACACCAGACGCATCGCCAAAGGGCTGACCCACATCGTTGGCGATTCAGTCGAACAACACAAAAGTCTTTGTGATGAGCTGGGACTGGGCGACTGGGTCAGCGAAAGCGACTACTGCTTTGCCTACACCAACCGCGCGGCCTTTGACGCTGAGAGCTACACATGGGCTTTACGCAAAGAAGCAGGGTTTGAGCCAACCCTTATCGAGGGCCATGACGTACGGGATTACGAGCCTGCGTTGGGACCGGACATCACCTGCATGGCTGTGATGAAAGGCCATGGCTATATCCGCAGCCCCGGAGGGTATGTTCAAGCGCTGGCGAAATCGTTTGAAGAGATGGGCGGCACAATCATGGAGGCGGAGGTCAAGGATTTTGACCTCACAAACGGCCGTGTGACCACGGTCCAGACCACGCAAGGCTCGGTTGCCTGTTCCGAGGTGGTTCTGGCCACTGGTGTCTGGTCCAAACCCATGATGGCAAAGCTGGGTATCAACGTGCCTTTGGAAGCCGAGCGCGGCTATCACATCGTGTTCGAGAATGCGACCGGTGGTCCGGCGCGCCCCACAATGATTGCCAGCGGCAAGTTTGTCGCCACCCCGATGGAACAGGGTCTGCGCTGCGCTGGCATTGTTGAATTCGGCGGATTGGACGCTGGGCCGTCCAAAGCACCGCTCAAGCTGTTGCGTAAGCAGGCGGCACAAGCCTTTCCCAACCTTAAAGCCTTATCCGAGATTGAATGGCTGGGCCACCGCCCTGCCCCAAGCGACAGTCTGCCTCTGATCGGGCAGATCAAGGAAAGTGGCATATATACTGCCTTCGGGCATCACCACATCGGGTTGACCGGAGGGCCGAAGACAGGCCGACTTGTCGCCGGATTGATTACCGGGGGCCGCGTCAACACCGACCTGTCCCCTTACGATCCACAGCGCTTTTCATAAGGTGCCAAAATAAACCACAACGGGAGACGACAATGAAAATGACAACCAAACTGATGACCGGTGCCGCCGCACTCGCAATCGCTGTAACAGGCGCGCTGCCTGCGCTAGCAGCAGAGAAGTGGGATATGCCGATGGCCTATTCCGCATCCAACTTTCACTCCGAAAACGGCGCAGAGTTCGCATCTTGCGTAACCAAGGGCACTCAAGGCGAAATCGAGATCACAACACACCCGGGCGGGTCGCTCTTTGCCGGTGCTGATATCAAACGTGCTATCCAGACTGGTCAGGTCCAGATCGGTGAACGCCTGATGTCCGGCCACCAGAACGAGAACGCGGTATTTGGTTTCGACTCTATCCCATTCCTCGCACCATCATTTGATGCCAGCGCCAAACTTTTTGAGGCTGCCAAGCCAAAGATGTCCGAGCTTCTGGAAGAACAGAACCTCGTGATGCTTTACGCTGTGCCGTGGCCACCACAGGGTCTTTACTTCAACAAGGAAGTGAACAGCGTCGAGGACATGAAGGGGCTCAAGTTCCGCTCATACAACAACGCGACCAGCCGTCTGGCCGAGTTGACAGGCATGCTGCCCGTAACCATTGAGGCCGCTGAAATCTCTCAGGCCTTTGCGACAGGCGTAGCAGAATCCATGATCTCTTCCGGCGCGACAGGATATGACCGCAAGGTTTGGGAAAGCCTGAGCCACTTCTACGAAGTCGATGCATGGTTGCCGTACAACTACGTCATGGTGAACAAAGAAATCTGGGACGGCACATCAGAAGCGAACCAAGGCATCATCACAAGCTGTGCCAAAGAAGCCGAGATGAACGGCCTGAAAGCGTCTAAGGCTTACACCCAGTTTACCATGGACGGTTTGGCCGAAGGCGGCATGGCAGTTGGTCCGGCCGGTGACGCATTGATGGGCGAATTGCGCGCGATTGGTGAGACCATGACCGCAGAATGGCTCGAAGCGGCAGGCGATGACGGCAAGGCCATCGTCGATGCTTATAAAGCGTCCAATTAAGAACGCACCTGAAAAGGAGGGGCCACTTCGGTGGCCCCTGATCTCTCATGACATATAAAGCCTTCACGCAAGCGGAACGACAGGGATGGCATGACCGCGCCGAAGTCTATGCCACGCATACGGCCCGCGCGACGGTCCAGATCATTCCAGCCATGTTTGACGCATTGAGCGTGCGCCCCGAACAGCGACTATTGGACGTGGCATGCGGGCCCGGCTACGTGGCGGGCGCGGCGGCTGCGCTGGATGTGGACGTCGAAGGCATTGACTACGCGCCCGGCATGGTGGGCGCGGCACGAAAACGCTTCCCCCACCTCAAATTCAACGTTGGAAATGCAGAGGCTTTGCCGGCGCAGGACGCCAGTTTTGAGGCAGTCGCCTGCAACATGGGCCTGTTTCATATGGGTGATCCGCAGCTGGCTATGCGCGAAGCTTTCCGTGTATTGCGTCCATCTGGGCGGTTTTCGTTCAGCCAATGGACAGCGCCCCAGGATTCAGAACTATACGCCCGCCTTTTTGCCGCGCTCAAAGACGAAGCCGACCTCAGTCGCGCAGACACCGCGCCTGACGCTTACGTTTTATCTGACCCTGCTGCTGTCGAAAAGATGATGAAAAACGCGGGCTTTTCCCAGATGGGTACCCGCCGACTGGATACCAAGCTGATCGCACATGGCGATGATTTCTTCGACTTCTTCATGCAGTTCGGCGTGCGCGTGCCATTGATTGTTGCCGCACAGGACTCCGATGTCAAAACCCGCCTGCGGACACGCATCAACGCCGATATGGCACCTTACAGGACCGGCACCGGTTTCGAGGTGCCCATGCCCAGCCTTCTTTACACAGGGACCAAGCAATGACGTTGCTCAGACGCTTTCTCGACTTTCTATACAGCGCCGCGGGCGTTCTGGCAGCGCTTTGCCTGATCGCAATTCTATCGCTGATCGTGATCCAAATGATCGCGCGCTGGACCGGAGAGGTCTTTCCCGGCGCACCTGATTACGCGGGCTACGCCATGGCCGCGGCGAGCTTTTTCGCTTTTGCAAATGCGCTTAGCCGTGGCGCACATATCAGGGTGTCGATCCTTCTCAATGCTGTATCCCCCGGCCCCAAACGCCTACTTGAGATTTGGTGTTTCGGTTTAGGCGCGGCCATCGCGTGGTACTTTACCTACTACGCCTACAATTTTGTCTATTATTCTTGGAGATTCAACGAGATCAGTCAGGGACAAGACGCCACGATGATGTGGATACCACAATCGGTCATGGTGGTTGGCGGTAGCCTGTTGGCGATCGCCCTTACAGACAACCTGCTTCATGTTCTGACCACAGGCGATCACCGGATCGTACGCGATACCATCGAAAGCCACGGGGAATAACGCCATGACAGAAATTTACGCCATTGGCCTGTTCCTCTTCGTTCTGTTCCTGCTTTTGGGCACAGGCGTCTGGGTTGGTCTGGCCTTGATGGGTGTCGCTTGGGTCGGGATGGAACTGTTTACAACACGCCCCGTTGGCGATGTGATGATCACAACCATCTGGGCCTCGTCCTCAAGCTGGACCCTCACCGCCCTTCCGCTGTTCATCTGGATGGGCGAGATCCTTTATCGTACGCGATTATCCGAAGACATGTTCAAAGGGCTGTCCCCGTGGCTCGCCCGTTTGCCGGGCGGATTGGTGCATACCAACATCGTGTCATGTACTGTGTTTGCGGCTGTTTCGGGGTCTTCCGCTGCGACGCTGACGACTGTGGGCAAGATGGCGATCCCTGAATTGCGGGCGCGCAACTATCCCGAAAAGATGGTCATCGGCACGCTTGCCGGTGCGGCGACCCTTGGTCTGATGATCCCGCCCTCTTTGGCGCTGATCGTTTACGGCGTGACGGTGAACGAAAGCATTACCAAGCTGTTCTTTGCCGGTGTGTTCCCCGGTCTGGTGCTGGCAGGAATGTTCATGGGCTATGTCGCCCTTGTCAGTTTCACGTCAAAAGACTGGAACCCGAATGTGGAACTCGGCATGACATTCGCCGAAAAAGTGGCCAACTCGCGTTTTCTGCTGCCTGTCTTTGCGTTGATTACCGTTGTCATTGGATCAATGTATGCGGGACTTGCGACCGCGACCGAAGCGGCAGCCATTGGCGTCATCGGCGCATTGGTTCTGGCCCTTGTGCAGGGCTCCCTCACTTGGGACAGCTTTCGCGCGAGCTTGATGGGGGCCACGCGTACATCTGCAATGATCGCGCTGATCCTGTCAGGTGCTGCATTCCTCAAGCTGTCGATGGGCTTCACCGGCCTGCCGCGTTCACTTGCCGACGGTATCGCCGCAATGGAGCTTACGCGCTTCCAACTGCTCATGGCGCTTTTGGTGTTCTACATTATCCTCGGCATGTTCCTTGATGGGATTTCGGCCATTGTGCTGACCATGGCCGTGGTAGAGCCGATGGTACGCGGTGCGGGTATTGATCTGATCTGGTTCGGCATCTTTGTCGTGGTGGTGATCGAGATGGCACAGATCACGCCGCCCATCGGGTTCAACCTATTTGTCTTACAAGGCATGACGGACCACGAGATGGGATACATCACACGTGCGGCCCTACCGATGTTTGCCATCATGGTGTTGATGGTATTCGTGCTGATCTGGTTCCCCGAACTGGCCACTTGGTTGCCGGATAACATGCGCAACGGCCCTAGTTGAGGGTGATGAGACATGCGTTCGCTCCTTTGGCTGGCCTCAAGACATGCACGGGCTTGCCTGATCATCGGCCTTCTTGCGGGTCTGTTGTTGCCCGGACTGGCGGCAACCCTTGTGCCGTGGTTGCCGCATATGGTTGCAATCTTGCTGACCGTAACTGCGCTTCGTATCGGGCACCGCGCCGCCATGGGTGCAGTGGGCGATCTGCGTTGGGGTCTGGGCGCGGTCGTCGCTTTGCAACTGGTGGTGCCTCTGGTCCTGTTGGGTCTGCTGACACTTGCGGAATTGAATCAAACGCCAGCCGCACTGGCCATTGTACTGGCCTGTGCGGCACCGGCGATCACCGGCAGTGTCAATCTGGCCCTTCTGCTGCGGCTCGACGCGGGACGTATGATGCAAATCCTCGTCCTCGGCACGGCGGCTTTTCCCCTAACCGTGTTGCCCGTTCTGGCGCTGATGCCCCAGCTCGGCGATCCTGCGCAGGTCATACTCTCGGCACTCAAGTTGCTTCTGATCATCGTGATTGCCACGGGCACCGGATTCATTCTGCGCAAACACCTGTTCCCCCGCCCGAGCGAAGACCAGATCAAAGCGCTCGATGGTCTTTCCGTACTGGCGTTTTCCTTCATCGTCGTGGGCTTGATGGCGGCACTCAACCCTGCACTGCGCAGCGATCCTGTACTTGTGGCAAAATGGGCGCTTCTGGCTTTTGCAATCAGCTATCTGTTACAGCTTTTCACGCTATTGGCCCTGCGCCGCAGCCCGCTGCGAAACGTTGCAGGCCCCTTGGCCATGGGCGCGGGCAACCGCAACATCGCCATCTTTCTGGTCGCATTACCTGCAGAAATTCTAGGGCCGCTGATGATCTTTATCGGCTGTTGGCAACTGCCGATGTATCTCACACCTATGCTGCTCCCTCGACTGTACAGATGGGCCATTGGAAATGAGTGAGTGGCCGAAAATCAGAACCGTCGGCCTGTCAGGTGTGCTTGTGACCTTTGCCGGTGCGATGTCAGAACCGGGCAATCGTGCGGCTCTCGCCTTCCGCTCCGCTGTGGATGAGCAGAACTGGCCGGAGGTCACAGAGACCAGCACCTCGCTGGTATCCACCTTTCTTGAGGTCGATCTGGCAAGCGTGCCTTTAGCGGCGTTGACCGAACGTATTGAGAACCTGCTCGAAAAGCAGGACTGGCTTGCCGCCCCTCTGCCAGCCGGACGCAAATTGTGGCATGTGCCCACGCTATACGGCACCGAACTTGCCCCGCAGCTTGAAGAAGCCGCCGAAGTCGCAGGAATTGATCCGGCCGCCGCAGTTCAGGAAATTTCGACCAGCCGCGTGCGCGTTCTGACCATCGGGTTCGCGCCGGGCCAACCTTATATGGGAGAGCTGTCAGAGACATGGAATATCCCGCGCCAACAGGGGCTGACAAAATCAGTGCCGCCCGGTGCGCTGGTGATTGCCATCCGACAGCTGATCGTTTTCACGAACGCCGCCCCCACGGGATGGCGACATATCGGACAAACCGCATTCGGGACGTTTCTGCCGGATAGTGACCAGCCTTTTACCCTGTCGCCCGGCGATGAACTGATTTTTCCGTCCGTCAGCCCTGCAGAGTTTGAACGCATCCGTTCAACGGATACATCGGGCCTTGGTGGTGCCAGTCGCGAGGTGCTTAAATGACGGCGCATCTGACCATCGAAACCGCAGGCCCCGCGATGAGTGTTCAGGATCAGGGGCGCCCCGGTTACCGTGCGCAGGGACTGACTATCGGCGGCGCAGCAGACCGCATCGCTTTGTCCGAAGGAGCAGCTATTCTGGGACAACTTCCTGAGTACGCGGCGATAGAGATGGCAGGCAGCGGCGGGCGATTTACCGCAGACCGCGATATCCGCATTGCCCTGACCGGCGCGACAATGTCCGCTAACATCGACGGCGAAGCGCTGGCATGGAACGCAAGCCATCTGCTGCGCGCTGGTGCGGTGCTCACCATCGGCGGTGCGCGCAACGGCACCTACGGCTATCTGCATGTAGGCGGCGGCATCGACACCCCTCCCGTTATGCGATCACGCGCCAGCCATCTTGCGGGAGGCATCGGCACGTTATTGCAAACGGGTGATGTGTTACCTATCGGTAAGGATAAAGGCCGCGAGACTGCCAGAACGCTCTCCTCCTCCGACCGTTTTGGCGGGGGTACGGTACGCATTGTGGCGTCAATGCAGACTGAGGATTTCGACCCGGAAACTGTCGCACGTTTCACGCGTAACACGTTCCGGCGCGATGCGCGGGCCAACAGGATGGGTGTACGGATGGATTTTGATGGTGACGGTTTTTCAACCGCCGGCCAGCTTAGCATAGTATCCGAAGTCGTTGTGCCCGGTGACATCCAGATATCCGGTGACGGCGCGCCTTATGTCCTGATGTATGAATGTCAGACGACCGGCGGATATCCACGGATCGGATCGGTTCTGCCCTGCGATCTGCCGCGCATAGCGCAAGCGCAGACCGGTGCGCAGATACAGTTTGAAATGGTTGATATGGAAACCGCGATGATCGCACAGTGCCGATTCGCAAGCGAATTATCAGCGCTTGGAAAACAGGTCGTACCACTGGTCCGCGATCCCGCGACGATGAAAGATCTATTGAGTTTTCAGTTGGTGAGCGGTGCTGTCTCCGCCCCTGCAAACCCTTTTGAACAGGAGAGTTAGTCCGTGCAAACTGTCGATCTGAATGCCGATATGGCTGAAAGCTATGGTGCCTGGAATATGGGCGATGACGCCGCCCTTCTCAAAATCGTGACCTCCGCAAACATCGCCTGTGGAGGGCATGCTGGCGACGCTGACGTAATGGCCGCAACGATGACGATGGCGCATTCCAATGGCGTTGGGATCGGTGCGCATCCGGGATTCATGGACATCGCGGGTTTCGGGCGAAACCGCATGTCTGTGCCCCGCAAGACCCTGCAAAATCAGGTGCGCTATCAGGTCGCCGCGAGCATCGGTATGGCGCGCAGCGTCGGAGCAGAGGTGCGCCACCTGAAACTGCACGGTGCGATGGCGAACATGGCCTCAGAAGACGAAACGCTGGCCCGTGATCTGTACGAAGCAGCCCTGAGTGTTGCGCCCGACCTGATCGTGATGGTACTGGCTGCAACGGCGCAACAAGCAGCGGTGAAATCCCTCGGCTGCGCGTGGGCAGGAGAGATTTTTGCGGATCGGGCATACAATGACGATGCAACGCTGGTGGACAGATCCCTTCCCGGCGCGGTGATACATGACGCAGATCTTGCCGGAAAACGGATGGTCGAGATGGTCCAAGCCGGTGCCATCATCACTGAGAGCGGAAAACACATAGAGACGCAGATTGATACGATTTGCCTGCATGGCGATACTGCCGAGGCGGTGCAGATTGCCGCCTCGGTGCGCCAATCACTGGAAAGCGCTGGTATTACGCTGGCACAGTTCAAAGGCCATCGCTAATCAGTTCGACACGTATCCTGCCACGACCTGCAACAGCTTGTAGGCCGTGCGCGCGTCGCTTCCGACCACATCAAGGAACGCCTCTGCGCCAATGCGCAAGCACGTGAGATCGTCAGCCGCTCGCATATCCAAAGCACGCGGCTCGTTACGGATAAGACCAAGCTCACCAACCAGTTGTCCCGCACCAACGGTCGCAATCAACTGATCATCCTTGTTTTGGTGTGGCAGCAGGAGTTCGGCATTTCCCTCCACTATCAGATAGGCACCGCTGGAGGGATCATCGTCCTTATGAAAGACGTAATCACCCGCAGTCGCTGTGTACCAACGGGCGCTAAAAGACAGCAATCGCAGCTGCTTACGGTCAAGGCCCGTGAACAGATCGGTCTGCTCCAGAGCCCGCAATTTGCGACCCAAATCGCCACTGACGCTATCATCTTCGTCCGACCTCACTTCACCACCTACGGTCGCCAGCCGTCCCTGCTTCAACATGTATTCGGCATTAAATCCGGTCATGTCGTTAAAGCTGGGCTGAAGGCAGATAATCGTTGTCTTCGGCAGCAAAGCCCGCAACCGCTCATGCAGGCCCGCTCGCGTCTGCGCGTCAAAGCTGGATAGCACATGATCCAGAACCAGAACATGCGGTCGCTTTATCGCGGCCCTACTGATCGCGAGGGTCTCGGTCATCATGGCGGGGAGGTTTGTGCCTCCAAGCGTCAGAGGCACCTCAAAGATCAGCCCTAGCACCAATCCATCCAATTCCGCCTCATAAAGCGCATCGATCACCAACTGCCGCAAGGCTGTCTCATCTGATCCTGCTGTTTCTGCAACTTTTCCGAACAAAGCGTTCTCCAGCACAGTCATTCCGGAAATCGGCCCATCTGCTGCGATCGGGCTGAAGAGGTGTGACAGACTTTGTTGAAGCTCAGCGCCGTGGGCGAGGCGCATTTCCAGAACTCGGTCGATGATTTCGTCTGGAAAGTCCGAACCCAGCTTTTCCGCAGAAATCGCAAAGGTAACCGCCAGCAAGGTTGCCTTGTCCGCAATATCCAACTCGGCCCCATCGCGCTGTTTGGAGCGGAGGTTGACCGCCGTCTCAAACGTTTCCGGTTCAAGCCCCAGTTTGCGGAAAAGCGGGTGATCCGTGCCATCGACGCCGAAGATCAGTTTGAGGACATCGACCATTTCACCTGCGAGGCTAAGCAAGTCATCCTCTAGTCTTAGCGCCGTAAGTAACTGCATGAATTCGGTCTGTTCTTGCAGAACACTGGCTGTGATACGCTTTTGCGGGGTCGCAAATATCAGATTTTCAGCGACCGGCAGCGCGGGATTGAACGCATCATGATCGAAAGCATGAAGATGGCCATTCATACCCGCCTCAGTCAGTTTCTCCTGCACAACGGGCCGCAGCTTCACGAGTCCTGTCGCCAGTGCGGGATGCCTCGCAGCTTCAATACGCTGGTCCATTCCGCGCAGGAACAATGCCTTGTCTAGCGACATACCTTTCGTCAACTCAAGCCACCAGTTGCACAGACTTTCATCTGTTTCAAAGGGCGTTTCTTCAAAGTCGATCCATTGCACATCTGACGGATCAATACTGTTACCCGCGCGCGCGCTTTCTTCCGCAAGCGAGGACGGGGCACTGTCTTTTGTAGGTTGCAATCGCAGAGGCAGAAGAATGTTGTCGCCGTAGCTTCCCAGAAACATGACGGGACGGGATGTCGCGTGGCCCATGCGTTTCGCGATCGCCGCCTGATGTAATCCGGACAGGTCATGGCCTGATATTTCAATGCGGCCAGTGGCAGGGATCACTTCACGCATTAGGACCTCGGCAAGTGCTCGGCGGTCCTCATCACTTGGGGCCGTGATCGCGACCGTACTTCCACCCGCAAGTGAAACATCAATGTCGTTCAGGACAATGTTGCCGTCTTCGTCCTCAACAGTGATCCCCTTGAACGCGATGTCACCGGTAAGATCGGGAATCTCATCTGGGGAGGTTTCGAACAGATGTCGGTCGATCATTCCTTTGGGCGCAAAACGATCTGTGATGGTCTCCCATCTCAGCGCCATATCTTGTGATTGGTTATAATAGGCCAACAGCTCTTTCCAGGGGCTGCTTAAATCCTTGTAGGCAGCAAGTGCTGCAACAAGCGCGCCAACCGTGATCTCTCCGTTGATGGCCAGATACCCGCCGATAGCATAGAAGAAAAACGGCGTAAGTTGCCCGATGAAGTTGTTGAGAAACTTCATAAAAAACTTCTTTTGGAAGATATCGAAGCGAATCGCATAAAGCTTTCCCAGACGTTCAGAAATCAACGCCAACCGGTAGCGCCAGCCACCGTTGGTACGAAGCGTGCTGGCACCGGCAGCCCCTTCGCCGATTTCAGCCGCAAGCGCACGCAGTTCGATCACACGCTTTTTGTTCAGTAAGTTGATCTGCTTTTGTAATTTCGGGATCAGCCACGCCTGCAAGGGAATAAGTGCACATGCCGCCAGCCCGAAAGCAAAACTTTGCAGGAATAGGAAAAACAAAATGGTCAGCATCTGGCCCGCTTGCAGTATCGGCTGCGCCACCGCATCACCCATCAAGCCACCCATCGGCTCAGATTCGGAAGTCACCATTGAAACCAGTTCACCCTGACTGGTCCGTTCGAAGTAGGGGGCAGGGAACCGAAGGATGCGGGCAATCAGTGTATACCGCAACCGGCGCAGCAACCGCTCTGCCAGTACACCCTTCATGGTGTTGATCCGCATCTTCATTATCCCGTGAGCAAGGACAGCCAGCAGGAATGCCCCACACAGGATCATCAGAAAGGTGATTTGCCCTACGTCGTAGCCGAACAAATCCACTCTGTCCGAAGAAGCACCGATAGCATCGTTGATGATCCGCTTGGGCAGCTCAAGCGTCAGATATAGAAGCGGAAAAAGGGTTAGCGTAACGGCCAGAAGGATCAGTTGATCCCGCTTTGAATATTTCCAGATAAAGGCAAATAGCGAACGTTCGATGGGCAGTGTCCAAAATCAGTACTTCAAATGTCCCCCAACGGTTAGCAAGAGGATGCGCCCGGAATCAAATGAATTGCGCCCTGAGCAATATATACTAGGATTGCCTGATTAGGAGATTGATTTTGGAACCAGCCCTGCAGACAGGCCTTGTGCTGCTGACTTTATTGCAAGTTAAACACCTTTTCGCGGACTTCTTCTTGCAGACACCGCGCATGCTCGCTGATCGCGCTGTTTATCTGCACTTCGGCAGAGCAGAACATGCTTTTCTGCACGGTGTTCTGTCATTCGTCGCGCTGGTTCTGGTAGGCGCGCCGCTCGTTTTTTCTGTCGTGATCGGGCTGGTGGAGTGGGTCGTACATTTTCACATCGACTGGATCAAAGGGCGGTATTCTGAACAGGCGCTGCATACGCCGGCCGATGCAAGTTATTGGCGTGCGTTTGGTGCTGACCAGCTGGCGCATCAACTGACCTATATCGTGATCATCTGGTGCTGGGGTCTCTACGCCTTCTGAAATGGCGCATCCGCTCCGGAGCATACCCGAGCTTACTGGAATCGACGCTCTTGGGAGAGAGTAAATGGTGAGCCGTGTTGGGTTCGAACCAACGACCTACTGATTAAAAGTCAGTTGCTCTACCAACTGAGCTAACGGCCCACGCTGGGTGTATCTAGAAAGGGAACCCCAAGGGGTCAACCCCATAATGTGCTTATTTACAGACACCTGCTGGATAAGTCGCACGGGCAGCGTTATATGCGCGATATGAGTAGTGATTTTGCAAACGGTCTGCCCTTCATGAAGATGCATGGGCTGGGAAACGACTTTGTCGTAGTCGATTCTCGCGACCAGAATCATGAAATTTCCCCTGCTTTGGCCAAAGGAATCGCCCATCGGCAGTTCGGGGTGGGATTCGACCAGCTTGCAGTGATCACAAACGGTGCTGGTGATGCGCATTTGACGTTTTATAACGCGGACGGCTCGACTGCGGCCGCCTGTGGCAATGCAACCCGCTGTATTGCGCGGCATTTGATGTCCGAATCAGGCAAAGAGAGGCTCCACCTGACTACAGACCGGGGCGATCTGGCCGCTGTCGATATGGGACAGGGAATCACTGCCGTGAACATGGGCCAGCCGCAACTTGACTGGGATGAGATTCCGCTCGCCTCCGCAATGGACACGCTCCATCTGCCGATTGATGGCGATCCGGCCGGAACAGGCATGGGCAATCCGCATTGTACTTTCTTTGTTGAGGACGCCGAAGGCATCGACCTTGCTGCTTTCGGGCCGACAATCGAGAATCATCCACTTTTTCCCCAGCGCACCAATGTGCAGGTTGCGCAGATCATCGGCACTGATCACATCCGTATGCGTGTTTGGGAGCGCGGCGTGGGTATCACGCTCGCATCTGGATCCTCTTCGTGCGCGACAGCCGTAGCTGCCGCACGGCGCGGGTTGACCTCAAAAGAGGTCAAGATCGAACTGGACGGTGGCACGTTGGACATTGATTGGCGCGATGATGGCGTCTGGATGATCGGGCCTTCGGCACATGTCTTTAGCGGCACATTGACAGCAGAGTTTCTGGCCGGTCTTTCATGAACGCGCCGGTGTTTTCAAACCATGGCTGCAGACTCAACGCCTATGAAGTCGAGGCAATGAAGGACCTGGCTGGTCAATCCGGCCTGCAGAACGCTGTGGTCGTGAACACCTGCGCTGTCACTGCAGAAGCGGTACGAAAAGCACGGCAGGACATACGCAAGCTGCGCAAGGCAAATCCTGATGCGCGCCTTATCGTGACGGGATGTGCGGCGCAGACGGAGCCTGAAACATTCGCCTCAATGGACGAAGTCGATGCCGTGATTGGCAACACCGAAAAGATGCAATCGGCCACTTGGAACACGCTGGCTGCCGACTTCATCGGCGAAACCGAGGCCCTGCAAGTTGATGACATCATGTCGGTCACAGAGACCGCAGGCCACCTGATAGATGGGTTTGGCACGCGTAGCAGAGCCTATGTTCAGGTTCAGAACGGATGTGATCACCGCTGTACCTTCTGTATTATTCCTTTCGGACGGGGCAATTCCCGCTCAGTGCCTGCCGGTGTTGTTGTCGACCAGATCAAACGGCTGGTGGACAAAGGCTTTAACGAAGTTGTTCTAACCGGTGTCGATCTCACCTCATGGGGTGCTGATTTGCCAGCCGCACCACGACTGGGTGATCTGGTGATGCGCATTTTAAAGCTTGTGCCGGATCTGCCGCGCCTTCGGATCAGTTCGATCGACAGTATCGAAGTCGACCCCAATCTGATGGAGGCGATCGCCACAGAGCCGCGTTTGATGCCGCATCTCCATCTGTCGCTCCAGCATGGCGATGATATGATCCTCAAACGCATGAAGCGCCGCCACCTGCGCGATGATGCGATTGCGTTCTGCCAAGAGGCGCGCGCATTGCGGCCAGAGATGACCTTTGGTGCCGATATCATCGCCGGTTTTCCGACAGAAACCGATGCGATGTTTGATAACGCACGCGCGTTGGTCCATGAATGCGATCTGACGTGGCTTCACGTCTTCCCCTACTCCGCACGTCCGGGCACGCCCGCAGCGCGGATGCCTGCTGTTAACGGTAAGGTCATCAAGGCGCGTGCGGCTGAGCTGCGTGCGGTAGGTCAGAAACAGGTGCAAAAGCACCTTGAGGCGCAGATCGGCAAGACACATCAGGTGTTGATGGAGAGCACGACCATGGGTCGCACTGCACAGTTTGCCGAAGTGGTTTTTGATGAACCGCAGGTAGAAGGCAGTATCGTTACAGCCACCATTAAAACAGTCACTGACAACCGGCTGTCCGTCTAAGTACCCAGTCACCTGAAGCCCCAAACGGCGAGCGGCGGTACAGCCGCTTATATGAGGTTGACCGAGTAAGCGCGCATCCTGATGCAAAAACGAAAAAGCCCCGCAACAAAATGCGGGGCTTTCGAATGGCTACTGTATGGCGTGAAAGTCAGTCGTGCTCTTTGTACTTCACAGGTGCCCAAAGGCGCTTGTTGGTAAGATACAGAAGGACCGACAATAGTGTAAGGAACACAACGCCCGCAAAACCGGCCTGCTTACGTGCCATCATCTTGGGCTCCGCAGTCCACATCAGGAACGCAGACACGTCTTCTGCAAGGTGGTGCAGGTCTGTGTCGTGGCCGTCTACGAATTCAACATCATCACCGTAAAGTGGTGGTGCCATCGCGATCCAGCCGCCGGGAAATGCGGTGTTCTCGTAGAACGTAACGCCGGCCTGCTCTTTCTCCTCACCGGTATAACCGGTCAGCAAGGATGCAAGATACTCAGGACCGCCAATGCCTTTGAAAAACTGATTGATACCCAGACCATAAGGACCGTGGAAACCGGCACGCTTTTTCGTCATCAGAGACAGGTCAGGCGCGTTCTCAAGGCTGGAAGCCGGGAAGTGGTCTGTCGGGCTTGCCGGACGGAAATCGTCCAGCTCCGGATCGAACACTTCGAACTGCTTGGCATATTCGATGACCTGTTCTTCGGGCAGGTGAGGACCACCATCATCACCCAAAGTGCGGATCGGAACGAATTTCAGGCCGTGACAGGCGGAACAAATCTCGGTGTAGATTTGCAGGCCGCGCTGCAGTTGGTTCACATCATAGGACCCGAAAGGACCCTCGAACGAGAAATCGAAGTCTTCGATGTGACCTTCGCCGCCCGCAGCCAGGGCACCCGTGGTGCCAAGGCCAAGTGCGACAACGGCAGAGGTGATATATTTCTTGAACATGTTCATATCCGTTACTCCGCCGGCTTTACGATTGTTTTTGTGCCGCCGACTTTGGGCGCATAGTGCGCGTCAAAATCTTCCTCGATTGTTGCGGGCTGTGGCAGCGGCTTCTCAATCACACCAAGCAATGGCAGGATAACAAGGAAGTAGCCGAACCAATAGGCCGACGCGATCAAAGAGAAGGTCGCATAGGGTTCTTCCGCAGGCATCGCACCCAGCCACATCAGGGCAAAGAAGTCGACAACCAGCAGGGCAAACCACCATTTGAACATTGGACGGTAGCGGCCGGAACGCACGCTGGAAGTGTCCAGCCAAGGCACAGCAGCCAATACAGCAATTGCACCGAACATCGCCAGAACACCAAAGAACTTGGCGTCGATGATGCCACCGGTCAGCGTCTCTGCGATGATCACAACCCAAACTTCGGACGTGAAGGCACGCAGGATCGCGTAGAACGGCAGGAAGTACCATTCAGGAACGATGTGTGCAGGCGTCGCCAGCGGGTTCGCTTCGATGTAGTTGTCAGGGTGGCCAAGGTAGTTTGGCATAAAGCCAACAACCGCAAAGAACACCGCAAGGATCACGGCCAGCGCGAACAGGTCCTTGATCACGAAGTAGGGCCAGAACGGCAGCGTGTCTTTCGCTGCATCCTCTTTCGAGGTGCGGCGCACTTCAACACCTGTCGGGTTGTTGTTGCCCGTGGTGTGGAACGCCCAGATGTGCAGGATCACAAGGCCGGCAATCAGGAACGGCAGCAGGTAGTGCAGGCTGAAGAAGCGTGTCAGCGTGGCATTATCAACCGCAGGTCCGCCCAAAAGCAACGTTTGCAGCGCTTCACCAACGAACGGTATCGCACCGAACAGGCCGGTAATAACAGTCGCACCCCAGAATGACATCTGACCCCAAGGCAGAACGTAACCCATAAACGCGGTCGCCATCATCAGCAGATAGATCAGCATACCGATGATCCATGTGATTTCGCGTGGTGCCTTGTAGGACCCATAGTACAGACCGCGGAAAATGTGGGCATACACAGCGATAAAGAACAGGGAGGCACCGTTTGCGTGCATGTAGCGCAGCATATGCCCGCCGTTCACGTTGCGCATGATGTGCTCAACCGATGCAAACGCAAGGCTTGTATCAGGTGTATAGTGCATCACCAGAACGATACCTGTGATGATCTGCAGCGCCAGACAGAACGTCAGCACGATCCCCCAGATCCACATCCAGTTCAGGTTCTTGGGTGTAGGGATGAAAAGCGTATCGGACAAAAGGCCAACAATCGGCAAACGGCTGTGCAGCCACTTTTCGCCGTTGGACTTTGGCTCGTAATGGTCGTGAGGAATTCCGGACATCTTTCTCTCCCTTAACCCAGTTTGATCGTGGTTTCGTCCACGAATTCCGCGACAGGCACGGGCAGGTTTGTCGGCGCAGGACCCTTACGGATACGACCGGCAGTATCATAGTGTGAACCGTGGCACGGGCAGAACCAGCCGCCAAAGTCACCGGCATCGCCCAAAGGCACACAACCGAGGTGTGTGCACACACCCATCATGACCAACCATTCGCCGGCTTCATCAAGCGTGCGATTTTCATCGACAGCTGTCGCGTCGCCCGCGATGTTGTTGTTTTCGGCACCTTTATCAGGAAGCTCCGAAAGCTCGACCGCACGACCTTCCGCGATTTCCTCTTCGGTCCGGCGACGGATAAACACAGGTTTGCCCAACCACTTCACCGTCAGCTGCGTGCCAGGTTCGACTGCGCTGACATCAACACGAATCGACGACAACGCCAAAACGTCTGCTGATGGGTTCATTTGATTGACCAGAGGCCAAGCCGCCGCGCCAACCGCGACCGCGCCTGTGCCTGCCGTTGCATAATACAGGAAATCCCTACGGGTGCCTGCGGTATCTTCTGCGTTGGACACGTGTATTCTCCACTTCTTTCGGCCTACGGGGCCACGGATAGAACAGCCCGTGCAATAAGCAAGGGCCAGTTGGTGTGGTGTCTAGCCCGCTGGCTCCGGTGCGTCTAGATGGCAAAGTCGCGCAAAGGGTCGCAGTTTTGAGTTAAGACGAGCCAAACCGGGCTATTCGGTCGCAATTTAACCCGCTGGCGGACGTGTTGCCGCCATCGAGTCGCGCGAATCAAATGTTTCGAACCATGTCGCGAGGGCATCATTACCCTTGCGCCAGCCACGCGCATCATGCCGAAAATCGACATAGGCCAAGGCGCAAGCAACTGCGATCTGCCCCATATCGAGCGGACCTGAAAGGTGGCTCATCCAGCGAGTGTTGATGGCAGAGCAGGCACGCGCAACCTTGTCCCACTGTCCATCGACCCATTCTTGCATCTGTTTGTCGTCTGGGCGCATGCGTCCTTCGTAGGTCATCAGCAAAGCTGCATCTAGGATACCGTCTGCTGTTGCTTCAAGCGTCAGAATATCCCAGTGCCGCGCACCCGACCCATACATTTTTCCTTTGGCGCGATCATTCAGATAAGCACAAATCACGCGGCTATCATAAAGCGCCGGCCCTTCGTCACGCTCCAACGCCGGGACCTTGCCCAAAGGATTGCTGGACAGCAGATTGCCATCCGGTGCCAGTGGCGTGGTCGTCCGGTTCTCGAGCGCGACGTCGTTCAACTGACCCGTCTCGTGCAACAGCACCATGACTTTGCGGACATAGGGAGATGTGGGGGAATAGGCGAGTTTCATAGCGGCGCTCCTGCTGAATTGTCTTGAGTATCACGGTTGTCGCGCGCAGGCGCAAGCAAGCGGATTACCCTGTACTGCGTGCGCCCATCATCAAGGCGGCGAGGACATCAACCTCGGCGCCAATTCCATGGGCGGTGACATTCTCTGCCGCGGACTTCCGTACGTCCTCGGGCTTGTTCTGGCCCAGCTTCCACGTCCCGTCGATGCCCGTCACCTGCATCCGGCACGGAACGATCATCCGCATCATACGGTCCATCACGCCTTCGGACATCTTTGCTGTTTTCCAAGGCGCTTTGGGCGCAAGTCGATTTTCGAACATCGCCGACTGCCGATCCAGCAAATCGTGCAATTCCTCCTGCGGGCGCAGCTCCAGGGATCCGGTCAGCCGCACTGCTACATAGTTCCAGGTGGGAACCTGATCGGCCACACCGTACCAATCGGGTGAGATATAGCTATCAGGCCCTTGGATAGCGATTCGCGCGGCAACGGGGCGCTTCAATGCGCGAACAATCGGGTTGGAGCGTACCAGATGTAGCTCCGCTACCGTACCTTCAGCGTTCAACAGGAACGGAATATGGCTCATCAACGGGCCATCCTCGGCATTGATCGCGAGCGTGCCAAAGCCGCGATCCCGCGCAAAACCCATATTCCGTGCGGCATCTGCATCGTGAAAAACCGGATTGGGATGCATGATAGTGACCTTACGTTGCGACAGGGTGCCTCTTGCACAGATCATATATCGCTGGCACGCTGCAAGGATTCTCAGGGCGGGGTGTAATTCCCCACCGGCGGTAGGAGGCCCAGCCTCAAGCCCGCGAGCGGCCTTTCACGAGGTGACAGCAGATCCGGTCAAACTCCGGAGCCGACGGTCATAGTCCGGATGGAAGAGAATGCATGTGGTCAGGTGCCTTTTGTCGGGCGTCAGCATCGCGTGTGATCGCCTTGGGTGGAGACGTGTCTGAACCAAAGGAGATCACAATGACGACACATGGCACATTTGCCCCCGCCCGTTTTGCATTTATCAAGGCCCGCTGGCATGCGGATATCGTTGACCGGAGCCTTGATGGATTTACCGAAACAATTCCTGCAGACCAGATTGATGTATTCGACGTGCCAGGCGCATTCGAGATGCCGTTGATGGCGCAAAAGCTCGCTGCTACTGGCAAATACAGCGCAATTGTCTGCGCAGCCTTTGTCGTGGACGGTGGCATCTACCGGCACGACTTCGTGGCCAGCGCTGTGGTTGACGGGCTGATGCGTGTCGGTCTTGATACCGGCGTACCGGTCCTGTCCGTTTCTCTGACGCCACATCACTATCAGGAAACAGACCACCACAACGCGATCTACCGCGAACACTTTGTGGTAAAAGGCCGCGAAGCGGCGTCTGCTGCGCTTCAGACATTGGATGCGATGGGTAAGGTTCCAGCGTAGACGTTTTCTTTCAAAGAAAACGGACGGAAACTCTCTAAGTTTCCGTACTCCCTATCCAAGGTATGCCTTTAACTCCGGCGGTGGATTGTCCATCAATTCTGCCGCCGGTCTCGGTGCCTCCGCCGCGCCGCCGCCTACGAATATGACCTGATCTGCGATACGGCGCACGTCTTCCGGCGCGTGGGTGACCATAATCAGCCCAGCTCCGGTCTCGGCCACCAGCCCCTGCACCAGATCGAGCATCTCGTTTCGCAGCGCCGGCCCCAAGGCCGCAAACGGCTCGTCCAACAAAACCCAGGGCTGCGCCTGCACCAGCACCCGCGCTAATGCGGCACGGCTTTGTTGCCCGCCGGACAATGCGGCGGGTCTTTTCTCCGCCTGATCCGCAAGGCCCACCCGTGCCAGTGCATCCGCGATCCGGGACCGGTCCGCCGTCGTCAGCCGCATGTCTGGCCGAATGCCCAACCCGACGTTAAGCACCACAGTGAGATGCGGAAACAGGTTGTTGTCCTGAAACAACATCGTCATCGGCCGCGCGCCCGGATCGGCCTCCGTGATGTTGCTGCCCTCATGCAGAATTCTGCCGCGGGCCATTGGGACAAACCCGCACAACGCACCCAATAATGTGGATTTACCGGCACCTGATGGACCGATCACCGCATATTTCTGCCCCTGCTCCAGCGTCATATCCGCCGTCATCCGAAATGTGCCCTGCACGATCTCGCAATTCTCAAGCCGTAGCATAACGCCTCCCCAAAGCATCACAGACCCAGAACAGCCCCAACGCCATAATCAACAACAAGAGCGCCGCACCCGCTGCCGCTTCCATCCGATAGGCCCCCATCAGACGGTACATCTGCAACGGCAGCGTTGTCCGCTGCTCATTGGCGAAAAGCGCGATCACACCCAAGTCCCCCGCCGACAATGCCGCTGTCAGACCAGTCGCGAAACCAAGTTGCGGCGTACAACGCGGCAGAATCACCCATCGCCACAGGGGCCATCCCTCAATCCGCAAACTCTGGCTCAACCTGCCATAATCCTGCACCGTCTCTCGTATTCGTGGCACCAGAATGCGCAGACAGAAGGGCAGCGCCATGAGTGCATTGACCAAGGCCGTGACCGGCAAAGCCAGATCAGCAGGGTTCATCACCGGATTGATAACAATAAACCAACCCGTTCCGATCATCAGCGGCGATGCAGAAATCCCCAGAAGCCCGATCGCCTCCACCCCGCCTGCACGCTTTGACGCCACCCAGCCCGCCATCGGCAGAGCCAGCACCAGCATCGTCACAACACTTATGACGGCGACAGAAAGCGAAGCAGCGGCGGCAGACCATACTGATGCGGGCATCTGACCGATCCCGATCACGCCACGCAGCACAAGGGCGCAAAGCGGCAACAGCAGGAATATTGCGGCCAGAAGAATAATCAGCGCATCCAGTCCGCGTTGCCAAAGCCCTTTTCCGTCCCACCGCATATGGGGACGGTCTTGCCCGCCACCGGTCGATACAGCAGGGATCAACCAAAGCGCCGCGATGGCTGCACCTCCTGCAACAACAAGCTGCACCAGCGACAAGAGAGCCGCGCGGCCCAAGTCGAAATCAAAACGAAAAGCCTGAAAAATAGCCAGTTCCAGCGTTGTCGCACGCGGCCCTCCCCCCAAGGTAAGCGCGACGGCAAAGCTGGTGAGGCAAATCACAAAGACCAGCGCCGCCGCCCCTGGTACGATCTGCCGCAACATTGGCCATTCTACCGCGCGAAATACGGCCCAAGGTGTCATGCGTATTTGCGCCACCAACCGGAAACGCTCCGCAGGTACAGCCTGCCATCCCTGCAAAATCAGACGCGTGGCCAGCGGCAGGTTAAAGAAGACGTGCGCCAGAACAACGCCGTGCAAGCCATAGATTGAAACGGTCGGCAGCCCCACCGCTTCAAGTACGATATTGAGCCAGCCACTCCTGCCAAAAACTGTCAGCAAACCCAACACAGCGACGATCACAGGCAAGATAAACGGTGCACCCAGAAGCGTCACCAACGCGCCACGTCCAAAGAACCGCCGCCGCGCCAGCGCACGTGCCACTGGTATCGCCAGCAGAACCGAAAAAAGTGCCGACAGGAACGCTTGCCAAACAGTGAACCGGAGCGCTGCCCAGTCAGATGCAACAAATCCGCCGCCAACTTCGGCGCGGGACATCACGGCAATCAACGCGCCAAGGATCAGCGCCACGACCAAGGCCGCAGCGCTGACCCCCATTCGGGGACTTATTGTGAGAGAGCGCCCAGCCATTCCGCCAGTGCCTCATCCCGGATCGCCGGCGCTTTGTCCGCATCGATCAAACGTGCATTCTCCGGCTTCACAAGTGCTTCAAAAGCCGCAGGCAAACCACCTGACGGCATGACCGCAGGATACATCCAGTTTGTTGTAGGCAGAATTGACTGCGCCGCGTCGGACACCATGAATTGCATGAATTTCTCTGCCAGTTCCGGCTGGTCCGAACCCGCGAGACGCCCGACAACTTCGATCTGCATGTAGTGACCTTCGTCGAATACCGCAGCAGCCTTTGTCTCATCTTCTTCGGCGATGATGTGATACGCGGGTGACGTCGTATAGCTCAGCACCATGTCTGCTTCCCCTTCGAGGAACAGGCCGTAAGCTTCGGACCAACCTTTGGTCACGGTCACAACGTTATCGGCCAACGCCTCCCATACTGCGGGAGCTTCATCACCGTAAGCATCTTTGACCCACATCAGCAGGCCAAGCCCGGGCGTGGATGAACGCGGGTCCTGAATGACGATTTTCGCGTCACTTTCGCCCAGCGCTTTGAAGTTTGCGGGGGCTGTCATGTCCTTGTTGTGAACAAATGCGAAGTAGCCCCAGTCATAGGGCGCGAAAGTCGCATCCGTCCATTCGATAGGCAGCGCATAGTCGGCACTTATCTTAGTGTCGGCGAACAGACCCGTTTCCTTGGCTGCTGCAATCAGACCAGTGTCCAGACCCAGCACCAAATCAGCATCCGACCGTTCGCCTTCCAGCTTGAGCCGTGCCAGCAACGCCGCACCATCGCCGTTGCCAACAAATTTCAGGTCACAGCCGCAGGTCTCTTCGAACGCTTTTTCGATCTGCGGGCCGGGACCCCAGTCAGAGACAAAGCTGTCATAGGTATAAACGACAAGTTCAGGTGTATCCGCAGCGGCTGCTGTCGCGGCGATCATAGTCGTAGCAGCAAGTGTAAGAGCCTTCATGGCATCCTCCAAAATGCGGCGTTGAGAAGTGCAGGAGAATTGCCCGGACCTTCCCTCCGCCGGTGTTAACCGGTTCAGGTTCAACGGGTCAGCTTACGCAATCTCAACTCCACTGGAGTCCCCCGAGGTAGGATCAGGAATAGGAGGGTGGCGGTAGGAGTGCAAGTTGAAAGCCGACTGGGTACAGAGAGCTTTCAGCTGCAGCGTAGCGAGTGGCTATCGCTTTGCGAAGGCCCGGCTAGAGACAGAAATTGAGTTTTTCGACGGGTCCTTTGCATTGGCAAATGAATATCCATCCCCGTGATGGATCGCCCCGAAGGTCAGCCCCCGCTTCTCTGCCTCAGCGCAAAACGCCTCAACATCCTCAACATCGAAGACGAGTTTAACAAGGGTTTGGCCTTCTTTTCGCTTGACCGGAAGCGGGTGCAGAAGAATGCTCATACCGGTCTCTCCTGATACCAGCTCCACAATCCGATCCCCTTCAAGCCGAAGCGCCTCGTATCCGAAATGTTGGCAATAAAAGGCAACCATCTCTTCGGTTTTCTTCGTGTAAATAATGATACGACCAAGCGGGGACGACATGTGCAGCTCCATCTGAAAAGTTGTCTATTCGTAAATTGGTCAGGCAATCATGCGCACATTGACACTGCGAAAGGGCTGCCACCGCGCAACCTTCACACACTCTACACCTTGAGGCCACGCCCTCACACCGCTAATGCTCTGATCAACAGGAGCGTCACCCATGTCTATCAATAGCTTTGGCCATCTTTTCCGCGTCACCACTTGGGGTGAAAGCCACGGACCCGCCCTTGGGGCGACGGTTGATGGTTGTCCTCCAGGCGTTCCCGTGGATGCAGAAATGATCCAGCACTGGCTTGATAAACGCAAACCAGGACAGAACAAATACACCACCCAACGGCGCGAGGCGGACGAGGTGCGCATACTTTCGGGTGTTTTTGAGGGCGTCACCACTGGCACGCCTATCCAGCTGATGATCGAGAACACAGATCAACGCTCCAAAGACTACGGCGACATCAAGGACAAGTTCCGCCCAGGTCACGCCGACATCACCTATTTCCAGAAATACGGCATCCGCGACTATCGCGGTGGCGGACGGTCCTCTGCGCGTGAGACGGCTAGCCGTGTCGCAGCCGGTGGCCTTGCCCGTGAAGCGATCAAGGCGATGGTGCCCGATATGCAAATCACCGGTTACATGGTGCAGATGGGGCCGCACAAAATTGATCGCGATGCGTTTGATTGGAACCAGATAGAACAAAACCCCTTTTGGGTGCCAGATGCCAAAGCTGCGACCGATTGGGCCAGCTACCTCGACGGGCTGCGCAAGTCCGGTTCATCCGTGGGTGCCGTCATCGAAGTGACCGCGCGCAATGTACCTGCCGGTCTGGGTGCGCCCGTTTACGGCAAACTAGACACCGATCTTGCCGCTGCAATGATGTCAATCAATGCTGTCAAAGGTGTTGAAATCGGCGAAGGCATGTCAGCGGCGATGCTCACAGGCGAGTTGAACGCAGACGAGATCTACATTGGCAACGATGGCCAGCCCCGTTATTCGTCAAATCACGCCGGCGGTATTCTGGGCGGCATCAGCACAGGGCAGGACATTGTTGTGCGCTTTGCGGTGAAACCCACGTCCAGCATCCTAACTACCCGCAAGACAATCACCAAAACCGGTGAAGAGACCGAGATCATCACCAAGGGCCGTCACGACCCTTGTGTCGGCATCCGCGCGGTGCCCGTTGGCGAAGCGATGATGGCCTGCACTCTGCTAGACCATATGCTGCTGCATCGGGGACAGGTCGGGACAAATCGCGGGCACATCGGCTGAAGCCTCTGGAAACTATCAAAGTTTCCACCCGTTTTCTGAAAAAGAAATCATGACTGCCTTGCACTCCCCTGATCAGAGGAGCATTAAAACCGCATGGCCAAACCCCTCACCCAGAATAGACCGGGACGCGCAATCGCGCTGAAAACTGCTGCTGTTTTTCTCTTTATGGTGATGGCGGCATTGATCAAATCAGCATCCGACGCTGTGCCGCCGGGGCAGGCTGTGTTTTTCCGCTCTCTCTTTGCGATGCCGATCATCTGGCTTTGGCTGTGGCAGTCGGGCCACCTGCATGACGGCTTCAAAGCAAATAACATTCTAGGCCATGTCTGGCGCGGCCTGTTCGGCACGACTGCGATGGGGCTTACCTTTGCGGGGCTTGCCTTGCTCCCCCTACCGGAGGTGACAGCTATCGGATACGCGACCCCGATGTTTACGGTCCTGTTTGCTGCGATGTTCTTGGGTGAACGTGTGCGTCTGTTCCGCCTTTCTGCTGTGGCCCTTGGGCTGGTTGGTGTGATGATTGTTCTAGCTCCGCGCCTGTCCTTTGATCAAAGCTATTCTACGGCGGCGACCATGGGCGCGCTTATGGTGCTTGGAGCATCCGTCCTACGGGCTCTGGTCCAGATTCATGTGCGCCGTCTGGTCCAGACCGACAGCACCAGTGCCATCGTCTTTTACTTTTCGCTGACCGCCACGGTTGTCTCGCTGCTTAGCCTTCCGGTCGGTTGGCTGTTCCCGACGCCTTCGCTCGCGTGGACCATCCCTGCCCCAAGTGTCTTTGCCCTGATCATCGGTGCCGGTCTGATCGGCGGCGTGGCGCAGATCATGGTTACATCGTCCTACCGGTTCGGCACTGCATCCATGCTCGCCCCGTTTGATTATTCCTCTATGATCTTTGCCACGCTGATCGGCTGGCTTGTGTTCAGCGAAGTACCCACAGCCACTATTTTGATAGGTGCCGCCCTTGTCATTGCCGGTGGGGTCCTGATCATATGGCGCGAACGGCAACTGGGGCTCGACCGCAGCAAATCGAAACCCAGTATCGCACCAGCTGGCACACCAAATTAAGGACTTTCCCATGTCAGACGATCACAAAGCAAAAATGCAGGAACGCCAGACCGCCCAGCGCAAGAAGGTGTCGGAATTGCAGGACCCTGAAAAGGGTCTGGTGCTGGTGCATACCGGTGCGGGTAAGGGCAAATCATCGTCTGCCTTCGGTGTGATCGTCCGTGCATTGGGTTGGAAACAGAAAGTCGGCGTTGTCCAATTCATCAAGGGTAAATGGAAAACCGGCGAGCGTCAGTTCTTTGATCGACTGGGTGAGGTTACATGGCACACCATGGGCGAAGGATTTACCTGGAATACGCAGGACAAGGACCGCGACATCGCCGCCGCCCAAGCCGCCTTTGCCAAAGGTCGCGAGATGATGGAAAGCGGCGACTATGACCTGATCGTCATGGACGAAATCAACATCGCCATGCGCTATGACTACATATCGGTCGAGGACGTCATTGCGGGGCTGGAAGCACGCGACAAGCGCACAGGCGTTATCCTGACGGGCCGCGACGCCAAACCGGAGCTTTGCGAATATGCCGATCTGGTAACCGAAATGACCGAAGTAAAGCACCCGTTCAAAGCAGGGATCAAAGCCCAGCGCGGGGTTGACTACTAAATCCTTTAAGTGCGGGTGACGCTACGTCACGACAACCCACACAAGAATCATGTTAGCCTGACCTCCTACTGGGAGGACGAACATGAAACATAAAAAGATTATTGGTGCCGTGGTGGCGCTGACCTTTGGCGCAACAGCTGCCTTTGCCCAAGACTGCACCCCGTCGAAATGGGGTGCGGATGATACCATCGGATCGGCCAATCTGGTCACGCCAGAACGGACAATGGAAGCCGCCAAGCTGATCAAGCAAGGTAAATCCATGCCGCTCGGCATCACCATCGGGTCCGACACGCCCGCATTCCCGCCGCGTTCCCTGAACCTTCAGATCGTGCAGCCGAACCAACAAGGTGGCGTAAAGCTGTCGGGCTTCGGCTATGAAGGGAACTATAACGACGATCTGCTGCAAACCTGGATCGGCATCGGCTCGCAACTCGATGGGTTGGGGCACCTGGGCGAAAACGGTTCGTATTACAATTGCCTTGATGAGAAAGAGATCAGCGTCATCACGGGCCTGACCAAGCTAGGCACGCATGCCGTGCCGCCCCTCGTCGGTCGCGGTGTGATCCTCGATATGGCTGCGCAGGCGGGTGTAGAAGTTATGCAAGCCGGACAGAGCTTTGGAGAGGAAGAGATCAAAGCCGCCGCCACCGCACAAGGGGTGGAGTTGCGTGAAGGAGACATCGTTCTCTTCCACACCGGCTGGACCGAAGGCATGTTCAACAGCGATCCGATGGCATGGGGTTCAGCAGAACCGGGTATCACCAATGCCGGTGCGGTTTACATCGCGTCTCTCAATCCGATGGCCGTTGGTGCCGACACATGGGGGCTCGACGCTGTACCGCCCCCCGCGGGCGACAAAGTGTTCTACGGGCACGTAACCTTGCTCAAGGAAAACGGCATCTATATTCTTGAGACAATGAACGTCGGCCCCTTGCTGCGTGAAGGCGTGGACGAATTCATGTTCGTGCTGGGCCAGCCCCGCATTCAGGGGACCGTTCAGGCGATGATCAATCCGGTCGCACTGTACTAATTATCAAAAAAGCGGCCCCGCATCCTGCAGGGCCGCTTCATTTTCAACGCAAAGCCTTTAAATGCTCACGCCTTTGGGGTCCAAAGTCACGGACCACAGCTCTGTATCAGCGCGGTCCATGAGGCGCACTTTCATCTGCTGCGTCGCCGCATCGATATCCACCAGACCAAAGAACTGAAGCCCCTCTGCCGGTGACAGGTTTGACTGGCCGTCTTCCGGTGCCTTCACGTATTTGACTTCAGGGCCGAACGTCGCGTCCATCGCGTTGGGACCAAAGGTGCCCGCATGCAACGGGCCCGACACAAATTCCCAGAACGGTTCAAAATCCTGAAACTGCGCCTTGTCGGGGTTATAGTAGTGGGCAGCGGTGTAATGCACATCCGCAGTAAACCAGACAGTGTTCTCGATTCCTGCGGATTTGATGAAACGCAGCAGGTCCGCCACCTCAAGCTCGCGCCCCTTCGCAGGGCCGTTGTCACCGTTGGCCACGGCTTCGGCGCCTGCCTGCTCTTTCCAGTTATCCCAGACGATCACACCCAAAGGCATGTCACATGCAATCACTTTCCATGTCGCCTTTGATGCGGCCAACTCCCGTTTGAGCCATGCAATCTGCTCTGCTCCCATTACGCGGGACGCATCGGTCATCTCGCCTTCCATCGCCGGACCGTTCGGGCCGCGATAGCTGCGCAGATCCAGAAAGAACACATCCAGCATCGGACCATAGTTGATCTTGCGATAAACACGGTTCGGCTCTGACGGGGTGATCCGCAGCGGTGTCATCTCGTGAAACGCCTTAGCTGCGCGGGCCGCTAGGACGTGAACTGACTTTTCTGTGTACCGGTCGTCGCCCATCAGATCCTTGGAATCAGACCAGTTGTTTACCACCTCGTGGTCATCCCACTGCATGAAGGTAGGCACGTTTGCGTTCAACTCGCGCACATGTTCGTCCAACAGATTGTACTTCCACTGGCCGCGATATTCATCCAGCGTTTCGGCGACCTTGCGCTTTTCATCGGGCAGAACAACGTTACGCCAAATCACCTCGCCGTCTTTTTCGACTTCGTCCTGCATGGCACCATCGGCATAGATCGTATCGCCGGAGTGGATAAAGAAATCAGGCGTATGTTTGGCCATTGTCGCATAGGTGCGCATGCCGTCTTCGTTAATGCCCCAACCCTGACCGGCGGTGTCCCCGGACCACGCAAAACGCACATCGCGGCGGGCATTTGGTGCGGTGCGGAACCGGCCCGTAATTGGCTCTGACGTCACATTGATGTTGCTCAGATCGGCTGCTGTAAACCGGTAAAAGATATCCTGATCGCTGGGCAGAGCGTCTATCAAACGCTTAACCGCAAAGTCGTCAGTTGGCAGCGCATCCATCGGCGGCAACTGGCGGGCATCGGCAAAACTCTCGGTGGTGGACACTTCGACCATCACGCGGGCAGGACGGTCCGTCCGCGTCCAGATCATGCCCGAAGATGTATCAACATCGCCCGATTGGACCCCATGCGTGAAAATAGGCCGCTGGCTTGCGCGGCTGATGGCGGGCATCGCAAGCCCGGCGGCAAAGGCGGTAGACCCCGCAAGAAAGGACCGGCGGTTTGGCTGAATAAAGAGTGGCATATCGGTTTCCCTTGTTTGAACGTAAGTTCAAGGGAAACCGCACCTATGTTACAGGTGTTCTTCGGCCCTGTAACAGTCAGCCTAAATTTTTGTGACAGTCGATTGGCGAACTGTCCCGTATGATCTCAGACCCGCACCAGCTTTTCGTAGCTCTCGGCGATGTCGCGCGTCATAGCGCCCACTTCAAAGCTGTAATCGCCAATCTGGCCAACAGGTGTCACTTCCGCCGCTGTGCCGGTCAGCCAGCATTGCTCGAAACCCTCAAGCTCTTCAGGCATGATGTGACGCTCGTGTACTGTGATGCCTTTTTCCTTGAGCATCCCGATCACCGTCTGACGCGTAATCCCGTTGAGGAAGCAATCAGGGTCCGGTGTATGCACCTCCCCGTCCTTGACGAAGAACACATTCGCCCCTGTCGCTTCGGCAACATAGCCGCGGTAGTCAAACATCATCGCATCGGAACACCCCTTGGCCTCCGCCGCGTGCTTGGACATCGTACAAATCATGTAAAGGCCAGATGCTTTTGCATGGCAGGGGATCGTCTCTGGCGACGGACGCTTCCACTTGGAGATATCAAGCTTGGCCCCCTTCATCTTGGCATCACCGTAGTAGGCACCCCATTCCCATGCAGCGATCGCAAGACGCACGGGGTTCTTGGCCGACGCCACCCCCATGTCTTCGCCCGCGCCGCGCCACGCGATGGCACGCACATAGGCGTCCTGCAAACCGGACGCTGCCAGCACTTCGACTTTGGCCGCTTCAATCTCGTCAATTGTCCACGGAATCTCGAAATCGATCATCGTTGCAGATCGCTTCAACCGCTCTGAATGCTCACGGCTTTTGAAGATCTTGCCGTTATAGGCACGTTCGCCCTCGAACACGGAGGACGCATAGTGAATCGCATGGGTCAGGATGTGCACATTCGCATCGCGCCATTCCACCATTTTGCCATCAACCCAAATCTGGCCGTCCCGATCATCATATGCACCCGCCATGGTCTTCCCCTATCCGTCAGATTTATGAATATTGCGCAAATAGGTCCGTTGTGGACATATCGTGTCGCAAAAGCTGGAATTGCCTAGCCTTTCGTCCTTGGAGTGTCAACAAGGCTGACGTAAACTTGGATCGAAGAAATAAGGACCCGACACTCATGAACGACGGACGCATCCCTTCCGCTGTCAGAGGCGACAGCCTGCTGTTTTTGACCGACGAGCAATTGCGTCAGGGCAGCGAGGCGATGTTTTTTGCGTATCGCGGTTTCACCGCAGATCCGGACCGTATCCTTGCCGACATGGCCTATGGCCGAGCCCATCACCGCGCCATCCACTTTATCGGACGGGCGCCGGGCACGACGGTAAACAACCTTCTGAACATCCTCGGTGTCACGAAACAATCACTCAACCGTGTGTTGCGCACCCTGATTGCCGATGGTCTGGTCTCAAGCACACAAGGCAGGGCCGACAAACGCGAACGCCATCTGCACCTGACAGAAGAGGGACGAACATTGGAGCAAACGCTTTCGGATGCACAACGCGCGCGCCTTCGTGCGGCCTTTCGCGACGCCGGCCCCGAAGCGGTCGCTGGCTTTCGCACGGTGCTTGAGGCAATGATGGATCCAGAGATGCACGCGAGCTACACCCGTTTGAGAGATACGGGAAGCTAGGGGCCAACAACAGGTGAGAGACTCTGACGCATGAATGAAATGGACGCCCACCTGTTAATCGTCGATGACGATGAACGCATCCGTACCTTGTTACAGAAATTTCTGGTGCGGCACGGGTTTCTGGTGACGGCAGCACGCGACGCTGCCCATGCCCGCCGCATTCTGGCAGGACTTGATTTCGATATGATCGTGCTGGACGTAATGATGCCGGGTGAAGATGGTCTGGCCCTGACCGCATCGCTGCGCGAAACCATGCAAACCCCGATCCTGCTGCTGACCGCCAAAGGTGAGACGGACAACCGTATCGAAGGGCTGGAGGCTGGTGCAGACGACTACCTTGCAAAGCCGTTCGAGCCCAAAGAACTGCTACTGCGTATCAACGCTATTCTGCGCCGGATGCCCGACACCAGCGCACAAGACACAGCGCCAAAGGTGCTGTCACTTGGGCCGATCCGCTATGATCTAGAACGAGGTGAGATGTGGCAGGGTGACGATTTGGTGCGCCTGACCGCCACCGAGATGCAGCTGATGAAGATTTTCTCGGCCCAGCCCGGTGCCCCGCTCAGTCGTGCCAAACTGGTGGAGGAACTGGGTCGTGATCGCGGTCAGGCGCAGGAACGCGCCGTCGATGTGCAAATCACCCGTTTGCGGCGCAAGATCGAGGACAACCCGAAACAACCGCGTTACCTCCAAACCGTGCGCGGTGCCGGCTACATGCTCGCACCGGATTAAATTTCCCCCTGCCTATCCCGAAACCGCATCTGGCGAAGCACGGCGTTCCTGTTTAATACGGGGGATGACCGACAAGTTATGAGGCGATGATATGTCCGATCTACCCGTTGACGAAATGAGCTTTGAAACCGCGATGGCGGAACTTGAAAAAGTGCTGGCGCAACTGGAAAGCGGCAATGTCGAACTGGACGCGTCGATCTCGCTTTACGAGCGCGGTGCGGCACTCAAGGCCCGCTGCGAAGCAAAGCTGAAAGAAGCCGAAGAAAAAGTCGCGGCGATTACGCTTGACGGCGACGGCAACCCAACCGGCCTAAAACCTGTCGAAGGTCTGTAATCCTCTATGCTGCGCGACCGTATGCATGAGGCGGCCGGATTGATCGGCAGCCACCTTGACCAGGTACTGGGCAACCTCCCGGATGTCCCTGTCGTGCACGCGATGGCCCATGCAACGCGCGGCGGCAAACGCCTGCGCGGTTTTCTTGTTATCGAAACTGCGCGCCTGCACGGCATCGCGCCCGAAGCTGCTCTGTGGCCAGCAACAGCCATTGAATGTCTGCATGCATATTCCCTCGTCCATGACGACCTGCCCTGCATGGATGACGACGATCTGCGCCGGGGCGAGCCAACCGTTCATATCAAATGGGATGACGCGACTGCGGTCCTCACCGGTGATGCGCTTCAGTCTCTCGCCTTTGAGCTGGTAACAGCAGACTGCGTGGGGCCGGATGACGTTCGCGCCACGCTCGCCCGTACGCTCGCCATTGCCTCCGGTGCACAAGGCATGGTGTTGGGACAGGCCCTTGATATTGCGGCGGAAACAGCGACCACGCCCCTGACGCTTGAACAGATCACCAAACTACAACAAGGCAAAACCGGTGCGCTGATCGCTTGGTCCGCAATGGCAGGTCCGCGCATGGCCGGTGCAGATACCGCACCACTTGCTGCTTATGCTACCGCTCTGGGTCTCGCCTTTCAAATCGCCGATGATATCCTTGATATTGAAGGGGACGCCGCAACTGTCGGCAAGGCGACCGGTAAAGACACCGATGCGGGCAAAGCCACTTTTGTGTCATTGCTCGGCCTTGATGGGGCCAAACGCCGCGCCGATGAACTGGTGCAAACCGCCTGCGATGCACTAAGTATATATGGCAGCGACGCTGATACCTTGCGCGACACCGCGAAATTTGTTGTCGCACGCAAAAGCTAAGGGACACCATGACTGATCGACCCACAACGCCTTTGCTGGACCGCGTGCAGCGCCCTGCCGATCTCAAGCAGTTCTCTGACGCCGAACTCACGCGCCTTGCGCAGGAATTGCGTACTGAAACCATCTCGGCGGTCTCGGTTACGGGCGGACATCTGGGTGCCGGTCTGGGCGTGGTTGAGTTGACGGTCGCACTGCATGCCGTTTTCGACACACCACGTGACAAGTTGATCTGGGATGTCGGCCACCAGTGCTATCCACACAAGATCCTGACCGAACGCCGCGATCGCATCCGCACCTTGCGGCAAAAGGACGGGCTGTCCGGTTTCACCAAACGCTCAGAATCTCCCTACGATCCATTTGGTGCTGCGCATTCTTCTACTTCGATTTCTGCCGCTCTGGGCTTTGCAGTCGCCCGCGATCTGGGCGGGAACATTCCCGAGGGCCTCGGCGATGCGATTGCCGTGATCGGTGACGGTTCCATGTCCGCCGGCATGGCTTATGAGGCGATGAACAACGCGGGCCATCTGGGCAAGCGCATGATCGTGATCCTGAACGACAACGAAATGTCGATCGCGCCGCCCGTGGGCGCCATGTCATCCTACCTCAGCCGTCTTTATGCAGAAGAGCCTTTTCAGGAGCTCAAAGCCGCTGCCAAAGGTGCGGTTAGCCTGCTGCCCGGTCCATTCCGCGAGGGGGCAAAGCGCGCCAAGGATATGCTTAAAGGCATGGCTGTAGGTGGAACATTGTTCGAGCAACTTGGCTTTTCCTACCTTGGTCCGATTGACGGCCATGATATGGATCAACTACTGCCTGTGCTGCGCACCGTCAAACACCGCGCCACAGGTCCGATCCTGATCCATGTGCTGACCAAAAAGGGCAAAGGCTACGGCCCCGCCGAAAAAGCACGCGACAAGGGGCATGGCGTTTCCAAATTCAACGTCGTGACCGGTGAGCAGAAGAAAGCGCCCTCTAACGCGCCCAGCTACACCTCCGTTTTCGCAAATGCCCTGCTTGAGGAAGCAGCCGAAGACAATAAGGTATGCGCCGTAACCGCCGCAATGCCGGACGGCACAGGCCTCAACCTTTTCGCCGAGCGCTATCCTTCCCGCTGCTTTGACGTAGGCATTGCCGAACAGCACGGCGTGACATTTTGTGCGGCGCTAGCCGCAGGTGGCATGAAACCCTTTTGCACGATGTATTCTACGTTCCTGCAACGCGGATACGATCAGGTCGTGCATGACGTAGCGATCCAGCGTTTGCCTGTGCGTTTCGCCATCGACCGCGCCGGCCTGGTCGGCGCTGACGGTGCGACACATGCTGGTGCCTTCGATATCGCTTACCTCGCCAACTTGCCGGACTTTGTCGTCATGGCCGCCGCTGATGAGGCGGAGCTAAAGCACATGGTTGCCACCGCGACCGCCTATAATGACGGCCCCATCGCCTTCCGCTTTCCGCGCGGCGAAGGAAACGGTGTGGACCTGCCGGAACGTGGTCAGCCCTTGGAAATCGGCAAGGGTCGGATCATCCACAAGGGCAATCGCGTTGCGATCCTTTCCTTCGGCACGCGGCTTGCAGAAGTTGAAAAAGCAGCTGAAAGCCTGCGGTCCAAAGGCATAGCCCCTACCGTTGCTGACGCACGTTTTGCCAAACCGCTGGACCGCGATTTGATCCTGTCTTTGGCGGCAGATCACGATGCACTTATCACCGTAGAAGAAGGTGCGGTGGGTGGATTTGGCTCCCACGTTGCGCAGCTATTGGCGAATGAGGGTGTGTTCGACGAGGGGCTTAAATACCGCTCCATGGTCTTTCCTGACACATTCATCGACCATGCTTCCCCCGCCGACATGTACGCGGTGGCCGGTATGAACGCTGAACAGATAGAGGCCAAAGTACTCGACACGCTCGGCATCGCACAGATCGGCGTCCAGCGGGCCTAGCCTACTGTCGCCCCTGCCGCTCGATCAACGCATCAAGCCGTTCTTCTATCGCCTTCAAGCGTGCTGACATGTCGTCGCGATATGCATCGGTCTCTGCGTTGCTTTCTTCCGAGTGCGCATCCTGCATCGAGTTGACGATCAGACCAACCAGAAGGTTCACCACCGCAAATGTCGTCACCATGATGAACGGGATAAAGAACGACCACGCGTAAGGGTATGCCTTCATCACAGGTCGCACGATCCCCATGGACCAGCTTTCCAGCGTCATGATCTGGAACAGTGAATACCCCGACCTGCCCAGCGTGCCGAACCATTCCGGAAAAGCCGCACCAAAAAGCTTGGTCGCGATCACCGCGCCAATGTAAAAAATCAGCGCCATCAACGTGAAGACAGAGGCCATGCCGGGCAAGGCAGTAATAAACCCCTCGACCACGCGGCGCAGACGCGGCGCGGTCGACACCAGTCGCAGTACTCGTAAAATCCGCAACGCCCGCAGGGCGGACAGCCCTTGCGTTGCAGGAACCAGTGATATCGCGACGATCACGAAGTCAAAAACATTCCACCCATCCGAGAAGAACCGGAACCGGTACGCGAAGAGCTTTAGCAACAATTCGATGACAAAGATGGCCAGACACAATTCGTCCAGCATGCCAATCACAGGCCCGGTAAACGCAACCACTTGCTCCGATGTCTCGAGACCCAGCAAAGCCGCGTTGAATATGATGATCCCTAAGATGAAATTGCCGAAAGCAGGGCTTTCCAGAAAGGTCTGCAAGGTCTTACGCACAAGGATTGTTCCGACTAATGGCTTTGAACCTCTTTATGCGGTGACTACCCGCGCAGAACAAGCGCCCGCTTAGGTAAGGACCAGAACTGTGGTAACAACCGTGATGCAAACGACCACATACCCCCCAAGGACATAGATGCCATCACGGGTGAAAAGGCCAAAAGCAAATAGTGATACAGTGCCCGCACCAAGCGATGAGACAAACGGCAGAACCTCAAGAAACGGCCAGCCGAGCGGGATGATTACGCAAGTGAGCAGCGTCACCCAACGCATAGGGCCGACTGTCAGAAAAGTAAGCCTTTCGCGGTGGTGACGGTCCAGAAAATCGCAGGGCCTGCGCATCCAGCTTGTCGCCTTCCGCACACGGTCACTGTCTATTTCCAATCGCATCAACCATGCGGGGAGCCAAGGCTTGTCCTGACCGAACAACGCCTGTGCCGACAGCAGAACAATAATAATGGCCGCCACCGTAGGCGTGCCCGGAATGCCAGAGATCGGCGACACCAATAGCAGTGCAACCAACAGAATGAAGGGCGTGATGGCGCGATTGCCGAATTCGCTCAGAATATCGGAAATCTTGACGCGATCTTTTTGTGCGGCGTGATCAACGCCGTCCAATAGATAGTTCAACGTCTGATCCGTCGAAGTACTTTGCATTTTAGTCGCCTCAGTCAGCAGAATCCGCCAACATCGCTGCCAATCCGCTGCGATAATCCGGATACTTTGGTTGCCACCCCAACGCGTCCTTAATCCGATCGTTCCGTACCTTCTTGCTTTCGGCGTAAAAGCTACGTGCCATTGGCGTCATTTCCGCCGTCTCGAAATCAATTGCCTCGGGCATGGGAAGGCCCAGCAGGTCTGCTGCGTGACCAATCACATCCTGCGGCGGAGCGGGGTCATCATCACACAGGTTATAGATCGCACCCGGATCAGGCCGTGCCAGTGACAGCTCAAGCGCTTGGGCGATGTCCTCGACGTGAATACGGCTGAACACCTGCCCTTTCTTGATGATCCTTCGCGCTGTGCCTTTGCGTACTTTCGCAAACGGGCCGCGCCCCGGTCCGTAAATCCCCGCGAGCCGGAAGATATGCAAAGGCAGATCGGGGATCGCACGCCATGCCGCTTCGGCCTCAACCCGCGCCTGCCCGCGCTTGGTGGCAGGGGTAAGGGCTGTGTCTTCGTCTACCCAATCGCCGCCATGATCGCCGTAAACACCCGTCGTCGAAAGATAGCCCGCCCAGCGCAGTTTTGGGGCGATCTTCGCAATTTCATCATGCATGGCGTTGAGAACGGGATCTCCGTCCGCCCCGGGACCAGCCGAGATCAAAAGGTAAGGTGCCTCGCGGAGAAGCGGCGACACATCGGTCCCGGGCCACTGCACGGGTTCAACACCTGTCGCTGCTATTTCGTCAAGCTTGTCTGCACTGCGGGTCGTGCCAATGATGCGCCATCCCTGCGGGACAAGCCGTTCTGCCAGCGCCCGCGCACTGAACCCATGTCCGAACGAAAAGAAAGTTTTATCCATCCACCAAAAATGCGCCACAGAGCGGTGCACCACAAGGGCCAATCACCCCATGGTGATACGCTTTTCGGCAGGCACCAATGCGTTGATCTGCGCAATATGCTCGGGCAGGCATTTGGTCAGAAAATCATATTCACGCACCACATGGTCGCGGGCTGCCGGGCCTAAATGCGCATGCTTTTCAGGATTGCCGAGAACGTCGATAACCTGTTTCGCGATGGCATCTGTATCAAAGAAATCGACCAGCAGACCGGTCTCTCCGTGTGTGATCGCCTCTCGCACAGGGGCCACATCGGATGCGACGACGGTGGCACCCATTGCCATCGATTCAAGCAAGGACCACGACAGAACAAATGGCATTGTCAGGTAAAGGTGGCAGCGGCTGATCTGGATCAGCCTTTGATAATCCGCGTATGGAACGCGCCCCAGGAAATGCAGCCTGTCCCAATCCAGCTGATCGCCGACTTCTGCCTCCATCTCGCCGCGTAACCCTTTGGGGTTTTCGCTTTTCCCGCCATAGGACACTTCGTTTCCGCCGACGATCAGTACCCTGACATTCGGGCGCTCTTTCATGATCTGCGGCAAGGCCCGCATGAAGGTATGAAACCCCCGCGCACGTTCAAGATTTCGCGCGACGTAGGTCAGCACCTCATCCCCCGCCTTGACCGGATGATCCAGACGGCCCAGTTGCACCTCCGCTGTCGGATCCGGCCTGAGCTTGTCAGTACGGATGCCGTCATGACAGACATACATCCGGTCATGAAAACTTGGTGGAAAACGGTCGCGCTGCCAATAGGTCGGGGTGTGGCCTTGATCGACAACTTCGATATTTGCAAGAGGCACGGCATTGCGCGCCGCCATCAGAAAGGGCGCATGCTCCGACACCGGCTCCTCAGGATCAAAGGAAACCAGCCCGCCTTCCATATTATAGTAATATTCGAAAAAACCGATAATCGGGACGTCCGGCCAGACCTGCTTGAAGAATGTAAGCTCTCCCCAACCGACGTGCCCGACAACGATGTCAGGGACAAAGCCGTCCTCCGCTTCGATCTGGCGCGCGGCCATAGCAGCCCCAAAACCGGCCCCTGCCGCTTCCTCCCAGACTTTGGACAGTCCGTATGCGTCCTTGGCCGGTTTCTTGTGGGCCTGGTAGATGCGCGTCTCGACGCCTTTGAGGATTGGCGCGTCCCTTTTCTGGGTAAGGAAAAAGATGCGGTGCTGTCCCTGTGCGGCCAGCCACTGAACCAACTCACGATACTGACCCGGCATGTTCTGATGTACAAAAAGAATGTTCATGGTGCCCGATCTACTGCATTCCGCCTCAACACCGACTTAACCAAAGCCAAAGCTTCGGCGCAACGCATCACACCCGTTTTCGCGCCGCCAGCCTTTGCTTCATCCGCGCCTTCCCTTCTGGCGTTCCATCGTGAAATGACCCGAACAGCTTGTCCCACGGTACATCCAGATTGCCGTAGTTAACCTCAAAATAGCGATGGTGGATCTGATGATGAAACATGCCGAGATGAACACGCTTGGCATTGCGAAACCACAACCCTTCGAAACCGGTATGCGTCGTAACGGCAAGGACAGCGTAGAACATCAGATGAAAGATCAGGTGCACCGGATGCGTGGGCAGCACCAAATGAATCACAACGGTGCCGAAGTAGAAAAGATGTTCGACCGGATGCATCGACAGACCGGACCAAGGACCGACATCCGTGTTGCGGTGATGCAGCGCGTGAAACCGGTAGAGGGCATTGGTATGCAAAAGCCGGTGTATCCAATAGAAATAAAAACTTTCCCACACTGGAATGAGAAAGATGAATGCGACGAACCAAACAGGCGTTGCTGAGAAAGTCGTTGAGGGCGCGTATCCATTGGCAAGCATCCACCAGAACAATGCCTCGAACGCCGACCATATCGTGACGCCACTGGCCAGCGTCCAGAGCATATTGTCGAGAACTTGATGATCGAAGGTGAACATCCGTCCCTTGCGGGGATAGGGGCGCGGATCGTACTTTTTGTCTGTCCCCTGTACCGCATATTTATGAAACCAAAGGTGCAATCCTCCGGCAATCACAGAGATCAGTATGAAGTTGCGCACAAAGATGAGTGCGGGCCAGCCAAATGCCCAATTCTGCGCCTGCTCCAGCGTCGGAGAGAACAACAGGTAGCTGATCCAAGCCACCACTAGTATCGCCATATTGATCGTCAGAAAGAACCAGCCATCAGCATACCACTTTAATGCGGCAAGCGGTTTGGGTGGCCATTGCCAAAGCGGAGAGACTGCAATGGGAAGCTCCGGCGTGTGGTTCCACTCAGCCATGGCTTTTCTCTCTACTGCGCATAATCCGACCCCTCCTCATTAAGGATCGCTTTCAGCTCTGCCAGATGCCGCGCATCCTGCTCGGGATATTCCTCCAGCTCACGCGCCGTCTTTTCTGCGATATCGTCGGGGATACGCCGCAGTGGCAAACCGGTTTGCAGCGCTTTGATGTACGTCTCTGCCGCGCGTTCGAAATAATAGAGCCGGTTGAATGTATCTGCGACAGTGTCGCCAATCACCATGACCCCGTGCGACCCCATAACCATTACTTTCTGCTTTGGATCGGTCAGCAGCGCCGCACACCGCGCACCTTCATCCTCAAAAGCCAGCCCGCCGTAGTCTTCGTCAATCACGATACGATTGAAGAACGTACAGGCATTTTGATCAATCGGAGGCAGCCGGCTGTCCTGCAAACAAGCCAGTACAGTCGCGTAGATCGAGTGCACATGCATAACGCAGCGCGCATGAGGGCAAGCCTTGTGCACACCGCCGTGCAGGCCCCATGCCGTTGGATCGGGCGCATTCGGCCCTTCGTAAGTTTCAGAATCGTCCGCATCAATCAGTAGCATGTCGGATGCTTTGATGCGCGAAAAATGCATCTGGTTCGGGTTCATAAGGAACTGTGTCCCGCCCTCGTTCACTGCCAGAGAAAAATGATTGGCCACACTTTCGTGCATGTCCAACCGCGCGGTCCATCGAAAGGCTGCCGCGAGATCGACCCGTTCCTGCCAATGCTCCATATTTGGTTTCATCTGCGTGACACTCATCTGGAATTTCCTCTATTTGGCTCGGCTGGGCACCCAAGCATAGCCGTTTTCACAAAGAATATAGGCCTCGCGAAGGCCATGTGGCTTATCCGTAGGCGGTTGGAGAATGGTTGCACCTGCCTGTTCGGCCCGCTCGCACGCCTCTTCGGGGTCGGTATCATAAAGCCTGATTTCGATCCCTCCGCCACGTGGCGGGTTCTCCGGCAGCAATGATAGCAATGGGTTCGCATGATACGTCCCGTCGCTGTGCACCTGAAAGACCTGATCGACATATGTGACGATGGCAAAATCCGCCGTTGGCTGGAAAACCTGCATGTCGAAAACGGTCTGAAGGAATGATACTTGCGCCGCAACATCGCGGACCAGCAGGTTCAGGCCCATCCCGCGCAAGGATGCACCGAAATCTTCCGCGCCAATGCTGTTGTAGTCCATTCCGTCCACTCCCGCTTGAACCTGCCTGAACCCTGTGTCACCTTTGGCCATGACGCAAGAAACTTTCCCCGCATGGGCCGATATCGCCTCCGATCTGGTCAATACCGCCGCAGGGCGCAGCCCCGCTGATACCATCATCACCGGTGGCATCTGGGTCAATGTCCACACCCGCGAAGTACTGCCAGACCACGATATTGCTATCACCAAGGGCCGCATTGCCTTTGTCGGGCCGGATGCAGGCCATTGCCGCGGTCCCGAAACGCAGATTATCGAAGCCAAAGGCAGGTACATGGTCCCCGGCCTTTGCGATGGCCATATGCATATCGAAAGCGGCATGCTGACCCCTGCGGAATTCGCCCGCGCCGTGATGCCGCACGGCACGACCAGCATGTTTACCGATCCTCACGAGATCGCGAATGTCCTTGGCCTGAATGGTGTGCGCATGATGCATGATGAGGCTCTGATGCAGCCCATCAACATCTTCACCCAGATGCCCTCCTGCGCCCCTTCTGCCCCCGGCATGGAGACGACGGGTTTCGAGATCAGCGCCGAGGATGTGGCAGAAGCCATGGAGTGGCCCGGCATCATCGGTCTGGGCGAAATGATGAACTTTCCCGGGGTCTCTAACGCCGATCCGCAAATGCTGGCCGAAATCGCGGCCACCCAGCGGGCAGGCAAAACAGTCGGCGGCCACTATGCCTCTCCCGATTTGGGGCCTGCCTTTGCCGCTTATGTGGCAGGTGGTCCTGCGGACGATCACGAAGGGACCTGTGAAGCGGATGCTATCATGCGGATGCGGCAGGGGATGCGGTCAATGATCCGGCTAGGTTCGGCTTGGTACGATATTGAGACGCAAATCACCGCAATCACGGAGAAAGGTCTCGATCCGCGCAACATGATCCTTTGCACCGACGATTGCCACTCTGGTACATTGGTCAATGACGGGCATATGAACCGTGTTGTGCGCCATGCCATTGATTGTGGTTGTGATCCGCTGATCGCGCTGCAAATGGCGACAATAAATACCGCCACGCATTTCGGACTTGAGCGTGATATTGGCTCTATCACGCCAGGGCGCAGGGCTGACATTATCCTGACGTCTGATCTAAAAACGCTCCCGATAGAGACTGTTATCGCCCGTGGTAGGATTGTAGCGGAAGATGGCCAATGCCTCGTTGATTGTCCGCATTATGCCTGGCCCGATGCTGCCCGCCAGACTGTGAATATGGCGCGCGACCTGACTGGGAACGACTTTACAGTCGAGGCACCGCGCGGGGCCAACGCCGTCACTGCCAATGTTATCGGCGTGGTGGAAAATCAGGCCCCCACCCGCGCGCTGCAATTCGAGCTACCGGTCACCGACGGACGGGTGCAGGCCACCGGCGAAGTCGCACAAATCGCACTTGTTGAGCGTCACCGCGCCACGGGTACAGTGGTCAACGCTTTCGTTTCGGGCTTCGGCTACACTGGCACCATGGCCATGGCCTCAACCGTGGCCCATGACAGCCATCATATGATCGTTGTCGGCACCGACCGCGACCAGATGGCGTTGGCCGCAAATCATCTGCGCAAAGCGGGTGGTGGCATCACAATTTTCAAAGACGGGGTCGAGCTTGCCTCGGTTGAACTGCCGATTGCAGGTCTTATGTCCGATAGCCCCGCGCAAGAAGTGGCGGCAAAAACGGAAGAGATGATGCAGGCCATGCGCGATTGCGGCTGCAAGCTTAATAACGCCTATATGCAGCATTCATTGCTGGCGCTTGTTGTCATACCCGAACTACGCATCTCTGATCTGGGATTGGTCGATGTGCGCAGCTTTGAATTTATTGATGTGATTGCATCGTAACAATTGAACGATTGAATATCCGAACGGGCAGGACCGCCCCAAAAAGAAAGAACGACAATGAAAATACTCACACCAGACACCGCGCATCCACAGGAATTTACCGATGCCACCGCGGCCGTGGACTGCCTTACCGAGCTCTATCTGAAGGCCACATCCTTTCTGCGCGACCAATTCGCGAAAGTGTTAGAGCAGCCGGTGACCGACGTGCGCATCCGCGCGTTTTATCCAGAGGTCCGGTTTATGACCTCAAGCTACGCCCAAGTCGACAGCCGCTTGAGTTTCGGACATGTGTCCTCCCCCGGAAAGTTCGCAGCGACCATTACCCGGCCGGACCTGTTCAGGCACTATCTTATCCAGCAGATCGGTCTACTGATCGAAAATCACGGCCAGCCGGTCACGATCGGTCTATCCGCCACCCCGATCCCCGTACATTTTGCCGTGACGGGCGAAAACGCAGTGAACATTCCACAGGACGGTGCAGCAGATTTTACACTGCGCGATATTTTCGACGTGCCGGACCTGTCCACCACCAACGACGATATTGTGAACGGCACCTATCAACCGGTTGACGATCTGCGTCCGCTTGCCCCGTTCACCGCACAGCGCGTGGATTATTCGCTGGCCCGTCTGGCGCACTACACCGCCACGGACCCCGAACATTTCCAATGTCACGTGATGTTCACCAACTACCAGTTCTACGTCACCGAGTTTGAGGAATACGCCCGCAGTCAACTGAACGACCCCGACAGCGGTTACACTTCATTTGTTTCGACCGGAAATGTAGAGATCACCGATGGTGACACGCCTATCCCCGAAACGATGAAGACGCCGCAAATGCCGACCTATCACCTTAAGCGCGAGGACGGGTCGGGCATAACGCTGGTCAATATCGGGGTTGGTCCATCCAACGCAAAAACCGCAACCGATCACATCGCCGTGCTGCGCCCGCATGCGTGGATTATGGTGGGTCACTGTGCCGGCCTGCGCAACACACAAGCGCTTGGTGATTTCGTTCTCGCTCATGCCTACTTGCGCGAAGATCACGTACTGGACGATGACCTGCCTGTCTGGATCCCCATCCCCGCGCTCGCGGAAATCCAGATCGCGTTGGAACAATCCGTGGCGCAGGTCACGCAGCTTGAAGGATACGAGCTGAAGCGCATTATGCGTACCGGTACCGTCGCCACGATTGATAACCGGAACTGGGAGTTGCGCGACCAGTCCGGACCGGTTCAGCGGCTGTCGCAATCCCGCGCCATTGCGCTCGACATGGAAAGCGCCACAATTGCCGCGAACGGCTATCGCTTCCGCGTGCCTTACGGCACACTTTTATGTGTCTCGGACAAGCCCCTACATGGTGAGTTGAAGCTGCCTGGCATGGCGTCGGACTTCTACAAAACGCAGGTTTCCCGCCATTTGATGATCGGAATTCGCGCAATGGAGCTCTTGCGCAGCACGCCGCTCGAGCGCATTCATAGCCGAAAATTGCGCTCGTTTGACGAGACCGCCTTCCTGTGACCTTATCATAACGGGAAAAAACCACAAAAAACGCCTGTTTTCACTGAAAATCAGCGCAATATCCGTTGTGCTACCCTACAACATGCCGTTACTTTCCCCGCAGGAGGCCCAACATCGGGCGGTCTAAGGAGAAAAGAAAAATGGCAAAACCAATGACAAAGACTCAGCTCGTCGCCGCACTGGCAGAAGAGATGGGCTCTGACAAGAAATCCGCAAGCGCAGCGCTCGAAGCCGTTTGTGATCTGATCACCAAAGAAGTGTCCGGCGGTGGTGCCGTTACACTGCCCGGCGTTGGCAAAATTTACTGCCGTGAGCGTCCTGAGCGTATGGTTCGCAACCCTGCAACGGGTGAGCAATTCAAGAAAGAAGCGGATAAGGTTGTGAAAATGACCATCGCCAAAGCGCTGAAAGATAGCGTGAACGGCTAATCCTTCGGGGATTGCAGAGATTCAAAGGGTCGCCCACGGGCGGCCCTTTTCTATTGTGGATATAAAAAGGGTGATTTTGTGGACTCTCTCAACTAGCCGTTCTATATCTTGATGAGGGACGCATCGTAGACCATTCTTTTTAAAAGGACGCCAACATGCGTGCTGATATCCATCCTATGAATCAAGAGCGTCTTCAGACCCTCAGGGACTTTGGCGTACTAGACACGGACCATGAATCTGATCTCGACGAGATTGTTCAGCTCGCCTCCGAAATTTGCGAAATGCCGATGTCTCTGATCTCACTGGTTGATGAGGATCGTCAGTGGTTCAAGGCCAAGGTGGGCATGCAGGATGATGCGACACCGATCGATCAAGCGATCTGTGCGCATGCGATCCTGAAAGACGAGATACTAGAAATCAATGATACGCTGATTGATCCGCGTACCGCAGACAACCCTCTTTGCACGGGTGACGACCCCATCCGTTTTTATGCTGGGGCACCGCTGGTCGCTTCTAACGGCATGCCCATTGGCACTCTGTGTGTGCTTGACGACAAGCCGCGCGAATTGACCGACCTTCAGCGGAAAACACTTTCCGTTCTGTCGCGTCAGGTGATGAAACAGCTTGATCTGCGGATCGCCCTTCGCAACCAGGAAATCTTGCAGTCAGAGGCGGATCACCGCGTCAAGAATTCGTTGCAATCGATGTCTGCCATTGTTCGTGTCTATACGCGCACCATCTCTGACGACGCTGCAGTCGAAGCACTGGGGGCGATCCAGCGGCGAATTGATGCCATCGCGGCGCTCCACCTAGAGCTGCAAAGCACGGATGGACGCAACGCCATCGATACCGGCGCATATCTGGATCGCGTGGTAGCGCTCCTTCAGGATACAGCACCCGAAAACATCACCGTCAGCGCAAAGATCGCACCAATTGTTATGCGGTCCGACCATGCTGCAAACCTTGCAATGATCATCGGCGAATTTGTTGCCAATTCGATCAAGCATGCTTTCCCTGACGGACGAAAGGGAGAGATTTGCGTAAGCCTCTTGGTCACAGATTTGGGGCAATACCGCCTAGAGTGCCGCGATAACGGGATCGGAAACCGGGGAAGTGAACCATCGCCGACACGAACAACCGGTATCGGCCTCAGCCTCGTCTCTGCCGCGGCTTCAAACCTTGGTGGTACGACGAACACCGATATGACACCCGACGGTAGTCAGTTGATCGTAGATTTCGGTGATGCTCCAGTGGAACAAACAGCCGATTTGCCACAACGGCAGGCCGAAGAAGGCTAACCTACAGAGTAATTTTGGTTTGCGGGTTAATCCGCTTGCCGTTCCCGCCATGTTCGGAAACTCTGCCCGCGAGCAGGGAGAGATTCATGGATATTCGCGCAATTCTGTTGGGCTTGGTCTTTGCGATTATGTGGTCCTCTGCCTTTACATCAGCGCGGATCATCGTCGCTGACATGTCGCCGCTTTTTGCTTTGTCTTGCCGCTATCTGATTTCCGGTTTGCTGGGTGTCGGTATCGCGCTCGCGCTGGGTCAGTCCATGCGGCTGACACCGGCGCAGTGGCGGGCGACTATCATCTTCGGCATCCTCCAAAACGCTGTTTATCTGGGTCTGAACTTCGTCGCCATGCAGACGGTAGAAGCGTCGCTTGCGGCCATTATCGCCTCTACCATGCCCCTTCTTGTCGGATTTGCAGCCTGGGTCGTGCTGGGCGAAAAACTTAAACCGCTTGGCGTGATCGGGCTGATTGCAGGCGTTATTGGCGTTTCCATCATCATGGGCGCGCGCCTGGGCGGCGGCGTGGATATGATGGGTGTCGCGCTCTGCGTCGTGGGGGTTATTGCTCTGACAGCAGCTACGCTATTGGTGCGTGGTGCCACGTCTGGCGGTAATTTTCTGATGATCGTTGGGCTGCAAATGCTGGTGGGTTGTGTCGCATTGGCCCTTGCGACACTTGCCTTCGAAACACCGCGCATCAACCCGTCCTGGCCACTTTTCTTTGCCTTTACATACACTTGTCTTATTCCCGGATTGGCTGCGACGATCATCTGGTTCTGGCTCGTCAACCGGATCGGTGCAACGCGCGCTGCGACCTTCCACTTCCTCAACCCGTTCTTCGGCGTCGCAATCGCTTCGCTTTTGTTGTCTGAGACGTTGGGATCGCGCGATATTCTTGGCGTCACAATCATCACAATCGGCATTCTTGCCGTACAAATTTCCCGCCAAAAGAACGCCTGATCCCGACATGTGATGCCGCAGAACGGCGGCCCGACGCATCTATCCTGTGATTTGCTGCAAAGCATGACGGAACCTGATGCACCGCCCAAGTCCTATGCATTCTTGCTGTTGCCCGGCTTCTCTACGCTTGGGTTTTCATGCGCGCTCGACTGTCTGTCATTGGCCAATCACCACGGTTCCAAGCGCAAGTTCTACGACTGGCGGCTGATATCCGAAGATGGTGAACCAGTCATGGCGTACAACCGCGTCCGCGTCGCAGTCGATACTGCGCTCACGGATCTGCGGCGCGATGAAACGCTTATCGTCTGTGCGGGTGAAAATGCCGGACGGAGCAGCACCAAAGCCGTGTTGAACTGGCTGCGCCGCGAGACCCGCAAAGGCATGGACTATGGCGCGCTGTCCTCTGGCACCTATGTGCTTGCTTTGGCAGGACTTATCGGCGGCAAGCGTGTGACGACACATTGGGAATACAAGACCGCCCTCGCGGAAATGCTGCCGGATGTCATTATGGAGGACACCCTGTTTTCAATCGACGGAAGGGTGTTCACCTCCGCCGGTGGGGCGGCGTCGATGGATCTGATGTTGACGCGTGTGCGGGATGATTACGGGCCGGAGATTGCCAACTGGGTGGCCGACCAGATGGTGTATGCGGTGCCGCGCTCTCATGCGCAGGGCCAGCGCATGTCACTTCAATCCCGTCCTGATGTACGCAATCCTAAATTGCTGCTCGCGATCCAGATCATGGAAAACAATCTGGAGGATCCACTGCGGCCGGACGAGATATCAGACATTGTCCGGCTGTCCACGCGCCAGTTGGAACGCTTGTTTGCCCGATACCTGTCCACCTCACCGAAGCGGTACTATCTACATCTGCGTCTTGAAAAAGCCCGCAATCTGTTACGGCAGACTGATCTTAGTGTCACCGATGTCTGCGTAGCATGTGGCTTTCACTCATTGTCGCACTTCTCCAAAAGCTATCGCAACGCTTACGGCAACCCGCCTGGAATGGAAGCGTCTGACGGAAAGGTTCTTTGGTCAGGCACCACCGCGACGCACCGTTAAACGGGCCGCTTACGAAAGACCGCGATATGCGCCTTGTCATTTTGATGTTCCGGCGGTCCGGATGGCCCGTAAATATCCAAGATGCGAAAATCCAGCTGTGCGATTTCAGACTCTATTGCAGCGAATTTTGCCTCAAATCCGTGTGCGCTAAAGTGTTCGGAATTGATCGACAACACGAATACAGCACCCGGCTTTGCGATCCTGAGCAGTGTATCAATGGCTTCAGGCCCGACATGCCCATGGGTGAATGTACCTGCGCTGACCACAGCACCGTAAATCTCATCAGGAATGTCGACAGGTTTTGTCAAATCCGCTTCGATATAGGCTCTATACAGGCCCTTTTTGGCTGATTGGGCCAACATCTCTGGCGAAATGTCGAGCGCATCAATCTCAAGCGCATCCCGATCCGGAATATTCTGCGCTACCAACCCTGTGCCGGCACCAACATCCAGAACCGGCCCGCTTCCACGCATCACATCGGCAAGTACAAAGGCTACGATCTGCGGGAGCCGGTAATCTGCTTCATCAGCAAATGAGCTATCGTAGCTGTCCGCCCAATTCGCATACAGCGCACGATTATCGTCTGGGGTCTTCAGCGCATAGGCCGCATCAAGGTCCGGGTCGTCCATTAAATCGCTCCTCTCGGAACGCAGCCTATTGTGGCTTTCTCAGTTCAACAACGGCTCAATCGCATTGATGATCTGTCGGGACATTGGACGCGCGTTTGATCCCCATGTCGCTACCACCTCCCCGTCCGGCCCCATGAGTATTTTATTGAAATTCCACTTCGGTACGAACCCTGTCTCGGCTTTGACCGCTTTATAAAAAACATGCGCACTTGAGCCCCGTACCCGCGTAATGTCAGCCATGGGCAAATCCAGCCCAAAAGAAATCTCGCAGAACTCTTTCACTTCTGCGCCGCTCTCCAGTTCCTGATTGAAGTCATCAGACGGCACTGCAAGGACGACCAGTCCGCGGTCTTTGTACGTGTCATACAAACTTTGCAGGCCCTCATACTGGCCCGTGTAGCCACATTGTGATGCAGTGTTCACAATCAGAACCGGTTGCCCGGCCCAATCGGCCAGGTTCAGGGTGCCGCCATCAATATTTTCGAAAACCATATCGCGCGGCGCAGCAAATGACGCTGCTGCAAGCACACTCAAAAACACACCGAGAACCCATCGCATATCTGATCCCAATCCTGTCTAACGTTCAGTCAATTCACGCATTTCCGCACTGCGAAGTTGCAACCGAGGCAAATCCCTTTCATTTTCGAAATAGCACCCCATTTAATAAGGCAACCGCACGCGCCAAGGAGGACATCATGTCAAAATACGAAAAACGCGCCGAAGTTGTGGCGACCCTGTCGCCCGAAGAATTCTACGTCACGCAGGAAAGCGGGACAGAGCGCCCCGGAACGGGCAAACTGTTGAACAACAAGGAGCCGGGTATATACGTCGATATCGTTTCTGGCGAGCCGCTGTTCGCCTCCGCTGACAAATACGAAAGCGGTTGTGGCTGGCCCAGCTTTACCAAACCGATTGAACCCGCCCACGTGGCAGAGATCGAAGACCGCACGTTGGGCATGGTGCGCACCGAAGTTCGCAGCACCCACGGCGACAGCCACCTTGGTCACGTCTTTCCCGACGGCCCGCAGGATCGTGGCGGTCTGCGCTACTGCATCAACTCAGCCTCGCTCCGTTTCATCCACCGCGATGATATGGAGGCCGAAGGCTATGGCGACTACGTAAATCAAGTGGAGGACGCAGCATGACGACGGAACGCGCAGTACTGGCAGGGGGATGTTTCTGGGGTATGCAGGATTTGATCCGCCGTCGACCCGGCGTCATTTCCACACGCGTAGGCTACAGCGGTGGGGATGTCCCCAATGCGACCTACCGCAACCATGGCACCCACGCCGAAGCGATCGAGGTGATCTTTGATCCGTCCAAGACATCTTATCGTGAACAGCTTGAGTTCTTCTTTCAGATACATGACCCGACAACGCTGAACCGTCAGGGTAATGATCGCGGGATGAGCTACCGCTCGGCGATCTATTACGAGAACGAAGATCAAAAAGCTGTGGCGCTTGATACGATTGCAGATGTCGAAGCCTCCGGCATCTGGCCCGGCAAGGTTGTCACAGAAGTCGAACCCGTAAGCGATTTCTGGGAGGCGGAGCCGGAGCATCAGGACTACCTAGAGCGTATTCCGAACGGGTATACCTGCCACTTCCCGCGCGCGGACTGGGTTCTGCCCAAACGCGCAGCGGCAGAATAAATTGTAGGGCGGGGTTTGCCCGCCTTACACCGCCACCCTTGGGCGGCCTGATGCCTCAACGGTAATCTCTGCCTCGATGAAGACCTCGCGTGCTTCGACGCCCGCAGTCCGAATGTCGCGTTGAACTGTGACATGGACGTCTTCCGCCCCCGCAGCGACAGCTTGTGATGTCGCCTGCTCCCTCAAGACAGATTCTAGCAAACGAAGGGCGCTCTCCCTGTCCCCGAAATCTTGCGGCCCTTCGACCAGATGCACCCGAAATTTGCCCTCGCTTGGTGAGGTGACTGTCCCACTGTGCCGCATTGTAACACGTCCGACCACCGCTCCGATGGCATTTGCGACACCCGCATGTTCGGGAAGGATCATCTCGCATCCCAAACGCTCTCCGACAGCCGGATAGTAGCAAGGCGCAGACGCACCGAGGCCCACCACAGGGACGTTCAAACCAGTCTCTAATTTGACCAATCCTTGCCGTCCCGACATGCCGCGCTGCATCAGTACATGCCGCGCCAAAGTCTCTGGCTCGGCATCGAGCGGTACCTCCTCTTCTGCGAAAGCAGTCTCTAACAAGGCTAAAACGGTCTGATGGGTCAATCGGTCAACGATCATCTCCGCCACATCTTCTTCCGTGTTTGAAAGCACCGTACCGGATCCTGTCCGCCGTCGGCCGAAAAGCTGCAATGCCTTGCGGGCAGCACCGCTGTCCCACTCCATGACGTTACCCAACACGTGACTTGCATCCGATGGCGTCACCGCTGCGATCTGCACCAATCCGCGCTCCACCAGCCGCTTCATCGACCCTTGCTCGATCCGTGCTTTCAGGATGTCTCCTAACGGATGAACGGCATCGCCGATCCTCCCAAGCAGATCAGCTTCGCGCGGCCCGATGCCTTCATGGCTTACCCCCATTACAGCGCGCACAAACCGGCCGTCATGCTCACCAGGTGTCACCGCACGCAATTGAGCATCTAATGCGTCATGCACGATTTCAGGCGCTTCAACCGCAACCAGCGACACCGGCAGCACTCGCTTTGGCCCCAGTGTGACCCCGCCCTGCAAACCTTCAGAAATGAAGTGTACCTCGCTATCTCCGCCCAGCCCCGTGGTGCGCATCGCGACGGCCTCAACCATCGTGCGATACAGCCCGACCCGCGCCCCTGCCGGATCAATCATTGGCTTGCCATCCTTAAGCAGCGCCACATCGGTCGTTGTGCCACCGATGTCACTAACCAACGCAAGATCAGCGCCGGTCATCCAACGTGCGCCTACAATCGACGCGGCAGGACCGCTCAGGATTGTCTCGATCGGTCGCTCCCGCGCCTGAGCGGAAGAGATAAGCGCACCGTCGCCGCGCACCACCATCAACGGGGCGCTGATGCCTAGATCTATCAACGTATCTTCGGCCCGACCGATCAACCTGTCGATCATACCAATCAAACGCGCGTTCAGCACCGCTGTCATTGCACGCTTGGGACCGTTCAATTTGGCCGACAATTGATGAGATGCGGAAACCGGCCGGCCAGTAATCTCTCCGACCAAAGACGCCGCCCGCAATTCGTGCGCCGGATTGCGCGTCGCGAACTGGCTCGCAACAGCAAAGCCGCTCACATCATTCCGATGTGTCTCTAAAAAAGCAATAAGAGCGCTTTCGTCGAGTGGCTTTGCTTCACCGCCTGCATGATTATGCCCGCCTTCCAATACGATGAAAGGGTCACCCTTCAGTGCGTCCGCCAGTCCTTGGGTCTGCAAATCCTTTTCTTGAAATCCGATATAGATCAGAGCGACGCGCCCTCCTTGCCCCTCAACCAAGGCATTGGTGGCAAGCGTGGTCGACAGCGACGCAAGTGAGATGTCAGCCGCATCAACGCCCGCTTCTGTTAGAACAGCAGACACCGCAGCGCCAATACCGATAGCAAGGTCTTGGCGTGTCGTCAGAGACTTGGCAGAAGCGACAACCATCTCTTCGTCACGGATAATCACCGCGTCGGTATAGGTGCCGCCGGTATCTACGCCCAAAAGCAAAGCCATCGAGGTTCTCCTCTTCTCGTTTCAAACTGGTGTACGTGCTTCTCGCCGACAGTCCAGATCAAAGGGATCAACCTTGATCAAGTTGCGCCACGGCCCAGCGCGCAGCATCGGCCACCGCCACATCAGGGTCATCAGTCAGTGCTTGGGCGTGGGGTATCAAATCAGACAGGCCGGAATTGCCGATTGCGTAAAGTACGTTTCTCACAAATCTGTCGCGCCCGATCCTTTTGATGGGCGAGCCGGAAAACCGTGTGCGAAAGTTGGCGTCATCCAACCCCACCAATTCTTTGAGCGGCGCTGGAGCCCCGGCGGTGCCATGATACCTCATGTCGCTCGCCTCAACCGCGAACTTGTTCCACGGGCAGGTCGCCAGACAGTCGTCACATCCGTAGATCCGGTTGCCTAGCTTTGCGCGCAGCTCCAGATCAACAGGGCCTTTATGCTCGATCGTCAGATAGGAAATGCAGCGCCTCGCATCCAATTGGTAGGGTGCAGGAAACGCATCGGTTGGACATATATCCTGACAAGCAGTGCAAGACCCGCAATGATCTCTCTCTGGCGCATCATGCTCCAACGCGAGCGTTGTGAAAACAGAGCCTAAAAAGGCCCAATTGCCCCAATCGCGGCTCAAAACATTGGTATGCTTGCCTTGCCAGCCCAAGCCCGCTGCTTGCGCCAAAGCTTTCTCTGGCACGGGGGCAGTGTCGACGAAAACCTTCACCTCACATGGTTCCTGTTCAATCAACCAACGCGCCAGTCGTTTGAGCCGCTTCTTGACGATGTCATGATAATCCCGACCCTGCGCATAAACGGACACCGCCGCATTCTCGCGCTGGTGCAGAACATCCAAAGGGTCATGATCCGGCGCATATGACTCCGCCAGCATAATAACAGAGCGTGCTTCAGGCCACAGCGCTGCAGGGTTGCCGCGCCACTCCATGCGGTCGGCCATCCAGGACATCTGACCATGATATCCAGCCTCCACAAAAGCCGACAGTCGCTCGGGCACTTCGGGCACGTCCGACGGGCGGCAGATACGGCAGGCCACAAACCCTTCTTTCAGGGCTTGGGCGACAAGACGTGATTTCAGGTCCATGCCACCGGTTCAGAAATCCAGATCGTTGTAATGCTTGGGAGGCGGGAAGCCCGGCACCTGATCGGCCAACAAGGCACGGAAAGCTGGCCGCGACTTGATCTTGGCATACCAATCCTTCACCACTTCGGACCGGTTCCAATCCACGTCAGAGATATAATCAAGCGACGACAAATGCGCCGCTGCTGCGAAATCAGCCAAGGTCATTTTGTCCCCTGCAAGCCAACGGCGGTGATCCAAAAGCCATGTCAGGTAATCCAGATGGTACTTGATTGCCTTGGCACCCGCTTTGACATTCTTGCTGTCAGGATAGCCTTGTTTCATGACCTTTTTATTCACCCGCTCATACAGCAGTTTGGAGGTCACCTCGGCGTGGAATTTGTCATCGAACCAACTTACCAACCGGCGCACTTCTAGCCGTTCCACAGGATCGGAGGGTAGCAGCGATGGTTCGGGACGCGTCTCTTCGATATATTCGCAGATCGCCGCGCTTTCGGTCATCATGATGCCGTCCAAGCGCAGAACCGGCACCTTACCCGCTGGATTGCGACGCATGAAATCGGGGTCTTGCTCCCAATATCGCTCCTCTACCAGCTCCACCTCGATCTTTTTCTCGGCAAGACTCAGCCGCACCTTTCGGCAAAACGGGGACAGGGGAACATGAAACAAACGCGCCATGGGCACAAACCTTGCAGATTGGAACTGCTCAACTCAATGCCCGCTAACGGGCGGTAATTCAACTCTCGAAACAAGCGGCGCGGCCATCCGCGCGAATGGTTGCCGCTCCATCGCGGATTTGTCGCGCCCGCTTGCGGACAAAATTGCTTGGATTGCGGGCGGACCGTTTCTTGGGCGATGGCAGGACAGCCGCAAGGCGGGCCGCTTGCGTATCCGTCAAGTCACGCGCATTGACCCCGAAATAATGGACAGCGGCCGCTTCGACGCCAAACACACCTTCATCGAATTCGGCGATGTTCAGGTAGACCTCGATGATCCGCCGCTTTGACCAAACCGCTTCGACCAGAGGTGTCAGCATTGCCTCGGCCGCCTTGCGTACCCAAGCGCGCCCCTGCCAGAGATAAACGTTCTTGACCGTCTGCTGGCTGATCGTCGATGCCCCGCGGGAGGACCCTTCGGCGATTGCCAATTTGATGGCAGGCAGGTCGAACCCCCAATGATCGCAAAAATTTGCATCTTCGGCCGCCACAGCAGATCGCGCCATTGCTGGGGCAACCTGTTCCAGAGGGACCCAGGTTTGCTCAACCCCTCCAAGCCTGCGCCCTTCCGAGAACATATAGACGTTGGTCGGTGGATTCATGACTGCACCCAGCACCACCAGCGCCACCGCAAGAAGAAAAACAACGGCAACAGATCGCCAGATCCACCACCGCAGTTTGAGCAACAGACTCACACCGGGCAAGCGCCGCCGCTGTGGTGTCTTGCCTTTGGTTTTTGTCTTTTTCGCTGCCCGAGCCATGGCACAGCTATAAGGATGCGTGGCCCGTTTGTGAACGCCTGTTGAGCGGCCAGCAATCACGCAAGCACAACAAACTTGCCGATATCCAGATTGGATAATTATCAGTTAAGGCAACTGCACTGGTGTGCTTGATGCCTGACCCGCAGTATAGCGGATCAGGCCGGCAATTCATTCAGCTGGAACTGCCTTTTCGTCCATGCTCAAAGGTGCGGGCAGGTGCACCAACATCTCTTTCGGACAAATTTGCAGGAAGTTGTGCTTTTCGCTGTCCCAATGCTGCAAGATTTCCGCCGCTTTGCGGCTACCAGTCTCTGCGAGATGCCGCTCCATCAACTCTTCGAGTTGTCCCATCCAGTGGTCCACAGTGACCGGACAATGCACCAAAGTCTCATGGTTCATCAGGCTAGGAGCGGACCCATCAGGGTCATAAAGATAGGCCATACCACCCGTCATACCGGCACCAAAGTTCGCACCGATTTGCCCGAGGATCACTGCAACACCACCTGTCATATATTCACAACCGTTCGATCCGCAGCCCTCAATCACAACCTTTGCGCCAGAGTTGCGCACGGCAAACCGTTCGCCTGCACGCCCCGCTGCAAAGAGGTAGCCGTCGGTCGCACCGTAGAGGACCGTGTTCCCGATGATGGTATTCTCGGAGGCAACGATGCGGCTCGACATGGTTGGACGCACGACGATCGTGCCACCCGACAGGCCCTTGCCCACATAGTCATTCGCATCGCCGGCCACTTCGAGCTTTAGGCCCGGTGCCGCAAAGGCACCCAACGACTGACCCGCAGAACCGGTCAATTTTACCGTGAGATGATCAGGTTGCAGGTTGTTCCGCATGCCGAACTTCTTAACGATATGGCTGCTGACACGGGTGCCGACGGTCCGGTGCGTGTTTTGCACAGCGTATGACAGTTGCATCTTCTCGCCATCCTCAAGGAACCGCACCGCATCGCGCACGATCTGCGCATCCAGTGTATCAGGCACCGCATTGCGTGGCTTGTCGCGATCATAGACATTCTCGTGCGCACCATCGACCGCGATCAACAGCGGGTTCAGGTCAAGATCATCCAAGTGCGCCGAACCACGTGAAACCTGCGTCAGCAAATCGGCGCGCCCAATCACATCGTCCAGTGATTTGGCACCGATGCTTGCCAGAATTTCACGCACTTCCGTGGCATAGAAGGTAATCAGGTTCACAACCTTATCTGCATTCCCAGTGAACTTGTCGCGCAGGGCTTCGTCCTGCGTACAGACACCGACAGGGCAGGTGTTGCTCTGGCACTGGCGCACCATGATACAACCCATCGCGATCAGCGCCGCGGTGCCGATGCCGTATTCCTCGGCACCCAGCATCGCTGCCATGACAATATCACGACCCGTGCGCAAACCACCGTCGGTGCGCAAGGTCACGCGATCCCGCAGGTTGTTCATGCTCAGCACCTGATGCGCTTCGGTCAGGCCCATTTCCCACGGCAGACCGGCGTACTTGATCGAGGTTGCAGGGCTGGCACCTGTACCGCCGTTGTGCCCCGAGATCAGGATCACATCCGCCTTGGCCTTGGCCACACCGGCGGCAATTGTACCTACACCGCTGGACGCCACCAATTTCACTGTCACTTTACAGCGCGGATTGATCTGCTTGAGATCATAGATCAGCTGCGCAAGGTCTTCGATGGAATAGATATCGTGGTGCGGCGGTGGTGAAATCAACGTCACACCTTTGGTCGAATGCCGCAGCCGCGCGATCAGGTCGGTGACCTTCATCCCCGGCAACTGACCACCCTCGCCGGGCTTGGCACCCTGCGCGACCTTGATCTCCAACTCTTCACACTGGTTCAGGTATTCCGCTGTCACACCGAAACGGCCCGACGCAACCTGCTTGATTTTCGCCGACGGGTTATCGCCATTCGGCTCCGGCACAAAATGTGCTGGATCTTCGCCACCCTCGCCGGAATCCGATTTCGCGCCAATCCGGTTCATCGCCACATTCAAAGTCTTATGCGCCTCAGGGCTCAATGCGCCCAACGACATGCCCGGTGTCACGAAACGCTTACGGATTGAGGTGATACTTTCCACCTCTTCCAGTCCGATCGCTTCGCCCAACGGCTTGATGTCCAGCAAGTCACGCAGATGGATCGGCGGATTGCTTTGCATCTTCTTCGAATACTGCTGCCACATCTGATATGAGGCTCTGTTACAGGCCATTTGCAGCAAATGCATGGAGGACGCCTCCCAAGCATGTGTCTCACCGGACGTCCGCGCTTTGTAGAAACCGCCGATGGGCAACACAGTGCCGTCACCCTGCCAACCTCTGTTGTGAATTTCCTCGGCCTTGCGCTGGATACCAGTCACACCGATACCTGAAATCCGGCTGGTCATACCGGGGAAGTACTCGGCGCACATCGCACGGCTCAGACCCACAGCTTCGAAATTCAGACCACCGCGATAGGAGGACACAACGCTGATCCCCATCTTCGCCATGATCTTCAAAAGACCCTGATCAATTGCCTCGCGGTAGCGGTGCATTGCCCCTGTTAGGGTCTGATCCAGCAATCCACGCTCGATCCGGTCGTTCAATGAATCTTCGGCCAGATAGGCGTTCACCACGGTCGCGCCACAGCCGATTAGCACTGCGAAATAATGCGGATCGACACATTCAGCGGAGCGGACGTTCAAGGATGTGAAAGTGCGCAGGCCCTTGCGGATCAGATGGCTGTGGACCGCAGATGTCGCGAGGATCATCGGCATCGCGACTTTGCCCTCACCGCTCATCTGGTCGGTTAGTACGATGTGACCTGAGCCGGAGCGCACCGCATCCTCGGCCTCTGCACGAATTCTTTTCAGCGCCGCATCAAGGCTCGCACCCGGTGCAAATGTACAGTCAATCGTCACCATGTCGGCGTTGAAGTGCTTGAACAACTCTTCAAACTGGGCATTGCCGACAAACGGCGTATCCAGCACCAGAATTTCTGTCTGGCTGCTATCCTCGTCCAGCACGTTCTTGAGGTTGCCGAACCGTGTCTTAAGGCTCATCACGCGGAATTCGCGCAATGAATCAATCGGTGGGTTGGTTACCTGCGAGAAATTCTGGCGGAAGAAGTGGCTGAGAGGCCGGTACTGCTTGGACAGCACGGCAGACGGCGTATCGTCACCCATGGAGGCCAACGTTTCTTTGGCATCCTCGGCCATCGGCACCAGAATCTGTTCCAGCTCTTCGATGGAATACCCTGCTGCAACCTGCCTGCGGCGCAGTTCCGCACCGGTAAACAGCGGCTTTTCGCTCACCTTGCTCAGTGGCTCGTCCAGCTCGACAATCTTGCTGACCCATTCACCGAAAGGCAGTGCTTCGCTTAGCTTGTTCTTGATCTTGGTGTCGTTGAAGAGCTTACCCTTCTTCATGTCCACCGCAATCATCTGACCGGGGCCAAGCGCGCCTTTGGAGACGACATTCGCCTCGTCCAGGGGCACCATGCCCGCCTCGGAACCGGCGATCAGCATACCGTCGCCTGTTACAACGTAGCGCATCGGGCGCAGGCCGTTGCGATCAAGGCCGGCACAAACCCAGCGGCCATCTGTCATCGCCAACGCAGCAGGTCCGTCCCAAGGCTCCATCACGGAGTTGGAATAGGAATACATGTCGCGCCACGCTTGTGGCAGCTCAACCGCCTGCTTGGACCAAGATTCCGGCACAAGCATGGTTTTTGCCATCGGCGCGGAACGTCCGGCGCGCACGAGAACCTCAAAAACAGAGTCTAATGCAGCAGAATCAGAAGACCCCGCAGGCACAATCGGTTTGATGTCTTCGGCCATTTCCTCGAACGCGGAGGATGCCATGCGGATCTCATGGCTTTTCATCCAGTTCAGGTTGCCCTTGAGCGTGTTAATCTCGCCGTTGTGCGCCAACATGCGGAACGGCTGTGCAAGCCACCACTGCGGGAAGGTGTTTGTCGAATAGCGCTGGTGATAAATCGCAAAGGCGCTCTCGAAACGCTCGTCCATCAGATCGGGATAGAATTCGGCCACCTGTTCGGCCAGCATCATGCCCTTGTAGATGATCGACCGGCAGGACATCGACGCGATGTACATCTGCGGCACCTGAGCTGCGATGGCTGCCTTCTCAATCCGGCGACGGATCACGTAAAGCTCGCGCTCAAAGACGTCCTCATCCACACCTTTTGAGTTCGAGATCAGAATTTGCTCGATCTCAGGACGGGTCGCGTTCGCCTTTTCGCCCAGGCAGTCGATGTTCACGGGCACATGGCGCCAGCCGTAGATGTAATAGCCCATGCGCAGGACTTCGGTTTCGACGATGGTCCGGCATGTCTCTTGTGCGCCAAAGTTGGTCCGCGGCAGGAAGACCTGACCAACCGCAATCAACTCGTCTTCGTGGGGCTTGTGACCGGTGCGGCGCACCTGATCGTAAAAGAACGGCACAGGGATTTGCACGTGAATGCCCGCGCCATCGCCGGTCATGCCGTCGGCATCCACCGCCCCACGGTGCCAAATGGCTTTCAGCGCCTTGATCCCGTTCTCGACCACTGATCGGGTGCGCGACCCGTCGATGTTCACAACCAAACCGACACCGCAGGAAGAATGCTCTTCTTCTTCGGAATAGAGACCCTTTTCGGCCATCATCGCCCGCTTGGCTTCTTCGCGTGCGACCCATGCGTCATCATACTTAGTCATTGGGCTTACTCCTCATCCGGCGCAAACAGCGCGATTGTCTCTTGTGTCGTCAATTTCTTGTGCGTCCCGGCAAAGGAATATCCTGTCGGGCATTGATCCGCGAAAAACTCTGCCGTCATCGTACCGCCGCCTGCATTTGCGAACAAACCTGCCGCCAGGTTGCGCACGCCATCATGGTTTGTCTCGTACCACAGCGTTGATCCGCAGATTTCGCAGAACCCGCGTCCGGCCCACTCTGACGACTTGTAGGCCTTGGCCGGTCCGGTAACTGTGATGCTGTCCGCCAGAGTCTCGATCGAGAAGAAGGCACCTGACGTGTGCTTACGGCACATGTCGCAATGGCAGGCCCGCAGTTTGGGGGCATCCACTGACGCAGTCACCTGAACCGCGCCGCACAAACACTGGCCGCTGATTGGTTCAGACATTTTTCATTCTTCCGGTCATACGGGTCAGCTTTCTTTACCCAATCTTCTGATCGAACGTGCAGGCTCGAAGTGCACCCTTGTAAGCCTGTGACGCTTTGCGAGTTTCGAGGGCCTACTCGGCCGCCAATACCGTCTTGGCGTCCATTTTTGCCAAAATAGCCTCGGCGCAATCGCGTCCGTCTTTAATTGCCCAGACGACCAAGGACGCACCGCGCACGATATCACCAACGGCGTAAACACCCTCAAGCGCCGTTGCACCCGTGACATATTCCGTTGTGATCGTACCCCAGCGTGTCACTGGCAGATCTGCTTCACCCCAGAGGGTTGGCAGGTCTTCCGGCTCAAACCCCAGCGCCATGATGACCAGATCGGCGTCTTCGACGTAATCCGCACCCTCAATCACCTCTGGTGCCTGACGCCCTGTTGCATCCGGTGCGCCCAAACGCATCTTTTGCACCATCACGCCGGTGACGGGATCACCGACAAACCCTTTGGGCGCGGTCAGCCATTCGAACTGAACGCCCTCTTCTTCGGCATTAGCCACTTCACGTTGGCTGCCCGGCATATTCGCACGGTCACGGCGGTAGAGACACTTAACGCTTTCGGCACCCTGACGGATAGAAGTGCGTACACAGTCCATTGCCGTGTCGCCCCCACCGATAACCACGACACGTTTGCCTTTGGCATCCATGCGGCCAGAATCAAATTCCTCGACGGCGTCACCAAAGCTCTTGCGATTGCTTGCCGTCAGAAAATCAATCGCACGCTCTAATCCATGAACCCCGACACCGGGGGCCTGAATCTCGCGTGTTTTGTAGACACCCGTGGCGATGATGACAGCATCATGCTTGGCGCGGATGTCGGCAAAACTGATATCAACACCAACATCGCAGTTAAGCTCGAACGTCACGCCGCCCTGCTCAAGCTGTTCGTTGCGCCGCATCACGACATCTTTCTCAAGCTTGAAGCCCGGAATGCCGTAGGTCAGAAGCCCGCCGGCACGGTCGTAGCGGTCATATATGGTGACCTGCACACCCTGCCTGCGCAGCACATCCGCCGCCGCCAGACCACCAGGCCCGGCACCAATAATTCCGACACTTTCGGTACGTTCCGCGTGTGGTTTAATGGGCTGAACCCAGCCTTCTTCCCACGCGGTGTCGGTAATGTACTTCTCGACCGACCCGATGGTGACCGTCCCATGACCGGACTGCTCAATCACGCAGTTGCCTTCACAAAGGCGGTCTTGCGGGCAAATACGTCCGCAGATCTCGGGAAACGTGTTTGTCGCTTGCGAGACTTCGTAGGCTTCCTGCAAACGCCCTTCAGCTGTCAAACGCAGCCAATCGGGAATGTTGTTGTGCAGGGGGCAATGGCTCTGGCAATACGGTACGCCACACTGGCTACAGCGACTGGACTGTTCTTTAGCCTTCGCATCCGCATACTCGGCGTAGATCTCTTTGAAGTCTGTGCGACGCAGATCAGGTGGCCGCTTCTCCGGCATATCCCGCTCGACATTCACAAATTTTAACATCGGTTGCTTCGCCATGATCTTTCCTTAGCTGTCGCTGCCAGTCCCTCCTCGTATCCGAGCGCAAAATGGAATAAAAGACAGCAATGCTGACCTATATACGGAAAAATCTCGATTTTGGAATAGAAACCTCAACGTTGCGGGGAAATTAAGGTCCGTTTCGGACCTTGTCGTCAATAACCAGCTGTCAGCGCAATAATCGCAGCACCGCCAACAAGGATTCTCCACCATCCGAACAGAGCGTACCCATGCCTGCTGACATATCCCAGCAACCACTTCACAACGAGAACCGCAGCTATGAAAGCGAACACAAAGCCAACCGCAATTTCATTCAGGGCAGCCGCATCAAGAACATCGCGGTTCTTGTAGAGATCATAGGTGAATGCGCCCGCCATCGTCGGCATCGATAGAAAGAACGAAAACTCTGCGGCAGCTCGCTTGCTTGCCCCCAAAAGCAACGCCCCCACGATAGTGGATCCGGACCGCGAGGTGCCGGGTATCATCGCGAGACACTGAATAAACCCGATTTTCAACGCCATCAGTAACGGGAACGCCATCGCATCATCATGCGTCGGCTCAGGCGCTATCCGCTCAACCAGCAACAGGATCACGCCCCCCACAACCAGCATCACAGCGATGAGCATGGGTGTCTCGAACAAGACCGTTTTGATAAATCCATGCGCCAACACGCCGATGACAGCAGCAGGCAGAAAAGCAATCAGGATAGAAAGAATAAACCGACGTGCCTGCGGATCATGGGGGGCGGCCCTGAAAACCGAAATCAACCTGCCCGCGTAAATCGTCAGGATCGCCAACACCGCGCCCAACTGGATCACCACCTCAAACGCACGGCCCGCACTTTCAAACCCGAGGAAATGTCCCGCCAACAAAAGATGGCCAGTCGAAGAAACGGGAATGAACTCGGTCAGGCCTTCAAGCAGCCCAAGAAACGCCGCTACGAGTGTTGTTGATGGCTCCATCAGTTATTGCGGAGGTTTTGCGCCGATGTTTTGATCGCGTCGTACTGGCCCGATGGCCGGAAGCGCCACAAATAGTCCGCCAGAACCGATTCCATCGCGACAGGCTGGATACCCAGATCGGCAAAACCCATTGCCCCGTCTGCAACTACGTTGTCATTGGATAGGTTCTTTAGCTGGTCACGGGTCAACATATTATTTGTCAAAAGACCGAATGTGACCGCCTGTAGCATGTCAAAACTGAACGCCATGATCCCCGCAATCCACTTGGGAAGGTTCAGGATCAAGCGACGACGATGAACGACGTTCAGCATACGCTCCATCAGTCCACGGAACGTATCAGTCTCGGGGCCGCCCAGCTCGTAAATGCCGCCGGGTGCTGCACCGGTCACCCCCATAACGGCGGCACGTGCGATATCATCCACATAAACCGGCTGGAATAGTGTATCGCCGCCCGCCACAGGCAAAACGGGGCTCATCCGCGTCATACCCGCAAATCTGTTAAAGAACTGGTCCTCAGGTCCAAAAACGATTGAAGGCCGCAGGATCATCGCCTGAGGCATATGCTTGAGCACACCAGCCTCGCCTTCGCCCTTGCTGGCTGCGTAATCGCTAGAAGATTCCATGTCAGCACCAATGGCAGAGACATGAACCATCTGTGTGACACCGTTTTCCGCAGCAAGGCGTGCGATCCGTTCAGGTCCTTCTGCCTGAACCGCATCAAAACGGTTCTTGCCATTTTCCACCAGAATACCAACGCAGTTCACAACCGCATCCGCACCCACCATCGCGGCACGCACAGAATCGTCATCGCGGATATTGCACAAAATCGGTTCGACCTGCCCGACAACGCCATACGGCTTAACGAATAGCGCCTCGTTAGGACGCCGGACAGCAACCCGTACGCGCCAGCCCGCCTTGGCCATACGCCTTACAATGTAGCGCCCGACAAAGCCTGAACCGCCATAGACCGTTACCAGTTTGGACATGGATACTCTCCCGTTTGGGGCCGTGTTTCAGTCATTGATGTACCCGCCTGAAAAGACCCGGACAAGCGGCAATTGGTTAAAACGGTCTGATGCCGTGATAAACTGGTAAATTGACCAAGTTTCCAATTGACACTACCCACCCCGCCCCTTAGGAGACGCCATCACGTGACCTGCCCAGGTGGCGGAATGGTAGACGCGCTAGCTTCAGGTGCTAGTACTGGCAACGGTGTGGAGGTTCGAGTCCTCTCCTGGGCACCACTTTTCCGGAACAACATACTGATTAGTATTGGCTTTCTAGCGTAGCCAGCCAAGGCGTCGTTCATATAAAACTCCAATTCATAACGGCAAACCATCCGCAAAGGCGGGACGCGTTACTTCATTAGAGAGCCCCGAAGAACCTGCGGCGAATGCGAGAGCGACCGAAGTGTTAGCCTCGCTGGTGGCGTTTTGGTTGCATCTAAGGTCCAAGGATGCCGATCTGCCCGGAACCTGCTGGAGTCTTGCCTATGCGCGCGATGTCCAACTATTATAACGCGCAGGATACGCTCTATATTCTTTGCAGAACAAACCCGCGTCCCAGTGTGGGACCAGGCGTGAGGAAATCTGAATGAACGATCTGGCCGAGCGACAAGCGACTATACAAGATCACGCTGCCTTTTTGGAAGGAACGCACAAGTTCCAGAGTGATATTGAAATGCTGGCTGATAGTGCCTTGATCGGCACAATTCTAGAAACGGTCATGCTGGCTACGAATATGCGATTTGCCGCTGTCGCGCGGGTGACTGAAGATCATTGGGTCGCATGCCGCACCGTGGACGAAGTCAACTTCGGTTTGCATCCGGGCGACGAGATTGAAATCCAGTCGACCTTCTGCCAATCCGTCCGAGACACTTCAAACAAAGTCATTTTCAACGACACGGCGACCGATGATGTCTACCGAGATCATCCGATTGCGGCCAAGTTCGGCATTGTGAGTTACGCCTCGATCCCGATTCATCGCAGTGACGGGACGTTCTTTGGCACGCTTTGCGCAATCGACCCGGAGCCGCGCGATGTGAAACATCCGCGTTCAATAGCAATGCTGGAGATGTTCGCCGATATTATTGGTCAAAGTCTGGAAACAGAAGAGCGCCTGGAAGCGCATGAAGACATGATCGCGCACGAGCGAAAGTTAAGTCGCATACAAGAGGAGTTCGTCGCAGTTCTGGGGCACGACCTGCGCAATCCAGTCGCCGCACTTGATGCCGGTTTCAGACAGCTGAGCACCGAGCCGATGACAGAAAAGGCGCAGAACATTCTTCCGATGATGCGATCGTCCCTGCGCCGGATGAACGATCTCATCGAAAACATCATGCTGCATGCCAAGGCGCGCTTGGGCGGCGGCATTCGTATCTCTGCCCAGTCCGATGCCCCACTGACCGAGGCCATAACGCAGGTCGTCGAAGAGACGCGCGCTGCAACTCCTGAGCATGAGATCGAACTTGATCTGAATTTCGACCGACCGGTGAGTTGCGATGCACCGCGCGTCGCACAAGCGATTTCAAACCTTCTATCGAATGCCGTTCGTTACAGCACGCCGGGCACGCCAATCCGCGTTCAAGGGCTTATCAATAAAGACGGCATTGAAATCAGCGTCGCAAATAAAGGTCCCGCCGTGCCTGAAGAATTGCGGCAAGACTTGTTCAACCCATTCCGGCGCGGTGTTCACGCGGCAGGAGAAGGGCTTGGCCTTGGGCTCTACATCGTGTCGTCCATCGCCACAGCGCATAATGGTCGGACCGAGGTCGTGAGCGAACGCGATATGACGACATTCAGCTTCAAAATACCCCTGCTGCCGATCTCTCAGTAAAACGGTTATGGAGGAAGCTCTGTTGAGCTAGAAGGCCGCTGTTTCCGCGCACCCGTCTTCGCCGTCATTGTTAGACCAGCCGCGGTTTTTTCAACCAACGGCAACGCTCTGTCCAAACCACCGACAGCGGGGTCCAACCGCGACAGTTTCCAGCACTCAGAAGCGATTCTAAAGTCGCCTGTTTCCTTTTTCGAACCCCTTCGATTCTGCTGCTAAATTCCCAAATATTGACCGCCAGCACCGAAACCGGCGGTTGCTTTTCGGCGGCGCTAAAGGTCGAAAAAGCAGTTTGACGCAAGCTGCCACAGAACCGCCACATGACCTTCGGGGGCTCGCCACAAAGCGGGCTGAAAGCCGTACGACCTTGGTATGATACACCTGCATCCTTAGGTGGCACGTGCTTCGGTACGACCGACGGCGGATATCTAAATCGCTAAAATCAGATCAGTTTCGATTTCATCCCGGGTCATTTCCGACCCATTCAACAGTACTTGAAAGCGAGACCACGAAATGACCAACATCATCACATCCATCCAGACATTTGCCCGCAAATTCAAAAACGACGAAAGCGGTGCAACTGCGATTGAATACGCCCTGATGGCGGCTTTGATTGGTGGTGCCATTATCGGCACAGTGACGCTGCTTGGGGAAGACACGAACTCTTCTTACAACGAAATCAGGACAACGTTGAACGGCGAAACATCCAGCGGCAGCTAACTCGGGATCAAGCGTGCACCGCCCGCAAGGCGGTGTGCGCCCCTTCGCTATTTTCCGCTGCCCTTCAATCAAGGATCCTCCAAATGCCGTTCGACGCAAAACCTGTCCGCGAAGTTACCCGGATTGCCGCCTATGTCTGCACCGATCAGGGTGCCACTGTGGCGCGAAGTGTGGTGGAGCGGAACGGTGGCAACTCCAACCTGTTGCACGGTGGAGGGTTAAGCGGTGCAGGCCGGATGAGCGAGAGCTTGCCCGATGTCGACATCGTCCTGACCGAAATTGGCAATATCCCTGTCGAGATGGCCTGCGAATGTGTCTCGGAGATCTGCCGTACCGGTGCCGACGTGATTGTACTGGGCGAGCAGACTGATATCGGGACCTACCGCGCGTTGTTAAAGTCCGGCGCGCTTGAATACTTTGCCTTTCCCGTCACCGCCGATGACATACTATCAGTAGAGCGTGAGGCCCCCCGCCAGCCAAACCCGATCGAAGCAGCGCCGCCACAACCTGTGACGCTTAGCCCAGTTGTTGCGGTCGCCGGTTGCACGGGCGGTGTCGGCGCCAGTCTGTTGGCCCAGAACCTATCCTTTCATGCTGGTGGCACGAAGGGGAACACCAATCGTACTGCTCTGCTCGATGCTGATCTACACTTCGGCTCTCAAGCGATTGATCTGGACCGCGATGAAACGGTCGGATTGTTCGAAGCTTTAAAAGCACCGGACCGCGTTGATACGACCTTTCTCAACGCCACAATGGATCACGTGAGCGATCACTTTTCGATGTATTCCCACCAAGCACGCGCTGGTCAGAATGTGTTATCTTACGAGAGTGGACTGTCGCGTATTCTACCAGCATTGCGCACGGAATTTGATGCGGTGGTCATTGATTTGCCCCGCACCCTCATGATGCAGGAAATCGAGCTGACAGCCCAGATAGACACGCTTGTTCTTGTGATCCCCGCAGGGTTCTCCGGCGTCACCACTGCGACCCGCGTCATCGAACGGCTCTCGGGCGAGCATCCTGACCTTCGCATCGTTCCGGTGTTATCCGAGGTTCGCAAGGATGCCGGTCTTTCCCACAAAGACGTTGCCGCGACCATAGGTCTGCCAATTGCGGTGACGCTGCCCGAGTGTGGCAAAGCGCTGTTGCGTGCTCATCGTGCGGCACGCCCGCTTATCGAAAGCCAGCCCAAAGGCGCATATGCCAGCGCCGTCCGCAAAATCTGGACCACCGCGATGGAGACCACCTCCACCCCCGAGAAGCCAACGCGCAAATCTCTGATCAAAAGAGTGTTCGGATGACATTACATGTCTCTCAGCCGTCATTGCGCGACACACTGGAGCAGGTTCTTGCTATCGCAGAGCAGATAGATGCCGAGGGTCTTTCTCCGGCGGAACGCGCAAATGTTGCCGTGACCTTTGTCGTGGAAAGTTCGGAGGCAATTTGGCCGCTGGCCTTGCAGCGTCAGATCTTGTCTGATGCGGTTGCAGCCCTTGAAGGGAACAACCAGAGCACCGCGGCACCTAACGCACATACACCAGTTGAGGTGCAAACCGCCCCCCGTCTGGCCCAAGCGCCGCAACCCGATGCTCAGACCATCGCGCGCCCCTCGGTCGTAAATACTGCTGGCAGCTCATCCGAGATGATGACGCTGTCGAGTGATATGATCCGCGCCTTGTCCGAGATCCTCGACTTCTCGGAGCTTACCGGATTGCCCCGCGCCGATCAGGAACGGTCTATCCACGATAGTATCCGCAAGCTGTCGGAAGACCGCAAAATGCATCTGAACGGACAGGAGGTGTCCGATCTGGTGCGTGTGGTCCTGGCAGACATGCTGGGTCTTGGCCCGCTTGAGGCCCTGCTGGCCGATGACCGCGTTACCGACATCATGGTAAACGGACCGCATCAGGTTTACGTCGAACGGTCCGGCAAGCTTGAACTGACCTCCATCCGGTTTCGCGACAACGCGCATGTTTTTGCCGTCGCAAGCCGCATCGTCGCCGCTGTCGGTCGTCGTATTGATGAATCCCAACCAATGGTTGACGCCCGCCTCGAAGATGGCAGCCGCGTCAACGTGGCAGTACCGCCACTTGCCATCGACGGGCCGACAATCACCATCCGCAAATTCCCAACCAACCCGATCAATCTGGATAGCCTTGTCGAAGGCGGCAGCATGACGGCGCAGATGGCGTCCTTTCTGGAACTTGCAGCCTTTTTGCGCCTCAACGTGCTGGTATCCGGCGGTACGGGATCCGGTAAAACCACTTTGATGAACGCGATGTCGCAGTTCATTCCCGAAGGTGAGCGTCTGGTGACAATCGAGGATGCCGCCGAACTACGTTTTCAGCAACCGCATGTCGTCCGCTTTGAAACCCGCCCGTCGAACGTTGAGGGGACTGGCGAAGTGACAATGCGGACGCTGGTCCGCAACGCGTTGCGGATGCGGCCGGACCGGATCATCATCGGCGAAATTCGCGGCGATGAAGTGCTCGATCTGTTGCAGGCCATGAACACCGGCCATGACGGCTCCATGAGCACCCTGCACGCCAACTCTCCCCGCGAGGCGCTGACGCGGGTAGAAAGCATGGCCGCGCTTGCGGGCTTTGCACCCGGCGCCGGTGTTGTGCGCCGTCAGCTGACCGACGCGGTGCATCTGATCGTACAGGTATCCCGCATGCGCGACGGCAAACGCCGTATTACATCAATATCGGAAATCGCAGGTTTGGAAGGTGACGCGATCACCTTGCAAGAACTGTTCGCGTTCCACACTGATCCGTCCAGCACCCGAACCGCCGTCAGGGGTGAATTCCGTTACTCCGGTTTCCAACCGAAATTTGCGACGCGGGCCGCAGAATATGGCGTCGGGGATGAACTTGCATCAATACTCGGAGGCAGATCATGAGCTTGAGCGTCGCCCTCTTTTTGGTTGGCCTGTTTGTTTTCGTCGGATTGGTGTTGGCTCTGCTCGTTCTGGCGGACCGCAAGCGCCGCCGCCATCAGGACAGGTTGCGCCGCGTGCGGACACAGAGTGTCGAAACACCGGTAAAGGCCCGTGAAAAAAGTGCCAAGGCCAAGGACGACAAACACAGCTTTTCTATCGCTATCGAGCGTGAACTGGCCCAGACCAACCTGCGCACCAGCGTAGCGGAGCTTCTTGTGCAGGTATCACTGGGGATCTTGGGGCTTTACGCTCTGTCGGTTCTGTTGCTTGGGCTGCACCCGCTCTTGGCCCTGCCGATTGCTGTCGGTCTGCCTGTCACGATCACGCTGCTTTGGCTGCGCATGGCAAAGGCACGCTACCGCACCGACTTTACGGCTGATTTGCCTGAAGCGCTTGATGTGTTTGCCAGAGGATTACGCGCGGGGCGGCCAGTGTCGGATTCTCTGTCAATTGTCGTGGATAATGCGACCGGTCCGGTTCATCGTGAGTTCTCCCGCTGCCATGATGAAATCCGAATGGGAACAAGCCTTCCTGACAGCCTTGGCCGGTTGGAGCTGCGCATCCCGACGCCCGAAGTCAGCTTTTTCTCGGTCGCAACATCGCTTCAGTCTGAAACCGGCGGCAATCTGATCGAGACAATGGAAGGCCTTGCCGGGCAGCTGAGAGAGCGTCGCAAGTTGAAAAAGAAAGCCCGTGCATTGACGTCCGAGGCACGCGCAAGTGCCATGATCCTTGCCGCCCTCCCTTTCGCTGTGATGCTGACTATCGGCCTTTTGAACGGGTCTTACCTTACCCCGCTTTATTCCGACCTGCGCGGGCAGATCATGGCAGCCGTAGCGCTTGTAAGCATCGGGTTGGGTGTTCTCATGATGATGAAGATGGGCAAGCTCGATGTCTGATAACGTCATGCAATATGTCACCTGGCTGGCCTTTGCCGGTCTTGCCCTCACCATGCTCGGGATGGCGGCACTTGTGCGTTTCGAGAGCCAGCGCATGCAACAAACCAAGCGTCTTGCGCGGGCAACAGGCTCTGCACCGCTGCGCAGTGCCTCGACACAAGGCCGGCAGGGCAGTAGCCTCTCTCATCTGATAGCGCAGTTACGCCATCTGGTTGTGCAGGTAGGAGAACGGTTTTCCGTTGTTCTTGGGGGTGAAGCCCGCGAGACGGCAGCAGAGCTTTCTTCGGCCGGATACCGCAGCCGCGATGCCCTGTTGATCTATGCCTTCCTCAAGACCGTGCTGCCGCTTGCCGCTGTGGTGACCGGCATCCCATGGGTGTTGATGAACTACCCGTTCGGCATCGACATGATGATGCCTGCCGGTGCCGTCATTGCAGTTGCGCTGACCATTTCAAAGGGTGTTGATTTTCAGGTCTCCCAAAATCGCAAAACCCGCCTTGCCAACATACGGCGCGGTTTTCCCGATATGCTCGAACTGCTCGTCATCGCGTCGGAGGCGGGTCTTGGCCCGCAGCCCGCTTTGCAACGCGTCGCCACCGAGCTTGCCTCGACCAGTCCAGAGCTTGCGCAGGAAATCCGTCAGATGGTTGCAGAGATGCGGATGACCAACGACCGCCGCAACGCCTATGACAAATTGAACATCCGCGCGCCTTTGCCTGAAATCGGCGTGTTTACACAAACACTCGATCAATCAGACACCTACGGCACGCCGTTTTCCCGCGCCATGCGCACACTGATCGCCGAGCAGCGCTCCAACCGTCTGATGGCGGTGGAAGAGCAAGCAGCAAGGTTGCCCGTCATCATGACCCTGCCGCTGATCTTCTTCATCATGCCTGCTGTATTTGTAGTGCTGATCGGTCCCGCTGTGCTGAGCGTCTTCGACAACATCATTTCCGGAGGATGAGCCAAATGCGAACCCCGTTGATCGACCGCCTGAACTTTTTCCGCCGCAACGAATCCGGTGCAGTAGCCGTCGAGTTTGCCCTGATTGCGCCGCTGCTATTTGGTCTTTTGTTCGGCATCATCACTTTGGGCTATTTCATCGGTATCAACCATTCTGTGAACCAGCTTGCCGCGGGTGCTGCCCGCGCCTCTGTCACCGGATTGAACCAGACAGAGCGATCAGCGCTCGCCAACAACTATTTGTCAGAGGCAGGCAGCAGATATCCGTTGCTCACGCCCGCGTCAGTCAGCCCAACTGTCGTTTTCGAGGGGGGCAACCCCGAAGGCATTACGGTGACAGTGGCCTATGCGGTTGACGGGTCTATGCTCGGGATCGCCAACAACCTTCTTGGGCTCGACATCACTAGCATCAACGGAAGCGCCTACCTTGCGTATTGAATGGCTCATCCGTTTCAAGCGCGCCGAAGACGGTGCCGTCGCGATTATCGTGTCGCTGTTGCTGGTTGTCCTGATGGGTTTTGTCGCACTGGGCGTCGATACCGCGTCGCTTTACCGCGAACGGGCGCAGTTGCAGTCGGTCAGTGATCTGGCAGCCATAAGCGCCGTTGCCTTACCTGACGATGCGAATGCACGTGCGCTGCATACAATGGGTCGAAATTCGAAAGCACCCGGCGCGCTGGACGAATTGCAAACAGGACGGTTTCTGCGCAACCCCGCGATCCCGCCCGAAGACCGGTTTACACCACTGGCCGCAGGTGACCGCAAAACGAATGCCGTGCGCGTTGTCCTGCAAGATGACGCGCCATTGCACTTCGCCAAGATATTCACGGATGACACTCACATCACTCTCGACCGGACCGCGCTTGCCTCGCGTACTGGTGCTGTGAGCTTCTCGCTGGATAGCCACCTTGTGCGACTGGGCGGCGCGTCCTTGAACGATGCGCTGCAACAGCGGTTCGGCGCAGGCGCGAATATATCAATCGGGAACATGCAACTTCTTGCTGACGCAGACATCGATTTAGGATCCCTGCTGGAAGCGTTGGACAGTCGCATCGGGGGAGGTTCGCTCAACCCCGCCGAAATCCTGAATGCCACAACAACCGCCGGCGACATCATTGCATCGTTGCAATCCGTCCTGACCGGTCCGCTTGCCAACAGCCTAAGCGGTCTTGCCGGTGCCGCAGGATCAGCAACATTTGACGTGTCATCCTTGGTCGGAGGGATCGACACAGAGCTTGGACTGACTGCTACCGAATTCCTTGCCGACATCGAGGTATCAGCGCTGGACGTCATCAAAGCTCTGGTCGCTGCTGAAACCACAGCGAATGGAACAACGCTGGACACTGCGGTGAGCGTTCCTGGTGTACTGTCCGCAACAGCAAACCTTGTAGCCGGAGAACCGCCCGCCAGATCGGGCTGGGTCGCGCTGGGCGAAGAGGACGTTCAGTTGCACCGCGCGGCGATACGCTTGGAGTCAGAGATCGAAGTAGAACCTGATCTTTTGGGCCCGCTTGGTGTCGGCATCGAGGTCGCGTCGCTGCATGTCCCCATCTACACCGAACTGGCGGGGTCAACTGCCACGCTGGATCGGATGGCGTGTCACATCACCTCGCCCCAAGGTATCGCGGCGTCGTTTGAAACGTCACCGACACCCCTGCATCCCATGAACGGCACTTCGGTTGCTGCGCTCTATCTTGGTACGCTTCCCGAAGGCACCGGTCCTGTCGACCCCGCGACGCTGGCATTTGCCGACCTCCTGACCGTCTCTATTTCAGTCAAGGTGCCGCCGCTTATTGACCTAACCATTCCCGGTGTTGTCATTCAGGCACGATCCTACGTCGCCGTCGGCCAGTCCCAGCAAGAAACGCTCAGCTTCACTCATACAGAGGTCGCGGATGGCAACATCACAAAGCACTTCGGGTCCGGTGAGCTTTTGTCCACAGCGGTGACGAGCCTTCTATCCTCAGACAGAACCGAGCTGCGGGTAAAGCCGCAGCAGGCGGGACTGATCGCAGGGCTGGCTGCGCCGGTTGTTGAGAACCTATTGACGATCCTGCCCGCAAAACTGCTGTCCGGTCTCGCGACACCCGTCGATGCAGTGCTGGATGGTACTCTCTCAACGATCGGTGTGAACCTCGGCGAGGGTGAACTGACCCTGACCGGACACCACTGCGAACCTATAAGGCTGGTGCGATGATGAGGATGCAGTCACTCAACCGGATGCCGATGCATCCGAACGCAAAACAACCGACCCCTTCGGACCGGTTGTATGAACTGAATTTCTTGGATCGCTTAGCCGGCAGATTGGGACCGGCCCACAAGAGGCAAGACCTTGCGTGTCATCACCTGAACTTTCGTAACTTTCGGTTCATGGGCCATGCCGCAAACCTCATCGGTAACAAAACCAATCAACTGATAACGCGTCTCAAGACCCGATTTTTGATAGATACGGCTAAGCTGCGATTTGACTGTTGCGATAGCACTGCCGCGCATTTCGGCAATTTCGCTATTGGAAAAACCCTTAACCACAAAAATTGCCACATCCGCTTCAGCTTGGGACAGACCCCAATCAGAGGCATAGCGCAAAATGACCGTTTCTTTAGCAGCAGGTTCACCAGCACCGGGGGCCAGTTTCTCTTTCCGCTGCCAATCCATATATGAGCTTAGCTGCTTGAAACTGATATAGGCAACCGCTGCGGTAAAACCGAAGAACAGGGCAAACATCCCCGATACAGTCGCAAAATCCATACTTACCCCCGGCAGGGCAATCGTCAAAACGATGTATGTCTTCAGTGCAGCGATCGCTGTGACGATAATACTTCCGGAAACCCAGATGCGTGCCATGAAACCATTCCTATTCAACGCAAATTCTACGAGTCTCATTTTTGAGAAGAAATGTGTCAGAATTTCGGCAGATGTAGGGTTTGTCAGACAGGTCAGTGTCAACTAAGCCGAACAATTGCGGAATATGGAGGCTTATAACCGTCCCGCCCGCGCCGCAGTTTTCAGCGCATCCCTCAGAAATCCTTTAGAATTAAACTATATTACGAGATCGAGAAGGATCGGCACACTACTTGGCCAGACAGTGCTATAATCAAAGCCAAATAGCTAAAATATATTTTACAACAAACCGAAGGGTTATCGGCATGGAATACATAGCCTGCCAGATGGACGACCTAAGGTTGCGCAAAGCAATGCCTATCTTTGAAACCGGCTGCGATTTAACTGGCAGCGATCGAGCGCGATTCTGTTTTTCGGCCTAAAATCGCTTGGCCGTGGTGACAGAGGCTTGGATATCCCTCGTGAATGCGGCACGTTTCCGTTGAGACATTCGCCCTCTCTTTTGCCAAGTCCAATCCGTTGACCACGGCAAAGCGTGCACAACTGAACCGTCAATCCGCCCCAGAAGGAATTACTGAAATGTTGAAATTCACGCCTGTCGCCCTCCTCATCCTTACCGCCAGTCATGTATCTGCCGAAGAGACGCGGCAGGAAGGTTCCCACGAGCATGGCGTTGGAGAGTTGAACATAGCGTTCGAAGGGAACGAGATCGGGATCGAACTTCACGCACCGGGGGCGGATATCGTCGGGTTCGAGTACGTGGCAACAAGTGACGAAGACCGTTCAAAAGTAAGTGCTGCTGTCGCGACCCTTGCGCGTCCCTTGGATCTGTTTGCCCTGCCAGCTGAAGCTGGTTGCACCGTTGTAACTGCAACCGCATCTTTGGAAGCCGAACATGATGAAGATGACCACGAAGAACACGCGCACCATGACGAACATGAAGACCATGATCACGGCGAAGAAGATCATGCAGAGCACGAAAACGAAGAGAGCCACGCCGAGTTCCACGCGGCCTACACCCTGTCCTGCGCATACCCTGCCGAAGTCACAAAGATTGATTTCGTTTATTTCGACACCTTCCCGAACGCATTGGAGCTTGAGGTGCAGGTGATTTCAGACCGGGGTGCTTCTATGTTCGAGGTTGAGCGGGACGTGCCGACACTTGATCTGCGCAACATGTTCTAAAGGTTCTAGCGGTTCATGCCTGACATTGATCCAATCCTTGCGCTGAGGGATGTAAAATTCTCCTGGCCGGGCCGCGCGTCCTTTGGGCTCGACCTTCCCGAGTTCACACTGGACCGGTCCGAAAGTGTTCTGCTTCTGGGAGAAAGCGGGTCAGGGAAATCGACGCTTCTGTCGCTGATCTGCGGGACAATCACACCACAGAGCGGCACCGTTCATCTTTCAGGCACCGACATCGCAAGCCTATCAGCAGGAAAGCGCGACCGGTTTCGCGCGGAGCAGATCGGATTGATCTTTCAACAGTTCAATCTGCTGCCCTACGCAAGTGTTCTGGACAACATCCTGCTTCCGCTGCGGTTTGCGCCAGAACGCCGCGCGCGAGCCGATCCGGTCACCGATACCGCCAAGGCGCTTTGTCTGAATTTGGGACTGCCCGAAGACGCGATAAACGCTAAAGCCGGAACGCTGAGCGTTGGTCAACAGCAACGTGTCGCCGCTGCACGCGCATTAATTGGTGCGCCCCCGCTTATCATCGCAGATGAGCCCACATCAGCGCTGGATGCCGCGACGCAAGCGACCTTCCTTAACCTTTTGTTCGCGCAGGCACGCGCATCTGGATCGACACTCCTTATGGTCAGCCACGACGCCCGCCTGTCGGATCACTTTGATCGGGTCATTCACATGTCGGACATTTCCAGATCAGCGATGGCTCACGCATGATCATGCGGCTGGCATTGGCGTCCCTGATGGCGCGGGCTTTGACGGTTGGCATGACAGTGCTCGCCATCGCGCTATCGGTCGCGCTCTTTCTGGGAGTAGAGAAGGTTCGCACCGGGGCAAAGGCAAGCTTCGCTGACACGATCTCCGGAACAGACCTTATTATCGGTGCGCGGTCAGGCTCTGTGCAGTTGCTGCTTTATTCCGTGTTTCGCATCGGGAATGCGACCAACAACCTGACTTGGGAAAGCTATCAGGACATCGCGGCACGGCCCGAGGTGGATTGGATCGTACCGATTTCGCTTGGGGACAGTCATCGCCAGTTTCGAGTGATGGGAACCACCACCGCTTTCTTTGACCGCTACAAATACCGCGCGGGCCAGTCCTTGGCTGTAAGGGATGGCGCGATCATGGCTGACCTTTTTGACACTGTGATTGGCGCGGATGTGGCGAAAGCGTTGAACTACAAGGTTGGTGACCCCATCGTGGTGGCCCACGGGCTCGCATCCTTTATCGAACATGAGGATCAGCCGTTTCGCGTATCGGGCATTCTGGAAAAGACGGGTACGCCTGTGGACCGCACCGTGATTGTCAGCCTCGAAGCGATCGAGGCGATCCATGTGGACTGGCAGCGAGGGGCAAAGGTGCCGGGGCAATCCACCCCTACAGATGTGATCCGGAACATGGAGTTGGAGCCCAAGGCAGTGACCGCCGCGCTGGTCGGTGTCAAAAGCCGCTTGCAGGTGTTCGGCCTGCAGCGCGCAATCAACGAATATCCCGCCGAGCCACTGCTCGCGATCCTGCCCGGCGTGGCACTTCAGGAGTTGTGGCAGATCGTCGGTATCGCTGAAACGGCGCTGGTTGCCGTATCCACAATGGTCGTCGTCACGGCATTGATCGGCATGATGGCCACGATCTTTTCCAGCCTCAATGAACGCCGCCGAGAGATGGCGATCTTTCGTGCGATGGGCGCGCGTCCGCGGGTGATCCTGAGCCTTCTGGTACTTGAAGCCGCTCTAATGGCAGCAGTCGGTGCCGTGCTTGGCCTTGGCCTGCTTTATGGCGGATTGGTCGTGGCCCAGCCGCTTGTCGATGCTGCCTTCGGTCTGTGGCTCCCGATTGAGCCGCCTTCCTTACGAGAGCTATGGGTTATTCTGGCCGTCATTGCTGCTGGCGCAATCGTGAGCATGGTGCCGGCCTTCCGCGCCTACCGCATGTCTCTTGCGGATGGTATGATGGTCCGGATTTAGCAGAGGGTTTGACACGATGAAAATATCCCGCCGCCAGCTTATAGCCTGTGCCGCCGCCAGCGCAGCGCTGCCCCGTTCTGTTCTTGCTGCAACGCCCCGCGTTATCGGATGGGAAGACTTGATACCGCCCGGCGTGCCCTATGCAGAAATCATCGGCCAAGGCGAAATTGATGCGATCAAGGATACATGGCTTCCCGAATTCGACGAAAACGCGACGAAGCTGAACCAAGAACTGCACGGAGCTTACATCAAGATGCCCGGCTATGTTCTGCCACTGGATATGTCTACGGCTGGCGTTACCAGCTTTATCATGGTGCCTTATGTTGGGGCTTGTATTCACACACCTCCGCCACCTGCCAACCAACTTGTTTTCGTCGACAGCAAAAAACCGTGGCCCAGCGACAAACTATGGGATCCGGTTTGGGTCACAGGACGGATGCGCCACGAGTTGCAATCCACAACCATTGCCGACATCGGATACGCCCTGACTGCGGACCGCATTGAGGTCTACGAATGGGAATGACAAACTTGAACCGCCGCAGCATTCTGGCCGCTTTGGGTGCCCTGTCGGTCTGTCCTTCAGCCGCGCTTGCCAAAGACTATATCGATCTGGATTGGGCGGACCTTGTTCCGGACGGGCAACAGGTAATCCCGCCGGTGATCCAAGGGCTGATTGACCATGATGGCCCTGCCCTTTCGAGCCAGCAGCCCGCATCGCAAGGGGTGAGGACAGATTGGAACGGAAAGGTCGTGCGTCTTCCCGGATACGTGGTGCCGATTGATTACTCCGGCACGGGCATCACTGCCTTTATCCTTGTACCGTTCGTCGGGGCATGCGTGCACGTTCCGCCACCTCCCGCAAACCAGTTGGTGTTTGTCACGACCGGTGTTCCCTACGAAGGGTCCGGCATGTTCGAGGCGGTTAATGTCATAGGTATGTTTGGTACTGCGTCGACCTCCACCCAACTTGCAGACATCGCATATGCGCTTTCAGCGGATCATATCGAACCGTTTTAACGCGTGTGTTTCGCGTGGGGGTGCCCGCTGCCGGTCTGGCGGCAACGGGCGAACACGCGACGTCCATGAGGTAAACCCAGCCTAATGGGCAAACAAAACAGGTTGTTCTTTCTGGTCCATCATAGTGCGGGTTGTTCCGCCCAAAACGGTCTGGATCATTCGGGCATGGCCGTAGGCACCCATCACCACCAGACCGGAGCCGTTTTCCTGCGCGCGGTCCAGAATGCATTGGCCCACATCACGTCCGCCGCTTGGAAATTGCGACACGGTCACATGACAACCATGGTGGCTAAGCCAAGCGGCAACATCGGCACCGGGTTCCGGTCCATCCCGATCTGTCATGGCAACAGGATCGATGCAGGCGATAACCACTTCGCTGGCTTCTTTCAGATACGGCAATGCGGCATGTACCGCACTTGCAGCAGCAGAACTGCTGTCCCAGGCAATCATCACGCGATCGACCTTCTCCGCCGCAGCACCATTCATCCGGAAAGCGATCGGTGAGTGGAAGAGAATACCTGACGCCGCTTCGCGCAGAAAATCGGGCATCTCACGCAGGCTTGGCGCAAAGAATGCCTCATCACTCACACGGGCATATTGGGCCACGACATGTTTGACATCCAAAGTCGCGCACATTGTTGACTGGACATCACCCGATACATTGCTTGCTGCCAACAGCTTTTCAACGGCCTGCACTCGATTAGTTTGTGCAACTTGCGCATCGGCTACGGTTTCCGTCCAGTTGTCGGGAATGTTCATGCCCCCATAGGGCGGAACCCCGTAGGCGTACATCGGCAACATCGGGGCCGCGCCAAGCATGAGACACATCAGATGCGCGTCCGTAGTGGCCGCAGCTTCGGCCGCTTGGGATATCTGATCGTCCGGAGTTTCAGGGGTTATTACATACAGAATCGTGCGGCGTTTCATTGCAGTCTCCATCAGTCTTGATTTGGTCCCAGACTGACAGGATTATCACAGTGCAAAATGACAAAAATCAACCCGTACGAGTAAAGACGTGTCACCGTTCTGGAAAATCTGGATGTGTGGACCTTTGAAGCAATGGAATACAAGGATTACTACAAAGCGCTGGGCGTCGGACGGGATGCATCGGACGACGAGATCAAGAAAGCTTTTCGCAAGCTGGCGCGCAAGTATCACCCTGACATCAATCCTGGGACCGATGCAGAAGCAAAGTTCAAAGATGTAAACGAAGCTTACGAAGTTCTGAAGGATTCAGAGCGCCGTGCGGCCTATGACCAATTGGGAAAAGAACCGCCCCGCGGACAGCAGCAGGGCCAGTATCAGCCGCCTCCCGGCTGGGACGAGGGTTTTTCGTTTTCCGAAGGCGAGCCTCAGAGCGGCGAGGATTTTAGCGATTTTTTTGAAACATTGTTCCGGCAGCGGGCCGGCCCGTCAGGTGGCGGACACTTTGCCCAAGGTGCCGACAGCCATGCACGCATCGAAATCACCATTGAGGACGCTTACCGCGGGGCCGAACGCACGCTAAGCCTGCGCTCTCCGGTAGTGGGGCCGAATGGTTCCGTTACGATGCAGGACCGCAAGATTGCTGTCCACATCCCCAAGGGTGTCGCAGAAGGCCAGCACATAAGGCTTGCAGGACAGGGAACGCCCGGTGCCAAATCGGCGGGCGATCTGTTTTTGGAAGTCAGCTTTGCAGCGCACCCGATTTTTCGCGCCGATGGCAAGGATCTTTATCTGGATTTGCCGATTACCCCGTGGGAGGCCGCGCTTGGCGGACATGTCGTGATGCCAACACCCGGCGGCAAGGTTGACCTGCGCATTCCCAAGAACGCACGGTCGGGCCAGAAGATGCGCCTCAAGGGCAAGGGATTTCCGGGCACCCCTGCCGGAGACATCTATGCCACTCTGAGTATCGTGAATCCCAAGGTCGATACGGACGAAGCGCAAGCATTCTTTGAGCAGATGGCCGAAAAGATGCCGTTCAATCCACGTGCAAAGTTAGGAGGGTAGAAAGGTGAAACGAACAACAGTTCATAGTGATCTTGTCGAAGCGCTTAGCCTGCAGGATCTTTGTCGCTTTTGTCATGCCGATGAAGACTGGGTAATCGAACTGGTGGAGCATGGCGTGATCGAGCCGGTCGGAAGCAACAGCGGAAACTGGCGTTTCGTCGGCACCAGCATACTGCGGGCGAAAAAGGCCCGCCGGTTGAGCCGTGATCTGGGCGTCAACACTGCGGGTGTCGCACTTGTTCTGGACCTGATCGAGGAACGCGATTCAATGTTGCGGCGGCTGGCGCAGTATGAGGCCAGCTAGGGCTTTAAACCGATACGCGTGCCGGTCGTGCCATCAACAAGCTGCATACAATCACTAAGGCGGCCAATGGCGGCAAACCCGCCGGTGCCCAGCGCGAAATCACACGCGGCCTCGACCTTCGGCCCCATCGAACCCGCCGGAAACGACATCATTTCAAGCATATGCGGGGTAGCATATGGAATGATTGCCTGTTCCGGTGTGCCCCAGCCTTCAAAGACCCCCTCCACATCGGTGAGCATCAGAAACGCATCGGCATTCAGTTCACGCGCCAGCAAGCCGCTGGCATGATCCTTGTCGATCACGGCTTCGACGCCGATCATGCTGCCATCCGCTTTTTGTACAACCGGAATGCCGCCTCCGCCTGCGCAGATCACAATGACCTTCTGCGCCAGCAGCAATTCGATCACACCAAGTTCGAGAATGCGTTTTGGCCGTGGCGAAGGCACGGTACGCCGGAAATGCGCACCATCCTGACCGATGGTCCAGCCGCGCTCTTTGCCCAACTTCTCCGCATCCTCATGGCTATAGATCGGACCGATAAACTTGGTTGGTGCCTGAAACGCAGGATCATCCGGATCGACTTCGATCTGGGTCAGAAGCGTCGCATACTGTGCGTCCGGCATGTAAGCGTTGTCCAACTCCTGTTGCAGCACGTATCCGATCATGCCGTCAGTCTCGGCCCCGAGCACGTCCAGTGGAAACACCCCGCCTTGCAGCGCAAGGTATCCGACCTGCGGCCCGTTACCATGAGTAATGACAACCTCATGCCCTGCTTCGAGCAAAGCAGCGAGAGACCCTGCAGCGATGCGGATGCTTTCTCGCTGCCCCTCCGCAGTCAGAGGTTCACCACGTTTCGACAAGGCATTTCCGCCCAAGGCAACAACGATACGCATCCGGGTTCCTGTTTTTTTCGGCAAATCTGATCGTCGCAAAGCTCTATTGTATCATCACGACAGGCTTCAGTATGGCAGATGCCCATTGGCAGCTATTGAGATCGCTCAATTCGCGCGTCCGGCCCACGCTATTTTTTGAGCCGGTGCCTGTATTTCTGATACAGCCTTTGATTTCGCGCAATGAATTGGGAAAGCGCATGCCCAAGGAAACCTGCAGCATTGTCCTTCACGTAGAAATACCCGGTCACACTCGCAATAAGCCCCCCCATCGCGTCCACGATCAGGTCTCCCATCGTATCATCCAACCCGGATTTTTGCATGTTCAGCCCGAATGCATTGTCCATGCCGTACTCGAACACTTCCCAACTGGCACCCACGGTGATCGCCAAGCAGAAAGTGATAAAGGCAATGGCAGATGGCGGCGCGGCAAAGCGGTCGCCCTCAAACAGCATAAAGACAAACAGAAACCCCGTTAGCCCAAACCCCACTGCCGATAGGCCGTGCAAGGCGAGATCCCACCACCAGAGCCGTTCATAAAAATCAAAGGCTTCGCCCAGAAAGATGGAAGCGAAAAAGAAGATGGTGGTGAACAGCAGAAAGGGCAATGGTAAAGACAGAGACCAGCGCGCGGCCAGCAGTGGCGGCAACAAGGAGAGCGCCAGTGTAGCAAAACTAACGAAAGCCAGCGACCAGCGGGCAAACCCCAGCGCAATCACGGCAGCCAGCAAAAGCATCGCCCAGATTACAAGTATGATGCGACCGTATTGTTTGATCAGGTTTTGATACATTGACGCGGTCCGGCGTGAAATTTTTGCACAAAGTACCTATATAAAGAACATGAACGACAAACTCATACGTATCGCCAGCTATAACATGCGCAAAGCGCGCGGCCTAGATCAGCGGCGGCGACCGGAACGGACGATTGAGGTGATCAACCGGTTGTCCGCTGATGTCGTCGTCCTGCAGGAAGCTGACAAAAGGCTTGGCCAGCGCCCGACTGCCCTTCCACGGTCGATGATCGAGACCGAGACTGATTTCAATCTGGTCGATGTGGCGCAGAACGATGTCAGCATAGGCTGGCATGGAAATGCCGTTCTTGTGCGGAAAGGATTAGGCGCACGGGACGTACAAGGAATTGATCTTCCGGGGCTTGAGCCACGCGGCGCGGTGCGTCTTGTTTTGGACATCGGGACTGGTTTGACGGTCGTCGCGACCCACCTCGGCCTCAGACGCCGCGACCGGTACGCGCAACTCGCAGTGTTGAACATGGCAACAGCAGACGACGCCGCTTGCGTTATTGCAGGTGATTTCAACGAATGGTCGGCGACCAAAGGTTTTGAGCCTTTGGCGGACAGGTTTGAAACCCATAGTCCGGGGCGATCTTTTCATGCCCGCAGACCGATTGCGGGATTGGACCGCTTTTCCCTGTCACAAGGTTTAACTCTACATGACGCTGGCGTAGATCAAAGCGCCCTGGCAAGTGTGGCATCGGACCATCTGCCAATATGGTCCGACATAGAATTGTCCGCTTCTACTTACTGAACAGAACCGGAATTTTCTGGTCGCGCAACAGCGCATAACTGGTCGCACCGATAACGAAGTCATAGGCGCGTGAATGTCCGAATGCGCCCGTCACGATCAGGTCTGCACCCTTCTCGAACGCGGTTGTATTCAGTACTTCAGCGATGCTGTCACCCATCGGGTCCTTATGCTCAAGCGTGGGCTTTAGCCCGTGTCTTGCGAACATCTCAGTCAGATCAATTGCATCAGAATCCTTGAAGGCATCCTGCGGACGATCACCGACACGAAGTACCGTCAGTTCAGCGCCTGCATCTGCCAGACCCAGCATATCATGGGCTGCTCGCGCCGCTTCGCGCGTGTCGCTCCACCCCAGCAATATGTTCTTGCCGATTTCAGGCCCGTCGTAGTCCAGTGGAACCACGATCACCGGACGCCCGCCTTCACGGATAACCCGCACCTGCGCATGGCGTTGGTCGTACCGGTCACTGTCTTTGTCCTCATGCGCCATAATTACAAGATCGGCGGCGCGGGCGCTTTCGACCATTCGGTCAGCGGCAGATTGCGCTTCAGCTTTGATAAGCCGGAATTCACTGACGAAGTCTTCGCTCTTTGTATGTTTTACGAATATCTCCTTGATCGCGTCAGCTTCCTCTTTCTGGCTTTCGTTGAAGGTAGCGAAGGCAGTATCTGGAATGTGCATAGCGATGCCGGGGTAAACGACCAACGCTTCAATCGTGTGAAGCCCGATCAGATGCGCCCCATGTTTGCGCGCCAGAGGAGCCGCCACTTTCAGCAGCGTCTCGGTGTGTTCCGGTGTGGTCAAACAAACAAGGATTGTCTTGGGGCCCATGGTTTCAGTCCTTTTCGATTTCAAAATTGACAGGGCACAAAGCAGCGCCGCAGGATGAATTGAATCTTTTGCACAGTCCGCAGACCGGTGCGTTCTGCATTTCTAAAAAGGCTAGCGAAATGCGGGAGGGTACGATTGATCGGGGTCAATCTGGCATGGTGCAACACGTTACACCGCGCTCCGGCTGTGCTGGTTTATTTGTCGTCGCCCGCTGATAGCCCCATCAGTGCTGTCGGACGCTGGATGATGATCGTATGGATATTCTCGATCGCGATGATCTTGCTTTTGCGCAGCAAGGTGAACGTCCGGCTTACAGTTTCCGTCGTCAAACCGAGAAAGTCCGCGATGTCCGAACGGCTCATCGGCAGGTGGATTTGTCTGTAAGCGCCGAGATCTTCGCCAACGCGTTCTGAAAGTACACAAAGAAACGATGCGAGCTTTTCCGTAGCTGACTTCCGCCCAAGCATCATAAAGTGGTCCTGCATCGCGCTGATCTCGCGCAGCGCGGCTTGCAGCAAGGCGGAATGCAAGGCGGGATCACCCTCGCCTGTCTCCAGAACACTGCGGCGGAAGGGTTGCAGGCGCACATCTGTCAGCGCTTCGCAATCCGTATGGTGAAGGCCGTTCGCAGGAAATCCGATGATATCGCCGGGGTAACCGAAAGCGATAACCTGACGACGACCGTCGGGCAGCAAACGGGTAAGGCGCATTGCGCCGCTGGTCACCTGATACAACCATTCGACATCATCGCCCTCGAAATAGAGGTAAGAGCCGGATTTAAGACGCGTTTCGACAGGCTTGGGCTGTGCGGAAGCAAGGGGTACGAAACTACCGTTAACTTTTTGGTCGCTTGGAATAGTAACATACATCAGGTGAGCCTCCTTTATGAGCTAAGGACACCTTGGACAGCCTGTGTAATCTGAATTACTGTGAAGAAGCTGCTTTTTGTATCGTTTTGTATCAGGCAAGCCGGGCCAGCGGAAAGACCTCTATAATGACAGATCAAACGGTCCTCATCGTTGACGATGATCCGAAAGTCAGATCGCTCTTGCGCAACGTCCTTGAAGATGAGGGCTTTGCTGTGGAGGAAGCTGCGACGGCTTCGGATGCTTTGCACATTGTTGAGAGCACCGGACTGACATTAATCACTCTGGATATCCATCTGGGCGCGGACAACGGGATCGAACTGGCACGCCAGATCCGGCAAAACAGCCAGGTGCCGATTATTATGGTCACGGGCAAGGATGATGTGATCGACCGCGTGGTGGGACTTGAGGTCGGCGCAGACGATTACATCACCAAACCGTTCCATGTGCGTGAAGTCATTGCACGTGTCAGAAGCGTGTTGCGACGTTCTGTCGGCAATACCGCATCCGGCGAGGCATCATCGGCTTCAACCCCTGACGACCAGCCTGCAACCGAGGCGCATTACCGGTTCGATGGAATGACCGCATTCCCGACCCGTCTGGAATTGCTGGATCGAGATGGTGTCGATTGCGGCCTGACCAGCGGCGACTTTAAATTGCTGGGCGTGTTTCTGGAGCGGCCAAAGCGCGTATTATCGCGCGATCAGCTGATGGACCTGACCGGAGGGCTCGAATGGAGCCCGCTGGATCGAACTATTGATAATCAGGTCGCGCGTTTGCGTAAAAAGATCGAACGCGATCCTTCCAACCCGAAACTGATAAAGACCGTGCGTGGCGTTGGATATACCTTCGCGTGTGATGTGAAGTTGGTTCAGGGGTCGGATGTGTCCGTCAAAAGCGCCTGAAGACGCGCCGCCAGCTCCGATTGACGGTACGGTTTGTGAAGAATATCGAAATGCCGCTCTTGCGCGATGGTGCTGGCCAAGACGTCATTCGCATAGCCGGATGTAAGCAATACCTTGAGCGTTGGAAACTCCGCTTCGATCCTGCCCGCAAGGTCATAGCCGTTAAGTTCTCCGGGCATTACCAAATCCGAGAAAACCAGATCAACGTGTGCGCCTTCTGATAACATTTCGTATGCCTGATCGCCGCTTTCGGCCTCAAGCGTCGCGAATCCCAAATCACGGATGCGCTCAATCGACAGCTTGCGCACCATCGGATTGTCTTCGACGATCATAACCGTTTTTCCGTTACCGAAAGTTGGGGCGGTTACGCTTTCTTTGTTTGCCGCAGGATCAGCAAGCGTCTTGCCTTGCTCGACTGCAGGGAAATACAAACCAAAACTCGTGCCAAGACCCAACTCACTGTAAAGCGTCACATGGCCGCCCGACTGGCGCACAAACCCGTACACCATAGCCAGTCCAAGTCCTGTACCGCCACTGTCCTGCTTGGTGCTAAAGAACGGCTCGAACGCGCGGCGCTGCGCCTCAAGACTCATCCCTGCGCCGTTGTCGCTTACCGAAATCCGAACGTAATCGCCCGGAGCGATGTCTGTTTCCTGCGCCATGTAGTTGTCATCAATTGTCACATTGGCAATCGACACCAACAACTCTCCGCCAGACTGCATGGCGTCACGTGCATTGAACGCGAGGTTCATCAACGCCGATTGAAGCTGCACCGGATCGATCATCACCAAATCCGCTTCAACAGCAAAATCGGTCTTGATCCTGTAGGTCGCGCCGAAAGTACGGTTAAGCAGTGTAAGCGTCTCGGAACAAAGGGTACGCAAATCGGACAGGACAGGCTTGAGGTTACTGCGCCGCGCGAAAACCATCAGTCGTGTGGTCAGATCCGCACCCAACTCTGCAGACTCCAGCGCATCCCTAATCAACGGCAACTGGCGATCGTCGGCACCACGCATCTCAAGCAGTTCCAGATTGCCTGTGATTACCGTCAGCAGGTTGTTGAAATCATGCGCAATCCCACCTGTCATCTGCCCGATCGCATCAAGCCGCTGTGAGCGGGCCAGCGCATCCTCAGTCGCCTTGCGATCCGTAAGATCATGGAGAATGCCGATGAAGAACCGCTGCTGGTCAATCTGCGCATGCCCCACAGAAAGGTGCAGCGGAAACACGGAACCGTCCTTGCGCTGTCCCTCTACATCGCGCCCCAGACCGATGATCCGCTTCTCACCGGTCTCGATGTGGTGCGAGATAAACCCGTCATGCAAAACAGCGAGCGCTGCGGGCATCAGCATACTGACGTTATGACCCACCATATCGGTCACGTCGAATTTGAACATCTGCGCGGCTGCAGCATTTGCACGCAGGATGATGCCTGCCTGATCAGAAATGATCATCGCATCCACCGCCGCTTCCATGATGGCGTAAAGTATTGCGCTGTCTTGTGCGGTGTTCGCCATAGGAGGAGCCTCTTTCTGATAACCTGCCAAAAGGCGCCTGCGGGGCGCAAGTCACAATTGATTTCCCTCAACAGTGCATTTGCCGGGTGTGGCACGTTTGAACCCACCTTGGCGCGTTGGTTGCCATCGTGCCTTGGCACAGCATCAAACAAAAAGGAGAAAGACATGTTCAGACAGATTGTCGTCGCCCTTGACGGATCAAAGAAGTCGAAAAAGGCAGCGCGTGTCGGATTTGACTTGGCCAAATTCTACGGTGGTGCCGTCACGCTCATCCACGTTCCACACGCCGAAACTGCGGCTTTCGTTGTGGGTGCGGTTTCCGGCTATCACGCCGCAATCACCAAACCGACCTTTGCCGAGATTGAAGAAGCGGGCCAAAAAGTACTTGATGAGGCGCTGAAAATTGCCGCTGATCTGAAGTTCACCGATGTCAGCACGCAAATGCCACATGGCGATGCCGCGACCGAAATTCTGCTGTTGGCGGATCAGATTAATGCAGACCTTATTATTTCGGGCCGGCGCGGATTAAGCGGTATCTCCAGCCTTGTTTTGGGCAGCACAACGCAACGCATCAACCACCTGGCTAAATGCGCCTGCCTGTCAGTGGTCTGAGGCGGGGTGAGCCGTTTTCAAACATTTGGTGAAAACGCCCGTTTCGTGGAACGGGCTTCACGCAGCACCTGCTGCTCTCAGGTGCTGGGTCAGATCGGACAGCGTAATCACCCCTTCAAGTTGATGCCCCGACACCACCAGAAATTTCCGTTGGCCGGTCGCACTGACAATCTGCAACAGGTCCTGCACTCCGGTATCGGGTCCAATCATCACGCCATCTTCCAGGCCAACGAAAACATCCCCGACACGCGTGCTCGCCCAATTCTCACGATCAATGCCCGCGACGATTGACCGGTCGATATGACCCAACAGGACTGACCCTTCGGTAACAGGCACAAAACTGACCCCACGCCCCAACATGATCTGGTTGATAAGATAGTCCAGCGTGATATCGGGTCCGACCGTAACCGGATGCCGCACCATCAGGGAGCCGACGGTTTTGTCGTCGAACGCCACCTGCGCCAGTTGCGACGTATAGCTGGCGCGCGCAGCGATCAGCACGAAGGCCCCGATCATCAACTGCCATAATCCGGCAGCCAAAGCGCCGTGAAACAAAGCCATAAGCCCCAGCGCCATGAGAAAGTACGCAAAGAATGTGCCCGAGCGCGAGGCAGTCTTGGTCGCCTCCAGCATATTACCGGTCCGGTGCCATAGATACGCGCGCAACACGCGGCCACCATCGAGGGGGAAGGCAGGCACCATGTTGAACAGCGCAAGGATAAGGTTGATCAACGCCAGATAGGACAACACCTCGGGTATCGTGGCGACAAGGTTGCCTGCACCCGCCATCAGCGACAGCGCCCAGAACCCGATGGCAAGACATAACGACATGAGCGGTCCTGCTACAGCAATCAACAACTCATCCTTGGCCGCAGTAGGCTCCGCGTCCATTTCAGCCACACCCCCGAACAAAAACAGGGTAATCCCGTTGATCGGCACGCCAAGATGACGCGCAACAACCGAGTGGGCGAGTTCGTGCAGCAAAAGCGAGACAAACAACCCCATCATCGCGATAACTGCCATCGTCAGATAGGTGATCTGAGCCTGACCGGGCAGAGCATCAGGAAAAAAGTCGCGGGACAAGCTCCACGTCACCAGTGCAGCTATGATCAGCCAGCTGGGGTCGACCTTTATGTCGAATTTGTTGAGCGTGAAGAGTTTTATGGCGTGTGTGAACATAAGCAATCAGTCCTTGCCTTCAGTATGCCCATCCGCGAGCCGTTCAAATTGACTTTGCTCAAGGCCATCATCCGGGATGGAACAATCCCCCCACGCCATAAGCCAGCAAAGCCGCAGTGCCACCGATCAGAAGTGTCTCAAGGCCGGAACGCCACCATTTGGCCAAAGACCAACGGCTTTTGCCCGTCCCGATCAGAAAGAACGTCAACAGGGTCGCGAAGATACAGGTGATAAAGGGGTTGGGCAGGCCAAGAACAAAAGGCAAAAGCGGAATAGCCCCGGCAATCAGAAACGCGACAAAGGTGGCGATTGCCGCACGTAACGGGGCGGGTTCATCCCGTGCCAGCCCGTATTCATCGGTCAGCATCAATCCGATCCAGTTCTCTTTGTTTTGCGCGATTTCATAGGTCGCCTGTTCCAGAACCGCACCGGATAAGCCACGCATCTCCAGAATCTGACGCAACTCCTCGCGCTCTCCCTCCGGATTTTCGGTGATATGGCGTTCCTCGATTTCGATGATACGTTTGCGATCATCCAGCTCGGCTTTGGTGCCCGAGTAGTTGCTGGCAGCCATCGAAAAACCATCAGCGATGATGTTCGCGAGACCGAGTGCGACGATTATGGTGTGTGACAGCCCCGCACCTTCGACACCTGCAACAATCGCGAATGTGGTGACCGCACCATCAATCCCGCCATAGATCATATCCTTGATATGGCTGGTTTGCCGATCGCCGGTGAGACGGGTCGCGACTTCTTCTGGGCTATGGCCGTGTTCGTTATCCATCTGCTTACATTGCGCGTCCGCCAATGGGATTGATTGAGCGATATCAAGGCGGCCCCGCGTATTTTTAGATACCGCAAGATAATGCAGCTCCCTGATACGTCCCTTTTCCAGAGTGTTCTTTTCTTTGCGCTCAGCGCCGCAGGTGTCTGGATCGCAGGCGCGCGGCTGGCGTATCTGGTGGACACACTGGCGGACCGTTTCAAACTGGCAAAGTCGTTGATGGGATTGTTGGTTCTTTCACTCGCCACATCACTACCGGAGGTCGCAACGACGCTAACCGCCGCCATTCAACAGGCACGCGATCTTGTGCTCAACAACCTGTTCGGTGGTATCGCGCTCCAGACCGCGATCCTAGCTATGTCGGATTTCTGGGCGCGCAGCCCGATCACTAACTATCCGCGCAAGGCGAACCACGCGCTTGAGGCCACGCTGCTTGTCTTGTTGTTGTCTGTTGCTTTGATTGTCGTCAATCTTGGTGAGACTTTTGTGGTTGGCGGTGTCGGATTGGGCAGCGTGTGTATTGCCATGATCTATGCCGGGGCGATCTGGCTGTTGCGGCGGTACGACGACAGCAGCGATTGGGTCCCTATTGATCTTCCTGATCCCGACCCCCTTTCATTTCCCGCCCCGACTGGTTTGGGGAAAGCATCCAACAAAACACTCATCTGGCAGGCGATTGCGGCCTGCATCGCTATTCTGGGGCTAGGTTTGCTGTTGGTTCAGTTCGCAGACCGCATCGCCACTCAATCCGGGCTTGGGACAGGTTTCATCGGCGTTACCCTTCTGGCCGCAGCCACGTCCCTGCCCGAGCTGAGCACAAGCATCGCCGCCGTGCGCATCGGGGCCTATACGATGGCAATCTCCAATATCTTCGGCAGTAACCTGATCATGCTGGTTCTGGTCTTTCCCGCAGATATCCTGTTTCGCGGCGGCCCGATCCTGCAGGACACCTCGCGCACTGTCAGCCTCGCGCTCGCGTTCGGGTTGGCAGTCACCTCCATCTACCTCGTCGGCCTCATCGTGCGGCGCAAACCAAAGATCGGTGCCTTCGGGCTCGATTCTATCCTCGTGCTGTTGTTGTTCATTGCGAGCTTGGCCGCGTATTATTTCGTTCGTTGAATGCTGAGCCGCACCGCTTTGAGGATTTCGGGCACGATCAAAAGGGGCAGCGTAAAAAGCGCAATTGTGATCCATTGATCCAGTCCCATCGGCACCGTTTTGAGGAGCACCTGCAGGGGCCCCCAATACACCGCAAGGACCTGCGCACCCAATGTGACCGTTAAGGCAAGCAGCAAGAATGGATTACTGAACCAACCGATGCGCCATCCAGTCAGACGCAAGGACCGGAACGCAAAGACACTGATTTTCTCAAAAACAACCATGGCAGTGAATGCTGTCGTACGCGCCAGCTCTACGCCCTGATCCATCAGTGAAAAGAATATCCAAAGGCTCGACAGACCAGTGTAGGTGCCAAGGACGATGATCGTGATGATCCCGCTTCGACCAAGAATCGCGGTGTCTTTGCGCCTTGGCTGTTGTTCCATCTGATCCGGTTCGGATTTCTCTAACCCCAGCGCCACGGCTGTCACACCATCGGTAACAAGGTTCATCCAGAGGATCTGTGTCGCTAGAAACACCAGCGGCCCGCCGATGGCGATGTTGACGACCAGTGCAATCACTTCACCCGCGTTTGACGACAACAAATAACGCACGAATTTCTGCACGTTTGCAAATTGTCGGCGGCCTTCTCCGATGGCCCCCACGATGGTCGCAAAATTATCATCCAGCAGCACCAGATCGGATGCATCGCGTGCAACATCCGTTCCCCTGACACCCATCGAAATGCCGATATCCGCCTGTTTGAGCGCGGGCGCATCATTGACGCCGTCACCTGTCATTGCGACGATCTGGCCCTGCGCTTGCAAAGCCGACACGATGCGCATTTTCTGTTCCGGCTTGGTCCGCGCAAAAAGTACGTCCTCGCGCAATATCTCGCTGAGTGCTGCATCATCCAGCGCGTCCAGATCAGCCCCAGTCAGCTGGCGGGACACGTTCAAGTCTAGCTGTCCCGCAATCGCGCCTGCCGTGATGGGACTATCGCCAGTAATCATGATCACCCTGATCCCGGCCGCGCGGGCCAGACTGATCGCCTGACGTACCTCAGCACGGGGTGGATCGATAATCCCGACCAAACCGACAAAGATCATCGCGTCTTCGCTCAACTGATCATCCGGCGCAGGTTTGCGGGCCAATGCCATGACCCGCAGCCCCTTTTGCGCGAGGTCGCTGTAAGCCTCTACAACAGTTTCCCGCACTGCTGCTGTCAGGGGGCGGGGGCCGCCTTGCGTCATGATTTCTGTACAGGCCTTAAGCACCTGTTCCGGCGCGCCCTTTGTCAGCACATCCACATGGCCGCCGGACTGATAAAGCACTGACATCTTCTTGCGCGCGCTGCTGAAAGGAATTTCCGCTAGTATCGCCCGGTCCAAAGGCAGGTCGCACCAGCCCTTGTACCCCAGTGTAATCAGCGCACCTTCGGTCGGGGCACCGACCATCTTCCAACTGTCACCGTCACGCTCAAGATGCGCGTGACTACAGTGAAGGCCGGTTTCCAAAAGCGCCGCAAGCACCGGATCATCCGATGCGCGAAGCCGGATGCCATCCGCTTCGATGTGGCCAGCCGGATCGTATCCGGTACCTGTCACGTCATACTGCCTGTCAAACGTCCACACCTTCGTGGCCGTCATCTTGTTTTCCGTCAGTGTGCCGGTCTTGTCTGTACAGATTGTCGATGCAGCGCCCAATGTTTCAACAGCCTGCAACCGACGCGCAAGCGCTTGTCTTCGCACCATTGCAGTGGCCCCAAGCGCCAGCGTGATCGTCACAACGGCGGGGAGGCCCTCTGGCACCATTGCGACTGCCAGTGACAGACCCGTCATCACCATCTCAGTCAGGTCGCGACCCAGCAACAGACCAAGGCACACAACACCCGCAGCAACCAGCAAAGCGGCGATACCCAACTGGCGGGCCAATTGGCCCAGCTTCAGTTGCAGGTTGGTTGTCTTGACGCCTACGGAGCCCGTTAAGTTGGCGATTTTGCCAAATTCAGTTGCCCCGCCTGTCGCCATCACGCGGGCCTCGGCGCGGCCAGCCGTCACAGACGTTCCGGCGTAAACCGAAGGCGCTTGATCATCATTTTTGGAAACAGGAACGGATTCACCTGTCAGCACGCTTTCATCGACCGCTAGTTCGGTCGCGTGGATCACCATGGCATCCGCTGCGATTTTCGCACCCGGTACCAACACCAGAATATCACCCGGCACCACCTCACGCGCCGGGATCACCTGTTCCTGCCCGTCGCGCAAGACCATTGCCTGAGGTGACAGCAAATCACGCAATGCGCCCAGCGCCGTCTCTGCTTTCCATTCCTGCACAAAGCCAAGACCCGCGTTCAGAAACACGACCAGCGCGATTGTGACCGCATCCATCCGTTCGCCCAAGGCAAGGGCAACGGCGGCAGCCACGATGAGGATCAACACGAGAAAACTGGTGAACTGGCGAAGCAGTACCCGCCACGGACCGGCCTGCGCCATTGCGGGTAATTCATTCCAGCCGTGTGCCTCTCTGGCTGCCAGAACCTCACGCTTTGTCAGACCGGTTTCCACTGCCACATCAGCACCTCTCATCACGAACCTTGCATGGGTGATCGTCCGTTTTTCGTGCCGTGTATTGAGCAATGTCAAAAGCGGCGACGTTAATCGGGTCATAGTCTATCAACACAACGTCACTTATCGGAGGAACCGAAATGGCAGACAAAGAGCAAGTGAAAGACACGTCCTCAACGGCGACCCAACCGCCTGGCGCACCAGAAACGTCATCACCCGCTGGCTTTGGCAATATATTGGGTATGAGCACCGCATGGATGGAGGCGATGAACGATCTGAGCGCAGAGCTGGCAAGCTTTGTGGCGGAACGGATCAAGCAGGATGTAAAAACGCAGCACGAGATGCTCCACTGCAAAGATATCGCAGCGTTTCAACATATTCAGGCGCAGTTCATTCAAAAAGCACTGGACCAGTATCATGCCGAAACCGGCAAACTGGTCGAGATTGGCAACAAGGCGTTTACCCTGAAAAGTAGTGAAGGTTGAGGGGGTCTGAGAGATGCAAAAACAGACCGTATTCTATGATGCCTTTCCGAAACGGCCGATACAGCAATTATCCGCATCAGAGTTGATCGATAGGATTATCAATGCGCGAGGCAAGCCGGATGAGACGCTTCTTACGGCGCTGGAGGAAAGGATCGCTTCATCTCAGAGCTTCCGATCTGAGGTCTTTGATGCCTGCGCCACCCGCATGGCCGAACTGATTGGGCAAATCGCACAGGGCAAAGCTCCCCATGCGGATCACCGCGCAGTCGCTTGCGTGCCTCAAGACATTCTCATTCTGGATCAAAGGGCAAGACCATGACCGTCAACCTTGGCAAACTCGACCGTTTGGTCAGAGCGTTTCTCGGCTTGCTTCTTGTTTTCCTACCCCTTCTGAACATGCCACAAATCTGGTCTAACGCCGGATATGTCTATGCCAGTATGGCCGTTGGATTGGTCCTGACGCTGACCGCGCTTTTTCAGTTCTGCCCGCTCTACCGCTTGGTAGGATTTTCTACCTGCAAGCTATGACGATAACCAGCGACGCATAGAAAGCCTGTAGATGCTATTTGCCATATTCGTAGGCTCCATCATGATGATCGGGTCGCTGGCCATCTCCATTGCGCTGTTCGGTGTTGCCGAACGGCTTTTGCATGTATTCGAGGAAAGTGGAGCCTTCGGGTACGCCCGTTTTCCCGCTCTTTTCGATCTGTCTGTCGCCGGTCTTTGGATACTTACGGTTTTGACCAGTACGGTATGGGGCTGGGCAGTTCTTTACATTCAGCTTGGCCTTTTCGACGCTTTGGAGCCTGCGCTCTATTTCTCAATCGCGTCCTTCACAACAGTGGGCTACGGCGATGTTGTGCTAGAGCCAGGATGGCGTTTGCTCGCCGGAATGACGGCAACACACGGGTTGCTCACCTTCGGGATATTCACGGCGTTTCTAGTCGAGGTTTTCAATTTCCCGACCCGCAAACGCCGCCGTTGATCCCTGTCAATTTCGGGCCTTATCGCACCGTTAGACTAAACGTCATAATCGCAAGGAGGAACGACCATGACAGACCTTAATCACTACAAAAAACTGATCACTGACCGGCTTACCGAACTTGATGAACGTATGCATGTCGTGGATCACGAACTGAGCGAACCTGTCTCACCGGATATGAATGATCAGGCGATTGATATCGAGGATGATCAGGTGTTGGAGGGTCTGGGGAACGCCGCACAGCAAGAACGGGTGCTGCTGGGGCAGGCACTGGCGCGCATCGAAGACGGGACCTATGGCGAATGCCAGAAGTGCGGCAACCCAATCTCAGATGCTCGGCTGAATGCGGTACCCTATGCACCATTGTGCAAGGAATGCGTACAGGCCCGCTAGCGCCATATCACTCCTGAATAGAGGCGAGATAATCCAACAGGTCTTCGAAATCCGCTTCCAGAACCTCACCATCGGCACCGCCCTGCGGGTAAACGTGGGGCAGTCCAACTTTTGCAAACTGCGGCATCGCGGCTTCGGGGTCGTCTGTCTCAAGCAGGCCCAGAATGAACCGGCGCACAAATTCGCGCGGGAACACGCCGTCATTTCTGGCCGACAGACCAACCAGGTCAGGTGCCGGAGTTCCCAGCCCGAGCGAAGCAGACCCCGCCCCTTCGCCGGATACACCGTGGCACTGGGAGCATTCCTTGGCATAAATAAGCTGCCCGTGTTTCACGGCAGACCGCTTTTGTGCATATTCCGGTGAACAGGCCGTGAGGCCAAGAAGGCCGACGGCGGCCAAAGCAACTGAAAATCTGGGCATAGTTCGAAGGATCTCCGGCAAAAGAATTAAGCTGACAACAGCGGCCAACCTTCACCTCCAATAGGCTTAACAGATTGATCTTAGTCAAGGCCGGTGCCATAGCGGCGCATAGTTTTGAGCAGATAATTAGATGGGTACTTGGTCCTCGGATGGTACAGGTGTGAGGGGCAGGAAAGTGTTTATCACACAGCTGAACACCGCCGGTAAACATGATAGAATCGTGCGATGAAAACAGATGCAGTGCCACAAAGACGCGTTCATACGAAGGTATCGGATAGCACTCTGCATCTGACGGGCGCTTTGCTGATAGACACCGTATCCGTCGTGGATTTTCCGGTGTCTGCTGAGTTTACCGTTATAGATATTGGCGAGTTGTCGCACATGGACACCGCCGGTGCATGGTTTCTTCTGGACTGCCAGCGGCGTGCGGCGGTTGACGATGCGCTGCCAGAAATCACCGGCGCCAGTCCCGCGCAGGCGCAGCTTATAGATACCGTATCACAAAACATGCCACCCGAGGATGCATCGGTCGGCAAAACAATGAGCATCAACGACCATCTGGAAGCCTTCGGTCAGAAGATCGTGCGAGGCCTGCGTATGGTGGTCGAGCTGGTTTCGTTTCTGGGTCAGGTCATCGCGACGCTGGGTGGCATCCTGCGCCACCCGACACGCCTGCGGCTCACATCGGTTGTTCATCACTGTCAGGAAATCGGGCTAAGCGCAGTTCCGATTGTGGCGCTTATGGCATTTCTGATCGGGGTGGTTCTGGCCTTTCAAGGGTCGGCACAATTGCGTCAGTTCGGGGCCGAGGTTTTTGTGGTCGACCTTATCGCCATTTCGATCCTGCGCGAACTGGGCATCTTGCTAACTTCGATCATCGTTGCGGGGCGTTCGGGATCGGCGTTTACGGCGGCAATCGGGTCTATGAAAATGCGCGAAGAAATCGACGCTATGCGGACGCTCGGCCTTGATCCGGTGACGATCCTGGTGGTGCCGCGCGTACTAGCGCTGATGCTGATGCTACCCGCATTGGGATTTATTGCGGATATGTCCGGTCTGATCGGCGGGGCGTTAATGTCGTGGATAGAGCTCGGTGTCTCACCTGCGGTATTTCAGACAAGGCTCGTCAGCAACACGGACGTCTGGCATTTCGGGGTCGGCATGATCAAGGCACCGTTCTTTGCCCTGATTATCGGGATCATCGGCTGCTACAAAGGGATGCAAGTCGGCGGCAATGCGGAATCGCTGGGCCGGATGACATCGGCGTCTGTGGTGCTTTCCATTTTTATGGTCATTGTGATGGACGCGCTGTTTTCAATCTTTTTCGCGATTGTGGGGATATGATGGAGGAGGTGTCTGATCCGATCATCCGCGTACGCGGCCTTGTCACGCGGTTCGGGACACATACCGTGCATGACGGGCTTGATCTGGATGTGCGACGCGGCGAAATCATCGGCGTGGTCGGTGGATCAGGCACGGGCAAATCTGTTTTACTGCGTGCAATTGTGGGGCTGCTGGAACCCAACGCCGGACAGATCGAGGTGTTCGGGGAGAGTGTACGCGCAACGTCGGATGCCCAATACCGCGCGCTGCGCCGTCGCTGGGGCGTTATGTTTCAGGACGGCGCGCTCTTTTCTTCGCTCACCGTTCGGCAAAACGTCGAAGCCCCGATGCGTGAGCAACTTGCGTTGGACGACGAACTGCGTGAGACGCTCGCAGGGATAAAGGTCCGCATGGTCGGCCTCCCGGAAAACGCGATGGAGAAATATCCCTCCGAGCTGTCTGGCGGCATGCGCAAACGTGCCGGATTTGCCCGCGCTATCGCGATGGATCCCGAAATTGTCTTTCTGGACGAACCGACCGCAGGGCTTGATCCGATTGGTGCCGCTGCCTTCGACACCCTGATCAAACAATTGCAGGCCGCACTTGGCCTGACGGTCTTTCTGGTTACTCATGATCTGGACAGTCTGCATGCGATCTGTGACAGGATCGCGGTATTGGCCGACCGCAAAGTGCTTGCTGTCGGAACCATGGAGGAGATGCTGCAGGTGGATCACCCTTGGGTGCATGAGTACTTTCACGGGCCACGCGCACGCGCCGCTTTGTCGTCTGCGCAAAAAGAGGGGGCCGCGTAGTGGAAACGCGTGCAAACTATATCCTGATCGGCGTCTTCGCACTGCTAAGCATTCTGGGCACGCTGGCCTTTTTCATCTGGCTCGCAAGCGTGCAGATCAACAAACAGTACCAGACTTACGGCATTCTGTTTGAAGATGTGTCCGGCCTTGATCCGTCTGGTGATGTTTTGTTCAACGGGATATCCGTGGGCAAGGTCATTGGCCTGCGCATCGCACCGCAAGATCCCTCCAAGGTATTTACGACCATCGAGGTCGAAACAGAGGTGCCGGTAAGATCCGATACGACCGCACAACTCCAATCCCAAGGCGTTACAGGTGTGGCCTATATTTCGCTGTCCGGCGGCACACCCGAAGCACCCCCGCTGGTTGCCGATGCCGAAGGTTGGCGGATCATCCCGTCCCGCCGGTCGACCATTCAGACCCTCGTGCAGGATGCACCCGACCTGCTGGCCGAAGCGACCGTTTTGCTGGAGCAGTTTCAAGCGCTGACCGGCCCCGAAAATCAGGCCCACGTGACCCGCATCCTAAGCAATCTTGATGCTTCGTCAGGGAATTTGGATCAGGCGCTGAATGATTTCTCCGATATCACCGGCACAGTGCGCGAAGCGACGGCCCAGATCACGCTTTTCACCGAACGCCTCGATAGTATCGGTGCCGCCGTGGTCACAACGCTTGAACAGTCCGATGGTACCCTCTCCGCGGCCACCACAACATTTGAGACCGCGAACACGGCACTGAATGACGCGCTTGGGGTGATCCAGAGCGTCGGAGGGACCTTTGACCAGGCGAAACTGATCCTTGAGGAACAAGTGCCCGAAATCCTCGCGCAGGTCTCGCAGATCGGCACCCAGACAACAGCCGCAATTGCAGATCTGCAGGACCGTTCCGGCACCACGCTGGACGGATTCGCGGATACCGCGGAGCTGCTCAATTCGCGACTGACCGAACTTGAGACGACATTGAGGGAAGCCAACACCGCCTTCGTCGCTGTGACCGAGGCCTCCGACAGTTTTGACGCGCTTGTAGATGGCGATGGCACGCTTCTGGTGGCAGAAGCCCGCGTTGTGTTGGGTGACACCAAAGAGGCGCTCGCGACGGTGCAGGATGTGATGCTGCAAGATGTACCCGCCATTATGACGGATATACGCGCTGGTGTTACCACCGCACGACAGGCCGTGGACAATGTAGCAACCAGCCTGACCACCCATCTTGATCCGATGGCGCAGGACGCGCAGGAGGCAATCAGCTCCGCAAATGCGCTTTTCGTCAAAGCGCAAAGCAGTCTGGGAACGTTGGACAGGACCCTCGAAGTAGCTGAGGGTGCCTTGGGCTCTGCACAGACGACATTTGATGGAGCGTCCGATGTCCTGAACACCGATCTTGCCCCGATGATGACAGACATCCGCGCGGCATCAGAGCAGATTGCCTTGGCGATCACAGATGTCAGCAAGGACATGCCCGCGATAACTAGTGACCTGCGCGCGCTTATTGCCCGCAGCGATGCCGTTGTCCGTAGTGTTCAGGCCACCGTTTCACAAAGTGCGCCGGGCATCAGCGGGTTTGCAGGTAAAGGATTGCCTGAACTGACCAGCCTTGCCAGCGAGGCGCGGTCGCTTGTGAGAACCTTGGGCGATCTTGTGCGGCGTATAGAACGCGACCCCGCGCGGTTCATTCTTGATGGCCGCGTTCCGGAATACAGGAGATGAAAAAATGTTCACACTAACACGTCGCAGCGCATTACTGGGTGCCGCCGCCTCTCTCAGCGGATGTAGCGCAATCAGTACGCTGAATGCTGCGACCGAGGCGTTGGATACCTACGATCTGCGACCTGTGGCCGGCTCAACATCCGGTCCGCGCCGCGCCCGCACCTTGCTGGTCGCCCGCCCTCAGGCTCCTGCGACGCTTTCAACCGACAGGATTCTTGTCCGCTCCGATGCCGCTTCTATCAGCTATCTACCTGATGCACGCTGGACCGATGAATTGCCTGAGGTCATTCAATCGTTGCTGATCCTCAGTATCAGCGCCACAGGCCGCGTAAGCTATGTGGGCCGCACCGATGCGGGGCCGGTTCCGGATAAGGCGTTGCTTGTGCGCATTGACGCATTCGACGTGAGCGTCGCTGCCGATGGTCGCTTCATGGCGCAGGTCGATATGGATCTTACCGTTGTAAATGATCAGGACCAGCGCATTATCGCATCCCGCCGTTTCTTGCAGACAGCGCAGGCGTCAAACGACACACCCGCCGAAATCGTCGCAGCGTTCCAGCGGGTGATAGAAGACGTCCTGCCAACCATGTCGGACTGGACATTGCGTCAGGTCTGAACTGCAACCGTTAAGCGGCAGCCAAACCTGCATCGACCGCAGACAACAGAATATTCGCGTCATTCTCTGTCAAAACAAGCGGCGGAGACAGGATAAGGTTCGGGCCTGAAATGCGTATCATTGCACCGTTCTGATAGGCAGCTTCCTGCACGCGTGATCCGGCATCACCGTCGATCGGCTTCTTGGTCGCACGGTCCGAAACCATCTCGATCGCGGTCATCAATCCGTGTCCGCCCCGCACATCGCCGACAATGTCGTGCTTCTCCATCAGCTTCAGGCATCCCTCATAGATCTGGGTACCACGCGCCGCGGCGTTGGTTATCACGTTCAAGCGCTTCGTCTCTGCAAGGCAAGCCAGCGCCGCCGCCGCGCCAACGGGGTGACCGGAGTAAGTATAGCCATGCGCGATCTTGGCAGCCGGATTGTTTTCAAACACCTCAACCATCCTTTCACCCAGCATCACGGCACCGAAAGGGAAGAACCCGTTCGTAATCGCCTTAGCCGTTGCCATCATGTCAGGCTGGATTCCCCAAAGCCGCGCGCCGGACCAAGCGCCGGTACGACCATAGGCGGTGATGACCTCATCCGTGATAAGCAGAATGCCATGCCGGTTGCAGATTTCCTGAACCATCGGCGCGAAGGATTCATGCGGGGGGATAACGCCACCAGCCCCCAGAATCGGTTCCATAATCATCGCGGCAATCGTGTTTGGCCCCTGAAAGGCGATTTCATCTTCCAATGCCGCCACACAAAGCTGTGCAAGCTTGGCCGGATCCGTCTCGTTGAACGGATTGCGATAGGTGTAGGGCGCGGGAATGTGATAGCAGCCGGGCAGCAACGGCTCGTACGCATTGCGGAAATTTGCGTTCCCGTTAACCGAAGCACAGCCGATGTGTGTGCCGTGATACCCTTTCTTGAGGCTGAGGAACTTGGTCCTTCCCGCTTCTCCGCGCAGCTTGTGATACTGGCGCGCCAGACGCAGGGACGTCTCGACCGAATCTGATCCACCGGAGGTAAAGAACGCACGGCTCATCCCGTCAGGTGCGAAGAATTCACTTAGCTCATACGAGAGTTCAATCGCCGCATCATTGGATGTGCCGCGGAAAGTGGAATAATAGGGCAGTTTTTCAAGCTGCGCCGTTATCGCCTCTTTTACAGGGGTGCAGGAATAACCAAGATTGACATTCCACAATCCCCCGACCCCGTCCACCACACGGTGCCCGTCGATGTCGGTGATAGAAACACCGTCCGAGCCTGTTATGATCTTTGGCGGTTGCGCGATGCTGTCCTGTGGCGACGTCATCGGGTGCCACATCAGGCGGGCATTGTTTTCCTTCAGGAAGTTCGAATCTTTCATGATGTGCTTTCCAATTCGTGCAGGCGTGAGACAGATTTTGCCCATGCGGCTTCGATGTGGGCAGGAACAGTCCCGCCCCAGTTATGGGTGAGCGCGCGCGCGGCCACTATCAATTCGGCTTTGATGACGCGCTCAAGTTCAGCGGAGAAACGGGACGCTACACTGGCCACGGCGACGGTCCCGGCAAGCGCACCGGTATGGTCGAAAATCGGAGCGGCGATGCCCTGAATCTCGTCCTCATAGCTGCGGTTCGCCTGCGCAAATCCGGTTTCGCGCACAGTGTCGAGCGAAGCTTCGATATCCGATTTCGACGTGAGCGTGGACGCGGTGAAACTCTCCATCCGCTTCAAAGCCGCCTCAAGCAGATCGTCACCGCCAAACGCGAGGGCGCATAATCCTGATGCCGTCGCATGAAGCGGGAAAGTGTTGATGTCCAGAACGGCACGTGTCGCGTGGCGAGGTGATTCACAATCGCATAACCCGTAGACAGTCGTGCCCGATAAAACCGCTACATGCGATGTCTCACCAGTCGCATCAGCCAAAACAGACAAAACCGATTTCGCCGACTCTTTGCGTGGCACCGTGGCTTCGCGCACTTGCGCCAAATGCATCACCGCCGGTCCTAACCGGTAATGTTTGGTGGCAGGATTCTGTTCAATAAATCCAGCTTCTTCAAGGGCCTGCAGGTGGCGGTAGGTTGTGGCTTTATCCCGCTTTGCGATGCGACACAGCTGTGACAACCCGATCTCCGGCCGCTGGACAGAAAAGTGGGAAAGCAACGCAAGGGCCTTGGAAGCTGAGGACATTCAGACAGTCTCATTCGTTCTACTGATAAAAAAGTTTGACACATGGTATTTAACAAGGCAACCTTTTTTACAAAACAATGGTTCGATATATGAACCGATTAAGGGAGAACGAAATGTCCAGGTTTAAGACATCAGCAGGTGCCCTCGCGCTCGCCATCGCAACAATCGCAGGTCCGGCGCTTGCCGAGTATCCAGAGAAACCGGTCGAGTTTGTCGTGCCGTGGCCTCCGGGTGATCTAGAAGACGTGCTGACCCGCATGATTGCTGAGGATTTCGCCACCGCGTACGACGTGCCAACTGCCGTTGTGAACAAGCCCGGCGGTGGCGGTGGCCCGTTCCCCGGTGCCATCGAAGTCGCCACAGCGCCCGCTGATGGCTACACCGTAGGATCGTTCATCATCGCGATTCCCGTGGTTGGTCCACAGATCGGCATTCCCGAGCTGAACCCTGACCCGTTCATTCCGCTTGGCAACTTTCTGACCTATCCGTTTGTAATCGCCGCAGGTGCCAACGCGCCTTATGACGACATCAACGGTCTGGCAGCCTATGCGAAAGAAAACGACGTGGTGCTTGGCCACTTTGGAGCACCGTTGGTCCCCACTCAGGTTACTTTCGGTTTGGCGAAAGAACTGGGGTTTGCCTATGCATCTGATGCTGCGTTCGACGCGCTCGATTGCAACACGCTGGCTTCTGGCGATGTGGATGTCATCAACACCACACTCCAACTGATCCTGCCCTGCCTCGACAGCGTCAAGGTTCTGGCCTCCATTGGTTCAGAACGCATTCCACTGACACCTGATGCCCCGACGGTAGCCGAGCTGGCGCCCGATCTGAATGTCGCCCTTTGGAACGGCCTGTTTGTGCACAAGGATACGCCGCAGGACGTTCAGGACAAGATCATCGCCGTGGCCCAGAAGACAGTAATGTCCGAGCGCGCCCAAGCGCTTGCAGCGGAAACAGGTGCGTCCGTTTACTGGCAGCCAGCAGCCGAGGTTGCCGACCAGATCAAGACCGACATCGACACACTGAACGGCATCGAAACTATGCTCTCAGAGTGATGCAAAGCCCCCCATGATGCCGGACCACAATTCACGGTCCGGCATCATGGTTTTCGTGAAAACCAAGAAGGCAGCAACATGTCGCGGGTCAAAACGCTTCAGTCACTCTTCAAGCGGTACCGCCGTCCGGGCGATATCGTTTTTGCGTGGGTGGCTTTGATCCTATCAGCCTTCTTTTTGTCGCAGCTTTTCGATCAGACCGCGTGGCGCAAGGGGGCAAAACTCTTTGCGCAACCAAGGTTCTGGCCCGGCGTTGCCCTTTCCGGCATGGTTGTCTTTGCCGCGTTTCATCTGCTGGGATCCGCATTGTCAGAACGCATCTATGGGCGTTGGCGTGAGGTCTGGCTATGGATCGCTTCATTTGAATATGCAGCCTGGTTTATCGGATATGCTATGGCGGTGCCCTATACCGGCTATCTGCCGACTACGGTTTTGTTTGCAGTCATACTGACCCTGCGTGCCGGTTACCGTCGCATTCCCACCCTGATTGCGGCGGCAGTGTCAGCCGTTGTGATCGTCGTGCTGTTCAAGACGCTGCTGAAAGTGAACCTGCCTTCAGGACAGATTTACGAGGCGCTGCCGGATGGCTTGCGTCAGATCATGCTGACCTATTTCTGATCGGATACTGGAGATGGAGAACCTACTCGCCGGACTTGAGATGCTCGCCCGTTGGGATGTGATGCTAGCCTTGCTTGTCGGCTCTGTCGGCGGGGTCATCATCGGGGCCATTCCCGGCGTTGGCCCAGCGGTAGCAATCGCCATCTTGTTGCCTGCAACCTTCTCGCTTGATCCTATTGTGGGTCTGACAATGCTGTTGGGGATTTACGGATCGTCCATGTACGGTGGTGCGATCCCTGCCGTATTGATCAATACACCCGGAACCGCTGTTAATGCGCTAACGTCGTATGACGGCTATCCGATGACCAAGCGCGGGGAAGCGCACCGTGCACTTTCGCTGGCCTATAGCGCATCTTTCTGGGGCGGCATTTTCGGGATTGGCTGTCTGATCCTTTTGTCACCTGTGCTGGCGTTGGTCGCCCCCATGTTCGGATCGCGGGAAATATTTCTGGCGGCCCTTCTGGGTATTATTCTGGTAATTCTCGCTCATCGCGGCCAGATATTTGCAGCCGGAATGCTGGCAATGCTAGGTATCTTCTTGCAAACCGTTGGCCTTGATGCGGTGACCTACACGCAGCGCTATACTTTCGGCTATTCTTTTTTGTCATCGGGCATCAACCTGATCGTGGTTGTCTTGGGCCTGTTTGCCCTGAGCCAGGCCTTCTTCCTGCTTACCGCACCGGACACATCACCGGATGCCAAACCTGTATCAGGACGCATGGGCGCTGGCATCAAAGAGCTTTTCAAACACAAACGGGTGGCAACTGTGGCGTCGGGCTTTGGTGTCATCCTCGGCATGATCCCCGGAACGGGCGAATTCACGGCCCAGTTCATGAGCTACACCTATGCGCAGAAGACATCGAAAGAGCCGGACAGCTTTGGCAAAGGGTCGCCTGAAGGTTTGATTGCATCGGAGGCCGCGAACAACGCGGTGCCTGCGGCCGCGATGATCCCGCTGCTTGCGCTTGGTATTCCGGGTGAAGCGCTGACCGCGATGATGCTGTCGGTCTTTTATGTCCACAACGTCATTCCCGGCCCCCAACTCTTCCAGAACAACATCGATCTGGTCTACGGCCTCTACTTTGCGCTGATTGCACTGAACGTGATCGTCATGGTGTTCTTGCTGTTCTCGACCAATCTGCTGACCAAAATCATCCGCGTGCCGACCCGCTTCCTAGGTGTAATGATTTTGCTTTTGTCTTTCGTCGGTGTCTATTCACTGCGCAACTCTTTGACCGATTGCATGATTGCCGCCGGTTTCGGAGTGTTCGGCCTGATCCTGAAACGGCTGAACCTGCCTATCGTGCCGATCATCCTTGGCATGGTGTTGGGCGGGATTATGGAGGTGAAGCTTCGATCAGCCTTGCCGCGTCTCAAGACCCCGCTCGACATGATCGACCGCCCGATTGCAGCAATTCTTTTTGCCATGATCCTGCTGGTTCTGGCGTTGCACATTCGCACACTGATGAAGGAATGGCGCGCCTACGTTTCTGAAGAAGACCACGATATGCATGACAGTCAAACGAGGTAACATGAAATGGACCAGACCCAAATCGATGCGCTGCGCGCTGAACCTGTCCGTGCCTTTGGTCATCTGATCGACGGCCAGCATCTTGGCGCGTCGGACGGCGGCACGATGGATGTAATCTCTCCCATCGACGGGACGGTTTTAACCACTGTCGCTGCGGGCACGCAGTCGGACATGGAAGCGGCTATTTCGTCGGCCCGCACTGCGTTTGAGGATGGTCGCTGGTCAGGTCAACCGCCTGCCGCTCGAAAGAAAGTGCTTTTGAAGTGGGCCGATTTGATCGAAGCGCACGCGCTTGAGCTTGCCGTACTGGGCGTGCGCGACAACGGGACAGAGATCGCTATGGCGCTGAAGGCAGAGCCCGGCTCAGCTGCTGGCACGATCCGTTATTATGCCGAAGCACTAGACAAGGTTTACGGAGAGATCGCGCCGACAGCAGATGATGTTCTTGGCCTGATCCACAAGGAGCCGGTTGGCGTCGTGGGCGCAATCATCCCGTGGAACTTCCCGCTGATGATCGGCGCTTGGAAACTTGGACCTGCCTTGGCGATGGGCAATTCGGTCGTGGTCAAACCGTCCGAGACTGCATCGCTTTCTCTGATGCGCATGTGCGAACTTGCATTGGAGGCAGGCCTCCCCCCCGGGGTTCTGAATGCCGTCACCGGTGAAGGGGCCGTAGTCGGGCAGGCGATGGGTCTGTCCATGGACGTGGACGTGCTTGTCTTTACCGGATCAGGTGCCACAGGGCGGCGGCTGATGGAGTATGCCGCACGGTCAAACATGAAGCGGGTCTATCTGGAGTTGGGCGGCAAATCCCCCAACATCATTTTTGCAGACGCCCCAAATCTTGATGAGGCCGCCAAGGTCGCAGCGGCAGGTATCTTTCGCAACGCCGGACAGGTCTGTGTTGCAGGATCGCGCCTGCTGGTTGAGAGATCGATCCATGACGAGTTTGTAAGCGCCGTCGCGAAAGCGACCGATGCCATGCGCGTGGGTGATCCCTTGCGTGTGGATACCCAGATCGGCGCGGTAAATTCGCAAACGCAGTTGGATGCTAATCTGGGTTTTGTAGAGACGGCCACAAACGAAGGTGGGCAGATCATCACTGGCGGCAACCGCATTTTGCAGGAAACGGGCGGCTATTACATGGCGCCGACGATCGTCACGGGAGTGCGCCCTGATGCGACGCTTGCGCAGAAAGAGGTGTTTGGCCCCATTCTTGGCGTGACCCCTTTCAACTCGGAAGAAGAGGCGATCACGCTCGCAAATTCCACGGTCTACGGCCTAGCCGGTGCGGCGTGGACCTCGAACCTCAGCCGCGCACACCGCATGGTCAGAGGTGTGCGTACCGGTGTTATGCATATCAACACTTATGGTGGCGCGGATGGTACGGTTCCGTTGGGCGGCGTTGGTCAATCCGGCAATGGTTCGGACAAATCACTTCATGCCTTGGAGAAGTACATCAACCTCAAGACAGCGTGGATCAAACTATGAGCGACAAGACGGTTCTGGTGATCGGGACCTATGACACCAAGGATGACGAACTTGGGTTTCTGGCAAGCGTGATCCGCGATCAGGGTGGCAAGGTGGTCACCATGGATGTTTCCGTGCTTGGGGATCCATCAGAACCTACTGACTATTCAAAGCATGATGTTGCGGAAGAGGGCGGCAGCTCCGTTCAGGCCGCGATTGACAGCGGCGACGAAAACCACGCCATGCAGATCATGGCGAAGGGGGCGAGCCTTCTGGCAGCAAGGCTCTATGCGGAGGGCATTTTTGACGGCATGATCGTATTGGGCGGTACGATGGGTACCGATCTGGCCCTCGACGTGGCATCAGCCCTGCCGCTGGGCGTGCCCAAGTACATCGTCTCGACCGTGTCCTTTTCACCGCTGATCCCGGCGGAACGGCTGGCGGCGGACACGCAGATGATCCTCTGGGCTGGTGGCCTTTATGGGTTGAACTCCGTCTGCAGGGCATCTCTCTCACAAGCCGCCGGTGCCGTATTGGGGGCCGCCCGCGCCGTTCAGAAACCCGACCCAGACAAGCCATTGATTGGCATGATGTCACTTGGCACCTCTGCGCTTAAATATGTGATCCCGCTAAAACCTGCGCTGGAAGAACGCGGGTTCGAGGTAGCGGTGTTCCACGCCACAGGTATGGGAGGCCGCGCGTTTGAGAGCCTCGCAGGGCAAGGTGCTTTTGCCTGTGTTTTCGACTTTTGCACGCAGGAACTGGGTAACCATATACACGGCTCGAATATCTCTGCCGGTGCGGGTCGTTTGACCAACGCAGGCTTGACAGGCACGCCGCAGATCGTCGCGCCGGGATGTTACGATCTGGTAGACATCGTAGGTTGGCAGCCCTTGCCCGAAAAATGGAGCGGTCACATCAGTCACGCGCACAACCGGCTTCTGACCTCAATCGTCCTCAATACCGAAGAGCGCAAAGCTGTGGCCGCTGCCCATTGCGAACAACTGGCCAAAGCCAAAGGGCCGGTTGCCGTCATTCTGCCTCAGGACGGCTTGGGAGAATGGGACCGTGAAGGCGCGGACCTGCACGATAGGGAAGGGCTGGAGGCATTTCTGTCGGAGCTTGAAACTAAGCTGCCGCCGAACGTTACCGCCCACCGTATCGGATGCCATATCAACGACGCGGCCTTTGCCGATAAGGCACTCGAAATTTTCGATGCCTGGTTTGCGGATGGAACTGTAAGCGGCTAATCCTTGCCACCGGGATCAAGAAGCGCGAGCAAATCCAGCAGCGTTTCATAATTCTGCTCCCCGAGGGTCGTCTTGAAGCCTGTCACAATCAATGCAGCCTCTTGGGCGCGGTCGTCGATCATCTTCTGACCCAACGCCGTGATTTCAATGAACTGGCGTCGCCGGTCTTTGTCGCCGCGGGTCTGGGTCACCATGCCCTTGTCGCGCAAGGTAGCAGCAATGCGGGTAAGGCTGGGGAACAGCAAACTTGAGCGGTCCGCGAGCGTCTTGGTGTCCATACGACCAAACTCCGCCAGCACCCGCAGAACACGCCACTGCTGCTCTGTGATGCCGGTTTCGGCCAGCATATCGCGGATCGGGGCCATTACGCCCTCGCGGGCACGGATCAGCGCGATTGGCAGGGAACGGTTGGTCGACGGGAGTTGCTTTGTCATTCGGGCCTCAGGCTATATCGTTTGCACCCATTGCACCGTGAAACGGGTCTTGACAACAAAGCATAGCATTAATTAACTTCGCAACAATTAACATGTTAAGGAATATGATGTGCCGCACTTCCAGATCGATTATTCAGCCAATCTGAAAGATGTCGTGGATATGGGAGCTTTGTGCGAAGCAATCCGCGCAGCCGCCGCAGGAATTGAGACGTTTCCAGTGGCCGGCATTCGCGTCCGCGCCGTCTGCGTCGATCATGTCGCTATTGCAGACGGCGATCCGAAACACGGGTTTATAGATCTATCTATCCGCCTGCGCGAAGGGCGCCCTGACGATATAAAGAAATCAGCCGTGGCTGATATTTTCGAAGTGATGAAATCTTTCGTAGCTCCGGCAATGGAAAGCCACTCCATCGCGCTATCCGCAGAAATGCGTGATATCGACGCCGGGCTTTCGCCTAAATTCGGAAACATCCGCGACCATCTGGAGGATACCGCATGAGCCAGCTTCACGATAATATCACGAAATTGAACAGCTTTCTGGCGCGCTTCCGCGAAGGCGGCATCCCCAACCGCATCGCGGGGCAGGATCACCCGGGCGCAGGAGGCGTGTTTCAAAGCATCTCTCCGGTCGACAAGAGCACCATCTGCGATGTGGCCCGTGGCACAGCAGATGATATAGACGCGGCAGCAGAGGCGGCCCATGTCGCGTTTGCGGAGTGGCGCGACATGCCCGCCCCGCAGCGAAGGAAAATACTGATCAAGATTGCCGAAGGCATCGAAGCGCGGGCAGAAGAAATTGCGCTGTGCGAATGTTGGGATACCGGCCAAGCCTATAAATTCATGTCCAAAGCAGCCCTGCGCGGTGCAGAGAACTTCCGCTATTTCGCGGATCAGGTCGTTCAGGCGCGGGACGGGCAACACCTGAAGTCCCCGACGTTGATGAACATCACCAGCCGCGTGCCAATCGGGCCGGTAGGTGTGATTACGCCGTGGAATACGCCTTTTATGCTCTCCACATGGAAGATCGCACCGGCCCTCGCGGCAGGGTGCACCGTGGTTCATAAACCTGCCGAAGCATCCCCCCTGACCGCCCGCCTGTTGGTTGAGATCGCCGAAGAGGCAGGCCTGCCGCACGGTGTCTTGAACACAGTTAACGGATTTGGCGAAGAGGCCGGCAAGGCGCTCTGTGAACACCCCAAGATCAAGGCCATCGCTTTTGTCGGGGAAAGCCGTACGGGATCGCTGATTACAAAACAGGGCGCTGACACCCTCAAGCGGAACCACCTTGAACTTGGCGGGAAGAATCCTGTGATTGTCTTTGACGATGCTGATCTGGACCGCGCGCTCGATGCGGTAATTTTCATGATCTATTCGATCAACGGAGAGCGCTGTACATCGTCGTCTCGCCTGCTGGTGCAAGACACCATCCGCGAAACCTTCGAAGCGAAACTGATCGAGCGCGTCAATGCGATCCGTGTGGGCCACCCGCTTGACCCCGCGACCGAGATCGGGCCGCTTATCAGCGAAGAGCATTTCGCCAAAGTCACCAGCTATTTTGACATCGCACGCAAAGACGGTGCGACAGTAGCCGCAGGAGGTGAAGTAGTCGGTGACGAGGGCTATTTCGTCAGACCGACCCTCTTCACAAACGCCGACAACGATATGCGTATCGCACAGGAAGAAATCTTTGGTCCTGTTCTGACCTCCATCTCGTTCTCGACCGAGGAAGAAGCGCTGCGTATCGCCAATGACACACCCTATGGGCTGACGGGCTATGTCTGGACCAACGACCTGACCCGCGCACTGCGGTTCACGGACAAACTTGAGGCCGGGATGATTTGGGTGAACTCGGAAAATGTGCGGCACCTGCCGACCCCCTTCGGTGGGGTTAAATCCTCCGGGATCGGTCGGGATGGTGGCGACTGGTCATTCGAATTTTACATGGAGCAAAAGCACATCGGCTTTGCCACCGGTCAGCATAAAATCACCAAGCTGGGAGCACTGTAATGCCTGTTCCTGCACCGAACCTGTATCCCGACTTCAATACCATCCGGCTAAGCCATGTCTGCCTCAACGTATCTGACCTGTCCGCTTCACGCACTTTCTATACGGATATCCTCGGCTTGCAGGTAACGGATGAGAGCGACAGCCATATCTATCTACGCGCGATGGAGGAACGGGGGCATCACTGCATCATCCTGCAAAAGTCCGAACAGCCCGGCACAGTTGAGGTCATGGGCTTCAAAACCTTTGACGAAGAAGACCTCGACCGCGCCGAAACATACTTCAAGGCGAAGGGCCGCCCGACATCATGGGTGGAGCGCCCCTATCAGGGCCGCACGTTACTGACATCGGACAACATGGGCATTCCGCTGGAGTTCTATCACAAGATGGACCGCCTGCCGCCCATTCATCAAAAGTACGCGCTGTACCGTGGAGTGAAACCTCTACGAATTGATCACTTCAATTGCTTCAGCCCTGATGTGGATGCATCCGTCGCCTTCTATTCCGACTTCGGGTTCCGCGTGACCGAATACACCGAGGACGAAGAGAGCAAGAAGCTCTGGGCCGCGTGGATGCACCGGAAGGGCGGCGTGCATGACATGGCATTTACCAATGGCACAGGACCGCGCATGCATCATGTGGCGTTCTGGGTCCCGACACCGCTGAATATCATTGATCTGCTCGATCTGATGGCCACCACCGGCTATGTGGACAACATTGAACGCGGACCGGGGCGGCACGGCATCTCAAACGCGTTCTTCCTGTATATTCTTGATCCCGACGGTCACCGGATCGAGATTTACTGCTCTGATTATCAGACGGTTGATCCAGACCTTGAACCGATCAAATGGGATTTGCAGGATCCCCAACGCCAAACACTCTGGGGTGCGGCAGCACCGGAAAGCTGGTTCAAGCACGGCACAACGTTCGTCGGGGTCGAGACGCAGGACTCGCAGATCGCCGCCAGCCCGATCATTGCGCCATGAACCGCGCGTCTAAATATCCGCGATCAGGGAGGGCCCAGCATGGATTGGGATGAATTCGCAGGCTGGAGCAAGCATATCGCAGATTGGGGAGCGCAATATCACCAGACCCTGCGCGACCGTCCTGTGCGCGCCCAAACCAAACCGGGCGAGATTGCCGCACAACTGCCGTCCTCTCCGCCAACGCAGCCCGAAGACATGCAGACGATCCTGCGTGACTTTGAAGACATCGTGATGCCAGGCATGACCCATTGGCAGCACCCCCGCTTTTTTGCCTATTTTCCAGCTAATGCGGCTCCGCCGTCTATGCTGGCGGAACAACTGGTAAATACCGTCGCATCGCAATGCATGCTGTGGCAGACATCCCCCGCTGCGACCGAGGTTGAAGGCCGGATGGTCGACTGGATGCGGCAAGCACTTGGCCTTGGCGACGGCTTCGTCGGTGTCATTCAGGACAGCGCGTCATCGGCAACTCTGTCCGCCGTCCTGACCATGCGCGAACGCGCGACCGGATACACCGGCAACCGCGAAGGGTTGGCCGGCAAGGGGCCGTTACGCATCTATTGCTCAGATCAGGTACATTCTTCGATCGATCGCGCATGTTGGGTCGCGGGTATCGGGCAGGACAATCTGGTCAAAATCAAAGGGGCGGGTCCGCTTAGCGGCATGGATGCGAAAGACCTCAGCGCCGCAATCCACAAGGATATCGAAGCCGGATACACGCCTGCGGGTATCATTGCGATTACTGGCGGTACGGGCATCGGGGCGTCCGACGATTTGGGGCCGATCCTCAAGGTCGCGCAGGCGCACAACCTGTATACCCATCTTGATGCCGCATGGGCCGGTTCAGCCATGATCTGCCCTGAATACCGCGAGGCCTTCTGGCAAGATGTCGATGGATTCGACAGCATCGTGTTCAATCCGCACAAATGGCTCGGCGCGCAATTCGATTGCTCTATACAGTTTTTGCGTGACCCCCTGCCGCAGCTGAATACGCTCAAGATCGAACCAGAGTATCTCAAGACCAGCGGCGATGCTGTCACCAACTACTCGGAATGGACCATCCCGCTTGGCCGACGGTTTCGCGCGCTCAAGCTTTGGTTTCTTATCCGTTCATACGGACTGGAAGGGTTGCAGCAGCGCATCCGCAATCATGTGAACTGGGCGCACGAACTGTGCGAGGAGCTTCGTGCCCTCGAAGGGTTCGAGATTGTGACAGAGCCTATTCTTAGCCTGTTTTCGTTCCGCTGCCCGGGCGACGACGCCATGCAACAGCGTCTAGTAGACCGGATAAATGATGACGGGCGTATCTATCTTACGCAGGGGTCCTTTGAGGGAGCCAAGATCATTCGCGTGCAGGTCGGCCAATTCGATTGCACACGCGAAGACGTGATGACGATCCCGCCCGTTGTTCAGGAAATATGGGACATGATAAAATGAAGTTTGCAAGCTACCGCAGTGACGGCAGGCCCTTTTATGGAGCGGTTACAGAGGCCGGCATGATCGCCCTGAATGACATTTGGCCGCAATGGTCCACCCTGTTCGAGGCTGTCTGCGCGGATGGGCTTGGCGCGCTGGCAAAGGCAGCACAGGATCGCGCAGTCACCCACACCGATTTTGAATATGAGATGGTGATGCCCGATGCGCGGCGTATTCTTTGCGTGGGCGTGAATTTTCCCGACCGGAACGCCGAATACAAAGACGGGTCTGAACAGCCGAAATTCATGTCACTTTTCCCGCGCTTCGCGTCCGGTTTTACCGGACATGACCAACCGCTGATCCGTCCACCCGAAAGCCCACAACTTGATTATGAAGGGGAAGTCGCGGTTATCATCGGCAAGGGGGGTCGGCGTATTGCGCAAGCGGACGCTTACGATCACATCGCGGCGCTTACCTTGTGTAACGAGGGAACGATCCGCGACTGGGTGCGCCATGCCAAATTTAATGTCACGCAAGGCAAGAACTGGGATCGCTCCGGTGCCATGGGGCCATGGCTTGTCCCGTTCACCGATGCCGCACAGCTGGACGATGCGCGTATCGTCACCCGCGTGAACGGTGAGGTTCGACAGGACGATGTTCTATCACGGATGATGCACCCGATACGGCGCGAAATAGAATACATTTCAACGTTCATGACCTTGCAGCCCGGCGATATCATTGTCACGGGCACGCCCACGGGTTCGGGGGCAAGGCTCGACCCGCCGCAATTCCTGAAACCTGGCGACGTGGTTGAGGTTGAAGTGAACGGTATCGGTATCCTGCGCAACTCGATCGAGGACGAAACGCCATGACACCCGAAGATCACGCGCAAGCCGCGGCCGATTTACTGCGGGCGGAGGAGACGGGTGCGCAAATCGACCTGCTGACAATGCGCCACCCGAAGATGCGCATGGATGACGCCTATGCCATCCAGAACGAAATCTATCGCGCTAAAGTTGCGCAGGGGCGTTCTGTCGTCGGCTGGAAAATCGGGCTGACGTCCAAAGCAATGCAATCTGCCCTCAACATCGACATCCCCGACAGCGGCATCCTGTTCGACGATATGATCTTTGAGCATGGTGCTATTGTGCCAAAGGGGCGCTTTATCCAACCGCGGATCGAAGCAGAGATTGCTTTTGTCATGCGGGCACCGATCGGGGGTGCGGATGTGACCCGCGAAGATGTGCTTGAAGCGACAGACTACGTCGCACCCTCCATCGAAATTCTGGATACACGTATTCTGCGTGCGGACCCAAAGACGGGAAAGACCCGCAGTGTTTTTGACACGATCAGCGATAATGCTGCCAATGCCGGCATCGTTCTGGGGCCGGAAAAGCACGCGATAGATGACTTCGATTTGCGTTGGGTCGGGGCCATTACGTCAAAAAACGAAGAGGTTGAGGAAACCGGCCTTGGCGCTGGCGTTCTTAACGATCCGGTGGAAAGCATCGTATGGCTGGCCCGTCGCATGGCGCAATACGGACAAAGCATCGCACCGGGGCAGATCGTTCTGTCCGGCAGCTTTATCCGGCCCGTTGAATGCACACCAGGTAGCCGTATCAACGCGGACTTCGGACCGTTTGGCGCGGTCAGTATCGCATTTGCCTGACCGCTAGGAGATTGGCATTAAGGCACCTTACGCCTTGGTCACCTGCTCCATCGGAAGGCCCCGCTTCGATATGGCGTTGCGGGTGTCCACAACAGGACAATCAAGATCAAGCAACGCGGTGTAGTCGATTTGATCGTGGTCCGTGGCAATCACAACAGCATCAAAGCTCCCCGCCATCACCTCCGACGGATTCAAAGCAGTGCGCCCCTCGAACAGTCCATACTCCCTCATGGGCGGGATTTCGGGAACATGCGGATCAATAAAATCAATCTTCGCTCCCGCTTCTTCAAACAGTTGCATCAGGCGCATCGCAGGGCTTTCACGCATATCAGAGACGTTCTTTTTGTAAGCCACGCCAACCAACAAAAGCCGTGCTCCGTTCAGACCCCTGCCCGATGCGCGATCAAGCACTTCGCGCGTCCGGTGCACGATATGATTTGGCATATTCGTATTGATCTCACCGGCAAGCTCAATGAAGCGTGTCGGCACATCAAACTTGCGCGCGCGCCATGCCAGATAGAATGGGTCGATTGGTATGCAGTGGCCCCCAAGACCGGGACCGGGGTAGAAAGGCATGAATCCAAAGGGTTTGGTTGCAGCGCCGTCGATCACCTGCCAGACATCAATACCCATCTCATCGTACACCAGCTTTAATTCGTTGACCAAAGCGATGTTCACTGAGCGAAAGATGTTCTCGGTGATCTTTACTGCTTCTGCCACGGTCGGAGAAGGAACGGACACCACCGTTTCAACCACTGCGCCGTAGAAAGCCTCCATCAAAGCCTGAGCTGTGGGACCATCACCTGCAATGATCTTGGGGATCGTTTTGGTTCGGAAGGTTGCATTTCCGGGGTCTTCACGCTCGGGTGAATAGCCCACGAACACATCTGATCCCAAAGTCAAACCGCTTGCGGACAGCAGCGGCTTGAGCACCTCTTCGGTCGTCCCCGGCCATGTGGTGGATTCGAGCACGACTAGTGTTTCGGGTGTCATGTGCTTGGCAATCACCTTCGCTGTCTGTTCGACATAAGACAGGTCCGGTTCCCGATGGTGGTTTAGCGGTGTCGGCACACAGATAATAATGACATCGCATTTGGATAGGTCCGCAAAATCGGTCGTCCAAGCACATTTGTCGGACACCGCTACAAGATCAGAAGCCTCAACAGCTTCAATGTAGCTCTCGCCAGCATAAAGCCGCTCAATCTTGGTGGCGTCTACATCAAATCCAATGACAGAATACCCGGCCTTGGCAGATACAACCGCCAGCGGCAGACCCACATAACCCAAGCCGATCACGCCAACGGTCGCTTCCACTTGATGAAGCTTCTCGATCAATCCCATTCGGGTCTTCCTTATCTCTGCACTGCCATAACAGACATGTATCGTTCCCGGGCCAATTCAGCCCGTCAGGTTTTAGCAGCCCGTCGGCTTCAGTACCGCTGTGACGCTGGATACCACATATGGTTGGCGACCGGCGTCACCGCAACCGCGGCGTGGTTACTTGGAGGTCGGTTGTGCAGGGTAAACTACATTTCTAAGCGCCTGAATACACGAGGTGGAGGGCCATGCTGCCTACCGGTCAAACGCACCTCCAACGCCAAGCAACCTTGAAAATGCCGCGTTGCTTTCATTTGCATCGGTGCCTTGTGTTGAATAGAAGGCCAGAAGTAACGAATTCTAGCAGAGTAGATACAGCATCATGTCAGAATACTTCCAAGACAAAGAGACGCTCAACCGCGAACGTTTCGCGAAAGACATGATGCTCCCTCCTGCCAAGATCCGTTACATCATGTACTTCACGCCTCGCTCCGGCAGTTCATGGGTGACCGACATTGCCACGCGCACAAAGCGGCTAAGCAACCCCGGCGAATGCTACAACCCAAGCTTTATGCCGAACATGTCAAAAGCGCTAAACGCTGCCAACATGAGAGAATATCAGGACATTCTGGAACGTAGGCGTAATACAAACAATGTTTACGGCTTTCAGATCACCTATCACCAGCTCAAGAGAGTTTTCGGCAGCGATGAGGCATTCATTGAAATGTTTCCCGTTGATGACTGGCACAGCTTCTGGCTGATCCGAGAAAATATTGTAGCACAGGCTATTTCCCTGTTCAAAATGCAGCAAACACAGATCAGCCACGCGCCGCAAACCAGCGACGAAGAGCTCGCGTCAAAGGACAGCGGATTCGCGTATGACGGGGATGAGATCAAGCGCTGGCTCTCGCATATACTTTTCGCCGAACAGAAAAACGAAGAATTGTTTGAGAACCAAGGGATCAAACCCTTCCGACTAAGCTATGAGCAGAATACTTCGATACGGCCCAATCGCGTCTTGAACACGATGGGTCGCCACATCGGCATCCCGCACATGAGAATGCCGTTGATCGAGAGCGGTCACAAAAGGATCGCTACGAGCATCAACGACGTTTACGCAGAGCGTTTCCGCGAAGAATATGCTGATTTCGTAAAGGAAGTTGACGAAAAACGCCAAAAGACGCTTTCGCTTATCGACAACTACAGGCCAGTCCCAGGCAATAATAAGCTTAAAAACAAACCAAGCCAACGCAACACCACCAACTGATACGGCAGCGGTGCTTATGTACCAAGAATCCCGTCGTTGGGATCAGCCCTTCATATTACGTTCATGATGCTCAATGCCTTCTTCAAGGTCATCGTAGTATGTGATTCGCCCTTGCTCCAGAACAGCAGCGGCATCACACAAACGGCGCACCATAGAAGGACTGTGCGATACAACAATCGACCCTGAATTCTGCATCCGCGCATTAAATAGTTCACTGCTTTTGTCTCTGAATGCGGCATCGCCAACCGAAGTGACTTCATCAACGAGATATGTGTCGAACGAGATACCCATAGAGACACCGAACGCCAAACGTGACTTCATTCCGGAGGAGTAGGAAAACAGCGGCTGGTGAAAATGCTTACCCAAATTCGCGAAATCCTGCACGAATTCAACAAGCGCGTCGGTCTCCACGCCGTATATGCGGGCGATGAAACGTGTATTCTGCGCACCGGTCAGATCAAGGTGAAACGAGCCAGCGAAGCCTACAGGCCAAGAAATTGTCCCAGTCGACACGATTTTTCCCGATGTCGGGTCCATGGTTCCTGCGATCATCTTCAGCAATGTGGACTTACCGGCACCGTTTCGTCCCAGCAGCGCCACAGAACGTCCGGTTGGAAACGTCATGTTCACATTGTCCAAGACAGTATTTCGCTGCCCTTTCAGCCGAAAGACTTTTGTCAGGTTCTGAAACTGGATCATTGCCTTTTCCTAACGGCGATCCCGCAAAGAGTACCCGACAAGAACAGCGATCGACCACGTCAAAAAGGCAAAGATAGTGAACAGGCCTAGCAACAACCCGCGTTCGGGAAATTCTGAACGTTCAGCAAGCGTAGGCAGAACATGCGCTGCCAAGTATCGGCTTTGTCGCCGCGCTTCGGCAACAGCGGCATCATAAGCGGCCAGTGCGCCGGTATAGCTCCGTTCGGCAAATTCTCGATCAGCTGCCAGTCGCTCGAACTCACCCACCAGATCGGCGAAAACATTGCCCTCATCCGCACCAGTTCCGATGCCCAGTTTGCGCCTTTCCTGAACAATCATATTTTCAATGACCCGCACTCGCCTTTGGGTCTGTGTGATCCGTGGGTCGCCCTCGCCCGCAGTCTCCAAAAGCAGATTCATCTCGATCATTGCTTCGGTAAGTTGCCCCTGGAGGGTACCCAAAAGGCCAGCCTGAGTTGCGATATCAGCGGAGGGATCGACCATCTGTGTTCGATTGCGGAATTCTGTGACCGCTGTTCGTGCGTCTCGCAAACGATCTTCTGCGCGGGTCAGATCGTCACGGGCAAACCTGATAGAATCCTCTCGTGCGATGTCAGACAGCGCATTTATCATCGCCGAGCTCTCGTCATAAATACCTTGAGCGATCGCGGTGGCATCTTCGGCAGTGAACGCAAGTACGCGCACTTCGATCAATCCACTGCCACTGTCATAGTAAATCTTGACCAGACGTTCCCAGTGATTCACCAGATCTTCGATGGTGCCGGGAGGCTCATAAGAAAAGTACGGATCGTTCTCGGGTTTCGACCAGATCGTGCGAAGGTCCAGATCTCTGTCAATCTCTGCAACCAGCTTCTGGCTTTGTATGAATTCATAAAGAATATCTGTGTCCGAAGACGATGATCCAGACAGTTCAGTAATCCCGCCAAGCAGCTCAACAGCAGATGCGGCTTCTTCCTTGCGAACGGAAAAGCCTACGGTTGAACTGTATTGATCAGCCGCCCGATACCAAAGATACCACCCGACAATAGTGGCTGGCAGCAGGACAAAGATCACAAAACTGGAGATTACGCCCCAATGCCGTTTCCTGACGCGGGCCGGTGGTGCCGCGGGAGCCGCGTTCTTGGGTTTTTGAGCCTGCTGCGCTGGCTTAGGAGCAGGTTTAGGGTCGGCATTTGGCGTGTTTTTAGGACCAGCATTTTGAGCAGGTGCATTCGGACCCGGCTTCTTCGGTCCTTGTCCCTTGGGTCCCTGCCCTTTTTGTTCACCTGGTATTTTCGCGGGGGTAGCAGTATCTGTCACAGTGTAAGCCACAGCCTTTGGTCAATTGATCCTGACGTCATATTCGTACATAGTTTGTCCATCGAACACCAGCGCGGAATAGGCGGCATTCGGAACGCGTCACTCCCCTTAAGCGCGACGCCATAGACAACGAAGGGCCTTCCCCGCTCATGACATCTCCGATAGATCCTCAGGTTCCACTACGCGCCAGCGCGGTCAGGAACACCCGGCGCTTTGCAAGCGCCCGTACGATCTTGGCCCTGATACTGCGCGAAATGTCGACGACCTATGGTCGCTCTCCCGGTGGGTATATCTGGGCCGTTCTTGAGCCTGCTCTTGGCATCGCGCTGTTGACCGCAATCTTCTCGCTCGGCTTCAAGTCACCACCTATCGGGATCAACTTCCCGATTTTTTATGCAACTGGCATGGTGCCGTTTTTGATGTTTTCCTCTCTGTCAGGAAGTATCGCGACCTCACTACTTTTCTCAAAGCGTCTACTTGCCTATCCAAGCGTCACGTTTGTTGATGCTATTATCGGACGCCTGATCGTCAATGGCTTAACGCAACTCATGGTCGCCTATTTCATTCTTTTTGGTATCCTGATGATGTTCGAAACCCGAACGGTACCCGACCTGCTTGTTATTTTTCAGACTTTCTTCTTGACGATCGTACTTTCACTGGGTGTCGGCACCATGAATTGTTTCTTGTTCACCATGGTTCCAGTGTGGCAGAGAGCGTGGTCAGTAATTACGCGTCCGCTGTTTATCCTTTCGTGCGTCCTGTTCCTGTTTGAAACTGTCCCGCAGCCTTACCGCGATATCCTCTGGTACAATCCGTTGGTACATGTTGTAGGCCGCATGCGAAGCGCTTTCTATCCAAGCTATGACGCCGCCTATGTGTCATACACATACGTTTATAGCGTCGCGCTTATATCACTCGCTGTCGGCCTCGTATTTCTTAGCCGGTATCACCGCGACATGTTAAACGACGGCTAGCTTAGGCCTTCGTTTCAACCAGACTGCTGATGGTCTGAGAAACAGATGGCTTTCCATGCGTCAAGCCAACGATGCCACCTTGGCCGCTTTCCTCAAGATGACTGGCAACGATGTCTGCAGGTGCGCCAAGATCAAAGCACCAGACTGGCAATCCGGTCGCCAAGGCTTCGTGCGTTGTGTACGAGAAAGTTTCAGGCCAGATCGACGGGATAAGCCAGCAGGTGATGCCGTATCGCTTGACCAGTGACGGGATGTCGCCAATTTTGTAGTCGCCGTGAATTTTCGCAGGAGCCACCAAAGGGTAGGTCGGGTCCACGTTACCAATCACAACCAGACGGGCAGCTTTCGATTTCGCCAACTGTGCTGCCATATCACGCAAAACAGCAGCACCTTTCTGATATCCGATATTTCCCAACACACCGATCACGACCTCGTCCGCTTGACGTGTTTCACAAGCCAGCTCCTCCGCGTTTATAAAGAGGGTATGTGGCCGTAAGGAAATATGCTCTGCCACGTCAGGATAGGCATCCAGAACAAGTTTCTGACTGTTCTCCGAAAAGACCGTCACAGTCTCGGCCTCGCGAAGCAATGCACCCCACGCCGCGCGCCATTCTGCAAGGGACACTTTTCGACCGTCACCGCCCCGCGATTGGTGTGCAGGATCAAGACTCTCAGCAGGCGGGACACCATCAAAGAAGCCCTTAGCGTTCAACAAGGTGTAAGACGGACTTATGGGAAGAAAATCATGAAACAAGATTTCGATAGTATCGCGGTCGTCTTGCTTTAAAGACTGTATGCGCTGCGGCAGTGTCACCGGATCGCGATGACCGACACCGTTCGAATAAACGATATGACGCTCTGTGATAGGTTCCAGCAATCGCTCGAGAAAGGAGAAATCGTTCGTTGCACTTGATGTGACGCCCATCTGAGTATGCAACTCGACCTGCCATTCATGTGCGTGTCCGACACGTAGGACAATTGCGCTGTTAGCATCTTCAACTTCTGAGGCGATACGTTTTTTCAAGTAATCTTCGGCCCCGCCACCCAGCGCATGGGCGATGTAAATAGAGAGCGGCCCTTGTTGATTTTCAGCGGCCCAGCCTATCGCGAGCGCCAATCGTGCTGCCGACATAGGATCATGCCGAATAAAGGTTTGCACTTCCGCATCGTAGTACGGATACCGCTTTGAAATAATGGCGTTATTAGTTTCCACCAGCTTGAGCTTTTCCGCGCTCCCAAAGGATGTACCCCCTCGGTGTTCCACGTACAGGCTAGGCAATCCCAGATGCCGACCGCCTTTCTTACGAACCTTCTGGCACCAGTCGACTTCTTCTCCGTATCCGCGACCGAAAGTAGTATCGAGCTGAGGAACGTCGTTAAGATACTTATGGTTGATTGCCATGCAAAACCCCACGCCAGTCGGGGCCGAAGCTAACGCGCTGTCTGGATTGAACTGCTTCGCCAGCTCATCAATACGGTCTGCCTGACCTACCGCGAGGTCATGGCGCTGACAGATAACAGGAGACGTGAAAATTTCGGCATCGTTGGACATAGGTGTAACGCTGGCAACATTGTCATGAGCCAAAATGGGTCGAACCAATCTTGAGGCCCAGCCCGCGGGCACAAATGCGTCCGAGTTCAGCAACACAACATGATCATTTCTGCTCAGGGACATCTTCAGCGCGGCGTTCACCGACCGGATAAATCCCTGATTGGTCGCGTTTTCAATCAGTGTCACACGTTCTGGTTCGCTCCGGTTCAAGTCAGCAACGAAATCCTGCAAAAACGGACGGACGCGCTCATCCGTGGAGCAATCTTCAACGATGATAAGATGCCACGGCAAGTCTGTATGCTGCACCACTCGGTTAAGGACTTCCTCCAGCAACTCAAAGGCGTTGTAGACCGGCAGAACGATGGTAATCGGCGTTTCCATCAAACTTGGCGGATCAGCCTTCACCGGGCGATTTTCATTGGGAAACAGGTCGGGGTTTGAAAGAAACGCTGTTACTGGATCGTCCAGTCCGAATGCGTTTTTGAGCTTTGCGCGGGCAGAAGGATCACGTCGCATTTTCCAGCTGATCAACGCCGGCACCATGCGCACAACAGTCGCGGCAAAGGGCAGCATCAAGCGGCTCCGCGCGAAGCGCAGGTTCAATTTCGGGACCTGATAGACATATCGAACATCATCAAATTCAAGGCCTAACGTTCCGGAGCTGTGTCCAGAATAGGAGGCATCGACGACAAAGCCGAGCGTTTGCGTCTCGTCCCAATCATAGAGCTTACTGACATCTGTTCGAACCAGATTCGGGAAAACCATTTGACGCTGCCGGTCAACGGTAAGCGTAGCTCTGTTTGCCAAAGTCCAGCCTTCAAGAGTAAGACGCCCGTCCACTAGGCTGATCCGATCCAGATGCCCAATTGGCTGCTCAGCATCGTCAAACATCGGGAAGCCGGGGACCGACGCCTTGAGATGACGCCCGCAATACCGATTGAACAGCTGCCAGAGTTGGTTGATCATTCGAAGTAACCCTTGGTCAGGCAAGCCGTACTGGTCTTTGCCGATATAAAACGATGATCGCTATAAGTGTTTTCCTCTTGCAGGTGAAGGGGCCGCAGAAAATGAGGGGGCTCAGCTGGCCGCAAGACGCTCATATCCGCCATTGCCGCGCAAAGGTGACTTTCCTGTGGATCAGACTCGTCCCAAGAATGCAGCCAACCAAAGCACGGCGTTGCCTGCGCGCGTCTGTTGGTAAATTCCCAGCCGCTTCAACAGGCGGATACGCGCAAGACCATACCGGGCGGGATCGTTTAGCAGTTCTTCGACAGATGCGTTGGTGGCCTCGGGGAGCTCGTCTTTCAATTCGGACAACGCATGAAGATTACAGTCGATCCAGTCACCATATTCCCGCTGAAGAACCATCCGTACCCGAGCCGTTTTTGCCCGCCACCCTCGGTGTGCACCAAGAATATTGCTTTCGTGCTGACGGTATTTCAGGGTAGCGGCGTCGTCGATTAAGATGCGGCCTCCTGCTGCAGCCACCAGCAGGTACAGCCACCAGTCATGATAGGGAATGCCATCCGGCGCACCTGTGCGCCTGACAAGACCGACAGCCGCAGGTGACAGAATGCAACTGTGTCCGCTTACCACGTTTTGAACCAGCGCGTTGCCGAACGTCGCCGGACGACTAGGCTTCACCGACCTGCCAATTGGCCTGAGCTTTGCATCAGTATGAATGCTCTGGGCACCGTAGATCACCGGTATTTCAGCCGGATTGTTTACGGCATCTGCTGTCATCTGCGTCAAAGCCCGCGTCAGTTTCTCGGGCTCCCAGACGTCATCCTGATCCGACAACGCAATATATCCGACCGGCAGCTCGGCATTGCAAAGCGTCGTCATGAAATTCTGTGCAGGACCTTTGCCTGGTCCTGACAAGATGCGGATTTCGTAAGCATCTTCGTGATCGGCCTGGAAGCGCTCGAGTATCTGCATGGTATCATCAGTCGAGCCGTCATCGCTGACCCAAAGCGCCCAGTTCTGATGGCTCTGCGCAACATACGACTGAAGCTGTGCCGATAGATGCTCTGCACCGTTATATGTACACAGCACGATCGTTACGGGTATGTCGGAAATGTTCTTCAAGAAACCTTGCGTGCCGTATTGGAGAAGGCTTCTGTGTGCCCTTTGCGCGACCCTACGCTATATCGTGGGGGCGGTCCAACCCCGGTCATGCCCGAGCAGGAACCGCTACGCGATTTACCGCGCCCAAACGCCCCGGGAAACAGGTCTTCCAACTATAGCGGCCCTTGGTTAGGGTGGCGAAAAGACGGATTTAACCTAAGTTCTGGACTGGCATGACTGACAATTTTGAGACTGAAAAAACACAGGCTGCCGCATGGTTTCGCCAGTTGCGCGATGAAATCGTAACGTCCTTTCACGCGCTGGAAGACAGCCATTCAGACAATCGCCCTGCCGGTCGGGCCGAAGTTAGAAAGACGTCGCGCACATCAGATGATGGATCCGATGCCGGTGGCGGTGAAATGAGCATCATCCGCGGTGGTCGTGTGTTTGAAAAAGCGGGCGTCAATATCTCTACCGTTTATGGAACGCTGGGCGAACGTGCACAGGCCGCAATGATGGCCCGCAAAGGCATTCCTGAAATGAAAGACGATCCCCGCTTTTGGGCATCCGGCATTTCACTGGTCGCTCATATGCAAAACCCGCACGTTCCAGCCGTACACATGAACACCCGCATGTTCTGGACCCCACATGCATGGTGGTTCGGCGGCGGCGCCGATCTGAACCCTTGCATCGAATATGATGAAGACACCGCGCATTTTCATCAAATCATGCAGGGTGCCTGTGATCCGCACGGCGACGACTTGTATGCCGACCTCAAAAAATGGGCGGATGAATACTTCTACATCCCCCACCGCAAACGCGCACGCGGCGTAGGCGGCATTTTCTATGATGACAGGAACACCGGCAACTGGGCCGAGGATTTTCAGCTTACCAAAGATGTAGGCGCAGCGTTTCTGCCTGCCTTTGCACCACTTGTGAAAAGGCGGTTCAACACACCTTGGGACGAGGAAGACAGGGAAACACAATCACGCCACCGCGGTCTCTATGCGGAATACAACCTTGTATATGATCGGGGTACCAAATTCGGCCTTGAGACCGGTCATGATCCCGAAGCTGTTCTGATGAGCCTGCCGCCTGTGGCGAAATGGTACTAGCACAGTCGCAAGAAGCGCTGGTTTAACGCAGACCTGATGGTGGCGGCACGATAGACGCTGGACGCGTAAAGCTCTTAGAAGTTGTAGACCGTCTGGATTGACAATGCGCCTAGAAACTCGCCGCTCCACTGGATGGATTTGACGATACGGCCACGGCGGGTGTCGACCCAATAGGTATTTTCAAAAGACTGCGCGTCGTTCTGGCAGTTCTCGGACATACGGCGTGTTGATGTAGCACCGGTATCAAGTGAAATCGTTTCGGTGCCACGGTTCTCAACCCGACAAGAGAAGACCTGTGAAACAGCAAGATCGTTGCCTGTCAGAAAGGTATGCACGCGCTTCACATTGGCGTTGCGCCCCGCCAAGACAGCGCTGGCGGACGCTGAAACGTCTGATGCCAACATGCCCGCACCGATGCCTCGTGTGCCATGCAGCACACCACGATCAAACGTCAGGGACACCCCGTCATTTCCCAACCAGCTTTCGATGTTACCGTTCGAGCTTTCGCGCAGGAAACCGCCCTTCAGGTTCTTTGCCGGAATACTCACCTGCAAAGCAGGACCTTGCTTGGCCTGTAGCAGAGGCGTGAAACGCGGGAACTGAACCGAAGGATCTACTGCGGGCTCCTCGTCCAGAATAAGGCTGATCGCGCGATCTTGAAGATTTGAGGCCGAACACGCAGCAAGAAACAGTGCCGCACCGGCCAAAATTCCGAAATTCCATTTCATCGCAGGTACCGTCCCCAACCATCAAGCAATTCATTCCCGCGCACATCGCGGATTTGACGATGCAGACGGTTGTCTACATTCAGTCGCGCGCCACCATCCCGCTGGACAGGACGGATTGTCTGTTTCAGCACCGTCTTGGATGACTTACCGGTCAGGAAGCTGAGGGGTACTTCAAACCGGATGCCTTTATCGAACGATCCTTCACCGAAATCATCCGATGAAACATCTGTAAGGGTGAAAAAGCCCCCGACCCTGAAGCCATTGTTGAATTCGCGGTCAAGCGAGAATGTGGCCCCCCAATCCCCTGCCAGATACCGGCCCGCATCAACCTGCGCATGAAAACCACGGCCCATATCGTAGTAAGCAGAGGCATGGCCGGTCACGACACCGTAATCCTGAAACCCGAATAGCATGTCGAAATCACGCTGACGGGCATAGTTCACCTCAGCGCCCAGCGCGAGACGGCTGCCGACAGGATACCAAAGCAGTTCGGTCGATACGCCGCCGAACATGCTTTCGAGGTAACCCACCGTGACGCGACCAAACAGGTCCTTACCAGGGCGGAACTGATACTCGGCCGTCAGCTTGTTAACTTCCAGATCGGATTCACGTGCATACAGAACAGCATTCGTGCGCACTGGTTCAATCTTGGAATCCGACACCCGATCAGAGTCCTCAATGTTTCCAGTTACAGGATAGCGGAATTGTCCTTTGAAAGTCAGACCGGGCGCAGGGCGGAAAGACGCGGTCAACTGCGCGCCGACATCGACCCTTACAGGATTGTCAGGGTCGAAGAACGAAAAGGCAGCGTAAGGCGACAGGCCATAGTCAAAGATCGGGTAAGTTCCTGCGATCTCGCCTGCACGGCCAATACCGGCGGCATCTTGCACCACTGCACGCTCGTAGCTTTTTCTGGATCCATCAAAATCGTACTGAAGGTTTTCCAGATCAGAGCGACGGGTGATCACACGGGTTGTCGGCACACCGCGCTCCTGAAAGACGACTGTCAATTGCTCGACATCAGGCGGCAGCGTTGTGGCCATAGCACGGGCCGCACGACCAGCAGCCTGAGCCGCTGTTCCGAAACGGGTATTTTCAATGCGGATGGTGGCACCGTTCGAGGTCATTTCAAACCCTTGCAAGGTAAGACCTTCATCAGCCAACCGTGCCTTCAGAACCCTTTGCGCCGCATCCTTGCCACCGCCGCGTGCGGAGTTGTTCCAGTCAGCAACCGCCAGATCGCGACGCGACCCGATGGGACGAGGTGAACGATCACCACCCCCGGGAATGGCCCGCTTTGCGGGATCAATAACATAACTGAACTGCGCGCCAATTTCGTTGCCACCAAGCACAAAGGCTTTCATGTCAAAGCCGTTCTTGAAACGGTACTGAAACCCGACGTTCAGGCCGGATGACAAATCAATCTGGTTTGTCGCAGTTTCAGCCTCATAGGAATCTGTCGAATACTCGGCAAAGAAAGATGAACGTTCATTCAGGTCGAACTTCACACCGCCGAAAATTGATGCCGGACCACGGAACCAATTGCCCGCTTCAACCTGACCGCCCGGACCAGAGAAGCCGGTTGGACGCGTTTCAAATCGGTCACTGATCGCTGACAACGGGTTCTTAAAGCTGTCGCGACCCGCGAACCGACCCCATCCGATGCCGCCGGTGACCTCCCATCTGGAGCCCAGAGACTTGGTCGCCACCAGATACTCACCGCTAAACAGGCCCGTGCCCAGAAAATCGCGCAAGCCCAAAGTTACCTCGGGACGAAAGTCGCTTTCTTTGGCGAGCTGGAACGCGATATCAAAGCTGCGGTCAAACGTGGCGCTGCCATCCGCGCGCTGGCCGGATATCCGCGCATAACGAAAGCTGCCTGAAATCCGTGGCAAAATCTGGAAAGTGATGGTGTTGCGAAGCGTCGGCCCGACGATGCTGGACGTGAACGCAAGCTCACCATCGCGAAGTGTGCGGGCCGTTGGCATATCCACAAGTCCGGGCGTGCCGTACGTGGACAACATCGGGCTGGTCGATTGCGCCAACGCTGTTGTCGACCCCAGACCGAGCGCCGCAGCACATAGCCATGCCAAGTTTCCAGTTGCCCGATACATCATCAATTTCCACATTCTTCGCCCGAGTTCGACCAACCATAGGATAACTATCGGCAAACTACACGGGACCTTTTCCACACCATCCCGCATTCAACATCCAATGCGTTTGTTATGCAACAAATGACCTGTTGGCAGCAGATTATGAGTAGCACTCGCAGCGAATCTCCTCTGATCCGAAGCGGCACCTAACGAATCAACCTTGGGCTGTTTAGACCACGCAAAAGACTCGTACCGGCAAGAATCCGCGTAAACGATAGGCGCTTTTCAAAGGTTTTCCGTTGAATCGCCGCGGAAATGTGCACTAACAGGCCTGCGCGTTGCATTGATCATTCGGAATTTGTTAAGTTTTCGAGTAGGCCGAGGTCGTATTCAAGGCCAGTTGGTTACGGAATTCGAGTTTATGTACAACTATCTCATCGCGCTCTCCCGGCCTGCAAAACAGCGCATCCTTCTGCTTATCGACTGTCTTCTTGTGGTACTCAGCATGCTGGTTGCCCTGTCGCTGCGTTTCGGGCGCGACGTATCGGTGGAGCAGTATCAAGCGGCATTGCCGTTGATCGCAATCGTCACCCTCATTGCTGTGCCTTTGTTCGCCACATTGCGGATCAACCGCATCAAGCTCAGCGATTTTGAGGTTCAGGATATCACCAGAGGCGCTGTCGCTGCTGTAAGCCTGACAATCATCGCTATGGTTCTGGGGAATGTGCTGACGCTTCAGGGGCCAAGCTCCGTACCACTGATTTTCGGGCCGATCTTCCTGATGGTTCACATCATGGCACGGCTCATGGCACGGGCCTGTCTTCTTTATCTTTCCGGACGGGACAACAGTCGCATACCGGTTGCCATTTTTGGCGCAGGCACCATCGGCGTTCAGTTGCTTGCATCATTACGTCGGAACTACGACATGCGGCCGGTCATCTTTATTGATGACAATCCGACACTACACAACATGACGGTTTCTGGCCTTCCCGTTGCTTCACGCCAAAAGCTTAAGACGATGGTAGAGCGGAAGAAGGTCGAACGTGTCATACTCGCAATCTCATCCGAATCCGACGAAATTCGCCGGCAGTATATTGAAGAGCTGTCCACGTTGGGCTGCGAGGTCTACACGCTTCCTTCCTTCAACGAGCTAATCAACGCGAAAACCATCACAGACACCTTGCGCCCGGTTACGGCAGATATGCTTTTGGGTCGCGACAAAGTTAACCTTGAGACGCCCGAAGTGGTGCGCAGCTATGCGGGACGTACAGTGCTTGTTACCGGCGCTGGCGGATCTGTGGGATCGGAACTCTGTCGTCAGATTTTGGGATGTAATCCCCATCGACTGGTAATGTTCGATCACAGCGAATTCGCGCTTTATAACATCGACAATGATCTAAGGGCGCACGCCGATGCACAGGGCGTCGAGTTGATTACATCGTTGGGATCTGTCTGTGACCGCAGTGCAGTTGACCGTGTGATTAAAGAATCCGATGTCGATATCATTCTTCACGCGGCAGCGTACAAGCATGTGCCTTTGGTTGAGCGGAACGAGATTGTTGGCGTTTGGAACAACGTCGTGGGCACGCAGGTCGTTGCCGATGCGGCACAGGCAGCCGGTGTCGAGCGCTTCATTCTGGTTTCAACAGACAAGGCCGTGCGGCCGACGAACGTGATGGGAGCTAGCAAGCGCCTTGCTGAGCTGGTTGTCCAAGACTTACAGACCCGGTCCGAAAAGACCAGATTTTCCATGGTACGCTTTGGAAATGTGCTTGGGTCATCCGGCTCTGTCATTCCGTTGTTTCACAAACAAATCATGGCCGGTGGCCCGGTCACACTGACCCATAACAAGATCAACCGTTACTTTATGACCATCTCCGAAGCTGCCAGACTTGTTCTGCTGGCCGGTGCTTATTCCAAAGGTGGCGACGTGTTTGTTCTGGATATGGGTAAGGCCGTAAACATTATCGATCTCGCCCGCAGAATGATCGAACTGTCCGGCTTGAAAGTACGTAACGAACATAATCCGGACGGTGATATCGAGATCAAGATCGTAGGTCTGCGCCCAGGTGAAAAACTATTCGAAGAACTGCTTATCGGCGACAATACGCTCCCTACGCCCCACCGCAAAATTCTGCGCGCTCAGGAATCGAAACTGTCACAGATCGAAATCGCGCGTATCCTCAAAGACCTCGATATTGCGACGAAAGCGAACAGCAGCAGTGCGGTGCGCAAAATTCTTGAGGACTATGTCGAAGGATACCATCTGCAACACAACACCCTTGAGCAGGTCCAATAAAGTCGAGCGCTGTTTTAGATAGGTGAGCGCGATCAGCCGTTTCCTGTTTTACAGTCCGTTGCCCACCCCACAGACGCAATTGCGCATACATCAGCAAAGATATAGCAACCCCGAAAAACCCGACAAAAGGTGTGAAAAAGCGAATGACGCGACTGGCGATATCACTTTTATGCGTCTTCATGATCGTTTTGTTATCACCGGTCTGGATCATCGCCGCCTTTTTGATTGCCTTTGAAGACGGGGGGAGCCCGCTGTTGAGTCAGAAAAGGGTCGGTCGCCACAAAAAGGTGTTCTATTGCTATAAGTTGCGCACCATGCACACCGAGACAAAGCATGTCGCGTCACATGATGCCTCAACATCCCAGATTACAAAGATCGGCAAAGTACTCCGCAAAACGGGCCTTGACGAACTGCCGCAGCTTTTGAACATCATAAAGGGCGATATGAATTTCGTGGGGCCGCGCCCTTGCCTGCCCTCTCAGTCAGAGCTGATCGCGGCAAGGGAAGCAGAGGGCGTTTTTGAGATCAGACCCGGCGTTACCGGACTGGCCCAGATACAGGGTGTAGATATGTCCGAGCCCGCAAAGCTTGCCGCAATCGATAGCAAGTACGTCCGCAATAGAACCTTCCTGATGGACCTGAAGATTATCCGCGCCACGCTTGGCGGCAAAGGGTCAGGCGACGCTATCAAGTCAGATTCCTAACCTTGATGCTGCGTTCAATCCCATGACCCCGTCCGCAGACAGCAAGCTGACGATCCTTGTCACTGGCGCAGGTGGCTTTGTTGGTCGGCATCTGTGCACATCGCTTGCCGAAGGTGGACATACTGTCAGGCGGATTGTTCGCTCCGGTGCCATTGCCGACAGTGACTGGCTTGTGGAAGACCTCGCGACAAAAGATATCCCCGATGCTGCCTTTGAGGGCGTCAACATGCTGGTGCATCTGGCAGCAAGCATGCCGGGCGACAAGGATGATCCGAACGGAACCAAATCAGCAGCTATGGCACAGCGCGTGGCGACAAGCGCCAAAAAGCAAGGTGTGCCCCGTGTAGTTCTGCTCAGCTCAGTCGCGGTCCGTCTACTTCTGGAAAAGAAGACACGACCACGCCCTTATTCAGTTCAAAAACGTGACGCCGAAGACGCCTTTCTCAAAAGTTTGGGACCGCTCAACAAATGTGTTATCCTGCGCCCCCCTCTGATTTACGGCCCCGGTGCACGCGGAAGCTTCGGCTTGTTGTTGAGCCTCGTACGGCGTGGTGCCCCGATGCCTGTCGGAAAAGCAGATGCGCCGCGGTGCTACCTGTCCGTCTCAAACCTCTGCGAGCTTATCGAAACCTTGGCACAGGCACCGGATGCGCAATGGCAAGCGGCTGATCGCAAAACGTTCGAACCCCATGACGGAACACCAATTTCGACCCTTGATCTGGTCAGGCAAATTGCGAACGTGACCGGTCGGAAAGCAAGAATTCTCAACGTAACAAACAATTTGCTACATCCTTTTGGACGGTTGATAGGCAAAGCGGATCAGATCGACGCCATGTTCGAACCATTGGTTTGTGACGATATCGAAAAACTTCATCAAGCCTTCGGGTGGATGCCGCATGAACACGTACCAAACAGCTTGTCCTTTCTGGATGATGCGGAATAACTTCCATTTCGATCAATTGATTGCCGGTTAGTTGGTTGATCTACGCTGGCCATCCTAACTACGATCTGTGAACCAATCTAAACCGCCCCCTCCGCGAAAGAGTGGTGACGCAAAGCCACAGATTCCCGCTTATCGTTTCGAGAATGCGAATGCCTGTCTTTCATTTCGATCAAAATCAACTTAGACCTTGTCGAGGTTAAGCAGAGACGAGCAGATGTTCCAAATCCTGAGATTCACAATTCTAATCGTACTCAGCCTGACGTTGACGGCGTGTAACCTGCCGCGAGGCGCCGCGTTACAGTCAGAAATCATCAAAACGTCAAAGTCCGAAGAGCCGCAGGTTGCCGTCTATCCCATCACCAAAGATCTGCTGCCCCGCTATGCAAAATGGCCCAGCACCGGAGATGTGAAACACTATAGCTGGATCGGCAAGCGCCGCGGGCCGATTGGCCGCGTGATCCTTCCGGGTGATTCAGTTTCGATCGCGGTCTGGGACAGTTCTGAAAACTCGTTGCTTACAGCCAGAGAGCAGAAGGTCGCGCAGCTTCAGGTTTCCCGCGTGTCCACAAACGGCAGCATCTTCCTCCCCTACGTTGGCTCGATCAACGTCGGCGGTATGACCGAGCATAACGCACGTCAGAAAATCCAAGACGCGTTCACATCCGTTTCGCCATCTGCCCAAGTCCAATTAAGTGCCGCAGTAGGGAAACGTCATTCGGTTGATGTGGTGTCCGGTGTGAACAATCCTGGCTCTTACCCGATCGAAGAACGCGACATGACAGTACTGAGCGCATTGACGCTGGGCGGTGGTGCAAAGGAATCCTTCGAGAACCCCCAGATCAGGTTGTTGCGCCGCAATGACATCTACGCGATTTCGCTTGGCAAACTCCTCAGGTCCCCGCAACTGGATACGACCCTCGTAAGCGGTGACAAGATCGTCGTTGCAGAAGATGAGCGTTATTTTCTCGCACTCGGCGCGACAGGCAAAGAAGAGATTATTACCTTTCCAAGCGATACTGTAACGGCGATCGATGCGGTGACCCTTATGGGCGGTTTGTCTGATTCACGTGCCAACATCCAAGGTATTCTGATCCTTCGCGAATACTCCGCACGGGCCTTGCGCTCGGATGGTGTTAGCGGACCCGCGAACCAGAGGGTCGTGTTTACAATGGATTTGTCGACGGCGGACGGCCTGTTCAGCGCCGGTAAATTCCACATCAATCCAAAAGATGTCGTCTATGCTACCGAAAGCCCCGTCAGCAATGTGCGCACGGTATTCGGCCTGATCGGTTCTGCATTCGGTGTCGTCGCAACCGCGTCGAGCAACTGATCGAAATCTCAAGCATTCTTCTAGGCATGCGCGCTTGGACGTAGCTGGTTGGCTACCTCCTGTGCTGGCTGAATTCGGGCTGAAACCAATAATCTAGGTATATTACCTCTGACTGTCCTAGGTCGGCAGTTTGCAGGCTATCCGGTGGGTACCGTCACGATAGCGGTCAACGGCACACTCATGTGTTGTTAGTTACAAATAGAACCAATATGACGGTTTTGAACGAAAGGGAATCAAGATGAACAAACAGACTTTGATTTCAGGGATGCAGCAGGCATCGACTTCTGTTGGCACCCTTGCAGGATACATGCCCGGCTTTGGTAACGATTTCGAAACCGAAGCGTTGCCGGATGCCCTGCCCCAAGGCATGAACTCTCCGCAAAAGGCGAACTACGGGCTTTATGGCGAACAACTTTCAGGGACCGCGTTCACCGCACCCAGCCACCAGAACGAACGCACCTGGTGCTACCGTATCCGGCCGTCGGTAAAACATACCCACCGTTTTGAGCGGATCGATCTGCCCTACTGGAAAACCGCCCCGCATGTGCAGAACGATGTCACCTCGCTGGGCCAGTACCGCTGGGATCCGGTGCCGCACAGCGATCAGGATCTGACGTGGTTGACCGGCATGCGCACCATGACCACGGCAGGTGACGTGAACACGCAGGTCGGCATGGCCAGCCACATCTATCTGGTCACCAAAAGCATGGAAGACGCCTATTTCTATTCAGCCGATTCCGAACTGTTGGTGGTGCCGCAGGAAGGCCGTCTGCGGTTCTGCACCGAACTGGGCATTATCGACCTCGAACCGAAAGAGATTGCAATCCTTCCACGTGGTCTGGTCTACCGCGTCGAAGTTCTTGAGGGCCCGGCGCGGGGCTTTGTCTGCGAAAACTACGGCCAGAAATTTGAGCTGCCCGGTCGTGGCCCCATCGGGGCGAACTGCATGGCAAACCCGCGTGATTTCAAGACACCGGTGGCAGCATACGAAGACCGCGATGCGCCCTCAACGGTCACTGTGAAGTGGTGCGGGCAGTTTCATGAAACCAAGATCGGGCATTCACCATTAGATGTGGTCGCGTGGCACGGCAACTATGCGCCCTGCAAATATGACCTGCGGACCTATTGCCCGGTTGGAGCGATCCTGTTCGACCACCCCGATCCCTCCATCTTTACCGTGCTGACCGCACCATCGGGGCAGGAAGGTACTGCGAACATCGACTTTGTCCTATTCCGCGAACGCTGGATGGTGGCCGAGGATACGTTCCGCCCGCCATGGTACCACAAGAACGTCATGTCGGAATTGATGGGCAACATCTACGGCCAGTACGACGCTAAGCCCAAAGGGTTTATACCCGGCGGTATGTCGCTGCACAACATGATGCTGCCGCACGGTCCTGACCGGAACGCTTTTGAAGGCGCGTCCAATGCCGATCTCAAGGCCGAAAAGCTCGACAATACCATGAGCTTTATGTTCGAGACACGTTTCCCCCAGCACCTGACGCAGTTTGCCGCCGGTGAAGCACCACTGCAGGATGACTACATCGATTGCTGGGCGGATATCGAAAAGAAGTTTGACGGCACCCCCGGCAAGAAATGACACTCCGGTAAATACCGGTGGAGGATACCTCCACCTTACGTAAGGTGGCACTATGGCCCACACTCCTGACAAGGATCGAATATGACACTGATGACCTCATGGGTAGAGAGCGCCAATTCAGCCTCTACCGACTTCCCACTCAACAACCTGCCCTATGGCGTTTTCTCGACCAATACGCTTGAGGCACGCTGTGGCGTGGCCATCGGTGACATGATCCTTGATATGGCGGCTGTCGAAGAGGCTGGCCTTGTTACCCTCGCGGATGAGCCGGTCTTTGACGTGCCCTATTGGAACGACGTCATGGAGATGGGGACCGAGGCGTGGGATGCATTGCGTGCGCGTCTCATCGAGCTTTTGACGGCTGACGCGCCTGAACAGGCACAGGTTGCACAACACCTCGTGCCAATGTCGGACGCTCGGCTTGAGATGCCGTTTGCCGTTTCCGAGTACACCGACTTTTACGCAGGCCGCCACCATGCGACAAACGTTGGCACGATGTTTCGCGGTGCCGAAAACGCGCTACCGCCGAACTGGCTCCACATTCCGATCGGCTACAACGGTCGCGCCTCTTCGGTATTTGTCTCCGGCACGGATATCCGCCGCCCTTGGGGCCAACTCAAAGGGCCAAACGATGAAAAACCCCGTTTTGCCCCGTGCGCCCGCTTTGACATCGAACTTGAAATGGGTGCTGTTGTGGGCACCCCTTCCGAGGGGCCGATCACGGTCGCAGAAGCAGACGCCAACATCTTTGGCTATGTACTGCTGAACGACTGGTCCGCACGCGACATTCAAGCGTGGGAATACCAGCCGCTCGGACCTTTTCAGGCCAAGGCAACTGCCACCACAATCAGCCCATGGATCGTGACCCGTGCAGCGCTCGAGCCGTTCCGCTGCGACACACCCGACCGCGAATTTGAACTGCTGGATCACCTCAAAGATGTGGGGCCGATGCTTTATAATATTGATCTCGAAGTCACGCTCGCGCCCGAAGGAAAGGACGCGTCGACTATCGCAACGACGAACTACAACGAGATGTATTATTCCGCCGCCCAGCAACTGGCGCATCACACAACATCCGGCTGTGCGATGCAGTCCGGCGATCTGCTTGGGTCGGGCACCATCTCCGGTCCGGAGAAAGAAAACTTTGGCTCTCTGCTTGAGCTCAGCTGGGGTGGCAAGGAACCCTTCACGCTCGACACAGGCGAGGAACGCAGCTTTGTCGAAGACGGTGACACGCTCACCCTCAAAGGCGGCGCACAGGGGGACGGCTACCGTATCGGGTTCGGCACCTGCACCAGCAAAGTGCTGCCCGCGCTTGATGACCCCTACAAACGTTAATTGAATACACCGCCGCCCAGATCGCGGCACGAAGGAGACGACACATGGCCAAGGCATTCGCATCCCAAGGGGACATGACCGAGAAGAAAATCACCTTTGACGAGGTGGGCCGCGATCTGTGGGCTTTCACTGCCGAGGGCGATCCGAATTCGGGCGTCATCATCGGCGACGAAAGCGTGATGATTGTCGAAGCACAAGCCACACCGCGACTGGCGGGCAAGGTCATCGAAAAGGTGCGTGAAGTCACCGACAAGCCCATCACGCACGTGGTCCTGACGCACTATCATGCGGTGCGCGTGCTGGGTGCCTCTGCTTACGGTGCCGATCAGATCATCATGTCCGATGTCGCGCGTGGTATGGTCGAAGAGCGCGGACAGGAAGATTGGGACAGTGAATTCCAACGCTTCCCACGTCTGTTCGAGGGCCATGAGAGCATTCCGGGTCTGACCTATCCGACCACCACATTCAGCGACAGCATGACCGTTTACTTGGGCAAGCGCCGTGTGGATATCAAACACATCGGTCGCGCCCACACGGCTGGTGACGCGGTGATCCATGTCCCGGACGAGAACGTGATGTTCACCGGCGATATCGTCGAGGACCACTCTGCCTGCTATTGTGGTGACGGGTATTTTGGCGATTGGGGCGGCACGCTTGACAACATCGCGGCCTATGACGTTGACGCGATTGCCCCCGGTCGTGGGGGTGCACTGATTGGCAAGGACGCCGTAGCGCGTGCCATCGACAGCACCCGCGACTTTGTCGACAGCACGTATGCACCAGCTGCCAAAGTGGCGGCGCGCGGTGGGTCGCTCAAAGAAGCATGGGATGCGGTACGGGCTTCCTGCGATCCCAAATTCAAAGACTACGCCATCTACGAACACTGCCTGCCCTTCAACGTCTCGCGTGCTTACGACGAGGCCCGCGGCATCCTGCATCCGCGCATCTGGACCGACAAACGCGATCTGGAAATGTGGGCAGAATTGCAGGGTTAAACCACGGTCAGGACAAGGGAGGTTCCGATGGTTGCCGTTCGGTATGAGACGACATTCCAGCTCTATCCATATCAAAAGGTCGCCGCACAAGACGGCCCTGCCCGACGCCATCCGGTTGTGATTATCGGTGGCGGGCCTGTTGGTCTCGGCATCGCGCTCGACCTGGGCCGAATGGGCACGCCGGTTCTGGTGCTGGACGATCACGATGGCGCCGGCACCGGATCAAAAGCGATCTGTTTTGCCAAACGCACCCTCGACATTGCGCACCGTCTGGGCGCGGGGAAAAAGATGGTGGACAAAGGTGTGGTCTGGAATGTGGGCCGTGTTTTTCGCGCCGAAGATCCGTTGTTCGAGTTCAATTTGCTACCTGAAACAGGTCATCGCAACCCTGCGTTCATCAATCTGCAACAACCCTATTTTGAACGCTACCTTGCTGAAAGCATCCGAACCGCGCAGGCCGAAGGAGCCCCGATTGAATTGCGTGGCCGTAATCAGGTCACAGACCTTGAAGATCACGGCGACTACGTCACGCTGACCGTCGATACGCCGGATGGCGCTTACAAGCTTGAGGCTGATTGGCTGATCGCCTGCGATGGGGCACGTTCCCCGACCCGCGATATGCTTGGCCTCGATTTCGAGGGGCGGGTTTTTGAGGATAACTTCCTGATTGCCGATGTGCGGATGAAAGCAGACTTCCCGACAGAGCGTTGGTTCTGGTTCGAGCCGCCCTTTGAAGGCGCTGGCCAGTCCGCGTTGCTTCACAAACAGCCCGACGACATCTGGCGCATCGACTTTCAACTGGGCTGGGATATCGACCGCAAGGCGGAGCTCGACCCCGCCAAAATCCGTGCCCGTGTGGACGCGATGCTGTCCAGCCAGACAGGAACCGTGCCGGACTATGAACTTGTCTGGACGTCGATTTATACTTTCCAATGTCGGCGCATGCGCGATTTCCGCCATGGTCGCATCTTCTTTGCGGGAGACAGCGCGCATCAGGTGTCCCCCTTTGGCGCACGCGGTGCGAATTCTGGTATGCAGGACGCCGAAAATCTCAGCTGGAAACTGGACGCTGTACTCAAAGGCCTCGCACCCGAAGGGTTGCTGGACACCTATGCGCATGAACGCGGGTATGGCGCGGACGAAAATATCCTCAACTCCTCTCGTGCCACCGATTTCATGACGCCTAAAACCGACATCTCCAAGGTGTTTCGTAACGCCGTGCTGGACCTTGCTGGCAAACACGCATTTGCGCGGCCTTTGGTAAATTCCGGCAGGCTGTCCGTCCCGTGCGTCTACGACGACTTTCCGTTGTTCGGCGAGGATGATCTGCAAGGTCCGGTCGCGTCCCGCCCAGGCGCTGCCTGCCCCGATGCCCCTGTGGATGACGGCTTTTTGCTGGATCATCTGACAGGGCGTTTTCAGATCCTTGCCATTGGCGGCACCGCACCAGATCCGATTCACGTCGCGGGTTTCGACCTTAATGTGGTGCATATCGCTGAACCGTCAGAGAACCTGCGCGCGCGATATCTGGGGGACGCGGCGTCGGCGATCTATCTGATCCGCCCGGATCAACATGTGGTCGCCCGCTGGAAACAGCTTGACGCGACCAAGATCACGGTCGCTGTGCACAACGCGATAGGAAAGGGATGATCCGATGCCACTGATCCTCACACCGAACATCCCTGATCCTGACGGGTTCTACGACGAACTGCTCGCCGCACACACCGGGCTAAGCAAGGATGAAAGCGATGCGTTGAACGCCCGCCTGATCCTGACGCTTGCCAACCATATCGGTGATCGAGAGGTCCTGCGCGCCGCCTTGGGTGCCGCCAAAGCGTAATCCCCTATCCCATTTATCGGTTTTTCTGTTGGCGCATCAGCGTTGAGATGCAACTCTGTCAGAGAAACGCAGAGATCGCGAGGGGGATGACCCATGAAGCTCTTTATCGCCGGACTGGCCACCGAAACCAATTCGTTCTCACCCATCCCCACCGGCACCCTTGCGTTTGAAGACGCCTATGTTGGCAAAAACGCAACGCAGGAACCACCAAACCTCTTCTCGGCACCTATGCACGAATGGCGCCATATGGCCGAAGCTGAAGGCTGGTCAGTGACCGAAGGGTTGTGTGCCTTTGCCCAACCCGCCGGTCCGACAATCCGCAGCACATACGAGAGCTTTCGGGACGATATTCTGGCAGACTTGAAAGCAGCAAAACCCGACATCGTATTGCTCACCATGCACGGTGCCATGATCGCCGAAGGCTATGACGATTGCGAAGGTGATCTGCTGACCCATGTCCGCGATATTGTCGGACCGGATGTGACAGTCGGGCTGGAGATTGATCCGCATAACCATCTGACCGACGCGATGTTGTCGGCGGCGAACCTGATTGTCAGCTACAAGGAATACCCCCACACCGACGGGCCCGACCGTGCGCGCGAACTGTTTACGCTCGCCGCAGACACCGCAGCCGGAAAGATCAATCCGGTGATGCGCGACTACGATTGCCGGATGATCGCCATGTTCCACACCTCCCGCTCTCCTATGCGAGAGTTCGTTGACGATATGATGGCGCGTGAGGGATCGGAGGGTATCCTGTCGCTGTCGCTCAGCCACGGTTTCCCTTGGGGAGATTGCGCACGCGTCGGTGCGCGGATGCTGGCGATCACCGATGGCGATGCGGACAAGGCGTCAGCCGTTGCACAGGAATTTGGTAAACGGCTCTGGGACAACCGCGAGAGCTTTCGCCCCGATTGGCCAAGTATTTCGGAAGCACTGGATAAGGTGCAGACAGGCACGGACAAGCCTCTGGTGTTGGCTGATTTTGCGGATAATGCCGGTGGCGGTGCACCTGCCGATTCAACTTTTGTCCTGCAACAGGTGCTGGACCGTGGCATGCGTAATGTTGCGCTGGGCATCTTTTGGGATCCGGTACTGGTCCGGATGTGTCAGGATGTTGGTGTTGGTGGCACGATGCGGGTGCGACTGGGCGGCAAGGTCGATGTCTGTTCTGGCGATCCGGTAGACCTGACTGTCACAATTCGCGGGATCAAGACTGGCATGCATCAAATGATGGGGGCCACCGCGATGCCGATGGGCACGGGTGTCTGGCTGGAGGCAGACGGTGTGCATATGGTGCTGAGCGACAAACGCACACAGGCCTTTCACCCCGATGCCTTTAAAGAGCTGGGATTGGACCTTGGAAGCCTTGACGCGGTGATCGTCAAATCATCGCAACACTTCTACGCGGGTTTCGCGCCCATCGCGTCCGACGTCATTTACATCAACGGACCCGGTGCGATCACACCGGACTATGCGAACATCCCCTACACCAAGCGGGACGGAAATTTTTGGCCCAAAGTTGAGAACCCGTTCTGATTAACCACGCTCGAACAATCGTTCCGCCATAACGCCAACACGGGCTTCGACCGCTTCGCAGGCATCCAGAATAAGGTCCTCCCGGAACCGCCGCCCAACGATCTGCACGCCGACAGGCAGACCGTCATTGTAGTTGGCCGGCACATTTCCCGCAGGTAGCCCCATAAAGTTCATCGCAAAGGAATAGAACCCTTTCAACATGATCTCTTCTGCCCCCTCGCGCCCTTCATAGTCGCGCGCATGGGCATAGGTCGGGGACAGCAGAAAGGGCGTTAGCACCAAAGGTGTTTCGGCCAATAACCCCAGCCATTGCCGCACATACATTGCGCGCTTCGCATAGGCGGTCAGCAGCGCATCGCCCTCATAGGGTGGCGCAATGTCAAAGCAGTGGTCAAAATACGTGTTGAACTCCGGCGAGCCATGCTCACGCATCACCGCCAACATCATTGCCTTGGTCTCTCCGAACAGCGTACGCGTACCCTCTGTCCCGATCTCGAAGACATCCGGCGTCTTGATTTCTTCGACCAGATAACCGGCATCTTTCAGCGCCTCGGCAGCATTGGTCAGCGCTTGGTCAACAGCCGGGTCCATGTCAAAGCCATAGGTCTCGCGGGTGATCCCCACCTTGATCGGCCCTTCCACCTGTGGACCTTCCCAGGGCATCGGCACCTGCCAAGGATCGGTTGGAGAATAGCCAATGGCCGATTTCATCGCGAGACGGACGTCACGCACTTCACGGCAGATCACACCCTGTACGGATGAAATTTGCGCCAGAATTCCACGCTCGGCCACCTGCGAAGGATTGTAGGCAGGTGTACGCCCAAGCCCCGGCTTCACTGTGGCGGCACCGGTACAGGTTGCCGGAAAACGCAGCGATCCGCCGATGTCATTGCCATGGGCAATCGCCCCCATGCCCGACATCACAGCAGAAGATGCACCACCGGAAGACCCTCCCGCACTCGCCCAATCGTTCCATGGATTAAACGTCCGCCCATGCAGTGGATTGTCCGTCGTTCCGCGAAAAGAGAACTCCGGTGTGTTCGTGCGCCCGATGACAACCGCGCCCGCGTTCTTGAGGTTAGTCACAAACGGGCTGTCCGCAGGGCCGATCAGGTCTTTGAAGCCGGCAACCCCGTTGGGAGTAGCGCGACCCTCCTGGTCGATGTTTTCCTTGATGGTCACGGGCACACCATGCAGGGGTCCCACCGGACCGCTCTTGGCAAATCTTCCGTCCAGCTTTGCGGCTTGTGCCAGCGCCTGTTCCGATAGATCGTCCACAACCGCGTTCATTGCCGGATTGCGATCTTGCATGCGGTCAATACTCGCACCGACGGCTTCCCGCGCGGACATATCACCAGCTGCAATCCTTTCGGCCTGATCACAGGCTGACAGCTTCCAAATATCAGAATCAGCCATAAATTTCCCCTACGTAAGTTAAATTTGTATTCAGTATACGCTCAATGTTTGACTCAACAACCTGCAGGGTGGTTAGTTGGACCCATGCGGAGCGGAGACTTCGCGCCAACAGGGAGACTATAATGCTGCACTTTTTTCGACGCGGTGCACTGACGGGGGCTGCCGCTGCGGCAGCACTGGCCGTTGGACTTGCTGCTACCGCACCTGCCGCACAGGCAGAGACAGTTTTGAAAGTGGTACCACACTCGGGATTGAAAATCCTCGATCCGATCTGGACCACTGCCTACATCACGCGCAACCACGGCTACATGATCTATGACACGCTGTTCACGCTGGACCCCGAAGGCGAGATCCAGCCGCAGATGGCCGATACGGTGTCGCGGTCGGAGGACGGGCTGACAGTCACGATCACGCTGCGCGATGGCCTGAAATGGCACGACGGCGCGGATGTAACGGCTGAGGATACAGTCGCCTCCATCAACCGCTGGGCCAGCAAAGACGCCATGGGCCAAAAGATGATGACCTTTGTGGACAGTCTTGAGGCCACCGACGCCAAGACGATGACCTTCACGCTCAACACACCCACCGGGTTGATCGAGCTGGCATTGGCCAAGCCCTCGTCTAACGTTCCTTTCATGATGCCCGCCCGCATTGCGGCAACGCCGGGCTCAGAGCAGATCGAAGAATACGTCGGTTCCGGTCCGTTCATGTTCAACAATGAAGAGTGGGAGCCGGGTACCAAAGTTGTCTACGACAAGTTCGACGACTACGTGCCGCGTTCAGAGCCGGCAAACGGTCTTGCCGGCGGCAAAGTTGCCAAGGTCGACCGCGTTGAGTGGACACCCAACCGCGACATGCAACAGGCCGTGAACTCCCTGCTCGCGGGTGAAGTCGATATCATCGAAAGCATGCCACCGGATCTGCTGCCGCTGATCGAAGGTAAGGACGATGCATATACGTCGATCTTCAACCCTGCTGGTCTGCAGTACACCTTCCGTTTCAACGTACTGCACCCACCATTCGACAACCCCAAGATCCGTCAGGCGGTGCTCTACGCATTCAATCAAGAAGACTTCCTTGATGCGACAATCGGTGATCCGGACTACTACCAGACCTGCAAGGCAATGTTCGTCTGCGGCCTGCCGTTCGAAACAACCGCGCACATGGATGGCCTGCTGGAGTCCGACTTCGCAACAGCGCGCAAGATGCTGGAAGAAGCAGGGTATGACGGCACACCCGTTGTGCTGATGCACTCCACCAACGTGCCGGTTCTTACAAACCTTGCGCCAGTTGCAAAAGACCTGCTCGAAGCGGTTGGCTTTACTGTCGACATGCAGTCTATGGACTGGTCCACACTGGTGGCACGCCGCTCCAAGAAGGACGCGCCTGCTGACGGAGGCTGGAACGCTTTCGCAACGGCATGGGATGCGGGTGACCTGTTTAATCCGCTTGCGATGGCATTCCTGAATGCCGGCTGTGACAACGCATTGTTTGGCTGGCCTTGCGATGACAATATCGAAAAGCTGCGGGACGACTTTGCGCGCTCCACATCTTTCGATGATCAAAAAGCAATCGTAGAGCAGGTTCAGGCCGCATGGGTCGAGTATCCAACCCACGTGCACTTGGGTCAGTTCAACACTCCGACCGTGCTGCGTTCCAACGTGCAAGGTTTCCTCAACGGCGGTATCTTCGCTCTCTGGAATATCGAAAAGCAATAAGCTTTTGATCGCCTGTCGGGCTGCCCCCTTTCGGGTCGCGGCCTGACACCACGCAGAACCTATTGCCCCCGGACCAGCTTCGGGGGCACCATACGGTACACATCTCTGAGGGGCGCATGGCCAGCTATCTAATCAAACGCATACTGGCGACCATTCCGGTGATGCTCTTCGTCGCTGTCTTCATTTTCCTTTTGCTGCGTTTGACACCCGGCGACCCTGCAGCGATGCTTGCCGGCGACTTTGCAAATGACGCGCAGATCGCAGAAATCCGCAACAAGCTTGGCCTTGATCAACCGCTCTGGAAACAGTTCGGCCTTTGGATTTCCGACATGCTCCGCTTTGAGTTGGGCGAAAGTTTTTACTACAAAAAGCAGGTCAGCGAATTGATACTGCAACGGATAGAACCGACGCTGTCCCTGTCCTTGCTCACCATCATAATGACTGTCCTGATCGCTGTGCCCTTCGGCACGCTTGCAGCCTACAAACAGGGCAGCTGGCTTGATCGTGGCATCATGGGCTTTTCTGTTATCGGCTTTTCCGTGCCGGTCTTTGTGATCGGATACGGGCTTGTTTACATCTTTTCGGTGCAACTGGGCTGGTTGCCGGTTCAAGGGTACCAACGCATAGGGGACGGCGTGGGCGGCTGGCTTTACCGTTTGATCCTGCCCGCCATTGCCCTTTCGGTGATCTTTGTCGCTTTCATCGCACGCATGACACGCACTTCGGTGCTTGAGGTACTGGGCGAAGATTACATCCGCACCGCCCGCGCCAAAGGCCAGACAGAATTTCGCGTCCTGATGCGCCATGCCCTGCGCAATGCTGCGGTACCGATTGTCACCGTGATCGGCCTTGCCATCGCGATCCTGATCGGCGGCGTTGTCGTAACTGAAAGCGTCTTCACCATTCCCGGTCTGGGGCTTTTGACGGTCGAAGCAGTTCTGAACCGTGACTTCCCCACCATTCAGGCCGTGATCCTGTTTTTCTCTGTTGTTTATGTGCTGATCAATCTTGCTGTGGATGTCAGCTATACTCTTCTCGACCCAAGGATCCGCTACTGATGGCCGCCGTTGACCAATCTCCGTTCCGCCAGACCCTTGGCCGTGTTTTCTCCAATACATCCGTTTTGATCGGCGGAGGACTGGCGCTGGTGATTGTGCTGATCGGTCTGTTGGCACCCTTCCTTGATACCCGCGATCCCTCCGGCATCAGCCCCTCCAACCGTAACAAGCCGCCCGGGTTTGAAACCACAATCCGCGACTATGACACCGGCCAGAAAATACCGGTTACATACCGCATGGGGTCGGACACGCTGGGCCGCGATATCTATAGCCGTGTTGTCTATGGCGCGCGCACGTCGCTGATTGTTGGCGTGTCGGTCGCCGGAATTGCCATCATTATGGGCACGCTCATCGGGCTGATTGCGGGGTATTTCCGCTGGGCTGACGGCATTATCATGAGGATCATGGACGGGATGATGGCCATACCCGCGATCCTCTTGGCTATTGCTGTTGTCTCGCTGTTCTCTGCGGGGCTTCTGTCGGTCATCATCGCCATCGTTGTTTCAGAAATACCGCGCGTCGTGCGTTTGGTCAGGTCTGTCGTGCTCTCGATCCGCGAAGAGCCCTACGTGGAGGCGGCGATAACCGCTGGTACGCCCACACCAACCCTTTTGATCCGCCACGTTCTGCCAAATACCCTCGCCCCGCTGATCGTCCAAGGCACATTTATCGTCGCCAGCGCCATCATTGTTGAGGCGATCCTCAGCTTTCTGGGCATCGGTATCCCGCCGGATATTCCAACGTGGGGTAACATCATGGCCGAAGGGCGTCAGGTGTTCCAACTACATCCACATAACATCCTTTATCCCGGCATCATTCTGGGACTCACCGTTTTGTCCGTGAACATCCTCGGCGACGGTCTGCGCGACACGATGGATCCGCGCTTTTCCAAGCGGGTGTAGCAGATGGCAAATGTACTCGATGTCAAAGGGCTGACCGTTCGCCTGCCCGGCTCCTCTGATCGCATGAATGCGGTTGAGGATATCTCGTTCTCCGTTGGCGCGGGGGAGTTGGTCTGTGTTGTCGGTGAAAGCGGGTCGGGAAAATCAGTCACTGCACAGGCTGTGATGGGTCTGCTCCCGAAAGAGCTGAAGCCCAGCGCGGGCGAAACCCAATTGCAGGGCGAAGATACTCTGGCGGCTTCGCCCAACCGCCTGCGCGATTTGCGCGGCACGAAGATGGCGATGATCTTTCAGGAACCGATGACCGCACTGAACCCTGTGACGCGCGTCGGCGAACAGATTGGTGAAGTTCTGGAAATCCACACCGACCTGAGCAAATCAGACCGTCGCAATCGCGCGATCGAGATTATGGAAGCCGTTCATCTGCCCGATCCAGAACGCATGGTCGACAGCTTTCCACACCAACTTTCGGGAGGACAGCGACAGCGCATCATGATCGCCATGGCGCTGGTGCTCGACCCCGTTCTCCTGATCGCTGACGAACCCACCACTGCTCTTGATGTGACCACGCAGGCGCAAATACTGAAACTGGTCAAGGAAATGCAGGAACGCCGTGGCACGGGTGTCTTGTTCATCACCCACGACTTCGGCGTCGTCGCCGAAATCGCTGACCGCATCGTTGTCATGCAAAACGGGCGCATCATCGAACAAGGCCCGCGTGAGCAGATCCTACAGTACCCGTCAGAACCCTACACGCAGATGCTGATGTCATCGGTTCCGTCGATGACACCGCCGTCCCGAACACCCGTTGTGGGCGATCCGGCGATTACAGTGCGTGGGTTGAACAAAATCTATGGACGCACAGGCATCCTGTCGCGCGACCGCATTGTGCATGCGGCCAAGGATATTGATTTGGACGTTGTGCGCGGCGAAACGCTTGGCATTGTCGGTGAAAGCGGATCTGGCAAATCAACGGTCGCGCGTTGTATTGCGCGCTTGATCAGTCCGACCAGCGGCACGATCAACCTGCAAGGTACCGAAATTGCGACCCTCAAGGAAAGCCGCCTGCGGCCGATCCGCTCGCGCATCCAGATCGTATTTCAGGACCCCTACCGCTCGCTCAACCCCCGCCGAACGATCGGGATGTCCCTGATCGAAGCGCCGATGAATTTCGGCGTCACCAAAGAGCAGGCGATCACGGAGGCCCGCGGTCTGATGGAGCTTGTGGGTCTGTCGGCAGATGCGCTCGAACGCTATCCGCACCAGTTCTCGGGCGGCCAAAGGCAACGTATTTGCATTGCGCGCGCTCTTGCGGTGAAACCTGAAATCCTGATCGCGGATGAAGCAGTCTCCGCTTTGGATGTTTCCGTACAGGCGCAGGTGCTGGAGCTGCTCGATGACATTCGCGACAAATATGCGCTCGCCATGTTGTTCATCACGCACGATTTACGCGTCGCTGCCCAAATCTGCGACCGCCTGATGGTGATGCAAAACGGCGTAGTGGTAGAGCAGGGACCAACCGAAGCGCTCTTTGCCAACCCGACACAGGAATACACCCGCCTGCTGCTTGAGGCGGCACCGGGGACAAACGTTGAATTCGGGTCCGGCATCGCTGTCTGAGTCGGCTTGCACCTTGGCCGATTCCGGTCAAACGTGTCCTGAACCAATTACAAGGAGCGCTTGCTATGGGAATTCTGCCAATCATCGACGAAAGCACAGCCGAGCTGACCGAGATATTCGAGGATTTGCACGCGCACCCCGAAATTGGATTTACCGAAGTCCGCACAGCGGGCATCGTCGCTGAAAAACTACGCGCTTACGGCGTGGATGAAGTGCACGAGGGCATCGCAAAAACCGGCGTTGTGGGCATTATCAAAGGCAAAGGCGATGGCAAGCAGCGCATCGGTTTGCGTGCCGACATGGATGCGCTGCCGATTGATGAACAGACGAACCTGGCGTATTCCTCCAAAAATCCTGGCGTCATGCACGCCTGCGGTCACGACAGTCACACAACCATGTTGCTCGGCGCGGCCAAGCACCTCGCAGCTACCCGCGATTTTGACGGCACCGCCGTGGTGATTTTTCAGCCTGCCGAAGAAGGTTTGGGCGGCGCGCGCGGCATGATCGCCGAAGGGCTGTTCGACCGCTTTCCAGTCGATGAAGTGTACGGCATGCACAATTATCCCGATGGTCAGCCCGGAAAATTCGCCATCTGCAAAGGTACCGCGATGGCGGGCGCATCCTTTTTCGACATTCATGTGCAAGGGCGCGGCAGCCATGCGGCAATGCCTCAAGCGAGCCGTGATCCGGTGGTGATCGCCTCTGCACTTGTCGGGCAAATCCAGTCAATCGTCTCGCGCAACGTGGCACCGCTGGATGCTTGCGTTGTGTCTGTCACGCAAATCCATTCCGGTTCTGCCTATAACATCGTTCCTGATACCGCGACGCTGGCAGGGACAATCCGCTATTTCAAAGACGAGGTAATCGAACTGGCCGAGGCGCGGATGCAGGATCTCTGCGATGGCTTTGCCAAAGCGTATGGCGTCGAAATCACCCTTGATCTGCGCAACATCTTCGATGTGTTGGTCAACGACGACAGTCTGTCAGATGCCTATATGGAAGCCGCCGCCGATATCGTCGGTGCCGAAAATGTCTCTGATGACGCCCAGCCCGCGACAGGGTCAGAGGACTTTGCCGATATGCTCAAGGTTGTGCCCGGTGCCTACTGCCGCGTGGGACACATGGGCACGATGCCCCTGCATAATCCGGGGTTTGTGCTTGGGCCGGAGCTTTTGCCTGTGGGTGCATCGATCATGGCGCGTCTGGTAGAGCGTCGTCTGCCGATAGGGGCCTAAGAAGCAGTCGATTCAGACCCTACTCACCCATCCGTAACAAAACATCCTCAGCAGCTTCCAACGCGCCTTCGAGGTAGCCACCAAATTGCTGCGCAACCTCTGTGCCAGCGAACTGGAGCCTTCCGTCCCAAAGGTTATCAAGCGCCGGCGGGAAGCCATAAACCGGATGCTGCATCAGTGGCATCTGATCGGCTTGCGTCGCGGTTTCTTTCGCTTGCGCCCAGTCCGCGATGATGAACTTGGCGGGTGTCAAAGCCTGCGCACCAAATAACCGACCAAGTTGTTCAATAACGGCCCCCTTTAACGCCGTCTGATCCGTCCGCATGGCAGGTGGCACACCGATAAATCCGAACAGGGCGTATGGCCCATCCATCATCGCAGAAGCGTCATGGATTTCGACCATCGGTCCTCGCCTGCTCATTGCGTCACCCGACAGCCCCGCTTCGCGCCAGAACGGGGCATCATAGATCGCAAGCGCCTTGGCCTGTCCGGCCATCCACGTCGGGACATTTCGAAATGTAGTCGTGACCTTATCCGGCAGGACAGGATCAAACCGCAGGTCCCCCACCAATCTGGGTGGCATGGCGAAAACGATCCGCTCTGCCGTGATGATCGAACCGTCGGCAAAGGTCACCTCGACACGCTCTTCGATACGCCGGATCGCCGTTGCGGTTTGCTTCAAACGAATACGCCGTTGGGGAATGGATTGAGCCAACGCCTCCACAAGCGCCGTAAAGCCACCCGCGACCCGTAGCGATCCCTGCATCGCCGACATCCCCTGCCCGCGCTGCACTTGCCCCTGGCCGTCTTCGTACATCAGATCGCCCTGTGCGTATTGCTCAAACACCTGCAGGCCAAGCTGATTGATCAATGTCGCTATGCGCGGTTGGCCTTGCCAGAACCATGCCGGCCCCAGATCAAAAGCGGCACCCTGATAATGCGCAGCATTGATGCGCCCGCCCAACCTGTCGCGGGCGTCTACCAGCTGGTATTCTTTAGATTGCGCCTCAAGCGCCTGCGCGACACGCAAGCCTGAAAGGCCCGCGCCGATAATAAGCGTTTGCGTCATGGAAGATCAGACGTCGGGCGCCGCAGCGAACGGCAGGTGTCCCGTCTTCATCCACAAGGTTGCGCCATCAGCCCCCGCAGTCAGGTCCAATGCCATCCCGTCAGGCAGGCGTAACCAACCACCCTGATCCAAGGTGTCACCGCTTTCACTGATCGAACCGGATAGCACGAGCACTTCCGTCCCTCCGGGACCTTCTTGACTCATATCCTCGCCCGCGCGCAGCTCATGGTACGTGACCTTTTCGCGTGCATCCTCGTGCAAAACGGCATGTCCCTCTTGAGCTGCTGCGCTCATGTCCAGATGGAATTGTGTGCGGTCTTCGGGATCGAATTGCCAAAGCTTTACGAAAATGGTGCACCCGCTCGCAGATCCCGGTGTGTGTGCCGTCGTCGGCGGATTGCGCACATAGGTCCCTGCGGGGTAATCTCCGTGCTCATCCTGAAAAACGCCTTCGAGCACGATGAATTCCTCACCACCCGAATGGGTATGAGCAGAGAAGGAGGAACCGGGCGCGTATCTTACAATGCTGGTGGCGCGGGCCACTTCATCGCCGATCCGGTCCAGCATGCGCCTGTCCACACCCGGCATCGGAGAAGCCTGCCAATCCAGTGCGCTGGATTGCACGGCAACCCGTCTGGTAAAATCTGCGTTCAATTCCATCGGAGTTCCCTTTGACAACACGCTAGCCGCGCATTTTGGCATCGACCATCGCTTCTTCAGCGATCATCGCTTCTTCAGCGATCATCGCTTCAAGCTGTCTGCGGAATCTGAGCGGTCCTGCGTCGATACTCAAATCAATATGCGGTGAGGTCTTCTCTGTCATACCGATCTGGACCTGATCCAGAACGGCGCGGTCTTCTTCAAAAGCATGGCGCACGTCTTCGGACATCATCTCGGAAAGGGCCTCATCGTCGGGACGTAGATTGCGCAGCTGGAACCAATAATACCGCGTTTCTGTCGCGCTGATCGGTGTCATAAAGTTATAGCTGTCCATGATGAATGTATCCTCATGCAACGGACCATCGACACCACCTGTACCCGCCGGCGTGAACACGGCGCGGATCAACGCATGGCCGGGATAGCGCACTTCATAATGCTGCAAACGGTCGCAGTTCCCCTCAAACGCTACGATCTTTTTGTAGAATGGTGCAGGCGCGTGATCCATCATCCAGCGATGAACAATCACACCATTCTCCGTTTTGGTCACACGCAGCGGTGTGTCCTTGGTCGCAGGTGCCGCAAAGGACCCTTGATGCACCCAAGCGACATGTGTGGGATCCAGCAGGTTGTCGCACATCAGCAAGTAATGACAGTTCAGATGCATGGCCGCACCTGTGTTGAGGCCCCATGCCGGATCGTCGAAGTTGGCGATCTCCATAATGTCGTCCGGATCGGCAATCGCTGCGTTGCCCATCCAGATCCAGACCAGTCCGTAGCGTTCTTCGATCGGGTAAGCGCGCACCTGCGCCTGTGACGGGATACGCCCACCACCGGGTGCCCAGACACATTGACCCGCACAATCAAACGTCAGGCCGTGATACCCGCATTCAACCGTCTCGCCCTTGATACGTCCCTTGGATAACGGCAGCTTGCGATGTGGGCATGCATCCTCCAGCGCGATCACCTCGCCAGCTGTGGTGCGAAACATGCATATCTTTTCTTCCAGCACGATAACCTGCTGCAAAGTATCAGTTATCTCGTGACCCCAAGCCGCAACATACCACGCATTTTTTAGAAACATCTTTGCTGCCTTCCTACTACACCGGTTGCACATCCTACCGCTGGGTTATCAGACGATTTCCACATCGCAGGCAAATTTATGTGTTCTAGCAAACCTTTGTTTACCTTTCATTTCTATCCATTTTCGTACCGAAAAAGGAAATGCGATGTTTCAGACGCTATCAATACCAAAACTGGAAGAACTTCTCGACCAATTTTCTGTGCCGATGTTTGTCATTGAACGGACCGGTCCAAGAGAGAGTTTCATTCTCGCGACCCTCAACCGCGCGTTCGAAGAGCTTTCAGGCACGTCCCGCCACGACTTGCTAGGCCAACCAATCATTCGGCTCGCCTCAACCGGGATGCCAGAAGAAGCGATATCGTACTACCGAAACTGCATACGAACAGGGGAGACTGTCCGTTTCTCATACACCTATACAGATGAAAACGGCGACGTGTTGTGGGAGACAACGCTTCAACATGCAAACGGACCTGATAACGAAGACCGCATTATTGCAACCGCCATGAAGTTGCCGCGAGAGCAGTCAGCGCTTCAGGACCAGCTTGCCTTTGATGATCTGCACTACTTTTCGTCTATGGCCGATTTACAGCTTGAGAACCTGAGCTCTGCATTCGACAGTGTGGTCTGTCGGCCAGGTTTCACGGAGATAGACGAAGATCGCGTGATGCGCTTGCATGCCGTTTGCCGAACCGTTCAGCGAAGTGTCGCTGACATCAAAGATATCGTGAGGCGCGCCCAGATCAGACATGCGCGCCAAGTTGCGCCGCCTATCGCGTCATGTACCCACAAAATGGACACTGGCCCGCAGTTGGACACAGCGCGCGCCATTGTGGCAACCAGCGGTGTGCGAAACACGTTCCGCTAGATGATACGTTACCGAATTTTTTCACCCACGATTTTTTCGTAACATTTAACTTGCCAGATTGCTCCTGTTCCCATATTTTCTTGAGAGAATGGGGAACTTACTATGACAGCTTTTATTTGTGACGCGCAGCGCACACCAATCGGACGTTTCGGTGGAAGCCTTTCTTCGGTGCGTGCCGATGATCTGGCAGCAATACCGATCGCAGCCTTGATGGCGCGCAACCCGGATGTGGATTGGTCACGTGTGGACGACGTTATCATGGGCTGTGCCAATCAGGCCGGTGAAGACAACCGCAACGTGGCGCGTATGGCGTCTCTTCTTGCTGGCCTGCCTGTGGATGTCCCCGGTGCCACAATCAATCGGTTATGCGCGTCCGGAATGGATGCTGTAGGTGCCGCATCCCGTGCGATCCGTGCAGGCGATATCGATCTGGCCATCGCGGGCGGTGTCGAAAGCATGACCCGTGCGCCCTTTGTGATGCCGAAAGCCGAAACCGCGTTCTCTCGCGGGAATGCAGTTTATGATACGACCATCGGCTGGCGCTTTGTGAACCCCAAGATGAAAGCACAGTATGGTGTCGATTCGATGCCTGAAACTGCCGATAATGTCGCCGCGGACTATGATGTAAGCCGTGCCGATCAGGATGCGTTTGCCTACCGCAGCCAGCAACGCTGGGCTGCTGCCGATGCTGCCGGTGTGTTTGCAGAAGAAATTACGCCCGTCACTATTCCTCAGCGCAAAGGCGATCCGGTTACCGTAGACCGCGACGAGCATCCTCGCCCCGATACAGCACTTGAAAAGTTGGGTAAACTGCGTGGCATCAACGGTGCCGACCTCACTGTGACGGCGGGCAACGCGTCTGGCGTCAATGACGGTGCCGCCGCTATGTTGCTGGCTTCTGAACAGGCCGCCAAAGATCACAACCTGACACCCATCGCCCGCGTTGTCGCCATGTCTGCCGCTGGTGTTGAGCCTCGTGTCATGGGCATCGGTCCGATCCCGGCCTGTCAGAAGGTGCTTGCACGCGCCGGTCTGACGATCGACCAAATGGACGTGATCGAACTGAACGAGGCATTTGCCTCGCAAGGTATCGCCACTCTGCGCGCACTTGGCGTGGCGGATGATGCCCCGCACGTTAACGCCAACGGCGGCGCTATTGCCATCGGCCATCCGCTGGGCATGTCCGGCGCACGTCTGGTGATGACTGCAGCCCTGCAACTGAAACGAACCGGCGGCCGCTATGCCCTTTGCACCATGTGTGTGGGTGTAGGTCAGGGCGTCGCCATGATCTTAGAGCGCACCTGAAAACGCTGCTCATTCTTGAAAGGACCTGAACGATGTATGCACAGATGATCAAGTCTACCGGTCAGGGGGTCAAATCCCTTGATGAAATGGAACCGCAAGAACGCGCCTTTCAGGAACGCATCAACGCGGGCGGCAAGATTGAGCCAAAGGACTGGATGCCGGAAGGCTACCGCAAGAACCTGATCCGCCAGATCGGTCAGCACGCCCATTCGGAGATTGTAGGCCAACTGCCCGAAGGCAACTGGATCACACGCGCACCCACGCTGGAGCGCAAAGCGATACTTCTTGCCAAGGTGCAGGATGAAGCCGGTCATGGCCTGTATCTTTACTGTGCCGCCGAAACGCTGGGTGTCACGCGTGACGATCTCACCCGTGATCTGCTTTCTGGCAAGATGAAGTATTCTTCGATCTTCAATTATCCGACCCTAACATGGGCCGATATGGGAGCTGTAGGTTGGCTGGTCGATGGTGCCGCGATTATGAATCAGGTGCCTTTGCAGCGTACGTCTTACGGCCCCTATGCCCGTGCGATGGTCCGCATCTGCAAAGAGGAATCCTTCCACCAGCGGCAGGGTTTCGACATCATGATGAAGATGGCCAACGGCACGGAGGCACAGCGCAAAATGGCGCAGGATGCGCTCAATCGTTTCTGGGGCCCGGCGCTGATGATGTTCGGCCCGTCGGATGCAGAATCTGTTCATTCCGCGCAATCCATGGCGTGGAAGATCAAGATGAATTCGAATGATGAGTTGCGCCAGAAATTCGTGGATCAGACCGCCCCGCAAGCCGAGTATCTTGGCCTGACGATACCGGACGAGACCTGCAAGCTGAACGAAGAAACCGGTCATTACGACTTTGCCCAACCCGACTGGCAAGAGTTCTTTGATGTGCTCAAGGGCAATGGCCCCTGCAACACGGAACGGTTGGAAGCACGTAACAAGGCGTGGGATGACGGTCGCTGGGTGCGTGAGGGTCTGCTGGCCCATGCCGCCAAGAAGCGCAGTGCAAAAATGGCGGCGGAGTAACTGAAATGAGCAGCCCTGAATCAAGTCCTTACAAGGCAACCAAAGCAACCGAACATGCAGAGACACGTAAAACCGAATGGCCCCTTTGGGAGATTTTCATTCGGGGGCAGCATGGCCTGAGCCATCGTCACGTTGGATCCTTGCACGCGGCAGACGCTGAGATGGCGATCAAAAACGCCCGCGACGTCTATACTCGTCGCAACGAAGGCGTGAGCATTTGGGCTGTTGAAGCATCGGCCATCGCTGCCTCCTCCCCCGAAGAAAAGGGTGCGCTCTATGAGCCAGCGAACGATAAGGTATACCGCCACCCCACATTCTTCGACATTCCTGACGAAGTGGGGGCGATGTGACCGACCCGCTGTTCGAATATCTGTGCCGATTGGGTGATAATACGCTGGTTTTGGGTCATCGCGTATCCGAATGGTGCGGCGTTGCACCGGTGATCGAAGAGGACATTGCCCTCGCCAATACCGCACTTGACCTTATCGGTCAGACGCAACTGTGGCTTGGTCTGGCCGGGGAGGTCGAAGGAAAGGAACGTGATGCCGATGCGCTTGCGTTTCACCGCGATGCCTGGGACTTCAGGAACGTCCTTTTGGTTGAGCAACCCAACGGAGATTTCGGTCAGACGATGATGCGGCAGTTCCTGTTCGACAGCTGGCATCTGCTGATGCTTAAGGGACTGATGACCTCTTCTCACGACCAGATTGCAGCAACTGCGGAGAAATCAGTCAAAGAGGTCACGTACCACCTTGAGCGGTCTCAGGACACTGTAATTGGTCTTGGTGACGGGACAGAGGAAAGCCATAACCGCATGCAAGCAGCCCTTGATCGGCTTTGGCCCTATGCGGGCGAGATGTTTCTGTCCGATGATGTAGACAACGCGATGGTAGAACAGGGTCTAGCACCCGATACCGCCGCACTGCGTCCTGCGTTCGACGCACACCTTTCCGATGTTTTGTCAGAGGCGACACTGACCAGACCCGAAGACGACTTCACTCACAAAGGTGGCAAGAACGGTGTGCGCCATACTGAGCATCTAGGTCATATGCTGACGCAAATGCAATGGCTGCAACGCGCCTATCCGGATGCGACATGGTGATAGAAAAACCAGCGTTAGAGACTGTTTGGTCATGGCTTTCTGATGTGCCAGATCCGGAAATTCCGGTGATATCTCTTACGGATCTGGGGATCATCCGCGATGTGCAATGGCAGGGTGACACACTGGAAGTCACCGTGACGCCAACCTATTCAGGTTGCCCCGCGACCAGCATTATAAATCTGGACATCGAAACCGCTCTGCGCGAACGGGGCATCGAAAACCTGACTTTAAAACGGCAATTGTCGCCGGCATGGACGACGGACTGGCTCACCGAGAGCGGCAAAGCCAAGCTTGAGGCGTACGGCATTGCACCGCCCCAACCCGCAGGTGGTCCGCAGCATTGCCCTCATTGCAAATCCAGGGCCGTGGAAAAGATTAGCCAGTTCGGTTCGACGCCCTGCAAAGCACAGTGGCGTTGTACCGATTGCCTCGAACCCTTCGACTATTTCAAATGTATCTGAGGCGCTGACATGAGCCAGTTTCACCCCTTATTAGTGACTGATATCCACCACACGATCCGCGATGCTGTGGTCCTCACGCTTGAGCCGGAAAATCCGCAAGCGTTCGATTTCACACAAGGTCAGTATCTGACGTTCAAACAGGATTTCGACGGGACAGAGTTGCGCCGCAACTACTCGATTTGTGCAGGCCTTGATGACGGCAAGCTGCAAGTGGGTATCAAACGTGTAGACGGCGGTGCTTTTTCCACCTTCGCCAACACCGAACTGAAAGTCGGGGACACGCTGCATGCAATGCCGCCGCAAGGTAAGTTTTTCACTGCATTAGAGCCTGATACAGCGAAAAACTATCTGGGTTTTGCAGGTGGGTCTGGGATCACGCCGGTGCTGTCGATCCTCAAAACGGTGCTGAAGCGTGAACCGCAAAGCACCTTCACGCTTGTTTATGCCAATCGCGCGGTAAACACGATCATGTTCCGAGAGGAGCTAGAGGACCTCAAGAACCACTATATGGGTCGGCTCACAATCATCCATATGCTCGAATCCGGTCAGGATATTGACCTGTTTACCGGCCGCGTGGATCAGCAAAAATGCGAAGCGTTGTTTAAGCATTGGATAGACGTCGACGGGATCACAACCGCATTCATTTGTGGTCCTGAGCCGATGATGCTGGCGATTGCGGATAGCCTGAAATCCCACGGGTTAGAGCCTGATCAGATCAAATTCGAGCTGTTCAGCGAAAGCCAGCAAGGCCAGCTTGCCAAACAGGAGATGGCAAAACGCAGCGAAGGTCAGAAGGGCACAGAGCTCACGGTGATTATCGAAGGGGCGCAGCGCAGCTTTGAGATGCCAAAAGGCCAATCGGTTCTGGAAGCCGCGCTTGCGAACGGACAGGACGCACCTTTTGCCTGCAAGGCTGGCGTGTGCTCCACCTGCATGTGCAAGGTCATCGAAGGTGAAGTCGAGATGATCAGCAATCACGCGCTCGAAGACTATGAAGTGGAGCGCGGCTATGTCCTGTCGTGCCAATCTTACCCGCTTACTGACAAACTTGTTGTCGACTACGACACCCATTAAGGAGCCGCCCCATGCTCGACGTTCAAAGCTTTGCCGCTGGTCAATGGATCGCGCCTGACAGTGGCGCACGAGAGATTGCCAGCGCCATCACCGGCGACGTCATAGCGCAGGCGGGCACGTCGGCCTTAGACGTTCAGGCGATGCTTGGTTATGCTCGTGATGTCGGCGGCCCCGCATTACGCAAGCTTACTTTCCACGACCGCGCCCGCATGCTTAAGGCAGTCGCGATGTACCTGATGGAGCGCAAGCAGGTTCTTTATGATCTGAGCTATGATACGGGTGCCACGCTGAGCGACCACAAAATCGACGTGGACGGCGGGATCGGGACCATGCTGGTGTTTGCCTCCAAGGGCCGGCGCGAGATGCCGGACGGTCATGTGTTTCTGGATGGCCCGCCCGAGCAATTAGGCCGCACCGGTGCATTTATGGGGCGCCATATATGCACACCTCTGCAAGGCGTTGCAGTCCATATAAACGCGTTCAATTTCGCTGTCTGGGGCATGCTAGAAAAACTGGCCCCGACCCTGCTTGCAGGTGTACCCGCGATCGTAAAGCCAGCCACAGCTACCTGCTATGTAACCGAAGCTTGTGTTCGTATGATGCTTGAAAGCGGCCTGTTGCCCGAGGGTTCTTTGCAACTCGTTAGCGGCGGTCTGGGTGATATGCTGGATCATCTCGGTTGTCAGGATGCGGTGGCTTTCACAGGCTCCGCTGACACCGCGCTCAAGCTGCGGGCAAATCCGGTGCTGCTGGAAAATTCCGTCCGCTTTGCATCGGAACAGGACAGCCTGAACGCCTCCGTATTGGGCACTGATGTAACACCTGACACGCCCGAGTTTGAACTGTTCGTCAAGGAAGTGCAGCGCGAGATGACCGCAAAGGCAGGTCAGAAATGCACCGCGATCCGCCGGATTATGGTGCCTGATGCCCTGATAGAGCCTGTTATCGAAGCTTTGAAAGGCCGTCTTTCGAAAATCGCCGTGGGTGATCCGCGTCTCGAAGACACTCGGATGGGCGCGCTGGTATCCGCCAGTCAGAAACAGGACGTTCTCGAAAAAGCGTCTCTGATACAGGCGGAAGCTGAGATAGTTTCCGGTAATATGGATGAATTTACCGTAAAAGGTGCCGACAAGAACAAAGGCGCGTTTGTTCCGCCCATGTTGTTTCATTGCGCTGATCCCGATGCAGCCGTGCGTGTCCACGACACCGAAGCCTTTGGTCCCGTCTCGACAATTATGCCTTACCGCGATCTGCCACATGCCATCGACTTGCTGAACAAGGGCAAAGGCTCGCTTGTTGCTTCCGTGATCACCAACAACAGTGATGTTGCGCGGGAAATTACGCTGGGGAGTGCGACGTTTCATGGCCGTCTTTATTTCAACAATCGCACTTCAATGGCGGAAGCCACAGGCCACGGCGCACCTTTGCCTCATATGGTTCATGGCGGTCCCGGCCGCGCTGGTGGTGGCGAGGAATTGGGCGGCATCAGAGGCGTCATGCATTATATGCAGCGCACCGCGGTTCAGGGCAGTCCTGACATACTGAGCGCGATCAGCGACCAATGGGTGCCGGGCGCGTCCGAGATCACGCACAAAGACCATCCCTTTACCCGTACTTTCAATGAGGTCGGGCTGGGAGAAACCTTCAACTCTCCCTCCCGCGAAATCACGCTGGAGGATATCGAAACATTTGCGCATTTCACCGGCGACACGTTTTACGCGCACATGGATGACGAAGCCGCCAAGGCCAATCCGTTCTTTCCCGGTCGTGTCGCGCATGGTTACTTGCTGCTGAGCTTTGCGGCGGGGCTTTTTGTGCAACCTGATCCCGGTCCGGTTCTTGCCAATACCGGCCTTGATAACCTGCGCTTTATGGCACCCGTTGCCGCAGGAGATAGCATCCGCGTGCGCCTGACCGTCAAACATAAGACGCCGCGCAACGATGAATATGGCGAAGTGCGTTGGCACGTGACGCTTTACAATCAGGACGATGCCGTGGCCGCAGAATACGAACTGCTGACGATGAATGCATACGGATAATTTTTTCACCCTGACCGAAGATTTGCGCGGTCTTGGCGGGCGGCGCGTCTGGTCTCTTATGATCAGCCTGTTCGGTGATCTAGTGCAGGACGAAGGCCAGACCATCAGCGGCCCTACCCTATCTGCGATCATGGCCGCATTGCACGTCAAGCCGGAGGCGGCCCGCGTCGCCCTTCATAGATTGCGCAATGACGGCTGGATCGATTCCGACAAATTGGGACGCATCAGCCGGCATAGCCTCACCGCAAAAGGGCGCGCAGAATCTGCTGCCGCCAGCCCCCGCATCTATGCGACGCCGCAACTGTCTGATGGTGCTTGGCAGGTCATTGTGACCCAAGGGCCGGATGACACGATGGACGGTCTCGGTTTTGTCCAGATCATTCCGCGCGTCTATGTCGGAGGCGTTGATCTGGTCGCACCAACCGATGCGCTTACGTTGCCTGCCAGTACTGTTCCTGACTGGCTCCGCCAACAGCTCGCCCCGCGCACGCAGCATGCCGGATATCGCAGCTTGCGAGATACCCTATGCAGAATCGGGGACACGTTGCCTGACGTTGCACAACTTACGCCCGTCCAGATTTCCGTTCTGCGGTGTCTTATCGTTCACAACTGGCGGCGGCTTGTGCTCAAGCATCCTCAATTGCCCTCCCCGCTTGTCGACCCTGACGGACCTGCGCACCAATGCCATATTGTCGTCGCCGGTCTGCTTGAGCGGTATCCCCGCCCCGATGTGTCAACGATTGAGCAGTACTGCGCCGCAGCATAACAGCCGCTTTCCCAACCGCGCATTGCACGGTATAGCAAGCGCATGACAAATTATCTCTATCAGAACGATCTGCCTAATGACCTTGATCTGGGTCCGATGGTTGCCATTGATTGCGAAACGATGGGTCTGCATCCCCACCGTGACCGTTTGTGTGTGGTGCAGCTTTCCGGCGGAGACGGGAACGCACATCTTGTTCAGATCGCAAAAGGCCAGACGGAAGCGCCCAATCTGTGCCGGCTTCTTGAAGACCCGCAAGTGCTCAAGCTTTTTCACTTTGGCCGCTTTGACATCGCAGCGATGCTGAATGCGTTTGGAGCGACGACTGCGCCGGTCTATTGCACGAAAATCGCAAGCCGACTGATCCGTACCTACACTGACCGGCACGGATTGGCGAAACTGTTACAAGAATTGCTGTCGATCGACATTTCCAAGCAGCAACAATCGAGCGATTGGGGCGCTGAAACCCTGACGCAAGCGCAGATCGACTATGCCGCGTCCGATGTTTTGTACCTCCATCAATTGCGTGACAAGCTGAACGAAATGCTGGAGCGCGAAGGCCGGATGGAGATTGCGCAAGCCTGCTGGGATTTCCTGCCAATGCGCGCCAGGCTTGACCTTGAAGGTTGGCCCGATACGGACATCTTTGCCCATTCATGAAGACACCGTATCTTGATACCGCCGCAAGGGTCATTCGCACCGAAGCGGCCGCGTTGAACACCTTGGCCGATGCACTGGACGGGCGGTTTCGTACGGCCATTGACCTGATGCGTGATACCAAGGGACGTGTGATTGTCACCGGCATAGGCAAGTCAGGTCACATCGCGAACAAGATTGCCGCGACCCTTGCGAGCACAGGCACGCCTGCACAGTTTGTGCACCCCGCTGAAGCAAGCCATGGCGATCTGGGTATGATCACTGCGGCCGATGTCGTCCTCGCCATCTCGAATTCCGGCGAAGCGCCGGAGTTGGGCAATCTGATCGCCTATTCGCGCCGCTACGAAATACCGCTGATCGGGATAACCAGCGTCGAAGATAGCACGCTGGGACGCCAATCCGATGTCATCCTGCTTCTGCCCCGCGTGGCAGAAGCTTGCGGAACGGGTATTGTGCCAACAACCTCGACAACGATGACGCTGGCGATGGGCGATGCGCTTGCCGTTGCGTTGATGGAAAACCGTGATTTCACTGCAGAGCATTTCCGCAACTTCCATCCCGGTGGCAAACTGGGTGCGCAGCTTAGTCTGGTCCGCGATTTGATGCACACCGGTGACAAATTCCCAAGTGTATCAGAAGCCGCCGATATGCCTGCGACGCTGACAGAAATTGGCAGTAAGGGTTTTGGCGTTACGGCTGTGCTGAACGATCAGGGAACGCTTGCTGGCATCATCACCACCGGTGATCTGGGTCGACACATGGAAAGGCTCATGTCGTTGAAAGCGGGTGACATCATGACACGCAACCCTGTCACGATTGCACCCGATGCGCTTGCCGAAAAAGCGGTGGGCCTGATGAATACACGCAAGATCAATTGCCTGCTGGTCGCCGACCCTGACGCGCCAACCGTCCCGCTTGGCGTTTTGCACATCCATGATTGTCTGCGTGTCGGGTTAGGTTAAGGCGTATGCAAGCCGACCGCTATTCCCGCTTTGTCGGTTGGCTCAAGGTGCTGCTACCGCTTTTGGCGCTGGGTCTGCTTTCAACCCTTTTTCTGCTCTCGCGTGCAATTGATACAGAAACCGTAATCCCTTTCGCTGACAAGGAAATTCAGGACCGTCTGCGCGATCAGCAGGTAACGGGGCCTGTGTACCAGTCCGTGACGGCCAACGGGGATCAGATATCTTTTGCGGCGCAGAAACTGACGACACCCCAAGGTCAGACCGATGGCAACGAAGCGGAAGAGATTGAAATTAACATGGAACTGGCTTCTGGCTCGACCTTGATGGTTACTGCGGATCGTGGTGTTCTTGATATCTCTCAGGACACTGCCGATCTATCGGGTGACGTGGTGATAACCACCTCGACAGGCTACCGGATTGAAAGCCAGAAATTGACCACGTTGATGTCTACGACACAAGTGACGTCGCCCGGTCCCGTTCATGCCGACGGTCCGATCGGCACGCTGGACGCAGGCGCTATGACGCTCAATCCTGCGATTGACGATGAACCTGCCCATTTGGTTTTCACAAATCAGGTGAAGCTGATATATATGCCCAAACAGGATGAAGAGTGATCCAAGTGAAACATCTGCGACTCGTACTGCTGCCCTTGTTCCTGGGTGTTTTTACGCTGCCCGTTCTGGCGCAAGGGACGAACGTGGCCTTTGGTGCTCTGCGTCAGGATACCGGCCTTCCCGTTGAAGTGACGTCGGACAACCTGTCCGTTGATCAGGAAACAGGGACCGCCGTTTTCACCGGTAATGTGTTGATCGGGCAAGGCGAGATGCGTCTGTCTGCGCCGCGTGTACTGGTCGTCTATCTTGAGGCCCAAAAGGGGATAGAGCGGATGGAGGCCACAGGCGGCGTGACGCTGGTTTCCGGCCCGGACGCTGCAGAATCGGAGCGCGCTGACTACTCCATTACCGAAGGCACGATTGTGATGACAGGCAACGTTCTTTTGGATCAGGGGTTGAACGCACTAAGCGCGGATAAGATGACGGTTCAGCTGTCGGATGGCACGGCGCAGATGTCGGGCCGTGTGAAAACCATCATCCAGACAGGTGGCGATAACTGATGCCGCCAAAGCTACAGGTTGCCGAAGGCAGCGCAGGTTTGCGGATCGAGCACCTGCGCAAGTCCTATCGCAAGAAAACCGTCATTCGTGATTTCTCGATGCACCTGAACAGGGGCGAAGTGGTCGCGTTGCTGGGGCCAAACGGGTCAGGGAAAACCACAACATTCTATGCGGTCGCCGGGCTTGTCACACCTGAAGGCGGGACCGTCATGGTTGACGGCAAGGACGTGACAATGCTGCCGATGTATCGGCGTGCGCAACTTGGCATCGGCTATCTGCCACAAGAAATGAGCATTTTTCGCGGTTTGAGTGTTCAGGACAATATCAGCGCGATTCTGGATATTTCGGTTCCGATCCGCCACCAACGACGCGAACGCCTGGAAGAGTTGCTGTCGGAATTTTCAATCGAACACCTGCGCCGCGCCCCTGCCCTTGCGCTATCTGGCGGCGAACGGCGGCGCGTGGAGATCGCACGCTGTCTTGCCGCCAATCCCAACTATTTGCTGCTCGACGAACCGTTTGCGGGCGTCGATCCGATTTCAGTGGGGGATATTCGGCATCTTGTCGCCGATCTGAAAAACCGCGGCATCGGCGTGCTGATTACTGACCATAACGTGCGGGAAACACTCGAGATCGTCGACCGTGCGTATATCCTACACGAAGGCAAAGTGCTGATGTCCGGCACGCCTGATGAGGTTGTTCAGAACGAGAATGTGCGCCGCGTCTATCTCGGTGATAACTTTAGAATTTCTTAAGAACAGACCGGCAAATCCGGTATTTATTTGCCTGCGCGACAGTCTCCCACCATTGACTTTGAAGCCGTTTTCGCAGCTGATATAGGTATGGCAACACTGCGTTCCTGTTTGATCCTACCTTGGTCTCAATTGCGAGGCACCAAACAGATTAATCTGGACACAGCGCCATTTACCTAAATTCCCAAGCGTCCGAACACCACAAACGTGGTGCCTTTGGGCGGTGCGGAATGACCAGCAAGGAGAGTTTATGCGGTACCAAATCAGTGGCAAACAAATCGACATTGGCGATGCGCTTCAAACACACGTAAAAGAAGAACTGGGCGAAGCGGTGAACAAATACGCACAGCGTCCGACAGATGCGCATGTGGTATTTTCAAAGTCGGGACACGAGTTTGTCTGCGAAGCAACCGTACATCTTTCGACAGGACTAACAGCATCTGCCAAGGCACACAGCACCGAGATTTACGCCGCTTTTGACGGCTGTAACGAGAAAATGCAGAAACAGCTGCGCCGGTACAAGCGGCGGTTGAAAGATCATCACAAGGACCGGGCGGAACCTGTTGAAATGCTCGGCGCTTCCTCTTATATCCTCGCCTCAGATAGCGATTCCGAAGCGCAAGAGCCGGACACGCTTCAGCCGATGATTATTGCAGAGATGCAGACAAAGATTGCAACTCTGTCCGTAGGCGAAGCGGTGATGCAAATGGAACTGGCGGGCGCACCGGTACTGGTGTTCCGCAACGAAGGTAAAGACGGGTTGAATGTTGTTTACCGCAGAGAAGACGGAAACATCGGCTGGATCGATCCATAGGGACAACGACGAAGAGATAACTCTTCGCTAGTACAGAGCGAGCTGAATGAAATTTTCGAAACTCCTCAAGCCGGAGGCCGTCAAAGTATTGACGTCGGCCTCCAGCAAAAAGCGCTTGATGCAAGAGCTGGGCGATCTGGTGCACGTGGCCTACGGGCTGGACGCCGGTCGCGTGGTAGAGGCGCTGAACCAACGTGAGGCATTGGGTCCAACTGGCGTAGGGCATGGCGTTGCTTTGCCACACGCGCGGCTTGAAGGTCTTGATGAAGTTGTTGGTGCTTTTGTCGTTCTGGACAAGCCCGTGGACTTTTCATCGGTAGACCGCCAGCCCGTGGACTTGGCGTTTGCGCTTTTTGCGCCTGAGGATGCAGGTGTTGAACACCTGAAAGCACTGGCGTTGGTTTCACGTACCCTGCGGGATACATCAATCTGCACCAAACTGCGTGCAAATCAGGACGCGGGCACGCTTTTCACTATCCTGACAGCCGAGAACTCCGTTCAGGCAGCCTGATCTACTCAGAAAAGCAGGTAAGCTCGGGGGCAGAATACGCCCCTGACTGCTATGCCCAGCGCGAGAATCCGAACATCAGATAATCACGCTGATACGCTTCCGATGTCAGCTTTTCGATCTGGTCATCGTAGATGTCGGCCAGCGCAAATGGTTGTTCCTCTGGTGCGACTGGCACTTCGGGGACGTTCTGGCACCCGACTGAAAGAGCCAGATCGCCCAGCTCTTTCGCCAGATCAGCTTCTCTGAGCACGTGGTCGGGCAGACAGAATTCACCAAAGCCTGATATCGCCTGATGTTGCGTACACCACGCGGCGTCCACGCGTATTGAAGTCTGCCCAGACAGGTTCCCCTTCAGGAACTTGAGAAACGCCACAAAACCTTTGCGGTGGGCATTGAGGTCATATCCCGCATCCGGCCCGTTCTCAGGCAGCGGCAGCTTGTAGCGCCGCACCATCGTTCTTCGCAGCTGAAGGAAGGATCCGCTATCGGCAGGCAGAATGTGCCTGCAATATGCTTCATGGGCGCGCTGAACAGGGTGCCGCAACACAGTAAAGCTGCGATGGCCTGGATGCTTTCGCTTCCATTGACGCACCTCTTTTTGCGACATCTTTGTAATCAGGTCGGAGCGGGTCACACCGTCAAGATCCGCCAACCAGCGCATGACTTGCGCTTGCGGGCCACTGCGTAATGGCAGGTACAACAACGGGGCATCAGCTGCGGCAACGTAGGACGGCACAACCGGCCCGCGTCGCGGTTCGAAATTGGGTGTCCGGGTCAGATCAAACCGGTCCATCTGCGATAACGCTTTCAGCATATCGTCGTAGTTATGAACCTTGGCTGAAATCGGGCTTGGGTTTTGCTTCTTCAGGCTTTTGTCCAGCGCTTCCAGCTCTTCATCAACCCCGAGATAACGCGCCAAGCCATTCATCACATCAACGCTTTGCAGGTCTTCGTAGGCCACGTAAAATGCGGTCTGACCTGAAATCTGCAACCGGTTAAGCAACGTCACCTGAAATGCTTGCAACGCCTCAAGATGTGCGGCGAATTCCTTTGGGTCGAATTGCGCCTGTGCAACCTTGTGCGCTTTGACATCTGTCAGTTTCCACTGGCCGGTCTCCTGCGCGATCTTCCAGCTGACATAGCTTTCAACAGGATTGCGGGTCAGAATGATCTTGGCACAGGATGTGTCTTCCATGACCGCATCAAAAACGCGCGGGTCGTGATCATGGAAATACCTGAAGCCGCTTAGTCGTGCTGTATTGTTCTTTATCGCCGAAAGCAGAACTTTCGGGTCGGCGTCGCGGGTCTTTTGATCGATGCCAAGGATTGGCTCACTTTTCGGATAACCCATAAAATGGGGATTGAACGCTTCCCCATGACAGTTGATGCCTTCAAAAGCGTTCAGATTGGCCTCAAGAAAGTTCGAGCCCGTCCGCATTTCTGCAAAGACGACAAAGCTCTGGAATTTCGTGCTTTTCATCTATTGTACCAGATAAGGTTTTCGTTGCGCCTTGGGTGTGGCCGTCAGCCCGCGCTCTACGGGGAAATCCCCCATAAGGTAGGGGTGCATCCCCTGGTTCTTGAGATTCTGAAGGAATTGACCAAAGCCTGACAAATCAACCATCTTTGGCGCTTCGGAAAGACGGCGCAATTTGGTGCGTCCGATCTCGTCCAGAATACCCTGCAAAGGCTCCATCGGTGCTTCGATAAATTCTGCCATTGTCCAGATGCGTACGCGCGCCTTGGTGTAAGGAGAGCGCAGAATGTCCATATGCTCGCTCTCGATCTTTTGCAGGTTGGCCGCCTTCGCACGAATCTCTGCGAAATCGAGGTTCGAGCGGAACAACGGCACAGCCCATGCGCCGGTAATCACCGAAACCTGCGCATTCGGATCTTTGGCCACGCGCCAACAGACATCCTGATTGTCCGCAGGGCCGAACTGAAAACACTGGCGTTCACCACGTGTGTTCCAGATCAGATTGGTCAGAAACCCCTTGCCGTTGTAGTCACGCAGAACGGGGTTGTCGGACAGCGCCCCGTTCAGCGCAGTCTGGCCATCAGCGTAATGGACGCGGTCCTTTGCAAATAAATGCCCGTGGACGCGCGCGCCCGTCGCGGAAGCAAGCCAAGGTTCGAAATTCTCGAACAGCTCTGAAAAGCCCTGAAACATCGAATAGGGTGCAGCAGTCACACCGTTTTCCCAATCCTCGTTCGGGAAACGGCTTTGCATATACAGGCCGGATCGGCCGCGCGTCCGCCGCTCCACCGCCTTTGAGAATATCCGGTCAATCTTGCCCGGATTGGGTTCGGTTTTTTTCATCGCGCCAGCGGCATCGGTCAGAAACGCATCATAGAGCCGCGCCGCATAAGGCCATATCTTGCGTGCTACAAAGCAGTCAGACCGGCGCAAAAGTTGCAGGTGGTCGTCATAGAAAATGTGTGGTTTCCCCTGAAAGTCGAATTTGGACAAGGTCAGGGAACGACTTTCGATGTTGTTCGAATATTGCCGCGCCAACGTCTGGAAGTAACTCTCATCCGGGATCCAGACCTGCCTGAAGAACCGGTCGTAGGTTGCTCTTTCAGGGTCCTGCAAGATCGCTGACAGGGTGCGCCGCGACAGACACCACCACTGCGACCCCATGTGCGGAGTGATCCCGTTTGGCATTTTACGCGCCAGATGAAAGCGGCGCTGGATATCGACAAAGAAATCGAACAGGAACCGGTTGCGCTTCCATGACACCGGAAATCTCAGGGTGAACCGCTCTTCATCAAGGCCACCCACGGTCCATGGAACCTCCGACGTTGTCGCGCTTTCGATGAAATCCTTATGCGGACGTTCAGCCAGATAGTCGATCAATTCCTGCACAGGGCGCAGCGGCAGACAGGAGCCGGATGCGAGGTAGACATGTCGCACGTCGGCATGATGGGCCAACAGCATTTCCGATGCGGCCTGCGTTGCCTGCACGATACCCCAAGTGCCCCACTCACATCGGTATCGCCCACTAAAAGACACATCCTTGAGGTCGGACAGGGCCGTCACGAAGGATTCGTATGTCCGCTTGTCCACAATCTTGTCGACATGAATGACCACCGGACAGCCGGCTGCCGACCAATGGCGGGCCACCTGTTCGGCGCGCCCAAGGGCCGTGTGTACCAACATGACGATGCCAACAGTCATGCCCAGTTCCCTTTGGACATCAGACCCAGAATCTCAAGCTGTCGCCAATTGATGTAGCGTTCAGACCATTTACACCACAGCTGGGGGTCATGCTTGAGCTGTTCGGCATAGGCGAGGTATTCGACCGACCCCGCATAGTGCTGTGACCGCTCCAGCTCTTCCGCGGCTTTGGCCCCGAACGTATCCAGAAACTTTGCATGCAACAGAACGCCTGAAGCCTTTTCGCCGCCCCATTCATCGTAGACCTGATTAAGACCCCGAGGCAGCAACATATGCGTAGAGCTGACATAGGCGTAGCGTTTGTCCCATTTGACCAGCGGCACTTTGTTCAGCGCCGGAGCCTTCTCCGGATTGTTGGGGAAAAACACCCGCGCACGGGGACCGCCCTGTATCCAGAGGTTTGTAAAACGGTGATTGCGAGAGATCGTGTAGTTCCCGCTATCAAACCAGCAGGCGATATCCATGGGGTTCTGACCTGCTTGGTACGGTTGCTCATCCAGCCGTCCCTTGGGGTACATATCCAACAGCATCGCAGAAAAGGACTTGATCGACGATGCATCAAGCCAATCCGTCAGCGCCCGCAGCGGACGGGTATCGCAGAACGGAAAGACAAGAAATTCATCAGGATCGACGGTCAGCGCCCAATGACCATGGGCATATTTCATTTGCAGCCAGTTCAACCAGTCGACGCCAAAGCGCGCGCGCTTATAGCTCGCCTTGGTAGTCCAGATGGACACATCGGGCTGATCGGCAAGGTAGTCCAGCGACCCGTCATCGCTATCGTTATCCACAAAGAAGAAATGGCCCACGCCCATCTTGCGGTAGTAGTCCAGGAAATAGGGTAGCCGGATCATCTCATTGCGCTGGGTGCAGAACAGCAAAAGGTCGTCCGCACGGATTTGCCCCGTGCGGTTCGCAATCCGCTTGAGTTCCCGGCGTTTACGGATCGCCCGGATACGCCAGCGCTTACGTTGAAGCCTCAGTCCATATGACCGAAAAATGCCCAATCACCACCTCTTACCCTACCGGGATAACATCGTTCGTTGGGGTGATATCATGTTAACCTTAACACGGTCTTGAAATGATCAGCCCATGTCGGACCGTCAAAAATAACATCACTGCCTGCTGCTGACGACGTTTTCTGCCAGTTCTTGATCGTTTTTAACCATAAATCAGCGTCTAAAACAGGTGCAAAAGAAGCCGAAGTACCTAAAACTTCACGTAAAACCGGTAGATCGTTGCATAAAACACGCGTTCCCAGACTGAGCGCTTCTATAGGAGGCAACCCATACCCTTCGGCGTGCGACGGGAACAGCAAGCCTGCGCTATTCCGAACCAACGTCATCAGCGCCTGATCTGATAGGTTCGAATGTTCTTTCACTGCCGATTGCGGTGGCAGGTGGTCCAGTCTGGAAAAGACATCTTCGTTGTTCCAACCACGCCGTCCGCAGATAAGTAGAGGCGGTGCCTCGGGCCCCATTTTTTCCCACAGATCCAGCAGAAAGCCGTGGTTTTTTCGCGGCTCGATCGTGCCAACTGCAATGAAATACGGCTGATCCGGTAAAGGACCGGAGGGTACAGATTCAATCTCTGTTGATGAGGTAATTGCCCCCAAATGCGCAACGATACCCATTGGCACCGAACCCCACCTGGACATGATTGCTTCGGTGCGCATTTGCGTGTCTGAAGAATTGTAGATGATGCGGTTCGCTGTCTTCGAGACCCGGCGCAGCTTTCTTTCAAAGGGTTTCACAGTACCAGGGCGCTGGAACTCGGGATATTCCAGAGGAATGACATCGTGAACCATAACCGATATATCGCCACCCGCAATCTGAACGCTGCGCAAAACCCGCTCTGTCAGGTTGCTGTGGCCGACGTTGAAATATTTAAAGCCGTCAGGCATCCGTCGCGCCAACATGCGCCGCAATCCGTTGGGCAAACACCGGCTGTTAGCATGCTGTCTCACAAACGTTTCGGCTTGCATTACAAGCGCGTCGCGTCTTTTTGCCAGCCGCGACAACAGCTGCGCATCCGGCCAAGTATCATCGCCGTTCAAACGAAGCGAAAAAGCCCGAAGCCCGTCGCGGTCCAGCAAAACATATCCGAAGGCCGTTCGAAACAATCCGTATACAGGCACCTCATCAGTCAGGAACCGATCAAGATAGGCTCGCTCAACCCGATCCACACCCGTAGCAGTACGCCCTGCACGGCGCAGGCTCCTTGTCAGATCAAGCAGCCTAGGCTTTGACATATCAGCCCTCGTAATGGCCCGACTGATGCCATCTCCAAGCGTCCGTGATCATTTCTTTCATGTTTGACCGGTGCGGTTCCCATCCAAGCTCGTTGATCGCTCTTTGGGAGCCAGAGACCAGTTTGGTGCAATCTCCTGCACGGCGGGGGCCCTCAACATAAGGCACTGCGCGGTTGGTCACAGCATGACTTTCGTCCAATACCTCGCGCACCGAAAACCCCGTACCTGTACCCAGATTGAAGACCCGACTGTCTTTCCCCTCACGCAGCCATTTCAGGCCTAGAATATGCGCGTCTACCAAATCACAAACGTGCACATAGTCCCTGATACAGGTACCGTCCGGGGTGTCGTAATCTGTACCAAATATAGTTAACGCATCCCGCTTTCCGTCAATTGCATCAAGCATCAACGGCACGAGGTGGGTCTCGGGTCTATGGTATTCGCCAACGTCACCCTCCGGATCAGCACCAGCGACATTGAAATAGCGAAAGATCACATGCCGAAGTCCGTGCGCGACTTCGAAATCGCGCAGCATATCTTCGATCGCCCTTTTAGACGCACCATAGGCGTTGATCGGCATCTGTACGCTGTCTTCGTCAAGCACCACGTTATCCTGATCGCCGTAGGTCGCGCAGGTGGACGAAAAAACAAAATCAAGACATCCGGCTGCGACAGCCGCTTCCATGAGGCTAAGCGATCCGGCGACATTGTTGCGCCAATATAGACCCGGATCTTGCATGCACTCCCCGACAAGGCTCAGCGCTGCGAAATGCATAACTGCAACAGGTTCATACTGGGCAAAAACAGAGTCTAATTTGGCTCTGTCAAGCAGATCTCCCTGCTCGAAGGGCCCGAATTTTACCGCGTCTTTCCATCCGGTCACAAGACTATCGTAGGTAACGGGTATAAATCCCGCAGCCTTCAACGCTTTGCAGGCGTGTGATCCGATGTAACCGGCACCACCTGTCACCAACACATTTTTCATTAGCAGCTCCGAACGCAGTCTTTGTTCATCTCACGCGTCATCATCAAGCGATATTGAGCGCAGATAGGTCCGCAAATCGTCTCGCAATTCAGGGCGCGCCAAACCGAAAGAGACTGTCGCCTGCAAGAAGCCGGACTTTGACCCGCAATCAAAGCGCTGACCTTTGAAGCGGTAACCGTGTACATTGTCTTCCTCTTCGATATCCTGCGCGATTGCATCCGTGAGCTGGATTTCACCATTCGCGCCGGATTTCATCTTGTTAAGATTGCGCAGGACACTTGGTGACAGAATGTAACGGCCGATCACGGCAAGATTGGAAGGTGCCTTATCAGCGTCGGGCTTTTCGACCATTCCCTTCACTTTGACCATCTCACCGTCTTGCTTGCTGATGTCCAGAATGCCGTAGGCGGAGGCACGCTCCGGCTCTACCTCCATTGCTGCAACCATGTTGCCACCAGTTTCCTCATAAGCCTCTACCATCTGCTGAAGGCAGGGCTTCTCTGCTGCAATGACATCGTCAGGAAGAATGACAGCAAAAGGCTCGTTGCCGATTAGGCGACGTGCGCACCACACAGCGTGACCAAGACCAAGCGCCTTGTGCTGGCGGATATAGGCGATCGCACCGCTGTCCATATTGGTCGATTTGAGAACGTCGAGAAGGTCCGTCTTTCCCTTCTTTCGCAACTCCTGCTCAAGTTGCGGAGACAGGTCGAAGTAGTCTTCCAACGCACCCTTGCCGCGCGACGTAACAAAGATGAATTCCTTGATCCCCGCTGCACGGGCTTCGTCAATGGCATACTGGATCAGAGGACGGTCAACGAGGGTCATGATCTCCTTCGGGACCGACTTTGTCGCGGGCAAAAACCGCGTTCCCATGCCTGCAACCGGAAAGATCGCTTTTGTTACCTTTTTGCGCATCGAATACCTCAATCTGTCCAAGTCGACTATGTCGACCCTATGTCTTTACTCTTCATTCAAACCGCGTTGTTTGCCAACACGGGTTCTTTCCCTTTCAACACGCCGAGACCGCGTTGTCATGCAAATTAGCGGATCGGAGCGCACCGATCTGCCGAAAAGACCGCCTTTTTGCACCCAAATGCCTTCGCTATGGTACATTATGCGATGATATCTAGCATCGGGTGACAGCGACATCAGGGTGACAATCTCATTCTTTTTCACCCGACTTAAGGCTTGTGCCAAATCTCTTTTAAACCGCATAGGACGGGTTGCGATCAGTACTGATTGTTTCTTTTCTGACGGGAAATTTTGAAAGGGCTGAACCGGATGGGTTGCGATCCTTTCGGGTGATATCTCCCGCTTACTACCCTCTGCAAACCCCTGATCGAGACGCTTCATCAAGTGCCGCACGCCTATTGGGTCTAATCCACCACTGACCAGATGGCGCAGGAGGCGACGCCGCTCCTCAGATCTCAGGCGTTTCCACTGCGATTTCCACTCAGCCTCGACCAGATGTTTACGCATGAAAACGGCCCAGCTCGCGCCTATGTCAAAGAGATCCTTTGGTATACGCTCCCGGTTGCGTATGCTGTTGGCTGCAAAGCCGTGGTGCACTTCGGCCAATGGAACGAGAGCCGTCGCAAACCCCGCGCGGCCCAACCTCATATTCAAGTCGGTTTCATCCAAAAAATAGTGGTACGCCGGATCGAACCCGCCCAACTCGACCAAGACACTACGGCGGAACGCCATGTTGGTGCCTTCGGTCTTGATTGCCCGCCCTTTCGGTGGATGCAGGACCGTCGCCTGTTCGGGGTGCAGATCAAGATCATGGGCGATGCCTAACCGGTCCAGACTTCGACCTTTCCATTGGTAGGATATGCCGTTTCGTCCCCGAACAAATCCGCCCATCGCAGCGACATCACTTTGTGCAGCCGGTGCCACCAGATATCTTAGCCATTGCGGCTCAGGCACAGCATCATCATCAATAAATGCGACGACGTCACCAGCCGCTTGTGCAATGCCTAGATTTCGCGCTGCTGAAATATTGGGCACATCGTAGGCCACCAGTTTCAAATCACTCGCAAAGGGGAGGTTTTCCGCGACAGCGATGCCCGCCGGATCAGCGACGACAACAACCTCGAAGTTCGAATACTGTAGTTGTGATATCCCGGTCAGACATCGTATCAGCGCATCAGCGCGATCTCGGCTTACGACGACGATACTGACAGGGATATCTGTCATTCAAGGTCCATATTTGCCATCATAGACTCTATTCTCGGCACATCTTCGGGATTGTTGAGCTCCCAGAATTCTCTTCCCTGAGCTTTCACCTCGACACATAGAACCGCATGTCCATTTTCCATGAACCGAAGCTGCTCAAGCCCTTCGAGTTGCTCGAGCGGACCTACCGGCCAAGACGCATAGCTGGCCAAGGCTGCAGGCCGGTATGCATAAACCCCGACATGATGGAAAACTGGCGTTTGATCAGAGCCTGAATAAACTTCTGAGGTAAACGGTACGACTTCTTTCGAGAAATAGAGCGCCGTGTGACTGCGATCAAAAACTGCCGTTGTGCCACCGACGCGTCCAGCTTTCCGATCAGCAAGCAGCCCGTTCAAAGCAATGCCATCGCAACGCAAAACCGGAGTTGCGATACCCGCATCCGGCGCATCACGCAGACCCTGTACAAGGCTTTCGACAAACCAATGCGGTGTAAGTGGCGCATCACCTTGTAGGTTCACCACGATGTCATAACCGCCGCCCAGCGCATCATGCGCCTCTGCGCACCGTTCCGTCCCGTTCGCACAATCAGTCGAAGTCATGACAACTTCGGCCCCGAAACCTTCAGCCGCGTCCTTGATGCGACCATCGTCAGTAGCAACAACAACCTTATCGACGCCGGCAACCTGCATCGCAGCCAGCCATGACCGCTCAATCAAACTGCGCGATACGCCCCCCGCCCCTTTCAGAGCGGCGAGCGGCTTACCGGGATAGCGCGAAGACGCAAAGCGTGCTGGTATAACAATCAGAACCGACATCAGGCAGGCTTAAGCGCGACTGTCGGGGCATGGGCGATAAAGAAAGGATTTGCGAAATCCTCTTTGCCATAAGTGAGCAGTGAATGGTCATCAAAGCGGACAACCTTCCCCCCAGCACCCGTCAACACTGCGTGCCCTGCTGCCGTATCCCATTCCATCGTGCGGCCCAGCCGCGGATAAAGGTCTGCCTCCCCCGTTGCGATCAGACAGAACTTGAGCGAAGAACCCGCGCTGGTCATGTCCCGAACACCGTATTTCCCGATATAGTCATCCGTCGCCTGATCCCTGTGAGATTTGGACGCAACCACCATCAAGGCGGAATTGTCCGCATCAGAGACTGATATCGGCTTGGTAGGACCGACTTGGTCCTTGTCAAAGTCACCGGTCTCTTCCACTGACTGACCGTCGGCCAAAGTGAAGAACATGCGCGATTTTGCCGGTGCATAAACAACGCCCCGTGTGGGCTGACCCTTTTCGACCAGCGCGATGTTCACCGTGAAATCCCCACGGCGGTGAATAAATTCTTTGGTGCCGTCCAGCGGATCAACAATCAAAAAGGTATCACCCCGAGCTTCGTGCGTTGCTGCCTGCTCTTCGGTTACCAGCATCACATCCGGAAAGGCAGACCGCAGTCCCGCGCTGATAATTGCATCCGCCGCCTCATCTGCTTCGGTGACAGGACTGTCATCAGACTTCGATTTTACATCAAAATCATCGCGACCATAGATCTCCATGATTTTGTCGCCCGCCTCCAATGATAGCTTGCGCATCACACTCACCAGTTTTTCGTAGTCCATGCCCGGTGTTTCCTTTAGCTTTTGTTGATCCTGCAGTTCAGCCTCCTTATGCTGGAGCGATAACGGAACAGCAAGAATTCCGTGCGATGGTCAAAAGCAGGTTCAAGGCAGCATCATGTTTCAGACAAGACGCAAACCGCAAGGTGGAATTACATCGGCCCTGTCTATCGCGGAACTCGTGTACCATTCGGTCGTCCGCAGCGTGCGCAGGCAACACAATAACGCCTTTGTCGCGATTGCGATGAATATTATGCAGACGGTGCTGTTCATTGCAGCGTTCTATGTCATGTTTTCTGTTCTTGGTATGCGGGCCTCCGCAGTGCGGGGCGATTTCCTCATCTATCTGATGACCGGCATCTTTCTTTATATGACGCATATCAAAGCATTGAGCGCCGTGCTGGGTTCTGAGGGGCCAGCCAGCCCGATGATGCAACACGCTCCGATGAACACAATCATCTCGATCCTGTCAGCTGCTGTGGGCGCGCTCTATATTCAGGTTCTATCCCTTGTTATTGTACTTTTTGCCTACCACGTGGCGTGGACACCGGTTGTGATTGATCAACCCTTCGCTGCTTTTGGCATGTTGGTCGTTGCTTGGTTTAGCGGATGTGCCCTTGGTCTCGTCTTTTTGGCGCTAAAGCCATGGTTTCCCTCAATCGTCGCTTTGCTTGCCATGGTATACCAACGGGCAAACATGGTCGCTTCTGGTAAGATGTTTCTCGCGAATTCACTGCCGAGCTTCATGCTGTCTATGTTTGACTGGAACCCGCTTTTTCATGTGATTGATCAGGCGCGGGGCTTTGCGTTCATCAACTACAACCCACGCTATTCGGATTGGCACTATTCAATGTGGATCGGCGTTGTTGCGCTAATGATTGGGTTGATGGGCGAGTTTTACACACGCCGCCACGCCTCCCTCAGCTGGGATGCACGCCGCTAGATTTGTGCCAGATGGGTTTCCGAGGTCTTTTGTAAGCCTACACATCCCGTGGCTGACCAGTTCAATCACCTCGCTGCGGACGGGGCACGATCAGTCACTCAACCTGCGTGCCGAATAGAGTGATTGCGACACCCAGTATCGCCAACGAGAAGAAGAACGCCGTCGCACCGTATCTCTTTCGCTCGTTTGCGCGAAGTGCAGCAATGCCGCACTGTAACGCATAATAAAGCGCGAAGGCCCGCGAGGCATAGCTGATGATTTCGAACAGGTTCGCCGTCCAGGTCATCATGATGCCAGCACCCACCAAGATGATATAGGCGCGCTTTTCGGTGACGACCCCCTTACTCACCTCGGCAATCAGCCCTCCCGACCCGCTCGTGTCCGCAATCGCGGCACTAAATTGGGCGCTAAGTGCTGCAAGGACCAACAGCAGCGGCAGAACCGGCGCGACGGCTTGCATAAGAGAGATGATCGTAGTCTCGTCGAAAGCATCTGCATCCGTTTCAAACGCGTAGGTCAGAAGAAAGATATAGAGGCAGTAGATCCCGGCAGAAATCCACTGTGCGCGTCTCATGGAACGGATACGCATTTCCGCGTCGTAGGTCGCGCCAAGGTAGCGAGACGTTTCAAACCCCTGCACAGTCACGATGAGTCCCGCCATAAGCGTGACCCCCGCCCATCCGGTTATTCGCGGCGGATCAAACATCAGTCCGCCACCAGAAGCTTGCTGCCCGAAGTGCACAGCGAGCCCGAACACAAGCCCTGCGATGATCGACAGCTTCAAGCCGACTGAAACCTGTTCGAGCCGTTCGAGCGCCAGAAAACCGCGTGTAAGCCCGGTAAACAATATCAAAAGAAAGACGGCGGTTGTCAGAAGGTTGGCGTGAAAGGCATCGTTCACGTCAGTAAGGCTCACACCGAATGACCCGAAAAGGTTCAGGTAGTAGGCCACCGAAATAATGAAAGCGAATGCAAGAACGACAGAGGCTGATGTTTCAAGCAAGGCAACCACAGGTGATGGAGTAGCCCGTCTGTCTATTTCAGCAATGTTGAAGCGAATGGCGCTGCCGAACAGATACGCAACGACACACAGGCCGACCATGACAAGTGGCGCGTATCCGCCATAGCTGGTGTCGAGGATCGGACCCAGAACCAGAAAACCGCTGCCGATAATCGAGGCAAGCGGTGTGATCGTCGCCCGCCAGGCAGTCGAGTTTGCAAGGCGCGGCCAGATCAACAGACCGCCACACAGAATAACGACGGTCAATATTGCGGCGTTAATCATTCTGGGGCTCACATTTTAAAGATAATGCACCAATCATTTCGCCACTTTGGAACATTCATTGAATTGCCTTACGTTTCAATCGACGACCCTCAAGGTCAGGTTTATGCGCCCTCCCTTCGGCAACAGCGTGGATGAACCGGCCCTGATTCTGTCAACGCCGTGATAGCAGAGCCGCGCATCGCCCCCCATAACCACCACATCCCCCGACTGAAGCCAGATCGATTCAGTTTTGCCGCCGCGTGTCGTGTTGCCAATTCTGAAAAGCGCCGCGTCGCCGAGCGAAATCGAAACAACAGGCCACTGGAAGTCTGCCTCGTCATGATCGCGATGCATCCCCATTTTTGCATCGGGGCCATAGTAATTGATCAGGCAGCATTCAGGCCGACGCTCAAGGCCCGTCACACTGTCCCAAATAGAAAGAACCTGTGATGGGATCTCGGGCCATGGCTGTCCGTTAGGATGTGCCGGAATGTACTTGTATCCAGATTTATCCGAAAACCACCCATAGGTACCAGCCGCTGTCATCCTCACCGACATGGGTTTGCCGTAAGGTGTGTCTGGGCGGAAAAGCGGAGCGGCTTTCAATACGTTTCGCAATGCTTCGACCAGCGCTTCTTGGGCGGTCGGATCAAGCAGTTCCTTGTGAATCTTGAACCCGCGCAGTGTTAAAACCATAGTAATTTCCCAGATTCCCCGCGATTGATGAAAAATCCACGCAAATTCGCGGATTCATCACCCCCCCAACGGTTGCGAGCGCCATATGCGCCCCCTATATACCCTGCGAACCACTGAGAGCACACGGCGATCAGTGTCAACAGATCGGGGCAAAGGTGCCGTAATGGGCCTCACGTCCCGTGTCATCGCCTTGAAGAGAAAAGGGATCAAAAACATGGCCAAAGTTATTGGTATCGACCTCGGAACGACAAACAGCTGTATCGCCATCATGGACGGCAGCCAGCCTCGCGTTATCGAAAACGCCGAAGGTGCACGCACAACCCCATCTATCGTCGCCTTCACGGATGACGAGCGTCTGGTGGGCCAGCCTGCAAAACGTCAGGCTGTTACAAACCCTGACAACACAATTTTCGGCGTAAAGCGCCTGATTGGCCGCCGCAACGACGATGCGGATCTGGCCAAGGACAAGAAAAACCTGCCCTTCAACGTGATTGATGGCGGCAACGGTGACGCATGGGTTGAAGCCAAGGGTGAGAAATACTCCCCTTCTCAAATCTCTGCTTTCATCCTTGGTAAAATGAAAGAAACCGCCGAGAGCTATCTTGGTGAAGAAGTGACGCAAGCGGTTATCACCGTTCCTGCGTACTTCAACGACGCACAGCGTCAGGCCACTAAAGACGCCGGTAAGATCGCCGGTCTTGAAGTGCTGCGGATCATCAACGAACCGACAGCCGCGGCTCTGGCTTACGGCCTCGACAAAGAGAACACACAGACAATCGCGGTCTATGACCTTGGTGGTGGTACATTCGACGTTACCATCCTTGAGATCGACGACGGTCTGTTCGAAGTGAAATCCACCAACGGTGACACGTTCCTTGGTGGTGAAGACTTTGACATGCGGATCGTTAACTACCTCGCCGAAGAGTTCAAGAAAACCAACGGTGTGGACCTGACCAAAGACAAGATGGCGCTGCAGCGTCTCAAGGAAGCCGCCGAGAAAGCCAAGATTGAGCTTTCCAGCGCCAACCAGACTGAGATCAACCAGCCGTTCATCTCGATGGGTTCCGACGGCTCACCACTGCACATGGTGATGAAGCTGACACGGGCGAAGTTGGAAAGCCTCGTCGGTGATCTGATCAAAGCATCCATGAAGCCTTGTGCTGCTGCCCTGAAAGACGCCGGTCTCAGCGCCTCCGACATCGACGAAGTCGTTCTGGTCGGTGGTATGACACGCATGCCGCGCGTTGTTGAAGAAGTGACCAAGTTCTTCGGTAAAGAGCCGCACAAAGGTGTGAACCCTGACGAAGTTGTGGCCCTTGGTGCCGCGATCCAGGCCGGTGTTCTGCAAGGTGACGTCAAAGACGTGGTTCTGCTGGACGTGACTCCATTGTCCTTGGGTATCGAAACCCTCGGCGGTGTGTTCACCCGTCTGATCGACCGCAACACCACGATCCCGACGAAGAAATCTCAGGTCTTCTCGACCGCCGAAGATAACCAGAACGCTGTGACGATCCGGGTTTTCCAGGGTGAGCGTGAAATGGCTGCCGACAACAAAATCCTCGGTGCCTTCAACCTTGAAAACATCCCGCCTGCCCCACGTGGCATGCCGCAGATTGAGGTGACCTTTGACATCGACGCCAACGGCATCGTGTCTGTGGGTGCCTTGGACAAAGGCACCATGAAAGAGCAGAAGATCACGATCCAGGCATCCGGTGGTCTGTCCGACGACGACATCGAAAAGATGGTCAAGGACGCAGAAGAGAACGCCGAGGCGGACAAGGAACGCCGCGAGCTGATCGAAGCCAAAAACCAGGCCGAAAGCCTGATCCACTCGACAGAGAAATCTGTGGAAGAGCATTCTGACAAAGTCGACCCAACCACGGTTGAGGCGATTGAGCTGGCAATTGCAGCGCTCAAGGATGATCTGGAAACAGAGGATGCAGGCAAGATCAAAGCGGGTCTTCAGAACGTGACCGAAGCCGCGATGAAGCTTGGTGAAGCCATCTACAAGTCGGCACAAGAAGCTGGCGAAGACGATATGGCTGCTGCAGCGGACGAGCAAAGCGGACCGGCGGATGACGATATCCTCGACGCCGAGTTCGAAGACCTCGATGACGACAAGCGCGCATCGTAAGTCAGCGTCTCGGAACCAATGACAGGGCCGGTCCGTGCGGAACGGGCCGGCCCTTCACGTTCCAGCAAAAGGATATAATCCATGGCAAAACGTGACTATTACGAAGTCCTTGGCGTTGCCAAAGGTGCGTCAGCAGACGAGATCAAGAAAGGCTATCGCACCAAAGCGAAAGAGCTTCATCCTGATCGTAACTCAGACAACCCCAAGGCCGAGTCCCAGTTCAAAGAAGCGAACGAGGCTTACGAAGTTCTCAAAGACGCCGATAAGAAGGCTGCGTATGACCGTTATGGTCATGCAGCATTCGAAGGTGGCATGGGCGGCGGTGGCCGTCCGGGCGGTGGCTTTGGCGGCGGTCAGGGCGATTTCTCATCTGCTTTTTCTGATGTCTTCGACGATCTGTTCGGCGACTTCATGGGGCAACGCGGTGGCGGTGGTGGCGGACGTCGTGCTGCCCGTGGTGCCGACCTGCGCTATAACCTGCGCGTAACGCTGGAAGATGCTTATGCCGGCCTGCAAAAGTCGATCAATGTGCCGACCTCGGTACAATGTGACAATTGCAGCGGATCGGGTGCCGAAGGTGGTGCTGAACCGACAACCTGCCCGACATGCTCGGGTATGGGCAAAGTCCGTGCACAGCAGGGCTTCTTTACCGTCGAACGGACCTGCCCGACATGTTCAGGCATGGGCCAGATCGTCAAAAACCCCTGTACCGTGTGTCACGGCGCAGGTCGTGTTGAAAAAGAGCGGTCGCTCAGCGTCAATATTCCCGCCGGGGTAGAGACAGGTACACGCATCCGCCTTGCCGGTGAAGGCGAGGCTGGCATGCGCGGTGGCCCTTCAGGTGATCTGTATATCTTCATCGAGGTGACAGAACACGAACTGTTCGACCGCGAAGGACCCAACCTGTTCTGCCGCGTGCCTGTTTCGATGAGCGCCGCCGCCCTTGGCGGCAATATCGAAGTGCCCACCATTGATGGTGGTCGTGGACGTGTGCAAATCCCGAGCGGTAGCCAATCGGGCCGTCAGATGCGTCTGCGCGGCAAGGGGATGCCACCGCTGCGGGGTGGCGGGACCGGTGACATGATCATCGAACTCGCTGTTGAAACACCAGTGAACCTGACATCCCGGCAGAAAGAACTGCTCAAAGAGTTTGAGGACCTGTCGTCCGAGAACAACCCTGAAAGCAGCAGTTTCTTCTCAAGCGTGAAATCCTTTTGGGAATCCATGAAGGGCTGAATACTGGGCGGGAGTTAATTCCCGCCCTTTTTGCTTGGCGCCAGAAAACACATTTTCCGGTCGCTATCCTACAGAGGCCGAGAATTTACGTTTCGGTAATATCCACGGATTATTAAGGCATTAGTAACCCTAATATTCCGGTTCAAATAATGTCCTCTTTCCGCGATCAGCTTCTACCCCATCTGCTCGAATCCTTCGATGGTCTGAAACCGATTCCGGTCGAACAACCCTCCTACATCAAGGATCACCGGCAACGACTCCGGGCGCGGTTCATGGGCGGCGGGCCAACTGCCATGCCAGATTACGAGCTGCTCGAACTCGTGCTTTTTCGCGCCATCCCGCGCCGTGATGTCAAACCGCTTGCGCACGCACTAATGACCCGCTTTGGCGACTTTAACAGAGTAATATCAGCACCCGAGGCCCGATTGCGTGACCTTGAAGGGGTAGGTGATGCGGTCGTGGTAGAACTAAAGATTGTGGAGGCCGCCGCGCAACGAATGGCCCGCGCTAAGGTCTTGAAGACGCATGTTGTGTCCAGTTGGGACGCGCTGATCGATTACTGCCACACTGCGATGGCCCACCGCGAAACGGAGCAGTTCCGTGTGCTCTATCTCGACCGCAAGAATGTACTGATCGCGGATGAGGAGCAGGGCAAGGGCACTGTGGACCACGTGCCTGTCTATCCGCGTGAGGTGGCAAAACGAGCGCTTGAATTGAATGCATCTGCGCTGATCCTTGTCCATAATCACCCTTCGGGTGATCCCACGCCGTCCGCGGCTGACATCGACATGACCGCACAAATTGCGCGGGCCTGCGATGCCTTGGGAATAGATCTGCATGACCACCTGATTATCGGGAAATCGACCGAGCTGAGCTTCAAATCAGAAGGCTTTCTGTAGCTGTTTCAGCGCACCCAGACCTCTACCCGTCTGTTGGCCTGACGGCCCCAACTGGTGTCATCACAGGCCATCGGCATTGCCTCTCCAAAGGCATCGACACTCAAGGCTACCCTTTCCAGGTTTGCCGTGACGGCGGCGGCACTTACGGCACGCAATACCGCTTCGGCACGGCGGAGTGCGATATCCCTATTCGGCTTTGCCGCACCTTTTCCGTCGCTGAAGCCGACAAACAGCATCTGCCGCGCATCATACTTTCCTTGTTCAAGGGCACGGGCCAACTGCTGAACGTTTGATCGCGATTGCGCGTCCAGCCTGATGGATCCTGTTTCAAACCGGAAAGATGTGGTCAGCCGCGCCATCGGTGACAGCGTCGTGGTCATGCGCTGAATCTCCTCCAGCGAAATCTCGGGGCCGGCAACGGTGATAGCGTTAGCAAACCTGTTGCCCTGCTGGTCAATCGCGATCTCTTCTGGTGCCTGATCTACCAAACCGGTCCGCCGGATAACATTCTGGGCTGCCGGTCCTCTTGTAAAAGCAAGAAACTCACGTGCGACACGCGGAAGGCGCCGGGCCGGAAAATACAAAAACATTGGCGCGGTCAGCGGATAGTCTTCTGTCTTGATGGTACGCCGCGCGGCATTCAGCGCAAAACCGCAGGTGCCATCCAGCGTCAGCACCCGCGTGTTGCTCCGTTCGGCATAGCTGGTCAGCCCGAGCGCCAAAGTGTCCTTTGCAACGGTTTCGGCAATTTCAGATGGCTGGATATGACGGATCGCGTCAGGGGCCAGATTGAGTTTGGCGGGGACCATGATTTGATCCTCAATCGCCTGTGCCAGACCGTTTGACATATCGGGAAGGTGCAGTTCGATCGGGGCATCAGGGCCGCCCAGTGCCTGCCAGTTGGTGATCTCACCGGAAAAGACTTGTGCCAGCGCCAGCGGGGAAATGCTTTTGACCGGGTTGCGCAGCGCAACAACAGGGACGATGGCATCAAGAGCCAGAACGCGACTGCGGTTCGGGCCTGTAAGGTCGCCCATGCCCGCTTCCCTTGCATTTTTGCGTTCTTCAGCACGTATTTCGCGCAGGGACATCACGATGTCCGCTTCGTCAGCAAGCAGATCGGCGAATCCTTCGTCGGTATTGCTTGCCCGAAGGCCAAAACGCGCTGCGAGCTTGCCCGTATCAATTCGCGTCAACGAAAGTACGAAACCGGTTGCATCTACATCCTCGCGGGCAACTGTGTACCCGTTGCGTTGGGCATAGGCCTCTATCAGTGCGGGCATCAGGACGGCACCCATGGTGGCAGATCCTGACATTTCAATCTCGGCTACGTAGTCCTGAAGGTTCGGACACCCCGGACCGACACAGGAAACGCCAGACCCGTCGACGGTCAATTCTCCGAATTCAGTCTGGACCCGATAGAACTCGCCATCAAAGCCCAAAAGTGTGCCGCTCAGCTCAACCTTGTTGTCACGGGACGTCAGCGTCACATCCTGTGCGAACACATTCGTGGCGGTGAAAATAAAAAGTGCGGCGATGGCCGCCGCACGTTTGATGTTCAACATGTGACCTCGGGGGTTGGATTAACCTCCGGCGACTTTCAGGTCTTGAAGCAGATTATTCAACACAAGAAAGCTTCCCGCGGCGTCACAATCAGGCACTGGCAGCGTCAGGTTCTGGGTCTTGATAGAACCATCGGCCTGCATCTCAAGCGATTGCGCTTCAATCTCAAGACCGCAATTCGCCTGAGTGACTTCGGTCTCAACGCTAAGCGCAATGTTACCTGAACGGGCATTGTATGCCTTGGGGAAGCTATAGACTTCGGCGATCAACGGCTCGGCGGCTGACATATCGCCATGGCGCGTCAACACGCCCCCGCTGCCGGCAACTGCGGCCGCAACGTCACCCGGCGCATTTGTCCAAAGATGTCCCTCTGACCCGTAGTCTGCACCAAATTCGCGGGCGTGGATTTGAAAACCTGTGTTGCCTTTCCACTGCAAAACAGCGCGGTCAAAATCCGCCAGCTCTTCTACTACGGTCTGCGCAACTGCGCCTTCACCGTTTGAGAATGCGAGTATGAACACAGCTTCTTTCGCCAGCGCAGGAACACGCAGGGAAACACTGCCCTCGGCAGAAGTTGTCTCGGTGAAGATCATTCCGTTGTGGTGAACTGTGACCCGCTCATTCGGCAAGCATGACGCCTCAAGCTCCAGATTGACCATGGCAGCTGCGACCGGACGCGCTGTCGCAACTATTTCACAGGCAGGTGTGACCGCTTGCGACTGCTCGACGACCTCAGGCACTGTTGGCTCTTCCAGCACGCTGGTGGGCGCAAGCACTTTGGTGACTTCAGTATCAGGTGATGGCAGATCAATGCCGCCTTCAAACTCGGCTGAGGTGAGTGTGATCTCTTCAAGGTCCAGCATCGCATTGCCTGCTGTCGCGCCTTGCAGGACCGGCGCATCCGCCGCCGCCTGCTGGTCGTAACCGTCGCCACCACTGTCCGCGCTTTGCATAATAAAGCCGATACCAATGGCACAGGCTAAAGCGCCAACTGCGGTTGCGATCTCTTTCTTGCCAAGCATGGTCTGGTCCCTTCACCGGAATCGTTCCATGCTTTTATCTATGATGATCAGGGCGGCGTTATGACCGCCCTGAGCGCTTTGTTTGTCAAAAAAGAGGCAACGATTAGTTAACGCGGCCGTGACAGTGTTTGAACTTCTTGCCTGACCCACAGGGACACATGTCATTGCGCCCCGGGGTGCCCCACGTGGTAGGATCATCTTCGACAAAGCCGTTTTCGATGGCAGCGGCGGTGGGTTCTGGCAGTGGTTCTTCGGCAGTCGCTGCCGCTTTCGCAGCTTCCTGCTGGGCGCGCAGCTCTTCGATCATCGCCGCGCGTTCTTCTTCAGACATCGGCTGAATCTGACCAAGCTTCTGCGTCACTTCCTGACGCAGACTATCAAGCAATCCTTCAAACAGTTGGAAGGCTTCGTTCTTGTATTCGTTCAACGGATCACGCTGCGCATAGCCACGGAACCCGACAACCGAACGCAGATGCTCAAGCGTCATCAGGTGCTCCTGCCACTTGGTATCAATGGCATTCAGCAAAAGCTGCTTTTCGATGTTGCGCATGTTCTCTGCGCCAAAGACGTCGGCCTTGTCAGCCATCATCTTGTCGGTCGCTTCAATCATCCGCTCACGGATCACTTCGTCATCTACGCCTTCCTCTTCACACCACTCGACGATTGGCAGATTGATGTTCAACTGCTCCATCGTGGCCTCGTGAAATCCCTTGCTGTCCCATTGGTCAGCGTAGGTTTTCGGCGGCATGTAAACGTCGATCAGATCATCAATCACCTGATGGCGCATGTCAGTCGTGATCTCAGACAGGTCGTCGGATTCCATGATGTCGCGCCGCTGGCCAAAGATGACCTTACGCTGCTCGTTCATGACATCGTCAAATTTCAGCAGTTGCTTGCGGATATCAAAGTTGCGGCCCTCGACCTTTGCCTGCGCCCGCTCAAGCGATTTGTTGACCCACGGGTGCACAATCGCTTCGCCTTCTTTCAGGCCCAAGGTCGTCAGCACTTTTTCCAACCGCTCGGACCCGAAAATACGCATCAGGTCATCTTCGAGCGACAGGAAGAAGGAAGTCCGACCCGGGTCACCCTGACGGCCTGAACGGCCACGCAGCTGGTTGTCGATCCGGCGGGATTCATGCCGCTCCGACGCCAGAACATACAGGCCACCGGCCTCCAGTACCTTTTTCTTTTCCTCAGCGTGTTCCGCTTCGATCCGCGCCCGTACTTCATTCGGGTCAGCTTCGGGATCTGCTGTGATTGCTTCGAGCACTTTCAAATCGACGTTGCCGCCCAGCTGAATGTCGGTACCACGACCGGCCATGTTCGTCGCAATCGTAACGGCACCCAGCTTACCTGCATCCGCAATAATCTGCGCTTCCTGTTCGTGCTGGCGCGCGTTCAGAACGTTGTGCGGGATGCCTTCGGCAGTCAGCATCTGGCTTAGCTGTTCGGACTTTTCAATCGACGTGGTCCCGACAAGGCAAGGTTGGCCTTTGGCATTCGCCTCTTTGACCTTATCGATCATCGCTTTGTATTTCTCGCCTACGGTCCGGTAGACGGCGTCATCCTCATCAACACGGGCGATGGGCAGGTTCGTCGGCACTTCGACAACACCCAGACCATAGATTTCCTGAAACTCTTCCGCTTCGGTCAGGGCAGTACCGGTCATACCGGCCAGCTTGTCATACAGGCGGAAATAGTTCTGGAACGTGACAGAGGCCAACGTGACATTCTCAGCCATGATCGAGGTGCCTTCCTTGGCCTCAATCGCCTGATGCAACCCGTCAGACAGGCGGCGGCCCTGCATCATCCGGCCCGTGAATTCGTCGATCAGCATGATTTCGCCGTCACGAACGATGTAATCTTTGTCCTTCAGGAAAAGCTTATGTGCGCGCAGACCCTGATTGACGTGGTGCACGATGGTTGTGCTTTCGGGGTCATACAGGGACTGACCTTCTTCCATCAGGCCTTCGGCGCGCAAAAGCTCTTCAAGGAACTCGTTACCGTCGTCGGTAAAGGTCACATTGCGCGTTTTTTCGTCCAGCTCATAGTGCTCAGGTTTAAGGGACGGGATCAGCTTGTTGATCGTAACATACATCTCGGAACGGTCCTGCGCAGGACCGGAAATGATAAGCGGCGTACGCGCTTCGTCGATCAAAATGCTGTCCACTTCGTCGACGATCGCAAAGAAGTGATGCTTTTGCAGAATCTCGTCGAGGTTTGATTTCATGTTATCGCGCAGATAATCGAAACCAAGCTCGTTGTTGGTCGCGTAAGTGATATCGCATCCGTAGGCGGCACGCTTTGCTTCGGTGTTCATACCCGAAATGGCGGCACCTGTGGTCAATCCCAACGCCGCGAAAACCTTGCCCATCCAGTCGGCATCACGCTGCACGAGGTATTCGTTCACGGTGACAACATGCACGCCCTTACCCGGCAGCGCGTTAAGGTAGGCAGCAATCGCCGCGGTGAGTGTCTTACCCTCACCGGTCTTTTGCTCAGAGATATTGCCCTGATGCAAGAAAATGGCGGCCATGACTTGCGTATCAAAGGCACGCAGACCCAATGTGCGACGGGCAGCTTCGCGGCAGTTGGCAAAGGCTTCGGGCAGCAAGTCATCAAGACTTTCACCCGCCATAGCACGTTTCGCCAGCTCTTCCGTCTTATCCTTCAGCCCGTCATCGCTCAGCTTCTCGAATTCGGGCTCTAGCGCGTTGACCTTTTCAACCAGCGGACGCGTCGCTTTGATTTTGCGGTCGTTTGGCGTGCCAAAGACCTTTTTGGCGATTGTTCCGATACCCAGCATGTGCTCTCCAGACGGCGAATTAATTGTGCGCAGCGATGTGCTTGCCCAAGCCCTTGTCAGCCCATAGATAGATGGGGAACGTGGCCTGCGTGTGCGCCCTTTAGGGCGATGTAAGGGCCGCACCAAAGGCTGTCAATGTAGCAGCCCCTCACAGAGCTTAACGATAGGACGATCCATGCAAAAACCCCTCACATATCTGGCGTCTGTGGCGCTTGCTGTTTCCCTCGCTTTGCCTGTGGCCGCGCAGGATGAACCAAGCCTAGATACAGTCGTCGCGACAGTGAATGGCACAGACATCACACTGGGACATATGATCATTGCCCGCACCACGCTGCCAGAGCAGTATCAGCAGCTGCCAGACGAGGTGTTGTTCACGGGCATTCTCGACCAGTTGGTCCAGCAGTCCGCGCTTGCCGACACGTTTGAGGGCGATCTGCCCAACCGTGTGAAGCTTTCTTTGGAGAACGAGACGCGATCTCTTACCGCCGGCGAGGTTATCGAGACCGTCATGGCAGAGCCGTTGGAGGAGGACGCAATCCTTGCGGCTTATAACGAACAGTACACCGATGCAGAGATGGGCGAGGAATATAACGCGTCTCACATTTTGGTAGAAACTGAACAAGAGGCGCAATCCATTAAGGAAGCCTTGGACGACGGGGCCGATTTTGCAGAATTGGCGCGCGAGAAGTCTACCGGCCCATCAGGTCCCGGTGGCGGCTCCCTCGGTTGGTTCGGCAAAGGGATGATGGTACCGACTTTCGAAGCGGCAGTTGTGGATATGAAAGCCGGCGCTGTCTCTGATCCGGTAGAGACACAGTTCGGCTGGCACGTGATCAAGCTGAACGAGACCCGCACAAGCGAAGCGCCTGCGCTGGAAGACGTACGCGAGGAGCTTGAGCTTCAACTGCGCCAGACCCTTGTGCAAAGCCGCATCGAAGAGATCACTTCGGCAGCGGAAGTTGATCGCAGCGCATCAGAAGGGCTTGATCCTGCGCTGTTGAAAAACATCGAATGGCTGGAATAAGACCTTGGGCCAGATCACCAAAGTTTCTCCGCTGGCACCTGCGACCTTCCCTGACCTGCCAATCATCAAGGGTGTCCGGTTTGGCACGGCTGCGGCTGGCGTCAAATATCAAGGCCGCACAGATGTGATGATGGCAATCTTGGATCCCGGCACCGCCATCGCCGGGGTCTTTACCCGCTCGCGCACACGCGCAGCGCCGGTGCTGGATTGTCAGGAGAAAATTGGAGGGGCCAATGATAAGGGTGCCGCGATACTGGTGAATTCCGGTAATGCGAATGCCTTTACAGGTAGCAAAGGTGTCGAAGCGGTCACTGCGATAACGAAGGCGGTCGCAGAGACCTGCGATATTCCACAATCACGGATATTTACATCTTCAACGGGTGTTATCGGTGAACCATTGCCGTTTGAACGGGTCACCGCCGTGATCGCGGATGTTTTTGGCAAGGTCGATGAAGGTGGGATCGCGAGCGCGGCCAAGGCGATCATGACCACTGACACCTACGCCAAGGGGGCTTCGGCAACTGTAGAGGTGGATGGCAAAACAGTCTCGATCGCGGGGATCGCAAAAGGGTCCGGGATGATCGCGCCAGATATGGCGACGATGCTGGTCTATATCTTTACCGACGCGGCGATTGACCAGAAAAGCCTGCAGTCGCTGGTTTCCGCTCAGGCCGACACCACGTTTAACTGCATCACTGTCGACAGCGACACCTCTACCTCGGACAGTTTAATTGTTGCCGCGACTGGTGCGTCCGGTGTGGACGTGACGGGCAACGCTGAATTCTCTGGCGCGCTAGAGCGTGTAATGCTTGATCTGGCCCATCAGGTTGTCCGCGATGGCGAAGGGGCCACGAAATTCGTCGAAATCGCCATCACAGGTGCAGCTAGCGATAGCGATGCCAAGGTTCATGGAATGGCTATTGCGAATTCCCCGTTGATAAAGACCGCCATTGCAGGCGAGGACCCGAACTGGGGTCGCGTTGTCATGGCCATCGGAAAGTCCGGTGCAGAAGCGGACCGTGACAAGCTGTCGATCAGTTTCGGTGATGTCGAAGTGGCCAAAGACGGCTGGCGCAGTCCGAACTATTCCGAAGAGGCCGCCGCTGCGCATATGAAAGGCGAAGATATCCGCATTTCAGTAGATTTGGGTATTGGGACTGGCGCTGCAACCGTGTGGACCTGCGATTTGACCCACGGCTATATCGAGATCAACGCGGACTACCGGTCATGAAAACGGTTCTGGTGTCCGCTGCGGCGCTTATTGATGTGGATGGACGGATACTTTTGGCCCAAAGACCCGAGGGGAAGTCCATGGCTGGTCTTTGGGAGTTTCCGGGTGGCAAAGTCGAAGTTGGTGAGACGCCCGAAGCCGCCCTTATCCGTGAACTGCACGAAGAGTTGGGGATTAACACCTGGCAATCCTGCCTTGCACCTCTGACGTTTGCCAGCCACAGCTATGACGACTTTCATCTCCTGATGCCGCTGTTTGCCTGCCGGAAATGGGAGGGGACGCCCATGTCCCGCGAAAATCAGCAGCTCAAATGGGTATATGCAAAAGACCTGCGCGATTACCCTATGCCAGCGGCTGACGTGCCTCTCGTCCCTATATTGCGCGACTGGCTCTGACTTTTCATTCTGCCCGCTTGTCAGGCACCAATGCTAAATTTTCCGAACAATTCGCTGGCCCCCCATGTTTTTGTTTCCTAAGATGAATATACTTCTTGGGAGGAAGGCTATGCTTCGTACTATTTCGATAGGATCGTGTGTATCCGTTCAGGGAATTTTTGTGAAAGATCTGGCAGATGGCCGGATCGCTGTAAAAGTTGATGATACTGTTTTCGCAGGACGGCCGGTTCTTAGACCGAACTGAGCACTCCAGAAATCAACTGAGTTCTGAACAACTCAAAAGAAAAGGGGCCGCATCCGCAGCCCCTTTTTCAATTTCTCATATGCCAAATCTTAGCTCAGCGTGCGTGTAACTTCTTCACGCTCGAAAATCTCGATGACATCATCTGGACGGATATCATCGTAATTTTCAAACGCCATACCGCATTCTTGACCGGACTGTACTTCTGGCACTTCATCCTTGAAACGCTTCAATGTCTTCAGCGTGCCTTCGTGAATAACCACGTTGTCCCGCAGCAGGCGAACGCCAGCCGAACGACGCGCAACGCCTTCGGTAACCAGACAACCGGCGACCTTGCCGACACCTGTAACCTTGAAGACCTCTTTGATGTTCGCATAACCAATAAAGTTCTCTTTGATCTCGTTGCTAAGCAGACCGGAAGCCGCTGCTTTCACATCATCAACCAAATCGTAGATGACCGAGTAATAACGAATCTCGACACCCTTCTGGTTCGCGGTGTTACGAGCAGATGCATTCGCACGCACGTTAAAGCCCATGATCGGCGCACCGGATGCTTCGGCAAGACCTACGTCGGTCTCGGTAATCGCACCAACACCGGAGTGGAGGACGCGCACGCGGACCTCATCGTTGCCGATTTTCTCCATTGCCTGAACAATCGCTTCGGCAGAACCCTGCACGTCCGCTTTGACCAGAATAGGCAGCTCGGACACGTCCTCGTCTGCTTTGGCATTCGCCATCAGCTGCTCAAGCGTTGTTGCTGCACCCGCTGCGGCGCGTTTGTCTTTGGCCGCTTTCTCACGGTAATCCGCAATCTCGCGCGCTTGTGCTTCGGTGTCGGTCACGTTCAGTACATCGCCCGCTTCGGGTGTACCGTTCAGGCCCAGAACCTCAACAGGAACGGATGGGCCCGCTTCTTTCACACGGTTGCCCTGATCGTCGATCAACGCACGAACCTTACCGTACTGCTCACCCACAACAAAGATATCACCCTGACGCAGAGTACCGTTCTGAACCAGAACCGTCGCAACAGGACCACGGCCCACGTCAAGCTGTGCTTCGATCACAGCGCCGACGGCGGCACGGTCAGGATTGGCTTTCAGCTCAAGCAACTCTGCCTGCAGGGCAATCGCCTCAAGCAGTTGGTCCAGACCTTGGCCGGTGGTCGCAGATACTTCGACGTCCTGCACTTCACCTGACATTTTCTCAACGATAACTTCGTGTTGCAGCAAGTCCGTACGCACCTTGTCGGCATTGGCCGCAGGTTTGTCGATCTTGTTGATCGCAACAATCATCGGCACATTCGCCGCTTTGGCGTGCGCAATCGCTTCGATTGTCTGGGGCATCACGGCGTCATCCGCCGCAACAACCAAGACGACGATATCCGTGACCTGAGCACCGCGTGAACGCATCGACGTAAACGCCGCGTGGCCCGGTGTATCAAGAAACGAAAGCACTTGGCCGCCATCGGTTGTGACCTGATAGGCACCGATGTGCTGCGTGATGCCGCCCGCTTCGCCCGCGACAACTTTCGCGTTGCGGATTGCGTCAAGCAAGGACGTTTTACCGTGGTCAACGTGGCCCATGATCGTGATGACCGGTGGACGCGGCTTGAGATCTTTTGGATCGTCTTTGATCTCTTTGATCACATCTTCAACGTCGGCATCGGAAACGCGCACCACCTTGTGGCCGAATTCCTCGATGATCAGCTCGGCGGTGTCCGCATCAATCGTTTCGTTCTGCGTAACCATCATACCGTTGGTCATCAGAGCCTTGACCACCGCACCGGTTTTCTCAGCCATACGTGCAGCAAGTTCTGAAACAACGATCGCAGGGGGCAGGTTCACGTTGCGAATGATCTTTTCGCGCTCAACAGTGCCACCCATCGCCTTCTGACGCGCACGCTCCTGCTTGCGCTTCATCTGTGCCATGGACCGCTGGCGGCCACCTTCGCGGCCCGCAAGCGCCTGATTAACAGTCAGCTTACCAGACCGACGGTCGTCGGTGCGGTTCTTTTTGTTTGTCTCTTCGCGATCACGCTCGGTTTTGCGCGCAGCAGGTGCTGGCGCGGCTTTGTTCGGCGTCGGACGTGCTGCAACAGGCTCGGAAGGTGCTGCGGCGGCTTGTGCTGCGGCAACGGCTTCCTGCTTGGCGCGCTCTTCCTCTTCGGCTTTCGCCTTGAGGCTTTCCTCGCGCTCGCGGTCTTCTTGCTCTTTGGCTTCGATTTCGGCGCGGCGACGCTCGCGATCTTCTGCGCGGGCCTTTTCTTCGGCTGCACGTGCAGCTGCCTCTTCGACTTCGCGTGCTTTCGCGGCCTGAACCGCCTTCAGCCGGCGCTCCATCTCGGCATCAGTGATGCCTGCGGGACGCTTGGAAGGGTCACCAACGGGTCCAGCGCCCGGCCCGGTTGGCTTTTGCCCACCCGGCTTCGGCACCACAACGCGCTTGCGCTTGGTTTCTACCACGACGTTTTTGGTGCGCCCGTGGCTAAAGCTCTGCTTTACGTTGCTGGGGCGCGAACCGCCCAGACCCAATGTTTTTCTGCCGTCACTATCGCTCATTTAGCTCGTCTATCCTTTCGGCTGGCCGCTGCCAGCCTCGTTTTGTCGCACGCCTTTAAGTCGCTGGGCTTCCTCTACAACACGCAGAGTGAGTCCACCAGAGGCGAGCGCCCCATGTATCACAGTTTGGCGTCCGAATGCCAAACCCAATTCATCCGCCGTCAGTATGCCAATGTAATGGCCATAGTGCGGCGTGCTCAGTTTCGATTTCCCGCGGCCCGATCCATCACTTGCCTGGATCAGCACTTCGGCTTCTTCATTCTGTAGCCAGCCTTTGACCTTTTCGTATCCCGCAACGGCCCGACCGCCCTTGCGTTGCAACGAAATCAGATCGACCACACGACGCGCCAACTGCTTTTCAACTTCTTCGAGCAGGTCGTCGGCAACCGTAACCTGCTTTTTTGCTGCGCGGGTAAAGAGCTTTTTCTTTACCGCCAGCTCGATAGCTGAACGATCAGCTGCTACATATATACCACGTCCGGGCAGCTTTCCCAAAACGTCAGGATAGACCTGATCGTCCGGCCCTACCACAAAACGGATCAACCCGAACTTAGGTTGCACCTCGCCTGTGGCAATACACTTGCGATCAGGACCGTTCTCGCGGTCTTTGGAGGCGCCACCGCGTCCCATCAGGTAAGCCCGAGGCCTGAGATCAGGCCTCGATCTCCTCGGATGCTTCTTCGTCTTCTTCGACGGCTTCCGCCTCTAGCTCTGCCGGATCAACCCAACCGAGCATCACCCGTGCTGTCATGATCATATTCTGTGCGTCTTCCAGCGATACCTCGAACGGCTCAAGCGAACCGTCGTCCTTTACACGTTCACCATCAACAGTGGTCCAACCGCCTGCAAGCTCCCAGTCGGCGCATGTGGCGAAATCTTCCAGCGTCATCACACCATCTTTGGCCAGTGCTTCAATCATTTGGGGTGTCAGGCCTTCAAATTCAACAAGGCTGTCTTCGACGCCCAGCGCACGGGCTGCTTCAAGTGCGGCTTTGTTCTGTGCTTCCAGAACATCGCGGGCACGTGCCTGCAGCTCACCGGCAGTATCTTCATCAACGCCATCGATGACCAGCAGTTCGTCAACTTCGACGTAAGCGACCTCTTCAAGGTTGGTGAACCCTTCGGATACCAGCAACTGCGCAAAGAACTCATCGAGGTCGAGATTATCCATGAACAGCTTGGTACGCAGTTCAAACTCGGCCTGACGGCGCTGGCTTTCCTGCTCTTCTGTCATGATGTCGATGTCGAGACCGGTAAGCTGTGACGCCAGACGCACGTTCTGGCCACGACGGCCAATAGCAAGCGAAAGCTGCTCTTCCGGAACAACCACTTCGATCTTGCCCGCTTCTTCGTCCAGAACAACCTTGGAGACTTCCGCAGGCTGCAATGCGTTCACAAGGAACGTTGGCTGATCGTCATTCCATGGAATGATGTCGATCTTTTCACCCTGCAATTCGTTAACTACGGCCTGCACACGTGAACCACGCATACCGACACATGCGCCTACGGGGTCAATCGACCCGTCATAGGAAATCACAGCGATCTTGGCGCGCGAACCGGGATCACGGGCAACCGCCTTGATCTCGATGATGCCGTCGTAAATCTCTGGCACTTCCATCTTGAACAGCTCGGCCATGAATTCAGGCGCGGTACGGCTCAGGAAAATCTGCGGGCCACGCTGCTCGCGACGCACGTCTTTGATGTAAACGCGGATACGGTCATTCGGGCGATACGATTCGCGGCCGATCTTTTCGTTGCGGCGCAAAATCGCTTCACCAGCGCCCACATCGACGATGACGTTGCCATACTCTTCACGCTTGACCAGACCGTTGATGATCGTACCTGCGCGGTCTTTGAATTCTTCGTACTGACGGTCACGCTCGGCTTCGCGTACCTTTTGCAGGATGACCTGCTTGGCTGACTGTGCAGCAATCCGGCCCATCTCAACCGGCGGGACTTCCTCGACGAAGGTGTCACCAACAGCGGGGTTTTCCATGTATTGCTTGGCCTGTTCGACGGTGAACTCGGCCTGATAGTTCTCAAGCTCTTCATCCGTCACAACCGTCCGGACACGCGTGAATTTTGCGCGACCGGTCTTGCGGTCGATTGATACACGAATGTCCATTTCAGCGCCGTAGCGCGACTTGGCAGCACGGGCGAGCGATTCTTCCATCGCCTCAATGACCAGCGCAGGGTCGATCATCTTTTCGCGGGCCACGGCTTCGGCTGTTTGCAAAAGCTCAAGCTGGTTTGCGGATGTAATAGCCATCTATTCTTCTCCCTCATCAGACCCTTCGGTCTGGATCTCGTCAAACTTGGTTTCGTCAATTGCACCTGACGCTTTGCGCTGGCGCAGCATTTCTTTGATCAACTCGTCGGTCAGGACCAACTTGGCATCGGTCAACCAGTCAAACTTCAGACCAACGGTGCCCTCGGCCACGTTGATCAGCACTTCGTCACCCTCAACGCCTGCAAGCTCACCCTTAAAGCGGCGGCGGCCGTCAATCAGCTCTTCTGTCTCGATCTTGGCTTCATAGCCTTCGAACATGTCGAAATCCTTGAGCCGGGTCAGCGGACGGTCGATGCCGGGCGAAGACACTTCAAGCGTATACTCTTCGACAATCGGGTCTTCGACATCCAGAACCGCGCCCAGCGCCTGATTGATCAAAGCAAGATCATCAACTTCGATCCCGCCCTCAGGCTTGTCCGCCATGATCTGCAAGATCGTTTCCTTGCCCGACATCAAACGCACGCGCACCAGCTCGTAACCCATATCCTCAATCACCGGCGTGATGATCTCGGCCATGCGGCGGTCGATAGCGGCTTTGGCAATCAATGTCGTGGACAAGGGCAGGTCGTTGGTCATGGTTTCCTATCAAATATCATCAGGCACAAAAAAACGGGCGCGCGGCCCGTGTTCAAGATCGGTGGAGCGTTTGGTTTGGACCCGAACGCGCCGCTGTTAAAGGCCATATACGCAAGGGTGCGCCAAACTGCAAGGGGGTTCAGGCGAACCACCACCGTTCAGCCGCCCGCAGGTTATCAAGCGGACGCAGGTGGCTGACGCGCAATGGTTGTCCAATCTCGGATGAAACCGCTTGAACAGGCGCACGGTGGTCCGGTTGGAACGTGATATCAGGCTGGTCTGTCAGGCCGCCGACCGAGGTCAGATCAACCGCATCAACCAAATACTCAGCCAAGGCCTGCCTGCGCACCGGCTCTGACGGGATAGAAGTCAGTTCAACTTCATCAAACCAGCCGGCAGTTCCATCTTTGTAGTGTTGCGTCACACGTGTCGCCAGCAAACGTTTGCCGGGGTCAAAGCTTGCGACTTTGTACAGACCTGTACCGATTCCCGAACCGACCGCATGCGCGGCAGAGATGTAAAATGCGGGATCAGAAAGACGCATCGGGAATGCTGGATCGGCGCGAAGAAGCCTGAAGGACACCTTGTGGCGGCCAAGGACTTCAACTTCCGCATCTGCATACCCCTTGGCGCTGGCAACAACATCCTGTGCAGTGAAGGGTGTCCCGTCATGGAACGTCACACCCTCCCGCAAATTGAATTGCCAGGTTCGCGCGTTATCAAGGGACGTCCAACCGGTGGCCAATTCTCCGCGCAGCGTCCCGTCTGCGGCGATTTCGGTCAGCGTGTCAAAAACGAGACCCTGTCGCGCAACCTGCATGAAGAGCCCGTCACCGCGCGCCCATGTGTCTTGTCGTGTGGCACCGGACAGCGCCATCCGCAGACGTCCGCCCCGCTTGGGTGCGGCCGCCGAAACACCTGTCGCGGCCAACAATGCCGCAGCAGCAGCGGTCGAAAACAGCGCACGTCTATCGAGCAAAGAACGGCTCATCCCTGCGCTCCGATCCTGTCCATGGCCCGCACCAGTTCCGCTGATATGCCCGGCTCCGACAGGGCATGCCCTGCGTTACGCACCATCTTCAACTCACCCTGCAACCAGTTTTCCGACAGGGCATAGGCACTGCTGGGCGGGCAAATCATGTCATACCGTCCCTGTACGATCACACCGGGAATATGAGAGATGCGCGGCATATGTGCGAGGATTTGTCCGTCAAACTCCAGAAAACCGGCGTTTGTAAAATAGTGATTCTCAAGGCGTGAAAACGCCCGCGCATATTCAGCCGGTCCCTCGTGCGACCCTCCAGACGAATGAATGGACGCCAGCGCGTTTTCCCACGCAGCCCACGCACGGCCATAGCGCTGCTCCATAGGTATGTCGCCGGAAAACAGCCTGCGGTGATAGGCCTTGATCAAATCGTCATGTTCGTCTTCGGGGATCAGCGATGTGAATCGCGCCCAAACTTCAGGCCAGAATTTGCCGGCACCGCCACCATAGAACCAATCCAGCTCGGCTTGCGTCATCAGGAACACGCCGCGCAGAACCAGATTGCGCACGGCCTCTGGATGGGTCTGCGCATAGATCAGCGAAAGTGTCGCACCCCATGAGCCGCCAAAGACGATCCATTGCTCAATTCCCAGTTCACGGCGAATCATCTCGATGTCAGCAACCAGATGCCACGTCGTGTTATCCTTGACCGATGCATGGGGCCGCGAACGCCCGCAACCGCGCTGATCGAAAAGGATTATCCGGTAAATTGCGGGATCAAAGTACCGCCGCATCGACGGGCTGCACCCGCCACCGGGGCCACCATGTAATACGATAACGGGAATGCCGTCAGGGTTTCCACACTGTTCCATATAGACCTGATGCCCCTGCCCCACAGCAAGCATACGCTGATCGAAAGGATCGATCGGCGGGTACAAATACTGTACTGCGCGTTTTTGGTCGGGAAACTTGTCCATTACGGCCCTATATACTTTGCAAGGCAACAAGAACACAGGATTTGGGATATGCCAACGGCACAAACAACGGTCGACGACGGTGAAATCGCAAAATTTGAGGCGATGGCGGCAGAGTGGTGGGATTTGAACGGCAAGTTCAAGCCGTTGCACATGCTAAATCCCTGTCGGCTGGACTATATCACCACCCAGATTGCCGGCGAATTCGACCGCGATCTGAAATCGGACAAACCTTTCGCAGGACTGCGTATTCTCGACATCGGGTGTGGTGGCGGTTTGCTGGCCGAACCGATGGCGCGGTTGGGTGCTGATGTTGTGGGCGCGGATGCCGCTGCCGGTAACATCCCTGTGGCGCAAATTCATGCTGAACAATCGGGATTAGAGATCGATTACCGCCACACCACCGCCGAAGCGATGGCCGCAGCAGGTGAGCAATTTGACGTGGTGCTGAATATGGAAGTGGTCGAACATGTCGCCTCGCCCATCGACTATCTGCGCGCATGCCACGATCTGCTCAAGCCCGGTGGGTTGCACGTATGCTCAACCATCAACCGCAATCCGAAGTCATATGTGATGGCGATTGTCGGTGCTGAACAAATCATGCGCTGGTTGCCCAAAGGAACGCACGAATGGTCCAAGTTCATCACGCCGGACGAGCTGTTTTCACTGATTGCCGAGGCGGGCATGGAGCCGGTAGACCGCAAGGGGTTTGTCTTTAACCCCATCGCGTGGTCATGGAAATTGTCAGATAGAGACCTGAGCGTGAACTACGTCACAGCCAGCCTCAAGCCAGCTTGATCCGGATCTCACGCAGGATCGGCAGGGCCGCGCGTGCCTGATCTTCGCCCAAGTCCTCTACCACCTGATTAATCATCGGGGTAATCGCAGCCACCGCACTGTCGCGGGCGTGACGCCCCGCAGGACTGATCGAAACCATCTTGCGGCGGGCATCGTCCCAGTCGGGGCGGATATGAACATATCCCGACCACTCGAGCTTGGTCAGCGTGTTGGTCATTGCGCCGCGCGTGACACCGAACCGCTCAGCCAGTCGCGCAGGCGAAGTCTCGGTTCCCTTCGGGGCAAGATGGTTGAGAACAGAAAAATGAGAGATTTCCATACCCTTGGGCAATACCCGCGTGAGCCGTCCGCGCATTGAATGATCTGCCGCCAGCAATTCACTGAACAGCATGATCGCCAGAGTATTCTTGTCATCGCTCATCTATCGATCCGTCTAGGTGCCATCAGGGGCCGGAAAACTCTCGTGCGTTTGCAAGGCTCGGGACCTTACCACGCGCCTCCGCCACTTTTTCCATATCCAGATCAAACTTGTAAACGCCCGGTGCCGTCCCCGCGTCGAGGATCACCTCGCCCCACGGATCAATGACCAGAGAATGACCATACGTGTCACGCGTTTTGTTTCTGGCACTTGCATGCGTACCGGTTTGGGCAGGTGCGATGACGAAGCACCCTGATTCAATCGCCCGCGCACGAAGCAAAGCGTGCCAGTGCGCGGCCCCTGTCACGGGAGAGAAAGCAGCAGGGACCGTCAAAATATCAGCGCCGGCCTTTGCCAAAGCGCGGTACAGATGGGAAAACCGGACGTCGTAACAGACTGTCATGCCAATCTTTGCAAAATCGGTCTGGGCGAAAACGGCCCGATCGCCCGGCCGATAGCCATCCGATTCGCGCCATGTCTCGGCCTCGTTGATTTGCACGTCGAACATATGGATCTTGTCATAGGCTGCGACAATCTCGCCTTTTGGGCTAATCATAAGGGACCGGTTCGCGAAACGCCCGTCCGCGTCATCAGTCTTGAGCCCTAGCGAGCCGATCAAAAGCCAGATACCGGCAGATTTCGCCTCTTCACGCAACGCAGCGAGGGTGATGTCGGCGTCCTGAAACTGGAGCACATCCTGCTGGTGTGTCCGGCTGGTCGAAATGCAGTTGGTTACCTCGGGCGTCAGCACTAACTCCGCGCCGCCCGCGATGGCCTCCCGCAGCATCCCTACCGTTTCGCGCAGGTTTGCCGCAGGATCATCACTTACATTCAGCTGCAGGATGGCACCTTGCATCATGCTGCCAGCAATGCATCAAGCTTGCCATCACGTTCCAGCGCATGCAGATCATCAGAGCCACCGACGTGGGTATCACCAATAAAGATTTGCGGCACTGTGCGGCCACCATTGGCACGCTGCATCATCTCGGCTTTGCGATCAGGCTCGGCCCAGATGTCCACTTCGGAAAAGGTGACGCCTTTTTTGGTCAGCAGACGTTTGGCAGCGTGGCAAAAACCGCAAAGCGGGGATGTATAAATTTCGACAGGTTTCATGTTCCCGGTCCTTTCAACACTTCAGTTGCAAGGAGATTTAGGCGTCTTTGGCCACCCGCGCCAGTGTTACCACACAAACAGGCCCTGATCCGGCATCAAGACAAGCCTGTGTGCAGGCCGAAAGTGTTGCCCCCGACGTCATCACATCATCAACCAAAAGCACGGGCCGCCCGATCAACCGGTGACGTCTGCGCGGATGCACACGTATCGCGCCTTGTACGGTCTGAATCCGCTCAACCCGTGATAAACCGTCTAGTGATCTTGTACGCCGGAAACGCTGCAACAGGTCGGGGCACCACGGTCGATCCACCCGACGGGAAAGCGCGCGAGCAAGCAGCGCTGATTGATTATATCGCCTTTTTATCATGCGGTGCCAATGGAGCGGCACAGGCGCGATCAGTGTGTTCCGGGTCAGCACGTCTTGGATCGCATTGGAAAGCCATAGACCCGCAGGGTGCGCTATTTCTTGTCTGTCGCCGTGTTTCAGCGCCAGCACCAACTTGCGGCCGGTATCACGGTACAGCATCGCCGCGCGCCCGCGCACCCATGGGGGCGGCATCTGCATGCAGGCATCACAATGTGGTGTATCGGCCCCTTCCACGCCCGGAAGCGGCACACCACAGGCGTCACAAACCGTACCACCGATGAAAGAAGTATCACGCCAGCAGGGGCCACATAGCCCGAAATCGCCGTCAACTATCCCGCCACATGCCAAACAACGCGCAGGATAAATTGCGTCTAACCCTGTTTGAAGTCCGCTCAGTAACGCCATATTGAACCCAGATGACCCAGCAACCACTCATGACCGACTCCACTGCCCTTGCACGGCACCGCGCACGCATAAAGGCAGATGCGCTTTTCCTGCAAGAAACCGCCGCCGATGAGATCGAAGATCGTATGGCCATGGTTAACAAGCCGTTTAAATCCATTGCGCTTGTTACAGGTTTCCCCGAATTCTGGTCTGCGCGTTTTCCGAAGGCGGTCATGATTGCTGATACTGACACCCTGTCGGTTGAGCCGCAGACGCATGATCTGGTTATTCACGCCATGTCCTTGCACTGGGCAAACGATCCGGTCGGGCAACTGATCCAGTGCAGGCGCGCGTTGAAACCCGATGGCCTTTTCTTGAGCGTCGCTTTCGGTGGAGAGACACTGACAGAACTGCGGGCCTGTCTGGGGCAGGCCGAAAGTGAAGTAACCGGCGGTCTGTCGCCGCGCGTGGCCCCGATGGCAGATCTGCGGGATATGGGCGGTTTGCTCCAACGTGCAGGCTTTGCGCTGCCGGTAGCAGATCAGATTAGCCAGACCGTCGAATACGGCGATGCCTATGCGCTGATGCGTGATCTGCGGGCGATGGGAGAGAACAACGCGCTGGCCGGAAGACTGCGTAAACCGACCCGCCGTGCAGTGCTGCACCGGGCCGCAACGCTGTACCGCGATGCCTTTTCGACAGCAGCGGGCAGGATCAGCGCCACCTTCGAACTTACTTTCCTTGCCGGTTGGGCACCGTCTGACAGCCAGCCAAAACCCCTGCGCCCCGGATCAGCGCAAAGCAGGCTAGCAGATGCGCTTAACGCACATGAGACAAAGTTACCCGATTGACCAAAGCGACAATGCCCCTATCTGCGACTAAGATTATTAGATAAGGACCCAAGGGCATGGATTTATCGAAGGACCACAAAATGCAAGCCGCGCGCCCTGTTCACGCCAATGACGATCACCCTGCCGTTCCCAAACAGCGGGTTGGCGTGCTTGTCGCGAACCTTGGAACGCCGGATAACTACGACTATTGGTCCATGCGCCGCTATTTGGGTGAATTCCTGTCCGACCGCCGCGTCATCGATTATTCTCCGTGGCTGTGGCAGCCATTGTTGCAGCTGATTATCCTGACGAAACGGCCCTTCACATCCGGCGCTGCGTACAAGTCCATCTGGAACGAGGAAGCGGGTGAAAGTCCGTTGATGACGATCACCAAGGCGCAGACTGCCAAGATTACTGCTGAAATGAAGAAGCGCTATGGCGATGATGTCATGGTCGATTTTTGCATGCGCTACGGCAATCCTTCGACCAAATCCAAGGTCGAAGCGATGACAGCGGCGGGATGCACGAAAATCCTGTTCTTCCCGCTTTACCCCCACTACGCCGGGGCCACATCAGCCACCGCATGCGACGCGTTCTTTGCGGCATTGGGCAAGGAAAAATGGCAACCGATCGCGCGCGTGGTCGAGCCCTATTTTGATCGCCCCGATTATATCGAAGCCTTGGCGCAATCAATTGAGCGTGCGTATGAAAAGGCCGAGAAGCGGCCGGATATCTTGATTTGTTCCTACCACGGTGTTCCGATCCGGTACCTTATGGAGGGCGATCCCTATCATTGCCAATGTCAGAAAACCACGCGCCTGCTGAAAGAACGGTTGGGGTGGAAAGACACAGAGATCATGACCACGTTCCAATCGAAATTCGGACCGGAAGAATGGTTGCAGCCCTATACTGTAGAAGAAGTTGCGCGTCAGGCCGAGGCGGGCAAAAAGAACATCGCGGTTTGTGCGCCTGCTTTTTCAGCGGACTGTATTGAGACCCTCGAAGAGATTAACGAAGAAATCAAAGAGAGCTTTGAAGAAGCTGGCGGCGAGGAATTTATGTACATTCCCTGTCTCAATGACGATCCGGCACATATTGAAGCTCTTTCGAACGTTATCTCGGAAAACCTCAAGGGATGGTTGGACTAATCGTTCCAGACGCCGCGATTACAAGTGTTCCGACACGCTCGTCAGGGCCTTGATCGCGGTTTTATAGTCGCCCGTATCGGCGCGTTTGACTGCCAGATCCCAGATCGCGACCAGCTTTTTGGCTTTCGGATCATCATCCGATTTAAGACCTTCGATCTGTGACGCCATCGGGGCGGCCAATGCCTCATAGTGCGCTTGCTCAGGCGGAACATCGGGCGTGTCGGGTGCGGCCTCGACAGCTTCGTCTTGAACTTCAGCCGCCTCGACGGCGGGCTCTGGCTCTTCCTCTTCGGTATCATCTGTAAGAGGAGCAACCTCATCCACAATCTGGACGGTCATCGTCATCTTCAAAAGCTTGAGGTACTTTTTGAGGTTCTTTGCCAAACCCATTGGCACCTTCCCCTCGCAACACAGTTTGACGACCCTGCCGTCAACTTCCATCAGCCCTTTGGCGATTCTCGCGGTGTTGCCTTCTGCCCTTGCCTGCTGGCCCATAATACGAGGCAGCGTTCGGCGGTGCATGACAAATACGGTCTCTTCGGGTTCTTCACCAAGGCAGACACCGAAACTGAGCGTCCGCTTTCGCCCCACTTTGAGCAGTGATTTGATTTCTTCTTTTTCGCCTTCGGATATCACAATATGACCCCCCTTGGTGCGCAACCAAAGCGTAGTCGGTCTGGAGTGACGTGGCAACTGTCAGGCAAATAGCGACTTTGGAGGCCGTCAAACAAGGGCATCAAACGCAAAAAAGGCGGTACCAAAGTACCGCCCTTTTAATTTTCAGTGTTGATCCGAATTAGTCGGAAGCAACAGCCGCAGCAACCAGAGCCAGCAAGATCAGCGGGATCAGGACGCCGGAAGAAGAACCAGATGCTTCTTCAACGATGACGGGTGCTTCGATGATTGGATCTGCCAGTGAACCAGCATATGCAGTCGATGCAGCAGCTGTCAGTGCAGCGGCGAGAACGAGTTTTTTCATAGTAATAACCTCCAGAATTGGCGTGCGTTGCAATTGAGCGCGCACGCGCCCAAGACTTACCTCGTAAAACTTTCTAAACAGGATAACCGTGGGAATGCAAACCCGTATTCTGTTCGTAAGCCTCACAAGCACAGCAATGTCGTCAAATTAGCAACACCTGTGTTCCGACTTTCGCCATCTCGTACAGCTCTTCAATATGCTCATTATAGAGGCCGATACATCCGTTGGATGACTTGCGTCCGATCTTGCGTGTGTCGTGGGTTCCGTGGATGCGATAATAGGTCCAGCTCAGGTGCAGTGACCGCGTTCCAAGCGGGTTGTCAGGGCCCGGTCCGATGAACGGCGGCCATTCCGGGTTTCGCTTGAGCATTGACGGCGTCGGACGCCAAGACGGCTCTGGATCCTTCAGAATAACTTTGGTCCGCCCACGACGCGTCAGATCGTCGGTCAGCGGCACACTGGACGGGTAAAGCTTGTAAATGCTCTGGTCCTCGGACCAGTAATGCACAGCGCGGCTGTCGATATCGACAAGGATCGCACCACCGCGCGTATTGTCGAAATACGGCTGCCAATCCAACGTTCTAAAGCTGGAAATGTTGCGACGAACCACTTCTGTCAGGTCCCGCTCCGTCTGTGTTGTCGAGGCGGAGTTGACCGAAGACGTGTTCTGCGCAAATGCGGGCGCTGCCAACATTGCGGCGCTGCCGGCAAGAAAACTCCGGCGGCTTGTGGAATTTTTGCGCGTATCAGACATGTTTTGTCTCCATCCAATCAACTGCTTTATATCTGTCTTTATATATGGCCCGAAAGACGCAGTATCAAATCAAACAACCGTCAACCGGCATAGTAACGCTGATGTGCGTTTGAACTGCAACGCGCTGCGGGGTATGGCAGGTCATACCAAAACGGTTGGAGTACCCTGATGATCCGCTTAATCCCTCTCTTGTTGACCGCTGCACTTGCGCTCTCTGCCTGTGTGTCCTCGACCCCGCAACTTGGATCAGATGGTAAGCCTCTGCCCAAAGCCTACCGGATCAGCAACTCCGATACCGGCAAAATCCAGTTTCGTATGCTTGATTCGGTCAACGCGCTTAGGCAGGCGGCAGGGCGCCCGCCGGTTGCTCTGAACCCGCAACTGAATGCTGCCGCCGCAACCCATGCACGCGACATGTCGGTGCAGAACCGTCCCTGGCACTTCGGTTCGGACGGATCATCACCAATCGACCGCATTCAGCGCGTTGGGTACGCAGGCAAGCTTGTCGGTGAAACGATTTCCGAAACTTACGAATCCGAGCTTGAAACACTCGCGGCCTGGATGGACCAACCTGACACCCGTCGCGTGATAATGGCAGGTGAAGCCCGGAACATGGGTTTTGCATGGTTTCAGGAAAAAGGCGGCAAAATCTGGTGGACGCTGGTAATGGGCGAATAGCCCATTCACCTTTAACGGATCAATCCGGACATCAAGGATTGATCTGGATAGGTGTTCCATCCCCGACCATCGCATAGATGTCTTCCATCTGCTTGTTGGTCACAGAGATACAGCCCCACGTCCAGTCACCCTTATCTTTCTTAAGAGGATTCTGCTGGCCGTGAATAAAGATGTCGCCGCCGGGCGACTTGCCCATCTCGTGGGCGCGCTGCCGGTCGCGGGCGTTTGGATACGAGATACCAAGCGACAGGTGAAAGCGGCTATTGGGATTGCGCCGGTCGATCAAATAGATCCCTTCGGGTGTCCGGCCATCCCCTTCGATTTCTTTGTGACCTGCGGGGGCAAAGCCCAACTTGATCCGGTAATCTTTCAGTACGCGGTCATGATGCAGCAGCATCATCTTGCGGGCACCTTTATTGACGACGACATACGTCACCTCGGGCCCGTTATAGCTTTTGAATTTGCTGTTTCCACAAGCGCCCAGCGCGACAAGCGCGGTGCCACCAAGAATAAGAGTTCTGCGTTTCATGCCTGACTACCTTCGTCGCGAACGCTTATGGCCCGCTTGCCTTGCGCTACCACATAGCAGGAATTTCTTCGTTCAAAAAGACGTGAGGCTCAATTCCGGGGGGCGTTCAGTTGAAATACTGAAACAGGCCGCCAGCTCTACGTGGGCGGACCAGCGGAATTGATCCACGACCTGAACCCAATCGAGCGTATATCCCGCTTCTGTAAGCGTCTGCGCATCGCGCGCGAAGCTGACGGAGTTACAGGAAACATAGGCCACACGCGGCACGCGGGACTTGGCAATCTCTGCCACCTGCCGCTCCGCCCCGGCACGAGGAGGATCAAGCACCACCACGTCCAGCGCCCGCATCTCGTCCGGAAGCAGCGGACGGCGATACAGATCACGTGCAACTGCCGTCAGCGGCTTTAGCCCCTTTGCCATGCGCCAGCCCTGATCCAAAGCCTTTATCATGGCAGGCTCGCTTTCGACCGCAATAACCTGAGATTTCTCTGACAATGGCAGTGCGAAGGTGCCGCACCCTGCGAAAAGGTCGGCAACATGCTTGGCTTCCCCGACCACCTCACGCACACACGCCAGCAAGGATGCCTCTCCATGCGACGTCGCTTGAAGAAACGCACCGGGGGGCGGCAGAACTTCCGCGGTGCCAAAACGCTGTACCGGTGGCTTGCGCATCCCGATAATTTCATCATCCCAACTCAGCCGGGCCAACAGAAGGCGTTCGCAAAGCTCGGCAAGCCCCTGACGCAAAGGTCCATCCAACGGCTTTCCCTGCGTCACGGCCACGTCCAGGCCATTTGCAGCAACCGAAACGGTTACGGCCAAGGCAGCTTTGCGGCTGGTACCAATCAGCGCGAGCTCTTTGGCAACATCCAATCCCTGCATCAACTGGGGCAGCAAAAGCTGGCAATCCGGTATTTCAATAACGACATCAGAGCCACGACCGTAAAAGCCCGCCATCGCGCCCTTTTTCGTGCGCTTTGCAGCAAAGGTCGCCCGTCTGCGCGACTTTGGCGGTGACGTCACGATTGGCCTGAAATCAGTGTCTATCCCGTGTGCTTCCAGCGCCGACCGAACAATCCCGATCTTCCAGTCTGCTACAAACTCATCGCTGGCATGTTGCAGGGTACATCCACCGCAGGATTTGAAATGGCGGCAGGGGGCGGCAACGCGGTCGTCGGACGGTGTTACAATCCGCACCTCCTTCAACGTCTGTCCGTCAACCGCACCTGTCACGACCTCACCCGGCAATGTGATCGGTGCAAAAACGGGACCATGTGCGATCCCGTCGCCATGATGCCCCAGTCTGATGATTTTGTGTTCGCTCATGCCCTGCTGTAGCGCGACTATCCGGTTAGCCCAAGCCTATTCAGCGGCTTTCATGTTCAAAAAGCCACCCGATTGCCTGTGCCAATAGCGTGCATATAGCCCGTCTTGCGCCAGAAGCACCGAATGCGTTCCCGTTTCGACAATCCTGCCGGCATCCATAACAACGATCCGGTCCATCTCTGTTAGCGTCGACAAACGGTGCGCGATGGCCAGAACCGTCTTGCCTTCCATAACACGGGTCAACGCCGTCTGAATGGCGGCCTCTACCTCGCTATCCAAGGCTGACGTCGCTTCGTCCAGAACCAATATAGGCGCATCCTTCAGAATGGCGCGTGCCAAAGCGATACGTTGCCGTTGCCCGCCTGAAAGCTTCACGCCCCGCTCGCCCAGATGCGCATCATACCCTTTGCGGCCTTTGTGATCCTCCAAGGTAGCGATAAATTCATGCGCCTCTGCACGTTTCGCAGCCTCAATCACCTCGTCCTTGGTCGCACCGGGCCGTCCGTAAAGAATATTGTCATGGGCAGAACGGTTAAACATAGCTGTTTCCTGCGTGACCATCCCGATATTGCGGCGCAGGCTTTCCTGAGTGACGTCCCGCAGATCGGTCCCGTCAATCAAGATCGAACCCTTTTCCCCTTCGTAGAGCCGCAAAAGCAACGCAACGAGCGTTGATTTACCAGCACCTGACGCGCCAACAATACCCAGCTTTTCGCCCGGCTTGATGGTCAGGCTGATCCCCTCGATACCGCCCGTATCCCGACCATAGGCAAAGGCCAGATCGTTCAGTTCGATCTCGCCGCTATGCACATCCAGCGGTTCGGCATCTGGAACGTCTTCGACCCTGTTACGTGGTGTTAGGGTCTTCATTCCGTCTTCAATCTCTCCGACGTTGGAATAGATCGCCATCAACGTGAAACTAACCCAACCCGTCATCTGCGCGATCCGAATGGCAATCGCACCCGCAGCGACAATATCACCTTCGGTTGCAACCCCGCGCTGCCATAGAAGGATAGTGCCGCCGATCAACACAACCGGTAGCAGGCCCGCCAAAGTCATCAACGCGAGCCGGAAGCCAGCGGCCAGGTAACCGAATTCAAGGGCACGTTCACGGAAAGTCTGCATCGCGCCCAGCGCCGCGCGATCTTCGTGGTCCGCGTGGGCGAACAATTTCACTGTCTTGATGTTAGTGATCGTATCGACCACCTGACCCGATACCATCGCCTTGGCACCGGCACGGGCGGCGGACCGTTGACGCACACGCGGCAAAAACCACCTGATCAAGCCGAAATAGCCGATCAACCAAACCGCAAAACCAATGGCCACGCGCCAGTCAATCGCTACCAGAAGTGCGACAGACCCCACAAGCGACGCCAACGCAAAGGCGACCACATTAATCATTTCTACAGCAACATCAGTCACGGCACGTGATGTCTGCATTTGTTTCTGTGCGATCCGACCGGCGAAATCATCATCGAAAAAGCTGACGTTCTGCCCAAGCGTCCATCGGTGCAAGCGGGACAGCACCAATGGATTAACATTCGGCCCGACGATGATCGAATTTGCGCCGGATGACAGACCAAAAAGCACTGGACGCAAAATCAAAAAGAATGCAATCGCGCCGACAATCAGCCCGAAATTGCTGCCATCAAAAAACGCATCCGGCCCTGCGGAGATCGTCGCGTCAATCACCCTCCCCAAAATCCAGGCTGTTCCGGCCTCCATGGCGCCGGCAAGCGCCGACAGAAATGCCGCGAAGAAAAGGACCAACCACGCGCCCGACAAGCTCCATCGCATGAATGCGGCCAAAGTCTGCGGCGGCGGCCCTTCAGCAACAGAGAACGGATTGATCCAATCTGAAATCTTCACGCGTCTATCCTTTAGCGTCAGCATCCAAAGCCAGAAAGCCGCCTGATTGGCGCTCCCAGAAATCTGCATATAGCCCACCATTCGCCAAAAGCGCGTCATGGCTGCCATCTTCCACAATGTGGCCCTGGTCCAGAACAAGAATCCGGTCCAGCTGCGCGATAGTCGACAAGCGGTGCGCGATCGCAATTACGGTTTTGCCCGCCATCATGCCGTAAAGCGTTTCCTGAATGGCCGCTTCGACCTCGCTATCAAGAGCAGAGGTCGCTTCATCCAGTACCAGAATAGGAGCATCCTTGAGAATCACGCGAGCGAGCGTAATCCGTTGACGTTGACCGCCTGACAATTTGACACCGCGCTCTCCGACGCGGGCATCGTAACCTGTTCGCCCCTCGGGATCGGACAGTTCAAGAATGAAGTCATGTGCCTGCGCCTGTTTTGCCGCAGCAATCATCGCAGCATCCCCCGCATCGGGACGTCCATAAAGGATATTTTCGCGCACTGACCTGTGCAAGAGCGAGCTGTCCTGCTGCACCATCCCAATGGCGCGCCGTAGGCTGTCCTGTGTCACCGCAGAGATATCTTGCCCATCGATCAGAATTTGACCGTCCTCGGCATCGTAAAATCGCAAAAGAAGCTTCACTAGGGTCGATTTTCCGGCCCCGGACCTTCCGACCAGTCCAATCCGCTCCCCGGGCTTCACACTCAGGTCGATCTGCTCAAGGCCACCCTGCGCGCGACCGTAATGGTGCGTCAGGCCTTTCAACTCGATCTCCCCTTTTTCCAACACAAGCGGGCGGGCATTGGCGCGGTCCGTCAACGTGATGGGCTGCGCGATGGTTTCCATTCCCTCGGCCACAACGCCAAGCTGGCGGAAGAAAGATGAAAGGGCCCACATTACCCAACCGGTCATCGAATTCAGGCGCAATGTCAGCGCAGCGGCAGCCGCAACAACGCCCACGCTCGCCTCGCCCCATGTCCAAAGCGCCAGCGCCCAGCCGACAACACCGACGATCAGCAAGCCATTCAGACCGACCAGCGTCATATCCATGATCGTGAAAATGCGCATTTCCTTCTGAAAGGTGTCACGCGCCGTTTCAATCGCCTCCTTGGCGAAATCAACTTCGAGGTCATGATGGGCAAACATTTTAACCGAATGAATATTGGTGTAGGCATCGACCACGCGCCCTGTAACCAATGATCGCGCATCCGAGGCTGCCTTGGACGCAGGCCCGACGCGGATCACGGTCCAGCGAACCAACATCCCATAAAGAAAGAACCAACCAAGCAACGGCAACATCAGCCGCCAGTCGGACGTCATCAGCAGGATCGCAGCACCGATCATGTACGCCAACGCATAAGAGATCGCATCGAAGGCCTGAAACACAACTTCGCCAGCCGCCGGTGGCGTTTGCATAATGCGATTGGCAATGCGTCCGGCGAAATCATTCTCGAACCAACCGACGGACTGCCGAAGAACCTGACGATGCGCTCGCCAACGGATCAGCGTACCAAAGTTCGGCAGGATCGTATTATTAAGCAGCGCAACATCCAGCCCTTGAGCCAGCGGCCGCACCAATAGAACAAAAGCCGCGATGAGGATCAGTTCGGTGCCATGCTCCGCCCACATCTGCCCTGGCCCGGCACTCAGCAGATCAACGATACGCCCCATATAGTAGATCAATCCGATCTCTATCGCAGCGACGACAATCGACATGAACCCCGTGAGCGCAAAAACACCCATAAACGGGCCGCAATAAGCGCGCATAAAGGGCCACAGCCTGCGCGGCGGTGTGTCGTCCTCGGGGTAGTCGACATAGGGGTTTACGAGGTTTTCAAAGAAACGGAACATAGGGCAAATGCCTTGAATTTTCAGATACAAAATGGCCGGCTACGCAAAAGCGTACCCTGACAGGGACAAATCGAGTGCAGCTTTAGCCGAACCAGATCCCGCGATACATTTTGTAATCCTCCCGTGTCTCAGAACTATTGCTTAACGCCGGTAGGTCAAAATGTCGACCCTTCAGCCGTTATCCAACAGTTCTGCCGCTGTGAGCCGGAAGTGAGACTCTATCCACCGCTGTTCAAGCTCTTTGAGTTTAAGCCCAAGCGCGGCACCGGCGTAATTCGGCATCAGATCAGATGCTGCCACCGGAAATTTTGCAGCAGCCGCGCTGGAGATTGTCTTTAACTGACCAAATTCTGGTTCCACCTCAGCGATCGTCGCGCGAATGGCAACGACAGCCCTCGCAGTTTGTTCACCATGTCGATAGGCGATCTCTGCGATTGAAGGACCCTCAAAGGCGGCTTCTTTCAGAACCGCCAAAGCGCGAGATTGGTTTTTGCTGAGGCGCAGCTTCTGTGTAGGATCGTCACCGCCCAAAAGCGTCAAACGGGAAACGGGATCAGGCGACAGCCCAAGCACGTCCTCCATGTGAACCAGTACGCCAATCATCCGGTCATCAGCGCCGGGCATGATAGTCGCGAGCACATTCACCTGCCGCATCGTTGCAAGCGCCTTGGAAGGGTCCGGTGCGGCCAGCAGTTTCCACATTTCCTGCCCAACGCGTTCGGCAGAAAGTGTCTCTAACCCGTCTGTATTTGTAGAAATTGCCGCAAGCGCGATTGCGTCAAAACCGTTATGGGCATCCGCATACCACGCCGAAAAACGGAAGAACCGAAGGATGCGCAGATAGTCTTCCTTGATACGGGCGTCAGGGTCTTCAATAAACTTCACCCGTCTAGCCAGCAGGTCCTGAACCCCACCCAATGGATCAAAAACGTTCCCGCCGATGTCTGCATACAGCGCGTTCATGGTAAAATCCCGCCTGCGGGCGTCATCTTCAATGCTGTGCGAAAACGCGACGACTGCGCGGCGACCGTCGGTGGCCACATCGCGTCGGAATGTTGTGACCTCAAAACCGGCACCATCAACAACAACAGTAATCGTTCCGTGATCTATACCGGTGGGAATCGCTTTAAATCCGGCATTTTCCGCGATCGCGCTTACCTGATCGGGCAAGGCATTCGTGGACATATCAATGTCGCTATCGGCAAGACCCAAGAGCGCATTTCGCACACAGCCGCCCACAAACAGAATTTGGAATCCTGCATCGCCCATTGCCTGACACAACTTGCGCGCGGCGGGATCGTTCAGCCAGCTGGTATCTGGCGGGATCAGGATGTCATTCGGTCGGCCCATGCACGCAACATACGCGCCGTTGCGCCCCAGATGTAATAGGGGCCGTAAGGAACAGCAAAATAATGTCGACGTGTGCCGCGCCAGCGACGGGATTCGATAAGATAGTTTACGGGCTCAAGAACGTGCGAGAGCGGAACAGAAAACACTTCGTCGACTTCACCGGGTTCGGGTTTGATCTCGAATTCGGCTCTAACATGGGCAAAAACAGGCGTAACAGTAAAACCCGTTACTGTCTCGTGAGCAGGGAGAACGCCAAGGACATCAACCAGTTCTGTAGGAAGACCGATTTCTTCCTGCGCTTCCCGCAGGGCCGCTGCGATCACATCCGCGTCGCCTTCGTCTTGCTTTCCACCCGGAAAGGCGATCTGCCCCGGGTGGTGCTTTAATGCGGAAGAACGCTTTGTCAGCAGAAGATGCAGCCCATCGTCGCGCGTGACAAGCGGAGCAAGAACACCGGCGGGACGCAAAACACGTCCTGCCGGCAAAGTCACATCGGAATTAAGATCAAAGTCGGATGTCTGCGTACCGGATGCGGTCAGACCGGCCTTGATCCGCGTCAGAGTGTTCGCGACATCATGTTGTTTCTGCATCAAATCCGACTGTCTTTGGGTCCAGATCGTAATGCGCACCGCAGAACTGACAATCTGCTGTGACACGGCCTTCATCGGTGGTCATCTTCTCAATATCCTTGGCGGAATAGATCGACAGGCTTTGACGCACACGATCTTCCGAACAGGAGCACCCGAAACGCACGGCTTGCGCATCAAACACACGAGGCTGTTCCTCGTGAAACAGGCGCAGCAAGAGATCTGTCGGCGGCACGCTTGGCCCGATCAGCTCCAGATCTTCCACCGTGTCGAGCAGAATGTTCGCGCGGTTCCAGTTCTCTTCTTCAGCGCCATCCACCAGATCGGTTGCGGTCAGAACTTCGCCTGTTCCCTCTGTCTTTGCGGCAAAAGGAGACGCCTTGGGCATGAGTTGAAGCATAACACCACCGGCGCGCCAATGTTCATCCTCATTGGGGCCGGACGACTGACCAAAGCTGAGCGAAAAGCGCGTTGGCAATTGCTCGGATTGGGCGAAATACGCCTCTGCGCAAGCGGCAAGTGATCCGCCCTCAAGCGGGGTAATGCCTTGATAAGGCACCATGCCTTCACCCTGATCGATCATAATCGCAAAATAGCCTTCGCCGATCTGCTCAAAAGGCGCGGCATCCGTCAAGCGGTCTTCATCATAGCTTGCATAGGCTCTGATGCGGGCAGAACGGCCTTCTTCATCCGGGCCGTAATAGTCAGTGGCAATCATACGGACAGCGCCCTTTGACTGCACTTGCAGGGACAGCTTCCAGCGCAGTTTAATCGTTTGACCGATCAGCGCTGTCAATAGGGCCATTTCGGCAACCAGCGCTTCGACCACCGGCGGGTAATCATGCTGGCTCAAAATGCCGTCCAGAACGCCATCCAGACGGGCAACACGGCCCCGCACGTCACTGTTGTCTAGCTGGAAAGGCAGCACGCTGTCGTCCCACGCAATCTGGTTTCCGGCTTGAATTTGCGCTGTCATGGAGGGTTTCCTTATCTCGGGCCGCTTGGCATACCGCGTCTATATAGGAGCGGCAAGCGCGGGATAAAGGGGCGGGCGGATGATCAGGCGGATCGGTGAGGTACCACAGAAAGACAGGTCATACCGACTTCGGCCTGGCGCATATGCAATCCTGCCATTGGGAAACGGGATTCTGACGACCGCCCAAATTGCACCTCGGGTGGACGTCCAGCTTCCCGGAGGCGGCGTTGATCCCGGTGAAAGTCCCCTACAAGCGTTGCACCGCGAGGTACTGGAAGAAATAGGCTGGCGCATTGATCGCCCCCGCCGTCTTGGTGCGTTCCGGCGCTTCGTCTTTATGCCGGAGTACGATCTTTGGGCAGAGAAGCTGTGTACCGTTTATGTGGCCCATCCAGTGCGCAAGATTGCCGAACCGACAGAGTCAGATCACGAAACCCTGCTGCTAAGCGCAGCTGAGGCAGTCGAGATGTTGGGCAATGCAGGTGACCGGATGTTTTTAAAACGCTATTTGGGCTGATCCGTTCCGGCGTATTCGAACAGGATACCAGACACATCGTCGGGAAAATCTTCGGTTCCCGCAAAGTTTGACAGCTCCCACATCAACGCTTCCATCAACGCTTTGCCGCGCACATCGGCCAATTGCATCATCATGTCATGCAACCCGTCTTCTCCCAGCATTTGACCTGCCGCATCAGGGCATTCTGTCACGCCGTCAGAAAGCAACAGCAACCGATCGCCGGGCGCAAGCGTCAGGGTGAATTGGGTAAAATCGGCGCCCTCAAGCAGACCAACAGGAAATCCACCCGAACCGGTTTGTTCAATCGAACCATCTTTCCGCTGTACTAACGGGTGCGGATGACCGGCTTGCGCCAAATTGACACGACCTGTCGGGAGGTGAATGAACGCCAGAAGAATGGTGAAGTAGTGTTCAGTCTCCATTTCGTTCAGCACTAGGTCGTTGAGCATCCTAACAACATCCGCTGGTGGTCTGGCGGAAAACCGGCCTTTGTTATCGGGAACTAAGGCAATGTTCTGATCCGGCGCGGTCGCAGACATATATCCCGCAAGCCGCGCCGTCATCAACGCAGAGCTGACACCGTGCCCGGACACATCAATCGCGAACAGCCCCAGGTGATCGTCATCGGTGGGGAAAAACCCCACAAGATCACCGCCAACATGACCTGCGGATCGCAAAATCAGAGATAACGCGCCTTCATCGTAAACCTTGTGACGTTCGCGCAGCAACGACTGCTGCAGCTTCTTCGCCTCAAGCAAGTCCTGATCCAGCAGGTCGTGAACCCGCTGCAACTCCTCAAGCGTTTCCCCTACCCTACGGTTTTGCATCGACAGTTCGCGCTGCATCTCGACAATTCGCTGACCGGCAGTGATCCGCGCGCGAAGCTCGTGTGCGTTGAAAGGTTTTGTCAAAAAGTCGTCAGCGCCTGAATCAAGACCGTGCGCAACCTCTGCCTTATCGCTCTTGGAGGTGAGGAGAATAAAGTACGCATATTCGTCCTGCGTCATTGCGCGAAAACTCTGACAGAATTCGATGCCCGACATGCCCGGCATGATCCAGTCGCTCAAAATGAGGTCAGGGATTTCTTTCTCACACAGAAGCAACGCTTCATCACCCGAAGCAGCTTCCTGAACGTTAAAACCCCATTTCGTGAGCGTCTTGGAAAGGATGCTGCGCTGCAGCCGGCTATCGTCGACAATCAGGATGCGCAGCGCATTTTCTTGCGTCGGGTCACCATCCAAGGGTGCGTATTTCGTTCGGCTGGGTGCCATAATTAATCCGGTCAAACTTCAATTCCGGTGCTCACTGACAGATCGCTCTTAACACCGCATGAATGCTCTAAACCTACATAAATAGCCGGATTTGGTGACAATTTTTTAACGCGGCCCATCCACCTTGAAGAAAGCGGTGGAGGGGCGGATGATTGACTGGTCACGCGTGCAGGAACTACGTGAGGAAGTCGGCGAAGAAGACTTTGAAGAGGTAGTCGATCTGTTTCTGGTAGAGGTAGATAGCGTAATCGACCGGCTGAAAACGATGGCGGATCGATCGACGCTTGGCTCTGACCTCCACTTTCTAAAGGGCAGTGCGCTCAGTCTTGGTTTTTCCGCTTTCTCAAAGCTGTGCCATCAAGGGGAGCGTGACGTGAGCGACGGCCAACAGGACGAAATTGATCTTGCACCGGTCTATGCCGTTTATGACGCCTCCAGAACCAAATTCCTGTCAGAGTACAAGCGTCGGGACGGGCTATGAGGAGCTCTGCTAGACGAGCTTGTAAAAATTCTCGATCTCGACGCCACCGAACGTATCCACCGCTTTGGCTCGCAGCATCCGCATTCCGTCGATCCAGCGGTCGTGGTTTTGCGCACGGTGCATCGCGTAATTCTGCACTTCGGGATGGGACAGGATGAGAAACTGCTGATCCTCAATTCCCTTCGCAATCGCAACCGCAACATCATCCGCAGTCAATAGCGACGCCTGAGCCGCCGCATCAACGTCAGACAATCCAAGCAATGGCGTTGCAACGTATTGGGGGCAAACAACAGAGACACCGATACCTTCGTGCCCATGGCTGATCGCGAGCGATTCCGCAAAACTGACGGCCGCGTGTTTCGTCGCCGAATACGCGGAATCCCCGATCTGGTTCAGCAAACCCGCAGCAGATGCGACATTCACCAGATACCCCGACCCACGACGGATCATATCGGGCAAGAGAGCGCGTGATGCATAGACGTGGGCCATGACGTGAACTTCCCAGTTCAATTGCCAATTGGCGTTGGTCTGTGACGCAGCGTGGTCGGGATTAGCACCCCCAAGGCCCGCGTTAGAGACAAACAAGTCGATTTCGCCCTGCTCTGCGGTGGCCTGCGAAACGAGTGCATTTATCTGGGCTTCATCCCGGACGTCACAGACATTTGCGATCCCGCCAATAGCCGAAGCAACAGCCTCCGCCTTATCTTTATCCAGGTCGGAGACACACACCTTGGCACCCATATCGGCCAGACGGTGCGCCAACGCCGCGCCAATCCCGCTACCTGCGCCCGTGACAACACAGGACTTTCCTTCAATCAGCATAGCGGCTCCTTAGATCACAAATTGTGCAAGCGTTTCGTCGTTCGTTATATCGGTATAGGTGAATCCGGCGGCGTCAATCCGGGCAAACATCGCGGGGAAGTTCTCTGCTGCGTCCGTTTCGATACCGATAAGCACAGAGCCAAAGTTCCGCGCACTTTTCTTCATGTATTCGAAGCGGGTGATGTTATCGTGCGGGCCCAAGGCATCCAGAAAATCACGCAGCGCACCCGGTCTTTGCGGCAACCTGAGAATGAAGTATTTCTTGAGGCCCGCATACCGTTGCGCGCGCTCTTTCACTTCCGGCAGGCGTTCGAAATCAAAATTTCCACCAGATGCGATACAGACCACAGTCTTGCCTTTGATCTGGTCCGCAACATCGCCCAGCGCCTCCAGCGCCATGGCACCTGCAGGTTCCAGCACGATCCCTTCGACATTCAACATCTCGATAATTGTCTGGCAGATGCGGTCTTCTTCCAGATCAATAACGTCAGCACGGTTGATTGTTTTCAATCGCTCAAACGTCCGCGTGCCAATCTGGGCGACCGATGCGCCGTCAACAAACGTATTCACCGGCGAGACATCAACGGGTGTTCCCTCATCCAGCGCCGCCGCCAGACTTTTGGCACCGGAAGGCTCTACAAAGGTGTATGCACATTCATTTCCGAAATAACTGTATGTGCCCGCAGACAACCCGCCGCCGCCAACAGGCAGAATGATATGATCGGGGACCCGCCCCAACTGCTGCTCTATCTCAACCGCGACAGACGCCTGCCCCTCAATCACATCCTCATCATCGAAGGGAGAAAGAAAATGCGCGCCTTCGGATGCGCAAAAGGCCTGTGCCGCCCGCAGGGAAGCGTCAAAGTAATCTCCGACAAGTTGGATTTCGACTGCCTCGCCCCCGAACATCCGGGTTTTGAGGACCTTCTGCTCGGGTGTTGTTACCGGCATGAAAATCACCCCACGTACGCCGAAGTGGCGGCACATAAAGGCGACACCCTGCGCATGGTTACCCGCTGAGGCGCAGACAAATACATCCTGATCGGGGATCACCTTGCGCATCGCATTGAACGCACCGCGCAACTTGTAAGACCTGACCGGACTCAGATCCTCGCGTTTCAGGTAGATATCCGCGCCAAAACGATCAGACAGCAGTTCGTTGCGCAACAACGGCGTTGCGGGAAAGACAGGCCGCATCTTGGCTGTTGCCAAGGTCGCCATCGCCTGAAAATTCTCTGTCACGCCAGATGCCTCCTATTGATGCGTTATCGTTAGGGGCGCTGCGCGGTCAGGTCAACGCAGGGTGCTACATCTTGCCCGTCCTATCAAAACCCGATACCCCCCGATTGATCTTGCCTAAGGAGTCTATGATGTCCGCGCCTAAAAAAGTTGTGCTTGCCTATTCCGGGGGTCTCGATACCTCGATCATCCTTAAGTGGCTGCAAACCGAATACGGTTGCGAGGTGGTCACCTTTACTGCCGATCTGGGTCAGGGCGAGGAGCTGGAGCCAGCCCGCGCCAAAGCCGAGATGATGGGCGCATCAGAAATCTACATCGAAGATGTGCGCGAAGAATTTGTGCGCGACTTCGTTTTCCCGATGTTCCGCGCCAACGCGGTTTATGAAGGTCTGTATCTGTTGGGTACGTCAATCGCGCGCCCGCTCATTTCAAAACGTCTGGTCGAGATCGCCGAAGAGACCGGTGCAGATGCCGTTGCACATGGCGCAACCGGCAAAGGCAATGATCAGGTCCGGTTTGAGCTGGCCGCCTATGCGCTTAACCCAGACATCAAAGTCATTGCGCCATGGCGTGAGTGGGATTTGTCCAGCCGGACCAAGCTTCTTGAGTTTGCCGAGCTGAACCAAATTCCTGTCGCCAAAGACAAACGCGGCGAAGCGCCGTTTAGTGTTGATGCGAACCTTCTGCACACCTCGTCCGAGGGCAAGGTTCTGGAAGATCCGGCAATTGACGCGCCGGACTACGTGTACCAGCGTACCGTAAACCCCGAAGACGCACCCGATACGCCAGAGTATGTCGAAATCGGTTTCGAGCGCGGCGATGCTGTCAGCATTAACGGCGAAGCGATGTCGCCTGCGACGATCCTCACCAAGCTGAATGAGCTGGGTGGCAAACACGGCTGTGGCCGTCTTGATCTGGTCGAAGGACGCTTTGTCGGGATGAAATCGCGCGGCATTTATGAAACGCCCGGCGGGACACTTCTTCTTGAGGCGCACCGTGGTATCGAATCCATTACCCTTGATCGCGGTGCAATGCACCTCAAGGACGAGCTGATGCCGCGCTATGCGGAACTAATCTATAACGGTTTCTGGTATTCACCCGAGCGGACAATGTTGCAAGCTGCCATCGACGCCAGCCAGACCCATGTGACAGGCACTGTGCGTCTCAAGCTGTATAAAGGTCATGTGCGCACTGTTGGCCGCTGGTCGGATCATTCGCTTTATTCCGAAGCGCATGTCACGTTTGAAGATGACGCCGGTGCTTATGATCAGAAAGACGCGGCTGGCTTTATCCAGCTGAACGCGCTGCGTCTCAAGCTGCTCGCAGCACGCGACAAACGCTTCAAGTGAGAAAAACGGCCCGAACCATAAGGTCCGGGCCAACTACTCATTACGCGTTACAACAGGGTGCAGCGCTACTGCGCGGTCACAACTGACATAACAAGTTTACCATCCGGTTTAATCGGACCGTCTTCTTTGGCCCCCAGGGTATATTCAAAGACGCCCGTTTTCATGCCACCCGTTTCGGCATGGACCATCAGCATCAGCATTTCTCCGGGCTGTACAGCTTCCTGCAAAATGGCGGCGACATCGGTGTTTTCACCACCACGCAGTGGCGCATAGCCGATAACCGGACCCGGCTTCATTTCGGCGTCAGTGCGGTGGACGACCAGCCAGCCGTTTTCACCGGCAACGACTTTCTCCGCACTCACAATGCCGTTCGACACATCCTGATCTGCTGCTTCAACCATTGGCGTTGCATGCGCAGCTGCGTAGGCAACACTCGCCGCACATGTCAGTGCCACGATAGAACTCAGTACATATTTCATCATATCTCTCCTCGTTTGTGCCAAAGACACGAAAGAAGAGATGACTAAGTTTCAAAAATTATTTGAGACGCGCCTCATACATCCGGTTGTAGATCGGAAGCGCGTGATCCAGCACGTCCGAGAAACGCGTATCAACGTCGGGAAGAGGACCTTCGGCACCGGCAAAGCCCGTGCTCTCATGCACCGCGTGGTACCAATGCTTCGCCCAGATACCGTCAAAAGTTCGGGGACCAGCGGGCCAACTTAGCATCGCCGGATCAAACGGAAGGTCGATCGTCGCACACAACTTGCGTAACATGCCTTCCGGATCGTCGCGGATATCGGCGCTATCAATAACCACGCCGCCGAACTTCTCATAGAACCTCTGCTGCTGCTCAAAACCCACGTCGTCGAATGACAACTTATCTCTTTTGGCAGCGTAGCTTGCCATCACACGCGCGGGATGGCGGATGAGGTGGATATGAACACAATCCTCCGCCCAAGACAGTGGAAAACCATCAATCATATGATGCGGCATATGTTTCATGTAGATATGCGGCGCACCGGCGCGCATGCATTCTTTTGCTACCAACTGCGGATCAGTCTGATGCGCCGTGATGATCTCCTCGTGCATCGGATGCGGCTCTCCGGTTGCGTGTAGATAGGCCGCGTAGAACGGTTCATCCATCGCAAGGAAATCCGGCCGGTTCCCAAAGCTATACATCATTGCCGTGCTTAGGTTTCTGGGTCCGGACCACATCGCGATGCGCATAAATTCTCCTTACATCGATCCGAAACCTAGAAATGTTACGATCCAATGCCAAGCGGTAAACCACGATCACCACTGCGTGAAATCCCGGTCCGGGCCTTGTGCCCAAGACGCTTCAGATGCACCGTTACGGAAAGAGGAGAGCGTCATGTCCCATTTTTATCGTCTAAAAATCTTTGCCCTCGCCGGTCTGATCACGATTGGATTGATCGTCCAGACAAATGCAGCACGCGCAGCAGAAACAGAAACATTGACCGTCGCAGGCGGGTGTTTTTGGTGTGTGGAGGCAGACTTCGAATCCGTTCGCGGTGTGAAAGAGGCCGTATCAGGTTTCGCTGGCGGCAAAACGGCCAACCCGACCTACAAGCAGGTTACCGCAGGTGGCACAGGCCATTACGAAGCCGTTCAGATTACATTCGATCCTTCAGTCGTTACGCGTGAAACACTGCTTGGTTTGTTCTTTCGGTCGATTGATCCCACAGATTCGGGCGGCCAATTCTGTGATCGGGGTGCCAGCTATCGCTCTGCCGTATTTGCGGCCAACCCTGCACAAAAAAAAGCTGCTGAAGAAGCCAAGGCAGATGCCCAGTCCGCATTAGGCAAAACGGTTGTGACACCCATCCTGAACGCCGCACCATTCTATCCGGCAGACGCTTACCATCAGGACTATTACAAAAGCAGTGACCGGTTGGCTGTCTCTTCCGTGGGCTTGGCTGTCAAAAAATCGGTCGCCTACAAGCGCTATAGAAAAGGCTGTGGTCGCGACGCGCGTGTGAAGCAGCTTTGGGGCTCGTCCGCACCCTTCGCAAGCTAGGAAAAATCGTGGTCCTGGATTTCTTTGAGGTCCGGGATCACATCTGCCGTCCCCTCGCGAGACACCATTAAGGCACCGGCACGCATTGCAAGATCAATAGCATCGGGCATTGATAACCCTCGATCCAGACCCGCAACAAGATATCCTGTAAACGTGTCACCAGCGCCGGTCGTATCTACAACGTCCGTCTTATACGCGGTGAACTTTCTCTCTGTATTGCTTTTATTAGAGACCCAATTGCACCCTTCAGCCCCCAAGGTGACGACAATTTCAGCAACCGGCAATTCGGGCAAAGTGGCGTTTAGCGCTTCTTGCAACTGGTGGGCTTCGACCTCATTCATCACAAGTATGTCGATTTGCGGCAATATCGCGCGGACCGCATCAGCATCGAATGGCGCGGCAGCATAGACAGTCGGCAACCCTAATGTCTGAGCCGTTCGAGCCGCAAACCTTTGGCCGGATGTTTCATTCTGCATCAACAAAAAATCACCGGGACTAGCTTCGGCCAAGGCACCACCAATCATCTGTTCAGTAATTTCTGCATTCGAGCCGGGAAAAAGAACAATATTGTTCTCTCCGGTCTCATCAATATTGATATTCGCATGTCCTGTGGGTGTAGCGACGGTTGAAATATGGCGGGTGTCCACGCCATATTCCATCATCCGGTCGACAGCCCATCGTCCATCCGTGCCTACCGCGCCAATATGCGCCACGCGCGCGCCGCCACGAGCGGCAGCGACAGACATATTCGCACCCTTTCCACCTAATCCCTGATGGAAATGTCCCGCGGCAATTGTTTCGCCTGCGGCGGGAAGCCGTGCGAGCCGGTAGAAGTTATCAGCGTTGATTGATCCCAAGTTCCAAATCATTCGCCAACCTTGCATGCGGCAAGGATCGCCATGTTCAGGATGTCATTTGCCGTTGATGTCGTCGAACAGATCTGGATGCTTTTATCCAAACCGGTCAGGATCGGACCAATCACAGTAGCCCCCGCCATTTCCTGCATCAACTTCACAGAGATGCTGGCCGAATGACGTGCGGGAACCACCAGAATGTTGGCCGGCCCGCTCAGGCGTGAAAATGGATATTGTGCCTGAGCTGCGGCATTCAGGGCAACATCGACTGTCATCTCACCTTCGTATTCGAAATCAACGCCACGCTGGTCCAGCACTTTGGGTGCCAGCATCATCTTCTCGGCGCGTTCGGATACAGGATAGCCGAAGGTCGAAAAGCTGACGAATGCCACGCGTGGCTCGATGCCCATGTGCCGCGCCACCGCCGCGCCACTTTCTGCGATATTCGCCAGATCATTCTCATCCGGCCATTCGTGAACCAAGGTATCAGCGATAAACACAATTCGGCCCTTGAGCATAAGTGCTGTAATGCCCGTTGAACCATGCTCCGCATTTGCTTCGAACACATGGTTCAGCCGCTCAAGCACATGGGCAGATTTGCGAGTCGCACCGGTGACAAGGCCATCACCATGACCATGCGCCAGCATCAAGGCGGCGAAGACGTGTCTGTCACGCGCGGCAAGACGGTGAATGTCTTTGGCGTCAAACCCGCGCCGTTGCAGACGCCCGTACAAGAAGTCCTTGTAGGTGTCTAACTCGGACGTATTCGCGGCGTTCACCACTTCAAGCTCGCGCACGGCATCTGACATTCCCGCCTCTTCGAGCTTTTTCTTCACGTCGTCAGAACGGCCAACAACCAGTGCTTTTCCAAGGCCGGACCGCTGATATGTAACCGCAGCCCTAAGAACGCGGGCATCATCCCCTTCGGCAAAGATCATCGTTGCCTGATTTGCACGCGCACGTGCGTTAATGCCACGAAGGATATTTGCAGTCGGATCCATGCGGGATTTCAGGCTTTGTTCGTAGGCGTCCATGTCGATGATAGGACGCCGTGCCGCACCGGTGTTCATACCGGCGCGGGCAACCGCAGGCGGAATACGCCAGATCAGGCGCGGATCAAACGGTGTGGGAATGATATAGTCGCGACCGAAGGTAAGTGTCTTGCCATAGGCAACCGCGACTTCATCCGGTACGTCCTCGCGAGCAAGGTTTGCCAGCGCGTGCGCGCAAGCGATCTTCATCTCGTCATTGATGGCGCGCGCGTTGATATCAAGTGCACCCCGGAACAGGTACGGGAAGCCAAGCACGTTGTTGACCTGATTAGGGTAATCGCTGCGACCTGTCGCGACGATCGCATCTTCGCGTACCGCATGCGCCTCTTCAGGAGTAATCTCTGGATCGGGGTTCGCCATTGCAAAGATAACCGGATTGTCCGCCATGCTCGCAACCATCTGCGGAGTAACAGCGCCTTTCGCAGATACCCCAAGGAAAACATCTGCCCCGTTCATTGCTTCTTCCAGTGTGCGCAACTCGGTGCTTGCCGCATGGGCCGATTTCCATTGGTTCATGCCTTCGGTGCGACCTTGGTAAATCACACCTTTTGTATCGCACATGATGCAGTTGTTCTGCTTGGCACCCATCGATTTCAGCAGCTCGAGGCAGGCAATACCCGCCGCACCCGCGCCGTTGAGAACAATCCGCACGTCCTCGATCTGCTTGCCAGAGATATGCAGCGCGTTGATCAAACCAGCGGCGCAAATCACTGCCGTTCCGTGCTGGTCGTCGTGGAAGACTGGGATGTCCATTTCTTCCTTGAGCCGTTGCTCGATGATGAAACACTCTGGCGCTTTGATATCTTCAAGGTTGATCCCGCCAAACGTCGGGCCCATCAGCTTCACCGCATTGATGAAAGCATCTGTGTCTTCGGTATCTAGCTCGATGTCGATTGAGTTCACGTCCGCAAAGCGTTTGAAAAGGACGGATTTCCCCTCCATCACCGGCTTGGACGCCAGCGCACCCAGATTTCCCAGACCCAGAACGGCTGTACCGTTGGAAATGACCGCGACAAGATTGCCTTTGTTGGTATAATCGTAGGCCGTTTCCGGATTCTGCGCGATTGCCTCGCATGGAACAGCAACGCCCGGCGAATACGCAAGGCTCAGATCACGCTGGGTGGTCATCGGTACGGTTGCGGTAATCTCGAACTTGCCAGGTGTCGGTTCAAGATGGAAGGCAAGTGCCTCGTCGTCGGTAATTCTGTTCTTGGTCACGGCGCGGATATTCCCTTGTTTTGGCGTAACCTAGCTGTGAAATTCGCGGCGCACAATCTCAGGCGACGTAGCGCACCCAGCCATGGTTTCCCAAAAATGCGTCATGCCGCTCGGGGAAATCTACTTTGAGACGGGAAAGCGCCCAGCGGATAACCTGGGGTCTTTCACATCGCTTCGCACACCAGATCATCCTGATGAGCGTTTGCCAGCGTGTCGGGTCCGCTTTGTGCGCAAGGTCCAATGCAACAAGTTCTGATTTCGGTTCGTCCAGATCCTTGTGGCAATCCGCCTTAAGCAGGCAAAGCCGTGAGCTTTGTATCAGAAGGTTATGATGCTTCTCCAAAAGCCCAATAGCATGCTCGGCCCCCCCTACTTCAAGGACCTCTCTCGCAAGTTCCGCAACCAAGCGGGGCGTCTTTAGTTGAGGATACTGACCGAACAGCACAACGATAAACGCCATGATCCGCCCGATGGCTTCTTCGGAAAGCGCCGCAGGAACCAACCCATCTTTGGCAAAATTCGGCTCGGACAGCGGATCATCCTGACGAAAGTCCGCAAAGAAGCTGACGTACTTACACTTCGAAGCATGTGCGACCGACCAGAAATCCCCCCACCTGATCTGCGCTGTTTGAAGCGTGCCGATCTCGATGACATATGTATCCGGCGACGCAAACAGCATGTTTGTGAAACCAGCGCCATGATAAGACACCATCATTTCTGCGCGTGACATCAAGGCAATCTGCTCAAGCGGGCTCAGGCTCTCAAAAACAACATATTCAAATCCGAACAGCTCAAGGTGTTCGAACAGCCGCTCTTCACCCTCCATATGACGGGACCTGCTTTGGCGGGTATCACGACCAACGAAAAAGCGGGTCGGAAGGTGGTCAAAGTTCTGACCATCAATCGCACGCAATGCCCTCTCCCTCAAAGATAGAAGGCTGGTGTTTACGCTGTTGATCGCGAGCAAGCGCTGTTTTGCAGCCGGCGCGGTCCCATCAGTCTTTAGCTCAATCGAAGGCATCAGGTCTTCTATGTCTCCCGATACCTCTTTGGGCGCTTGCAAATGCCCGCCGATCAGGTCGTAAGCTGTCAGAACCTTGGCGTAATCCTTGGGGACACGCTCGAAATGCACACGTCCTTCAAATTCAGGGAACAATGCCGCGACAAATGCTTGTGCAAAAGGTTGTTGTTTTTCGACGGCGTTGGGGAAATGGAAATAGATGTCACCCGGAAAGTCGAGACCATCCAGCACCGTCAGTTGCGCCAGAGATTCAGTGATGAAGTGATAATAGTTGAACGTGTTGCGGCACTCGACTGCGAAGGCAGTATCAGTGTCTAACAGGCCTGAATAGAGCGGTATCTCTTTACCTTCATTCCCGATCCGGCAATTTGCAAAGTAAGCGTCCAGCCGCTCACTGGTATCCTGACCGGCCTTCGTGTTCTCCCAACCGTACTTGTTCACCACGCGAATTCCAGCAGCACCCGTCAACAAAAGCCGGTCACGCGCCATCAAGTAGGACTTGCGGAAACTCGCCTTGTCTAGCATCGCAGGAACAGAGTTGTATTCGATCGGCTGCTTGAAAGTTTGCGACTGCTTTGAATTCTTAAGGACGTTTTTGATCTTCTGATTAATCTGGGGATGCGCGCTGGTCGCAAAGCCGGATATACGCGCACCTTCAATTGGCCTCCAGACAAACTCAGGCTCAAGCAATAGCTTGAAACCCGGGTCGCGCCATGGATTGAGAAACACGACCTCCGGCGGCAGTAGGAAATTGATCATGTTGCGCACGGTTCTCGGCTGCCCTTTTGCTCGATTAGGGATAGTTTTACCACGAAAGCGGCACCCGTCTAGCGTGAAGCCTGTCAGGCGCCCCTTTCCCTGTGAGGCGTGGTTTTGTACAGACAGGTTCATAAGGGGACACCTGTGACCAACGCAAAAACAACACCGATGATGGCCCAGTATCTGGAGATCAAAGCAGAGCACGAAGGTGCGTTGCTGTTCTACAGGATGGGCGATTTCTACGAGATGTTCTTTGATGACGCTGTCGCCGCGGCCGAAGCGCTGGATATTGCCCTGACCAAGCGCGGAAAACATGACGGGGAAGATATCCCGATGTGCGGTGTTCCTGCCCATGCGGCAGAAGGTTATTTCCTTACCCTTATCCGAAAAGGGTTCCGCGTTGCGGTCTGCGAACAGATGGAAAGCCCGGCTGAAGCTAAAAAACGGGGCTATAAATCCGTGGTCAAACGGGAGGTTGTGCGACTGGTGACGCCCGGAACGCTGACCGAAGATTCCCTGCTTGAAGCGCGCCGGCACAACTATCTTGCTGCTTTCGCAGAAGTTCGCGATCAACGCGCGCTGGCATGGGTAGATATTTCGACCGGCGCGTTCCATGTGATGCCTTTGCCGCAAGTTCGGTTAGGGCCGGAGCTTGCACGTCTGAACCCTTCGGAGTTGCTGGTTTCAGAGACCAAAGAGCGAGACATGCATGAGCTTGTTGGTGACTTCGGCATTTCGTTGACCGGTTTGGCGCGGTCCTCGTTTGACAGCACCGCTGCGGAGAACCGTATTTGTCAGCTTTTCAATATCGCGACGCTTGAGGCATTTGGCGGGTTCGACCGTGCTGAAGTGTCAGCGATGGGCGCCCTGATCGACTATCTCGAGATCACTCAAAAGGGCAAACTTCCACTTCTGCGACCGCCTCAAAAGGAAACGGAAGACCGGACCATTCAGATTGATGCCGCAACGCGCCGAAATCTGGAATTAACACAGGCCCTTAGTGGTGGGCGAAGCGGATCGCTGCTGTCGATCATGGACAGAACCTGCACTTCTGTCGGCGCAAGATTGCTCGAACGAAGGATTTCCAGCCCTTCGCGTATTCCAGCGACGATTAATGAACGCCTTGATGCGGTCGACTTCGGTTTTCAACAAACCCGTATGCGGCAGGATGTGCGCGACACCTTACGGAAGGTCCCCGATCTGGACCGCGCATTATCACGGCTCTCGCTCGATCGTGGCGGGCCACGTGATCTGACGGCGATCCGCAATGGTTTGGCCGAAGCTGAAAATCTGTCCAGTCTTCTGGCATCGCACGACCTGCCCACTCTGCTCTCTCACGCGGCAGACACCTTAGTTGGCCACGATGATCTGATTGCGCTGTTGGAAACCGCGCTTGTCGCAGACCCGCCGATGCTTGTACGGGATGGCGGTTTCATTGCGCCAGGCTACGATCCTGAACTGGATGAGGCACGAAAGTTACGAGATGAAGGGCGGAGCGTCATCGCAGCGATGCAGGTGAAATTCGTCTCTGATACGGGCATTTCCGCCCTCAAGATCAAACATAATAATGTGCTTGGGTACTTTATTGAGACGACCTCGACCCATGCCGAAAAGATGCTGTCTCCGCCACTCTCCGACACGTTCATACACCGTCAGACAACCGCAAATCAGGTCAGGTTCACGACGGTGGAACTTTCTGAGCTTGAAACCAAGATTCTGAACGCAGGAAATCATGCGCTTGAGATCGAAAAGCGGCTCTATGAAAGCCTGAAAGGCGCTATTCTGAAATGTAGCGGTGAGATCGGCCAGACGTCTGCGGGCATTGCCGAGATTGACTTGACGATGTCGCTGGCAGAAAGCGCTGGGCTTGAGGGTTGGGTCAAACCGAAAGTTGATGACAGCAGAGCATTTGAAATCTCCGCCGGACGCCATCCTGTTGTAGAGCGTGCATTATCGCAGCAATCGGGCGAGCCCTTCATCGCGAACGACTGCGACTTGAGCGCCGAACAACACCGGGCGAATATCTGGTTGCTCACCGGTCCGAACATGGCAGGTAAATCCACCTTTCTGAGACAAAATGCGTTGATCGCACTTATGGCTCAAATGGGCAGCTTTGTGCCGGCGACATCCGCTCATATTGGCATTGTCAGTCAGTTGTTCAGCCGTGTAGGTGCGTCCGATGATCTGGCGCGGGGACGGTCCACATTCATGGTCGAAATGGTTGAAACCGCAGCGATCCTCAATCAGGCTGACGACCGTGCACTTGTCATTCTTGATGAAATCGGGCGCGGCACGGCAACGTACGACGGTCTGTCGATTGCTTGGGCAACGCTTGAACACCTGCACGACGTGAACAAATCCCGCGCGCTGTTCGCCACCCACTACCACGAGATGACAAGCCTTTCCGGTAAGCTTGACGGCGTCGATAACGCGACTGTTGCCGTGAAAGAATGGGAGGGCGAAGTGATCTTTCTTCACGAGGTCCGAAAGGGTGCCGCGGATCGTTCATACGGTGTTCAGGTGGCGCAGCTCGCAGGCTTGCCACCAAGCGTCATTTCGCGGGCGAGGGTCGTCTTGGAAGCCCTCGAAAAAGGGGAGCGTGAAGGCGGTGCAAAACAGAAGACGCTGATCGATGATCTGCCCTTGTTCTCAATGGCACCCCCTCCTGCGCCGACGCCCCCGAAGACATCAAAGGTAGAAGAGCAGTTGGCAGCAATAAGCCCGGACGAGCTTTCGCCAAAAGAAGCACTCGACCTGATCTATAAATTGAAAGAGGCGGCCAAATCCTGACCGCCTCCAATATTCGAATGTGAAAAACTGCTTAGCTCGCTGGCTGAGAAGACACACCAACCTGCGCGGGACGCAGGAGACGGTCGTGCAGCATGAAACCTTCTGCCGCTACTTGAATAATGTCACCGGCTTTTGTTCCCGGTACAGGTGCTTCGAACATCGCCTGATGATGCTGTGGATCAAACCGGTCTCCAACTACGGGCGCAATCACTTCGATCCCGTGCTTTTTGAAGACGTTCAGCAGTTCGCGCATCGTCAGATCAACACCTTCAAGCAACGGGCCGGAAACAGCACGCTGTTCTTCGGTCGCAGCCTCAAGCGCACGTTTCATGTTATCATAGACCGGAAGCATATCACGTGCGAGCTTTGACCCGCCGTAGTTTTCAGCCTCGCGGCGGTCTTTGTCAGAACGCTTGCGTGCATTCTCCGCATCGGCCAGCGCGCGGGTAAATCTGTCTTTGTACTGATCCCGCTCGGCGCGAAGCTGCTCCAGCTCCAGCTCTTCATCATCAATCTCGGCTTCTTCTGCGGCAAATTCCTCTGCCATCGCTTCTTCGAGATTATCCAGAAATTCGTTTTCGTTCGGCTCTGCCATATTTCACCTCTAGCTGCGGTCGGACACCAGTTTACCAACCAGCTGTGCCGTATAATTCACAATCGGTACAATGCGTCCGTAGTTCAGACGCGTCGGGCCAATGACCCCAACTGCACCAATCACCTTTCGATCAGCGTTCATATAAGGGGAAACGACGAGAGAGGAACCCGAAAGTGAGAAAAGTTTGTTCTCTGAGCCAATAAAAATGCGCACACCGTCCCCACCTTCGGCAAGATCAAGAAACTCAGCGATGTCGCGCTTGCGTTCAAGGTCGTCAAACAGTGTCTTGATACGGTCAAGATCGCCCAACTCTGCCGTGCCTGCAATGAGGTTAGAGCGGCCACGGACAATAAGCCGTTCCGCATTTTCGTCTTCACCAGCCCAAAGCGCCAGACCACCCTCGACCAATTGCTGCGCAAGAACATCGATTTCCTGCCGGCGGGTCTGAATCTCTTGCGTGATGACACGCTGAAGCTCGCTGATGGTCTTCCCTTCAACGACAGCGTTCAGAAAATTTGCAGCCTCGCGCATCGAGCTGGGTGTCTGCCCCGGCGGAGGTGAGAAAAGACGGTTCTCCACGTGTCCGTCCGAGAATACGAGCACCACAAGCGCGCGGTCGGGTGACAGCGATACAAATTCGATATGTTTGATCGGCGCTTCATGCTTGGGCGTAAGAACAAGGGAAGCCCCCTGCGTCACACCCGACAGCGCAGAGCCCACGCGATCCAGAAGCCCGCCAACATCAGAAGCGTTATCGCCCATCGTCGCGTCGATCTTTTCACGGTCGATCTCTGTCGGGTCCCCCACTTCGATCATGCCATCAACAAACATGCGCAGGCCAAGCTGGGTCGGTATCCGGCCCGCGCTTGTGTGGGGCGAACCGAGCACGCCCATATACTCAAGATCCTGCATCACATTGCGGATCGTTGCGGCTGATACCTTTTCACTGAAATCGCGGGTCAATGTGCGCGACCCTACAGGGTCACCGCTCGCCAGATACCCTTCGACCACGCGGCGAAACACCTCGCGCGAGCGTTCGTTCATTTCATTCAGCAGATCGCTGGTTTCGGAATTCTGTTCAGGCATGATAGCCCTAATAGAGGTCGGTATGCCTGAAACGTCAATCGGGGTTGCATCAAGTGACCTCACGGCGGTATGCCCGCAGCACATCAAAAAGGAATTATTATGCGTCCCTCTGGCCGGAAATTGGATGAAATGCGTGCTGTCTCTGTTGAGGTCGGCTTTACGAAACACGCAGAAGGATCGGCGCTGATCAAAGTGGGCGATACACATGTGCTTTGCACCGCCACGATCGAAGACCGGGTGCCACCGTTTATCAAAGGCTCTGGTCTGGGATGGGTGACAGCAGAGTACGGGATGCTTCCCCGCGCTACAAATACACGGATGCGCCGCGAGGCTGCTTCGGGCAAGCAAGGCGGCCGTACTGTAGAAATACAGCGGTTGATTGGCCGTTCCTTGCGCGCCGGTGTGGACCGTGTCGCATTGGGCGAACGTCAGATCACTGTTGACTGTGATGTATTGCAAGCGGATGGCGGCACACGCTGTGCCTCGATCACCGGCGGATGGATTGCCTTGCGTCTTGCGGTGAACAAACTGATGAAAGCGGGCGATGTTGTCTCTGATCCGCTGGTTGATCCGGTCGCTGCCGTCAGCTGCGGTATCTATGCCGGTCAGCCTGTGCTTGATCTGGATTACCCCGAGGACTCCGAAGCCGGCGTTGATGGCAACTTTATCATGACAGGATCGGGTCAGCTGATCGAAGTCCAGATGAGCGCGGAAGGATCAACCTATTCCCGCGATCAGATGAACAAGCTGATGGATCTTGCCGAGCAAGGCGTGTCCGAGCTGGTTGCGATCCAGAAAGCCGTGAGTGCATGACACGAAAGTTCACTGAAAAACGCATCCTGATTGCCACGCACAACGCAGGCAAGCTTGAAGAGATGTCCCAGCTTTTTGCGCCAAAAGGGATTTCAGTTGTCGGCGCGGCCGAGATGAACCTTGCCGAGCCTGAAGAGACGGAAAGCACTTTTGTCGGTAATGCGCGGATCAAAGCACATGCTGCGGTGAAGGCAACAGGATTGCCTGCACTGTCTGACGATTCAGGGATCGAGGTTGAAGCGCTGGATAATGCACCCGGTGTTTTCACAGCGGACTGGGCGGAAACACCGAATGGTCGCGATTTTATGTTGGCAATGACCAAGACACACAGCAAGCTGGAAGAGATCGCCGCCCCCCATCCGCGCAGAGCAAGGTTTTGTGCGACGCTGGTCCTGGCATGGCCCGATGGGCATGACGAGGTTTTCGCAGGCAAGGTTAACGGAACGCTGGTCTGGCCGATCAGAGGAAAGTTGGGCCACGGCTATGACCCGATGTTCCAGCCCGACGGGTACGATATCACGTTTGCCGAAATGGATGCAGATCAGAAGAATGCGATCAGCCACCGTGCAGATGCGTTCTCCAAATTGATGTCCGGTTGCTTTGACTGAAGATTGGCAACAGGGCGGTTTCGGGCTTTATATCCATTGGCCGTTTTGTGAGGCCAAATGCCCCTACTGCGATTTCAACAGCCATGTCACGAAAACGATTGATCAACGCGCTTGGCGTGATGCCTATCTGCTTGAGCTTAGGCGCTATGCTGCGTTGACCAAAGGCCGCGTGCTGAATGCGGTGTTCTTCGGCGGCGGCACCCCAAGCCTGATGGACCCCGAGACCGTTGCTGAAGTCATCTCCGAAATTCGCACTCTCTGGCCGATCGCGAATGATCTTGAAATAACGCTTGAGGCAAATCCGAGCTCAGTAGAAGCCGGACGTTTCGCAGCATTTCGCCAAGCAGGTGTCAGCCGGATATCGATGGGTATTCAGGCGCTCAATGACCATGATCTGAAACGTCTGGGCCGTTTGCATAACACAAGCGAAGCGTTAAAGGCTTTCGATATTGCACGCACAACCTTTGACAGGGTGAGCTTCGACTTGATCTATGGCCGTCAGGACCAATCTGTTGCCGAGTGGGAAGCAGAGTTGAAACAGGCTCTGACATTGGCGATTGATCATATTTCGCTTTACCAGTTGACCATCGAGAACGGCACCGCATTCGGTGATCGCTATGCTATTGGAAAGCTTCGCGGCCTACCGGATGAAGACCTCGGGGCCGATCTTTATCAGAAAACGCAAGAAATCTGCGGTGCTTTCAACATGCCCGCTTATGAGGTTTCAAATCATGCACGGGATGGTGCTCAATCACGGCACAACCTGATCTATTGGCGGTACGGCGATTACATCGGCATTGGTCCTGGTGCGCATGGCAGAGTAACGCTGGACGGACAGAAGTTTGCAACCGAGTGCTTTAGCAACCCCACGAGATGGCTATCAGCGGTTGCTGAAGGAAAAACCGAACGTGATCCAACAGCGCTATCTAAAGATGAGCAGGCCACCGAATTTCTGCTCATGGGGCTGAGATTGAAAGAAGGTATTTCGCTATCCCGATACGAAAACCTGACCGGCAACGCATTACCACAGTCCAAATTGGAACATCTGTCTGAAATCGGCATGTTGAACGTCGATTCAGACAGATTAAATGTTACAGATCAAGGACTTATGGTACTAAATGCGGTCCTTGAGCATCTCATGGTAGACTAGCCGTTGCTCAACAGTCGGCACAGCGCATCCAGGTCATCCAGCGACTTGTAATTCACCGTCAACTTGCCCGCTTCTTCACCTGCTTTGTGGTCAAGTGTGACCTTCATACCAAGAGACGCAGACAAATCTCCTTCCAGCGCTTTGGTATCAGCATCCTTCTCAGGCGCTGATGCAGTCGAGTTCTTGGAGGTTTTTGTAGCAGGCTTGCCTTCGTTCCGAACCAAAGCTTCTGTCGCGCGAACAGAAAGCCCGCCCTTCACAATTTGCTTTGCCAACGCAACCGGGTCTTGGGCCGGAATAAGGGCACGCGCGTGGCCTGCGCTCAGCTCACCTTTTCTGACCATATCCACCACTGCGTCCGGCAAATTCAGGAGACGCATCAAGTTAGCGATATGGCTCCGGCTTTTCCCCAGCGCCTCGGCTAGCTTCTCCTGCGTATGACCAAACTTCTCCATAAGCTGCCGGTAGCCCGCAGCTTCCTCGATAGCATTAAGGTCTGCACGCTGGATATTCTCGATAATGGCGACTTCCAGCACTTCAACATCAGTAAAGTCGCGCACGATAACGGGAAGCTCATGCAGTTGCGCGATCTGGGCGGCACGCCAGCGGCGCTCACCGGCAACAATTTCATACGTTTGATCTGATACCCGTCTAACGATTAACGGTTGAATGACACCCTTTTCTTTGACCGAGTTCGCAAGATCAGCGAGGTCATCCTCTCCGAACTGTTTGCGAGGCTGATCTGGATTGGGATGGATTTGTTCGATCGGTATCAAATGCTCTGCAGCGACCGGCCCTTGCGCGGCGACCGCTTCAGTTTCGGCAACATCCGCCATCAAGGCTGACAACCCACGCCCCAAGCCACGTTTCTTTTCAGGCCTATCTACCATGTCAGAGGTTCCCCACCTTGTTAATCTTCAGAATTTCCTTAGCCAAAGCACGATACGCCACCGCACCTTTGGACGAACTATCATACGCGAGCACCGGCATCGCATAACTTGGCGCTTCACTCACACGAACATTTCTTGGAATTACCGTCTTGAAGACAAGATCACCCAAATTGCCCCGCGCATCGCTTTCAACCTGCTGCGAGAGATTATTCCGACGATCATACATCGTTAGAACAATCCCTTCTATTCCCAGATCCTTGTTACCCGCCTGACGCACCTCTCGGATGGTCATCATTAACTGGCTCAAACCTTCCAAAGCAAAGAACTCACTTTGCAACGGGACAAGCACGGAATGCGCCGCAATCATGGCGTTGACTGTAAGCAAGTTTAGCGACGGCGGGCAATCAATCAGGATGAAATCAAACTCGAAGCTGTCCATCTGCACCTGTCTCAGCGCATCATGTAGGAGAAAGCTTCGCTTTTCATTCGACATAAGCTCAATATCGGCGGAGCTCAAATCCACCGTGGCCGGGACAATACAAAGTCCGTCATAATCTGTCTCCTGTATGACGTCCTGCAGGTCCAGATCCTCAAGCAACAACTCGTAGGTCGTAAATTCACGGTCTTCCAAGTCTACACCCAACCCCGTCGACGCATTACCTTGTGGGTCCAGATCAACCAAGAGCACACGCTTTCCAAGCTCTACCAATGCGGCGGCCAGATTTATAGTCGTGGTGGTTTTCCCCACACCACCTTTCTGATTGGCGACAGCGATAATTTTGGGGCCCTTTGGACGAGAAAGGTCAGACACGGGAAATATCCTTGATCCGAAGCACGACAGCTTGGTTGTGGGTGGTACTACTGATGGGCTCGCAATTGTACGACCAATGGTTTTGAGCAAGCTTTTCTTCTTTTCGCCATCCCTCGCCCTTCGGGAAAAGCGCTGTTCCATCTTTCTTCATATGGACAGATGCAAAGCCCAGCAGAGTAGGTAAGTCAGCAAGAGCGCGGGCCGACAATATATCTGCTTCAAGCGTGGCGATTTTTTCGATCCGGTCGGAGATCACTGTTCCTTCCAACGAAAGCTCTCTTAGCGCTGTCCGGAGAAAAACAGCCTTCCGCTGGTCACTTTCAACCATAGTAAATCTATGATCCGCGCCAACACCCTGAGACATTATGGACGCAACTATAATCGGCAAGCCCCCACCGCTTCCCAGATCTACCCAATGTCCACTAGCAGGCGCGTGGGCAAAAACTTGAGCAGAATCAACGATATGTCTTTCCCAAACATCTTCTTGGCTTGGCTTTGAGATCAAGTTGATCTTACCAGTCCATTTTAGGATTAGATCCCGATACGCCTCAAGCTTCTGCAATGTTTCACGTGAAACATCTAGATCGACGGACCCCATTAGGCAGTCCTCTTGGCTTTGTTTTTCCGAAGGCGTGAGAGAAGCAAGGTCAGTGCAGCTGGCGTTACACCATCAATTCTGGACGCTTGGGCCAATGTATCTGGCTGCGCACTCTTCAACTTTGCCTTCATTTCATTAGAGAGGCCTACAATCCCGTCATAGTCAAAGCCTCGAGGAATCAAGAGTGCTTCGTCTTTCTTAAGCAAATCGATTTCGGACTGCTGTCGTGAAAGATAATTTGAGTACAACGCATCCCGCTCACACTGCTGCCGGATCTCAGTTTCTACCGTTTCTAAATCCGGAACAAGCGGAATGACATCTTCGAATTTGACATCTGGGAACGATAAAAGTTGGTAAGGCGTCCGGCGACTCCCATCTTTACTTACGGCAAAACCAACTTTCGATGCTTCGGTCGAACTAAAGGTCTTCTGCGAGAGCATTTCCATTGCTTTGTCGAGCTTGCTTCTCTTGTACGCAAAGGAACTAGCGCGTTCACCCTCAATGCACCCAAGTTGAAGCCCGATAGGCGTCAACCGCTGATCTGCATTATCGGCACGCAAAGACAGGCGAAATTCAGCGCGCGAGGTGAACATTCTATACGGTTCAGAAACACCCCTGCTTGTAAGATCATCGATCATAACGCCGATATAGCTGTCTGTTCTGCTAAACCGGAATGGATCCCTTCCTGACACGGCAAGGGCGGCATTCAGCCCTGCTACCATACCCTGCGCTGCTGCTTCTTCGTAACCTGTCGTCCCATTGATCTGGCCAGCAAGATACAGACCGGGCATAGCCTTCAACTGCAAAGTCCCATCAAGGGAACGCGGATCGACGTAGTCATATTCAATGGCGTACCCGGGTTGCAAAATCATAGCGCCCTCCAAACCCTTTATGGAGCGCACGTAGTCCACTTGAACACTTTCCGGAAGCGATGTTGAAATCCCGTTAGGGTAGATCGTGTGGTCATCTACACCTTCTGGTTCCAAAAAAATCTGATGGGACGTTTTATCAGAGAAACGGACAATTTTATCTTCGATTGAAGGGCAATACCGAGGACCTATCCCATCAATATGTCCACCATACATCGCTGATCGTTCGAGGTTCGCTCGAATGATTTCGTGGGTCGCCTCATTGGTATGGGTAATCCCACATGAGATTTGCTTTGCACTGGGTTCGGACGAGAGAAACGAGAACATCGTCGGTGTTTCATCACCCGGTTGCATCTCGAGATCTGTCCAATCAATTGTACGGCCATCCAGACGTGGTGGTGTACCGGTCTTGAGCCGCCCCATCTTGAGATCCAGACTGTCCAGACGCTGAGCCAACTTCGTAGAAGCGTTGTCTCCCATCCTGCCACCGGAGTGCGAGACATTTCCGATATGGATGACCCCTCGCAAAAAGGTGCCGGTTGTGAGTATAACAGCAGCTGCAGACAAGACTTCGCTGCCCCCGATTTCCACTCCTGCTATCCGCCCTTCCTCCAGTACGAAGTCAGTGACTTCCCCCTCAATGATTTCGAGGTTGGAGCGGGCATTTGTCTCCTTCAACATCTGTTCTTGATAGATTTTACGATCAGCCTGAGCTCTTGGCCCTTGCACGGCAGGGCCTTTGCGCCGGTTCAAAAGTCGAAACTGTATTCCCGCCTTGTCAGCAACGCGACCCATGACACCATCCAGGGCATCAATCTCTCTCACGAGGTGGCCTTTGCCCAGTCCGCCGATTGCAGGATTGCATGACATCACACCGATATCGGCCACTTTCATGGTGACCAGGGCCGTTTGCACTCCCATTCTGGCAGCAGCGTGCGCGGCTTCAGTGCCCGCATGGCCACCACCAATTACAATCACCTCAAAATGTTTCACGTGAAACACCCCATCATTTACCAATACAGAAGCTTGAGAAAATCTCATCCAAAAGGTTTTCTACGCCGATCCGACCTACAACTGCTTCCAACGAACGCGTTGCAGAGCGAAGCTCTTCAGCAGCAATATCATATCCATCTGCCCCCCGCACGACCAAACCTTCTACTCTGGCGATTCCTTCGAGTGCGTTCACCATAGCCAGCCTGTGGCGCTCATGGGTGGAAATTCCAGCGGCCGCGGCTTTCTCCTTCAACACCGTGGCAATCCGATCTAGCAGAAAGTCGACGCCTGCACCCGTCATTCCGGATACCCCCATGACGCCAGCCTGCAACGCATCCATTTTGGGTCGGAGAACAATATCGTCCGATTCTGGCTTTATCGGAAGATCTACATCAGATTCCACTAGGAATACCCTGATATCAGCATCGCGCGCGCGAGTAATTGCAAGCTCAACGCCCATGGCTTCGACCACATCAGTTGTATCTCTCATCCCTGCCGTATCGAGGAATGTCACGGGCAAACTTTCGACGTCCATCCGGACCTCAACGATATCCCGCGTCGTACCAGCAATGTCAGAGGTCAGCGCCGCATTCCGTCCCGCAAGATAATTGAGAAGAGTAGATTTACCGACGTTTGGAGCGCCAACAATCGCGACTTCGAACCCGTTACGAATCCGCTCAGCTACCCTATTCCCCCGAACCTCTTTCTCGATAGAAACTCTGGTTCTTTGCAACAGATCGCGAACTTCATCTGTCACATCTACGGGAACCTCTTCATCCGCAAAATCGATTGTCGCTTCTAACAGCGCTGCCGCTCGGATCAAATCCTTGCGCCAATCATCTACCAATGCACCCAGATGACCGGACAGAACGCGTAATGCCTGCTTTCTCTGGGCTTCTGTCTCTGCATCAATAAGATCAGCCAGCCCCTCGACCTGAGCCAGATCAAGCTTTCCGTTTTCCAGCGCACGTCGCGTAAATTCACCCGCTTCGGCAAGCCGCGTGTGGCGGGAAACTCCAAGCAAAGACAGCACCGCCTGTACGACAGCCATGCTGCCATGCAGGTGCAATTCAACGACATCTTCGCCGGTAAAACTCTTTGGACCTTTGAAGGTCAGAACAAGACCCCGATCAATCAATTCACCGTTCTTGCCGCGAATGTTCCGCACTGCGTTTTCAGATGGTGCGGGAACATTTTCCATGATTTTGCCAGCAACTTCAAAGGCATGAGGGCCGGAAATCCTTACGACAGCCACCCCTGCACGACCCTGTGCGGTGGCCTGCGCGTAAATTGTGTCCATTTCTCATAACCTTTTGTTATTAAATAACAATTAGGTATTCATAGAGTCAAAGAAGTCGGAGTTTGTCTTTGTCTGCTTCAACTTCCCGATCAGGAATTCAATCGCATCAGTCGTACCCATCGGGTTCAGAATCCGGCGCAATACGAATGTCTTTTGCAGATCAATCTTATCAACCAACAGGTCCTCTTTGCGGGTGCCAGATTTCAGAATGTCCATCGCAGGGAACACACGTTTGTCTGCAATCTTACGATCCAGAACAATCTCGGAGTTACCCGTACCTTTGAATTCTTCAAAGATCACTTCATCCATCCGCGAACCGGTATCAATCAAGGCTGTCGCGATAATCGTCAAAGAACCACCTTCTTCAATGTTTCGTGCGGCACCAAAGAAACGCTTTGGGCGTTGCAACGCGTTGGCATCAACACCACCGGTCAGAACTTTACCTGAGGACGGTACAACCGTGTTAAAGGCCCGGCCCAGACGCGTGATCGAATCCAGAAGAATGACGACGTCGCGTTTATGTTCGACCAAACGCTTCGCTTTTTCGATAACCATTTCGGAGACAGCGACGTGGCGGGTCGCGGGTTCATCAAAGGTGGAGGATACAACCTCTCCCTTCACGGAGCGCTGCATGTCGGTCACTTCTTCAGGCCGTTCATCAATCAGCAAAACGATCAGATAACACTCAGGATGGTTTTTCTCGATCGAATTCGCGATGTTTTGAAGCAATACGGTTTTACCGGTACGCGGTGGCGCAACGATAAGGCAACGCTGGCCCTTACCAATTGGCGACACCAAATCGATTATACGGGCAGAGCGATCTTTAACCGTAGGATCATCCACTTCCATCGTCAGGCGCTCATCAGGGTAAAGCGGGGTCAGGTTTTCGAACGCAACCTTGTGACGGGCCTTCTCAGGCTCCTCGAAGTTGATTTTGGTCACTTCGGTCAGGGCAAAGTAACGCTCGTTGTCGTCAGGTGCCTTGATCAGCCCCTCAATCGTGTCACCAGTCCGCAGCGACCATTGGCGGATCATATCGGGCGAAACATAGATATCGTCCGGACCCGGAAGATAGTTCGCCTCGGGAGAGCGCAGAAAACCAAATCCGTCCTGAAGCACTTCAAGGACACCATCGCCCGAGATTTCCCAGCCTTCATCTGCGCGTTCACGCAGAATCTGGAACATCATCTCACCTTTGCGCATCGTTGAGGCGTTTTCGATCTCAAGGTCTTCTGCCATCGCAAGAAGGTTCTTGGGCGTTTGTGCCTTCAGATCGGCAAGGTTGAGTGTGTCAGTTGTCATGGATAACCCTATACAGCCCGGCAAAAACCCAAGCTGATCGAAATTGAATGTGTACGTAAAACACCGGATCCCGGACGGGACGGTGCCGATCACCTATTTCACAATGCGTTGCGAGTCAATCAATCAGAACTTTACCACGACGGACAGGACGATCAGGATCATCAGCAACGTCGGCACTTCGTTCATCATCCGGTATTGCCGGCCTGTCAGGTTATTCTCGCCCAGGGCAAAGCTTTTGACGCGCCGCACCAGCCATACATGGAACACAGTCATAAGAACCACACCGACAAGTTTGGTCCAGGGCCAGATCATGGACCAGTCAACAATGCCGGGTGTCATCACCAGCCCCAAACCGAATATCCAGGTCGCAATCATTGCAGGTCGCATGATGACGTTAGCAAGCTTTCCTTCCATCATCGTGAAAAGCGAATGTGTCTCGCCCTCCAATCCGACACGTTCCGTGTGATGAACAAGAAGACGCGGGAGATAGAAAAGAGCGGCCATCCATGAAATCACAGACATGATGTGCAGCGCCTTCACCCATGGGTAGGCAATCGCCAGAAAATCCAACATGCATCTCTCCTGTCTTTGAACCCTTCTTATAATAATAAAGAAGATAAGAAAGATGATGATGTAAGTAGGGACCTGATTTTCTGTGGATTAATGAGATGTACCCATCGTTGGAACTTTGCGGCCAAACTTTGCACATTGTGTGGATAAAGAGGGAAATGGACAGAAAATATCGTTCTATATCATATGTTTAAGATAATTCTTGAAAACAGGAAATGTGCGTAAATCAAAGGTAAGACCCGAACAAATTGAGTCGGGCACAGGCACACCTTGTTCTTTTCCACATAGGGACAGTTACCGATAACGCCTGCATAAAAAGATGAAATCGATGCGCTTCTACCCATCAAGGATAATGTGCACTAAAAGTCCTTAACAATGACTTAATGTAATCCACAAGGTTATCCATATGCGCCAACCTCTCATCCTCGCGTCCGGATCCAAGATCAGAGCCGACCTGCTGCGGCAGGCCTGTGTGCCGCACGAGACAGCAGTCGCACGGATTGATGAGGATACTATCAAGCAATCGCTGATCGCAGAGGAAGCAACACCAAGAGATATTGCCGATACCCTTGCCGAAATGAAAGCTCGCAAGGTGAGTGACAAGTATCCAGGCGCTTTGGTTCTGGGATGTGATCAGGTTTTGGATCATCATGGCGTGCTGCTGTCAAAACCGGAAAACGAGCAGGCGGCGATTAAGCAACTGGGCCTGTTATCCAACGATCGTCACTCATTGTTGTCTGCGGCAGTGCTTTACGAAGACGGTAAACCGGTTTGGCGGCACGTCGGACAGGTCCGTCTACGGATGAGAACGCTAAGCGACGACTATATATCTGACTATATTGCCCGAAATTGGGAAAGCATTCGCCATGCCGTCGGAAGTTATAAGCTTGAAGAAGAAGGTGTGCGTTTCTTCACGAGTATCGAAGGGGATTACTTTCACGTGTTGGGTATGCCACTTTTGGAACTGATCAACTATCTGACACTACGCGGAGACCTAGCGACATGAATTTGCCTGATATTCCCTTGGCAGGCGTCATCGGATCTCCGATTGCGCAGTCGAAATCGCCGCAAATCCACCGGCACTGGCTGAAAACCTATGGCATTGCTGGCCACTACGTTCCGATGAATGTCCACGCGGACGATCTGGAGAACGTGATCCGGACCTTGCCAAAGATGGGGTTTGTCGGGGTAAACGTCACGCTGCCACACAAAGAGAAAGTCTTGCAGATCGCGGATCTTGTGACAGATCGCGCCACGCTGATTGGGGCATCTAACACGTTGATTTTCCGCAAAGACGGTAAGATCCACGCTGATAACACAGACGGTTATGGCTTTATCGAGAACCTGAAATCGGGCGCGCCGGAGTGGATACCAAAATCCGGACCGGCTGCAGTGTTGGGTGCGGGTGGTGCTGCACGGGCGGTGATCGCCTCTTTGCTGGATGCAGGCGTGCCTGAAATCCTGCTGTCCAACCGGACACGTGTGCGGGCCGAAAGGCTCAAGGATGACTTTGGCAGCCGCTTGCGGATTTTCGACTGGGTGCAAGCGGGCAATATGCTCGACCACGCTGCCTTGGTCGTGAATACCACCTCGCTCGGTATGATCGGCAAAGGCGAGATGCGTGTGCCGCTGGATGGTTTGCGCGCACATTCTGTGGTGACTGACCTTGTGTACTCACCGCTCAAGACGAAACTCTTGGAAACTGCTGAAGACGTTGGATGCGTTACGGTTGACGGTTTGGGGATGTTGTTGCACCAGGCGGTCCCTGCGTTTGAGCGCTGGTTCGGGAAACGGCCCGAGGTCGACCGTGCGACTAGAGCGGCAGCGTTGCGCTGATGTTTCTTCTTGGTCTGACCGGCTCCATCGGCATGGGAAAATCAACCACCGCCGAGATGTTTGTGCAGGAGGGTTGCGCGCTCTGGGATGCTGATGCGGCAGTTCACCGTCTCTATAGTAGGGGCGGCGCGGCGGTTCCTTTGTTCGCGGCAGATTTTCCTTCTTCGATCGTGGAGGGGGCTGTATCGCGTGAAAAACTAAAGGAGATCATTGCGGCGGACCCGACAGCGCTCAAAAAGATTGAAAAGATCGTCCATCCCCTTGTTGGGGAGGACCGCGCGGCCTTCATCGCCTCTGCCAATGCTGACATCGTCGTACTTGATATTCCCTTGCTGTTTGAGACCGGTGGAGAAAACCGCGTTGATGCCGTGGCTTGTGTGACCATTGATGATGACACACAAAAGCAGCGGGTTATGGCACGTGGCACAATGACCGAAGCCCAGTTTGAGGCGATCCGCGCCAAGCAGTTGCCGGCAGGTGAAAAAACTGCACGCGCGGACTATATTATCGTTACGGACACGGTTGCACATGCCGCCCGTCAGGTGCAGTTGATCGTTCAGGATATCAGGGAGAAACGCCTAAATGCGTGAAATCGTTCTGGACACCGAAACCACAGGATTTGACCCGCAGACTGGCGATCGTATTGTCGAAATCGGCGCGGTCGAGCTGATGGGTCACGTCGCCACGGGGCGAACTTACCATCAGTATATCAATCCCGAACGCTCAATGCCGCAGGGTGCTTTTGAAATTCATGGATTGGGTGATGAATTCCTCGCCGACAAACCCAAGTTCGCCGAGGTGGGGCGGGCTTTCCTTGAATTCATCGGAGACGCGAAGCTGGTCATCCACAACGCGGCATTTGACATCAAATTTCTGAATGCCGAACTGAGCTGGATGAAGTTGCCCCAGATTCCATGGGAGCAGGCGATTGATACACTTGAGATCGCACGGAAGCGCTTTCCCGGATCACCGGCATCACTTGACGCGCTGTGCCGTCGCTTCAACATCGATAACACCGCACGGACATTGCACGGTGCTTTGCTCGACAGTGAAATCCTTGCCGAAGTCTATCTTGAACTTATCGGGGGGCGTCAGCCTGACTTTGGTTTGTCATCAGCCAACGAAGGATCGGACGTATCGGCGACAACACATTGGACACCTCGCCCGCGGTCGCGCCCTTTGCCATCACGTCTTACAGAGAGTGAGGCGGCCGCCCATGCCGAATTCATCAGCAAACTGGGCGGCAACCCTCTTTGGTCCAAGACTTAAGCGTCTGCCTTGGGTTGTCCGTCAGCCTGACGGCGGGCGATTTCGTTGCGGTACAGCGAAACAAAATCAATGTTTTCAAGGTTCAGCGGCGGGAAGCCGCCATCGCGTGTAACATCGCTAACAATCCGGCGCAGGAACGGGAAGATCATGCGCGGACATTCGATCAACAGAAACGGATGGATCTGATCGTCTGGAATGTTCTCGATGTGGAAAATGCCAACATAATCGACCTCAAGAACAAAAAGCGTCGCATCGCCGGACTTGTCTTTTGAGGTTACGTTCAGCTTGATCGAGCTTTCGTACTGGTTTTCCGCAGAACGCTTTTTCGCATCAAGATTGACCTGAACCTCGACATCCGGCTGCACATCGCCGCCCGACCCTTTCTGGGCCATAATGTTCTCGAACGACAGGTCGCGGATAAATTGCCCCAAAACGCGCATCTGCGGTTGTGGTGCTTGTGCTTCTTCTTCAGCCATCAGGTTCTCCGGTCTGGTAAATGAGTTTCACGCGGGCTTAGCAGATGGAACTGGCGCTCTCAATCCTTTGTCCAGCCCGAAGTCCCTCGGGTGCGGGGTTCATTGTCATCAATTTCATGAAACTCACCCTCAATAATGTCGGGACGTGATGTCGGTCGCTGCTGACCGGCACCGGGCGCGCCGAAAGACTGGATGTTCACGCGGGCACGGATAGCGCGATAAGCGGACTGCCGCACGGCGGGGATCAGTAGCGCAAAACCGAGGGCATCGGTAAAGAAACCCGGTGTCAGCAACAAAGCGCCTGCAAAAAGGATCATCGCACCGTGCACCAGTGGCTCGGTTGGATCATTCAGCTCCGAAAAGGAATTCCGCAGTTGGCCCAGCGCCATAGCACCCTGCGTGCGGACCAGAAATGTGCCCAAAAACGCGGTAATCAGCACAATGGCCAGCGTTGGCCATAGCCCGATGGCGCCACCCACTTGTATAAACAAAGCGATTTCTATCAGTGGAACAGCGATAAATGCGATCAATAGCCACATGAGGCAAATGTCCTTTTCAATGGGGTAGAGTGGACTCAACCCTTCTCTAGACCTACATAAGGTCCCAAGCGACGTGTTTCCATGTTTTGTCCCGTGAGGTCCCAATGAATTCACCCATGATACAGCTTCTGGTTCTGGCCGGTATCGCCGTATTCCTTATCCTGCGCCTGAAAAACGTATTGGGTACACGAGACGGTTTTGAAAAACCTCCCGTGACCGATCAATCGACTGTCAAAAGAACCTCCGGTCCTGCCTTTGAGGTGATTGAGGGCGGTCCTGATCTGGATATTACAGATCATGTCCCTGCCGAAAGCGATGCCGGAAAGGCATTGGCAGGCATGAAGCGTCTTGAGCCCTCTTTCGGCGTTAACGATTTTCTTACCGGTGCCCGTCAGGCGTACGAGATGATCGTTATGGGTTACGAGCGTGGCAACCTTGCCGAAATTCAGCCTTTCCTGTCCGAAGAGATATATGAAAGCTTCGTTGATGGCGTTGCGGCGCGGGAAGATCAGGGGCTGACCATCGAGGCAGAGTTTGTCGGTGTGCATGAGACAGAACTGATGGATGCATCACTTGACCCCGACACAAACGAAGCGGAACTGACGATCCGGTTTGTCGGTATGTTGACATCCGCCGTACGCGATGAAGCCGGCGATATTGTCGAAGGTAGCCTGACGGATGTAAAACGTCAGAAAGACACATGGGTCTTTGCGCGTATCATGGGCTCGGACGATCCAAATTGGCAGCTGGTATCTACAGACGGTTAAGGCGTGCAATTGCGGTTTCGCTTTTGCTGGGGACAGGTGTGATGGCACCTGTCCATGCGAGTGATGTGCAATACGATGTTCTCGATTTTGACCAACTGAGTGGTTGGGCAGAAGACGATCACGAAGCAGCGCTGCGCGTTTTCCTGAACACATGCCGAGACATGAAAGACCCCGATTGGCGTGCGATCTGCAAATTCGCCAACGAGGGGCCGGATGCCCGCCAGTTTTTTGAGTTGTTTTTCCGGCCTGTTTTGATCGATGACAAGCAGGACGCGCTGTTTACCGGATATTTTGAGCCCGAGCTTGATGGAGACCGCTACCGGTCGGACCGGTTTCGGTATCCGATCTACAAGATGCCGCAAGAGGCACTGGCGCAGAAGCCCTGGCTGACGCGGCGCGAAATTCTTGAAACGCCGGTACTGGCCGGTCGTGGCCTTGAAATCGCTTGGGTCGATGACCCGGTTGAACTGTTCTTTTTGCAAATTCAGGGATCCGGCAGGGTCCGATTGCCGGATGGTGGCTATATCCGTGTCGGATACCGGGGTGCGAATGGTCATCCGTATCGTTCAATCGGGCAAGAGATGGTGAGGCGCGGCATCTATAACGCGCATCAGGTCAGCGCCGATGTGATCAAGAACTGGGTGCGCCGCAATCCGGTAGAGGGCCGTGACCTGCTGTTTCACAACCCTTCTTATGTGTTCTTTCGCGAAGTGAGTAAGGTTCCCGCAGATCAGGGGCCGCTGGGTGCGATGAACCGCTCGGTGACTGCGATGCGCAGTATCGCGGTTGATCCCTCTTTCGTGAAGCTCGGGTCTCCCGTTTGGGTCGAAAAGGACGGAGAAGACCCCTTGCGACGCTTGATGATCGCGCAGGATACCGGATCAGCGATCAAAGGAGCGCAGCGCGCTGATGTTTTCTTTGGTACAGGCGATAGCGCAGGCAAGGCTGCGGGACGTCTGCGCGATCCGGGCAGGATGGTCGTGCTGATGCCAATTCAACGCGCCTATGCCCTGCTGCCCGAAAGCGCGATATGAAACAGCGGCGCAAACACGGACAGCTTAACGACGACGACCTTGAGCTTTGGCGCAAAGTGACGGAGCGTACGGAGAAGCTTGACCTGAAATCTCTTTTCACGCCCGAGATTGACGCCAGCCCGCCTTCGGTACCAAATATCCGGAAGGCAAAAACGGTCCTGATGGGTAAATCTGATCCCCCTGCCCGCCGGAGCACACATCATCTGGCTCCTTCATTGCCGGATCAGATCAATAGCGCACCGGTGCAGATGGATCAGAAGGCATTCGGCAAGTTGAAGCGCGGCAAACTGCGCCCCGAAGGACGTATTGACCTGCATGGCATGACGCTTGACCGCGCTCATCCGGCCCTCACCCGCTTTATCTTGTCATCGCACAAGTCGGGCAAACGGTTGGTGTTGGTAATAACCGGAAAGGGCAAACAACGCGATGAAGGTGGCCCGATCCCTGTGCGGTTCGGTGTCTTGCGTCATCAGGTGCCTCAGTGGCTTGCGATGCCGCCCCTGTCTGCTGCCGTGCTACAGGTAAGTCAGGCCCATATCAGTCATGGTGGCGGCGGTGCTTACTATGTCTATCTGCGCAGGGTCCGTTAACGGATCAAAGTCGGTTTGTAGCGCAGGATACCGAATGTCGCCATCGCGGCAGCAGCCAAATAATAGACCGCGATCGGCAACATCTGTTGAGGAAAATCGATCCCCATATCAATCAGCGCACCGGTGACACCCGGCCCGATTGCAGAGCCAAAGACCATCAACGCCGCAGCAACGGATTTTATCGCGCCGATATGACGTGTGCCATAGTATTCCGCCCAGAAGGTAGAGGTCGCAGTGCCCTGAAGCCCTTGTCCGACACCAAAGATCGTCAGCCCCACGCCTGCCATAAAAATTGTGTCAGCAAAGGCAAGCACAGCAAAGCCCAACGCGAAAGGAAGCATCTGGAACGGGACCACCCAGCTGACGCTAAACCTGTCGATTGCCCAGCCTGATACAAACGTGGCCGTGATTGTCGCCAGCGTATAGACCGGCATCAAAGCGACGTATGACACAAGATCCCAGCCTTTTACCTCTGTCAGGTGGACCTGCTGGAAAAACAGCGCGGTTCCCCAGGCAGATGGTCCAAGAACCATAGGGATCATCATGTAAAAAAGGCCGGATTTCAGCATCTGGGCACGCGACCAGTGATGTCCCTGCATCCCCGCAATCTGCGCTTCTTGTGCCATCGACTGTGGCGTCCGCTCTTGCCTGAGCAAAAGCAGCAAGAAGGGTATCGTCACAACAATGATGCAAGCGGCCAATATCCATAGACTGCGCCAGTTCACTATTGCGAAAAGGCCGACAAAGACGACAGGCAGGATGGCCTGCCCTGCGGCAAAACCCATAGACGAAAGCGACAATGCTTTGCCTCGGGTAGCCTCGAACCAGCGTACCATGGCGACAGCACCCAGTTGTGACATCATTCCCTGACCCGTCAGGCGAAGGGCGAAGATAACAAAGACCAACAGTACCCATGATGTGTTCACGGACATCGCAACGCAGGCCGCAGCCAGACAGCACATGACAACCAGCGCCAGCGCGCGCACCCTGAACCGGTCCGTCAAGACGCCCGCCCAGATCATCACGACAGCAGATAAGGTCGTTCCGATGGTATAGATCCCGCCCCACTGCCCGTCCGTGAGGTTAAAGTCGGTCTTTATCTCGCCTGCGAACAGCGAGATGAAATAGGTCTGACCATAAGAAGACGTGAAAGTAAGCAGGAAACCGGCCAACAGGAATAACCAGTTGGCACGTAAAAACGAGAGATATTGCATTCTGTCACGCCATTCTGAAGCAAAGACGCGTCGGGCATTTCAATCTCTGCCCGCACGCATGGGAAGGTGATATTGCCATTTGAGCAATACCACCACCCTTGTAAGCGTGACGCTACGCCCGAAGTTCGGGCGCTGGAATTTAAAGAACGTAGCGGCTCAGGTCAGCAGAACGGGTAAGTTCGCCCAGATTCTTCTCAACGAAGTCCGCGTTCACCTCGATCACATCACCTGCTCTGTCCGGCGCAGTGAAAGAAAGCTCTTCAAATACACGTTCCATAACAGTGTAAAGCCGTCGCGCACCGATGTTCTCAACCGACTGGTTCACATCTGCGGCAATTTTCGCCAGCGCTTTGATGCCGTCTTCGGTAAAGCTAACGGTCACTTCTTCGGTCCCCATCAACGCGGTGTACTGAAGCGTCAGCGCGTTGTCGGTTTCTGTGAGGATACGCACGAAATCTTCCTCGGTCAGTGCACGCAGTTCAACCCGGATCGGCAGACGGCCCTGGAGTTCTGGCAGCAGATCGGAAGGTTTGGCGATGTGAAAGGCACCTGACGCGATGAAAAGCACATGGTCGGTTTTGACAGGCCCGTGTTTGGTGCTGACGGTCGTTCCTTCGATCAACGGCAACAGATCGCGCTGCACGCCTTCACGGCTGACATCACCACCCCTTGCATCGGAACGCGCACAAACTTTGTCGATCTCATCAAGGAAAACAATGCCATTCTGTTCGACCGCGTCAATCGCGGCGCGGGTCACTGTTTCATCGTCCAAAAGCTTGTCCGCTTCTTCGCCGATCAGGATTTCGTAGCTGTCAGACACGGACAAACGCTTTTTGGTGGTGCGTCCGCCCATTGCCTTACCGAACAAGTCACCAAGGTTCATCATTCCGGCGCCCATACCGGGCTGACCGGGAATATCCATCATCGGGAACGGGCTGGCGGTGTCGGCGACTTCAAGATCGATCATTGTATCGTCCAGCAGACCGTCTTTGAGCTTCTTGCGGAACATCTCACGCGTACCTTCGCGTGCTTCCGAACCTGCGATGGCGTCAATCACACGCTCTTCTGCAGCGCGATGCGCTTTTACCTTCACGTCTTCGCGCATGTGTTCGCGTGTCATGGCGATAGAGGCATCGACCAGATCGCGGATAATCTGTTCCACATCACGACCTACATAGCCGACTTCGGTGAACTTGGTCGCTTCTACCTTAAGGAAGGGCGCACGAGCCAGTTTGGCCAGACGGCGGCTGATTTCGGTTTTGCCAACGCCGGTGGGCCCGATCATCAGGATGTTCTTGGGATAGACCTCATCTCGCAGGTCATCGCCCAGCTGTTTGCGGCGCCAGCGGTTGCGCAAGGCCACAGCGACGGCACGCTTTGCATCGTTTTGCCCAATGATGAAACGATCCAGTTCAGATACGATCTCGCGGGGGGTCAGATCAGTCATTTGGAAATTTTCTCCACCGTCAAATTGCCATTGGTATAGACGCAAATGTCTGCCGCAATCGCCATCGCATCGCGGGCTACCGTTTCTGCATCACGGTCGCTGTCCATCATCCCGCGCGCGGCGGCCAATGCATAGTTTCCGCCAGACCCGATCGCGGCGACATCGTTCTCCGGCTCAAGCACATCGCCGGCGCCTGTAATCACCAGCAGATCCTCACCGTCGGTCACGATCAGCATCGCTTCGAGCTTTTGCAGGTATTTGTCTGTCCGCCAGTCTTTTGCCAGTTCCACCGAGGCACGTGCCAATTGACCGGGCGTCGCTTCGAGTTTTGTTTCAAGCCGCTCAAGAAGGGTAAAGGCATCAGCCGTAGATCCGGCAAATCCTGCGACAACATCAAATCCACCGGGGGAAAGACGGCGCACTTTGCGGGCGGTGCCTTTTATCACGGTTTGCCCAAGGCTCACCTGACCGTCACCGGCAATCACAACCTGACCATTCTTTTTCACACCGATGATCGTGGTCCCATGCCAACCGGGAAATTCACTTTTCGCCATGAGTGGCCTCCTTTTCTTCAAGGGTTATATGGCCTTCGTGTTCAGGACACACAAGGGCAGGCTTGGCAAAGCAAAAGGGCGCCCCGTGACAGGACGCCCTTGAACAATAAGTAGAAGCTGATGCTTAGATCGACTCTTCGATCCAGCTTTGCAGTGCTGCTTTCGGCTTGGCACCGGCCATGTTGGATACAACCTGACCGTCTTTGAAGATGAACAGCGCCGGAATACCACGCACACCCATTTGGGCGGGGGAATTCGGGTTATCATCAACGTTCACTTTGACGATTTTAACCTTGCCATCCATCTCGGCTGAAAGCTCTTCCAAAGACGGGCCGATCTGCTTGCAGGGGCCGCACCATTCTGCCCAGAAATCGACCACAACGGGGATACTGGAATTTTTCACTTCGGCATCGAATGTATCGTCTGTGACTGCGACCGTGGCCATGCTGTTCTCCTGACAGTGTTGCGTTGGCCAGAACCTAAGAACGCGCACCTGCCGCGTCAAGGTGGGCTGATTGCCACATCGCATTTGTCACAAGATCGTTTGGCAACTTCATAAGCTGCGCTGTTCTGGTCCACAGGATCGCGGTTTCTACTCTGTGCTCGGGGTAGATTTGCGAAACCAACACGGCATAGGCGCCCATCTGTCGCAATATTCCATCGGGGCAGGTTTCAGGAGCGTCGGGAACAGTCCGGTTTGTTTTGAAGTCGACCAACAGGATGTGATCATCCGTTACCAAAAGGCGGTCTATGACGCCGTGCACACGTGTATTTCCAATGAGCCCGCTGACAGCTACTTCCGCCAAGGTTGCCGCGTCAAATATATGGGCGAGCTCACTCGCATCCAGCACGGCACGCGCTTCTGCCATCGCGGTTTGAGCAGTCTCAGGTGCGGCGTTTTCCGTCAGTTGATCGGCAACTACTGCCTGTGACTCGGCGTCCAGACCCGGCAGGTTCTCAAGCAATGTATGGACCAGCGTGCCATAGGCCATGGCGTATCCTGTATCCTCACCTGCCGCACCCGGTAGCGCTTTGGCTCCGCCAAGGTCTGATGGTGACAGGATAATTTTCTCGTGTGAGAAGATTGGAAGCGGTTCATCAAACACCGGATCAAGGTGTGGTATTTCAACGGTGGGTGCCGGACTGGTTTCAATAGAAAGCCCATCCCAGTCGCCCTCGGTAAAGCGCCTGATACCGTCAGTACCAACTTCCGTCGCGTTCAGCTGATCCATCGCCTGTGAGATCGTCTTGTACCAAGCATTCCCACTGTCAGAGACCTTTCCCGCAGCGGCAATAATCAGCCATTTTTCCGCTCGGGTTGTGGCGACATATAACAACCGCAGACGCTCGGCCAACTCCGCGTCCTTTACCTCGTCGAGGCGGTCTTTGATCACACGCGACTGTGCTGCAGCGGCGGGTTTCCAAATGGGTAGATCATCAATGTCGATTATGTTGTCCCGCACATCGATCTTTCGATCCTGCGTTTCCGGCAATATCACAATCGGCGCCTCAAGCCCCTTGGAGCCATGGACAGTCATCACCCTAATTTGATCTGACGCACTGTCGACCTGCCGTTTGATCTCAAGGTCATCTGTCTGGACCCATTCGATAAAGCCGGTCAGGCTGGGAATATCGTTTCTCTCATATGCAAGCGCTTGGGTCAGCAGCGCATTGATGCCGTCTTCTGCTTCCGAGCCCAACCGGGCGAGCAGCTTTTTCCGACCTGAATGGCGGGTCAAAATGCGTTCGATCAGATCATAAGGGCGCAGGAAGTCGATCTGGCTTCTTAGATCGTTCAAAACTTCCATCGTCGACGGAAAATCTTCTTTTCTGTCACGGACCGCCTGCCACAGGCTGCTCGACGTCCGGCGGTGCGCCAGATCGAAAAGCTCTTGTTCAGTCCAGCCGAAAAGCGGTGATTTGAGCGCTGTTGCAAGGGACAGACTATCATCAGGCGTGGCCAGAAAAGACAGCAGCGCGGCAAGATCCTTGACCGCAAGTTCGGCGCCAACCTTCAGCCTGTCAGCCCCCGCAATAGGAAGCTCGAGCGACTTGCAAGCGCGGATAATTTCGCTGAACAGCGTTGAACGTCTTTGGACGAGGATCAGAAAGTCGCCGGGCCGCACGGGGCGTTTGATGATCGTCCCCTTCGCTTGCCCGTCATCCGGAATGAAGTGTGAACCATCGGTGAGGCTTTTGATCTGCTCTGCAATCTTTCTTGCCAAAACAACGTTGTGGTTCTGTGCGCTGGGCCTGTCCAGCGGGTCAGTCCAATCGCGGTCTTCTTCGGTGTCAGAAACCTCAACCAAAGGCCAGAGATCAACGCGGCCGGGCAGGCTGTCCTTGAATGCGATGTGCTGTGACTGTTTTGCGATATCCGGCATGGTTTGTGGATCAAAAACAGTGTCTACAAAGCGCAATATCGCGCTTGAGGACCGGAAAGAATAATCAAGGCTTTGATGTTGAAACACCTCCCCGGCGTCTTGAATTTTGCGTTCAAACGTCAGACTGCGGCGGTCGAATTCCAGCGGGTCGGCACCTTGGAACGAATAGATCGACTGCTTTTTGTCACCAACGACAAAAAGAGTACGTTCCGCGCGTTCCCGTGCACCTGACCCGCTGTAAAACTCGTCTGTCAGCTTTTCGATAATGTCCCACTGCCGCGATGAGGTATCCTGCGCCTCATCGACCAGAATATGATCGATGCCGCCATCAATCCGGTAAAGGACCCATGCTGCGACAGCCTTGTCCAACAACAGCGCACGCGCCTTGAGAATGAGATCGTCAAAATCAAGCCAGCCCCGCACCTGCTTGGCCTTTGCATAGCGCGAAATGAACGACTGCGCGAAGCGATGCAAATCGATGGTCTGCTCGGCCGTCATGAGCGAAAGCCGCGCTTCTCGTGCGGCCTCAACGCGCATCATAAGCGTCTCCAACCTTGACTGATTAGGGCCAAGCACGCCCTGTGTCGGCTTGGTTGGAAACGTCCCGATCTTGGCGCTGAAAGGCTCGGCTGCATTGCCCTTTGTCAGAAACACATCTTCCAGGACGGGTAGAGCCGACAGATCAAACGAAGTGATATTTTTGAGTTTCTCACCAGCCTTTTTGTCGTTGCCCCCCTTCGCAATGAGGTGCGGAAGAATTTCGGCCATCAAATGCTGCTCGTCACCGACAAAAACCTGTTTTAGCAGTTCTTCGGCTGTCAGTTCTGCAGGCTGGCCCAGTCGGGTGAGTATCTCGGCGCGGGTCAGATCCTGTTGGAACGCGTCTCGTCTGTCCACCAGACGGCGGGTCAATTTGCTGAAATCGTTGTCGTTGTAAAGCGCAGCGAGCGCGGAAACGAGGTGCGCATCCGGTCCCTGCGCCATATCGTCGACAATGTCGGCCCTGAGCAGATCGGCGGCGCGGTCCTCGATCTCGGTGAATTGGGGGCTGACCCCAGCTTCTAACGGGAACCGTCGCAGTAACGATGCGCAGAAGGAGTGGATGGTCTGAATCTTCAATCCACCGGGTGTCTCAATCGCAAGCGCAAACAAGGTCCGTGCGCGACGCAATGCATCCCTATCCAGCGCGCCGCTGATGCCCAGTTCGGCCATCGCGTCGCGCAGTTCTGTGTCTTCCAGCATTGCCCATTCGCCAAGACGCTTGAACAACCTGTTCTGCATCTCTGACGCGGCGGCTTTGGTATAGGTGAGACACAGAATGTGCTGCGGCTCCACTTCGTTCAGCAGCAAGCGGGCAACCCTATCAGTCAGTACGCGTGTTTTTCCCGATCCTGCGTTTGCACCCAACCAAGTCGATGCATCGGGACGCGCTGCTTCGACCTGAGCGCGGGTGGCATCGTTCATAATCATGACAGGTCCTCCGGCTTGGCGATGGCAGTTCCATCCCATTCGCCATACCGGGCCAATTGATCGTAGTCGCCAGCCACTGCGTCTTCACGCGATAGCCTACGGGAAGTAAAACCCTGATCCGGTAAAAGGTAGGTGGCAATCAGCTCGTGTAGTCCGGCCAAAACCGCATGAGGCGGCTCTTCGGTCAGCGGTGCGGCGACTTCTTTGGAGGTCGCGCCAAGCCCGATGAAAATGGCATTCGCCACGTTCGCGGGACCAATCTCTGCAAAACCGCCTTCTTCGACCATCGCCGCTTCTAGCAGCAGTTGCTTATCAAAGAACTTCTGTTCTTTCTCGGACGGGGGTGTGCCGGTCTTGTAGTCGTAAATCAGAACATCACCATCATCTGTCCGGTCGATCCGGTCAGCATATCCAATCAAATCAAAATCAAGGTCTTCAAAGCGGTGCTTACCTTCTGCGGCCTTTTCAAAAAGCACCGGAGTTGAGAAACCTTGCCTGATTGTTTCTTTCTGAACGAACCAGTCGGCGATACGCTCAATCCTCGCTTGCCACATCAGACGTGCGGCGGGCCATGGGACGTCTTCTGCCAAAACGGCTTTCGTCACTTCCATAAGGTGGTCACGGGTCAGAAGGGTATGATCGGCGCGGATCGACTTGATGAAAACTTCGAAGACCCTGTGCACAACAATACCGCGCGAAAGCGCATCCGGCACCTGAACCAGCGGGTTTATCATACGGAGCCGAAGGCTATGTTTCGCGTAGATGGCGTAGGGATCGCGGATCAGTCTTTTGATCTCTGTAACCGACAACCTTTTGGGCCGCGCAGAAAGTGGTGGACGGGGCGATGGGCGATGCGCTGGCTCTACACTTTCGAATTGCTCCAGCGCTGTTGTCTGACCTAACCAGTATGCCCCGCGCTGGCGCATGGCATCCAAGGCCGCGCTGCCACGCTTCATCGGCAAACCGTTCAGCAGGTTCATCAATCGGTTCAGCCACCTTGAAGGTACAGTCTCCGCTTCATCGGACCTGATCGAGCGTGTAAGCCAGACTTCGGGCGCGGCTATTGCCTGCTGATAATCGTGCGCAGAAAGCCCGATACGTCGTTCAGGCAGCAGCATACCTGCCTGTAATCGCATTTGTCTATTCAACCACGGATCGGCCGGCGGCGCTTCTGGCCATGATCCATCGTTGAGACCGCCCATGATGACCAGGTCAGCGCCTTGCACACGCGCTTCTAGCGTTCCCCAAATCATTACACGGGGGTGCGGCCCTTCAACATCACGCACTTCTTCGCCGGCCAGAAGAGCGCCGACGAGATCGGCGTAATCCGCGGCTGACATCTCGCCGCCATGGACTGATTGCTCAACAAGGTTGTCAAAAACCTCCCGCGCTTTCTGTCCGGCTTTCTTCCGCCAAAGTTCGTGTTTTTCGTCTTGTGGTGCCCCTGCGGCAATTCTTTCGGCAAGCGCCAGATGCGCCTGTGTCCAGTCGTGCAATGAGTGTTCGGTTTTTGCCTGATGCCCGCAAAAGGTTTCGGCAACCCAATGGGCCCAATGCGTAAACGCCTCTGCGCTTTCCGGCTCATTAAACCTGCCAACCGTCGTGTTGATGATGCGTTCGATCCCTTCAGCATCCGGATAGGGCAAGCCGTTTCTGCGCACCTGCATCTCGAACAACTGGGTATTGAGCTGGTGCGTATTACGATCTTCGCCGCTATGGGTCAGCGGATGTTTGAGCAATGTCAGTAGAACTTCAGCATCCAGCTTTTGCGCGAACAAACTCCCCACATGCCGCAAAAACCGACCGGGAGGAGAGAGATGCAAGGGTGTCCCCGCACTGTCGTCGGGCAGAATGTTCCAGCGATCCAACGCCGAAGTCACCTGCCGTGTCAGCATACGGTCTGGCGTTATCAACGCGACGGTCTTCCCGTCCTCAACCGCTTTGCGCATTCGCATTGCGATTGTCAGCGCCTCTATCCGCGGCGTAGGCGCCTCCAACAACGTTATGTTCTCGGTTCCTCCTTCGATATCGTCAAGCTTGGGTCCTTGGGTAAGCCAGCTGTCCGTCACCGGTGCAGGACAAAGCGACAGAGACACCAACCGGTTTCGCGCAACAGAAGGCGGATCAATGTCCGTCCAACGCTCTATACGCGAGGCAGGTACGCCAAGCTGCTGCATCAAGGCATAGAACCGGTATTGCGGGTGATCCTCGGGCGGCTGTCTGTCCTTGAATGCCTGAAGGTCCGTCCATGGGACCTCCGCGTCGAAACCCGGCAAAATGACAGCGCCCTGAGGAAGCTTTGCGACCGCTTCCATCAACAGGGCGGTCGTTCCCCTTGACCCTGTTGAACCGGCAAGGATAACGGGGTTCGTCGGCGGACTACTTTCCCACGCCTCTGAAATTGCCAGTACCAGATTGCGTTGCCGTGCCTGTGCATCAGGGACCTGATCCATCTGGTTCAGATATTGCTGGGTGATCTCAAGAAACCGCTTTGCACGTTCCCAGTGGCCGGATTGGTCGCTCACATCCAGATCGGTGATCGCATCGGGGCTAACGCCTTCCCCCTGCATCTCATCTATCAGGGTGGCTAGGCTATCGGACAAAGCATAAAGGGAGGCGCGCGGTGCCAGATCACTATCCGCGTCCATGAGTTTTGAAACAAGCTGGGCCAGTTGAAGCCGCCTGCGGAGCGGCGCAATCGCCTTCGGAAGCGTGAGACCGGGGACCAGCATATCGAGATCGGTCAGCAACCTTATACGCGGCAGAAATCCTGGCGATCCGGCGTCGAACAGATCTTTCAAGCGCCGTTCCATCCGGCTGGTGTTCACGATCAGATCGATTTTAGCCATCGACTCGGGCGGCTGACCCATCGTGCGTTCGCGTAGTCCCGCCACAAGGGCTGCCGGAAAATCGACGCCCGGCGGCAGCCCGAAAACCCTGTGGCCGTCAGTTGGTTCAAACACGCCCCGCCCCCAACATGTCTTCGGCCATCTTGATGCCTGCAGGATGACCGACGTCGCACCACTGCCCCGGATAACGCAGCCCGAAAAGACGCTCTTCTTCCAACATCACGTTCCACAGCTGATTCAACGAGAATGAGGTTTCCTCAATTTGCTGCAGAAACTCGGTTTTGATAATTTGTATCCCGCCATAGACATTGCCATCACCACGTTCGATGCTGCCATTTTCTGTCAGGATAAAGTCTCCCGAACCGGTGTAGCCGACTGCCTGCCCCACTGGGACACAAACCAACAGTCCGTCCATAATATCGGGGTTCCATGCTTCTTTCAAAAGCGTGACCGGATTCGAACCGGACCAGATTGCATCGGTATTCATCGTCACAACAGGGACCGTGCCAAGTACGGGCAACGCATTCCGCAACCCGCCTCCGGTCTCAAGGATTTCCGGATGCTCGATGATGGTTTTGACACCTGTCGGTTCCAGATGCTTCACCAGCATATCTGCCTTGTAGTGAAGGTTGGCAGCAATCGGAGAACAACCTGCGTCCTGCGCCAGTGCCAGTGTATGATCGATCAGCGGCTTGCCGGCGACATGGATCATCGGTTTGGGCTTATCAGCGGTCAAGGCCTTCATACGCGTGCCAAAGCCGGCGGCGAACATCAGGGCTGGGAAGTGGCTTTCGGGCATTGTGCTTTGAGGCTTTCTAGAAATTCAGGCGTCGGATGAGGGAGCGCATTGCCCAGAAAATCCCGCATTGGCGCGAGGTCGGGATGGGCAAGATTGCGCTGGATATAATCCCAGACGCGGGGAATAAAATCCAGATACTGCGGTTTCCCATCGCGTAAACAAAGACGGGCGAAAATGCCAAGGATGCGCAGGTTTCTTTGTAGTCCCAGAATGGCGTAGGCACGTTCGAATGACCGAAGATCATCATCTGCCAAAGAAAGATAGTAGTTCAGCAAATCACGCTCTACCCCGGGCGATACATCTCGCCGTGCGTCTTGCAGGATCGACACAAGATCATAGGCAGGGTGCCCGATCATCGCGTCCTGAAAATCAAGTAAACCCACTGATTTCACCCCGTCACGTTCGGGCAATTGCAGAAGGTTCTGCGCGTGATAGTCACGCATGATCAAGACGGGCTGACGGCTGTTTACGTCTTCTGCGAGGGGACGAAATAGATTGGCAAACCGGTTCATGCCACCATTGTCCTGTGCATACCATTCGAAGACCGGTTCGGTCATGTCTATCAGCCATTGCGCATCGCACAGCGGCAGATCGGGTAAGGGTGCACCGCGAAGATGCAACAACACATCCAACGCGGATTGATAAAGCGCGGCTTCCTGCGTGCTGTCTTGCGCCATCAGGCTGGCAAAAAGGGCATCGCCGAAATCCTCGATCACCAGAAGACCAGCCAAGGCATCCTGGTGATAAATTTCCGGCGCACTTAACCCCAGTTTCCTAAGATGGTCCGCAATGGCGACAAACGGCCGGACGTCTTCGCCCCGCTCTGGCGGTGCATCCATTAATATTGCAGTGCGTCCGTCCTGATGGGTCAGCCGCTCATATCGACGGTTGGACGCGTCACCGGCGACAGTCTCGCGTTGCGCATTCTGCCATTCGGTCTGATCCAGAAATGCTGCGATTTCTCGCTCTCTGCTTTTCACTATTCCCAGACCTTTAGTTTCATGTCCCAGCGCGGATCGCTCCACGTGGCATCTAATGTCCGGCTTTCGTCATCTTCACCAGACCCGAGAGTAATGTTCAGAGCATGGGTCGGGGCCAGCGGACCCAGACGGTCGGGCCACTCCACCAAACAGATTTCTGTCTCGAACGCATCGACCAGACCCAGCTCTTCGATCTCGTAAAGGGATGTGAGCCGGTAGAGGTCGGCATGCCAGATATCGACATCGCCGCAAGGATAGGTTTGAACCAAGGTGAAAGTTGGCGAAGGCACGTCTTCGTCCCGACCGAGCATGTTCTTGATTAACGAACGGGCAAAGTGGGTTTTCCCTGCGCCGACATCCCCTGTCAGCAAAATCACGTCTCCGCCCGTCAGCACCGTTGAAAGGTCCTTGGCAAAATCGGCGGTTTCATCCGCTGATTTGAGATTGGTTTTGTAACTGCGGATCACCATGGCATATCGTGCCAATGCGGTTGACGCTCTGCAAGCCGAAAGGTGACCGCTAGACGCTTAAAGAACGGCCAGATCCAGCGGCTTTGTCATAGCCTTTGTGCCCATGACGGTGAACTGTATCAACGTGGCTTCAGTAGGAAGGCCGCGCAGCGTGCACCGGACTTCCCGACCATCATTCATCTGCAGCTGGATCTGCCGCGTAACGGATGTCCCCAGCGTCGCGCAAAACGTCCGTATTTCACTCCAGCCGATGCCGGCGACCGATTTCTGCGACCAAAGCTCAAGCGCGTCTTCTAATGTCACATCGGCAAAGGCGGCATCGGGGTTTTGGCCCCAGAGCGTCCGGTAGGTCGCATTGGAGAACGTCAGCACACCGGAATTGGAAAACACCACAAGCGCGTCATCAACGCTGTCGAGCAGGACCTCGAACTGTTCGACCTCCGCGCGGTAGCTGCGGGCCATCGTAACTTCAGCACTGATATCCTCGATCAGGAATGCGGTTGCACCGTCGGGGTGCGGTCGCCCCTGAACAGTGTAGGTCCGTCCATCGGCCAGCGTCCAGGTTTCGCGGTATTGTCCGCCAGATGCTGCTGCAATGACTTCAGCAATGTCCTGACGCCAGTTTTTATAATTCTTCGGTTCGGGCATGCGCCGGTTTTCACGCAGGGCATCAAAGAAAGAGAGCATTGTAGGGCGGGTAGCCAGAAATGTGGCTTGAAGGTCTGTCAGGTCAACCAGTGCGGGATTGAAGATGCTTAGCTGTCCCTTGTCGTCAAAAATTGCCAGTCCGATTGACAGGTGCGCAAAGGTTTTTGCCAGTGTCTGAACAAACGTGCGCTGCGCTTCTTCGGCATGCATCAAGGTCGTCACACGGGTCGCGTGGTGCATCGTGCCGCGTTCTGAAAAATGGGCGCTGACTTCGTACCATTCCTGACGGCCACTTGCGTCGAATATCGGAAGCCGTTTCGGAGCGGTATCAAGGGGAACGTTGAATTCTGCGATAGCGCCTTTGTGATTTCGTTCGAGGCTGTCGTAGGCCGGGTTGGACCAGATCACCCTCCCCTGATGATCAACTTCCCACGCGGGATGGGCCAAAGTTTGCGCGCATTGTTCAAGTGTGCCGGTGTCGTGAAGTTGTTTACGGGGTTTGGTTTCGGGCTGTTCCGAAAGTGTTACCCAGCAAAACCCGTCGCGCCATTTCACTTTGACTTGGGAAGGATCGTCCGGATCCTGCGGCAATAGCGCCATGCTGCCTGATGCACCCGAGCCGGACGTTTCGGGGAAATCGGGAAACCTTGGCAAGAGGGCGTCACGCAGGTCGTCCCAGACGTGGGTGCCGGGTAACAGGGAAAATTTGCTAAGCGCAGCGAAGGTGCCATGATGCAGCACGCCGTTGTCGAAAAGTAGGGCAACCGGATCGGTATCAGTCAAATCGACCGCTACGGATCCTGATCGCGGCACAATCAAAAACCGCACAGCGAAAGCAGCAGTTAGCCCCGCGCATAAAACGATCAGAATAATATCCAAGAGGTTCAACATGACTGTCCCTTCGCCTGCTCACCTTTAGACATCCACCAAAAGGTGAACAGGTTAATGAGTGGTTAAAGAATTGCGCCTGTTGTTAATAATCAGCTTATTAAGCAACGATCTGTTGATTTTCTCCGATGCCTTGCCGGTCAGGGTCCGTCTCCGGCATAAGTGCGGTGCGTGGCCAGATAACTTCGACCACAGCGCCGATTGCCGCAGAGCCCTGACCATCCTCCGAGCCGTTTGCAAACCGCAACCGTGCGCCCGACCGCTCCAGCAGGGTTTTTGCGATGAAAAGTCCCAGACCCATGCCTTCGTATTCCGGTCTGATCACGCCTGTCTGCTCCGACCGGCGTTCGCGCATAAAGGGATCACCAAGGCGGCCGATAATATGCAAAGGAAAGCCGGCACCATCATCAATGATACGAATCGAAATTGTGTCTTCGGACCAGCTTGATTCAACCCAGACTGTCGTTTCTGCAAAATCGACGGCGTTCTGGATCAGGTTACGCAGGCCGTGAATGACCTCGGGCTTCCGGACGATAATCGGTTGCTGCCTGCGCTGGGCGGCACCGCCCGTTTGTGTCAGAACGACGGCTTTGCCTCTGTCCATATGGGGGGCAGCGGATTCGTCGATAACTGCCTCAAGTGGCGCGCGGCGCAAATGCAGGTCGTCCTTACCCGCCTGCCCCATGTCGCGCAGAATATCACGACAGCGGTCCGCCTGATCGCGGATCAGCGCGGCATCTTCTGCCAGATCTGGCTGATCCTTGAGGTCGTTCAAAAGCTCGGCGCTGGCAAGCTTGATGGTCGCCAGCGGCGTTCCCAACTCATGCGCAGCAGCGGCAACAACACCGCCCAAATCAGTGAGCTTTTGTTCCCGAGAAAGCGCCATCTGGGTCGCCGCCAGCGCGTCTCCCATTGAGTGTACCTCGGTCGTGACACGGCGCGAATAAGCGCTGGTAAAGACGATCGCGATAACAAGCGCCGTCCATTGCCCGAATATGAAAAGCGTCGGTATTTTCAGCACGTCACCTGCCCGCGTTGTAAGAGGCAGGTGATCGACAGCAAGGATGGACACCAGAACAATCGCAACAGAGCACAACAGCAGTGTTGACCGCAGGCTGAGCGCGGTGGCCGATATCGTGACCGGCCCAAGTAGAAGCAAGGCAAACGGGTTGTTCAGTCCTCCGGTCAGATACAACAAGAACGCGATCTGCATCAGATCGAAGGTGATCATCGATAGGTTCTCAAGTTCCGATAGCCGCTTGTTCTGGGGGAATACAAAGGTCGCAACCAAGTTCGCGATAACCGACGCACCGATGGCAAGATAACACCAGCCAAGTTCAAGCTGGATGCCGTACAGCACTTGCGCCACGCTGATGGCAATCAACTGTCCGGCAATCGCCACCCACCTTAACAGGATCATGGTGCGCAAGCGGATCCAGTTTGCCCGCGTGCGGCCTGTAAGAGGCCTGATCGTTGGCTGCGTCATCTAAGCACCATTTGTTTATTCGCTGTTGTCTTTGCAGTGATGTAGCGTAGGTCTGCACCAATTCACGATCAAGAGCGCGCCAGAGCGCAGGAGCTTTCCGATGAACCGCATTATACCCATTGCTGCAGTCTCCGTCACAGCCGTTTTCCTTTTGGGAATGGTCTGGATGTCATCACAGAATACTGGCGAGGCAGAAGACCAATTTGCGCAGTGTCGTGCGTCGACCGTCGCAGGGGAAATCGGCGGCCCCTTCGAGTTGGTAAATGCGCGAGGCGAGACGGTGACAGACAAGGACGTCATCACAGAGCCGTCGTTGATCTACTTCGGTTATACCTTCTGCCCTGATATCTGCCCGCTGGACGTAGACCGGAACGCATCAGCCATCGAATTGCTCGAAGAGCGCGGAAAAATGGTGACACCGGTCTTCATCACCATCGACCCTGAACGTGATACAAGCGAAGTGGTGGGTGATTTTGCGGATGCGATGCACCCGCGCATGGTTGGACTGACCGGATCACCGGAGCAGGTTAAGGCGGCGAGCGAAGCCTACCGAACTTATTACAAGGCGCATCCTGCCGTAGATGGTGAATATCTGGTTGATCACTCCACCTTCAGCTATCTCGTGATGCCTGAAATCGGCTTTGTCGAATATTTCCGTCGAGAACTCCCGCCGGAACAGATGGCGGATGCGATCGGCTGTTTTATCGACAAGCTATAGCGCATTTGACCTGTTCGCCCTCTGCACCATATTCAAAGGAAGTAGGATAATGAATGTGAGCGCACCGAAGTGACACAAGAATTGACAGACCTCGGCCCCGACAAATCACTGCTTTTGGTAGATGACGACGAACCGTTTCTGCGTCGCCTTGCCAAGGCAATGGAAAAACGCGGTTTCGAGGTTGAAACCGCAGATTGCGTAGCGGCCGGTCGGGCAATTGCGACGGCGCGGCCTCCGGCATATGCGGTGATCGACTTGCGGCTTGAGGACGGGAACGGTCTGGATGTCGTTGAAGTCCTGCGCGAACGCCGGGAGGACGCACGTGTTGTTGTGCTAACGGGGTACGGTGCGATTGCAACTGCGGTTGCTGCGGTCAAGATTGGTGCCACGGATTATCTATCGAAACCAGCGGACGCTAACGACATCACGAATGCCTTGTTGGCGACCGGAGATGATCTGCCGCCGCCCCCTGAAAACCCGATGAGCGCGGACCGCGTGAGATGGGAGCACATCCAACGGGTTTACGAGTTGTGCGATCGAAACGTGTCGGAAACGGCGCGCCGGCTGAATATGCACAGACGTACGTTGCAGCGTATTTTGGCGAAACGCTCACCGCGGTGATTGGCCATCCCAGCGTATGAAAACCTAAAGGTCGTAACGCTTGAGGATCTTATCTACGATTTGCCCGTCACCCATCCGGTAATTCTCAACGCGGCCATAGTCCTGAAAGCCGCGACTTTGATAGTAGATTAGCCCACCTTCGTTATCCGCACGGATGTTGGCATTGATCCAAACATAACCAAGCGATTTGGCCGCACGGCGCGTGGCCTCAAAAAGCGCGGAGCCAATTCCCAAACCGGTTTGACCGATCTGCACAAAAGTGGCGATATTCGCAGCCTCGGGCGGTAAGGAGCTTTCGGGCTCTATCCATTGAAAGCCGACAATCTTTTCCTGCGCATCAACTGCTACATGCCACGCTGATCGCTCCGGCGCGAATTCCATCCATTCTGCCAGATCATCACCCTTTACCGACCGTGTCAGCGCGGTGGTTCCACCCGCTTCTATGATGGCATTCAGCAGATGCGCCATATGCGGATAATCCAGCGTAATCGGGCTGCGAACTTTGATCATGCCATCGCTTTCAGCAGCGCTGCGTGACGATTGGTGAAATCGTTACGCGCCTGAACAGGAGGTCGCAGGACAATATTAAGATCAGCGATGAGATCAGGGTCGGGGCGACCGAAAAACCGGTCCGATTCAACTTTTGAAAATCCGGCAATTTGCGTGGCTTCCATCCATGCACTTACCTTGTCAGCCTTTTTAATCTGCTTTTTGATGCTGACAGGTATCTGTGCGGGTAGCCCAAAGCGCAGATGTATTGCAGCAGTCAACCTGTCATCCAGCGCGCCATAATCCGGGCCTACGGCTGCTTTCACAGGCGAGATCATATCACCGATCACATATTCCGGCGCATCATGCAGCAGGGCGGCCAGTCGCCATTTTGCGGGGGCATTCGGGTTTGTCCGGCCAAAGATCTCTTCGACCAGAAGCGAATGTTCTGCCACTGAATAGGCATAGTCACCCTTAGTCTGGCCGTTCCAGCGCGCCACAAATGCCAGACCGTGGGCAATATCTTCAATTTCAATGTCGACAGGTGTGGGATCAAGCAGATCAAGCCTGCGTCCTGACAACATCCGCTGCCATGCTCTGGGTGGCTGTGCCATGTTCACGACCTCGTGTTCGTTAACTCATTGGAACTATTTCGCGACTTCGGTGTTTGTCTCACGAAGGAGAAAACGATGAAACTGTTTATATCAGCGCTTGCCATAATCTCGGGATTGACCACTGCGACACAGGTCGCGGCGGAGCAGCAGGTTTGTATGCCGGCCGCTGAAATGAAGGCGTCGTTGATTGACTGGTACGGTGAAACACCGGTCGCAGAGCCGACAGCAGCCAAAGAACAACTTTGGGCATCAAAGCACACCGGTACCTGGACGTTGGTTAAAACTCTTTCAGACGGATATGCATGTGTCGTTGCACAGGGTGATGATTGGACACTCTCATCACAAGACAACGACATCGTTGCGCAATTGGGTGATTAAGTAACTGGTATCCATGCGGCACCATATGATGTTGAGAGAACGACCCAGAAGTGTTAAGCGGCGCTCAAACATCCCAGATGAGGTGCCTCCATGGCCAACGACTATATCGTCAAAGACATCAATCTAGCCGCTTACGGGCGTAAGGAACTCGATATCGCTGAAACAGAGATGCCGGGCCTTATGGCGTTGCGGGACGAGTACGGCGAAAGCAAGCCGTTGAAAGGCGCGCGGATCGTTGGTTCGCTGCATATGACTGTCCAGACCGCTGTTCTGATTGAAACGCTTGTTGCCCTGGGTGCAGATGTGCGCTGGGCATCCTGCAACATCTTCTCAACCCAAGATCATGCTGCCGCTGTAATCGCTGAATCCGGTGTGCCTGTGTTCGCGATCAAGGGTCAGTCCTTGGAAGAGCATTGGGACTATCTTGATAAGTCCTTCATGTTTGAAGAAGGCCCGAACCTTATTCTTGACGATGGCGGCGACGCAACTCTCTACATCCTTTTGGGTGCACGTGCCGAAGCAGGCGAGGATATAATCGCGGTACCAACTTCCGAAGAAGAGGAAGTCATCAAGGCGCAGATCAAAAAGCGTATGGAAGCATCACCCGGTTGGTTCACCAAGATGCGTGACCAGATCAAAGGTGTATCCGAAGAAACCACGACAGGCGTACACCGTTTGTACGATCTTAAAAAACAGGGCCAGCTCCCCTTCCCTGCAATCAATGTAAACGACTCCGTGACCAAATCGAAGTTCGACAACAAGTACGGCTGTAAGGAATCTCTGGTCGATGGCATCCGTCGTGCGACAGACACGATGATGGCCGGCAAGGTTGCGGTTGTCATGGGTTACGGCGACGTTGGTAAAGGGTCAGCGGCATCCCTGGCAGGCGCCGGCGCGCGTGTGAAGGTGACAGAAGTTGATCCGATTTGCGCCTTGCAGGCCGCGATGGACGGTTTCGAGGTGGTCCTGCTTGAGGACGTTGTTGGAACAGCCGATATTTTCATCACCACGACCGGCAACAAAGACGTGATCCGCATCGAGCATATGCGCGAGATGAAGGACATGGCGATTGTTGGCAATATCGGTCACTTCGATAATGAAATTCAGGTGGCAAGCCTGAAGAACCACAAGTGGACCAACGTCAAAGAACAGGTCGATATGATCGAGATGCCGAACGGCAACCGTTTGATCCTGTTGTCCGAAGGACGTCTTTTGAACCTTGGTAACGCGACCGGCCACCCGTCATTCGTGATGTCTGCATCTTTCACAAATCAGGTGCTTGCACAGATCGAACTGTGGGAGAACACGGACAAGTATACCAACGATGTCTACATCCTGCCAAAGCATCTTGATGAAAAGGTCGCGCGTCTGCATCTGGACCGTATCGGCGTAAAGCTGAGCAAGCTCGACCCTGAACAAGCCTCTTATATCGGCGTATCGCCCGACGGCCCGTTCAAGCCTGAGCATTACCGGTATTAAGCTGGTCCCATGAGGGCACCAAGACGCACCTCGTGGATACTTATTGCAGCGCTGGGGATGGCTATATCTCCGGCGCTGGCTGCAGGGCCGAAAATCACTGAAGTCAATCAGGTCTATCTCGTCAGCGCGCTCACGCCCAAAGCCCTCATTCGTGAATTTCGCAAGAAAGGTCCGAAGGGCTTTACCGCTCTTACGAATTGGGAAGTAAGGTGGGACGCTGCCTGCAATGTCGAACTTACTCTGACGTATACATTGCCCAAACACACTAATCCCCAAGCAATGACCGCCGATGTCCGCGCATCTTTTGACCGGATGATGGCGAACCTTCTTGTTCATGAACGCAAACACGGACAACACGGCATCAACGCCGCGCAAGAAGTTAAGCTCGCGGGGTGCAAGAACGCAGCACCTATCATCCGTAAATACATCCGTGCCGACCGTGAGCTGGATCGCCGCACCAAGAATGGCCGCACTGACGGTGTGATCCTTAAATAGAGGTTTGAGGCTTCGCCGTTCGAGTTGATTGATACCGACGAAAACCTCTTCCATCCGGCAGTCATATGGTGGGGTTCTCTGACAGTGGGAGATATCGGCGAATTTTCCCTTTGTACCCGCAACATTAGCCTTTAGGGTCGCCAGCAAGATCAGACAGGCTGATCAGATTATTAAAACTGGGAGATTTTCGATGGGTAAACGGGATGATTGGATCGCAAAGTATGCGGAAGATCTGGAGAACAAATGCGGCATGAAGCCTGATATGGACCTTTTGACAAAGGTGACCATCGGCTGCGGTCCTTCGATCTATAACGCCGATGCACAGACCGTTGCTGGCAGCCAGAAAGACGAACTTGAGACCGTCAAAAAGAACTTTCTGATGAAGAAACTGGGACTTCCCGATGGACCGAACCTGATGGAAGCGATCCAGGAATCGATTGAGACTTACGGCAAGTCGGAACGAAACAAGTATCGCGCCGTGATCTATTACATGCTGACGAAGAAGTTCGGTAAAGAATCTGTTTACGGCTAACTGCCTGACGATCATGAACTTTGAATGCCCGCACATTTAGTCGCGGGCATTTCTGTTTTGGGATAATGTTTAACTATCAAATACTTGGTCTAATCTGTGTTCTTTGGTATGAACAACGGGTGGCCAGGACGGCCAGAACAGATTTCTATACGTGTGCGGTGGTTTAGGGAGCACGCGGGGTGAGAAAGGGTTCTGGCAGTCATGTCAGAACCCTTTTTTGATCCGATCAGCGATGTTTCGCGCCCAATCCGCTGTTTTTCAAGAAAGCCTGAAGCTAGGGATCTGTATTTCCCATTTCGCAAACCCTGCGCCACTCCGCGTCAGTAACCGGTTGAACAGACAGGCGGGAGTTCTTGACCAGTATCATATCCTCAAGCGCAGGCTCTGCTTTGATCTGATCCAAGGTGACGGGTGTGATGAAGGGACGTACCGCTTTGATGTCGACACATTCCCACCGCTCATCATCGGTCGTGCTGTCAGGATGTGCTTCTTTGACGACCTCAACGATGCCCACCACGGATTTTTCTTTCATTGAGTGATAGAAAAAACCCAAATCACCGACACGCATATCTCTCATGAAGTTACGCGCCTGATAATTTCGGACACCATCCCACTCTTCACCCGTATCACCCTTGGCGACCTGTTCTTTCCAACCCCAGGTATTCGGCTCTGACTTGAACAACCAGTAGGCCATTACCCGATCACCTTGTTCCAATGTGTTAGTTTGACCGATTGAAACAGACCCGCCTTGCCGTAAGGATCGTTAGCCACCCAATTCTCGGCTGTGGCCATGTCGGGCACATCCAGAATGATAAGGGATCCGATCATCCCGCCCTCATTGTTCAAAAGCGGGCCAGCCTGCGCGACGTGCGCGCTGGACTTGAGATACTCTAAATGGGCAGGCCGGTTTTCCTGCCGGATTGGCAAGCTGTCGGGTTTATCATGCGCGATCAAAGCAATAAGCATTTTATTCTTCCTTTAAGGGTCGGGTGAGAAGCGATTCCATCGCCTGCGTGACGTCGATCCGCCGTTCAAGCAACGCGGCAACTGCTGTGGTTATTGGTAAATCCAAACCGGCTTCGCGGGCAAGCGCATCAACAGCAAGTGCTGTGGCGGCACCTTCAACAGTTGTCGTTGCATCGAATGGTATCCCACGACCCAAAGAAAGGCCCAAACAGTAATTCCGCGACTTTTCCGATGTGCAGGTCAAGGTGAGGTCGCCAAACCCCGATAGACCAGCGAGAGTGGTCGGCAGCGCATTGCGATAGATGGCGAGCCTTTGCATTTCGGCAAAACCGCGCGTCATCAAAGCGGCGCGCGCGCTTTCGCCCAAACCGGCACCAATCGCCGCACCACAAGCGATTGCGATGATGTTCTTCATGGCACCACCCAGCTCAGCGCCCGCTGTGTCAGTGCTCCGATAAAGCCTTAGGTTGTCTGTTGTAAGGGTAGACTGCAAAGTCCGGCAGATGTCGTCATCCGCACATGCCAGTGTCAGCGCCGTTGGAAGCCCGGCAGCAATGTCAGTCGCAAAACTTGGCCCCGTCAGCACCGCAGGTACCGCATCAGGAACGCTTTGCGAGATCACGCCCACAGGCCCCAGACCGGTTTCGAGCTCAATACCCTTGCAACATGCGACCAGTGTTTTTCCCTGTAGTAGAGCCTGATTGGCAATGAGAAACGCTCTGAGCTTCTGCATTGGTACTGCAATCAGAATTACCTTTGCTTCACACGCACGCGCGCAAACATCTGTTATTGAGAGGTTTTCGGGAAAGGCGCCTCCGGGCAATCGCCGTGCATTAACGCGTTCGTTGGCCATTTCGCCGATATCGCGGGCCCATAACGTAACAGGCTCTTTATTCGCCAAGGATATTGCCAATGCAGTTCCGAATGCACCCGCCCCGAGAACAGCGACGTTCATGCTTTTGGCCCCTTTTTCCCGCTGCCAAGCATCGCGGGCTGCGCTGTATCCAAGGGCCAGCGAGGGCGAGCAGATAGTTTCAAGTCGTCTTCGCTTCGCAGTGTTGATTGCTCAGCGGCTGCATAAGCGATCATGGCTGCATTGTCCGTACACAGGGCCAGCGGGGGCGCAACAAAGGATGCTTTCTGATCAGACGCAACAGTCTCTAATGCACTGCGAATGGCTGTGTTGGCAGCCACACCTCCTGCGACACACAGGCTTCGTTGAGCAGCATCTGGATAGCTCGCAAACGCGTTGCGAGTCTTTGCTGCTAAAACATCGACAACAGCGGCTTGAAATCCAGCAGCTAGGTCACACTGATCCTGTACCGTGAGGCCGCCGTTCTCCTTAACAAGCTGGTCCCGTGTACGAAGCACTGCAGTCTTGAGGCCGGAAAAGGACATGTCGCAACCGGCGCGGTCCAGCAGGGGGCGGGGGAAGGCAAAGCGGCGATTATCCCCATTTAGAGCCGCACTTTCAATCGCCGGACCGCCTGGCTGGCCAAGTCCGATCAGCCTTGCCACCTTGTCAAAAGCCTCGCCCGGGGCGTCGTCGATTGTTCCTCCAAGTCGCGTAAAGTCATCCGCGTCCTTCACCAGCAAAAACTGGCAATGACCACCGGAAACAAGCAGCATCAGATAAGGGTATTCAACGCCGTCCGTCAGGCGCGGCGTTAATGCGTGACCGGCAAGATGATTTACACCGTAAAGGGGTTTGCCGGTCGCGGCTGACAAACCCTTTGCGCACATCACGCCTGAAACCACCCCTCCGATTAGGCCGGGCCCGGCTGTTACGGCAATCGCGTCAATGGCTCCAAGGGTCATATTTGCCTGTGTCAGAGCCTGTTCCACGCAAAGATCAAGCTTTTCAGCATGTGCGCGGGCTGCGATCTCTGGGACGACACCGCCGAAAGCGGCATGAAGATCAGTCTGGTCGGCAACGATTGATGACAGAATGGCAGGTGGTCCGGAAACTGGTAAATGAACAACAGCTGCTGCCGTATCATCACAGCTGCTTTCCAGTCCGAGTATGGTGAGAGGTGGCCGCATGTCTGCTTTCCGTTGCAAGGAGGCTGGTCGAGAGGTAACACCGCAAACCATGGCAAACAATGCTTTGACTCCAGATGATTGACCGGTCGCTTTTGTTGACCCGACCCGAAAAAGCCGCGCGGCGCTTTGTTGCGGAGCTGGATCAGAGGTGTCTTGTCTCGGTCGATATCTGTTATTCGCCGGTGCTTGATATTGTTCCAACCCGTTCTCCGATCGATCTGACGGGTTATCACAGCGTGATTTTCACATCCGGTAATGCTGTTGCCCTTGTGCCGGAAGTGACGGGCATGAACGCTTTCTGCGTTGGCCCCGGAACGGCTGAACAGGCAAGTAGTCGAGGATGGAACGTGTCATACACGGCGCAAGATGCTGATGATCTGGTGAAAGCAATGATGCGTTTTCGTCCAGACGGGCCGATCTTGCATATCGCTGGTGCCCACCGCCGTGGCGAAGTCGCAGAGCGACTACGTGATACCGGGCTGACCGTTGACGTTGTGACTGTCTATGACCAGCAGCCGCTACAGTTGAATGCTCAGGCAAAGGCGATGCTGGATGGGGAACGCCCTGTCATCCTTCCCCTTTTTTCGCCGCGCAGTGCAGAGCAGTTTCTTTCTCAAGCAGAACGGTTGGCCAATGTGCATGTAATCGCCATTAGTGACGCGGTCGCACGCTTGATAATTGGCAAGCCGGTATCTGCTGTTGAGACAGCGCCGCTGCCGAATGGCACAGCAATGCGGCAAATGGTTGAAATGGTCTTGCGGCGCGATAGCTTAGCTTGAAGGTGGACAGCTTTGGCGGGTAAGGTCAAAGCGTTAAACTGACTGAAAGTCAGAATCAGAAGGGTATGCACGTGGCGAAAGCAAAGAAACCAGCGTCCGACAGCAAGTCGAGCACACCGGAATCCAACGATACATCGCCAGAAAAGACAGGTGCAGCACCAAAGGCTTCGACAACAAAAAGCAAAACACCTTCTGCAGCAAGTAAAGCCACCTCGGCGAAGAGCGGCGCGTCAACAGCCTCCAAATCGACATCTAGCGAGGCATCGAGCAGCCCTGCGCCAAAAAAGAGCACAGCCTCTAAGAGCGCTGCGGCAAGTTCGAAGGCTGCGTCAAGCACCAGTGGTACATCTGGCGTGCCCAAGACACAGCCAACCAAAAAAGATGCTGCGAAGCCGACAGAGGCTGCAAAAGCCACCGATCCTAAAACGACCACACCCGATACTTCAACATCATCAGATGCAAAACCGGAACCAACCAGGTCGACCTCCGCTGAAACAGCAGCGACTACTACAGCGGTTGCGGCAACAAGCAGCTTGCCCGCCACAACACCGCCGCCCGAAGAAAAACGCAGTATTTTCTGGCCGCTGGTTCTGGGTGGGATGATTGCAGGTGGGATCGGTTTTGCCGCATCCGAATTGAATGTGTTCAATACCCGTGTTGATACGGACCGGATTTCCCAATCTCTTGACGCTCAGGGTGAACGGCTAGCGGCGCTCGAAGCTGTTGAACCGACCGCGCCCGAAACGCCTGATCTAAGTGGTATCGAAGCAGGCATTGCCAGCATCGAAACGATGGTTGGTGAATTTGAGGAGCGTCTGAAAGAGCTGGAAGGCCGACCCGTTGTCGCAGGTGACGGTTCTGCCCAATACGCGCAGGACCTTGCTGCATTGCAAACCTCTGTCGAGGAGCAGAAAGCGGAGATTGACCGCTTGCTTGAGAATGCCCAGAGCATCGAAGAGGCGACCTCGGAGGCGGCACAGCGTGCAGATGTACAAGCCGCTTTGGCCAAGATCATGTCAGCCATGACCACTGGCTCAAGCTTTGAATCCGAGGTTGGCGATTTGCAGAACAGTGGAATATCCGATGTGCCGGAAGCACTGGCAGGACCCGCCGCTGACGGTGTGGCCACCTTGTTGAAGCTGCAGACAGATTATCCCGATCAGGCACGCGCGGCCCTTTCCACGGCACGTGCTTCTGGCGCAGACGATGGTGAAGCAGGTCTGGGTGGTTTTCTGAAACGTCAGTTGGGCGCGCGTTCTGTCGCGCCACGTGATGGCGCAGGGCCCGATGCCGTACTGTCACGCGCAGAAGCGGCCGTACGCGACGGGCAGATATCTCAAGCGTTGACCGAGATCGAAACGCTCCCCCCCGAGGCGCAGGACGCCATGGCAGACTGGATTGCCGCCGCCCGCGCCCGCGCGGACGCCGAAGCTGCCGTACAAGACCTGTCGCAACGCCTGACGGCAAACTGAGAAAGTTGAATTTATGTTGTGGTCATTGATCAAGATTGTCGTTTTTGTTGCCGTGGTGGCGGCGTTGGCGTGGGGTGCAGGCTATCTTCTGGAAAGCCAGGGCGGCGTTCAGGTTACTGTCTTGGGTACAGAATTCAGCTTTGGACCTTTACAGTCGGTTATCGCGGTCATTGTCCTGTTGGTTGCGGTTTGGCTTTTGCTCAAGATTTTTTCGTTGCTGGTGGCCACGTGGAAATTCCTTAACGGCGATGAGACTGCGCTGTCCCGCTATTTTGACCGCAACAGAGAACGCAAGGGATTCGACGCTTTGTCCGAAGGTCTGATGGCGCTTGCCAGCGGCGAGGGGCGTGTCGCACTGGCAAAAGCGCAGAAGGCTGACAAATATCTGAACAAGCCTGCGCTGACCAACTTGCTGACAGCACAAGCTGCCGAACTTGCCGGTGATCGCAAGATGGCAGAAGAAACATACCGCAAGCTGGTGGCTGACGAATCCACGCGTTTTGTCGGTGTGCGTGGCATCATGAAACAAAAGCTGGCTGAAGGGGATACCGACACAGCCCTGAAGCTTGCGGAGAAAGCCTTTGCGCTTAAACCCAAGCACGGGGAAACAGGTGATATTCTGCTTCAGCTTCAGGCACAGAAAGAAGACTGGACCGGTGCGCGTAAAACGCTGAGCGCCAAGTTGAAGAACGGCCAGTTGCCGCGCGACGTCCATAAACGCCGCGACGCGGTACTGGCGCTTTCCGAAGCGCGTGAAGTGTTCGACGAAGGCAACGATATAGCCGCCCGCGAATCCGCTATCGAAGCAAACCGTATGTCGCCTGATCTGATCCCGGCCGCTGTAATGGCAGCGCGTGGATATATCGAGCAGGGCAAACCACGTTATGCAGCGCGTGTACTGGCAAAGGGATGGAGCGTTCATCCCCATCCTGATCTTGCCGCCGCATTTGCGGAGATCGAACCGGATGAAAAGCCCGCAGCGCGCATCAAGCGCTTTAAGGCATTGACCAAATCAAAGCCGGATCATCCCGAAACCAAGATGCTGAACGCCGAGCTTTTCATCGCTGACGAAGATTTTCCTGCAGCACGTCGTGCGCTGGGCGATTTGGTGGAAACAGACCCGACTGCACGTTCTGTCACCTTGATGGCAGCAATTGAACGAGGCGAGGGTGCATCAGATACCGTTGTGAAAGGCTGGCTTGCTCGCGCGCTGACAGTTTCGCGTGGCCCGCAATGGATTTGCGACAATTGCCAGCACATCCATCATGATTGGGCACCGATGTGCACCAACTGCAAAAGCTTCGATACACTGACCTGGAAAACCCCGCCTATGTCCGAAGTCGCGATGCCGGGTGGCGTGCAGATGCTGCCGCTGATTGTTGGTGCGGTTGAGGACCAGTCCGGTGCTGACGGCGCGGGCGCTGTGGCGACGGTCTCTGATATCGAAGAAGCGCAGCTGGTAACTGATCCGCCGGCAATGTCTTCGGAAGCTACAGATAAGGACGGAAAAACAGCCTCTTAGGGGCTATTTTCCTTTCCAGACCGGATCACGTTTTTCAGCAAAGGCGCGCGCGCCTTCCAGTTGGTCATCCGAGGAGTAAAGAATGTCCACGCTTGGTAGCTGGCGCTGGGTAATGCGGTTCATTGCATCCTGAAACTTGGAATCTTCCGCATCCCGAACGATCTCTTTGATCGCGGCATAAACAAGCGGAGGGCCCGAGGCCAGCAGTTCGGCAAGCGCCCATGCGCGCTCCATTAGTTGGCCAGCAGGAACCACTTCGTTGATCAAACCCCATGACTTTGCTTCGGAGGTATCGAACCAACGGCCTGTCAACAAAAGCTCCATTGCGATGTGGTAGGGGATGCGCTTGGGAAGTTTGACGGAGGCGGCATCGGCCACCGTACCCGAACGGATTTCGGGCAGGGCAAAGGTGGCACTATCAGATGCAATGATCATGTCTGCGCTTAGGGCAAGCTCCAATCCCCCTCCGCAAGCGATGCCGTTCACTGCCGCGATAATCGGTTTGTTCAGACCGCGCATTTCCTGAATGCCGCCGAAGCCGCCAACACCGTAGTCACCATCGACAGCATCACCATCAGATGCGGCCTTAAGATCCCAACCGGGACAAAAGAACTTGTCGCCCGCACCTGTAATGATGGCGACGCGAAGATCAGGATCATCCCGAAAGTCCCGAAATACCTCGCCCATCAGGCGCGACGTCTTGAGGTCGATGGCATTTGCTTTTGGCCGGTCCAGCGTAACTTCGAGGATTGGTCCCTCACGGCGGGTTTTGACGGGGCTGTCCGACATAAGCAGTCCTTTCAGGGTTTTCGCCGCAGAAGCGCGTCAACGGCGATGGTATCGGTCGAGGTGCAGATAAGAGGGTTAATTTCGATTTCCTGCAAGGTGTCGCGGTGTTCAATCGCATAGTTCTGGACGGCACGTATTGCTGCCAGAAGAGACGGCATATCAACCGGGTCCGCCCCTCTGTAGCCCCGCAGGACCGGGGCAAGTCTGAGCGTTTGAAGCGCTTCTGTGATTTCGTCGTCCGTCGCGGGCAGCAAAAGCGTTGCCGTATCCGCAAGGAGTTCGGTCAAGGTGCCGCCAGCGCCAAGGGTAAGGATGAAGCCGTGAACAGGATCATTCAGGACGCCAACCAAAAGTTCTGTCACCGTCCCTGTAATCATTTCCTCGATCAGGAATCCGGTCGCGTCCATTGTGCGGGCTGCGTCTAGTGTCTGTTCCTTGTTGGCAAGATTTAGCCTTACAGCGTTAGCTTCCGTTTTATGGGCAATGCCTTCGCCCTTTAGAACCTGCGGATAGCCGACAGTGTCTGCGGCTGTTTCGATTTGCGGAAGGGTTTCGCATCGGCAGGAGAAGGGAACGCGCAAACCCTGAAGCGCCAGCGCCGCTTTGGCCTCCCGTTCCGTCAAAACATCGGAAGGTCCGCCGCTATTCGGCAAAAGCAGGGGTGCGCTGTTGTAGCCCTTGCAAGAGGCAGCGGCCGCAGCAGCGCCAAGCGCTTCGGTCAGGCCGGAAAAAGGTACAACTCCGGCTTCCAGAAGTTGCGTTGCTACGGCCTCGGGCATCAGTTCGGGAAGAGTTGAAGCCATCCCGTAACGACGCCCCGTCCGCGCGGATGCGGCAATGGTTGCCTCAATAACACAATCCCAGTCGGAAGGATCACAATGATCGGCGCGGGGGAAGTCAACGATCAGAATAGTAAGGGCAATGTCCGACCCCGAAAGCGCGGCAAAAGTGCGGGTCATCGCGCCAACATCGCGCCAGATATAGGTGTGATAGTCGAGCGGGTTCGCCAGTGCGACACGAGGACCAAGAGCACTTCGCAGATCCGTGGTTTGTTGCTCGTTTAGGGCGGGAAATGTGACACCACAATTTAGGCCGGTGTCGGCGGAAAGGCTTGCTTCTCCGCCGGAACAACTAATCGTTGCAATCGCATTTGAGGGAAGGGGGCCACCGGCATGTAGCAGCTTGAGCGTTTCAAGAAATGTTGGCAGGTCGTTGACGCGCGCAATCCCAAGGCGGCGCAACAAAGCTGTTGCACCTGCATCATGTCCCGCCAGCGAAGCCGTATGCGAAACCGTCGCAGCTTGTGCCTGATCCGAGCGCCCGACTTTGATGGCGACGATCGATTTACCCACCTGATGGGCATGCGCTGCCAATGCCTCGAACGCGCGCAGATCACCGATCCCTTCAATATGCAGTCCAAGCGCGGTGACGCGGGGATCATCCAGCAGTGTTCTGCCAATATCGGCCAGCCCTGCCTGCGCCTGATTGCCCGCGGTCACGACATATGCCAGCGGCAATCCACGCGTTTGCATGGTCAGGTTGATCGCAATATTCGAGCTTTGTGTAATGATCGCCACGCCGCTCTTTACGGATTTCCCTCCATGTTGGTCGGGCCACAGCAAGGCACCGTCAAGGTAGTTCACATAGCCATAGCAATTTGGCCCGAGGATCGGCATCTTGCCTGCGGCCTTGAGAAGTTCAGCCTGAAGATCGGCACTGCTTGAATCTTCTGCCTGTGCCTCCAGAAAACCTGATGCGAAACAGACAGCACCGCCCGCATCCATGTCAGCAAGGGTACGTACGATCTTGATAGTTGTCTCGCGGTTGACTCCGATAAAGGTGGCATCAGGCGCAGAAGGAAGCGCATCAACGCTGCGGAAAACCGGCAGCGTTTCAATGGTGTCTGCGCTGGGGTGGACGGGCCAGATATTACCACTGAACCCCATCTTTCGGCTTTGCAGGATCACCTGTGTACACCACGCGCCTCCGCCCACCACCGCAATGCTTTGCGGACGCAGAAGCCGGTCCAGATCTAGCGTCATCAGGCCCCCAAAGGCCGCAACAGATCACGCGAGATGATATGCCGCTGAATCTCGGAAGTGCCGTCCCAGATACGTTCAACCCTGGCATCACGCCAGAAACGCTCGATCGGGAAATCGTCCATCAACCCCATGCCACCGAAAATCTGCAACGTCGTGTCTGTTACGCGGGCCAGCGCTTCTGACGCATAGAGTTTAGCGGAGGCGATTTCGCGGTTTGCCGGCATCCGCTGATCCAACCTCCACGCCGCCGCGAGGGTCAGCCAGTCGGCAGCGTCGATTTCGGTGATCATATCGGCGATCTGGAAACTGACACCCTGAAACTTGCCGATTTTCTGACCGAACTGTTCACGCTCCGCCGCATAGTTCAGAGCGTAGTCAAAGCACCTTCGTGCTCTGCCCACGCTGAATGCAGCGACCGTGATGCGCGTGGCATAGAGCCATTCGTTCATTACCGCGAAACCACCGTCAACCTCGCCCAAGACCTGCGCATCTGGCAAACGACAGTTATCAAAATACAGGATACAGTTTTTGTATCCCTTGTGGCTGACAGAGCTGTATCCGTCGCGCACTTCAAATCCGGGCGTGCCGCGATCCACCAGAAATGTTGTAATCCGTTTCTTGGGGCCTTTCGGCGTCTCATCAACACCGGTGGCAATGAAGACGATGAAAAAATCGGCGTGTTCCGCGCCGGAGATGAAGTGCTTTGATCCGTTCACAACCCAATCACCGCCGTCGCGTGTGGCCGTACATTTCATCCCCCGCACATCCGACCCTGCGCCGGGCTCGGTCATCGCCAGCGCGTCCATTCGCTCACCGCGAACGGCAGGCAAAAGATAACGTTCGCGTTGTTCCGCGTTGCAGGCCATCAATATGTTCTGTGGACGGCCAAAGAAGTGGGTGAGCGCCATTGATCCACGTCCAAGCTCGCGTTCTACTAGCGTGAAATCGACATGGGACAGTCCAGCACCGCCGACCTCTTCGGGGAAGTTGCAGGCATAAAACCCAAGGTCGATAACCTTCTGTTTTATATCTTCGCCCAAGCCCTTTGGCACCTGTCCCGTCCGCTCGACTTCGGCTTCGTGAGGGTAAATCTCGTTTTCTACAAAACTGCGCACAGTAGAGACGATCATCTCTTGTTCGTCACTCAGACCAAAGTGCATTTAGGTATCCCGTTTCGTCGCTGCTTTGGGCGATCTTATGCGGAACGAAACGGAATTCTATCGCAAAAGAGACGATATTAATCTTCTCTTTACCGCTTTTGGGGCAGAACGAAATGAAGAGGCTGCCGTGCAATGCGGTGGCTGAAGGATAAGGCTGGTTATGATCCGTTCATTCAAGACGCCCTTCACCCGGCCCCAGTTGGGTGCCTACCACAAGGGCGTGATGCATTATCACTACCGCGACGTGATGTGTAATAAGTCACCGATTGATATCGCGCTGTATCTGCACCTGTTTCATGCGGTCAAACCGGGCTCATTTATTGAGATCGGTACAAAACACGGCGGCTCGGCCTTGATGTTCCGTGATGTGGCCAAAATGTACGACTTTGACACCCAGATTGTCACGATAGATACCGCCCCACCTGATGCAGACGACCGATTTGACGGCATCAGTTTTGTGAAGGGCGATGTCATGGCGCTAGAGGATACATTCACACAGAATGCCCTGTTTGACCTGCCGCGCCCCTGGATTTTATCCGAAGACAGCGCGCATACCTATGATGCCTGTATGGCAGTGCTGGACTTCGGTGCGACCCATCTGAAAGCGGGTGAATACCTCATCATGGAAGACAGCGTTTTGGCGGAGCTTGATCTGGCCGACCGGTTTGATGGCGGCCCCAGCCGTGCGCTTGAGGCATTTCTGACCGCCCGTCCGGATATCTACGAAATAGACACATCTTACTGTGATATGTTCGGGGTCAACGCGACGACGAACCCCAACGGCTATCTAAGGCGGCTGTGATATGGGGCTCGCGCTAGATCATTCCAGAACACCGCTATTCTCGGAAGATATTCGCCTGATCATCTGGGATCTGGATGAGACGTTCTGGGATGGCACCATAACCGAAGAAGGGATGACGTATCGGCAGGATCACCACGATCTGGTCATTGATCTGGCGAAACGCGGGATCATGTCCTCCATTTGTTCCAAGAATGACCACAATCGCATTGAAAGCACTCTGCGCGAAAGCGGGCTTTGGGATTATTTCATCTTTCCCAGCATTGATTGGACACCGAAGGGACCACGTATCCAATCAATGCTGACGCAAGTAGGATTGCGCGCGGGATCGGTGTTGTTCGTCGACGATAACAATATGAATCTGGCTCAGGCTGCTCATATGAACCCCGGTCTGAACGTCAGTCTACCCACGGTTATCCCCGAACTCGGCTCCGCTCCCCAAATGCTTGGCAAAGCAGATCCTAAATTGACAAGATTGGCGCAGTACAAGCTGAATGAACGCAAAACGGCTGATGTAGTGCGCGGCGGCGGTGATACCGTTACTTTTCTACGGCATTCAAATGTGCGGGCTTTTATTGAATACGATGTTGAGTCGCATCTTGATCGCGCCATTGAGCTGATCAATCGGACGAACCAGTTGAACTTTACCAAAAAGCGTTTGCCTGAAGATATGGCGGCAGCGCGTGCCGATCTGCTCGCGGTTTTGTCCCACAATACAACTGACGCAGCGTTGATACGTGTGCGCGATGACTACGGAGATTACGGCTTCGTCGGCTTTTACCTCACCCGCAGAATTGGCAACAAACGACACGTTGAGCATTTTTGCTTCTCCTGCCGGACATTAAACATGTTCGTTGAACACTGGGTCTACGGCATTCTGGGCCGTCCACTTCTGACTTCTGTTGGTGAAGTTTTGACCGATCCGACAGCAACCGAAATTGATGTGGACTGGATCACGCCGGTGTTTGCAAGCGACATGGCGACAGAAGAGCCGCCATCGTTGGCGCTTTTCGACCGTATCTACGCGAGGGGCGGTTGCGATCTTGCAAGCCTTCTTCACTATTTCTCACTGCATACAAAGCACGTTACCGAGGAACTGAACCTACCCAAAAACGGACAGATGTTTCGACGTGATCATACGTCCTTTCTAGTGCCCGCGCTTGAGGATGGCTTGACAGAACCGCAGTTGGAGGCGGCGCGGCTGCTTGGCTATGAACCTCAAGATTTCGAGACCGAGATGATGGTTTGTTCCCGTGATAAAACACTCTTTCTTTTGAGTTTTTGGGCAGATGCAGACATCCCGGTCTATCGCCATGAAACGGGGCTTGAGGTTCCTTACTGGCTGGTTGGCGCACAGAACCATAATCTGATCGCGAGGGAAGAGCTGCGCAGTGCTGTCGCTGAGACAGATGTCCAGCGGGAGCGGCTGGATTCTCTGTGTAGCGCTTTCAGACACCAAGGCTTGTTATCAGACGACGAAATGCGCCGCCGTTACACCCTGATCCTTGACCGTTTGCCAGCCGATGCGGCCGTGATCATCGTGCTGGCGAATGAACGCGGCCCGGTTCACTATCAGGACCCATCCAAACCGAACCACCCGCATCACAAACGTCTTAACGAAGTGGTGAAAAGTGCTGCCGGTACGCGGAAAAACGTAATTCTGTTGGACCCAATGCAGCATATCCAGTCCGCCAGCGATTTGATTGATCTCAACCATTTCAAAAGACCCGTCTACCACCGGATGTACAATGACGCGCTGACGCAGCTGACAACGCTGCAGGGTGAGGAGATCGCCAATGGGTAACGCGCGGCTGTTTGAAAACCTGTTTCTAAGTGTCGGTGCCATGAAGGCCGGCACCACATGGCTTTATGCGGTTTTTGCGCGTCACCCCGCGCTGCATTTCGCGATGGAAAAAGAGATCCATTATTTCTACCACCGCTACGTTAATCAGGACCAGCTAAGCGAAACTTACCGCCTGCGCGAAGCGCGGCACCGCTATTTGCACCGTTTCGATCCCGAGAAGGCAAACATTGATGCGGTCCGGGCAAATTTGCGCTGGGTAAGTGCGTATCTTGAACGACCCGTCGATGACTATTGGTACCGCAACCTTTTTCAGATGCGCGATCATCAGGTCTATGCATGTGATTTCTCCAACCTGCACTCGCAGTTGCCGCAGGAAGCCTGGCCGCAAATTGCTGACAGGTGTGACCGGCTGCGTGTGATGTATACCATGCGCGACCCTGTTGCGCGGCTTTGGAGCCATGCCAAGTTCCACCTACAGTTGACCGGCCACCTCGATAAGCTGGACAGCTGGGGCCCCGACCAGTTCGAAGAATTTGTGCGCCGCCCTCACATCTGGGTTAACGCGGAATACGGTCGGGTCTTGCGCAATTTGCGCAAGGGCCTGAAACCCGAAATGACCAAGGTGATGTTCTATGAAAACCTGCATCATGACCAACGCGGCACATTGCGCGAGATCGAAGAGTTTCTAGGCATCCCGCCATTCGACTATCCCGAAGCATTGTTGGCGCAACGCTTTACCGAAAGCGTCAGCCACCGAATGCCCGCCTTCTTTGCTGATTTATTCAAGGAAGACGTCGCGCGTATCTGCGGGGAAGTCGAAGCGGAGGGATACAAAATTCCTGATCAATGGTACGCAGGCCAACCCGTACCTGCCTGAATGTAAACAGCTGAGGTCTGGATAACATCAGACGGCGGCAAGGCGGTACATTTGTTCAGGTGCCACAGATTGCTCTGACAGGCGCTGGGCGTATTGAAACAGCGACAAATCATCAGCGTTCGTTTCAAGCAATAGTTGCCGCATGTCGGGTGAGATGGCATGTGCGCTTTGCTGACCTGTCGCGTTGGCTACGACCGGTTTCCAATCAAATGAGCCAACGCGTCTACTGACAATTGCTTTCAGGCGGTCCATCGCTGCGGCAAAATCGGATACAATTCCCAGCACGCCGGTGCGCGATATCTCTCTCAAACTGTGCATCGCTCGATCCAGGTCCCTTCCCGGCGTGGTAGGAGACAATATCGACATCCGGTTGGTTTGAAAGTTCCTACATTGACGGTCGCCATTGATAGAAAGGCGAGCATGGACATATCCGGCAAACCCGTTCTGGCGCGCTAGTCTCGTGCCGAAGGTGTCCGCCTTCTGTACCCGTTCAAAACGGTAAGCTGAGGCGATCCTTTCAACCGGGTCGCGCAACATCGTTACAGGGATAATCTCGACCCCTTCCAGAACCGGGATCGGGCCAAGCATTGTATGGGTTGAAAAGGCGACGGCATCTTGGTCTTCGCTAATCCATTTCGCTAAATCCGCCGTATTGTCCTGGCCTAAACTCGTAAACTCACGACTGACCCAGCGACCCGCGTAGTTGTCGCGCAGGATGTGATCGACGGACGTGCCTGCATTCTTGAACAGGTGATTGTGCAGTATAACGGAACGCAGCGGTTTGTTCATGGTCATGCGTGCGCACCATAAAGCTCCGCTGCCTCAAATGCTTCGCGCATCAGATGCCGGCCCTGTTCGAAAGAAAAGCTACGGTGCATATAAGTTCGCGCATTTTGCGAGATTTTTTCCCACAGATCATCGTCCGTATTTAGACGTGCGATAGCTTCGGCCCAGTCGGCAGGTTTCTCTGCAACAAAACAATCGTGACCTGACCGAAGTCCGATACCTTCTGCAGCGATGGGGCTGACGACACAGGGGATGCCATGCGCGAGGGCGCTTATCACCTTACCTTTTATGCCCGCCCCCGACAGCAGCGGTGCAACAAAAACGCGGTGGCTGTTGTATGCTTCGGTCACATCTTGCACAAAGCCGTGCGCTGTGACGTAGGCGGATCGCATTGCGCGGATCTCATCGCTCATACCGGAGCCGTAAATCGTGAGGTGGTGCGACGCGTTCTGACCTGCCAGCAAAGGCATCACGTTACGCACAAACCACCTGACACCTTCCGCATTCGGATGATGATGAAAGCTGCCGAGGAAAGAGAGACCATGTCGGGCACCCGCCGCCGGGACAGCGTCGGGCACATCGACAACCCAAGGACATCTGACAACAGTGCATTCGCCGTCCGTGTAGGCCTGTATTACGGAGTGTTCGACTTCGTTATATGAGAGGACAACATCAACAATACGGATCACATCGATTTCTTCGGATCGGGTCTTACGCGCCCGATCGAGCATGTCAGCATCCGCTTCGCTCTTGGCGGCACGTAATTCGCGCAGGAAATGCAAATCTGCGTTGTTGAACAGTATTTTAGCATTGGGTGCCTGACGTCTTATTTGCTCAAGCACATTTTGCGCAACATAGTAACGCGTAATATAGAAAGCATCGAAATCACCGGCATGACGGTCAAGATATTCGCTTGGATTCATAAAGAATGGAGCATGAACCACCTCAACGCCGGATTTCTGCAAGTCTTCGGTGTAGCGGCCAAGGTGTGCCATATTGGTGGATATGAAGGTCACTTTGTATCCCAGCGACTGCACCAGCTTCATTTCCTGCAAGGCCGCATATGAGCCGGCATCCTTGTCGGCACGCGGCGGGGCGTAGTCAATAAAGAGAACCCTGCCGATGATACCGCGGTCCTTTTCCAGATCCGGGGTTTCTCCTTCGACGCCATGGGCGGCATAGGCACGCGCCCACTGTCGCTTGAACTTGGGCCGGTTCACCTCCTGATACTTCTTAAATCCGGTGGAAGTATCGGTGCCTGATGTCATGCCCTCAAAGTGATAGACGACCGAAGATGGGATAAACCAAGTTTGGTAGCCCGCATCCCTTACCTTGAACGAAAGATCGGTGTCTTCGAAATACATCGGTTCCAGATAGGACGAAAGACCCCCGACCTCCTGCCATATTTTGGTTGGCACCATGAGCGCCGCACCAGATAGATAGTCGGCTTGTCGGGCATAACAGTAACGCGGGTCATTGGGGTTTTGGCCGCTTCCGTAGTTCCACGGATTGCCCGACCCCCAAATGATCCCACCCGCATCTTGCAGGTCGCCATTCGGATAGAGCAGCTTTGACCCAACAAGCCCGACATTTTCGAAACGCTCTGTCCCTGCGATCAATTCGTCCAGCCAACCGGCGGTCACTTCGACATCGTTGTTCAGCAGCGCGATATACTTGCCACGCGCACGATCCGCCCCTGCATTGCAGGCCCGGATAAAGCGCTGGGCAACAGGGTGGCGCACAACAGTGATGCCGCTCACCAGCGTTTCAAGCGTTGCAGTTTCGTCAGTCGATGCATCGTCGACCACGATCACCTCAAACGTTGCTTTGTTGTATCCTAAAAGCAGCGAGCAAAGTGCAAGATACGTCAGGTCGATATTGTTATGCGCGGGAATGATAACAGACACTTCGGGGGCATCTATCTTGGGAAATTGCAGCGGTAGCCGGACGACGTTCCCCGGTCCCCCCTCAAGCGTGTTCAGCGCATGGGTCAATTGGGAGAGATCAAGTTCCGCACCCGCACCAGCGATCACGGCCTTGAGTGCACTGTATCGATGGGGCGTCTGCGGCAAGAGAGCATTGGGAAACGGTGCAGAAGATTCCCGTCGCATCACATCTTCGGGTGTAACGATGTAGGGCATCAATTGATGATGCTCAAAAAGGACAACCGAACCGGACCGGTCTTTGAGGGACAGATGCCGGACGTGGCCATTGAGATATTTCGATGGCAACCTGACAACGTTATCACCTGCTGTAATACTCAGCGCTTCAACATGTTGACCGTCAATGCTCAGTACGAGTTCAAGATCTTTGGCGGATTTGCAGACAAGGCTGTGCCCGTAGTTTTCACTCACTTCAAACTCTGGTGCCGGCATGGGCAGAATAGGAAGCACATCGCGCCCCACCTGTACCGAGAGACCCTGACCCGGAGCGAGGACATTTGGCAATGGCGCGCTGATCCATTGGCCGTCGGTCACGTCATCCGCGCCGTAAATCCACTCAGGTTGCAGGATCAGCGGATGGTCACCGCCGGCATCGGCATCCGCCACGTGGATATCTGCCATAAACAGGAAGGGTTCGATGCCTTTGTCATCCGGCAGGTGATTGCGGTATTCGATTTCGATTGAGATATCGCAGGATTGAAAATGAGCGGGAAGAGGTTGGACGATTTGCGCATAGCCCTCCCGCTTTGGTCCGCCCGGAAAGGTCGTGTCAAAGGGCAGGAAATGACGTTCTTCCTGAAGCGAGACCGGATCGCGCAGGATCAGGCAAAGGCTTGCCGCAGCGCGATGTGCTGCCAAGCTGACCTTGAACGCCATTCCATCCTCGACTTTGGGAATGTGGATTTGGCGGTCGAAAAAAATCTGGCAGGGCGCATCGTATTTATTGATCATCAGCTGCACAGTTTGACTGGAGCGCAAAGTCCAATCCTCAAGATGATTGACCCAACAGGCGTAAACTTCACCCGGGACCCCTTCGGGAGGCAGAGAATGAGAAGCTTGAGACAGGTCCTTTGTAGCCAATCGGTAAACTGAAGGGCGGTTTAGTTGCGGTAGCCCGGACTGATCGCAAATCTGAAACGGTGACAGGCTATCGCCCAATCTGATGTCCATCGGTCGCGCAGTATCGACACGCTTCACGTTGCCGAAAACTGTCCCGTCCAACATGACAAGACATCTTAGTTCAGAGAAAAAATCGAGAGACACGACGACAAACCTTAAATTCCGGTGCGCAAGCACATTGGTAAACAAGGGTTAATACCGCATAGATTATCTTAAATTTGAGTTAACTCGAATTGTAGCTGCCCTACTTATCCAGAATATCACGGTGATAGCGGTTCAAAAGAAACAGTCCCGCCATCGCTGTAAGGGCCGCAATCGCAAGCGGGTAGACCTTTGACACGTAGGTCGGTTGATAGAAGGGATAAAAACCGTCCCGCATCAGTCCTGCGATGTGCACAATCGGATTGAACCAAAGATAATCCGAATAAGGCTGCGGCACGGTTTCAAAGATGAAGAACACGCAGGAAACCAAAAACAGTGGACGGTTCAGGATGGACCAAGCTGTGTTCCAAATTGGATAGGCCAATGTCAGAAAGCTGTTCAGCGTCCCAACCCCCAAGGCAAGGACGAGTGTAAGCCCGTAGGCCTGTCCGATCTTTGAATAGTCCAGCGTCGTCGTTGGCTTGAGATAGATCAGAATAAAGCCGAGCACGATAAAATGGACCATCATCTGGGTCATCACATTCAAAACAAACCGGGCAATCAGTGCATCAAGGAATGTGATTCTGGGATAGGCTAGCAACGCCTGACTGAATTGCACCGTCTGGGCGAGTTTGGCCGAGATGTCAGTGTACATCATCAATGGCAGAATGCCGGCCGCATAAAACAGGGCGAAACTGGTGCCCAATGGCGGGGTCCGAAAGCCAATTGAAAAGACGAGCGTCAGCAAAGTGATGCCAGCGGCCGGCTCTAATACAGCCCAAACATAACCGCCCGGTGAACGGCCATAGGTCGTGATGAGCTCGCGCAGGATTAACGCGCCGATTGCACGCGGCGTGGCGAAGGGGGAGGTGTGAACGCGAAGTGACACGGGTAAATCTGGCGGCTGCGTCAAAGTAACCTCTTCAATAGTTAAGGTTACCAAAAATTAACCTTAACCAGAATACTCTCCCATAAATACAACCAAAAAGTTAATGGATGATGCCAGACCAATTTTCGAGACATGAAAACGCTATCGGCAGGATCCGCCAACTCAAGCAAACAGAGCCCGAAGCCGGCGGCGGAACCCCCACCAAGCCGCTGATTCTGGACAAAGCACTAAATCAAACTGCCCCGCCTAAACAAAAGCCAGCGCTGCAAATACCGAAGTTCGATATTAAGCCACCGGCAAAGAGAGCAAGGCCACGCCGCCGCCATCGGTTTCTGCTTGTGAGCTTCATACTCTTTGTTCTCTCACCCATTGTTCTGTCGTCCTATTACCTTTGGGTAAACGCGGCTGATCAGTATGCCTCACGGGTCGCATTCTCTGTCCGGACGGAGGAAAAAAGTTCCGCGATTGAGCTTTTGGGAGGCATTACAGAGCTTTCCGGATCAAGCTCCTCCGATACGGATATTCTTTTTGCTTTTTTATCCAGTCAGGAGCTGGTGTCTCTTGTCGACAGTGATGTGGGACTTCGCAACATCTGGTCGAAGGTCAGTGTCGAGCGTGACCCGTTTTTCGCTTTCGATCCCGCCGGCACGATCGAGGATTTGCAGGAACATTGGTCGCGCAAAATCTCGATCGTCTATGATAGCAGTACGGGTCTGATTGACCTTGAGGTGCTTGCGTTTGATCCGGCCGACGCCCGTCGGGTCGCACAGGCGGTGTTGGATGAATGCGCCGAGATGATCAACAGCATCTCGCGCATTGCACAGGAAGATTCCATCAGGTTTACCCGCGAGGAATTGGCCAGTGCGGTTGAAAGACTGAAAGCCGCGCGCCGCGCTTTGACCGAATTTCGTAATCGTACGCAAATTGTCGACCCCAGCATCGATACGCAAAACCAGATGGGTCTGCTGGTCACGCTCCAGCAGCAACTGGCGGATGCATTAATTGATTCAGATCTTTTGCGGGATACGACCCGAGAAAGCGACCCGCGTGTTCTTCAGGCCAACCGGCGCATTGAAGTTATCGAGGCTCGAATTCAGGAAGAACGGCGTAAGCTAGGGCTGGGGAAAGACGGCGAAAGCGGACAAGTCTTCGCAAATCTGGTCGGCGAATACGAAGGGCTGATCGTGGATCGTGAATTTGCCGAAGTTGCCTATACTGCGGCGCTTGCTGCGCATGATTCTGCGTTGGCGGAAGTGCGCAAACAAAGCAGGTACCTCGCGGCCCATGTGAAACCAACGCTGGCCGAGAAAGCGCAGCACCCGAAACGGGAGATCATCATTTCGTTGATCGCTCTGTTCTCGTTTTTCACATGGTCGATTATGTGTCTTGTTTTCTACAGCCTTCGCGATCGAAGCTGAGCTACAACGACATGATCCATCTCGATAATCTTTCCAAACATTTCCCGACGCGGCGTGGAAAGAAAGTGATTGTTCAAAACCTGACCGCGACCTTTCCAACCGGCGAAAGCGTCGCTTTGCTGGGGCGGAACGGTGCAGGAAAAAGTACATTGCTCAAGCTTATTGCGGGGACGATCAGGCCAACATCGGGCCGCGTGTTGTCGACGGGGACGATATCCTATCCGGTCGGGTTTCAAGGCTCGTTCCACCCTGACCTTACAGGCATTCAGAACACGCGATTTGTCGCGCGGTTGTACGGGATGGACAGCGATGACCTTGTCGCCTTTGTCGAAGACTTTGCCGAACTGGGGCCGCATTTTCGTATGCCGCTCAGAACGTATTCGGCTGGAATGAAATCACGCTTATCATTTGGTGTATCTATGGGCATTCCTTTTGACACCTATCTTGTGGACGAAGTGACAAGCGTCGGCGATGGGGCGTTCCGTCACAAAAGCGTACAAGTTTTCGACAAGCGAAATGAAACAGCAGGTGCGATCGTCGTCACACATTCACCGCCGATGGTGCGGCGTCTATGTTCGATGGCGGCGGTGTTGGAAAAGGGGCATCTGCAGTTTTACTCAGATCTGGAAGCAGCGCTGGACCATCATGAATATAATCTGTCACTGCCGCCGGAACGATAGGCCGGTTCAGGATGGATTGAACCAAGGTCAGAACGTTCTTGTTAAAAATCTCAGTTGACCAGGTATGTTGCCATACGTTCTTGATGGCTTCTGAAAAGACATGCCTGTTAGCTTCATAACGTTCCAGAAGCGCGGTAATCTCCCTGCCGTCCTGAGCAAGATCGGCACATTCGATCATCAAGCTGCACGGATGCTTTGATATCAGATCCTCAGCTCCATCAAAGTTACGCAGAATAATGGGCAGGCCAGCTTCGAAAGCTTCCAAAGCGCCTATCGGGGTCCCCTCGTAGCGGGATGTCAGCAGGTAGGCGTCGGCTTGCGAGAGGGCATGACGCACGTCGGGCAGGGGGCCTGAAAACTCGATTTTAGCGAAAATTTCCGAAGGGACCAAGGTGGCGATGTGCGTCTGGAAATCAGGTTCATCGGTTCCCGGCCCACAAAGGTTAAGCCGGTAATTTCGTGGCAAGTGTTCAAGAACTCTTACTGCGGTATCGTAATCCTTCTGGTGGCCGGTGCGTCCTGTCATGACGATCCGCTTTACACTTTTGTCACGTGAGGCAGGAATAGGCCGCAGATTCGAGCAGTTTGGGAGGGTGTGAACACGATGGCGTGCCAGCCTTTTGGCGCTCGCATCCCGGGCCATCCATCCAGCCATGCGTAGGTTCAGAAAAACAAGATCTTGGGAGGAGGAACAGGCAATCAACAACTGTTCCAGACAACTGCTAAGTTTGTGAATCCAGAACGGATAGCCCGGTCCGTAAGGCATGCCATGATGGGTAAATGCCACAGGGCAGGCGGGTCGCCACAGGCGAAGAGTGAGTAGAATCCTCAACACAAGAACCTGAAGCCGCGCATGGACCCAGATCAGATCAGGTTGTTGATCAGAGATAGCGGAAATCAGACCTGATATACCGCGCCATTGATGAGTGAGTGATGGTTTTTTGGTCAGTCCGCGCACAACCTTGTGACGCGCGCTGGTTCGGGCAAGCGGGGTATAGCCGCCTTCATCGCGGTCGCTGATGACGATAATATCAGCATATCGATCCAATGCATCCACCAGATGCAGAATGTGCCGGGGGACACCTGATGGGCGGCCATCTCCGCCAACTAGCACAATTTTTGGTTTAGGCACATCCAAGTCCGGCAGCCCCCCAAAATCCGAGTGTATGCATTTTACTTTGCCGATACGGTGCCACAGAGCGCAAAGCCAGCAGACGGGCCAAACCTTCCTGTGTGCGGGCTTGTTCAAACTGTTCCAGAATTTGCCGTGCGTCCGGCGTGAGAAGGTCGGATACCAAGGTCAAAGCCGCAATATTTCCATCAAGCCGTTCTGTGAAAAGGCCACGTAACACCCCGAGTTTCCGCCTGATCTGCTGCACCATGCCGACGCCCGCGCCGATCTGGTTTCTGGCGTGCTGACGATAAAGAATGTCGGGTGTGGAATTGTCGAAAAGAATGGCACCTGAAACGCCCGTCATCAAAAGGTAGAGCCACCAGTCATGCGCAAAAACGGGACCTGACCGTAGGGCTGCCGCTTGGGCCAACCGCGCAGCAGGCGGGTTTATCATCATGGTGTTTCCTGCCGCTACATTTTCGATCAACGCATTCCTAAAGGTGAATGGTCTGCTCATTTTTGCGGAGGCGAATTTGCGGTCATTGCCGGAGTGCCAGACATAATGACGCCCGCAACTAAGTGCGGGGGCCACGTGAGACGACAAAGCCTTAACCGAATTGGTTAGTTTCCGAGGGAGCCAGACGTCGTCCTGGTCCGCAAAACAGACATGGCCCGCATCAGGTTTCAGCGTTGCGATGAGTGACATGTAATTCGCCGAGAACCCGCGCTCTGGTCCGGATTGGATACTAACGCGGTCCGGGAAGCTATGCGAAAACCGATGCAGGATATCGCGACTTTGGTCGGTCGAGCCGTCATCGCTGGCTATCAGATTCCAGTTCTTATGCGTCTGGTCTGCAATACTCTTTAATTGTTCTTCCAGATGCAGCGCGCCGTCGCGAACACCCATCAGAATCGTGACCTTGGGTTCCGGAATATTCATAGGGGCGCACGGTTTCATCATCCCGTCACAACACGCTAAAAAAGTTCACAAATTGTTAAGTCTCAATGATTAACCCTGTGTCAAACGGGTCATTCAAAGAGGTAACATGTGACGGGCATACCACTTTTGGCGTTGGCGAAACGGTTTGGGTCAGCAGTGCGTCACGACGGCGCGGGTCCGGCGTTGAGGCAAGCGCGCCATTATACGTGGCGCAGGTTAACCAGACGTGCCGCGTCTTCGTTGAATGCGCCGTTGGCCAAGGCCACAGGCGGGGCCGACCAGTATCTGCACGGCGTTTGGCAGACCCTTGCCCGCGAAGATGCCTTTCATATTCAGAAAGCGCCGGCAGTCCATAGGAAGCGCAGGCAGATCGCAATGATCGCTGATCTCAATCTTCCGCAATGCCGCAAATATCGGGTGGAGCAGTTGGCCGCTTTCTGGCGTGCGCGTGGTGTCGAGTTTGAATATGCCCACTATCAGGACATTCCTCGTGCGACGCGCATCTTGCAGCATGCGACCCACTTGATGGAGTACCGGCTGCAGACAGGACCAGCAGCAGATATGATCCGGTATGAGGCGCGCCGTCTGCGTCTGCCGATCCTATATGATCTGGATGATCCTTTGTTTTCCGTATCGGCTTACGAAACCTACCGGAACATGGAGGCTTTGGACCCTCGGATGAAGGCGCATTTCGTGTCGGAAGCGCCCAAATATCTGGGTATGATGAACGGGGCTGACATTATTTCCGTTTCGACTCCCGGCATGGCGGCACATACGGCGCTTTATACGGAGCGGCCTGTATATATCCGACGAAATTTTGCTGATGCCGAAACGCTGGATGAGGGTGCAGGCGCCATGTCGCAAGCGAGCGCAGACGATGGTCTTTTCCGCGTGGCCTTTTCCAGTGGATCACAGGGTCACGAAATAGACTTCGATCAGATCGCCGAGCCTTTGATCGAATTCATCACCGAAGATAAAGACCGCCGATTGATGGTCATCGGCCATTTCGATCTCGTGCATATGCCTCCAGCTTTGAAGGATCAGGTAGAGGTTGTAAAATTCTCGGAATACAGGAGTTACCTTGCTGCGCTAAGGCGGGCGAACTGTGCTGTCATGCCGCTATGTGACGACGTGTTCAACCGGTGCAAAAGCGCGGTACGGGTTCTTGATGCCGCGTCGGTTGGTATACCGGCGATTGTGGCGGATGTTGGCGATTTTGGTCAGGTTGTTCAGCACGATACCACGGGATTTGTCGCGCGAACCGCGAGCGATTGGCTGTCATCCTTGAGATATCTCGCAGAGAATTCCGTTCGTGCGGTTGAAATGGGGCGTGCCGCGCGGTCTGATCTGGAAGATCGATGGCACCAGTCAGATCAGGCGCACATCATTTCACCTGAACTAGTTGACTGGGTAGAGGCATGAACACGCGCCACATTCTGGTGGCAAATGTCTTCTTCGCACCCTTCAGCTATGGTGGGGCTACCGTGGTCGCCGAGCAGGTCGCGCAGGCGCTGATACGACAAGGAGGGTTTCGTGTAACGGCTGTATCACTGTGCATGAGAAAAGAACTTGCCGATTACAGTGTTATCAAAAGCCAGAAGAACGGGGTCGTCAACTATCTGATCAATGTGCCAGAGCATCGCAAGTACGGTGAAATGTACGATAACCCCGAGATTACTGAGCGGCTTGCCGAACTTATATCGGCGCTGCAACCTGATATGGTGCATGCGCATTGCATTCAGGATATCGGCGTCGGGATCATCACAGCGGCTGAGGATTCCGGCGTGCCTGTTGTGCTCAGCGTGCACGATTTCTGGTGGTTGTGCGAACGACAGTTTATGATACGGCTGAATGGTACCTACTGTGCGCAGGATCCGGTGCGGATCGAGAACTGCAAAGGCTGCGTTGACAATTTCTGGGCGGCCAAGATGCGCTTTAATCACTTGCAGCAAATGAGCAGTCGTGTCGCGCTGGTGACTTATCCATCCAGTTTCGCCAAAACGCTGAGTGAGCGGTCAGGTTTCGCGCCCGGTCTTGGTGTTGTCTGGGAGAACGGCGTTAACCAACCCGCAACGGACTTTGCGAAGAAACAGTCTGCGCGGCGGATGCGGGATAAGCGGATCACTTTCGGATATCTCGGGGGCCCCGCGCATATCAAAGGGTGGCCACAAGTCCGGCAGGTTTTCGAGAGTCTAAACCGGAGCGATTTTCGCGCGATTGTCGTGGACGGAAGCCTTGATCAGACATGGTGGTCGGAGCGGGATCTGAAGGGATTGAAGGGGGATTGGGCTATTTATCCCCGCTTCGATCAAGCCCAGATGGATGACTTTTACGCCGAGATCGACGTCTTGCTGTTCACCTCTCAGTGGAAAGAGACTTTTGGTTTGGCCATTCGAGAAGCTTTGGCCCGTGGCATTGAAGTCATTCAGACAGACAGTGGTGGGACGGTCGAACACGGGACGATCCCTCATCATAAATTGGTTCCAATCGGGACGGAGACCGGTCCGCTGAAAGACCAAATCCTAGGGTGCCTTGAAACAGGTGTGCGTGGGCAACGTCCGAAGCAAGTTGCCAGCTTTGACGATCAGGCGCGCGCGTTTGTACAATTGGTTGAACAGGTTTTAGGTGGCGAAGAAAAGGCGGCCTGATCGAAGGAAGATATATGATTGACGCCTTGTTACGTACGCAGGTCGTTGTTGGCCACTTGCCGGGAAACCTATATCGATCAACCAACCGTTCAAACCGTCGTCACCTCCCGAAGCACCCAATACAACCGTTTGCCAAAGACGGGACATACCCGATAAACTGGTATGCCGTAGGTCCTGCCGATCTGCGGCTTGGGGAACGGTACTATGGAAGAGACGTGGATTAGCAAATTCAAAGGCCTGAGCCGATTGCCTGCGGACATCAGGAAAGAGCTTGAAGCGGGTAGCAAGATCATTTCGGTTCCTGCAGGCACTCAGATTTTTGCACCGGGTCAGACGGCGGACAACTTGTGGCTTTTGCTGGATGGAACCGTGAAGGTTCAACAGAAGTCGGATACAGGGCGGGAGGTGTTTCTGTATCGGGTGCATGCGGGAGAAAGCTGTGTACTCACAACAGCCTGCATGCTCGCCTTTGAAGATTATGCAGCAGAAGGCACGTCAGAAACTGATGTAAAGGCTGTCGCGATCCCTCGCAAAACATTTGATGAGCTTGTCGCGAAATCACCGGTGTTCCGCGAATTTGTGTTTACTGCCTATTCCCGCCGCATAACGGACCTCTTTACCTTGATTGATGACATCGTATTCCAGCGCATGGATGTCCGGCTGGCTTCGCGCTTGCTTGAATTGGCTGACGATGATGGAATCGTGCATGCAACCCATGCTGTGCTCGGAACGGAGCTGGGTACAGCGCGCGAAGTTATTTCCAGAACGCTGTCGGAGTTTCATCGAAGAGGCTGGGTTGAGCAGTCCCGTGGCGAAGTGCGGCTTATTGACAAAGACGGGTTGGAGCGGATGGTCAAATCTGCCGGTGGTCATCTCTGAATAGAATGACCATCCGGGCGCGTTCGCGATGATTTGTCGGTCCGTTTGCAACGTGATCAGTTAAGATGATCTGGCATCCGGCATTCGCCCCACAACCAAACGTTCTGCGAAAAAAAGTGACTTTGGTGACTTGGTCACCAAACTATCCGGCGTACCTGTGCGATGGTAAGTTTATCGATTCTCAAAGGAGTGGGATATGACTAACAATATGGGAAAAATTGATCGCGGTTTGCGGTTGGTCATCGCGGCAGCACTGCTTGTAGCTGCATTCGGTACTGGGACCTTTGGGTCGGGCATTCTGTTCTGGCTCGCGCTTATTGTCGCCGCTGTCTTCACGATAACAGCACTGGTCGGCAACTGCCCGCTTTATAGAATTGTCGGCATCAAAACATGTCAGGACTGCTCATGATTGAAACAGCTTTCACACCTTGGCTGTCGCTTGGCGGCGGCGTGTTGATCGGTGTCGCTTCGACCCTGCTTATGTTCTTCGTTGGACGCATCATGGGTGCCACCGGCGTGCTTGCTGGTGTCGTTCAACCGGCTTCGGGTGAGGATTTTGCATGGCGTGCGGCTGTGTTGGCGGGAATGATCTCAGGGCCTGCTGTCGTTTGGTTGGTTTCGGGTAACATGCCTGCGGTGCAGGTGCCGGTTTCAACCGCGGCGCTTGTGATCGGGGGGCTTATCGTCGGTGTCGGTGTGACCTTTGGCTCTGGCTGTACGTCCGGTCACGGGGTCTGTGGCATGGCCCGTCTCAGCCCGCGTTCCATCGTCGCTACGATGACATTTATGGTGTTCACCTTTGTCACCGTTTTCCTTTTGCGCCACGTATTCGGAGCCTGAAACCTATGAAACTGATTGTCCTTTATCTGATCGGCCTCGTTTTTGGCGTCGGCATTTCCATCTCTGGTATGGCGAACCCTGCCAAGGTGCTCAACTTTTTCGATATCGCAGGCTCATGGGATCCGTCACTGATCTTTGTGATGGGTGGTGCGTTGGTCACAACCTTTATTGGATACAAGCTGGTGTTCGGCCGCTCCGAGCCTGTGTTTGAGGGTGACTTCAGCGTACCAACCTCGCGCACCATCGACCTGAAACTTGTAGGAGGCTCTGCTGTCTTCGGGATCGGCTGGGGAATCGCAGGTTTTTGCCCGGGCGGTGCACTTCCTGCGCTGGGCACTGGACGGTGGGAAGTCTTTGCCTTTGTCGGGGCCGTAATTGTTGGCATCTTTCTGGCTAAATGGTTTCAGAACCGACAACCTGCAGGGGCAACAGCATGAACAAGACGATCATCGGTCTGTCTGCACTGCTGCTCGGCACCATGTCGGGCACAGCGCCGCTTTTTGCTCAAAGCGGTCACGGGCATGGCATGATGGGTCACAATATGGCCACCATGCCCGGTCTGCGCGGCGAGAACGCAACTGCGGAAGAGAGCGCCGAGATGGCAATCATGTTCCGTCACTTCGATACGATTACCCGCGAGGTTGAAAACCTGCCCAACGGCATTCGCACTGTAACACGATCAAGCAACAGACACGTTATGGATGCACTTGTGAGCCACGCCGTCGGAATGATCGACCGTGTTGGTGCGAAAGATGATCCAAAGGTGCGCATCCAAAGCCCGACGCTGGATATCTTTTTCCGTCACGGTGAGGATATCGTTTCCGAAGTGGAGATGACTGACGATGGGCTGGTTGTCGTTCAAACCACGGACAATCCCGACCTGATTAAAGCACTACAGGTGCACGCGGCCGAAGTGACTGACATGGCCGATCGCGGCATGCACGCCGTACATGAAATGATGATGAAACAAGGACGGGGCCACTAGGCGGTCCGCGCTCCTAGACCCGGAGGATTTATGACACAGTATCCCTTAGACATGAGCATCAAACCCGAGGTTCAGGCCTTTTTTGACGAGGCAACAAATACGATCAGCTATATCGTCAAGGACCCAACCTCGAAGTCTTGCGCGGTTATCGATAGCGTGATGGACATTGACTATGCCGCTGGCCGCATCACTTACGATCACGCCGACGAGCTGATCCGCCAGATCAAGGCGCAGGGGCTAAAACTGGAGTGGATCATCGAAACGCATGTGCATGCGGATCACCTTTCTGCGGCGCCGTATATCCAACAGGAATTGGGCGGCAAGATCGGTATCGGCTCCAAGATCATGGTGGTGCAGGATACCTTCGGCAAAGTTTTCAACGAAGGCACCGAATTCCAGCGCGACGGCAGCCAGTTCGACCGACTGTTTGAGGATGGCGACACCTACAAGGTTGGCAACATGCAGGCATTTGCCATGTATACGCCCGGTCACACGCCTGCCTGCATGGTACACGTCATGGGTAATGCGGCCTTTGTGGGCGACACGTTGTTCATGCCCGATGGTGGCTCCGCTCGCTGCGACTTCCCCGGAGGGAGCGCAGAAGAGCTGTACGAAAGCATCATGAAGGTGCTGGCGCTGCCGGATGAGATGCGGCTGTTCATGTGTCACGACTACGGTCCGAACGGGCGCGACATCGCTTGGGAAACCACAGTTGCCGATGAGAAAGAACACAACATCCACGTTGGCCGTGGCAAGACAAAAGACGACTTCATCAAGTTCAGGACCGAACGCGATTCACAGTTGGCCATGCCGAAACTTATCATTCCATCGCTTCAGGTGAATATGCGTGCCGGAGAAGTCCCGAAGGATAAAGACGGCAATCCAGTGCTGAAGGTGCCGGTCAACGGCCTGTGAACCGACCCGATCCAAGAACCCAAGATTAGGAGACAAGAAATGTCTAACGCGAAAACCATCCAGAATTTGAATACCGCCCTTTCAATGGAATTGAGCGCGACCCATCAGTACCAGATGCACGCACATGTCCTTGACGACTGGGGACTGGTCGGGCTGGCCGCGAAGATGCGTGAGGAACAGGCAGAAGAGCTGGGCCATTCCGATCTGTTTATCGAGCGTATTCTGTTTCTGAAGGGTGATCCTGAGATCAAGATGCAGAAGCCGCCGGTCCGCACATCTTCGCTCAAAGAGATGTTTGAGACAGACCTGAAGGACGAGAAAGAAGCCGTGGCGTTCTACACACGTGCATCCCGCGAAGCGGCAGAGGAAAACGACATCGGCTCGCGCAAGTTGTTCGAACAGATCGCAATGGATGAAGAGGCGCACAAAGCATGGTTGGAATTGCAGCTCGATCTGTTGGAGCGACTGGGAGAAGCGATGTTCAGCGCACGTTACCTTGAAGTGGGCGATGGTGCCTGAAGAATTTGAACACCGGTAAGCGAAAGGAAGGTTAAGTGGCTGAGATTGTTCATAGCATTTCGCCGTCACGCGGCGATGACAGCCCGACGGTTGTCGGCTTTTACGAGCCGGATACGGGAAGCTGTCAGTACATCTGTATTGATGAGGTCACTCGCAAATGTGCTGTGATTGACGTTGTTCAGCAATTTGATCCGAAATCTTTCGCGACCGGCTTCGACCATCCGAAGTGGGCGCTGGATTATATCGATCAGCATGATCTGGAGCTGGAGTGGATACTCGATACGCACCCGCACGCTGATCATTTCATTGCGGCCGACTGGCTGCGCGAAAAGACCGGTGTGCAAACAGCCATAGGCGAGAAGGTCCGTGAGATAGCTGTGCTTTGGCGCGAGTACTACAATTTACCTGACGCCTTTCCGATTGAACCGCATTTCGACCGCCTGTTTGCCGATGGTGATACGTTCAAGATCGGTAATCTTGACGTTCGGGTGATGCTGTCGCCGGGTCATACGCTCGGGTCCATCACCTATGTCGTGGGTGACGCTATTTTTGCACACGATACCCTGATGCAGCCAGATGCAGGAACATCGAGGGCGGATTTCCCCGGCGGATCTGCGGCGCAGCTATACGATAGTATCATGGCGATCCTTGATTATCCGGAATCCCACCGAATTTTTGTTGGTCACGACTACGGCACCAAGAACCGCGAGAATGCTGCATGGGAAAGCACAGTCGGAGAGCAGAAAGCCGACAACATTCACGTTGGAGGCGGTGTGTCGAAAGATGAATATGTGAAGGTCCGTGAACAGCGGGACAAAACGCTTTCGCTGCCGGACAGGATGCTGGCTGCTTTGCAGGTCAATCTGCGTGACGGACGACTGCCCGATGCAGAGAGCGACGGACACAGCTACCTGAAAATGCCGATCAATAGATTCTGACTGAAAGAGGCTGCAATGGAACTTAAGAAAATCAGTGAGAAGTTTACAGTCAGTCCACAAATTTCCCCAGCTGATATGGCGGAAATCAAGGCGGCTGGGTTTCGCGCCATCATCTGCAATCGACCCAATGGCGAAGATGCGGGTCAACCGCCGTTCGAGGAAATCGAGACTGCTGCAAAAGCGGTAGGCATCGAAGCGCGCTATATTCCGGTGCAAAGCAGTGGGCTTACGAAAGAAAACGTCACTGCGCTGAAAGACGCTATGGAAGAGCTTGAACATCCGGTGTTGGCTTATTGCCGGTCTGGAACGCGTTCCGCAACGTTGTGGTCGATCCACGAGACGGCACAGCGGACCACGCATGAAAATTAAACGGCACAGCTGACCAGATTAACAATCCCGCCGCGCACCAGAACTCCGGGGCGCGGTACCCAACTGTCTGCGCAAGCTCGCTCAGGCCGTTCCCCCTATTGGACCTTACAATGATCGAAAATCTCCGCCGCTACGTTCCGATACTGGACTGGGGACGCACTTACGACCGGACTGCTTTGTCGAACGATATGATCGCGGCCGTGATCGTGACGATCATGTTGATACCGCAGTCGTTTGCCTATGCGCTGCTGGCCGGTCTGCCGCCCGAAGCAGGTATTTACGCATCAATTGCGCCCATTTTTTTGTACGCAATTTTCGGGACAAGCAGGGCGTTGGCGGTAGGGCCGGTTGCGGTTGTCTCGCTCCTGACGGCTTCGGCAATCGGGCAGGTGGCAGAGCAGGGGACAGCGGGTTACGCTGTTGCGGCTCTCACGCTGGCGTTTCTGTCGGGTGGATTTCTGGTGCTGCTAGGTGTCTTCAGGCTCGGTTTTCTTGCGAACTTTCTGTCTCACCCCGTCATAGCGGGGTTCATCACCGCATCGGGAATCCTGATCGCGACGAGCCAACTCAAGCATATACTTGGGGTGAGCGCACACGGTCACACCCTGCCAGAAATGCTAAGCTCGATCTTCAGCCATCTTTCCGAAGTGAACTTTATCACCGTGGTGATTGGTGTGGCGGCGACGGGTTTTTTGTTTTGGGTGCGCAAGAACCTCAAGCCCACCCTGAAAAAGCTTGGTGTACCATCGCTGATGGCCGATGTGCTGACCAAAGCGGGTCCGGTTGCTGCTGTTGTGAGTACAACCGTTGCGGTCTGGGCTTTTGGGCTAGACGATCGCGGCGTGAAGATTGTTGGCGATGTTCCACAAAGCTTGCCGCCGCTGACGCTGCCGGGCCTATCGCCTGACTTGCTAAGCGCGTTGTTGATCCCCGCCATACTCATCTCGATCATCGGCTTTGTAGAATCTGTTTCGGTGGCTCAGACTTTGGCGGCAAAGAAACGCCAGCGTATCGATCCAGATCAGGAATTGATTGGATTGGGTGCTGCAAACATTGGTGCGGCTTTCACAGGTGGCTATCCTGTGACTGGCGGTTTCTCGCGTTCCGTTGTGAACTTTGACGCGGGTGCCGAAACGCCGGCAGCGGGAATCTATACTGCGATTGGCCTTGCCATCGCCGCTATGGCTTTGACACCGCTTGTCTATTATCTACCCAATGCTACGCTCGCCGCGACGATCATCGTCGCCGTTCTGAGCCTTGTCGACCTGTCGATCCTTTCCAAAACCTGGGGCTATTCGCGTGCGGATTTCGCAGCTGTTGCTGTGACGATCTTGCTGACGCTTGTTCTTGGCGTTGAGATTGGTGTGGCGGCGGGTGTGGCAATCTCTGTTCTTTTGCATCTGTATAAAACCTCACGGCCCCATGTTGCCGAAGTCGGGCTTGTTCCGGGAACGCAACATTTCCGGAATATCCACCGGCACAAGGTCGAGACTGACCCGGCTCTGGTTTCACTTCGGGTGGATGAAAGCCTTTATTTTGTGAATGCGCGTTTTCTTGAGGATCTGGTTCAGAGAAGGGTCACCGAAGGGTGCGACGTTCGTCATGTGGTTCTTATTTTCTCTGCGGTGAACGAAGTTGATTTTTCAGCGCTCGAAAGCCTTGAGGCCATCAACCAAAGGCTGAAAGACATGGATGTCGGGCTGCATCTTTCCGAAGTGAAAGGGCCAGTGATGGACCGTCTGAAACGATCCCATTTCCTGAATGATCTGAACGGCAAGGTCTTTCTGTCACAGTATGATGCGTGGCAAAACCTGACCGGTGATGACCGGATCAACATAGATTCAAACATCGAGGGCTAACCAAGATCAGCCCGAGCAGGTAATATCTCTGTTTGGCGATGACAGGCAGCATCTATTGATCCCGATGTTATGCAACCTTACGCTGAAAGCTGAGGCGCGCCGAAAGATGGCGAGGCGAAGGGGAGCGCGGATTATGATTTCCTATGTCACCGTTGGTGCAGATGATCTGGAGTTAGCGAAGCGTTTTTACTCGGCGTTTTTGCCTGCACTTGGGTACGGGTTAAATGAGGGTCCGGAAGGCCTGAGCTTTGCCTTGCCGGTAGAGGAGGGCCAGCGTCCTTTGCTGCCGGACTTCTATGTAAAGCCAACCTTTAACGGGCATGCTGCATCGGCTGGAAACGGCACGATGATCGCCTTTGAAGCGGAGCGCCAAAGTCAGGTACGCGCTTTGCACGCTGCCGCGTTGGCAGCTGGCGGTTCGGACGAAGGGCAACCGGGATTTCGCGCGTCTTACGGCTCCCATTTCTACGTGAGCTATCTACGTGATCCACAAGGGAACAAGATCGCTCTGTTCTCTAGCGATCCGAACGAACCCGGTCGGGATGACTGATTCATCACTATAGCTGTTGTCGCTTCAGGCTGTTTTCGGACCGGTAATAGACCGTACACCTAGGAAGGCGGCTACACCTTATGCCGAAAGGGAAAAGCGCAACTCTGGTATCAGTTATCCGGTTCTTCGAAATAGTCGGCGTTCGACGCTGTAATCCGTTCGATGGTTTCGTCCAAACGGGACAGATGAAACATGCCCCGCTCAACCGCAGCTTTTTCATCGTGGCTTTTGATTGCGTCTGCGATCTGGCGGTGATCGGATAGCAGGTCGGGCAGTCTTTGTTCTTTTGACAGGGCCAGTCTGCACAACCTGTCGACCTTCACCTTCTCTGTCATAATAACATCAAAGGCAAAATCTGCACCTGCGATGTCGCAGATAATCTCGTGAAAAGCGTAGTCCAGCCGCCCGAACCCATCAACGTCAGAGTCGTCGACTGCTTTTTTCTGATCTTCGATTGCAGCATCCAAGCGCTCGGCACCGGACGCGTCACAGCGTGCTGCGGCACGTGTAAGGACTTCTTTTTCGACAGCGGCCCGCACAAAACGCGACTTCTCGATCGCGCGCATAGAGAAGCGCCTGACCTCGGTTGCACGCTGTGGCCGGATCAGCAGCAGGTCCATGTTGGCAAGGCGGCTAAACGCATCGCGCACAGGCTGGCGTGAAATGCCGAACTGGGCGGCGATGTCCGCTTCTGAAATTTTATCTCCCGGCAGCATTGCTAACGAAATGATCTGGTCATTCAGATAATCGAACACTTCGTCGACGCTGGTTCTTCGTTCGGTAATTCGGGCCGTGGTAGCCATATAATCGTCCCCTCGAAAGATGGTCGCCAAGTCGTCTGGTAGTTTGCAGAACGAGAGTGCGGATCATGATTGTCTTATCAACGCCTTCGTACATCGGTCGCTTGGGCAAATACAGGCCCATTGATTTCTTTCTACCCAATTTCTGACTAGTATGCCAGAATTATAACTAGTATGCTAGTTTTGAGGCTGTCGAATCTAGCTTGTTTGTTAACCGCTGTAGCGGGTGGCTTTGCTGCTTCACTTCGGGCGAAACTGCATAGATGAACAGCGGCTAACACACAAAGACCACAGGGAGGTTTGCGATGAAACTGGATGGAAAAACAGCTATTGTTACGGGCGGTGGTCGGGATATCGGCAGCGCCGTCGCCATCAAGCTGGCGTCGGAGGGTGCGAATGTTGCGATCAACTATTTCGCAAGCTCCGAAGGGGCTGATGCCACTGTGGCAAAGATTGAGGAAGCTGGCGGAAAGGCAATCGCGGTTCAGGGAGATCTGAACAATCAGGCAGATGTCGACACGCTGATCTCCCGGACGTTGGATGCTTTTGGCAGCATTGACGTACTGGTCAACAACGCCGGCGGATTGATCGCACGCAAAAAGATCGTTGAGATGGAGCTTGAGCACTGGAATGCTGTGATGACGCTGAACCTCACAAGTACCTTCATGATGACCAAGGCTTGTCTTGCGCATATGAAAACCGGCGCGATCGTCAATCTTGCCAGTCAGGCGGGCCGCGACGGTGGCGGTCCGGGCGCTGTTGCATACGCTGCATCCAAAGGTGCCGTGATGACGATGACCCGTGGCTTGGCTAAGGAAGTCGGCCCCGAGATCAGGGTTAATGCTATCTGTCCGGGCATGATCGATACAGATTTTCATAACATTCACACACCAGACGCGGGACGTCGCGGATTTGAAGCAAACGCACCGCTCAAACGGCAAGGTCACGTGGAAGACGCGGCAAACCTCGTGCTGTTCCTTGCCTGCGAAGACAGCGCCTTTATCACGGGCACCAACATCGACCTGAACGGCGGTATGCTGTTTAGTTAAGCGCAGGGCAAAGGAGCCGACATGACAGACTTTCCCGTAGTGCCAACCGGCGAGAACGTGACGCGACAGGTGTTGTCAGATCACCCCGACCTGATGGTTGTTGCCTTTCGCTTTGCGGCCGAAGGGGCCGTCGGTGCGTTGCATGACCATCACCATGTGCAATCGACATACGTTGAATCAGGGCTTTTCCGGTTCACCCTCGGAGACGAGCAGCGCGAAGTTGGGCCAGGCGATAGTTTTGTTATTCCAAGCAATCTGACGCATGGCTGTGTATGTCTGGAACCTGGCACTTTGGTGGATTGCTTCACCCCGCGTCGTGATGATTTTCTATAGGTTTCCAGCATGAGATTTCTGTCAATCGGCGAGTGTATGGCAGAGATGTCACCGCAAGAGGAACCGGGTATGTTCCGGCTGGGCTTTGCAGGGGATACGTTCAACACGGCGTGGTATCTGAAACAGGTCGCCCCGCAGATTGAGGTGTCTTATCTGACGGGTTTGGGGACGGACAAGATTTCAGACCAGTTGCGTGCCACGATAAAAGACGCGGGAATAAACGATACCTATTCGGTGGTGGTTGAAGACAAGACGGTCGGTCTTTACCTGATTTCGCTCGACAACGGGGAGCGTAGTTTCTCCTATTGGCGGGGGCAGTCGGCAGCACGCCAGCTTGCGTCTGATCCTTCAGCGTTGAAGCGTGCGATTGAAGATCACGATGTCATCTATTTCTCTGGCATCACGTTGGCAATTCTGGATGCAGAGGGCCGCGACGCGCTTCTGTCAGCTTTGCGCGAGGGTCGGAGCGCGGGCAAAAAGATTGCCTTTGATCCGAATCTGCGCCCGCGTCTTTGGGATACACCCGACACGATGCGAAAGGTTACGATGGCTGGTGCGTCTGTATCTGACCTTCTTCTGCCGTCCTTCGAGGACGAGGCATCCTGGTTTGATGATGCTGATCCCAATGCGACAGCGCAGCGATATCAATCTGCCAGGGCAGGGACGGTGATTGTCAAAAACGGACCAGATGCAGTTTATTATTGCAGCTCAGACGGTGCCGATACAGTTGAAGTCCCCAAGATCGGCGATGTCGTGGACACAACTGCAGCAGGCGATAGCTTTAATGCAGCGGTTTTTGCAGGTCTGAATGATGGTCTTGGCTTGGACCGCTGCATCGCTGCTGCCAGCGCGCTGGCAGGTCAGGTTGTGAAGGCACGGGGCGCATTGGTTCCCGTTGCTAGGCCTAAAACCTAAAGGTGACATAGATGCGCGAGACATGGCGTTGGTTCGGTGAGTTCGACCCTATTTCTTTGGATCAGGTGGTTCAAACGGGCGCACAGGGTATCGTCAGCGCACTGCATGCTGTGCCTTACGGGGAAGTTTGGTCGCGAGACTCGATTGCGAAACGAAACAGCGAAATCAATGCGGCCGGATTTACATGGGACGTGGTCGAAAGCCTCCCTGTCCATGAAGATATCAAGCGTGGAACTGGTGATCTGGCGGGGCTGTTTGCAAACTACCGGCAGTCGCTGGCAAATCTGGCCGCAGAGGGCATTCAGACCGTCTGCTACAACTTCATGCCCATTCTGGACTGGACCCGAACCGATCTAGGGGCAGAGGTCGCTGGCGGAGGAACATGTCTGCATTTTGCGGCATCGAAGATGGCCGCGTTTGAAATCCACATGCTGAAGCGTGAGGGTGCCCGCGAAGAGTATGCCGCAGATGCTGTCGCTGCGGGAGATGCTTGGTTTGCGCAAGCGAACGATCAGGACTGTGCGGAATTGCTTCATTCGGTGATGGCCGGCCTGCCCGGGGCATTTGACCGCTATGATGTTCCGGGATTGCGCGATGTACTGAAAACCTATGATGGCATCGCGCACGATGATCTGCGTGCAAATCTGGTGCGGTTCTTGTCAGAGGTTATACCGGCAGCGGCAGAGCTGGGTATCTCGATGTGCATACATCCAGACGACCCGCCGCGCGATATTCTGGGCTTGCCTCGCATCGTGTCATCGCAAGATGATATTGATAAGATCCTGAAGGCCATTGATGAACATGCAAACGGACTGACGCTGTGCACTGGATCGCTTGGTGCTGGACCGCGCAACAATCCTGAGGCTATCGCAAGAGCATTTTCTGATCGTATCCACTTTGCCCATCTGCGCAACGTAACAAAATCGCCGGACGGGTCGTTCAGTGAGGCTGCTCATCTGTCTGGGGATGTTGATCTTGTGGCTGTGATTGCCGAGCTGTTGGCCGCAGAAAAACGCCGGGGCGTTGATATACCGTTCCGTCCGGACCACGGGCACGCGTTGTTGTCAGACCACAATACTGAGACCCAACCGGGGTATACGCTGATCGGCAGGTTGCGTGGTCTGGCCGAGCTAAGGGGCGTCATCTGCGCGCTGAAATGAGTCCGTTCATGTGAGCCGTACGGGGTCTAATCTGGGGAACAAAACAATCTAACCTAACTCACAGGTATTACACTGGCATACTAGTCGAATATCGTTTACGGTCTTCATCAGAATACAGATCGCACGCTTAGGAGTAGTGACATGCAAAATCCCGCAATCGGTTTTATCGGCCTCGGTCTCATGGGTGGCAACATGGTTGAATGCCTTCAAACGAACGGGATTGAGCCGGTGGTCATGAACCGTAGCGAAGCGCCTGTTGCCGCTGCCGTTGCGCGGGGTGCACGCAGAGCCAAGACTGGGAGAGAGATGGCGTCCGAATGTGATATTATCATGCTCTGCGTCACGACATCGGACGTGGTCGAAGGACTGATGTACGGCGACGATGGTATCCTTGCAGGGATCAAAGATGGTACTGTTGTAATTGATTTCGGGACTTCCATTCCTGCTTCTACGCGAAAGATCGGTGCGGATCTTGCGGCCAAGGGTGCCGGAATGATTGATGCCCCCCTCGGCCGGACACCCGCGCATGCCAAAGACGGATTGTTGAACATCATGGCCGCCGGGGATGAGCAGACATATGAGAAAGTGTTACCGGTTCTGAACATATTGGGCGAGAATGTATTCTACCTTGGTGCGCTGGGCGCAGGTCATACCACCAAGCTGATTAATAACTTCATGGGCATGACCACCGTGACAGCGATGAGTCAGGCTTTTGCTGTAGCGGATCGCGCCGGTGTCGATCGTCAGCAACTTTACGATATCATGTCTGCAGGGCCGTCCAACTCTCCCTTTATGCAGTTTTGCAAGAAATATGCGGTGGATGATGTGAGCGACCTCGGATTCTCGATTGCTAACGCGAATAAAGACCTCGGCTACTTCCTTGAGATGGTCAAAGATCTTGGCACACGGTCTGAGATTGCAGAGGGCACGTCCCATAACCTGCAAGCGGCGATTGATGCAGGTATGAGCGACGGAAATGTGCCCGAAATTTTTGACTATTTCAAAGATCTGAAGGGTTAAGTTGGCCAGCGGTCGCAAGAATGGCTGCCCGCAAATTTACCCGCCTCACGCAACCCTGTTTTTATGACGCGCAGAACGAATTCATGCTGGATCGAATTCTGGTATGCTAGTAGCGTAGATAAAGTTGCTCGCGTTTAGCGCGAACAAAGTTTGGAAGGAGTTCTGTATGCCCACACCAAAACCGGTCCCCGGAAGCATCTTGAGCCCGATGACCTTTATGAGTGTCAAAGGCGGTGAGATCGTCGTTGGGGGCAAATCCGAAAACTGGACCTTGTTGGTTGTCTATCGGGGCAAACACTGCCCGCGATGCAAGAAGTACCTCAATACATTGAGCGCGATGCACCAGGACTGGGTCGAAGCCGGTTTTGACATCGTCGTGGTTTCGGCTGATTCGCTTGAGAAGGCCAAAGCCGATCAGGAAGAGTTCGGTTGGAGTTTTGATCTGGGATACGGATTGACGGAATCACAGATGGCGACGCTCGGCGTGTATGTGACTGAACCGCTTTCGCCAGACGAAGCCGACGGCAACTTTGCCGAACCTGGCACCTTTGTTCTGCGGCCTGACGGAAGCCAGATTATCGTTGCAATTTCGAACGGTCCGGCCGTGCGTCCCGACCTTGCCGAGCTATTGGACGGGATGATTTTCAACAAGACGAAGGACAGGCCGCACCGCGGAACAGTTTAAGCGATGCCACTGCACGAGCCGGCACGAAATATCGACTGTTCGATTGACTTTTTTCGATAGCTTGATACTAGTATACCTGTTTAGGGGCGATAAAGAATCCAAGTGCAGGATGGCCCTATGACTACAAATTGTATCTGGGAGGATCACATGACTAAATCATTCACTTTGCGCGGCGCCCTGCTTGGTAGCTGCCTTGCCCTCGCGGCAACGTCTGTGTCAGCAAAAGAGCTGCGCGGCTGGAATATTCACGTTGAGGATTACCCTGTCTCGATCGCGATGGAAGCCTTTGCAGACGAAGTATCCGAGCGTACAAACGGCGAGCTTACCGCGAAAACATTCCATAATGGCGTACTGGGCAGTCAGCCTGACGCAATTGAACAGCTGCGTCTTGGTGTGCTTGATTTCGGTGAATTCAGCCTTGGTCCATTCGGTACATCGGTACCAGAGGCCAATGTCGTTTCCCTTCCCTTCATCTTTGCGTCGATTCCCGACATGTACAAACTGATGGACGGTGATGTCGGCGAAGCGATTTCTGAAGGTATGCGTGCACGCGGTGTTGAGCCGTTGGGTTGGTATGACGCCGGTGCGCGGTCTTTTTATAATTCCGTCCGTCCGATCAACACGCCGGCAGATGTCGAAGGTCTGAAAATTCGTGTGATGAACAATGATCTGTTCGTTCAGATGGTTGCCTCCATGGACGGGAACGCAACGCCAATGGCATTCGCCGAAGTGTATCAGTCCATCCAGACGGGTGTTGTTGATGGCGCAGAAAACAATCCGCCGTCCTACGAATCCACAAACCACTTCGAAGTGGCAAAGTACTATTCTTTGACAGAGCACCTGATCATTCCCGAGTGTCTATGTATGTCAAAGAAAACCTACGACAGCCTGACGCCTGAACAGCAGACCATCGTCAAAGAGGCAGGCCGTTCCAGCGCCAATCTTCAGCGCGAGTTGTGGCAGAAGCGTGAAGCGGCTTCCATGGAAACAGTGAAGGCCGGTGGCACAGAGGTGAACACAGTTGCAGACAAGGGTCCTTTCCAGGCCGCGATGGCACCTGTCTATGACAAGTTCCTCGCTGACAATCCTGATCTGACCGACCTGGTAAACATGATCCGCAACGCGGAATAAGTTACTAGACTAAAAGGGTGGCCCCGACCCCGTTGCGGGATGGGGCCACCAGACGACCATTCGTGCAATAAGCGAGGCGACAATGAGCAGACAAAAGGCCCTGCTGGCCCGGTGCGAGACCGTCCTCGCAGCCGTTCAATGGCTCAGCATTTTTACAGCATCCGTCGCTCTGGTGATTTTGATTGTCACATTTGGTTGGTTGGTTTTTGGTCGTTACGTGTTGAACGTCACTCCAACCTGGGTTGAACAGCTCGCCCTGATGTTGATCTGCTACATTGCTTTTCTTGGCGCTGGGGCCGGTGTGCGCGATGACACCCACCTTGGTGTTTCGCTTTTCCGTGATGCACTGCCTCTGGGGCTTCAGAAACTTATTATCTTGTTTATTGATTTCGTGCTCGCGGCCTTTGGTGCGGTCATGTTCTTTGCAGGGACCGAACTGATGAAATTCGGTTGGGATTCGCTACTGCCCATGCTCGGCATTCCAGAGAGCTTCCGCACCCTTGCTATTACCCTGTGCGGTGCGCTGATCGTGCTACACGCCGGATCGCGGGGCCTGATCCGCCTGCTGACCTACAAAACGTGGGACCCGAATTCTTTCGTGTTGGAGACCTGAGATGGGCCTTTTGATTCTTGCGTTGATCTTTGGCGGGGGCATCATGTTGGGTGTGCCTGTCGCCTTTGCGATGGGGATCGCGGCCGCGTCTGCCTTCTGGTACGAAGGCTTCCCCATGCTCATCACGTTCCAGCGTGCAACTGCAGGGGTTTCGGTTTTCTCGCTGCTGGCCATTCCGTTTTTTGTTCTGGCGGGCGAAATCATGCTGCACGGCGGCATCGCCATCCGCCTTGTGAAACTTGCTTCGGCTCTTGTCGGTCACCTCAAGGGTGGGTTGGCGATGGTCAACATCTTTTCCAGCATGCTCTTTGGCGGCATTTCCGGCTCAGCCGTCGCTGATATCTCTGCACTTGGGTCGATCCTTGTGCCTGTGATGAAAGAACGGGGGTATCGTCCGGACTTTGCTGTGAACGTAACGGTCACGTCTTCCATCGCGGGCGTGGTTATTCCGCCCAGCCATAACATGATCATCTTTGCCGTGGCCGCGGGTGGCGGAATTTCTGTCTCCAGCCTTTTTCTTGCGGGGGTGGTGCCTGGCATCCTGATGTGTATCAGCCTTGCGATTGCTGCCTACATTCTGTCGGTCAAACACAATTATCCATCCGAGCCTTTCCCCGGTTGGGGCGAAGTGGCGCGCGCAGCAGCTGATGCTATCCCCGGCTTTATGACGGCAGTTATCATCGTAGGCGGTACGCTGTCCGGCTTGTTTACGGTTACAGAGTCCGGTGCCTTTGGCGCGATCTACGCGATCCTTTTGACGACCTTTTACTACCGCAGCCTGTCATGGAAGTCATTTGTGACGGCGTTGACAGGGACGGTCCGGACGACCTCGATGGTAATGATCCTGATCGCCTTCGCAAGTTCGTTTGCCTATCTACTGGCGCTCTATCAGGTGCCTACCCGTCTGAGTAACGCACTGGTTCTGATCTCTGACAATCCCATCATCATCCTTTTGATGATCAACGTAATTCTGCTGATCCTTGGCATGATTATGGACATGGCTGCGCTGATTCTGATTTGTACGCCGATCTTCCTGCCGATCGCCAAGGGTCTGGGCATGGATCCCACACAATTCGGCATCATGATGTTGATGAACCTTGGTCTGGGACTCTGTACGCCGCCTGTCGGGACTTGTTTGTTTGTCGGCTGTGCTGTCGGCAGGATAAAAATTGAAGAGGCGCTTAAATCGATCTGGCCCTTCTACCTCGCGATTTTGGGCGCACTGATACTGGTCACGTATGTTCCTGCAATCTCACTCTGGTTGCCATCAATGTTCTAAGTCTGAAGCTTGGGTCCATAAGGCCCAAGCCTAAGGTCTACCTACATCACCGCGCCAAGCTGCCATGGGACAAACTCATGATCCCCTAGGCCCAAAACCTCGCTTTTGGTTCGTCGGCCTGATGCGGTCTCCACGATATGATCAAGGATCTCCGCACCTTTCTGCGCTATTGATACGTCACCCGAAACGATATCGCCGCAGTTGATATCCATGTCATCGGGCATCTGCGCAAATAGCCGGTCATTTGTGGCAAGTTTGATAGTCGGTGCAGGTTTGGAGCCGAAAGCGGAGCCGCGTCCGGTGGTGAACACGACAATCTGCGCCCCGCCTGCGATCTGACCTGTCACTGAAACCGGGTCATAGCCCGGAGTGTCCATAAATATGAGACCCGACTTGGTCGGCTTCTCGGCGTAAGCGATGACTTCGTTCAGTGGTGTTGAGCCCGATTTAGCTACCGCACCCAAAGATTTTTCCAGAATGGTAGTGAGTCCACCAGCTTTGTTGCCGGGGCTTGGATTGTTATCCATCGATCCGCCGTGCATCTGCGTGTAGCCCTCCCACCAGCGCAAACGCGCTGAAAGGTTCGTGCCGGTCCGCTCTGTGTCGACCCTATCAAGCAACAACTGCTCGGCCCCGTAAATCTCGGGCGTTTCGGACAACATAACCCGCCCGCCATGGCCAACGATCAGATCGCTTGCCGCGCCCAGGGCCGGATTAGCCGAGATACCCGAGTAACCGTCAGAACCACCGCACTGCAGTCCGATCGTCAAGGCAGACAGCGGTTGGGGTGTGCGTTCGATTGCGTTGACCGAACTGAGGATTTTCTGAACCTGCGTTACGATCTGCGCGACTGTGCTCTGGGTGCCGCCGGCTTCCTGAATGGTGATGCCATGAAAGGGTTGATGGCTGTCGCCTTGGAATTTCTGTTTCATCCGGGCAATTTGCATGACCTCGCACCCGAGGCCGACAAAAACAGCGGCCCCGACGTTCGGATGCGTGGCATACCCCCAAAGCACCCGTTCAAGCACTTGTGCCCCAAGCCCGTCGGCGTCCATCCCGCAACCGCCGCCATGGGCGAGCGCGACGACACCGTCGACATTTGGAAAGGCGTCTAGCATACCCGAAGCCCCGATTACGTCAGCTGCCTTACGGATCACGGTGGCGGAGCAGTTCACGGTCGCAATCAGAGCGATCATATTGCGAGTCCCGACATGACCGCCTTTCCGCAAATAGCCATCAAATGTGCGCGGCTCTACTAATGGGACCGCAGCGCGGGCGGCTTCCAGATGCTGACCATAGCGGGTGCTTTCGGGGTGCGCCCCAAACCCGCAGTTGTGCGTATGAACATGTTCACCAAGCGCGATATCCGCAGTGGCAAAGCCGATGACATGCCCTAATTTTCGGATCGGATCACCTGTCGCGATAGGCTGGCGCGCAATCTTGTGGCCAGGATTGACAGCAGCGACAAGCGGCACGCCACCCGGAACCACGATGTTACCCGCGGGCGCCTTTCGGGTAAGAACCAGAATGCTGTCGCTGTCTTTGAGAACAAGATGGCTCATGATGTGACCATCCGCTTAACTGCAGCTTTAGCGCCTGAGCGTTCGAGTGTTTCATAACTCTGGACGAGTAGATTACGAAAACGTGTGTCGCCCGAGAGCGCCTTAGGGAAGATTTCGTCAAACGCTAACAGGGCATCGACTTTGCCTTTGATTGTGGACGCTTCGTCGGTGGCTTGCTTCAGCGCTGGCGCCAACGGGTCGCGAACATCTATGGCGTTGCCAGCTTCGTCCACCCCGCCGACGTATCGCATCCAGCCCGCAACAGCGAGCGTCAACCCATACGGTACACGCCCCGCATCGAGCGAATCTGCGATCGTCCCGAGCAGTCGCTGCGGCAGCTTTTGACTGCCATCCATTCCAATTTGCCATGTCCGGTGTCGTATCGCAGGGTTTTGGTACCGCGTCTTGAGGTCAGCACAGTAGGCATTCAGGTCCACGCCGTCAGGTGGCTGAAGCGTCGGAATGATTTCTTGCTGCCAGAGCTGTTTACACAGCGCAGCATAATGGGGATCCGCGACAGTCTGGGCGATGGTGTCGTACCCTGCGAGATACCCAAGATACGCGAGCGTTGAATGGGTGCCGTTGAGACAGCGGAGCTTCATCGTTTCATGCGCGTCCACGCAACTTACGAAAGTGGCACCGGCCTTGTCCCATGCGGGCCGACCTTCAACGAAATTATCTTCGATAACCCACTGCCTGAACCCTTCGTGAAAAACGCAGGAAGCATCGTGGTAGCCGGTAATTTCGGCAAGCGCCTCGATGTCCTCTTGAGTGGTGGCGGGTGTAATCCTGTCCACCATAGTCGAAGGAAAGGTGGTTTCATTTGCGATCCAATTGGCCAGTTCTTTGTCATGCTGCGCCGCAAATTTGATGACGCTTGCACGCGCCAGTGCGCCGTTAGACGGCATATTATCGCAGGACAAAACGGTGAAAGATCTGCGACCCGCCAAGCGCCGCGCATCGAGCGCTGCGGCGATCAACCCGATAGCGGAACGCGGATTTCCAGGGTTTGCCAGGTCATGAGCTATGTCGGGGTGGGCCAGATCAAGAGACCCTGTGGCGGGGCTGGTGCAGTACCCTTTTTCGGTGATCGTAAGTGATACGATCTTCACATCAGGGTTTGCCATCGCATCAATGGTTTTGCCTGTGTCGTCAGGTGCTAGGATAACTTGCACGATCGATCCGACAATACTCGGATCCCAGCCGTCAGGCCCCAATGTCACGGAGGTGAATACGCCGCCCTGTGGTTCCAGTTGCGTGCGGGCGGTCGGGCTACGCATGCTCACGGCGACTATGCCCCAATTGCCCGGCTCATGGGTCATAGCCTCATCCGTGTAGACAGCATTGAAAGCGCGAAAGAATGCGCCTGGACCAATGTGAACGATGCCGATGGCCGGCGCGGGGTTCGTTCTGCAAAGGCGGGGCTTACCGGGCAAGCCAACCCCCGTCGACGTTCAGGACAGCGCCTGTCACATAGTTGGAGGCACCCCCGCACAGGAATGTCACCGCACCGGCAATGTCGGCCGGATCACCCCAACGCCCGGCTGGAATACGCGACAGAATTTCCGCGCTACGCTTTGGATCATCGCGCAGGGCCTGGGTGTTGTTCGTTGAGATGTAGCCCGGGGCCACGGCATTCACATTGATGTTATGGGCGGACCATTCATTGGCGAATAATTTGGTCAACCCCGCAACACCGTGTTTTGATGCGGTGTAGGCGGGCACGCGGATGCCGCCCTGAAACGACAGAAGCGATGCAATATTCACAATACGCGCGCCTGCTTTGCGTGCAATCGCGGCGCGGGCAAAAGTCTGACACATCATGAAGACCGCCTTGAGATTGACGTCCATCACATCGTCCCAGTCGGTTTCGGAATAATCAACGCTGTCGTCGCGCCGGATGATGCCTGCGTTGTTAACAAGTATATCCATATCGCCGATACCTTTGAGGATATCTGCCGCCTTGGCCGGATCAGACAGATCAATTGCACAGGCTTCGGCTTGTCCGCCCTGCTGTTCGATCAAGGACACAGTATCATCACACGAAGACCGCCCAGCCGCGATAACGGCGGCACCGGCGTTCGCCAAGCCCAAGGCAATCGCCTGACCAATGCCGGTGTTGGCACCAGTAACAAACGCACGCTTGCCGTCCAAACGGAACGGATCGTTCATCGCAGATCCTCCATCGCGACCATGTCCATATCAGTGAAATCGACGTTATCACCGGCCATCGCCCAGCAGAACGTATAAGAAGCAGTACCCGCACCGCAGTGGATGGACCAAGGCGGCGAAATTACAGCCTCTTCATTCGCCATAACGATGTGGCGGGTTTCTTCTGGTGTACCCATGATGTGGAACACACGCTGATCCTGCGGGACGTCGAAATAGAGGTATGCCTCCATCCTCCGGTCATGCACATGCGCGGGCATTGTGTTCCAGACAGAGCCGGGCGCGAATTGCGTATATCCCATCAAGAGCTGACAGCTTTCGCAGACATCGGGGTGCAGGAACTGGATGATCACCCGCTCGTTTGCCGTCTCGCGGGCGCCCATTTCGATCCGGCGCGCGTCGGCCAGCGTAATGAGCTTGGTCGGACAAGTGCGATGGGCCGGTGCGGACAGCAGATAAAAGCGACCGCTTTCCAGCGTCACCGGCCCTGCGCCCATCCCGATATAGAGAACTTCGCCATTGCCAACCTGATGCGTCTGCCCGCCCACCGTGATTGTGCCAGCATCGCCCAGGTTCAGCGCCGCCATTTCGCGCCTTTCCAGAAAGGTCGAGGTGCCCGTTTCAGCAACATTATCCAGAACCAGCGGACCGCTTGCAGGCACGGCAGACCCCATGATCAAACGGTCGTAGTGAGAGTAGACCAGCCGGATTTCGTCTTCGGCGAATAAATCGCTGACGTGGAAATGATCGCGCAACTTGGCGGTATCAAAGGTCTTGGCCGTTTCGGGATCAATGGCGTATCGGGTCTGTACGTGGGTCATGGAAGGGCTTTCAAATCAAAGGTTATAGGCGGTTTTTGCAAGGCCGTAAGCAAGGTCATGGGCCACTTCAAAGGCCTCCGCTTCACGCAGGCGGCCTGTTGTCACAAGTGTCGAAAGGTAGGCGCAATCCGAGCGCCGGGACACATCATGTCGCGCAGGGATCGAGCAGAACGCTCGGGTGTCATCGTTGAAACCTGCGGTGTTGTAGAAACCGCAGGTTTCGGTGGTTGCTTCGCGGAACCGTTTAATTCCCTCAAAGCTGTCATAAAACCACCATGGCGGTCCCAGTTTCAGCGCCGGATAGACACCGGCCAGCGGGGCTAGTTCTCGCGCATAAACTGTTTCGTCCAGCGTAAACAGGATCACGGTGAGGTTGGGGTCCATACCTACAGCATCAAGAAGCGGTTTGAGCGCTTGCACATAGTCCGTCCGGCCGGGAATATCGAAACCCTTGTCCCTGCCGAATTGTGCAAGCACACCGGCGCTGTGGTTGCGTCGCGATCCTGCGTGAATTTGGAGGGTGAGCCCGTCTTCAAGGCTCATTTTAGCCATCTCGGTCAGCATCTGTCCGCGAAAAACCTCGGCTTGTCGGGGGGTGAATGCGCCAGACAAAATGGTCTGAAAAAGATCGGCTGCTGTCGCTGCGTCAAGATTTTCAGTTGCAGCGCTGGGGTGGCCGTGGTCGGTAGCGGTCGCGCCGTGCTTCTTGAAATAGTCCCGCCGCAAGCGGTGAGCTTCAAGATACCCTGACCATGTGCTGGTGTCCTGTTGGGTCAAAGCGCCAAACGTCGCAACGTTTTCGGCAAAGCCATCGAAATCAGGATCAACAACCGCGTCGGGGCGGTAGGTGGTAATCACCTTTCCTGACCAATCGCTATCTTTAATCATCTGATGCCATTTCAGATCATCCAGCGGACCTTCGGTCGTCGCGAGCGTTTCAATATTGAAGCGGTCGAACAGCGCGCGTGGACGGAAGGCTTCTGTTGCCAGTTGGCCCTCGATGCTATCGTAGATCGCATTGGCGGATTCTGCGTTTAGCACCTCGTCTATGCCGAAAGTATGCTCGAACGCATGTTCGAGCCATAAGGAAGAGGGCGTGCCCCGGAAGAGCGAGAACGCGCTTGCAAAGCGGTGCCAGATCTTGCGCGGGTCAGCTTCCACTGGGCTGCCGTCAACGCGGGGAATGCCCAAGTCGGCCAAAGGCATACCCTGACTGACCAGCATCCGGAAAACATAGTGGTCGGGGATGACAAAAAGCTCTGCGGGATTCGGAAAGCGCGCGTTTTCTGCAAACCACCTAGGGTCGCAATGGCCATGCGGGCTGACAATTGGCAGGCCTGAAACGGTTGCGTAAAGCGCCCGCGCTAAATCGCGCTGCTTTTCATTTACCGGGAAAAGACGATCCGGATCTGTCAAAGGCACAGCAGAAATCTCACCTAGTTATTCTAGTATTCTAATATGCTAGATGAGCATCTGAGTCAAAGACTAACCGGCCAATCCGCCCGGTCAGACGAGGACTTGGAGGGCTGGCGACAAGCGCATTCTCCTCGTAGCAGGGATGGACGTAAATCGTCGATTAGTCACCAAACTGTAAGCTGCGAATATTCTCTCACTTAAAATGTAAAGTCATTGCTATCCAGATCGCTAAGATTAACCCGCGTTAACCGGATAGAGTTGCCGCCGCCTGTATTGATGACAACATCCTGTCCGACTTGTGTTGCCGCATTATTCACGTCGCTATAGCGGTTGAAGCCCGAGAGGCTGGAGAAATCGAGAACTTCGTTTGAGTTGAATGCATCGAAATCTGCGATGGTGTCGTTTCCGTGTCCATCGGCGAAAACAAACTGATCGGCATTAAAGCTGCCAAACATCAAATCGTCCCCTTCACCGCCCAGAATGGTATCGAACCCGGCATCGCCATAGACTGTATCATTGCCGGTCCCGCCATCAATGATATCGTTGCCCTGACCGCCAAAAAACCGATCCCCGCCTTCACCGCCCCAAAGCGTGTCGTCGCCTTCCTGCCCAAAGACCCCGTCGCCGGCCGCGCCGCCATATAGCATATCGTTGCCCAGTCCGCCGAAGAGACGGTCAAAACCTTGGTCACCCAGAAGGGTGTCATTTCCTTCTTCGCCATAGATGTTGTCGGATTGGTGCCCGCCATCGATCAGGTCATCCCCCGCGCCGCCGTTCAAGAGATCGAAACCGGCATTTCCAAAGATCGTATCATTCCCTGCTTCGCCGAAGACGCCGTCGACGCTATAGCCAAAGTTGCTTCCCGCACTCAGCCAGTCATTACCATCACCGCCGTAAACACGATCGGGGGAGGAACCGGCCCAAATGCGGTCGTTCCCCGCCCCCCCGATGATCTGGTCAAAGCCATCACCGCCGGTGATGACATCGTTGCCGTTGCCACCGTTCAGCGAGTCAGCAAAGGTATCACCCGACATTGTATCATGCCCGTCACCTCCATTGATCGTGTCAAAACCGGCGCCGCCGAGCAGGTAATCACCATCGCCACCTCCTTCGATCAGGTCATTCCCGCCTTCACCGTTCACGGCGTCACGTCCCGCACCTGATTGGATGGTATCATTGCCTAAAGCGCCGAACAGGCGATCATTCTCTTCGCCTCTTTGGATAGTGTCGCCGCCGTTGGTGCCGACAAAATCACCCTGCGCGCGGTTGAGAACGTAGCTCGGTTCATTCTGCCAATCAGGCGCAAGAGTGGTCGGATCAATACCGGTCGGATTGGCGATGGATCCAGGGTTCGGATCAGGGCGGCTGTTCCCGTTGCCGCCGGGGTATTCCGCCGGATCGGTTTGAATGCGGTTTCCGGTGATCAGATTGGTTTTGTCGAAATCCCGCGCATGGAAACGCGACCCGTCAGCAGAGCGGACTTCGAGTATGTCGGCTCCGATTCGGAATTCGGCCCCCCAGCTTTGGGAGACGATGGTCATTCCACCTAAACCGCTGGTCTGGCTGAAATCGGACAGGTCAATCCGGTCAAAACCCATCTGGAAGTCGACAATCGTGTCTCTGGCACCGTCTTCGACCAGCACAAACGTATCGCGGCCACCGTCGCCACGCAGACGGTCGGCGCTGGCACCATCAAGCAGGATGTCATTGCCGAATCCACCGTTCAAGACATCTGCACCCCCACCACCAGCCAGAACGTCGTCCCCCACGCTACCTGCAAGTGTACTGCCCGCCGCACTCGCGCCAAGATTTATACCGATGTTAGGAAGATCGATCGAATATTCGGAAAGGTAGGGTGCGGATTCGGTGGAAACCCAAAACCGAATTCCGTCCGGCGTTGCCATTGCATCAAGGGAGGTGATGCCGCGAAGAGGCGTGTCGGCCGAGCCTGCCATCGCGTCGATGTGTTGGAGCCTGCCGCCCGGTAGAACAGTGAAAAGGCTGATGCCGCTGTCGGAGCCTGCTGCGAGGACGAAGTTCTGACCATTGAGGCTCACGCTAGTTACATGGCTGGCCCCTGCAAAGCGGGTATCCAGACTGTCGAGAAGGTGGTCCACCGGTATCATACCAGTTGGTGAAACCTGAAACGTCGAAAGCGAATCGCTGCCTGAACCAGCCACGACAACATAGGCACGGCCGTCAGCGGCAGTAGTAATGGTCAGGTCGCCGGGCCGATCCGTCCAGAATCCGTCAGTCGCGCCGACATCCATCATGTGCTGCATCGTGCCGTTGGTCAGACGGCGAAACATGCTGACCGTATCTTCTCCCTGATAGGTGACGAATGCATATGTGTCACCGTTATGGCTCGTCGTTGCGATGCTGTGAGTGCGTTCGCCCTGCATGTTGCTGCCCTGATTGACATTGGCTAGATTCAATGTGTTGCCGGGGCCGAAAGAGACAGTGACCAGTCCACCAGTGCGCAAAGCAGCAATTCCATTAGCGCCACTGTCGAAAAGCTCTAATTCTGACAGGCCGCTCAGGTTGCGACCGGAAGCGGTGTAGGAAAGGCCACCGTCGAAGGCGTTCCCTCGACCATCGCTGTCAAGTTGGACGCCCGTGAGTGCGCTGTCGTTGAGGCCCGCCAGATAAAGTTCTTGTGAACCATTCACATTGCGCATCACCAGATCGGTTGTCTCCAACTGCAAAAGGTTTGGCGCAAGTCTCCAGTGTTGTTCAAATGATGTTTGACCGGGTCGGTCGCCCAGATCGTAAGAGGTCAGCCAACCATCACCGCGGGTAGCGGCATAGAGTGTCGGGCCGCCCGACCCATCGACGACCTTGATGTCGTTCAATCCGACAAGACCGAATTCCTCGTTCGAATGAAGTGCCCCGTGTGCGGAAAATGTTGCTCTGACCATCTGCCTGATTCCCCTTTGTTCTTTGGCAGAGTGGCAAATGCATCAGACATCACGCACGCCGCGAAAGTGGCAGTTCCGTGACGCTTAGGCATAATTTTAGAAGTTCAATGTTGCGTCAAATTTCGCAGACCGAGCGGCTCACAGAGGTAATATTTACAGAACTAGAACAGGGTTCGGTCCATTCCGGTTTCATTTACGATGCAAAGGACTGCCCATGTCTCAGACGTCTCCCTCTCTGTCGCTGCCATATATCCAGCCAGCACAGGCGCAAAAACATGTGACCCATAACGAGGCGTTGCGCATTCTGGATGCCATCACGCAATTGACAGTGATCAGCAGCACATTGACCTCACCGCCGGCACAGGCTGCAATCGGTGATCGCTATATTGTTGCGGATGCGGCGACGGGTGCGTGGGCCGGACGCGAGACCAATATCGCTGTATGGGCTGAGAATGCATGGCAGTTCTTTACGCCACAGATCGGCTGGCGGGCGGATATCTCAGCCACCGGCGAAGAGATCAGGTTTGACGGGACGGATTGGCAGATCGCGGGCGGCGGTGCGGTCGATTTGCAAAATATCCTGGTGTTGGGTGTTAACACTGCGGCGGATACGACAAACAAACTCGCGGTTTCATCTGACGCAACACTTCTCAATAACGCAGGCGGCGGTCATCAGCTTAAGCTGAACAAAGCGGCTGCTGCCGATACGGCGAGCCTTTTGTTTCAAACAGGTTTTTCTGGCAGGGCCGAAATGGGCACCGCCGGGAACGACAACTTTTCGATCAAAGTCAGCGCTGACGGCAACAACTTCAAGACGGCAATGCGCACCGAAGCGGCCACCGGGGCCGTCCAGTTTCCTAGCGGTCAGTCCTACTTTCAGGATGTATTCATTCTGAACGACACTGCTTGGTCGGTCCCGATCCCGTGGTCAAATCCATCACGGATCATGCTGTGGCTGAGTGTGAATATGGAGGGACGCTTCTTCCTTGTTGCGATCACCGGGACACTGACTGGCGCAAACAACTTTGGAGAGATGTTTGCGAACCCGCCCGGGACCCTCAATTATTTCACAGGACCGTTGACCGGTACCACAGGGCCTGCGGGTGGCATCAACCTTTCGATTGATAACACGGGGGCCGTGCCGAAATTGCATGTCGAGAACCGTCTGGGATCAAATCGTTTGTTCACACTTTCAACCTTGGGGAAATAATATGGGTCAATCAGAAAAGACGGAATCCGCATACCGGACTGTCGAGTTGGAAGGGCTCGGAAGTGTCCTGATTCCCTCCCATATGAGTGAAGCTAATGTCATGAACGAAGTGTTAACTGCTGAAAGTGCGGCAACACCGCGCGGAAAACCGCTAAAAATCCCTGAATAGACTTTGAATTTGCGGTGTAGATGTGTTGTTTGGCGCAAACTGAGCCATTCAGCGACGGAGCCGCATTTTGGAATTCTTGACACCTACGAAGCTTGCCGATGTGTTTTTGATCAACCCGCCGCGTTTTGGTGATGTGCGCGGGTTTTTCTCCGAAAGCTGGAACCGCCAAAAGATGGCGCAGCATGGCATTGAAATTGATTTCGTACAGGACAACCATTCCGTCTCGGCTGCGGTGAATACGGTGCGGGGTCTGCACTTTCAGTCGCCACCTCATGCGCAAGCAAAACTGGTCCGCTGTGGCCGTGGCGCATTGTTTGACGTTGCGGTGGATATCCGCAAGGGCAGCCCGACTTTTGGTGAATGGGTCGGCTACGAGCTGTCAGCGGAAAACGGTTTGCAACTGCTGATACCGGCGGGCTTTCTTCACGGTTTTTCGACACTCCAGCCCGATACCGAGATTATCTACAAGTGCAGTGATTACTATGCACCCGAATGTGACGGTGCTGTACGCTTTGATGATCCCGATATCGGCATTGATTGGGGTCTAAGCGGCCCTGCGGTGCTGTCCGAAAAGGACACGGCAGCTCCGTTGCTGGCGGATTTCGACAGTCCATTCTCGCTGGGAGACGTGTAATGAAAGTTCTTGTTACAGGTGGTGCCGGTTTTATTGGGTCGGCTGTCGTGCGTCTGGCGGTTTCACGCGGGCACAATGTCGTTAATCTTGACGCCTTGACCTATGCCGGGTGCCTCGAAAACCTCACACAGGTCGCGCAAGACCCGCTTTATAGTTTTGAGCATGTCGATATTCGGGATCGGGTTGCAGTCGATGCAGTTTTTGCAAAGCATAAGCCTGACGCAGTGATGCATCTTGCTGCCGAAAGCCATGTTGACCGGTCAATTGACGGGCCCGGCGACTTTGTTGAGACGAATATCACCGGTACTTACAACATGCTTGAGGCCGCGCGCAGCTACTGGGTGCAGGCCGGTACGCCAGAAAGCTTCCGGTTTCACCACATTTCAACCGATGAGGTTTTCGGATCGCTTGGCGAGACAGGCATGTTCACCGAAGATACACCCTATGACCCGCGCTCTCCCTATTCGGCATCGAAGGCCGCAAGCGACCATCTGGTGCGAGCATGGCATGAGACCTACGGCCTGCCTGTCGTTCTGACCAATTGTTCAAACAACTATGGCCCGTTCCACTTCCCTGAGAAACTTGTCCCTGTCGTGATCCTGAACGCGCTCGCCGGAAAAGATATCCCTGTCTATGGAGAGGGACTGAACATCCGCGATTGGCTTTATGTCGAGGACCATGCAGATGCGCTCTTGCTGGTTCTTGAGAAAGGCGCGCTCGGCCGCAGTTATAATATCGGGGGAGAGAACGAAGCCCGCAATATTGATCTGGTACGCACCATCTGCTCCATTCTGGATAAGAAGCGCCCGAAGGAGACACCATACGCTAAGCAGATCACTTACGTCCAAGACCGAGCCGGCCATGACCTGCGCTATGCGATTGACCCGTCCCGCATCAGGGACGAGCTTGGCTGGAGGCCATCGGTGACGGTGGAAGAAGGGCTGGAGCGTACCGTCGAATGGTTTCTGAATAACGAAGACTGGTGGCGTGCGTTGCAGGCGCGTGACGGCGTGGGTGAGCGTCTGGGAGTGAAGGGATGACCATACTCGTTTTCGGCAAAACGGGGCAGGTTGCCCGCGAACTGGCACGCTTTTCCGAGGTGAAATGCCTTGGCCGCGAAGACGCGGATCTGACAGCCCCAGAAAGCTGCTCCTCCGCGATTCACGCACATTTACCAACAGCTGTGATCAATGCGGCCGCCTATACTGCGGTCGACAATGCAGAGGAAGAAGAGGCGCTGGCAACATTGATCAATGCGGACGCCCCGGCAGTAATGGCGCGTGCCTGTGCGGCGCTAGACATTCCGTTTGTCCAGATATCCACGGACTATGTTTTTGACGGAAGCGGAACAACACCGTGGCAGCCGGATCATGCCACAGGTCCGTTGGGCGCTTATGGTCGGTCAAAGCTCAAGGGCGAAGAAAACGTGCATCTTGCCGCAGGGAAGCACGCGATTTTGCGTACATCTTGGGTCGTGTCGGCGCATGGCAACAACTTCGTAAAGACCATGCTGCGCCTGGGTGCGGACCGTGACACATTGAACGTTGTCGCAGATCAGATCGGCGGCCCGACGATGGCGCGTGATATCGCGGCGGCTTGCGTGAAGATCGCACAGGACTTGCGCGGCGACCCAGAAAAAAGCGGCATCTATCATTTCTCTGGCGCGCCTGATTGCAGTTGGGCAGATTTTGCACGCGCGATCTTTGATCAGTCCGGGCTTTCCTGTGCCGTTAATGATATTCCGTCATCCGATTACCCGACACCTGCTGCGCGTCCGTTTAACTCACGCATGGACTGCACATCAACGGCGGCCACCTTTGGCATCGACCGACCTGATTGGAACAGCAGCCTTACCGAGATCCTCGCAGAGTTAGGAGCACTCAAATGACCAAGCGCAAGGGCATCATTCTAGCAGGCGGGTCCGGGACACGGCTGTATCCGATCACCATGGGCATCAGCAAACAACTGCTTCCTATCTACGATAAACCGATGATTTACTATCCGCTGTCGGTGCTGATGCTTGGCGGTATCCGCGAGATCGCAATGATCACCACGCCGCAGGATCAGGAGCAATTCCAACGTACCCTCGGTGACGGAAGCCAGTGGGGCATCTCGCTCACCTATATTGTTCAACCTTCTCCGGACGGACTGGCGCAGGCCTACCTGCTGGCCGAAGACTTCCTTGACGGTGCACCTTCTGCGATGGTTCTGGGCGATAATATCTTTTTCGGCCATGGCTTGCCTGAGCTGCTGGACGACGCGGACAAACAAACAAGTGGCGGTACGGTGTTCGGCTATCACGTATCTGACCCGGAACGTTATGGCGTGGTCGGATTTGACAAAGCTGGGGTTGCACAGACGATCATTGAAAAGCCAGAGCAACCTGCCTCCAATTACGCGGTCACCGGGCTGTACTTTCTGGATGGGGATGCGCCGAAACTGGCCCGCGAGGTTCAACCTTCACCACGCGGTGAGCTGGAAATCACATCGCTTCTTGAGCTTTACCTGAATGACGGTGCATTGACTGTGAAACGCATGGGCCGGGGATACGCTTGGCTGGATACGGGCACACATGGCAGCCTTCTGGATGCTGGTAACTTTGTGCGCACTCTGACCAAACGACAAGGGCTTCAGACCGGTTGTCTTGAGGAAATTGCACACGATCAGGGCTGGATCACGGATGAAGCGCTGCAAGAACGTGCAACCATGTTCAAGAAAAACGATTACGGAAAATACCTTCAGGAAATGCTGGACTGATCAGCCTTTGGCACCCTGTCCGCGGGCATAGACATCTTCGTAGCGAATGATGTCATCCTCGCCGAGATAGCTTCCGGTTTGCACCTCGATCAATTCCATCGGGATGTCACCGGGGTTTTCCATGCGGTGGATGGCACCCAGCGGGATGTAGACCGACTCGTTCTCGCGCACCATCTGGATATTTAAATTGTCCTGATCCGGTCCAACTGTCACCTTGGCCGTGCCGATAACAACGATCCAATGCTCGGACCGGTGTTTGTGACTTTGAAGGCTCAGTGCCGCACCGGGGTTTACCACGATCCGTTTCACCTGAAATGAACTGCTGAGGATCAGTGTTTCGAAAAAGCCCCAAGGACGGTGATCTTTGGGAAAAGTGTCGGCCTGTGGCACGCCTGCCGAACGCATTTGTTTGACGACATCACCCAAGGTCGATGTCAGACGACGGTCCGCGACCAACACAGCATCCTGCATGGCAACAGCAACGATATTCTCAAGACCCAAGCCGACCAGCTGAACCGCCCCGCTTTCGGACCGCAGCAAGGTATCTTTGCAATCTACAGCGTGAGCGTGTCCTTGAAGGGCGACACCGTCCGCATCTTTGGTCGCGTGCTGATGCACAGCATTCCACCCGCCCATGTCGGACCAGTCGCCATCATGTGCAATGACACTCAGGTTGCTGACCTTTTCCATGATCGCAAAATCAACAGAAATATCATCGCACTGCGACCATGCTTCAGGATCCAGCCGCAGAAAGCCAAGGTCCGGCTCTGCCTGATCAACTGCCGCACGGACCTGATCCAGCATTTCCGGTGCATGGGCCTGAAACGCATCAATCAGGGTGTCCGCAGCATACATAAAGATCCCCGCGTTCCACAGGTATCCCCCATCGGCGAGCATACGCTCCGCCTCTGCCAGCTCCGGTTTTTCGACAAAGCGCTTCAGAGGCATCGCACCATGGGTTTCACCATCGCCAAGCTCAAGATACCCAAAGCCGGTCTCGGGCCGGTCGGGTTTGATGCCGAACGTTACAATCTGGCCGGACCGCGCTGCATCCAGGCCGCGCATGACATTATCGCAAAAGACATCAGCCTGCGTGATATAGTGATCAGAAGGTGCAGCCAGCATAATCGCGGCCGGATCCGTTTTCGCCATGGTCAATGCGGCAGCCAGCAGTGCGGGTGCCGTGTTTCGGGCTTCAGGCTCAATCAGGACCGCGCCGGGGGTAATGCCGGCATCGTGCAATTGCTGGGTGGCGATAAAGCGGAAATCGGAGTTTGTTACGACCAGTGGGCCGCTAAACCCCTTGCCGGACAACCGCTTGCTGGATTGTTGAAACAGACTGCCTTCGCCGATCAGGTCGATGAACTGCTTGGGAAAACCCTTGCGAGAGACGGGCCACAGCCGCGTCCCCGATCCACCACACAGGATCACCGGCGTAATAGTGCTGTTCGTCATCTTTGAACCTTCTCGTCGTGGCGTGGTGCGATGCTTGATAGACGCACTCTGTTAGGATGTCACACCCCTCAGTTGCAATAGACAAAGGGTGTGGCAGCCAGTGGGGTCGGTGGGTTTTTGCGCAAATGGCGGATTTCACCGGTTTGGTATCACAGTGTTCCAGAGTTAGCTGAACTTTCCCGACTTCACATAGCGCTACCACTGACCAAAGCAGCGCCGGTTGGAGAAATAGTAAAGAGTACTATTTCGTACGCATTGACCTTCCAGTTGCTGGAACCTCTATCTAACCGGATATCACCGATCGGGGCGCATGCGATGAGTACGACAGTCACATTACCTATTAAGAACATGCACTGCGGCAGTTGCGTTGGCCGCGTGACAAAGGTGTTAAATTCCGTTCCAGGCGCGCAGGATGTTGCGGTCAACCTTGCGGCTGAAACTGCGCAGTTATCCCCAGAGAAGCCTGAGGTCATTTCCGACGCCTTGGATGCATTGCAGCAGGCGGGCTATCCAGTCGAGACCGCGCACGCCCGCTTGAATATTGCAAATCTCTCATGCGCTTCCTGTGTGGGGCGGGTGACGCGGGCGCTGCAGGATGTTGCGGGCGTCATTGAAGCGCAGGTGAACCTAGCAGATGAGACGGCGAGCGTGACCTTCGTTCCCGGCGTCGTTTCAATTCAGGAGCTTGAAAACGCCAGTACCGATGCCGGATATCCGGCGAAGGCGACTGACAGCGACGACGCGCAGGATCGCGCCGTGGAGCGGGATGCCGCAACCATGCAGCACCGCCGTGACTTTCTGATCGCTGCTGCCCTGACGCTGCCGGTCTTTGTCCTTGAGATGGGCGGTCACTTGATCCCGTCCCTGCATCATCTAATCGGACGCACCATCGGGCATGAGACCAGCTGGATCATCCAGTTTGTTCTGACCACCGCTGTTCTGCTGGGGCCCGGTCGCGGGTTCTTTGCCAACGGTATCCCCGCCTTGCTGCGACGGGCACCGAATATGAATAGTCTGGTCGCCCTTGGTGCCGGATCTGCATGGGCGTTCTCTACGGTCGCACTATGGGTGCCATCCGTAATGCCGCAGGGAACGCGGGCGGTTTATTTTGAAGCCGCGGCCGTTATCGTCACACTCATCCTTCTGGGCCGCTGGTTTGAAGCACGCGCCAAGGGTCGGACAGGTGCAGCGATCACGCGGCTGGTCAATCTGAGCCCGCCAACAGCGAAGGTTCAACAAGGCACCGGCTGGGTAGATACACCGGTGGACAAGCTGCACGTCGGGGATGTGTTCCTCCTCCAACCGGGCGCGCGGGTTCCAACCGACGGAGAAGTTCTTGAGGGTACGAGCTTTGTCGACGAAAGCATGATGACCGGTGAGCCGATGCAGATCGCAAAATCGACGGGTGACGCGCTTACGGGCGGTACGGTTAACGGTGCCGGTAGTTTGACATGTGTCGTGACGAAAGTGGGGAAAGACACCGCACTGGCGCGTATCATCCGACTAGTTCAGCAAGCACAGGGTGCGCGCCTCCCGATTCAGGCTTTGGTGGATCAGGTGACATTGTGGTTCGTGCCTGCCGTCCTCGCCATAGCCATTGTGACCTTTGGTGTTTGGTTCTTTTTCGGACCTGCACCAACCTTGTCCTATGCCTTGGTAGCGGGCGTTTCTGTCCTGATTATCGCTTGCCCCTGTGCTATGGGTTTGGCCACGCCGACTTCCATTATGGTCGGCACGGGACGCGCGGCAGAACTTGGCGTCTTGTTTCGACAGGGGGATGCGCTTCAGTCATTGGAAAAGGTTCGTGTGGTCGCGCTGGACAAAACCGGCACGGTTACTTTGGGCAAACCTATGCTGACATCATTTGACAGTATTGGTGCCGATCCTGGCGATGCATTCCTTGCTTCCATCGCGGCGATTGAAGCCCATTCTGAGCACCCGCTGGCGCATGCCGTGTTGCAATACGCACAGGAGCGTAGAAGCAAACCTCTCAAGGCAAACGAGATTCAGGTTCACACCGGTCGCGGGATTTCAGGCATCGTTGAGGGGCGTAAAGTTACAGTCGGCAATGCAGCATTAATGCAGGAAATGAGCATTGATATTACTTCTTTCGAAAAGAAGAAAAACCACGCCGAAGCCGAAGGTAGTACAGTCTTTTACGCAGCTGATGACAGGCAAAACCTCGCGCTTCTTGTTGTGTCCGACCCAATTCGCGAAACCAGCCGTAAGTCCATTGAAGCACTGCAGGAACGCGGTCTACTGATCGCCCTAATCTCTGGTGACGCGCAGGGAACTGCAGAAGCTGTGGCGTCAAAATTGGGTATTGATCACGTCATCGCAAACGTTTTACCTGAAGGCAAAACTGAAGCATTGAAGGTTTTGCAGGCCGAACATGGCAAGACAGCCTTTGTCGGGGACGGTATCAATGACGCGCCTGTTCTGGCCCAAGCAGATGTGGGGATTGCTATCGGAACGGGTACAGATGTTGCAATTGAAACGGCTGATGTCGTTTTGATGTCCGGTGATCTGCTTGGCGTGGTGCGGGCCTTTGATCTCTCTGGAAAGACTTTGCGCAACATCAAAGAGAACCTGATCTGGGCCTTCGGATACAACGCGCTCTTGATCCCTGTGGCGGCTGGCGTCTTGTATCCTGCATTTGGCATTCTGCTGTCGCCTGCATTGGCGGCGGGGGCCATGGCCTTTTCATCAGTTTTCGTTTTGGCAAACGCGCTGCGTCTGCGTAAGGCGGGAGGTAAGGTATGAACATCAAAGCGGTAAGCGAAGCCACAGGGCTGCCGGTCAAAACCATCCGCTATTACGAGGATGTCGGTTTGATCCAGCCCGGCCGCGGCTCCAACGGGTACCGCGTGTTTTCAGTCAACGACACCCACAAGCTGGCGTTTCTTGCACGGGCAAGGTCTTTGGGTTTTCCACTGGAAAGCTGCCGGACGCTACTGGCGCTCTATGACGATCAGGATCGTGAGAGTGCTGATGTGAAAGCTGTCGCTCTCAGCCATCTGGACGAGATCGATCGTAAGCTGGCAGAACTTCATGCCATGCGCGCCACATTGGGTGATCTGGTAAACTCCTGTTCAGGCGACAGTCGGCCCGATTGTCCGATATTGCAAGATTTGTCCGGAATACCGACGTGACAGGGGGCTGACCATTGACGTGGCGGCGCAGGGCGTGTTCGTTAGGCCCGATCTGCTCAGAAAAGTCAGCCCACAGAAAGGTCCGAACGAATGTACGTATTTGATGCGCCACAACAAGCCAGTCTGGCGGTACAAGGCTCCGAGGACCGGTTCCCGATCCGGCGAATTTTCTGCGTGGGCCGGAATTATGAAGCTCACGCCCGCGAGATGGGGAAAGACCCGACAAGGGAAGCGCCGTTCTTTTTCACAAAACCGGCGGATGCGGCCATCGATGCACCCTGCACAATGCCCTACCCGAAACTGACCGAAGACTTGCATCACGAAATTGAGCTGGTGCTGGCAATTGGTAAGGGTGGCGATGCCATTGCCGAAGAAGATGTGATGGATCACATCTGGGGCGCTGCAGTTGGTCTGGACATGACCCGCCGCGACCTGCAAGCCGAAGCCAAGAAGATGGGCCGCCCGTGGGACTGGGGCAAGGCGTTTGATAACTCTGCGCCCATCGCCGCAATCAGACCTATCGCCAATGTTTTCAGTCTTGAAAAAGGGCGTATCTGGTTGGCTGTGAATGGCGAAATGCGTCAGGACGCGGATATCGAAGACCTGATCTGGTCCGTGCGCGAACACGTCTCGATCCTGTCAAACGCTGTGACGCTGCAACCCGGTGACCTCATTATGACCGGCACACCCGCCGGCGTCGCCTCTGTGGTGCCGGGGGATCTGATCACAGGTGGTGTCGAGGGTGTTGGCGGCCTTGAGGTGACAATCGGACCAAGAGCATGAGCGAATTTGCCCTGCATAATTACTTCCGGTCATCGACATCGGTACGTGTACGGGCAGCGCTGAACCTCAAAGGGTTGGCATTTGACTATATTCCGCTTTCTTTGCTGAAGGGGGAGCAGGCCAGCGCGGCGCATCTCGCGCTCAACCCCTCAGGACTGGTGCCAACGTTGGTGACGCCGCAAGGGTCGCTGCCGCAATCGCTCGCCATTCTGGAATGGCTTGATGAGGTCCATCCTGAACCACCCATTTTGCCCGCTGATCCATGGGGCCGCGCCCGTGTGCGGAGTTTGGCGCATATCGTAGCGCTGGACATCCATCCGGTGAACAATTTGCGCATCCTCAAACACCTTGAGACGGAATACGGCGTAGATGCAGAAGGCAAAGCGGCGTGGTTCCGCAAATGGGCTGGTGCCGGTATGGCAGCACTTGAGGCGCGGTTGGTGTCAGAGCCAGAGACCGGCAGGTTCTGTCATGGTGATCAACTGACCATCGCGGACCTGTGCCTATATGCGCAAGTCCTGAATAATGGGCGATTTGACGTCGACATGACAGGGTGCCCGATCATCAACCGCATCCATGCCGAATGCATGCAAATTCCCGCGCTACAACAGGCCGCCCCCGCCAATCAGATCGACGCGATCTAGTCTCTGTTAAAGGGCATTTGCGTCCAGAAAGCTTGTCAAATGCGCCGCGACCTCTGTCGGGGCGTCCCAGACGATAGAATGGCCGGCATGCTCGATCGTGGCTTCGGTAAGGTCTGGGATCGGTGCAAAGCTGGGGCGCGCCAGATCGGGCGGGATCATCAAATCCTGACCCGCATAGAGCACAAGCGCCGGACACGTAATTTCAGCCATTTTTGCTTTGGGACGGAACGCATGAAAGGCGGCGACCTGGCGCTTCATCGCATCAAATGATTGCGCGTGAGGGTATGCGCGTGCGGCAATCAGCGCCTCCTCGATGCGGGCGGGTTCTTCAAAGAACTGATTGCCAAAGACCCATGGATAAAATGCCCGAAGCCACATTTCCTCCCCTTCGGGGGCACCTCTGATCGCGAGTAAGGTGCTGAACAACGATGCGGTACGTGGGGAGCGGACGCGCCCTGAAGCGAGCACTGTCGCTGTGGCCACGCGATCAGGAACGGTATGCGCGATCTCAAGCGACAAAAGCCCGCCCAGCGAATGACCGGCCACGTGAAATTTCTCATGTCCTAGATGCGCCATTAGCGCCATTGCGTCCTCTGCCATCAAGGCACAGTCGGCAGCTGCATCCTTGGGTTCCGTTCGGCCTGTGGTGCGATTGTCGGGGCGTATGACGGTGAACCGTTCAGACAACAGAGGAACCAGCGGAAGCCACGTCGCATTGTCGCTTAGCATACCGGCCAACAGAAGAACCGGCGGCCCTGATCCGTCAACTTCGTAATGCAGGGTGATATCGGAAAGTTTCAGTTCAGGCATTTAGTGTGCTCCAACAGGGCAAGAGATCATTCGGGGATGGCGAGGCGGCGAACACAGCGCGCGCAATGGCCCGGGCAAGCACCAGCGATGCCGCATGTCCGATCAATGCCACGTCCCCCTGTGGGCGTGTCGCCGTGGTCAATGCAAACACCAGATCGCCGTCCATTGGCGTATGCGCAGGTACCGTCGCGCGGCCGATCCCGTCATGCGCCGCGACGGCGATGCGTTGGCATTCAGCCTTTGATAGGGTCGCATCTGTGGCGACGATGGCGATGGTCGTGTTTTCACGCGGTGACATCGCTTGTACTTTACGACTGTCGCGCGACAGGCCCAGACTGCTTGCCGGATCAGGGCCGTGGCCGCCAAACTCATTGTCCATCTCGAACGGAGCTGCATAGAAATGCCGGTCCCCCGGTGTTGTCACTGCTCCTACCGGATTGGCCGCGACCAAGGCCCCGACGGTGCTGCCGTCTGGGAGGACAAGCGAAGCGGAGCCCAAGCCGCCCTTCATCATTGCGGTCAGGGCACCAGTGCCGGCACCCACAGTCCCGATGTCGAAATCAGTCGCGGCATCATCGTAGGCAGCACGGCCCAAGGCGCGATAGGGGTTCTCATCCCACGCCTTCTCACCGCCGTTGAGCAGATCGAAGAGAATCGCACCTGGAACCAGTGGAATTTTCGCAGGCCCCACTGCAAAACCACGCCCATCCTTGCGCAGTCCGTCCACCACACCCGAACAGGCATCCAGACCAAAAGATGAACCGCCGGACAGTACCAACGCATCGACAGCGGCGACTGATTTGTCAGGGGCCAGCAAATCCGTTTCGCGAGTTCCGGGTGCACCGCCCATCACGTGAACAGAGGCGGTGAAAGGCGCATCGCCGACCACTACGGTTGCGCCCGACTTCAGTGTTTCATCTTGTGCGTTGCCTACGCGAAGCCCCGCGACATCGGTGATCAGGTTCTTTGGGCCGGGGGTCATGGGATGCTCCTTCGGGTCATCTTATAGACGGGATTTAGCGGAAGCTGTCGCTGGATCGCCCGTGTTAGGGACGCCTTTCGGCTCAATCAGGAGGACTTCACATTCCGCTACTGACCGCGGTCTGTGCGTCACTCCCTTGGGGACAACAAATATTTCGCCTGCTTTGACCGGATGTGAGGTCTCCTCGATATCCATTACCATCTCGCCGCGCAGCACCAGAAAGAAATCGTCGGTGTCCTCATGCAGGTGAAACGGAAATTCGCCCTGAAATTTGACGACCATGATATCGTTGTCGTTGTAGTTTGCGATTATGTGCGGATCCCAATGTGTGTTGATCTGGCTGAGCTTTGCAGCAATGTTGACAGGCTTCGTCATGCGGATACTCCGATTTCCGGCAGCACGGGCGCTGCTTCGATAAGCGTTTTTGTGTAGGGATGTTGCGGTTGTTCAAACACGACGCTGGTTTGTCCTTGTTCTACGATTTTGCCGGACTTCATCACCAGAACACGGTCTGTGACCGTTCGGACCACGGACAAATCATGCGAGATGAAGAGGTATGTGAGGTCATAGGAGCCACAAAGTTCGGCCAGCAGGTCAAGGATTTGTGCACGAACGGAAACATCAAGCGCACTGACCGCTTCGTCAAAAACAATCAGCTCAGGCTTGATCATCAAGGCGCGTGCGATAGCGATACGCTGGCGCTGCCCGCCCGAGAATTCGTGGATATATTTCGTGGCGTCCTTGGGGCTCAGACCGACGGCGGTTAATGCCTCGTCGATGGCTCGCTGAAGGTCGGCACCCGTTGGCGCGTGTTCAAGCAGATGGAACGGTTCGGTAATCAACCGGTCAACGCGGTGTCGGGGATTGAAACTGCCGTAAGGGTCCTGAAACACCACCTGTATCTTGCGGCGTACTTCAAGATTGGGGCGACTGCCAGAAAACACGGGCGTCCCACCTAACGTAATCGAGCCTTCCTGAACCTGCTCCAGCCCCAAAATAGCCCGCGTTAGGGTCGATTTTCCACATCCGCTTTCCCCTACGAGTCCAAGACGCTCACCTTTTTGAAGTGTAAAGGACACATCATCGACAGCACGGAAATGCCGTTGTGGACCGAAAAGGCTCGTGCGGGGAAGCGTGTAGTCACGAGATACATTTCGCAGCTCAAGAAGCGGTTCCGGTTGCGGGGATGGGGGCAGGTCCACCTGATGGTTTGACGCAGCAAACAGCGCCTTGGTGTAGGGATGTTGCATATTATGCAGCAACTGGTGTGTCTCGCCCTGCTCTACGATCTCGCCCTTGCGCATGACAACGATACGGTCCGCCATGTTTGCGACGACAGCAAGGTCGTGGGTGATAATCAAAAGACCCATCCCCTCGTCGCGTGCCAGCGACGTAAGCAGATCGAGAATTTGCGCTTGTGTCGTCACATCCAGCGCAGTTGTAGGTTCATCAGCGATCAGAAAACGCGGACGCAGGGCGATTGCCATCGCGATCACCACCCTTTGCCGCTGACCCCCGCTCAATTCATGGGGATAGCGTGATAGTGGGAACCGGTCTTGCGGCAGGCCCACACGTGTCAGAGTCTCAGCAGCCTGTGCCGCTGCATCAGCGCGGCTGGTCTGGGGACTATGCACACGGATCGTCTCTGCGACTTGGGCACCGATTGTCTGCACAGGGTTCAGGGCTGTCATCGGTTCCTGAAACACCATGCCAATGTCATTGCCGCGCAGGTTGCACAGATCGGCCTCTGGCAGACGGATAAGGTCCGTTTCGTTCAGCATGATATGGCCGTTCAGGTCGGCGCCTTTTGGCAGCAGCTGCAGGATTGACATGGCCGTCATGGATTTGCCCGAACCGCTTTCACCGGTAACGGCCACAATCTCCTGTTCGGCAACAGACAGGGTGACATCGCGCAAAATATCGACGCCATAGATCGAAAGGTTCAGGTTCGAGATCTCAAGCAAGGTCATACGCGGCTGACCCTCAAACGCGGATCAAGCGCATCGCGCAGCCCGTCGCCCATCAGGTTCAAACCCAGCACAGTAAGAATAATCGCACACCCTGGCATCAGTGCCATGTGGGGCGCAATGCTAACCAGTGTTTGCGCATCGGCCAGCATGCGACCCCATGAGGGGGTCGGGGGTTGCGCACCAAGACCAACATAGCTCAGCCCTGCTTCGGCAAGGATGCCCAGAGAGAACTGGATTGTCGCCTGCACGATCAAAAGGTTCGTGACATTGGGCAGAATATGTTCTGCCGAGATACGCATCGCGGATTTGCCTGCCACGCGGGCGGCCAGGATGAATTCACGCTGCCAAAGCGATAACGCCGCACCGCGGGTAATGCGGGCGAATACAGGGATGTTGAAGATGCCGATGGCAATAATGGCATTAATCGCACCTGCGCCGAATATCGCGGTGATCAGGATCGCGATCACCAGACTGGGAAAGGCAAAGACCAGATCGTTACCGCGCATGATAATCTCATCCACGAGAGAGCCACTTCGCGCCGCCGCCCAAAGCCCCAGCGGTATGCCGAGAGCCATTCCAATCCCGACCGCGACCAGCGCCACTGCGATAGAGGTGCGCGCACCGACCATGATCATGCTCAGGATGTCGCGACCGAAATGATCCGTCCCGAGCCAGTGGCCCGCAGACGGGGGCTTGAGTTTGTTGGGGATATCCAGCGCCGCGTGATCAAAGGGCGTCCAGACAAAGCTGATCAATGCGGCCAGCACAAACACCAACGATAGTCCGCTGCCAATGATCAGGTTGCGGTTCATGTGCGGGACCGCAGGCGCGGGTCGACCAGAGCATAGGCAAGGTCGACCAGAAAGTTCACAAGGATCACCGAAAAGACCAAGAGCATCACAACAGATTCAACGACAATCAGATCCCGCGCCGAGATGGATTGGAAAACCAACCGTCCCAATCCGGGCAGATAAAAGACCTGCTCGATAATGATGGACCCTGCAAGCAGGAACGAGAACTGCAAACCGATAATGGTAAGCACGGGGATAAGCGCGTTGCGCACACCGTGCCGCCACAACGCCTGTCGCGCACTAAGGCCCTTGGCGCGCGCGGTGCGAATGAAGTCTTCTCCGAGAACATCAAGAAGGGCGGAACGCATCACCCGCGCAAGAATAGCGGCCTGCGGAAGAGCCAACGCGATTGCAGGCAGAGTTAATGCGTGCAGCCCCGCCCAAAAACCGGCATCCCAGCCGACAAAACCTCCGGCCGCGAACCAGCGCAGATTGATGGCAAAGATCAGAACCAACATCATAGCGAACCAGAAATTGGGCACAGCGACACCTAATTGCGTGGCACCCATCACGCTGATGTCACCGGTTTGCCCACGACGACTGGCCGCATAGATGCCCGCCGGAAATGCGACGATGGTACTTAACGCAAGCGCGTAAAGCGCAAGAGGCAGAGACACCCACATCCGGTCTGCAACCATCTGTGCCACGGGGGTGCGGTAGGTGTAGGACGTGCCGAAATCTCCCTGCAACATCCCACCCACCCATGTGAGATAGCGCTGCACTTTCGACTGGTCGAGACCCAGCTCGGCCCGCAATGCGGTCAAAGTCTCGGGCTGGGCATTCATGCCGAGCATAAAGGAGGCCGGATCACCGGGCGCAATCTCGATCACGGCAAAAATCACGAGGGATGCCACGGCAAGGCTGATGATCAGCGACAGGAGACGTTTCAGTGTGTAGCGCAGCATTTGTGGAAGGTTAGGCGCGGCGCAATCCGGCGTCCAGATGTCTTTGGTAAAATGGACGCAGCTTGTGCCTGGACGACGCCGAAACCGAGAGCATAGCGACATCCAGCCTTATCCGGCTGTAACCCGAACAAGAATTAATCCTCTGAATTAGTTTATATAAAACAGATGGTTAATAGAATAATTTTCGCGCTCTTGAAAATTTTGCGGAACGATTGGGCAATCGGTCGTGTTGTATTCCCAACAGAACATGAGGAGATTACGAAATGACAACGACTTTCAAAACACTTACCGCCGCCGCATTGATCAGCAGCATGTCAGTGCCCGCATTTGCCGCCGCACACATTGATGTAAACAACATGACATGCGCCGATTATATGGACCTGTCACCGGAAGACCAGAACAAGGCCGCTATGATGGCCGTGATGGAATTGAACGACAACGTTGAGCCAGCCGACGGTACCGACCGCGGTACAGAGACAGAAGAAACCGAAGCATCTGAAGAGGGCGCGGAAAACGACGCTGACAACCTTCGCGCCACCGATAGCGCCGATGCGAACGACGACGAAACGCGTATGGAAGAAGAGATCGGTGTGCTGAACCGCACATGTGAGCGTTTCTCTGACGCGACATTGTTGGAAGCAGCTGCCGGCCAATCCGGCGACCGCTAAATCTCAGCGAGAACCAATTGATTTGGGGCACCTTCGGGTGCCCTTTTTCATGTCGTGTGGCAACGTTGTTGGCCTTCCGAGCGACACAGCCTATCTCTTGGCGATGAAACGCCCGCTGTTTATCGGTCACGAGATTTTTCGCCACTCCAGTTACGGGCGTTGGCATCCGCTACGGGTGCCAAGAGTTTCGACCGTGATGGATCTGAGCAAGGCGCTGGGCTGGTTGCCGCCGGATCAGTTTATTACATCACCCCGCGCCAAGCCCAAGGCGCTGACGCATTGGCACACACCTGAATATATAAATGCCCTGCAAAGAGTGCAGGCAGAGCAGAGGGCCAGCGCGCAGGACCATCAACGCCATGACATTGGCAGTGTCACAAATCCTGTATTTCCCGAGATTTTTACGAGACCGGCAACAGCCGCAGGAGGGTCGATCCTCGCAGGGGAATTGCTGCGTGATGGTGGTGTCATCTACAATCCTGCGGGTGGTACGCACCACGGCATGCCGGATCGCGCCAACGGGTTTTGCTACCTGAATGATCCTGTGCTGGCCATGTTGTCACTCAGGCATCACGGCGTACGCCGGATCGCCTATATAGACATTGATGCGCATCATCCCGATGGGGTTGAAACGGGGTTCGGTGGTGATCCTGATTGCCTCATGATCTCGGTTCACGAAGACCGCCTTTGGCCCCGCAGTGGTCCGATTGAAAATGATGCAGGTGGCAATGCGCTGAACCTGCCGGTGCCGCGCGGGTTCAATGACAGCGAAATGGCGTTTGTACGGGATAGTCTGATCCTGCCCAAAGTTGCCGCATTCAAGCCGGATGCCATCGTGTTTCTTTGTGGTGCCGACGGCATCGAAGAAGACCCCCTGTCGCACATGAAGCTCAGCAATAACGCGCATATTGCGGTGTTAAAGGGGTTGTTGGGGATCGCACCCAGACTGCTCGTCTTAGGGGGCGGGGGATATAATCCTTGGTCCGTGGGGCGGCTTTGGACGCAGATTTGGGGGCTACTGAATGGACTGGATGCACCTGATATTTTGCCGGACGCAGCAGAGCTGGTGCTGCGGGCACTGCGTTTCGACGGAAACCGAAGAGGTAAGAATCCGCCGCAACACTGGTTCACTACATTGCGTGATGCGCCACGCGAGGGGCCACTGCGTGAAGAGATTCGCGCTGGCGTAAAGCTATTGCAGCAAAGGTCGGGAATATAAAAAGCCCCCACGAGGTGGAGGCTTCTATTTTATGTCGCCGGATCAAGGTTTACTCTGTCCAGCTAACGCCGGTTAGGTCAGTCGCCTGCGTGGGCGCATTTTCCCAAAGCCCCTGCACGCCTGCTTTGGCAACCGTTGGCAAGGTGAGTTGGAATAGGTAGCCGTTCACATAGTCGCCCGCGATGATCTTCTGCGCGTCAGCCATCATCTGGTTCCGCATGTCAGGATCGGCTGTGGTGTTCAGCTTGGTAATCAGGTCCTGAAACTCTTTGTTGTCATACTGGAAGTAGTAATCAGGGTTTGCGTAAATTCCGATGTCCATCGGCTCTGTGTGGCTGACGATGGTAAGGCCAAAGTTCTTGCCCTTGAATACGGTTTCCAGCCACTGCGCCCATTCGACGTTGGTGATTTCGGCTTTGATGCCCACTTCGGCCAGCTGTGCGGCAATGATTTCGCCACCACGTCGTGCATATGATGGGGGTGGAAGGTGCAATGTGGTCTCGAACCCGTCAGCAAAACCTGCTTCAGCCAGCAGTGCCTTAGCCTTTGCGGGATCATAGGCAGATTGTGCAGTCAGATCGACGTAGGCAGGATTGTGTGGCGCAAAGTGTGTGCCGATGGGTGTTCCCAACCCGAACATCGCGCCATCAATGATCGCCTGACGGTCAATCGCGTGCGCCAGCGCTTCACGAACCTTTACGTTATCAAACGGCGGCATCTTGTTGTTGGTAGACAAGATGGTTTCGCCTTCTGTTGAACCAACGATCACCTGAAAGCGCGGATCAGCCTCGAACTGCGGCAGGTTTTCAGGCGCAGGGAAGCCCGCGAAGACGTCGACATCTTCAGCCATAACAGAGGCAAAAGCCGCTGTCGGGTCAGAGATGAATTTGAACGTCGCTTTCGCCAGTGCGGGGGCATCCCCCCAATAAGCATCGTTGCGGACCAGATCGACCTTGTCGCCCTGTGTCCAGTTTTCGAATTTGAACGCGCCTGTGCCCACGGGCATCTGTTTGATGTTCTCGATGCTTTCGGGCGCGACAATCACGGCATCGCCCCATGCAAGGTTAAAGATCATATTGCCGTTCGGCTCTGACAGCTTCACCTCGACCGTCATCGGGTCGATGACGTTCACTTCGGTGATGGCGGCATAAAGCGCTTTTTGCGCATTTGCGCTGTCTTCGGCACCGATCCGGTCAAGACTGAACTTCACATCTTCTGCGTCCATTTTCGTGCCGTCATGAAACGTCACACCCTCGCGCAGTTTGAAGGTATAGGTCAGCCCGTCTTCGGAGATATCCCAAGACGCTGCCAGACCAGGCACAACGGAGCCGTCGCTCATGAAACGGGTCAGCCCCTCGAACACGTTTGAATAAAGCACGCTATCAATGGCACCCGCCGCAGCAGATGTCGGATCCATGTGAGGTGGCTCAAGCTGGATCGCGACGGTGATATCGTCTTTGGCAAGTGCCGCACCGGCCATCAAAGCTGCAGTGCCGGCACCCAAAAGCAGGTGGCGAAGGTGGAACATGGTGGTCTCCCTTGTTGGTTTGGGATCAGGCTACAGAACTCCGCCAAGCAGCGCCAGTATTTCGGGCAGGGGTTTGCCTTTGGTCAATCTTCCAATTAGGGACGGCATCCTTGAACAAATGAGAACGATTATGTCCGGCACCCTCGGTATCGATTTTGGAACCTCGAATTCGGCGGCAGGTATTTCTGTTGACGGCACACCGCAGCTGATCCCGCTTGAGGGGGATGAACTGACAATGCCGACGGCCGTCTTCTTCGATTTCGAGAGCAAGAAGATGCGTGTCGGTGCCGAGGCCAGCGAAGCCTTGCTGCGCGGAGACGAAGGTCGCTACATGCGCGGCCTCAAAAGCCTTTTAGGCACGCGCTTGATCCGAGAAAGCAGGATGCTCCTTGGAGAGCGGTTGGACTTTATCGATATCATCGCCCGCTTTCTGCACGAAGTGAAGACCAGAGCCGAAACGGCGACAGGCGAGACATTTACAAAGGCCCTGTCCGGTCGTCCGGTCAGGTTTCATTCGGAGGATGACGCAAAGGATGCTCAGGCGCTTGTCGATCTGAAAGAGTGTTATGCCAGAGCAGGTTTTGACGATGTTGCATTTATGAATGAGCCAGAAGCGGCTGCTCTTGCGAACCGTGACGTCATGCAGTCCGGTGATCTGGGTCTCATCGTAGATATTGGTGGCGGTACCTCTGACTTTACCCTGTTCCGTCAAAAAGGTGCGCAGGACATCGATATTCTGGGCAGTTACGGTGTGCGTATCGGTGGTACGGATTTTGACCGCAGGTTAAGCATTACGCGGGTGATGCCGCAGTTGGGCATGGGCAGCCCGATCCGTCACGCTTTTGGCAACGATACGCATCTGGCCCCAAACGGTATCTTTAATGATCTGGCGACCTGGGCAAAAATCCCTTTTCTTTACGGTCCTGACACCATCCGTGCAGCAAAGGATCTGCATAAATTTGCGGTCCACGAGACGCGGCTCGCACGGTTGGTCAAGGTATTGGAGGAGGAGTTGGGGCACGATCTGGCCTTTGCCGTCGAGGCGGGCAAGATTATGGCCAATACACCGGATGTCGAAAATCCGGTCATTCGTGTGGGTATGCTTAAGCGTAAGGCGGTTCTGCCCTTACCGGCCGAGATGATGACCAAGAAGTTATCGGGATTGGCGAATCAGATCGGCGAGGCGGCAGAGGCAACTCTGGCCGAAGCACAAATTGCACCGGATGCAGTGACGCACCTGATCTTTGTTGGCGGCTCAAGCCTGATGCAAGTGGTGGAGAACGCTTTGACCAGCCGCCTGCCATCGGCACAGGTCCATCGCGGCGCGGCGCTGACGGCCATCATCGACGGTCTGGCGCTGGGCACCACGCAGGCGTTCTAGTCTGACTGGGGCAATAGCAAGGTTTCCAGCGCAGCACCCATAACGCAAGCGCTGTCGATCATGTCATCGATGCCGATGTATTCATCGGGCTTATGCGCCAAATCAAGAATACCGGGCCCGTAGGCGATACAGTTCTTCAGTTTGCCAATCCGGTCGATGTGCTTTTGGTCATAACTCCCGGGCGAGGCGACATACTCCGGTGACTTGCCCATCACATCTTCAATCGCTTTGGCAACCGTCCGCACAACCGGCGATTCCTTGTCCGTCATTGAAGGCAGGACTGAATTACGCTCTGTCAGCTCATAGTCGAAATTTGGTCTGCTTTTGCGCAGCCCTTCCAACAGGCCAGTCACCTCGTCACGGACCTGATCCAACGGTTCTTCGACCAGAAATCGGCGATCAATAACGATGCGGCACGAATCCGGCACGCAATGGGCCTGCAATCCGGTGAAACCCGGTTCCGGTTCGTTCTCTCCGCCATGGATAGAATTGATGTTCATCGTTGATTGCCGCGCGCCTTCGGGCACAACTGGCATATCGGTATAGCGTTCTGCCATTGCAGGGAACAGTTTGTCTTCGAACTCTTGCAAGACGGCCCCCATGTGCCGCACGGCGCAATCGCCCAAGAAAGGCATGGCCCCATGCGCAATCTCGCCTTTGGTTTCAATCTCGGCCCACCAACCGCCGCGGTGCCCGAGACAAATCCGGTCTTTGTTCAGCGGTTCGGGAATGATTACGTGCTGCACCTTGTCGGGGCTGAAATGACCGTGCTCTGCCAAATAAGCCACACCGCCATAGCCGCCCGTTTCTTCATCCGCCGTGCCTGAAATCTCGATCGCGCCTGCGAAATCCGGATGCGTTTCTATAAACGCTTCTGCGGCGATGATCGATGCGGCAAGACCCCCTTTCATATCGCAGGTGCCGCGACCGTAAATCTTGCCGTCCGAGATCTCGCCGCCAAAAGGATCAAACGTCCAGCCCGCGCCGACCTCGACCACATCGGTATGAGAATTGAAATGGACGCAATCGCCCGTATGTTTCCCTTCGCGGCGGGCGATGATGTTCCAGCGTGGATACTTGTCGCTGTCCCCGGGTGTCCCGTAGGCGCGAATCATCTGGGTCTGGAACCCGTGACCGGACAGACGTTTCTCCAGATATTCACAAATAAGCAGATAATCCTGACCCGGCGGATTGAGCGTCGGCATGCGGATCATGTCTTGGGTCAGGGCGATCAGATCGTCCCGCTTGGCGTGGATGGCGGCAGAAAGAGGTGTGTTCATGCCGGCATCGTTTACCGTATCTATGCCTTTGGCAAGCGCTATGGATCAGCCCGAGATATCTTTCATCGCGGCCAGAAGGCTGCGGACCTCTTCAAGCGTATTATAGTGGCAGAGAGACACGCGCACGGCAGCTTCCAGACCAAGGGGTCTTAGAATGTTACCTGAGTAATGGTCCGCGCGGCGGATGTGGGTACGGATGCCCTGCGCATTTAACTGATCGACAATATCCGACGCAGGAACATGATCGAGCGCAAAACAAACAAGTCCCTCGCGGTCGGGATTCTCTGCGCCACCCAGAATGGTCACGCCGGACAGTTCGGCAAGGCCGGGCAGATTATCTACCCCAAAAAGCATCGCATCGGTAAGTGCTTTTTCATGCTCATGAATTGCCGCACCTGCCGCCTCGATCCGGGCACGCGGGTCGGTCTGGTCGCTCACCTCACCCCCTAGCCAGTCAAAATAGGTCACAACATCGGTGAAGGTCGCATATGCGCCGGTATCGCGTGTCCCCATCTCCCAGTTGCCTTCGGGTCCGTTTCTAAGCGTCTCGATTGGCAGTGCTGTAAGGCGGTCGGATGCCCATGCAACGCCGTAGCCGTGACGCGAAAAGACTTTGTACGGGGATACGACATATCCGTCGATGTCGTAGCTTGCGATGTCGATACGGCCATGACTGGCGTGCTGAATCCCGTCAACGATGATGAACGCATCGGGGGCGATTTGGCGGATGGCGCGCGCAATGCCTGCAACGTCATTTGCGATACCGGTCACAGGCGACGTGTGCAGGATGGTCGCAACGGTGACGTTCGGGGTCATTAACGCTGCATAAGCTTCCGGCGTGACCTGACCCGTTTTATCGTCATGAGGTACGCTGATATATGGTTTTCCGGCGACCTCTGCCCAATGCATCGCTGCACTACGCGATGCGGGATGTTCCACGGAAGAACCAATGACCGCGCCTGTGTCCGAACTGCCCATAACCGCAGTACGGATCAGGCGAAACGTAAGCTCCGTCCCGGATTCGCCGACAAAGAACTTCCCTTCGGGCGCGTTAAAGAACACCGCCATTTTCGCCTTGGCCTGTGTGATAACGTCCGTCAACGCAGCAGATGCAGGGTTGTCACGCCCCTGATTGTCAGGGATCGCCGCATATGTAGCCGACGTATCGACCACCGCATTCAATGTCAGCGCACCGCCTGCATTCTCGAAAAAGATCCTCGGTCCCTGAAAAGGGCAGCTGTCCACATGAGCAAAGCTCTTGCGGATTGCATGGGTCAGGTCGGTAGAATGGGTAATCATCAAGGGTCCTTTCCGGTTGGCCGCATCATTGACAAAACGCCGGAAGGTGCAACGGATTTTAGTCTGCTCTACCAAACAGGCCTTAACGCGCTAGTTCACAGGGATGAACGTAAGGAATGACCAGCGATGCCACCTCTTGTGACCCAATACCAAAAAGACAGCGAAGAAGTAGACAATGAGCAATCGGTAAAGGACGCAACGGCGCTGTCACCGAAGCTGATCTACGAGGTCATACGACGGGAAGGCGAAGAAGAGCTCGCGCGGACGAAACGCTCACTCATTTGGTCCGGTATCGCAGCAGGGATGCTCATCAGCCTATCGGTACTGGGCGAAGCGATCTTTCGCACCTATCTACCGGACACACCTGCACGATTTTTGATCGAGAACCTTGGCTATTCACTCGGTTTCCTTGCCGTCATCATGGGCCGGATGCAGCTATTTACCGAAAACACGATCACGACCGTCTTGCCGTTGATGCGTGACCGGACGTTGAACGCGCTCGGATGTGTGATGCGGCTTTGGGGAATTGTGTTGGCCGCCAATGTTGTTGGCGCTTTTGCGGCGGCAGCGCTTTTTGTCATGACGCCAGCGGTGCCTTCCGAGCTGCTGCCGGCCATAAACGAGTTGTCCCATCATGCCACAGGAATGGGGGCTGCAGAAGGGTTCTGGCGGGCTATCCCTGCCGGGGTGATCGTTGCATTGATCGTTTGGATGTTGCCGCAGGCAGACGAGAATGCATTTTTTCTGATCCTGACCTTCACCTGGTTGATTGCCGCGGGCGACTTTACCCATATTGTTGCAGGTTCGGTAGAAATGGCGGTACTGGTGCTGCAATCCGATCTTGGCCTTTCCGATGCGCTTTTCGGATTCTTCCTGCCCGTGCTTTCGGGCAATATCATTGGCGGTACCCTTATCTTCACGCTGGTAGCCTGGGGTCAGGTCCGTGATGATGTTGAAGGACATGACAAGAAGGGGCACTAACGTTGGCGGCATACGCACCCAAGATAGGGCTTCGCGGTTACTGGCAGGCATTCAAGGGCAGTCTGGCGCACATCGGCGAGAACAATCTGGCGCTGATCTCAGCTGGAGTCGCGTTCTTTTCAATGCTGTCGTTGTTTCCCGCTCTAGCGGCGCTGATTGCCGTGCTTGGCCTGATCTCAGATCCTGTCGTCGTCATCGCGCAGCTTGAAGATATGCGTGGGCTATTCCCGTCAGATGTTTACGACATTATCAACGCGCAGGTTGTCAGCCTTGTGACGACCAACAGCGACACCTTGGGCTGGGCCGGACTGCTTTCGGTTTTCATCGCGATCTGGTCGGCGCGTGCGGGTGTTGGTGCGATGATTATCGGGCTGAACGCGGTCTATGGCGAGCGTAATCGCAATACTGCAAAGCACTATCTGCGTGCGCTATTGTTGACCGTCGCACTGGTGGGTGTCGGGATCGTTGCGTTGATCAGCCTTGTGGTGATCCCTGTGATGCTCGCCTTCTTCCCATTAGGACTGGTCGGAACTTTGTTGGTGGATGCGCTACGGTGGATTGTTGCGGTGGTGGTGCTTTTCGTCGGAATCGGTCTTTTGTACCGCTTCGGTCCCAACCGCAAAGCCGCCCAGTTCAAGTGGCTTTCTGTCGGTTCTATCGTAGCTGTTCTGTTCTGGATGATCCTGTCAGTCGGATTCGCCTACTACGTTGCCAACTTCGGAAATTATAATCAGGTCTACGGATCCATTGGAGCGGTGGTCGCGATGTTGGTCTGGCTGTGGATCAGCAGTTTTATCGTGCTCTATGGTGCCGCCTTGAATGTACAAATCGAGCTGCGAACAGTCAAGGACAGCACAATCGGGCCGAATATGCCTGTCGGGTCGCGCGGCGCTGTGGCGGCGGATACAATTGTAGAAATCGAAAGCTGATTACATCAGCGGTCGCTTTGGCAATGGATCGGTGTCGGACACTGCGACCTCTGCCAAGAGCTCCAGATTGTTAATCTGTAGAATGCCGTCGTGCCATGACATCAGCTGTCGGTCTTTCAACTTGGCGAGAGTTTTATTGGTATGGACCAGGGATAGGCCCAAGGCATCCGCAAGATCGCGTTGAGTGAAGGGAAAGGCCATTTGCGAGTTGGTGGTCAGACCGAGCGCTTTGCCGCGCTGAAACACCTTCAGAAATGCCCAGGCAATTGCTTCGGTGGCACTTCTCTGACCAAGAGAGGTCAGCGTCTCACCAAGGAAATGTTCTTCGACTGCGGCAAGCCAAGTGATATCGAAAGCGCGGGAAGGATTGCTGCGGAAAAACTGGTAGAACTCTGACCTGTCGAAAACACAAAGACGCATGTGGGTGCGGGCTTCGACGGAATGGCTCATCTCGCCCAAGAGGGCAGCTTGAAGTCCTATAAAATCTCCGGGAAAGACAAAATTGATTACCTGCCGCTCCCCCGTTTTCAACGATGTGTCGCGGATGCCCATACCAGAAAGCGCAGTGTACATTTGCGCCGCATTCGACCCTTCAAGCAGGATTGGCGTGCCGGGATTGACCGTTAGTTCGCCAACCTTGAATCGTTGCATGAATTCGAGCTCTTCCCGCGACATAGACACGAACAGGTCCTTGCTGTGAAGCGGGCAGTGTTCGCACTTGGTAGCCATAAATTTATTCCTTGCAGCATGTCTTAGTTTAACGCGCGGGATCGCCAAGACGGCTATTATCGAATTTTACAATCGGACAATGCTGCCATGCTTTTCGTTGTGATTGAGCCAGATGCAATTATTCAAAGCGACATCTGTGAGATACTGACCGGCCTCTATGAAGAGTGTCGGGTCGTTGGAACACACGCCGTCGAAGGCATCAAAGGCAAAATCGAAAACCATCAGGGTGACGTCGTGGCAATCGTTTCGGTGCCGTCTGACGAGGTCAATAATACTGTTGGGTCACTGCTCTGCCAACACAAGCAGACAAAGATCGTGTTGGTTACAAATTCGGTCTGCAATAGCGTTCATGACGAAGCGGTAATTGCAGGCTGGGTACAACGTCCGTTTTCTAATGAAACACTAAGTGAGGCCGTCAGGAGCGTGATCGCCGCCCAGCCGTTAGTCCGGTCATAAATGCTGCCATCAACTTGCTGAAGTCAGCATCGGGGACGAGTGATGTATCTTGCTCCGTGGACTTCTGCGGGACCTTGTCACCGACCATGGACATACAGGCAATGAGGATGAACCCGATCCCCATGTACGCTCCGCCCAGAATTAAGGTCGCGTTCAGCGCCGTTGTTACGGTGATTAGATAAAGCCACGCGGCGGCGGTAAAGAAACCGGTTCCCACGGCTAAACACAAACCGGCAGCGCCGCCCAGCGCGGTTTTACGCGCTGTGCGGGATGCGGATTGCTTCGCCCGATTTATCAAGCCAGACAACATATTATCGACGTGCCGTGATCATGCCGACCAGAAAGCCAACGCCAGCTGCAATGCCCAGTGCGGTTGCTGGCTGGGTACGAATGAACTCTTCTGTATGCAGCTGCGCTTCAAGCGCCTTGTCTTTACCAGCGGCAGCCAGCTCTTCGGCTTTGGCTTTTGCCGTATCCTTGGCGGCTGTACCTTTAGCGACCGTGTATTCACTGACGGAAGATGTCAGCCCAGCGATATCGCTTTTCAACAATTCGATCTGCTTGGACAAATCTTCAACAGAGATGTCTGTTTTGTTTGAGATGCCATTTTTCTGTGTAGTTGACGACGTTGCCATAACGTGGCCCTCCTTTGATTGCGTTCAGTTACTGGTAGAACGCCACTCAACAGAAAATGTTCCTCAAATAAAAAGGCCCCGGCTTTCACCGGAGCCTTTTCGTCGATTGTGTGCCAATCAGGCGTTGAGAGTTTCTGTCGACGAGAAGAACATCGCTTGGGAAACCGAGGACATGACCTGATCGACGGAATAGGGCTTCGAGATCAAGAAGGCAGGCTCTGGTTTGTCGCCTGTCAGCAACCGCTCAGGGAACGCAGTGATAAAGATCACCGGACGCGTACCCAGTTCTTGCAGAATGTCGTTCACTGCATCGATGCCGGACGAATTATCGGCAAGCTGGATGTCGGCGAGGATGAGGTCGGGGACATCTTTGGACGCAAGCGCAATCGCTTCGTCTCTGGTGCGTGCGATGCCTGTGACGCGGTGGCCCATCTCTGCCACGATGGATTCAATGTCCATTGCAATGATCGCTTCGTCTTCGATAATCATCACAGAGCCGGACGCGCTGTCGGCCATTTCGCGGCGCGCGATGCTGATCAGCTCTTCGGCCTCGGATTGGTCTACGCCAATGATCGTGCCGACCTCTGAGAATGAAAACCCTTCGACCGTGTGCAGCAACAACGCTTCGCGGCTGTTGTTGGTGAGGCTTGCCAAGCGACGCTGTGCTTTGGCGCGCGCGCCGTGCTCACCTTCTTCTACCGGCGCACCGGCACTGGCCCAAATACTATAAAGGACTTTGAAAAGTCCCGTCTTAACATCCTGACCATCCAGAACGCTCCGGTCTGCGAGGATTGCTTCCAGCGTAGCAGCGGCGAATGTATCACCACTCTGCTGGCTGCCTGTCATCGCGCGCGAGAACCGGCGCAGGTATGGGATGCTTTGCCCCAGTTGTTCAGTGATGCCAGTTTGCCCTGTGTCATCGTTCATGATGGCCGTCCTTATCTTTTTTGACTTTCTTGGAACCAAACACATTCAGATTGCGTTTGGTTCCCGTGTGAGTGAGAAATAAGTGAACGCCCCTTGGCGTACCAGAGGTCCAGCAAGTGAATAAAAGAACTAACCAAGACCGCGAACGTGCGATTGATGATAACCTCAAGAAGGTGTTCGAGGAAACACTTGATGAAGGGATTCCAGATCGTTTCAAAGATTTGTTGAGTCAGTTGAAGAAACAGGATTCCGATCAGGGCGCATCGAAATGACCGCAGCAAGCGATCCGCGCGACGAGTTGGTAGAACACCTTCCGGCGATGCGTGCTTTTGCGATCAGCTTGACCAGAAACGGTTCAATCGCAGATGACATGGTGCAGGACACCTTGGTTAAAGCCTGGACAAACATCGAGAAATTCGAAGTCGGCACCAACATGCGTGCGTGGCTTTTTACAATCTTGCGAAACACATACTACTCCAACCGACGCAAAGCGAAACGCGAAGTCGCCGACGTTGATGGCGTCTTTACCGAAAGCCTTGCGGAAAAGCCGGCTCATGACGGACACATGCAAATGGCTGATTTTCGGCGTGCCTTGCTGCAGTTGAAGGATGAGCAGCGCGAAGCGTTGTTGCTGGTTGGCGCATCCGGTTTTTCTTATGAAGAAGCGGCCGAAATGTGCGGCGTCGCCGTCGGCACGATCAAAAGCCGGACAAACAGAGCACGCGCGCAGCTTGCCGAAATCATGGGATTGAACGAAGACGAGCCACTTGAGATGACCGACGACGCAACGATGTCGGTGCTTTCAGGCTCCAAAATCGCCAGCTTCTGATCATGACATCAGGCTTTTTTCAGGGCCAGCTCTTTAGGGGACTCGCTGTGCGGGTCCTCCTTTTTCTTTCGCTCGCCCTTCTCCCTATCGGTTTAATCGCAATCAGCCAGACACAGCAGATCGCGCGGGACAACCGCGCCTCGGCGGACGTCCTTTTGCTGGCCGCGACCGAACAGGCGTCTTCAGCAGAGCGCGCTGTGTTGCAAACAGCTTTTAGCACCGCATCCGCCTTGGTGCCGATTGTGGAGTTGATGCACACAGACACCGAACGATGTTCCGAGTTTATGCGGGCGTACCAACGTGCCAACTCTCAATATAGTCTGGTGGGTTTTATCCGCACGGATGGCCGGATGCAGTGCTCGTCGGCTGATAACGAATTCAATTTCTCGGACTCTGAAGGGTTCCGCAGAATTGTAGATGAGCAGAAACTGAGGGCAACAGCGCTGCAAAACGGCGCCTATAGCCAGCGGCCGGTGACGGTGGTCTCGATCCCAATCCGCGCCAACAGCGACACAACCGGATTTTTGTCGGTCTCCATCCCGTCAGACACATTCGACCGTGTGGTCGAACCGGATCGCCCGATGAAACCATTGGCGCTGATAACCTTTAATGAGGATGGTGAGATCCTGACGACGGAACGCGGATTGGATCTGGCAGGAAGCGAAGTGCCCAAAGGGCGGATTTTTGAAGATTTCGTGGGAGAGCCGCCCAGCGTTGTGTTCGCGCCCAACCAAAAGGGCGTCGAGCGTGTATATTCTATCATGCCGCTGGTGCCGGGCGCGGTTCACGCGGCCGCCGTATGGCCAACCACAACGCCATTCCTCAACCCCGGTTTCCTTGAACGGCTGACTGCGTTCCTGCCTGTCGCGATGTGGGCTGCCAGCCTGATCGTTGCCTTCTGGGCGCTAAACCGTCTAGCCATCCGTCATATCCGCAAGCTTGGGCGACAGATGCGGCGCTTTGCGATCAACCGCAACCTGCCACGGAAATTGCTGGGCAATGGCGTGCCATTCGAACTGGTCGAGATGGAAGCGGCTTTCATCAGCATGGGCGAATCCATTCTGCGTGATGAGGCCACGCTGGAAGACTCTTTGCGCGAAAAGAATATCCTTCTGAAAGAGGTCCATCACAGGGTTAAGAACAACCTGCAAATGATCTCGTCGATCATGAACATGCAGATCAGACAGGCCAAGACCGAAGATTCCAAGTTGGTATTGCGCCGCCTGCAGGAGCGTATCCTCAGTCTCGCCACGGTTCACAAGAACCTCTACCAGACCGATGAACTGGTACGCGTCGATGTCGCCGTTCTGTTGAAAGAGGTGGTGAACCAGTTGCTATCGGTCGGTCTGGCACCTGGTTCGAATGTCGACGTAAAGCAGTCATACGTACCGCTGAGCATCGAAGCGGATGATGCCGCTCCTCTTACCCTTCTCGTTTCAGAGGCGATGACCAATGCGCTTAAACATATCTGTCAGGATGGAAGGTCAGAAAGCCGCATCGAAATCGAACTGGTCAGCACCGGCCCTGAAAGCGCACGCCTGTCATTAATTAATAGCAAAGGTGGCGAAACCGACGAGGCGGGTACCGGGCTAGGGTCGCGTCTGATCGAAGCATTCGCGAGACAGCTTAACGGTCAGGTCGAGGTGACAGAGACAGAAGACAGCTATGAAATGGTGCTTACGTTTCCAGTTCCTCAGAGTAACAAGCCAACATACGATTACTGAACAAGCGCCGAATGATGCCGCATGTGCAAAATAATTGTGCGGGACGGGGAACCAGACCACCAAAGCGACAGTTGGATTTACGACAAGAGCAAAAAGGAAGGGCCAAACATGTCCACAGATCTTTTTCTGGGGGGCTTGGCCAGTCTGATTTTGGCGGCAATCGTAATTGCCGTGCTTACCACCAACAAGCGGGAGTAGCTGTAGTTACAACCTGCTGACAAAGTCAGATCGGCGCGGTTACCCAGGCCGATAAGGAAAAGCCTCCCAAGTAATTTGGGGGGCTTTTTTCAAATCCTCAAAAGCTGGGTGGTGTGCAGGCGCTCACTATCTCGCAGATTTCGTCCCCGATGTTGCGAAAGCGATGGGGCAGGCGGCTGTCGAACAGATAGCCATCTCCGGGCTGCAGAACCGCTTTGTTACCGTCGACAGTCACTTCGATCGTTCCGCGCACCACGATGCCAGCCTCTTCCCCTTCATGCGAAATCGCTTCGGGGCCCGTATCGGTGCCGGGTGGATAGCTTTCGTGAAGAACCTGAAGCGCGTGGTTTTGCGCATCGCCCAACTGGCGCAAAGAAAGATCACCATCGCTAGCCGGCGATATCTCGGTGAACTCGGAGGCTTTATAAAAGACCTTTGGTGTGTGGTCATCTTCCAGTGTTGAGAAAAACTCTGCCATGCTGATCGGGATCGCGTCCAGAAGGCTCTTGAGCGAAGCAACAGAGGGGCTGGTGCGATTCTGTTCGATCAAGGAGATAGTGCCATTGGTTAAACCAGCGCGGCTGGCCAGCTCCCGCTGGGACAGGCCGCGTTGCTTTCGGATGGTTTTTAGGCGGTGTCCGATGTCCAATGACATAATCCTTGCAGGTTCATTACCGTTTCGTAGCGCCAGACAGCATTGTTGTCACAAGCAAAATCCGGCCGAGACGTTCTGATAGCTTCAATTTCGTGAAAATGAGGAATTGACAAGTATATTAAACATGCTGATAGGATTTTTTAAACGTACCTGACACGTCTCCAGCAAAGGATTATTGGAAATGTCCAGCACTGCCAAGAAACCGCGCCGCAAGGCCGCCCCGAAAAACAAGAAGCCAGCCGTGGCAGAAACCAACACAGTCGCCAAAACGATTGTGTCTGACGCTGTTGCCGCTGCGAATGCTGATCTGACGAACGCCCAGTTGATTGCGCGCCGTGAAGCGGCCGTGCCACGTGGTGTTGCGTCTGCCGCGCCAATCTATGCAAAGTACGCTGAGAATGCTGAACTTTGGGACGTAGAGGGCAACCGCTTTATCGACTTCTGCGGCGGTATCGGCGTGCTGAACACAGGTCACCGTCACCCCAAGGTGATCGAGGCGGCAAAAGCGCAAGAAGACCACTATACACACACATCCTTTCAGGTTGTTCCTTACGAGCCATATATCGAGCTGGCGGAGCGTCTGAACGCGCTAGCCCCGGGTGATGCGCCCAAGAAAACGCTTTTGGTCACCACTGGTGCCGAAGCTGTCGAAAACGCCGTAAAGATCGCCCGTGCCGCGACAGGCCGTCCGGGCGTTATCGCCTTTACCGGTGGCTACCATGGCCGCACACTGCTTACGCTTGGCATGACCGGCAAGGTTTCCCCGTACAAAAAAGATGTTGGTCCTTTCCCGGCTGATATCTTCCGCGCGCCTTTCCCGAACGTACGCGATGGCATCACTGTCGAGGATGCGATCACTGGCTTGAAGAACCTGTTCCTGACAGATGCACAGCCAGAGCGTGTTGCGGCTATCATCATCGAGCCTGTTCTGGGCGAGGGCGGCTATGTGCCGGTGCCATTCGAGATGATGCAGCAACTTCGCGATATCTGTGACGAGCACGGTATCATGTTGATCGCTGACGAGGTTCAGGCAGGCTTTGGCCGGACCGGAACATGGTTCGCGATCGAGCATTCCGGTGTTGTGCCGGACCTGATCACCGTGGCGAAATCGATGGCCGGTGGGTATCCGCTGGCTGGTGTTATCGGTCGCGCCGACGTGATGGACGCGATGGAGCCCGGTGGTCTTGGTGGCACATATGGCGGCAACCCTGTGGCATGTGCCGCAGCGATTGCAGCGATTGATGCGATCGAAAACGAAGGTCTGCTGGCCCGTTCCACTGCGATGGGTGAGATGTTCAAAGCACGTTTTGCTCAGATCGGCGCGCGTTCTGCCCCGTTCCGTTTCTGGGACATCCGTGGCCTTGGCGCGATGGTCGCGGTCGAATTCGTTACAGATTTCGACACAATCGCGCCGGATGCCGCCTTTACCAAGCGGGTCGTCGCACATGCGCTTAAGCGTGGGTTGATCCTGCTGAGCTGTGGCATGCACGGTAACGCGCTGCGAATCATGGTGCCACTGACGGCGTCTGATGCGATCATCGAAGAAGGTCTCGCGATCTTTGAAGCTGCGGTTCAGGCGGCTGTCGCGGAAGGCTAAGCTTTAATAGCCCGAGACATTAAGAAAGGCGCGTCGGATATCCGGCGCGCCTTTTGCATTTCTGGTTCATTCAGCGGGTTCTCTGCGATCATTCTCTGGGTGCGAAACTGTCAGCGCGGGCACGTGCCCAGCGTGACTTGTTGCCTCTGAAGTCTTCAGCATTGTCATCCAGCAGATAACCTTCGGGTAGATACGCAAAGACATCGCTGGCTTCTGCCATGCTCTTGTCACCCTGCCGCAGCATCAGATGGTATGGCAGAAAGTCACTTGGATGATGCAAGCCTGCTGCACCCGTCATCTCGCCCAGTGCATGCATGGTGTTGGAGTGGAACCGCGCGACACGCTCGCTTTTGTGCCCCACGTCCAATGCCCGCATCCGCACTTCGTCCTGCGTCGCTACCCCGACCGGACAGTGGTTGGTATGACAGGCTTGGGCCTGAATACAGCCGACTGCGAACATGAAGCCGCGCGCAGAGTTACACCAGTCAGCGCCCAACGCCAACGCCCTTGCAATATCAAAGGCAGAGACGACCTTGCCTGCTGCGCCGACCTTGACCTGATCGCGCAGACCGGCACCGCGCAGGGTGTTATGCACGAAGGTCAGCCCTTCGATCATGGGCATGCCTACGTGATTTGAGAACTCAACAGGGGCGGCACCGGTGCCGCCCTCGGTTCCGTCGACGACGATGAAGTCCGGCACAATACCGGTTTCGAGCATCGCTTTCACCATGCACATAAATTCGCGACGGTGGCCGATACACAATTTGAAACCAACGGGTTTGCCGCCGGACAGGTCACGCAGCTGGCCGATGAATTCCATCATTTCAATTGGTGTGGAAAAAGCCGAGTGGGCGGCGGGGGATACACAGTCTTGCCCCATTGGCACGCCACGCGCCTCAGCAATCTCTGGTGTTATCTTGGAAGCGGGCAGCATACCGCCATGTCCCGGCTTTGCACCCTGGCTTAGCTTCAGCTCAATCATCTTGACCTGATCCAATGATGCTGTCTCGCGGAACTTCTCAGGATCAAACGACCCGTCCGGTGCCCGACTGCCAAAGTATCCTGAGGCTAGTTGATAGATCAAATCACCGCCGCCCTCCTTGTGGTAACGACTGACCGATCCCTCTCCGGTATCATGGGCAAAACCGCCGAGCTTGGCACCGGTGTTCAGCGCTTTGATCGCATTAGCGGAAAGCGACCCAAAGCTCATTGCGGAAATGTTGTAGAGAGATGCCGCATATGGCTTTTTGCAATCAGGCCCACCAATAGTTGTGCGGAAATCGTAATTGTCGATATGCACCGGCTGTACCGAATGCGTGACCCAGGAATAGCCGGCATCGTATACCCGCATACGGGTGCCAAAAGGGCGGGCGCTTTCTTCGCCCTTTGCACGCTGATAAACAAGCGAACGCGCATCGCGGGAAAAGGGCTCTTCATCTTGATCGGACTCGATCAAATATTGCCGGATCTCAGGTCTGATCCCTTCAAAGAAAAACCGCATATGACCCAGCACCGGATAATTCCGAAGGATCGAATGTTTGGTCTGTGTAACGTCATAAAGACCCATTCCCGACAAGGTCGCGAAGAGGATGAACGGGAGGACAAACCAGCCGGACCACGCGAAAATAAGGATGAAGCAAATGAGAGCCAGAGCGATCACGCCTATGAAAGTCGAGAATCTGGTCATTGATTTTAGATCTGGCATGGGCTTCCCTGCTGGCTTCGCGATTTCAGTATATCAAGACCTGACGTTCTTTGCATCGTGTGGCAAGTGATAGGTGGGTGATACTGCTCAAAACGAAAGCAAATCGTTCATATATTCGACAGTATAAACAGGCATTTAGTGCGGATTACACAATAATCTAAAAGCTCCCTTGTGGATAAATGTAATCCCTCCTAGGCTACTTGGAGATTCCTCTTGTGGTTGGGTCAGAGAACCAAAAACTACAATAGGGAGCGAGGCGAAATGCGGCTGATTAAGTCCGGTTTTCGGGTCAAACGGCCACGGATCAACGTGCCTCTATACCAAGGCGATCTGCTGTAAACAGCAGCTCATAAAAGCAAAAAAGGGAGAGAATCATGAAAATGTTCAAGATGCTCGCAGTTGCCGGTGCGATGACCGCTGGCACCATGGCGACAGCTCAGGAAAAGTTTATCACAATCGGCACCGGTGGTCAGACGGGCGTGTACTTCGTCGTCGGTCAATCCATTTGCCGCCTCGTTAACCGTGGTACGGCCGACCACAATCTGAAGTGTACGGCCCCCTCCACCGGCGGTTCCATCGCGAACATCAACGCGATCAAGGCTGGCGACATGGATATGGGTGTGGCCCAGTCCGACTGGCAGTTCCACGCGTACAATGGCTCTTCCCAGTTTGAGGGTGACAAGTTCGACAAGCTGCGTGCGGTTTTCTCCGTACATGGTGAGCCGTTCAACGTGATTGCGCGCAAAGACAGCGGCATCAAGTCGTTTGACGATCTCAAAGGCAAGCGCGTCAACATTGGTAACCCCGGTTCAGGTCAGCGCGCCACGATGGAAGTCGTGATGGACGCCAAAGGCTGGACGCTGGACGACTTCGCGCTCGCATCCGAGCTGAAACCAGCAGAGCAAGCCGCCGCGCTGGGCGACAACAAGGTCGATGCCATTATCTACACTGTTGGTCACCCCAACGGCTCCATTCAGGAAGCGGTATCAACAATTGACGCAGAGCTGGTGAATGTCGGCGGCCCCGAGATCGAAAAGCTGATCGCGGACAACCCTTACTACGCTGCGGCCTCCATTCCCGGCGGCATGTACAAGGGTACGGATGAAACGGTGAACACCTTTGGTGTGAAGGCGACATTCGTGACCTCCGCTGACGTGGACGAAGATACGATCTATCAGGTTGTTAAAGCCGTTTTCGATAACTTTGATCGCTTCAAGCGCCTGCACCCTGCGTTTGAAAACCTGACCGAAGAAGAGATGATCTCTGGTGGTCTGTCTGCGCCGCTGCACGATGGTGCCGCGAAGTACTACAAAGAGCGCGGCTGGATCGAATAATCCAATCTGACGCTTAAGACATTCAAGGTGGCGGCTGTAACACATGTCGCCGCCTTGGGGCCCTAGTCCGGCCAACGATTTGCACCCGCGAAAACGCGGGGCAACAGGGGGACAAAACGATGACAAATAATGACCAGCAGCAAGCCGCAGCTGTCGAAGCCGAAGCCGCAGGGCGCGGTGGATTAAGCCAGAACGAGTTGGACGAACTTGTCGCTTCTTCTGATACCGGAGGCAGAAACGCCGGAGGCAGTGTTGGAATGCTGCTTATGCTGGTGGCGCTGGCCTGGTCCTTGTTCCAGCTTTATATCGCGTCTCCCTTCGGATTGTTTAACGATACGCTGGCCCGCTCGATCCATCTGGGATTTGCGGTCTTTCTAGGTATCATGGCGTTCCCCGCCGCACGTACGACCTTTCAACTTGCCCTAGGTGTGATTGTGCCGCTCGCTTTGGCAGCCTTGTTTATGGTTGCTGCCAAAGATGGTGTCGCCGTCTGGTGGATCCCGATCCCCGCAATTGCGGTTGCCGCGACTGTCATTCTGGGCTCCCCCAAGGATCATGTGCCAATCTGGGAATGGGCGCTGGCCCTCGTGGGTGCAGGCGCTGCACTTTATCTATTCTTCTTTTACCGTGATATTTCAACGCGGGTCGGTGCGCCGATCACGCAAGACTATGTTGTTGCGGTCATCGGTATCCTGATCCTGCTCGAAGCAACGCGCCGCGCCCTTGGGCCTGCGCTGATGATCGTGGCGTCAGTATTTCTGCTCTACACTGTGCTCGGTCCGAATATGCCAAGCATCATCGCGCACAAAGGTAACTCCCTGTCCGAGATCGTGAATCACCAGTGGATCACGACAGAGGGTGTCTTTGGCATCGCGCTGGGTGTTTCGACCAGCTTTGTTTTCCTGTTCGTTCTGTTCGGCTCCCTTCTGGACCGTGCGGGCGCGGGCAACTACTTCATCCAAGTCGCATTCAGCCTGATGGGTCACATGCGTGGCGGTCCCGCCAAAGCGGCCGTTGTCGCATCGGCGATGACGGGGCTGATTTCCGGCTCATCCATTGCGAACGTGGTGACCACGGGCACATTTACAATTCCGCTGATGAAAAAGGTCGGTTTCTCATCCGAGAAAGCGGGCGCTGTCGAAGTGGCCTCGTCGGTGAACGGCCAGATTATGCCTCCTGTGATGGGGGCCGCGGCATTTCTGATGGTCGAATATGTGGGTATCCCGTACTTCGACGTGGTTAAACACGCCTTCCTGCCGGCGGTAATTTCCTACATCGCATTGGTCTACATCGTGCACCTTGAGGCGATGAAAGCCGGTATGCAGGGCCTGCCTCGCGCATATACACCCAAACCTATCGTCCAGCGTCTGGTTGGCACAGCGTTTGCAATTGCTGCGATCTGCGCGCTGTCCTTCGCTGTCTACTACGGCATGGGCTGGATCCGTCCGGCATTCCCGGAAACTGCGTCTTACATCATCTTCGCCTTCATCACGTTGGTCTACATCGGCCTGCTTTATGTCGCGAGCAAAGAAGAGCCGCTGAAGATGGATGATCCAAATGACGAAGTGACTGCATTGCCAATGCCCGGTCCTACAGCGCGTTCCGGTCTGCACTTTATCCTGCCGGTAGTTGTGCTTGTTTGGGCGCTAATGGTTGATCGCCTCAGCCCCGGTCTTTCGGCCTTCTGGGCATCTGCTTACATGGTATTCATCCTGCTGACACAGCGTCCGCTGATGGCGATCATGCGCGGGCAGAGCAAGCTTGCGACGGACATCAAGGACGGTTTCCTTGACCTGATCGACGGGCTTGTCACCGGTGCGCGCAACATGATCGGTATCGGTATTGCAACGGCGACTGCGGGTATCATCGTCGGTGCCGTAAGCCAGACGGGTGTTGGCTCTGCGCTTGCGGATGTGGTCGAGGTTCTGTCGGGTGGTAATATTCTTGCGATCCTCGCGCTGACTGCGGTGCTGTCACTGATCCTCGGAATGGGTTTGCCAACAACGGCGAACTATATCGTTGTGTCCGCGCTTCTGGCACCGGTGATCGTGACACTTGGTCAGCAGAACGGCCTGATTGTGCCGCTGATCGCTGTACACCTCTTCGTGTTCTATTTCGGTATTATGGCGGACGTGACGCCGCCTGTGGGGCTTGCAAGCTTCGCGGCTGCGGCGGTTTCCGGTGGTGATCCGATCAAGACAGGTGTGGTTGCCTTCTTCTATTCTCTGCGCACGGCTGCTCTGCCATTCCTCTTTATCTTCAACACCGAATTGCTGTTGATTGGTGTCGGATGGGGTCAGGGTTTGTTCGTCTTTGTCGTGGCCACCATCGCCATGCTGCTATTTGCGGCGGCAACACAAGGATGGTTCCTGACCAAAAACCGTTTTTACGAAACGATTGCCCTTCTGCTGATCGCTTTCACGTTGTTCCGTCCGGGGTTCTGGATGGACATGGTGTCAGCGCCTTATGACGAGGTTGCACCGACCGAGATCCAGCAGGCTGCGAACGACACAATGGCCGGTGATGATCTGCGACTGCGCGTTGCGGGGGTAAATGATCTGGGTGATCCGATCGAATTTGTGGCTATTTTGCCGATTGGCGAAGGCGCAAACGGAGAAGAAAAGCTGGAGAATGCGGGCCTCTTGTTCCGCGCAGATGGCGACAAGATGATCATCGACGATGTCAGCTTTGACTCTGCCGCCCAGAATGCGGGGCTGGACTGGGATCAGGAAGTCTTGCGTGTTCTCAAGCCTGTATCGCAACCGTCGAAGTATCTCATGTTCATTCCGGCGCTGCTTCTACTGGCGTTGGTCGTCTTCCTGCAGCGTGGCCGTGCGGAGAAATCATCCCGCAGGGCGCAGGCGGCGTAACTGAAATTCGCGTCCAGCGTCCATATATGCTCCACGGCATCGTGTTAAGCAGGGGTGAAATCGACTGTTTCCCTTGCGCCATTATAGGCGTAAGGAGCGTGCAATCCGGTGTGTTTGATGGGGGCATTGTCCCGCCACACCGTTTCTCACGGAGTGACCAGTTATGACACCTTTCGCAATTGCAGGCGTGCAGATGTACGTCAACGCCCTTCAGTCCAACGTCGATGGTATGGTCCACCGGCTTGATATCCTGATGGCGCGGTTTCCTTGGACCCAGATGGTTCTGTTCTCTGAGCTGGCCCCCTTCGGGCCGCTTGACCGTTTCGCACTGCCGCCAGAAAACGAAACGATTGAAAAGTTTCAGGAAGCAGCCCGCAAGCACCGCGTCTGGCTGATCCCCGGGTCCATGTTCCTGAAGAACCCGGAAGATGGCCGCATCTACAACACCTCTGTCGTGATCAACCCAGAGGGCGAGGTGATCCGTCGCTATGCCAAGATGTTCCCGTTCCGCCCCTATGAAGCAGGCATTGCGGCGGGCACAGATTTTTGTGTGTTTGATGTTCCAGAGGTTGGCCGTTTCGGTCTTTCGATCTGCTACGATATCTGGTTCCCGGAAACGACACGCCAGTTGACCAGTCAGGGCGTCGAGGTGCTGCTGCACCCTGTGCTGACCGGCACCACTGACCGTGATGCAGAGCTTGCGATTGCACGCGCAACGGCGGCGCAATTCCAGTGCTATATTTTTGACGTGAACGGTTTGGGCGCTGGTGGGGTTGGCAAATCCTGTGTGATTGATCCGACATCTATGGTTTTGCACCAATCCGCAGGTCAGGAAGACATGTTCCCGATCGAGATCGACTTGTCGATGGTTCGTCGCCAGCGCGAGGCAGGCATGAAAGGTTTGGGTCAGGTTCTCAAATCCTTCCGCGACCGCAGTACCGATTTCTCGGTTTATGATCGTAACAGCGGAACAGATGCCTACCTGAAAACGTTGGGCCCACTAGAAATACCACAACAGGGAAACCGCGCAGGGCTGCACGTTGATGTGCCCGCGCAACGGGTACCAGATGTACCAGCGTTCAAAGGCCAAGACGCGATGCCGGGGTTTGCGACACCCCAGCCCGAATTTGCGCCTGAACCCCTGCCCAATCCTACTGCCGGAACAGCATCCCCTCCGGCACATACCCCGACACCTGCGGCACCTGCCGCAGCAATACCAAACCCACCTGTCAAACCAGGAATTTTGACAGACACAAAAGAAACATCCAGCGGCTAAGCTGTTGTTTTCTTTTCCCCGGCGCAGGGTGTGCCGGGGACGGATGCAACGGTTTTCCGCAAAGCGGAGAAACACGTATGCATTCGATGAACGAATATTCCTCAGCGATAAAATTGCGGTCTGACAGGTGGAGCGCTTTGCGTGAAGCCACCGCCGCAATCACGCGGGATCCAAATGCGAAGGATCGTAAAGACCTCGGCAAAACGATTCAGGAATTGTTCTCGTCTCTCGCAGTGATCGAGCCCTATTGGGCCTTTCCCGGTATGGCGGCTTTTGAACACCTGATACGTCAGTTTGATCATGGCAGCTTCGAAGATCTTGCCTTTGCCGTGAACCGCGTGACGCGGGCGCTGACCACCGGTGCCTACCGCCGCCGTCACATTCCTTTGGACCGCGACAGTGTCGATCAGGAGGATGATGACGAGGCGATGTTGCCGCCAGAAGCGCGTGCAATGGCCAAGCCCTACTTCGAAGTATTGATCGTCGACAACGTGAACGAGCATCAGGAACGCTGGCTCAAATCAAACGTGACCCGCATGCGCCGTCCCGAAGACGCATTCATTTACGAAGCTGTAGTTGTTCCCAGCATCGAAGACGCGCTAATTGCGGTTCTGTTCAACTACAATATCCAAGCGATTGTGGTCCGACCCGGACTGACGCTTAAATCGAAGACCGACCAAAAAATCCTTACACAATATCTGGCGCGGGCAGGCGGCCGTAAAGAGATCGACGCCATCACGCCCGAGAATTACGGCCCTGAGCTGTGCCGGATGATCGCGCGTGTACGGCCTGAACTCGATGCGTATCTGGTCACCGAACGGTCGGTAGAGGACATCGCGGGCCATGATCTGGGTATTTGCAGGCGGGTATTCTACAATCAGGAGGACTTCATGGAGTTGCACCTGAACATCCTGCGCGGAGTTCAGTCTCGCAATAAATCCCCGTTCTTCACGGCACTGGTGGAATACTCCAAACAGCCAACCGGTGTTTTCCACGCTATGCCAATCAGTCGCGGCAAATCTATTACGCGGTCGCACTGGATTCAGGATATGGGCGCATTCTACGGGCCCAATATTTTCCTAGCTGAAACCTCTGCCACGTCCGGCGGGTTGGACAGCCTTTTAGAACCCCATGGCCCGATCAAAGAGGCACAGGAACTGGCGGCGCGGGCCTTCGGCTCCAAGCAGACCTTCTTTGCCACAAACGGCACCTCGACCTGTAACAAAATCGTTGTGCAAGCGCTTATAAAACCTGGCGATATCGTGCTGGTAGACCGCGATTGCCACAAATCGCATCACTACGGAATGGTGCTGGCTGGCGCGCAGGTTTGTTATCTCGACAGCTATCCCCTGAATAAATACTCGATGTATGGTGCCGTTCCGCTGCACGACATCAAAAAGCAATTGCTTGATCTGAAGGCCGCTGGAAAGCTGGATCAAGTCCGGATGTTGTTGCTGACCAACTGCACTTTTGACGGGTTGGTCTACAATGTTGAGCGGGTCATGGAAGAGTGTCTCGCGATCAAGCCTGATCTGATCTTTCTTTGGGATGAGGCATGGTTCGCATTTGCCCGCTTCAACCCGACGTATCGCCAGCGGACAGGTATGAATACGGCAAATATGCTGCGCGAAAAGCTCAAGTCGGAAGCCCATGCGCAAAGATATGAAGCGCAACAGGTCGCCCTTAAAGATGCTGACGATGAGGAGCTGCTAAACACTCGGTTGATCCCGCCACCGCATGCGCGTGTTCGGGTCTATGCAACCCAATCGACCCATAAAACGCTGACCTCCTTGAGGCAGGGTTCCATGATCCACGTCAACGATCAGGACTTCAAAGGCGAGGTCGAACAGTCGTTTCACGAAGCCTACATGACGCATACATCGACCTCCCCCAACTATCAGATCATTGCGTCGTTAGATGTAGGGCGCAGACAGGTCGAACTTGAAGGCTTCGAGTTTGTGCAAAGGCAGGTCGAAGCGGCGATGTCCATGCGGCGCGCCATCAGCGACCATCCTTTGCTAAGCAAGTATTTCAAGGTCCTGACCGCAGGCGATATGATCCCCGAAGAGCACCGTGAGAGCGGCCTGACCAGCTACTATGATACCGAGCAAGGCTGGACGGACATGTGGGAGTGCTGGGAGAATGATGAATTCGCCCTCGACCCCACACGGGTCACCTTGTCGGTCGGAAATACAGGTTGGGACGGGGATACCTTTAAAACGGATATCTTGATGGATCGTTACGGCATCCAGATCAACAAGACCTCTCGCAATACAGTTCTGTTCATGACCAACATCGGCACCACGCGTTCTTCGGTTGCCTATCTGATTGAAGTGCTGGTCGAGATTGCCAAGTCGCTGGACGAGCGGCTTGACGATGCAAGCCGGATGGAGCGGTTGTCTCACGACAAACGTGTCTCCAATCTGATGGAACACTACCCGCCGCTGCCTGATTTCAGCCGCTTCCATGATGCGTTCAAAGCGGACAGCACCACAGACGGTGACATCCGGACGGCGTATTATCTGAGCTATGACGACACGAATTGTGACTATCTTGATCTGGATGGCTCGCTGAAACATGCGATGGAAGAAGGCAAAACTATCGTGTCGGCTTCGTTCATCATCCCGTATCCCCCCGGTTTCCCGATCCTCGTGCCAGGGCAGGTCATCTCGGACGAAATACTGTCGTTCATGCGCGCTTTGGATGTGAGCGAAATCCACGGCTACCGTCCTGATCTTGGCCTGCGTGTCTTTACGGACGAAGCATTGGCCAGCGTCAGCGCAAAACAACTCTCGAACTCAAAAGCTTAAGAAAAGGACCACAAATATGGCTACTGTTCTGAAAAATATCTCTGAAATCCGCCGGTTCTTTCACCGAAACGAAGACCCGATCTATTTCATCTCGGCTACGAACTTCAACCTTCTGGGCCTTGATGAGTGGGTCAAGAATTTCAAATACATCTGCTACATCGACTGCTACGGGGGCAAGCACCCGAACGTCTTTTGCCCGTCCGAGCAGCCGCATGCGGAATTCCAGTCCATCGAGGACATCAACAACTACCTGTTGCAGCACAAAGAAGTCATCGACTTTATCAAGCGGCGCGGCGGCAAGCCGAAGTTTGTCTTCTTGATGTTTGATGAGGAAACTGAACGCCTGTCAAAAGAGCTGGGTGCCAGCGTCTGGTTCCCGAAAGCCAAGCTGCGGACGTCGATGGACAACAAGATCGAAACCGTACGCATCGGCAACAAGGCAGGTGTGCCATCGGTGCCGAACGTTCTGGCCGAGGTCAAATCATATGACGACCTAAAGAAGACATGCGAGAAAGCCGGTATCGGACACGATCTGGTGTTGCAGTCCGCTTTCGGTGACAGTGGTCACACGACTTTCTTCATCAAAAACGAAGCAGACTTCCGCCGCCATGAATCAGAGATCATCGGCGAGGGTGAGATCAAGATCATGAAGCGGATCGACTGTCGGGGTGCTGCGATCGAGGCTTGTGCGACGAAAGAAGGCACGATTGTTGGCCCCCTGATGACTGAGCTTGTAGGCTTCAAGGAGCTGACGCCCTACCGCGGCGGCTGGTGCGGGAATGAAATTCTCGCGACCGCTTTCCCACCCAAAGTGCGCGACAAAGCACGCGAGTTGACCTTCAAATTCGGTGAGCAACTTCGCAAAGAAGGATATCGCGGCTACTTCGAATTGGATTTCCTGATCGACAAGAAAACAGGTGATCTGTGGCTGGGCGAGCTGAACCCGCGTATCACAGGGGCGTCGTCCATGACCAACCATGCCGCGTTCGCACATGCCGATGCGCCGCTGTTCCTTTTCCATCTCCTCGAATTTTCAAAGAAAAAATTCAACCTTGATGTGGATGAGCTGAACGCACGGTGGGCCGATCCAGACAACATCGACGGTTGGTCGCAGATGGTAATCAAGCATACCGAAGACAGTGTCGATATCTGCACCGCAGCACCCGAGACCGGCATCTACAAGATGAAAGAAGACGGCAGTGTTGTGTTTGACCGCTTCGATTATCACCGTCGCGCAGTAGAGAGCGAGAACGAAGCGTTCTTCCTTTCCATTTTGCGTCCGGGCGAATACCGCTACGAAGGGGCCGACATTGGCATCCTTGTGACACGCGGCCGTTCGATGACGAAGGGTTTCCAGTTGAATGAGCGGGCGAAAAAGTGGATTCACGGGATCAAACAATCGGTTGATGGCAAACCGCTTCCCACGGCGCAAGCCGGTCCTGAACTGTCTGATCCGGCGTTCAAAATTCTTTAACGAAAGGCTCCGATGTACTGGCGCGCTTTAGATATTGAAACGCCCGGTCCCAAGTGGGCCGGGCTTTTCGCTGAATACTGGCCTGACTACCGCAAGTGGTGGTTGCAGGAAGGTGAAACGGCGCGTCCGACGTACCGTGAATGCCGCCGTGCGCTTGCTACGCACATGCCAGAGCTGATCCCCCTGTATGAGGATCTTTGCGCACAGGCAGGCGGCGGCGATTTGGCCGCGCGTTTCCTAAGCTTTTATAATCCGCCCCCCTACTTGTCAGGCTGTTCACAAGCAATCTGGGCTGGCAAGGAACCGGTCATGGTGCGCAACTATGACTACAACCCCAACGCTTTTGACCAACTGGCGCTGAACACGAAATGGTCAGGCCGTCAGGTGCTTGGCATCTCTGACGGACTATGGGGATTGGTGGATGGCGTGAATGATGCGGGCCTGTCCATATCGCTGACATTTGGCGGCCGTCGCATCGTCGGAGAAGGTTTTGGGGTGCCGCTGATCCTACGCTATGTGCTGCAAACTTGCGAAACTGTGGACGAAGCGACCGCCGTTCTGGCGCGTGTTCCAACGCATATGAGCTACAATGTTACCGTATTGGACCGCAAGCGCCGCTACGCCACGGCCATGATGGCACCGGATCGGGAAACACTCATCACCCATGCCGCAGTTGCGACCAACCATCAGGAAAACGTGGAATGGATCAGCCACGCCCGTTTCACCGCAACGGTTGAGCGAGAGCGATTTCTGCTAAACCGCTTGAGGATGCACAAAGATCCCGAGGAAAAATTCATCGGCGCGTTTCTCAAGCCGCCCTTGTATTCGACAGCGTTTTCCGCCGGTTTCGGGACGCTTTATACAGCGGTGTACCGGCCGCGTAAGCGCGAAATGGAACTCCGCTGGCCGGGTACAGTCTGGCCGCTTTCGATGGATCACTTTGTAGAGGGGGCACGTGAAGTGCTTGTACCGGGGGCGGCATGAGCAAGGGTCCACTCGCAACTCTGAAAGTAATCGAATTCTCCGGGCTTGGTCCTGCACCATTAGTGGGTCAGTTGTTGGCCGATCTGGGTGCGGATGTAGTCACCATTGATCGTGAGTTTGCACCTGCCGATAAGACGGACATCAACCGGCGGGGCAAACGCTCCGTTGTGTTGAACCTCAAATCGGATGCCGGCCTGTCAGCTGCCAGGCTGCTTGTCGCGCAAGGCGACGTCGTGATTGAGGGGTTCCGCCCCGGTGTTATGGAACGGCTTGGTTTAGGTCCGGATGCGTGCCCCGACACCGTAATCTATGCGCGGATGACAGGCTGGGGGCAGGACGGGCCGTGGTCACATACGGCAGGGCACGACATCAATTATCTGGCTCTGACAGGTGCGTTGCACGCGATGGGAGACGGCGGCGCACCGCCTGTGCCGCCTATGAACCTTGTCGCGGATTATGGCGGCGGCACGATGTTCCTGATTTTCGGTGTCCTTGCTGCCGTTATCGAAAGGGGTGTGTCCGGCAAAGGACAGGTTGTCGATGCGGCGATGGTCGATGGCGTCCCTGCGATGATGGGTCTGATCTACGGCATGCTCGCGCAGGGTACATGGAGCGAGCAGCGTGCGCAGAACTGGCTGGACGGGGCTGCACCATTTTACCGTTGCTACACATGCGCGGATGGCAAGTTTGTCTCGGTAGGCGCGTTGGAGCCGCAGTTTTATGCAATCTTGCTGGAGAAGCTGCACATGCCGGCGGAATATGCTGTGACCCAGAATGACCGCAGCACGTGGGCAGAGCGTACGCGGGAGTTTGCAGAAATCTTTGTTCGGCAGTCGCGGGATGCTTGGGCCGATCTGTTTGAAGGCACGGATGCTTGCATTGCCCCTGTGCTGACCTTTTCGGAAGCGGCAAACCACCTCCACATGGCAGCGCGCAAAAACCTTGTGCGCCCGGATGATGTGCTTCAGTCCGCAACCGCGCCGCGGTTCAGCCGGTTCAACCCGTCTGCATCTCAGCCTGTTACGGGAAAGGGTGCTGAAACGCAGAGCATTCTGGAAGGCCTAGGCTTGTCAGCAGGAGAAATAGCAGCGGCCAGCAAAAAGACCCCCTGAAAAGGGGGCCTTTCTGTTCTGGCGATAAGAGAGTTATGCGGCTTTGCGCTCGTGTTCGCCCTCTTCGATTTCTTCGACGATTTTCGAAACAAATGCGTCGAGATCTTCTGGTGACCGGCTGGTGATAATGCCTTGATCAACCACCACTTCGCTGTCTTCCCAGTGTGCGCCAGCATTGATCAGATCGGTTTTGATTGATCCGTAAGAGGTGGCCTTGCGGCCTTTGATCAGGTCGGCTTCGATCAGCAACCACGGTGCGTGACAGACAGCGGCAACAGTTTTGCCGCCGTTGCCGAACGCCTTGATGAGCGCCACAGCATCTTTGTTTGCACGCAGAATGTCTGGGTTAATCTGGCCGCCCGGCAGGACGATCGCGTCATAGTCATCTACGTTGACGTCTTTGAGCGCGATATCGGCGCTCACCGTGTCGCCCCAGTCGTCAGTGTCCCACCCTTTGATGTCTGAACCGTCAGGCGTGGCCACGTGAACGGCAGCTCCTTTTGCCTTCAGATCTGCCAGTGGCTTCTCCAGCTCTGACTGTTCAAAGCCGTTGGTGGACAGGATGAGAATTTTTGCGTTTGTAATGGAAGTCATATCATTCCTCGCATGTTAGTGTTTTGCATCATTGCTTGGCACCTTAACGTGCAGCGATTGCAGTTGTTCCAAAGAGACGGCAGCGGCTTCTCGCTGGCACCGATGACGCAGAATCTCCGTGTCTTCTGAGGGGCAGCACCCTATATTGAACGGTATGCGCGATTTTGCCGAACCACAGACCACCGAGCATTCGCTGGAAGACCTTATCGTCTGTCCGCAATGCGACGCTGTGTTTCGTTTCCAGAAACCCAAGAACGGCGAACGCGCCGCATGTCAGCGGTGTCATAAGGCGCTGATCACGCCCCGTCGGAATGCGGGCTTGCATATCATCGCAGTTGCGTTTGCGGTGTTGTTCCTGATCATCGGGGCTGCGGTCTTTCCTTTCCTGACGATTGACGCTGCGGGCAACCGAAATGCAGTGTCCATTCTGGATGCGGCATTGGCGTTCTCGGGTGGTCCGATGATTTTTCTGTCACTCGCCACGGCGGGCCTGATCATTTTTGTGCCCCTCATTCGGGTTATTCTGACGTTATACGTGCTTGTTCCTGTCGTTCTTGACAGGCCAGCGGCGCGCCACGCGATTGGTGCATTTCGTCTGTCAGAAGCACTGCGCCCTTGGTCAATGGCCGAAATTTTTGCCATCGGATGTGCGGTCGCTCTGGTCAAAGTGGCTGATCTGGCGCAGGTCGGGTTCGGACCGGCATTCTGGATGTTCGGTATTCTTGTTGTTCTTGTGATCGCGCAGGACAGCTTCATGTGTAAGTGGTCAGTATGGTATCGTCTGGAACATCCGAAAAATTCGTAACCGCCCGCGAGATGGGGATCGTCGCGTGCAGGCGGTGTACGAAGGCGTGGCCGATTGACCGCGAAACCTGCGGCCGTTGCGGGCATTCCCTACAGTCACGCGACCGGCACAGTCTTCAAAAGGTGTGGGCGTATTGGTTGGTCGGGCTGATCTGCTATATCCCCGCAAATATCTATCCGATGTTGCGGACACAGACGCTGTTTCAGGTCGATGAAAGCACCATTATCGGCGGCGCTGTCGACATTGCACACTACGGCAACTACGGCATTGCGGCGATTATCCTGATCGCCTCGGTTGTCATCCCGCTGGCCAAATTCTGGGCTGTCGCCTATCTGGCCGTCAGCGTCAAAAGCCCCACCCGTGTATCCAACCACCGGCGTCAGCTTTTGTACGAAATCGTTGAATATATCGGGCGTTGGTCCATGATCGACATTTTTGTGGTTGCGATCCTGTCTGCGCTGGTGCAACTCAAGACATTGGCATCCATTAACCCCGGTATCGCGAGCATCTTCTTCGCGCTCTCGGTGATTTTCACAATGCTTTCTGCGCAGTCGTTTGACTCCCGCCTGATCTGGGACGCCCAAGCGAAAGAGGGGGGTAAACGACCCGATGAACGATGAGCTGCCCACCGTGTCGGTGTCGCCTGCCCGCAAGGTTTTCCTGAGCGGAGCCTCCTTCGTCTGGCTGATCCCGATTGCTGCGCTTTTTGTCGCTCTGTTCGTGGCATGGCAGTCGTACAACGCGCGTGGCCCGCTCATCACAGTGGTGTTTGAAAAAGGTGCCGGCATCAAATCGGGCGAGACAGAGCTCCGATACCGCGACGTGACCGTCGGGGTTGTTGAAAAGGTCGGCTTTACACAAGGTCTGGGTCAGGTCACGGCCAGCATTCGCGTTGACAAGGACGTTGCCCCCTTCATCGACAGCGGCGCATTGTTCTGGATTGTCCAACCCGAAGTCACGGCACAAGGCATCACCGGTTTGAGTACAGTCCTGAGCGGTGTCTACATCGAAGGGTCGTGGGACGAGGAGCCAGGTGTTCCTCTCGCTCAATACCAAGGTTCATCCGAAGCGCCGTTGATCCGCCCTGGTCAGGGTGGGCTTGAGATTGCGTTCCGAACAGTCGCAAACGGGCAACTGACGGACAACGCTCCGATCCTCTACAAAGGTATCGAAGTTGGCCGCGTCGGCCGCGCCCGCATTTCGCAGCAGGGCAACTTTGCGATTGTTGAGGCGTTGATCTACGAAGACCACCGCCAGTTAATCAATGAATCCACACGTTTCTGGGATACGTCAGGTTTCAGCGTCAGCATCGGCCCTTCAGGTGCTGAGATTGATTTCTCTTCCATCGCGACCCTTGTGGGTGGCGGTATTACTTTCGACACCTTCGTGTCTGGTGGTGGACGTGTGTTTGATGGCACGGTCTTTGAAATCTACCCTGACAAAGAATCCGCCCGCAGTTCGCTGTTCAACGCATCTACGGTCGATCCGCTTGAGATCAGCGTTATTTTTGAAGAGAATATTTCCGGCCTCGCGGTTGAGGCTCCGGTTGAATTGAGCGGTCTGAAAATCGGGCAGGTGACGTCCCTTTCGGGAATTGTCGACTATGATCAGTTTGGCGACAGCCGTGTGCGGCTGAAGGTTAATCTATCGATCCAGCCCGCGCGTCTTGGCCTGCCTGGAGAAGTGACTGCAGAGAACGCCCTCACCTTCTTGCAAAGCAGTGTGGCGTCCGGCCTGCGCGCCCGTCTCGCTTCGGCCAGTCTTTTGACGGGCGGGTTGAAAGTAGAGATGATTACGGTTGACGATGCACCGCCAGCAAGACTGACCGCAGCACCAAATGAATTGCCGGTCATGCCGACGACCAAGAACGAAACTTCAGATGCATCAGCGACTGTTGAAGGTGTGTTCACCCGCATCAACAACCTGCCTATCGAAGAGCTACTCAATTCCGCGATCAACTTCATGGATTCAGCGGAGTCGTTCGTTTCAAGTGATGATCTGCGCGAAACGCCGGGTGATATTCGCGGATTGTTGGGCGAGCTGCAGGGATTGGTGGCGTCAGACGATGTGCAGAACATTCCTGTTTCTCTAAATGCGACGCTGATGCGGGTCGAAGCCTTGGTGGCGCAGCTTGAGCAGGAGCAGGTCGCCGCGCGTCTGTCAGAGGTGCTGGAAGCCGCCGCAAGCGCTGCATCTGTCGTGGAAACGTCGATGGCGGGTGTGCCCGACCTGATCAGCCAGATCGAAGCGGTTGCAGCCAAAGCCGAAACCCTTGCCGTCGAAGATCTGATTGCGGAAGTCACTGCACTTATCAAATCTGCCGACGCCGTGGTGAGTGCTGAAGATACGGTTGCCTTGCCGGGCGCTTTGAAAGCCGCGCTCGATGAAGTGAACGGCGCATTGCAGGAACTCAGAGCGGGCGGCGCGATTGCTAATGTGAACCAGGCGCTTTCTGCCGCACGCACAGCCGCCGACCGTATCGCGGTTACATCAAATGAACTCCCCTTGATTGTCGAGCGCCTGACCGGTGTGCTGGACTCAGCAGCGAACGCGGCATCTGCAGTAGAATCCTCTGTTGCGGGTGTGCCGGATCTGGTGGCGCAAATCGAAGCGGTTGCAGCCAAGGCGGAATCACTTGAAGTGAATGAGCTGATGGATGAGTTGACCAACCTAGTCCGGTCAGCCGAGGCAGTCGTCGGAACCGATGATGCCGTTGCTTTGCCCGGCTCACTCAAGCGCGCGCTGGATGAAGTCAACTACACGCTTCAGGAATTGCGCGAAGGCGGGGCGATCGAGAACGTGAACCAGACGCTCGCGTCGGCGCGAAACGCGGCTGATAGCATCGCGGTTTCATCCAAAGACCTGCCTCAGATCGTGACGCGCCTGACACAGCTGTTTGCTCAGGCCGGCCGTACCATCGAAGGATACAATCGCGGCGATGAGTTGAGCCGGTCCGCGATGTCTGCGCTGCGCGACATACAGAAAGCCGCTGATGCGCTTGCCTCTCTGGCAAAAACCATCGAACGTAATCCGAATTCTCTGCTGCTGGGAAGATAGAATGAACTTTGCCGCCCGCATTTCCACTGTCCTTATGCTCGCCACAATGGCCGCTTGCGGATCGGCTGAACGCTTTGCCGTCAGCCCGCCGGAAATTACCAAACAACAACGTATCGCTTTTGCCTCCGTTGAGGTGCGCGATGTATCGCTGCCCAGCTACGCCGCTGCCGACGAGATTACGCAGCAGCAGGAAGACGGGACGCTGACCAGCTCTTCCGATGTGCTGTGGGCCGATGCGCCGGAACGCGCCATTGCGCTTGAGCTGAGCCGCAATCTGGCGCGTCTTTCGGGCCGCCGCATCGCATCTGAGCCTTGGCCGTTTGAGGAATTCCCTGACGCGCGCCTCGAAATCCGCTTTGCCGATCTGGTGGCGACCACCTCAGGTGTTTTCCGTACCTCAGGACAGTATTTTGTCGCCGTGAGTGACGGACGCCGTGAACGTTCAGGATTGTTTGATCTGGTGGTGCCGTTTGACCCCAAGGGTGGCCCCAATGCGATTGCGCAGGCGCGCGGTCAGTTGATCCTTGACCTCGCGGAATTTATCGCGCGTGACGGGCTGAAATAAGCCCGCCACCCTCTCAGGCACCTATCAGAAGTCGAGATTTTCGACGTTCAGCGCGTTCTGCTGGATGAATTCGCGGCGCGGTTCCACGACATCGCCCATCAGCTTTGTAAACAGGTCGTCGGCTTCGGCCATATCCTCGACCTTGACCTGCAACAATGTGCGCGCATCGGGATCTAGCGTAGTTTCCCACAACTGATCGGGGTTCATTTCGCCCAGACCCTTGTAACGTTGCAGCGACAGGCCTTTTTCACCTTCGGCGAGGATCGCTTCGAGCAGGTCCATGGGGCCATGAATCAGCTGTGTGCGGTCCTTGCGTATCAGTGTCGCGGGCAAGTCGTAGACGTCCTGCAAATGCTCCGTAAAGCTACCTGATCGCTTCGCCTCGCCTGAGCGCAGCATCTTGCCGTCCAGTGTACGCACCTCTTCGACGCCACGCAGAATACGCGCCAATTTGATGCCATGATCCTGGGTGATGCGCCCTTGCCAGCCGCGTTCGTATTCCAGCGCGATCAGATCAAGGCGTTTCGCGACTTTGTCCGCTACGCCTTGCAAGTCGCGGTCCACAGCGCCAGGCACAAACGCCCCAGCGATAGCAGCTTGCTCCACGATATGGCGTGGATAATGGGTCGGGAATGTCTCAAGCACACGGCGCATCTGACGGGCCAGATCAACAACACGGGAAAGATCCTGACCGGTGATTTCCTCGCCATTGCCCTGACGCAGCATCGCACCTTCGATGCCCTGCGTGACCAGATATTCCTCCATAGCGGCCTGATCCTTAAGATAGACCTCTGATTTGCCGCGCGACACTTTGTAGAGCGGCGGTTGCGCAATATAGAGGTGACCATTTTCAATGAGTTGCGGCATCTGACGGTAGAAGAATGTAAGTAGAAGCGTACGGATGTGCGCACCGTCCACGTCTGCGTCTGTCATGATGACAATCTTATGGTAGCGCAGTTTGTCGATGTTGAATTCGTCGCGACCGATGCCTGTACCCAAGGCCATCACAAGGTTCCCGATCTCCTGTGAGCCGAGCATCCGGTCAAAGCGGGCACGTTCCACGTTCAGAATCTTACCCTTCAGCGGCAGGATCGCTTGTGTCTGGCGGTCCCGCCCTGTCTGTGCAGAACCACCGGCGGAATCACCCTCCACAAGGAAGACTTCGGTTTTGGACGGGTCTTTCTCGGAGCAATCCTTGAGCTTTCCGGCAAGGAAGTTCACATCCATCGCGGTCTTGCGACGCGTCAGATCGCGCGCCTTGCGCGCCGCTTCACGGGCCAGTGCCGCCTCGATAATCTTGCCAACGACGATCTTCGCTTCGTTGGGGTTTTCCTCGAACCATTCGGCCAGCTTTTCGTTTACCAGCCCCTCAACGGCGGGACGCACTTCGGAGGACACGAGTTTGTCTTTTGTCTGCGAGCTGAACTTGGGGTCGGGTACCTTTACGGACAGAACGCAAGTAAGCCCTTCACGGGCGTCATCGCCGGTAAAGTTAACCTTTTCTTTCTTCGCGATGCCTGTGGCCTGTGCGTAGTTGTTGATTGTCCGCGTCAGCGCGCCACGAAAGCCCGCCATATGCGTACCGCCATCGCGCTGCGGGATGTTGTTGGTAAAGGGAAGGACGTTCTCGTGATAACTGTCGTTCCACCACATAGCGACTTCAACGCCGATGTCGTCTTTTTCGCCGGTGATAAAGATCGGCTCCGGCATGACCGATGTTTTGTTCCTGTCGAGGTATTTGACAAATTCCTTGACGCCACCCTCGTAGAACAGCTCGGAGCGCAGCGGCTCAACCGGGCGTTCGTCCTTGAGAATAATACGCACACCCGAGTTCAGGAAGGCCAGTTCGCGAAGCCGCTTTTCCAGCGTTTCAAACGAATACTCGAGATTGGAAAAAGTCTCGGTCGAGGCCATAAAGCGGACTTCGGTGCCGGTGCGGTCGGTGTCGCCCAGTACTTTGAGGTGGTCGACAGTAAAGCCGCCTTCGAACCGTGCGACGTGTTCTTTGCCTTCGCGCCAGATGCGCAGCTCAAGCCAATCTGACAGAGCGTTGACCACCGATACGCCCACGCCGTGCAGGCCGCCCGAAACCTTGTATGAATTGCTGTCGAATTTGCCGCCAGCATGCAGTTGGGTCATGATGACTTCGGCGGCTGATACGCCTTCTTCTTCGTGGATACCCACCGGAATGCCACGTCCGTTGTCGCTTACGGAAACGGAGCTGTCTTCGTGGATCGTGACCGTGACAGCATCGGCATGGCCCGCCAAAGCTTCGTCAATTCCATTGTCCACGACTTCATACACCATATGGTGCAGGCCGGACCCGTCATCGGTATCTCCGATGTACATGCCGGGACGTTTGCGGACAGCCTCCAACCCTTTGAGAACCTTGATAGAATCGGCACCATATTCTTGTGGTGTCTGTTCTTGTTCGGACATGCGGAAATACCTTCTTCTTTTGCCCGATTTATAGTGGTTTTTGGGGGTCTTGTCACGCATATGGCACAAGATTTTGTAGTGCTGACCACGCGTTAGTCGACGCGCCTCACCTGCGACAGACCTTCTTCGTCCGTGACCTCCAGAACCTGTGCACGGTTCCCTAAAGCCGCGAACATTTCCCGCCCCGTACCAGTCATCCAGGCTTGCGCGCCCAAGGCGCAAATTTCGTCGTAAAGCGCCGCTTGTCTGTTGGAATCCAGATGCGCTGCGACCTCGTCCAACAGCAAAAGCGGTGGTGCCCCGATGTCAGCGGCAAGGGCGCGAGCATTGGCAAGGATCAGTGACACAAGCAGTGCCTTTTGCTCACCAGTCGAGCAATCTTTAGCGGGCACGCCCTTGGTGGCGTAAACACCATAAAGATCCGCGCGGTGAGGGCCGATAAGGGTACGACCGGCCGACAGATCACGCCTGCGATTTTCGGCCAGCGCATCGCGAAGACCTTCGGTATCCACAGGCATGTCACACTGCAATTCCAGCTCAGCGGTTGGAAAGGCGGTTTCAGCTTGCTCCTGCGCTTGAGTAATTGCTGCCATCGCTTTCAACCGTCCATCGTGAATAGCCGCACCCGCTTCGGCCATGCGCATCTCAAGTGCCATATACCATGACGGCTCCCTCACCATGTCTTTGAGCAGGCGATTCCGCTCACGCATCGCTTTCTCGTAAGCAAGCGCATGCTCAGCGTGGTCTGGCAGGAAGCTGAGCGTCATGCGATCCAGAAACCGCCGCCGCCCTTCTGCGCCTTCAATCCAAAGACGGTCCATCGCCGGAATGAGCCACAACACGCGGGCGATGCGACCCAAGGCAGTCTGAGCGGCGACCTTTCCGTCAATGCGGGTCTGGCGAGCGGCCCCGGCCTCTGACCAGATTTCAATTTCGTGGGTTTGGTGGGGGACGTGCAGCAGACCTGTAACCTTCCAACCCAATGCTTCGGGTCTGCGTGTCATGTCTTGCGCGCTGGACCGACGCAGGCCGCGACCTGGGGACAGCAAAGAAACCGCCTCCAGAATGTTTGTTTTGCCCGCGCCGTTTGGCCCGTAGATGGCAACCGGCCGCGGGTCACAATCGATCACAGCCCGCTTATGCGAGCGGAAGTGGGATAATGTGAGCTGGGTTAAAGCGAGGCTACCCATCGGGAAGGCTCGTTTTCTTTTGAAGAAAACGGCACGGAATTTTCAGAAAATTCCGCAGCCCTTTATACACGCATCGGCATCACGACATAGACGGCAGACATGTCGTTGCCTTCGCGCATCAGCGTTGGATCGCCCGAGGAGTTGAACATGAATACCGCATTCTCGCGGTCCACCTGGCTTGCGATCTCAAGCAGATATTTTGCGTTAAAACCGATTTCCAAGCGCTCGTCCCCGTATGCGACCACCAGTTCTTCTTCGGCAGCACCGCTATCAGGCGCATTGACAGAAAGAACCAGACGATCCTCATCAAGCTGCAGCTTTACAGCGCGGGAGCGTTCGGAGCTGACAGTGGCAACGCGGTCTACGGCTTGCGCAAAATCAGATGCATCGACTTCCATCTTGCGGGTATTGCCCTGCGGAATCACGCGCGTGTAATCGGGGAAGGTGCCGTCAATAACTTTGGATGTCAGCGTGATGTCAGGTGTCGCAAAACGTACCTTGGTCTCCGAGACAGACACCGCGATCTTCATCTCGTCATCATCCAGCAGCTTGCGCATTTCGCCGACTGTTTTGCGAGGCACAATAACACCAGGCATCTCGGCTGCGCCTTCCGGCAGATCCGCATCAATGCGTGCCAGCCGGTGTCCGTCTGTTGCGACGCAACGCAGCACCTTACCGCCGTCTGCGTCAGAGATGTGCATGTATACACCATTCAGGTAATACCGCGTCTCTTCTGTAGAGATGGCAAATTTTGATTTGTCGAAAAGACGGCGCAGTACGGGAGCCGGTGCGCTGAAGTTCGAGGCATATTCGGATGATGCCATCACTGGAAAATCTTCGCGTGGCAATGTCGCCAGCGAGAAATTCGAACGTCCGGCTTCTACTGTCATCCGACCCGCGGCACTGTCGGCGATGATGTTGATCAACGCACCATCAGGCAGTTTACGGACAATCTCATGCAAAAGCGTTGCAGACACGGTGGTTGCGCCAGCGCGTTCCACCTGCGCACCCACTTTGAATACCACCTCGATGTCCAGATCGGTCGCGCGGAAAGACACATCACTGCCCTCTGCTTCGATCAGGACGTTCGCGAGGATCGGAATGGTGTTGCGCCGCTCTACGACAGACTGGGCCTGACTGACCGCCTTGAGGAGCGCCGCGCGTTCGATGCTGAATTTCATGTGCCTACTCCCTGAGGACTGCCGGGAAAGGCAGACTACCCGGTTCCCCCGCTTGCGCAAGACTTTTGGGCCTTTGCGGGGTCAATTGCAAGAGGGGCCGCAAGGCCCCTCGAGATTGCGTAGATATGTGGAAAATTTACGTCAGCCCTTGAGCGCGCGGCCAAGCAATTCAAGGTCTTCGGCGATTTGCCCGTCCGATTGCTTGAGCTCTTCGATCCGACGCACACCATGCATGACGGTGGTGTGATCCCGGCCACCAAAGCGCCGCCCGATTTCGGGCAGCGAGCGGGTGGTCAGTTGCTTGCACAAATACATCGCAATCTGGCGTGGGCGGGCATAGCTGCGCAAACGCTTCGGTCCGATCATGTCGCTCAGACGGATGTTGAAATGCTCGGACACCTTGCGCTGGATCTCTTCGACAGTGATCTTGCGTTCGCTGGAGCGGAGAATATCGACAAGGCAATCCTGGGTCAGGTCCATATCGATCTCGCGGCCTACCAGCGATGCGAATGCAAAAAGCCGCGTTAGGGCGCCCTCAAGAACGCGTACATTTGACGTGATCCGGTGTGCCAGGAATTCGAGCACACCATCGGCCACGTCCAGACCCGGATAGGTCTTTTGCTGCGCTTCGACTTTGTTCTGCAAGATGCCCAGACGCAGTTCGTAGTCTGTGGGATGCAGATCAACTACCAGACCGCACTGCAAACGGGACTGAACACGTTCTTCCAGATCCTTGATGTCAGTGGGCGCGCGGTCAGCCGAAATGATGATCTGCTTGTTCTGGTCCACCAACGCATTGAAGGTGTGAAAGAACTCTTCCTGCGTGCTGTCCTTGCCTGCGATGAACTGCACATCGTCAACCATCAGAACGTCGACTGAGCGGAACAGATCTTTGAAATCAAGCATCTTTCTGTCTCGCAGAGCTTGGACAAAGCGGTACATAAACTGTTCTGCGGATAGATAAAGAACAGTCATTTCCGGCTTGCGCTCTTTCAGTTCACGCGCGATCGCGTGCATCAGGTGCGTTTTGCCCAAACCTACACCACCATAAAGAAACAGCGGATTGAAAGTCACAGGTCCGCCCTCGGCAACGCGGCGGGCGGCCGCGTGGGCCAGCTCGTTTGGTTTGCCGACCACAAAATTATCAAAACTAAAGCGGGGATCGAGCGGCGCAGTCGAGGTAATATCCGTGCGGGATTCGGATGCGGCCGTTTTGGAGGGGCTGTTTTCTACCGCCTTGGTGGCAAGGGCGGGCGCATTCGCTACCTTCTCAGGGTTCATCGCGAAATTCAGGCGCGACACTTCAATTCCTTCGGCGTTGATCTCATGCAAGATCAGATCGGAGAAATTCTGGCTGACATAATTGCCAAAGAAGTTCGTTGGAACGTTCAAAGTCGCGATGCCTGCTTCAACGTTGCCGGGTATGATCGGCTCAATCCAGTTTTTGTAGTTATTCTGACCGACTGTCTTAAGTAGCCGCTGCCTGATTTCGCCCCATTGCTCATGTGTCATCGTCAACCATATTCCCACACTTTTCAGCACCGGATGCATGCCCGGCACAATATTATGAACGCCCGCAGGCACGACGCTGGGTTCGGAGCCCGATGGGCCCCGCTCAGCATCCTGCGGATACTTAGAAAAAGCCTCGGCAACATTAAGGTATCCTTAAGAAGGATACGTGTCGGTCAAGGCTAACCGTTTTAGTCATGTGACAGGGCAAATGTGCGGCAGCACTACCTGCATTTCATCGTCTCGAACGTACCGTCCTGAGATGGTCCCCGAGGTCCCGGTAACGCCGCTCTTGCGTTGCCGTTTGTCTGGGCCTGTCCCCCCTGCGAAGTGAATCGCCTGTATGTCATAGCGAGTGTTTGGGTAGCGCTTCAACATATCTTCATTCTTGACTCACAAATTGCCTGAAAAGAATCTGTGGCGGCGCCAACGCGAGTTCTGAGCAACAAAAAAAGGCGCCAGAACCTGACGCCTTTTCTTTCAACTGATTAGCCGATTCCCCTGATCGGGAATCGCGGGGTTAGCTCAGCGCTTTGACGCGAGCGGACAGCCGCGACATTTTGCGCGATGCTGTGTTCTTGTGGAAAACGCCTTTTGTAACGCCGCGCATCAGCTCTGGCTGGGCTGCTTTAAGCGCCGCAACCGCGTCATCCTTAACGCCGGATTCGATGGCTTCCTCAACCTTACGCAGGTACGTACGGATGCGCGAACGGCGTGCTTTGTTGATCTGGAAACGCTTTTCGTTCTGACGTGCGCGTTTTTTGGACTGTGCTGTATTTGCCATGCTGATCTACCTTTGGGTCATATTCAAAATTTCGGCACGTGATGCCAAACCCTGACCGGAAGTTCCGGCCCCGCCAAACGGGAGGTGATTCTAGCCAAAGCGGGCTGCACGCGCATGTATGACGCGGGCTATAGCGGGATTAGGGAGCATTTGTAAAGAGAGGGCTGGTGAGGGTCCGGTTCCAGCCCAGAGCCAGAGATGCTGCGACTTGTCCAAAGGTCACTTCCTATCGAGTCTTATCGGAGGCCCGCAAGCGGCTCAGTGTGACAGGAGTGACACCCAGAAAGGACGCAATCAGCGTATGAGGAAAGATGTCTTCGTAGCCCGGGAATTCTTTGCGAAACCAAGCAAGCCGTTCAGCCCCACCAAGAGCCGCGAGGCACCACTCTCGATCCACCTTCCGGCTCAAAGCTTCCCGCAGAATACCATTGGCCCAATTTCGAACGGGTTCAGACGCAATCATCCTGTCCGAAAGCTTATCACTTTCGACCCGTGCCAGCCGCGCATCGGTCGTTGCGACAATAGAGACAAGCGACAGCCCGTTGCGCGTTCTTGCTATGTTTGGCGTGACAACGCATGGACCCACATAAAACCCGACGCAAACTTCTTTGCCGTCTTGGTCACAAATACTACTCGCCAAACATCCTGCCAAAAGAATGAATTCATCTGTTTGGGAGTGTTCCTGCCGCGTCAGGTGCGCGCCCTTATCTAAACGAATTTGCTTCCAGGCAGATGCGAACTCGTCGGCGCTGGCCCAGCCCAACAGGTCAGGTGACTGCATCAGAAACGTCCGTAGATCCATCTTGGCTTACCTTATCAAATGATAATGCAGGTGAATGCGTCGGAGTGCATGTGTGGTTCAGATCAAGGAGTTTATGAAATGACGAAAAGAATTCTTTCAAAGCATGCTGGATTTATTGCGGTTGGTTCAGGATTGGTCGCTGCATCTCTTTATTTGCTGATGATAACTGTCACGCTTGCCCATATCCAAGCGATTTCAGGACAGGTCCCCTTCGACATGCGTCCGTTCGGCTATGGCCCTATAGAGGCCGCCACGCTTCTAGAGGCTTTGGGAGCGAAAGGACGCGCGTACTATCTCAGCTACCAGATCACTTTGGACACACTTTATCCAGCAATGCTCGCGCTAACCTTAATCTCGACAATCCTCTGGTTCGGGAAACGCATGTCAAACAGAAGGCCTATTCACGTTGGCGTTGCCCTTTCGATTGCCAGCACTTTGTTCGACTATGTCGAAAACCTTGGCATTCTGGTCATAATCCGGAGCTGGCCAGAGCTTTCTGTTTCACTGGTATACGTCGTCAGCACAGCCACAATTCTTAAATCCCTTGCAACAACCTTGGCGGTGGTGCTCGTTCTGCTCGTGGGATTTGGTTGGGCACGGCAATGTAAAAGCATACGTTCTCTTGCAGTAAGATAACGGAAAGTTCGTACCGCGCAGCTGATCTTGTACCTACTTATCCCGGAACTGCGCCTCGCGCTTCTCAAGGAAGGCTGACATGCCTTCTTTCTGGTCTTCCGTTGCAAACAGCGAATGGAACACTCGCCGCTCGAACAGCAGACCTTCGCGCAGCGGTACCTCGTAAGCACGGTTCACGGCCTCTTTGACGACCATCACGGAAACCATGGATTTCTCGGCGATCTTGCCCGCAGCACCCAGGGCTTCGTCCATCAACTTTTTCACTGGCACAACGCGGGACACCAGTCCGGAACGTTCGGCCTCTTCAGCATCCATGAAACGGCCTGTCAGGTTCATGTCCATCGCTTTGGACTTGCCAACGAGGCGCGTCAGGCGCTGTGTGCCGCCGATGCCAGCCACAACACCAAGATTGATCTCGGGCTGGCCAAATTTGGCCGTCTCGGAGCAGATGATAAAATCACACATCATCGCCAGTTCGCACCCGCCGCCCAGCGCATAGCCTGACACGGCAGCGATGATCGGTTTGCGCACACGCATGATCTGATCTGTCTCGGGTGTGAACAAATCACCGGTGAACGCGTCGACAAAGGACTTGTCCTTCATCATGGCAATGTCGGCACCGGCGGCAAAAGCCTTTTCCGATCCGGTAATCACGATGCAGCGGACTTTATCATTGTCCTGACAACCCTTCAGGGCATCTGCCAGTTCAGTCATCAGCACGTCGTTCAGCGCGTTAAGCGCGTCTGGCCGGTTCAGCGTGACCAGTGCCACATGATTGTCCACGTCCAGTGTGATCGTTTCGTAAGCCATCAAGGATGCTCTCGTCTGTTGCGCTTAAGCTCTTGTGCATACCATGGGTTAGAGCCGTTTCAAGCTATCTTTGGCATTGACGGCAATAGAAAGAGGAACGCCCCGATTGCACGATCCGCTGGATGGGTGCACCGCAATCGGGGTTGCGGCAGCTCTCTCCTTCGCGGCCGTATACATCGAAACTATGCTGGAAATAGCCAAGCTCTCCGTCCGCCTGGCGAAAGTCGCGCAAGGATGAACCACCTGCTTTGATCGCCTCTGACAGCACGTCGCGGATGATCGGGACAAGGCTTGCTACACGGGTCTTCGCGATGCGGCCTGCTTTGCGGGCGGGATGGATGCCCGCGCGGTAAAGTGCTTCGCAAACATAGATATTTCCAAGCCCAGCAACCAGTCGCTGGTCCAGGAGGGCCGATTTTACAGGCGTGTTACGACCCTCGAACGCCGCGATCAAATGCGCTTCGTGGAAATCGTTTCCCAGCGGTTCCGGCCCAAGAACGGACAGTAATTTGTGTTGCGATGCGGTGGCGGTTTCCATCAGATCCATCGCCCCAAAGCGGCGCGGATCATTGAATGTGATGCGTGCGCCGTTATCCATGTGCAGCACTACATGATCGTGTTTTTCAGCCGCCGGATGTTCATGCACAAATTGGCCCAAGGGATCGCCCGAAACCAGCATCCGCCCCGACATCCCCAGATGGACAAGCAGTGATTCCCCCGATGCGAGATCCGCAAGGATATACTTGGAGCGGCGTCTGAGTTGCAGCACCTGCTGGCCTGCAAGGCGTTGCGCCATTTGCGGCGGGAAGGGCCAGCGCAGGTCAGGGCGGTTCACATCGGCGCGCGCAATGACCGCGCCCTGCATGGCCGGGGCCAGCCCGCGCATCACGGTTTCGACTTCGGGAAGTTCGGGCATGCTTTCTCCTGCTCGCGCGCCTGCGGCAAATGGCTGTTTGTATCTAAGGCATTGGCGCTATATCTGCACTTTGACACTATCGGGACCAGCCAGATTTAGGAATGGGGCCATGACAGACAAGACGACGCATTTCGGATCGCAGACCATACCCGAGGACGATAAGGCCGGCATGGTCCGCAGCCTGTTCTCTGACGTGGCCAATAAATACGACATCATGAACGATGTGATGAGCGTTGGAATCCACCGCATCTGGAAAGAGGCGATGATGGATTGGCTGGCACCGCGCCCGGGTCAAACTCTGCTGGACGTGGCAGGCGGTACGGGAGACGTATCGTTCAAGTTCCTCAAACGTGCGGGCCATGGTCATGCAACGGTGTGCGACCTGACCGAAGGGATGCTAGTTGAGGGCCGCAAGCGTGCTGAAGCGGATGCAATGGCAGATAGCCTTGATTGGGTCGTGGGTGACGCGATGGCATTGCCGTTCGAGGATAACACTTTTGATGTTTACACAATCAGTTTTGGCATCCGGAACGTCACCCGCCCACAAGAAGCGCTGAACGAAGCGTACCGCGTTCTGCGCCCCGGTGGCCGCCTGATGGTGCTGGAGTTCAGCCAACTGCCCAACCCGATGATGCAAAAGGCCTATGATCTTTACAGCTTTAACGTGATCCCGCGCATGGGACAGGTGATCGCGAATGACCGCGACAGTTATCAGTACCTTGTCGAATCCATCCGTAACTTCCCCGACCAGGAAACGTTTCTGGGCATGGTACGGGACGCAGGATTCGAGCAGGCCAAGTACCGCAATATGACGATGGGCATTGCCGCGTTGCACTCCGGTTGGAAGCTCTGAACCTTGCGCGGACCTCATAACATATGGCGGCTTATCCGCACCGGTGCCACGCTTGAGCGTGCGGGGGCGATGAATGTCGTGCTCGACGCGTTTGAGGCGACACCGACGCTTCGCTTTGTTGCCCGTGCGCTGGGCCTACCGTTCAAATACCTCGGCTACCGTGGTGATCCTACGATGCCGCCTGCGACCCGTGCGCTGACCGCGCTTGGTCCGGCTTACATCAAGTTCGGTCAGGTACTGTCGACCCGGCCCGATGTGGTTGGTGATGAACTGGCCGTGCAGTTGCGCGTCTTGCAGGACAAGCTGCCGCCTTTCAGTATCGAAGAAGCCAAAGCCGAAGTGCAGCGTGAGCTTGGCATGCCGGTGGATCAGATATTCTCCGAGTTCAGCGAGCCTGTTGCCGCTGCTTCTATCGCGCAGGTTCACAAGGCAAAGCTGGTCGAGGGCGGAGACTATGTCGCCGTTAAGGTGCTGCGTCCCGGAATTGAGAAAGCGTTCCGTAAGGATGTCGACGCATTCTACCTCGCCGCCCGTATGGTTGAGATCTTTTCGCCCGGATCGCGGCGTTTGCGGCCCATGGATGTGATCGAACACTTTGACGGTGTGGTGCGTGGAGAGCTGGACTTGCGGCTCGAATCCTCTGCCGCGTCAGAATTTGCCGCCAACACTAAGAATGACGAAGGGTTCCAACTGCCCGCAATCAAGTGGAACCACTCCTCACGCCGTGTGATGACGCTTGAGTGGGCTGATGGTGTGTCGATGGGCGACAATGATGCCATCGATGCGGCGGGTCACGACCGCGTCGAACTTAGCAATCGTGTGCTGCAACTTTTCCTCAACCACGCGCTGCGTGACGGGTATTTCCACGCAGATATGCACCAAGGCAACCTCAAGGTCGCACCCAATGGTGACATCATCGCCTATGACTTCGGAATCATGGGATACATTGATGAATACACCCGCCGTGTTTATGCCGAGATTCTGTACGGGTTCATCCGCAAAGATTACAAGCGCGTAGCCAAGGTGCATTTCGAAGCCGGATATGTACCTGCCGACAAGGATGTCGATGAATTTGCCCGCGCCTTGCGCGCCGTAGGCGAGCCGATTTTTGGCATGGACGCGACCCGTATCTCTATGGCACGGCTGTTGGCCTATCTCTTTGAAGTAACCGAACGTTTCGGGATGGAAACGCGCACCGAACTTATCCTGTTGCAACGCACTATGGTCGTTGTGGAAGGGGTCGCACGCTCGCTCAATCCGCATATGAACATCTGGGAAGTCGCCAGCCCGATTGTGACCAACTACATCACCAAATCCATTGGACCACGGGCTGTTATTTCTGATCTGACAAGCACCGCGATGGTGCTAGCCCGCTTTGGTCCGCGCCTGCCGGGGCTGGTTGAGGACGCCTTGATGCGTCAGACAAACCCGCCCCACGTGGACCGCCGCCCACGCAAACGCTGGTTTGTGTTAACGGCGATTGCGGGGGCTGTTGGCGGGGCGGGCATCATTGCCCTGATAGACGCGATTTTCTAGCTCAAGCGAAACGTTCAATCGCCAGCGCAATTCCTTGACCGCCACCGATGCACATGGTGATCAACGCCCGCTTGCCTTGAATGCGCTCCAGTTCATAAAGCGCTTTGACGGTGATGATCGCACCTGTCGCGCCGACGGGGTGACCCAAGGCAATCGCACCACCGTTGGGGTTCACTTTGGCGGGATCAAATCCGAGGTTCTTTGACACGGCCAATGCCTGCGACGCGAAGGCTTCGTTGCTTTCGATGACGTCAAAGTCGGCAGCAGACATTCCAATGCGCGCCAGCAGCTTTTCCACCGCTGGTACCGGACCGATACCCATGACCTCGGGCCGGACACCCGCATGGGCATATCCCAGAATACGCGCGCGCGGTGTCAAGCCGGCCTTTTCCGCTGCTTCAGCCGTAGCTAGTACCACTGCTGCCGCGCCATCGTTGATACCACTTGCATTGCCTGCAGTGACGCTGCCGTCTTTTTGGAACACAGCACGCAGGCCATTCAGCGCATCAAGCGTTGTGGCCTTGGGGTGTTCATCGACCTCGAACGGAACCATGTCGCGTTTCACGCGCACTTCGACCGGCGTGATCTGCTCTTTGAAAAACCCTGCATCAATGGCAGCCGCCGCACGGCGCTGGCTTTCCAATGCAAAGGCATCCTGATCCGCACGGCTGATCTGATGTTCGGCCGCCACGTTTTCAGCAGTCACCCCCATGTGACCCGTCCCGAAGGGACAGTTCAGCGTGCCAAGCATCATATCTATGGTTTTGACATCGCCCATCTTCTGACCCCACCGCGCATCTTGCAGCACATACGGAGAACGCGACATATTCTCGGCACCGCCTGCCAGTGCGAAATCTGCATCGCCCAGCATTAGCGATTGCGTGGCTGACACGATCGCCTGCACACCGGACCCACACAGACGGTTCACGTTCATTGCAGGCACGGTATCCGGTACACCCGCCTGCATCGCGGCGACGCGTGACAAATACATGTCGCGCGGTTCGGTGTTAATCACATGCCCGAACGCGACATGCCCGATCTGTGCGCCTTCAACGCCTGCTCGCTCCAGCGCACCTTTGGCAGCAGCGGTTCCCAGATCAATAGGGGTGGTCCCTGCCAAAGACCCCCCAAAGGTTCCGATTGCCGTGCGTGCACCGCCCAGAATGACAATCTCTTTTTCCATAGTCTGTACTCCTGATCTTTTGGCCACAGTATGCGCCTTGCGCTTCACAGTGTCACCCGCACAAGGCTGAGAAATATTTGAACAAACGGGACGTTGCTGCGTTGGTATGCATGTTGAAAAATGCGCTTCACAAAACTGTCTGGTCCGTTGAGAAAATTTTTGACCGTATACGTGGTCAACGGGACAAACGCCGGATCATCGAACCCTATGCGGGATACGCCACTCCAACCAATCTCATTGTACGGGGGCGGGTTCTTACGTCTTTGAGGCGGGGAAACCCTAAACCGGATCAATCACGATGGACCAATTTCAAGCAGATGTTGGCGCTGTTTCTCACCGATGAGGTCGGGGATGTCGAGGTGAGCGCGCGCGGTGTTACCGCGCGGACAGATGACGAGGGGTACTTCACGCTGCCATTGCCCCGCGAAGGTAATCACGGCTGGGTGGACGTTGGCGTGCGCATTGCGGGGGATGAGGCGACAGCTACCTGTCCGGTCCTCATTCCGCAGCCTACCGCACAGTTCGTGATCGTATCCGACATCGACGATACGATGCTACAAACGGGTGCCTATTCATTGGCCAAGAACCTCTGGACATCATTGACCGGCAATATCTCGACCCGCCGCGTTTTTGAGGACGCTATCCGGTTTGTAGGGGCTCTCAGTGCTCAGGGGAGAAATCCGGTTTACTATGTCAGTTCAAGTCCCTGGAATATGTACCATTTCCTCAGCTCGATTTTTGATCGGTCCGGGTTGGTGAAGGGGCCCAAATTTCTACGTGACCTTGGTATCAGCAAGACACAGTTCATTACGGGCACCCACGGGGACCACAAAGGGGCAAGCATCGATGCCTTGCTCGCGGCGAACCCTGAATTGCCGCATGTGCTTTTGGGCGATACAGGTCAACACGACGCGTTTGTCTACCGCGATGCGATAATACGCCATCCGGGCCGAATTGCCGCTGTCATATTGCGAGAGCCAGGACCGGGGCCGGATGAAGAAAGCCTCGCCGCCATGAAAGAGATTGAGAAGACAGGCGTGCTGTTGTTGCATGCCCCGAACTTCGAAGGCTTTGCCCCGCAGGTCGTGGCACACATTGATGCTCTGGGTTGAAAACTACTCCGGCAAAAGCGGTGCCCGCCCCTCATGGCCAAGCACCCAGCAATCCGCTCCTTCAAACACCGCCGCAGTAAGCGGCTTTCCGTAACCCGCCCCTGAATCAAGGTTGATCCGATTCCCGTAATGGGTCGCGCGATCAACCGGCGTGTGGCCGTGGACGATCAGCTTTGGATGGGCTCTGGTATCATCATGGAATTCTTTCCTGATCCAAAGCAGATCTTCTTCGTCCTGTGCGGCCAACGCCACGCCGGGGCGAATGCCTGCATGGGCAAAGAACAGCTCGTCCGTTTCAAACGAGAGCACCGCATCCTTCAGGAATTGGACATGGGCATCCGGTACGTTCTTTAATGCCATCTTGTGCACGTCCAGCTGTCGGCTCTTTTCAGTGAACTTGATGCCATATGACGCGAGCGTGGTGTCACCACCCAACCGCGGGTGCAGCCAATAAAGCTCTACCGGCAAGTAGGCTTCGTGCTGGGGGTAATCCCGCATAAACCAGTGGAACATGCGATCATGGTTCCCTTGCAGGAAAGTCCAGTTTCGCCCTGCTGCCTGTCCTTCGATCAGCAGATCCAGAACGCCGCAACTGTTTGGCCCTCGGTCGGTGTAGTCGCCTAGGAACACGACTTTGGCATCATCGCCACCGTCCGCCTTGATCAGGTCGAGTACGCGGTGAAGCTCAGCAAGCTGGCCGTGAATGTCGCCAATGGTATAGATCGGTGCAGTCATTACATGTCCTTAGAAACAGAGTGGCCCGCCTTGATACCAAGACGGGCCGTTCCGGTTTAACAGTGTGTCGCTTTTCAGGCCACGTCGAATTGAAGTGGTTTGATCTGTCTGAACATGCCTGTTGCGGCCAGCTTGTCGATGACCGGTGCAGGCACCTGTTCATCAACATAAAGCAGCGCAATCGCCTCGCCCTTTGCCTCGGACCGGCCAAGGGTAAAGTTTGCGATGTTCACGCCGTTTTCGCCCATGGTCTGACCCAAGGTCCCGATGATGCCCGGCACGTCCTCGTTCGTGGTATAAAGCATATGCGCGCCGATTTCGGCGTCGACCTGAATACCTTTGATCTGGATGAAGCGCGGCTTGCCATCGGAAAATACGGTGCCCGCGACAGAGCGCTCGCGCTTGTCGGTTACAACGGTCACCTTGATGTAGCCGTCGAATACGCCGGATTTGTCCTGATTGGTTGTGCTGATCTGAATGCCCTTTTCACGGGCAACCACGGGGGCGCTGACCATGTTCACATCCGGGTTGGCTCGTTTCATGATGCCTGCAACAACGCCACAGTTCAGTGCCTCAAGGTTCATTCCGGATACTGTACCATCATAAAGGATGTTGATCGCCTTGATCGGTTCATCCGTCATTTGGCCGATAAAGGCACCCAAGTGTCCGGCTAGGTTGATCCAGGGGGTCATGACCTTTGCTTCTTCCGCGGTGACGGACGGCATGTTCAACGCGTTGCTGACCGCACCTGTAAGCAGATAATCCGACATTTGTTCGGCCACTTGCAGAGCCACGTTTTCCTGCGCCTCGGTTGTCGCAGCACCAAGGTGCGGTGTGCACACAACGTTCGGCAGGTTGAACAGCGGGTTTTCCTTAGCGGGCTCTTCCTTGAACACGTCAAAGGCCGCGCCCGCAACGTGACCGGACTTCAGCAGATCGGCCAGCGCTTCCTCGTCCACCAGACCGCCACGCGCACAGTTGACGATGCGGACGCCTTTTTTCGTTTTCTCAAGGTTTTCGCGGCTCAGGATATTTGCGGTCTGTTCGGTGAACGGAACGTGCAGGGTAATGAAATCGGCACGTGTCAGCAGTTCGTCCAGCTCAACCTTTTCAACGCCCATTTTCTTGGCCTTTTCCTCACCAAGGAAGGGGTCATAGGCCACAACCTTCATCTTGAGGCCGCGCGCGCGGTCACAAACGATACCGCCGATGTTGCCTGCACCGATCACGCCCAGCGTCTTGCCTGTCAACTCGACACCCATGAACTTGGATTTTTCCCATTTGCCGGCATGCGTTGAGGCGCTGGCTTCGGGGATCTGGCGTGCAACGGCAAACATCATCGCGATGGCGTGCTCGGCGGTGGTGATCATGTTACCGAAAGGCGTGTTCATCACGATCACACCCTTTTTGGAGGACGCGTCTTTGTCGATGTTGTCCGTCCCGATCCCTGCGCGGCCAATCACCTTGAGGTTTGGCGCATTGGCGAGGATCTTTTCAGTGACCTTGGTCGCGGAGCGGATGGCAAGGCCGTCGTAGTTGCCGATGACTTCGGCCAGCTTGTCCTTGTCTTTGCCAAGGTCCGGCTGGAAATCGACGTCGATGCCGCGGTCACGGAAAATCTGAACAGCTGCTTCGCTGAGGCTGTCGGAGATGAGTACTTTGGGGGCCATGATGTTGGTCCTTTAATCAAATAGGGGGTGGCGGGGTGAACCCCGCCCTACGGAATATGGGGAAGGCGGGAATGCTCCCGCCTGCGATCAGGCGTCGATTTCGGCGTTGAACGCCCAGTCCAGCCACGGCAGCATCGCTGCGATGTCGGAGGTTTCAACCGTGCCGCCACACCAGATGCGCAGTCCCGGAGGGGCATCACGGTAGGCGCCGATGTCAAGCGCGACGTTCTCATCTGCCAGACGTTTTGCAACTGCCTTGGCGAATGCCGCACCATCAGTGATGCGGTCGTCATTGAACTTGAGGCACACAGAGGTGTTCGACCGCGTTGCCGGATCAGCAGCGAGGAATTCGATCCAATCGTGCTGTTCGACAAAATCGGCAATCGCCTGTGCATTTGCATCCGCGCGGGAGATCAGCCCTTTCAGGCCACCTACGGATTTGGCCCATTTCAGCGCTTGCAGGTAATCCTCAACGCACAACATCGAAGGAGTGTTGATCGTCTCACCCTTGAAGATGCCCTCAATCAACTTGCCGCCTTTGGTTAGGCGAAAAATCTTGGGCAGTGGCCATGCTGGTGTATAGTTTTCCAGCCGCTCGACTGCACGTGGGCTGAGGATCAACATGCCGTGGGCCGCTTCGCCGCCCAGAACTTTCTGCCAGGAGAAAGTCGTCACATCGAGCTTGTCCCAGGGCAAATCCATAGCAAATGCAGCAGAAGTTGCATCGCAAAGGGTTAGACCGGCACGGTCGGCAGGGATTGCGTCACCGTTTGCCATGCGCACGCCGGATGTCGTGCCGTTCCATGTAAAACAAACGTCATTGTCATAATTCAGGGTCGTCATATCGACGATCTCGCCATAATCGGCGGTGTGCGTGGTCGCCTCAATCTTCAGCTGTTTGACCACGTCTGTGACCCAGCCTGCGCCGAATGATTCCCACGCGACCATCTCGGCAGGGCGTTCACCAAGCATGGACCACATGGCCATCTCGAACGCGCCGGTGTCGGATGCAGGTACGATTCCGATCTTGTAGTCGGCCGGAACACCCAGAATCTCGCGGGTGGTCTCGATCGCCTCAAGCAATTTGGATTTGCCTTCGGCCGCACGGTGACTGCGACCCAAAGGCGCGTCCGCGAGGTTCTGCAAATCGAATACGGGGGGTTTGGCACAGGGGCCTGATGAAAAACGCGGATTGGCCGGCCGCGTTGCCGGTAGTTGAGTAGCCATTGATGCTATCCTCTCAGATATGCGCCCTTCGTTGGGGAAGGGTGTCCCACGGATGCGTCTAAAGGGCCGCGCGGGCTGGCACAATCGCTAAAAGGGGTCTAGACCGCCGCCCTATCGCATTTTAACGACATTAATGGCGCGGATCGGAAACTTACCCATGTTCACAGTTATATTGCTCAGTTCTCCTTCACAGCCCGCGTTGGAAGGTGCTCTGGTCGAAAGCTTGCGTAATGCATGGGGTGGGCGCCATGCTGTTTGGCTGGCATCCGATGAAGCGGCTGAATTCGAGGTGGCGCAAAAGCCCGATAACCTTTGGGAGGTTTGGGAGAACTGCCAGGCAATGGGCGTTGACCTGATTGTGGTGCCCAGCGCAACCCGACGCAAAAAGATGCTGCTGGCCGATATGGACAGCACGATGATCGAACAGGAATGCATCGACGAATTGGCAGACGAAGCTGGTGTTGGTACGCGCGTCAAGGACATCACAGCGCGTGCGATGAACGGTGAGCTGGATTTTGACGGGGCACTGCGCGAACGTGTCGGTCTATTGAAAGGATTGGATGCGAGCATCATCAGCAAAGTGCTGGCGGAACGGATCACCTTCATGCCGGGGGGCAAGGCATTGCTGGCTACGATGAAGGCGCAGGGCGGTTACGCGGCTTTGGTCTCAGGTGGGTTTACCGCCTTTACCGCACGCGTGGCGGCAGAGCTGGGGTTTGATGAGAACCGCGCCAATACACTCATCATCGAAGATGATAAACTGACAGGTGAGGTGGGGATGCCCATCCTTGGCAAACAGGCCAAAGTTGACGCGCTGGAGCAGATCACCGTCCGGCTTGGCCTCACCGAAGAGGATGTCATTGCCGTAGGGGACGGAGCGAATGATTTAGGCATGTTGCACCGCGCGGGGTTGGGCGTGGCGCTACATGCCAAACCCTCCGTCGCGGCAGAGTGCGACGTGAGGGTGAACTTTGGTGACCTTACGGCGCTCTTGTACGTGCAGGGTTACAGCAAAGCTGATTTTGCCGGCTGAGGTCAGGCAAAAACCGCCGCTGGCCGCAGGATACCCGTTTCAATGCCGCGCCAGTTCTTGATTGGAGCGTTCAAGCGCTTCAGCGTTGCAGGGTGAGCGGCATCCAAAACGCCCAGCTTTACCAGCAACGCGGCAATCGCACATTCAGCGGCACGGGTTGTGCCACAGTCTGCTTTCAACGCGATACCCAGTTTCTGTTCTGGAAGAATCGCAATGAAGAAGCCTTCAGCACCTGTCTTTAACGCCACCTTACCATTCATGGCGCGCATCAATTCGGTACAGGCGCGGGTTTCGCCAGCGACCAGTTCGGGGTGCAGGCGCATCGCCTGATGCAAACGGGCCTCGGCGGATCCGTCAGGAGCGGCTGCAAAGTGAGCCATTGCGCGCGCCATTCCACGAAGGGTGCAGGCGAAATTCGGGGCGGAACATCCGTCGATCCCGTATCCGGGCGAGGTTTCCTGCGTCACGGCCTCGAATGCTTCGAGGCAGGCGCGCTGAAGCGGATGATCCGGGTCTACATACTCCGGTCCGGCCTTGAGGTGCTGGGTCAGTGTCAGGAAGCCCGCATGTTTGCCCGAACAATTGTTATGGATTTGGCAGGGTTGCTCATGAGCGCGAATCAAAGCCTCGTGCGCGTCTTTGTCCGCCGGGTCTTGCGGGCCGCACCGGAAATTATCATCGGAAAGGCCAAGCGCACCCAGCCAGACACCGACACGTTCGGTATGAATCGCCGCCCCCTGATGGGATGCGCAGGCAAGCGCGAGCTGCTCGGTCGACAGGTCGTAGGCATCAGCGGCACCTGAGGTGATCAGTGGCAACGCCTGTATCATCTTCGAAGAAGAGCGCGGCAGTACAATCTTGTCAGGATCGCCCCAGCTTTCGACGATTTCACCGGTGTCGTCACAGATGACGGCATGGCCCGAGTGAACACTTTCAAGAAACGGGCCGCGCCAGATTTCCGTAAAGGGGGCTGCTTGTGTCATAATTCACCTGTAAATTAAGCGAAAACCTGCCAATCAGGGTTTCGTCTGTCGCCTGTTTCGCGTTAATATGTTCTTTGTCGGCAAGATAACAGGCACTTGGGACAAGAGCGGTGAGCAAAGCATCGCCAACAGGGTCTGGACGGTATTGAGGTTAAGGACAGCTTGGAGGCTGGACAATGGGAATAGTAAAGACATTTGCGGGTGTCGCAGGGTTAGCAGCATTGCTGGCCACCGGCGTATCTGCGCAGCAGCAAAGCACAAACCGGGTCGCGGCAAAAACCGACTGGAGTGTATTTGTTGAGGACAATCCAACTGAATGTTGGGGTGTGTCCACACCGACAGAGACAGTGAATTCGCGCGATGGTCGCGTTGTCGCGGTGAACCGTGGTCAGACATTGTTGATGGTATTCTATCGGCCCTCAGCGGGTGCCAAGGGTCAGGTGGCTTTTACCGGCGGCTATCCCTTTGCGTCGGGATCGACGGTGAGCATGAATATCTCCGGCAACACCTTTGAATTGTTCACTGAAGGGGAGTGGGCGTGGCCTGCGACCACTGACGACGATTCAAAGATCATCACAGCAATGAAGCGTGGCGCGAGTGCAATCCTGTCTGGCCGGTCCGGTCGTGGGACAAATACCAAAGACACGTTCTCTTTGCTTGGGTTTACTGCTGCTGTTGAAGATGCTGCAAAGCGCTGCGGCGGTTAATCCGGCCACAGCCTATCGGTTTTGTTAAGAGATTGATAAGAAAGCCTGTTATGGCTTTCTTTCTACTGTATCGTTTTGTTTAAGGCGGGGCCGTGTCCCTTGGAGTTGTGAAACTTCTTGTGTGCCGCCTCCAGCCGCGCATCGACGTTCGCTTGTGAATACTTCGCTCCGAAGTCGCGCTTGTAGGATTTGATGGCATCTTTGAACGCCGTCTGCTTGTCTTTGCCAGTGCCTTTGAACTTCATTGCGTCGATCTCGGTGCCCATGACCTTGGCTTCCTTGCCCGTCACATCGACATGCCCTTGCTCATGGACGTTAAGCTGCGCGATAAAGCGCTTCCATTCGGCCTTTGCCGCTTTGCTCAGGTTCTTATCGCTGGCAAGCTTTGGCATCTTTATGGTGCACTTGTATTCAAGCGTGATCGACTTGTGCCACATCTCTGCGTCATAGCCGCCCTTTTTGCCGGGAGTGAACTTCTGATCGAACTTCGTCGAAGCGGGGTTCACGGTCACAGGGCAGGTTGTCAGCCCCGCGACATTCTTCCCATGCGCTTTGGGGCCTTTGGCTTCGATACTGGCCCAGATGTCGGCCAACGTATCGCCTTTGACGTTGTAATACTTCACCGAAGTGCCGGAATGCTTGACCTTATACATCTCGCTGCATCCAAATTTGTTTTCTGCAAAACATGATGAATTTAGCACAGAATCAGTGTTAATGATAGAAAGAGTTGACGTAAGGGAAAGATTAGCTTGTGTCAGAAAAATCAATAACCGCGCAAGCCGGACTACATCGCACTTTGGCCTACCAGCCCAAGGCGGGTCTTGTTCTCGAAGACTATCGCCCGGTATTTTCCTGTCTGGATTTCCGTCTATCGCGCAGGTTCTGGGATCTGCGGGGTGTCGACGCCTTTGTCGGCGGCGATGTTCCCTATGTCGTTACCAATGACGGCCACCTTGCGGCCAACGGGCTAAGCACATTTCTGGCAGCCGCAGACACGAACCAAACCGAATACAACGTGGTCGAGCTTGGTGCGGGGTCTGGCCTATTTGCCAAACAGTTTATGGATCAGCTGCGTGACAGAGCGCCGGAAGTTTACGCGAAAACCACATATTACGCCACTGATGGCTCGCAGGGTATGGTCAATGCCTGGGCCGAAAACGGTGTGTTTTCGGAGCATAAAGATCATATCGTACCCCTGATCGCAGAGCTGCCCGGCCTCTCCAACGCACTGCCTAAAGGTCTGAAAATCGACGCGGCATTTGCCAACTATATCTTGGACAGCTTACCGTTCTCGTTGCTGGCGCTGTCGGGATCAGAGGCTTGGGAACTGGAACTGCGCACTGCTTTGGACCGCGATGTAGATGCAGAGCGTGTCGTGAGGATGTCTGAAAGTGATATTCTGAGCTGTATCGCGAACGACACATCAGACGATTTGGCTGCGCTTGTCGACCTTTACCCCGCCCTGGTTCTTGATGCGCGTTACACGCCGATCAAGCGGTCGGATATTCCGCTTTGCGATGCGTTGCCGGCACCTGAAGGCGGCGGAGCTCGCGCGAAACCTTATCTGCATTCCCACGGCGCTATCGAGACTTTGAAAGATGTCGTAAAGTGTCTGAACCCTGGCGGGTTCATCGCCATTGCGGACTATGGGCATAACCCAGCGGCGGATGAACAGGATGTCTTTGAGTTCCAACATTTTGGCGGGTCGGTGGCGATTGGACTGAACTTTTCAGCGATTGATCGTGTGGTGTCAGGCTGGCAAGGCATAGATGTTGTCGCACCAGCAACCGATAATGGTCAGCTTATGATGCGGCTGATCGGGTCAAAGCTGAGTGAAGCGATTCAGGAGACGTTTCTGTTGGTGGCTGGCAAAGAGAACTGGGATAGGCTGACCGACCCTCTGCACAAGGCGCAGGAACTGACATCGAACGGACAGTTTGAAGCGGCACGCTGGAAATACGAAGAGGCACTGCGGCTACAGCCACATAACTGGGCACTGATAGAAGAGGTGGCGGGCTTTCTTACCTATCGGCTGGATGCCTACGAGGCGGGCCTGATGATGGCAAAAGCGGGGATAGAGCGGAACAGCCTGTCACCGGGCCTATGGAACATCGCTGGCGATTGTCTGTTCTACACGGATCACTATGCAGAGGCCGAAGAAGCCTATCACAAAGCGCGATTGGCAAGCCCAAGAGATATCCGCAGTCTGCTTAACCTTGCCTGGGTTGCTGAACGCACGGGCCGTGATGATCTGGCGCTCGATCTGATTGCAAAGGGGTTGGCGATGGATAACACGGATGCCTTTCGCGATGCGCTGATCGCCAAGCAAACCCAAATTCTGGATCAACGCTGGGCGCGTCACCGTACAGATACGTTGCGGTCGATCAACCGCATACGGGGTCACCGTGACCTGCCGAGACGTGAATAATTGCGCGAAAGGCTGATTTACGCCGAAGACAGACTCTCTTTTGCAATTCTGGCCACGACCTATATAGAGGCACATCACACCAGCATACGGGTCCATTCCATGTCCGCAAACGCACCGATCACCCAAGACGTACATACCATCCCGCGCAAGCTGCCGGACGGACCGATGAACCTTATCGGTATGACCAGAGAAGCCATGCGCGACGCTCTGATTGCGCAAGGCACGCCGGAAAAGCAGGCAAAGATGCGCGTTGGCCAGATTTGGCAGTGGATCTATCAATGGGGCAAACGCGACTTTGACGAAATGACGAACCTGTCCAAGGCATTTCGGGCAGAGTTGGCGGAAAAGTTTGTGATCGAGGTGCCGGAGGTCGTGACCCGACAGGTATCCGAAGACGGCACGCGCAAATACCTTGTGCGGATCGCAGGCGGGCATGAAGTAGAGGTCGTTTATATCCCCGAGGATGGACGCGGTACGCTCTGTGTGTCTTCTCAGGTCGGTTGCACGCTTACGTGTTCTTTCTGTCATACTGGCACTCAAAAACTGGTGCGTAACCTGACAGCCGCAGAAATCATCGGTCAGGTGATGGTCGCCCGCGATGATCTGGACGAATGGCCCGAAGTGGGTGCGCGCCGCGTCGAAACCCGTCTACTGTCGAACATCGTACTGATGGGGATGGGGGAGCCGCTTTATAACTTTGAGAATGTGCGCGATGCGATGAAGATTGCGATGGACCCCGAGGGTATCCAGCTGTCCCGCCGTCGCATTACTTTGTCGACCTCTGGCGTCGTGCCAGAAATTGCGCGGACAGCCGAAGAGATTGGATGCCAGCTAGCGGTCAGCTTTCATGCAACGACCGACGAAGTCCGCGATAAGCTTGTGCCGATTAACAAACGTTGGAATATCGAAACCCTGCTGGAAGCACTGCGCAGCTATCCGAAAGTTTCCAATTCTGAGCGGATCACCTTTGAATACGTCATGCTGCACGGTGTGAATGACAGCGATGATGATGCCCGACGGTTGGTTAAGCTGATTGAGGGGATCCCAGCGAAGATCAATCTGATCCCGTTCAACGAATGGCCGGGCGCACCGTATAAGCGTTCATCAAACAATCGTATCCGTGCCTTTTCTGAGATCGTCTACAAAGCCGGTTACGCATCACCTGTGCGCACGCCGCGTGGCGAAGACATCATGGCTGCCTGTGGTCAGCTGAAGTCAGCGACAGAACGCGCACGTAAATCCCGCAAGCAGATCGAGGCCGAAGCAGGGCTTTCATAAGTGCCATTCCAAAGCTTTCAGGTTCCGATCAAGGGATCGGGAGCTTTGTCGTTGATGCCTTGCCCACCGGCAGACTCGTTGAACGATGCATTGGCGGATCTAAGGGCGCGGGGCGTGACGACGGTCCTTTCCATGCTGTCGCCAGACGAGGCCGCCGATCTGGGGATGGTGCAGGAAGACGAAGCCTGCGCTGCGCAATCAATGACGTTCGTCGGACATCCGATCCCCGATTTCGGCCTGCCTGAGATGTTTGCGTTTAAGAATTTGATTGCCGCGATTGTTGCCCGTATCCGCGATGGTGAACATGTTGCAGTGCATTGCCGCGCAGGTATTGGCCGGTCCGGCATGGTGGCCGCATCGACGCTGATCGCTTTGGGCCAATCCCATGATACCGCGCGAGACATTGTAAGTGGTGTGCGCGGTGTTTCAATTCCCGACACAGTTGAACAAGCCACATTTCTTGCCTTGTTCGAAAACGCCGTGAAACATGACGTTCAAATAAGCGACTGAATCTAAACGCATAATGTATAAATCGACCTTAGGTCAATTAAGCGCGCACTTCGCGAAATAACCTCCGATCAGCCGCATTTCAGCGCAATTGTTGCCATGGTTCGGAACCAGATTGTTTCCAGTATCGACACACAAAGGAAACCTGAAAATGGCAATGATGTTTAACAAAGACCCCTTTATCACCGCACAGGTGATCGAACTTGTCCTACGCGAACGGGAAAGCGCTCTGTCTGCCCGCGAATGGAAGCACCGTCTTGCCGGATATGGCTATGCGATCAAAGACACCGACCACGGTCAAGTAGTAGAGACACTACCGCATCACGTCGAAATCGGTGTCCTGCCTGCCGAGATGAGCGCCTGAGCCCAAGCCGAGAAGACCAAATGGGTTAACGGCCCGGAATACTGTCCCGAGCAGTTGGCGCATCCCAGTTTTCAATCAGGTCCATCGCCTCTTGTGCCGATTCGACAAAGCGGAACAGGTCTAGATCTTCGGCGGAAATGGTGCCGGCATCTGCCAGCGCATCCCAGTTGATGATTTTCTCCCAGAACGCCTTGCCGAAAAGCAGGAAGGGCACACGCTGCATACGTCCTGTCTGGATCAACGTGAGGGACTCAAACATTTCGTCCATGGTGCCAAAACCACCAGGGAAGACACAGATCGCCTTTGCCCTCATCAGAAAATGCATCTTGCGAATGGCAAAGTAGTGAAAGTTGAAGCACAGCTCGGGTGTGACGAATTCATTCGGAGCCTGTTCATGCGGCAACACAATATTCAGCCCAATGGACTTGCCACCGGCGTCGACTGCGCCGCGGTTGCCAGCTTCCATCACTCCGGGACCGCCACCCGTAACAATCACGTCCTGCGTGCCTCCGCTTTCCATTGACTTCAGCGTCATAAGACGTGCGAATTCGCGTGTTTCGTCATAGAAATGTGATAGCTCTGCAAGTGTCTGCGTGCGTGCCTCGTCTTTCTTGGCAGGCTCTGGAATACGGGCACCCCCGAACAGTACAATCGTCGACGTGATGCCTGCTTCATCCAGCATCATCTGCGGCTTGAGCAGTTCCAGTTGCAGACGTACAGGTCGCAGTTCATCGCGACACAGGAAATCATCGTCGTTAAACGCCAGACGGTAAGCAGGCGCGCGCGTCTGCACCGTATCAGGGGCTGACTCTGCTGCAGAAATGTCTGCATGGGCATCCCGCAATGGATGGCGTTTGGGTTCGTCTTTCATGGGGTACTCCGGCACTTGTTTGGTGCAGGGTGGCTTGGTTGGTGGCAACATGCAAGGGAGCGCAGGCTTTGCCATTGACCTGTGGACCACTCTCGCAGCAAATTTACGGAATCTCTCGGGAAAGGAACTGATATGCTGCTTAACTCGAAAGGGTTTGATGCGGGGCAGCCTGCACCGGATTTCAATTTGGCCACGCCCGATGGCACACGTTATTGCAGGGATCAGATCAAGGGGCCGAAAGGTATGCTTGTCGCATTCATCTGCAACCATTGTCCCTATGTGATTGCGCTGATTGACCGGCTGGCAAGCGACATGCAGGCACTGGCAGATAGTGGCATCGGATGTGTCGCAATCATGTCGAACGATTACAAAAGCTATCCGGCTGATACGCCCGACCAGATGGTAAAGTTTGCCAAGGCTCACAGCCTGCGCGTGCCTTATCTGGTAGATGAAGATCAGTCGGTGGCGAAAGATTATGGCGCGGTGTGCACGCCGGACTTTTTCGGCTTTGATGCTGTCGGTGGACTGCAATACCGCGGCCGCTTGGACAACATCGGAATGCGCGGCGATCCTGCTGGGCGCGAACCTGAATTGCTGAACGCGATGCATCAGATTGCGAGCACCGGCAAAGCGCCCGAGAACCAGACACCTTCAATGGGCTGTTCGATCAAATGGCGCTGAGCGATTGCGCTACCCTTGGGGCAGCGATATAGCGCGTAAAACCCTTTTTATCAGGAGCCGCCAGATGTCTAACGCACAGCTTGAGACCGCCATCGAAGCCGCATGGGACGCCCGTGACGAAATCACATCAGCCACCACCGGTGAAACACGCGACGCGATTGAAGAGACGCTGAATGCGCTCGACAGTGGTAGCCTGCGGGTGGCGGAAAAGCTGGATAGCGGCGACTGGCACGTAAACCAGTGGGCCAAGAAGGCCGTTCTTCTGGGCTTCCGCATTAAAGATATGGAGCATCAGGAAGGTGGTCCGCAGGGTGCCGGATGGTGGGACAAGGTTGATAGTAAATTCAAAGGCTGGGGTGATGCGCAGTGGAAAGAGGCCGGTTTCCGTGCCGTTCCTAACTGTGTTGTACGCCGCTCCGCTTACATCGCACCCGGCGTGGTGTTGATGCCATCCTTCGTGAACATCGGTGCCTATGTCGATAGCGGCACAATGGTCGATACTTGGGCCACTGTTGGTTCTTGTGCTCAGATTGGTAAAAACGTGCATCTTTCCGGCGGTGTCGGCATCGGTGGCGTTCTTGAGCCTATGCAGGCTGGTCCGACAATTATCGAAGACAACTGCTTTATCGGTGCGCGTTCCGAAGTTGTCGAAGGCTGTATCGTCCGCGAAGGCTCGGTTTTGGGCATGGGTGTCTTTATTGGCCAGTCGACAAAGATCCTCGACCGTGAAACCGGCGAAGTGATGTACGGCGAAGTGCCTGCGGGGTCGGTCGTCGTGGCAGGCTCCATGCCGTCCAAGAATGGCGTGAACCTTTACTGCGCAGTGATCGTGAAGCGCGTGGATGAAAAGACACGCTCAAAAACTTCGATCAACGATCTTCTGCGCGACTGATCGGAACCTTTTACGGTCTTTGTTCGTTCACCTGTCGAACCTTTTACGGGAGAACGAACATGACCGGACTTGGCTGGTTTGCATCCATTATCGTAGGCGGCCTCGCGGGCTGGCTTGCAGAAAAATTTATGAACCGTGAGCATAATCTGATGCTGAACGTGTTCATGGGCATCGTCGGTGCCATGCTGTTCAACGCTGTTTTGGTCTTTATCTTTGGATCGACCCTTGGTGGCTGGATCGGCCAGCTTTTCGTCGGGTTTGTCGGTGCCTGTGTGCTTATCGCAGCAATCAATATGTTCCGCAGCAGGGCATAGACCTTTTCACCAACCATAGATCACGCTAGGGCTACTTTTCGAACGAAAGGTGGCCCTTTTCATGTCTGATACCAAGAAGCCAAAGAAACCGTCACGCCAACAGGTTTACACTCTGCTTGTGCAGATCGGCCGAAAAGATGGCGACGGCTTGCCGGCGAAGGCAACCGGCGCTGCATTGATGTGTTTCGCTTCAGGTATTGATGAAGCGGAAGCCGTCAGAGAAACCGTTGCAATCCTCAAACAGGCCGAGACGAACCCGCTTGATGTGACCGGTTACGGCACCCTTGCCGAGCGGGAGGCAGAAGGATATGAGATAGACCAGGAAGAACGCGATCTGATGCAGCGTGCCCTGGACGAGAACTCGGTCATCATCGCACAAATGACGCCCTTCTTCGACTGAATCGCCTCATCAAAAGTCTGTCGGTTAAGCAGCCCGCCTGCGCGCCAGATGGATCGCGTCATACCAACGTAAAACGTGGTGTGCGGGGCGGGAATGCTCCGGTAGATGTGAACGATCATTGCCATTTAACAAACTGCTGGAGAGGTTTTGATCGCTGCGTCTGATGCGCCCTATATAGAGGCTTTCGGCACAGGTTCCCGCCGCGAGAAGGGTCTCATGGCGCGGCAAAAGAAGTTGCGCATACGTAATGATCGGGCCGCAGGGTTCGGTCAACGCTGCAAAACCGTTGACCAGGTGGCGCGCTGGTACCAGCACCGCTTCTTGTCCAAACAGATATTCAACTTCCGGCCCGTCAATCAGCAACCTTTGGTCAGGCGCAACGATAATATCCTGCTTCAACCCAAAATATGGGGCACGCAAGCGGATGGGTCGATAGCTCCCTCGCGCGGGAACGCTTCGCGCGACCGTCTGGAGGATTGGCACAACACCGTCATCACGTGTGTGCACGGTATCGCCCCGCTTCAAATCCGATGCGCGCTTGTATCCCCATGGTGTCGCGATCGGGGTAGAGGGCAATAACGTCGGCATCGGACCAATAGGTTCGATCTGATCCGAAAGTGCCGCAAATATCATATCGCTTGCGAAGGTTTGTTCCGAGCGGCCCAGCATCAGATCCCTGATGTCATCCAGCGAAAGCGGTCTGGGGTTTTCGACAACGACACTGATTACAACAGTTTCTTCGGGTTTCTCCAGCGTCATACGGCCCCATTTAAGGGTGCTGTCCCATGAATAGGTGATCCGCACGACATCGGTTCGACCCGCTTCGGCGTGTTCAATAGCGGCATGGGTAATGTCCTCACCCTGTACCTGCACCATGGCGATGCCACCGCCCGGAATCGCCTGAAAAGTCAGGCTGCGCAACCACGGGTAGGTTGTCTTGTAACCAAAAAGTACTTGTGGCCTGCCATCTGCCGACAGGCGTGTTTCGAACATGATACTGCCACGGGTCAGAAGAGTGCGCGGGGTATCTTCAAGCAAGGGCTCGCTTTTCTTGTCAGCGCCGAGGCCCCGCAAAGAGAACCGTCTATCGTCGTGATCGCACAGAGCAAGCCAGGTCATTCAGGCCACCTTTGCCGCGCGCAGCAGATCTGCTTCATAGCGTTTGAGTGTGCGCCGCGCTGCCGGCGAATATCCCCGACCAGTTTCAGGGTCAATTTCAGGAAAAATGGCACAAATTTCGTCGACAATTTCCCTTTCGAAGCTGCTGGTCGTTTGTGGCCCGGGCAGAAAACTCTCGGTTTCCAGTCCTTCGGAAAACACCACTTGATGGCGATCAAACAGCAAGTGGACATAGGTGACTTCACCACCGACACGGCGCCTGACAGACCGGTCGTTCACAAGATCACGGGCGGCAACCAGTACTTCGCTTTCACCGAATAAAAGCTCGGCCAAGTTGTCGCGGATCAGCACCCGGTGCAACGGCGACACCAACAGGTCCCGGTGTTTGCCGAATGTATTGGCCCGAATATGAATGGGCGCAAAGTCACCCAAGGCTGCGACCTGACGTGTACCGGACCAACGCAGCGGTTGCGGTCCTTCATCTTGGGTCAGAACAAGGTCTCCGGGGCGCAGACGTTCTGCCGGACATTCTCCATCCGGCGTCGCGATCAAAGTGCCTGCGACAAAGCAAGGCACGCCCGTCGCGTTTACAAAGCCTACATCTGTATCGACGCCATTGTCGACGGTATAGGTGAAGTTGAAGTTCTCGACGTCACCGTCACCTGTAACCGTGAAGGTGCCATCGGCGTTCAGCTTGACGGTCTGCCCTGTTGGCAAGGTGATGATGTCGCCTGCCGACACGTCCACGCCATTAATCTGCACGATGGTCAGCGAGCCGGGGCCGTTGTTGATGTCATTGGCCAGAACGTCGATGACCTTGTCGCCCTCCGGGAACAGCTCAATATCGTCCGAAATCGCAACCAGGTCGGTCTGGACGGAATCGCCCGCAATCAACAGGTTTGAATCGTAGTTGCTGTCTGCTACGTCCGCGATGGCGATGCGCATGGAGTTCGTAACCCCGACGTTGACGTTCAGCGTGAGCGTTAGCGTGATGGTAAATCCGTCCATCTCGGTGTTGAATTCGTCATTCTGGTTATTGACGTACATGTTGATGTTGTTGGTGGTATTGACGTTGCCGGGGTCGACGTCCCCGTTGCCGACATCCATCGGTACAAGTGTGCCGTTTATCCAGACACCTACGAAATCCTGATAGATCGAGTTCTCGAATTCCGGATATTCTTCGGACGAAAAGATGAACTGCATCGTCATCGTGTCGGTATCGGGAATGAAGTCGACGTCCAGCGTGGCAGCGTCATAGGTCGCGGCACCAGCAGCGTTGTTGTACTGATTAAAGCCATTCGTGCCGGAGGTATTCGTCGAGGTGTTGGCCCGTTGGTTCGCATCGCCATTGGAGTTGGTGAAGTCTTCGGCATTACCGGTAGACATGATGACACCGGTATCTCCGGGCGCGACACCGGGCGCGACAGAGTCTCCACCTGAATAGATACCGGCGCTGTCGATATCACCATAGTAGGTTGCACCGGTTACAGTGACGCCATTCCCGAAGATAGAATTGGCCATGTCCGTAGCCGTTGTGCCTTCACGCACCGTATTAATCGGAAGCTCTGATGCTGCTACCATTGTCCTGCCTCAAATTTCGGCCCGAACAGCAATGGTCAGCACAGACAAAAAGGCGCAAAACGCCTGTGTCTGTTTGGTGGTGATGCGGTCAAATCGGCCCTGTTTTCAGGTGCTCTGTCTGTCCGCAATACTGCTGATGCCCTGCCTCGGGTCATATTATTGACATAATGCTAACAGCCAACAGCGGCACTGTTAAGCATTTCCTGCATCTCCCCCCTTGGCACCGCGCCATTTTCGCCACAAAAGAAGGGGGTTACCCGATTTCTGCCTGAAAAGGAGCCGATATGGCCCGCGTTCATGATGCCGTTGACCCTGTAGACCTAACTGCAAAGCTGGTGCGCTGCGCCTCAGTGACGCCTGCGAACGACGGGGCATTGGAGATACTGGAAGAGTTGCTGTCTGAGGCCGGTTTCAGCTGCGCATGGGCAGATCGCGGCGGTATCCGTAATCTTTTTGCCCGGTGGGGAAACAAGGGCAACACCAAGTCATTCGGGTTCAATGGCCATACGGATGTTGTTCCCGTCGGAAATCCCGATGACTGGTCTATGCCACCCTTCGGTGCCGAGATCAAAGACGGCATTATGTACGGTCGGGGCACCACAGATATGAAGTCAGGAGTTGCCGCCTTTGCCGCAGCAGCCATTGATTTCGTGCGGGAAACACCTCCTGACGGCTCTGTCATTCTGGCGATTACCGGCGACGAAGAGGGCGATGCCATTGATGGCACCACTGCGTTGCTTGAGCGTATGGAAAAGAATGGCGAGCGGATGGATGTCTGCCTTGTCGGCGAGCCGACCTGCCCCGAGAAGATGGGTGAGATGATCAAGATCGGGCGGCGTGGATCAATGACCATCTGGTTCAATGTCGTCGGAAAGCAGGGTCATTCTGCCTATCCGCACCGTGCCTTGAATCCCTTGCCTGCGATGGTGCGTCTGATGGACCGGCTGGCCAGCCATGAACTGGATCAGGGGACAGCCCACTTTGATCCCTCCACACTCGCAGTGGTGACGGTGGACACCGGTAACCCCGCCACCAATGTGATCCCGGCGTCTTGTTCCTCGGCTGTGAATATCCGTTTCAACGACACCCATTCCGGTGCAAGCCTGACAGAGTGGATCGAGGATGAAGTTGCAAAGGTCAGCGATGAGTTTGGCGTTGTGATCGATAGCAAGATAAAGATTTCCGGCGAAAGCTTTATCACTCCGCCGGGTGAACTATCCGCTTTGGTTGCCACAGCGGTGGAGAGCGAGACAGGAGTTGCTCCGATGTTGTCCACCACTGGTGGCACGTCAGACGCTCGCTTTGTCAAATCTCACTGTCCCGTGGTCGAATTCGGCTTGGTCGGTCAATCCATGCATCAGGTTGATGAGCATGTCCGCGTTGAACACATCCATCAGCTCAAGGCGATCTACGGTCGGATTTTGCGGGATTATTTCGCATGACAGCAGAAATCGCGCTGACGGATGACATTGCGACATGCCACGCCTTGCGCCGCGCTGTTTTCATCGAGGAGCAGGGCGTTTCCGAAGCCGATGAACTCGACGAACTTGATGACATCGCCTTGCATCTTCTTGCTATGGCGGAGGCTGAGCCGGTAGGCACCGCGCGCATTGTCATTGCTGATGGGGTTGCCAAAATCGGGCGCGTTTGCGTGGTCAAGGCACATCGTGGCACCGGTCTTGGCGCGGCTTTGGTGCGCATGGCGATGGATGTGTCACGGGGGAAGGCCGCAAAGGCAAAGCTTGGTGCGCAGGTTCAAGCAATAGCCTTTTACGAGGCTTTGGGGTTCACCGCTTTCGGGCCGGTCTATGATGATGCGGGTATCGATCATCGGGACATGGTGTGTGATCTTTGAAGCGAACGCTGATTATCATGGTCAAAGAGCCACGCCCCGGTCGCGTCAAAACGCGGTTGGGCAGGGATATCGGTATGACAGCGGCTGCGTGGTGGTTTCGCCATCAAACACGCAAGCTGTTGCGCCGGATCGAAGATCCGCGGTGGTCTGTCGTGCTTGCCGTATCACCTGACCGCGCGGGGCTGCAAAGCCGTGTCTGGCCCCAGCACATGTCGCGGCAGGCGCAAGGTCGGGGTGATCTGGGTGATCGGATGAAGCGTATGCTGGCCTGCGCAGAAGGCGGTCCGGCCTGTGTGATCGGTGCTGATATTCCCGGTATCCGTAGGCACCATATTGCACAGGCTTTTGCGGCGTTGGGTGCTCGTGATGCTGTTTTTGGTCCGGCCCCGGATGGCGGCTATTGGCTGATTGGTTTGAAGCATCCCCAGCGGCAGCCGCCGGATTTTCTGACGCATGTCCGCTGGTCAACCAATCATGCGCTGGCCGATAGCCGTGCCAGCCTGCCGGATTACCGTATCGCGACGATAGCCACGCTGCATGACGTGGACACTGTTGAAGATTTGTCCATGACGAACCCCTAGGCGCGTGCTACGTGCCTATGTATGAACAAACTCCCTACCAAAGCCGAGATCCTCGAATGGATCGAACAGAACCCTACCAAGGCCGCGAAGCGTGATATCGCCAAAGCCTTTGGCATCAAAGGTGCCGCACGGATCGACCTCAAGCGGATGCTGAAAGAGCTGGAAGCCGAAGGGCATCTGGAAAAACGTAAAAAGAGCTATAGCGACCCTGATCGCCTGCCGCCCGTTTCCGTTCTGGTGGTAACAGGCGTGGACGGGCAGGGGGATCTTTTTGCCAAGCCGATGGAATGGCAGGGCGCAGATGATCTTCCGGTCGTACTGATGGTGACCAAGCCGTCCGATCCTGCGCTTGGCGAAGGGGACCGGATTCTGGCCCGGCTCACGCAGGTCAAGGCAGATGATCATGCCTACGAGGGCCGGCTGATCCGCCGTATCGGCACCAACCCCAAGAAAGTTCTGGGCGTGTTTCGCAAGCGCACTGAAGGTGGGCGGATCGTGCCTATCGACAAAGGGGCAGACCGCGAATGGTCTGTGGCGGATGGTGACGTAAACGGTGCCAAGGACGGTGAACTGGTCGAGGCAGAACAGGCGGGTCCGAAGGGCCGCATGGGTCTGCCGCGTGCGCGCATTGTCAACCGGTTGGGGGATCCTTCTGCGCCCAAGGCTGTATCTTTGATCGCCATTCATCAACATGGAATACCTGATGATTTCCCCGACGATGTGATCGCGGAGGCAGATGCCAAGTCACCGATTGATTTAGGCAAACGCGAAGATCTGCGCGACATGCCTTTGATCACGATTGATCCATCGGATGCCCGCGACCATGACGATGCCTGCTACGCGCATGCCGATGATGATCCGAAGAACGAAGGCGGTCATGTTGTCTGGGTCGCGATTGCCGATGTCGCGGCTTATGTAACGCCGGGTTCAGCGTTGGACCGCGAGGCACGCAAGCGCGGCAACTCCACCTACTTCCCCGACCGCGTAGTGCCGATGTTGCCTGACCGGTTATCCGGCGATCTGTGTTCGTTGCACGAGGGTGTCGACCGGGCCTGTATTGCGGTGCGAATGGTTCTGGACACGAACGGGGCTAAAATATCGCACAGCTTCCATCGCGGCCTGATGCGGTCCCCTGCTTCGCTGCACTACGAAGAAGTGCAGGACGCTATCGATGGCAGGCCGAACGACCGCACAGGCCCCTTGTTAGAGCCTGTTTTGCAGCCTCTTTATGCGGCCTACGCTGCACTGAAAAAGGCGCGCGCCCAACGTCAACCGCTCGATCTGGATTTGCCTGAACGGCGTGTTGAGCTCGACGAAGACGGGACAGTCAAGTCTATCAACTTCAAGGACCGGCTGGATGCGCACCGGTTGATTGAAGAGTTCATGGTACTGGCCAATGTTGCCGCCGCCGAGACATTGCTGGCCAAAAAAACGCCGCTGCTGTTCCGCATTCACGAAGAACCGACGCAGGAAAAACTGGAAAGTCTGCGCGAAACGGCACAGGCGGCCGGGTTCAACCTTGCCAAAGGTCAGGTTTTGCAAACGTCTCATCTGAACAAGCTGTTGAATGATGCCGCAGGCACAGACGAAGCGGAGCTTATCAACCTCTCGACGCTCCGCTCGATGACGCAGGCCTACTATGGCCCCGCGCATATCGGGCATTTCGGTCTGGCGTTGCGGTCATACGCGCATTTCACCTCGCCGATCCGGCGGTATGCGGACCTGATCGTCCACCGTGCGCTGGTCACGGCGCATGGCTGGGGCAAAGACGGGCTGCAACCGGAGGACTTCGACACGCTTGAGCAGACCGGCGCGCATATCTCTGACACAGAGCGTCGCTCCATGATTGCCGAGCGGGACACAACCGACCGTTATTTGGCAGCTTACCTGTCGGAACGTGTCGGCAATGAGTTCACGGGCCGGATCAGCGGAATCGCACGTTTCGGTGTCTTTGTGAAACTGGATGAAACCGGTGCTGACGGTCTGCTGCCAATGCGGGCATTGGGGCGTGAATATTTCCACCATGATGCCGAAAGCCAGACACTGCGTGGCGCAGATACGGGGCTGATCATATCGCTGGGGCAGCACGTGAAAGTCAGGCTGGCAGAGGCTACACCGGTAACGGGCGGTATTTTATTGGAGCTTCTGGAGATCGAGGATCAAAAAATCTCTCAAGGGTCCAGGTCGCCTGCAGGCCGGTCACCACGTCGGAAATCGGCGAAGGCCAAACAGAAGAAAGACAAGATCAAGCGCAAAGTTTCGCGGACGCGGCGTTAGACGGCTTACCCATCGCATCACTTGATCTTTCGACATAGTGGCGCAAGACGGCGTCCTCTGAAATTCGGGTCTTCAGAAGTGTTTGACCCGGAGTAGCGATCATGTTTGCTAGCATTGCCGCGACCGATGCATCTGCCGCTGTTGGCTGATCCCCGAACAAGAACCGCCCGTGCCAAAGTCGTGTTGTTATGGCCTGCAAGTCAGGCTCGATACGCGCCAGCCGTTCTTGCGGGGATAACCGGCCCAAACCCTGCGCATGCATCCCGTCGAGACATGTTTTGCGCAGTTTGCGGGTTACGATCCCGCGCAATAGCCTGGGTATCATTCCGAAATAGGTGTCCCGAATGGTGGGCCAGACACTATCGTCCCCCCAGCGGTCAAGAACCACGTGAAAATACATATGTTCCTCTGCCATACGAATGAATGCGCGTGAAGTAGCCTTGTCCAACTCGGATAGCCCTCTGTCGAAGTCAGCTCCCTGTTGCTCCAGATAGTGCCGGATATTGTCACTGTCGGGTATGATATCGTCACCCGCCCGAAGGGCCGGTAGTTTTTGACGCGGCACCGATCGCGGGTCTGCGATATCTTCGCGCTGCCATGGCTGGCCGGACATATTCAGAAGCCAGATCGCTTTTACGCAAAACGGGCTTGCTGCGGGTTGACCGAAGGAAGGGGCGAAGGTGACGAGCGTAATCATGGTATACTCCTGAAAAGTTCACCGCTGGTCTAACATCCGATGCTGTCAATTATTGTCAGGATAGAATATGGTTTGTGGATGACCAGAACCCATCGCCTGTTTCAATTGATGACAACATTGCGACGCCTGCCAGCGCCGGTGCGTGCGACCCAGCTCGCAGAAGAACTGGGCACATCGCTCCGTACTGTGTACCGCGATATTGATGCACTTCGTGGTTTGGGTGCCGTTATCGATGGAGAAGCCGGTTTCGGCTATACACTGATTGAAGATGCCGCCTTGCCGCCGCTTGGCTTTGAGAACGACGAATTGGAGGCACTTGTTTTGGGGCTGCGTGATGTCGCGGTGATCGGTGACCCTGCGCTGGCAAAAGCTGCGAAATCGGCACTGGCTAAAATCACATCACGGGTACCGCCAAGGCAGGCGCATCGCTTGCAACATGCCGTTCTGGATGCGCGCCGCTTTGTCAGCCCCACGCCGCCCAAGGTAGATGTAGCAGACCTGCGCGCCGCAACGTGGGACGAGGAAACAGTGCGGTTTTCCTATGTTGACGGAAAAGGGGAGCCGACCCAGCGAGAGGTTGATCCGTTGGGTATCATTTACATGCAAGACACCAACATGTTGATGGCATGGTGCCATTTGCGCCGTGATTTCCGTGTGTTTAGGCTCGACCGGATGGATGACCTTGCCCGCACTGGTGCGAGTTTCCGCCCCAGACGTGTTCCTATGCTGCGGGAGTATACCGAGAAACTGCGGGCCGAAGCCCAAGCAAGAGCGGAAGGCCGCGCGCAATAGCTTACGAGGCTTTTCCGTTTCTGATATAGGCGTTACGCTTCGCGTGAGCAGGCATAGCGGGCAGGGCAGAGCATGGATTGGCGTATACTTTCGGCGGCTATTGTTTTGATGGCCGCGGCCAGTGACAGCGGGGCGACCGGCCCTGCTACGTCGATCAGACCGGCAGAGCGTTCTGGCGATATCGATTCTCGCGTTAAGACGAAGCAGACTGCGACGCAGGCAGGTCTTGAGCAATGGGTAGAGAAATTCCGCCCCCGCGCTCAGGCAAAGGGAATCACCGACGCAACTTTTGAAGTCGCCATGCGCGGTGTGCAATATGATGCGGGTGTCATTAAACGGGACCGAAATCAGGCAGAGTTCACCAAAACGATTTGGGACTACCTCGATACGGCAGTTTCTGATCTGAGAATTGCTAACGGGCGCAAGGCATTGGCGAAGTGGGACGACACTCTGTCAAAGATTAATAAACGGTTCGGTGTCGAAAAGGAAGTGATAGTCGCGATATGGGGGCTGGAAAGTGCGTACGGCACGTTTCGCGGATCGGAACCGGTGATCAATGGGCTGACTACGTTGGCTTATGATGCCCGGCGGGCCGAGTTCTTTGAAGATGAACTGATCCACGCGCTGCACATCTTACAGAACGCCGACACCACGGCGGCGCGGATGCGAGGCAGCTGGGCAGGGGCGATGGGGCATACCCAATTCATGCCATCATCGTTTCAAGCACATGCCGTGGACTTCGATCAGGATGGCCGCCGCAACATCTGGGAAGACAATCCGCGTGATGCTCTTGCCTCTACTGGCGCCTACCTGCGCCACTTTGGTTGGGTAGAAGGTCAGCCGTGGGGGGTGGAAATCAACCTGCCTGAAACTTTCGACTACACCTTGGCCGATCGTGATGACACACGTCTTCCGAGTGAATGGGCCAATTTGGGGATCGCGCCCGTGAACGGTGCTTTCGATGATGCCCATGGCGTGGGCAGCATATTGTTGCCGGGCGGGTCGGAAGGGGCCGCTTTCATGGTTTTTTCGAACTTCGCAGTGATCGAAAAATACAATACCGCTGATGCTTACGTCATCGGGGTGGGTCATTTAAGCGATCGCATCGTGGGTGCGGCTGCATTCGAACATGAATGGCCCCGCAGATTGCGCGCGCTTAGCAAACCGGAACGGATCGAATTGCAGGAACGTTTGACCGCGGCAGGTTTCGATACGGTCAAGATTGATGCCAAGATGGGGCCGCTCACTATCAACGCGGTGCGTCAATTTCAGAAAGCCAAGGGGCTGGTGCCCGATGGCTTTCCGTCATTGGACGTGCTGGAACGGCTTCGCGCCTTATGAGGCGGCCTTGAGCATGTCTTTGTCTTTGAGGTCTTTGTAGGTCGCATCCAATGCCTGCGTCGCCCGCTTGGTAAAGACCTCGATCTCTTCGGGTGTGATAACCAGCGGAGGGGAGATGATCATACGGTCACCCACATGGCGCATCACAAGGCTGTTCGCAAAGCAATGCTCGCGGCACATATAGCCGACAGCACCACCTTCGCCCGCAAACTTGGCGCGGCTTTCCTTGTGCGGTGTCAGCGGCAATGAGGCCATCATGCCGGATTTGTTGACAGTACCGACAAGGGGATGTTCGCCCAGCGTTTCAAGCGCAGCATGCAGGGCAGGAGCCGCCACATTGTGCACATGAGAAAGAATGTCTTCCTCTTGCATGATACGAAGATTTTCCATCGCTACTGCGGCGCAAACAGGATGGCCGGAATAGGTGTAGCCGTGGTTGAATTCACAGGCGTTGATCACTTCAGCGATCTCATCCGACACGATCGAGCCGCCAATCGGGGCGTAGCCCGAAGACAATCCTTTGGCAATTGTGATGATGTCAGGCGTGATGCCCATGGTTTCGCAGCCAAACCAATTGCCGGTTCGACCGAAACCGCAGATCACCTCATCGGCAATCAAAAGCACATCATATTTCTTACAAATGCGCTGGATCTCTGGCCAGTAAGTAGACGGTGGCACAATAACACCGCCCGCGCCCTGAACCGGCTCGCCGATAAAAGCAGCAACGTTTTCGGCACCAAGCTCAAGGATTTTCTCTTCCAGCTCTTGTGCCCGGGCCAGACCAAATTCCTCTGGCGTGTGGTCGCCACCTTCTGCCCACCAATCAGGTTGCCCAATATGATGAATGCCCGGAATCGGCATACCGCCTTGGGCGTGCATATAGGTCATGCCACCCAGTGACCCTGACCCGATGGAGGAACCGTGGTAGGCATTCTTGCGGCTGATCACGTGGCTTTTTTGCGGTTGGCCTTTTTCGGCCCAATAAACCCTTACCATACGCAGGTTGGTGTCGTTGGCCTCGGAGCCCGAGCCGGCGTAGAAGACGTGGTTGAGGTGCGCGGGCGTCAGCTTGGCAAGTTCAGCCGACAGGGCAATCGCGGGCACATGTGTCGTCTGGAAAAATGTATTGTAGTAGGGCAGTTCGTTCATCTGTCTTGCAGCGACCTGACCCATTTCTGGGCGGCCATAGCCCAGGTTCACGCACCACAGACCCGCCATTGCATCGAGAATTTCATTTCCTTCGCTGTCTGTCAGATAGACGCCCTTTGCCCGTGTGATCACCCGCGCGCCTTTAGCGTTCAGTTCATCCCCGGTGGTGAAAGGGTGCATGTGATGTGCAGCATCCAGCGCCTGCAGTTCGGCGGTGGGCAGGTGGTTTGTAACAAGTGTCATGGACAACGACCTTTGATGGCTGAAATGAGTTGTTCGCAGAATATGATCAAATTAGGCAAAGTCAATCGAATCAGGTGTCCTGCAATACGGTTTCAATCTGACTGGCCCCCTGCATGACGTCTTCCAACATCGCTCTTGCGGCATCTTCGGGGTCCCGCCGCCCGATAGCCTCTAGAAGGTCCTTATGCTTGTCAGGCAGGTTGCTGGTTCCGAACCGGCCACAGACCACACGCAACGAAGGGCCAAACCGAAGCCAAAGACGATCCACCGTCGCGGCCATTATCGGCGCGTTGGCAGCTTCATAAATCATCGCGTGAAAGCGATAGTTCTGTGTAAGGTAGCCGCCGATATCGCCATGGGCGATTGCGCGGTTAAGCTCTGTATCACATGCCGTAATCGCGGCCAGTCGGCTGGCGTCGATATTCATAACGGCCCGTCGGGTCAGCTCCGGCTCTAGCGTTTTACGCATAAAACCAAGCTCGTTTGCGCAATCGGGTGTCAGGATAGGAACACTGACGCGGCGGTTGCCTTGATGGGTCAGCGCACCTTCTGCAATCAGGCGGCGCAGCGCTTCTCGCACCGGGGTCATGCCCGCGCTCAACTGGGTTGTTAGGCCCTGGATCGTGACCGCTTGACCAGGTGCCAGATCACCAAACAGAATCATCGCACGGACCTGTTCATAGACCACCTGATGAGCAGGCATTTTCCCGGCATCTTCTGCGAGGAAGGGGTTTGCAGGGGCGATCACATCCAAATTCATTTCAATTGGCCCGATTATTGCACAAAATGGGCCACCTTGCGCAGGTGTACCCTGCATGAAAGCATAAAGCATCTTGCCGACAGAGGCAAAACTTGATCAAATTCACGCAATTCCGGGATCAACCCGGAAACCTTATGGGAGTAAGAAATGACATATCGTATTCTGAGTGGCGTTGCTGCGGCCGCGCTGATGGCGGGGACGGCGTTTGCCGAAGAGGTTCGCGTCTACAACTGGTCCGACTACATTGACGAAGCGCTGTTGGAGAAATTCGAGGAAGAAACCGGCATTGATCTGATCTACGACGTTTTTGACAGCAACGAAGTGCTGGAAACGAAGCTGCTTGCAGGTGGATCGGGCTACGACGTGGTTGTGCCATCGGGCACGTTCCTGCAACGCCAGATCACTGCTGGCGCATTCCAGAAACTGGATGCTTCCAAGCTGCCGAACTCCGCTAACATGTGGGATGTGATCAACGACCGGCTCAAGAAATATGACCCGACAGCGGAATACGCGATCAACTACATGTGGGGCACAACCGGCATCGGTGTGAACGCAGGTAAGGTCAAAGAGATCCTTGGCGACGACGCTCCGGTGGATTCGCTGGCGCTGGTTCTCGATCCCGCCAACATGGAGAAATTGCAGGATTGTGGTGTTCACTTCCTTGATGCCCCTGCCGAGATTATTCCGGCAACACTTGCCTATATCGGTGAGGACCCTGACAGCCAGGACCCCGATGTGATCGCAAAGACAGAGCCGGTGCTGACGGCGATTGCCCCTTATGTTCAGAAATTCCACAGCTCCGAATATATCAATGCACTGGCGAATGGTGACATCTGCGTCGCAATCGGTTGGTCGGGTGATATTCTTCAGGCGCGTGACCGTGCAGCAGAAGCTGATAACGGCGTAGAAATCGAATACTACGCACCGAAAGAGGGTGCGTTGATGTGGTTCGATAACATGGCGATTCCCGTGGATGCGCCAAACCCTGATGCCGCGCACAAGTTCCTGAACTTTATCATGGACGCGCAAAACATGGCGGATGCTTCGAACTACGTCTATTACGCCAATGGCAATAAAGCGTCACAAGAGTTCCTTGAGGAAGATGTGATCGGTGACACAGCGATCTATCCTGATGAGGCAACGCTGGAGAACCTCTATACCACGTCGCCCTATGGCCCCAAGGTACAGCGGACGGTGACGCGCATGTGGACCAAGATCAAATCTGGCACCTAAATTGATGAACGGGGCGTGGTTGTCATCAACCGCGCCCTTTTCCAACCTGTACCGATCAAAGGGACTACCTGCGCATGAGCCAGAACGTGTTCGCCCCATGGGATGACCCTGCCGAAAAGCCGCTGATCCGGTTTCAGAATGTTACCAAGCGCTTTGGTGAATTTGTCGCGATTGACGATCTGACGCTGGATATTTTCGAGCGGGAGTTTTTTGCGCTACTTGGCCCATCGGGGTGTGGCAAGACGACGATGATGCGGATGCTGGCTGGTTTTGAGACAGCGACCGAGGGCCGGATCGAGCTGGCAGGTCAGGATATCGGCCACGTTCCGCCCAACGAACGGGCGGTCAACATGATGTTCCAGTCCTATGCATTGTTCCCGCATCTGAGCGTTTGGGAAAATATTGCTTTCGGACTGAAGCGCGCCCGCCAAGGCAAGCAAGAGATTGAAGCCCGCGTTGACGAGATGCTTAAACTGGTCCGGCTCGAAAAATTCGCCAGCCGGAAACCACATCAGATTTCCGGGGGCCAGCGCCAGCGTGTCGCACTGGCGCGGTCATTGGCCAAAGCACCGAAACTGCTGTTGCTTGATGAACCTTTAGGTGCGCTGGACAAAAAGCTGCGGCAGGATACCCAGTTCGAGCTGATGGATATTCAGGAAACCACAGGCACCACATTTGTAATTGTTACCCACGATCAGGAAGAGGCGATGACTGTTGCCAGCCGCGTGGCCGTCATGGACGAAGGGCGGATCATTCAGGTGGCTACGCCTTCAGCAATTTATGAGCATCCGAATTCAGTCTACGTCGCCGATTTCATCGGGGATGTGAATATTATCGAAGGCAAGGCCAGCGCGTCGGGGCATGAGGAATACACGCTTGACTGGGCCGACGGGCAGCGCCCGATCACAGCGACATCACAAAAGCCGTTCTCAGACGGACAGACTGCCCACTTAGCTATCCGGCCCGAGAAGATACGGATTTCCAGCGATGCACCAACCGATGCGCCGAACGCGCTGCAAGGTAAAGTGCTTGATATCGCCTATCTGGGAAATCTGAGCACCTATCACGTGGAACTGCCGGGCGGTCAGGTGATCAAAGCGCAGACCGCAAACACCCGCCGCATCGCCCGCCGCGACATTACCTGGGAAGACCCCGTCTGGATTTCATGGAGCGCCACCGCAGGTGTGATGCTGGAGCAATGAGACTGAGCCGTGTCGCCCTAATTCTTGTTCCGTATCTTTGGCTTCTGGTGCTGTTTTTTGCACCGTTCCTTATTGTTCTCAAAATCTCGCTCTCGGACGCGGCGCTTGCCATTCCGCCCTATACGCCAACCTTCAAGGACGGCATTGCGGCTCTCATCAGCGAGCTTGATTTCGAGAATTTCATCTTTCTGACCGAAGATGATCTCTATTGGAAAGCTTATCTGTCTTCGTTCCGCATTGCGCTGGTATCGACGCTGCTGACGCTCTTGGTGGGCTACCCGATCGCATACGGAATGGCCAAAGCACCGGACGAATGGCGTGCCACGCTGATGATGCTGGTGATCCTGCCGTTCTGGACCTCCTTTCTGATCCGGGTCTACGCATGGATGGGTATTCTCAGCAATGAGGGGTTGTTGAACCAACTTCTGATTTGGCTTGGCCTGATCTCGGAACCGCTCACCATCCTCAACACCACGGCGGCCGTTTACATCGGTATCGTCTACACCTATCTGCCCTTCATGATCCTGCCGATCTACGCCGCCCTCGACCGGCTCGATACATCGCTGAATGAAGCTGCAGAAGATCTTGGGTGTACCCGTACACAAGCCTTCTGGCTGGTAACCATCCCGCTGTCGAAGAACGGCATTGTCGCCGGATCATTCCTGGTCTTTATCCCCGCGCTGGGCGAATTCGTGATCCCATCACTCCTGGGCGGGTCCGGCACCTTGATGATCGGTAAAGTGCTTTGGGAAGAGTTCTTTAATAACCGCGACTGGCCTGTGGCCTCTGCGGTGGCGGTTATTCTGCTGTTGATCCTGATCATTCCGATCGTGCTGTTCCAGCGTAACCAGCAAAAGCAGCAGGAGGCCGAAGAATGAGACGTATGTCATGGTTCAACGTCACGTCCCTGACGCTTGGCTTTGCCTTCCTCTACCTGCCAATGCTGGTTCTCATCATCTACAGCTTTAACGCGTCGAAACTTGTCACAGTCTGGGCGGGTTTTTCAACGAAGTGGTACGGCACTTTGTTTCAGAACGAGGCGTTCCTTGATGCGGCTTGGGTCACAATCAAGGTCGCGGTGGTTTCATCAACTTTGGCAACGGTGCTTGGGACGATGGCGGCCTATGTGCTGGTCCGCGGCGGGCGTTTCATGGGCCGCACGTTGTTCTCCGGCATGATTTACGCCCCGTTGGTTATGCCTGAAGTGATCACTGGACTATCGCTTCTTCTGCTCTTTATCGGGATCGGGCTTGATCGCGGTGTGCTGACAATCGTTTTGGCCCATACGACATTCTCGATGTGCTACGTGTCAGTTGTCGTTTCGTCTAGACTGGTCAGTTTCGACCGGTCTCTCGAAGAAGCAGCGCTTGATCTTGGCTCCACTCCTTGGGAGGCATTCCGGCTTGTGACGTTGCCGATCATCGCCCCTGCCGTCATTTCTGGCTGGTTGCTCGCCTTCACGCTCAGCCTCGATGATCTGGTGATTGCCTCCTTCACCTCCGGTCCCTCTGCCACCACCCTCCCGATCAAGATATTCTCGGCGGTGCGGTTGGGCGTCTCACCTGAGATTAATGCTTTATCTACCATCATGATCCTTATCGTGACGATCGGTGTTGTGACGGCATCACTTGTGACGAAACGAAATGCTGTACGTGCCCAGAAAGATGCCCGGAAAGCCGAGCGTGCGGAGGCATAATGCGTCACATCTATCCTGACTTCGCTTATTCTGACGCGCCGCGCGTGGGATGCTGGTGGGATGAAACCTGCGAAATACCGGACCGGCACGCACTAGACGGCGATCATAGCTGTGACGTCGCCATCATCGGAGGTGGCTTTACAGGTATATCTGCAGCCTTGCATCTGGCCGAAGCTGGTGTCTCTGTCAGTGTTCTTGAAGGTCGTCGGATCGGCTGGGGGGCGTCAGGCCGCAATGGCGGATTTTGTTGCTTAGGCGGAGGAATGCTTGGCAACGATGCACTTGAACAAGCTTTTGGCCGTGTGGGGCGCGATGAATGGCGACAAAGCGAAGTTGCGTCGATCCGTCTGGTTGAAAGCCTGTTGGAACGTTTTGGCTTGGATGTGGATCGCCATTCAGAGGGCGAAACCCAAATGGCGCACCGAGCCAAAGACTATGAAGCCATGGCCAGCGAAGTGGCGTTCTATAAAGATACCTATGGGCTTGATGCCCGTCTGACGCCCAAAGCACAGCTTGCCACCGAAGGGCTCAATGCGGGCTTTCACGGCGCGATCACCGTACCCATCGGCTTTGGATTGAACCCGCGTAAATACATCAAAGGTCTCGTTGCTGCGGCTGAGGATGCCGGAGCAGATGTGTTTGAACGAACCTTGGTTACGGAAATAGAACGCCGTAATGGCGGGTTTGACCTGCGGACAGCGCAGGGTTCCATTCGTGCCAAACGCGTTATCGTCGCAACGAATGGCTACTCTGCTGAAGACATGCCGGACTGGCTCGCGGGCCGATATATGCCCACCCAATCCACCGTGATTGTGACGCGCCCAATGAGCCAGTCAGAATTGGGTGCCCAAGGTTGGACGAGTGTCCAAGCCGCATACGACACGCGCCATCTTCTACATTACTTCCGCCTTATGCCCGATAACCGGATGCTTTTCGGCGTACGCGGCGGGCTTTTGGCGACGCCCGGTTCGGAAGAGCGCGCCGTTCGCAGGGCGCGGGCGGATTTTGATAGAATGTTCCCTGAATGGCGACAGGTGCAGACGCCGTACAGCTGGTCGGGAATGGTCTGCATTGCGCGCGACCGGATGCCATTTGTCGGCGAAGTTCCTGGTGAACCCGGAATGTACGCTAGCCTGTGCTACCATGGGAATGGCGTCGCTATGGCAAGCTATTGTGGGGCGATTCTGGCCGACCTTTTGCAGGATCAGGCTCCGAACAGAATTTATCCGCGAGCGGTTCAACGACCACTTGCCAAGTTCGAACTGGGCCGGTTGCGGCGCGCAGTCATGCCGATCGCTTATGCGGGTTTTGCATTGTCGGACCGCTGAGAAAACTGGTATTAAGGCAGCCTAAATACCGCTCGCTGGTTCGCGCAGGCCTGTAACATCGGTAGCCAGTAGACCAGAACCGCCTTCAAGGATCAGCACCGTTTCCCCATCCTGCAACCGTGTTTCTACAATGCGTCCGTATGTTTCTGCCGGCTCTGAGAGTACGATTTCGCCATTCGCCCAACTCTCGACATCAAAGCTGAAAAGGCCCTTGTCTAGGGGCCTGCCATCACTTGAGACCCCAGCCCAGCTTATGGGTTCTGCGGAAACGGGTATCCGCAAACGCTGCACTTCCTGGCCGGTGCCATCACGAACGATAAGAAAGACTTTGTCCGAGACGGCTGCTGGATTCGGCGATATCTCAATCGGAGACCCGTCAAAAAGAACAGGAGCAGTCGTACGCGTTTCCATGCCGATCCAATTTGCCATCTGACCCAGATTTCCTGCCGCCAGTTGGGAAGACAGAGAGCTTAGAAAATCGTTCGCCAACACTTGCTGCTCCACCATCGAAAACTGAGCAAGCTGGGCTGCGTATTCAGATGAATCAATCGGCTCCAGCGGATCTTGGTATCTTGCCTGCGCAGTAAGCATTTTAAGAAATGTCTCAAAATCCGAAGACAGGACAGAAGCATCCTGCGTAGGTGCGTTACTTTGCGGGCTGGCTGCCGATACAGTTGCTGCTGCGGTAGCGGGACTGATTTCCATAGTTTTTTCCTGTTCAAAGCCGAATATCGAGACCGGACGTTACTCCGGTAGAGACTGTGATATGGTCCGGTGGATGAGAAACGTCCGCGTCTAACGACAGCTTTTGTGTGGCTTTTGGTGATGCTTGATCTGCTGTTTCGTTATCAGCACCACCACCGCCGCTGAAAGAGAAGGAGATATCCCTATAACCAATTTCCTCAAACGCAGCTTCAAGCGAAGAAATATGCCGACGCATCATGTCGAGCGTCTCAGGTCGCTCGGTCAGGACGTTGACCATAATTCCGGTCTCTGACGATGTCATGGCAAGGCGCACACGACCCAATTCTTCGGGACTAAGCGAAATTTCAATGGGCCTGCTTGGCATATGCTGCATAACGTCGGCGATTTGACGGGCGATATGATGGGGCAAATCCATGCGGGTCGGACTGAATTGAGTTTGCAGCGTTGCCTGTTGCTGCACGGCTTCTGTCCTTAGAGAAAAGGCATCGGTTTCCAATGACCCTCCGGCATCCCGAAGCGCAAACGAAGGGGACATCACCTGAGGGGTTGTTTGCTTGGACAAGATTGCGCTGTGGCCAGAACGCGCTTGAGAAAATCCACTGTAAGTCAGTTTCGTTTGCTGGTCCGGCAGAGCGTGCGTCGATTCAGAGATGGTCTTTTCAGGCGTCTTTCGCGAGGGGGGATGTACGTTCGGCAGGGATTGCACGGGCGTATTTGCCAGTGTGATATCCGCTTTCTTGACCGAAAGCGCCACTGTTGGACTTGCCGTGCTGCTTTGCACCCCCGCATCTAGATTTATTGGTTCACGTCGTCCTTCTTGCTTATCGGTCACTTGCGGATAGAACTCAATTTTGCTTCCGCGGAGGAACACGCCGTTGGCGCCCTGCCCGATTTGGGATGGCGGTTTTTCCATCCCCGCTTTTGGCGGATGGTCCGAAACTGGCTGGCGCTTTAACTCTCCATCAACGGAGACGGCACGGGCGGCTTTTTCTACTGTTGACATCTCTCTATTCTCTGGCGTGACAGAGGAATTTGTCGGCTCGGTCTGTTCACTGTTGAAAGGATGCCGTGCTTCGGGAGGCGGTTTTGCGATGCTGGCAGCGGTTTCAAGATTTGTATGGCCATTCTGGCTTTTGGGATGTGGCGGGGCCTCATCGCTCCGCCTCCTGTCCGCAACCTTGTGATCGCTAGTGTGATTTAACGCTGGCCTCGGCCTGTCATTTACGAACTCCTTAGCGCTTTCAGCTGGTTTCGAAATCTCCAGTGAGGCTGGTGATGGACCTTCATCTGCTGTTTCAATCGGTTGGATTGGCTCGGTAATCGTCGAGGTCTGCACCGCAGCATCTGCCGGTGCGCGTTTTTGACGGACTGGTCCATTATTCTCGGACAATGCTTGATCCGGAGTTTTTTCATCAGCATCAGAGTATATCTCAATTACCGCTTCAGAATTGGCGGCGGCAGGCAGAGGCTCTTTCGAAACCTCATTCAGTTGCGCCAGAACGCTGCCGAATGGAAGCGGATCAGTCACCATCTCTTTTGAGTTGTCCCCCTGTAGAGGCGCTCCTGGTATCGTCATTTTTTGCCGGGACGTTTGAAGATCGGCACCCTTTGAATTCGATAAAGTCAGAAGTGGATTGGCCTGCATAAATTCCCCGAGAGTTCTTCTCTGTATTCGTCGCTTATGCGCCAACAGGGTTACCAGATATTTACTGAATGCGAGGCAGGATCACAAAAATAGCCCGCAATTTAAGGACCTCTCTCATGACCCAGATCCAGCCCATCGGCAGCAGTCTATCGCTTCCGAAGAATGAGAGCGCTTTGCGGGAGGCCGCTCAACAACTCGAAGCCAGCTTTCTAGCGGAAATGCTCAAATCTGCAGGACTTGGAACATCGAGAGAAAGCTTCGGCGGCGGGGCCGGAGAGGACCAGTTTGCTTCTTTTTTGGTGAAAGAACATGCGCTGGCGATGGTACGCGCAGGCGGTATCGGGTTGAGCGAATCGATATATGAAGCGTTAAAGGAGAAAGACAATGTCGGCCGGTAGAAACAGCCAGAAGATAACAGAGCTGAATGAACTGTTGGATGCAGAACGTGAGGCGCTGCTGAAAGGGGATTTAGAGAGTTTACAGGCTTTTTTTGTGCCGAAAGAGGCGCTCATTGATGCGATGAACGAGGTGCCGCAGACAGATCTGGCGGCCATGCGATTGCTCGACCAAAAAGTGAAGCGGAACCAAAAACTCATGGATGGCACCATGGAAGGCATCCGCTCAGTGGCAACGCGGATTGCCAATTTGAAAGACGTGAAGGGTGCTTTGGAAACCTACGGAGCTGATGGAAAACGGCGCGATATTTCGCTGGGTATCGATGCATCGGTGGAACGGCGCGCATGAGCGTTTGAATAAAAACAGGCCGAAATGGCTTTGTAGGGTTCAACATTCATTAATCTAGATAGGCCAAATCTGGAACTGCATCCGAGGTCGGGTGGCGCGTCGTATTCTAATCAAGCGGCTGCATTCGTCAGAAAGACATGTCGTTCAGCCCCGTCAGGGGTGGGACATAACGGACGCAAAGCGTCAATGACTAAAGGAACAGCTTCATGTCGAGCATTCTTACAAACAACAGTGCAATGGTCGCACTGCAAACTCTCAAGTCTATCAACTCGAACCTCGCCGGGACGCAGAACGAAATCTCAACCGGTAAATCCGTCTCTAGCGCCAAGGATAACTCGACTGTCTGAATCACCTTTGCGTTTGAACTATAGGCGCGCTGGGTCTGGATCATTGATGTCAGCTCCCCCGCGACATCAGTTGTCGACTCCTCAAGCGCGAAGGACAGGATATCGCCTGTCGGACCATCACTTGCGTCCCACAGAAAGAATGATCCGCTATCCACAGAAGGTTGGTAGGTCTGTTGATCCAGTGCGACCATGCCGTTCGGATTGGGCAGATCAACCAGTGGCACCTGATAGATGACCCGGGTGATCCCGGTGTCGAAATAGGCAAAAACATACCCGTTGGGGTCGACTTCGATATTGGTCATGTTCCCCACGGGCGATCCGTCTTTGGAGATTGAGATTGGTGCGAAGTTATCGGAGAGTTGCGTGATGCCGTCGCTTTCTCCGATCTGCCCGATATCAATTTCAATCGGCCCACCAGCGACATCCACGATCAGGGTTCCCGTCGCGGGATCATATGTGCCGCCCGGACCAGCAGAAGTGACGGAGAGCAAGGTCCCCCCGGCCGTTCGGTCATCGGCAAACTCCAACGTATACTCCCCAATGGTCACCGCCGGATCGACCGAATCTGTCATGGTCAGCGTCCAGGTATTTGATGATCCGGTGGCAGGCACTGTCGGTGTGAAAGTGATGTTGATATTCTCGGACGTACCAAGATTGTCGTAGTACTCTACGGAGAGCTCTGAAGGGTCCCCTACAGAACCGGCGTCAGTTTCTGTTGCCGGAAGATTGACGCCCAGCGTCATCCGCGTTGTCGGTTCACCCGAGAACTGGTTCACATTGATCTGGACAGGTTCCAGACCGTCGGCAGTGTCGCGAGGGTAGCTTGGGATCGTCCCGTCCGGTTGCGCAGGCCACCCCAACAGAACTAGACCGGAATTTGACCGCAAATATCCTTCTGAATCTGTGCGGAATGAACCGGTCGTCGTGAGGTACATTGGCGTATCACCATTGGCGACCTGCACCTCAGATGCTTGCGCCACCGGCAAAAAACCACGGCCACGCACGGCGAGGTCTGTGGCGTTGTTGGTGGACACGAGGGATCCGCGTTGGTCGATCAGCCGTTCCGTAACAGCGCGCACGCCGCCCGCAGAATAGGTGCCGCCGCGCGATGCAATCACGATTGAATGAAAGTCAGTCTCGACCCGTTTGTATCCGAAAGTAGATGAGTTCGCGATATTGTCAGAGATAGAGGCAAGCCGCGTTGCGTTCGCCTGCAGGCCTGCCACCCCGGCATTGAGCGAAGAAGAAATAGTCATAAGTAAGACACGCCTTTCTGATGTATCAAATCCGTCCGTTTAACGCATAGGCTGCCGCGCTTAATGCCGCGCTAACAGATAAAATGCCGTGTATTTGCATTCTGACATCTGGTCCGGGTCAGTCCCGCGATGTGTCCCGCAACAGGATAATTTCAACACGGTTGTTCCGCTTGGCCATTGTGTTCGATAGCACCGGTTCGCGGTCTGCGTGACCTGTCACTCTCATGACCCGCTTTGCGGAAATCTCCGACTCTCCAAGCATCAACCGAATGCGTGTGGCCCGTCTTTCAGACATTTCCCATGCCGGGCTTTGCGCAATCACGATCGGACTGGCTGCCACATGCCCCCCAACAGCGATATCGTTCGAAACAGCCTTGGCTGTAGAGGAAATGACCGTAACCAGATCTTTCAGCAATTGCGTCGGTGTATCGGTGCCTTCCTCAAACAGCGGAACCTGTTCTAGTTCGAAAAGCTCGATCACCAGACCTTCGTCGGTGATCCGTGTCACGATGTGACGCATCAGGTTTTCCATCACCTGAGTTTCACCACCACGTCCTACAAGAGCTTCTTCTATTGCACGCAGCTCATCCGTTTCGCGAGCAACAACAGTCGTTTCGGCACCGGTATCGCCCCGGGCGTTCTGTTCTTGCGCAGTGCGCGTTTCAGTGCCTCCGGTGCCGTTTTGAGGCAACGTCATTTCGGAAAAGATGCTGTCGCCGCCAAAGGCACCGTCACCGCCCCCTGATATCCGGTTGATCGGAATCGTTGGCGTAAAGTAATCCGCAAGACCCTTGCGTTGTTGTTCAGTTGTTGCATTCAGCAGCCACATCAACATGAAAAAGGCCATCATCGCGGTTACGAAATCCGCGTATGCGACTTTCCAGGCACCGCCATGATGCCCTCCGCCGCCAACGACCTTTTTACGTTTGATGATGACTGGCGCTGCGTTCGCTTGCGCACCCATCTCCACCACCTTTATTCACCCAAGGACCTGCATAGGGGGATGGGGCTAAGGAGAGCTTAACAGCTAAAATCGCTGCTACTTTTGTGAAGCACTTGCACACTCCCTAGCTTTGGCGCTTGATGCTGATGAAGGACGGGACATTACCATGTCAGCACAATCAATGGACACAGACAGCGGTTATGCTTGGTGCCGTTTGGGCATCACCATGCTGGTGGCGATTGTCGCCAATGCAGGCATGTGGGCTATCGTGGTCATCATGCCCGCAGTGCAGGCAGAATTCGGCGTCAGCCGCGCGGAGGCATCACTACCCTACACATTGAACATGATCGGGTTTGCGCTGGGCAACTTTGCAATAGGGCGCGCGCTTGACCGGTTCGGAGTGACAGTCTCGCTGATATTGGCGGCACTTGGAATACTGGCGGGCTTGGGGCTCGCCATTCTATCACAGTCTATTGCCGTGCTTTCGTTTGCCCAACTGATTATCGGCTTTGCTTCTGCCGTGGGCTTTGGTCCTTTGATCGCGGATATCTCTCATTGGTTTGTGCGGCGCAGAGGGATCGCAGTCGCCTTGGTGGCGAGCGGTAATTACCTGTCCGGCGCGATCTGGCCGATGGTCTTGGCTGGTGTGTTGGAAAACGACGGGTGGCGGGCGACGTATGGGCTGCTCGCCCTTGTAACGGCCCTCACAGTCACGCCCCTCGCGCTTCTTTTGCGCAGGCAGGTCAGCGTGCAGACAAGAAATCTGGCGCAGGCCGTTTCGGTACAGAACGCCAGCTCATCGGGGCTAAGTCACCGGACGCTCGCCTATGTTCTTGGCTTTGCAGGTATTGCGTGTTGCGTCGCGATGTCGATGCCGCAGGTACATATCGTGGCACTCTGTGTCGATATGGGCTTTGGACCTGCCGTCGGAGCCGAGATGTTGTCGCTCATGCTACTGGGCGGGGTTGGTTCGCGCATATTGTCCGGTCTGTTGGCCGACCGCTTGGGCGGCGTGCGGACCCTTCTGATCGGGTCGACCCTCCAAGGCATCGCTTTGTTTTTATACCTGCCGGCGGGTGGCCTCGTGTCGCTTTACATCGTCAGTCTGGTTTTCGGTCTGTCCCAAGGCGGTATCGTGCCCAGCTATGCACTGATCGTGCGCGAGTACATGCCGGCTCGCGAAGCGGGGGCTCGCGTTGGATTTGTCCTGATGGCGACGATTATGGGAATGGCGCTGGGGGGCTGGGTGTCCGGTCAGATTTACGACTGGACGGGGTCTTATCAGTGGGCATTCATCAACGGGATCGTCTGGAACGGCTTCAACATTGCGATCATGGTTTGGCTGTTGCTGCGCAGCAGACCGCGTTCGCCGGGCCTTACGTCTTCTGGGCCCGCGCCTCGGCCAGCCTGATCTGTTTCTGACGCTCACGGAACCGGTCTTTGTCCCAATCTGATGTCTGATCAATGCATTTGTGACAGCTTACGCCCTGCTCGTATTCGGGCCGCTCCATATCTGCGGGCAGAATAGGCTGGCGGCAACCGTGGCATAGTACATGGTCGCCTTCGCGCAGACCGTGTCCGACGCTCACACGCGCATCAAAGACAAAACAGTTGCCTTCCCAGGTGCTCTCTTCTTGCGGGACTTCTTCAAGATATTTCAAAATGCCGCCCTTGAGGTGGAAAACATCTTCAACCCCTTGCCCAAGCAGATAGTTGGTCGATTTTTCACAGCGGATGCCGCCGGTACAGAACATTGCGACCTTCTTGTTGTGAAACCGGTGCTTGTTCTGCTCCCACCATTCGGGAAATTCGCCAAAACTCTTGGTCTGTGGGTCAATCGCCCCCTCAAAGGTGCCAATCGCAACTTCGTAATCGTTGCGGGTATCAATGACCGCCACGTCAGGGCTTTGGATCAGTGCATTCCAATCCTGTGGCGCAACGTAGTTTCCGACTTTGCTGGCCGGATCAACATCCGGCTGGCCCATGGTCACGATCTCGCGTTTGATGCGGACCTTCATACGGGGAAACGGCGGGGTTTCAGACGTCGCTTCTTTCCATTCCAGATCGGCACAGCCTGGCAGGCCGCGCAAATGTGCGATCACTGCATCAATACCGGCCCGCGGGCCAGAAATGGTGCCGTTAACGCCCTCGTTTGCAAGCAGCAGTGTGCCTTTGACATCCTGTGACAGGCATAATTCCAACAGCGCAGGCTTGAGCGCTGCGGGATCGGCAAAGCGGGTGAAATGATAAAGCGCGGCGATTGTGTACATGGGCGGTGAAATAGGCCTCAAGGGGGCTATTTTGCAAGGGGGCGCTGGGTTAAAACCAAGCTTAACCTATTCTTGGAAGGAAATCTCATGCACGCGCTTATTGTCATCGACGTTCAGAACGATTTTTGTCCGGGCGGCGCGCTGGCTGTGTCAGGAGGAGACGAGATCGTCGCTGGCATCAATACACTGATGTCGGAGTTCGAGGCTGTTATCCTCACGCAAGACTGGCATCCCTCCGGACATTCCTCTTTTGCGTCTTCTCACACTGGTTGCCAGCCGATGGAACTGATCGAGATGCCTTACGGACCGCAGGTTCTGTGGCCCGACCACTGCATTCAAGGTAGCGACGGGGCGGCGTTTCATCCGGCACTGAATCAGGACCGTGCCGATTTGATCATTCGAAAGGGCTATAATCCGGCCATCGACAGCTATTCCGCATTCTTCGAAAACGACCATCAGACGCCAACAGGACTTGAAGGATATCTGCGGACGCGCGGTATTGACCGGGTGACCATGGTTGGCCTCGCACTGGATTTTTGCGTTCACTATTCGGCTGTTGATGCTGCAAAACTGGGGTTCGATGTCGTAGTGAAGCAGGATTTGTGTCGCGCAATTGATGTGAATGGCTCACTCGCAGCCGCAAAGGATGCGATGAAAAGCGCGGGCGTTTCCTTCGGCTGAAGGCGGAACATCAAAGACCCTCAAGGATAGGTTTGCCACGGACAAATAAACCTTTGATCAGCTTGATGCCTTTTGCCTGCTGCGCGCGATCCCCGAACCGGTCGTTCGATACAATCGGCAGGCCCTCTTCCTTGGCAAATTTGAGGATAAATGCGTCCGCTTCGGTTTGTGCCGGGCACACCATGACCCTGTCCCTTGTCAGACCAAGCGCCTTGGCAAATCCCTTTTCATTCAGGCTTTTGTCGCCAAGGTGATGCCGCGAGGACGCGTCCAGAAACACAATCGGAATCGTATTTCTGCTTAGAAAGAAATCCACGACCGACTTTAGCGTGTTCAGATCGGCTTCCCCGTCCCAATACATCACATTGGTCCCGTCGATCACCACTTCGCGCCCTTTGCCACCTGACTTGTTTCCCGGCTTTACCGCTTTGACACGGCGCTCTGGCAAAAAACTTACCGCGCCAAGTGCGAAAATCACGACGATCGCGAAGCCTGCCCAATGGAACGGGGTGATGACGTCCAGCGAGAACTGCTGCGCGAAAAAGATGGCCAGCACAGCCGTCAACGCGATTGTGACCCACAGATAAACTCTTAGACACCAGACAAAGCCGACGAAGGCCAATATCAGAACAATAGGTGTCAGAATGTCGGTTGGAGTCATGGGGCAATTCATCCTCGATTAGTGCGGCATTCTGCTGATTTGAAGGAAGCTGCAAATCGCCCTTGCCCCTCCCGTGCCAGTTTTGCGAAAAAGGGCCCAATTACAAGGGAACACCTCATGGTCGATATTGCCACCCGCGTCTGGAACCACAAGTGGAAGATCGACCCGATTGTACGGTCGCTTATTGATACTGATTTTTATAAGCTTCTGATGTGTCAGTCTATTTTTCGCAACAAGCCGGACACCCAGGTCACATTCTCGCTGATTAACCGGTCCAAGCATGTGCCATTGGCAAAGCTGATCGATGAAGGCGAGTTGCGCGAGCAGCTCGATCACGTGCGCTCCCTTTCGCTGAGCCGCGGCGAAAGTACATGGCTGCGGGGCAACACATTCTACGGGAAGCGCCAGATGTTCCGGTCCGATTTTATGGAATGGTTCGAAGGTTTGCGGCTGCCTCCCTATCATCTTGAGCGCAAAGGCGATCAGTACGAGCTGACCTTTGAGGGGAAATGGCACGAGGTCATGCTTTGGGAAATTCCGGCGCTCGCCATCTTGATGGAATTGCGCGGTCGTTCCGTTCTGGACCAGATGGGCAAGTTCGAGCTTCAGGTACTTTATGCCCGCGCCATGACACGTGTCTGGGAAAAGATCGAAGCGATGCGTGGCATTCCTGATCTGTCGATTGCCGACTTCGGTACACGGCGGCGCCATTCCTATCTTTGGCAGGACTGGTGCGTACAAGCCATGAGTGAAGGGTTGGGGCCTGCCTTTACCGGCACCTCAAACTGCAAGATCGCCATGAGCCGCGAAGTGGAGGCTATCGGCACCAACGCGCACGAACTCCCTATGGTCTATGCAGCACTCGCCGAAGATGACGCCGCGCTTGCGCGTGCGCCCTATGACGTTTTGCAGGATTGGCATGACGAACATGAAGGCAATCTGCGGATCATTCTGCCGGATACCTACGGCACCAAAGGCTTTCTTGAAAACGCACCGGACTGGCTCGCTGGCTGGACAGGTATCCGCGTTGACAGCGGTGATCCCGCGACAGCTGCGCAGATTGCGATAGACTGGTGGAAGTCACGCGGCGAAGACCCGGCGCAGAAGCGCGTCATTTTCAGTGACGGTCTTGATGTGGACAAAATCAAGACCCTGCATGCCCAGTTTGCAGGCAAGGTGAACGTCTCTTTCGGTTGGGGCACACTGCTTACCAACGACTTCCGCAACCTTGTTCCCGATGACGCGCTCGCGCCGTTCTCGCTTGTGTGCAAAGCGGTTTCCGCGAACGGCGCACCTACCGTCAAACTGTCAGACAACCCGAACAAGGCGATGGGCCCCAAATCCGAAATCGACCGCTACAAGCGTGTTTTCGGCGTCGGCGCTCAGGTGGCGGAGGAAGTGGTGGTCTGAGCCTGCCTCAGCTGCCGTTCCCTCCAAATGATGATCAAACCGCCGGCCACAATCAGCAGTGCGCCTGGGAAAAGTTCTGCCCAAGGAGCTTCGCCGTAAAACAGCCAGCCTAAAAAGAAGGCGATGGGAATACCGAAGTAGCTGAACGGGGCCAGATCGCTTTGGTCGGCTGTGCGGTAGGCCGTGATTAGCAGCAGGACAGCGGTCCCGCCAAAGGCACCCATGCCAGCGATCCAGATCAGATCGCTCGTTTTCTGTAGCGTGGTAAAGCCTCCCAAGAGCGGCACCAGCAAAAATGCCGCGACCGCCGCTACTGTTGAAGAATAAAGATTTATCAGCGCGGTCGGGACTGCATCGTCCATCATTCGCGCCGTCACACCAACAAGCGCATAGCAAAAGGCGGCAAAAAGCGGGAGCAGCGCCGCATTAGAGAAAGTGTCGCGTCCCGGCCCGACGATAAGAATCACTCCTATAAAACCGATAATCACTGCGCCCCATCGCATCAGGCCCACTTTCTCTCCCAGCAGGGGCACCGCGAGCGCGACCAGAAAAAGCGCATTGGCATAGGTGATGGTCGAAGCCGTGGCGAAAGTCAGTAACCCCAGCGACATATAAAACGACAGTTGTGCACCCGTCAGGATCACGCCGCGCAACAGAGCCAGCCGCCATTGCCGCAACCGGAGAATCCGCCCCTTGTGATGCCATTCGGCGGAGCCCCAAAGAACCAACCCGGCGGGGATCAAACCGAAAATATTCCTGTAAGCAGAGAGTTCTGCGGCGCTATAGGCCACCGACAGTCGCTTGATAAGCAAACCCATAGCGTCGAACAGAACGATTGCGGTCAGCAAATAGAGGATCGCCAGAGAAGTCTTGCTAAGTGATCTGCGCATCGTCCGCCAATTCTGTTGGGATTCGCGCAATTCGCACGGTCTCTGCGGCCATACTTAGAGCACGCGAGCCGATTTGCGCCAGCCACTGTGCGTTTTGTGCTTCTTTAGCGTCGCAAATCAAACTTGCTAATGTTCGGGTAAAATGCGAAGCCTTAGAAGCTTGGTGTCCCGATGCATGAACGGTGTTTATGCGGGACCTAACAGGGAATTCAGTCAAGGCGTCCGCGCCCCAAGCTGAAGCCGCCCCCGCGACTGTAAGCGGTGAGCCCGACCCGATATGCCACTTGTCGCAAGATAGGGAAGGCGGGAAAAGGCCACGACCCGCGAGCCAGGAGACCTGCCAGGCAAACGGAACATAAAGGTCGTCGGGTGTGACGGCAAGGAGAGACGATATGACAACAGTTACACAGGCACAGAGCCGCATCCGCATCCTGCCCGCGTTCTTCGCGCTTGCACTGGGTTTCGGCGTGATTGCTCTGACCGGACATGTTCAGGCTGCTGCACTGCACGACGCGGCACATGACGTACGCCACGCAACAGGATTTCCCTGCCACTGACGCAGGGGCCGGCGTGACGGGCGGGTTGTTCTGATCCGGACCTTGATCACCTCGTTTTCTGGTCAGGCGATACCTGCCACCGATCCGCAAGAAAGCCGTCGCCGCAACCATTCCGGTTGCGCGCTTTTTGGTTTTTGACAGGTCGGATTGCGCGTGTAACCTCAATCTAAGGAGTTCATGGAATGTACTCTCGTTTTCTTGTTTCCGCGCTCTTTGCAGGAGCGACCGCAGGCCTGATTGCAGGCATTCTTCAATTGATCTTTGTCCAACCCGTATTGTTGCACGCCGAACTCTACGAGAGCGGACAGCTTGTTCACTTCGGCGCAGAGGCTGTGACAGCTCATCCCGATTTGCCCGGTTTCGATGTGATGCGTGACGGGCTGAGCCTCATTTTCACCATGCTCACCTATACTGGTTACGCTTTGATCATGATCGCCTTGATGGGCATTGCCGAAGACCGCGGTGCGGTTATTGACGGGCGCACCGGATTGATCTGGGGTGTTGCCGGCTTCGTCGTATTTCACCTTGCACCGGGCGTATCACTTGCGCCCGAAGTACCAGGCGTGGCCGCCGCTGATGTTACAGCGCGTCAAATCTGGTGGTTCGCCACAGTGGGTGCCGCGGCAGTGGCTCTCTGGTTGGTGGCATTTGGCACCACGTGGATGGTGTGGGGGGTGGCGGCGGTCCTGCTCGCAGCACCGCATCTGATCGGCGCACCAGAGCCTGACGTTCTTGTCGGGCCGGTCCCTACCGAAATCGGGGCGCTTTTCGCGGCGCGAGCCTTTGGTGTGGGTCTGGCGGCATGGGTCCTGCTCGGCTCCTTCGCAGGCTATTTTTGGCAACGTGAAGGGGTGGCCGACACCTCGACCGCATCCGCTTAGGAGTATCCTGATGAGCCGTAGTCTCGCATTGTTTGTCATCGGGCTGACCTTCGGAGGCGGCATCGGTTTCGCGATTGCCGCCGCAAGCGGTGCCCAGTTCGAAGGGCATGATCATAACGATCCGGCACATCACGGTGCCACGGCGGACCACTCGATGATGGATCATTCCGCCCATGCGGCCCATGACATACCTATCGACGTGTCACCCGATGCGGCACCGGAGGTATCAATCACGGTGATGCCAGATCCGATGTCGGGTTATAATCTGCATGTGATGACCAGCAATTTTGCGTTTTCGCCCCAGAATGCCAGCCGCGATCATGTGGCGGGTGAAGGGCATGCGCATGTCTACATCGACGGCCAGAAGCTAGGCCGCCTTTACGGCGACTGGCTTCATATTGCTGCGCTGCCCAAGGGTGAGGTTGAGGTCAGTGTCAGCCTGAATGCAAATGACCACAGTCCTTTGGCTGTTGCCGGTGTTCCTATCGCGGCCAGCCAGACCGTGATTGTCGAGTGAATACTATTTTGTTGAGGGTATCCCAATGACAGCGACGCTGTATGTCTGCACCACATGCCGCGCAGGCGAGATCATCGAAGAAGACATGCCGCGTCCCGGTGCGCTTTTGCACGATGCACTAACGCAGGCGGGTGCGCCCGAAGGCGTCGCTATCGTCGGAACAGAGTGCCTGTCGGCCTGCTCGCAAGGCGCAACCGTCGCTTTGGCCGAGCCGGGTAAATGGACGTACGTCTATGGCCGGATGTCGGCGGAAAACGCAGATGACATCCTTGCTGGCGCCGCGGCTTATGCGGCAACCGCCGATGGTCTTGTGCCGTGGCGCGAACGGCCTGTAATCTTTCGCAAGCAAAGCCTTGCACGCATCCCCCCTTTGAACATGCCCTTGGAGGCTAAGACATGAACGATCTTTCCAAAATTCCGGTGACAGTCATCACTGGCTTTCTCGGCTCGGGGAAAACCACGTTGATCCGTCATTTGATGCAAAATGCGGGCGGTCGCCGTCTTGCTGTGCTGGTAAATGAATTCGGAACTGTCGGTGTCGATGGTGATATCCTCAAATCTTGTGCGATCCCCGATTGCCCCGAAGAAAACATTGTCGAGCTTGCAAATGGCTGCATCTGCTGCACCGTGGCCGACGACTTCATCCCGACAATCGAAGCGCTCATGGCCCTGCCAACTCGGCCAGATCATATTCTGATCGAAACATCCGGCCTTGCCTTGCCCAAGCCTCTGCTCAAAGCGTTCGATTGGCCTGCGATCCGTTCGAAAATCACAGTCGACGGGGTGATCGCCTTGGCCGATGCCGAAGCCGTCGCAGCAGGTCGTTTTGCAGCCGACGAACATGCAGTTGACGCACAGCGCAAAGCCGATGACAGCATCGACCATGAAACACCGCTTTCCGAAGTGTTTGAGGACCAGATTTCATGCGCTGATATCATTCTGATGTCGAAAGCGGACCTCGCAGGTGAAAGCGGACTTTCATCCGCTCGCAAGGTGATTGAAGCCGAAAGCCCCCGTGCCATCCCGATCCTGTCGATGAGTGAAGGGGTGATCGATCCCAATGTGGTGCTTGGCCTCAATGCCAAAGCCGAGGATGATCTGGCCGCCCGCCCGTCCCATCATGACGGCCATGACGATCACGAGCATGATGATTTTGAAACAATCGTTGTTCCGATGCCAGAAATTGATGACGTTGACGCACTAGTTGCCGCTATCGAAAAACTGGCCAACGAACAGCATATCCTGCGGGTCAAAGGCTACGTTGCCGTCAGCGGAAAACCGATGCGCCTTTTGGTTCAGGCGGTAGGGGCCCGCGTGCGTCAGCAATTTGACCGTCCTTGGGGGGCAGATGCCCGTCAGGGGCATCTCGTTGTGATTGCAGAACATGACCATATCGATACCGCTGCCATCCGCGCTGTGTTGGGTGCGTGATTAAATGCATGTCGTCTTCCGCGAAAGCCACGGGCTAGAAGATAGCGAAACACCATTTGATCCGGGCCAGACGCCTGCTGATCTGGTGGTGCTTTCCTTTTCTGACAGCGACCTGGGTGCCTTCGCGGCTGGCTGGCATCGGGGTGGCGGAGCCGAGGGCAAGTTGCCGACACTCAGGCTGTGCAACCTTACGGCTTTGCGGCATCCTGCTTCGGTCGACAACTATGTGGAGCAGACCCTGACGGGTGCCAAGGGTATTTTGATCCGGTTGATCGGTGGCGAAAACTATTGGCCCTACGGCATCATGCAGGTTCAGGATTTCGCCCGCCGTAACGATATCGCCCTCGCAGTGCTGCCTGCGGATGGACGTGAAGATCCGGCTCTTGACCAACATTCGACTTTGCCGGTCTCGACCCTGCGCCGTCTGTCCCACTTGTGTGATGCGGGCGGCGCTGTTGCCGCGCAGGCGGCGCTGGCGCAGCTATCCCTTGCTGCAGGCTTCTACGCAGGACCGGTTACAGGAACCAAAACCGTGCCGACCTGCGGATATTACGATCCGGATCATGGCATCGTCACGAAGTGTCCCCGCAGCAAAATGGGGGATGCACCTTTCATCGTCGTGACCTTCTATCGCAGCTATCTGACAGCTGCTGACACAGCGCCTGTGGATGCGGTTATCCAAGCGTTGCGGTCACGTGGTTTTTCGGCTGTAGGGCTGTTTGTGCCATCGTTGAAAAACCCTGAAGGGCGCACGTTTTTGGACAAGGCCCTCAAAGATCACCCGCCTTGCGCAATTGTTAATGCTACCGCGTTTTCCGGCCGCGGGGCAGATGGTGGCTCTCCCCTTGATGCACCGGGCTGCCCTGTTTTTCAGGTCGCACTTTCCACTGCGCGGAAAAAGGAATGGGCCACATCAGAGCGTGGCTTGTCACCTGCCGATCTGGCCATGCATGTGGTCCTGCCAGAGGTCGACGGGCGCATATTTTCAGGTGTGGTCAGCTTTAAAGCACCGGAGAAGAAAGACCCCCACCTTGAGTTTTCACGCTTCTCGCATCGCGCAAATGCAGAGCGTATCGAAGCTGTTGTCGACCGGATCGCAGGCTGGCACCACCTTGCGACAACGCAGTCTATAGACCGCAAGTTGGCGTTGGTTCTCTCGACCTATCCGGGGCGGGATGACCAGATTGCCCATGCGGTCGGTCTTGATGCGCTTGCCTCGACCGAGGACATGCTGATGACCCTGGCGAACGCGGGTTATGCCGTGACGCCACAGATCGGTTTCGGGAAAAGCCTGCCGCACACAACAATAGAATGGCCCCTTAGCGAATACACCAAAGCGCTGCACCAATTACCAAAGCAGCTGCGCGATGATCTGCAGACGGCTTGGGGTGATCCAGCGCTGGACCCGCTTGTTCACGATGCGGCATTCCAGTTTCCCGCCCAGCATTGCGGCAATGCGCTTGTCGCCCTGCAGCCAGAGCGTGGTGCAATCGACCAGCGCGATAGCGATTACCATGATCTCGCCCGTGTGCCGCGCCATTCTTATGTGGCTTTCTATCTTTGGCTGCGCGCGCAGGGCATGCATGCGCTTGTCCATATTGGTGCGCACGGTACGCTCGAATGGTTGCCCGGTAAGTCTGTTGCGCTCTCGAATGACTGCTGGCCAGAAGCGCTGACGGCCCATCTGCCGGTGATTTATCCATTTATTGTCAATGATCCGGGCGAAGCGGCGCAAGCCAAACGCCGGATTGGTGCTGTGACGCTGGGCCACCTGCCGCCTCCGATGAAAGATAGCGCAACGCCTGATGGCTTGCTGCAGCTTGAGCGTCTGCTGGATGAATATTCCACCGCCGACGGGCTAGACCCCGCAAGACGCGACCGTTTGATCGGCACAATCAGGTCCGAAGCGCAGGCCGCCGGCGTCGAAGCTGATCTGGGGCTCAACGAAGACAGCTGTATGGCCGAGGCAGTCACGGCAATTGACCGCTTTGTCTGTGACATCAAGGAATCGCAATATGGCGACGGATTGCACACATTCGGCCTAGGCGATGGAGAGACGGACGGCCTTTTGAAGGCGCTGGACGGAAAATTTGTCACCCCCGGTCCCTCCGGCTCTCCCTATCGGGGCCGTTCTGATGTGTTGCCCACCGGTCGAAACCTGTTTGCTGTTGATCCACGCTCGGTTCCGACCCGTGCCGCCCATGCGCAGGGTGTTAAGCTTGCCGAAGAACTGATCCGCCGCCATTTGCAGGATGAGGGTGATTATCCCAAGGGACTGGTGGTCGATCTGTGGGGCAGTGCCACCATGCGCACAGCGGGAGAAGAGATCGCGATGGCCATGCATCTGGCAGGGCTTGCACCGAAATGGGACACAGGTTCAGAGCGCGTCAGCGGATTCGAGGTTCTGCCGCTGGCCCTGATCAATCGTCCACGCATTGATGTCACCTTGCGTATCTCCGGCTTGTTCCGCGATATCTTTCCTGGTCTGTCGCAGCTTTTCGAAGGGGGGGCCTTGGCCTTGGCCGAGCGGGAAGAAGCGCTGGACATGAACCCCTATAGAACCAAAACGCCACGTGTCTTTGGCCCCAAACCGGGTCTTTACGGGATGAACATGGAAGCAGCGATGCTCGATTATTCAAAAGAGGGACGTGGTGCCGCAGGGGAGGCATGGCTCAAGGCTTCCGAATGGAGCTTGGACGCCAAAGGAGACGCGCACCAGAACCGTGCTGCGTTAGAGCAACGTCTGCAAACTACTGATGCCTTTGCCCATATTCAGGACCTTACCGAGAGCGATGTTTTGTTGGCTTCCGATTACGCAAGCCACGAGGGCGGCTTTGCTGCGGCAATGGCGCATCTGGGGGCGGCAAAGCCCAACATGTACCACGTTGATACGACCAAAGTCGGGACACCGCGTGCGCGTACCATGGCCGAAGAAATCGCGCGTGTGGTGCGGGCCCGTGCCGCCAATCCCGAATGGGCCAGCGGCATGATGCGTCATGCCTTTCGTGGTGCGGCCGAGATTGCAGCGACCCTCGACAATCTCGCGGCTTTCGCGCATTTGACACGCGAGGTGCCGGCCCACCTTTTTGACCTATACTATGACGCAACCCTAGGCCGGGATGATCTGGTGGAGTTTATGGACCGCGAAAACCCTGCAGCGCTGCAAGCGATGCGCGACCGTTTTGCCGCGCTGCGTGACGCAGGTCTTTGGGTAACGCGGCGCAATTCAATCAGTGCAACCATGGATGCAGCCGAATGACCACGCCCGAGATCAAGGGGTTTTGCCCCGGTGCGCTGCGTCCCATGCAGTCGGGGGACGGCATCGTGGTGCGCATCAGACCGTTCAACGGTCGTTTGCGCCGCGCCCAGGCTGATGGGATCGCGACGCTTGCCGCCGCACATGGCAACGGCATGATCGACCTGTCGAGCCGTGGTAACATCCAGATCAGGGGTGTTACCGAAGAAAGCTACGCTGGCCTGATTGAAGGCTTGCGGCGCATGTCGCTGCTTGATGCCACACCTGAGATTGAAAGCCGCCGCAATATTCTGGTGACGCCTTTCTGGCAAACAGGTGACGAGACAGAAGCGCTTGCCGCTGCGTTGACAGACGAAATGGTTGCCGAAGGCGCGCCGCAGGTGCCGCACAAGTTCGGCTTTGCGGTTGACACTGGCAAACTACCAGTCTTGCAAACGGCCTCCGCTGATATCCGGCTGGAACGTGATGCAGGCGGCGGGTTGATCCTTGTGCCGGATGGCAGCACCTCTGGCAAACCCGTCACGTCCGAAACTGTGATCGCTCAAGCGCTTGATCTTGCCAAATGGTTTCTCAAAAACCGCGACAGCTATAGTCGTATGAACCAGGTAATCGCAGATGGTGCGACCTTACCGCCCGGATACTTCGTGCCACGTCAGGCTCAGACGTATGTCCCTGCGCCGGGCTACACCCCGCTTGGTGCGATCGTCGGGCTGGCATTTGGCCAACTGCCCGTAGAAACCCTTGCAGGCCTTGCCAAACAAGGCGGGTTGCGCATGACCCCGTGGCGCATGATCCTTGTGGAAAGCGCAAGAAACCTGCCGGATGTCGATGGCGTAATTACTGACCCCGCCGATCCGTTGTTGCGGGTCGTCGCCTGCACCGGTGCGCCTGCGTGTTCTCAGGGTCTGGCCGAAACCCGCAGCGTAGCGTCAGAAATTGCCCCTCATCTGGGTGTGGATCAAATGCTGCATGTGTCTGGCTGCGCAAAAGGATGCGCGCATCCCAAGCCCGCACCTCTGACAGTGACCGCCACTGCGCATGGGTATGATCTGATCCGAAATGGCCGTGCCAGCGATCCTGCTGATCAAACCGGTCTCACCCTTCAAGACATTATCAAGGCGCTTTGAATGCCCCACAGTTACATCACCGATGGCGCCGAGATTTATCGCCAGTCCTTTGCCACGATCCGTGCTGAGGCGGCCCTTGGTCGTTTTACGCCCGAAGAAGAGATCGTTGCCGTTCGTATGATCCATGCGGCTGGCATGGTAGGGTTAGAAGAGTTCATTCATTTCTCGCCCGATATGGCGATCAAGGCCCGTGCAGCGCTGGAAGACGGCGCGCCGATTCTCTGCGACGCCTACATGGTCAGCGAGGGGATCACGCGCAAACGCCTGCCGCGAGAGAACGAGGTTATCTGCACATTGCGCGACCCCCGCGTGCCGGACATGGCCAAGGAAATGGCGAATACGCGTTCCGCCGCGGCGCTTGAATTGTGGCGTCCGCATCTGGCCGGTGCAGTGGTCGCTATCGGTAACGCACCCACGGCCTTGTTTCATTTGATAAACATGCTTGAAGATGGTGACTGCCCGCGTCCCGCAGCGATCATCGGCTGTCCCGTGGGTTTCATCGGTGCGGCTGAATCGAAGGATGCATTGATGGCCGATCTTCCTGTCCCGTCGATGATTGTGAAAGGGCGTCTTGGCGGCTCGGCCATCACGGTTGCTGCCATCAACGCGCTGGCCAGCAGGGTAGAATAACCATGGGCAAAATCATCTGCGCAGGCCTTGGCCCCGGCGATCCCGACCTGATGAGCGTGAAGTCCGACCGCATCATTCGCGGTGCGAAACACCTCGCGTTTTTCCGCAAGAAGGGCCGCGCCGGTCAGGCACGCACAATTGTAAAAGACATGTTGCGCGAAGACGTAATCGAATACCCGATGGAATATCCCGTCACAACCGAACTGCGCTTTGACAGCGAAGAATACCGACAGCTGATGGTCGATTTCTATGCTGACTGGGCAGACAAGCTCGAAACACTGGCGCGGGATCATGATGTCGTGGTGCTCTGTGAAGGCGATCCGTTCTTCTATGGCTCTTTCATGCACCTGCATACCCGTTTGCAGGGTCGCGCAGAGGTTGAAGTGTTGCCCGCGATCCCCGGTATGGTCGGTTGCTGGAATGCGCTGGATACACCCTACACATGGGGCGACGATGTAATGACCGTGCTGATGGGGACATTGCCCGAAGCCGATCTGGTGCATCACATGAAAGCAGCAGATGCATTGGTAGTGATGAAGACGGGCCGCAATTTGCCTACAGTCAAACGGGCACTGTCAGCCGCAGGGCGGCTTGAGGATGCTTGGCTGGTGGAAAAAGGCACGATGCCCGGCCAGCGTGTTGCGAAACTTGCCGACATTGATGAAAACGACTGCCCCTATTTCGCGATTGTTTTGGTGCATGGTCAGGGGCGCCGCCCCGAGGCACCGGAATGACAGGCTGGGTCGCCATTGCGGGTCTGGGGCCGGGGAATGATGCTCTGGTCACACCCGAAGTGACAAACGCCGTGGCACAGGCGACCGATATTATCGGCTATATTCCCTATGTTGCCCGCATCGCTCCGCGTGAGGGGCTGACCCTTCATGCAACCGACAACCGTGTCGAGCTGGATCGCGCGTTACACGCGTTGGAGCTTGCCTCGCAAGGTGCGCGGGTTGTCGTTGTCTCCTCGGGCGATCCGGGAGTCTTTGCCATGGCCTCGGCCGTATTTGAGGCTGTAGAGGCGCATCCCGAGCATACTGATTGCGACATCCGCGTGTTGCCCGGCATTACCGCCATGCTCGCCGCAGCGGCTGCGGCAGGTGCCCCTCTGGGGCATGATTTCTGCGCTATCAATCTTAGCGATAATCTGAAACCGTGGGACGTGATCGAGCACCGTTTGCGGATGGCCGCGCGGGGCGACTTTGCCATGGCGTTCTATAATCCCCGCTCCAAATCGCGCCCTCACGGGTTTGAAAAAACGCTCGATGTGCTGCGGGAAGAGTGCGAGCCGGAGCGCCTGATCACCTTCGCCCGCGCCGTGAGCAAAGCGGATCAAACGCTAAATACCGTCACCTTGGCCGAGGCCACGCCCGAAATGGCGGATATGCAGACGGTCGTCATCCTGGGCAACAGCGCAACAAAACGCATCGGGCGGTACGTCTATACGCCTCGCTCCGCCTCGTGACCAAGCCAACTCATCACGTCACGAATACTGGCCAGACTTCTGCCCGGTACATCGGGTCTATTTGCCATGATGACAGGCAAACCCAGAGCACGTGCAGCCTCCAACTTGGCCTGTGCACCAGTTCCACCACTGTTTTTCGCGACGACATGCGTGATGCCGTGCGCCTTCAGCAATTCCGTGTCCCCCTGTTGATCGAAAGGTCCGCGCGCAACGACGATGGTTTTATCGGGCAGCGCGATAGGCGCGGCAGGGTGATCGACCAGACGCAAAAGATAATGATGCTGCGGTTTGGAAGCGAAGAGACCAATCTGCTGTTTCCCGATCGCCAGAAAAACCTGCGTGGGCATATCTGGCAGCAGGGCGGGTATGTCTTCGACCGCTGTGGCCATCGTCCAGTTGTCAGCGATACCGGCCACCCAAGCGGGGCGCTCAAAACGGATGAGTGGCAGATTGACAGACTGACAAGCGGCAAAGGCATTGCGGGTCATTCCGGCGGCGAAGGGATGTGTGGCGTCGATTACATGGGTGATCCGCTCTGTGATCAAAAACCGGACCAGCCCATCGATGCCGCCAAAACCGCCGATCCGGGTCGGCAATGGCTGGGCGACCGGCGTGTTGGTGCGCCCCGCATAGGAAAACACCGCATCTATGCCTGCGGCGGCAATAGTGTCAGCCAGCCTGCTTGCCTCGGTCGTGCCGCCCAACAAAAGGATGCGCATAATGAGTGATCCTTGGCTGACAATTGTCGGGATGCCGGACGATAGCGCGGCAAACCTGCCGCCCGCAAGTCGTGATGCTATCGACCACGCCGAGGTGATCATCGGAGGACCGCGTCATCTGGACCTTGTAGGAGCAGGGGCGCGTGGCGTGGCGTGGCCAGTGCCCTTTTCTGTTGATCCGGTGCTCGCAGCAAAGGGGCAGCGCGTGGTGATGCTGGCCTCTGGTGATCCGTTCTGGTTCGGGGCGGGCGGCAGTATCGCTGCACATCTTGATCCGAGCGAATGGCGGGTTATGCCATCGCCTTCAACTTTTTCACTGGTCTCGGCCCAATTGGGCTGGCGTCTTGAGGACGTCAGCTGTCATGGCTTGCACGCAGCGCCCTTTGCACGTTTGCGGTCTGTGTTGTCACCCGAAGGCCGTATGATCTGTCTGCTGCGTGACGCTGATGCTCCCGGGGCGCTTGCTGAATGGCTGGTTACCCAAGGTGCTGCTGATACCACGCTTTGGCTGTGTGAACGGATGGGTGGTCCGAATCAACGGGTGCGCAGTTGCCGCGCTGGCAGTTTTGATCTGGCCGATATAGAAGCGCCCGTTGCCGCCGCGATCTTGCTGCCACCTGATGTTGGATTATCCGCGGCTTCCGGCCTGCCGGACGATGCCTTCATACATGACGGACAGATCACCAAGAAACCCGTTCGTGCGCTGACACTCTCTGCTCTTGGACCGCGCAAAGGAGAACACCTTTGGGATATCGGCGCGGGGTCGGGCTCCATCTCGATTGAATGGTGCCTCAAGGGCGGGACGGCCACCGCGTTTGAAGTCAAGCCGGAGCGGGTTCAGAATATTCAGGCAAATATTGATGCCTTCGGGCTGTCGCATGTGATGCATGTGGTCGAAGGACCTTCGCTTCAAACAATAGCGGACGGCCGCGCACCTGATGCCGTCTTTATTGGCGGTGGCGGTTCTGCGGCTTTGTTTGAAAAGCTTTTTGGCCTTCTGCCTTCCGGTACGCGACTGGTTGCAAACGGCGTCACGCTTGAGACTGAAACACTGCTTGCCCGACTGCATTCCGAAAAGGGGGGTGAGCTGTTGCGGATTGAACTCGCATCGGCACTCCCCTTGGGCAGCATGCGAGGCTGGCAACCAGCGCGTCCCGTTGTGCAGTGGAGCGTGATCCTGTGAGGGTGATGGGCGTCGGATTCCGCGCAGCTGCCGATCTGGCAAGCCTGCAAGATGCAATGCGTCGAGCGCTGGAAAGTGCCGGAGGCGGATCGGTAGATGCGCTGGTGACAGAAGCGGCCAAGTCGCGCGAAAAAGTGTTCCGCGAACTGGCTCAGCTCTTGGGGCTGGCCGGCCTCGGCGTGACACAGGCCGATCTGGCGCAGATGATAACGCCAACACAATCAGAGCGTATTCAAGATAAGTTTGGAACCGGTTCACTGGCCGAAGCTGCCGCATTGGTGGCGGCTGGTCCCGATGCGCGTTTGGTTGCGCCGCGTGTCGTATCGGGTGATGGTAAAGCGACAGCGGCCATTGCGATCAGCTAAAGGAAACCTCTCATGACCGTTCATTTTATTGGCGCAGGACCCGGCGCGCCTGACCTGATTACCCTTCGCGGGCGTGACCTGATCGCGGCCTGTCCTGTGTGCCTCTACGCCGGATCGCTGGTACCCGAGGCGCTGCTGGAGCACTGCCCGAAAGATGCGAAAATCGTGAATACGGCACGCATGTCACTGGATGAGATCATGGCAGAGATTGGCAGCGCCCATGCGGCAGGCCACGATGTTGCACGACTGCACTCCGGTGATTTGTCGGTCTGGTCCGCGATGGGCGAACAGCTGCGCCGCTTGCGTGCGCTGGACATCCCTTACGATGTCACGCCCGGTGTGCCGTCCTTTGCTGCTGCTGCTGCCGCGCTCAATACCGAACTGACCCTGCCCGGCATCGCGCAATCGGTTGTCCTGACGCGCACTTCCGGTCGCGCCACGGCCATGCCCGAAGGCGAAACCCTTGAAAATTTCGCGAAAACCGGCGCGACCCTCGCGATCCATCTGTCTGTGCATATCCTCGAAAAAGTCGTGAGTGATCTGACACCCCATTATGGTGTCGACTGTCCAGTAGCTGTGGTGTGGCGCGCCAGCTGGCCGGATCAGCGCGTTGTCAAAGCAACGTTGGAAACCCTGCAAACGGCGATCGGAGCAGAGATGGAGCGCACGGCACTTATTCTGGTAGGCCGCGCGATCGGGGCAGAAGATTTTGGCGAAAGCAGGCTATATGCAGGCGATTATGATCGCCGTTTTCGCCCCGTTGGCACCGCCCCAAGATTTCCGGAGACAGCAGAATGATCCCCCCCGGCCTCATGATTTCTGCGCCAGCTTCGGGCACGGGCAAGACCACGCTGATGTTGGGTCTTTTGGCCGCGTTTCGCGCAAAGGGGGTATCGGTGCAACCGTTCAAAAGCGGGCCTGATTATATCGACCCCGCCTTTCATACCGCGGCCACAGGGCGGGCATCTTTCAACCTCGACAGCTGGTCAATGGATCGTGCGCGGATCGACGGTTTGGTCGGAAATGCCGACGGAGCTTCTCTCATTCTTGCCGAAGGGTCGATGGGACTGTTTGATGGCGTGGCAATCCCCGGTGCCTGCGGAAATGGGGCAAGCGCTGATATCGCGGTGCATATGGGCTGGCCTGTGGTGCTTGTTCTGGACGTGTCAGGTGCCGCGCAATCAGTCGCCGCCACTGCGTTGGGCTTCAAGTTGATGCGTCCTGATCTGAAACTTGCAGGTGTTGTCCTGAACCGTGTGGCTTCTCCACGTCACGATGCGCTGGTCCGCGTGGGCATGGAGCAGGCAGGCGTGACCGTACTGGGGTCCTTGCCACGCCGTAAAGAAGTCGAATTGCCCGAACGGCATCTTGGGCTCGTGCAAGCGGGGGAGCAGGAAAACCTGCCGCAGATTCTAGCTGATGCTGCAGCTTTTGTAAGTGAACATGTCGATCTGCAAGCTTTGCAAAAGGCCGCCGCTGGCACGCTGGAGACCGCGCCAGAGCCAACAAAGGTCGTACCACCCGGCGGGCGCATTGCTTTGGCTCAGGATGATGCTTTTGCCTTCGTTTATCCACATCTGATTGCGGGCTGGCGAGCGGCGGGTGCAACCGTTCTGCCATTTTCGCCGTTGGCGGACGAGGTGCCGGATCCGAGCGCGGATGTGTGTTGGTTGCCCGGAGGATATCCAGAACTGCACGCAGGCAAACTCGCGGCAGCGTCCAATTTTCGCAGCGGTATCCAAAGTTTTGCTCAAACCAAACCGGTGCATGGCGAATGCGGTGGTTACATGGCGATGGGTGCCGGATTGGTCGACAAGGACGGCACATCGCACCAGATGGCTGGGCTTCTAGGGCTTGAGACGTCGTTCGAGAAACGCAAATTCCATCTTGGATACCGCAAAGCCACGCTGAATGCCGCTATTCCCGGACACAGCGCAGGCACGCGACTGCGCGGGCATGAATTTCACTATGCCACAATACTGAAAGAACCCGATGCACCGCTTGCGCTGATATCCGACAGCAATGATATCGAAGTGGCAGAAACCGGATCGACAAAAGCGTTCGAAAGTGGCGGCCGTGCAACTGGCACATTCTTTCACATGATAGCCGAGGATGTATGAGCGGCTTTGTTTCTTTTGTATCTTCCGGCCCCGGTGATCCCGAACTGTTGACGGTTAAAGCAGTGGACCGTCTGCAAAAGGCGGACGTAGTATTGTTTGATGACCTGAGCGCCGGACCAATACTGGAGCACGCTTCCAAAGATGCTGACCTTATCGGTGTGGGCAAACGTGCGGGTCGTGCTTCGCCCAAACAACATCACGTATCACAGGTCTTGGTTGATCATGCCAAGACTGGGCTGCGTGTCGTACGGCTCAAATCCGGCGACAGCGGGATGTTCGGGCGACTGGAAGAAGAAATTACCGCTCTTTCGCAGAACGGTATCGCGTTCGAGATCATTCCCGGCGTGACGTCAGCCTCTGCCGCCGCAGCCACGGCGGGTATTCCGCTGACCCGTCGCCTGACCGCCCGTCGCGTGCAGTTTATCACCGGTGCTGATGTGACTGGCGACCTGCCAGAAGATGTGAACATGGCAGCTCTCGCTGATCCGATGGCGACCACGGTCGTATATATGGGCAAACGGACCTTCGCAGGACTGGCCGCGCGCCTGATCGAGTATGGATTACCCGGCGACACCCCTGCGATGCTGGCCGAGGCAGTGTCAACGCCTGCCGAAAAGGTGACGCGTCACACCATCGAAACCCTCGCCGCGCACCTGGAAGCGACTACCAGCACCACGCCGGCGCTCATTTTCTACGGACCTCTGGCGGAGCCTTCGACATGAAGGTTTCAGTCTGCGGAACCTGTATCACCGACACATCACTGGACACAGCCCTACGGGAAGCGTTGGCCGGAATAGACGTTGAAACGGTCGAGTGTATGTCTGGCTGTACCCGCCCGCAGACAGTCGCATTTCGGGAGGAAGGCAAGGTGGCCTACTTGTTCGGCGACCTGAGTGATGCGGATGTTCCAGAGCTATGTCAGTTCGCCGATCTTTACGCTGCTTCTTCTGACGGGACCTTTGCGGACGCCCGCGTTCTGGGAACATTGCGCACCAAAGCCATCGCACGGATACCGGGGTAATCATGCATCTGACACTGATCGGTATCGGCACGGGCAATCCTGAGCACCTCACCCTGCAAGCGATACGCGCCATGAATACACAGGACCTGATCCTGATCCCGCGCAAGGGCGAGGGGAAAGCCGATCTGGCAGACCTGCGTCGCGCCATCTGTGACGAGATGCTGACCAACCCCACAACCCAGATTGCCGAGTTCGATCTGCCGGTCCGGGATGAGGCGACGCAAGAATACCGTCAGCGGGTCGAGGACTGGCATGATGCCATCGCGGCAGTTTGGCAGCAGACGATAGACGCGAGCGGCAAAGGCAAACGTGTTGCTTTGCTTGTTTGGGGTGATCCGTCGCTTTACGACAGCACGCTGCGTATCGCTTCACGGCTTGATCCCGCGCCAACGCTCGAAGTGATCCCGGGCATCACATCCCTGCAGGCGTTGACGGCGGCACATGCGATCCCGATCAATGATATCGGCGCGCCTTTTGTCGTCACCACCGGCAGGCGTTTGTGCGAGGAGGGCTGGCCGGAGGGCATCGATACTATCGCCGTTATGCTGGATGGAAACTGTGCGTTCCAAACACTACCGCTTGATGGATTCCACATATGGTGGGGCGCTTATGTCGGCATGAGAGAACAGATTATCTGCGCGGGCCCCCTGTCAGAGATGAGTTTGGAAATTATCGAAACGCGTGCGAAGGCACGTGCGGACCACGGCTGGATCATGGACATCTATGTTCTGCGGAAACTGCCGTAGACCGCATCCGGCGTAGGGTGGACCATTCAGGTATCCGGATCGACCTTGCCGCGCATCGCCTTAACCTCACCGCGTACCTTTTTCGCCTTCAGCCGCCGTTTCTTTGACCCGAGGGTAGGGCGTGTTGCGATGCGCCTTTTGGGCGGGGTTAGTGCTTTTGTTATCAGTTCGGCCAGGCGCGTGCGGGCAATATCACGGTTGCGGGCCTGACTGCGGGTTTCGTCACATTGGATGACCAACGCCCCTTCGTTCGTCCAGCGCCGTCCAGCCAACCGGCGCAAGCGGGTCTTGACCGGTCCAGGCAACGAGGGCGAGCTTGCCGCTTCAAAACGCAACTCGACTGCTGACGATACCTTGTTTACGTTCTGACCGCCCGGTCCCGAGGCGCGCACAAACTGCTCCGTGAGTTCCCAGTCCTGAATGCTGATTGTGTCATTGATCCTGAGCATGTCCATAACATCGCATTGGAACCGACAGGTGTGAAGAGGGGTTCAACCGATGAGACAGATAAAGAAAGGCTCCGAAATGCTGACCCTTCCCTCCATCCTGCAAATCGCGACATCACGCGAGGATTTGCACGCCTTCCGGATCACCGCCGAGGTCTCCCGCGAGGATATGACTGCCATGGCAGAGTACATGAACACGGTCTTTGACCGGCCCGGAAAAGTAGACATGCTGATGATCTTTGATCGCTACGAAGGTGCTGAAACCGGTGCTTCGCTGAGTTGGGAGGCGCTTAAGTCGCGGTTCAAGTCTATCAGTAACGTCAATCGCTACGTGGTCGTCGGAGCGCCGCAAAGGGCCCAAAATTTGATCGAAGTGATGGACAACCTTTTACCCGTAAAAGCAGAAACTTTTGACGAAGAACTGGCCGCGTGGCGGTCACTGAATGCCGAAGCGACGGGTGCCTAAGATTCGAAAAGGGCCGCCCCGGTAACGGAGCGGCCCAATCGAATGGTTTACGGAGGTGTGCCGGTTAGACCGACGTCCACTTCAGGTTATCAACTGCCAAGGGCTGCCCTAGCAGGATACCTCCAAAGCTGTTCCGACACCTCGCTCCAATACCTTTCTTGACACTGGATCACCTCCTTTACATTTGTTGAACTCAATCTGAGGGTTGCACAGATTTCTGAACAGTCAAAGCGTTTTTTACCCCTCAGGCAAAAACGTCGCAGGCGATGATGTGAAAAGTTGCAGTCCGTCTTAAGCTGTGCGCAGCAGGCGCGCGGTGAGCAGGCGAAACGGGATCAGCGCGATTAATGCAATCGACAGCTTTACCGCCCAATCCGCCACAGCCAGGGAAACCCAAAGAGGGGCGACGGGACCGGAGCCCAGCAAGGGCAGCGCCTCTGACGCCCAGGACACATCAGTGGCTGCGTGAATAAAGCTTAACGCGCCGGAGAACGCGATGGAGAAGAACAGGATCGTATCCAGCGTGGAGCCAACCAACGTGCTGACCAAAGGTGCACGCCACCATGCACCCGACCGCAAGGCTGCGAAGACGGACACATCAATCAGTTGTGCCACCAGAAACGCGACGCCAGAGCCGATCGCGATGCGCACCGTGACCAGCGGGCCGAACTCGCCCATAATCTGCGTCCCGATCAACGAGCAAATCAGACCGACCACAAAGCCGACCAACACAACCCGCCGTGCGGCTGCAGTGCCATAGACGCGGTTCATTACATCCGTGACCAGAAAGGCCAGCGGATAGGTAAACGCGCCGTAGGTGAGCCAGTTGCCGTAGAGAAACTGTACAAGGATATTGGACGCCACAACGATAGTGGCCATGGCTAGGATGCCGGGGAGGGTAGTGCGTGTCATATAAAAAACCGTTTTATCAAGGGTGCGGCGACTTGGCCTGCGCTCATCGCAGACTGGGGCGCTTTAGGCCCTCTGCGCGGGCGGCGCAAGTCACCTTGTTACGGCAAATTCGATAATTTGGGTTGTTTGCAACCTAAAAAAGTTATCATCCGACAGCAGAATAAGGCGGGTCATCCCGTTGCTATCTGTCCAGAGGGTCAGCCCTTCAAGATTGTCAAAGGCTGCCGGAAAGCTCGTGATCAAGGTTTCTTCCTGAAGCGTCTCGGCATCGAAATCAAACCGTCTGATCTGGGTGCGAAATCCTAATGGGCTGACTGTACGCTCCAGCAAATAGAGCCGACCCTTTTCATCAAAATCTGCACCGACCGGCTGGAAGGGCCTTGAGGCCGGTATCCGGTGCGCAATCGTCCAGGCGCTATCCCGCAGGACATAGACCGCAATCCCATCAGGGTGCTCAACGCCTCCTTCTGCCAAAGTATAAAGCGTGCCATCAGGATGCGCGGCCAAAGGTTCTAACCCGCGATTTAGCGCAAAACCCGCAAAGTCCGGATGCTTTTCGATATCGGACAGGCGTGCCGTATCAAGATCAACCTTTGCCACACGGTGATTGTGCTCCAGCGATATGAACGCCGTGCCATCGGCCAATACCGCTAACCCTTCGCTATCCCGATCCGTCCGCTTGAGCGCCGTTCCATCTGCTTGGCTGAGTGTCATATTTGACACCGCTTTGACCGCGTCGATTAGACCGCCTGTGCGCGTGATTTTTGCCCTCACCAAAGTACCGCGATCAGAAAGCAGTGTCAGGCTCAGTCCGTCAGACGACACTTCAATACCGGAAAAGCCGCCGAACCAGTCAGCCTGCTCAACCCAAGTCGTTTTGGACAATAGCTGCACAGATGGCTCTGCCACTGCAAAGTGAGCGGGACAGAAAAGCCATAGCGTCAGGCCGAAAAGAACGTGCTTCAGTTTTCCAACACCGATTTGCACTGAGCCGGTAGATCAGCCAGTACCAGTTCACGACGTGGCTTTGCAGGTTTTGTGCTTTTCTTCGGAGGGGGCGGATTCAGGATATTTGCCTGCCACTGGCGGGCATCTGCACAGCCGTCACCGGCCGGTGGTGGTGTCTGGTTCACACAACCCTTAGCGCCCTTTGGGCAGTTCAGACGCACATGGAAGTGATAGTGGTGGCCGTACCAAGGCCGAATTTTCCGCAGGTAGCTGCGATCGCCTTTTTCATCCGCACACATCTGTACCTTGGCACCGGGAAACACAAAGATGCGGGCAGTGCGCGGGTCTTTCGCTGCCGCCTTGATGATCTCGTGGTGTGCGCGTGTCCAGCTTTTGTTCACGTATGCACCGCTGGCCCGGCGCATCGAGATGGAGGAAATATTCTCGCGCTGTTTGCGCGTCAGAGCCAGTGACTTCGGCGGCAACATCCAGATATCGGCATCCAGCCCTACCTGATGACTACGGTGACCGGTCAACATCGGGCCGCCCCGTGGCTGGCTCAAATCACCTACATAAAGCCCTTCCCAACCGGGTTGCTTCGCTGCAAAGGCCGAAAGCTTTTTGACCATATCGACAACATCGGGATGCCCCCAGTTGCGGTTGCGCGACAGGCGCATTGCCTGCCATGTCGGTCCGGTCTCTGGCAGTTGCACTGCACCAGCCATACAACCTTTGGCGTAGCTGCCGAAAGCGGCAGACGATTGCGACGAGGCAAAGGATTTCGCGCCAAACAGCTTTTTCGCCTGTACGTTGCTCAGTGCGCCACCGGAAGATCCGATCGTCGGAAGGACCTGACGTTCGCCACTGATGTCACGCGACCCGCCACCGCAAGAAGCGAGACCGATTGCCAGAACAGCGCAGGTGAAAAAACGGCTCAAGATCATTTTGCAAAATCTCCGTTTGGTTTGACCCATGCTAACAGGATCAGACCAATGATGAACAGACCTACCACGGGCGAAATTCCAAGTCTCTGGCTGCCGGTCAGGTCGCTTGTAACCGCGATCAGTGCAGGAGCAAGAAAGGATGTGGCCTTGCCCGACAGCGCATACAGACCAAAGGCTTCGGTCATGCGTTCGGGATTGCCCTGCCGCGTCAACATGTTGCGCGATGAGGCCTGTAATGCGCCACCTGCCGCACCGATCAATGCACCGGCGATATAGAAAGCGATATCTGGCACCGCAGACCCTTCGGGCACAGCAAGCCCCATGACGGAGGTCGGTGTGAGTGATATGATAAGGATGGCAGTTAGAATAAGCGTCACGCAACAGAACACGATCACCGGCATCGGGCCGATGCGTCTGTCGACCCGCCCGCCGATCCAGCAAAATACTGCGCCCGAGATTGCCGCGAGGATCCCGAATATCCCAATGTCACGGATCGACCACTCCAGCACGCCCAAAGCATAGATACCGCCAAAGGTATACATACCGTTTAGCGCGTCGCGATAGAACATAGACGACCCCAGATAGGCCATCAAGGAAGGATGGCGCGGCAGATTGCGCAGCGTACCGCCCAAGTCGCGGAGTGCCTGTCCCAGCTTGACGCCTGAGCCGGGCACGTTGCTGTCATCGCGGGTATAAAGGAAAAAAGGGATCATAAAGACGGCGAACCAGATTGCGGTCATCGGCCCGACAATGCGGGTGTCCGCCTTGGTTGAAGGATCCAGACCGAAGAGCGGTGCTACGCCTGCCATCGTCTTGCCGTTCTCCCCCGCCTGAAACAGTAGCAGCATCACGACAAGCGCCAGTACACCACCCACATACCCGAATGCCCAGCCAGACCCTGAAATGCGCCCGCGCTCAGCCGGGTCAGCATGCAGCTCCGGTAGATAAGAATTTGTAAAGATCGTGGCGAATTCCATTCCGATCAGGCCAATCCCGAAAAAGAACAGCGCCCAGAGGATCGAGAAGCCCTGCGGGGCAGTCCACCACAACGCAGCCGCGCCGACGAAATACAGCGCGGAGAATAACCATATCCAAGGCATGCGCTTGCCGGATGAGTCCGCGACGGCCCCCAAAACGGGCGCAAGGAGCGCGATGCAGATACCCGCAACCGTCAGCCCATACCCCCAGTAGGCTTGCGCCTGCGCTTTGGCGGCATCCAGTGCCATGCCGCCATCGACCAGAGCTGCGGTTGCAGTTTGCGCGAAATACGGCCCGAAAATGAACGTGAGCAGCAGGGTATTGTACGGTTGGCTTGCCCAGTCGAAAAAGTACCAGCCCCAGATACGTTTGCGCGCTGAAATATCTGCCATCTTACCGTTCTCCCTGACGTTGGATCAGGTAGAGCAGTCAGACCGCAGCCGCGCAAGTGAAGACTAGCGCATGCATAATGCTAAGGGCGGGCCACCTTTCGCAAACCTAACCGACATGAAGCCTCCAAATCGCTTGCTTCCACCTATCGAGCGGATAAGATCGACAGCCCGAGAGTTACAAGAGAGACCAGCCTTCCGTGATCAGAGTTTTGTATTTCAGCACCGCACAGTCCGATATTAGCATGGCGGATGTGGACAACATCGTAGCCCTTTCCGCAAAGAAAAACGGCGAACGCAACATCACGGGCGCGCTCGCCTATAATGGCCGAAATTTCTGCCAGTTGCTGGAAGGTGAGCATGCCGTCGTCAAGGATCTGCTTAATACAATCGAAGAAGACGCGCGGCATACCGGCTTCAAGGTAATCGACAGCAAAGAGATTACGGACCGTCACTTCCCCGACTGGTCCATGATGCGGGTGGACGGGTTGGACTTTTCGACAGTCATCAACGCGATGAACGCTTAAGGTTAGACGTACCCGCACTCTTGCGCAAAGACATGCGCGGGCTTAACTGTGCGAAAGCGGAACGAAAGGCCCAAGATGACTTCTATCTTCCAGATTTTGATGCTGTTGTTGAACATCGTCTATTTCATCGTGATCGCACATGTCATCATGTCGTGGTTGATCAATTTTCAGGTGTTGAACCTGCGCCAGCCTTTGGTCGCGCAAATCTGGGACGGGCTGAACCGTCTGCTTGAGCCGATATACAGCCGTGTCCGTCGCATCCTGCCTCCGATGGGCGGGCTTGATCTTGCTCCCCTTGTGGTCTTGATCGGCGTTGCTGTCGCGCGGATTGTCTTGGTCAATAACGCGGCAGCATTTTACTAATCTAAAGAGATGCTCAGGTATCGGTAAAAGGGTGAAACCATCGCGGTGACGTCCCAGTTGGGCCTTGTCCATCGGTTGCTTGTGTGGGATTCTGCTTAAAAAGAGCAGATAACTTTAACAGGGTTCCCCGATGACTGGCGCTGCCACGCTTCTTCGTGACGTTTTTGGTTTTGATGGCTTTCGTCCGGGCCAGCAAGAGATCGTCGAGGCGGTGACCGAAGGCGAGAACGTGCTTGCAATCATGCCGACGGGGGGTGGTAAATCCCTTTGCTTCCAGCTGCCCGCATTGATGCGCGATGGCGTGACCGTGGTTATATCTCCTCTGATTGCGCTGATGCGTGATCAGGTGCGATCCCTGCAAGAAGCAGGCGTTGGCGCGGGCGCGCTCACTTCCGGTAATACCGAAGAAGAAACTGACGCGGTTTGGCGTGGGTTGGAGGATGGTACGCTCAAGCTGCTTTACATGGCACCAGAGCGTTTGGCAGCAGGGTCGGTTACCGGCATGCTCAAACGTGTCGGTGTTAATATGATCGCGGTGGACGAGGCGCATTGCGTAAGCCAGTGGGGTCACGACTTCCGGCCGGATTACCTGCGGATCGGAGAGTTGCGCCGCCATCTGGATGTTCCGCTGGCCGCTTTCACCGCAACGGCAGACACGGAAACCCGTGCGGAAATCGTTCAAAAGCTGTTCGATGGGGTGGCTCCAACGGCCTTTCTGGGTGGGTTTGACCGACCCAACATCCACCTTGCCTTTGCGGCCAAGAACAAACCGCGTGACCAGATTCTGAGTTTTGCTGCAGCCCGAAAAGGCCAGTCGGGCATTATCTATTGTGGCACCCGCGCCAAGACAGAAAGCATCGCGCGCGCGCTGGGCGAGGCGGGGCAGAAGGCGATCCACTATCATGGCGGCATGGAGGCCGAGGACCGCCGCATCGCGGAACGCCGCTTTCAGCAAGAAGACGGTCTGATCGTCTGCGCGACGGTTGCGTTTGGTATGGGAGTCGATAAACCCGATATCCGTTGGGTGGCCCACGCCGACCTGCCCAAAAGCATCGAAGCTTATTATCAGGAAATTGGCCGTGCGGGCCGCGATGGCGCTCCGGCGGAGACGCTGACGCTTTTCGGGCCGGACGATATTCGTCTGCGCCGCACACAGATTGATGAAGGGCTGGCCCCGCCCGAGCGCCGAGTGGCCGATCACGCGCGATTGAACGCATTGCTCGGACTGGCAGAAGCGTTGGAATGTCGTCGCAAAACGCTGCTGTCCTACTTTGACGAGACGGATGTCAGTTGCGGGCGTTGCGATCTGTGTGACACGCCCGCCGATGTCTTTGATGGCACGACTGCGGTACGCAAAGCCCTGTCCGCCATCCTGCGCACCGAAGAATGGTTCGGTTCAGGGCACCTTATTGATATTTTGCTGGGGATCGAGACTGACAAGGTCAAGGCACGTGGCCATGCCAGCTTGCCCACCTTTGGCGTTGGTGGCGAATATGACCGTCGTCAATGGCAGGCAGTGTTCCGGCAAATGATGGGTCATGACTTGATCCGACCCGATCCTGAGCGCCACGGTGCCTTGCGGATGACAGATGCTGCCCTGCCGATCCTGCGCGACGAGGCCAAGATCAATTTGCGGCGCGACTCCATCAAGGCGGCGGGGGCAAGTCGCAGACCTGCCGTCAAAGCCATGGTCAGCGAAGAGGATGCGCCCCTGCTTTCTGCGCTCAAGGCCAAGCGGCGCGGTCTTGCCGAAGCAGCCAAAGTCCCAGCCTATATTATCTTTACCGACCGCACCTTGATTGAAATGGCCGAAACCCGTCCCGGTGATCTGGATGAGATGGCGCGGATCGGAGGCGTCGGGGCGAAAAAGCTGGATACCTACGGATTGGCATTCCTAGAAGTGATCAACGGGGAGGCGCGCGCGATGCACCCGTCGCGACGCAAGTTGGCGGGACGGGATGCGGGTAACCTTTACGATCAGTTGCTTCAGGTACAGGCCGATCTTGCGCGGGGTGCAGAAGGTACACAAAAACCGTTAAGCTGTTCGGCCTCACTGCTGGCCAAAGTGGCCCAACTGCGCGATCCTGATGAGGTCGCGATTGAACGGCTTTTGGGGGAACGGCGTGCCGACAGGTTCGGCTCTGCTTTTCTTGATGTGTTGCGCGATGCCGGTTGATCGACCAACTGCACTTGCGATGATCGCGTCCAGGGCTATTTCAAACTGAAATCAAAGAAGGAACCCCTGATGCTGGTCGTAATTTCGCCTGCCAAAAAGCTTGATTGGTCTCCCAAAGATACGCCGGTGACGCAGCCTGATTTTCAGGATGATGCCATTCGCTTGGCCAAGACGGCCCGAAACCTGACGCTGGGCGATCTCAAAGATCTGATGGGGCTAAGTGATGATCTTGCGCGCCTGAACCGGGACCGCTTTCAGGCATTTGAGGCATCACCGGAATCCACTATTACCAGACCTGCAGCCTTGGCCTTTGCGGGCGACACCTATCAAGGTTTGGAAGCCGCTAGTCTGGACGACGACGAAATGGCTTGGGCACAGGACCACCTGCGCATTCTTTCGGGCCTCTACGGCGTGCTGCGTCCCTTGGATGCGATCCAGCCGTACCGTCTTGAAATGGGCAGCAAGCTGAAGACCCGCCGCGGTAAAACGCTTTATGAATACTGGCGTGATGATCTATCCAAGGCACTAAATGCGCAGGCGGAGCAGACCGGAAGCGATACGTTGATAAACTGCGCCAGTCAGGAGTATTTCGGAGCAGTTGCGCCGAAGGCGCTAAAACTCAACGTCGTGACCCCGCAGTTTATGGAAGACAAACACGACGGCAAGGGCCCGAAAATTGTCAGTTTCTTTGCCAAGAAAGCACGCGGTGCCATGGCCCGCTATATTGTACAAAACCGCTTAAACGATCCGGATGACATCCGCGAATTCAACGTTGGCGGCTACACGTGGAATGCCGAACTCTCAACGCCGCAAAAACCTGTATTTCTGCGCGACTATCCATCTCCCTGAGGGAGGGCGAGAGGGGCCATTTCATCGGGATCAAACGCCTTTTCGATCTGGTCAAAGATCAACTGCTTGCGCAGCGGTTTCGTCAGGTAGTGGTCAAGGCCCGATGCCAGAATATCGGTGTCGTCGCCTTCCATCGCATGGGCCGTTAAAGCAACGATTGGCGTGTGCCGATCCCCCTCGCTCCGGCGAATTGCAAGCGTGGCATCCTTTCCGTCCATCTTTGGCATTGAGATATCCATAAAGACAAGGTCAGGGTGAAGCGCCTGAAACAGGGCAACGGCTTCCTCGCCGTTATTGGCAAAGGTCAAATTAACGTTCAACGACTTTATCATCTTTCGAAACACCAGCTGGTTTGTCTTATTGTCCTCAGCAGCCAGAATACGCATCCGGCGTCCGTTTTCAGGTTGTGAAAGGGGCGCATCGGACCTTTCAGGTGGAACGGCGAATTCAATCTCGCTGAGCAATGCCATCAAGTCCTGTCGGGCGGGCAGGTCATGCAATACGCCCTTTACCATATCCCAATGGTGATACAGCGCTGTCTCCGGCGTTAGGCTTAGAATGATAACCGGAACATCAACGCCTTGCGCATCCAATTGGGTCAGCGTATCGCGGGCTTCATTTTCCTGCACCAGCAACAGATCAACCTGACCTGCAAGCAGTGCCAGTGCCTCTGTCGCGGTATCGCAGAGCGTGACGCGACTGCCCAATTGAGTGATCTGCCGTTCTATAACACTGCGATTGATATTTGGCGGGGCGACGACCACTGTGTGACGCAAGGCTGGGGGGCGCGACCATACTGGCGGATTGGAGTTATCCGTCAGAGCCATATCCAACCTGAAGCCGAAACAAGAACCGGCACCATCCTCTGACGTGACCCAGATTTGCCCGCCCATGAGTTCGACAAGACGTTGCGATATCGCAAGCCCCAGTCCTGTCCCGTCAAACTGGCGGTTGCGTTCATTTTCCACTTGGTTGAATTCACCAAAGATGTGATCGACCATGTCAGCAGGAATGCCGATGCCGGTATCCTCTATGCTGACGTGCAGGCGCAAACGCTGATTCTGCGTGTCGGTCACACCGGTAACCCGCACCAACACATGGCCCTTGGTGGTGAATTTTACTGCGTTCCCGATCAGATTGGTCATCACCTGTCGCAAGCGGCCGGCATCCCCGATCATCTGGGTGGGCAAGAACATGTCGTAGTCCATCAACAACGACAGCCCCTTGTTGTGGGCATTGGACTGGAGCAGCATCAAGACCTCCAGGATGGCCCGTTCCAGATCGAAAGGCGCATTGTGCAGCTCAAGCTTGTTCGCTTCGATCTTGGAATAGTCCAGCACGTCATTGATGATGACCAAAAGCGCCTCACCTGAATTCTTGATCGTTTGCACGAACAGGTGCTGTTCATCGTCCAGCGCGCTGTCCTGAAGCAATTCTGCCATGCCGATCACGCCATTCATGGGTGTTCTGATCTCATGGGACATATTCGCAAGGAAAGCGGATTTGGCTCTGTTCGCGCCCTCCGCGATGGCACGTGCTTCCTTGAGATCCTTCTCGTATTTGACCGTTTCAGTGATATCCAGACCAAGCGAGACCATGTCCCCCTCCGGCCCGCGCTGGTCGATCAATTTAATATAGCCCCTGTTCCACAGCTGGATGGTTATCGGCTCCGGCATCTCCTGCTGTATCCGTTCCGCCATCATGTTCCGCCATTCTGCGGGTCCCATGTCACCGGTATTCACAATCCCTTCATCGGTGAGCATTTGCAGGATCGTCACATAATTCACGCCCGGACCAATCACTTCGAGGCCATCGAAAATGCGCATGTAGGCGCGGTTTGCCATGATCATTTCGTTGTCAGCGTTGAAGAAGGCGAACCCGTCATTGATTGTCTCAATCGAATGCCACAGGCGGCGCTCTGCAATTGCGATCTTCTGGTTCGCGGCGCTCAAATCGGATTTCACGCGCAGGTTTTCGCCGCGAATCGTCTCCACCTGCGCGCGCGTTTCGACGATTTCTTCGCTCAACTGCTGCGCACGTGTCCCCAGTTTCCGGTTGGCCGCAAAAAGTTCGGCCTGTTTCAGCTCAAGCAAACGCTCCGCCGCAAGCCGGTTGCGCCGTTCCTCAGTGAGTTTGCTGGCAAGGCTCATCCGCCGCTCCGTCAGGATGGTGTTCTGGCGCGACCCTGAATGAACAGCGTGAATATTGGCTTAAGGAACCTGCGGGTGCGTATCCTGAAGCAAAGCCTTGCCGCATGGCAGGGCACATGGCAGGCTAATCCCATTCAAAAAGGAGATTTCGGATGCGTGGTTATTTTTGCCGCTGGCGCACAGTCTTTTTGGCGTGCATTTCGGTTTTATCCATATGTGGACTGGCGTCGGCAGAGAACGCCGTTCCTGATCATCGCTATCTCTTTTCACGGGATGTCGATTTTTATGGTGCGGATCTGACCAACCTTTTTGATACGGATCAGGCATCCTGCGTTCGCGCATGCTCTGCGCAGACCGATTGTGTTGCTTTTACGTTCAATACACGCAGCAAGGCATGCTTCCCGAAATCAGCTATCACGGAGCGTTCCTCTTACGAGGGAGCCATATCGGCCACCAAAATCGCAACGTCCTCCGAGGTATTGGACGCCGAGCCGGACCGGATAGCAGAGCTTGCATTTCTACCTGCCGAAGACTTTGCCCAAGCCCGCCGTTTTGTCGCGACCAATTCGCAGCGGTACTCGTTTTCAGATGACCTTATCGATGATCTGATTGCCGCGATGCGGTCGGCCGGGCAATCGGGTGATACCAATGACGCTATGCGCTGGGCCGGTAAGGCTGTTGCACTGTCGGACCGTGCTGACCTGTGGACCGCGTATGCGCGTTTTGCACTGATCCGTGCGGCCGAGGGGAACAATGCGGAGCGTACGCGCATACGCGCCGAAGCGTTGTCTGCGGCAACAAATGCCTATCTGCGGGCGGACCGCGACGGTGTCCGCATAGATGCCCTTCGCCTACTGGCATCCGCGCTCCAACTCAACAATCGGGGCCGCGATATGATCCCGGCGTTGCGGCTTGCTTTGACCATAGATCAGCGGGTGGACGTACAAGCGAGCCTTGACGATGCTATTGGTAAATACGGATTTCGCATCACCGGACACCGCGTTGACAACAACGCGGCAGAACCCCGCATCTGCGCCGAATTCTCTGAACCGCTTATTCAGACCGGCGCTGATTATGAGCCGTTCATACGGACCCAAGCACGTGGGCTCGTTGTGCAGCCCGACGAAAGCCAGCTTTGTATTGACGGGGTAGAACATGGTGCCCGCTACACCATCACCTTCCGTGCGGGCCTGCCCGGCATCAGCGGCGAAGTGCTGCACAAGGATGTGGACCTGTCTATTTATGTGCGCGACCGCGCCCCGTTTGTGCGTTTTGCCGGACGGTCTTATGTGCTGCCGCGTGGCGCAGAAACGGCGCTTCCGATTGAGACCATCAACATTGACACGCTTGATCTGAGCCTGCGTCGCGTGAGCGACCGCAACCTCGTGCGGGCCATCCGCGAAAGCTACTTCGGGCGGCCACTGAGTGCTTATGAGGATGACCGGTTTTCCAGTGATATGGCGCAGGAATTCTGGAAAGGTCAGGCAACCGTCCAGAATACGCTCAACGTGGAAATGACAACGCGGTTGCCGCTGGCAGATGCGTTGTCGGGCGAACCCGCTGGTATCTATGTGTTGAGCGCAAGCGTTCCGGGGCAGGACCGGTACGAAACACCTGCCGCGATGCAGTGGTTCATCCTGTCCGATCTGGGACTGAGCACCTTGTCGGGTGTTGACGGTATGACGGTGGCAGCACGCAGTCTTGCAACAACGTCACCGCGCGCAGGTATCAAGGTCAGCCTGATCAGCCGAGCCAATGCCGTCTTGGGTACCGCAACAACAGATGAAAGCGGGTTCGCGCAGTTTCCAGCTGGCCTGTCGCGTGGGGACGGTGCGGCCCAGTCCGCGCTGCTGATGGCACAGGATGGAAATAGCGACATTGCCTTCCTGCCGCTTACAGACCCTGCATTCGATCTGTCTGACAGGGGGGTGGAGGGGCACCCACCCGCACCTGCAATTGATACATTTCTCACCACCGACCGAGGGGCGTATCGTGTGGGCGAAACCATCTATGCCACTGCGCTCACCCGTTCCGCCAAGGCCGAAGGGCTGATCGAGTTGCCGGTGACGGCTATCCTGTCACGACCCGATGGTGTCGAATACAGCCGCCAGCTAAGCGCTGGTTCGCAAGCGGGCGGCCATGTGTTCGCAGTGCCTTTGGGACATGATATCCCGCGCGGTGCATGGCGGCTTGATATCAAATCGGACCTGAATGCGGCACCGCTGGCCAGCCAGACCGTTCTGGTCGAGGATTTCTTGCCTGAACGCATCGATTTCGACGCCACCTTGCCGGATGCACCGCTTAGGTTCGGGCAAAGCTCGGATTTGGCTGTCGATGTTCGCTATCTTTTCGGCGCACCGGGGGCAGGACTGTCCGTTGACGGAGAGTTGCGCCTGCGCTCGACCCGTCGTGTTGACGGTTGGGACGGCTTCCGGTTCGGTCGCCACGACACAGCGTTTCGTACGCTCACACGCGGCATAGATGCGGCAGTGACGGACGGCAAAGGCCGCGCCGCCCTTTCGCTTCCGCTGTCGCCCCTTGATGAAGCCCCCGATACCCCTATTGAAGCGGTCAGCATCCTGCGCGTTGCCGAAGGGTCTGGCCGACCGGTGGAGCGCCGGATCACCGCACCTGTCGCCACAGATGCCGCCCTGATCGGCATCAAGCCACTGTTCGATGATGTGCTGCTGGAAGGGGCAGAAGCTGCCTTTGAGGTGGTTGCTGTCGGACCGGACCGAACAACCACCCCGATGCCGCTGCGATGGACAGTGAACAAGGTCGAGACGAGGTATCAGTGGTATGAGCTTTATGGCAACTGGGAGTGGGAGCCGGTTACGCGCCGGATTCGTGTCGCTACAGGTGAACTGAATTACGATGACACGCCGCTGCGCGTTACGGCACCGACCGAATGGGGTGCCTACGAACTTGTGGTCGAACGGATCGGCAGCCCCTATGCGGCGTCTTCGGTCGCCTTCAATTCCGGATGGTACGGTGGTGACGGGGCAACCGATACCCCCGACCGGCTTGAGATGTCGTTGAACGCCGACACCTTTGCGACCGGTGATACGGCCACCTTGCGCCTAATGGCTGAAGGTGACGGGGTCGCATTGATATCCGTCCTGTCCAACCGCGTGATAGAGCGCCGGACAGTGCCGGTTGCCGCTGGTGAGAATACGCTGGATCTAGACGTGACAGAGGATTGGGGGACCGGTGCGTACATTACGGCGTCCGTTCTGCGGGGTATGGATGTGGCCGATGCACAAAACCCGTCACGCCAACTGGGCCTTGTTCATGCAAAGGTTTTGCCAGGGGCGAAAGAGCTGTCGGTCAGCATCGAAGCGCCAGATGTCATCGACGGGCAGGTGGGCACTTTGAACGCATCTGTTTTGGTGGATGGCATCACGGAGGGACAAACAGGCTATGTCACGCTGGCTGCGGTTGATGTGGGCATCTTGAACCTCACGGGATTTCAGGCACCTGATGTCACAGATCATTACTTTGGCCAGCGCCGGTTGGGTGTCGAAATCCGCGACATTTACGGTCGATTGATTGACGGGATGAATGGCGCGATGGGAAGCGTGCGCTCGGGCGGCGATGCGGCGGCGGCAGTACAAGTTCAATCAGCGCCTCCGACAGAAAAGTTGATGGCCCATTTCAGCGGTCCTATTCCTGTGGGGCCGGATGGCCGCGCCGAGGTCGAAATTCCCAAACCGGCTTTTAACGGCACAATCAAACTGATGGCGATTGCATGGACCGCGACATCGGTAGGGGATACATCGCGTGATGTCGTGGCCCAGGACCCCGTAGTCGTCACTGCGTCACTGCCACGGTTTTTGGCACCCGGTGACAACAGCCGCCTGCTGCTGGAACTTGTCGATGCGCAAAACGCCGGAGGGGACGCAAAGCTTGAGCTATATGCGGACGCTGGGCTCGCGATGGGGGACTATCCGTTCTCAGTCTCGCTGGAGGGCGAGAAAAAGCTGAGGCTGGAAATACCATTGGCTGCGCGAGAGATTGGCGATCATCAGATCACGGTCGTTCTGACCACGTCCGACGGCACAGAATTGCGCAAGGAACTAACGGTGCCGGTGCGCGATAACGATCCCCAAGTCGCCACAACACGTCAATTCAAACTCGGTGCGGGCGAAACGTTTACCTTTGACGGCAATGTCTTTGCGGGTCTTCGGCTTGGCACCTCTACGGCCACGCTCACTGCTGGTCCGTTGGCACGTTTTGATGTACCCGGGTTGCTGATGCAACTGGACCGTTACCCGTATGGCTGCACCGAACAGGTGACATCGGGGGCCATGCCATTGCTCTACCTCAGTGCCACCGCTCAGGCGGCTGGACTTGGTGCATCTGCTGATATCCGGTCGCGCATCGATCAGGCAATATCGCGGGTGCTGGCGCGGCAATCGAGTAACGGATCATTTGGGATGTGGCAGGCACAGTCCGGCGAGTTCTGGCTTGACGCTTATGTGGCCGACTTCCTGTCACGTGCCCGCGACGTAGGCTATGACGTGCCCGATCTGGCGTTCAGCCTTGCCATGGATAATCTGCGCAACCGGATCAGCTACGCCCCTGATTTCGACAAAGGCGGCGAAGATATCGCTTATGCGCTGCTGGTTCTCGCGCAGGAGGGGGCCGCGAACATGGGCGATCTGCGTTACTATGCGGACACCAAAGCAGAGGCTTTCGGTACACCCATGGCACTGGCGCAACTGGGTGCCGCGCTCGCAGCTTATGGCGATCAAATCCGTGCTGATGAGCTGTTCCGCCGCTCTGCATCGCTGCTGAAAACCCCGTTAAACACCGACGGCTGGCGGACAGATTTCGGTAGCCCTCTCCGCGACAGGGCTGCTGTGCTGAAATTGGCGGTGGAAGCAGGCAGCGAGGCGATAAACCGCCCCGATCTAATCAGTGCCTTGCATGGCACTTCGCGCAGCCTGTCGACGCAAGAGGCCGCGCAGGTCCTTCTTGCTGCGCACGCCTTGTCCTCGTCAGATAACAAATCGACTCTGCAGGTGGATGGAAAGCCAGCAGAAGGACCTATCGTCAAACGTCTGGATGATACAAGCGGCGCGTTCTCAGACATTCGGAATACCGGAAGCACCCCGGTTGATGTGACGATGACAACCTATGGCGTCCCCGAAGTGGCCCCTGATGCCAACGGTTATGGCTACAAGATCACGCGCAGTGTCTACACGATGGACGGCGCAGCGGTCAGCGGATCAGCTGTTGCCGGTGACCGGCACGTCATCGTGATCGAGGTCACGCCATTTGAAGCTATCGGTGCACGGCTGATTATCGAAGATCCTCTGGCTGCAGGATATGAAATCGATAACCCCAACCTGCTGCGCAGCGGAGATATTGCAGCACTTGATTGGCTGGTAACGGCTGATGCCGAAATGACGGAATTCCGCGCTGACCGCTTTATCGCAGCGGTGAACCACCGTAATGCGGAGCCGTTTCGTTTGGCCTATGTTGTCCGGGCTGTCACGCCCGGCATCTACCACAAGCCTGCCGCGACGGTCGCCGACATGTATCGCCCTGAATATCGTGCCAATACGGCAGCAAGTCAGGTCAGGATCACGCCCTAATGCGCCGCTTAGCGCCCTTTATCCTTGTGACCTTGCTCTGGTCCGGCGCGGCCCTGCGCGACAGGGTGGATCAATGGATCGATCACACGGTTCTGCCGCCGATGTACGCCGATACCTCGGTCGAGGTGCGTGACAGGGACGGTGATTTGTTGCGCATCTTTGCGGTTGAGGGCGGGCGGGTGAGACTGGCAGTTGAGCCGGAATTGGTGGACCCCGAATTTGTGTCGATGCTGATCGCCTACGAGGACAAACGGTTCTACGCTCACAACGGTGTCGACTTGCGGGCGGCAATACGTGCCGCGATTCAGGCTCTTATGGCCGGTGAAATTGTCTCGGGCGGTTCGACCCTGACCATGCAGGTGGCCCGCCTGCTTGAGAATTCCGGCACAGGGCGCTGGACCGGAAAGCTGCGGCAGGTGCGGTTGGCGCTTGCGCTTGAGCGGCGGTTGACGAAATCGGATATCTTGAAGCTGTACCTTCTCCACGCGCCCTATGGCGGTCCTGTTGAAGGTGTCCGCGCCGGTGCACTGGCGTGGTTCGGAAAAGAGCCGTCGCGGCTGAACAAGGCTGAGGCCGCCTTGTTGGTTGCTTTGCCCCAATCGCCAGAAACCCGCCGTCCCGACAGGCATCCGGATGCAGCACGCAAAGCGCGTGATCGTGTTCTGGCGCGGGTCGGGTCGCCTGCTCCGATATATCACGCGGCGCTCCCAAGGCGGATGCGTCCGTTTGTACGGCTTGCGCCACATCTTACCGACCTTGTTCGCAACAGCGATCCGCTGACGCGGTACCACGACCTGACGCTTGATGCAGGCCTGCAGCGACAGGTCGAAGACATTGCTACCCGCGCCATGTCGAGACAGACGAGAGGCGTCTCGGTGAGCATCGTCGTCGCAGAGCATCAAACCGGCACCGTGCTGGCGTCAGTCGGGTCCGGTTCCTACTCAGCGCACAACGGGGCGCTCGGCTTTGTGGACATGACCCGCGCCAAAAGATCACCCGGTTCGACGCTCAAGCCCTTCATCTACGGGCTGGCCTTCGACCAGGGGTTGGTACATCCGGAAAGCCTGATTGATGATATTCCGACCTCCTTTGGCCGCTATGCCCCGCAAAATTTTGACGGTGTTTTCAGAGGGGCTGTAACGGTGCGCGAAGCTTTGCAGCTGTCGCTCAATATCCCTCCACTGCTCTTGTTAGATGAACTGGGGCCGACCCGTCTGATGGCCCTCATGCGCAAGGGCGGTGCACAGCCTGCCTTGCCAGGAGGTGCCGCCGGGCTGGCCATCGGCTTGGGGGGAATCGGCATTTCGCTGAATGATCTGGTACAGCTTTACGGCGGACTGGCCCAAGGTGGGCAGGTGTTTGAACTTCGCCACAATATGAAATCAGGCATAAGTACACCGCGCCGGATCATGACGCGCAAGGCTGCTTGGCAGGTCTCGCATATTCTGGCGGGCATGCCTGCGCCCGCAGGATATGCTACCCCGTCGCAAAAGGATATCGGGTACAAGACAGGGACATCGTACGGTCACAGGGATGCATGGGCGATCGGGTTCGATGGTAAGCATGTCGTAGGAGTATGGCTGGGCCGTCCCGACGGAACACCCGTTCCGGGAGCCTTCGGTGGAGAAATGGCCGCGCCATTGATGTTCGAGGCTTTTGCCCGTCTGGGCTCTCGCCCCGTTGCCCTTCCGCCGCCGCCTGCCGAAACACTTTTGCTGAGCACAAACCAGCTGCCGGTCCCGCTTCAGCGCTTCCGCAGCCGCACCGCTGCTTTTGATAAAGCACCCGACAGCCCGCATGTCCGGTTCCCGCCGGATCAAGCAATACTGAAACTTGGCGATGAAGGCGTACCACTGAAAATTGCATCCGGTACCTTGCCCTTGAGTGTGATCGTAGACGGGGTGCCGGTTCTTACCGGTTTACGACACCGCGAAACTCTTTTGCCGCTGACGGAGCAGGGCTTTTCCCGCATTTCAGTCGTGGATGCACAGGGTCGTTCCGCCAGCGTCGGTATTGAGTTGCGGTAGCGGCAAACCGCCGCCTGCGGTTATCTGCAATCTTGTTGCGACAGATCAGGTGATATAAGTGATAGAATGATGAAACGCCTCGCTATCGCCCTCTTTTTATTGGCCATTGCGCAGCCATTGGCGGCGCATCCGCATATCTTTGTCGATACCGGTCTCGATCTGCGCTTTGATCAGGAAGGACGCCTGACAGAGGTCAAGATCACCTGGGCCTACGATGAATTCTACTCGCTGTTGATCATGGAAGACCGCGAGCTTGATCCGGACTTTGACGGCATCCTCACATCGGAAGAAAAAGCGAACCTGACAGGGTTCGATATGCAATGGACGCCCGGGTTCAACGGTGATCTGGTCGTGATGCAGGGTGACCGCATGCTTGCGCTTTCGGGTCCGCAAGAGGCCACAGCGATTTACGAGGACGCACGGATCACGACGACCCACGTCCGCCAGATTGACCCTGAGCAGGTGGTTGGCGAAAGGATCGAAATCCGCCCCTATGATCCGACCTACTATACCGCCTATGACATCACGCTGCCGGTTCGCATTGAAGGGGCCGACATTTGCGGACAGCGGATAGAGGTGCCGGATTTGGACGCTAATATGATGATGGTGCGTGAACAGCTTAACGCGCTGGACGCAGACGCAAGTATTGATGAACTGAACATGCCGGATATCGGTATTCTTCTGGCAAGCACTGTCGTCGTAACATGCGATATTTCCTGAGTTTTGCCGCGCTCTGCGTTCTTGCGCTGCTGGGGTGGTTCTGGCTTGCGGGCGGTTTCGACCGTCTGGGGTTCTGGGCCGCAGGACAACAGCGGGATTTCCAGAATGCTATCGCGGGTGCCTTGCGGCAGGCCCGCGCGGGTGAAGTCGGTGCGGTAACGGCATTGCTGACGGCCTGCTTTGCATACGGACTGGCCCATGCAGCAGGGCCGGGGCACGGCAAGGTTTTGATCGGGGGTTACGGCATCGCGCGTCAGGTGCCGATGGTGCGCCTGTCCCTTATCGCTTTGGCGGCGTCGCTGGGCCAGGCAGTTATGGCTGTCGCACTGGTCTATGCCGGTGTGCTGGTCCTCAACCTTGGACGCAAAACGATGGTCCAATGGACCGAAGCGGTAATGGCGCCTGTAAGCTACGGTGCCATCGCGATCATCGGGCTTTGGCTCATGTGGCGTGGCCTGCGCAGTCTGATGAGGCAGCAGAGCACCGCATCGGAAGTGCACGATCACGATCATCACGGGCACGATCATCAAGGACACGGGGATGTTTGCAGCAGTTGTGGGCACAAGCACGGCCCCACTTTGGACGAGGTGGATCAAGTCTCGACCTTGCGTGAAGCGCTCGTTCTTATCGCAGGCATCGCGATCCGGCCCTGTACCGGCGCGCTGTTCGTGCTGATCATCACATGGCAGATGGGCATTGGCGAACTGGGCATCGCGGGTGCGTTTGCGATGGCATTCGGCACGGCCTTGGTCACCGTTATGGTTGGCCTTGCGGCGGGTTCGCTAAGGGGTGGCATGCTCGCAGGGCTTGGCGGCTCGCTCCATCTCGCACGGGCTGTTGCCATGGTTGAGGTTCTTGCCGGGCTTGTCGTCGTAATCCTTGCGGGTGGTCTTTTGCTGCGGGCGATCTAACGCCACTCGCTATGCGGGGTGGCAGGTCCGGCCATCAAGCGCGATGGCAGAGGGTGACGCCATCTTGTTCCCTGATCTGTTCCACGATAAGCCGCAGTCTTAGGCGTATTCAACTGGTGGGGCCTTTGTCTTTGCGGACACTATTCTACAAATACAGACGCAGAAGCCCCTTCAATCACAGCGTACCATGTCGGCCGCATTTTAATGATTTGATGTCGCGACCTTTGCCCGATCTGCGGTATGCGATTTTCTTCACTCCAAGAAGCGGGTCTTCGTATCTGAGCGATCTGATCGGGGGCACAGGAACGATGGGAGACGCCGTCGAAGTGTTCAATCCAGTCTTGGCACATTCGATTGCACGGGCAATGGGGGCGTCATCTCTCGACGAATATGTTGGCAAAATTCTGCGGGCACGAAATACCAAGGGCGTCTTCGGGGCAGAGCTGACGTGGCCACACTTGCTGAGCATTTTCAAAACGGAGCGCCGGTTCCTGCAGTATGTCGAGCCGTCGAAATTCATCTGGCTCAGACGGCAGGACATCGTCGCACAAGCAGTGTCAGTGATGGCAATGGTGCAGTCGGGCGTCGCGCATGCCAAGAGCGCAACCAAAGACGATATCCAGCGCTCAAGAGATACGCTTGTCTATGATCAGAGGCATATCAGGCGCATCGTCTCCATGCTTGCATGGTCCGAGCGCAATATCGAAAGCTTCTTTCAAGCGCATCAAGTTGAGCCCCTGCGCATGACCTATGAGCAGATGATGGCGACACCAACGCATGAAATTGTGCAGTCCATCGCTGACCACCTTGGGGTAAAGATTGATCTCGGCGACGCCCCCGAGAGCGGACATAAAAAGCTTTCCGGTTCTAGGAATAGTGATTTTGCCGACCGTTTCCGCACGGAAAATGCGTCGTTTGTCCGTAAGGTAGAGCAAAGGCGCGTCGCAGGTTCCTGACGGGTTAGTGAGGCACTCTACCTCCGCCCCTCGCGAAGCCATGCGGCAGTGATCAGTCCCGCCGACAGGAACAGCACGAGCCATCCCGGTAGGATCGGGGTCTGACGGATGTCGCGTGTCTCGTAGGCACCACGCGGCGTAAGGCCAACCCAGCCGCGCCCCGCCGCAGGGCGTCCGGCCCGCACGTTGCGCAAGCGTGGCAAGCCATCCTCCAGCCGGACCACACCACCGCGCAACGCATCGACAGCAGGGGCTAGGGCGTCAGCACTCGCAATTGTCTCGACAAATTCGCGGGGTGCGGCCGGGCCAAGACCGATAACTGCCGTCTGATCTTCGTTTTCTAATCGGTACAGCCCTATTTCGGGTCCTTGATAGGTTCCTTCGAATTGCCCTGCGGAAGTCTCGCCCATTTCCACTTCCGAGGTGGTTCCGTCCGGTGCCGTCACGGCCACTGGAGGAACGTTGCCCTCCAGCGTGCGACGAATGATCCGCATCGTCTGGCCTTCGGCAGTTGCGGTCAAAGCTTCTTCTTCCAGCTCGGGCTCTTTCATCATCCAGTGCGCCAAACGCCGCAAGAGCTCCAACTGCGGACCACCACCTTCGTAGCCACGGCTCCAGAGCCATGCATGATCGGAGGCAAGTAGCGCCACGCGTCCTTCTTCCACGCGGTCAAGGATCAGCAGCGGACGTCCGTCAATGCCCTCCATAACCACATTGCCGTTGGTCTCTGTCACATCAATCTGCCGCAACCAACGCCCCCAATCACCATTATCTGGCAGATCGGTGGTGACAGGATGGCGGTCGCCAAGGTCGGTGACCAATGGACGGAATGGTTCTTCGAGTACACGTGCCGTCGGCGTGGCGGGCAGAATTGTGCTGAGCGGAGAACGGTAAAGACTGTCGGCGCTGGCATAGTCAGGCCCGGCGGCGACCAGTACCGCACCACCTTGACGCACGTAATTTGCCACGTTGTCTAGATAAAGCGCTGGCAGGATGCCGCGCCTTTGGTAACGGTCAAAGATGATGAGATCGAAATCATCGATCTTTTCCATGAATAATTCGCGGGTCGGAAATGCAATCAGCGATAATTCGGTCACCGGCACGCCATCCTGTTTTTCCGGCGGACGCAGGATTGTGAAATGAACCAGATCAACAGAGCTGTCCGACTTAAGAAGGTTGCGCCATGTGCGTCCACCCGGATGCGGCTCTCCGCTGACCAGCAGCACCCGCAGGCGGTCCCGGACACCGTTCATCTGTATCAGGGCGCTGTTATTGCGATCTGTCAGTTCGCCTTCTGCTTCCGGAAGGGAGAACCGGATCACATTGCGCCCGCCGTGTGGCAGGGTGATCGGCAGCTCAAGGTCCTGACCAATAGGGATGCGGAAGGTTTGCGCCGGCTCCCCGTCGATAGAAATATCCAGCGGGGCAAGGGTTTCGCCCGCAGGTGCCGCGCCAAGGTCGTCGATTCGCAAGGTCAGGGTCACCGGCTCTCCGATGATTGCAAATGCGGGCGCGTTTCGCACCGTCAGCCTGCGGTCCCAGTCCGCTTCGGTGCCAGTCATCAGAAGGTGCATCGGTGCAGGCAGGTCAATTGGCAGATCAGCATCATGCACACGCCCGTCGCTAAGCGCGAGAATTCCGGCGACACGCGCGCGCGGCTCTTCTGCCAAAGCCTCGGTAATCGCGGCCATCACTTCGGTACCAGCATCACCCGCGCCGTCGGGAACGGTCACGCGGCGCAGTTCGGTGTTGGGGCGGGCCATGATCTGTGCGGCCAAAGCGTTGGCGGCATTCTCGGTTTGCGCTGCCCGGTTTCCCAACCGGCCACTGGCGCTTTCGTCCTCCACCAGCAAAACGATATCGCTCAGCGGCGCGCGGTCCTCCTGCTGATAGGACGGGTTGGCAAGCGCCCCCAGAACAACAGCGGCGGCAAGCCCGCGCAGGGGCCAGCCATTCAGCCCGCGCAGAATGGCGAGGATCAACGCGATCAAGGCGATGATCGCCACGACGATCAACAGCGAAACCGGTATCAGCGGATCATATACAATTGTCGCAGTCATTGGCCCAACCTATCCAACAGCGCAGGAACGTGTACCTGATCCGATTTGTAGTTGCCTGTCAGCACATGCATGATCAGGTTGACCCCAAACCGGCTGGCAAGTTCGCGCTGCCGGTCGCCGGAATAGCCGCGCCCGATAGGAACCATCGGCGCACCGTCACTGCGCACGGCCCATGCAGCGGCCCAGTCGTTCCCCCCGATCACAACAGGCGTGACGCCGTCATTCAGGTTCCGAAAGGGCATGCCTTCGATTTGTTCGGCGTTGGGCGGTGCCGCTTCAACCCAGACATCGCGGCTGTTGTGACGACCGGGGAAGTCCTGCAACAGATAAAAGGTGCGGGTCAGAACATGGTCGCCTGGCAGTGGCTCAAGCGGAGGAATAGCGAGTGCGGCAGCGAGATCTTGCAGTTTGCGACCATTGGGGCTTGCCGCGCCAAAGCTGGCGATATCCGCGTCACGGGTATCAAACAGGATCAACCCGCCTGAACGAAGGTAGTCATTTAGCTTGATATAGGCCTCGGCAGACGGGCGGGGCTGATCCGGCGTGACCGGCCAGTACAGGAACGGAAAGAACGCCAGTTCGTCCCGTTCCAGATCAACCGCAGTGGCGGGTGCAGGCTCGATCGACGTGCGGAAAAACAAGGTATCAGACAGGCCCTGCAAACCGGCGGCGGCAATTTCGTCCACCCTTGGGTTACCGGTAATGATGTGAGCAAGCGAGACTTCCGACGTGGCCGCGAGAGCGAATTCATCAGCCTCTGACTGTGCGTCTGCGGGCAGGCCGAAACCGACGAGGGGCAAAGCGATCAAAAACGCAGCGGCGGTCGCATTGCTTCGACGTAGCAATCTGCCGGACAGGGCGAGGGACGCCACAACATCGGCAAGCAGCAGGAGGATTGAAAGGCTGAGCAACCATCCTGCCACGGGTTGTTCAGGCGCAACAGCAATGCCGCGCACGGGTACATCCAGCGGCCAGCTGGCAGGCGTAAGGGCATCATTAGCACCAAAGGCATTGCGCGCCAGACGACGCTCTGCGTTGCCATAAATGCCCGGTTGCAATGCAATGCCTGCGGGTTCCGACACCAGTGCGGCACCGTCAACACCGGGCAGGTTGCCCGCGTCAGACAAGACCCCGTAACCGTCCATGACGCGCAGCGGCGTCCATGTGGTGCCTTCCAGATCCCCCGCATCCGGCGAGGCGGCGGCGGACGAGACTGCAAGGCGTTCCAGCATCTGCACAAACAGGCCCGAAAGCGGCAAGGTGGACCATTCCGCAGTGGCAGTCACGTGAAAGAGCACAATCTGCCCTTGGCCTACGACCTTGCGGGTCACCAGTGGCGTGCCGTCACTCAATGCGGCAATCACGCGGTTTGCAAGGGTAGGATCGGGTTGGGCCACGACCTGCGCTGTTACCACAACATCATCAGGGATACTCAGACCAAAGAAAGGCGAGGTGTCTTTGAAAGTGTCGAGCGATTTGGGTTCTCCCCAGCTCATTGCGCCACCAACACTGCGTCCACCGGCGCGCAGGCGCACAGGCATCAGCGGATCTTCGTCGAACCGGCTGATATCACTTGCTGCAACACGCGGTCCTGCAAAGCGGACCAGCATGCCGCCCTGATCGATCCACTCGAGCAACGGGGCAGCTTCGGCTTCTGACAGCGTAGCGACATCCGCCAGAACAATCACATCTGGGTTTGCAGGCAGCACGTCCGTAATGGAGCCGTCGATCAGATCGGCGGTCGGCTCAAGCGCCTGTTCGATATAATGAAGCGGCGACAAAAGCTGCAAGCCCTCTTGAGCGTTGTCACTTCCGATCAGCGCGACCTCTCTTCGGCGCAATGCATCATCCACAAGCGCAATCGCACCTGCCGAACGCTGTCCGGCAATTGCAAAGCCTGTGATCCGCGCACGCAATTCCGAAGGTAGAGAAAGTTCGGCGGTGGCAACGGTATCGCTGGCCTCAAAACTGGCATTTGCTGTGGCGAGGATCCGCGCGTTTCCTGCCGGATCACGCCCTTCTGCCTGTATCACAACCTCACGCGGCAAACCTGCCGCCGCGCGGGATACCATCAGATTAATCACGTTGTTTTCGTAGACCGCAGGCGCAATGGCGAGAACGTTTGCCGCAGTCTGGTAAACCTCAACTGAACCGCGGGCCTGCAACGCTTCGAGCACGCGGTCACGCCCCTCGTAGTCCAGCGCATCACTGAACCAGAGCGTGTCGAAATCTCCCAGGCCCTCGATGGCTTCTATCGTCTTTGCCACATCTGCGGGCGACGGTTGCCAGGGGGACGGGCTGAAGCCGGCAAGGCGCGTGCGCCAGACATCCGCTGACTGAAACACCGGCGCTTCGGGCCGAGTGAGCGCGATGAAACCGACAGTCCGCTCGGCGCGAGCCGCACGGGTCAGCTGCGCTTCTATCGCTCGGGTTTGCTCTGGCCAGTGGGTGGCACCGGCCCAACTGCCATCCAACACGATCAGCAACGGACCATCGCCTTGGGCCTGATCGGCCTGCGGGTTCAGCACCGGACCGGCCAGCCCCAGAATGATCGCGGCCACGGCCAGCATACGCAGCAGCAAAAGCCACCAAGGTGTCCTGTCTGACACGGTTTCATCGTCTGACAGACCCAACAGAAGTGCGACACCGGGAAAGCGGCGGCGGATCGGGGCAGGCGGGACCGCCCGCAGGATCAGCCAAAGGATCGGCAAGACCAGCAAAGCAACCAGCAGCCAAGGGGCAGTAAAACCGATGCCACCCAGAACCATCATGCGGCTACCCCTGACCGCGCATCAAGCGCGCCATAAAGCCACAACAAAGCAGACTGCGGCGAAGCATCTGTGTGGTGCAGGCCGTATTGCCAACCGGTTAACGCACAAAGCCGCTGTAGCTCGGCTTTGCGCGCAGCGAGCCGCTCCAGATAGCGCGCCTTGAGATCATTGGCCTTGAGGGTTTCATGGCGCAACGTACCGCCTACGCTTTCAAAAATCGTACGACCGGTGAAAGGGAATGCTTCTTCGGACGGGTCGAGCACATGATAGAGAACGCCGCGCACCCCACGGTCCGCAGCTTTGGTCAGCGCAGTCTGCACGCCGTCCAGATCCCCCATGAAGTCAGAGATAAAAACAGCGCGGGCATTGGGGATCATCGCGCGATGTTCCGGCGGGGGGTAGTCTGTGTCATCATCGCGGCAGAACAGCTCTGCCAGCCGCATGATCTGCGGGTTGCCGCGCCGCGGGGGCAAAAGAGTACCTGTCAGTCCTACACGCTCACCACCGCGCAAAAGCAAAATTGCAAGCGCCAGACCCAAAAGCCGTGCGCGGTCCGCCTTTTCAGGCAAACCCTTGGCAGAGGCAAACCGCATGGACGCGCCCTGATCAACCCAAAGCATGATGGATTGCGCAATTTGCCATTCGCGTTCACGCACGAATTCCTGATCGCCCCGCGCAGACCGGCGGTGGTCAATCATTCTGCGACTGTCACCCATCTGCGCTGGCCGGTATTGCCAGAAATCATCGCCCATTCCCGCACGCCTGCGTCCATGCGCGCCCAGCAGGACAGCACCGGCAAGGTGCTCTGCCCGGGCAAGCAAAGCAGGCAGTCGCGATGCCTGTTCTTCTGCATCCGCGCGAAGGGAGGTGGGTACGATCACGCGGCAGCCTTTGATTTGGTCAGATTGCTTGCGGTTTCGTCGATCAGCGCATGAAGACTGTCGCCGCGTGCACGTGCGGCAAAATTCAGCGCCATGCGGTGGGTCAGGACGGGGCGCGCCATATCGATGACATCCTCGGCCGAAGGCGCAAGGCGACCTTGCAACAGCGCACGTGCCCGTACCGCCAGCATCAGCGCCTGAGAGGCACGCGGGCCGGGCCCCCAAGCAACCGTATCGCGGACCTGCTGGCTCGCGCCCTCTTCATCCGGGCGGAAGGCCCGCACCAGATCGAGGATCATCTCGACCACTGAATCGCCTACCGGCATACGGCGCAGCAGACGCTGCGCATCAAGCAGTTCTTGCGTCGTGAAAACCTGTGTCGATGCGGCGTCTTCATCGCCTGTGGTTGCCAACAAGATATCACGTTCCGTCGCGCGGTCAGGATAGGCCACGTCAATCTGCACAAGAAAGCGGTCCAACTGCGCTTCCGGTAATGGATAGGTGCCTTCTTGCTCAATCGGGTTCTGGGTCGCCAATACGTGAAAGGGAATGCCCAATGTGCGGTCCTGCCCTGCGACAGTCACGGTCTTTTCCTGCATCGCCTGCAAAAGCGCGGATTGCGTGCGGGGGCTGGCGCGGTTGATTTCGTCGGCCATCAGCAACTGGCAAAAGATCGGCCCTTCGACAAAGCGGAACGCGCGGCTGCCATCTTCGGCTGTGTCCAGCACTTCGGACCCCAGAATATCTGCGGGCATCAGGTCTGGTGTAAATTGTACGCGGTTGCCATCCAGCCCCATCACGGTGCTGAGCGTTTCGACCAGGCGGGTTTTGCCCAGACCGGGCAGACCGATCAAAAGCCCATGACCGCCACACAAAAGCGCGGTTAACGTAAGCTCGACCACACGCTCCTGACCGATAAATCTCTTGGTGATCGAGCTCTTGGCTTGGGCGAGCTTTTCGCCAAGACTTTCGATCTGGGCCACCATGTCTTCGGCTTGGGTCATGACAAATGCTTCCTTGGAGTTATATGCATCAGTGTAAACCTATCTCTTTAACTGGAAATGGCAAAAGCAATGAGCGGACAAAAAACCGTTACCCCGACAGCCAACGCACTGGCAGAAGCTGCACGTGCCGCAAAAACACGCGGATTACCGCCGTTAGAGAAATGGAATCCTCCGTTCTGTGGCGATCTCGACATGCAGATCAAGCGGGACGGGACCTGGTTTTATGAAGGCACGCCGATTGGTCGGCCCGAACTGGTGAAGCTGTTCTCAACGATTCTATGGCGGGAGGATGACAAATACTTCCTTGTGACGCCGGTGGAAAAAGTCGGTATCACCGTCGAGGACGCACCGTTTATCGCCGTCGATTTCGAGGCGACAAATGCCGGCAGCGATCAGATTTTGCGATTTGAGACCAACGTGGGCGATTACGCTACGGCCGGGCCGGACAACCCGATCAGGGTGGTGCGCGACCCAAAAACGGGAGAGCCGTCACCCTATGTTCTGATCCGTCGCAATCTTGAGGCGTTGATAGACCGAAAGAGCTTTTACCGGCTCGTGGAATTGGGTGTGCACCATGAGGGATGGTTTGGCCTGTGGTCAGGCAGCGCATTCTTTGGCATCATCCCCTCGGATGAGTTACCAAAAGATGCCTGATGCCATTAAAATTTGCCGCAAACCTGACCCTGCTCTGGCCTGAGCTGCCTTATCTCGACCGATTTGAGGCAGCCGCTGACGCGGGATTCGCGGCGGTCGAGATTTTATTCCCCTATGACGTTGCAGCCAAAGAGACACTTGGTGCGCTGCGGTCGAACGGGTTGGAGATGGTTTTGATCAACGCACCGCCACCGAACTACACCGGCGGCGCACGCGGTTTTGCAGCCGAACCCGACAAAGTCGATCGGTTCAGATACGATATGAAGCGCGTGTTTCGCTATGCCGAGGCTTTGGGTGCTTCCTTTATCCATGTCATGACGGGTGACGGAGAAGGGGCGGCGTGCAAAGAAACTCTGATCGAAAACATAAAATGGGCGGCTGATGCGGCCCCAAAATGCGTGACCCTGACGCTTGAGCCGCTCAATCCAGTCACGATGCCGGGGTATTTCCTGAATGATTATGATTTGACGGCTGAGATTCTAGGTGCCGTGGGGGCACCAAATGTGGCGCTGCAATACGACAGCTATCATGCGCAAATGATCCACGGCGATGCGCTGGCAGTGTTTGACAAACACTTTGATCTGATCCGCCATATCCAGATCGGTGATATACCAGACAGGGGTGCGCCCGGCACAGGGGATGTCGATTTCGCGGAATTGTTCGAAAAGATTGAGCGGTCGAATTACACTGGTTGGATCAGCGCGGAATACCACCCGCAAGGGCCGACCGAAACCTCACTGGACTGGATGAAACGATGATCCCGCCACGCTATGCGCCGATTGTTTTCGGATTTATCCTGTCAGGCCTGATGTCATTTCTGGTGTCAGGCATTTCGACCATCCGCGCGGTTGGATTGGGCGATGGGCTGTTTACGCTATGGCTGGGGAACTGGTCGGCCAGCTGGATGATTGCTTTTCCAGCGGTCCTGATCGTGGCCCCTTTAACCCGCAAGCTGGTATCAAAACTGGTACGTGCGCCTTAAGGAAACATCAGCGGGGCATCATCGGGATGCCATTGCGCAAATTTCGGCATGATACGGTTAAAACGATCTGACGCCAGAAACCCATCCAGCCATGTGTGCAGGACGATCCAATCCTGCGCGTCAAACCAGTCTTTGTCGATAAAGGCGAACTGACGCACAAAGGGCAGGATGGCATAATCAACGAGGGTAGGCTTGCCAAAGATATATCCGTGGATTTGTGCGTTCAGGTCCATCAGGAATGTGCTGGCCATTCTGCGATGCTCTTCTGGGTCTTCATCGGGGTATCTTGTTGCGTATTTCGTCCGGTCCAATGCGGATTTGAACGGACCATCGAACCGCGCGATCAGGTCATGACCCAGTTGCGGCATATCAAGCCATCCTTCGGGATCGTTCTGTTGCAAGGCCCAGTGCATGATGTCGATGCTCTCATCAATCACTGTTGTCCCATCAATCAGGCAAGGCACAGTGCCGCTTGGCGATGCCTCAAGAAACGCCTGAGGCTTGTCGCGCAGCACAACTTCGCGCAGCGCAACCTGAACACCGGAAACATCTAGCGCAAGGCGCGCGCGCATCGCGTAAGGGCAGCGGCGAAAGGAATAGAGGACCGGTGTCATAGCCTATGACATGCATCAAGCCAGCGATAAGTCCAATGACTGCCCACCGCTGCCTGCACCGTGACGCATGACACCCCTAGTGTGCCTCTGCCCAGTTTGCTCCGGTTCCGGCGTCAACCGTCAGCTTTACATCCAGTTTGACGACAGGATCGTTGGCGTTTTCCATCACTTCGCGGGCGGCTGCGATCAGTTTGTCTTCGCTGCCCTTCTCAACTTCGAACAGCAGTTCGTCATGCACTTGCAGCAGCATGGTCGCGGGCAGATCGGCAATGGCATCGGGCATGCGGATCATCGCGCGGCGGATCACATCAGCGGCAGTACCTTGGATCGGGGCGTTGATTGCGGCGCGCGCGGCAAATCCGGCGCGTGGACCCTTTGATGCAATCTCTGGCGTGTGTATTTTGCGACCAAAGAGCGTTTGCACATAACCGTGTTCTTTGGCGAATTTCTTGGTGTCGTCCATATATGTTCGAATGCCGGGGAAGCGTTCGAAATAGCGGTCGATGAACCCCTGAGCTTCGGCCCGCGGAATGCGCAGGTTACGTGCAAGCCCAAAGCCGGAGATACCATAAATCACGCCAAAGTTGATGGCTTTCGCACGGCGGCGGATGTCGGATGTCATCTCGTCCATGGGTACGTCAAACATCTCGGAGGCGGTCATGGCGTGAATGTCATCACCCCGCGCAAAGGCCTCCTTGAGCGCGGGAATATCCGCGATATGCGCAAGGATGCGCAGTTCGATCTGGGAATAATCGAGCGCGACAAGCGTCTTACCTTCCTCCGCGACAAAGGCTTCGCGGATGCGACGGCCTTCTTCGGAACGGATCGGGATGTTTTGCAGGTTCGGATCGGTCGAGGCGAGCCGCCCCGTGGATGCCCCCGCAATAGAATAAGACGTATGCACGCGGCCCGTATCAGGGTTGATATGGTCCTGCAATGCATCGGTGTAGGTCGACTTGAGCTTGCTCAGCTGGCGCCAGTCCAACACCCGCGCAGGCAATTCATGCTCGGTGGCCAGATCCTCAAGAACATCCGCGCCAGTGGCATATTTGCCGGTCTTGCCCTTCTTGCCGCCCTCAAGCCCCATTTCATCAAACAGGATTTCACCGACCTGTGCGGGAGAGCCTACGTTGAATTTACGACCCGCCAGACCGTAAAGCTCGTCTTCCAGTCCCGCCATCTTTTGGGCAAACGCATTGGACATCCGGCTTAGTGTATCGCGGTCCACCTTGACCCCTGACCGCTCCATCGCGGCCAAAACAGGCACCAGTGGCCGCTCAAGCGTTTCGTACACCTTCGTCACCTGAACGGTGTGTAGCTGCGGTTTCAGATATTGCCAAAGCCGCAACGTGATGTCCGCATCCTCGGCCGCATATTTGACAGCATCAGCAAGCGGGACCTTGTCGAAGGTGATCGCGGACTTGCCGGAACCTAGCAGCGGTTTGATCGGAATGGGGGTGTGATTGAGATATCGTTCCGACAGCGCATCCATCCCGTGATTGTGCAGGCCTGCGTGCTGGGCATAAGACATCAGCATAGTATCGTCGAAAGGGGCCACAGTGATGCCGATCTGTGCGAAAATCTTGGCATCGAATTTCATGTTCTGACCGATCTTGAGGATCGCAGGGTCCTCCAGCATCGGCGTCAGGATTTTCAGCGCTTCTTCGAGCGGCATCTGACCTTCGGCCAGTTCATCGCCACCAAACAAGTCATCGCCGCGGTTCGCCTTGTGGATCAACGGGATATAGCATGCCTTACCGGGTGCGGTTGCCAGCGAGATGCCAACCAAATCAGCAGTCATTTCGTCCAGGCCGGTCGTCTCCGTATCGACGGCGACATAGCCGACCTCGTAAATCGCATTGATCCACTTTTGCAGGGCAGCGGTGTCGCCTACATGTTCGTATTGCTCCGCATCGAAAGGCACATCCGCCATCTTCGGCGCATCCGGCAGGGGCGGTGCATCCGCAATTACCGGCGCTTCGGCATCCAGCGCATCCGCGATCCGCTTGGTCAGGGTGCGGAACTCCATCTTGGCAAGGAATGTCAGTAGTTTTTCAGGATCAGGTTCGCGCACTTCGAGGTCATCAAGCGTGAAGTCCAGCGGCGTGTTCTCATCCAGCAGCACGAGCTTGCGCGACAGGCGGATTTGCTCTGCGTGATCAATCAGGGTCTGGCGCCGCTTGGGTTGCTTGATCTCTTCGGCACGTTCCAGCAACGCTTCAAGATCACCGTACTCATTGATCAAAAGCGCGGCTGTTTTGATGCCGATGCCTGGTGCACCCGGCACGTTATCAACGGAATCACCTGCGAGAGCTTGCACATCGACAACGCTTTCTGGATAGACGCCGAATTTTGCGTGAACCCCTTCGCGGTCGATCCTTGTATTTTTCATCGCGTCGAACATTTCAACGCCATCACCGACAAGCTGCATCAGGTCCTTGTCCGAACTGATGATCGTGCAACGCCCGCCGGCAGCACGGGCCTGTACGGCGAGTGTCGCGATAATGTCGTCGGCTTCAAAACCTTCCTTTTCTTCACAGGCAATGTTGAATGCAATCGTGGCTTCGCGGGTCAGCGGAATCTGCGGGCGCAAATCTTCCGGCATCGCCTCGCGGTTTGCCTTGTACTGATCATACATCTCGTTGCGGAAGGTATGGCTGCCTTTGTCAAAGATGACCGCCACGTGTGTTGGCGCATCATCACCTGTATTCGCCTCTACATACCGTTGCAGCATGTTGCAAAAACCTGACACGGCCCCGATGGGCAATCCGTCTGATTTGCGCGTCAAAGGTGGCAAGGCGTGATACGCCCGAAAGATAAACGCCGAACCGTCGATCAGATGCAGATGGTGACCTTTGCCGAATGTCATGCGATATCTCCCCTGAGGCATGCCCCCTAATGCCACGAAGCATCCCGCGCTGCCAGCAAGGTTTATGCCGTGTTCAGGGCTTTATCATTGAACTAGTCGTCGCCAGTTTGCCCTTTGCGAGCGAGAGGCGTTTTAGACTTTGCCTTCAAAGTCGGCGTGCACATATTTGCAGTCACAGTAGCCGCATTCGACAAACCCGGTGTCTTTGGGGATTTGAAGCCAGACGCGCGGATGCCCTAACGCACCTTCGCCACCGTCACACGCGATGCGGTAGGTGTTCACGATCCGGGTCTCTGGCGCAGGTTGGCTCATGGGGGGTGTCCTTGGCTGAGGCGTTGTCCTGACGCCGTTATGCCGAAAGGGTCCCCCCCCGGCAAGGGGGCTAGCCGCGGTCGATGCGCAGTTGATAGCAGTTGTTTCGTGCGGACCGCACATGGAGATATGAAACATCGCCATCATCCAGTACGGTTTTGGCATAGGCGGGCAAAGCTGCCGCAGCGACCACCTTGCCTGTGCCATAGACGATCCTGTCGCGGTAACAGTATCCTTTCACCAGATAGTCCGGCGAGCTTTGCATAATTTCTGGCAGGACATCTCCACTACCATTCTGGCAGGCATCGGCGCATAGGAAAATAGGGCCGGTTTCGGCGTAGGGGTGAAGATCTTCAAAAGGTCGATAGGCAAGGATAAGCATCGCATCTCCCTTTGGTATGTCCTTCAAGCAATGGCGGCAGGGGTTTCCGTCACCGTCTGAAATCGCGCGTTCCGGCGCATTGTCATACGCATCATTACCTCCCTCTTGTTGCAGGGATCGAACGATGTGTGTCGGAAGGGCTGTATACTGCATGATATGTCTCCTTTGATGCGATTGGTCTGGCGGACCGACGCGCCCCGAACAATCCGTTTCCTGCGCATATGCAACCTTGTTCAGGAAAGTGGTTCACGGCGCAGTCGCAAAAGGGTAAAAGAGCGCAAAACAAGGGCCGGAGCAGGACCATATGACAATCCCGAAACCCGTTGTGTTATGTATTTTGGATGGCTGGGGCCTGAGCGAGACGCGCGAAGGCAACGCGCCTGTACTTGCGGACACGCCGAATATGGACAGGATCATGACCACCTGTCCCAACGCCACGTTGATCACTCATGGCCCGGACGTGGGGCTGCCCAGCGGTCAAATGGGCAATTCAGAGGTCGGACACACCAACATCGGCGCGGGCCGTGTGGTTGCGATGGACCTTGGCCAGATCGACCTCGCGATTGAAGATGGCAGTTTCGCAACGAATCCGCCGCTGGTGCAGTTTATCGAAAAGCTGCGCGCATCGGGCGGTACCGCACATCTGATGGGTGTTGTGTCAGACGGGGGCGTACACGGACACCTCAACCACATGATCGCAGCGGCAAAGGCGATTGACGATGCGGATGTTCCGGTCGTCATCCATGCAATCACCGATGGCCGGGATGTGGCCCCGCGCTCGGCGCTTGGCTATCTCGAAATGCTAAACGCATCCTTGTCTGACCGCGTGCGTGTCGTCACTTTATCCGGCCGCTATTACGCGCTGGATCGCGACAACAGATGGGATCGGGTTGAAAAAGCGGTTGCCGCTGTGTTGCATGGCAAGGGTCTCGGCTCAGAAAACGCACTGCAAGCAGTAGAAGATGCCTATGGCCGGGATGAGGACGACGAGTTCATCCTGCCAACTGTGTTGGACGATTATAAAGGTGCCAATGACGGAGACGGGTTGTTCTGCCTTAATTTTCGTGCCGACCGTGCACGCGAAATTATGGCGGCCCTTGGTGCGCTCGAATTTGATGCATATCCAGTCGGGGCGCGGCCTGAATGGTCTGCGTTGATGGGGATGGCGCAATATTCACAAGCCCATGCCGCCTACATGACGACGATGTATCACAAGCCCGAATTGCCGAACACTTTGGGTGATTGGGTTGCGAAAAAGGGCCTGCGACAGTTCCGGTTGGCCGAGACCGAGAAATATCCACACGTCACCTTCTTTTTGAACGGAGGGGAGGAAAGCGCGTTCGACGGTGAGGATCGCCAGATGCCGAAATCTCCTGACGTGGCTACCTATGACTTGCAGCCGGAAATGTCCTCTGGAGAGGTAACAGACCAGTTCGTGCACGCCATCGAAGAGGGGTATGACCTGATTGTCGTCAATTATGCCAACCCCGATATGGTCGGACATACCGGTGATCTGGCTGCTGCTATGGCGGCTTGCACGGCGGTTGATGCCGGCCTTGGTCGCGTGTTGACCGCGCTTGAAAAGGCGGGCGGCGCGATGATCGTCACGGCGGATCACGGCAACTGCGAAGTTATGATTGATTCCGAAACAGGTGGTCCGCACACAGCGCATACGCTTAACCCGGTGCCGGTGGCGCTGGTGGGAGGGCCCGATGGCGCTGCGTTGCGCAATGGCCGGCTGGCTGATCTTGCACCGACCTTGCTGGCTTTGATGGGGCTTGAACAACCTGCAGAGATGACAGGAAAGTCGCTCCTTTCATGAGATTAGCCGTCGCTTTGTCTTTGATGGTTTGGGCTGCGGCAGCGCATGGGCAGTCGACGGCCGCGACACAGGCGCGTGCCGCCGCGGGTGCCTTGGAAGAGGCATCCCGTATGCTGGACGAGGCTGACGGTGCACGTGATCGCGTGCGCGCGCTGACCCAGACCATTCAGGCATTCGAGACGGGCTTGGGTGCAATGCGCTCGGGCTTGCGGGCAGCAGCAATAAACGAGGCGCAGCTTACCAAGAAACTACAATCGCGCGAAGAGGAAGTCGCGCAGCTGCTTGGCGTTCTGCAAAGCATGGGGGACGAGCCGTCACCGGTCATGCTGTTGCATCCTGACGGGCCGACAGGGAACGCACGGGCAGGGATGCTGTTGGCTGAACTCACACCTGCCCTGAACCGTCGCGCTGATACGTTGCGCAGCGATCTGGAAAATGTACAGATGTTGCGGGGTCTACAGGTTGATGCGGCAGAGCGACTTCAAGCAGGGCTGACGCAGGTGCAGGCCGCGCGGACCGAGCTTAATCAGGCCATGGCGAACCGAACGGACTTGCCGACGCGCTTTACCGAAGATCCGGTGCGCACAGGTATCCTGATTGCCTCGACCGAAACGCTGGACGGATTTGCCAGCGGACTGTCCGAGATTGTCACGGATGAAACTGAACCGGCACCTGTATCGCTTGAAGGGCAGATCGGAGCGCTGTCGCTGCCTGCGCAGGGTTTGATTTTGCGCCGCGCCGGAGAGGCGGATGCCGCTGGCGTCAAACGGCCCGGTATCATCCTTGCGACGCGCCCCGGTGCTATCGTCACCACACCGACTGCTGCGACGATCCGCTATACCGGTCCGCTGCTGGATTTCGGTAATGTCGTTATCCTTGAACCGCAAGCACAGACGTTGTTTGTATTTGCAGGCCTGGATGTGGTTTACGGCAAGGCAGGACAGGTAATTGCAGGGGGCACCCCGGTTGGGCTGATGGGCGGTATTTCGCAACAAACCGCCGACCAATCCGGTGGCCTATTGTCACCCCTTCGTGAAGGGGCTGGCACAGATCGCTCAGAAACGCTCTATATAGAGGTAAGACAGAATAATACCCCGCAGAACCCGGCAGAGTGGTTTCGCACGGATGAGGATGGATAAGACAATGAAGAAGTTTATCATGGCTGCCGCCGGCGGCACATTTCTGGGCGTTGTCGCCACGACCCAGATCGCAGCACCACTGCTTGCACAAGAAAGCGCCAAGACGGAGAACGTGTACGAACAACTTGACCTGTTCGGCGACATCTTTGAGCGGATCCGCGCGCAGTACGTGGAAGAAACAGACAGCAGTGAGCTGATCGAAGCGGCGATCAACGGTATGCTGACCTCGCTTGATCCGCATTCGAGCTATCTGTCGCCCAAAGACGCGGCGAAAATGCGTGAACAGACACGCGGCGAATTTGGCGGTCTTGGCATCGAGGTCACGCAAGAAGAGGGATTTGTCAAAGTCGTCTCTCCGATTGATGGCACGCCCGCAGATGAGGCTGGTATTGAGGCAGGCGACTTCATCACGCATGTAGATGGCGAAAGCCTGCTTGGTCTGGTGCTTGACGATGCAGTTGAATTGATGCGCGGGCCGGTCGGCTCCGAGATCGTGATCACGATCGTGCGCGAAGGCGAGCAGGAACCCTTTGACGTGTCCATCGTACGTGACACGATCCAGCTGACCGCTGTTCGGGCGCGCACCGTAGGCCAGACAGCAGTTTTGCGCCTGACCACATTCAACGAACAGACCTACCCGAAGATGAAGGAAGGTCTGGAAGAGCAAATTGAAGCAGCGGGTGGCATTGATAACATAAACGGCATCGTGCTCGACATGCGCAACAACCCCGGTGGTTTGCTCAATCAGGCGATTGCTGTCTCTGATGCCTTCCTTGAGAAGGGCGAAATTGTCAGCACGCGTGGTCGCGAACTTGCAGATGGTGATCGCGTAAATGCAACACCCGGTGATCTGTCTCAGGGCAAACCAATCGTTGTGCTGATCAACGGCGGCTCTGCTTCTGCTTCGGAAATCGTTGCTGGTGCCCTTCAGGACCACCGCCGTGCGATTGTGATCGGGACCAAAAGCTTTGGTAAAGGTTCTGTTCAAACCGTGATGCCATTGCGCGGATCCGGTGCCATGCGTCTGACCACGGCGCGGTACTATACGCCATCGGGACGCTCCATTCAGGCGTTGGGCGTATCGCCCGATATCATCGTGGCGCAGCCGCCCGTTACGCAAGAGACGGATGAAGAGGAAACAGCGGCACGTCCATTGCGGTCAGAAGCCGACCTGCGCGGCAGTCTGAACAACGACAGCCTGACTGAAGATCAGGTCGATCAGATCATGCAGGACCGTGCCAAGGCCGAAGAGGCGGCAGAGTTGCGCGAAGAGGATTACCAGCTGGCCTATGCCATCGACATCCTCAAAGGGCTCTCTGCGCTGGGCGAGCAGGACTGACAATAGATGGGTCGCCCTGATCGGGTGGCCCGTCGTCTACTAACTTGGCGGGATCAAGTCGTCTCGACGCAGTGTCGACGGAACGCGCTTTTGAGCATATCCAGTTCGGCCCGCAGTAAATCCACTTCCGCACGCAGATCATCCGTAAGTTCATCGGCCGCAATCAACGTGACATGTCCGATCTTTGTATCGGTTTCGACGTCGCGGATGATCAATGTTTGAATGCCATCCGCAATTGCCTGTGGCGGAATCGGGATGGACAGCGTCCAATGGTCAGCGCTTTGATTGTGGGTCAACAGAATGTCCGAAATCACAGCGTTCTCATGCGTGACTTCGACTCGTGGCGCATCCTCACCCATGCCGGTGATGATCCCCTGCCACATGCCTTCTTTCATTTTGGTTTTGGTCAGTTGCAACGCGGACATACCGGCTCCGTTCAGTGATTAAAGCTGCGCACGCGGGCGCCGCGAGAAGGTGAGGTCGCGCAGCACCACTTGGTTCATCTGTGGCCCTTCGAAGATCAGGTCGATCCAAGCCCGCTCGACCCGTTTCTCGTTCAGGTTCGAATAAGCGAGGTCAAACTCGACGCGGTGGTTTTCCTCGTTCAGGGGAAGCTCACGCACAATCTGTTCGGTATTCGGCCCGTGCTTGATGTTGAGACGCGCGAATATTTCGAGCGGTTTTTCCAGCTCTACGATGGCATCCATCCTCAGCAAATGCGTCCGTTTCAGCCCCTTTATGCCGTCTTCGGGCAGATCAATCACCAATGACAAGAACGATCCGTCAAATTGGAAAACATCCAAACGTAAACCATATGGGGCCAGATCTGCCTCGCGCAGGTTACGCAGTTGGCGCAGGGTCAGTTCGGAAAACGCACAATCATGAAACAGGGTAACCTCGTTGCCCAGCATCGACTTGGTTTCGACCGCTGACAGGCCCGGTGTCGCAAGCGGACCACGCCACAGTTCCGGCCTCCATGACCAGTCAGCATTGTGTGGCTTTGGAAAGCTGGTGGAGCCGATCATCGGCAGTGCGAGCCGTTCGTCCGCTGTATGGATCAGCTTGTCGAGATGCATTTTGAGCGCACGCGCGCGGTTGCGCTGTCGGCGCAGTACCGGCAGTTCCGTCTTGGATGCACGTTGTGCTGCTTTGGCCCATCGCTGGATATTCCGAGAGAATACGCTTCCATCGAAAAGGCCAAGGTTAATTCTGGACATGACCGCACGCGCCCTGATGTTTTACCGGTTCCGGCTGTTGTATCGCCGGGATTGGTTTCATTCAAATAAATTGGCAACAATCCAAAGGATTAATCCAGCGATGTTGCTATCGGCGAAACAATCCTCTGGTCAGGCGTCTCAAAATCCGGCTGTGGTTCCTGCGATAATCTCCAAAAGCAGGGCGCGGCCGCTGGATCCGGTTGCCCGTGCGCCTTCCGGAGCGAAAAGCGCGATGCCCATCACCTGATCGTTGACCTTTACGATTCCACGCCAATGCACAGCGCTAAGGCCGTCTGCAGGTGTCGTGCCGGTCGCACGGAACGTGACATGACCGTCCTGTATTCTGGTGTCTGAAACGCCGGTAAGGGACAACGCCTCAGCCGTCTGGACGGCAGTCGGCAATGTCTCCAGCGCCTTGGAAAAACTGACGGAGATCAGCCCACGGGGAGCATCGGAGGCCGCAGAAGGCGCACCAAGCGCATCGCACCGCGCCATCAGTGCAAAGTTTTGCTTCAGGCTGCTTTTATCGATGCAAAAGCCGCTTGGCGGGCGCAGCATGACAGAACCGAATGCCATGCGTGCCTGTGACAATGCAACTTTACCACTGTCTTGTGATGACGGGAGCAAGGCTCCAAGGTCGCCACCCTCGCAGCCGGCCAGCAGACCGACTGCAAGGGTGGCACCTGCTGCCTTAGAGCTCCATGTAATCATGGGTTTCCGCCTTGCCGCCGGGATGTGTCACGGCACCCAGATAGGTTGGTCCGACAAGCTGGGCGTATTTCCACAGCGCGCCAGAGGCATAGTCGGTCGGGCGCGGGCCTTTCCAATTGGCTTTGCGTGCAGCGAGCTCTTCGTCGGTCAGATCAACGCTGATCGATCCGGTGATGGCGTTGAGCGTAATCATGTCGCCGTTTTCGAGCAGCCCGATGGGGCCGCCCATCGCGGCTTCGGGGCCCACGTGACCTACGCAGAAACCGCGTGTTGCACCAGAGAAACGGCCATCGGTAATCAGAGCGACTTTTTTGCCCATGCCCTGACCCGACAGGGCTGCCGTGGTCGCCAGCATCTCGCGCATACCCGGTCCGCCACGCGGCCCTTCGTTGCGGATAACAAAGACGTCGCCTTCGGAATAGGTGCGGTTTTGTACCGCCTCAAAGGCGTCCTGCTCACATTCAAAGATCAGCGCAGGGCCGGTAAAGACAATGTCTTCTTCTGCCATGCCCGCGATTTTCACGATGGCTCCCTCTGGGGCAAGGTTGCCTTTTAGACCAACAACGCCGCCGGTCTTGCTGATCGGGTTGTCGATGGTGTGAATGACCTTGCCATCCGCTTCGCGGGTGATCTTGTCCAGTTCTTCACCCAGCGAGTAACCCGATGCAGTCATACAATCGGTGTGCACCAGACCTGCTTTGCGAAGCTCATTCAGCACGACAGGCACGCCGCCCGCATCATAAAGATCTTTCGCAACATACGCACCGCCCGGCTTCATATCGACAAAGTGGGGCGTGTCGCGGAAGATTTCGCAAACATCTTCGAGGAAGAAGTCGATGCCCGCCTCATGCGCCATTGCAGGCAGGTGAAGGCCGGCATTGGTGGAGCCACCGGTGCAAGCCACGATGCGCGCAGCATTCTCAAACGCTTCCCTTGTGCAGATATCACGCGCGCGGATGTTCTTTTCGATCAGGTTCATCACGGCTCCACCGGAGGCGCGGCCATACTCATCGCGATCCTTGTATGGGGCCGGCATGCCGGAAGAATTCAGTAGGGCCAGACCGATCGCTTCGGACACACAGGCCATGGTATTGGCGGTGAACTGGCCACCGCAGGCACCCGCAGACGGACAGGCGACGCGCTCAAGGATTTCAAGCTCCGCTTCGGTCATGGTGCCGGACTGGAAGTTGCCAACCGCCTCGAACATATCCTGAACTGTCAGGTCACGCTCTGCGAATGCCTGTGGTACATCAGCGCCCTTGGGTGCTTTGCCCGGCAGGATCGACCCGCCGTAAAGGAACACGGAAGGTACATTCAGACGGATCATCGCCATCATCATACCCGGCAGTGATTTGTCGCAGCCCGCAAGCCCAACCAGCGCGTCGTAGCAGTGGCCGCGCATGGTCAGCTCAACTGTATCGGCAATCGCATCGCGGCTTGCCAGTGACGAACGCATCCCTTCATGACCCATCGCAATGCCGTCGGTGACGGTGATCGTCGTAAATTCGCGCGGTGTACCCTGTTCTTCCTTAACGCCTTGCTTGACCGCCTGCGCCTGACGGCTCAACGCGATGTTACACGGTGCCGCTTCGTTCCAGCAGGTGGCAACACCGACCAATGGCTGGTGGATTTCCTCTTCGGTCATGCCCATCGCGTAATAATAGGACCGGTGCGGCGCGCGCGCGGGCCCTTCGGTTACATGGCGGCTGGGCAGTTTGGATTTGTCAAAGCGTTGGTTGGTGGACATCAGGGCCTCCCTCGGAAATCGTGTCCGCACCGGAATAGTCGTGCGGGCGGGCTGCTGCAAGGTAAAGTGGTGATGTTGTAATGGCTGCATTCCCGCCCTACCTTGTCTGCCAAGACGTTCAGGGACATATACGCCCGCCTCTTATCCGAAAGTCCCCGTATGGAACGCAGCATCTTTTCGTTTATCTGGAAGTATTCGAAGCGCGACCAGATCTACCTGTTGTTGTTCACGCTTTTTACATTCCCGTTCCTCTACGCGACGCTTGAACTTCCCAAACGTATTATCAACGACGCCATCGGTGCCGAGCTGAGCACGATCGACGTCTTCGGCTATGCATTCACGCAAGTGCAGTTTCTGCTGATCCTTTGTTTCGCCTATCTTGCCGCTGTGCTGGTGCACGGATTGCTGAAAATGCGGTTGAATACCATGAAAGGTGTGCTGTCGGAGCGGATGCTCCGCCGCTTCCGCTACCAGTTGGTCAACCGGATGATGCGCTTTCCGCGCAGCTATTATCAAAATACGTCGCAGGGCGAGCTGGTCAGCATGGTCACTTCAGAGGCCGAGCCTATGGGCGGGTTGATGGGAGACGCGGTGGCGCAGCCGGTTTTTCAGGCAGGCCAGATGTTGATCATTGTAGTGTTTTTGTTCCTGCAGTCGGTCTGGTTCGGGTTGGCGGGGGTCGCACTGATCCCGTTGCAGGCATGGATCATCCCAATGCTGCAACGCCAGATCAACCAGTTGAACAAGGAGCGGATTATCGAGGTGCGCCACCTGGCAGCCGAGATTGGCGAAACCGCAGCAGGCATCACGGACCTGCGCACAAATGGCGGATGGCGGTATCGGCTGGCATGGTTCACCGACCGGCTGGGGCGGCTTTTTGATATCCGTTTCCGGATCTACCAGAAAAAGTTCTTTATGAAGTTTCTCAACAACTTCATCACCCAGCTAACGCCGTTCTTCTTCTACGCCGTTGGTGGCTACCTTGCGATCAAAGGCGACATCACGGTCGGGGCGCTCGTTGCTGCCCTTGCGGCGTACAAGGACCTGAGCAGTCCGTGGAAAGAACTGCTCGCCTATTATAACCAGACGCAGGACATGGCGTTGCGTTGGGAAGTGGTAACAGACCGATTTGCCCCCGACGGGATGATGGATGCGTCCATGCTTGAAGGCACACCAGAGGAAATACCGCATCTGCGCGGTGATGTGGTTCTGTCAAACGTGTCTGTGCGTAATGCCAGCGGTGACATGGTGCTGAACGACATTTCACTCAAAATACCGGCAGGCAGTCAGGTTGCGGTGCAGGTCACCAACCAGTCAGAGCGGACCGCGCTTTCAGAGGTATTGACCCGTGAGATCGTACCGACACGCGGTAAGGTGACCATGGCTGGGCATGACCTATCCCAATTGCATCAGGCGGTCGTCGCCGCGCGGATCGGGTATGCGCAAACACAGCCCTACCTGTTTCAGGGCGATGTAGGTGACAATCTGTTGATGCCGCTGATGACCAGCCCGAAGACGGTCCTGTGGGATCCCAAGCACAGCGACAGGTCCACCATTGAAGCGCGCCGCAGTGGCAACAGCCCTGACAGCACCCGCGCCGACTGGCTTGATCCTGAAATCGCTGATCTGAACACGCGGGAAGACGTCTATAAATTCTGGTTCGAGATTACCGAAGCGCTTGGAACGGCGGACCCGATTTTTGCGCGGATGCTCGACGCACGTATCGACCCCGAAAAACACGCTGATCTGGTCGCGCGTGTGGTCGGCCTGCGTGATGAGGTGCACGAGCGTTTGCGCGAGGAAAAGCTGGACGCCGCTGTGCACCGCTTTGACCCTGACCGCTTTAACCCCGCCGTGCCTTTGGGCGGTAACCTGATATTCGCCGCCCCTCGCCGTGATATCTCTCAAGCGGAACTCGTCGCAGAGGGCGGGTTTCTGGCGATGGTAATGGATCAGGGGTTAGGCGAGAAAGCGATCGCGATCTCCCAGACCATTGTCGAGACGTTGCACCAGACCTTTGGGATGGACGGCACAGACCACCCGCTGTTCACAGCGTTGGGCCTGGAAGAGAGAGAATACGAACGACTGGTTGATATTGCGATGCGCCGCGCCGAGCGAGGGGACGAGGCGCTGTCATCGGAAGAATTCGCGCTGCTGATGACGGTGCCTTTCGCGTTGACAGCAGAACAAATTGGACCTGCCTTTCCGGAAAGCTTCAAAGAAGAGATTGTGCGCATCCGCAACAGCAAAGGTTCTGCCTTGCGCGAACAGACAGCCGATCTCTTTGTGCCGGTTTCACCCGAAATCTATTTGCCGCGACTGACACTGCTGGAAAACCTGCTCTATGGTCGTATTTCTGCAATGGCGGGTCTACAGGCCGATCTGGTGCGGGATGTAGTGGCGGATGTGCTGGTCAAGCATGACCTTAAACAGATGGTTTCGCAGACCCTGTTCGATGTGCACACCGCGATCGGCGGTACTAATTTCCCTGCCGTGTTCCAGCAGCGGGCAGCTTATGGTCGGGCCCTTATCAAGCGCCCAGATGTGTTGATTTTGAACCAATCCATGACTGGACAGGACAAAGAAGCACGCGCCTTGATGCGCAACCGGATCAGCGCGCTTTTGCCAGAAACCACACAAATCTATATCGAAGACAACTTCACTGATGCGCAGGATTTCGACCTGCATGTCGAGATAAGCAACGGCAGGATCGACGGGATCGAGCGCACAGACAAGCTTGAGCAGGAAGGCGAAGCCGCAAGCGATCTGCGCCGCAAACTTCGGGTCATTCGCAAGAACGACCTGTTCGCGTCTCTGAACGGTCGTAACCAGCGTCTGCTCGCCTTCGCCGCGCAGTGGTACAAAGCCGACGAGGGGCACAAGATTTTCTCCGCAGGCCAACCGCCTGATGCGGCATACCTTTGCCTGTCCGGTAAAGCTGAGTTGGGGGCCGTCGATGAAGATGGCATCTTCCATCACGTATCGGACGTAGAACCGGGCCGTTTGATCGGTGATCTTTCGATTATTCTCGACGAGCCGCGACAGCTTGACCTTAACGCAACCGAAGAGGTGACGTTCCTGCGCATCGGAGCGGAGCAGTTTATGTCGGTGATCGAGAGCGACAAGGACGTACTGCTGAGTTTGCTGCGCACCGTCTCGGGACACCTGAACGGGGCTGCGGAGATTTTGATCGCGGCAGGGATCGAGCTGCCCCGCGACATCGGCCCGCCGCCGCCACCGGTGGTAAAGCCCAGTCAGGTGCCAAACGAATGAACCCAAATGCCTACGCGGCCCACGCCGCCTTTATTGCACCCGCCCGCGCGCGGTCAGAGGCTTGGCGGCTGGTGGCTGGACTTGTGCTCGCATTCTTTGCCTACGTTATGCTCAACCAGATTTTCTTTCAGGTTGTCCTTGGCCTGACGTCTGCGGGAGGGGGTGGCAGTGGACAGGACTGGCTTTGGCAGGAAAGCGCGCCTGCCATGTACGTGCTGTTGTTCAGTTTCGCATTTATGAGCGTCGGTGCCGGTCTGAGTGTCCGTCTGCTGCATGACCGCTCTTTCGCGAGCCTTCTTGGGCCGAAAGATAGACTGCGCCGCGATTTTCGTGCGACTTTCGTCATGGTCGCGGGGATTACATTGCTTATTTTTATAGCCCCGCCTTGGGATATGGGCGCGGATTATGTGCCAAACATGCCGCTTGGCAAATGGTTGGTCCTGTTCGTCCCCTCCCTGTTTTTTATTCTGATCCAGACCAGCGCCGAGGAGATCGTTTTTCGCGGTTATGTCCAGCAGCAGCTTGCGGCGCGATTTGACCACCCGCTGATCTGGATGGTTTTGCCATCAGTACTGTTTGCGCTTGGGCATTACCTGCCTGATATGGCTGGAGAAAACGCGATTTGGATTGCCGTCTGGGCCGGTCTTTTCGGCATTCTGATGGCCGATCTGACGGCACGGTCCGGTTCACTGGGGCCTGCCATTGCGGTGCATTTCATTAACAATGTTTCGGCATTTATGTTTATATCGTTGCCGGACGAAATGACGGGTCTTGCGCTTTATCTCACGCCATTTGGTATGGACGATCCGGCAATTCTGCGCACGTGGCTGCCAGTTGATTTCGCCATGATGATCGTGCTTTGGCTTGCCGCGCGACTGGCAATCAGGCGTTGATTGCATTTCTTCCACTCACGGCTTATCTCAAAGCCAGTAAAGCCATCAGGGGCCCTGCATGAACTGGATCTCGAACTACGTCCGTCCACGGATCAACTCCATCTTCTCGCGCCGCGAGACGCCAGATAATCTTTGGACCAAATGCGATGATTGCGGCACAATGCTGTTCCACCGGGAGGTATCGGACAATCTGAATGTCTGTACCAACTGTGGTCATCACATGCCGATCACGCCACGTGCCCGGTTGACGGCCCTTTTTGACGGTGGCTTGTTTTCCGAGATCAGCGTTCCGGCACCGACGCCGGACCCGTTGCATTTCCGCGACCAGAAAAAATATCCGGATCGTCTGCGTGCCGCGCAAAAGCAGACAGGTGAAGCTGAAGCGATGCTTGTGGCCACCGGAGAGATTGGGCGCACCCCGATCGTTGCGGCCTGTCAGGACTTTTCCTTTATGGCGGGTTCAATGGGGATGTATGTCGGGAACGCGATCATCGCCGCCGCGACAGAAGCGGTGAAACTCAAGCGTCCGCTGATCCTGTTTTCTGCCGCCGGTGGTGCGCGGATGCAGGAAGGCATCCTGTCCTTGATGCAAATGCCGCGTACAACGGTTGCGGTGCAGATGCTGAAAGAAGCGGGTCTGCCCTATATCGTCGTACTGACACATCCGACGACCGGTGGTGTAACCGCGAGCTATGCAATGCTGGGCGACGTACATATCGCAGAACCGAATGCCCTGATTTGTTTCGCAGGCCCGCGCGTGATCGAACAGACGATCCGTGAAAAGCTGCCGGACGGTTTTCAGCGCGCTGAATACCTGCTCGACCACGGGATGCTGGACCGCGTGACCCCCCGCACCGAATTGCGCGACGAGCTGATCAATATCACCCGCATGTTGCTGGGCCTGCCGCCTGCCGTACGCGGCGATCTGCCCCCGCCGCAAGATCCCGGCGAGCTGGAGCACGCTTTGTCAGACGAGACCGATGAAGGCGCGGTCAAAGCGGCCCCTGACAAGGGATGACGGCGGAAACATCTGACCACATCCTTGAACGGATGATGGCTTTGCACCCCAAGGTGATCGACCTGACACTGGGACGGATGTTCCGGCTGCTCGAGGCATTGGGAAACCCGCAGAACAAATTGCCGCCGGTGATCCATATCGCAGGCACAAACGGCAAGGGGTCGACCCAAGCGATGATCCGCGCTGGATTGGAAGCATCCGGCAAGACGGTGCATGCCTATACCTCGCCGCATCTGGCGCGGTTCCATGAACGGATTCGTCTGGCAGGAGAATTGATATCCGAAGATGCGCTTACCGCAGTGCTGGATGAATGCTATGCCGCCAATGGTGGCGAAACGATCACCTATTTCGAAATCACGACGGCTGCTGCGCTGTTGGCATTTTCGCGGACGTTGGCAGATTATACACTGCTGGAAGTCGGTCTTGGCGGCCGCCTTGACGCGACCAATGTGATGGACAGCGTCGCGCTCAGCATCATCACCCCTGTTTCAATCGACCACACGCAGTTTCTGGGCGAGACTTTGCCAGAAATTGCAGGTGAAAAGGCTGGTATCATTAAGCGCGGTGTCCCTTGCGTCGTCGGTCCGCAGGAAGAGGCGGGGCTGGACGTCATTGAACAAACTGCTGCGCGTCTTGGTGCACCTCTTTTGGCCTACGGCCAGCAATGGCATGTCGGGATGGAGGCGGGCAGGTTGGTTTATCAGGATGAAACCGGACTTCTCGATTTACCCTTGCCGAACCTGCCGGGTGCCCACCAAGTCATGAACGCCGGTGCCGCGCTTGCTGCTTTGCGGCATTTCGGCTGTGATGAAGCGGCCTGCGAGGCGGCGGTGACCCAAGCGTTCTGGCCAGCGCGCATGCAACGCCTGAAAACCGGCGTGCTGACCGAGATTGCTCCTCAAGCGGAGCTTTGGTTGGATGGTGGTCATAACGCATCTGCCGGTCAGGCAATTGCCGATTTGCTGGCGACGGGGCCCGCGCGCCCGATGCATCTGATCTGCGGCATGCTGAATACCAAAGACATCGCAGGCTACATGCGACCCTTGGCGAAACAGGCAAAGACGCTTCATGCTGTTTCTATCCCCGGTGAGGCGGCCACCTTGTCAGCACAAGAGACAGCAGCCGCAGCCAGAGATGTGGGCATGACGGCCTTTGAGGCCGAAAGCGTTGAAGCGGCCTTGCGCGATATTATCGCCCAAGACCCTCAGGCGCGGGTACTGATTTGCGGTTCTCTTTATCTGGCTGGTGCAGTTTTGCGTCAGAACGGGTAATTTTAACTTCTCGTGGTCCCGCAAAGGGCGAAAATCTTCTATATTCGGGGCAATTCAGATGCGCTGCTGCGGCGCTAATACTGGAATCCACCGAGGAAGAGCATGATGAAACAAGAGGATAACGCTGCCCAAACACCGTCTGGCTCCAAGGACCGTCGCGGTTTTTCACAGATCATTTTTATTTTGATCGGACTTGGTATTATCGGCGGCGGGCTTTGGACGCTGTATATGGGCGATGCGCCTTACCATCCCGAAGATGTCGTGACGCGCGGCGATACCGTTACCGTCACAGACTAGTCCGGGCCGATCAGTCGGCGGTAGATTTGCCCCAGCCTTCGGCTTGCATTTCACGCAGCCGCGATGCGGTGCGCTCGAACTCGAATGTGCCTTCGCCCTCAAGATACAGCATCTCTGGCGCTGCCGCAGCTGAACAGATCAGCCGGACCTGCGCCTCGTACAGAGCATCAATCAGGGTCACGAACCTTTTTGCTTCGTTAAAATTTGTACGGCCAAGCGATGGAATGTCGTCAATCATCAGAACACGCACCGCTTCTGCCAACGCCAGATAATCGGCAGGGCCCAGCGGCTTGCCACATAAATCATGAAACCGCGCACGCGCCATCGCATTGTGGTATTGTGGGATAACGACGTCACGCCCCTTGACCCGCAGGGTGAGGGGGCTGCCTGCATCGCCCGCAAGATCGTCCCAAACTGCATCCATCGCCGCGCGGGCTTCGGCATTGGCAGGTGTGAAATAGACCTGCGTGCCTGCCAACCTGTCCTGACGGTAGTCTTTCGGGCTGGCCAGCTCGTGCACGACCATCTTTTCTTTAATTAACTCAATGAATGGCACGAACAGGTTGCGGTTCAGCCCGTCTTTGTAAAGCGCATCGGGTATCCGGTTCGAGGTGGTCACCACCACAACGCCCGCCGCGAAAAGCGCCTGAAACAACCGCCCGACGATCATGGCGTCCGTAATATCGGTGATCTGCATTTCGTCGAAGGCCAACAATCGGACAGAGGAGGCAACATCTGCGGCGACAGGCGCGATGGCATCATCGACACCTGTTTTGCGGGCCTCGTGCATCGCGGCATGGATTTCCTGCATGAAGGCGTGAAAATGCACGCGCCTTGATGGGATTTCCTCCAGATGGGCGACGAACATGTCCATCAACATGGATTTGCCACGCCCCACGCCACCCCAGAGATACAAGCCCATCGGCGGTTCGGGCGCTTTGCGAAACAGGCCCTTCTTCACAGGCACAAGCAGGGCATCACGGATACGGTCAAACTCTGCCAGAACAGCTTCCTGCGCAGGGTCAGCGTGCAGGGTGCCGTCTTGGATGAGGGCGTCATAGGTTTCGCGCAAACTAGTCATAAGGGGCTGCATAGCGCAAAGACCGATAGCTTGGAAAGCGGGGCTGGTGATCTGCTTACATCACAACCTGTGAACATCTAATCACAAGGCGTCATTTGACCCTTTCGGCAATCTGCGTACTTTGCCCGCAGAATACCAAGGATGATCCCGATGGAACAACGCGCCTCCCTTATCTCTCCCGTTTTGATGGTGGGCTGTATTATCATCATGGTTAGCTTCGCGGTCAGGGCGTCGTTCGGGGTGTTCCAGATCCCGATTGCTGAGCAATTCGGCTGGCTGCGGTCTGAGTTCTCGCTTGCGATTGCTATCCAAAACCTTGCTTGGGGTATCGGTCAGCCGATATTCGGGGCCATCGCAGAAAAGATCGGTGATCGGCGGTCGATCATTATCGGTGCCGTAGTATACGCCCTAGGCATGGTGCTGTCGGCAAATTCGACCACGCCGCTTGAGCATCAGGCGTACGCTTGGCTTGTGGGGTTTGGCATTGCGGGGACGGGTTTCGGGGTGATCCTTGCCATGGTCGGGCGCGCCGCTTCGGATGAGAACCGGTCGATGGCATTGGCAATTGCCACTGCCGCGGGCAGCGCGGGGCAGGTTTTTGGCGCTCCTGTTGCTGAATGGATGCTAACATTCCTCAGCTGGCAGTCGACTTTCATGGTCTTCGCGGTAGTAATCCTGCTGTTGATCCTGACGCTTCCGATGATGCGGGCACCCGCGATGGCAAGCAAGGCAGAGCTTGAAGAGAGCCTTGGCCAGATTTTAATGAAAGCGTTCAAAGATCCCTCCTATACGCTGATCTTTCTGGGCTTCTTTTCATGTGGATACCAGCTCGCGTTTATCACAGCGCATTTTCCCGCTTTTGTAACCGAAATGTGTGGCCCGATCCTTGCGGGGGGCGTGCTGCACAACATTGGTATCACGACGACGTCTGCACTTGGGGCTGTAGCGATTTCACTGATCGGTCTTGCAAATATCGCAGGCACTCTGGCAGCCGGTTGGGCGGGCAAGCGATATTCTAAAAAATACCTGTTGGCGGGGATTTATGTCGGGCGGACGATTGTCGCGACCCTGTTCATACTATTCCCCATTACCCCTGTGACGGTGATCCTGTTCTCCGTCACGATGGGCGCACTTTGGTTGGCGACCGTCCCGCTGACCTCAGGTCTGGTCGCGCATATTTACGGACTGCGCTACATGGGCACGCTGTATGGCATCGTCTTTTTCAGCCACCAGCTGGGCAGTTTTCTGGGCGTTTGGCTGGGAGGGCGGATGTACGACCTATACGGCAACTACACCGCCGTCTGGTGGATCGGTGTTGGGATTGGCGCGTTCAGTGCGATTGTGCATTTACCTATCCGCGAACGCAGGCTCGAAGGGTTGGTCACTGCATAAGCGGCTTTAGGTTTGCGGCATCTTCATCCAGCCGCGCATGAGGCGCAGGACTGTATCGCTGTGGGTATAGGTCAACCCGTGGCCGGCACCGTCGATCACCTCTTGCTGCGCGTTGCGGTTCCATTCCGCCAATGTGCCGATGCAGCTGAGCGGGATCACACTGTCCTCCCGTCCCCAGATGGCCAACACAGGAAGACCATAGGCCGCGATTGCCCTGTGATCGGCAGAGAGGTCTTCGGACAGGATTCCGCGCAAACTGGCAAGGACAGCAGGCAGGAAGCCCTTCACCTCGATCTCGGCTTCTTGCAGATCACCGACGGACGGCACGCTTCCGGGAATGCCACGCTCTGCCCGGATACCACTACGCAGCAGGCGCGGATATAGCGCGAGCGTGATCCAGTCACCGACCAGCGGCGTCCGTTTGACAAAGCCGACCAACCCGCCTTTGACAACGCGCATTCCGGCAGGGGCGAGCAGCACCAACTGGCGCATCCGTTCGGGGTACGTCGCGGCAAAGGTGGTGGCGATGGCACCCCCCATCGAATAGCCGATCACTGTCAGATCATCATCAACACCTTCGCGTGCCAAGAGTTCGGTGAGCTGAGTCAGAAAGAACTTGCGATCTTGTGGTCCTTTGGGTCGGGATGAATAGCCCCGCCCGTATAAATCATAGGTCAGCACCCGAAAGCCCGCGACAGCGAGCGAGCGCGTCATGCCGCGCCAGACGAAGCTGGGCGTGGTCAGCCCGTGGATACAGACAATAACAGGGCCACGGGGCGGGCCGTGCCATTCGAAATGTGTGACGCCTTGCGAAAGCTCTACAAACTGCCCCTTGGCCGATCCGCGTGCGGCGTCATCCATGACGCGTCTGCGGTGTTCGATCACCAAAGGTGCTGCAATCAGCACCGCAAGGATCAGCCACCAGATCATGCGCGCGCGTTCCAGCGATCCAGAATGTAGCGAGAGGTCATCAGATCAAGGTGGGCACCCCCGCCGTTCTTGAACAAGGTTATCTCATCCGCGCTCTTACGGGTAAACGCCGTCAGATCGTAATAGTCCGCAACCAGATGGCTGCGATCAATTACGCCGCTTTCCAGCGGAATGTTGATTTCACCGATATGCCCGATGGTGGTCTCGAAACTGTCCACAAAGACACGCGACTTCAGCAAAGCTTCATCATCGACTTCACGCATGTCAGGACGATAGGCACCAATCAGGTCGATATGCTGGCCGGGTCTGAGCCAGTCTCCCTTGATCAGTGGTGCGGTCGACATCGTGGCGGATGTGACGATATCTGCACCTGACACAGCCGTTTCCAGATCGTCGGCCACGCGCAGATCTGGCAATTCTGCGGCCATGGCCTCCGCGTTGGCGCGGGTGCGGTTCCAGACAGTAAAGACCGCATCGGGAAACGCGGACCTATAAGCCGCATGTAAGGCGCGCCCCTGATTGCCTGCACCAACGATCGTGATGTTCCGGCTGTCTGGTCGCGCCAATCGCCGTGCGGCAAGCAAGCTGTCGCCCGCGGTCTTCCACTTGGTCACAAGGTGGAAATCCACAATCGCCGCAAGCGTGCCATCCGCATCGCCATAAAGGTTCAGCCCGCCGTTAATCATTGGCACGCCCTTAGACGGGTTAGCCGGAAATACAGTGGCGGTTTTTACGGCCATGCCTAAACCGTCAATCCACGCAGCGCGGCTCAGTAGGGTGTCGTCGCCACGGTACAGGAACGTATCGCCTATCTCGGCGCGGGGCAGATCATGACCGGCGGCCAGTGCATCGGTCAGGCCAATCCAGTCCAGCGTAGCCTCGCCCTCCTCAAAAGGGATCATCGGAATGGTCATTTTGCATCCTCCGCAGAAAGTAGACCAGCAGCAACAAGCCGGTCCGCCCAGCCTTGCGATCCCTCAAAAAGATGTGTCTGCCAGCCGCGCGCGGCTGCTGCCGCGATATTGTCGGTCCGGTCATCGGTAAACAAGAGCGCCTGCGGGGCAATACCGCCCGCCTCTTCGACCGCCTGATAGATCGCAGGGTTCGGTTTGATCACACCCAAATGCCCTGAAATGAAATCACGGTCGAACTGGCGCAGAAACGGATAGCGGGTTGCCGCCAGATCATAGGTTTGGATGCCAAAATTCGTGAGGGAAAAAACGGGAACGCCCCGCGCCTGCAAGGCCCCCATCAGGCGTACGGAATGGTCAATCGCCGGTGACGCCATGTCGAGCCAGCGGTCATGCCATAGCATGATCTCGCGATGCCAGTCCGGCGTTGCCTCTGCGACCTCAGTGATCACATCCTGAAATGTCTCGCCGGAATCCACGCGGTCATTCATTGCATGCAGATCAACCGCGTCGAACATCGCACGCCTGCGGCCCTCACCGATCACGCCGTCAAAGAACCGTTCGGGCTGCCATTCGATCAACACGTTCCCAATGTCAAAGACCACCGCTTGGGGTGTCATGCTGTTATCTCCGTTCAGCTATCGAAATACTACGGGTGTCCAACAGCGTTGGATCCTGAGCAATGATCATGTCCTTGCTGCCGCCCGCAATTCACGTTCCAGCGCTTCGAGAAAACGGGAGCGGTCCGCCTTTGTAAAGCTCTTGCCGCCGCCTTGCCGGAAAGGGTCCGCCGCCCGCAGGTCAGCCATCAGATCGCGTGTCGCCAGAACGTTGCCGATGTTCGCCGCCGTCAGCGCTTCGCCACTGTGTTTAAGCACGCGCGCACCTGCTTCGACGCACTTGGCAGCTAGCGGGATATCTCCCGTCACGACCACGTCGCCCGCCCCGCACCGGTCGGCAATCCACATGTCCGCGACGTCCGGGCCATCAGCGACAATGACAGTTTCGACAAAGGGATTTTGGGACGGACGCAAACCACCGTTGGACACAACGAACATCTTGATCTTATGGCGGGTCGCAACCCGCTCGGCCTCTTCTTTGACCGGGCAGGCATCCGCATCGATGTAGAGCGCCGTCATCGCTTAACCTGCATAAAGCGCGTCGGCGTGGAAGGCGACGTGGTCCTCAATGAAGGACGCGACGAAGAAATAGCTGTGGTCGTACCCGGGTTGCATCCGGAAGGTGCCCTGCTGCCGTTTGGCGGCAATCGCACCAGCCAGCGCTTCGGGCATCAGCAGGTCAAGAAATTGATCGCTTGCGCCTTGGTCGATCAGGATTGGTCCGTCAAAGTCCGTTTCTTGCATTAACAGGGTCGCGTCATGCTTGGCCCATTTCGCGGTTTCCTCACCCAGATATGCAGTGAGTTGTTTACGGCCCCAATCGCTCGCCGTGGGATTGGCGATCGGCGCGAAGGCAGAGACGGAGAGGAAGCGCCCCGGCAGGTTCATCGCCAGCGTCAGCGCACCATGGCCGCCCATCGAATGGCCTGTGATGCCCTGCCGCTCCATATCGAGGGCAAAGTTTTTGCCCAAAAGTTTCGGCAATTCCTCAGCGATATAGTCCCACATCTGGAAATGCGGTGCCCATGGTGTCTGTGTGGCATTCACATAGAATCCCGCACCCTTGCCAAGGTCGTAGGCTTCATCATCTGCGACATCTTCGCCGCGCGGTGATGTATCAGGAAATACAAGTGCGATGCCATGTTCGGCGGCCCATACCTGCGCGCCAGCTTTGGTCATGGCGTTCTCATGGGTGCAAGTCAGACCGGAGAGATACCAAAGAACCGGCACAGGGCCGTCCTTTGCTTCTGCGGGCAGAAACAGCCCGAATGTCATATCGCACTGACAAACAGCCGATGCGTGTGAATAGACCCCTTGGGTCCCGCCAAAGCAGGCATTCTCGGAAATGGTTTTCATGTCATGGTCCTTTTGAAGGTGTGTTACGGGGTGACCCAGCCCACCACAAGGCTGACGGTCAGAATACTGAGCACGGTCGAGACGAGGATCGCGGTTGAGACGCGTGCAGGCGCGACACCGTAGTGTTGCGCGAGCATATAGACATTGCCCGCCACCGGCAGTGCAGCTGCCGCGATCAGCACGCCCGCCTTGAAAGGATCAACACCGAAAAGAAACAGCGCGGCGAAGCCGACGAACAGTGGATGCAGCACCAGTTTGCAAAAGGTAAGCCAGCCTGCAATCTGCATTTTGTCGGGTTTGGTCAACGCCAGTGACGCACCGATCGCAAAAAGCGCGCCGGGCGTCGCAGCACCGCCCAGAATATCGAGGAATTCGTTTAATGGCACGGGGATCGGCACACCCAATCCTGACCACGCAAATCCTAATGTGATCGCAACAATCATCGGGTTCTTAACCAGCCCCAGCGCAATAGCGCGGACCATGCGCAGACTGACCTGACCGTCTCGTGCGCCGGTAATCAGGATCACGATCAGACTGGAAAATACAATAAGATCAACGGCCAATACCATCAGCACGGGGCCAATCGCCTCTGGCCCCAACAAAAGCGCCAGCATCGGCACGCCGAGAAACCCCGCGTTCCCGATCACGGCACATTGCGCTTCGATGGCGTTTGTCGCAACGTCGAGGCCGCGTAAAAAGCCGACGAGCGATGCGATGCCGTACACAAACGACGTGCCCCAAAGATAGGCGACCACCATGCGTGTGTCCCAGACCTCGACCAGTGACAGGTTCGCCGAAAAACGGAAAAGCATCGCCGACAAAGCAAAGTAGAACACAAATTTCGTCAGATAGGCCGTGGCCTCGGCGCTGAAAAACCGGGTGCGTCCGGCCCAGTAGCCGACCCCGATCAGGGCAAAGAAAGGCAATGTCTTTAGGAAGATCGCGAGCATCCCTCAGGGATAACCCGCGATGGCAAAGAGCACTAGTGAAAATCGGCTAGAGAGTGCCTAGCCCGAGCCGATCAACACCCCTGCCGCAAACACAAGCGCGCCACCAATCACCACTTGAAACGCCGCACGGAAAAATGGCGTGTCCATGTATTTGTTCTGGATCCATGCAATTGCCCAAAGTTCGATAAACACGACGGCAAAGGCGATGATTGTCGCCGTCCAGAAGTCGGTAATCAGATAGGGCAGGGCGTGACCCAATCCGCCCAATGTTGTCATGATGCCGGAGGCAAAACCGCGCTTCCAGGGAGAGCCGCGCCCCGACAATTGACCATCATCAGAGGCCGCCTCTGTGAAACCCATCGAGATACCTGCACCGACCGACGCGGCAAGGCCGACCAGGAAGGTAGTCCATGTATCCTGAGTGGCGAAAGCGGTAGCAAAGATCGGGGCGAGGGTAGACACGGACCCGTCCATCAGCCCGGCCAAACCCGGCTGCACCCAAGTCAACAAAAACTGCCGACGCGCGCGGTCGTCTTCCGATGCAAGGCTTTCGTCGTCCAGATGTTGGTCGCTAAGGTCTTGGGCCGTATTCTGATGACCAGCTTCCGCCGCCGCCAGATCACCCAGCAATTTGCGTGTCTGCGCATCGCTGGTGCGTGCCGCGGCGGCAAGATAGAAACGCTCCGCATCCTGCTCCATCGCAGCCGCTTCTGCGCGGATGCGATCCAGACCCAAATTCTCGACCAGCCAAACGGGACGGCGCGCGTAATAGCCAGAGACATGTTCGCGCCGGATCAGTGGAATTGTTGGGCCAAAGCGGACTTCGTGCAGGTCAATCAGGCGCTTGCGGTGGTCGTCTTCTTCTGCTGCCATGCCATCAAACACCGCAGCTGATTGGGGATATTCCGTTCGCAAGCTTTCGGCATACCCGCGATAGATTCGCGCATCGTCTTCCTCTGAGGAAATGGCGAGTGCCAGCACCTCTTGCTCCGACAAATCTCTGAAACGCTTTCTGTTAAGTGCAAATCGCATGGCCTGCTCCCCATTTAGAATTATTCTAAGTGCTGACTGAAGGCCGTGCAAGATGGATTGCAGAAATAGCCCTTGGAACTAAACAGTTCAGTTTATACTCTGTCCTTCTTTCGTTTCGGGACCCAAATGACATCTGACGCGCCACAGGTCCGCAAAGGCCGCAAATTCGATCAGGTACTTGCAGGTGCGCGTGCGGTCTTCATGGCTGACGGCTTTGAGGGTGCGAGTGTTGATGAAATCGCCCGCGTTGCTGCGGTGTCCAAGGCGACGCTGTACAGCTACTTTCCTGATAAGCGGGTTCTGTTTATGGAGGTCGCCAATGCGGAGTGTGGGCGGCAGTCACAGGAAGCGGTAGAGAATATCGCATCTTCAGGCCCACCGCATCTGGTGCTGAGCCATTTGGGACAGCATTTCCTACGTTTCATCACCTCTGACTTCGGACTACAGATTTTCCGGATTTGCGTGGCGGAATCAGATCGTTTTCCCCAAATCGGCCAGCAATTCTACAACTCCGGACCTGCCGTGATGCAGGCCGAGATGATCGCATATTTTCAGGACGCCGCCGCACGCGGTGAGTTGCAGCTTGACGACTGCAAGCTGGCCGCCGACCAGTTTGGCGAATTGTGCAAGGCTGATATCTGGCCAAGATTGATCTTTGGTGTCAGCAAGACTGTATCCGACGCTGAGATTGACCGCGTTGTAAAAGGGGCCGTCGAGATGTTTCTGGCCCGCTACGGAACCGAAAAGACAATAGGAGAGATGAGATGAAGACTGTAATCTGTGTGATGGCCGCGGCCGCGATGCTGGCTGGATGTGGTGCGCCGATGGCGCAAAAGTCATCCAGCACCCGCGCGACTGCCTCCGGCCCGGATACCTGCAATGCGACAGCTTACCAGAACCTGATCGGACAGGATGCCGTGGTCGACCTGTCCTTGCCAGAGCCAAAGCGCACCTACCGTCTGGATCAGCCTGTGACGACAGATTTTAATCCTGCGCGCCTGAACATCAAGCTGGATGAGACGGATACGATTATCGCTATCGACTGCGGCTGATCCTACTCCTTGGGCCGGTTGTCCACGATCCTCACGGCTTTGCCCTCGGATCGTGGCACGCCGCCTACATCCGCCACTTCGATCGCAACACTGATGCCCACGGTCTGTTTGATCTGCGCGGCCATTGCGCGGGCTGCGATCTGCCGTGCTTCGGCATTAACGCTCATGTCAGCGCATTCACATAGTACGCGCATCTGGTCCATCCGGTCAGGGCGGCTCAGCTCGATCTGGAAATGCGGAGCCAGACCTGTTGTGGCCATCAGCGCCTCTTCGATCTGGGTGGGAAAGACGTTCACGCCCCGCAAGATAATCATGTCGTCACTGCGTCCAGTGACCTTTTCCATCCGTCGCATGCTACGTGCCGTGCCGGGCAAGAGCCGCGTCAGATCGCGGGTGCGGTAGCGAATGATCGGAAAGGCTTCTTTCGTGAGCGAGGTAAACACCAGCTCTCCCTGTTCGCCTTCTGCCACCGGCTCACCGGTTTCGGGATTAATGATCTCGGGATAGAAGTGGTCTTCCCAAATGTGCAGCCCGTCTTTGGTCTCCACACACTCCATGGAAACACCGGGCCCCATCACCTCCGATAGTCCGTAGATATCAACCGCATGCATATCAAAGGCTTGTTCGATCTCCTGACGCATGGCGTTTGTCCACGGCTCCGCGCCAAAAATCCCGACTTCCAGCGAGCTTTCCCGCGGATCGAGCCCCTGTGCGGCGAATTCATCAAGGATGGAAAGCGCATAGGATGGTGTGACAGTGATACCTTTAGGTTTGAAATCGTCGATGAGGCGCACCTGGCGCGGTGTCATGCCCCCCGACACGGGATAGGTCGAAAGCCCCAGCGCATCAGCCCCCAGATGGATGCCAAGTCCGCCGGTAAAAAGACCGTAGCCATAGGCATTGTGCAGCATATCGCCAGGCCGCATCCCTGCCGCCCGCAACGATCGCGCCACAACGCTGGCCCAGTTGTCCAGATCGGTCTGGGTATAGCCGACGACGGTTGGCTGGCCCGTGGTCCCTGATGACGCATGGATGCGGGCAACCTTTTCGCGTGGAACAGCAAACATTTTGAAGGGATAATTGTCGCGCAGGTCAGTCTTTACCGTGAAGGGGAATTTGGCCAGATCGGACAGGTCTTTCAGGTCATCCGGATGAACGCCCGCCGCGTCAAAGCTCTTTTTATAGAACGGGACGTTGTCATAGGCATGTCTCAGCGACCACTGCATCCGCTCAAGTTGTAGCGCTGAAATCTCGTCGCGGCTTGCGATTTCTATCGGGTCCAGCGTCCCTTTTTCCGGCGTGAGGTCTTTCATTCCGTGGTCTCCTCCTCGGGGAAATGCTGCCCTTTGACGCTGCGCGAAAGACCGCGAAACAAGGCAACTGCGCGGCCGTCCTCTCCGGTGACGCGCACATCATAAACACCAGAGCGGCCGCTGCGGGACGCTTCTGTTGCGGTCGCTGTCAGAACCTCGCCCTCTTTTCCCGGCGACAGATACGTAATCTGGTTCTGTTGAGCGACGACCAGCTGGTTGTAGCTGTTGCAGGCAAAGGCAAAGGCGCTGTCAGCCAGCGTAAAGATGAAACCACCGTGACAAATGCGGTGTCCGTTCAGCATGTCCTGCCGCACGGTCATTGTCATCGTTGCATGGCCCGGCCCGATATCTGTAATCGCCATGCCCAATCCGGGCGAGGCGCTGTCGGATGCGAACATCAGATCCGCACATTTTCGGGCACGCATCTGCGGGGTCATTTCAGAAGGAGCATCATGTTTCATAATTTCGAACATTGACACCATTTTGTAACGCTTTCAACATTTAAGATATGCGAAGCGTTTGATTTGCGCCCTTGATTTGAGGGTCGAAGAACGCAACTATATTTATATGACAGTCCATATCCCTCCCCAGACAACTCCATTTGAACGCCCTCCCGAACAGGTTGCCTTCCACCGGACCGAATTGTCGGTGATCCTGTCTTTATACGGGCGCATGGTGGCCGCGGGCGAATGGCGTGATTACGGTATCTCATGCCTGAAAGAGATGGCCGTGTTTTCGGTCTTCCGGCGCACTGCCGAAATTCCGCTATACCGCATCGAAAAACGCCCGAAATTGCGCAATCGTCAAGGTATGTATGCCGTGGTCGGGCCGGGCGGCCAAATCCTGCGACGGGGACACGATCTTAAATCAGTACTGCGTGTTCTAGAGCGCAAGCTCATCCGCGCTGTGGAGTGATGGCAGACGCCGGTGGGCTGTCACCGGCCCGTCGCCTTGCGTTTCAATACGATGGATCGTTTCTTCGATGCCTTCATAGACGCAGGCCATGGCACCGGCATTCGCATGGATCAGCTGGTCCGCACTCGTGACCAGTGCCACGTGGCCTTTCCAGAATAACAGATCGTTGCGCCTGTATCCGCCATCGGCAGCTACGCCGAGGCTTTGCTGCATGTCACTGTCGCCAGGGCAGGGCAGGCCGCATGCCAATAGTGCTGCTTGCACTACGCCGGAACAGTCGATCCCGAACCGGCTGTTGCCGCCCCAAAGATAAGGCGTCCCGAGAAAAAGCGCCGCAATGTCAGCGGGGTCGGTGCCTCTGGTGGTGATTTCCGTCAGATGTACAAGTGGCACGTACCCGATAGAGGTGCAGGCAAATCTGCCGTCCGTATCTGTCACACGAAGGCGGCTGGCGTGGCTAAGGCTCATCCGGTCCGCTGATTTGAAATCTGCGCGCGCGTATACATGGGTGGCTGGCGCGCTGACGATATGCGTCGCGGTTTGATCCGGCCCAAGACAAGCCGATCGCAGGTGGCCGCAATAGCCGTCCTTCACCGATTGCACGTAGGACCATCCGTCCACGTCACCCAGAACCGTAACCGTTTCCCCGAACAGCAACTGACGATCGCGTGGGCCTTCGGGACTGCGGCACAGGTCGACAACAGGTCTGATGATCCGCGCGCTGGTACTGCCTGTCACAAGCGCAGGATCAGGGGTCAGACGCGGATCGCTCATAGGTTCAGCAGCGGGGTCAGTGCCGCATGTAATGCACGCGTCGCCTGACCCACCCCACCTTTTTGGCGTGCAGGCGCATCGGCTGGCTGCCAGCCGTAAATGTCGAAATGTGCGTATGGGCTCTGTGTGACAAACCGGCGCAGGAAAAGTGCTGCTGTAATGCAACCCGCAAAACCGCCCTTGGGGGCGTTGTCCAGATCGGCAATGCCGGGTTCGATCATCGGCTCGTAAGGATCGTGAAACGGCAAGCGCCAAACCGGATCATCCTGTGCAACCGCCGCAGTCTCAAGCGCTGACACAAAGCCGGCATCATCGCTGAAATAAGGGGCGAGGTCCGGTCCGACTGCCACCCGCGCGGCACCTGTAAGGGTCGCCATCGAAATGATCTGGTCGGGGCTTTCCTCATCTGCCAAGGCAAGGGCATCGGCAAGAACCAGACGCCCTTCGGCATCGGTGTTGTTGATCTCGACCGTCAGACCCTTGCGTGAAGTCAGAATGTCACCGGGCCTGAATGCATTGCCTGAAACGGAATTCTCGACCGCTGGAATGAGAACCCGAAGCTGAACGCCTAGACCGGTTGCCATGATCATATGGGCCAGTCCCAAGACTGCCGCAGCACCGCCCATATCCTTTTTCATCAAACCCATCGACGCGCCGGGTTTTAGGTTTAGCCCGCCGGTATCAAAGCAGACACCCTTGCCGACCAGCGTCAGCTTTGGCCCATTGCTGCCCCACCGCATATCAATCAGACGCGGCGCACGGTCTGCCGCGCGGCCAACCGTATGGATCATCGGGAAGTTCTGGGTAAGCAGGTCCTCTCCGGTGGTCACGGTGATTCTTGCATTATGCTGTTTCGCGAGATCGCGAGCCGCCAGTTCCAGATCGGGCGGACCCATATCGCTGGCAGGCGTATTGATAAGATCGCGCGTCAACGTCTCGCCAGCGGCACGGGCTTCGATCTTTTTGACATCTACGCTATCAGGCGCGACAAGCTCTGCCTGCAGGGGGGATTGTTTGCTATAGCGGTCAAACCGATAACCAGCGAGCAACCATCCAAGGCACTCGTTTTCGGCGACAGTTTGCTCCAGCCCGCTTGCGATCTTGTAGACACCTTCGGGAAGTTTCGGTGCGGCAGCGGCCAGATGGAAACGACCGCGTTTGCGTGCTTTTTCAGTCCCGAAACCGATGGCTGCCAGTGCTATGCCACCCTCATCATCCGGCAGTGTAACTGCCTGACCCAAGGCACCGGTAAAGCCCTGCGCCTTCAACCAGGAACGGTTACGCTCTGGTTGTTCGGAAAGCCAGTTTTCCAGCTGTTCTTCACTGATAACATGAAGCGGGATGGACGCGGCGGCGGGATCGGCGAAAGTCTGTGGCATAAGGATCCTAGAGAGTTGTGCTGCATCTCAGCCTAGCGTTTTCCACCGCCCCCGCAACCGCTCAGAGTGTAATGTCCTGAATGTCCCAGACGGCAGTCAACGACCGCTCGCCGATCCGTAGCAGGCGCGATAAAGTGGCCGCAACAGCGACAGTATCGGACCGGTCGATGCTATAGGTCACATCACCGGCAACATGGCTAAGCGCCTTCATCCCGATCTGCTCTGCGATAGCAATCAAGGACCGCGTGTTCTTGCGCAACTCCGACCACGCGCTTTCCCGAAAAAGCGCTTCGCTATGCGACAAGCGCAATGATAATTCTTCCAACGCGCGGCAAACGACATCCTCTGCCCCCGCTTCTCCCAACTGGGAATAAAGCGCACCCAGACGATCCTGATCGACACTCACTTGTTCGACCGGATTAATTTGCAGAACCTGCATTTTGTATCACCCCACTATTCAGCCCCCACGGCTGATGCACACCGTGAGACAAAGAGGTGATGAAATGGTTGAGGCCAACCTCCCTTTTCTCTCGAAACCTTTGAAAATTTACTATATCCCTGCGCGACAATGACAAAGGACGAGGCCTCATTATGCATAGGGTACGGCCCCTGCCAAACTATCTGGTACAACGATATCACGGTTGGAAAGCAACCGGGTATGCGGACAACAAAGCATGGTATCGCAGGCTCGCGTCTGACGGCCAGCATCCCCGTGCGATGGTCATTGCCTGCTGTGACAGTCGGGTGAATGTGATATCCATCTTCGGTGCGGATCAGGGTGAGTTCTTTATCCACCGAAATATCGCCAATCTGGTGCCCCCCTTCCAGCCGGACGGTGATCACCACGGGACTTCGGCTGCTGTTGAGTATGCGGTGCAGGTGTTGAAGGTCAGTAATCTGATGGTGCTTGGCCATTCTGGTTGCGGCGGCATTCAGGGCTGTATCGACATGTGCAAGGGCCACGCGCCCGAGCTTGAGGACAAAGGCAGTTTTGTAGGTCGCTGGATGGATATCCTTCGCCCGCGTTTCGAAAGCGTGCGCGATATTGCCGACGACAAAGAGCAGGCACGCGAGATGGAAAAGCAGGCGGTCGTAACATCGTTGCAGAACCTGATGACCTTTCCCTGGATCGAGGAAAAGGTGAATGCCGGAGAGTTGACCCTTCACGGGTTGTGGAACGACATCGGAGAAGGGTCGTTGGAAAACTACAGCCCCGAAAGCGGCGCATTCCACCCAGTTTAGGACCATAGCATATGGAACAGCTATTCTCATTGGCAGCGGACAATCTGATCTCGCCGATTATTCTGTCGTTTGTTCTGGGTGTGGCCGCATCGCTGGCGCGCTCTGATTTGAGCATTCCCGAAGCGGTGGCCAAAGGGCTGTCTATCTATCTGCTCTTTGCTATCGGTTTCAAAGGCGGCGTCAGCGTTGCGGCACATGGCATTGACGTCAAACTGGGGATGGCCTTGTTGGTCGGCGTTGTCCTTTCAGCTGCGCTGCCTTTAATTGCCTTTGGCCTGCTGCAGGTGATGACGCAGATGAATCGCCTCGATGCTGCGGCGGTTGCGGCGCACTACGGCTCGATCTCGATCGTTACCTTTGTTGCTGCGTCTTCCATCCTTGAAAGCCGTGGAATCGGCTTTGAGGGGTATATGGTCGCCGTCGCTGCGGCGATGGAAGCGCCCGCGATCCTCTCGGCGCTGTGGCTTGTGGCGCGCGGTGCCGGTGGGCAGTCCAAGGGTATGGACGGTGCGTTGATGCGGGAAATTATGCTCAACGGGTCGATCGTCCTGCTGGTCGGCGCGTTCTTCATCGGATGGGCCACAGGCGAAGAAGGTCTGGCAGAGATCTCCAGCTTTATCGTGTCTCCTTTCAAGGGTGTTTTGTGCCTCTTCCTGTTGGATATGGGGCTGGTCGCTGGCCGTGGCTTGCGTGAAGGCGGGGGTATTTTACGGCCCGGCGTGTTGACGTTTGGCATTGTCATGCCTTTGGTCGCTGCGGCCATCGGCCTTGGCGCGGGCCTTTTGCTTGGTCTTTCCACCGGTGGTGTAACACTGATTATGGTGCTGTCGGCTTCGGCGTCTTACATCGCGGTCCCGGCGGCGATGCGTGTAGCCTTGCCCGAAGCCAATCCCTCGCTGTATCTGACGCTCTCTTTGGGTGTCACTTTCCCGTTTAACCTGACGCTTGGTATTCCGCTTTATGTGGCAATAGCCCAGGCGGTGACAGGAGGCTGAGCCATTGCAAACCCATCGCGCAAAACGTGTCGAAATCACCATTGAGGCAGTCATGCAGTCGCGTCTGACGGATGCACTGAACAAGGCGGGTGTTACCGGATATACGGTACTGCCTGTGTTGGGAGGATCGGGGCGGTCAGGCGCATGGAACCGGTCGGGACAGATCAGCCGCGCGGCGGGTATGGTGCAGGTGGTCTGCATCATTAAGCCAGAGCGGCTGGACGATCTGCTGGATGGTGCGTTTTCTGTTGTGGAGCGGCATATCGGCATTGTGACCGTCACAGACTGCGATGTCCTGCGGGCCGAGCGTTTCTAACGCAGCATAGACCGATTCGCTTTCAGTTTTCCGGTATGGAGACTGTGACGTTGAAACTACCGCAGGATTTACTTCGGGGATGCTACGTCCGCCGGCTTCATGCGCCTAAGCTCGGCAGTAATTGTGGCGGGGCATGAATGACACGAAAGAAAGGCGGCACCGAACAGCTTGAACTGATCGATGCCGCTGCAAATCTTTTTGTCATTGAAAAAGAGTGATTATCCCTTTTTCAGAACCTCACGACCCAACAGCTCTGCAATCTGAACAGCGTTCAGCGCAGCACCTTTGCGCAAGTTATCGGAAACACACCACAGGTTCAGACCGTTATCGATCGTGCTGTCCTGACGGATGCGACTGATGAAGGTAGCAAAATCACCAACGCATTCGATCGGCGTCACGTAGCCGCCGTCCTCACGCTTGTCGATCACCATGACACCCGGTGCTTCACGCAGGATGTCACGCGCCTCGTCTTCGTCCAGATGATCTTCGAACTCGATATTGATCGCTTCGGAGTGCCCGACAAAAACAGGGACGCGCACACAGGTCGCTGTTACCTTGATCTTGGGGTCAACGATCTTTTTCGTCTCGGCGACCATCTTCCACTCTTCCTTGGTCGATCCGTCTTCCATGAAGACGTCGATATGCGGAATGACGTTAAATGCGATCTGCTTCGTGAACTTTGACGGCGGAACATCGGATGTCGGGTTGTAGATCGATTTGGTCTGATCCCACAGCTCGTCTGCACCTTCTTTACCGGCACCGGATACGGACTGATATGTGCTTACCACGACACGTTTGATCGTCGCGCGGTCATGCAGCGGCTTAAGCGCTACAACCATCTGCGCGGTCGAACAGTTGGGGTTCGCGATGATGTTTTTCTTCGCGTAGTCGTGAATCGCTTGCGGGTTCACTTCGGGTACGATCAGCGGCACTTCCGAATCGTAACGATAGAGCGACGAGTTATCAATCACGACGCAACCTGCTTTGGCTGCACCGGGTGCATACTTTTTGGTCGCGTCCGAGCCCACGGCGAACAAAGCCATATCCCAGCCCGTGAAATCAAACGTATCAAGGTCTTTGCATTTCAGCGTCTTGTCACCAAAGCTGATTTCCGTACCCATGGAACGACGGCTGGCCAAAGCCACAATTTCGTCCACAGGGAACTGGCGCTCGGCCAGAATGTTCAGCATTTCGCGGCCCACATTGCCAGTGGCGCCCACGACGGCGACGCGATAACCCATTTGATTTCTCCATTTTTATGGGGATGGTGCGCGGCACATACACGGCTTGGACAACGGTGGAAAGGGCAACGGAACGCGCGGGCGGCTCAGGTGGCCTAGTTGCACCAGGCCACACAGCCGATGTGCCTGACCCGCCGGGTTCGCGGTGTCGGAATATCAGATGAGGCAACCCTTGGCGGATCCCTGCGGATCACACCCTGAACCGGAGGGAATGCGAAGTATTATTGGCGACAAAAGCGCGGGACATGCTAGATACAGACCGACAGACGGGGATGCATAATGTGACGGCAGGCGATACCTTTTATGCAAAGCTTCCGCGCATCGGTGCTTTCGAACAGTTGACCCGGACAACCAATTACAGGGCGCTACCTCAGGATTGGTGGATTGGCGTTGCTGATATCGTCGATTCCACCGGTCTGGTTCAGCAAGGGCGCTACAAGACCGTCAATATGGTCGGTGCGGCTGTGATATCGGCGTTGATGAACACCTTGAGAGGCAGACCATTTCCTTTCGTCTTCGGCGGCGATGGCGCAGGTTTTGCTGTCAGTGCAGCGGATGGGGATAAAGCGCGGGACGCCTTGGCAAAAGTTGCGCGTTGGGCAGAAACTGAATTCAACATCCAGATGCGGGTGGCACTGGTTCCGGTATCCGATGCGCTTGCCCACGGAAAAGAGGTGCGCGTCGCGCGGTTTCAGGTATCCAAAGGTGCGGATTATGCCATGTTCGATGGCGGCGGGCTGCTTTGGGCAGAAGAACAGATGAAAGCGGGCGAGTATATTATATCAGCCGCGCCCGCTGGCAGCGTCCCGGACCTGACCGGCTTGTCCTGTCGGTGGTCGCACATGCCGGCCTGTAACGGAACAATCCTCTCTGTTCTGGTCTCGCCTCTACCGAATGCAGAACCGCAGGAGATTGCACGGATCTACGGAAAGATTGTTTCACTTGCGCAGGGTCTCGCGCGGGGCGGGCACCCGTCACCCGCGGCCGGTCCCGGGTCTGGATGGCCGCCAAAGGGCGCAGGGCTGGAAGCGCAGGCGACCAAGGGAACGGGGCCGTACCTCGGTGCAAAAGCCAAAGCATTGTTTGAATCTTTTGTCGCGTGGCTTTTGATACGGACGGGATGGAAAGTGGGCGGATTTGATGCGCGTCGTTACGCCCGCATCGTCGGAGAGAACGCGGATTTTCGCAAACTGGATGACGGGCTCAAGATGACGCTTGATTGCGATCCGCAGACCCAAAGCAAGATCGAAGCGGTGCTGGAAGACGCGGCAACTTCGGGGTTGCTGCGCTATGGCATCGCCACGCAGGACGAGGCGATGATGACCTGCATTGTCCCGTCGATCCTTACGGATGACCATGTTCATTTCATCGACGGTGCTGCCGGCGGCTACACCTTGGCAGCAGCGCGGATGAAAGGGCGCTCAGTCTGATTTGTCCTTGCTGAAAAGGTACACGATAACCCCGATACCCAAAGCAATGGAGAACAGCCAGAAGACAGCGACATAAGGATCAGCAGGTGTTGTACCCGGCGACGCGGCGCGAAACACCCGGCCGGACATAAACTGGGCAATGCCGACACCACCGATGCTGAAAAGGTTCAGCATTGTCACGCCGCGCCCGATCAGATGAGTGGGTAGAAAGCTGCGCCCATGGGCCATCAGCACAGGATAGCTTGCTCCGAAAAAACCGACCATGCACATCAGGACAACGCTGAGCGTGAGTGAGGTGGAGGGCAGCATCGCCAGACCAACACCAGCCCCCAGCGCAAGGGCGGATCCGGCGAATATCATCCATTTACGCGACGCACTGATCTTGTCTGCAAAACCGTAAGCCAGCGCGCCCAACACCATCGCCAAGCCCATCAACAGGCTGGCCTGCCCGACGGTTTCGGTACTGCTGCCAAAGACGTTTGCCAGATAAGGGCCGATCCAAAGACCGCGCACGGCCCCCGGAAACGCATAGCTTACACCGATAAGGACAAAGATCGGCCACAACATGGTCAACCGCAGCACATCAAACAGTGATCCCCGCACCCCATCCGTGATCCGTGGCGGGTCGCGGACCCAAATCAGGGTGCCCATAGCCACAAGGGATGTCATTCCAGCAAGCGCCCAAAGTGACGCGCGCCAACCCAAAAATTCCGCAGCGATGGCCATGGGATAGGCCGCTACCAGATTTCCCAGACTGCCCAGGCCGACCATGGCCGAGGCCAGTATCGCAAAAGTTGCGGGCGGATAATCTCGGGCGAAGATATAGTAGGACGCCATCAATACAGGTGCGCACCCCACGCCGATCAACCCCATCGCCAGCGTGATATGCAGCGGCGTTGTCGCCATCGCGAAAAGGGCCGCACCACCACCGCCACCGATCAACAATAGCCAACCAGCGGTGCGGCGCGGTCCGATGCTGTCCAACGCAGCGCCGATAGGTATCTGGCACGCCGCGAACACGATGAACCAGACACCGGATGCCACGGCCAGATCATCGGGCATCGCGCCCAGATCACGTTCAAGTATTTCTGTAAGAACCGCCAGAAATGCGCGAAAAAACTGGCTTAGCACATAAGCAAGGCCCAGCAAAAATATTCCGGTGTTCATGCTATTTGGTACTTTGCCATTTTTTGGCCAAGGCTTGTGCGCTGTGGCTCAGCAACAGGACATCCGCACCAACGGCGACGAACTGTGCGCCTGCGTCCAACGCATCCAGTGTCATCGGGTCGTTGGTCGACAGGATGCCGGGTGCTTTGCCCGCAGCCTTGATACGGCGCAATGCATCCATGATGGCGGCCTGAACATCGGGATGCTGCGCATTGCCCATATGCCCCATGTCGGCGGCAAGATCGGCAGGCCCGATGAAAACGCCGTCGATCCCGTCTATTTCGAGTATCTCGTCTAGCGCGGCCAGTCCCTTCAGGTTTTCCACCTGAACCAGAAGGCAGATTTGCGCATCGGCCGTCGTTCCGTAGTCGCTGATCTGTGAGAAGCGCGCGGAGCGACTTAGGGCGTAGCCCACACCACGATCCCCATGCGGCGGGTACGTGACATCGCGCACAAGCTGGCGGGCCTGTGCTGCACTCTCGACCATTGGCACCAGCAGCGTTTGCGCACCGGCATCCAGCATCTGCTTGATAAGATACGTTTCCCCTACGGGCACGCGGACTACGGGATGGCTGTCAGAGGCTTCAAGCACCTGAAGCTGTGCGAGGATCGAACGCAGATCATTGGGCCCGTGCTCACCGTCGATAACCAGCCAGTCAAAACCGGCAGTGCCCATCAACTCTGCGCTGAAGGGGCTGGCGAGGCCGACCCAGCAGCCGAAAACGGTGTCACCCGCGCTCAGTGATTTCTTGAAAGTGTTTATCGGAACCGGCATCTTGATCTTCCTCCGCTTGGGCGCTGTCGCACCCTAGACTTGGTTGATCATCTTTGACCATAGGCGGGTCGCACGCGGCGTCCTCTTCTGTCGATAAAAGATCGGTCAGTCTGGTCAGCTTGCTTTTCGCGGTCCCAGTTGCATCAATCGGATCGGAGGGAATGGCCGCTCCGGTGATACCCGGAGCCTGTAAAACGCCATTGTGCAAAAGAGTCTGAAACAGGTCCTGAGCAGCCTGGGGCGACACCCGAAGATGCTTTGCCAGCATCTCGGGGCTGCACTTGCTTTGCGTGCGGGCGATCAGTTCCGCCCAGGCGTAGCTGCTTGGCGGCACAGCTGCGCGGTTCGCGGGGACCGGAATGGGAATGACCGATCCTGCGCCAAAGGATATCAGGATTGAATTGAAGGTTCTGCGGTTCATGCCGCATATCTAATATTTGCCGGCAAACGATGTAGGGGGAAAGCGGGCGTTCAAATCACCTTGATCACATCCTTATCGATCGCAAGCATATAGCCACGCCGTGCGATATTCTTGACCAGAAGCTCGCTCACGATCTGGTTGCCCAAGGTATCGCGCAAGCGTTTGATGCGCGTGGCACCTGCGGCTTCGTCGCAATCAGCGGCATTGCGACCCGAAATCACGCCTTCAATCTCTGAACCGGACATAACGTCATCATCCATCCGGGCTTCGGCCAGGACGCTCATGGTTTCCATAGCAGCATCGGTCAGCTTGAAGCCGAGATTATTGAGATAGACAGTATTCTCTTCCCGACTGATCAGGAGCGAGTTTACTTGAATACCTGCCCGCTCGATTTGTGCCATGCGGCGGTTAAACGTGATGAGCATTACAAGAAACACCAGCGCTGCAATAAGCATTGCAGTGGCAAAGACCAACAATACAAAGATCACCATGCGGTAACTGGCCAGCGTGTCAGAGAAGGCCGTGCCGGATTGCGCGAGAATTTCAAGCAGCTTGATCTCTGACCCGCTGGTCAGGTCATCATTCTCGACAAAGATCCGTTCAACTTGTGCGTTAAACAGATTGGCATCCGGCAAGGTCCAGAAAAGAACGATCGCACCGGTGATCAGCAGGACAACAATAGCGGCAACCCCGAACCCGACAAAACGACGCAGATCAGAAGCGGAGGTAATTGGGTCCGGCACTGCCTTTCCTTTCATCAAGTCCCTCTGGCCCGAAGGTGGAGACGATATTTAGCAAGGTCCAGCCTTGAGACGCGAGGCGAGGGCCGATTTCTGCGGCGGCGCTGGCAGGATCACACGGTCCGTTGACCTGCGCTACCCCGTAATGCAGGCGCAGCGGGTCGTCCTGCTTGGCCTTGTAGTCGGCAAAACAGTCCGCAGCTTGTGCCGGCAGCGCGAGAGCGCAGACCATGCCGATTGCCAGAATGTGGGTTGTATATGTCATGTCCTATCTGTGCGCTTTTGAGCGGCGATATTCAATAACCGTGGCCTAATGTGTTGCTTGCTATCCGATAACAGGGGGGTGTTATTGCCTGTCTTTTGCCACCTGACCCAGATTGATCCCATCAAAGCGCGGGCCGTCCTGCCGGCGCAGCAGAAAGGATCAACACCATGTACCGCCGCTTTATATCCACCATCGCCGCCGCCTCCATCGCGCTGACTGCGCTGGGCAGTACCTCCGCCTTTGCAGGTGAAAGAGAAAGAGCGAACGCGCTTGCCGCTATATTGGGCGTCGCAGTTGTTGGTGCGTTGATCCATCAAAACCGAAAGAAAGATAAACGGCACGTCGAAGTGCAGCGACCGGCACCTTCTTATGCACCGCCCAAGCATAAGCAGCCGGTTTACAAGACACCGAAGCATGTAAAGCCCACACACAAAGTGCCCGTCTATCAGCAGCCGAAGCCGCGCCCTTTGCCGCAGCGGGTGAACCGGAAGCTGCTTCCGCAGCAGTGCTTCCGTACCTACCAGACGCGCAAGGGTCGTGTCGCTATGTTCGCGGAAGGATGCCTGCGCCGCAATTTCACAGCAGCCCGCCATCTGCCGAACCAGTGTCAGTATGTGTTTCGCACACCCGAGGGCAATCGCCGTGGCTATGAAGCACGCTGCCTGCGGGATCAGGGATACCGTTTGGCGCGGGGATAACACCGCGCCTTAATCCGGTCGGCAAGGTCCCTGCCATCGGATAACTGGAGGGAGATGTTCGGGCGTCTCCCTCTTTTTGTGTCTTGCACACGGCGAAGGGTTTCGGTTTGCAGGGTACATGATACCTGATTTCAGTTTTGAACGTGCCGCGATGGATCGCGGATTTTTGCGAATTGCCGGTGTGGATGAGGTCGGGCGTGGCCCCTTGGCCGGACCTGTGACCGCAGCAGCAGTGGTACTGGACCCGATGCGGATCCCCGAAGGTCTGAACGATTCCAAGAAGCTTTCCAAAAAAGCACGGCAACGGCTCTATGATGAAATCATCGAAGTTGCGGATGTCAGTGTTGCCCATGCCTCTGTCGAGGAGATCGACGAGATCAACATTCTGCGCGCCAGTCATCTGGCGATGATGCGGGCGCTGGACGGACTTCACGCGCTCGGACGGCCCGCCGATTATACGCTGATTGATGGTAACATGTTGCCTCGCGATCTGACGCTGCCGGCAGAGACAATTATTAAGGGTGACGGCCGTTCACAAAGCATCGCAGCGGCCTCAATTGTGGCCAAAGTTTGTCGAGATTATGTCATGTTGTCCTTGGCGCAACAGCACCCCGGATATGGCTGGGAGACAAACATGGGGTACGGATCAAAAAGTCACATGTTGGCGCTTCAAAAATTGGGGATTACCCCACACCATAGACGTTCGTTCAAGCCGGTACACAATATGTTGTGACAAGGTTTTTTCTTAACTGATTGAATCAAAAAAGAAATTGACCGAGAATCGCTTTCGACTCATCCTCAGTCTCAACCAACGAGCACAAAATGTGCCGGGGACAGAGGCAGAAATTAATGAAGACGATTGAGAAGAGCGCGCAAGTGCTCCCCCTGAACACGATCCTGAGTGGCGACTGTATTGAGGCGATGAATTCATTGCCCGAGGCAAGCGTAGATCTGATCTTTGCCGACCCGCCATATAACCTGCAACTGCGCGGCGATCTGGTGCGCCCGGACAACTCCAAGGTGGACGCGGTCGACGACGAGTGGGACCAATTTGCCAGCTTCAAAGCCTATGATGATTTCACACATGCATGGCTCAAAGCGGCCCGCCGTTTGCTCAAGCCCAATGGTGCGATCTGGGTGATCGGCAGCTATCACAATATTTTCCGTGTTGGCGCATCGCTTCAGGATGCCGGTTTCTGGATCCTGAATGATGTGGTCTGGCGCAAGTCCAACCCGATGCCCAACTTTCGCGGTAAACGGTTCACCAACGCCCATGAAACCATGATTTGGGCAGGCAAGGACGAGAACAGCAAGTACACCTTCAACTACGAAGCGCTGAAGGCGTTGAACGAAGGTATCCAGATGCGCAGTGACTGGGTCCTGCCAATCTGCACCGGCCATGAGCGTCTGAAAGACGACAAGGGTGACAAGGCGCATCCGACACAAAAACCCGAAAGCCTGCTGCACCGCATTCTGGTGGGGTCCTCAAACCCCGGTGATGTCATCCTTGATCCGTTCTTCGGAACCGGCACAACCGGTGCAGTGGCCAAAATGCTGGGCCGTGATTTCATCGGGATTGAACGTGAGGCGGCATACCGCGAGGTCGCTACCAAACGTATCAGCAAGGTCCGCAAGTTCGACCGCGATGCGCTGCAAACCACGACTTCCAAACGTGCAGAGCCGCGTGTGCCTTTTGGTCAGCTTGTTGAGCGTGGCATGTTGCGTCCGGGCGAAGAACTGTACTCTCTCAACGGGCGTCACAAGGCCAAGGTCCGTGCCGATGGCACGCTGATCGGCGCTGACGTCAAAGGTTCCATCCATCAGGTTGGTGCGGCTTACGAGAAGGCCCCAAGCTGCAACGGCTGGACCTATTGGTGCTTCAAGAAGGAGGGCAAGAAAGTGCCCATCGACCTCCTGCGCCAACAGATCAGGGCCGAACTGGCCAACTGATCCCGAAATTCGAACACCGCCGGTGCCTGCGGCCTTCCACATGAAGGACGCCTAAAAAGGCACTTACCTTAGCCCCGCCCTTGTGGCGGGGCCTTTTTCGTTTTGGCACCATCGCAACCTGCGGCTGACCTTTAGGGCAGGTAGATATTGCGTTGGCGGATGAAATCCTCCCAGATCTTCTCGCCGACCTCACAATCTTTGGGATCGCGCACTGGTGATTGCACGCGCACGACCGCTGGCATCGGCTCGGCTACTGCGATCTCCATTACAAGCTTGCGCTTCACGGCGTCCGCGAAATCGGGCCATCCATAAACGGGGATCACGAACGCGCCGGCCCCCCCAACTACACAAGAACGGTAATATACATCCAGATCGGGCAGATGGAAAAACGCATTCCATCCGTCATCCACCATTAGCGGCAGACCATTTATTGTAATCCGGCGGGCCAGCACCTTGTCCCGTTCGCGGGTAACCAGCGGGCCCATGTTATTTGGACCATCGCCGGAAATGTCGATCACCCGGCGCAGACCTGCATACCGATTGCGTTCGATCCGAGAGGCAGCAAAGGCGAGCGCATTGGAGATTGAAGTCCGGCGTAAACCATCGTCAAAGCTCACGGTGAGTTTGTTTGCAAATTCCTGAAAATCCGCGCGGGTTTCGAGCAACTGCCAATCTACAACAACCTCCTGCGTGCCTGCCCATTCGATGTAGGTCAGCGCGATGGACTGCAGCAGGCCCGATTGCACGGCGTTGAACACATCCTCTGACACGAGCGCTTCGGCATAGCCGCGGCGTTGTAATTCAAGTTCTTGCGCTGACATGGAGCGCGAAACGTCAACCAGCAGAACGAGTTCAAGATCAACTTCGGTATGTGACGTCTGTGCCGTCACGGAACAGCAGAGTGTCAAAGTCATTGCGCAGAATAGCGCAACACAGCGCTGGCATTGCCGCAGGACACGTATGAAGTCGCCACCGGACAAGATAATCAATCCTCCCGCTTTGTGCTTCAGAGTATGGGGAACACTGGTCCGATGTAAATTGTCGTAAGGCTCAGTTGATGCGTTGCCTGTTTTGCGCATGCAGGACCGACCGGACATAGCGCACGTCAAATTCGGATTTGCTCAATACATAAGCTACTCCAGCGCTCGCTGCCTTTTCCCACATAAACGGAGAAGGCCAGTCGCTGACCATGATAATGGGCACGGCCCGCAGTTCGGGATCTTGCGACAGTTCCAGCGCGAAATCCGCGCCCAACCCGTCAGGCAGATTGTTGTCCAGCAAAATCATGGTTGGTCGCCCTTTGGCCAAGGCACGGCGCGCGGATCGCAGGGTGGAAGCCACTTCGATCTTCATTGTTTCTTTGGTAAGCTGCATCACGCGCGTCAGCTTTTCGCGGTCAAAATCGCTATCCTCAATTATAAGACAGCTTTCACGCGCGTCCGCGGCAAGTGTCCCGTGGTCTATCATCTGCATTCTGTCCCCTCTCACCTTTGCGGGGCATTCATGACACAGAAGATTTAAGAATATGTTGGCGCGTGCAGTCCGTTAGCGCGGCATCGGCGTCTGGCGCTTGTTATAGGCTGCCCAATCAGTAATTTCGGGATAATGCATCCGGCGCCATTCGCGCACACGCGGGTTCATAATGCGCCGCCAAAGCGGTGGAAACATCGCGGCCATTGTCATCACCGGATAGCCGAAGGGCAGTTGAGGGGCTTCATCCGCACCGTAGTTCTGCAACACCGGAAAGCGCCGGTCTGGCTTGTAATGATGGTCCGAGTGGCGTTGCAAATTGATCAGCAACCAGTTGGATGCACGGTGCGCCGCGTTCCAGGAATGATGTGGTTTTACGTGCTCGTACTTCCCGTCACCCAAGTGTTTGCGCGTCAGTCCGTAGTGTTCGATGTAGTTGACCAGTTCCAGCTGCCAGATGGCGACGCCTGCCTGAACCAGAAACAGCAGTACTCCAATCCAGCCACCCAAGATTAGGGCGAGGATGACAAAGCCTGCTTGCAAAGCCCAGTATTTCCAGAACGGATTGCGGCGGTTTGTCCAAGGGAGGTTTTTGCGTGCCAGCATGTCGGCTTCTGCATCAAATGCAGAATGCCACGACTGGCGCAGAACGCGTGGATAGAACCGGTGAAACCCTTCGTTATATCGTGCTGTGACAGGGTCTCGCGGGGTCGCGACATATCGATGATGAACCAGCAAATGCTCCGAACGGAAATGGGAGTAAAGCACCATCGCTAGAAGGATATCAGCCAAGCCCCGTTCCAGCCGGTTTTTTTGGTGCATCAATTCGTGGGAGTAATTGATCCCTATGGTACCGGTAATCACGCCGACACCAAAGAACAGCGCGACTTTCTCAAACCCTCCCAGATGCGCAGCCTGTGGCACATACCAGACCAGGCCAAAGAGCGTCACAAATTGCGCAGGCACCCAGACCAGCGTGACGAGGCGATACCAGAACAGATCATCTTGCGTGGCTTCCAGATCAGCATTGTCGAGGTTCAGCCCAAGGACCGCATCCAGCAGTGAAAACAGAAACCACGTGACCAGCGGCAGCAGGGCGATCACCCATCCCCCTTGAAGCGCTGCCACCCATGTCAGCGGTATGAGACCCAGAGATAGCCAGAACGGCAGGGCGCGGGAAAACCGGCGCAACTCTAGTCGTGGTATGGCATTGGTCTGAGACGTCATGGTGCAGTCTATCCGATGGCGAATTCGCCTATGTATACTGCAAGATGCTACGCTCTGATAGCGGCCACAATGGGTCAGCCCTGTGACAAATCGAACGCCTTGCGCATGACAGTGGGCAAATCGGATGGGCGGAAGCCGGATGGCGGGATAAAGTGGCCCGTGGTCGGCTCCGCATCTCGCGCGACCTTCGTGATCATCACCTTCAAAACCAGATGGAAATGCGTGAAAGTATGGCGCACTTCTCCTGCTATTGTGTCCCATTCCGCCTTCACGGGCGGCGTGCCTTGTGGCAAGTCAGAGGTCACATCAATCCATTCGGATCCCGGCCACCCCAGCATGCCGCCCAGCAGCCCTTTTTCGGGACGTGTTTCTAGCAACCACGCACCATCATCACGTTGCGCCAAATAGACAGTGCCATGGCGCACAGGCTTTGCTTTTTTCGGCGTTTTCTTTGGTAGTTCGGTCTGCGTTCCTGCCCTGCGTGCGGCACACGGATCACGCCACGGGCAAATGCCGCAGGCAGGTGATTTGGGCGAACAGATCGTCGCGCCAAGATCCATGACAGCCTGCGCATAATCCCCCGGGCGCAGAGTCGGCGTGAGCGCATCAGCGCGGGCCATCAGTTCGGGTTTCGCGGCAGGCAGCGGCGTGTGAATGTCGTAAAGCCGCGCCATCACCCGTTCAACATTGCTATCAAGAACCGTGAAAGGCAGATCGAAGGCGATCGAGGAAACAGCTGCTGCCGTATAGGGGCCGATACCGGGTAGCTTGAGAAGGGCGTCGTGATCCGCAGGAAAAACGCCATCATGGTCTGCAACCACAGTGCGTGCGCATTTCAGCAGATTGCGAGCGCGCGCATAATACCCCAGACCGGCCCACTCACCCATAACGTCCGCATCTTCTGCCGCAGCCAGATCACGCACAGTTGGCCAACGCGCGACAAACCGCTGGAAGTAATCGCGGACAGTCGCGACGGTCGTCTGCTGCAACATGATCTCGCTCATCCAGATGCGATATGGATCAGGTCGCATGCCTTCTTTGCGTGCCTTCGGGCCTACACGCCATGGCATCTCGCGGGCGTGCACATCGTACCACTCCAACAGGATCAGCGGTAGCTCGCTTGGATCGGGTGTATCACGCAATATTTATGGCTCCAACGGCTGGCATGGGCTGGTGATGCGGGGGCAACACGCTATTGTAGGGTCTGAGTTCAAAGGAACATAGTCATGCCAGCACGGCGTACCAGTACAAAAGGGTTCAAACGCACCGACGCACTGCTGTCGGGACAAATCCGGCGTGCGTCCGAAACCCGTGGCTTTGCCCAATCGCGTCTGCTGACCCAATGGAACGAAATTGCAGGGCAGGACATCGCCGCCGTCGCGCAACCGGTCGAGATCGGATACGGGCGCGGCGGTATGGGGGCCACGCTTACTCTGCTGACGACGGGCGCAAACGCACCCATGCTAGAGATGGAAAAGGAAAAACTGCGGGCCAAGGTCAACGCCGTCTATGGCTATAACGCCATTGCCCGCGTGCGGATCACACAGACTGCCGCTACAGGTTTTGCCGATGGCAAGGTTGCTTTTGGTCACAAACCCAAAGGAATATCTGCGCCTGCGGATCCGGTGTTGCGTCAAAAGGCGCAGGCTACCGCACAGCCAGTGAGTAACGATGGATTGCGCGATGCCCTTGCGCGTCTGGGCGAGAACATATTGAACAAGACCAAGAGCTGAACAGCTGACACAAGGAATTCGACATGCAACGTAGAAACATCATTCTTGGCGCTTTTGCTGCCGTAGGTTTGGGCGGTTGGGCATTGACCAGCCGGGGCACACGCGACGCTTCTACCGATATCACCAACCTGCCGGGTGCTGCGAATGCGCAGTCGACCTCGGGTGATTTCGACACTTCGACGATCGAAGATATGGTGATGGGGAGCGCCGATGCGCCGGTTGAGGTGATCGAATACGCGTCATTCACTTGCCCACACTGTGCGACGTTCCACAACAGCGTCTTCAAGCAGGTCAAGGCCGACTATATCGATACCGGAAAGGTCAGGTTCATCTACCGCGAAGTGTATTTCGACCGCCCCGGCCTTTGGGCGTCGATGATTGCACGCTGCGGTGGGCAGGAACGGTTCTTTGGGATTGCTGATCTGATTTACAAGGGCCAGAACGAATGGGCACGCGCGGGCGAGCCTGCGGCGATTGTCGACGAGTTGCGCAAAATCGGCCGTCTGGCGGGCCTTGATAGCAACAAGCTTGAAGCCTGCCTGCAAGACGCTGAAATGGCCCAGACCCTGGTGGCGTGGTATCAAGAGAACGGTGAGCGCGATGACATCACGTCAACGCCAAGCTTCCTGATCAACGGGACCAAGCATTCGAATATGAATTACGCTGACATGAAGGCGTTGCTTGACGCTGAATTGAACGGCTGATGACTGCTCCTCTTGCCGGTCTGAAAGTCGTTGAACTGGCCCGCGTTCTGGCGGGCCCATGGGCGGGTCAGACGCTTTCGGATCTCGGCTGTGAAGTGATCAAGGTCGAAAGCCCCGCAGGCGATGACACGCGCCAGTGGGGCCCACCTTTTGTGACCCGTGACGAGGACGTTTCAGCGTCATACTTCCACTCGACCAATCGCGGCAAAGCGAGTGTAACGGTTGATTTCCGCACCGAGGAAGGTCAGGCAAAGCTTAAGGCGTTGCTTGCAGACGCGGACATCCTGATCGAGAATTTCAAGACAGGCGGGCTTGCGAAATACGGGCTGGACTATGAAAGCCTGCGCGCTGAATTCCCCAGTCTGATTTACTGCTCAATCACCGGCTTCGGCCACACAGGCCCTTATGCCCACCGTGCAGGGTATGACTTTATCATTCAGGGCATGTCCGGCCTGATGTCCATCACCGGTGAACCGGACCGCCAGCCGCAAAAATCCGGCATGGCAATTACGGACGTCTTCACAGGCATCTATGCGACGACGGCGATCCTTGCGGCGGTGCACCAGCGTCACGAGACGGGCAAGGGACAGCATATCGATATGGCACTGTTGGATTGCGCCGTGGCGATCATGGGCAATCAGGCAATGAACTATTTAACGACCGGCGTCGCACCCACGCGGATGGGCAATGCCCATCCGAACCTCACACCCTACGAAGTGTTCGAAACGAGTGATGGCCATATCATCATCGCCACCGGCAATGACGGCCAGTACCAGCGCCTGTGCCGTTTACTGGGTCTGGACGATATGGCGACAGCGCCGGAATTTCTCAAGAACGCGGACCGTGTGGCCAACAGACCTGCGATGAATGCGCGCTTGAGCGGGGCAACCCGACAGCGAACGCGGGACGATTTGTTGGCCGCTTGCGAAGCAGAGGGCGTGCCAGCAGGCCCGATCAACAACCTTGATGATGTCATGGCTGACCCGCAAGTCGTCGCGCGTGGCATGCAGATCGAGCTTGATGGTATCCCCGGGCTGCGCTCGCCTTTCCGGTTCTCAGGTGCAGAACTCGCGCTGCACCGGCCTGCGCCCAAGCTTGGCGAAGACAACTAAGCAAGGCTATTTTGTCCCGTCAGAAATGGCGGTCAACTTGGTTTGGGCAATGCGTCCAGCGAACCGAAAAGCGCGTTTTCTTCAGGGAACTCCAAGCGCACAGGTAAGGTAATAACTTTGCTGCGAAAGGCTGCAGGAAGACGTACTGCGTCTTTCTCGGTTGTGACAAGCTGCGCCCCGCGCGCCATGGCATCTGCCTCGAACCGTGCCATGAGTGCTGGTGTAAGGGGTTGGTGGTCGTCCAGCGCCTCTGCATGCAACAGCGTTGCCCCGAGCTTGCGCAGAGTGGCAAAGAACTTCTCCGGATGACCGATGCCGGCAAATGCCAAGACCTGCGCATTGGTCCAATCCATTCCGGTGAGCAACGGCTTTAGCTCTGCACGCACATGCGGCAGAGGGGTGTTTCCCAAGCGTTCCTCAAAGCTGTTCTGCGCCGATGCATCTCCGATGGAGAGCAACAAATCAGCGCGCTTCAGACCCACCGCAACAGGTTCCCGAAGGGGACCGGCAGGCAGGCATAGTCCGTTTCCGAACCCCTTTTCGGCATCCACCACAACAATTTGCAGATCATAATGCACCGCAGGATTTTGAAACCCGTCGTCCAGTACAACCACGCTTGCCCCTGAGTCCTGCGCGGCTTGCACCCCTGCTGCACGATCCTTGGCGACCCAGACCTCGGCAAAAGCAGCCAGCAACAGCGGCTCGTCCCCGACCTGTGCTGCGGTATGGCGCGTGGGGTCAACCCGCACCGGTCCGTCCAGCGTTCCACCATAGCCGCGCGATACTACGTGGGGTTCATGAAAACCGGCGCGCAACCGGTCAAGCACGGCAATAACAGTGGGCGTTTTGCCTGTACCGCCCGCATTGATGTTTCCGACGCAGACGACGGGCACGTCCAGCTGAAGACCCTCGATGCTTGCCAACCGGCGTGCCGTCGCACGCGCATATAGCGCCCCCAGAGGGCGGAGAAGCTGCGCCCGCCAATCGGGATGCGGCGCGTGCCAGAATGAAGGTGCCCGCAACATCAGCGGCGCGCTCCCATATCAAGTGCATCCTGAACCAGATCCATAACCTTGTCGGTCAAAGCGGCACCTTCACTGACCAGATCCCAGCCCGCGTGTGCCATCGTGGCCGCCTGATCTGGCGCGATTAGCCGCGAAACAGCAGTACCCAACGCATCTGCATCATTCACAATTCGTGCAGCACCTGATGCCGCTAGTCGTGAATAGGACGGCATGTGATGGCGCACGCGGGGGCCGTACAAAATGGCAGAGCCTAAAGCGGCAGCTTCAAGCGGATCGCATCCACCTGTACCCGCAACAAGCGTTCCACCCAGAAAAGAGACCGGTGCCACACGAAAGAAAAGCCCGCGATCGGACGCATTTTCGCTGACCATCACTTGCGACAAATCATCGGGAAACTGGTCATGATCCCAACGGACGACAGGCATGTTCAGGTCGTTCGCGCGCTTGGCGACATGGTCTGCCGCCTCCGCATCGCGCGGTTGGACGATCAAAAGCAGACGGTGAGACAGTCGCAAAGCCTGCATATGTGCGGCCAGAACGATGTCTGTTTCTTTGGGCGTGATTTGCGTCGCGAACCATGCAGGACGCCCGCCCATGGCAGCAGAAAGATCGGTCAGGTCATGATCGTTGACAGGCAAAACCTGCCCACCTGGCACAAGCGCAGGCGTGATTTCGACATCGTCTGCACCCAAGCCAAGATGTTGCAACTTTCGCGCGGCCGAAGGGGACCGTGCCAGCACAACGTCAAAGTGTGACAGCACCAAACGGGTCAAGTCCGGCCTCCAGCCACTGCGCACCTTGTCGAACCCTTCGGCATCGGCGTCGATCAGAAACATGGGGCATCTGCGTTCCGCGGTCTCGATCACCAGATTGGGCCTTAACCCGCCCCAGGCCCAGATGCAGACATCTGGCTCCCAGTGATCAAGAAAGGCGTCTACCGATGCAGGATGTTCGTTGGGAACCGTAATCTGATGGGTGTCCGGATTTGTCGGGGTAACGACCGGCCTTTTGTCCGCTTCGGTGATCAGAACGCTTAGCCCTGGTCGCGCATGGGTCAACCGGTTGGCGAGGTCCTGAATTGCCAGCAGGTTCCGCGGTTCACCCGCGTGTATCCAGACCAGTTCGCCCGGTGGGCGTGGTGGTACGCCGTCCTGTGCCTGTGGCACTTCCTGACGGCGAACCAAAGCCCGATAGGTGGCCAGACCGAAAGACCCTGCCACCTATGTTCAGCCCAGCTCTTCGGTTGCGGATGCCGGCGTTTCTTCGTCCCGCAGGCGGTGCAGGTGCGCGATGAAGTACCGCATATGCGCGTTGTCTACTGTCCGCTGTGCTTCGTTCTTCCACGCGTCATAGGCCGCAGCATAGTTGGGGAAGATACCGACGATGTGAATGTCATCCACGTTCTTGAACGTGTTCTCGCTCGGGGTGATAAGCTCCCCTCCGAAAACGAGGTGCAGGCGTTGGGTCATTAAGAAGGTCCTTATGAAAGGGTGGGCCACGCAGCTTGCGTACCCAGATGCGCGCGATCACGCAAGGGCATCAATCAGGGCGGCACAGGCGGGACGCCCCCCTGCCACGACGCCGTTCAATCGCGGATCGGCATTGTTAAAGCGCAAAGTCCCGCCGGTTCTGTCGAGGGCCGAACCGCCTGCTTCGGTCGTGATCAACGCTCCGGCGGCGATGTCCCACTCCCAGCTCGGGCGGAGCGTAATCATCGCTTCGAACCGGCCTTCGGCAACCAGTGCAAGCCGGTAGGCCAAGGATGGCCTGTAACTGCGTTTGAATGTCGGAGAGACGGCATTTTTCCAGTGTGTTTCGATCAGCGCCGGTTTGGCGGCAAGCACCGTGGATTGACCGAGCGGTGTGTGATCAGATGCGGTAATCGGCAGACCGTTGCAGGTGGCACCTTGGCCCAGCGCAGCCGCATAGAGCTTGTTGCGCAAAGGCAGATAGACGACCGCTGCGGTAATCTGGCCCTGCTCCGCAACCGCAATAGAGTGCGCCCAGGTGTTCGACCCTTCTACAAAACTGCGTGTGCCGTCGATCGGATCAACAATGAAAACGCGATCACGCTGCAAGCGTGTGGTGTTGTCTTCGGTCTCTTCGGACAGCCAGCCATAATCGGGCCGCGCAAGCGTAAGTGCATTATGCAAAAGCGCGTTCACTGCCAGATCAGCCTCGGTGACCGGACCTGCTCCGCCGGGTTTGTCCCACCGCTGTGCGGTCTTGCCCGCAAAGCTTGTTGCGACCCGACCCGCCATACGCGCGGCGTCGATCAAAAGGGGCAAATCACGCGCCGGCAAGTGTCATCCCCGGAACAAGAAGTGATGGCACCACGCGGCTTAGATGGGTGCGTGCGTCATTTGCCGGCACAATCTGGCGCAGCATGTCGCGCAGGTTGCCTGCGATTGTGCATTCGTTGATAGCGTGCGTCACCTCGCCATTCTCCACCCAAAGACCCGCAGCACCGCGTGAATAGTCGCCGGTGTTGGGGTTGATCGTGCTGCCGATCATGGAGGTGACCAAAAGACCGGTGCCCATGTCGCGGATCAAATCCTCGCGGCTGTGTGTGCCTTGGGTCAACGCAACATTCCAGTTGGTCGGGCTTGGCCCCGACGACGTCCCGCGCGCGGCGTTGCCTGTGGACGCAAGGCCCAGTTTGCGCGCATTCGCCAGATCAAGGGTCCATCCCTGCAACACACCGCCTTCGACCAGCACACGTTTTGCTGTAGGTAACCCTTCGGCGTCAAAAGGGCGCGAACCGCTGGTGCGGGGGCGATGCGGATCTTCGATCAGCGACAGATGGTCCGGCAGTACCGCCTCTCCCATGGCGTCCCGCAGGAAAGAAGCACCGCGCGCAATTGCGCTGCCATTTATTGCCCCCAGCAGGTGGCCGATCAGGCTGGACGCAATGCGTTCATCGAAAAGGACGGGATAGTTGCCGGTCGGGGGCTTGCGGGCATCCAGCCGTGCCAGGGCACGCGTTCCCGCGCTCTCCCCTATCTCTCTCGCGGAACGAAGGTCACTTTGGAATATCCGTCCGTCCCCATCGTAGTCACGTTCCATCCCTGTACCGGTACCTGCAATGGCAACACAGGAAAGACCCCGGTCTGTGCGTTTGTATCCGCCCTCAAAACCGTTGGTCATGGCGATATGAACATCCTGCGCCCCGTAGCCGGCGCTTGCTGACTGGACCTGCTCGACACCTTTGACAGACAACGCTGCAGCTTCGGCCTCTGAAGCGTCCTGCTGAAGTGCATCGGGCGACGGCTCTGCCGTGTCGTCGTAAAGCTCAAGCGCATCTAGGTCCCATGAGCGGGCAAGCTGGTCGGGTGCGGCCAGCCCTGCATAGGGGTCTTCGGGTGCCTCGCGTGCCATGGCAACGGCACGCACTGCCATTTCTTCAACCGTGCGTTCGGAAATATCGGAGGCCGAAACAGTTGCAGCGCGTTGTCCGACAAAGACGCGAAGGCCAATATCAACACCCTCGGACCGTTCCGCCTGTTCAAGGGTACCGCCACGCACATCAACCGAAATCGAAGTGGCCCGCACAGCCTTGGCATCTGCGGCATCAGCACCGGCCGTTTTGGCAGCATGCAAAAGGGATGCGGTCAGCACGTCCAAAGGTTGCGACATGTAGTTCTCCGGTTAGCGGCTGTAATTGAGTTGGGAGACAGGTAGCCTTTGACGGCTTCGAGGACAAGTGCGGCGTCCGACGGAGCCTGCCATCAGGCACGCCCCGTCTGACCCTTTGGAAATCTCAGCGCAGGCGCTGACCGTTGGCGAGGATCTGACCGTCTTGGGTGAATTCGATCTTTGACTTCAGGGTGTCGGGTGTATCGCCAGGTACGGCAAACAAGCCCATCATCATCCGCGCGCCCATTGCCTGTTCTTGCGGCAGGAACCCCATTGCCACCAGTTTGTCGATCAGACCATTGGCACCGGCGAGCGCAAGGTTCACATCGCCAACCGGCGTACCCAATCCCGGCACAAGCGCGGGACCCGCGGTGTCAAAGGTCACATCGCCGCTGCCTTCAAGCTTGGCACCCGCCGCTGAAACCAGAAGTGTGCCGACATTGAGCGCCTGCAATTCACCGGGGCCGCTGATCCGGCCTGTTGCCATTTCCGGATCAAGAATATCGACCAGCAGCTTCATCTTGCCGCTCAGGTCTACCACAATTGTTGCCGGATCCCGTGGCAGTTGGGCAGTCGGGTCAAACATGCTCCAGATGATGTCCGACATGGTGAAATCGCCCAGCGTGATGCCGAAAGCGAAATCCTGCGGATCGTCCGACTTGCGCACCGGCATTGTCAGATTAAAGCCGCTTTCCGCCATCGCCAGTTCAATCGGAAAAGGCATCGCCGCCGCTGTGACACCAACGTTGACGTCTTTCTGGGACACATCATACACGATACCCTCGGGTGCCATCTTGACGCCAAGGGTGCCGCCCTGCGACGAAGTTGTCATCACATAAGCGCCGTTCTGCGGGTCTTTGATGTCGAAATTGGAGCTGCCGTTTTCGTAGGAGACGTTTCCGGCGACATTAAAACCTGCTTCCAGCATCGCATTGATGTCTGCACCTTTTGCCACCATTGCCGGCAGTGTGCCGGTCCCGTTAAGGCTGATACCGTTCATGGTGCCTTTGCCGGCGCCTTGCGATTCGGGCGTGTCGGGATCGGCAAATGCGAAATCGATGCTCAGGCTGTCGACGCTGGCGGACTGGTCGTACCCGCGCAAGTCGCCGATGGTCATGGTTGTGGTACTGCTGACACCGTTACCAGCGAAATTCAAACGCGCCTCGGTTGCATCAAGCGTATCGGTGCCGACCTGCATCTGCGTCAGATCAAGCCCTACAGTCTGGGCCGTGTAAAGATAGGTCATCTTTTCCGGCGACCCGCTGGCCGTCAGTGCATGATCTGCCTGAGAATAGTTCAACGCCATCGTGATCGGTTTCTGGTCGGGTGTCCCTTCGGTGCCCTTGATCGTGATCGGCATCGTATCAGGCAGCACGATGGAAACGGTGCCATCGCCGTTCTGGGTGAACGTGATCCGGCCCAGCGTCATTGCCAGCTCGCCACCGGAATCGGGCGTCGCAAACTTCATGTTCAGCCCTTCAACCGTCAGGTCGGAACCGGAGGTGTTCTCGGTGGCCGACACTTCATACCCCATTCCCTCCATGTAGGCGCGCCAATCCGCCCAGACTTCAGCAGGGGTGACATCGGCCAGCGCGGTATGTGACAGCAGCGAGACGGGCAGCGCGAGACTAAATGCGCGAGAGAGGAAGGGGGACATGATAAATTCCTTTGTGGCAAATCAATGTGAGAGTCTGACAATGTGCCCATCGCGTCAAGATGAACCGAGGGGGGTGGACCCTTCGTCGGCGGATGATTACCACAATGCCGGACTAAGATGCAAAACCCTCAGGACAATCCCAAGGAGCGGCGGCAGATGGACATGCAGAACAAGACAGTGATGATCACAGGCGCAAGCCGCGGGATCGGTGCGGCAACAGCCCGCGTGTTTGCGGCAGCGGGTGCTAATGTTGCTTTACTTGCCCGCTCGCAAGAGGCGATTGCCGATCTGGCGGGAGAAATCGGTCAGCAGGCAATTGCCATCCCGTGCAATGTCGCCCGCTATGGCGAAATGTTGGCGGCGGTTGAAACCACAGTCGGTGCTTTCGGGGGGCTCGATGTTCTGGTGAACAATGCCGGTATTCTGGAACCCATCAGCCATCTGGGGGATGCCGATCCCGATGCATGGGGACAGGTCATTGATATCAACGTAAAAGGGGTTTTCAATGGTGTGCACGCAGCATTGCCAGTGATGAAGCAGGCAGGCGGTGGCTCAATCCTGACGATCTCTTCCGGTGCGGCTCATAGCCCGATCGAGGCATGGAGCGCGTATTGTACCTCAAAGGCGGCGGTGAACATGCTGACGCGCTGCGTCCATCACGAAGAAGGCCAAAATGGCATCCGCGCGATGGGCCTGTCACCGGGAACAGTGGCTACGCAAATGCAGCGAGACATCAAGGAATCCGGGATCAACCCCGTCAGCCAGCTCGCTTGGAAAGACCACATTCCGGCGGAGTGGCCTGCAAAATGTCTGTTGTGGATGTGCGGTGCCGGTGCCGACCGCTTTGTCGGAGACGAGATTTCCTTGCGGGACGAGAACATCCGCCGCGAAGTGGGCCTGATATGATTGAAGTCGATAACACCGATGGCGTCTGTACCGTTACGATCAACCGCCCCGATAAGGCAAACTCGCTGACCGAGACGATGCTGACGGAATTGGCAGAGGCGATGGAAAATGCGCAGTCTGCCCGCGCTGTGATCCTGACGGGTAACGGCAAGGTCTTTAGCGCAGGTGCCGATCTGGAGGAGGCGCGCGCGGGGCTTGCCACATCAGATGTCTGGGAACGGCTCTCGGGGGCTATCGCTGCCTTGCCCTGCCTCAGCATTGCTGCGCTGAACGGCACGCTCGCAGGCGGTGCCACGGGCATGGCGCTTGCGTGCGACATCCGCCTCGCGGTGCCCGGCGCACGTTTCTTCTATCCGGTGATGAAGCTCGGCTTCCTGCCTCAGCCCTCGGACCCTGCACGGATGAGCGCTTTGATCGGACCTGCCCGCACCAAGCTCATTTTGATGGGCGGCCAGAAAATCGACGCCGAAGAAGCGCTGCGCTTTGGGCTTATCGACCGCATCGTTGAAAAAGACGATCTGATGGATGCAGCCCGTACGCTTTGTACCGATGCTCTCGCCGCAGAGCCCGATTTTGCAGGCGCTATCAAGAGGATGTGCTAAGAGCAGCGCTGATGCGGGTTGGCGTATTCCGCCAGTGCCGAGGTCAGATCAGCGGTACAAACGGCACATCGCAGGCTGTCAAAATCATTAGTGTTGATAGGGTCAGAAAAATACGCATGGAACTGCCTCTTTATATTTTGCGCCACCGTGGTCCGGTGGATGTGTCACTGTCAAGTCGCCGCGTCGGGGCAAAGCGCCTGATGGCAGAACCACCTAAGGCTTGATCCTCATGCCCTCAAAGGGCAAGACAGTGCAAACCATAAACTAGGCAAGGCGTTAATATGGAGTTTGATCTCTCCTCTCAGCCGGAAATCGTACAACAGGCTGCTGGCTATGTCTTGATTGGCTGGGAACTGGCCTTGTCATGGCTATTGAGCCCTGCGGCATGGTCGCAGTTTGCGCTTCTGGTGCTGGCATGGCTTCTCGCAAGGTTGATCGCCGGCCGGTTGCGTCCGGCGTTGATGCGACTGATTGATCCGGGCGAAAGCACCAACATCTTTGCCAAACCTCGCCGCTTTGTTCTGCCGTTCCTTGCGCTTATCTCACCCCTGCTGGCCTATGCGCTGACAGGTATCGGTGAAAGCATTGTCCGATCAATGTTTGATTCAGGGGCGGTCATAGCCTTCGGGAAACGCCTGTTCCTGTTTCTGGCCGCACGCGTACTGGTCCGTGACATTATCACCGATCCGTTTCTCAAACTTCTGGGCAAGTATATCCTGCTGCCGATCATGGCGATCTACACTTTGGGTCTGCTGGATGTGGCAAGCACGACCCTGACCGAAACGATTGTCGGCGTCGGTAACATCCGCTTCTCGTTGATGACGCTTGTGCGCGGTCTCATTGCAGGTTCCTTGCTGTTCTGGCTGGGCCAGTGGTCAAACAGCCAGACCACCGCATTGATCGCCCAGAATGAGGAAATCCGCCCCTCCCTCAGGCAGCTTTTGATCAAGACCGCAGAGTTCACGATTTTCGCCGTAGGCTTTTTGCTGCTGATGAACATTATGGGTATCAACCTAAGTGCGCTTGCCGTTCTGGGTGGTGCCATTGGTGTCGGTCTTGGTTTTGGTCTGCAAAAAATCGCATCCAACTTTATCTCTGGCGTGATCCTTCTGGTTGAAGGGCAGGCCACCGTTGGCGATTACGTGGAACTCGATGGTGGCGAGCAGGGCAAGATCGTCAAGATGATGGCCCGCGCCGCAATTCTTGAGACATTCGATGGCCGCTGGATCGTGGTACCGAACGAAGATTTCATCACCACGCGTGTTGTGAATTATTCCGATAGCGGGTCCGCGAACCGGTACGAGGCACCGTTCTCTGTCAGCTATGACACCGATATCAATCTGGTGCCCGCTTTGATCGAAGCTGCGGTTTCCAAGCACCCCGAAGTCCTGAACGAACCCTATCCACCAGATTGTGAGCTGCGCGGCTTTGGGGACAGCGGCATCGATTTTGCGGTCGAATTCTGGGTGAACGGGCTGGATGACGGGCCGAACAAATACACCTCGGACGTGCTTTTCCTCGTGTGGAACGCGCTTCGCGACGCTGGCATCGAAATTCCGTATCCGCAGCGGGTGGTTGAAATTAAAGGCGGTCTACCGACGGTTAACGCGTGAAACATGCCGTTGTTATCGGCGCAGGCCCTGGGGGACTGATGGCTGCCGAAATGCTGGCGACGGCGGGTTTGCAGGTCACCCTGTGTGACGGCAAACCTTCCGTAGGCCGCAAGTTTCTGATGGCGGGAAAATCTGGTCTGAACCTGACCAAAGATGAACCTTTCGTGCCCTTCATGCAGTCGTTTGCGCAAGCACGCGGGCCGCTCACTCCCATGATTGAGGCGTTCGATGCAGAAGCTGTGCAGACCTGGGCGCGCGGACTGGATCAGGAGGTTTTCACCGGATCGACAGGCCGTGTCTTTCCAACAGCGATGAAAGCTTCCCCGCTACTGCGCGCCATGATGGGCCGCCTCGACAGCCTGGGGGTTCAGGTACGGACCAGGTGGCTCTGGCAAGGTTGGCAGGCAGAACAGTTTGTCTTCGAGACCCCTGAGGGGCCGCAGTCGCTTAGCCCGGACGCCACGGTACTCGCTCTGGGTGGTGCCAGCTGGTCAAGGCTGGGATCAACCGGTGCATGGGCGAGCCTTCTGGCCGACAAGGGCATCAAGACCGCGCCGTTCGAGCCTGCAAATGCGGGGGTCAACATCGCGTGGTCCGACTATATGGCAAAGCACTTCGGTGCGGCGCTTAAGGGTGTGGCGTGGACGGCGGGTCCCTATACCTCCCGTGGCGAGGCGACTTTGTCCGCGCGAGGCCTGGAGGGTGGTGGCGTATATTCGGTGTCGCGTGGTGTACGCGAAGGGCATCCGCTGTTTATTGATCTTCTGCCGGATATGACGGTGCCCGATATCACCACGAAGCTAAGCAAACCGCAGGGTAAGGCGAGCTTTGCCAATCATCTGCGCAAGACGCTGCGGCTGACACCGGTACAGATTGCGCTCATGCAGGAAATGTCGCGTCCCTTGCCCAAAGGACTGCGCGCAACGGCAAGATTGCTCAAGGCGCTGCCGATCAGCCATGAGGGACTGCGTCCGATGGACGAGGCGATTTCAACCGCGGGCGGCATCCCCTTCTCCGCACTGGATGCGGGCCTGATGTTACGCGATTTGCCGGGGGTCTTCGCTGCGGGCGAGATGCTGGATTGGGAAGCCCCGACAGGGGGCTACCTGATTTCAGCCTGCCTTGCGACAGGGCGCTGGGCAGGACAGCATGCTGCCGAATGGGCGTTGCGGGCCTAAACCGCGACCTTTTCCTGCGCCGCCTTGAACGCAGGCCGTTCGCGCAGGCCTTTGGCCCAAAGCCCGATTTTGTCGTTAACCCTTGGGAAGCCCGCGCCGATCGACCAGTTGATGCAGTGGACGGCGAGAATATCGGCATGGGTCATCTGGTCGCCCATCAGAAACGGACCATCCAGACGGTCGGCAAGAATGTCCGCAGCATGCGCAAACTCGGCCTTCAGGCTGTCTTTGATAACCGGCACACGGCGTTCTTCGGGAAAGACAAAACTGTGCTTGGCAGCGGCCCATAGGATCGCATCGAATTCGTCAATCAGCCAAAACGTCATCGCATCCTGACGCGCCCTTGCGACAGTGCCTGCCGGCGCGGTGAGTTGCCCGTGTTTGTCACCAAGATAAGTGGTGATCGCGACAGAATCGGTCAGTACCTCATCTCCGTCGAGCAGGGCAGGAACTTTGCCCAGCGGATTGTACTTCTTGGCCTCGGGTGTGCGCGGACCTGCAGCAATCTGGGTATAATCCTCACCCAGTTCCTCAAGCATCCACATGACCCGAAATGCACGCGATTTGGTGGCACCGATAACTGTATACATGAAATCTCCCTATTTTATCGCTTTGCGCCCAGCATCGCCAAACGGATGAAAGCACGTTCAACGAGCGCCAGTGCGGGCGCGTTCTGTCCGGCTGACCGCAACGTCAGGTCGGTATCGGTCAGCACGCTTAATGCCGTTTCCAAACTGGCCGCGCCCCATGCTTTGGCTTGCCGTTGCACTCTGTCGCGGTCCCGCACTCCATAGATCGGGGCACCGGGGTTGGCCGCGATCCGGTAGAGAGTTCGGAAATGCCGGGTTGCCATGATAGTAAGGGTCACCGCAGTGACGCCTTGGGCTTGCAGCTTGCTCATCACCGGCCCGATCTCGCGGGCGCGGGCCTCTGCCACGACGTGTAAAATATCGTCGACGTCCGCTTCAGTCGATGTTGGCGCGCAAGCGAGAATATCATCGGTGCTGAGGGCGCTCTGGTCATTCAATTTATAAAGCGACAGCTTTTCGATCGTCTGGCGAAAATCACCGGGATCAAGCGTGCGCGCCAGATCGGAGAGCGCAGCCATCGCGTTCTGGTCAGGTGTCAGCCCTGCCTCCGACAATAACCGCTCAATTTCGGCACGGTCCGGCGGATTGTCGTAAATTGCAGCGGCATAGGCTTGGGGATGTGCCTCGAACGCTTTGCGGACCTTAGAGGTTTTCTTGAGATCGCCACCTGTGACAATGATCTGCGCATCACCTGCCTGCCAATCGGCCAGCGCATCGATGAGTATCTTGGCGACATTGTCATTGGCGTCTTCAACAAAGGCTGCACGCGGGCCGGGAAAGAATCCGACCGCCTTGATCGCATCCAGAAGCATCGCAGGATCGCGGCGAAGTTCGGCGGCGGGAATACGGGTAAGTCGCATTTCCTCTTCCGCGCCATCCCCCAGCAGTGATTTCAGCAATTCCTGACGTTTAAGCGCCACGCGCATGGCATCGCCACCAAAGATCAGCGCGCCGGTCTTGGCTGGATCGGGCCGCTTGAAATAGGCGTCTGCATCACGCGGCGACAGCTTCATGTGTTCAGATCTGCGGCATAGAGGCGGCTTACAATTTGCTCGGCCATGATAACCATCAGACGTTTCTGGGCATCAAGCTCTCCGGCCAGTGTTTCGACCGTTGTACCCGTCGCGGAATAGCCGACGAAATTCTCGACAGAGCCGGAGGTGACAATCTGGCCGGTCGCCACATCACGCAGACTGTAGTTGATGTTCGCAACCCGGTTGAAACGGCCGGTGTCACCTTCGCGGTCAATCGCAAGCTGCGCAGTTGAAAGCCGCAGATCCAGTGAAAGCGCATAGGCCGGTTCATTACTGCGACCCAGACGTTCTTCAATCTCGCGGGTCAGCAGATAGCTGTCCTGACTGCCCGGTGCATCAACCAGCACGCGGTTCTGCAAGAGAGTGCCCGTGCCGCCGGGGCCATACACAGGCTCAAACCCGCAGGCGACAAGCGCCAGCGGAGCAAGCAAAAGAGAGCGTCTGTTAAGCAACGACATTCACGATCCGTCCAGGGACGACGATGACTTTTTTAGGCGTGGCACCGTCCAGGGTTCGGATCACAGCTTCATGCGCCAGCGCGATCTTTTCAACCTCTTCCTTCGCCATATCGGCAGGGACCTGAATTTCGGCCCGACGTTTGCCGTTGATCTGGATGGGCATGGTGACAGTGTCATCGACCAGCATCGCCTCATCGGCTTTGGGCCAGGGTGCTGTCACGATCATCCCGTCGCCACCCTGTTGCGTCCAGATATCTTCGGCCAGATGCGGTGTCATCGGCGACATCAGTTGAGCCAGCGTCATCACGGCTTCACGTTGTGCCGCGTATCCTGCCTTGGATTTCTGCAAGGCCGCCGTGAAAGCATAAAGCTTGGCGATGGCAGCGTTGAAGCCGAAGGATTCCACACCCATCGTAACATCATGGATGGTTTTGTGCATCGTGCGCAGCAGTTCATCATCACCCGAACCAGCAGCGTCTTTGTCCATGGCACCAATACGGTCGCTGATGTTCCAGACGCGACCAAGGTGTTTGAACGCCGCTTCGGCACCGGAGGCAGTCCACTCCACGTCGCGTTCTGGAGGCGAATCGGACAGCACGAACCAGCGGGCTGTGTCCGCGCCGTAGTTCGAAATGATGTTGAGCGGGTCGACGACGTTGTTTTTGGACTTCGACATCTTCGCCGACGGCACCACTTCCACTTCGTTGCCGTCTTTCTTGAGGAAGGCCTTACCATCCCGCAGCTCGACCTCTTCGGGATAGTGATAAGTCGGACGACCGTCCTGCTTGGGCGTTTGGTAGATCGCGTGCGTCACCATGCCTTGGGTAAACAACGCATCAAACGGTTCGATTGCGCTTTCCGGCAAATGGCCGGTGATCTGCATCGCGCGGGCAAAGAAGCGCGAGTAAAGCAAGTGAAGGATCGCGTGCTCGATTCCGCCGATGTATTGATCGACATTCATCCAGTATTTGGCGTCTTCCATGTTGGTTGGCGTTTCCGCGTCCGGCGCGGTGAACCGCGCGAAATACCACGACGAATCGACGAAGGTATCCATTGTATCGGTTTCGCGCTTGGCGGGGGCACCACAAGACGGGCAGGCGCAGTCGCGCCATGTCGGATGACGGTCAAGCGGATTGCCCGGCGTGTCGAAATCTACGTCATAGGGCAATTCAATCGGCAGGTTCTCTTTCTTCTCCGGTACAACACCGCAGGCATCGCAATGCACAACGGGAATCGGACACCCCCAGTAGCGTTGGCGCGAAAGGCCCCAATCGCGCAGGCGAAACTTGGTGACGCCCTGGCCGACACCGTTGGATTCGCAAAATGCAATCGCCGCATCAATCGCTTCGTTACCTGTCTGCCATTTGTCACCAGCAAAACCACGGTTGTAGAATACCTTCTCGGTCTTCGCTGGCACATAGGCTTCATTCAGCGTGTCGTCGCTTTCTTCGGAAGGCAGATAGGTCGAGATGATCGGCAAATCGTACTTTGTCGCAAACTCGAAGTCGCGTTCATCATGGGCAGGACAGCCAAAGATCGCACCGGTGCCGTAGTCCATCAGGATGAAGTTGGCGATATAGACCGGCAGTTCGTGCGACGTGTCAAAGGGATGACGCACTGTGATGCCCGTATCGTAACCGAGCTTCTCTGCGGTCTCGATGGCCTCTTCGGTGGTGCCGCCTTTGCGGCATTCGGCACAGAACGCCGCAACCTCAGGATTGTCCTTTTCAAGCACCTTGGCCAGCGGATGATCCGGCGAGATACCAACAAAGGACGCACCCAACAGCGTATCAGGTCGCGTTGTATACACTTCTATGCGGTCATGACCATCAGGGGCGTCTACTGTTGAAAAGGCAAACTGCAATCCGCGCGATTTTCCGATCCAGTTGGCCTGCATCAGTTTTACCTTGGCCGGCCAGTTGTCGAGACTGTCGAGCGCGTCGAGCAGTTCCTCGGAATGTTCGGAGATCTTGAAGAACCATTGTGTCAGCTCGCGCCGTTCTACCAAGGCACCAGAGCGCCAGCCGCGACCGGCCTCTACCTGTTCGTTCGCCAGAACCGTCATGTCGACGGGGTCCCAGTTCACGATGGCGTTCTTGCGATAGACAAGGTCGGCGTCGAGAAAATCGAGGAACAGGGCCTGTTGCTGGCCGTAGTACTCCGGATCACAGGTGGCGAATTCGCGGGACCAGTCTATAGACAGGCCCAGCGGCTTCATCTGGTCGCGCATGTCCTTGATGTTGCCGTACGTCCAGTCCTTGGGGTGACCGCCGATAGCCATCGCGGCGTTTTCGGCGGGCATACCAAAGGCATCCCATCCCATCGGGTGCAGTACGTTGTGGCCGGTCGCAATCTTATAGCGCGCGATCACGTCGCCCATCGTATAGTTGCGCACATGGCCCATGTGGATGCGGCCCGAAGGATAGGGAAACATCTCAAGCACATAGTATTTCGGCTTTGCAGCATCGCGTACGGCTTTGAACGTTTCGTTCTTTTCCCAGGCGCTCTGCCAGCGGGCTTCGATTTCGGCGGGGGAGTATCGGGACATCTGTGATCGGACCTTGTTGGAATTGAAAACGCCGGGCTGTTGGTGTGACAGGGCCCGGCGTGAAAGACGTGAATTGGAAAGGGCTCAGAACCTGTTGTCTGCGATGCGTAGCTCGCGCGCACGGCTTAGGATGGCATCTTCAACGGCTCGCGCGGTGGCTTTGCTTACGGCGCGGCCTCCGCGGGTCTGAAGGGCCACGTTCAGGGAACGGGCGTCAAGCGCGGGATCATCAACCAGCACAGTGGCGCGGTACGCACGCCCGCCACCCGGAGGTGTGCCGTAGCCGGTTACAATAACACCGGTGAACGGATCGACCGACTGAACCGGCAAAAAGCTCAGCACTTCCAGCGATGCCGTCCAGAGGTATTTGTTCACTGCGATTGTCGTGTCCGCTGTGTTGTTGCGGAAAATCGACCAGATCGTGTTGTTCGGATCGGTTTCGATATTGTTAGGGTTATTAGGATTAGTATAGGCGTCAGGAACCACATTGGGTCCACCACATGCGGCGAGTCCTCCGACCGTCACAAGGGCCAGTACGATTTTGCTCATGGTCTTGAGGGCCATTGCGGACTTCCTTTGCCTGTTTGATCTTGGTCTACCCAAGCTCTGCCGCGTGAGCAAGGCATATGTAATAGACTACGCCAGGGTATGGTCCGTGCCACCCTTGGCATATGGCTGTGCAGATCGCCGGTGATCGGAACGGGTTATCGGGCACTGTCGCCACTGTGGCAAAGCTGCACCATTGCGCGCGCCATTGGCATCAACCGTTTCAGGCTCCTTGCAAACTACAGCCCATTGGATGCAAAAACCCCTCGTACCCTTTCCGGATTCCCCGGTCGGGGCATTTGAATTCAAACCGAGGGAAAACTCATGAAAAAAGTTCTCTTCGCTACAACGGCTCTGGTTGCGACCGCCGGCGTTGCAGCAGCAGACGTTACTTTCGGCGGCTATGGTCGCTTTGGTATCGTGCACATCACAGACGATGGCACAGGCGACAGCGCGACAAACGTAACTTCACGTTTCCGCCTGCAGATCGACGCGACAGCAGAATCTGACGCAGGCGTCACATTCGGTGCACGCGTTCGTATCCAGCAGAACGAAGGCCAGCAGGGCATGACAAACGGCGCGCGTTTCTTCGCACGTTCCGGTGGTCTGGAAGTCGGCGTTGGTAACATCTTCGGTGCTCTGGAATCATTCCGCGGCATGTACCCAATCGATCTGGGTCTGACAGGCCACAACTACGACTACACCGCGTACAACTTCCGCGGCGATGCGTACTCCTCCGGCGGTCTGGGTAACTCAGGCGACAACGGCGTTGAAGTAATGTACTCCGCTGGCGATCTGTCCGTACACGTTTCTGCTTCCGATACAGACGACCGTATCGCAGCAACAGTTGCGTACAAAGCTGGTGGCTTTGACTTCGGTCTGGGTGCACAGGACTCCGACAACGCGGCAGACACAGAGCTGGCGGCATACGTTTCCGGTTCCTTCGGTCCAGTCGACATGACACTGGCCTATGCTGACAACGGCACAGCAGGCGACCACATCGTTCTGACCGGTCGTTTTGACGTTGGCGCAGCGACAAACATCGAAGCATACATTGCGGACGCTGATCAGTGGTCCGAAACCGGCTTCGGTATCGACTTCAACCACAGCCTCGGCGGCGGCACATCGCTCCGCGGTGGTGTTTCCACAGGCGGTTCCGTCGGTGACGAGACACTGGTTGACTTGGGTGTTCGTTTCGACTTCTGAGTTGAACAAACCTAAGACGATTTGGGGTGGGCCTTTGGCCTGCCCCTTTTCTTTTGCGGGGTGACAATGTTACGTCCTGATGAATTCAGAAGGGGACTGACATGGGCCTGCAAGACATCACTGCACGAATTGAAGCCGCGGCGAAAAACGCAGGGCGGGATACTGACAGCGTCAAGTTGATCGCCGTCAGCAAGGTACAGCCGAACGCGCGCGTCCAAACTGTTCTAGAAGCAGGTCATCGCTCTTTTGGTGAAAACAAGGTGCAGGAAGCCGCCGGAAAATGGCCAGACTTCCGCGAATCCTTTGCAGGCGTTGATCTGCACCTGATCGGTCCGCTTCAAAGCAACAAGACGCGGCAGGCGATGGGCTTGTTTGACGCGATCCATACGCTCGACCGTCCTAAACTGGCCAAGACAATCGCGCGCATAGCGCAAGAAGACGGGCACTGCCCTGCGCTGTTCATTCAGGTGAACACCGGTGAGGAAGAGCAAAAAGCAGGGGTTATGCCCAGAGACGCTGATGCCTTCATTACCGAATGTCTGGGTATGGATTTGCCCGTAAAGGGTTTGATGTGCATCCCGCCAGTCGACGAAGAGCCAAGCTTGCACTTTGCATTGTTGGCGAAAATTGCAGCTCGCAACGGGTTGCAGGGCCTTTCAATGGGGATGAGTAGCGATTTCGAACGGGCGATCGCGCTGGGGGCAACCCACGTGCGTGTCGGCTCTGCCATTTTCGGAGAACGCACGACGACGGGCTAACACCCTGAACTACGGTACAATTAGCCTTGTGCGATGTTCGATCTTGGGCGCAAGCCTATGCAGATCCGCCCGGCTGAGCGCGATGCAACCTTCGGTCGGATACCCCGGCCGCCGCCACTGGTGCATAAAGATGGCGGATCCCCGACCTTTGACCGCGTAGGGCCAATTCCAGTCCGTGAGAATCACCAGATCATAAAGCGGATCAGCCCTACGCAGCTTTTCATGGCTATAGAGGTAGGGGGCACGGACCATCATATTGTAGTCCTCGTGCGTCGGATCATCAGACCACAGATCGCCCCGACCGATGGGCAGCGCCCAGTCTGTCGGAGGCGGTATGCGGTCGGGGCGGTACAACATCCCCACAATCCGGTGGATGCCACGCGGTGTTGCCCCGTCGCCTTCTTTCTTGCGCAAGCTCAGGCCGCCCTTACCGATAGAACACGGATATTTATCCCCCCGAAAACGAAGGCCGGTAGGTGTCAGAACCATATCCCAAGGGGAGGCGCGGTGGCTCACAACAGGTGGCCCGACTTCGCTGCTTTGGTCGCGAGGTAGCCACGATTATGTGCGTTCTCGCCTACCTTCAGCGGTACACGTTCTTCGACCCTGATGCCGCTGGTCTCCATCATCGCGACCTTGCGGGGATTGTTGGTTAGCAGCCGCACGGATGAAAAACCCATAGATTTCAGTATGTCAGAGCCGATCCGGAAATCACGCTCATCATCCTCAAACCCCAACCGGTGATTGGCCTCAACGGTATCAAAACCCTGATCCTGCAACGAATAGGCGCGCATTTTATTGGCCAGCCCGATCCCACGGCCCTCCTGATTGAGGTAGAGTAACACACCCTGTCCGGCCTCACCCATCTGCGCAAGCGCGGAGCGCAACTGCGGCCCGCAATCACACTTCAAGCTGCCAAGTACGTCGCCGGTAAAACAGGCGGAATGCAGACGTGCCAACACGGGCTTGGCCCGATCGGGACGGCCGATTTCGATAGCATAGTGTTCCTCGCCACCGTCCTCGGGCCGAAAAATGTGAAGCCTGCCAGCTTCCGAAAACTCCATCGGCAAGCGGGCGCTGACAACCGGATGTAATTCGCTGGCATGAAGAAGGGCTGTCATGGCGGTCGGCAGATCAATCTCTGTCAAACAATGCTGCGCTGCAAAGGCAGAACCGTCTGCCAGTTCCAGCACGAGTACCGCAGGCAAGAGCCGTGCGTCTTTGGCAAGCTGTATCGCCGCACGGTGCAGGTCCGCTTTGCCGTCACGCTGGCATGTAAACGGCCCCTTGAGCGGCACACGCAAGTCATCCGCCGGGTCGGCGATGCTCTGCACCCACGCTGGCGTGGCATCCTCGGGGATCAGTAACCGCGCAAGATCCTTGTCATAGACATGCGCTTTCAGCGTTTGCGCGCGCCGTGCCGTCACCGCCAGAACCGGCGCACCACCAAGTGCGAGCAGGTCAGCAAACCGGGCAGCCGTCAGTGTTTCAGCCGCCATGACCAGTGCCGAAGGATGTCCCTTGAGCACCACAGGTACCCCCATGCGCAGGTCGGCCCGTGCGCGGGCCAGTTGTTCGGTGATGTCGGGGGCAAAGGTCATTTTGTTACAACTCCGCAAGCGCTTGGACTTTTATCTATGCCAGCCAGACACAAATTGAAACATTTCAAGCCCTCGCGCACACGAGGCCGTGAAACTTGAGGGTCACACCTTGTGACAACAAGGGATGACCCTCATCTATAAACCAACACGGAGTAAGGAACCCACAATGGCACAGCTCAAGAAGATCCTGCTGGTTGATGATGATGACGATCTGCGCGAGGCGCTGAGCGAGCAGCTGATCATGACCGAAGATTTCGATGTCTTCGAGGCAGGCAACGGGGCTGATGCTATGTCACGCGCCAAAGAGGCGCTTTATGACCTCGTTATCCTCGATGTGGGTCTACCTGACACCGACGGACGCGAGCTTTGCCGTCTGATGCGCAAACAAGGGGTCAAAAGCCCGATTATGATGCTGACAGGCCATGACGGAGATGCTGACACGATCCTTGGTCTGGACGCAGGGGCAAATGACTACGTCGCTAAACCGTTCAAGTTTCCGGTGCTGTTGGCCCGTATCCGCGCGCAGTTGCGTCAGCATGAACAGTCAGAAGATGCGGTATTCCAGCTTGGCCCGTACACCTTCAAGCCATCAATGAAGATGCTTGTGCGTGAGGATGACACCAAGATCCGCCTGACAGAGAAAGAAACAAACATTCTGAAGTTCCTCTACCGCTCAACCGAAGGTGTCGTGCCGCGGGATGTACTGCTGCATGAGGTCTGGGGTTACAACGCGGGTGTCACCACGCACACGCTGGAAACTCACATTTACAGACTGCGCCAGAAAATCGAACCGGATCCGTCAAACGTTTGCCTTCTTGTAACCGAATCTGGAGGCTATAGATTAATGGCATAATGCGGGGAACCATTCCCGCAGTTTGAAGTTAATACCATAGAGCGGCTTTTTTCATGAGTTTCCGCTCGGTTCTTATCCCGAAGAGTGTGTCCGGGTAATGACACATACCTCCCTGTTGAACTGGCCGGACCTTTGGGTCCGGCTTTTTTTTGGCATCTGCCTCGGGTGATGGCCGGCCCCGCCTTTCTCTATCAATTGCCCATGGCGGCGCTCGTGCGCAGCGGGTAGGTTGCGCGCAAATCTGACCAAAGCGGAGCCTTCCATATGCCCTTTACGCTCGCCACCTGGAACATCAACTCTGTCCGACTGCGCGAACCGCTGGTGCTGCGCCTTCTGGCGGAACACGGTCCCGATGTTCTGTGCCTTCAGGAATGCAAAAGCCCGGTAGAAAAGATCCCCCTCGAAGGGTTTGCTGCCGCTGGTTACACGCACATGGTGGCACGCGGTCAGAAAGGCTATAACGGCGTGGCGATCCTGTCGAAACTGCCGCTGGAGGATTGTGGCGATAAGGATTTTGCAAGCCTTGGACATGCCCGCCACGTAGCCGCGCGGCTTGAGAATGGCACAACCATCCACAATTTTTATGTACCCGCGGGAGGGGACAAACCCGACCGTGCAATAAACGAGAAATTTGGTCAGAAGATGGATTACCTCGCAGAGATGCGGGATTGGTTCCACGCGGAAAAGCCTGAAAAGTCGATCCTTGTCGGGGACCTCAACATCGCACCGCGCGAGGATGATGTCTGGGATCACAAAAAGCTGCTCAAGGTTGTCAGCCACACGCCGGTGGAGGTCGAAGCATTCGGGGCCACACAAGACGCAGGCCGTTGGGTGGACATTACGCGGCAGGACATTCCGGATGGGAACCTGTATAGTTGGTGGTCCTATCGTTCCCCCGATTGGGACGCTGCTGACAAAGGCCGCAGATTAGATCACATCTGGGCAACACCTGACATTTCGAATGCGGCACACTCCAGTCATATCGGGCGTGCCGTGCGCGGATGGGAGCAACCCAGCGATCATGCACCGGTATTTGCCACCTTTGACCTTTGAATTCGCAGGCTCAGCCCTCATATAGGGGCAAACGCGACAAGCGAGGAATGATGATATGGAACTGAATCTGATGGGCGCTGCGGGCGCCGACACTGCTGATCTGATCAAGGACAGCGACGAAGCAAGCTTTATGACCGACGTGGTCGAAGCCTCGCAGGATATCCCGGTAATCGTGGATTTCTGGGCCCCCTGGTGTGGTCCGTGCAAGACACTTGGCCCCCAGCTTGAAGACGCAGTCAAAGCAGCCAAGGGTGCTGTGAAGATGGTCAAGGTCAACGTGGACGAGGCGCAGATGATCGCCGGGCAGTTGCAAATCCAGTCCATCCCGACGGTTTATGCCTTTCACAAAGGTCAGCCGATTGACGGGTTTCAGGGTGCCGTACCCCAGTCCGAAATCAAAGAATTCGTTGACCGTGTAGTGAAAGCTGCGGGTGGCGAAGCGCCGGGTGACGGGCTGGCCGAAGCGATTGAGGCCGCAGAAGAAATGCTGGCGGAAGGGGCTGCATCTGATGCCGCCCAAACATTTGCGGCAATCCTTGGCGAAGACCCGAACCACGCCGGTGCCTACGGCGGCATGGTACGTGCGCATATTGCGATGGGCGAACTGGATCAGGCCGAAGCCTTGTTGAACGGTGCACCGATTGAAATTTCCACCGCGCCCGAGCTTGAAGCAGCGCATGCGCAATTGCAGCTTGCCCGTCAGGCCGCAGATGCCGGTCCAGTGGCAGAGCTGACCCAAGCGGTAGAAGACGCGCCAGACGATTTACAGGCGCGTTTCGACCTCGCGCAGGCGCTTTATGCAAACGACGACGCCGAAGGCGCAGTTGACCATCTGCTAGAGCTTTTCAAGCGCGACAAGGAATGGAATGAAGGTGCCGCCAAGACCCAGCTCTTTACCATTTTCGACGCTTTGAAACCAAACGATCCCGTTGTTTTGAATGGAAGACGCAAATTGAGCTCGATGATATTTGCCTGATCATTCAGCAGCGCTAGATCGTTCGCTATGATAAAGCCAACAGAACTACCCGACACAATTGCGATTTTTCCGTTGGCAGGAGCACTCTTGCTTCCGCGCTCACGACTACCATTGCATATTTTTGAACCGCGGTACCTGCAGATGATCGAAGATGCGCTCAAGACAGACGCGCGGCTGATCGGTATGGTACAGCCAAATGCAATTCCGGGCCGCGAAGGTTCGGGCTTGCACACCATCGGATGCGCAGGGCGCATCACCCAGTTTTCAGAGACCGAAGACGGCCGGTACATGATCACCCTCGGGGGTGTATCGCGTTTTCGGGTGGTCAAAGAGGTCGAAGGTTTCAGCCCGTATCGCAAATGCGATGTAAGCTGGGACGGTTTCGAACGTGACTTGGGCGATGAGGAGGGGGATGATGGTTTTCACCGGAAGCCATTCCTTGATCTGCTTGGGCGGTACTTTGAAACGCGTGGCCTTTCTGCTGACTGGAGCACGTTGAAAGAGGCCGATGATGAGTTGCTCATCAACTCCCTTTCGATGATGCTGGACCTTGATCCTGAGGACAAACAGGCGCTCCTTGAGGCACCCTCGCTAGAAACGCGGCGTGAGACGTTGGTAACGCTGATCGAGTATGCCATGCGGGGCGGGCAGGATGAGGGAATGATGCAATGAACGACACAGTTGTCCAATTTGACCGCCGAATGCTGGAGGCGTTGGTATGTCCGCGCACCCAGACAAGGCTCAGCTATGATGCGGACAAGCAGGAACTTGTGTCAAAGGCGGCATCACTGGCCTATCCGATCCGTAACGGGATCCCCGTTATGCTGATCGATGAGGCGCGTAAGCTTGACTAAAGGGGCTTGCCCCGCATGAGGCGGGGCAGGTCGCCAGTTAGTCCGGCTGCTTCACGAATGAATCCTCGGCGCAAGCCGGGTAGGGCGTTCACGGCTGCCATTCCAATATCACGCGCCATGCGAACCAATGGATTATCATTCGAAAACAGCCGGTTGAAGCTATCTGTCGCCAATGCCAACGCGGCGTTGTCGAATCTGCGCCATTCCTGATACCGCGCCAGCGCTGCATCTGATCCAATGTCTTCGCCCCGACGGGCGGCGTCTGCGATAACCTCGGCCAGTGCCGCGATATCGCGCAGACCTGCATTCAGACCCTGACCTGCAATCGGATGCACGCCATGCGCCGCATCACCAACAAGCGCCACGCGTGGGGCAACCATCATATGGGCAAGCGACAGGCCCAGCGGATAGGTGTAACGCGCACCGGCGAGCGAAACCTCACCCAGAAAACTACCGAAACGGGGGCGCAAAACGCCCAGATAATCCTCGTCCGAAAGGGCATTGATCGCAGCTGCATTCGCGGCATTTTCGCTCCAGACAATGGATGACCTGTTTTCTGTCAACGGAAGGATAGCCAGAGGGCCTGGCGGCATGAAGAACTGGTGCGCCACACCATTATGCGGCTTTTCATGCGAAATTGCACAGACCAGCGCTGTCTGGTCATAGTCCCATTCTATGCGCTTGATACCTGCACGTTGACCCATCCCCGTACCGCGCCCGTCCGCACCAACGGCCAATCGCGCGCGCAGGGTCTCTTCGTTTGCAAGGGCCAGAGTGATCCCCGCAGCATCGACATGCTGACGTACAACGCTTTCGCCATTCATCTGGGTGACAAGATCCGATGCGGCTACAGCATCCATCAGGACACGCCGCAGGTGCCGGTCCTCAACCATAAAGCCCATCGGGCCTTCTTCGATCTCGGCGTGATCAAAATGCATGAACATCGGCGACGGCCCGTCACCGGCGCGCCCATCCGTTACTTTGATCTCAAGCATCGGTTGTGCGTTCGGCTCAATATCCTGCCAGATACCGATGCCATCCAACAACCGTGTTGATGCGAGTGCCAGCGCGTAGGAGCGGCCATCAAAATCGGGACTCTGACGCGGGGCGATGCCTTGTGCATCTATCAACGTCACACGCTGGCCCGCCTGCGCCAAAGCAAGCGCCAGAGCTGTGCCATTCAAACCGCCACCGACGATTGCAATATCTGTATCAAAACTCATGCCCCTCCATATGGGCGCAAGGCAGGGATTGTCCATGTGCGCAAGCGTCGCTACCGTCATGCGCAACCCTGTCGGGCGATCAATTTCTTGGGGAGAACAAACATGCAAAGTTGGCTGACAATGACCGCAGCGGATCTGGGGCGCGGCATCGGCCGGGGCGAGATTGATCCCCTGACCCTGTGTCAAACCTACCTTGATGCCATCGACGCCCACCCCTTGCGCGACCGTATTTATGCCCGCGTGACGCATGCCCGTGCCCTTGCCGAAGCGAAAGCCGCATCAGAGCGTGCAAAGTCAGGTCATCGTCTGTCCTTGCTTGATGGGGTGCCAGTCTCTTGGAAAGACCTGTTTGATAGCGCAGGCACGATCACCGAAGCAGGATCAAAGCTGCTTGCCGGGCGTGTGCCTGACCGCGACGCGGTTGTGTTGTCCAACGCAACGGCGGCAGGGCTGGTTTGTCTTGGAAAAACCCACATGAGCGAGCTCGCGTTTTCCGGTTTGGGTCATAACCCAAGCACCGCCACATCGCCCTGCGTGAATGATGAAAGCGCTGTTTCTGGCGGCTCCTCTTCCGGTGCCGCGGCCTCCGTTGCGTTTGGTCTGGCGGCAGCGGGTATCGGTACGGACACTGGCGGCTCTGTGCGTATTCCGTCCGCCTGGAATGATCTGGTCGGCCTTAAAACCACTTCCGGTCGGCTAACTCTTGAGGGGGTTGTGCCGCTGGCGATGAAGTTCGACACAATTGGACCGCTTTGCCGCTCCGTCGAGGATGCAGCGCTTTTGCTGGGTATACTGGAAGGAAACCCGGCCCCCGATTTGAGAAATGCCGAAGTGGAGGGACTGCGCTTTGCAGTGCTGAAGAACGTGGCGCTTGAAGATATCCGCGATGAGCCGCTGAACGCGTTCAACGCTGCGATCGCCAAGCTGCGCGAGGCGGGTGCCATCATAGACGAAATCGACGTCGACGAGGTAAGCGAAGCAATGCCCTTGGCGACCTGCCTTTTTACGACAGAGGCTTACGGCTTGTGGCGTGACGTGATCGAAGCGAACCCAGATGCAATGTACGAAGAAATCCTGATGCGGTTTCGTCTGGGTCAAAACCATTCAGGTGCCGACTATGTGGCGTCGTGGGCGAAACTGGATGCTCTGCGTGCTCGCTATGATGCGGCGGTCGCGGGGTATGACGCCGTCCTTGTCCCTTCGGCACCCATTCTACCGCCAAATCTGGATCGCTTGGAGCAGGATCACGAATTCTATCTCACCGAGAACCTGCTGGCGCTTAGAAACACCCGCATCGGCAATCTAATGGGGCTTTGTGCGCTGACCCTGCCCACGGACACGCCTTCTTGTGGTCTGATGATGATGTGCCCACCAGATATGGAAGAGTTGCTTTTGCGACTGGGGGCAGCAGTCGAAGACGCGCTACGCTAGCTCTGGCGGAAATGCCACAAACCTCTGAACGCGTTCCGGTTTTTCTGGACGCGCCTGCCTGCCTTGGGTACTTTGAGACAAACGGGGCGTTAATGATCCCGATCCGAGGCAGTTTTGATGTTGTACCCCGAGCGGTTTTCGAACCTTCCGGCTCATGCTTGGCCGCGTCTGCGCGCACTTCTTGATGTGCACGAGGGCGGCGGGCCGCTGATCCAGATGACCATAGGCGAGCCGAAACATGCGTTTCCGGCTTGGGTTACGGACGTGATCGCCCAAAATGCGGCCGGATTTAACAGCTATCCGCCGAATGACGGCTCCCCCGAGTTGAAGACTGCCATCGCGGGCTGGATCAAGCGGCGGTATGGTGCCGACCTGAACGCTGATACCGAAGTGATGGCGCTCAATGGCACACGCGAAGGGCTGTACAATGCCGTGATCGCCGTATGTCCCGAGACCAAGAACAGGCAAAAGCCTGCCATTCTGATGCCGAACCCGTTTTATCAGGTGTACATGATCGGCGCAATTTCCGGCGGTGCTGATCCGGTCATGGTAAACGCCACCAGCGAAACAGGGCATCTACCAGACTTTCATGGCGTTCCCGAAGAAACGCTGAAGCGGACCACAGCTGCCTATATCTGCTCTCCGGCCAACCCGCAGGGTGCCGTGGCAGACAAGGACTACTGGACCCGCCTGTTCGCCTTGGCAGAAAAGTACGATTTCAAGATCTTCGCCGATGAATGCTATTCCGAGATTTACCGTGACACGCCGCCTGTCGGGGCGATGCAAATGGCCGAGGAACTGGGGACTGATCGCAACCGCGTGGTGATCTTTCACTCGCTTAGCAAACGGTCGAACCTGCCTGGCTTGCGCTCTGGCTTTGTCGCTTCCGGCCCCGATACGATCCGCGAGATCAAGCAATTGCGCAACTACGCAGGCGCACCTTTGCCGCTGCCTTTGCAGCAGGCCGCCGCGGCCGTGTGGAATGATGAGGCGCACGTCGAAGAGAGCCGCGAGATGTACCGAGAGAAGTATGAGATCGCGGACCGCATTCTGGGAAATGTAGAGGGCTACGTCAGCCCCGATGCAGGGTTCTTTTTGTGGCTACCCGTTGAAAATGACGAAGAAGCCGCAGTCAAACTGTGGCGCGAGACAGGCGTAAAGGTTCTGCCGGGGGGATACCTCGCACAGGACACAGACCGGGGAAATCCCGGCACCAAGTATATTCGGGTGGCACTGGTCGCCCCAAAGGATGAAGCGGAACGCGGTTTGGAATTGATCCGCGACTGCCTTTATCCGGAATTGAACGAGGAAGCAGAGTAATGGCATATCAGACGCGCGGGCGCGATCCCTTGTTGGACAGCAACATGGCGGAAGCTATCGAAAAACGCGGCAAGGAATTGCTGGGTCTTGTGCTGATCCTGCTCGGCGTGATGGCCGCGATGATGATTGGCAGCTACACCCCAGAAGACCCCAACTGGATGATGTCGACAGATGCCCCGGTGCAGAACTGGATGGGGCGCATGGGCGCATCCATCGCGGCTCCTTTGTTCATGATCGTGGGGTGGGGCGCGTGGGGCGTTGCAATTGTGCTTTTGGTCTGGGGTGCGCGATTTGCTTTGCACTACGGGCAGGAACGCGCTGTTGGACGTTTGATTTTCGCGCCCATCGCAGTGGCGCTTGGGGCAATCTACGGGGCGACCCTTGCCCCCGGACCGGACTGGATCCAGACACATAGTTTCGGTCTTGGCGGGCTGTTCGGCGATACCGTTATGGGCGCTGTTCTGACACTGCTGCCTATTGGTTCGACGTTCACGGTTAAACTGATGTCGCTGCTGATGGGCATTGCCATCCTTGTGTTTGGCGCGTTTGTTCTGGGCTTCACCAAAGTTGAGTTGCAGCGCCTTGCGAAGTTCCTGATTGTCGGCGTGATCATGGCCTATGCCATGCTGATGAACCTATTGGGCAAAGGTGCCACCGGTGCTGTGCAGGCCGCGCAGGGCATTCAGGCCCGTCACGCTGACCGCCGCGAACGGTCGCGGATCGAGGCGGAAGAGCAAGCCGCATTCGAGGCGATGAACCCCGCTATGCAACCGCAGTCGCCTTTGCAGATGCCAGCGCATATGCCAGATGAACCTGCAATGACGGCTGAATCTGCCGAGGCCAAAACAGGCCTTCTGGCGCGGATGCCTGCGCTGATCAAACGGCCTGAGCCCATGCCCGAACCGGAACTTGTTGAACAGTATAGCGACGCTGAAGTGGATGAAGCGCCGCGGGACGACCGGATCAAATCCAAGATCGCCGACGTGATCAAGAACCGAGTGCGCTCGACGACTGCCGTGCACACACAGACGACCGCGCCGTTGACCAGAGGGCGGGGGCGTGGCCCGGACGCGCTGTTGCTGGATACCAGCCAACCGCAATCTGCCGCGCGCGCTGAGCCACCTTTGACGGCACAACCGGAAGCCGCACCTCTGCGGGCAGAGCCGCCTTTGACCGCGACGCAACCGGCATCTGTCCAAGCGCCTTCGCCTGTCGTGGCAGCTCCATCCGCGCCTATCCCGGTTGCCCCGATGCCTGTAGACGAGCCTGTGATCGAAGACACCTTGCCACTGCAGCAAGCGCCGGAACCGGTTGTCCCGCCAATCCCTGTCGCCGCCCCGCGCCAGATTGTGCAGCAGCCCGCCCGCAAGGTGGTGCAGCCGTCAAAGCAAGCCAAAGCCGAAGCACAACCGGCGCTGACTTTTGAGGACACGCATCCGGGCTTTGAGCTGCCGCCTCTGAACCTTCTGGAAAACCCCGAAGAAATCCAGCGCCTTCACCTGTCGGATGAAGCGCTTGAGGAAAATGCGCGGATGCTGGAAAGCGTGCTTGATGATTACGGCGTGAAAGGCGAGATCGTCGCCGTCCGTCCCGGCCCCGTTGTCACGATGTACGAACTTGAGCCTGCACCGGGTCTTAAGGCCAGCCGCGTGATTGGCCTTGCCGACGATATCGCGCGTTCAATGGCGGCGCTCTCTGCGCGTGTGTCCACCGTGCCCGGCCGCTCCGTTATTGGTATCGAACTGCCGAACGAGAACCGCGAAAAAGTTGTCCTACGCGAAATCCTGTCAGCCCGCGATTTCGGCGACAGCAACATGCGCCTGCCGCTTGCTTTGGGCAAGGACATTGGCGGTGATCCGGTTGTCGCGAACCTTGCCAAGATGCCCCACCTCCTGATTGCGGGTACCACGGGCTCCGGTAAATCTGTGGCGATCAACACGATGATCCTGTCGCTGCTCTACAAGCTGACGCCGGAAGAATGTCGCCTGATCATGATTGACCCCAAGATGCTGGAACTGTCGGTTTATGACGGCATTCCGCATTTGCTGTCCCCCGTTGTGACCGACCCGAAAAAGGCGGTCGTCGCGCTCAAGTGGACCGTGGGCGAGATGGAAGAACGCTATCGCAAGATGTCAAAGATGGGCGTGCGCAACATCGAAGGCTACAACGGCCGTGTGCGCGATGCGCTGGCCAAAGGTGAGATGTTCAGCCGCACGGTTCAAACCGGTTTTGACGATGACACCGGCGAGCCTATTTTCGAGACAGAAGAGAACACACCAGAGGCGCTGCCCTATATCGTCGTGATCGTTGACGAAATGGCGGACCTGATGATGGTTGCGGGCAAAGAGATCGAAGCTTGCATCCAGCGTCTGGCACAGATGGCGCGTGCATCAGGTATCCACCTCATTATGGCGACACAGCGTCCCTCCGTGGACGTTATCACCGGCACGATCAAAGCGAACTTCCCCACGCGTATCTCGTTTCAGGTAACGTCGAAAATCGACAGCCGCACGATCTTGGGCGAGATGGGGGCCGAACAGCTGCTGGGCATGGGTGATATGCTGTACATGGCGGGCGGTGCCAAGATTACCCGCTGCCACGGACCTTTTGTCAGCGACGAAGAGGTTGAGGAGATTGTGAACCACCTCAAGCAATTCGGCGAGCCGGATTATGTCGGTGGCGTTGTTGACGGCCCTGCCGAAGACAGCGAGGCCAGCATTGATGCAGTTCTGGGTCTGGGCGGAAACACCGATGGCGAAGACGCGCTCTACGATCAGGCAGTTGCCATCGTGATCAAAGACCGCAAGTGTTCAACAAGCTATATCCAGCGCAAACTTGCTATCGGATATAACAAAGCCGCACGGTTGGTAGAGCAGATGGAGGATCAAGGCCTCGTGTCTCCTGCGAACCACGTTGGCAAACGCGAAATACTTGTGCCGGAACAACAGGGCTAAGGCTTACCTCCAATACCCTTGTTTTGATGCACCATCCCACCGCCGGGCACTCTCTCCCGGCGGTGTTTTTTCGCCTAACGCATGGCACCCCCAGAGAAATCCGGCATTTGATATCGCATATCATAGGCATCAGCCCTATGTCTGAAGCAACGAAATGTTCTTCGAAATACACAAGGCGATTGATATGCGTATCCTCACTTCACTTGGTCTGGCAGTTGGCCTCGCGGTAATGACACCTCTGGCAGCGGCGGCGCAAAAGCTCCCTCTGGGGCATATCTCCGCTTATCTCAACAAGCTTCAAACGGCCAAGGGCGAGTTCACTCAGATCAATGATGACGGTTCGATCAGTACCGGCACAATCTATATCAAGCGTCCCGGGAAGGTGCGGTTTGAATACAACCCACCTGAAAGCGCGCTGGTTGTCGCAGGAAGCAACACGGTTGTGATCTTTGACAAGAAGTCCAACCAACCATCCGAAAGCTATCCGCTGTCGCGTACGCCGCTGTCTATTATTCTGGCGCGCAACGTGAACCTTGGCGCGGCCAACATGGTTACCGGCCACAGCTTCGACGGCACCGCAACCGTAGTAACCGCACAGGATCCGCAGAACCCGCAGTATGGAAACATCCAGCTCAAGTTCACCGGAAATCCGGTGGAGCTGCGCCAGTGGATCATCAATGACGGCAACGGCAGCCAGACAACCGTCGTGCTGGGTGATCTGCAGAAGGGTGGCAACCTGCCTAACAGTCTGTTCGACGTGGGCAGTGGTGCAAACGTTAACCGCTAGAGGTCAACGCAACCTGCAACCGGCGATCTGCCCACGGTACATTTGCGAGCGGGCCTCGACCTTGCCTGCCACACCGACCAACCATGACTTCCGGTTGTAGGTCTGTCTTGCAAACCCGCTGTGCCCTTCGTGATAGGCAAGATACTGGTTGCGGGCATCCGACAGCGACACATTGTTGCGCTCGCGCGTTTGCGTCATGTACCAGCCCATAAAGTCCGTCGCATCATTGATCCGGTCACGCTTGGCGGAACGGCGATTCTGATCCTTCAGGTACTCTTCCCAGGTGCCATCAAGTGCTTGGCTATATCCGAACGCACTGGATTGCCGCCCCATCGGGATCACACCCGCGACATAGCGGAACGGCGTGCGCGCATCCGAGATGAATTTGCTCTCTTGATGGATCGTGGCCATCATGACGTGCATCGGCACGCCCCATTTGCGTTCCACTTTGCGGAATGCCTTAAGGTATTGCGGGCGCTCTCTGAGAATGGCGCAGGCATTGTCCAGCTCTCGCGGGGCGGACGATTGTCCGCCACCACAGGACGCTACCAGCATCACAAATATCAGGGCGCGAAGGGTTCTGCTCATCTGCCTCTCGCTTTTCGTTTATTTTATTTTGGGGCAGTTTAACCGAATTCGCGGCGGCTTCACATCACAATTTTCACAAAAGCACGGCCAAAAGCAGCGGCAATGCGCCGATCGACATCACGGTCGAGACAACAACCAGCCCTGCCACCGCATCCGCGTCGGCCCCGTATTTTGCAGCCAGCATATAAGAGGTTACAGCGACAGGTGTCGCCACCTGCAGAACAAGAATGCCAAAAGCGGCGTGGTCCAGCATGAACCAATCTGCAGTGACCCATGCGCAGCCGATACAGATCACAAGCTTGAGCGCTGACAGCACGATGGCGCGACCAACACCGCCCGGAGAAAGGCGTGCGACAGCCACACCCAGCGTGATCAACATCAAGGGGATCGCCATCTGTCCAATCAGGCTGAGAGTGTTGTCGGCAAACCTTGGCAGTGACCAGTCCTGCCATAGGAACAAACCGCCCAGTACAGTGGCCCAGACCAGCGGTTCTTTCAGTACTTTTCCAAATGACCCCGCTCCGGCCACCAGCCAGATGCCGAATGTGAACGACAGGATCGCCATCACGGCAAAGACCACGACCGCATATTCCAATCCGACCTCACCGAATGCAAACAGCGCCAGGGGAAGCCCCAGATTGCCTGTGTTGCCGAATATCAGCGGGGCAGCAAATGTTCCCTGGTGCAGTCGAAACAGGCGGACCACGATCACCGTGACAATGGACACGGCGATATAGGCCACCAGACTGGCCAGCGTAACAGCGGTAATCGCTGAGGGTTCCAGCGTCGAATTCACAAGCGCGGTGAAGATAAGGCAGGGCACCGCCAGTGTCATAGAAAGGCGGGTTACAAACTCAAGCCGGTATTCAAAGCCAAGCTTGACCCAGCCAAATCCTATTGCCGCCAGCAGAAAGACAGGGGCCACAATTTCCAGTACCGTCAGCACAAGGTTCAACAGACTGTTTCCTATCGATATCGTTACATTATTGGACAAAAGCCCCTTGAACCCGTTACTAACGAAAGGTAGGGGCTGCAATGTTATGCTACGCACACGCGCGAAATATCATCTGGGCCAGGTCGTAAGGCACAAGAAACATCCTTTTCGTGGGGTGATTTTTGATGTGGACCCTGAATTCGCCAATACCGACGAATGGTATGAGGCGATCCCGGAAGACAGCAGACCGATGAAAGACCAACCTTACTACCATTTGCTCGCCGAGAATGACCAAAGCTACTACGTGGCTTATGTGTCAGAGCAGAATTTGGTGGCGGACTATTCTGGTGAGCCGGTGGACCATCCTGATATCGCGGATTTGTTTGGCCCGTTTACGGATGGCTCCTATCCGCTGCACTTCCAACTAAACTAGATTGGCAAATGCCAAGATGGGCGGCAAAGGCTGCTGATCGCTTGCGCGCTGATGTCTTCTGGATTTTTAGGGGAAGATCCTCGACACCGCGCACTGGGTGGGGGCTATTAAACGCGGCGCCGAGGGAAGCCATATGCAGCTACAAGACACTGTATGACGTTTGACGAAGGCGCGAGTGTGCTCCGTTTGGGGCCTTTTTGGGGTTAATCGGGGCATTATTGCGGCACCAATCATTGATCTAAAATTGTCGTAAAAGGGGTGCCTTCTGTGGAAACGGCAGTGCTTTAATTCGGCCTTCCATAGGCAACTGCGATGCGCAGATTCAGCTGGTTTTCATCACCAGCGCGGCGGTACTTCACATCTTTCGCTAGGTCTTTGATCAAGAACCAACCAAATCCGCCTTCAGGCAGGGCGCTTACATCTTGTTCCAGACTTTCCATCTGCCCAAGCGGCGTTCGCCCGTCCGGCATCTCCTCTCCCTTGTCTCTCACAACAAGATGAAGGCCGTTCTTCTCATGCTGGCATCCGATATAGATCGGACCTGAGGTATCGGCGTAGGCATGCTCGACGATATTGTTCAGCACTTCTGCCAGAACCAGCTCAACGGTGTTGACCTCGTCAGAATCCAGGCCCAGGGGTTCAAGTTCTTCCAGTACCCTTTCCAGTGCTTGCCGTGCCGCAGATGTGCTGCTTGTGACCTCAACTTCGAATCCGTCAAACGGCAAGGGCACGCCGGCAGGGCGTTGCGGACCACTGCGGTCGCTTTCAGACATGTGCTGCATTCAGGGCCTCCTCCATCGTCATGAATATGGGAAAGACACTGTCCATACGCGTCAGCCGAAACACCTTGTCTACGGCCGGTGTCAGCCCGGCAAGGACAAGCGACCGCTCGGGCGCAAGAAATTTCATTGCGGCCACGATGGCCCCCAAACCGCTGGAATCAATAAAGGTCACATGCGTCAGATCAAGGATCACGCGTGCAGGCGCATCCTGCGTCACGTTTCGCACGCCTTCTTTAAAGGCCAACGCCACGGCGGCATCTATGCGCGGCTCCTGTACGGTTACGATGCAGATATCTGCTTCATTTCTGACCGCGATTTCCATAAGTAACCTCTACATGCTTGATCGCGCATCGGTGTATGGCAAATTCCTTACCAAGCCGTGTGCAACAATTGCCAAAGGGGAGACGAATATGCGTAATGTCGTAATTGCAGGGGCGGCCCGTACCCCGATGGGTGGATTTCAGGGGGCATTTGATGGCGTCACCGCGGCCACGCTGGGCGGTCACGCGATCAAGGCCGCTCTCGACAACGCCGGAAAGGCTGTCGTGCAAGAAGTCCTGATGGGCTGCGTATTGCCTGCCGGGCAAGGACAGGCACCGGCACGTCAGGCGGGTTTTGCCGCCGGATTGGGCGAGGAAGTTCCGGCAACCACGCTCAACAAGATGTGTGGATCAGGTATGAAGGCGGCCATGATCGCCTTTGACCAGATCGCTTTGGGCCACACGGATGTGATGGTAGCAGGCGGAATGGAAAGCATGACCAACGCCCCTTATGTTCTGCCCAAAATGCGCGGTGGTGCGCGGTTGGGTCATACCGCTGTGATTGACCACATGTTTCTTGACGGTCTTGAAGACGCCTATGACAAGGGCCGTCTGATGGGCACCTTTGCCGAAGACTGTGCAGAAACCTATCAGTTTACACGCGATGCGCAGGATGCCTATGCGCTTACGTCCCTGTCCCGCGCCACACAGGCTCAATCCGACGGTGCTTTTGCGGATGAAATCGTTGCTGTCGAAATTGCCTCACGCAAGGGCAGCGTGACAATCGCGGCGGACGAACAGCCCGGCAATGCACGGCCAGATAAAATCCCGACGCTCAAGCCCGCGTTTCGTGAAGGGGGGACAGTAACGGCAGCGAATTCCTCTTCGATTTCTGATGGCGCTGCTGCACTGGTTTTGGCGTCTGAGGAGGCCGCTCAGGCGCAAGGGTTGAACGTCCGCGCGCGTGTGCTGGGCCACGCCAGCCACGCACAAGCACCGGGATTGTTTACCACCGCGCCGGTACCGGCAGCGCAAAAACTGCTTGAGCGGATCGGCTGGCAAAAGGAAGACGTCGATCTGTGGGAAGTAAATGAAGCATTTGCCGTGGTTCCCATGGCGTTCATGCACGAAATGGGCCTGAGCCATGACATCGTGAATGTGAATGGCGGTGCTTGCGCGCTGGGCCATCCGATCGGCGCATCGGGCGCACGTATCATGGTGACTTTGCTGAACGCGCTTGAAAAGCGCGGGTTGAAGCGTGGCGTTGCCGCCATCTGCATTGGCGGCGGGGAGGGCACAGCGATTGCAATTGAACGTGTCTGAGGTCGCAGCAGTAGACTACGCCGCATTAGGTAAGGCGATTGCAGCCCTGACCGAGGGAGAGACAGACGCCGTCGCGTTGATGGCAACCGTGGCTTGCGAAGTGCATCACAGCGATGACCGCTTTGATTGGACAGGCTTTTATCGGGTGGTCGCGCCGGAACTTCTGAAGATCGGGCCATATCAGGGCGGGCATGGCTGTCTGGTGATCCCATTTTCACGCGGTGTTTGCGGTGCTGCGGCGCGCACGGGCGAGACACAGCTTGTTGCTGATGTCGACGCGTTTCCGGGGCATATCGCCTGCGCATCATCGACGCAGTCGGAACTGGTATTGCCGGTCTTTGATGGCAACGATCAGTTGATTGCCGTTTTCGATATCGACAGTAACCAGCCTGATGCTTTCTCCCAAAAGGATGCGGATGCCTTGCAAAATATCCTGAAAACGACATTTTCAGGCGTGAAATAAATCTAGATTTTTTCACGAACGCGTTTCATGATGAAATTCAGATCAGAATTTTCACGGAATCATCATGCAGCACAGCCGGCCGGATTCACCTCACACGCTTGGCGCTGATCTGCGCGCGCTGCGCAAGAGCCGTGGATTGACCCTGTCGGATATGGCCGAGGGTTTGGGTCGTTCTGTTGGTTGGCTGTCTCAGGTAGAGCGTGACATTTCCGAGCCGTCGATCACCGATTTGCGTGCCTTCGCGGCGTTGCTTGATGTGTCCGTCTCAATGTTGTTTCGTCATGAGGCCGCACCTGCGCACGAAGCGGGGTTTGTGGTGCGTGCGCAAACACGACGGCCCATCGGATCACAGGTGGCCGGACTGGTCGAAGAACTGCTGTCGCCGGACCTGACGGACGACTTCGAAATGGTCCATTCGACCTTCCAGCCCCATAGCCGCATCAAAGACCCCGTATCGCGTCCCACCCAAGAGGTGGGATATATCGTGTCCGGGCGGCTTGAGATCGAGATCAAAGGCACCACCCATGAGGTCCACCCCGGTGACAGCTTTCGCATCAGAGGCGAGGCGTTTCGCTGGGCCAACCCTTTCGATGACCCCGCAGTAGCGATCTGGGTCATCGCCCCGCCGGTGTATTAACGTCATGAGCTTTGAGGCTTGGATCATATTCGCGCTATTCTGGGTGGTCTTCGTGACCACGCCGGGGCCGAATGCGGTGAATTGCATCACAAACGGCATGACGATCGGATTTCGCCGCGCATTGGTGGGTGTCTTGGGTATCCTGACACAAGCCACACTATTTCTGCTGCTGTCCGCATTTGGCATCACTGCTCTCATCACGGCGTCGCCTCTTGCCTTTGATGCAGCGAAATTCCTAGGGGCCGCTTTTCTGGTTTACCTCGGTATCCGTGGCTGGATCATGGCCAAGACGCCCGTGAAAGTGGACGAACGCCCCGCCTATTCGATTTACTGGCGTGCGTTTGCCATCGCCACCATCAACCCCAAAAGCGTTGCGGGCTACCTCGCTGCCTTTTCGCAATTCGTGCAGCCGGATGTTCCGATCTGGGATCAGATGGTGGTGATCATGCCCACCGCTCTTACACTGACAGCGCTTAGCTACATCGGCTTTACCGCATTGGGCGCAGGTATCGGGCGTGCCGCACTTGGTGCGGTTTTCAACATCTGGGTGCGGCGCATCATGGCTGCTTGTTTCATCGTGTACGGGGTGCTGCTGGGCAGCACCTCGACACCGGGGAGGATCTGATATGGTACGGGGAGGCTGTCTGTGCGGGGGCGTTACATTCGAACTGACGGGGGCGCTGCGCAACTCGGTTGCCTGTCACTGCATTCAGTGTCGCAAGACCTCGGGCCATTACGTCTCCGCCACGCAAGTAGGGCCGGAGCAGCTTCTGCTGACGCGTCAGGACAGTCTACAGTGGTACCAGTCCAGTCCCGTAGCTGCGCGCGGGTTCTGCAACATCTGCGGCTCTTCCCTGTTCTGGCGGCATGACGGGGACAACGGCGCTACTTCGGTCATGTCCGGCACCCTTGACGCGCCCACGGGCATCGCAACCGAAAAGCATATCTTCGTCGCTGACAAGGGCGACTATTACACCATCGCTGACGGCCTGCCGCAGCAAGGCCAATAACGGAGCATTCACAATGGCAGATTTCCCAACAACGGCCCGTGTGGTCATCATCGGCGGCGGCGTCGTCGGCACATCAACGCTTTACCACCTCGCCAAAGCGGGCTGGAAAGACTGTGTTCTGGTCGAGAAAAACGAACTGACGGCGGGCTCCACGTGGCACGCTGCGGGCAACGTTCCAAACTTCGCTGGCTCATGGGCGGTCATGAACATGCAGCGCTACTCGGCGGCCATGTACCGGACGCTGGGCGAAGACGTCGACTATCCGATGAACTACCACGTGACGGGCGCGATCCGTCTGGCCCATACCAAAGAACGGATGCAGGAATTCGAAAAGGTCGCCTCAATGGGGCGCTACCAGGGTTTGCAGATGGACATCTGCACGCCGGCCGAACTCAAAGAGCACAACCCGTTTATGGAAACCCATTCCCTTGCAGGCGGTCTTTGGGACCCGCTTGATGGTGATATCGATCCGGCACAGCTGACCCAAGCGTTGGCAAAGGGCGCGCGCGACGCGGGCGGGCGGATTGAACGGTTCTGCCCTGTGACAGGTGTAGACCGCGATGGCGACGAATGGATCGTTCAAACCGAAAAAGGCGAGATCCGCTGCGAATTCGTGGTCAACTGTGCGGGTTATTATGCCCAGCGGGTGGGCGAAATGTTCAAGCCTTTTGGCGGGCGTACCGTGCCGATGGTGACCATGTCGCACCAGTACTTCCTGACAGAGCCAATCGCCGAGTTGGAGGCATGGACCAAGGAAAAGGGCCACAAAATGCCGATGATCCGCGACGTGGATGTCAGCTATTACTTACGTCAGGACAAATACGGCCTGAACCTCGGCCCCTATGAGCGCAACTGTCAGGCAGCCTGGGTCAAACCAGACGATCCGATGCCTGAAGATTTCAGTTTCCAGCTTTATCCCGACGATCTGGAACGCCTTGAATTCTATATCGAGGACGCGATGGAACGTGTGCCGGCGCTTGGCACAGCGGGTGTCGGCCGAAATATCAACGGCCCCATTCCATACGCCCCCGACGGCCTGCCGATGATCGGCCCGATGCCGGGTGTGAAGAACGCGTTCGAAGGTCATTCTTTTACCTTCGGCATCGCGCAGGGCGGCGGGGCTGGCAAAGTCCTGTCGGAATGGATCATGCACGGTGAAACCGAACTGGACATGTGGGCCGTCGATCCGCGCCGCTACACCGATTACACCGACCACGACCATTGCCTTGCCAAGGCGCTGGAAACCTACGGCCACGAATACGCCATGCACTTCCCGCACCACGCATGGCCTGCCGGACGCGACAAGAAACTGTCGCCCGTGCATGACAAGATCATCGCGGCGGGCGGGCAGATGGGGGCCTATAACGGCTGGGAACGCGCCAATTGGTTTGCGAAAGACGGCGATGACACCTCCGAAGAGGCGACCCAGACATGGAACCGCAACGGACCTTGGTCGATCCGCGTAAAGGAAGAAGTCGAGGCCGTGCGAGATGGTGTCGGTGTGCTGGATCTGCCCGGTTTCTCACGCTTTAATATGTCCGGTGAAGGGGCGGCAGAATGGCTGCGCGGCCGCATCGCAGGTGCTTTGCCCAAGGCAGGCCGCATGAACCTTGCCTATTTCCCGGACAGCCGCGGTCGTATCCTGACGGAGATGTCGGTGATGCGCCACGCTGAAGACCAGTTCACCCTGATCACCGCCGCCACCGCGCAATGGCACGACTTCGAGCTTCTGGACAAAGCGCTCGCTCCCGGCTTGACGCTGACCGATCACACCACAGAATATTCAACGCTCATTGTGACGGGCCCGAAATCGCGCGCGCTCTTCCAGTCTCTTCATTCGGATGCCGACCTCAGCGCCACATGGCTCTCCATCCAGTCTGCCAAGGTGCGTGGAATTGACTGTGCACTGGCCCGCGTGTCCTTTGCGGGTGAGTTGGGCTGGGAAATCCACGCCGCCAACGCTGATATTCCGGCGCTCTATGACGCGGTGACGGGTGCCGGTGCGGTGCCTTTCGGGATGTTTGCGCTCAATTCCATGCGGATCGAAAAAGGGTACCGTGCTTGGAAAGGGGACCTGTCCACGGACTACACCCTGCTTGAAGGCGGGCTGGAGCGTTTCGTAAAGTTCGATAAGCCGCAGGACTTTCCGGGCAAGGCCGCGCTTTTGGCCGAACAGCAGCAGGGCGTGAAGAAACGCTTTGTCACCATGGTTGTCGACGCCGGAGATCAGGACGCGCCATACATGTCGACCGTTTTCCACAACGGCGAGGTTGTAGGCGAGACAACATCGGGCGACTGGGGATACCGGACCGGTAAATCCATCGCTTTAGGAACGGTCCGCGCTGATCTTGCTACACCGGGTACAGAGCTTGAGATCAATATCTTTGGCAGAATGTGCAAAGCTACAGTGCAGGCCGACGCACCGCTTTGGGATCCGGCGAACGAAAGGATCCGTGCATGACCGATATCACACTTCTTGACGGCGGGATGGGTCAGGAGCTGGTCCACCGGGCGGGCAACCGCCCCACGCCCCTTTGGTCCACACAGGTGATGCTTGAGCATCCGGGCCTGGTGGCGGACGTCCACCGTGATTTCACAAAGGCGGGCGCGACGATTGCGACCACCAACACCTACGCGATCTTGCGGGACCGCCTGGAGGGGACAGGCCTATCGGAGCGTTTTGCAGACTTGCTGACTATGGCGCTGGCCGAAGCCCGCACCAGCGGTGCCAAGCGGATTGCGGGCAGCATCGGGCCTATTCGCGCGTCCTATCGTCCTGATCTGCACCCTGATGCAAATACCGGTGCGCCGATCTATGCAGAAATCGCCCAGATGATCGGGCCGTCCTGCGATCTGATCCTTTGCGAAACCGTGGCCTCTGTCACCCACGCCGAAGCGATCCTGCGCGGAGGAGCGGCAGCGGGCAAGCCTGTGTGGCTTGCCCTGACGGTTCAGGACGACGACGGTACCAGGCTACGCTCGGGTGAATCTTTGGCAGATGCCATGCCCTTTGCAAAAGCCGGTGCCGCTGCGGTGCTGGTCAATTGTGCCGCCCCCGAAGCCATTCCCGCAGCACTGGACGTTCTGGCCACCAGCGGCCTGCCTTACGGTGCCTACGCAAACGCGTTTGAGAAAATCACCGACGATTTTCTCAAGGACAGGCCGACCGTCGATGCCCTGCAAAAACGCGTCGATATGACACCCGAGGCCTATGCCGATCACGTGATGGCATGGGTCGATCAGGGTGCCACCATTGTGGGTGGATGCTGCGAAGTCAGCCCGGATCACATTGCCGAAATCGCCCGCCGCCTGAACGCCGCTGGCCACTCCATCGTCTAACTCTTTCCAAGGATCGCGCACATGTCCTCTGTTCCGTCCCACGCCCGCGTCGTTATCATCGGTGGCGGCGTCATCGGTTGTTCCGTGGCCTATCACCTGACCAAGCTTGGCTGGCAGGACGTTGTCCTGCTGGAGCGCAAACAACTGACGTCAGGCACCACGTGGCACGCCGCTGGTTTGATTGCGCAGCTGCGGGCGACTGCCAATATGACCAAACTGGCGAAATACAGTCAGGAACTTTACGGCAATCTTGAAGATGAAACCGGTGTGGCCACAGGCTTCAAACGCGTAGGCTCTATTACTGTCGCCCTGACCGAAGAACGACGGGAAGAGATTTATCGCCAGGCGGGAATGGCCCGGGCCTTTGGCGTAGATGTGGAAGAGATCAGCCCCGCCGAAGTTCTAAAGAAATACGAGCACCTGAACATCGAAGGCGTCAAAGGGGCGGTCTACCTCGATAAGGACGGGCAGGGTGATCCGGCCAATATTGCACTGGCACTCGCCAAAGGTGCGCGGCAGCGCGGGGCCCTAGTGATCGAGCGGACCAAAGCGACAGGCGTCACCCGCGAGGGTCGCCGGATTACCGGTGTTGATTGGGAAAGCGGCGGCGATACGGGCCACATTACCTGCGACCATGTCGTGAACTGTGGCGGCATGTGGGGGCATGAGGTTGGCGCGATGCTAAACACCAACGTGCCACTACAGGCCTGCGAACACTTCTATATCGTGACCGAAGCCATCAAAGGGCTGCAACAGCTCCCCGTCCTGCGCGTGCCGGATGAATGCGCCTATTACAAAGAAGATGCGGGGAAGATGTTGCTCGGCGCTTTTGAGCCGGTGTCCAAGCCATGGGCGCTTGATGGTATTCCTGCCGATTTCGAGTTCGACCAGCTGCCCGAGGACTTTGACCATTTCGAGCCGATCCTTGAAAACGCAGTGAACCGCATGCCGATGCTTGCCGAAGCGGGCATTCACACGTTCTTCAATGGTCCAGAAAGCTTTACGCCCGATGACGCCTACCATCTTGGTCAGGCACCAGAGATGGACAACGTCTGGGTTGCTGCCGGTTTCAATTCCATCGGTATCCAGTCGGCAGGCGGTGCCGGTATGGCGCTGGCGCAATGGATGGAAGACGGCGCGAAACCCTTTGATCTGGGCGATGTGGACATCAGCCGCATGCAGCCGTTTCAAAGCAACAAGACATATCTGGCCGAACGCTCCACAGAAACGCTGGGTCTGCTCTATGCCGATCACTTTCCGTACCGCCAAAAGGCCACGGCACGCGGTATTCGCCGCACGCCATTCCATCAGCATCTGCTTGATCGCGGCGCGGTGATGGGAGAGCTTGCCGGGTGGGAACGCGCAAACTGGTTCGCCCGCGACGGCCAGGAACGCGAATACCGCTACAGCTGGAAGCGCCAGAACTTCTTTGGCAATGTGGCGGCCGAACATATGGCTGTGCGCGAAAATGTCGGCATGTACGACATGACGTCTTTTGGTAAAATCCGCGTCGAGGGTCGCGATGCAGAGGCGTTCCTGAACTACGTGGGCGGCGGTGACTATTCTGTGCCGGTGGGCAAGATCGTCTATACCCAGTTTCTGAACCATCGCGGCGGGATCGAGGCGGATGTAACCGTGACGCGCCTGTCCGAAACCGCCTATCTGGTTGTTACCCCTGCCGCCACGCGCCTTGCGGACCAGACATGGATGCAGCGGCATGTAGGTGATTTCAACGTGGTCATAACTGATGTGACTGCCGGAGAAGGTGTGCTTGCGATCATGGGTCCGAATGCGCGCGCGCTCTTGGAGAAAGTGTCACCGAATGACTTTTCGAACGCCACAAACCCCTTTGGTACGGCGCAGGAAATCGAGATCGGCATGGCACTGGCCCGCGCCCACCGCGTAACCTATGTGGGCGAGCTGGGCTGGGAGATTTACGTCAGCGCCGATATGAGTGCGCATGTCTTTGAGGCACTTGCAGACGCCGGTGCCGATATGGATATGACGCTGTGCGGGATGCACATGATGGATACCTGTCGCATCGAAAAGGGCTTCCGCCACTTCGGGCACGATATAACCGCAGAGGATCACGTGCTTGAAGCGGGGCTCGGATTTGCAGTGAAGAAGGACAAGCCATCTTTCATCGGGCGCGAGGCCGTGCTTGAAAAGCAAGAGAAAGGGCTGGATGCGCGGATGGTTCAGTTCCGCCTGACCGATCCGGAGCCGTTGCTTTACCATAATGAGCCGATCGTGCGGGACGGCGAGATTGTCGGTTACCTGTCATCGGGTGCCTACGGTCACGCGCTGGGTGGTGCGATGGGGCTGGGGTATGTGCCGTGCCCATCACAAAGCGCGGCAGAGGTTCTGGCGTCTTCGTATGAGATCGATGTTGCCGGAACACGGGTCAAGGCAGAGGCATCACTCAAGCCGATGTATGATCCCAAATCAGAACGCGTGAAAGTGTAACGGGTACAATCTATTTCTTTCGTGGTCCCTCCGTTTGTCTTAGGCCATGGCCAAACGGAGGCCATCGATGCGAAATCCTGACAGCCGGGTCACACCGGTAAAAAATGACGAAGACACACCTCAGGGACTGGCGTTTGCATTGGTCGCTTACGGGCTGTGGGGATTTCTGCCGCTCTATATGAAGATGTTGGCACATATTCCGGCGGCGGAGGTCGTGGTCCACAGGGTGCTGTGGTCTGTTCCGATCGCTGCTGTTGTGCTGATCCTGCTGCGCCGGACCGACGCCCTGCGCGAAGCGCTGCGTACGCCACGGATGCTTGGCATGGCCTGCGTCACCGCCGCGCTGATCTCGTTCAACTGGGGCATCTACGTCTATGCCATCGCCTCTGGTAACGCTTTGGCCGCGTCGCTCGGCTATTACATCAATCCATTGTTCAGCGTTTTTCTGGCTGCTGTCGTTTTGGGGGAACGCCTGACTGCGGCACAAATGGTGGCAATCGCCCTCGCCGCCTGCGCCGTTGTGGTGATTGCTGTCGAAGCTGGACAGGTGCCTTGGGTCTCGCTTGCGCTGACGATTTCCTGGGGCCTCTACGCCTTGGCCAAGAAGAGCCTGCCCATTGGTCCCAATCAGGGCTTCCTGCTTGAGGTGCTTATCCTGCTGGTCCCGGCGCTGGCATATCTCGCCTATCTCACATCAACCGGCCAATCCCACTTTTCGTTGGAGATGACGCGCGACACATGGCTCCTGATCGGCTGCGGTCTGGTAACGGCTGTCCCGCTGATGTTCTACGCCAACGGGGCCAAGCTGCTGCGTCTGTCGACCATCGCGATCCTGCAATACATCGCACCTACGATGATTTTCCTCGTGGCGGTATTTGTCTTTGATGAACCTTTCGGGCGTGCCCGTATGATTGCCTTTCCGATGATTTGGCTGGCGCTCGTGATCTATACAACCTCGATGCTGCGACAGATGAGGAACGCCAAAGCGGGTTGAAAATCCCCGCGGCTTCTGTGATCTGGACCGATGGATCCCAACTACTCCCCCCCTCAGGACCCGCTTGTGGTGCTGCACGAAGATGCCGAAGTTCTTTTGGTTGATAAGCCCGCCGGGCTTCTGAGCGTTCCGGGGAAGGGGCCCGACCTTGCCGATTGCCTGATCACGCGGATACAAGCGGCGTTTCCACAAGCGCTGCTCGTGCACCGGCTCGACCGTGACACATCCGGTGTGATGATCTTTGCCATGACGCCCCACGCCCAGCGGCATCTGGGCCTCCAGTTTGAAAAACGCATGACTCGGAAAACCTACGTGGCGCGCGTCTGGGGTGTGCCGGCTGAGCCTTCCGGCCTGATCGATCTGCCACTGATCGTCGATTGGCCCAACAGACCGCTACAAAAAGTCTGTCACGAAACCGGTAAGTCCGCGCAGACCGAATGGAAGCGTATCAAGGATGACGGTGAAACCTCTCGCATCCGAATGCATCCCAAGACGGGCCGCTCCCATCAGCTCAGAGTGCATATGTTGGCGCTGGGCCATCCGATCCTTGGCGATCCGTTTTACGCCACAGGTGCCGCGCGGGATTATCCCCGCTTGATGCTGCACTCGGAAGAGCTGCGCTTCAAACACCCTCAAGGGGGCAGGTCGATCAAAATCCGGGCGAAGGCACCATTCTAAACAACGGTGATTGAGTTTAACCGCCCTGCGATGCTCGGGCCGGTTTGTTCCGCTCTGACCGCTAACGCCACTAACAAAAAGGGCCGCCTAAAGGCAGCCCTTCCGTCCAACATCGATTGATGGATTTTATTCAGCGGCCCAACCGGATACCGCTTTGACTTCAAGGAACTCTTCCAGACCGAAGGCTCCGCCTTCGCGGCCGTTGCCGGATTGCTTGTAACCCCCGAAAGGTGAGCCCTGAGCGAACCCTACGCCGTTTGTCTCCACCATGCCGGAACGCAAGCGGCGCGCAACGCGGCGGCGCTTTTCGTCGTCAGTGGTTTGGACGTAGTTTGTAAGCCCGTATGGCGTGTCGTTCGCGATTGCGACGGCTTCTTCCTCGGTGTCGAACGGAATGATCGACAGGACCGGTCCAAAGATTTCTTCCTGTGCGATGGTCATATCGTTCGTGACATCGGCAAATACCGTAGGCTTGACGTAGTAACCGCGGTTCAGGCCGTCCGGACGACCAAGACCACCCGCGACGAGACGGGCTTCTGACATGCCTTTTTCGATCAACGCCTGGATTTTGTTGAACTGGACTTCCGACACAACAGGACCGATGTGCTTGCCCTCTTCTGATGCTGGACCAACGTGGGTGTTGTTGGCCACATCCGCGGCGGCTTCGACAGCTTCATCATAGCGCGACTTGTGCACCAGCATCCGCGTTGGCGCGTTGCATGATTGACCGGAGTTGCGGAAACAACGGATCGCGCCCTGCTTCGCGGCCTTTGGATCGGCGTCTTCAAAGATGATATTGGCACCCTTCCCGCCCAGCTCGAGGCTGACGCGCTTGAGCGTGTCTGCTGCGGCTTTCGAAATCGCGATACCGGCGCGGGTGGAGCCGGTGAAGCTTACCATATCGACTTCAGGGTGGGACGAAAGCTGTGAGCCTACGCCCGGACCATCGCCATTCAGCATGTTAAAGACACCTGCCGGGAAACCTGCCTCGTGCATGAATTCTGCGAACAGGTGGCCAGACAGCGGTGCAACTTCGGACGGCTTCAGCACCACGGTACATCCTGTTGCAACTGCCGGAATGGCCTTGAGAATGATCTGGTTCATTGGCCAGTTCCAGGGCGTGATCAGCGCGCAGACGCCAATGGGTTCCAGCAGTGTCTTTTCCGTGCTGGTAAAGTCTTTCTCAAAGGAGAAATCCTTAAAAGCCTTGAGGAAACCGCCAATATGCCAGCTGCCTGCACCGACCTGCTGCGCACGGCTCAGCGCGATAGGAGCACCCATTTCCATGGACATGGCCTGGGCCATCTCTTCCTGACGCGCGTCATAGACTTCGGCCAGCTTTTCGATCAGGGCCATGCGCTCTTCGCGTGAAGTTTGTGACCAGCTTTCAAAAGCCGCACGCGCTGCGTTTACCGCTGCATCCGTATCGGCTTGATCACCAAGGGAAATGACTGCGCATTGCTCTTCGGTGGATGGATCGATGACAGCAAAGTCATTGGCTTTGGCGGGGGCGACCCACGCGCCGTTGATATAGAAATCACGTTTTTCCAACATGTCGGAACTCCTCCTTATGACGGGCGGACCGGATGGCCACACCCCGATTTCGCGCCACTGTGTCACCGCATCGGTGGCACCGCAAGGGGGCTGGTTACGCAGAAATAAATCACTACATATGGAAGTATCACGCACTTAACCCCGGAGGACCTCATGGGCTTGCGCATTAACGATACCATCCCCGATCTGACTGTAGAAACCGACCACGGCACAGTGTCGCTGCACGAGTTTGTCGGCGATAAGTGGACGATCATGTTTTCCCACCCCAAGGATTTCACCCCCGTGTGCACAACCGAGTTTGGTGCCGTTGCACAATTGGCCGATGAATGGGCCAAGCGGGACACAAAGGTAATCGGCATCAGCGTTGACGGCGTTGAGGATCACAAAAAGTGGAAGGGTGACATTGAAAAGGTTGCCGGTACCGAAGCGGGCTTCCCGATCATCGCCGACAGCGATCTGGCTGTTTCAAAGGCGTTCGATATGCTGCCGTCAGAAGCCTACATGCCCGACGGACGCACGCCGGCTGACAGCGCGACGGTACGGTCGGTCTTTATCATCGGGCCGGACAAACAGTTGAAACTGTCTATGACCTATCCAATGACAGTCGGCCGGAACTTTGCTGAGGTGCTGCGCGCCTTGGACGGCTTGCAGATGTCCACAGGCAAGGGCGTCGCCACGCCTGCCAACTGGAACGTCGGTGATGATGTGATTATCCCTGCGACGCTTTCTGACGATGATGCCAAGGCGAAATTTGGTGAATTCACCAAGGTACTGCCCTATCTGCGCACAACCAAAGCGCCGAGCTAAGGCTCAGGCTGTCTGCGGTATCCGTCTGATTTTCGCACGGTACCGTGCCCGTAAAATCTCCCGCATCGGCACATTGCTGGTGCGGGTTTTGTGTTGAATAGTGCTTGGAAATTTCACCACGAAGATACCGTTGGGCTGTATGGTGTGCACCGGCTGGCCGGTCACCCAGTGCATCTGGATCGTCGTATCAACGGGTCTGTCTATTGTCGTGCTTGCTTCCAGCAATCTACGTGCGGCTGCGCGGCCAACCACGAGGCATACCGCCTGCAGACCGATTGTACGGGGCAGGAACAACGCGGCAGGCCCTTGCCGAGCGATTGCTCCTAGCGGCTTTTCACGGGTCTTTGATGGTAGACGGATCAGGCTGTCTTCATCCGCATATCGGTTGATCAGATTAAGCGCTTCGGAAAACTGTGCGGGGTCGATTCCAAGATCGTCTTCTGCGATCAGGCCAAAGGGTTCATCCCCTTGTGCAATCTTCTCCCAACAACGTCTGTGGCTTAGAAAACAACCGATCTCACCCGAGTTCAGGCGAAAGGGGTAGGGGGGGTGGTGCAAGGTGCCCGGCTCTAACGCCACGCCTTTGGTCTGCGCGGGGTCTGATCCATCTACAGCTTCAACCACCTCGGCCTGCGGCAACTGCTTTAGCAATCGCGCAACATTCTCGGCGCGACCCACAGTGGTCGACATGTGAATGATATAAGACCTCATAGGGTCCTCATATCCCGAAATGCGGGTGTTTCAAACCATGGTTTTCAGGAATTGCGTGACGGGCCGCGCTATGCACAGAATCCGCCAGTGATTTGGGCCCCGTGCCTAGACCCTGATGCCATGAATACGCAGACGACACCGGATTTCCCGCTGCCAAAGAAAAAGGCCCCGGCGTTTCCACCGGGGCCTTCTTATCAGTTGAAAGGTACCGAAATCAGTCTTCGGCTTCTTCTTTCTTAACTTCTTCGCCAGTCTCCTGATCGACAACTTTCATCGACAGGCGCACTTTGCCGCGATCGTCAAAGCCCAAAAGCTTCACTTTCACTTCCTGACCTTCTTTCAGAACATCTGAAGGGTGGTTCAGGCGGCGGTTTTCAATCTGGGACACGTGCACCAGACCGTCACGCTTGCCAAAGAAGTTCACGAATGCACCGAAGTCGACGATTTTAACGACTGTACCGGTGTAGATCGCGCCCTCTTCAGGCTCTGCAACGATGGAGTGGATCATGTCGTAGGCTTTCTTGATCGCTTCGCCGTTCGGGCTTGCAATCTTGATGATGCCTTCGTCATTGATGTCGACCTTCGCGCCGGACACTTCAACGATCTCACGGATCACCTTACCACCGGAACCGATCACTTCACGGATTTTATCCGTCGGGATCTGCATGGTCTCGATACGTGGCGCATGCTCGGAGAATTCGCCCGCACCCGTGATTGCTTTGTTCATCTCGCCAAGGATGTGCAGACGGCCTGCCTTGGCCTGAGCCAATGCTTTTTCCATGATCTCTGGCGTGATGCCCGCGATCTTGATGTCCATCTGCAAGGACGTGATGCCTGTTTCTGTACCGGCTACCTTAAAGTCCATGTCGCCAAGGTGGTCTTCGTCACCCAGGATGTCGGACAGGATCGCATATGACCCATCTTCTTCAAGGATCAGACCCATCGCAACACCGGCAACGGCTGATTTCAGCGGAACGCCCGCGTCCATCATGGACAAAGAGCCACCACAGACGGACGCCATTGAAGACGAACCGTTTGATTCAGTGATCTCTGACACAACACGCACCGTGTAGGGGAAATCAGTCGGCGCAGGCAGAACCGCCTGCAACGCACGCCAAGCCAGCTTGCCGTGACCGATTTCACGACGGCCGGGAGGGCCCACGCGACCAACTTCACCAACCGAGTAAGGAGGGAAGTTATAGTGCAGCAGGAAGTTGGATTTAAAGTTGCCGTGCAGCGCATCGATGAACTGCTCGTCGTCGCCTGTGCCCAGTGTGGTCACAACCAGACCCTGTGTTTCACCACGGGTGAACAAGGCCGAACCGTGGGTCCGTGGCAGAACGCCTGTCTCGGATACGATGTCACGGATCTCATCCGTCTTACGACCGTCGATGCGCTTGCCTGTCTTCACAACGTCACCGCGCAGGATAGACGCCTCAAGGCCCTTCATCGCGGAACCAAGGTTGGCATCGGCCAGCTCTTCTTCCGACAACGCAGCTTTGATGGTCTCACGTGCTGCGGCAACCGCCGATGTACGCTCTTGCTTGTCTGCAATCGCAAACGCGGCGCGCATTTCTTTCTCGCCTGCTTTCTTCACGGCTGCGGACAGCGCCGAATAATCAACTGGCTGGAAGTCAAACGGCTCTTTCGCGGCATCTTCGGCCAGATCAATGATCAGGTCGATAACCGGCTGGATTTGCTCGTGCGCGAATTTCACCGCACCCAGCATCTCTTCTTCGGTCAGCTCGTATGCTTCGGATTCGACCATCATCACGGCGTCTTTGGTGCCGGCAACAACCAGATCCAGACGCTGATCGGGGTTCATGCGCAGGTTCTGCATGTCGTCGATCTCTGGATTCAGGATGTATTCGCCATCCTCGAAACCAACGCGGCAGGCACCGATCGGGCCCATGAATGGCGCACCGGAAATCGTCAGTGCCGCTGAGGCCGCGATCATAGCAACCATGTCAGGATCATTCACCAGATCGTGGCTCAGAACCGTACACATCACCAGCACTTCGTTTTTGAAGCCGGGAACGAACAGCGGGCGGATCGGACGGTCGATCAGACGGCTTGTCAGTGTTTCTTTTTCAGTCGGACGCGCTTCGCGCTTGAAAAAGCCGCCGGGGATCTTGCCCGCAGCATAGTATTTCTCGTTGTAGTGCACGGTCAGGGGAAAGAAGTCCTGACCCGGCTTTTGTGCCCGTGCAAAAGTCACGTTTGCCATGACGCTGGTTTCGCCCAGTGTCGCAATGACAGAACCGTCCGCTTGACGGGCAACCTTGCCGGTTTCGAGTGTCAGCGTCTCTTCGCCCCACTCCATCGATTTTTTCGTTACGTTAAACATCTACGTTTCCTGTGTTGGCCAGATGGCCTTTGCATAGGGGCCGAATTGCCCCTGACCGCGATATCTTCTTTTGACGGCGCTGCGGTCCGGGCGCCGGCTTTCAGATGTCGCGCGTGTACAGGAGATTGGGGGGGAGGGGAAGGGTTGGGTGCAACGGTCCATTTTGCCGGGGGCAGGCGGCCTTTCGGTAGATGATGTGACCCCTCACCGATCACGTTGGTGAACTTCGCAGATCAAGTCAGTGCCCGTTTCTAAGCTGCCTTGTTAGCAACATACTTTCGGCAGTTTTGTATGACATTAGATCTCGCATGAATGATCGAATTGAGAATCCGCAAACAGACGCCCCAAGCTTTCACCTGAGATGGGGTTTTTGGGCTGTGCTGAGTGGTGCGCTGGCGCTGATTCTTGTCTTTGTTCAGATCGCAGGCCCCACATTTGAGGCACAGCCTTCTGCCGCTTCTCAAATTGGAGAAATCGCCGGGGAAATCAAGCGTTCAGCTTGGAAGTCTTTTTTGGGTCTGCCTAAACCAGAACCGGAGGTCGCATCCGTTTCAATCTGGAATTATGTAGCAATTGCCGCGCCCGTTTTCGGGGTGATAGCTATTGTGCTTTCGCTTGTATCTGGTGTCTTGCGCGAAAATGCGCGCTATCCGATGTATGGTGCGAGTCTTGGAGCCGCCGCGATTGTTTTTCACTTCTTTTGGTGGGTTGCCCTGTTGGTGGCTGGCGTCGTGCTGATCGCCGTAATAATCGAAAACATCGGCGACATTTTCAGCTTCTGATCCCCATTGTTCTGAGTTTTCATTGGGGACCGCTTGGCTGCTCACTGACTGATGCGGGTTCCATGCCAACGTGCAATGTCACCCTGCATTTTAGAAATTAACGAACTGAAGGGCAGTCAGATTAGGCCGCAACGCCTCATTTTCGTGCAGCTTCTATCCAATCCCCGCCAGCAAGAGCAACAATTGGCCGATCCGGCTAAGTTTACCTATCATTAACCACAGGTGGGCGACAAAATGTTACTATAACGGGAATCGCAGCTGGGAGGATGCAACGATGAAGACGCATGATTTGGAACGACAGATTGAGCAGTTGGAACGCGCGTTTGAAGCGGCTCCGCCGGATGAGCGGATGAAGCTGGCATCCAGATTTCAGCAGATTGCTGGCCGTCTTGACACAAATGTTGAGCCAATGCCGCGCACGAGGCGACGTTTTCAGGCGTCTTATGAGCAGGACACGTCGATAGATTTTTTCGACAACATGCCTGTCTGAACACAAGCGCCTGAGCGTACATCCTGCCATCCCCGCAGAACACTGCTGCGAGGATGGACATCACTGGTTTCAGGCTGACAGGCTCGGGAAATAATCCTCACACCCACCTTCACGGTACACATCCGCCGTGCAGCAGTGCAGCCCGCCGCCAAATGCATAGGCATCGCGCAGCTCGACCTCGACCACTTCCATTCCCAGCTTGTCCATCTGCTCGGCTTGATAGACCTCGGACTTTTCAACACAGACGGTTTTCGGGTCCAGCACCAGCACGTTCATGCTCAGCCACGTCGATGAATAACACAGCGGCGGCGGCGTATTATGGGCGGGCTGGGCGGCATCGACGATCTCCCAACCGTTCGCCTCAAACATACCGCGCTGGTCTTCGGGCAAGCGTCGCTGCGGGTTGTTCAGGATCAGACCGGGACGCAGCGGTGTAAAGGTCGCATCAATGTGGATCGGATAGGGATCGCCGGGAAAGTTCACCGTATGCACGCGGTGATCGGGGAAGTGACGGCGCAGCCATTCGATGCCCTTAAGGTTCGTGGTGAACCCGTGCTGCACGACCAGATCACGGCCAAAGCGCAGAACATCAGCCGCATCAAACAGCGGCTCTTCCTCGGTGGTGACAAAGAACTTCTTGGCCGCCCATTCCAGCCGCTTGGCATCGCCAATCTTCTCGGACAGGTAATCGGGATGATAATCGGCATCCGTCAGCCGCGGCTTGGGCGCAGATTCGTGGCGGAAATTCGGGTCTTCATCAAAATACTGCTGCATCAGCGGGCGGTAATTCAGGTATTCGAACCACCGGCAGCGATAGGACATCGTCGCCTCAAGCATCTCTGACCCCACGGTCAGCAATACATCGCGCGGCGGCATGCAACCGAACTGGCTTTCCGTATGAAAATCGGGCGTCGTGGCAGGCAGGGAATGATCAATCGAGGTCGGCCGATCCACCCGCACGCCGCGCTTTTCCAGCATGCTTGCAAAATTATCCAACAGCTCGTTCGCACGATCGATGGTTTCTTGCGGCCGGCGTCCCCACTGGCCACGCATGTCGCTGTCCTCAGGGACCTTGGCATCCAGCGCAGGTTCTTCTGGTGGAATATGACAATCATCGGCGCGACCGACGATCACATGTTTCAGCGGGTCCCATTCGTTCCAGCTGTTCACCACTGTCTTCTGCATCTTGGCCTCCCGATTTCAAAACTTCGAAAGGGGTAAAAGCAAAGTTGCAACTGTGCAAGACAAGTCGTTCGTGCCAGTCTCGGGCGCGATGGGGGATCATTCTATGACCAAGCTTTTTGAACACACCGCCACCCGGATCGCAGAGCTTATCAGAACGGGAGAAGTCACGGCACGCGCTGTGACAGAACAGGTGCTGGCCCGGATGGATGCGGTCAATCCTGCGCTGAATGCCGTGGTCGCCCGCAACGACGATGAGGCGCTGCAAGCCGCCGATGAGGTGGACCGCGCCCGCGCAGCAGGTGAACCAATCGGCCCGATGGCTGGCGTCCCTGTGACCACCAAGGAAAATGTAGATCAAAGCGGTTTTGCCACCACCAATGGTTTGCGCCTGCAAAAGGATTTGATCGCGCAGACGGACAACCCTGTTGTCGCAAACCTGCGCAGGGCGGGGGCGGTCATCGTGGGCCGGACCAATACACCGGCGTTCTCTTTGCGCTGGTTCACGCGTAATTCCCTGCATGGGCACACGAAAAATCCACACAATCCCGCAATCACCCCTGGCGGATCGTCTGGCGGCGCGGCTTCTGCCACGGCGGCAGGCATAGGCGCGATGGGGCACGGCACCGACATCGGCGGCTCTATCCGGTATCCGGCCTATGCCTGCGGGCTTCAAGGCATCCGCCCCACTTTGGGGCGCGTCGCCGCACGGAATGGTTCAGCACCTGATCGTCACATCGGTGCGCAGCTGATGGCCGTCTCTGGTCCCCATGCCCGCTCTGTTGACGATTTGCGCCTGACCCTTGGCGTCATGGCGGGCCCTGATCTGGAGGATCCCTGGCATGCGCCGGTCTCATTGCAAGGGCAAGACTATCCAAAACGCGCGGCTTTGTGCATCGCGCCCGAGGGTTTGCAGACCCAGCCGCTTGTTGCACAATCCCTCAAGAATGCAGCGGACCGGCTTACAGATGCCGGTTGGCAGGTTGAGGAGGTCGCAAGCCCGCCATTCCGCGAACCTGCCCGCTTGCAAGCGCAACTCTGGCTGGCCGAGATGGAGCGTGGTGCGAAAGATGCCTTTGTAGCCGAAGGCGATCCCGACGCGCTGCACGTGCTTGCCGAGATGCACAAAATCACCCCGCTTCCGGATTTGAACGAAGTACTGGATGCACTGCAGGCCCGCCTTGGGTTCCTGCGCGATTGGCAGGCCTTTCTGGCAAAGTATCCTGTGCTGATCTGCCCTGTCTCCTCCGAGCCGCCTTTTCCCGATCTGCTCGATCTCTCCGACTTTCCGCGCTGTCTTGAAGCGCAGTTGACGCAGGTGGGGCTGCCCCTGATGGGCTTGCCGGGGATGTCGGTCTTTACCGGTTTCGGGACGGGCGAGGCGGGGCATACCCCGCTTGGTGCGCAACTGATCGCGGGGCGCTACCGCGAGGATATTCTGCTGGATGCCGCGCAAGAGATCGAGGCGCGCAGTCCTGAGATCAAAGTAGTGACGCCAGATTTCTGAACAAAGAAAAAGCCGCGCCCCATTACAGGGACGCGGCTTTCTATACTGGTGCTGGTTTTGCGCTTAGCGGCGCAGACCCAGACGCTTGATCAGGTCCTGATAGCGTGCTTCGTCTTTGGTTTTTACGTAGTCCAGAAGCTTACGACGTGTCGCAACCATCTTGAGCAGGCCACGGCGACCGTGGTTGTCTTTTTTGTGTGTCTTGAAGTGCTCTGTCAGTGTCGCGATGCGCGAGGACAAAACAGCAACCTGCACCTCGGGGGAACCAGTGTCGCCCTCTTTGGTGCCGAATTCTTTCATGACGCGTGCTTTTTCTTCAGCAGTAATCGACATCGGGGTCTCCTTTCGGAAGGTAAGAGTAAAGAAATGGCGCAGGCCGGGATGTCGTCCAGCGTAGGCCCGTGGAGATGTGCCCGCTGACCGGAATCAACAGGCGACGGTGGCGTATAGGCAATATTGCAGCAGTTGGCAAAGGCTATTTCGCGCGTGAGCGCGGAGGATGGTTCAGCTGTCGATTAGATTCAGTGCGAGCGCAGAGCTGAGCGGGATCAGAGATATATCTGCGGCTGCCAATTGCGACACCCCGCTGACCTGCGCAACCACTTCGTCGCCCATCCAGACCTGAAGCTGTCCTTCGTGATCCGGATCGCTTTCGACCGAGATGTCAGGCTCCTCCGCGTCCGCTACCGTATCGTCCCACACAAACAACAATGAATCGTCTTGCGGTTCGAAATCTGTGATTGCCGCCGCCACTACGGAGCCTGCGATCCAGTCGCCCAGTATGAATTGGTCTTCACCTGCACCGCCGTGCGCCTGATCCAGCTGTCCTGTGACAATCATGTCATCACCGCCACCGCCGTTGAGGAAATCCATTTCGTCGTCATCATCGGGGCGCGCCCCATCGTTTTCGCTGGAAAGACCGACAAGTGTGTCGTCACCATGTCCGCCAAACAGCGTGTCTTCGCCCGCGTCACCGAACATCAGATCATTGCCCAGCCCGCCCGAGACGGCATCATCGCCCGCACCGCCTGCCATCCGGTCGTTTCCGTCCGATCCGTTCATGCGGTCGTCGCCATCACCGCCAAGCATATCATCATCGTCGTTCTGGCCGACCAGATCATCCGCATCCGCGCCGCCCGAAAGCTGGTCTGAGCCGTCCCCGCCGATCAGGCTATCTTCGCCATCCTCGCCAAGCAAAAGATCATCACCAGCATTGCCAAAGGTTTCATCATCCCCTGCACCAGCCGCGACAGTATCGTCACCATCTCCGGCGCTGATCCGGTCAGCCTCTTGGCTGCCATCAAGCAGGTCAGGGTCCTCAGACCCCAGAACCAGATTGATATGCGAGTGGGTTTCGTCAGTGGACACTGGCTCGGGCACTTTTTCGGTGTCGTCTTCTACGCCGACATCAACATAGACTGCGGCACTGACCGCCATCAGTCCCATTAAACCTGCCAGCCACAACATGGCAAAACCCCTGAAAATCACCCCTGCGGGTTTGCTCCCGCCATTAGATACAAGCCACAAAATGTACGTCGGGTCAAAACCAATCCGGTAAACTGGTTAAGTGCGGTCTAATGCGATCAGCGCGGCGTATCAAAGGCAACAGGCTGCTGTGCATAGGGCAAATAAAGGGGATGTTTAGGGTGACCCGCTTTGGATAGACCAAGGTGATACACTGGGGTTTTCTGGCTCATCAACGCGGCCAGAACGTCCGGCCCGCGCCCTCGGTGCGCCCCATGCGTCCCCCAAGCCGCGATGATCCGGTCTGCCCACTCGGCACCCTCGGAGAGCGTTTCATCGTTGGCAGGGCCGATGGGGTCTTCCGCCTGACGCATCTTACGCGGATCGGTATCGCGCCATGCGAAAATGTTGGTCACACGAAACCCGCCAAATCCCAGATGGCGCGCACGCCTTTCGCAGCGCTCCACCGTAGGGTCGTTTTGCACTTCCGTCGCCGTCGAGGGATTGAGCATGACAAATAGGACACGTTCGCCCGCAGGCTCCCATACCCGCGTCAGGCTATACCGGTAACGCTCGCAATCCGAATAGACCGCCGTCGAGGCGGCATCATCCTTGGTATGGCTCCGCGTAATCATCCGCAATTACGTGTTGAAGACCCGGCTCGGATGCAGTTCGCCCGCTTTGAAGCGCCCAACTGCCACGGCATGCCCATCTAGCGAAGCCCAGCACTCATCGCCGTATTCCACATCTTGTCCGATCACCATGCCGGGATTGCCGTTGCGCAGACGCACAGCGCCTTCAACAGTGGCCTTGACCTCTGGCAAGTCGCACAGACCCTGCTCCAAAGGCAGCAGGTGCGCGTCCAGTTCGGGCGATTTGGCCATCTCGTCGATCTGGTCCAACGTCAAACCGTCGGCTGCATCGAAAGGGCCGGACCACGTACGCCGTAATTCACGCACATGGCCATGACAGCCCAGCGCTTCTCCCAAATCCCGCGCGATGGACCGCACATAGCCACCTTTGCCGCAAACCATCTCAAGCGTGACGTGATCTTCGTCAGACCGATCAATCAGCAACAGGCTTTCGACAAACAGCGGGCGCGCGGCAAGTTCCATTTCCTCGCCGTCACGGGCGCGTTTGTAAGCGCGTTCGCCATCAATCTTGACTGCGGAAAACTGCGGGGGCACCTGTTCGATATCGCCGATGAATCCTGCCAGCGCCTCTTTGATCGCCTCATCGTCCGGGCGCAGGTCAGAAGTTTGCACAACTTCGCCTTCGGCATCGTCGGTGTTCGTGCGCACGCCCAACCTGACGGTAAACTCGTACGCTTTCAGCGCGTCGGTGATAAATGGCACCGTTTTTGTCGCTTCGCCCAAGGCAACGGCCAGAACACCGGTCGCCGTCGGATCCAGCGTGCCTGCGTGGCCCGCTTTCTTTGCGTCCATCGCCCAGCGGACCTTGTTGACCACTGCGGTTGATGTCGGTCCTGCGGGCTTGTCGATGATCAACCAACCGGAAATATCCCGCCCTTTGCGTGTACGCGCCATGTGTGCCTCGTTTTGCCATTTGGCCCGCGCTATACTGTGATGTGCCGTGCCTGCCCAGAGCGATCTTTCGCGCTGCGGTCAATCCGCCTGCTCGATTACACCGATAATCGGCCCCAACGTGGTGAACCCGATACCACTGCGGCCCAGATCGGGAGCCCGCATGCGCGAGATGTTTCCGTCGAAGTAAAGGGCGTTGCGCATTCCAAGATGATCACGAAACAACCGCCCGAATTCGTGGAACGTCACGGCGGCGTCAGAGATTGCAAAAACCGCCCTCTGCCCGTCCGGCGTTGTGCCAACGCCATTGCGGATATAACGCGATGTGCTGTCAGGCAGAAAACGCGGGTGCAGCGCACCTTCGATCACAAGCATCGGGCCGGACTGCGTGGCAGAACGGCATTGCGGGTTCTCTTTCTGGTAGTCCAGTGTCTCGAACACATCGGCACGCCCCTCGCGCAGACACAACACACCGTTTGGCAACAGACCAAAGTTGCCGGGACCCGCGTTCGGGATCACCTTTTGCACTTCGCGCCCATTCTCAAGGTAATGCCCGACCGGACGGCGATCTTCGTGATACATACCTGCGTTCGTGGCAAACCCCAGCTTTTGGCCCTGCTTGCCCAGCGCAGCATTCACGTTGCCGAAATAGCCGTAAGGCTCGCCCGTGTCGTCAGCCAGAAAAAGCTCAAGCCGTTCCTTGGCCAGATCCACTTCACAAATTGTATAGGGCTTGTCTTCGAATGCTTCGCTCCGGCACTCTGCGGCGACGGCGGGCATGGCCCACATCAGACCCAGCAGCGCCAGCGTTCTCATCCCTCGGTAGCCTCGTCTGGCGTGTCAGGCGCATCCGCATCGCGGCGCACGATATCCTGAGACAGCATGCGTCGGGTCTCGTCCATCTGATCAAACGTCTGGTCGAGTTGAAATCGCAGATCCGGCGAAAATTTCAGTGTCAGTTTCTGTGCGACCTGCTTGCGCAACTCCGCCTTGTTCCGCGCCAGCAGCTTGAGCAGATCGTCCTGCCCTTCACCACCCAGCGGCAGAACATAGGCCGTCGCAATCTTGAGATCCGGCGACGTGCGCACTTCGCCCACAGTGATCGACATGCGGTTCAGTTCCGGATCGTGTACATCCCCGCGAGCCAGTACCTCTGACAATGCGCGGCGGATGGTTTCACCGACCCGAAGCTGGCGTTGTGACGGGCCTGCGCCCTCATGAAACTTGTTCTTTCCCATACGCCTTACCTATGCGCTTGCATTGGCTTTGCCAAGGAGCAGCAAGCGGGCTAAACGGGAAGGCGTCGCGTCAACAGGAGTGCAAAAGATGGCCACCAATCCCCGCATAGTGATCACCGGTACATCAGGCCGGATGGGGCAAACCCTGATCGGCTTGATCGTGGCATCCGAAAAGATGACCCTCACCGGTGCCATAGAGCGAAGTGGCCATGACTGGATCGGGCGTGATGTGGGCGAAGCGATGGGCGGTGCACCTCTTGGCGTGATCGTAACGGAAGATGTCGCAGGTGCCTTTGCGCAGGCCGATGCCGTGATCGACTTTACCGCCCCCGCTGCGACAATCGCCTTTGCGCAAGCTGCGGCAGAGGCGGGGATCGTGCATGTGATCGGCACAACCGGCATGACAGACGCAGAGATCGCAGCACTGAAACCCCATGCCGCCCGTGCCACAATCATCCGTGCGGGCAACATGAGCCTGGGTGTGAATCTGCTGACCCAACTGACCAAACGCGTTGCCGCAGCGCTAGACGATGATTACGACATTGAAGTGATTGAGGCCCACCACAACCAGAAAGTGGACGCCCCTTCGGGTACAGCCCTCATGCTTGGCGAAGCGGCAGCCGAAGGGCGCGGTGTAAAGCTGACAGATGTATCGGACAGAGGTCGCGACGGCATCACGGGTGCCCGCAAGCGCGGTGATATCGGTTTCACCGCCATTCGCGGCGGCGACATCATCGGCGAACACGATGTAATGTTTGCCGCAGCAGGCGAACGGATCATCCTGCGTCATGTTGCGTCTGACCGCTCAGTGTTTGCGCGTGGCGCGTTGAAGGCCGCGCTTTGGGGTCAGAATCGTAAAGCAGGCGCGTATGACATGCTGGATGTTCTAGGGCTTTCAGAGCCTGATTAAGCTCGATCATCGTCATCCGAGACAATTTTTATTCACTAAGTGTGAAACCTTTTGGCCGCGTTGCACGTATATACTGTGATCGCCGCAAAAGGAGTTGTCTCGTGAAATATATCGCACCCGCCCTCTGTGCTCTCGCAATGTCAGTCGGGGCACCTGCCTTTGCAGAGTTTCAGCAAGTCACGTCACGTGATGCATTTCTCGATCTTGTCGGCGGCAAAACCCTGACGCGGCCCTTGGTGAAGATCGAGGTAAAGCCGAACGGACAGATTTCCGGCAGCGGTGCTTCGTGGGAAATCGCAGGCAAGTGGTCATGGGAAAACGGTTATCTCTGTCGCAGCCTTGAGTGGGGCGGTGATGATCTGGGATACAACTGCCAAGAAGTAAAAACCGATGGCCGGAAGGTGCGTATCACGTCCGACAAAGGTGCCGGTGAAAGTGCGGACTTCCGTCTGCGCTAAAGCTTTCGGGAGCAGTCATCAGAAATCGACGGCAAGTCCCTTCTTCTCCCAATCACCATAACGAACAGGCTCCGGTCCGTCTCTGCCGCCCAATTCGGGCGGCATATCTATTTCTGCGGCTTTCTTGCGCCGCTCTTCCGCCTCTGCCAGCGCACGTTGCGCGGCGGGGGGGATGGGTTTTGGTGCTGGTTTGGGGTTCGGTGCAGGCTGCCCCGGCAAATCAGGGGCTGGCACAGGGGTCGGCTGACCCGGTGTGTCGGGGATCGGGCGCGGTGCTGGATCGCCGGAAGCGTCCATTTCAACAAACTTGTCGGTCATATCGTCCTCTTGAGGCATGTCTACCTTTGATATACGTCGCAAACTGTCACGGACAACCCGCATAGGAACGCCGCATCATGTCACAAACCGGAGTGCAGGCCCGCCGCAGCGCCGTTTACCTGCTGGATCAAATCCTTGGAGAAGAGCCTCGGCTGATGTCCGAACTGCTGGCTGGCGGTGCGCTCGACAAACTATCGCCTGATGACCGCGCCCGTGCGCAGCGCCTGGCTACAGAAACCTTGCGCGGATTGGAGCGGGCAGACCGTCTGCTGCAAAAGCACCTGAAAAAGCCCCCGGTCCTGACCATCCAGAACGTGCTGCGCGTGGGAACTGTCGAGCTGTGTCACGGCGGTGCAGCACACGGTGTGGTCAACGCAATGGTCAATCTTGTGGCGCAACACAACAAGCTCAGTCACCTGAAAGGCCTGACAAACGCGGTCTTGCGCAAGATTGCGGCGGACGGCCCTGCCGCATGGGACGCCCTGCGCGCACCGCGTCTGCCCAAATGGTTGCGTGGTCCTTTAGTCGAGGCGTGGGGCGCTGACGCAATGGCAGCGATGGAAGCGGCGCACTTCGCGGGCGCACCGCTTGATCTGACGGCCAAGGGCGATGCGCAAGCTGTTGCGGATGCCGTGAACGGCACACTGCTGCCAACTGGCACGATCCGCATCACCAATCCCGGTCAGGTTTCGACCATGGCAGGATTTGACACAGGCGACTGGTGGGTTCAGGACGCCGCCGCTGCCATTCCCGTCAAAATCCTCGCACCGCAAGAGAGCGAAAACATTCTTGATCTTTGCGCGGCACCGGGCGGCAAAACCATGCAACTGGCAGCAGCCGGTGCACAGGTCACGGCAGTGGACGATTCAGCACCACGTATGATCCGGCTGAAGCAAAACCTTGAGCGTGTGGGCCTAAAAGCCAAGACGCTGACCAAGGATGTGCGCGCGGTCAAAGGGACATTCGACGCGATCCTGCTTGATGCACCATGCTCTGCCACCGGTACAATCCGCCGTCACGCGGACCTGCCCTACGCCAAAGACGGTTCCGAATTCGGCGACCTGATCGGCATGCAGGGAGAATTCATCGACCACGCATGGAGCCTTCTTAAACCTGGTGGCCGAATGGTGTTTTGCACGTGTAGCTTGCTGCCGGACGAAGGCGAGGTCCAGATCGACGAGGCGCTTGAGCGTCATGAAGACATGACTGTTGACCAAAGCGTGTTGAGCTTGCCAGGTATCGACCCTGAGTGGATCACGCAAGAAGGCGGGCTTCGTCTGCGACCTGACTACTGGCCGGAAACGGGCGGTATGGACGGGTTCTATATCGCCTGTTTGCGCAAAGCGGACTAATCAGAAAGTGGCATCTGGCGGGTTTGGCACCGCGCAATAAGCATCGTGCGAAATCCTAACGACGCCGTTCAGCCCCAATACCTCCCGATCTGCATGATCCAGCGCAGCAACCGCTGCGCGAACGCCTTCAAACATTGCATCGGCCTGCGCCGCATCCGCTGTGATGTAGGGCGTTGCCGGTGTCGGGGCGGTATAGGTCAGCACGCGCAGATTCTTTCCGTGCGTATCATACCGTTCTATAAACCGGTAGGTATGCGCGTCTACGAACGCAATGTCCGCAGATCCCTCCGCCACCGCCTTGGCAGAAAGCACATGCCCGCCGCTTTCCTTTCGGTCGGTGAACCAAAACCCATGTTCCTGCGCTAGGTGGTAAGCAGTTCCGTACCCTGACTGCGAACAGGATTGGTTGAACACAAACCGCGCATCCTGAAAATCGGACAGCGCCTCACGCGGGTCATCTGCCCGCACCAGAACGGCGCTTTTGTAATGTCCTGCGGGGCATCCCTCCAGACCGAAGTCGGGCGTACCAACCAATGCTACGTGACCGTTCAGGGTGGTGCGATAGGGCAGGCCGCAGGTCTGGCTGAACACCAGATCAGGCGACAGCCAGACGTCAAACTCGTCCGCATCATTCGACAATTCTCTCGGTACCTCTATGCCACGAGCGGCAAATGCCTGCCGGATCAACCCCCAATATCGGGCATTCTCCGCCGCGATTTCGGGGCGGTTGTACATCATCAGGCTGGCAATCATTTCACATCTCTCGCGCTCAATTCTCGGGTTCTCTTACCGCGCCGCCCATCGGTGCAACACCCGCAATCCGCCGATTGACCCTGCTTGGGGCGAAAAGCGGTGACTCGGCCTCTGGTCCGGTATATGGTTGCGCAAAACGCCATCAGAGCGTCAAGGGCAGTTGCAGTATGTTCAATATTACGAGTCTCAGGGCGCGTCAGGCGCGGGTATTGAATGCCGTTCATGCGGCTATTGCCACGCGCACCAAGGCCACTGTCAAAGGCTTCGTTTCTTCCCCCGAACCACGTACCATCGGCTCTTTCGCGCGGGGCCGACAGCTCATCGCGGGCAACTACCTTTTCGCGGGCACCTTAATCAATGCACCGGGCCATACTTTGTGGGAAGTTGAGCCACCGGATGGGGCTTATGCCGCTGAATTGCAGGGGTTTTCATGGCTTGATGATCTTGCTGCGGTCGGCGACGGCGCGGCACGCACTGCGGCGCAGACATGGCTCTGGGGGTGGATCGACACCTACGGCAAGGGCCGAGGTCCGGGTTGGTCCCCTGATCTGACGGGCCGCCGCCTGATCCGCTGGATCAACCACGCGCTGTTTGTACTGCGCGGTCAGGAATCCGATCAAAGCAAAGCATTCTACCGCTCACTGGAGCAACAGACACAGTTTCTCTCCCGCCGTTGGCGGGGGGCCGCGCCGGGCCTGCCGCGTTTTGAAGCGCTGACAGGGCTAATCTATGCGGGCCTCGCACTTGAGGGAAAAGAGGCGCTTGCAGATCCGGCCATCAAGGCGCTTGCGCGTGAATGTACCACCCAGATCGACGCGCAGGGGGGGCTGCCGACCCGAAATCCCGAAGAACTGCTGGCCGTCTTTACCCTGCTGACATGGGCTGCCGCAGCGGTCAGTGACGCCGGCCGCGGATGCCCCAAAGAACACCTTGCCGCGATTGAACGGATCGCCCCGACACTGCGCTCGCTGCGTCATACAGATGGCGGTCTCGCGCGGTTTCACGGGGGCGGGCGCGGTGCCGAAGGATGGCTTGATCATGCTTTGGCCGCAAGCCGGATCAAGACATCACAACCGGGCGGGCTTGCGATGGGATATGCGCGCCTGTCAGCAGGGCGGACAAGCATCGTCATTGATGCGGCCCCTCCGCCCAGCGGTGCCGCATCCGCCAATGCACATGCCTCGACACTTGCATTCGAGCTGACATCAGGGCGCAGGCCGCTGGTGGTCAACTGCGGCTCCGGCGCTTCTTTTGGACTGGATTGGCGGCGAGCAGGGCGCGCCACGCCGTCCCACTCCACGCTCAGCCTTGGCGGCTATTCAAGCGCTCGCCTTGCCGATCCCGACCCTGCAACAGGCAAAGAGGCGCTGATCGGCGGGCCGGGCCACGTGCCTGTCGAAATTTCCCATGCACCGGACGGCCTGCGGTTTCAGGGCGGGCACGACGGATATCTGCTCTCCCATGGACTGACCCACGCCCGCACACTTGAGCTGACATCTGACGGTCGTGGTCTTGCGGGCGAGGATATGTTGCTGGCCCTTGAAGACGCAGACAAGCGGCGCTTTGATGCGGCGCTGGATGCAGGCAAGCTTAAGGGACTGCGTTTTGACATCCGGTTTCACCTGCACCCGGATGTAGACGCCACACTTGATCTTGGCGGCGCTGCAATTTCGATGGCGCTCAAAAGCGGTGAAATCTGGGTCTTCCGCCATGACGGTATTCACAATTTGACCCTTGAAGCAGGGGCTTATCTGGAAACGACACGTCTCAAGCCACGTGCCGCACAGCAAATCGTTCTGTCGGGAACCGCATTTACCTACGCAAATCGGGTCCGCTGGTCCTTGTCCAAAGCGCAGGAAACTGCGATTGGCGTGCGGGACTTATCCATTGATGAGCCGCAATACGACGAAGACTGACAAAAGGACCCTGCCATGCCCGATCTCGCCCCCGTAAAACGCGCGCTGCTTTCTGTTTCTGACAAGACCGGTTTGGTCGATCTGGGCAAGGCCCTGTCAGGCCAAGGTGTTGAGTTGCTGAGCACCGGCGGCACGGCAAAAGCGCTGCGGGATGCAGGGCTTGAGGTAAAGGACGTCTCCGAAGTGACCGGCTTCCCCGAGATGATGGATGGCCGTGTCAAAACCCTGCATCCGGTGGTGCACGGCGGATTGCTGGCGCTGCGCGATGACGCAGGACACGTGGCATCCATGAATGAACACAATATTGGCGGCATCGATCTGGTGGTCGTGAACCTTTATCCGTTTGAGGAAACCGTCGCCAAAGGCGCGGATTATGACACGGTCATCGAAAACATCGACATTGGTGGGCCTGCGATGATCCGCTCTGCTGCCAAGAACCACGGATTTGTGAATGTCATCGTCGATACCGAAGATTACGCCACCGTGATAGAAGAGCTGAATGCCTATCAGGGCCACACCACCTACAAACTGCGCCAGCGTCTGGCCCAAACGGCTTATGCGCGTACTGCGGCATACGATACTGCTGTCAGCACATGGATGGCGGCACAGGTGGATGGAGCACCGCGCCGACGGACCTTTGGCGGTACATTGGCGCAAACCCTGCGCTATGGTGAGAACCCGCATCAACAGGCCGCGTTCTACACCGACGGATCGAATCGTCCCGGCGTGGCGACCGCACAACAGCATCAGGGCAAAGAGCTGTCATACAACAACATCAACGACACCGATGCAGCGTTCGAGTTGGTGAGTGAATTTGCACCTTCTGACGGTCCGGCCTGTGCGATCATCAAACATGCCAACCCCTGCGGTGTGGCAACAGGCAAAACCATGGTCGACGCATACACGCGCGCCTTCGATTGCGACCGCACCTCTGCTTTCGGCGGTATCATCGCACTGAACCAGACGCTGGATGGTGAGACGGCAGAAGCGATCAGCGGGATCTTTACCGAAGTTGTCATCGCCCCCGGCGCAGATGCGGACGCGATCGAGATTTTTGGCAAAAAGAAAAACCTGCGCTTGCTGACGACGGACGGCCTCGCCGATCCGGCAATTGCCCAGCTGACAGCGCGTCAGGTCTCTGGCGGTTGGCTGGTGCAGGACAAGGACGTTGGCCGGATCAGCCGCGATGACCTGAAGGTTGTAACCAAACGCGCCCCGTCCGAGCAGGAACTGAGCGATCTTTTGTTTGCATGGACTGTCGCCAAACACGTCAAATCCAACGCGATTATCTATGTCAAAGACGGCGCTACCGTCGGTGTCGGTGCAGGCCAGATGAGCCGCGTGGACAGCACACGAATTGCTGCGCGCAAGGCACAGGACATGGCTGAAGCGATGGGGCTGCCTGCGCCACTGACCCAAGGGTCGGTTGTGGCATCGGACGCGTTCTTCCCCTTCGCGGATGGTCTGGTCACCGCCGCCGAAGCAGGGGCCACTGCGCTGATCCAGCCCGGCGGCTCCATGCGCGACGAAGAGGTGATTGCGGCGGCTGACGCGGCGGGCCTTGCGATGGTGTTCACCAACATGCGCCACTTCCGGCACTAAGGCAGGGGGACAGATGCGCATCCTCCTGTGGTCCGCCTTTGCGGCATTCCTGATTGATCAGGTCAGCAAATACGTGGTGATCCATCTGTGGGAACTATGGCGGGTGCGCGAAATAGACGTGCTGCCGCCCTATCTCAATTTCCGCTACGGCGAGAACAGGGGCATCAATTTTGGCCTCTTCGGTGACGGCTCGGATACAAGCAGATACATTCTCATCGGCCTTGCTCTCGTGATCTCTATCGCGGTTCTGGTCTGGATGCGGCGCGGGACGTTCGGGGCCAAGGAATATATCAGTGGCGGTTTGCTGATCGGCGGGGCGCTGGCCAATGTGGTGGACCGTCTGGTCTACGGCTACGTGCTCGACTTCCTGAACAACTCCTTGCCCGGCTGGAACAATCCGTTTGTCTATAACATTGCCGATATCTTTATTTTTGCAGGTGCCATCGGGCTGATCCTGTTCAGTGAAGACCCCAAGAAGCCGGCTAAATCCAAGGCAAAACGACCTGCGAAAAAACCTAAGTGACATTGACCGCCTGCCTGAGATATCAACAGGGCAGCCGTTAGGAGACGACCCATGCGCCGCATTGCCTTGCTCATCCTGATCCCGCTTGTCCTTGGGGCCTGCGCCAACAAGGGTTTGCGCGATCTGCGCAACGTCTCCAATGGTCCGAACGAGTTTATGATCCAGCCGAATAAACCGCTTGAGACCCCAGGCAACTACAGCGAACTGCCGCCTCCTACGCCGGGTCAGGCAAACCTGACGGATCGCTCTGCCCTGAACGAAGGTGTTATCGCATTCGGTGGTCGCCCCGAAGCGGCCGGTGGCCCGATCCCTGCCAGTGATGGTGCGTTGGTTCAACACGCAAGCCGTCTGGGTGTGGCCCCCAATATCCGCGAGGATCTAGCCGCGCGGGATGCGAAATTCCGCAAAGGCAAAGCGCGTCTGACACAGTTCCGTATCGTGCCGGTGGACCGCTACAACCAAGTTTATCGCCGCCAGACGCTGGATGCCAACCGCGAGGCCGCGAAGTGGCGCCGTGCCGGTGCCCGCACCCCGTCCGCACCTCCGGCTCAGTAAGGCCCGGCTTACCAGAGAGCCGCACCTTACAAATTTGTCATTTGCCTTGAATGTGCCCGCCGCGCACGTACTTGCATTATCATATGCGACAACCAAAGGACCGATGATGTTCCGATTGCCGACATTCGCCGCCGTTCTGGCGCTTTTTTCCGCGCCGCTGGCTGGCTTTGCCCAAAATGCCGAGGACGTGACCCATTTCACGCTGGATAACGGGATGGAGGTGGTCGTCGTAGAAGACCACCGCGCGCCCGCCGTACAGCAAATGGTCTGGTATCGTGCCGGATCAGCGGATGAGCCCAAAGGCTCTTCGGGTGTTGCGCATTTTCTCGAACACCTGTTGTTCAAAGCGACGGACAAAATGGAATCGGGTGAGTTTTCAGCCACCGTTGCGGCCAATGGCGGGCGCGATAACGCGTTCACCAGCTACGATTACACCGCGTATTTCCAGCGTGTTGCAGCCGATCGTCTGGAACTGATGATGCAGATGGAAAGCGACCGGATGAAGAACATCCGCCTTACGCCGGAAAATATCCGCACAGAGCGGGACGTAATTTTGGAAGAGCGAAACCAGCGCACAGACAACAATGCAGGCGCGCTCTTCAATGAACAGATGAACGCCGCGCAATATCTCAATCACCGCTATGGTACGCCGATCATCGGTTGGCGCCACGAGATGGAAGAGCTTGATCTAGAGGATGCGCTGTCTTTCTACGAAACATACTATTCACCCAACAACGCGATTCTGGTGGTATCCGGCGATGTCGAACCGGACGAAGTGCGGATGCTGGCCGAAAAATACTACGGCGTGATCCCCGCGAACCCCGATCTGCCGGAGCGCCTGCGCACGCAGGAGCCGCCCCAGACGGCAGAGCGTCGCCTGATCTTTCGGGATGCCCGTGTCGCCCAACCATACGTGAGCCGCTCCTACCTCGCGCCCGAGCGTGATTCCGGTGCACAAGAAGATGCAGCGGCGCTCACGCTGCTGTCGCTTATCCTTGGTGGTGGCACGACATCTTTCCTGAACGAAAAGCTTCAATTCGATACGCAGGTCGCGACCTACACAGGTGCGTTCTATCGGGGCGGGTCACTGGACGATACGACATTTGATGTGGTCATCGTGCCTGCCGCCGGAGTGTCCCTGCAAGAAGCAGAGGACGCGATGGATGCCGCGCTTTCCAGCTTTATGGAAACCGGTGTCGATCCTGAACAGCTTGACCGGATAAAACTGCAAATTCGCGCCGATCAAATCTATGCCCGCGACAACGCCGAAGGTGTGGCAAACCGTTATGGCTCTGCGCTGGCCATTGGATTGACGGTGCAGGATGTACAGGACTGGCCCGCTGTGTTGGACGCAGTGACAGCAGAAGACATCATGAAAGCCGCGGAAAGAGTCTTTAACATAGAGCAATCGGTCACAGGCTGGTTGATGAGAGAGGAGGCCACACAATGAGGTTTTTCTACGCAACCCTGCTGATGATCGTGGCTGCCCTGCCTGCGCGCGCAGACGTGAATATCCAGTCCGTGACCAGCCCCGGCGGCATCACCGCATGGCTGGTAGAGGAACCCTCGATCCCGTTCGTTGCCCTTCAAATTCGCTTCCGCGGTGGTGCCTCTTTAGATGATCCCGACAAACGCGGAGCGATCAACCTGATGACCGGACTTCTGGAAGAGGGCGCTGCTGATATGGATGCGCGCGCTTTCTCCCGCGCTCAGGAAGAGCTGGCAACCACTTTAGGCTTCTCCGCCTCGCGGGACGAAATATCCATATCGGCCCGGTTCCTGACCGAAAATCAGGATGCCTCCATCGCCCTTTTGCGGGCAGCGTTGATGGAGCCGAAGTTCGAAGAACAGGCGATCGAGCGGGTGCGCGGGCAGGTCTTGTCCGTGATCCAGTCCGATTTGAAAGACCCCAATGACATCGCCAGCCAGACTTTCAACCAGATCGCATTCGGCGATCATCCCTATGCGCATTCGATCAATGGAACGCTCGACAGCGTTGCGGCGCTGACACGTGATGATCTGCTGGCCGCTCATAAGGCGACGCTTGCCCGCGACCGCATCTATGTCGGTGCAGTTGGAGACATCACTCCAGAGGCGCTGGGCGCGCTGCTTGATACGCTGCTGGGCGATCTGCCCGAAACGGGTGCACCCATGCCACCTCGCGCTGATGTGACAATCCCGCCGGGCATCACGGTTGTTGATTTCCCCACGCCGCAATCGGTCGCCTTGTTCGGTCAAAAGGGCATTGCCCAAAGCGACCCCGACTTTTTCGCCGCGTTGATCCTGAATCAGGTGCTGGGCGGCGGCTCCTTCGAGAGCCGTCTGATGAACGAGGTGCGTGAGAAACGCGGGCTGACGTACGGGGTATATTCGTACTTGTCATCGCGTGATCTCGCAGAGGTCTACATGGGGTCGGTCAGTTCCAGCAATGACCGCATCGCAGAGGCGATTGCCGTGATCCGCGAGGAATGGACCAAAGCCGCGACAACCGGCATCACCGAGCAGGAGCTGCAGGACGCCAAGACCTATATCACCGGCGCGTATCCGCTGCGGTTTGACGGAAACAGCACCATCGCGAGCATCCTTGTCGGAATGCAAATGCTGGGGCTGCCAATCGACTACATTCCGACGCGGAATGACAAAGTCGATGCAGTGACGCTGGACGATATCAAAAGGGTTGCGGGCGAACTGCTGGACCCCGAGAACCTACATTTTGTAGTAGTGGGCCAGCCCGAGGGTCTGGAAACCTCTACAGGTAACTAAAAGGTAAAGGGGTGCTCTAGCGCTCTGATTCACTTGAGCTAAGTCGGGCTGTCCCCTTGGGGACGGCCCTTTTTGTTGCTGACTACTCTCCGTAGGGGATCCAGATATTCTTGACCTCAGTCGCGGCTTGGAGAAACGCGTGGCCTTCGCCTTCTTGACCTGACCAGTCGCGGGTAAACCCGTTGTTGACCCATGTGCGCTTGAGGTTGCTCGCGGAACCTTTTTCGACGGTAGCACTCAGCTCTGCCGCGCCAAAGCTCCAGACCGCATCAATATCCATGTGACGGGCCATCGGCTCTGCCACATCGCTTTGCGGGCCGGTCAGGATGTTCACGACACCCGCAGGCACGTCAGAGGTTTCCAGTACCTGAATGAAATCTGTCGCGGCCAGCGGAAAGGGCTTCGACGCGGACAGGATCACGCGGTTGCCCATCGCAATCGCCGGTGCCATGCAGGACACCAGCCCCAGCAACGGCGCTTCCGCCGGACATAGCGCCCCGATCACACCGACAGGTTCCTTCATGGCAAGCGCGACACCACGGATTGGCACGCCGTGCACCTGCCCGTCATACTTGTCGGCCCAGGCGGCATAGGTGAACAGGCGCTTGACCGAGGCTGCGACCTCTTTTGCACCGGTTTTGCCGCCCTGCATCGCATCCAGACGTGTGGCAAATTCATCCGCGCGGGCATCCAGATTTTCAGCGATATAGTACAGGATTTGCGCCCGCAGATGGCCTGTGGTCTTGGACCACCCCTTAGCCGCTTGCGCCGCCTCCACTGCGTTGCGCACATCTTTGCGGTTGGCGATGCTCGCATGTCCGATCAACTTGCCGTTCTTGCCCCAAACAGCGGCAGAGTAGCCGCCATCAGGCCGGGATTGCTTGCCGCCGATGTAAAGCTTTGCTGTACGGTCGACACCTTCCAGCGGGCCGCCTTCGCCTGTGAAGGGCTGAATGTCCTTCAGTGGCTTTGCGGTTCCTTTGGGGCGGGTATAGGCGGTCAGCCCTTCCCAGCCGCCTTCGCGGCCAAACCCGCTCTCGCGGACACCACCGAAACCGGCGGCTGCATCCATCAGGTTCGTGCCGTTGACCCAGACAACCCCCGCCACCAGCTTGGGTGCGATATCTAGAGCGAGATTGATATTCTCGGACCAGACCGTCGCGGCCAGACCGTAACGTGTGTTATTGGCCAGCTGCACTGCCTCTGCCGGTGTGCGGAAGGTTGTCGAAACCAGCACAGGGCCAAAAATCTCTTCCTGCATCAGGGTGTCGGCAGGGTTCAGGCCGGTGATCAGCGTCGGCGGATAGAAACAGCCGCTTTGCGGCATATCCGTCGCGGCAACATGGGTCTGGCCGGCGGTATTGCTGCCCACCATCTCTGTCACCGATTGCAGTTGAACCGGATCGACCAGCGCGCCTACATCAATGCTTTTGTCCAGCGGAGAGCCGACGCGCAGCTTGTCCATGCGCGCGCGCAGCTTGGCATAGAACATGTCAGCTACGGGCTCATGCACCAAGAGGCGCGATCCGGCACAGCAAACCTGTCCCTGATTGAACCAGATCGCATCGACCAGCCCCTCAACCGCGGAATCCAGATCGGCGTCATCAAAAACGATATAGGGCGACTTGCCCCCCAGTTCGAGCGTCAGCGCCTTGCCTGATCCTGCTGTCGCTTCGCGGATGCGGCGGCCCACTTCGGTTGATCCGGTAAAGGCGATCTTGTCGACATCCGCCGCGACGATCATTTCGCCCACGGCCCCGTCGCCGGTCACGATGTTGACGACCCCTTTGGGCAGACCCGCCTGACGGCAGATGTCAGCAAACAAAAGCGCAGTCAGAGAGGTGTATTCCGCAGGCTTCAGCACCACGGTATTGCCTGTCGCCAGTGCGGGCGCGACCTTCCACGCCAACATCAACAGCGGGAAGTTCCACGGGATGATCTGGCCGCAAACGCCCAGCGCTTCGGCGTCAGGCAGTTCGCTGTCCATCAGCTGCGCCATACCGGCGTGATAGTAGAAATGCCGTTGGGCAAGAGGGATATCCACATCGCGGGCCTCGCGAATGGGCTTGCCGTTGTCCAGCACCTCGAGCACCGCAAAAAGCCGCGCATGTTTTTGCAACAGACGCGCCAGCGCATAAAGATATTTCGCGCGGCCGTGCCCGCCCAGGTTTTCCCAGCCCTTTTGCGCCTTTCGCGCGGCTTTCACGGCATTGTCTACGTCTGCCTGCGTCGCCTGGCTAAGCGTAGCCAGCGTTTCGCCAGTGGCGGGGTTCCGGCTTTCAAAGCCGTCACCGGGTTGGGTGAATGCGCCATCGATAAAATGACCGAACCGGTCGCCCTGATCTACAAGCCATGCCAACGCCTCTGCGGCGGATTCAGGGGCGGTTCCGTAGTCCATTGTCTCGAAAATCTCTGCCACGGTCATGTGTTCACCTTTGTAAGTAAATCCTGGGCCATCGTTGTATTGTCTGCTTTAGCTTGTGCCATGACGATACCCTGCGGAGTAGTTTCCGGTCACGTAGTGCTCCAGCTGCCGCTCGATATCATTCAGCAGCGATGATGCGCCAAAGCGGAAAAGATCGGGTTGCAACCAGCGGTCGCCCAGCTCCTCTTTCATCAGGGCCAGATATGTGACTGCATCCTTGGCTTTTGATATTCCACCCGCCGGTTTGTATCCGACGCGGATGCCGGTGCGGTCATAGAAATCGCGGATTGCGCGGATCATCACCAAGGTAACAGGCAGGGTCGCGTTGACGCTTTCCTTGCCGGTTGACGTTTTGATGAAATCGGCACCGGCCATCATGCAAACCAGCGAGGCGCGCGCGACATTGCGCAGGCTGCCCAATTCGCCGGTGGCGAGGATCGCCTTGACGTGCGCATCCCCACAGGCCGCGCGCATGGCCGCCATCTCATCGTAAAGCGCCTGCCAGTTGCCGGTCAGGACGTGGCGGCGGGAAATAACAATATCAATCTCGGTTGCCCCTGCGGCCACGCTCATCTCGATCTCGCGCAGGCGCAGCTCGAATGGCGACAACCCCGCAGGAAAGCCGGTTGAAACAGCGGCGATCGGGATGTTGGTTCCGCGCAGCGCCTCGACGGCGGCGGGGATCATCTCGTGATAGACACAGACCGCACCGGTGGTAATCGGGGCCATGCCCAAGGCGTCCAGCAAGGCAGGAGCCACGGGTTGACGCGCTTTCGCACACAGACGCGCCACACGGCGGTCGGTGTCATCACCCGATAGGGTGGTTAGGTCGATGCAGGTGACAGCCCGCAACAGCCACGCGGCTTGATGCGCCTTTTTGACCGAGCGGCGCGCCCCGATGGATCCGGCCCGGCGTTCAATCGCAGATGTATTGGCCTGCGCGCTGAGAACCCAGTTGAGGTCAAGCGGCATGCCGGGATTGCGCGGTTCGGTGACCTGCGGGAGGTGCGCCGCGCCATGGGCTACGGCGGTGGTTGAACTATCGGTCAGGGGGGCAGACATAAGCATCTCCGGATGGATCAGAGCGCTAAAGGTGCCACGTCTGCGCTGCCCTTGGCAACAGTGTGCGGCGCGAGGTCAAGCGGACGGCTCAGGACCCGCGATAGGTGGAGTAGCCGAAGGGCGATAAGAGCAGCGGCACATGGTAGTGGGCATCCGCGTCGTTGATGCCAAAGCGGATCGGAATTTGATCCAGAAACCGCGGCGCGTTTGCGGGGGCCGCGTTTGCATCAAGATAAGCGGTGCAATCAAAAAGCAGCTCATAGGTGCCCGTTGCAAACCTGTCCTTGGGCAAAATGGGGCTGTCGGTGCGTCCGTCAGCGTTTGTGGTCATCTGTGCAAGGAGGATACGGTCATCGCCCTCAAGGCGGTACAAAGTGATTGGCAGCCCCGCGGCGGGACAGCCGCGTGCTGTGTCCAGAACATGAGTTGTCAGGTAGCCTTGGGTCATAAAAAGATCCTTTGGTCATTAGGTCGGAGTGGTCAACAGCACAGACGCAAATCCGCACGTTTCGCGATATTGATGCACGCAGTGAGGGAAAGAAACCGGAAAGCCGGGAAAATCGCGCTCGAATCACATGTTTTTCGACACATGATTCGTTTTTGCTTTGACCTTACGAATCATCCTTTGCATATATAGTCGGAGCAACCAAAAAGTGTGTGATCTGCCAAATCGCCACACCATATACGGTATTATTCTGGGGGAATAACATGCCAAGCTCTTTTGTGCGGGCCGTGAGCGCTTTGACGTTTTGTGCAACGGGAGCTGTCGCTCAGGAACAGCTGACACAGGCGAGCGCATCGTTTCTCTTTAACGGACAGCAGGTCACCATCGCACGTGATGCAGGGCAATCCCCCGCGATTGCGCAGCAGTTTACCAGCAGTACTGACTCATGTGGCGGGTCCTGTATCGCGCCGATGCAGGCAGCACCGGGTGTGACCACACTGGGCGAGCTTGAGGTGATGCGCTTTTTGTCCCAAGACGTGGCCGGTGGTCAGGGGTTGATGGTTGATGCCCGCGTTCCGCAGGACCGCGCCAAGGGTTTCATCCCCGGCAGCGTGAACCTGCCATTCAGCACACTGGATAGTTCGAACGCATTCCGTTCCGACATTCTGCGTGCCATCGGTGCCCGCGAATTCGACGGGCTCTTTAACTTTTCCGACGCGCGGACACTGCTGGTCTATGACAGTGGCCCGACAAGTGATGATGCGCATCGTCTGATTTCGAACCTTCTGGATGCGGGTTATCCGCCAGAGATGCTGATGTACTACCGTGGCGGCATGCAGGTATGGGCCGCATTGGGGTTTAGCATCCAGACCGAGGGGTCTTGAAATGTTGAAAGATATTGATCCCGTCACGCCCAGCGTCCGGTTCGACAACTATGTGATCCCCGAGACTGTCCGTCAGGGCAAGGATCAGTGGCAGCCGACGATCCAGCCCAACACGGCCAACACACAGCCTGCGTCGACCGGTTTCAAGGTGTCGGGGTTTCAGGTGACAGGTCTGATGGCTGCGGTCAGCGGCATTGCGTTTCTGACATTTGTTCTGGGCATCATGGTGGCGCTCAAATTCAGTGACGCAGGAAATGCCGCCGTTGCCGAACTGCCAGCAGATAACGAACTGCAGGAAGTCAGCCGCACAGCGACGCCTGATCTGACGGCCACACCTGTGGCACCCGTTCCCGTTTTGCCCGCAGCGGCGGCCCCCTCGGCGATCGATGCTGACGTGCTCAAAAGCCTCCAGCCGCTTTCCCGAGAACGCAGCCTAACCGAAGAAGAGATCACCCAGCGGACGCTGGAAGCCGAAGCGATTGTGAACCGCAACAAGCTGCGGATGTTGCGCGAAGGTGTGCTTGCCGGTGTTTATAGCGTAAAGGAGCAGGAAGAGGACGGCATTCGCCGTTTGGTTCTCACGACAGTCAATGCCGAGCTGAGTCGTAAGACGATGGCGAACCTGTTGCTTGAAGCAGCCCAGCGCGGTGATGCGCAGATCCCTGCCTCGCTGAGTGCAGCGAGTGGCGGGTATGACATGGACACGACGCTGTTCAACCTGATCCAGACCTCGCTCATGAACGATGCCACGCCTGAAAGCACGCAAGCCGCCCGCGAGATGAGCCGCCGTGCATTCCTCGCGTCCTCTGCCAAGACCGAGATGGTGAACGGTCAGCGTCATTACACAGTTCGGCGTGGCGACAGCCTTGCGTCTATCGCACTGAATTTCTTTGGTATGCCCAGCGCGTATCTGCAAATTTTCGAGGCCAACAAGAATACGCTCGCGTCACCTGACCAGTTACAGACCGGCCGACAGCTAATAATCCCTCTACAAAAATAAACACAGTTGAAGCAGTCAGTCTGACAACGGGTCGTCTTTCCATGACGGCCCGTTGGCGTTTCAGGATGACGTATGTGCCCCGATTGCACAGCACGCTGATCCGATGCAGGGTGGCGCAGAAATGAGGGACACGCCGATGAACAGATACCCCAGAGATTTTCGCGGCTATGGTGCGACACCGCCTGACGCCGCATGGCCCGGCGGTGCGCGGATCGCCGTGCAATTTGTCGTGAACTACGAAGAAGGCGGCGAGAATTGCCTGCTGCATGGCGATGCAGCGTCAGAGGCGTTTCTGTCAGAGATCGTAGGTGCAGCACCTTGGCCCGCCCAGCGCCATTGGAACATGGAATCGATTTATGATTACGGCGCAAGAGCGGGGTTCTGGCGTCTGCACCGATTGTTCACCGGCGCGCAGATACCTGTAACGGTCTACGGCGTAGCGTCCGCGTTGGCGCGGGCCCCTGAACAGGTTGAAGCGATGAAAGATGCGGGCTGGGAAATTGCCAGCCACGGGTTGAAGTGGATTGATTACAAGGATCACGACGCAAAGGCCGAAAGTGCCGATATGTCCGAAGCGATCCGCCTGCACACGGAGGTTGTGGGGCAGGCACCGCGTGGTTGGTACTGCGGGCGCACGTCGGTCAACACAGTGGCTCTGGCGGCAAATACGCAAGCCTTCGACTATATCTCTGACACCTACGATGATGATCTGCCCTATTGGATGGATGCGGACGGGCGGGACCAGCTGATTATTCCCTATACGCTGGATTGTAACGACATGCGTTTTGCCACGCCGCAGGGGTTCAACTCGGGCGATCAATTCTATGCCTATCTGCGTGATACCTTCGATGCGCTTTATGCCGAGGGCACAGAGGGTGCGGCCAAGATGATGTCGGTGGGATTGCATTGCCGTCTGGTGGGGCGGCCCGGTCGTGTGCTGGCACTAAGGCGGTTCATTGAATATATTCAGGGGTTTGAGGGCGTCTGGACGCCGCGCCGGATTGATATTGCGGAGCATTGGCGCATGGCGCATCCGCCCGCGCCGCGGGGCTTGCAACCAAGCCGGATGGCAAAAGCCGCGTTTATCGAGACTTTTGGCGGCATCTTTGAGCACTCGCCCTGGATTGCCGAGCGTGCTTTCGATCTGGAGCTGGGTCCAGCCCATGACAGTGCCGCAGGCATTCACAGCGCGTTGTGCCGTATGTTCCGCTCCGCAACGCGGGCTGAAAGGCTGGGCGTTCTAAACGCGCACCCCGATCTCGCGGGGAAACTCGCCGCTGCGAAAAGCCTGACAGCCGAGAGCACAGCAGAACAGGCAAGTGCGGGTCTGGATGCGCTGACGGATAAAGAGCGCACCACATTCACCGAATTGAACGCGGCTTATGTGGCCAAGCACGGGTTCCCGTTCATCATTGCGGTGAAAGACCACGATAAGCCGGCTATTCTGCGGGCATTCGAAGCGCGCATCGCACATGAGACCGAAGCCGAATTTCTAACCGCCTGTACGCAGGTGGAACGTATCGCGCGCCTGCGACTGGAGGATTTGTTTTGACATACGGTTTCCCACCCGGCGGGTTGCCGGATCAGTCTGTGCATCCGGATGGCACTGCTGTTTTCACCTCCGCTTATGCGGTCATCCCTGCGGTCACCCAGCGTGACATCGTCACCAGCTTTTTGCCGGGCTGGAAAGACATGCGGATGTGGGTTCTTGCGCGACCGCTAAGCGGATTTGCCGAGACGTTTTCCCAATACGCTGTCGAAGTGATGCCCGGTGGCGGATCGGACACGCCCGAGGTCGATCCCGAAGCGCAATCGGTGATTTTCGTGACGGATGGCACGCTGACGCTCAATATTGACGGTGCCAAGCACAAGCTGACGGACGGCGGCTATGCCTATGTGCCACCAGACGCGGTCTGGACCTTGTGGAACGATGGCGACGGGCCTGCACGCTTCCATTGGGTGCGCAAACGCTATGTCGGTGCCGAGGGTGTGGACTTGCCGGAAGCATTCGTCACATCGGATCAGGAAACCGCGCCAGTTGTGATGCCCGACTGCGATGGTGTCTGGGCGACGACCCGCTTTGTTGATCCTGCTGATCTGCGCCACGACATGCACGTCAACATTGTGACGTTCCAGCCCGGCGGCCGCATCCCGTTCGCAGAGACGCATGTGATGGAGCACGGGCTTTATGTGCTGCAGGGCACGGCAGATTATCTGCTTAACAAGGATTGGGTCCCGGTCGGACCCGGTGATTTCATGTGGCTGCGGGCGTTCTGCCCTCAGGCCTGCATCACGACCGGCGACGAGCCATTCCGCTATTTACTTTACAAGGACGTGAACCGGCACATGCCGCTATGAGCCGCGAGATCACGATTGAGCCGCTGACACCTGACGCGTTTGCACCTTTTGGCGACGTGTTGGACGCGTCGGGACAACCGGACAAGATCATCAATGCGGGTCTATGCGGCCGTCATCACGATCTGGCGCAGATGGATTTCGGGCAGGGCGGCCGTGCCGGCATCAGCATCTTCAACGCGCAGGCCCGCAGCCTGCCTTATGCGGTGACGTTGCTGGAACGGCATCCCGATGGCTCGCAGGCGTTCCTGCCGCTGACAGCAAATCCGTTTCTCGTGATTGTCGCCCCCGATAACGCGGGCGAACCCGGTGTACCCCGTGCATTTATCACTGCGCCGCATCAGGGTATCAATTTCTACCGCAGTGTCTGGCATGGCGTTCTGACGCCACTTTCTGCGCCGGGTTTGTTCGCTGTCGTCGACAGGATTGGCGATACGCCCAACCTTGAGGAAGTTTTGCTTGATCCGCCCTACCTCATAGTCCCTAGTACCTCCGAGCCTTAAGACAGGCATAAAAACGACAGGGACAAAAGAATGACCGATTCAACTGTGGGTGGCTATAGCGACCCGAACCTCACGCCGCCCTTGGGGGAAGCCATTCCGCTGGGCTTGCAGCATGTGCTGGCGATGTTTGCCTCTAACGTGACGCCGTCAATTATTGTGGCTGGTGCCGCAGGTCTCGCGTTTGGCGGGGCGGAGCAGGTGTACCTGATCCAGATGGCGATGCTTTTTGCCGGAATTGCGACGCTGTTTCAAACAGTCGGTTTCGGTCCGATTGGTGCGCGATTGCCGATTATGCAAGGCACAAGCTTTGCGTTTGTGGGCGTGCTGGCAGGGGTCGCAGCGACCCAAGGATTGAGCGTGGCCCTATCGGCCTGCATCATCGCCGGTATCATCCACTTCGCGTTGGGATCGGTCATTGGTAGCCTGCGCTGGCTGTTCCCGCCGCTGATTACCGGATTGGTCATTCTGGCCATCGGTTTGTACCTGATCCCTGTTGCGATCAAATACGCAGCGGGCGGCGCGGCAAGCTTCCAGATGGAAGCAGAAAGCTTTGGATCACTGATGCACTGGACCGTTGCGCTGTCGGTGGTGATCGTCGCGCTGATCCTCAAGTTTTTCACCAAAGGCACGCTGAGCAATGCGGCAATCCTGATCGGTTTGATCGTCGGTTATCTTGTGGCGCTGGCCTTTGGAATGGTCAACTTTGCACCCGTTGCGAAAGCAAGCTGGATCACCGGCATCGCACCGCTGCCGTATGGCTTCGAGTTCTCGCTGGGCGCTGTGATCGCCGTAACGCTGGTGTCGATTGTTTCCGCAATCGAAACAGTTGGGGACACCTCTGCCACGACCAAAGCAGGTGCCGGACGCGAGGCGACCGACCGTGAAATTGCGGGTGCGACCTATGCGGACGGGCTGGGAACGGCAGTTGCGGGTGTCTTTGGCGGGTTGCCAAACACATCGTTCAGCCAAAATGTTGGCATTGTCGGGATGACCGGCATTATGTCGCGTCACGTCGTAACCATCGGGGCGATCATTCTGATTATCTGTGGCCTGATGCCCAAGATCGGGGCCGTGATCGCTTCCATGCCTCTGCCCGTTTTGGGCGGTGGTGTGATCGTGATGTTCGGAATGGTTGCGGCCGCAGGGCTGAATATGCTGTCCGAGGTCAACATGAACCGCCGCAACATGGTAATCATCGCGGTTTCGCTGGCCGCAGGTCTGGGTCTGAACCTTGTGCCAACTGCCGTGCAGTATCTTCCGGGTGTAATCAAGACGCTGGCCACCTCTGCAGTGGCACCGACTGCGCTGGTCGCGATCTTCCTCAACCTTGTGTTGCCCGAAGAAGTCTGACCTAAGCTGAAACATATCGCGCGGGCAGGGGTCTGCGCGGTACATTTCCCGATATCTAATCTTCCGCCAAAGAAAGCAGACCCATGTACGACCTTGCCGCCATGTCCTCCTGGATCGAATTTGCCGTGCGCTGGGTCCATGTGATTGTTGGCATCGCCTGGATCGGGTCGTCCTTTTATTTCATTGCGCTTGATCTGGGGCTGCACCGCGACCGCAATTTGAAAAGTGGTGCGGATGGCGAAGAATGGCAGGTGCATGGCGGCGGGTTTTACCATGTTCAAAAGTATCTCGTCGCCCCCGCGCAAATGCCAGATGATCTGGTCTGGTTTAAATGGGAAAGTTATTCCACCTGGTTGTCCGGCTTTGCCCTGCTGATCCTCGTTTACTACTTCGGTGCCGAATTCTATCTGGTCGATCCGGCTGTCGCAGATATCGGCATTCCGTTTGCCATACTGATCTCAATGGCGTCGTTGGGGTTTGGATGGGTCGCCTATGATCTGATTTGCAAAAGCCGCTTTGGCGATGACAATACGCGCTTGATGATCGGCCTCTATGTGATCCTTGTCGCCATGGCGTATTTCTACACATCGGTGTTTTCGGGACGGGCGGCGCTGCTGCACCTCGGCGCGTTCACAGCCACGATCATGTCCGGCAATGTGTTCTTTACGATCATGCCCAACCAACGCGTCGTCGTGGCGGACCTGCAAGCAGGGCGCACGCCGGATGCCAAGTACGGCAAGATCGCCAAACAGCGCAGCACACATAACAATTATCTGACGCTGCCGGTGATCTTTCTGATGCTGTCGAACCACTATCCGCTGGCCTTCGCGTCAGAGGCAAACTGGATCATCGCATCGCTGGTGTTTTTGATGGGCGTCACGATCCGGCATTACTTTAATACGATCCACGCCCGCAAAGGCGACCCGATCTGGACGTGGTTGGCCACGGCGCTGCTGTTCATCGTCATTATGTGGCTGTCCACCGCGCCCATGTTCCGCGCGGAAGAGCCGGTCGAGGCGCAGGGGCCGGCGGTGCGATTTGCGCAGGCTGAAGGGTTCGACAAAGTGCAGAACATCGTGACGGGTCGTTGTTCAATGTGCCATGCAGCAGAGCCTGCATGGGAGGGCCTGCATTGGCCACCCAAAGGGGTGCGTCTGGAGACGGAGCACCAGATTGCGATGGCGGCAAAGCAGATTTACTTACAGGCAGGTTTGACCCACGCCATGCCCCCCGCGAACCTGAGCTATATGCAGCAAAACGAACGGGCGCAGATCGTGGCGTGGTACAAGGCCGCGACGCAGGACTGACGCACCCCGTCATGTGGAAATCTTGTTCCCCTATTGTCCCGAATCGGGTTCAGTCTGACGCCGCCCCATGCTAGCTGTAGCGGCATGGCACATCTCAACCCCAACATAAGCGATCTGCAGCCTGTCATCCGGCAGCTGGACGATGCTGCAATCAACCGGATTGCTGCGGGAGAGGTGGTGGAACGACCCGCTTCGGCAGTCAAGGAACTGGTTGAAAATGCAGTAGATGCCGGAGCCAAACGGATCACTGTGGAATATGCGGATGGCGGCAAGACGCTGATCCGTGTCACAGATGACGGTTGTGGTATCGCGCCTGACGATTTGCCACTGGCGCTGTCGCGCCATGCCACGTCCAAAATTGACGGGTCGGACCTTCTGAATATCCATACCTTCGGATTTCGTGGTGAAGCTTTGCCGTCATTGGGGGCGGTGGGTCGGCTGACCATCACAAGCCGTGCGGCCGGACATGAAGGTGCGGCCATTGTCGTGAACGGCGGAGAGTTCGGAGCGGTGAAACCTGCCGCCCTTAACAGTGGCACGGTGGTGACGCTGCGCGATCTGTTTTTTGCCACGCCTGCCCGCCTGAAATTTCTGCGGACCGACCGCGCCGAGGCGCAGGCCATCGGCGATGTGGTCAAACGGCTTGCCATGGCCGATCCCTTTGTCAGTTTCACATTGCGTGATGTGTCGGGCGACGGTGATGGCCGCGATGTGTTTCGTGTCAGCGCAGAGCAGGGTGAGCTGTTCGATGCACTTCACGGTCGTCTGCGCGCGGTGCTGGGGCGTGAGTTTGCCGACAACAGTCTTGCCATTGATGCCGAACGCGAGGGTCTGCACCTGACGGGTTTCGCAGCCCTTCCGACCTATTCACGAGGCTCCTCTGTGGCGCAGTACCTTTTCGTCAACGGGCGGCCTGTGCGTGACAAGCTGTTGGTTGGTGCCCTGCGCGGTGCATACTTTGACTTTCTCAGCCGCGACCGCCATCCGGCGGCGGCGCTGTTTCTGGACTGCGATCCGACGCTGGTAGATGTGAACGTGCATCCCGCAAAGTCAGAAGTGCGGTTTCGTGATCCGGGCCTTGCACGTGGTTTGATTGTATCGGGCTTACGCCATGCGCTGGCCAATGCGGGACACCGCGCCTCGACGACGGTGGCAAACGCGACTTTGGGCGCGATGACGCCGGAACCGTCGGGCGCGCGGGTTTACCAGATGGACCGCCCTTCGATGGGTGCACGCACTGCCGCCTATGAGGCGCAGGCCCCCGGCTTTGCCGAAACCGCAGGTGTCTGGGGGCGGGTCGAGACGCCCACCGAAGAAGTCATGCACCGCGACGATGAGGATTTTCCGCTTGGCACTGCCCGCGGTCAGGTTCACGAAAACTATATCATTGCACAGACGGCCACTGGCATGGTGATCGTCGATCAACACGCAGCGCATGAACGGCTTGTCTATGAAAAGCTCAAGCGCCAGATGGGCGAGAACGGAGTAGCCGCACAGGCGCTGCTGATCCCCGAGATTGTAGAGCTGTCTGCAGGAGACTGTGGGCGATTGCTTGAGATGGTAGATGAGATGTCACGCTTCGGACTTGGCATCGAAGCCTTTGGGGGCAGCGCGATTGCGGTGCGCGAAACCCCTGCGATACTGGGCGAGGTGAATGCCCGCGCTCTGCTGCTGGATATCCTTGATGAGCTGGCCGATCAGAACGACAGCAACCTTTTGCAGGCAAAGATTGAAGCGATCCTGAGCCGGATTGCCTGTCACGGCTCTATCCGGTCAGGCCGCCGGATGCGGGGAGAGGAAATGAATGCACTGCTGCGCGAGATGGAAGCGACGCCTCATTCGGGCCAGTGTAATCACGGACGACCTACTTACGTTGAACTTAAACTGGCCGATATCGAGCGGCTTTTCGGGCGAACATGATCGAAATTGCAGGCCAGACTTACCAGTGGGATGACCCGCTGATCATTGCCGCCCTGATTGCGGTGGCCGTGTTGCTGCTGATTATTCTTCTGTTGATCCTGGCGGTACGTGCGGCGGGACGGTCAGCGCGGATGGCGGCACCTTTGGGACAGCAGATGCAGGCGCTGGGCGGTTTTGTGCAGCAATTGGGGGCCAGTCAGGAACGCTTGCAGGGCAGTTTGCAGGTCGTATCGGATACGCAAGCCACAGCACAAACCCAGATGATCCAGACGATGGAAGCGCGTCTGTCATCCGTTCAACAACAGATGCAGGACCGGCTGGCGGACAATGCCGCAAAATCCGCACGTGCATTGGCTGACATGCAGGAGCGCATGAACGCCACGCTGCATGGTTCTTCCAAGCAAACGACAACCAGCCTGACGCAATTGCAGGAACGTCTGGCTGTGATCGACAAGGCGCAGGACAATATCACGAAACTGAGCGGTGACGTATTAAGCCTGCAGGACATCCTGAGCAACAAGCAGAGGCGCGGGATGTTCGGTGAAATCCAGCTGAACGATATTGTCTCAAAGGCGCTGCCGCCGGACAGTTTTGAGTTGCAGCATACGCTGTCCAACGGCAAACGTGCCGATTGTCTGGTGCATCTGCCCAATCCCCCCGGCCCCATCGTGATCGATGCCAAATTCCCGTTCGAGGCGTTTGAGGCTTTGGCGGCAGCACAGACCAAAGACGATCAGCAGCGTGCCTTGCGCGCTTTTGGTGCGGCGGTTCGGGTGCATATCAAAGCGATTTCCGAGAAATATATCATCGACGGTGAAACCGCAGATGGCGCGTTGATGTTTCTGCCATCAGAAGCGGTCTATGCCGAATTGCACGCGCGATTGCCGGAAGTGGTCCGTGCCGGATTTGAGGCGCGGGTCTGGATTGTGTCGCCCACCACCTGCATGGCAACACTGAACACCATGCGCGCGATCCTGAAAGACGCCCGGATGCGCGAACAGGCCGGTGCCATCCGCAAGGAATTGGGCATGCTGCACGGTGATGTGGAGCGCTTGGTCACCCGTGTCGGCAATCTGGACCGTCATTTCGGGCAGGCCCGCAAGGACGTTGACGAAATCATGATCAGTTCAGAGAAGACCGCCAAACGGGCAGGACGTCTTCACAACTTTGACTTCGAAGAGTTGGGGGATGATGCAAAGCTCAGCCCTGTGGTGCCGCTTGCACCGCGCGACGGCTCAAGCTGACGTGGTCGCCTTTCTGGCATTTTAAAACGGCCTCGTGTGACAAACCGCACAATCGTAAAATTTCTGGCAACTCATTAAGCCCTACTCTCGTGTTTGTTTCGTACTACTTGCACAAAGACGGAAGAATTGATGGGAAGTTCAGCACTTATGGCATTTGACGCGCCGGCACACGCCGCACCGCTCCGACCTTTGCGACGTAACATTGCCGTGATCGGCGCAGGCATCTCTGGCATGGGGGCCGCCCATCGATTGGCCGATGATCATCGTGTCACCCTGTTTGAAGCAGGTCCGCGTCTGGGTGGTCATGCCCGGACTGTTGTGGCGGGTAAGAACGGGGACCAGCCGGTCGATACTGGCTTTATCGTGTTCAACTACGCCAACTATCCCCATCTGGCAGATCTGTTCGAAGAGTTGGACGTGCCAGTGGTCAAATCCAACATGAGCTTTGGTGCCTCCATTGACGGCGGGCGGCTGGAATATGCGTTGACAAGCGTTGATGCGATATTTGCGCAAAAGAGAAACGCAGCGAACCCGAAGTTCCTGCGCATGATACGTGATATTCTCAAGTTCAACAAAAACGCACTGCGCGTGGCGCAGGACAAGAGCCTGACCATCGGCCAGTTTCTGGACGTACTGGGCATGGGGCAGTATTTCCGCGACTATTACCTGCTGCCGCTATCTGGTGCGATTTGGTCAACGCCGACGCAGAAGATCATGGATTTTCCTGCCCATGCGATGATCAGCTTTTTCGAAAACCATGCATTGCTGGATTATTCCGGCCAGCACCAGTGGTACACGGTAAAGGGCGGATCGATTTCTTATGTGTCACGGCTTGAAGCTGCGATGCGACGCAAGGACGTCGATATCCGGTTGAGTGCTGTTGTGATGGGCGTGCGACGCACTCCACTTGGCGCTGAGATCAAGACCGTAGGGGGCGATTGGGAAGCCTTTGACGAAGTGATCTTTGCCACACATTCCGACGACAGCCTTGCGATGCTCACCGATGCAGACGCGGCCGAGCAAAAGGCGCTGGGCGCGGTGAAGTACCAGCCCAACGATATTATCCTGCATAGTGACACCAACATCATGCCGAAGCGCCGCAAAACATGGGCCTCGTGGATTTACTCAGAGGATCACGATGCGAAGTCCGAGCGGATCGATCTGACCTACTGGATGAATTCGCTACAGCCCATTCCGATGGATGATCTGCATTTTGTGACGCTGAATACCAAGCGCACGATCCGGGAGGAATTGATTTATGACCAAGTCACACTGCGCCATCCGGTCTATGATCTGGACGCTCTGGCCGCACAGCAGGAGGTGGCCGCGTTCAATGGCACGCGCGGGACATGGTTCTGCGGTGCATGGATGCGTCACGGGTTTCACGAAGACGGCTTGGCAAGTGCGATGACCGTGGTCGATGCGATCAACCGCGCTGCTGCACTGCCCATCGCGGCAGAGTGATGCGCCGCGTCGATCATGTCGCGGGGCAAACCTTTCACGGGCGTAAGGGTGCCGTGGAAAATTCGTTCCGGTATTCGATCGACTATGTGCTGTGTGATGCCGAGGCACCGCTGGCCACGCCACGCCTTTTCGGGCGCAACAAACCGGCGTTGATGTCCCTGCACGATACCGACCATGGCGGGCCACCCAAAAAGGGCAACGGTGCGGTTTGGGCGCGAGAGGTGCTGGCCGGACATGACATCAGCGGTGTTGCCCGGATCGACCTGTTGGCCCAGCCGCGTGTTTTGGGACACGTGTTCAATCCCGTCAGTTTTTGGTTGTGCCGTGATGCGTCTGACGGGCTGATTGCCGTCATTGCGGAGGTGTCGAATACTTTCGGGGACAGGCATTGCTATTTATGTGCGCACCCCGACCTGCGTTCGATCACCGCTCAGGACAGGTTGCACGCTACCAAGATTTTTCATGTCTCACCCTTTCAACGTGTTGAAGGGGGCTACACCTTTCGCTTTGATATCAACGCGCAGCACGTGGGCATCTGGATCGACTATATGGCGGGCGAAGACGGTGTGCTGGCGACCCTGACGGGTAAATGCAAACCACTAAGCAATTGGGGTATCCTGAAGGCGATGGTGCGCAGACCGTTCGGGGCACGGCGTGTCCTTTTCCTGATCCATTGGCAGGCGGTCAAGCTGTGGTGGAAGGGCGCACCCTTTCGCAGCCGTCCCGAACCACCGGCGGAAGAAGTCACCCGCTAATGTCTGTGTCGGCCCCTCGCTTGCATGCCTATGCACTTTTTGCGGCATTGCTGTCAGCTGCAGGCCTGCCGATCTATATCCACGCACCGAAATTCTACGTCGATGAATACGCTGTATCACTGGGTGCACTGGGCGCAGTCCTGTTTGGATTGCGTCTGCTGGACGTGGTGCAGGACCCACTGCTTGGTCGCCTGTCCGAAAGGTTGCGGCACCATCGAGGACTGGCTGTGGCTCTTGGGGCCGGTGTGATGGCGCTGGCGATGATCGGGCTTTTCGCCGTTACGCCGCCTGTTGCGCCGCTTATCTGGTTCGGGATGATGCTGACGTTGGTGTTCTCCGGCTTCAGCTTTCTGACGATCTGCTTTTACGCGCAAGGGGTGGCCAAGGCCGATAGCCTGCCCGGACAGGGTCACTTGATGCTTGCCCGCTGGCGGGAAACCGGCGCACTGCTGGGTGTATGCGTGGCATCCGTCGCACCTGTTGTTCTGGGGCTGGCCATGGGTGCGCCTTTTGCCGGTTTTGCATTGGGATTTGCTGTATTGGCTATCGCGGCGGTCTGGTCGATGTGGCCAGAATGGCGCGATACAGGTTTGCCGCCTTCTGCCGGATTCGGTGTTGTGCTGTCGGATCCGTTGGCCCGGAAATTATTGTTGATTGCTTTGATCAACGCGGCACCGGTTGCTGTCAGTTCAACCCTGTTCCTGTTCTACGTTGAGATCGCTCTTGATGCGCCGGGATGGGAAGGGCCGCTGTTGCTGTTGTTCTTTTTGTCTGCTGCGGGGGCTGCTCCTTTTTGGGGCATGCTGGCAGAGAAGTTCGGCGGCAGACCTGTTCTGTTGTCCGCGATGGTGCTGGGTATTCTTGCCTTTGGAGGTGCATTGTTTTTAGGGTCCGGTGATGCAGTTCTTTTTGCGGTGGTCTGTGTCGCATCGGGGGCGGTTCTGGGTGCCGACCTTACGCTCTTGCCTGCGATGTTCGCCAAGCGTATGGCTGATATATCGCCTTCCGCCGCCGAAGGTTTTGGCCTGTGGTCATTTGTTTCGAAATTCACATTGGCTTTGGCGGCTGTTGCCCTACTTCCGGTACTGGAGAGCGCGGGATTGAAGACCGCCGGTGAGCAAAACCCAGCCGGAGCGGTTCAACTGCTGATCATCCTGTACGCGGGTGTGCCCTGCGCACTGAAGCTCATCGCGATTGCACTGTTGAGTACCACCAGAGGACTGGAGGACGCATAATGGACGAATTACTTTATACCGCGCTTGGCTTTTTGCTGGCGTTTGCGGCGATCTACGTCAGACGGCGGATGTGGTCGTTTCACGGTCAGACCGCGGAAGACTATGAAGATGGGTTTCCCGCTTTCGACCTGGAGGAGCATCTGAACGGCAAGATGGTTTGTGACGGCGTGATCTTTGGCCCGCTTGGGCGTGTAACCAGTACGTTTAACGCCGAATTCGATATCAAGTGGGATGGGCCGGATGGCGTGATGGACGAGGTTTTTCACTACAACGACGGCTCAACGCAGAACCGTCAGTGGGTTATCAAACGCGGTGATGACGGTGCGTTTACCACGACTGCCGATGACGTGCCGGGTGGCGGCGCAGGGGTCATGAGCGGATCAGCCGTAAGAATGACTTACCGGATCAGAGTGCCCGAAAGCGCGGGCAGTCACGTGCTCGACACGGTGGACTGGATGTATCTGACCGCTGACGGGACAATCGTAAATCGAAGCCAATTCCGCAAATTCGGCGTCAAGGTTGCCGAACTGGTCGCGACAATCAAACCGAAGGGGACATCATGAGAGACTGGCAATCCAAGCGATACTGGCTGGTAGGGGCGAGCGACGGGCTGGGAGCAGCGCTGGCGCACAAGCTGAGCCGTTCTGGTGCCGAGGTAATCGTATCCGCCAGATCAGAGGATAAGCTGGCCAAGTTAGTGCAAGATTTGCCGGGCAAGGCAAGTTTCCAGACTGTTGATGTGTCCGACAATGACAGCGTCATTGCGGCGGCCAAGGCCGTGGGTGAGGTCGATGGTGTTGTGTTTCTGGCGGGTGTCTATTGGCCGTTTGGCGCAAAAGAATGGGATGCGGATCAGGCCAACGCGATGGCCGATATCAATTTCACCGGTCTGATGCGTGTGATGGGGCAGGTTGTGCCGGAAATGGTGAAGCGTGACGCGGGTCACATCGTGATCACCTCAAGCCTGACGGGGTTCCGCGGTCTGCCGGGGTCGATCGGATACACCGCTTCCAAGGCCGCGACAATGTCGCTGGCGGAATGCATGTATGCAGACCTGCGCAAAACCGGCGTTGACGTTCAGGTCATTAACCCGGGCTTTATCAAGACACAGCTGACCGAAAAGAACGATTTCCGCATGCCGTTCCTGATGGAGGTCGAAGAAGCCGCGACCGAAGCATTCGAGCATATGAACACGGACAAATTTAAGAAAAGCTTTCCATGGCTTTTCTCTTTGGTGTTTCGCGGCAGTCAGTTCTTGCCTGATTGGCTTTATTTCCGCATCTTCAGTTAAGCTGGGCCATATGCGCGTCAAAGGTCTGCTTGGCGCGCGCCCACACACCTGTCCGGTCTGCGTCTAAATCCTGAAGTGTAGGTAGCAGTTGGGTTGCGTAATCCTCCGAGCTTTCGAGCGGTAGCATGGAGGGAAGGTTGTCGATGGCCATTACATCCAGAGGCGGATCGTTGTGAACCCGCAAGGCCGGTTCCGCCCATGTGGTTGCCCTGTCATAGACGGGTACCGGATTGAAATCGCTGTCAGGATCGCAAGCAATATCTCCGATCACACTCAGGGTGCGCGTGGCAGTGAGCGCCGATTTCGGCACAAAGACAGGTGTTTGTGGTCCGGCGAGGATGCAGTTGAGAAAGATGTGGTGCTGGAGGATCGCGGGGAACGGGCCGCCGCTGGCAGTCTCGGCCATATCCCAGCCTGTTGTCGGTACATCCAGCGCCTTGCACAGATCAGCCGCTCCTGTGCCCACACGACCCAAAGCACCGATGATCAAGGCCGTGGGTCGCTCTGTGCCGCAACTCTCCACTTCGGCTGTAAGTGCCGCACGCATTTCATCAGCGTTTGCATATGGGGTTACTTCAGCAGCCAAGCCGCCCTTTTGCTGCGCCGCCCAGCATTTGAGCGCCACTGCAGCACCGGCAAAGCCAGCCCAATAGCCAAAAGCCGCAACGCGCCGTCCGGCATCGTTGGTGAGATACTCCAGATCCAGCAGTGTACCGCCGCCCGCACGAAATCTGCGCAATAGAACCTCACCCGAAGCCTGCCCTTTGAAAGCATGGCCAAACATGATGTGGCGGTGCGCCAGGGGGCTGCCGTCCTCAGGCAATTCCTTGAGGCCGAAAACGATGGCATCGCGCGGTGCGTCGGGCCATGAACCTGCAGGCGCTAATGCGCAGCCGGTCTTTGCATAGGCTTGCGTAGGGATCACTCTGCTATCCGATTGCTCTACGGTAACGTCAAATCCGGCTTCGAGTAGCGATGCGACCCCCTGCGGCGTGATGCCTACGCGGGTTTCATTATCGCGTTGCTCTGCACGCACCCAAAGATGCGTCATAGCAGGCCTTTGGCGCGCACGGCCTTCACGCTGTCGCGCTTTTCCATCCGTTCAAGGAAGGCTTCGATCTTGGGATAGTCGCTCACTGTGACACCATCACCCGCCAGCCAGTTACAGACAATGAACAGGTAAGGGTCGGCAATCGTCAGGGTATCACCAGCCACATAGTCACCGCGCAGGCATTCAGCCTCAACATAGGTGGCGCATTCTGCCATGGTTTGAGGTACCTTTGCGGTCATGTCATCAAAGCTTGATTGCTGATCCGCCCAACGCGTGCCGCGCATCTTGTGGGCGTGCGCCACGTGCATGGTTGATGCGAGATAATACATCACCCCCCGCATGTATGCCGCGGTTTCAGGGTCGGCAGGGACCAGTGACTTATCCGGAGCGCATGCAGCAATATAGTCGAGCAAAGCACCGGTTTCTGTCAGGACGTTCCCGTTTTTGGTGACAAGTGCAGGTACACGGCCCTTGGGGTTCAGGCTCAGATACGGTGACTTGGTCTGCTCAGCGGCGGCAAAATCCACCTTCACCGCTTCATAAGCAAGCGCGGCCTCTTCTAAGGCGATGGCAACAGCGATTGAAATTGTACCCTTGGCGTAATGAAGTTTTATCATGTGTCGTTGCTTTCTTAGATGTGGGTTTGCGCGACGCGTCGCTCGGGTGTTTCCAGATGCGGCACCGCGTTGAACAAAACGGGCGACCAGTGACCGCCGATGGGAAAGAGACGGTGCATTGAGGTGTGCATGATCGCCAGCGCCATACGTGCCATGGCGGGAATTTCCAAATGCATTGCCTGGGCCATGGCCATGGAAATCAATCCACCGGAGGTGACCACAAGTGCCGGACCGCTGCCGTCGGCGATCTCGTGCAGGGCGTCATCAACTCGGGTGTGAAACTGTTCCCAGGTTTCGGGCGCACCTTCAAGCTTCCCGTCTTTCCAGTACTGGAAAACAGTCGGCAGATGCTGCGTGAACTGGCCCTGTTCTGTTGGAAAGCCAACGGCATGCTGTTCTTCCATCAGCTGCGCCATGGTAAAATATTCCAGCTCGTTCAGGCGTGCATCGCGCACAGGTTCAAGCTCTGTCGCCATGCCGTCTGCTGTTTCTGCGTGGCGGCGCAACGTGCCGGTATAAAGGCGTGTATGATGCGTCTGCGAATGGCGCAGATAGTCGCCCAGCCACGCGGCCTGTTCATGACCCAGTCCGCTCAGCTTGTCATAGCTCAGTTCGTCCTTGGCGGTTGAATTCGCCTGACCGTGGCGGATGAGAGTAATGTGAGACATGGGCGCTCCTGTTGCTTGGGTCTTTGATAGGTGACGTCGCAGCGCGTGGAAAGAAGGACGCAGGGTATTTTTGAACCGGTCAAGCAACGGGGTGCGTCTATCGGAAACAGACTTGGCGCAAAACTGGGGAAGGGTGTCGGGAATGGGACTCCTTTGAAAGCGGCAAAATCGCTATCACTAGGGACGACGGATGAGGGAGACAGATCATGGCGGACAAAATCAAATTCACGCTGGACGGGGAAACCGTTGAAGCAGACGCCGGACTGACCATCTGGGAAGTGGCCAATGGTCGTGGACTGGTGATCCCGCATCTTTGTCACAAACCGGCCCCTGGTTACCGTCCCGATGGCAACTGCCGCGCCTGCATGGTCGAGATCGAGGGCGAGCGCACGCTGGCGGCCTCCTGTATCCGCGAGCCGTCAGACGGGATGGTGGTGACCACCAACAACGCGCGGGCCGAGAATGCGCGCAAGATGGTCATCGAATTGTTGATGGCAGATCATCCTGAGAAAGACGCGGCGCACGATAAATCCAGCCACATGTGGGATATGGCCGCGATGAACGGGGTCGAGGAAAGCCGCTTTCCCAAGCTGGAAGATGGCCACATTCCGCTGCTTGATGACAGCCATGTGGCGATGTCTGTGAACCTTGATGCTTGTATCCAGTGCGGGCTGTGTGTGCGTGCCTGCCGCGAGGTTCAGGTGAACGATGTAATCGGCATGTCAGGGCGTGGTCACGACAGCTGGCCCACGTTTGATATGGCCGACCCGATGGGCGACAGTACCTGTGTGGCTTGCGGCGAGTGTGTGCAGGCCTGTCCGACGGGTGCGTTGATGCCGTCAACGGTAGTGGACGAAAACCAGATCGGTGACAGCGCGGATTTTGATGAAGAAGTCGAAAGCATCTGTCCGTTCTGCGGTGTGGGCTGCCAGATTTCGCTCAAGGTCAAAGACAACAAGGTTAAATATGTCGAAGGCATAAATGGTCCCGCGAACGAGGGGCGGTTGTGCGTCAAAGGCCGTTTCGGATTTGACTACATCCACCACGATCACCGCCTGACAAAGCCGTTGATCCGGCGCGAGGATGCTCCGGCTAAGGGATTGAACGTTGATCCGGCCAACTGGCAGGAATTCTTTCGCGAAGCGTCGTGGGACGAAGCGCTGGATTTCGCGGCGGACGGTATGAAGGGGCGCGGTACCGAAGTCGCGGGCTTCGGGTCGGCCAAATGCACCAACGAAGAGGCATATCTGTTCCAGAAAATGATCCGTCAGGGGTTCGGCCATAACAACGTCGATCACTGCACGCGGTTGTGTCACGCGTCATCTGTGGCGGCGTTGATGGAGAACGTGGGCTCCGGTGCGGTAACGGCGACATTTAACCAGATCGAGAACGCGGATGTGGCGATTGCGATTGGCTGCAATCCGATTGAAAACCATCCGGTTGCGGCGACCTATTTCAAGCAATTCACCAAACGCGGCGGGAAACTGATTGTGATGGACCCGCGCGGTCAGGCGCTCAAGCGGTTCTCGTCACACATGCTGCAATTCCGGCCCGGGACGGATGTATCGATGCTGAATGCGATCATGCATGTGATCGTCGAGGAAGGCCTGTACGACCAGCAATATATCGAAGCCTACACCGAGAACTGGGAAGCCGAGAAAGAACATCTGAAGGATTTCACGCCCGAGGCGATGGCCAGGGTTTGCGGCATCGATGCCGAAACGCTGCGTGATGTGGCCCGAACATTTGCCGGTGCGAATGCCGCGATGATTTTCTGGGGCATGGGCGTAAGCCAGCACATCCACGGCACGGATAATTCACGTTGCCTGATCTCGCTCGCGCTGATGACAGGTCAGGTGGGCCGCCCCGGTGCGGGTCTGCATCCGTTGCGGGGGCAGAACAACGTGCAGGGTGCGTCGGATGCGGGGCTGATCCCGATGTTCTTACCGGATTATCAGTCGGTGATGAACGATGGTGTGCGTTCGGCCTTTACCGATGTGTGGCAGTCGGACGATTTCTCGTCCGAGAAGGGCCTGACGGTCACCGAGATTATGGATGCCGTGCACGAGGGCAAAATCAAGTCCATGTACGTGCTGGGCGAAAATCCGGCAATGTCGGACCCCGATGTCGAGCACGCGCGGGATGCGCTGGCCAGGCTCGACCATCTGGTGGTGCAGGATATCTTTATCACCGAGACGGCAAACTATGCCGATGTGATTCTGCCTGCCAGCGCCTTTGCGGAGAAGTCCGGCACAGTGACAAACACGAACCGTCAGGTGCAGATGGGCCGCCCCGCTGTGCCGCCCCCCGGAGAGGCAAAAGAAGATTGGTGGATCGAGGTGGAGCTTGCAAAGCGGTTGGGGCTTGGCTGGGATTATGCTTCCCCGGCGGATGTCTTTGCGGAAATGAAGCTGAACATGCGTTCGCTTGATAATATCACGTGGGACCGGCTGGAAACCGAGAACGCAGTCACCTATCCGTCCTTGTCGCCGGAAGACCCCGGTCAGGCGATTGTTTTTGCCGACGGGTTCCCGCGCCCAGATGGCCGTGCGCGGTTCACCCCTGCATCCATTATCGCGCCCGACGATGTGCCGGATAAGGATTATCCGATGATCCTGACAACAGGTCGGCAGCTGGAACATTGGCACACCGGATCGATGACACGGCGCGCCACGGTGCTGGACGGTTTGGAGCCGGAGGCAAACTGTTCCTTGCATCCCTCGACCCTGCGCAAACTGGGTGTGGCACCGGGAGAGCATGTACGCCTGACCACCAAGCGTGGATCAATCGAGATTATGGCCCGCGAAGACCGTGCTGTTTCGCCAGACATGGTATTCCTGCCATTTGCTTACGTGGAAGCGGCGGCGAACATCCTGACCAATCCGGCCGTTGATCCCTATGGCAAGATCCCCGAATTCAAGTTTTCGGCCGTGAAAGTTGAGGCCGCAGGTGTGTCTGTCGCGGCAGAGTAATCTCATTGTGTGCCCATTGCACATGTGATCTTATTTCGGGAGTGAGCGGGCCCACCCGCTAAAACTCTCCCAGAGGTTATGGGCCAAGTTAAGAAGGGGTGTGGCGTGAAGGTTGATCCCGAACGGTTCTTGTCTGACTTGCATCAACTGCGATCCTATGGCGCATCGGGTGTGGGCAAAGGCGTGGTGCGTCCGGCGTATTCCGAAGCTGATCTTGAAGCACGCGGCTGGTTGGCAGAGCGGTTTGAGCAGGCAGGGTTGCGCGTCGAAGTAGATGCGATGGGTAACCTTTTTGGGCTGGCCGAGGGACCGTCGCTGTTGATGGGTTCCCATTCCGACAGCCAGCCCGAAGGCGGATGGCTGGACGGGGCGCTGGGCGTCATCGCTGCACTTGAGGTCGCGCGCGCGGCGAAAGAAGCAGGCGGTCCTGCCATTTCTGTCGTGTCGTTCCAGGATGAGGAGGGGCGGTTCGGTGTGACAACCGGATCAGCAGTCTGGTCAGGTCAACTGAGCCTGAGTGAAGCTGACGGCTTTGCGGATCATGCTGGCGTGACATTAAAGAACGCGCGTCTGGCAATGGTCGACATGGTAACAGGGGATGTCGACGCGGCACAGTTCACCGGATTTATCGAATTGCACATCGAACAGGGTCCGACACTCGACACCAGTGGCGAGCAGATCGGTGTGGTGACGGATATTGTCGGCATTCGCGATATGAAGATCACCTTCGAGGGGCAGCAGAATCACGCCGGCACAACGCCCATGCACCTGCGCCGTGATGCGTTTCAAGCAGTCTCGACCTTCAACGCGTTGATTAACGATCGTTTTCGCAATGTGGTCACGCCCAGTACGGTCTGGACCATCGGGCATGTCAGCCTCCATCCGAATGCGTCTTCGATTGTTCCGGGCAAGGCCGTGTTTTCAATGCAGTGGCGTGATGGGGATGGCGAACGTTTAAAACGTATGGAGACCGTGATCCGTGACGCCGCGCAAGAGGTGGCGGATGATCTGGGGATGACGCTGTCCTTTGGTCCGATGCTTGGCCTTGAACCCGTCGAGATGGATGCGCGACTGCGTGCTGCGCTGGAACAGGGTGCCGAAACGGTAGCGCAGGGGCGCTGGCGTACGATGCCGTCAGGTGCCTTGCACGATGCCACCAACGTCTCGCGCCTGATGCCGGTTGCGATGCTGTTTGTGCCTTCCATCAATGGTATCAGCCATGCATTCGAAGAAGATACGAGCGAGACTGATCTGGTTGCAGGGCTGGAAGTTCTGGCCTGTGCTGTGCAGGCGCTAGGTCAGGCGACCGGTCGCTGAAACACGATTGATGTGGGGCGGTCAAAACCGGGATGGGCTGTGCGTGCCACTTCGGCAAAGCCCATCGCGTAAAAAGCAGCGTGATTGTCAGTGAGCTCTATACGCGATTCCAGCTCCAGCAGCGGAAGGCCGAGGGCCTTCGCACGCTCCGCGCCGTGTTCGACAAGACGTCGGGATAACCCCTTGCCACGCATATCGGCAGCAACAGCGATCTTGCCCAGATAGAGGGCCTGCGGTTTCGGCGTGAAAAACGCGCAGGCAGCAAGCGGCGGTCCAAGAGACCAGACCTCGGCCTTTGCGGCTTGGGAACTGACAGCGGCGGGCGTCAGATGGATCATGGAGGACGGAGGATCAATCACGTTTTCCATATAAGCAAAGGACTGGCGGATCAGCGCAAGGATATCCGCAAGGGCAGGATCGTCGGGCCCAAGCTGCCGTAATATCAGGTCCATGTCACATCGCCCAAAAAGATGTAGCCCGCACCATAGATGGTTTTGATCAGCTGGGGGTTCTTGGGGTCTTCGCGCAGTTTTGTCCGCAGGCGGGATATGCGCACATCCATGGCGCGATCAAAGGATTCCGACGCGGCACCGCCAAGGGATTCCTGCATCTGCGCGCGGCTGATAAGGCGCTTCGGGCTTTCGAGAAAAAGCCGCAGGACTTCACTTTCGGCATGGGAAAACGGCACTTCGGTCCCTTCTGCATCCATCAGGATGTAGCGGTCGAAATGGGCAGTCCATCCGGCGAAAGTGGCCGTGTTGCCATCACCAGTGGCAGGCTTTGGTTTGCGCAGTCGCGCGCGAATGCGTGCGACGACCTCTGCGGGATCGAACGGTTTGATGATGTAGTCATCCGCGCCAAGCTCAAGACCCGTTACGCGATCCTGCACCTGTGCACGGCCAGAGATGATGATGACCACCGCGCCCTGTTCCAGCGCCAGACGATGTACCAATGTCAGCCCGTCTGTATCCGGCAGGCTGAGATCAACAAGGCAGACGTCTGGTGTGCGCGTGGCTAGTGCGGCCTCAAATGCGCGGGCGCGGCCGAAACTCAGTGTCTCAAATCCCGCTTCTTCCAATGCATCGGCCAGAAGCGTTCGGATTTCGGGTTCATCGTCAAGTATCGTGACCAAGGGGCGTGTCATTCGGCGGCTTCCTGTGCTGGCGTGATCAGCGCGATAAGGTCGTCAGGCTGCACCGGTTTGCGCAAGGTTGGTGCGAGTTGCTGTGCGCTTGCGAACAGCGCGTGATCTTGCGGCAAGGAGGTCATGAGAACCACAGGTTTCTGACCCGCTATGCGACGGGCAAGATCGATGCCGGTGGTTTCCCCCAGAAGCTGGATGTCAGACAGCACCAGTGCGATATCCGGCAGGTCGGCCATCAGGGCTGTTGCCTCGTCCGCGCTGGCAGCCTCAATAACGGAGTGGCCCAGCGCCATCAGAATATCACGCACGCCTGCACGGATCTGGTCGTCATCCTCGACCAGCAGCACAAGACCGGAGGTGTCGGGCAGAGCAGCGCGATAGGGCAGGCGCAGGACAACACTGGCGCCGCCATCTTCACCGTTGCGCAGGCGCAGGTCGCCGCCTGCGGATTTCGTGAGATCATACACCATCGACAGCCCCAAGCCGCTGCCTTCGCTGCCCTTGGTGGTAAAGAACGGATCGATGCCATGATCCAGTGCAGAGACTGAAAAGCCCGGTCCGTTGTCTGTCACCTGCCATTCGATCCATGTCTCATGGACCATCCGCTGGATCAGCTCGATTTCTCCGTTTGCACCGCAGGCGTCGCGGGCATTCAGGATCAAATTCAACAGGCTGTCGATCAGGCTGCCGTTGTCGAGCAGGACAGGACCTTCGGGCATCTGGTTTGTAATCGTCAACGTGATCCCTGCGGGCAACGTCGGTCGGGCAAGCGTTGTGAGGTCGGAAAGAAGTTGAGCGGGATCAACAGCAGTCGGGCGAAGTGTGCGCGGCCCCGTGACATCGGCGATCGAGCTGAGCAGCGCGCCGCCCCGACGTGCAGCGGCGAGCGTCCCTTCGATTAGGGTTTGTGCGTCAGCGGAGAGCTCTGATTGACGTGCAAGCCGCGATTGCATCCCCAAAATGATGGTCAGCAGATTTGAAAAGTCGTGGGCCAAGCCGGAAATCATCTGTGCGGCCAGTTCGCGTTTGCGGGTCTGTTGCAGGGCGACGCGGGTCTGGGTTTCTTCGGTGATGTCGGTCGACAGAATATAGACACCCCCGTGCCCGTCAGGGGTGAAGGCCGCGCGAATGCGACGAGCAGAGGTATCATCGGTGAATTCGGTCACTGCAGGTGTGCCCTGATAGGCGCGGCTTAGTGATGGTTCGATCCGGCGATAGGCAAATTCGCCCAATGCATCGCCGATAAAAGTTCCCAATATACTGCTGCGGCGTCCGGGCAGGATATCGGGCAGGCGTTGGTTGGAGAATGTATAGCGTCGCTCTGCATCGACATGCGCGATATGGGCCGGTAGCATTTCAGTGGTCAAACGCGTGCGGGCCTCGCTGATGGTGAGCTGTCGTTTGGTTTCTTCCAGCGTAGTAATCATCGCGGCGAGCTCGCGGTTGGTGGCCGCAAGCCTTTCGGCATGTGAGAGCACTTGGTCGGATAGGGCGTCAGAACGGGCGCGCAGCAGTTCCTCCTGGGTCTTGGTGGCGGTGATATCCGTGTAAACAGTGACCCATCCACCTTGCGGCAGCGGCGATCCTTCGACGCTGATGGTGCGTCCATTGGCGCGGGTCCGCTCCATATAGTGGGGCTCGAACGCGCGTGCCTGTAGGGTGCGTTCACTTGTAAAGGCGTCAACATCGTCGACGGGGCCATATTCGCCGCGTGCTGCAAGGTGCAGGATTGTTTCTTCGAATGTAGCACCGGGGGTGACCAGATTATCGGGCAGATTAAACATTTGCTGGAAGGGGGCGTTCGAGACAACAAGCCTCAGATCGGAATCGTAAATTGTCAGAGCCTGCGCAATCAGGTTGAGACCTGCGCTTGTCATCGCCTTGGCTTGTTCGTCGGTGATTTGCATAGTTCCTCCCGCCGTCTACCGCTAGCATCTGTTGCCTCGCGGGGCAAAGGCCGCAAACTGGTCTCGGGCCGCTGTTACAATTCGTAAGGATTGAGAAAAGTTCAGGAAAAAGTTGACGTTCAGGGTGAAGACAGCATCCTAATGGGATGTGAGAATCGCGATCTACGCGATCGACCCTGTCGCAAAATGACAGGTAAGGGAGGAATGACTTTGGCCACGCCACAGACGCGCGCCGACGGACCGCAATCCGTCCCGGCGCTTTTGCATCGTAATGCAACAAAGTTCGCGAACGCACCCGCGTACCGCGAGAAAGAATACGGCATCTGGCAAAGCTGGACATGGAGCCAGACACGCGACGAGGTTGAGGCGTTGGCGCTGGGCCTGATGGAAATGGACATCAATGAAGGTGACTTTGTTGCCATCATCGGTCGCAACCGTCCGTATCTCTATTGGGCCATGATGGCCGCTGAGATGTGCGGTGCGGTGCCTGTGCCGCTGTACCAAGACGCAAACGCCGAAGAGATGGCCTATGTCATGAACCACTGTGGCGCGCGTTTCGCCATTGTGGGCGATCAGGAACAGGTCGATAAAATCCTTGAGGTGCAGGAGCAACTGCCGGAATTCCAGCAGATGATCTATCTCGATCCGCGTGGTCTGCGTAAATACGACCACGGCGCGATGAAGCAGTATGCGAACGTACAGGAGCTCGGACGTCAACTGCGTGAGAAACACCTTCCCGAACTCGAAGCACGTCAGGCCAAGCTGGATTATGACAGCACGGGTGTGATGCTTTATACGTCCGGCACGACGGGCAAGCCCAAAGGGGTTGTGCTGTCGAACCGCAATATCATCGAGACGGCCAAATCGTCTTCTGAATTTGATGATCTGCGCCAGACCGATGATATCCTAGCGTATCTGCCGATGGCTTGGGTTGGCGATTTTATCTTTTCCGTGGGGCAGGCGCTTTGGACGGGTTTCTGCACCAACTGTCCTGAATCCGCTGATACAATGCACGTCGATCTGCGTGAAATCGGGCCGACCTATTATTTCGCTCCGCCGCGCGTGTTCGAGACGCAGCTCACGAATGTGATGATCCGGATGGAAGACGCCAGCCGGTTCAAGAAACGGCTTTTCGATACGTTCATGGCGCATGCGCGCAAAGTGGGGCCGGATATTCTGGATGGCAAAGAAGTCAGCCAGTGGGACCGGTTCAAGTACAAGCTTGGCGAGGCTTTTGTGTATGGTCCGCTGAAAAACACCCTTGGCTTTAGCCGCGTGCGCGTGGGCTATACAGCGGGTGAGGCAATCGGGCCGGAGATTTTTGATTTCTATCGCTCGCTCGGTATCAACCTAAAGCAGCTTTACGGCCAAACCGAAGCGACTGTTTTCATCACCGCGCAACCCGATGGCGAGGTGCGTAGCGATACAGTTGGCGTGACCTGTCCCGGTGTGGAATTGAAAATCGCTGAGAACGGCGAGGTGTTCTACCGCTCACCGGGTGTTTTTGTGGAGTACTACAAGAATCCCGAAAGCACAGCCGATACCAAGGATGCCGAAGGCTGGGTCGCGACGGGCGATGCGGGGTTCATCGAAGAAGGTTCGGGCCATCTACGCATCATCGACCGAGCAAAGGACGTGGGCCAGATGGCCAACGGATCGCTTTTTGCGCCGAAGTACGTTGAAAACAAACTGAAGTTTTTCCCCAACATTCTGGAGGCTGTGGTCTTTGGCAACGGGCGCGAAGAATGTACGGCGTTTATCAACATCGATCTGACTGCCGTGGGGAACTGGGCCGAACGGAACAACATCGGCTATGCGTCCTATCAGGAATTGGCACGGCATCCGCAGGTGATGGACACGATCCAGAGCCATGTGGAAGAAGTGAACGCCAGCGTCGCGCAGGACGAGATGTTGTCGGGCTGCCAGATCCACCGGTTTGTTGTTTTGCACAAGGAACTGGATGCAGATGACGGCGAGCTGACACGGACACGCAAAGTACGCCGCCGGATCATCGAAGAGAAATACGACGACATCATTACCGCGCTTTATGACGGGACCAAATCGGTCAGCACCGAGACCGAAGTCACCTATGAAGACGGACGCAAGGGCAGCATCAAGGCCACGCTTGAAGTGCGCGATGCTAAGGTGATGCCTGTGGCAGCGCGGATGGCGGCGGAATGATGGTGCGCCGCGTGTCTGCGACGACATCCCGACCAGATCCGCGGAGTGCCACGCGCCAGCGCAACTGGTACGGACATTGTGAAGTCGGTCTTGAGTATATTGGCCAAGTGAAGCTGGGGGTCGCATGAAAGATACTGTGGACAGTTACGTTACCGCAGATGGGCGCACCATCGGTCCGGTGGTGATGGAGATGAAGAACATCACCCTTCGGTTTGGTGGTGTTGAGGCGATCAAGGATATCTCTTTCGATATCCGCGAAGGCGAAATCCGCGCGATCATCGGGCCGAACGGTGCCGGTAAATCCTCGATGTTGAATGTGATATCGGGGTTCTACGTCCCTCAGGAGGGCGAGGTCTGGTACAAGGGCGCGCGCCGTCCGGCGATGAAGCCGTTTCAGGTGGCACAGCAGGGCATTGCACGGACGTTTCAGAACATCGCTTTGTTCGAAGGGATGAGCGTTCTGGACAACGTGATGACGGGCCGTTTGACACACATGAAAACGGGGTTGTTTGCGCAGTCACTTTGGAAAGGTGCCGCCGAGCGGGAAGAGGTTGAAAACCGAGAAGTCGCTGAAAAGATTATCGATTTCCTCGAGATTCAGGCAATTCGCAAGACGCCTGTCGCTCGCCTGCCATATGGTTTGAAAAAGCGGGTGGAGCTGGCCCGCGCCTTGGCAGCGGAACCTTCGATCCTGCTTTTGGATGAGCCGATGGCGGGGATGAACGTCGAGGAAAAAGAGGACATGAGCCGCTTTATTTTGGATGTGAATGACGAATTTGGCACCACGATTGCGCTGATCGAACATGACATGGGCGTGGTCATGGACCTCAGCGACCGTGTTGTCGTGATGGATTACGGCAAGAAAATCGGCGACGGCACGCCAGACGATGTGCGCAATAATCAGGACGTCATCGACGCCTATCTGGGGGTCGCTCATGACTAAGTTTTATCAAGCGTCACATGCCTACCAAAACGCGCCGGGCTCACACCGGCCTTGCACCGCCGCTGCGCAAAACGGGGAAAGGGTTCAGCAATGAATGAACAACTGGCTTTTACCATTGAGGTTTTTGCGAACGGGCTGATGGCGGGGGTGCTTTATGCGCTGGTCGCTTTGGGGTTTGTCTTGATCTACAAGGCGTCCGGCATCTTTAACTATGCGCAGGGGGTCATGGCGCTGTTCGCGGCGATGACGCTGGTCGGCATCCAGAACGGGCAGGTGCCATTTGCCCACTTGATTAACGCAATATTCGGGACGGAAGTGCATCACTTTGGTTGGCACGTGCATTCGTTTATCGCGATCCTGTTTACTGTCGTCGTGATGATCGGCCTTGCGTGGGCTGTGCAGAAGTTTGTTTTCAAGCATCTGGTCGGCCAGGAACCGATTATCCTTTTCATGGCGACTATCGGTTTGGCCTATTTCCTTGAAGGAGTGGCGGACCTGATGTGGGGGTCGGAGTTGAAGGCGCTGAACGTTTGTGCCGCCGATGGCGTTTGCTTGCCGCAGGGAATGAACGTCTGGCTGGAAGGTACGACCTACGAGGCACTGGGATACGGTTTCTTTATCGACAACCTTGATATTGTGGCGTCCATCGTGGCTGCGATCCTTGTGATCGGGTTGGTGATGTTTGCGCAATACACCAAGCAGGGCCGCGCGATGCGCGCCGTGGCGGATGACCATCAGGCGGCTTTGTCGGTTGGGGTTTCGCTGAATTTCATCTGGGTGCTGGTGTGGTCGCTGGCTGGCTTCGTGGCATTGGTTGCGGGGATCATGTGGGGCGCAAAATCAGGCGTGCAGTTCTCGCTGTCGCTGATTGCGCTCAAGGCGTTGCCGGTGCTGATGCTGGGTGGATTTACGTCCATTCCGGGCGCGATCGTGGGTGGTTTGATCATCGGTGTGGGCGAGAAGCTGTTCGAGTTTCTGATCGGTGCGCCATTCCTTGGCGGTGCGACGGAAAATTGGTTTGCTTATATGTTGGCGCTTTTGTTTCTGGTGTTCCGTCCGCAGGGCTTGTTCGGGGAGAAGATCATTGAGCGTGTTTGATTTGATCCGGCGCGTGCGTGGTGCCCACTCTACCATAAAAACTGTCGGCTGGGTGAAACCCGCCACATTGGAGGTCTAGATGTTTTACCGTGAAGCAGGCGATTTCAGCACGACTTACGCCGAAGACCAACAGACCTTTCCGATCAAATTCGATCGCTATCGTTATTACGTGGTTTTGTTCATCGCCATCGTTGTGGTGCCCTTTGTCATCAACGATTACTGGGCCAACAGCCTTCTGCTGCCCTTCCTGATCTACGCAATTGCGGCGATCGGGTTAAATATTCTGGTGGGTTATTGCGGACAGGTATCTTTGGGAACGGGCGGCTTTATGGCTGTGGGTGCATATGCCTGTTACAAGTTCATGACCGGTATTGATATCTGGTGGGGCGGCGAACTGCTGTTCCGGTTGCCCGAGTTCAACATCTTTTTCAGCGTAATCATGGGCGGAGTCATGACTGCGATTGTCGGCGTGTTGTTTGGCTTGCCGTCCTTGCGGATCAAGGGGTTCTATCTGGCCGTGGCAACGCTGGCCGCGCAGTTCTTCCTTGTGTGGCTCTTTAACCGTGTGGCGTGGTTTTATAACTACTCTGCCTCGGGTCAGATCAACGCGCCCGAGCGGGATATTCTCGGGGTGCTGATCACGGGACCAAGCACAGAGCCATGGGCGACCTATCTGTTCTGTCTGTTCTTTACGATCGTTTGTGCGGTGATTGCGCGGAACATGACGCGCGGCGCGTCCGGTCGGAAATGGATGGCAATCCGCGACATGGATATTGCGGCCGAGATCATCGGCGTGAACCCGCTGCGCGCCAAGCTGACGGCCTTTGCGGTGTCGTCCTTTTTCGTGGGCATTTCCGGCGCGCTGTTTTTCTCTGTCTATCTAGGCGCTGTTGAGGTCGGTGAGGCCTTTGGTATCCAGAAATCGTTCCTTGTGCTCTTTATGATTATCATCGGCGGGCTGGGCAGCATCTTTGGCTCCTTTGCTGGCGCGGCGTTTCTTGTGCTGCTGCCTGTGGCGCTCAAGGTTGTAGGCGTCGACTGGCTTGGCTGGCCTACGGATATCGTGGCGCACCTGAACCTTGTGATCGTTGGCGGGCTGATCGTGATCTTCCTGATCGCAGAACCGCACGGAATTGCGCAGCTTTGGCGGGTTGCCAAGGAGAAACTAAGGCTATGGCCCTTCCCGCACTAGCGGGGGCCAATAGAAGAAGGCGGGGCAAACCCGTGAGACCAAATCGGATAAAATCCAAGGGAGGAAACACCGATGAAATATAAACTAGGTACAGCCGCAGTTGCGGCAATGATGGCCGCAAGCCCCGTAATGGCGGATCTTGTGTTCCCGTCGCTCAGCTACCGGACGGGTCCTTATGCGGCGGGTGGTATCCCGTTTGCGGATGGCTATGCGGATTATTTCACCATGCTGAACGCCCGTGACGGCGGCATTGGCGGTGTGATGACCAAGGTTATCGAATGCGAGACAGGCTATAACACCGAGAAGGGTGTTGAGTGTTACGAGTCCACCAAGGGCGAAGGCAGCCTTGTCTATCAACCGCTGTCCACAGGCATCACGTACCAGTTGATCCCCAAAACCACGGCCGATGGCATCCCGATGCACACAATGGGCTATGGCCGGACGTCTGCGGCGAATGGTGATGTGTTCAGCCACACGTTCAACTATCCTGCAAACTACTGGAACGGTGCTTCCGGTGCGATCAACTATTTGCTGGCCGAAAACGGCGGTGATCTGAACGGCAAGAAAATCGCGCTGGTCTATCACAACTCTGCCTACGGCAAGGAGCCTATTCGCACGCTGACAGAGCTGAGCGAAAAGCACGGTTTCGAATTCAAGGAAGTGCCAGTTGACCACCCCGGTCAGGAGCAGAAATCACAGTGGCTGCAAATCCGTCGCGACAAGCCTGACTATGTAATTATGTACGGCTGGGGCGTGATGAACCAGGTTGCGGTACAGGAAGCGGCGAACATCCGGTTCCCGATGGAAAACTTCATCGGTATCTGGTGGTCCGGTTCTGAAAACGATGTTCTTGCAGCGGGTGACGCAGCGAACGGGTACAAGGCGCTGACGTTCCACGGTGTTGGTTCCGACTTCCCTGTTTTTGACGACATCAAAACGCATGTTGTGGACGCAGGCAATGCCGCCGGTGCGGGCGATCAGATCGGAACGGTTTTGTATAACCGTGGTCTCTATGCTGCGATGCTGGCAGCGGAAGCGGTTAAGACAGCACAGGAAATCCACGGTGTCGCAGACATCACACCAGCGCAGATGCGCGACGGGATGGAAGCGCTGTCGATCACGGAAGAGAAGATGGCGGCACTTGGCCTGCCAAACTTCGGTCCGAGCTTTGACGTGTCTTGTTCCAACCACGGTGGCGAAGGTTTCGTTGGTATGACCCAGTGGGATGCATCCGCGAAAACATGGTCGCTTGTCTCTGACTTCGCACCTTCCGACATGGATGTGATCGGCCCGCTGATCGAAGAAGATTCAGGCGCTTACGCTGCTGAGAACAACATCGAAGGCAACTGCTAAGCCGGTTTGCTCTACTTCGGGCGTGGCATCAGCCGCGCCCGGAGATCAAGATATTTTGAAAAGGGTGAAGCCCATGCTGGACGACGCAACACAGGCCCAGACGCAGGTTGAGAACGTGCTGGAGGTCAACAATATCGAGGTGATCTATAATCACGTGATCCTTGTGTTGAAGGGCGTGAGCCTGAACGTTCCCAAGGGCGGGATCACCGCGTTGCTGGGCGGTAACGGCGCGGGCAAAACCACGACGCTGAAGGCTATTTCGGGCCTGCTGGCGTCTGAACGGGGCGAAGTGACCAAAGGGACAATCAAGTACCGTGGCGCTGACATTGCCCAAGCCGATCCGGCGGAGACAGTAAAGAAGGGTGTCGTACAGGTGATGGAAGGCCGTCACTGTTTCGAGCACCTGACGGTTGAAGAAAACCTGATGACCGGTGCTTATACCCGCACTGACGGTTCCGGTGCCATCGCTGCTGATCTTGAGATGGTTTACAATTATTTCCCGCGCCTTCGTGAGCGGCGCAAAAGTCAGGCGGGATACACCTCTGGCGGCGAACAACAGATGTGCGCAGTCGGACGCGCCCTGATGTCCAAGCCCGAAACGATCCTCTTGGATGAGCCGAGCATGGGGCTGGCCCCGCAGTTGGTCGAACAGATTTTCAGCATCGTGAAGACAATCAACGAAAAAGAAGGCGTGACCTTTTTGCTCGCGGAACAGAACACCAACGTGGCCCTGCGGTTTGCGCATTACGGATACATTCTGGAATCGGGTCGCGTTGTGATGGACGGTCCGGCGGCGGATCTGCGCGAAAACCAGGACGTCAAAGAATTCTATCTCGGCATGTCGGACGAAGGGCGCAAATCGTTTCGGGATGTGCGGTCCTATCGCCGGCGCAAGCGCTGGCTGTCCTGAAAAGGGCGGTGGGGTAAGCCCCATCTTACGGATTGTTTTGACCTGAAAAGAGACTTGCCATGCGCGATACCCATTTTGATGATCTGGAAACCCGCAGCGCGGATGCCCGCGAGGCTGCACAACTGGCAGCATTGCGCGATCAATTGAGCCGCGTGGGCGGTGAAGTGAAGCTGGATACGCTGGCCGATCTGGCGAAACTGCCAGTGATGCGCAAATCCGATCTGACCGATCTGCAAAAGGAACAGCCACCGTTTGGCGGGATCGCTGTGCAGAATATCACCCATGTTTTCCAGTCTCCCGGCCCGATCTATGAACCCGGTGGCTCCAGCCATGACTGGTTTCGCATGGGGCGTTTCTTGCATGCAGCGGGGCTGGGTGCAGACGATATCGTGCAGAACTGTTTCGGCTATCACCTGACACCAGCAGGTCATATGTTTGAAAGCGGTGCGCGCGCGGTTGGGGCAAAGGTTTTGCCTGCCGGTGTGGGCCAGACTGAATTACAGGTGACTGCTGCGCGCGATGTGGGCACAACGGCTTATGCTGGCACGCCTGACTATCTGAAGGTCATTCTCGAAAAAGCGGACGAGATGGGCGTGACGCTCGGCATCACCAAAGCCGCTGTCGGCGGCGGTGCGCTGTTCCCGTCCTTGCGCCAATACTATATTGATCGCGGTATTTCGTGCCTGCAATGCTATGCTACGGCGGACGTGGGCAATATCGCCTATGAAAGTGCCGCGATGGAGGGGATGATCCTTGATGAAGGTGTCATCGTCGAAATCGTCACCCCCGGTACAGGTGATCCTGTCGCAGAGGGTGAGGTTGGCGAAGTTGTGGTGACTACGCTGAACCCCGACTACCCGCTGATCCGTTTTGCAACAGGCGATCTATCCGCTATCATGCAGGGTACGTCACCTTGCGGGCGCACCAACCGCCGCATCAAGGGCTGGATGGGGCGCGCCGATCAAACGACCAAGATCAAGGGTATGTTTGTCCGTCCAGAACAAGTCGCCGCTCTTGTTGCGCACCATAACGAAGTCAGTAAGGCCCGTGTTGTCGCCAGCCGTGCAGGTGAACAGGATGTCATGACCGTACACATCGAAAGCGCGGGCGGTGATGCTGATCATTATGCCCAATCGGTTGCGGAGCTGCTAAAGCTCAAGGGTAAGGTGGTAGTTGTTGAGCCCGGTAGCCTTCCCAAAGACGGCTTGGTGATCGAAGACCAACGCACCTACGACTGAGGACTGCTGCATCTTTTTGCGGCAGGGGCATTGGATCGCACCGCGATAACGTGAATTTGCACGATACACGATTGCGGGCGAACGCCTGCATTCTGTAAGGGCTTGCGAAGAGCTGAAAAGCCTGACAGCGACCGTTTCGGCAGAACGGCCATCCGCTGTTCGCAATTCGCATTGTTTCGAAAGGATCCCATGACATTGCTCTCGATTGATATGGTGGCACTGACACGCGAGTTCATCACGCTTTTGGTTGTGATAGATCCTGTGGGCACCATCCCTGTTTATCTTTTTGCGGTGGCAAGCGTTCCGGCGCATTTGCATAAACGCTTTGCCTTGCGGGCTGTCGCCATTGCGACGCTCGTGCTCTTGGCGTTTCTTATCGGCGGGCAGGTCATTCTTGAAACGCTCGGGTTGCGGCTTGGCTCTTTCCAGATCGCGGGCGGGGTCATTTTGTTCTTGTTTGCGCTGTCAATGATCTTTGGGGAGTCGAAACCTCAGACAGAAATCGCGGAAGCCGAGCGCGACCACCTATCAAGCGCTGTCTTTCCGTTGGCGATGCCGTCTATTGCCTCACCGGGGGCGATGCTCGCGATTGTGATCCTGACCGAGAACAGCTCCAACACGCTGGCAGAACAGGCGACGACGGCGGCGCTGCTGGTTCTTGTCCTCGCCCTAACGCTCGCCCTGCTTCTGGTTGCCAACTTTGTGCACCGGTTGATCGGCGATACGGGTGCTTCTGTTATTTCGCGTGTGATGGGGATCATCCTTGCCACGATTGCTGTCGATGCGATTCTCGGCGGTTTTGATACGCTCAATATTCTCGATGTGGCACCGGCAGAAAACCCAAGCCCGCTGAGCGATGTGACCGAATAATCCCTTAGCCAACATGCGCGTGACGTTGCGCCGCAGCGTGCGGATTGCTCTCTGGTAATTCTGACTGATTTGGTCGAAATAGAAGTATGACCACACGGACAGCACCCATAGCACATCGACGGCGCGGCCTGAGCGGGCTGCGGGGGCTGTCAGGCATTGCAATCTTTGCCGCAGCCATTTGTGCCTTGCCGATGATTGCCGTGGTGATCGCTGCCTTGGGAGGCGGGACAGAAACAATCCGCCATTTGATAGATACTGTTCTTGGGGACTACATTCGCGCGACGCTTGCGCTGGTGGCGCTGGTCTCAGTCGGTGCATTTGCAATCGGGGTCGGGGCAGCGTGGTTGGTGACGATGACGCGTTTTCCCGGAGTGCGCTGGTTTGAGATCGCGCTGGTTTTGCCGTTGGCATTTCCGGCGTACGTGCTGGCTTATGCCTATACCTCGCTGCTGGATCATCCTGGCATCGTGCAGACAACGCTGCGCAATATGACCGGTTGGGGGCCGCGCGACTACTGGTTCCCAGAGATCAGATCACTTGGCGGGGCGGCATTGATGCTGACGCTTGTGCTCTATCCGTATGTCTATCTTCTGGCCCGTGCGGCATTCCTCCAGCAAAGTGGTACGACTTTTCTTGCGGCACGCGCCCTGGGTAAAAGCGCGTGGCGTGCATTTTTTCAGGTGAGCCTGCCCTTGGCACGGCCAGCGATTGCTGCGGGCGTTCTGCTAGCGGTGATGGAGACGATTGCCGATTTCGGGACGGTCGCCTACTTCGGGGTGCAGACCTTTGCCAGCGGCATCTATACTGCGTGGTTCTCTATGGTTGACCGCGTTGCGGCTGCGCAGTTGGCCTTGTGTCTGCTAAGTTTTGCCCTGCTGTTGGCAATGCTAGAGAGGCTACAGCGAGGCGAGGCAAAGTACCACGATCCTGCACGGCAGGCGCAGGCAATGCCCCCTATGGAATTGAGCGGATGGCAGGCGGCCTCAGCCGTGGTGGCTTGCGCTATACCAGTGGTCTTTGGAGCCATTTTGCCGATCGTCGCGCTGTTTACTATGGGGATGGGGTCAGAACAGAACCTGCTCAGCCCGCGGTATCTGGGGTTCATCCGCAATTCGCTGACACTGGCGGGATGTGCCGCTTTGGTGACTGTCGCAGCTGCGGTGGCTATCGGTTTTTTCCAGCGTTTGCGGCCCGGCCGGTTGTCATGGAGTGCGGGCTATGTGGCGCGGTTGGGGTATGCGGTGCCGGGTGGCGTGATCGCTGTGGGCCTGATGGTGCCATTTGCGGCCTTTGATAATGCTTTGGATGCATGGATGCGCGAGACATTCGATATCTCGACCGGCCTTCTGATGACCGGGTCAATCTGGCTCTTGGTGATCGCTTATATGGTGCGGTTTCTTGCGGCGGCTTTGGGTGCCTATGAAGGCGGGCAAGCGATGGTGCATGACAACATGGATGCAGCGGCGCGGTCACTGGGGCAGACACCTATCGGGACACTTCGGCGCGTGCATCTGCCTATTCTGGCACCCAGCTTGCTGACCGCATTGTTGATCGTATTCGTCGATGTAATGAAGGAATTGCCTGCGACACTGATCATGCGGCCGTTCAATTTCGATACGCTCGCGGTGCAGGCGCACAGACTTGCCAGTGACGAGCGACTGGAAGGGGCAGCGGTGCCGTCCTTGGTGATTGTAGCGATGGGATTGTTGCCCGTTATTCTGATTTGCCGTCAGGTCGGGCGCGGAAAGTAGCGCGTCAATTCAGGCGTGCGTTTATTGCTTTTTGCCAATCCGCACGGGACAAACACCAGCTTTGCCAGATGCCCTGCTTGCCGCCTAATGTGAGCGGGCCCTCTTCGGTCAGGGTTGCACCCAGCTTGGCTGTCGCGCGCTGTGACCGGATGTTCGTGGGATCTATATGCAGCCAAACGCGGTCTACGTGCTCGAAAGCATGGGCCAGCATCAGCGCTTTCATTTGGTGATTGGTGTCACCGCCCCAATAGGGACGGGTCAGAAAAGTATACCCGATAGAGATACTGTCCGGCGCATTTGGCGCTGTGTAATAGCGCGAACACCCGATCATGCCGCCCGTCCCCTTGTGGGTCACGGAAAGGGTGGATTTGCTGGCCAGCAAGGTATCGAAATAGGGATCAAAGACAGTGCGGATGTGACGGTCTTTCGCGGGATGGCCGGCCCAGATTGCAGGGTCGGAAGCAGCCGAAAAAAGCGGTTCGCGATCCGCTTCCGTCAGGGCGCGCAGGGACAGGGTCGGCCCGTGAAGAGTTGGTTGCGGGTTAAATGCGGAAAGCATGGCGACAGCTCGAAACGATAAAGGCACGCCTGCAGTGAGGCGTGCCCTATCTTTGCGGGGCGGACGCTGCTGCGTCCAGAGATGTATTGTACCCCTACATTAAAGGCCGTTAGCCTTTTTCGGCTTCAATTTTGTCTTGTGTCTTGGTTTCGAAATCCGACGCATCGTGGCGTTCGTGCAATTGCATCGACAGATCATCACCAAAGGCGCGGTTGACCATGCGGCCGCGTGTAACGGCGGGGCGCGCATCAATCGCTTTGGCCCAACGCATCACATTTTTATAGGATGTCACGTCAAGGAATTCGGCCGCGTCATAAAGGCGGCCCAGAACCAGCTGGCCATACCACGCCCAGATCGCCATATCCGCGATGGAATAATCACCGGCGAAGTAGTCGTTGTCGGCCAGATGACGGTCCAGCACGTCAAGCTGGCGTTTGGTTTCCATGGTGAAACGGTTGATGGCGTATTCGTCTTTATGCGGCGCGTAGGCATAGAAGTGGCCAAAGCCGCCACCAAGGTAAGGGGCACTGCCCATTTGCCAGAACAGCCAGCTCATCATTTCGGTGCGCTGTGCCGGATCGGTCGGGATGAAGGCGCCGAACTTCTCCGCCAGATGCAGCATGATGGAGGCAGATTCGAAGATGCGCTGCGGTTTGTCGCCGGAATGATCCATCATCGCAGGGATTTTGGAGTTGGGGTTCGCGCCAACAAAGCCGGAGGTGAACTGATCGCCTTCCATGATGTTGATGATCCATGCGTCATACTCCGCGCCCGTGTGACCGGCGGCCAGCAGCTCTTCGAGCAGGACCGTGACTTTGACGCCATTGGGTGTGGCCAGCGAATAAAGCTGTAGCGGGTGTTTGCCCACGGGCAGCTCTTTTTCCGAGGTCGGGCCGGCGACGGGGCGGTTGATGGAAGCAAAGCGGCCACCGGATTCGGCGTCATGTGTCCAGACTTTGGGGGGAGTGTATTCGGTCATCGTGGCCTCGCTTGAATTATGGTTTCGCGGGCAACTTGCCTTGTTCGGGTGTGAAGGGCCAGAGGGTTTGGGTGGAAGGGGTTCAAGAGTTTGTGTTGGGGAGGTTGGGTTGGTAATCAACTAATGTCAGCTTCGAGCCCAAGTTGAAAGATTTGTGCCTCGCAGCGACAGTCGGCTTTCAGGAGACGGTCAGAAACCTTCAACAAGGCCTTAGTTTCGGAACAGGGTATGTGGCGGCGTCGATCACGGTCCTTTCCGCCTGTTCCCAAAGAGAAGGTTCTTGGAGCGCTTTTTCGAGCCGCTTCTACAGCCCCGATCTTGTTGACGCAGGGCCCGCGATATTTCTATATAAGATATCTGCATTTTAGGGTGGGTATCTTGGGTATCGACGAACTAATAAACCAACTGGTCGAATTACGGGGTCGTGATGCCTTGATGGTTTTGACGGAATTGGAAGAGGCTCTGGCGCTTTCTGGTGAAATCACACCTGAAATCTCTGTGATTGCCGCGTATATTGCAGGCGTTGAGGACGCTTTGACCGGGACCGGAGGCCGACCCGAATATGATCTTCGGATGCGCGATTTTGTTGCCCAAGCCAAGGGAAGCATGTCCGAAACAGGTCGCTCTATAGGAGATGCCGCCATGGATGATTTCATGACGCAAGCAAGAGACGGCGGCTAAACTTCGACGCGGTCCGTGCATCGGCTGTTCAAAAATGATCTTTTGTTGTGCGGTTCACAAGACCGGACATCAATGCACGGACGCCGAAGGCCTGAAAAGTCCCGCATAGCGGCCGTTCCACTCCTGTGTAACCACAGCAAAAAGGCCACCCCGCGAGGGCAGCCTTTTCAAACATTACGTATCAGGCGGTAAGGTTCAGCCCGAAAGGAACGCGGGATCAACCCTGACGGGCTTTGAACCGGCGCTGCGTTTTATTGATCACGTAAACGCGGCCCTTGCGACGCACAACGCGGCAATCACGGTGCCGGTTCTTGAGCGAGCGGAGCGAATTGCGAACTTTCATGTTCTTATCCTTCCATCTGTGGCCCCGCCTTATCATCAGACAAGGACCAGCGCCGGGTTACGGGCGACCTTGGAACCCCAAGGCCAGTGAATTTCATGGTGGGCGATACTGGGATCGAACCAGTGACCCCTTCGATGTCAACGAAGTGCTCTACCGCTGAGCTAATCACCCACTTTTTCAACGCGTTTGCCGTGCCCCAAACAAAAATGGGGCGCGAAAACTCGCGCCGTTGGGGTGCTATAAAAGGAGTCGTGAGAGGGATCAAGGGGCTTTTGGCATTCCCCTGAAGTGCGCTATATATGCCCCAAGGGGGATATGTATGCCCGAGTCAGCCTACGACGTCGTAAATCCGGCGCAAAACCGGTCTTGTGTGGTATTTGCCTCGCCTCATTCGGGGCGGGATTATCCGTGGACATTTTTGCGCACCTCGGTGTTGGACGAACATACGATCCGGTCGTCGGAAGATGCTTTTGTCGACCAGTTGTTCGAATGCGCACCGCATTTCGGGGCGTCTTTCATCAAAGCGGGTGCCCCGAGGGCCTTTGTCGATCTGAACCGCGCCGTAGACGAGCTTGATCCCGCATTGATCGAAGGGGTGCGTCGGCGGGGGCATAATCCGCGCATTGCTTCTGGTCTTGGTGTGATTCCACGCGTGGTGGCGAACGGACGTGCGATCTATCGTGGCAAATTAAGCAGCGAAGAAGCGCAACGCCGTATTGATGATTACTGGAAACCGTACCACCGCAAGCTTCAATCCTTGCTGGATGCAGCGCATCAGCGCCATGGACAGGCCGTGTTGATCGATTGCCACTCGATGCCGCATGAGGCGATGGATGGTGTGGCCCGGTCAGGTATGAAGCGACCCGATATCGTTTTGGGCGACCGGTTTGGTGCTGCCGCCAGCGGTGATGTGGTGGACCGTGTCGAGGCAGCCTTTGCCAGCGCGGGGTTTGTCGTAACACGGAACACGCCCTTCGCCGGAGCCTACATCACGCAAGCATATGGTCGCCCCGCTAGATCGCAGCATGCCGTGCAGGTCGAAATCGACCGGTCGCTTTATATGAACGAGACCTTGATCCGGCCGAATGGCGATTTTGAGCAGGTGCAGGCAGCGCTGCGTCAGGTCGTGGCCGAGGTCGCCTTGATCGGGCAGGGGCGGATCCCGCTGGCGGCAGAATAGTCAGCCAAGCGGTCTAAGGTTCAACATGCCTATCCCGATACACAGTACAGCGACGCCGGTCGCAACGGTGCGGACTTGATTCCATAATTGCCATTTTGGTGAATAGTCATCCCAGATGGCCTGCGCGGCATCTATGTCTTCGGGCACTGCGACCAGCGCGAGCGCTTCGTTCATGGGTACATTGACCGCCATCGTCAGGGCGACACCCAGTAAGGCAACAAGCAGCGTCGCGGCTGTGAACCAGTATGCGCTTGGGTGTTGATCGTCTTTGAACAGAACCATTGTTGTAACCAATAGCGCGATGGAAGTGCCAAAGAACGCAGGCGCAAATACCGCATTTCGCACCGAAGCGTTCATGGCCTGCATTGCCTCAATCGCAACTCGGGGGTCGGCAGCATCAAGGCCCCACATGGTGGAGCAGACCCAAGCATAGAAAAATCCGAATAGGGCGGCGGCCAGCAGAAGGCTGAGCAGCGCCAGGGGCTTAATAAAGCGAATCATATCTATCTCCAGTAGCCGTACATACTTGTACGTCTTTACATATCCGTACTCTTGTGTACGGATGCCTGTCAAGTGGTAAGGATATGCCCATGCGGAATGAAAAACGCGAAGCGCGGATGCGGGAGATAGAGGCCGAGGCCTATGCTCTGTTCGCGGCTGCGGGTTATGATGGCACCTCGATGCTGGCTGTGGCCAAGCGGGCAAAGGCGTCGAACGAAACTTTATATCGTTGGTATGGCGACAAAACCGGTCTGTTCGAAAGCATGGTGCGCGCCAATGCGGAGAAAGTGCAGCAAGCGCTGAGGCATGCAGCGGAGGGTGAGGGTGCTCCTCTGGATGTTCTGGAGCGAGTCGCACCGGTTCTGCTCGAAATGTTGTTGAGCGATCGTGCGATTGCGTTAAACAAGGCAGCGGCTTCTGATGTCTCCGGCACTTTGGGCAAAGCGTTGGCGAAAGGTGGGCGGGAAACCGTTTTGCCTTTGATCGAGGAGCTGATGCGCTCGGCGATTGAGAGCGGGTCGCTGGCAAAGCCGTCACATGGCACTGCCGGGGCGTTGTTCATGAGCCTGCTAGTCGGTGACCGGCAGATCAGGCGGGTCATTGGTGCGCTGTCTGAACCTTCGCGTGATGAAATCGAAACGCAAGCGAGAGTGGCGATTGCCCAATTCCGGCTTTTGTGCGCTAGCGCAACGCCCGCCCTTTAACGATAGCTTTCGCGCCATAGCGTGTGCGGATGGCATCCGTGGCGCGTTCCGCCTTGCTGCGTTGGCCCGCATGCGGATCCAGTAGATCACCCGCAAGATCCGCTTCTGCGGCAGCGCTTAGATCTGAAATGCCGCACCCGATCAATCTGAATGGACCGGTGTCGTCGAGCTGGTCAAAGAGTGCGCGGGCGGTACGGTATATGCGGTCGGCCAGCTGTGTCGGATCACTGAGTGACACGCGGCGGGTCAGTGTTCTAAAATCGCTGCGCTTGATCTTGAGGGTGACAATCCGGCCAGCAAGCTCTTTTGCTTTGGCACGGTCGGCCACCTGCTCGGACAGCCGCCATATGTGCCCGTCCAGAATGTCTACATCGGAAGTATCATCGCTGAACGTTGTCTCCTTGGATATCGACTTTACCGGCTCATGGGCGGAGATGCGTCGGCGGTCCTGCCCGCGCGCCAGATGCCACAACCGCTCTCCCATTCCGCCAAACCGGACGATCAAGTCCTCTTTCTCCCAGCGCAGCAGATCAGAGAACGTGCGAATACCTGCTTTTTCCAGCGCGCCTTGGGTAACGGCCCCGACGCCCCAGATCAGCTTGACCGGTTTGTCTCGCAAGAAATCCTGCGTGCCCGCCTTTCCGATCACCGAAAACCCGTGCGGTTTGTCCAGATCGGAGGCTACCTTTGCCAGAAATTTGTTGTGGCTCAGCCCGATTGAACCGGTCAGCCCGAGTTCGTTCTTCATGCGCCGCACCAGGCGCGCCAACATCACCGCGGGCGGCGCACCATGCAGGCGGGCGGTGCCTGTCATGTCCAGGAATGCCTCATCCAGCGACAGCGGCTCAATCGCGGGTGTGAGTTCCTCCATCATGGCGCGTATGGCGCGGGACGCTTCGACATAGGCGTCCATACGTGGTTTGATGATGACGGCTTCGGGACAGAGCTTGAGTGCTTGGAACATCGGCATAGCGGACCGCACGCCGCGAATGCGAGCGACATAGCAGGCGGTCGACACCACGCCCCGCCGTCCACCACCAATAATGACCGGCTTGCCGTTTAACGCAGGATTGTCGCGTTTTTCGACGGAGGCATAGAAAGCGTCACAATCCATATGTGCGATTGAAAGATCAAAAAGCTCCGGATGCGCCAATACACGCGGACTGCCACAAGCGGGACAGCGACGGTGCTGCGGGATTTCGCTTAGACAGTCACGGCAGAGGGCGGCCATTGGATCACCGGTTTGAGCAGGATTGCCCTTAATCTAAGGGCTTCAAGGCGATTTGCCCATGGGTAAGCTGCGTCAAGATCGGGTAATTGGGGGAGGTTCTCAAAGAAGCCCCCCGCTGCTTTAAGCGGGGGGAAAGGTGACGAACTTCAGGAAGATTGAGTTCGTCGGGGAGTATCACCTAAGGTAAAGCTAGCATCGGAATGTCATAACACATAGTCAGGATTTCCCGACCGAACGGTCAATTTCGGGTTTGTGGCGTTTCGGATACAGTCTGTGGTTGAAAAGTCAGCATTTCATTTCTGCTAGGATGGACTGCGCGGCGGCTTTTGGGTCATCCGCCTGCCAGATCGGACGGCCAACAACGATGTGATCAACGCCGTCGCGTACGGCCTGTTCCGGCGTCGCCACGCGTTTCTGATCGCCAAGAGCGGCGCCCGCAGGCCGGACGCCCGGCGTCACAATCAATTTACCGACAGCTTCTGGCAATCCGCGAATAGCGGCTGCTTCTTGTGGAGATGCGATGACACCATCGGCACCGGCCTCAAACGCGCGGGCAGCGCGGGTCAGCACCAGATCCTTGATGTCACCGGGTTGGATCAGGGAGGCATCTAGGTCAGCACGATCTAGCGACGTAAGGATGGTCACGCCAAGAATTTTCATGTTGCTGCCCGCGGCCCCCTGCTTCGCTGCATTCACCACGTGCGGGTCGCCGTGAACTGTCAGAAAATCCAGATCAAATTGCGCAAGCCCACGCACGGCCGCTTCGACAGTCGCGCCGATGTCAAAAAGCTTCATGTCGAGGAAAATGCGCTTGCCGTGCTCTTGCTTAAGCTCGTTGGCGAGGGCGAGCCCACCGCCGGTCAACATACCCAATCCGATTTTATAGAAAGAAACCGCATCACCCAGTTTGCCCGCGAGGTCGAGACCTGCAACAGCATTTGGGACATCAAGGGCAACGATCAGGCGGTCATCTGACATTTGGGGGCTCCGGTCTGGCACTGGTTCAGGGTGCAGTGCCGCACGGAAGCCTTAAGGTCAAGATAATCAGGCGGCCAAGCTGCCGTTCCCAGAGTGCGGTGCAGTCTTTGCATATTTACGGAACGCACGAAGATCGCTCCGTGCCTCATGTCGCGATTTTGCCTGCTGCGTCAAACGGTGCGCGGCAATCGAAATCGGCACGTTGATGTTTCCATCGAACATGCAGGGATATCTGAAAATGCCATCGTCCGTCTGCAAGCTCACAAGCGCTTCGAACATGCCGCTCCCGGCGTTATAGCGCACATCCAGCGCTGCCACTGTCTTTATCTGCATCGTTCCACCTCCGGTGCCTGACCCTTTTGCGGGTTCTGACCTTAGGATGCAGAATAAAGTACCCCGCGGTTAGGGGAAAAACCGCAGGGTCAAGGCATATTTAGGCAACGCTGTTAAGCCGCTTTTTTGTCTGCAAATTGAAATGCTTCTTCAAGCCAGCGGACAGGGTCAAACTTGCGGTGGGGTTTTGATGTCCGCATGCCCTTCTGGTCAAGTCTGGAAAACAATCCGCCACGGTGCTGGTGGCGACGGACTGCCTGCTTGCTCAGCCCTTTCGCCGCATCCTCAAAGCTAAGCGTCATTGGTGCCGAAAAATCGCAGGCATAGGTACGAACCGTCGCGTTGTCATGAATGGTGACTGCGGCCTCAAAGCTCTGGCTCGCAGCATTGTACCGCACGTCTTTAATTTGAATGGGGCAAGTATACATGTCGAAATCCTCAATAATGGTCTTTGACACTCTTTATGTGGGTGCTCATTTCATAAATTTAACGCTTGAAGGTGCGATTTGGTTTCGAAGAAGCCCCACATTCTGTGGATAACTTACGATATTTGATATTTATCAATGTGTTGAGTTTGTATTCTGCTTTGGTGGATTTCGTGGGAAGACAGTTTTTGCCCCGCAATTCTCTTGAATGCAGCAATGTCGTTCCCAAATATCATCTGAGGCCCAAAAAGACTGCGTGCCGCCAAGCGGGCGCAAAATATTCAGGGCGCTTATAGAAAAGGAGAATGCCATGGACTTGAGCAAGTTCACGGAAAGATCGCGCGGTTTCATACAGGCCGCGCAGACCATCGCAACACGCGACAGTCACCAACGCCTGACGCCAGAGCATATCTTGCAGGCCCTGCTGGATGATGATCAGGGTCTTGCATCCAATCTTATCAATGCATCGGGTGGCGACGCCAAGCGCGTTCGCGACGCATTGACACTTTCCATGTCGAAGATGCCGAAGGTGACCGGCGATGCGGCACAGGTGTATTTGGACAATGCCACGACCAAGGTATTGGCCGAGGCGGAAGCCGTAGCTAAGAAAGCAGGCGACAGTTTTGTACCCGTCGAGCGTATCCTGATGGCGCTGTGCATGATTAAGTCCGGTGCAAAAGAGGCGCTTGAGGCGGGTAAGGTAACGGCTCAAGGTCTGAACGCTGCCATTAATGATGTACGCAAGGGCCGAACCGCCGACACAGCGAGTGCCGAAGACGGCTATGAAGCGCTGAAGAAATACAGCACCGATCTTACCGCGCGGGCCGAGGAAGGCCGTATCGACCCGATTATCGGACGGGACGAGGAAATTCGTCGTGCGATGCAGGTGTTGAGTCGCCGTACCAAGAACAATCCGGTTCTGATCGGTGAACCCGGCGTGGGTAAAACCGCGATCGCCGAAGGCCTCGCCTTGCGGATCGTGAATGGTGACGTGCCGGAATCCTTGCGCAACAAAAAGTTGCTGTCGCTGGACATGGGCGCGTTGATCGCCGGTGCAAAATATCGCGGCGAATTCGAGGAGCGTCTGAAGGCGGTTCTGACCGAGGTAACCGAAGCGGCGGGCGAGATCATTCTGTTCATCGATGAGATGCACACGCTGGTCGGTGCCGGTAAAGCGGATGGTGCGATGGATGCGTCCAACCTGCTGAAACCTGCGCTGGCGCGCGGCGAGCTGCACTGCATTGGCGCAACCACGCTGGATGAGTATCGCAAGCACGTTGAAAAGGACGCGGCTTTGGCGCGGCGGTTCCAGCCTGTGATTGTGCAGGAACCTACGGTCGAAGACACCGTGTCTATCTTGCGCGGCATTAAGGAAAAGTACGAGCTTCACCACGGTGTGCGCATCTCGGATAGTGCCCTGGTCGCAGCTGCCACGTTGAGCCATCGCTATATTACCGACCGCTTTCTGCCGGACAAGGCCATCGACCTGATGGACGAGGCGGCGAGCCGTTTGCGCATGGAAGTGGACAGCAAGCCGGAAGAACTGGATGCGTTGGACCGTTCAATCCTGCAATTGCAGATCGAGGAAGAGGCCCTGAAGGCAGAGGATGATCAAGCGTCGAAAGACCGCCTTGAGACTTTGCAGAAGGACCTTGCCAATTTGCAGGAGCGTTCAGCCGAGATGACTGCCGCATGGCAGGCCGAGCGTGACAAGCTGGCCGGTGCACGTGACATCAAGGAAAAGCTGGACCGCGCGCGGGCTGATCTGGATATCGCCAAACGTGAAGGTAACCTCGCAAAAGCGGGTGAGCTTTCTTACGGCGTGATCCCCCAGTTGGAGAAAGATCTTGAGGCTGCGGAATCCAATGAGGATAGTGTGATGGTCGAAGAGGCCGTGCGCCCTGACCAGATCGCGAGCGTCGTTGAACGCTGGACCGGTATCCCGGCAGGCAAGATGCTGGAAGGTGAGCGCGACAAGCTTCTGCGCATGGAAGACCAGTTGCACGCCAGAGTTATCGGACAGGATTCTGCTGTTAAGGCGGTTGCCAATGCGGTGCGCCGTGCGCGTGCGGGTCTGAATGACGAGAACCGTCCGCTTGGGTCGTTCCTGTTCCTTGGGCCAACCGGCGTGGGTAAAACCGAGCTGACCAAGGCCGTGGCCGAGTTCCTGTTTGACGATGACAATGCGATGGTGCGTATCGACATGTCTGAGTTCATGGAGAAACACGCGGTTGCGCGTCTGATCGGTGCCCCTCCCGGCTATGTCGGTTATGATGAGGGTGGTGTGCTGACCGAAGCTGTACGGCGTCGTCCGTATCAGGTTGTGCTGTTCGACGAGGTCGAAAAAGCGCATCCGGATGTGTTCAACGTGCTGTTGCAGGTGCTGGACGATGGTGTGCTGACCGATGGTCAGGGCCGCACGGTCGATTTCAAGCAGACGCTGATCATTCTGACGTCGAACCTTGGTGCGCAAGCGCTGAGCCAACTGCCCGATGGCGGTGACATGGCACAGGCAAAGCGCGACGTAATGGATGCGGTGCGGGCGCACTTCCGGCCTGAGTTCCTGAACCGTCTGGACGAGACGATCATCTTTGATCGTCTGGCACGCGAAGACATGGCAGGCATCGTGGACATTCAGCTTGCGCGTTTGCTCAAGCGATTGGCGGGGCGCAAGATCGATCTGTCGCTGGATGATGCAGCCAAGAAGTGGCTGGCGGATGACGGCTATGACCCGGTGTTTGGTGCGCGTCCGCTCAAGCGGGTGATCCAGCGGTCGTTGCAGGACCCATTAGCAGAAATGCTTTTGTCGGGCGATGTGCGTGACGGCGATCTTATCAAGGTCACAGCAGGTGCCGATGGCCTGATCATCGGCGACCGTATCGCGGCCAGCAACCGGCCCAAGCCGGATGATGCGACCGTGCATTAAGGCGCACACTATATACTACACGAAAAAAGGCCGGGGATTTCCCCGGCCTTTTGTTTTTCTGTGAAAGGTTTGAGTAGGCTGAATTAGCCCTTCAACATGACCTTGCCCGCGCGGCCCGGTGTCAGCGCCGCTTTCATTGCGTCTGTCACTTGGTCCAGTGGGTAGGTGCCGCCGTCTTCCAGCGTCAATTCACCCGTTGCGGCCAATGTCACCAGTTCGGTGATCAGGCGCTTACGCTCGTCCGGGTCCATATCGCCACTGACGCGCGAGCCCCAGAAGCCTTTGACGGTGATGTGCTTCATGATCAGCGCACCTGAGGAGAGTGGCATGGGCGCACCTGTCGCCGTGCCGAACACAACCAGTTCGCCGTCCAGTCCTAGCAGATCAACCAAATCGCTGCTGAGATCCCCGCCAACGGAGTCGATGGCGGATACCGCACCGGCCTTGCCAGTCAGGGCGCGTGCCTTATCCATCCAGCCGTCCTCAGACGTGGACAGCACGTTGTCGATTCCCATGTCTTCGAGTTCTTTCACCGCTTCGGGGCGGCGCACGAGGTTCACCAGGTTGATACCGCGCGATTTCGCCAGCACGGTCATGATCTTACCAACGGCACCATTGGCCGCAGACTGTACGATCCAATCGCCCTTTTTCGCCTTGAGTGTTTCAAGCAGGGAAATTGCGCTGAACGGCATCGCGATCAGCTGCGCGCCGACCGTGTCGCTGATCACATCGGGCAGGGGCAGGACACCGGTGGCAGGCGCGGTGAAGTATTCAGCCCAGCTTCCGTGGATGCCCGCGATGGTGATGCGCTTGCCGATCATTGCCTCGTCGACACCTTCGCCGACGGCTTCGATCGTGCCGAGCGCTTCTGTCCCGCCGATCGCGCCGGGCAGTTCGGGCGTGTAGCCATAGTTGCCGCGCACGGTCCAAAGGTCGTGATTGTGGATGGGGGACAGCGTCATCTTGACCAGCACTTCGCCCGCTGCGGGGGCAGGTTTGGCCACGTCGGCGGATTTGAGAACGTCAGCAGGTTCCCCGAATGTATCGTGAATTGCAGCTTTCATTGTATTTTCCTTAGGTGTTGTGAGGAGCCAGACGTTGGACGGTTTCGACCAACGCTTGTTCCAAGGGTATTTGTGTGCGGGAAAGTTTCGCGAGAATGGCCGCACCGAGCCATTTCGCATAGAGCATCCGTGCTGTTGCATCGGCATCGTCAAAGGTGCGGACCGAACCATCAGTCGCACCTTCACGCAGCAGATCAGCGATCCGGCTGACCAGTCTGGTCACGCCATCATCCAAGATCACGCGCATATCTTCTGATAGATCCGCTACCTCCGCCCCAAGTTTTACCACCAAACACTGGGTAGCAATCCCTTCGGTCCCGGTATTGGCCAGCCAGGCGGACCAAAACGTAGTGAGTTTTGTGCCCGCCGTGCCTGTGCCCGCAACCAATGCATCAAAACGTGTCAGGTATTCGGCTACATAGTCTTGCAGCAGCGCTTGCCCGAACGAGTCTTTCGACGGGAAGTAATAGTAGAACGACCCCTTGGGGATGTTGCACTCACTCAGCAGTCGGGCAATGCCGACGCCGCCAAAGCCATGCTTGATGACAAGGGCGCGTCCGGTGTCCAGAATATGCTGACGCTTCAGATCGGATTTGGTTTGTTCGCTCATAAACGTGAATTAGATCATAATAGACCGGTCGTCTAGTAGCGCTCACCCATTTGTGACCGGTGGCACACACGGCCCTTAAAGGTATGCCAGCGCACATTCCGGTGTGTTTTGTGTAATGTAGTGCCTTTTAATTTGGTGACGGGACAACCGCGACCTACCTAAATCCCAATAGATATGAGGAGACCGTAGTCATGGCCTATCGCTGGAAGAACACGTTGACGCATAAAGATGTCACGCCGCATGCTGCATTCTTGAACCGTCGGCAGCTTATGGCGGGATTGGCCGCAGGTGTAGGTCTTGCCGGTGTGGCGACAGGTGCGCTGGCACAAGATACGCTGGAGCCCAACGCCTACGAGGATATTACACAATATAACAACTACTATGAGTTCGGGACGGGTAAGGGCGATCCTGCCAAAAACGCGCACTCCCTGACCACGAGCCCTTGGACAGTCAAGATTGACGGTCTGGTCGACAAGCCCGGTGATTACGCCATGGCCGACATTATGGATGCGATGACGATCGAGGAACGTATCTACCGCTTTCGTTGTGTAGAGGCCTGGTCGATGGTGATCCCTTGGAACGGGTTCGAGCTGGCGGACCTGCTGGCGATGGCCGGCGTACAGTACGAAGCAAAATATGTAGCGTTTGAAACCGCCCTGCGTCCTGACGAGATGCCCGGAGTCCGGTTCCCCGCGCTGGACTGGCCTTATGTCGAAGGTCTGCGTCTGGACGAAGCGCTGCATCCGCTGACGATCATGGCGACGGGTATATATGGTAAGGACATCCCGAACCAGAACGGTGCACCGATGCGGTTGGTTGTGCCGTGGAAATACGGGTTCAAATCCATCAAGTCGATTGTGCGCATTACCCTCACGGACAAAGAGCCGCCGACCAGCTGGAACAAAGCGAATGCCCGGGAATACGGCTTCTATAGTAATGTGAACCCCGAGGTTAGCCATCCGCGCTGGTCGCAGGCCTCTGAGCGGATGGTAGGGGGCGGCCTTTTCGCCAAGCGTCAGCCGACACTGATGTTCAATGGATACGAAGAAGAAGTGGCAGGGCTGTATGAAGGCATGGACCTGAAGGCGAACTTCTGAGGTTATCTGTGCGACGATACGATACAGCACGGATGGGGAGCGGACGATGATCGACCGGATAAACGCGGCTGCCCGCCGTGTTCCTACATGGGTTGTCTATCTTATCCTGCTTCTGCCCGCGCCCTACACATTCTATCTGGCGCTCTCGGGCGGACTTGGCCCTGATCCGGTTAAACCGCTCGAACATAAGTATGGCGAAATAGCCCTTCAGCTTCTGATCGCCGGTTTGTGCGTCAGTCCTCTCCGGCAGTACACACATATCAACCTTATCAAATTCCGCCGCACTCTTGGCGTTCTGGCGTTCACCTATGTGGCGCTGCACCTTTTGGTTTGGGCGCTATTGGATGTGCAGACAATAGGACGCGTTATCGAGGACATTATAAAGCGTCCTTACATTACTATAGGGATGGCAGGGTTCGTTCTTCTTCTTCCGCTTGCGCTCACTTCTAACAACTGGTCGGTACGCAGGCTGGGACCACGTTGGCGTAAGCTGCACAAACTCACTTATATAGCCGTAGTGCTAGGCGGCGTGCATTTCATCTGGTTGGTGAAGGGCATTCAGCTTGAACCCCTCATCTATATGGCTGTGATTCTAGCTTTGCTGGCGCTGCGGTATAAAAGACTGCTTCGCTAGCACCCATTTCCCGATGGCCCGACCATAACCGAGTCGGATTTTGGCGATTCACGCTCGAAATGTTGGCGCAAACACACTGAGTCTCATCCAAACTTGGGGATAGCTCTGTGGATAACACAACATGTGCTTTGCCGATGCATTTGCGTGACCCATGGTAAGAGCAATAAAGCTGCGCTGCTGAGCCTGCTTGTGAAATAATCCGGGCATAAACCGTTGTTTTTATATTAAAAATGAAGCTGTCATAAAAAATTCGCATTTCTTGAAAAAAGGGGTTGCGGGTCTCAGCCACTAACCGTAGAACCCCCCTTACCGGACGAGCAGAGACGCTCCAACGGGACGCCGGACGGACCAGACGGAAGCGGAAACGCAGACAGAAAGTCGGGACGGTAAGAAGAGAAATTCAGAGGTAGTGAGGCGGGGCGCGCCGAATGTTTAGGGCGCATCCAGTTTCTTTTGTCTCTACGTTGTTTGAAAATTTGATATCTGAAGAGATATGTGGGCGGTTTGGTTCATTCGATGGATCAACGTCTGTATATCGCGCTAATAGGCTTCGGCCGATGATTTAGTGTCAGCTTCACTGTTTGAGTGGCTTTCGGTTACTTTGGTAACTTTAAGTACATCAAACAGAAAGACGCCATATGATTTCAGTAAGGTCATATGGTCGATGTGCAGAGGTTCGACGTCAAGGATATGATGGTAACATCATTTCAACTTGAGAGTTTGATCCTGGCTCAGAACGAACGCTGGCGGCAGGCCTAACACATGCAAGTCGAGCGCACCCTTCGGGGCGAGCGGCGGACGGGTTAGTAACGCGTGGGAACGTACCCTTGTCTACGGAATAGCCATTGGAAACGATGAGTAATACCGTATACGCCCTTCGGGGGAAAGATTTATCGGACAAGGATCGGCCCGCGTTAGATTAGATAGTTGGTGGGGTAATGGCCTACCAAGTCTACGATCTATAGCTGGTTTTAGAGGATGATCAGCAACACTGGGACTGAGACACGGCCCAGACTCCTACGGGAGGCAGCAGTGGGGAATCTTAGACAATGGGCGCAAGCCTGATCTAGCCATGCCGCGTGTGTGATGAAGGCCTTAGGGTCGTAAAGCACTTTCGCCAGAGATGATAATGACAGTATCTGGTAAAGAAACCCCGGCTAACTCCGTGCCAGCAGCCGCGGTAATACGGAGGGGGTTAGCGTTGTTCGGAATTACTGGGCGTAAAGCGTACGTAGGCGGATCAGAAAGTAGGGGGTGAAATCCCGAGGCTCAACCTCGGAACTGCCTCCTAAACTCCTGGTCTTGAGTTCGAGAGAGGTGAGTGGAATTCCAAGTGTAGAGGTGAAATTCGTAGATATTTGGAGGAACACCAGTGGCGAAGGCGGCTCACTGGCTCGATACTGACGCTGAGGTACGAAAGTGTGGGGAGCAAACAGGATTAGATACCCTGGTAGTCCACACCGTAAACGATGAATGCCAGTCGTCGGGCAGTATACTGTTCGGTGACACACCTAACGGATTAAGCATTCCGCCTGGGGAGTACGGTCGCAAGATTAAAACTCAAAGGAATTGACGGGGGCCCGCACAAGCGGTGGAGCATGTGGTTTAATTCGAAGCAACGCGCAGAACCTTACCAACCCTTGACATCCTGTGCCACTACCAGAGATGGTACGTTCCCTTCGGGGACGCAGTGACAGGTGCTGCATGGCTGTCGTCAGCTCGTGTCGTGAGATGTTCGGTTAAGTCCGGCAACGAGCGCAACCCACATCTTTAGTTGCCATCAGTTCGGCTGGGCACTCTAAAGAAACTGCCCGTGATAAGCGGGAGGAAGGTGTGGATGACGTCAAGTCCTCATGGCCCTTACGGGTTGGGCTACACACGTGCTACAATGGCAGTGACAATGGGTTAATCCCCAAAAGCTGTCTCAGTTCGGATTGGGGTCTGCAACTCGACCCCATGAAGTCGGAATCGCTAGTAATCGTGTAACAGCATGACACGGTGAATACGTTCCCGGGCCTTGTACACACCGCCCGTCACACCATGGGAGTTGGTTCTACCCGACGACGCTGCGCTAACCTTCGGGGGGCAGGCGGCCACGGTAGGATCAGCGACTGGGGTGAAGTCGTAACAAGGTAGCCGTAGGGGAACCTGCGGCTGGATCACCTCCTTTCTAAGGATGTTCCTAGCAGCATGAACTTGTTCATACTCGTGGAACACTTAGCAGGTCAGTAAACAAAACTGACCATATTTAGGGACATCTTCGGATGTCACCTACGGACCGAGCCGTCCTCATATCTCTTCAGCAAGCGTCTCACGCAGTGAGGCGCGTCGCCCTGGCAGTGTCTTTGCGTAGCAAAGATCACGAGAAGGGTTGCAATGGTTACGACCCCGTGGCGCACCTTGCGCATTGCTTCGCAATACGCTGTATGCGCGACGTCGATTTTGCTTAGCAAAATCAACTGGGTCGGTAGCTCAGGTGGTTAGAGCGCACGCCTGATAAGCGTGAGGTCGGAGGTTCAAGTCCTCCTCGACCCACCAAGACATTTTGCCGGAGGCAAAAGTCGTTGGCCAGGCAGTGTCTTCGCGAAGCGGAGATCACGAGATGGCCTCTGGCGCAACTCGCGCATTGCTTCGCAATACGCTGTTTGCGCGACGTCGATTTTGCTTTGCAAAATCAACTGGGGCCTTAGCTCAGCTGGGAGAGCGCCTGATTTGCATTCAGGAGGTCAGGAGTTCGATCCTCCTAGGCTCCACCAAGATTTTCCTTCGGAAAGGCATCGGTGGCAATTGCTACAAAGTAGCGATGAGAACCATTACTTAGTAGAACACATCTTCAAGCATTCGCTGAATGTTTGAACGTCTGTTCTACAGACGAATTGACATCGTAAAGAGAGATACAGTTACTTTGAGAGTAATCTTAAAGTAACAAACAACACTGTTTGATCGCACCGAGTAGGGTGATTGATCTCAGTTGCTGCTTCTTTTGAAGCCGGTGCTTATCGGACTGTTTCCTCGGTCTTTTAGGCATATCGCGACTGAAACGAACGTGTTGTCCAAGTCAAGTACACTAACCAGAGAGATGACGGTGTTTGCCCGCACGGCTGACACCTATCTGCATCTCTCGTTGTCCACTCGAATGAGTGGGCGGGAAAAAGTATGCTTTTGACCAGAATAAGGGCCCCCAGTTTCTTACCAGCTTCTGAGGGTCGCGCATGCCTTCTGTCTTATGCAGCAACGTTGGTTGCGGGTGTAAATAGCCCTCAAGTAGCGAAGCGGTAGGGCGTTAAGGAAGTCTTGCTTTTTCTGGATCAAATCAAGCGCGAAAAGGGCGTTTGGTGAATGCCTTGGCAGTAAGAGGCGATGAAAGACGTGATACTCTGCGATAAGCCATGGGGAGCTGAGAATAAGCTTTGATCCATGGATTTCTGAATGGGGCAACCCACCTGATACTTTGTTATTATTGCTCAGCAATGAGCAGCTAATAATGAGGTAAACCAGGTATTTCTAGACTGAATATATAGGTTTAGAAAAGCAAACCCGGGGAACTGAAACATCTAAGTACCCGGAGGAAAGGAAATCAATTGATACTCCCCTAGTAGCGGCGAGCGAACGGGGACCAGCCGAGCCATGAGTGTGGTTAGAATGCGTTGGAATGCGCAACCAGAGTGGGTGATAGTCCCGTATAAGAAGCATGATTGGACGTATTAAGTAGGGCGGAACACGTGAAATTCTGTCTGAAGATCGGAGGACCACCTTCGAAGGCTAAGTACTCCTTACTGACCGATAGTGAACCAGTACCGTGAGGGAAAGGTGAAAAGCACCCCGACGAGGGGAGTGAAACAGTACCTGAAACCGAACGCCTACAATCAGTTGGAGGGGCTTTACGCCCTGACAGCGTACCTTTTGTATAATGGGTCATCGACTTGGTCTCACGAGCAAGCTTAAGCCGTTAGGTGTAGGCGTAGCGAAAGCGAGTCTTAATAGGGCGTTGAGTTCGTGGGATCAGACCCGAAACCGAGTGATCTAGGCATGGCCAGGTTGAAGGTAAGGTAACACTTACTGGAGGACCGAACCCACATCTGTTGAAAAAGATCGGGATGAGCTGTGCCTAGGGGTGAAAGGCCAATCAAACTCGGAGATAGCTGGTTCTCTGCGAAATCTATTTAGGTAGAGCGTCATCCGAATACCCTCGGGGGTAGAGCACTGGATGGGTAATGGGGCCCCACAGGCTTACTGATCCTAACCAAACTCCGAATACCGAGGAGTACTAGATGGCAGACACACGGCGAATGCTAACGTCCGTCGTGAAGAGGGAAACAACCCTGACCTCCAGCTAAGGCCCCTAATTCATGGCTAAGTGGGAAAGCAGGTGAGACGACCAAAACAACCAGGAGGTTGGCTTAGAAGCAGCCATCCTTTAAAGATAGCGTAACAGCTCACTGGTCTAAATAAGTTGTCTTGCGGCGAAGATGTAACGGGGCTCAAGCCATGAGCCGAAGCTGAGGATGCATTTATTGCATGGTAGCAGAGCGTAGTGTGACATAGTTCCATGTGTCCTTATCTTCCCTCGGGAAGAATTGGACACAAGGAGCTTTCTGTGAAGCCGGCGCGTAAGCGATCCGGTGGAGAGATCACTAGTGAGAATGATGACATGAGTAGCGACAAAGAGTGTGAGAAACACTCTCGCCGAAAGTCCAAGGGTTCCTGCTTAAAGCTAATCTGAGCAGGGTAAGCCGACCCCTAAGGCGAGGCCGAAAGGCGTAGTCGATGGGAACCAGGTTAATATTCCTGGGCCAGATGGAAGTGACGGATCTCGAGGGTAGTTCATCCTTATCGGATTGAATGGGCTGCTTAGAGGTTCCTGGAAATAGCTCCATCGCTAGATCGTACCCTAAACCGACACAGGTGGACTGGTAGAGAATACCAAGGCGCTTGAGAGAACTATGTTGAAGGAACTCGGCAAAATACCTCCGTAAGTTCGCGAGAAGGAGGCCCGGTTCCTAGGCAACTAGGGGCTGGGGGCACAAACCAGGGGGTGGCGACTGTTTATTAAAAACACAGGGCTCTGCGAAGTCGCAAGACGACGTATAGGGTCTGACGCCTGCCCGGTGCCTGAAGGTTAAAAGGAGGGGTGAGAGCTCTGAATTGAAGCCCAGGTAAACGGCGGCCGTAACTATAACGGTCCTAAGGTAGCGAAATTCCTTGTCGGGTAAGTTCCGACCTGCACGAATGGCGTAACGACTTCCCCGCTGTCTCCAACATAGACTCAGCGAAATTGAATTACCTGTCAAGATGCAGGTTTCCCGCGGTTAGACGGAAAGACCCCGTGCACCTTTACTACAGCTTCACACTGGCATTAGGCCGAACATGTGCAGGATAGGTGGTGGGCTTTGAAACCGGAACGCCAGTTTCGGTGGAGCCTCCCTTGAGATACCACCCTTGTTCTGCTTGATGTCTAACCGCGGTCCGTTATCCGGATCCGGGACCCTGTGTGGCGGGTAGTTTGACTGGGGCGGTCGCCTCCTAAATCGTAACGGAGGCGCGCGAAGGTTGGCTCAGAGCGGTCGGAAATCGCTCGTTGAGTGCAATGGCAGAAGCCAGCCTGACTGCGAGACTGACAAGTCGAGCAGAGTCGAAAGACGGCCATAGTGATCCGGTGGTCCCAAGTGGGAGGGCCATCGCTCAACGGATAAAAGGTACGCCGGGGATAACAGGCTGATACTGCCCAAGAGTCCATATCGACGGCAGTGTTTGGCACCTCGATGTCGGCTCATCTCATCCTGGGGCTGGAGCAGGTCCCAAGGGTACGGCTGTTCGCCGTTTAAAGAGGTACGTGAGCTGGGTTTAGAACGTCGTGAGACAGTTCGGTCCCTATCTTCCGTGGGTGTAGGATACTTGAGAGGAGTTGCCCCTAGTACGAGAGGACCGGGGTGAACGATCCACTGGTGGACCAGTTGTTATGCCAATAGCAGTGCTGGGTAGCTATGATCGGACAGGATAACCGCTGAAGGCATCTAAGCGGGAAGCCCCCCTCAAAACAAGGTATCCCTGAGAGCCGAGGTAGACCACCTCGTCGATAGGCCAGAGATGTAAGCGTAGTAATACGTTCAGTTGACTGGTACTAATTGCTCGATAGGCTTGATTTGATCCAGTAGAAGCAAGATTCTACAGACTTATCAAAAAGCATACACAGTACATTAGATGTACATGACTTGGACATTCAGAGAATTTATTCGGTTTGGTGATCATAGCGAGAGCAAAACACCTGGTCCCATCCCGAACCCAGCCGTTAAGTGCCTTAGCGCCGATGGTACTGCGTCTTAAGACGTGGGAGAGTAGGTCATCGCCAAACCTAATAAGTCCTCTGAATACGTATCTCTCTTCGATGTTCAATAGGCCTCCAGTACTACATACCTGAAGGCAAAAAAGACGCAGGACAGAGCAACCCGCGCCTTAAAAACAAACCTCGTCAGGCTCATAACCTGAAATCTCGAGGTCGCTCAGCGCTTTGGCGCGGGATGGAGCAGCCCGGTAGCTCGTCAGGCTCATAACCTGAAGGTCGTAGGTTCAAATCCTACTCCCGCAACCAATTACAAAATCATTAAATGACGAAACACGATCGGTTTGCATATCCGCACGCGACATCGCGTCAAATGGTGTAAGCCAAATCCCATTTGGAGCTGGCCATCGGAGTGGTTAGCCGCTGCAGAGACGTCAAAGCGCGTTGCCGCAGCGGCATACTTCATACGATTGCGAAGGGGTCGTCGATGACGCCAGCCAGTTCGATCAGAAACTCGCCAGTATCCGCATTGAGCGCATCTGTGTGGAGGCGGTCGATCTCTGCAATCGCTGACGTTACACTTGCCGAGCTGCCATCGAACATTTCCATAACAGCGACGGTGTCGTCATACTCTGACAATCCCTTGATGGCGGAGAAATAGACACCAAGATCTGTCTTCGCCTCCAGATAGGCTGCATCCGCAGCACCGCCTGTTACAGCCTTGGCACCATTCAACACAGCCAGAATAAAGGTGGCGGGCGTGATTTCGCTGTTGGGATCGTTTAGTTCATTGATCCAGTAAGGACCCGATGGTTCCCGTCCCAACACATTGGAGAACACTGCGGTCACAAAGGCTGTAGTGTCGATGATATTCCCGTCCTCGTTCAGGAACGACGCATAGGTCCGTTGCGTTTCCGGTTGCACGAAAAAGCTCTCGGCTATTTCCGGAAGCGTCATACCATCCTCAAGTCGCGTGGCCCAATACATCAAGCCCTTGGACGCGGGTGCGCGATCGAAGTAGGCGATATAGAGCTCGGCAATTGCGGCAAAATCTGCGGCTGACAGGTCCGTTGCACCAGAGCGGATACCGATGTCAAAAGCGCTGTCCGCAAATTGCAGGTTCTCGATCCCTACGAGCGCATCCGTTCCATCCTGACCAGCGCGCCGATCAGTGATGGTGGTGCCTGCTTTGCTGAAAGTGAGCGTGTAGTTGCTTTGATTTCCGGTAAAGACCGCGCTGTCGTTGCCCAAGCCACCGCTAAGCGCATCGTCACCAAAACCACCGTTTAGCATGTCATCGCCAAGGCCGCCGAAGAGTTGGTCCGCATCCGAACCGCCAGACAGGCTGTCATTTCCCTCAAGACCAAATAGCAAATCCGCGCCCTCGGCCCCGTCAAAGATGTTGTTCGCCTTTGAGAGATAGAACCAATCCCCGTGCTCTGAACCGTTCACATCCCCGTCCATGCTCACGATGAAGCTTGGGTCGGAATTGCGCGAGCCAAGGATGAAGTTGTTAAACTCGTCGCTCACGCCCGGAAGGATCGAAGTAATGGCTGTAAACAGTTCATTAAATTGCGCTGTTGCGGTCGCTTCGATCTGTGCTGGGTCCGTGCCATCTTGTGACCTGATCTGATTGCCGATGTCCTGCAGCGTACTGAAGGCTTGTGTTGCCGCGGCCTGTGACGCGGCCTGCGCGCTGCCGAAAGTAGCGGATGTGGCTCCCTGATCCAGCAACTGGCCAACGATGCTATCGCTCGATCCGATGAAGGACATGATCGAGTAACTGACCGCCTCGCCCAATTGAGTATAAAATTCGGCGAGGGTGCTACCGCCGTAAGCGTTCTGTCCGGTGGATGTCTGTGCAAACCATGACCCCGTTCCAAGATCGATGGAGAAGGTAGGCGAATTGAAAATGCCGTCCTGATCATTCCAAAGCAGATCGGCGAGTTCTGTCTGTGCCTCTGTAAAGGTGCGCTCCACCTCGGCGGAGGAATTCCCCGTTGGGTCAAGTCCGTCGAATACATCACGCAGGATTGTATCGTCAGAGAAAGATGCAACAGCGGCGCGGGCTTGCTCGATCGGGTCGCGCACGATTGCGAAGTCGCCGTTGGCGAAGTTCTCGATCAGGGCGCGACTTTCCGCGTCGAGCCCTTCCAGCACTTGCGGGTTATTAAGAAAGCCTGCGAACAGATTGCTGTCGAGCGTGGCGAGGGCACTTTCTGCGCTGTTCAGAAGCGCTCTGTAATCTCCGACGGTAAGGTTCAAAATATCATCTGAAGATGTCGGTGGGGTCAAACCACTGTATGATCCGATAGTACCGAATGCTGAAAAGGCGTTACTAAATACGTCTGAAAAATCCATGATGTATGCTCCGTTAAATAATGCCTCTGAGCATATGAAAAAAAGCACGATATTTGAAAGCCAAATCTCAGGGAGTTCGCTGTTTAGGATTGCCTGTCTTCATGCCGGGTCGGGAACAAGCCGCGCTGGCGACCGTCAACGTTCGCCCGTAATCTACAAGGATCGGAGGTTCGTCCAAGGCCAAGCAGTAAAAGGCCCCGCGATTTAATGTGCCAAACCCCAAAAGGCTGGCGCAAAAGCCCTGCGCCCTTGACTTCTTCGCGATCAAAAGGTGTACCTGCGCCAATCAATTCAGCCCGCCGAAAGGGACCTTCATGCACGCTTATCGCAGTCATACTTGCGCCGATCTTAACCTCTCCAACAAGGGCGACAAAGTTCGTTTGTCCGGTTGGGTTCATCGCGTACGCGATCACGGTGGGATCCTGTTTATCGATCTGCGTGACCATTACGGCATGACGCAGGTTCTGTGCGATCCAGACAGCCCCGTCTTCAAAGAGGTCGAAAAGGTGCGCTCCGAATGGTGTATCCGTATCGATGGCGAGGTGAAGGCGCGCGATGCGGACCTGATTAACAGCAAGATCCCGACAGGCGAGATCGAAGTCTTTGTGCGCGACATCGAAGTGCTGGGCAGTGCGGCTGAGCTGCCGCTCATGGTCTTTGGCGAACAGGAATACCCCGAAGAGACTCGCTTGAAGTACCGCTATCTCGACCTGCGCCGCGAGAAGATGCAAAAGAACATGGTTTTGCGGTCGGATGTTGTGAGCTCCATGCGTCAGCGGATGTGGAACCAGGGGTTCAAGGAATTCCAGACACCGATCATTACCGCATCATCGCCTGAAGGCGCACGTGACTTTCTGGTACCAAGCCGTCTGCACCCCGGCAAATTCTATGCGTTGCCGCAGGCCCCTCAGCAGTTCAAGCAACTGTTGATGGTGTCGGGTTTCGACAAATACTTCCAGATCGCGCCCTGTTTCCGCGACGAAGACCCCCGTGCGGACCGGTCGCCCACGGATTTCTACCAGCTCGACCTTGAGATGTCTTTTGTCACTCAACAGGACGTGTTCGACACGATCCAGCCGGTTATTGGTGGCATCTTCGAAGAGTTTGGCGGTGGCCGGAAGGTCGATCAGACGTGGGAACAGATTTCCTACAAGGACGCGGCGCTTTGGTATGGCTCGGACAAGCCTGACCTGCGTAACCCGATCAAGATGCAAGTCGTGTCAGAGCATTTTGCTGGGTCGGGCTTTGCGATCTTTGCTAAGCTTCTGGAGCAGGAAGGCACCCAAATTCGTGCAATCCCCGCACCCACAGGCGGCAGTCGCAAGTTCTGTGACCGCATGAATGCCTTTGCCCAGAAAGAAGGATTGCCCGGAATGGGCTATATCTTCTGGCGTGAAAAGACAGCGGATGCGGTTGCACAGGAATTGGGCATCACTGTGAAAGAAGCGCAGGCCAAGCTGAAATCCGGCGAAGTCGAAGGTGGCATGGAAGCCGCCGGACCATTGGCCAAGAACATCGGGCCTGAGCGGACGGAAGCGATCCGTCAGCAGCTTGGGCTGGATGTCGGTGATGCTGCGTTCTTCCTTGGCGGCAAGCCGAAAGCCTTTGAAGGCGTTGCGGGCCGTGCGCGCACAGTGATCGGTGACGAACTGGGCCTGACGGACAAGAACCGCTTTGCCTTTGCATGGATCGTCGATTTCCCGATCTACGAAAAAGACGAAGAGACCGGCAAGATTGATTTTGAACACAACCCGTTTTCAATGCCGCAGGGTGGCATGGAAGCGCTTGAGGGTGATCCGCTCAAGGTGTTGGGCTATCAATACGATCTGGCCTGTAACGGGTACGAATTGGTGTCAGGTGCCATCCGGAACCACAAGCCGGAAATCATGTTCAAGGCCTTTGAAATTGCCGGCTACGGCGAAGACGAAGTCCGCAAGCGTTTTGGTGGTATGGTCAACGCGTTCCAGTATGGTGCCCCGCCGCACGGCGGCTGTGCAGCAGGCATCGATCGCATCGTCATGCTACTTGCAGACGAGCAGAACATCCGCGAAGTCATCCTGTTCCCGATGAACCAGCGCGCCGAAGATCTGATGATGAACGCCCCAAGCGATCCGACCTCGGATCAGCTCATGGAGCTGGGTCTGCGGGTAATCCCGCAGGAATAAAAAGAAAGGGCCGCAGCGATGCGGCCCTTTTTGCATTTGAGGATCAGTCTTCGAGACTGTCTTCCTTTTTTTCTTCGATCAAGCCGCGCTCTTCCTTCTTGCGCGCTTCGAACTTTGCACCGAAATCGTTGTTCTTTTCAGCGCCGATCACTTCACGGGCACGGGTAAAGACTTCGTCTTCTTCTTCGTCCATGTGATGTTCATAATCATGCTTGAGGGTTTTGAACTTGGTCAGCCAACCCGGCGATGACATGTCCATCTCGTTCAGCTCTTCCATCAGATCATCCAGCTGTTGATGCTCGTGGACGGAGTGGCGTGCAGCGTCCTGTCCCCAGGTCTCGGATATCAGTTTTGAATAGAACGTTTCTTCTTCCGCGGCGGCATGTGACTTCACATCGTGGTAAAAGCTATCCCACGCCTTCTGCCGCTCTTCGCTGTCGCCGCTCGTTTCAGCCAAAGTGTTGAGCAGGGTACGGTGCTCGTCATGGTCTGCTTTGATCGCTTCATAAATGTTGGGCATGTCGTTTCCTCTCGGGTTTGAGCAAAGAACGCGTCTGTGAGGTCAAGAGTTCCCGCGATGTAGGCAAGAATTGACCTGCCCCTCAGATTTATTGTGCGCAAAGCCCGGCAGGTGCCTATATTGTACGATAGAGCACTGATGCACAGGGAATGACGGCGTGACATTCGATCCGTTTCTGGCCGAACACCGCTTCGGTTACGGGCGCAATTCAAGCATTGCCCAGCCCCAGTCCGTTCAAGAAATGCTCGATACCCTGCGAGGGCCGGATGTTGCCGTTGAGAAATATCCCTTTCCACCCTACCGCTACCTGCAGGATGCCCACGTGCTGCGCAGGCGGTTTCGCCAGTTCGGTGCCAAGAATGACACCACCGAAGAAGGCAAAGCCGCCACGGCCAAAGCCAGAAAAATTATTCGCGATTTGTACAAAGAACATGCATCGTGGTTCCAACGCCATCAGATGCGGCGCATCACCGCGCAGCATGGTTTTCGCGAACGATTGGTCGCTTTCTGGGCAGATCATTTTACCGTGGTCGGGGCCAATGCTGTTTTGCGACTGGCAGTCCCCGCCTACGTCGACGAAGCGATCCGCCCGAATGTAACCGGCACGTTTGCGCAGATGTTAATTGATTGTGTCACACACCCTGTGATGCTGAGCTATCTGGATCAGAATGTTTCCACCGGACCAAACAGCCGCCTTGCAAAGCGGTCCAAAAGACCGCGCGGCCTGAATGAAAACCTCGCGCGGGAGGTAATGGAACTTCATACGCTTGGGGTGGACGGGCCGTATAATCAGAACGATGTGCGTGAACTGGCAAAGCTCTTTACCGGATTGTCGCTCACTCGGGATCTGGGTTTCAAATTCCGCCCGGTCATGTCCGAGCCTGGTGCTGAAACACTGTTGGGGCGGACCTACGGGGGCAAGTCCGGCCTCGCGACGGTGAAAGCAGCACTAACCGATCTGGCACTACATCCCGCCACAGCGCGGCATATCGCTACGAAAATCGCGGTCCATTTCGTCTCTGACGCGCCCCCCGAAGGACTGATCGCGCACATTCAGGACAGCTACACGCACACCGATGGCAACCTGATGGCTTGTTATGAAGCGTTGTTGGAGCATGATGCCGCATGGGCGTTGCCCTCTACAAATATGCGCACACCGGACGAATTTATCAGCGCATCATTACGGTCTTTGAACGTCTCAGAAACAACGTTAACGGGATTGAACCGCCAGCAAACCCAGCAGCTGTTTATGGCTCCTTTGCAGAAAATGGGCCAGAAATGGTATCAAGCGGCAGGACCGGATGGTTTTGCCGAAGAAGACACCGCCTGGGTCACCCCGCAAGGCATTGCGGAGCGGATGCAGTGGGCCATGAATACACCTGCGCGTCTGGTCGATGAACTGCCTGATCCGCGTGAGTTTGTACAAACGGCGTTGGGCGATGCAGCCCCGTCAACGGTCGTGTTTGCCGCAAATGCGGCGGCCACACAGGCAGAGGGTATTGGCCTGATCCTTGCTTCACCAGCGTTTCAACGGCGTTAGGAAAAATGATGACAGATCAATTCACGCGGCGTGGATTTCTTGGGAAAGCTGGCCTTCTGGGGTGCTCCCTTGCGGCGAGCCCATTGCTGACGCCAGTGACCCTAGCCAGCGCACCTTGGGACACGCGGTTGATTGTAATTATTTTGCGTGGGGGCATGGACGGGCTAGATGTGGTCCGCCCCACCGGCGACCCTGCTTATGCCGCACTGCGGCCAGGACTTTCCGCATCGGAACGCGGCCCAGATCTGGACGGGTATTTCACCCTGCATCCCGCTTTGGCAACACTTATGCCATTGTGGCGACGGCAGCAGCTTGGTTTTGTTCACGCTGTCTCAACACCTTACCGCAACAAGCGGAGCCACTTCGACGGGCAGGACATGCTCGAAGCGGGGACGGAACGTTTATCAGGCGGTGTGCGTGATGGCTGGTTGAACCGGATGCTTCAAGAGGTGCCGGATATTCGTGCGGATACGGCTTTTGCGATTGGAAACAACGATTTGCGGCTTCTCAACGGGGACGCGCCAGTGGCCAACTGGACGCCCGATGCCAATCTCAAGCTGAGCGCACAGACACAGCGGCTGGCCGAGTTGGTAATGGAAGAAGACCCGGAGATGCACGCGGCGTTGGCCGAAGCGGAAATGCTGTCGGCGGAGGGGCCAAATAAGACCGGCGGCCAGTCGCACATGAAAGTTGCCCGGTTTGTGGCATCCCGGCTTCGCGGATCAGCGCGGGTTGCAGCATTTTCGTTGAACGGTTGGGATACGCACAGATCACAAGAACGGGTTTTGAGCAGATCGCTGGAGCGGCTAGCGCAGACGATTTCAACGTTGAAATCAGATTTGGGTGAGCAGGTCTGGGGCAAGACAGCCTTGATCGCGATGACAGAGTTCGGCCGCACCGCGCGCGAAAACGGAACTGGCGGAACAGATCACGGGACGGGCGGACTGATGCTCATGGCGGGCGGTGCTGTGCGGGGAGGGCAGGTGCATGGCCGTTGGCCGGGCGTCGGTGCGGGAGCGCTTTACCAAGAGCGCGACCTGATGCCGACGCAGGATGTGCGCGCCCCTGCGGCATGGATAATGCGTGGACTGACGGGCCTAGACCGATCTGTATTTGAACGCCGTATATTCCCGGGTCTTGATATGGGAAATGATCCCAATCTGCTGCCCTGAAATACGCAGAAAATTTCAGGATTGGTTTAATACCAAAGGGATACCGTCGATTTTTGGACTAGGCGCGAGGCGACGTTACGCTTAACGTCCCGATTATGTGTTCGGATAGACCCACATCCCGCCCTCTTGGCGCTGAGCTGCCGGATTGGCGGCCTCCTCCCGTGCCTGACGGTGAGGTGCTCCAAGGGCGCTACGCAGAGCTGGAACCACTTTCGGCAGAAAAGCACGCGGCCTTGTTGTTTCGTGCCTTCGCCGGTCACGACTCTCTTTGGGATTATATGCCGAACGGGCCGTTTTCGTCAGCGTCGCAATACCACCGGTGGGTGCGCGACCACGCAGGACAGGCTGATCCGTATTTCTACGCGATCCGGAACAAACAAAGTGATCAATGGGAAGGGCTTGCCAGCTTCCTCAGGATATCCCCCGAGGCAGGTTCAATTGAAGTGGGTTACATCACTTTTTCCCCTGCGCTACAGCGCACACCGGCTGCGACCGATGCGATGTATCTGATGATGAAATGGGCCTTTGATGCCGGATATCGCCGCTATGAATGGAAGTGTAACGCTTTGAATGCGCCGTCACGTCGCGCAGCGCAGCGGTTGGGTTTCAGTTTCGAAGGTGTATTCCGGCAGGCCGCCGTTGTGAAAGGACGCAATCGGGATACCGCGTGGTTCGCCGTGATCGATCGCGAGTGGCCTGCGTTGAAAGAAGCGTTCGAAGCATGGCTCGCACCGGGCAATTTTGACGCAGACGGACAACAGCGTGAGCGGTTGGGAGATCTGACCCAATTGGTACGCGCAGCCGACGATCCGTCGCTTTAATTGCCAGCCTAAAAGACAGGTCGCTTGTTTCGGTCATCCGACCACTGCTAGATCGCGATACGTTCTGCAAGGCGGTGCTGGATCAAGCCCGCTATCCGCGCCGTTTCCGACGCAGCGGTTTTCCCCAGCGCGCGTTTCTCGGCCAGCGCTTTTGCAGCGTCTTCCAATGCGGGGTCGTCGGCAGACCGGGCAACACCGCTTAGAAATTGCGCCACATAATCAAGCGTGTGGCCTGTGATATGATCGTCCAATACATCTGCGATATGGGCCATATCATCCTGAAAGGCCAACCTGTCAGGGGCGACCGTGGTGGTGTCGATGGTGCGGGGTCCCTTGGGGCGTCTTTCAGCGGGCAGCATGGTCAGGATTTTGTCCTGAAATACGCCAAGCGATGTGATGGGCTTTTCCATGAAACTGTCCGCACCGGCAGCCATCGCGGCGGCCTCAAGGTGGGGATCGCCGGATATGGCAAGAATACCATCGACGCGCGGTGAGGCTTCGTTCAGTTCTTCGATGAGGTCGGTACCGTTGCCGTCTGGCAACCCAAGATCAATCACAACAACAGAGGGGCGGTAGACCCTGAAATGCCGCCGTGCGGAGCGCAGGCAATCCGCGCGCCGGATACGCGCACCGGATTTCAGGCACAAAAGGCGCAGCGCCTCACAAGCGAAACGGCTGTCTTCGACAACAAGCACGGTCAGTCCCAACAAAGGGCGTGCTGCGGTGGGCGCGGGGATATTGGCCGCAAAAGGGTCAGTGGTATCCATAATAGCCTCCAGGTTTCTGAAGTCATGGTTACTCAAGGGTGGCTAACAGCTGGTTAACGTGCCGCATTGCTCTTCATCTTTCTTGGGGGCATAAGCGGGCGCAACTTATCATACCGAAGGAACACCAGATGATTGGCCGCCTGAACCATGTCGCCATTGCCGTGCCTGATCTTGAGGCCGCAGCAGACCAATATCGCAACGCGCTTGGCGCAAATGTCGGTCCCGCGCAGGACGAGCCCGACCACGGCGTTACGGTGATCTTTATCGAGCTTCCAAACACCAAAATCGAGCTGCTGTATCCACTTGGTGATGACAGCCCCATTCAGGGCTTCCTTGACAAGAACCCTTCAGGCGGCATTCACCACATTTGCTATGAGGTAGAGGATATCATCGCAGCCCGCGATCACCTCAAGAGCACCGGTGCACGGGTCCTTGGTACCGGAGAGCCCAAGATCGGCGCGCACGGCAAGCCGGTATTGTTCCTTCACCCCAAGGATTTTAACGGCGCACTGGTTGAGCTGGAGCAGGTCTGAGCCATGGGTATCACTTCGGGCCTTGTCCTGTTTGCTGTCATTTGGTCGATGGTATTCCTTATCGCGCTGCCAATCCGCGTTGAGACGCAAGGTGATCTGGACGACGTAGTGCCCGGCACCCACGCCGGCTCACCCGAGCATCATCACCTGAAGAAGAAGGCGATATGGACCACGATCATCGCCTGCATTCTATGGGCGATTATCGCAACAATCATTCTGTCCGAATGGATCAGCGTGGATGACGTTGAGAGCTGGTTCCGTGCGGGCGCGTGGTCAGGCCGTGATATAGATGGGTAAAGGTGGCCGCGCCCAGGATTGGCACGATCAGGTTCAAAAGCGGCACCGATAGTGGCATCGCCATCAAAACGCCGGCGGCCCAGATCGGGCCGATATGGCGTTTGCGCAGTTGCTTGGCCTCAACCCGACCGACCCAGCGTATCGCGACCATGGTGAAGTATTCCCGCCCTAGCAGGAAACCGTTCAGCCCCCAAAAGATGAACAGGGCCGCAGGCGCAAACATTACATAAAGGATGATTGCCAGAATATTGGCACCGAGTAATACACCAAGGAAGTTGATCGTATCGCGAATAGCATCGCCAAGGGGAACAGGCGTGGTGGCTGGCAGGTTCGGATAGTGCTTTAGCTCGACCGCTTCTGCCACTTCATCAAGAAACATCGAGGTGATCGCGGACGCTACCGGTATCATCAGAAAAACCGACAGACCAAGCAGCAAGAACACAGCACCCCAAGACAGCAGGTCGTCAATCCACTGAACCTCGCCCAAAATAGGCACCCAGATCGCATCGGGTGTGATCCAGTCGGTGAACCACGCAAAGGCCGCAGTGAAACCGATTAGCAAAGCCAGCGCCAGCACGATCCCCAGCAGAAAAACACGCCGGAATCGTGGATCAGACAACTGCCCAAGCGCCAACAGGAAAGAACGAAAAATCAGTCCGAGAGCCATGTCGTCATCTCGTTAATATCAGGGCGCGGACGTTCGGGCGGCGCGGATGTTTCGGTGCCGATGTGAATGATGCCTGCAATGCGTTCATTTGGCGCAAGATCAAAAGCTTGCGTCATGAATTCGCGGTCATGCGATGCCCAGCCGCTAAGCCAATTCGCGCCCCAACCCGCAGCAAGCGCGGCATTTAGCAAAGCCAGACAGACGGCACCGGTGCTATAGGTTTGCTCAAGCGGCGGGATCTTGGGGGAGGGCTTTTGCACTTCGACCACGACAACAGCGAGCGCACCTTGGTCAAATTGTCCGCGACCTTTTTTGATCTGCTCCGCATCCAGACCTAAGGCCTCGCCGCGTTGCTGTGCGATGTTTGCCAGCTTTGGCATGGCGGCTTGCTGCACTACGATGAAACGCCACGGCTCCAGCTTGCCGTGATCCGGCGTCCGTGCTGCTGCGGTCAGGAGCGGCAAGAGTGTATCTCTATCGGGCACAGGCAAACCCAACGTTTTGGCGGGGCGTGACCGGCGTGTTTGCAGGAAGTGAAAGGCGTCGTGATTGGGGTCTGGCATTGGTTTAAAGGTCCAGTTCTAGTGCCATTGCGTCAATAGACTGGCGCAGGAAAGCATCAAATTCAGGGGCGGGTTGGCGCTGGTGCAGGACGTCGGCCATCGGGTCAGCCGCGTGGATATCACTTCCGGACAGCGCGGTCATGACTGCATGCCCACAGAACGGCACGTAGACTTCGGAATATCCGCCTTCATGCACCATTACCAACTTGCCGTCACACAGACGTGCAGCGGTGTCTTTGATCTTATGGGTCATCACCGAGAACGTCTCGGCAGTGGCCTGCATGCGCGCGAGCGGGTCGACACTTGCCGCGTCATACCCACAGGCGACAACAATCATGTCGGGTTGATACGCCTCAAGTGCAGGGATCACCACGCGGTCCAGCGCATGAAGATAGGCGGTGTGACCGCTGCCCGCGTGCATGGGCAGGTTAATCGCATAACCTGCGCCGTCGCCGGTGCCGCGCTCTTCGACCATGCCACTGTTCAGCGGATAGTTGCTGTGCTGATGCAATGAAATCGTGAGAACATCAGACCGGTCGTAGAAGATGGATTGTGTCCCGTTGCCATGATGCACATCCCAGTCCAGCACGGCGACACGGTTCACAAGACCTTTGGCGCGCGCCGCTTCGATTGCGATGGCAATATTTGCAAGCAGGCAGAATCCCATAGGCTCGTCAGCTGTGCAATGATGGCCGGGCGGCCTGCTGAGCGCATAGGCGTTGCCCAACGCACCACTGGCAACCGCATCAACGGCGGCGACGGCAAGACCGGCAGACAGCGTTGCTATCTCATATCCCCCTTGGGCAAACGGCGTGTGATGCCCAAGCTCGCCCCCGCCTGCATCGGAAGTCGCTTTGAAAGCGTCCAGATAACTGGCGGGGTGAATGCGTTCCAGCATCTCTCGGGTCGCTTCAGGTGCGGTTCGCATATCAAGTTGTGCTGACAGTCCCGTGACATCCATCAGATTTTTCAGTCTGCGTTTTGTCTCGGGGCTTTCGGGCAACCCGCCTGCCGCAAGGGGTTGGACCAACCCGCCTATTGGCAATGTCGCGGCATAATTGCCACCCCCATGCCAGAAGCAGCGTTCGTCCCAGAAAAAGCCAGTGCTCATTGTGATGCTCCGCTCGTATTCAGTCGGAAAATGACGCAGGGGCGGTGGATTGTCCATGGCCCAACGGTGGCGGATATCCCACCTTACGCCTGCTCTGCCTCGGCTAGCAAAGCCGCAACATCCAGTGGCGCATTGGTCATTTTAAGCCCGCCAGTCTTATCAACCGGCCAGTCCGCCTGTGGTCTGTCACGGTATAGCTCCACGCCGTTCTGATCTGGATCACGCAAATAGACCGCTTCGCTCACCCCGTGATCCGCCGCGCCGTCCAGTGTGATGCCTGCATCCAAAACCCGGCGCAGAACTCGGGCCAGCGACGGCCGGTCAGGGTAGAGGAACGCCGCATGGTAAAGGCCGGTATGTCCGGCAGGTGGCGCCGTCGCCCCTTTACTGTCCCACGTATTCAGCCCGATGTGATGGTGATACCCTCCGGCACCCAGAAACGCAGCGGCATCTGCATAACGGGCGGTCACCGCAAAGCCCAAAAGGTCGCGGTAAAACCCGATTGCGCGGTCGAGGTCGGCGACGCGCAAATGGACATGGCCGACGCTTGGATGGATAGATGACATACAGATCTCCGTTTTGCTTAAAGCAAAGGTGATCTTATCTCTGCGCTTGCACAATTGGCGCAAACGCAGAGGTTCTGTGCGGTGCCGCTTAAGCTGGACCTTCGGGCGGGCGCTGGCTTAACGGACCATCCCGACGATTTCGTAAGTTTTCTGCAGGATTGGTGCTGTGATCTCGCGTGCTTGCATAGCACCACGCGCCAGTATGCGGTCGATCTCCGTCGGGTCAGCCATCAACCGCGCCATCTCGGTCGAGATGGGGGCGAGCTTTGCAACGGCAAGTTCTGCAAGCAGGGGCTTGAACGTCCCGAACTGCTGACCGCCCACTTCGGCGAGAACGTCGTCAACGCTTTGCTCGTTCAGCGCGGCATAGATGTTAACCAGATTGCGTGCTTCCGGCCTTTCTGCCAATCCTGCGGCCTCAGAGGGCAGCGCATCCGGGTCGGTCTTGGCCTTACGGATTTTCTTGGCGATGGTGTCAGCGTCATCAGTCATGTTGATGCGGGATGCGTCAGACGGATCAGACTTTGACATCTTTTTGGACCCGTCACGCAGGGACATCACTCGCGTTGCTGCGCCTTCGATAACCGGCTCCGTGATCGGAAAGAAATCCACCCCGTAGTCATGGTTGAACTTGGCGGCAATGTCGCGCGTCAGTTCAAGGTGCTGTTTCTGGTCCTCGCCCACAGGTACCTGTGTGGCGTGATAAATCAGAATATCCGCCGCCATCAGCGCGGGATAGGCGAACAGGCCCAGCGATGCGGCCTCGGCATTCTTGCCGGCCTTGTCCTTCCACTGGGTCATGCGGCCCATCCATCCCATGCGGGCCACACAGTTAAAGATCCACGCGAGCTGTGCATGCTCGGGCACCTGGCTCTGATTGATCAGTATGGATTTCTCAGGACTGATACCGCTTGCGATAAAGCCTGCGGCAAGTTCCCGCGTGCTGTGCGCCAGATCCTTTGGATCCTGCCAGACCGTAATCGCGTGCATGTCGACCATGCAGTAAACTGTCTCGATGTCCTGCTCCTGCATCCTAACAAAACCTTGGATCGCACCAAGGTAGTTTCCAAGGTGAAGATCGCCTGACGGCTGGATGCCGGAAAAGACGCGGGGGGTGAATTTGGTATCAGACATGAGGCAGACCTCTGGGGCTGGATTGTTGGCTGTCAGCGGCGTAACTCTAGGGCTTGGCATCGTCAAGCAATGACAAGGAATACGGCCCATGCAAGACCCAGACTTTCAGCCACCGGTCAACCCTCTGCCGCCCGTTGTCACGCTGACATTTATCGCCATCGCGGGCGTCGAAGCGGGATTGTCGCTGGGCGAGGCCGGATTGATTGGCGGGCCAGGGGCCGTTGGCTGGCGTTTGGGCCTTATCCGCGATTACGGTTTTTCAGGGCAGATTTTCGACTGGATGATGGGGAACGGCGTTTGGCCATTCACCGAGGTTATCCGCGCCATTACCTATCCCTTTATTCATCTCGGCTTTACGCATGCGCTTTTTGCTATGGTGCTGCTGTTGGCGCTGGGCAAGCTGGTCGCCGAAGCCATGGGACAGCTGACCTTCGCTGCGATCTTTGTCACGGCAAGTGCTGGCGGCGCTGTTTTATATGCGGTGCTTTTGGATGATCCGGCGTGGTTGGTCGGTGCCTACCCCGGTGTCTACGGGTTGATCGGCGGGTATTCTTTTGTGATGTGGCGACAGCTTGCGGGCACAGGCACACAGCAGTACCGCGCCTTTTCGCTAATCGCCTTTTTGATGGGTATCCAATTGATCTGGGGCGTCTTTTTCGAAGTAGGAACCCAGTGGGTTGCCGAGCTTATCGGCTTCTTTCTGGGGTTTGGCCTGTGTTTTCTACTGGCCCCGGGCGAATGGGCCCGCGTGCGCGACAGTCTCAGGCGGCGTTAATGGCGCGTGGGGCTCAACGGCGGCGCAAACTGCCTTTGATTTCCGAAATACTGACGGCACCCAACACCTGTGCCGATCCGAAGAAGCTGACTGCCCCTATTGCGACAAGTGCGATCAATCCCAGCACCCGCCACCATGGCGTATTGAGCAGGATTTCAAGCATCGCGTTTCCGATAACCAATGCGACGCCCATAAGGGCTGCGGCAAATACTATTCGCCAGATGCGCTTGCGGAACCGGTCATCAAAGCGGACAGCCTGCCCGTACTTGCGCGAACCGACAAACAGGCAAAGTACCATGACCCAGCCCGCAACCGTGGCTGCAATCGCGGGCGATATCCATCCGATATAGGGTGCCAGACCCACAGCCAGCACGACGTTCACAATCATCGCGACAATTGCGAAATAGAACGGACGGCGGGTATCTTCGCGGGCGAAATAGATGGGCTGCAAGATTTTCTGAAGCACAAAGGCTGGCAGTCCAAGCGCATAGACCGCCACTGCCGCGGCAATCGCTGCGGTGTCATCCACGCCGGAGGCACCCCTCTCGAATAGGACGGAGACCAAAGTTTGCGGAATCACCATTAGAGCCACGGCGGATGGAATAGTCAGCGCCAGCGAGATTTCCGCAGCACGGCTGAGCGCATTGCGCGCGCCCTGGTCGTCACCCGCCTGGAGCCGGCGCGACAGGTCAGGCAGCAGTACAACACCCACGGCAATGCCGACGACACCCAGTGGCAGTTGATACAGCCTGTCTGCTGCAAAAAGCCACGAGACCGCGTTTTCATACTGGCTCGCCACCAGTTGCCCGACGACAAGGTTGATCTGCATCACGCCGGAGGCCATCGCGGCGGGCAGGGCAATAACAATCATCGCCCGCATGTCGGGTGTCCAGCGGGGGCGGGCAGGACGCAGGACGAAACCGGCCTCGGCCGCAGCACGCCATGTGAGCGCCAATTGTGCCAGCCCCGCGAGCGGGATGGACCAGATCAGCCAGATTATAACCTCACCGCCCAGATAGGTCCCAAGCAGCATCGCGGTCAGAACAAAGACGTTCAGCAACACAGGAGCCGCTGCCGCGACGGCAAAGCGGCCTGTTGCATTCAATATGCCCGAGAACAGAGCCGCCAGAGACATAAACAGGATGTAGGGAAAGACGACCCGCCCGTAGTCGACAGTCAGATCGAACCTTGCATCGCCTGAAAAACCTTCGGCGGTAAGCCAGACGAAGGCAGGCATAAAGACCATGCCAAGGCCGACCAACAGCAGCACAACAAGTGCAAGGCCGCTAAAGGCATCCTGTGCGAACTTTCCAGCACCTTCTTCGCCTTCGAGCTTTTTGGAGAACATCGGGACAAAGGCTGCGTTAAATGCACCTTCGGCGAAGAAACGCCGGAACATGTTTGGCAGGCGGAAGGCGGCGACAAAGGCATCCATGACAGGCCCCGGCCCGATCAGGGATAAAAGCAACATCTCACGCACGAAACCCAGTACCCGGCTCAGCAGGGTCCAGACGCCGACGGTGAAAAAACCGGACATGAGGCGGATAGGTTTCATTCGGGAGACTCGCGCAGGTCAGTTGACTTGCCATAGCCTGCACAGCCCTTGCGTGCAATCTGGATCATCAAACCCTTGCGGGCATTCGCCGTTATCAGGGAATAGCGCGGGGCATCCGCCGGCGAAAATGTTGACCGACCTTATTCCTCAGCCCGCTCCACACCATCTGCAATCGCCTGACGAAGACGCTTCTCCAGCGTCTTTTGCTTGCTTTCGGAGTGGTACTTCAGGCCGAACATATCCTTAACGTAAAATGTATCTACAACCTGAGCACCGTAAGTGGCGATCACGGCATTGGCGATATAGACGTTTGAATCGGCAAGACTGCGCGCCAGATCGTAAAGCAAGCCGGGGCGGTCGCGGGTATCCACTTCGATGATCGTATAGATTTCGGACCCGTCGTTATCAAAGGTGATATGCGTCGGTACCCGAAACGCCTTCTCACGCTTTTTAATTTTATCACGCGATTTCAGTGCGTCGCGGGCCACCACTTCGCCCTTAAGCGTCTTTGCGATCATTTGGCGCAGGCGCGGCAGACGGCTGGCCTCATATGCATTGCCTTCGGCGTCCTGAATCCAGAACGCATCCGTGATAAAGCCGTCTTTGGTGGTGTAGCTGCGCGCGTCGACCACATTCGCCCCAACCAGAGCGAGCGCACCTGCAAGCCGCGAAAAGATGCCCGGATGGTCCGCCATAACAAAACAGGCGCGGGTTGCGTCGCGGTCTTCATCCGGATGCAGGTCAATGCGGATTTCGCCTTCCCCGATATCGCGAAGCAACTCGGCAAATGCGACATGGGCTGTGACGTGCAAACCCTGCCAATACGGATCGTAATGGCGAGCAGTTTCGGTCTGGAGCGCCTTGCGCGGCCAATCGCTCAGCGCTTCGCGGAGCGCTTTTTTCGCCTCTGCTCCGCGGTTGTCACGATTCAGGTCTTCCAACCCTGTTTCAAGCGCACGCTTGGTCTGGCGATACAGCGCACGGATCAGAACTGCCTTCCAGTTGTTCCACGTGTTCGGGCCGACACCGCGAATATCGCAGACGGTCAGCACGCACAGCAGATCGAGCCGTTTGACTGTCTGCACAGCCTTGGCAAAGTCCCGCACCGTGCGCGGATCGGCGATGTCCCGTTTTTGCGCCATGTCGGACATCAGCAGGTGGTACCGTACCAGCCACTCAACCGTGTCGGTGTCTTCCTGCTTCAGCCCCAATCGCGGCGCGATGCTTCGCACCATTTTTGCGCCAAGAATAGAATGATCTTCCGGTCGGCCCTTTGCGATGTCATGCAGCAGCAGCGCTGTGTAGAGTACTTTGCGGTTCACACCCCGTTTCAGGATGGAGGACGCGACGGGCAGCTCTTCTTCAAGCTCGTTCTTCTCGATCATTGCCAGTGTGGCGATGGTCTGGATTGTGTGTTCGTCAACGGTATAGCTGTGATACATGTTGAATTGCATCATCGCGACGATGTTTTCGAATTCGGGTACAAATGCCGACAGGATACCCAGCTCGTTCATGCGGCGCAGCGCACGTTCGGGGTTTCCGTGTTTGAGCAGCAGATCAAAGAAAATCCGTTGCGCTTCGGCATTGGTTCGCATGGCGTCGTCGATCAGATGCAAATTCGCCTTAATCAGGCGCATGGCATCAGGATGGATCAACATGCCGGTCCGCAAAGCTTCTTCGAATATGCGCAAGAGGTTCAGCTTGTCGGAGAGGAAGGCTTCATCGTCTTCGATCGCTATGCGATTATGAACAACGATGTAGCCAGCCTTGATCCTTGGTCGGCGGCGGAAAATCCGCTCCAGCAAAGGCTCCGCCTTCAAGTGGACCGCCTCGAGGTTCGTCAGGAAAATGCGGGTCAGGTCGCCGACAGTCGTCGCATGCAGAAAGAAGGTCTGCATGAATATTTCGACACCGCGACGTCCGCGTATGTCTTCATACCCCATCGCCTGTGCGACCTGCGCCTGCATATCAAATGTAAGCTGTTCGGTCGCGCGGTTCGTCAGAAGATGAAGATGCCCACGCACAGCCCAAAGGAAGTCTTCGGCTTCGGCAAATGTTTCGTACTCTTCGGGACGGAATACACCTTTGTCCACCAGCTCTGCGATGCGGTCGACTTTGTAGATAAACTTGGCGATCCAGAACAACGAATGCAGATCCCGCAGACCGCCTTTGCCCTCTTTAACGTTCGGTTCCACCACATAGCGCTGCCCCTGCTTCTCATGCCGGCGGTCACGTTCTTCTAGCTTGGCCTCGATAAACTCGCGGCCATTGCCCGAGAAAAGATCAGCATCAAGCGCTTTGGTCAGTTCCTGCTCAAGCTCAACTGCACCGCAGATATAACGATGCTCTAGCAGGGCCGTCTGGATGGTATAATCCTCGGCCCCCAGCCGCACGCAGTCTTTGATTGTCCGGGTAGAGTGGCCAACTTTCAGTTTGAGATCCCACAGCATATAAAGCATGCTCTCGATCACACTTTCGGACCACGCGGTCGCTTTGTACGGGATTAAAAATAGCAGATCGACATCTGAGAAAGGTGCCATCTCTCCCCGGCCATACCCACCGACCCCGATCACGCTCAGCCGCTCCCCCTCGGTGGGATTTGGCTTGGGGTGCAGCACTTGAGACGCGAACTGCAAAGTGGAGCGGACAAGATGGTCAGTCAGATAAGTGTAGGCGCGCGTCATCCCGCGGGCATCGAATGGAGCCGCGGCAAAGCTGGTAGCGATCTGGGCCCGCCCGCTTTTTTGTGCTTGTTGCAGAACCGCGACGGCGGCAGCGCGCCTGTCGCCTTCCGCTACATCTTCGCACGCCTTTTCGAGGTCGCGTTCGACAGCATCCTGATCAAAAATCAGCTGTGCCTCACAAATCAGGCGCGGTGTTTCAACCGCGCCTGTGTTTGGCGTTGAATGTGCAAGCTTAGCCAATTCCTAGAATCCGGCTCCGCCAAAGGCCTGCGGTGCGCCTTCGATCACGACAACAGATTTATTGCGGATTGTGGCAACGGCCAGCCCGCGTTCGTTCGTTCCGTCCTTGCGCAGACGGAAGATGCCGCTGGCACCGCGAAAACCTGCGCCTTGGGTCAGGGATGCACCGGTCAATGCATTGGACCTACCGGTTTTGGCCAAAGCACCGATTGCCGCAATGCCGTCAAAGCCGAGACCGGCCAACGGATGCGGATCAGAGCCGTATGCCCCCCGGTATTTCTGTGTGAAGGCCGAAGAAGCACCAGGGTCAGGCAGTGCAAACCATCCGCCCTGCACACCCGGCAGGCTCAGCGTCTGTGCCGGAATGTCCCACCGTGTCAGGCCGATGAACTGCGTTGAGGCCGGATTTACACCCGCGCTGGGCAGCATCTCGGCAAAGAGGGGCAGCGCGCTGGCGGATGAGGTTGTCAGGAATACTGCATTGGCTCCGGCACCATCAACCGCTGCTTTTACACGTGGCACAGCGGCGGTCACTGCTTCCTGGCTCAAGGCATACTCGACATTACCTGCCAGAGTAGCGCCACTTGCAGATATTGCCTGCTGGATCGCGTTGCGGCCCAGCTGTCCGGCGATGTCATTGGCGTGCAGGACGACGATACGGTCTTTGCCCGCCCGCTTTGCGTATCCGACAAGACGGTTGGCGGTGTTGGCAAAAGTTGGCCCCAGAATAAAGACGTTTCCGCCCGCAATCGTGGGATTGTTTGAGAACGCCAGTACGTTAACGCCCGCGCTCGACGCGGCTACGCCCGCAGCGTTCGCAGATTCTCCGTAGACCGGACCCAGAATGATCTTGGCACCCTCGCTTACCGCTTGCGCAGCCATGCTCGATGCGGTGCCTGCATTTCCTGCTGTGCCATACACACGCAGGTCGATTTTAACGCCATTCAGGTCACGCATTGCCAGACGCGCTGCGTTTTCGATGTTCTGGGCGAGCAGGTTATCGCTCGCTGTGCCGCCACGGGGAACAAGAAGAGCCACGGGCACAGGAGCATTTGCGTCAAGTTTGGGGCCGCCGGAATTCGCAAGCCCTCCCAAGGCGGCAGGATCACAGGCCGCCACCATCAACGCAAAAACAGGCAATACCAAAAGCCGCAATTTCTTGCGGCCGGCTTTGAAAAACGCAAACATCTTGTACTCACTCCCCCAGTGGTTCAGACGGTGAACCCACACCGTGTCACTGTTGAGTGATAATAGAGAGTGGGAATGGCGGGTCCAGTATGAATTATCAAATGGTGCCGCTACAGGCGGGATTGTACTTTGTCGGCGTGCCGATTGGCACTGCACGCGACATTACATTGCGGGCTTTGGATGTTCTTGCCAGCGCAGATGTGCTGGTCGCAGAAGACACACGATCCTTGCGAAAGCTGATGGATATTCACGCAGTTCCACTGCGCGACCGGCGGATCATCGCGCTGCACGATCATACGGGCGAGGGCGTGCAAAAACGGCTGGTGGAAGAGGTGCGCGGTGGCAAATCTGTGGTCTATGCCTCTGAAGCGGGCATGCCATTGATAGCGGATCCGGGCTTTGAATTGTCCCGACTTGCGCGGGCCGAGAATATTCCTGTCACCTGTGCGCCGGGGCCGTCCGCGGTGCTGACAGCACTTGTGCTCGCAGGGTTGCCGACTGACGCATTCTTTTTCGCGGGTTTTCTGCCAAATGCAAAAACAGCACGCCGCACCGCTTTGGAACCTCTGGCGGGCGTAACAGGAACGCTGGCTTTTTACGAATCACCTAAACGCCTTGGCGCGATGCTATCTGATGCCAGCGCTGTGCTGGGCGGTGACCGGAAGGCAGCGGTGTGTCGGGAGTTGACCAAAAAGTTCGAGGAGGTTCGCCGGGGGACACTTGCGGAATTGGCCGAGCATTACACAAACACATCGACCAAGGGCGAAATTGTCGTTCTGATCGACCGCGGACATTCAGAATCCCTTAATCAAATTGATCTAGAAGCCGAGTTGCGCCGTGCGCTGCAAGATATGTCAGTGCGCGATGCGGCCGATCTGGTGGCCCGTGCTCACGATCTGCCGCGACGGCAAGTTTACCAAACCGCCTTGGCTTTGGGGAGAAACGACAAATGACAGATCAAGGGTATCATCGTGGACGTGCCTCGTTTCATGCCGGACTTGCTGCTGAACATCGCATTGCACAGGACTACGAGCGCCGTGGATTTACCATTGCACGGCGACGGTGGCGCGGAAAGGGAGGGGAGATCGACCTTATCGTACGCGATGGCGCAACATTAATTTTTGTAGAGGTCAAGCAAAGCAAATCCTTGGCCCGCGCTGCTCAAAGCCTTTCGGCGCGTCAGATTCAACGCATCTGCCATTCTGCCGAAGAATTCATCGGAAACGAACCAATGGGATGCCTGACAGACATGAGAATTGACGTCGCACTGGTTGATGGGATCGGCGACGTGCAGATCATCGAAAACGCTTTTGCGTAAAGCTGACCCATTGCACACGGCATCCTGCTGCGCCATCTAAGAGGCACGCAGCAAGGATAAAGCCATGAAGATTGCCTTTCAGATGGACCCTATCGGGGACGTGAATATCAACGCCGACAGCAGCTTTCGACTGGCGGAAGAAGCACAGGCGCGCGGGCATTCGCTGTTCTTCTATTCCCCAGACAAGCTGGCTTACCAAGAGGGGCGGATCACTGCCAAGGGCCAGCCTTTCACGGTTCAGCGTGTCCAAGGCGATCACGTCCATATGGAGCCGGAGGTCGAAGTTGATCTTGCGGATTTCGATGTTGTCTGGCTGCGGCAGGACCCCCCGTTCGATATGCACTACATCACGTCGACGCATCTGCTCGATAGGTTGGCAGCCACCACTTTGGTCGTGAATGATCCGTTTTGGGTGCGCAACTATCCTGAAAAACTACTGGTTCTGGATTTTCCTAACCTGACGCCCCCGACGACGATCGCTCGCGATTTGGACACGATCAAGGCGTTCAAAGTCAAGCACGGCGATGTCATCCTCAAACCGCTTTACGGGAATGGTGGTGCGGGCGTTTTCCGTCTCGATACCCAAGATCGCAACCTGACATCGCTTCATGAGCTGTTCACCGGTTTTTCCCGCGAGCCTCTTATTGTCCAGAAGTTTTTGCCGGATGTGTCCAAAGGCGACAAACGGGTTATTCTGGTTGACGGCGAACCGGTCGGCGCAATCAACCGTGTGCCAGCCGAAGGGGAGACACGGTCAAACATGCACGTAGGCGGGCGCCCCGAAAAAATCGGCCTGACCGAACGTGATCTTGAGATTTGCGCGAAAATAGGCCCGCTCTTAAAGGAAAAGGGGCAGATTTTTGTCGGGATCGATGTAATCGGTGATTATCTCACGGAAATCAACGTCACATCTCCCACCGGCATTCAGGAACTTGAGCGGTTTGATGATGTGAACATCGCGGCCAAAATTTGGGAAGTTATTGAAGCCCGCCGCACATGAGCGTCAGGGCGCGTTTGTTAAGCGGGTGGTTGCGTCGGATCGAGCGACCAAAGATGGCGCGCGCCAAAAAGCCGGATGATCTGCGGCGGCAGTTCAGTAGAAGCGCAAAGTTCTTGTTTCATGCGCCCCGCGGAACGCAGATGCAATGGCAGGTCCTTGAAGCCGGCCAGCAACGCGTAGATGCGCTTGAGATTGTGCCAGTAGACTTTCGAGACGATGCTGTTCTGCTTTACATTCATGGCGGCGGATTTGTCTTCGGTTCGCCCAAGACGCACGCGGCGATGGTTGCAACGCTGGGGCGTTCATTGGGATTGAGAGCCGTGTTACCCCGTTATCGTCTTGCCCCCGAGACACCGTTCCCGGGTGCGTTTGATGATGTCAGGGCCGCTTGGGATGGATTGTTGCAATCGGGTGTTTCCCCGTCGCGCATCGTTATCGGTGGTGACAGCGCGGGTGGCGCTTTGGTTCTGTCATTGCTGGCGCAATTGTTGGCGGATAAAGCGGCGCTTCCTGCTGGTGTCTTCTGCTTTTCACCTCTGACTGACCTCAGTTATTCAGGTGAGAGCTTCACAAAGAACGCAGCAATTGACGCGGTGCTTCCTGCTGAACGTGCGCATGCGATGGCCGAACTTTACATGTCGGGCCACAGCGCAGCCGATCCAAAGGCCAGCCCGATTGAAGGCCGTTTTGAGGGCGCGCCGCCTGTATGGATCACCGCTGGCGACACAGAAATACTCTGTGATGACAGTCGCCGGATGGTGCAGTTGCTGAAAAATGCAGGCGTAAAGACAACCTTTGTAGAAGAGCGTGATCTTCCGCACGTCTGGCCGATTTTCCACAACATTCTGCCTGAAGCACGTCAAACGCTCGACAGTTTGGCGGTCTGGATCAGGCAAGTACTGGTGCAGGCAAACGAAAGCTGACCGCTTCGGCGATGTGAGGTTTGCGGACCTGTTCGGACGCGTCAAGATCGGCAATGGTACGCGCCACCCGGATCACACGGTGATACCCCCGCGCGGAGAGATGAAAACGCTCTGCCACGCGGGTCAAAAGTGCGCGTGCATCGGCATCCGGTGTGGCAATTTGTTCAAGCATATCCCCTTCGGCGTCCGCGTTGACCCGCATGCCTTTTTGCCCTTCAAATCGCGCCAGCTGGATCGCGCGTGCATCAGCGACGCGGGCAGCGACTTCGGCAGAAGTGGCACCGCTGGCAGGTAAGTCCAGATCGCTGAAAGCAACGGGGGGCACATCCACACGCAGATCGAAGCGATCCATCAACGGGCCGGAAATGCGCCCCATGTAGTCTTCGCCACATTGCGGGACACGCGCGCAGGCCCGTGCAGGGTCGGAAAGGTATCCGCATTTGCACGGGTTCGCTGCGGCGACCAGCATGAACTTACAGGGATACTTCACATGTGCATTCGCGCGGGCGATCATGACCTCTCCGGTTTCAATCGGCTGGCGCAAGGTTTCAAGCACAGTGCGTGGGAATTCTGGAAACTCGTCCATGAATAACACGCCATTATGCGCGAGGCTGACTTCACCCGGTTTGGCTTGCCGCCCGCCCCCGATAATAGCAGCCATTGAGGCAGTGTGGTGAGGTTCGCGGAAGGGGCGGCTACGGGAAATGCCGCCCTCGTCCAGCAATCCGGCAAGGGAGTGGATCATCGAGGTATCAAGTGCTTCGCTCGCCGTGAGGGGGGGCAGGATTGAAGGCAACCGCGCGGCGAGCATACTTTTACCGGACCCTGGTGTGCCTACAAACATCAGATGGTGGCGACCAGCCGCTGCAATTTCAAGCGCACGTTTGGCGCGTTCTTGTCCCCTTACCTCGCGCAGATCACGGGCCTGTGGGTCAAGGGTAACCTCGCCCGGCAGGGCAGGATCAAGCGGAACCTGTCCGGTATAATGTCGCACAACGTCACCGAGCGACGCTGCCCCGATCACTTGCGCATCCCCAACCCACGCAGCTTCGGCACCCGAACCGATTGGACAGAGCAGACTGCGCCCCTGTTCGGCAGCGGCCATCGCGGCGGGCAGGGCACCGACCACCGGAACCAGTGTCCCATCAAGCGACAGTTCTCCCAATGCGACCACCCCTTGCGTGATGTCATCTGGCAGGATGTCGAGGGCCGCGAGCAGGGCGAAGGCGATAGGCAGATCAAAATGACTACCTTCTTTGGGCAGATCTGCCGGGCTGAGATTCACTGTGATCCGCTTGGACGGCAATGCAATCGCCATAGAGGTAAGCGCAGTGCGCACCCGGTCACGGGCTTCGGACACGGCTTTGTCTGCCAATCCTACAATGGAAAAAGCGGGCAAACCGGGTGTCACAGCGCATTGCACCTCAACCATTCGCGCCTCAACGCCTTGGAATGCTACCGTATAGGCGCGTGATACCATACCTGCCTGTCCTTCGAACACTGGTCCGAAGTCAGGCTTAGGTAAGGATTGTTTAGGTTTAGTTAACGAAGATCAGCTGTCACGCCACAGGCCATGGGCGTGTTGGCACGCCGAAATCATAGGGGAAGGGATCGTAGGTTACTTTTTGTCCCTCTGCCCGCCATGCCTTGAATGCGGCATCGTTCAGCGTCGTTTCACAATAAACCTGTGCGCGCTCGTTTACCGGCAGATCATATCCGACAATCCGTGCCGCGACCGGGGCGAAAAACGCATCGGCCAATGAATATGTTCCAAACAACCATGGGCCGTCTTCTGTCCGCATTTCTTGAGCGTGCTGCCAAAGGGTTTGCAGGCGGTCGAGATCTGTTTGCACCTCGGCGCTTACTGCAAAACCGGTATTCACATGTTGCAACTGCATAGGGCAGGAGCCGCGCAAACTGGAGAAACCGGCACACATTTCTGCGCTGATCCAACGCGCAGTTGCGCGCGCTGCGGGATCCGTTGGCCACATCGCGATTTCGGGATGTCTCTCTGCCAATGTCTCGGCCATCGCGATGCTTTCGCCAACCACTGTGCCTTCCGGCGTGCGCATGGCGGGCACAAGCCGCGCAGGTGCAAGCGCGGCCAGTTCCTGCGCCATCGTGCCGCTGTAAAGGCCGACCAGATGGGCGCGGTAAGGCAGGTTGAATTTCTCCATCATCAGCCAGCCCCGCAAGGACCAGCTGGAGAAGGTACGATCGCCGATATAAAGGTCATATGTCATGGCCGTGACGCTATGCGGATTTCCCCAATTCGCGCAAATTGAAATTTGTGCGGGGGTAGATCACGGGAGGTGATTGATGCCGTGCACCTGCCACTTTCCGTTATCATGAGAGAGGGTTGTGACGGAAAAGTTGTCAATTTTATGTGACATCGCCTGATACGCGCCGACCGCCATGGCGCGCTGTACCTGCGTGAGGATCACACCGAAATGGGCGACAGCGATGATATGGGCATCCGCATGTTCTTCGTTCAGTGCGTCAATCACCCGGTTCACCCGCGCTGCCGTCTGGTTCCAGCTTTCACCATCAGGGGCTGCAATGTCCCCTGGTTTCTCCCAAAAGGCGCGGGAAAGTTCCGGATCGCGATCTGCAACATCTTTGAAATGCATACCATCCCATATGCCAAAGTCGATCTCGCGCAGCCCCGGGTCATGGGGCAGGCGGTGATGGTCCGCGCCCATCACTACATCAGCAGTGGTGACGCAGCGGATCAAATCGGAAGAGATGATCTTTGCCTGCGCTGGCAGGTGGGCACGCAAGCGTGAGATTTGTTCTTTGTCAGAAAGATCGGCAGGGACATCGCGCCAACCGACAAAGTTCTTTTCATGGGTTGGCCCATGTCGGACCCAATGCCAAACCGTCATGGCAGCGTACCTTTTAAAACCAATGGCAATCCCGCAATCACTTGTACGGCCAGTGTCGCCTCGGATGCGAGCATGATATTCAGTGCCCCCTGCGCTTCACGAAACTGGCGGGCAAGGGCGTTGTCAGGCACTATCCCTTGTCCGACTTCATTCGAAACAACCACCCACGGCGCGGCGCATCTGCGCAGCGCTTCGCGCAGATCGTTCTGCGCCTGATCAAGTTTGTTTTCCGCCAGCATATGATTGCTCAACCACATCGTAGCACAGTCGACCAGCACAACGTTTTCCGGTGTCAGCCCGTCCAGTACCCCACCAACATCAAGTGGTGCCTCAATCGTTTGCCAACGATGATCGCGTCTTTTTTGGTGATTTTTTATGCGTGCCTGCCCTTCATCATCAAAGGCCTGTCCGGTCGCGAGGTAGATCATTGATAAACCGTAGCTTTCCGTCAGTTGCTCCGCCCAAAGCGATTTGCCGGACGATGCGCCTCCCAATACAAACGAACGCTGCGGTAACATTTTTTCCATCTTTTTTCGGAACCAGAACTGCCCGCTCTGCGTATAGAACCCAAAGGTCAGTCACAAGACAGGCCGGAGGTTCAGGGAAAAACAGAATATGGCTTTGCAGACAGCACGCGAATTTTCACTCACCCGTACCGCGATGAAAGCAGAACTGCTGGATGCGGAAACCGAATTGAAACTGGCCTACGCCTGGCGTGATGAACGTGACGAGGCCGCGCTGCACCGTCTGATCACCGCTTACATGCGTTTGGCTATCTCTATGGCAGGCAAATTCAAGCGGTATGGCGCGCCGATGAATGACCTTATTCAGGAAGCTGGGTTGGGTCTGATGAAGGCGGCTGACAAGTTCGATCCTGATCGCGGAGTTCGGTTCTCGACATATGCTGTCTGGTGGATCAAGGCGAGCATTCAGGACCACGTCATGCGCAACTGGTCGATGGTCCGTACCGGTTCGACCTCTTCTCAAAAATCCCTGTTCTTTAATATGCGTCGCGTACAGGCCCGTCTGGAACGTGAAGCCGCCGCAGTGGGAGAAACGTTGGACAAGCATCAGCTGCGCCAGATGATCTCGACCGAAATCGGTGTTCCGCTGCATGATGTCGAGATGATGGAAGGGCGTCTGTCCGGCTCCGACTATTCCTTGAACGCCACCCAATCGACCGAAGACGAAGGTCGCGAATGGATTGATGCGCTTGTCGATGACAGCGCACAAGCCGCAGAGCGGGTTGAGGAAAGCCATGATACAGAGCAACTTCGTGCGTGGCTTTTGTCCTCCATGCAGGAATTGAATGAACGCGAACAGTTCATCGTACGCGAACGCAAATTGCGCGATCAGCCACGTACGCTGGAAAGCCTCGGTACGGAATTGAAGCTCTCGAAAGAGCGTGTGCGCCAGCTTGAAGCGGCGGCGTTTATCAAGATGCGCAAGTCTCTCGAAGGCCAATCTCGTGAAGTCCTTCATTTCTTAAACTGACCCTGGGCCGCTAGAGGGCTGGCACAAGTCCGCATTGCGTCCTATGCTCTTGCAAAACAAGGGATATGAGGGCGCTATGGGGCTGTCAGGAAAGCATATTTTGCTGATTATCGGCGGAGGGATTGCAGCGTTCAAGTCGCTTGATCTGATCCGGCGTTTGCGCGAACGCGGGGCCACGGTCACACCGGTCTTGACACGCGCGGGCGAAGAATTTGTCACACCTCTTTCGGTTTCCGCCTTGGCCGGCACCAAGGTCTTCCGCGATCTGTTCGATCTCGGGGACGAGGCCGAGATGGGGCATATCCAACTTAGCCGCGTTGCGGATCTGGTTGTTGTAGCCCCTGCGACAGCGGACCTGATGGCGAAGATGGCGCAGGGACATGCAAATGATCTGGCCTCGACCCTGCTGTTGGCCACGGACACGCCGGTGATGATCGTTCCTGCGATGAATGTGCGCATGTGGGATCATGCCGCCACCCAGCGTAACCTCAAGACTTTGAAATCAGACGGTATTACGGTCGTAGGCCCGAATGAAGGCGACATGGCCTGCGGCGAGTTCGGTCCCGGTCGTATGTCAGAACCGCTTGAGATTGCCGCGGCAGTCGAAAAGGCGGTCGCAAATGGACCGCTCACAGGAAAGCGGATCCTTGTGACATCCGGTCCGACCCATGAACCCATCGATCCTGTGCGCTACATCGCCAATCGTTCGTCCGGGGCACAGGGCACGGCAATCGCGCGGGCATTGGCAGCGCTGGGCGCACATGTGGTTTTCGTCACCGGACCGGCTGACGTACCCCCACCTGAAGGCGTTGAAGTTGTGCGGGTGCAGACCGCGCGGGAAATGCTTGACGCCGTCGAAGCGGCTTTGCCCGCGGATGCAGGTGTCTTTGCTGCCGCCGTGGCTGATTGGCGCATGAAAGACGCTCATGAGGAAAAGCTGAAGAAATCCAAAGACGGTTTGCCGGTCCTCAGCTTCGCCGAAAATCCCGACATCCTGAAAACTGTAAGCCACAAAACGGACGGGCGTCCAGCCCTAGTGGTCGGCTTTGCTGCTGAGACAACCGATGTGCTGGCCCATGCGACTGCCAAGCGGGATCGCAAGGGCTGTGACTGGATCGTGGCGAACGATGTTTCTCCTCAAACAGGGATCATGGGTGGTACGGAAAATGCGGTGACTTTGATCACGGACAGTGGCGCAGAGGAGTGGCCGCGTATGGCCAAAGAGGCCGTTGCAGAAAAACTGGCCGACCGCATCGCGCAAGCTTTGGGTGTGGCGTGACCCTGATCCGCTGTCGCTGGGCCGATGGTGCCGATCCTGACGTGGGTTTGCCACATTATGAGACGGCAGGTGCCGCCGGTGCCGACGTGCGTGCAAACTTACCCGACGGTCCGGTCGCGCTGGCCCCTATGGAACGCGCGTTGATTTCGACTGGATTGCAAATGGAGATTCCCGAAGGGTTCGAGGTGCAAATCCGACCGCGCTCCGGCCTTGCGCTGAAGCATGGCATCACCCTTTCAAATGCGCCCGGAACGATTGACAGTGATTACCGCGGTGTTGTCGGTGTGATCGTTCAGAATGCGGGCGACGCCCCGTTCGAGGTGATCCACGGTATGCGCATTGCGCAGATGGTTGTCGCCCCCGTGGTGCAGGCTACGTTCGAGACCAGTGACGATCTGGCCGCCACATCGCGTGCCACAAGCGGATTTGGCTCAACCGGAGTGAAGTGATGTTATTAGTCCTGCTTTTGGTTGCTGCTATCTGGTTCGGGGGCGGCTGGCTTGGCATCCCGCGCGAGGTGCGTGCAACGTTGCTGGCGCTGCTTTTTGTGGCGGTGCTGGGCATTCAGGTGGCTTTTCCTGAAACGCATCCGCTCCGGCTTGCGACGGGCGGGAGTGCTGCGCCTTGGCTGATCCTCGGCGGTTTTGGCGTTCTGGTCGCGGGGTACTTGCAGGTGCTCAAAAGACTGCGCTCACGTGCCGTTGATCCGGTCGCTAATGCAAACCCTGACGCTAAGGCAGAGGCTTTCTCGGAAACCGAGCTGAACCGCTACGCCCGCCACATCGTCCTACGGGAAGTCGGAGGTGCCGGTCAGAAGGCGCTCAAGAATGCCAAGGTTCTGGTGATCGGGGCCGGTGGTCTTGGCAGTCCTGTGTTGCAGTATCTGGCGGCCGCAGGGGTGGGCACCATCGGCGTTATCGATGACGATACCGTTGAGAACGCAAATTTGCAGCGACAGGTCATTCACAAGGATGCTGACATTGGCACGCCCAAGGTTTTCTCGGCCCAAGCGCATATGGAAACGCAGAACCCTTTCGTGACTGTCAAGCCCTATCACCGCCGTCTGACCGATGACATCGCTACCGAATTGGTCGCGGAATATGATCTGGTACTGGATGGTACGGATAACTTCGCCACGCGGTATCTGGTGAACGCGGCCTGTGTTTCGGCTTCTGTGCCGCTGATCTCCGGCGCGTTGAGCCAGTGGGAAGGACAGATGTCTGTGTTTGACCCCGCCAAGGGTGCGCCATGCTATCGTTGTATATTCCCCGAAGCGCCAGCCGATCATCTTGCGCCAAGTTGTGCCGAAGCAGGTGTGGTCGGGCCTTTGCCCGGCGTTGTGGGTGCCATGATGGCCGTTGAGGCGGTCAAGGTGATCACAGGGGCCGGTACAGCCGCTCGCGGTCAAATGCTAATCTATGATGCCCTCTTTGGTGAAAACCGTTCCATACAGATTGCGCGACGCGCCGATTGTGAGACCTGCGGCACCGTTTGAACCGGTTGAATCTCCGGCGCGCGATTGTAACCCGATGCCTGCGCCCATAGCTTGAGCGCAAAGGAGACCTGACATGACAAACCCCCTGCTTTCCGAATGGAACACACCTTTCGGCATCGCGCCCTTCGACGAGATCAGTGATGATGATTTCGCGCCCGCGCTTGATACTGCGCTGGCAGAGCATAACGCTGAAATTGACGCAATCGCGAGCAATTCAGCATCGCCTACTTTTGCCAATACGGTTGAAGCGTTGGAAGCGGCGGGTGACGCGCTCGACAAAGTTTTGGGGCCGTTTTTCGCGATGGCAGGTGCTGACAGCAACCCCAAACGTGAGGATCTGCAACGCAACTTTTCCCCAAAGCTTGCCGCCCACTTCGCTGAAATTTCAGGCAATAAGGCCCTTTTTGAAAGGGTGGCCGCAGTCTGGGACCAGCGCGATACCCTCGATCTGAGCGATGAGCAGGCCCGTGTTCTGATGCTGACCCACCGCGGATTTGTACGTTCCGGCGCGGCGCTGGAGGGCGCGGATGAGACGCGGATGAAGGAAATCAAAGGCCGACTGGCAGTGCTGGGGACCCAGTTCACACAGAATTTGCTGGCGGATGAGCGGTCCTGGTTCATGCCTTTAGAAGAAGCTGATTTGGAAGGCTTGCCTGACTTTGTGGTCGGAGCCGCGCGTGCAGCAGGGGAAGAAAAGGAGGCTGGCGGTCCGGTTGTGACCCTGTCGCGGTCGCTGATTGTGCCATTCCTGCAGTTTTCACCGCGCCGCGATCTGCGTGAAAAAGCGTTCCGCGCTTGGGAAGCTCGAGGAGCCAATGGTGGCGAAACGGACAATCGCGCTATCGCTGCCGAAATTCTGTCGCTGCGCGAGGAACGTGCCAAGTTGTTGGGCTATGCCTGCTTTGCGGACTATAAGCTTGAGACCGAGATGGCCAAAACGCCAGCTGCCGTACGTAAATTGTTGATGGACGTTTGGGAGCCTGCGAAGGCGCAGGCAAAGGCCGATGCCGCCAAGCTGACAGAGATGATGCAGGCTGACGGCGTAAACGGTGATCTGGCACCGTGGGATTGGCGCTACTACGCTGAGAAGCGCCGTGCGGTTGAACATGATCTGGATGAAGCAGCGCTAAAGCCCTACTTCCAGCTGGATCGCATGATCGAGGCATCGTTTGCCTGTGCAACGCGTTTGTTTGGGTTGCAGTTCGAACCGTTGGACGTGCCGCTATACCATCCCGATTGCCGTGCGTGGGACGTGACCCGTGACGGCAAACATGTGGCTGTTTTCATCGGTGACTACTTTGCACGCGGTTCGAAACGGTCCGGCGCTTGGTGCTCTGCCATGCGCTCTCAGGCCAAATTCCCGCAAGTTCAAACCCCGATCGTGATCAATGTCTGCAACTTCGCCAAGGCGGATCCGGCACTGCTATCCTACGACGATGCCCGTACATTATTCCATGAATTTGGCCACGCGCTACACCAGATGTTGTCAAATGTGACCTACGAGAGTGTCTCCGGCACATCCGTCGCGCGTGATTTCGTCGAGCTGCCCAGCCAGCTGTACGAGCACTGGCTTGAAGTTCCCGAAGTGCTGGGCGAGTTTGCCACTCACGCCAAAACAGGCGAACCGATGCCGCGCGAAATGCTGGACAAGGTGCTGGGTGCTGCAACGTTTGATATGGGGTTTCAGACCGTGGAGTACGTTGCCTCAGCACTGGTTGATCTGGCCTTTCACGAAGGGGAGGCGGCAGCTGATCCTATGGCCAAACAGGCTGAAGTGCTTGACGCGCTGGGCATGCCGGATGCCATCCGGATGCGTCATGCCACACCCCAGTTTGCGCATGTTTTTTCCGGTGACGGATATTCCAGCGGCTACTACAGCTACATGTGGTCCGAGGTAATGGATGCGGATGCCTTCGAGGCCTTTGAAGAAGCGGGCAGTGCCTTTGATCCCGAACGCGCGCGTGCGCTGGAGCAGCACATCCTGTCCACTGGCGGCTCACAGGATGCAGCAGAGCTCTATGTCGCATTCAGAGGGCGTCTGCCGGGCGTGGAAGCGCTACTGAAAGGGCGTGGCCTGGCCGCATGAAGAAAAACCGGAGGGGTTTCCCCCTCCGGTCCGCTTACATTTTGGAATTCTGTCGGATCAGTAGCCCAGCTCGCGGTCCACGAGGTAGAGGAATGGCTCCCCCGCTTCACCGCGCCGGATGTTTTCAACAATCACTTCGCTGGCTGTCACTGCCCTTGTCTCTGCCGCGATATGGGGCGTCACCGTTACCTTCGGATCGCTCCAATACGGATGATCGGCGGGCAGCGGTTCCACCCTGAATACATCTAGCGTTGCGTGGGCAATCTGCCCGTCGTCAAGGGCCGCTAAGAGCGCATCGTCGTCAATCAGTGGACCGCGTCCGGGGTTGATGATGAACGCACCTTCCGGCATGAGATTAAGCGTTCGCGCATTTAGTGTGTTCTCTGTCGCGGGCGTGTCCGGCAAAAGCAGTACGGCGATTTCGGCTTTGGCCAATGCAGCGTCCAGACCGTCCTGACCATGCAGGCAAGTCACGCCGGCAATCTCTTTAGGGCTGCGCGACCAACCGGTGACTTGAAAGCCAATTGCCAGAAGGACTTCGCAGACAGCGGTCCCCAGTTCGCCAAGCCCCAGAACCACAACGTTGCGTTCTTGCGCTAGCGGCGGCGTGCGCGGTGCCCAGATCGTATCATTGCGCTGGATATCGGTATCTATTCCCAGATGGTGCCGCAGAACATGTGCGGTGACCCACTCGACCATCGCCCGCGTCAGACCCGGATCAACCATTCGGGCCAAAGGAAGCTTCAGCGTTTCGTTACCGGTAATCGCCTCTACCCCCGCCCAGAGGTTCAAAACGGCCTTGGTGCGGGCATATGGCGTGAAATCCTGAAGCTCGCTATTGGGAGCATAGACAATATAATCGACATCCTCCGGCGGGATATCCATCGACAGGTTCGCGTCGAGCCCGGCTGCAACCAATGCATCACGCAAGGGCTGTTTATATGTGTCCCAACGCTCCGCTTTGGCGGCGAAAAGGATATTCAGTGTCATGGATTACCTCGGTCGGTGAACATGGGCGGATTGTACCAGCCCGAAAGCCAATAGCAGAACCAGCATCGCTGATCCTCCATAACTGACAAGCGGTAGGGGTACACCCACAACAGGGGCCATACCCATGACCATGGACATGTTCACAGCGAAGAACAAAAAGAAGTTCAGTGCGATGCCGAGTGTCAGGAGAGACGAGAACCGGTCTTTATTGCGGATCGCGGTGACCACGCAAAAGACGATGATCAAGGCGTACAGCGCGAGCAGGGATATGGCCCCGACAAATCCGAATTCTTCGGCCAGTGTGGTGAAGATAAAATCGGTATGCTTCTCGGGCAGGAAGTTGAGCCGCGACTGCGTGCCTTGCATAAAGCCCCGTCCGGTCCAGCCCCCGGACCCCAGTGCAATCTTGGATTGGGTAATGTGATATCCTGCGCCCAAGGGATCAGCGGCCGGATCAAGAAACGTATCAATCCGGCGGTACTGGTAATCGTTCAGCAACTGCCAAGCGGTGCCGCGCGACTGGAAAACGGCTGTGACCAACCCGATTCCTGCGGCTATGACGACTGCAAAGTATGCCCAGTGCACACCAGCCAGAAACATGAGGCCCGCACCGGCCGTCAGCAGCAGGATCGAGGTGCCCAGATCAGGCTGTTGCAGAACCAGGGCGGTCGGCAAAAGAATGATCCCGACCGGAAGCAGCACCCAGAAAGGATGCGACACGCGCCGCGCAGGAAGCCAGTCATAATAGGCGGCCAAAAACATCACGAGCGTGATCTTCATCAGCTCGGATGGTTGCAGGTCTATAAAGCCGAGGTCGAGCCAACGCTGTGAGCCTTTGCGCGAGTCGCCTACAAACGCGACGGCCAACAGGAGGACAAGCGACACACCGTAGGCCAGGCCGGACAGGTTGCGCCACAACCAAATAGGCACCAGCGCGACCCCGAGCATGAGGGCGAGACCGAGACCGAAGCGCTTCATCTGCGGTTCAGCCCAAGGGCTGAAAGACCCGCCCGCGACGGAATACAGCATGAGGAAGCCGACACCGCAGACCGAGGCCAGCAACAGCGCCAGTGGCCAGTTGAGGTGCAATATCTTGCGAAAACCCGTCGGGACGGATTTGACCGTATATTCGAGATAACTCATGCTTGATCTTTGCCGTTTATCGCGGCTTGGGGCTGCACATCACGCAGGCGCTTTTGTTGTGTCTTGATGCGTGCGCGGTCGCCTGTCGGATAGGCTTCCAACGGCGGGGGGCCGTCCGCCATGGCCTGCAACATCACATCGCGGGCAATGGGGGCCGCAGCAGTAGATCCGCCACCGCCATGTTCCACCAGCACAGACACCGCATAGCGCGGTTTGTCATAGGGGGCGAACGCCACGAACAGGGCGTGGTCACGACGCTCCCAAGGCAAATCGGAATTTCGGGTTACGCCCCGCGCGCGTTCAGCTGCGGTAATATTGCGCACCTGACTGGTGCCGGTTTTGCCGGCCATGCGCATACCGTCTGCGATGATCCTGCTTCGGTACGCTGTCCCGCGCCGGTCATTGACCACTTCGTACATCGCGCGACGCATCTTTCGCAGGTTGTTCTCGTTCATATCGAGCGGCCCGCCGCCGCCCGATGGTTGCTCGACGCCATCCACCGACTTGATCAGGCGTGGCACCACAGCGCGGCCCGTGGCAATCCGCGCGCTCATCACTGCAAGCTGTAACGGAGAGGCAAGCATGAAGCCTTGCCCGATGGAGGCATTGACCGTGTCACCGATAACCCAGTCCGCACCGCGAGAGGTGCGCTTCCACTCTTTGGTGGGCGTCAGGCCGGAATTCACGGAGGACAACGCCAGATCGTGGCGGATGCCAAGGCCAAAACGCTTGGCCATCGCCGAGATCTTTTCGATCCCGACCTTGAGGGCCAGATCGTAGTAATAAACATCGCAAGATTGCTTGAGTGAGTTTTCGAGATCGACCCACCCGTGACCTGCGCGTTTCCAGCAGTGGAACTTGCGATCAGCCACTTCGAGGTGTCCGGGGCAGTAGACAGTTTCATCAGGCCCCACGATCCCTTCTTCGAGGGCCGCCATCGCTGTAATCATCTTGAAGGTGGAGCCGGGCGGATAGGCACCCTGCACCGTCTTGTTGACGAGAGGCCGATAAGGCGAGTTCAGAAGCGGGTCATAGTCTTTGGATGAAATGCCGCCGATAAAGAGATTGGGATCGTAGCTGGGCGCTGATGCAATCGCGGCCAGATCACCTGTTTCACAATCAATGATGACGACAGCGGCACTTTCGTCGCCGAGACGGGCCTGCACGTACCCTTGCAACTTGCTATCGATTGTCAGCTGCAGGTCGGCCCCCGATTGCCCCTCACGGCGGTCCAGTTCACGCATTACGCGGCCGGTTGCGTTGACCTCGACCTGTTTGGTGCCCGCAGCACCGCGTAGCGCATCCTCGGCGCGGGCCTCTACGTTGATCTTGCCGATCTGGAAGCGCGGAATGCGAAGCACCTGATCGGGGTTTTCCAGCGCATCAAGGTCTTTCTGGCTGACCCGACCGACGCGGCCCACCACATGCGCGAAATCCGATCCGCGCGGATAAACCCGCGTCAGACCGACCTCTGGCGTGACACCGGGCAGGGCAGGGGCATTGACGCTGACTTTGCTGACCTCGTCCCAGCTGACACCTTCCACAATCGTAACAGGCAGGAAGGGCGCAGAGCGTTTAAGCTCCTCCAGCGCGCGCTCGTAGGTTTCGAGATCGATGTTGATGATCTGGCTCAGCCGCGCCATCACGGCGTCCACATCGCCTGCATCTTCGCGCACCATTACAATGCGGTAGCTGGGTACATTTTCAGCCAGACGTACACCGTTGCGGTCAAAGATCTCGCCACGCGCAGGCGGGATCAGACGGATGTTGATGCGGTTCTCCTCGGCCAGAAGGCGAAACTGGTCCGCCTGATCCACTTGCAAATACCGCATGCGGGCGGCAAGCCCCCCCATGAACAACAGCTGCACACCCCCCAAAAGGGCCGCGCGGCGCGTCAGTTTGGCGTGGTTTGCATCGTTTTCAGCGCGGTTGCGTCTCATGATCCGATCTCCCTCACACCCGTTGACCCAAGGCATCCAGATCGCCCGGTGCAGCCTTGCGCACGCCCATGCCGAAATGGGTGATCGCGACGACCACCGGATACATTAGGATCGTCAGACCCAGTTCCGTCAGGATAAGTGCCATGCCGGGCAGATCGATAAGCATGATCATCAGAATGAGCCTGTAGCTGATAACAAGCCCGATCATCATCAGACTGACCGTTACCCACTCTGCCGCGAAATTTGCATCGCGCAGGGACCGGCCCCTCGACTTGAGGTTTTCGCAGACGATCAATGCCAGCATAGCCCAAAGCCCCGGAGGCCGCTGTAAAAGCAGGTCAGCCAACAGAAAGGCGCAGGCCAGCGCCAATGCGGGCACGTATTCAGGACGCCGCAGGCTCCATGCGATGGCAAAGCACAACAACAAATCAGGTCCGGCCCAACGGCGCGGCAGTGTTTCAAGTGGCAGGAGGTGGAAGAACAGGATCACCAGCGTAAGCAAAGCAAAAGACGCTCGCATCAGCCAAAGACGTGTCTGGGAAAGGTCGTTCATTCGCCCACCGCCGTCTCTGTCTCGACCAATGGGCCGTCAGCAGTGATCACGCGTGCCGTGTCCGTCACGTTTTCGGTGCCGTAGTGGCGCAGAACCCGCAAGAACTCTAGTCGTTCGTAATCTGCCGCAAGCCGAACGCGCAGGCGGCCACCCGGATCAGCAGCCACTTGCCCGATCAGCAGACCAGCCGGAAAGACACCGCCGTCACCGGAGCTGATCACGCGGTCACCCGGACGGACCAAATCGGGATTTTCCAGAAAATCGATGGGCGGCGCGATAGAGTTATCACCAGCTACGATGGCACGTTGGCCCGAGGGTTGGATAGTCGCGGGGATACGGCTTGTGGCATCGGTCAACAGGATGACGCGCGCGGTGTTTTCGGCCACGCCAGAAATACGACCGACTAGTCCAATGCCATCCATGGTGGCCCAGCCGTCCACCAAACCGTCGCGCGCGCCTACGTTCAACAACACGGACTGACGGAACGGCGAACCGGAATCGGCTAGAACCACACCGGTAATAAACGTCAGGCGCGGATCAAGGCGCACCTTGTTCAAATCAAGCAATCGCGCGTTTTCCTGCTCGAGCTGGAGCGCAGCTTCTTTCCACGCCTGCATTTGGCGCAGTTCTGAACGCAATTCCTGATTTTGCTCTGCAAGGCGTTGGTAAGACTGGAAATCTCGTAGCAGATTGATGGTGCCTGTGACCGGTGCCATCGCCCAGTCCAGATTTGGCACCAAACGGTCTGTGATTTGGGCGCGAAAACGTTCAACGCGCGGGCTATCGATCCGCCAAAGAAGGAATGTGGTGGCAAGCAGCAGGATCAGGACAGCCAAAAGCAACCGCCGCAGCGGGCCGGTATAATCGCCTGTATTTGAACGGTCGCTTGCCATGTCCCCTGCGCTCCTGCCCGGGCAACCGGGCCTTGGCCCAGTCTAGCAAATATCAGCTGTCATAGTCGATGGCATGGCGCAGCTGTTTTTCGTACTCCAGCGCCTTGCCGGTGCCCAGTGCCACACAGTTCAGGGATTCGTCCGCGATTGAAACGGCAAGGCCGGTCTGCTCGCGCAGTGCCAGATCCAGATCACCCAGCAAAGCGCCACCACCGGTCAGCATCACGCCGCGGTCAACGATGTCGGCGGCCAGATCGGGGGGCGTTGTTTCAAGCGCGGTCATCACGGCCTCGCAGATTTGCTGCACCGGTTCAGCCAAGGCTTCGGCAATCTGCGCCTGCGTGACTTCGATTTCCTTGGGCACGCCGTTCAACAGGTCGCGTCCGCGGATTTGCATGGATGTACCGCGCCCGTCATCGGGCATACGGGCTGTACCGATAGACGTCTTGATCCGCTCAGCCGTGGTTTCACCCACCAACAGGTTCTGCTGACGGCGCAGATAGCTGATGATCGCCTCGTCCATACGGTCACCACCCACACGCACAGAACGCGCATAGACGATATCGCCCAGAGACAGCACCGCAACCTCGGTCGTACCGCCGCCGATATCGACAACCATGTTGCCGGTCGGGTCGGTGATCGGCATGCCGGCACCAATGGCCGCTGCAATCGGTTCGGCAATCAGACCGGCGCGGCGCGCACCTGCTGACAGAACCGACTGGCGGATCGCGCGTTTTTCAACGGGGGTCGCACCATGCGGCACACAGACGATGATCTTGGGCTTTGAGAAAGTAGAGCGTTTGTGGACCTTGCGGATGAAGTGTTTGATCATTTCTTCGGCGGTGTCGAAGTCTGCAATGACACCTTCACGCATGGGGCGGATCGCTTCGATGCTGCCCGGTGTACGGCCCAACATCAGCTTGGCATCCTCGCCCACGGCCAGTACTTTTTTGACACCGTCCTTGATGTGGTAGGCGACAACTGACGGTTCGGACAGCACAATTCCCCGTCCCTTGACGTAGACAAGTGTATTTGCCGTGCCGAGGTCGATCGCCATATCGGAGGAGAACAGCCCGCCGAGGTTTCCAAAGAGGTTCATGCGCCTGAGTACCTTGCTAAAAGTCTGTTTGGCCCGCGACTCTGATGAGGCAGGCTGGAAGCCCTTATAGGCTCGGGAGGGGGCAGGCGAAAGGGGCAGTTTTGCCCTATTGGGCATGTTGCCGCTTGTGGCTAAGATGGAATGTAAACTCACCTTACGGAGCAGACTGACATGAAGAAAATTCAAAGCCTCGGTGTGCATCACATCACGCTAACGGGTGCTGATCGCCAGACCAGCATTGATTTCTGGGAAGGTGTGCTGGGCATGCCGTTCATTTTCGACCAGCCTAATCTGGATGACCCAGACGAAGGCCATCTTTACTTTGACCCCGGTGACGGGCGGTTGATCACGATATTCACAAACGAAAGCCGCAAGCCGGTGCATGACCGGACGCCTATGGACCCTGGTTGCGTCCACCACATCGCATTCGAAGTGGACCGCGCCATGTTCGATCAGGTTCTTGAACGTTTGAAGGAACGGGGCATCGGCAATTCAGGGATCAAGGATCGCGGCTTTATGCATTCGATCTACTTCAAGGACCCTCTGGGCCTGCTGATCGAGTTGGCATGCTATGCCTTCATTCCGCCGCGCGGTTCAAGCCATGCCGAAGTTATGCTGGAAGCCCACAAGCTGCGCGTGGCGAGAGGGGCCAATGCCATCGAGCGAGAGCACTTGGCGGATGCCGCTGTCATGATCGTCGAGCGGTCGCAGACTTCGCTGAGTGATGACAGGGCACCCAAGAACCCGTATCGGTCCTAGGGCCTTCAATCGGCCCAAAAACGCAAATGCCGCGCTTTCATCAAGCGCGGCATTCAATCCGTTTTCGATACGTGCCAGCAGGTCGCCGTGGTTCAAGCGATATCCTTGTAGCTGACCTCGCGCTGATCGGTGCCGCCTTTTTCGCGACGGACCAGCAGACGGTTCAGGGCATGGATATACGCGCGGGTGGAGGATACCACGGTATCAGTATCCGCAGCCTGACCCGTCACAATACGGCCAGCTTCTTCCATGCGCACTGATACCGTAGCTTGCGCGTCGGTGCCCTCGGTCACAGCGTGAACCTGATACAGCTGCAATCTGGCCTCGTGAGGCACAAGCGCTTTCACGCAGTTGAATGCCGCATCAACGGGGCCGTCGCCGGTTTGCTCTGTTTGCAGGTCTTTGCCGTCCACGTTCAGGGTCATACGCGCCTGGTTTGGCCCTTCGGTGCCGCAAACCACGTGCATTGAGACAAGCTTGACCTGCGCTTCTTCAGGATCGGTGGTCGTGCGCATCAAAGCGATCAAATCGTCTTCGTAGATTTCCTTTTTGCGGTCGGCCAGTTCCTTGAACCTGACAAAGACATCCTTGAGCTGGTTGTCACCAAGCTCAAACCCGAGATCCTCAAGCTTTGAACGCAACGCCGCACGGCCGGAATGTTTGCCCATGACGATGTTGGTCTCGGTGAGGCCCACGTCTTCGGGGCGCATGATCTCGAACGTCTCTGCGTTTTTCAGCATGCCGTCCTGATGGATGCCGGATTCGTGCGCGAAGGCGTTCTTACCGACGATGGCCTTATTGGGCTGCACTGGAAAGCCGGAGACAGTCGAGACCCGGCGCGAGATGTTCATGATCTTGGTTGCGTCGATACTGGTTTGGTAGGGCATGATATCGTTGCGCACGCGCAGCGCCATCACGACCTCTTCCAACGCGGTGTTGCCCGCACGTTCGCCCAATCCGTTGATTGTGCATTCGATCTGGCGCGCGCCGGCTTCAACGGCAGCAAGGCTGTTGGCTGTCGCCATGCCAAGGTCGTTGTGGCAGTGGGTGGCGAAAATAATCTCGTCAGCGCCCGGAACGTTTTCGAGCAGTTTGGTGATTAAATCGGCGCTTTCGCGCGGTGCGGTATAACCGACTGTATCTGGAATGTTGATCGTGGTGGCACCCGCTTTGATCGCGATTTCCACAACGCGGTACAGATAGTCGAGTTCGGTGCGCGTGGCGTCCATCGGGGACCACTGCACGTTATCGCACAGGTTACGCGCATGGGTCACCGTTTCGTGGATACGATCTGCCATTTCGTCTTTAGTAAGATTGGGAATGGCGCGGTGCAGCGGCGATGTGCCGATAAAGGTGTGAATGCGGGGCTGGGATGCATGTTTCACAGCCTCCCAACACCGGTCGATGTCCCCGAATTGCGCGCGCGCAAGGCCACAGATCACCGAACTTTTCGCGTTCTTGGCGATCTCAGACACGGCAGCAAAATCGCCTTCGGAGGCTATCGGAAAACCTGCTTCGATGATGTCCACGCCCATCTCGTCGAGCAGGCCTGCAATCTCAAGCTTTTCAGCATGGGTCATGGTTGCACCCGGAGACTGCTCTCCGTCGCGAAGGGTCGTGTCGAAAATCAAGACGCGGTCTTGTTTTGTCTTATCAGTCATTTTGTTAATCTCTCGTTTCTGCTTTGCAATCCATGGCGCGGTGATATGCCCTCTGAGCGGACGCGCCGGGATGGCACGCTCAGAGGCGGATTAGCAGCAGCAGGGAAGCACGCAGCGCGGCAGCCGAAAGCGGCAGCAGGGTGGATTTATCGGCAGCGTGTGTCATGGCGTCATTTATAGGCAAGTGTTCTGAAATGGGAAGAGGGAGTTTGCGCTTTGTCTGCCCAGATGGATCGGGGTCATTTTTCCGTTGAAGCGCGGCAGTGCCCACCTAGGTCAAAGCGCATGGATAATACTTTGATCATAGGTGCTTCCGGTGGCATTGGTGCAGCACTGGCCGAGGCATGCGAAAACCGCGGAGAGCAGGTGACACGCCTTTCGCGGTCAGTTGACGGCTTCGATATCACGAACGCGCAAAGCGTGGCGGAACATCTGGGCCGGCTTGAGGGGACGTTTAACCGCTTGATTGTCGCTACCGGTGCGTTGGAAATCCAGGGTGCCGAGCCCGAGAAAACCATCAAGACGATCGAGCCGCAGGCGATGCTGGACCAGTTTGCGCTGAATGCGGTCGGACCGGCTCTTGTTTTGAGCCATGCACATGACCTGTTGCCGCGTGATAGCCGCTGCGTGATGGCCGTACTATCGGCGCGGGTGGGATCGATTGGCGACAACCGCATTGGCGGCTGGATCAGCTATCGCAGTGCCAAGGCGGCAGTGAACCAGATTGTGCATACCGCCGCGATCGAGCTGGCACGAACCCACAAGGACCTTGCCTGTGTTTCCCTGCACCCCGGTACGGTGGCGACCCCCTTCACCGAGAAATATCTGGGGAGGCATCCGGCAGTTGCGCCGTCCGAAGCCGCAGAGAACCTGATCCGCGTGATGGAGGGGCTGACACCCGCCCAGACCGGTAAATTCTTTGATTGGCAGGGAAAAGAGGTGCCGTGGTGAGCCGCCTTGTTCTGGTGCTGGGAGACCAGCTGTCGCACGATCTGTCCGCGCTCAAGAAAGCAGATAAAGGCAGTGATATTGTCGTTATGGCCGAGGTGTCGGAAGAGGCGGGGTATGTAAAACATCACCCCAAGAAAATCGCCCTGATCTTTGCGGCAATGCGCAAGTTTGCCAAGGCGCTGCAGGATGACGGATGGGAGGTGCGCTATACCCGTCTGGATGACGCGGATAACGCAGGCTCGATTGTCGGTGAACTGCTGCGTCGCGCAGAAGAAACGGAAGCGAGCGGGGTCATCTGTACCGAACCGGGCGAATGGCGGCTGATTGACAAGCTGAAGTACGCACCAGTCAAAACCCATATTATCCGTGATGACCGCTTTATCGCGAGCCACGCTGAGTTCGAGGCATGGGCCGAAGGGCGCAAGGCGTTGCGGATGGAATATTTCTATCGAGAGATGCGGCGCAAGACCGGCTTGCTGATGGAAGGTGATGAGCCCGCCGGGGACAAGTGGAATTACGACCACGACAACCGCAAGGCCGCGCCCGATGATGTAAGTGTTGAGGGACCGTTGTGGTTTGAACCGGATGCCGAAGTCGAAGAAGTGCTAGAGCTGGTCGAGGACCGTTTCGGCGACCACTTTGGTGATCTGCGTCCCTTCGGTTTCGCCACCACCAGAGCACAGGCGTTAGAAGCACTCGCCTATTTCATAGAACATGCCTTGCCGCGGTTCGGGGACTATCAGGATGCCATGCTTGAAGGTCACCAGTTTCTATATCACGCGGTCTTATCGCCCTATATCAATACGGGCCTTCTAGGACCGCTTGAGGTTTGTCAGGCCGCAGAGGAGGCATGGAAAAAGGGTGATGTGCCGATCAACGCTGCCGAAGGCTTCATCCGGCAGATCATCGGCTGGCGCGAATATGTGCGGGGCATCTATTTCCTGGAAGGACCGGATTATCCGACGCGCAATGTGCTCAAGCAGGACCGCGATTTACCCGCCTTTTACTGGGGTGCAGAGACCAAGATGAATTGCGTGTCCCATGCGGTCGCCCAGACCAAAGAGCAGGCCTATGCCCACCACATCCAGCGTTTGATGGTTACAGGCAACTTTGCGCTGCTGGCAGGGATTGATCCGGGGCAGGTGCATGAATGGTATCTGGCGGTCTATGCAGATGCCTTTGAATGGGTCGAAAGCCCCAATACCGTAGGCATGAGCCAGTTTGCGGACGGCGGTGTGATCGCGTCCAAACCGTATGTTTCGTCTGGTGCATACATCAACCGGATGTCGGATTACTGCAAGGGATGCGCCTATAAGGTCAGCATAAAGACCGGCGAAGATGCGTGCCCTTTTAATCTTCTGTACTGGCATTTTCTCGACCGGCACCGCGACCGGTTTTCCAACAACGCCCGCATGGGAAATATGTACCGCACATGGGACCGAATGGATGAGGACCGACGCGAGACCGTGCTGAAAGACGCAGCGCATTGGCTCGCCCGCCTTGATAAAGGCGACACCGTTTGAAACAGGGCTGCCTGCTCACCAATACGGTCAGCTATAAAGGGGGCATGGGAGGTTAGAGGTAGACTGCCGATGCGGCTACATCAGGCCTCGACCAGCCACTCATCCAGCGTTGCCTTTACCTCTTCTGGCCAAGGAACAGAGGTGTGCTTGTCCAGATCAGATGCAGCCAGCACCTGCGTAGAGTTCCAGCGTTTTTCACCTTCACAACTGATGTCATGTTTCAGCGTTACGGATGAGCGCCCCACTTTGACGACGCGCAAATCGAACGTGAGCGTTTGACCGAAGAGGGACGGAATAGAAAAATCGCATGTCAGGTGTACAGTCGGCGTGCCCCAACGGTCTTTCCAGATGATCTCGTGCCAGGGGTAGCCCAGATGCGCCCAAAATTCCTCGTTCACTCCATTCAGGATGTCGAGGTATGCAGGGAAATACGCAGTGCCTGAAATGTCGCAATCGCCAAAGCGCAATTCTCGGGTGGTGGTGAAGACATGGGACATAAACATCGGTCTTTGATTGTGGAATGGTCGGACCTTTCTAGACTGTTTGCATCAGGTAGGACAGGGTATTTCCCTTCGGCCACTGCCCATGCGATACCACAGCACCAATTGCGGTAAGAGACAGACAGCATGTACGATCCCAAAGGCAACGGTAAGGACAAGTCGGTCGATGCCGTTGTTTTTACAGAGACAGAGCCGCCTGCGCATTTGCAGGGCATTGTGCACCGGTATCTGGAGCTAAAAACAAACGTGACATTGGCGGAGGACTACCGCTTTCACGCGCTGCCTGATGCCTGTGCCTATATTGTCTTTGACCAACAGGACGCCACGATCACCGGTGTATCGAAATTGCGCGCCACATCAGAAGAATTCAATCTGGGCCGGTCATTCCATTTCGTGAACATCCGTTTTCTGCCCGGTGTGTGGCGCGATGAGGTCGAGCCTATTGCTTATGGCCAGTTGAATGTGGCCTATGCAGGGAACCTGCCGCTGGTCGAACTGAACCGCGACCTTTCGCAGCAATCTTTTGACGATATGCAGGATGTTTTGTCGGGGTTGGTGGACCGATTGGTGGCGGACGGCCTTGTGGCGCGCAATCCGGTGACGGAGACGATTTTTGCCAACCTAGATGAGATCCACACCGTGGCCGATATGGCCGACCTGAATAACATGTCGCCACGCCAGTTGCAGCGCAAACTCAAAAGCACGACAGGCTTTAGCCCGCATGATCTGCTTAAGGTGTTGCGATTGCAGATGGCGCTGAACGGCGGCGACATCTGGTCATATGCGGATCAGTCACATTTCATCCACTCGTTCCGCAAAGCGACAGGGTACACACCGGGGAAATACGCAAAAAAATATGATGTCTGAAATCTACAATACGAAGCGGTTCCTGTTCTCTAGGAAGGGGGCATAGCAACTTTTACAGACAGGAATGAAACGATGACAAAGATGAACGCAATCGGCTGGTTTGATATTTTTGTGGACGATCTGGACCGGGCCACTGCCTTTTACGAAGCGGTGCTGGACACTAAGTTGGAGCAGATGGGTGACCCGACCGGCGAAACCCAGATGATGAGCTTTGCTGCAGATATGAGTGTCTATGGCGCGGGCGGCGCGCTGAGCAAGTCACCAAACGGACGGCCCGGTGTGGGCGGCACCATCATCTATTTCAACGCACAGGATTGTGCGGTCGAAGAGGGCCGCGTCGCGGATGCGGGCGGTCAGGTGGTGCGGCCCAAGTTTTCTATCGGAGAGTTCGGATTTGTCAGCCTGTGTATGGACACAGAAGGCAACATGTTCGGCGTCGCCTCCATGCAATAACCCATCTCAAGCGCGGGCGGCCCTAACAGGCCGCCCGCGTTTATCCATGTGAGGCACGGCTGTCAGACGGTGCCTCTTTTCGGTCAAACATGCCGTAATCCCGGATCACTTGTGCAATGCGCAGGTGGTAATCAGTAAAGATACCGGCGCGGCCTTTTGCCTGCGCCTTCCGGTGCGCCGCCAGTTTGCGCCAGCGTTGCACGGCATTCTCATCCTCAAAGAACGAGAGCGACAGTAGCTTGTCGGGGTCCGTCAGACTTTGAAACCGTTCTACCGAGACAAATCCCTCAATCTCATCCACTATCGGCCGCATGTCTGCGGCGAGGTCGAGGTATTCTGCCTTGCGGTCGGGATGCGGCATAACTTCAAATATAACGGCGATCATGTGCTGTCTCCTTGAGGGGTGGAGGCCAGTTTCAGAAAGGTCCTGTCCTCGCGCATTAGAAACTTCTCCGATTGTGCGAATTCATAGTTTTCACGACCCAAGGGATCCGCGGCAAGGCGCGTGCGATAAGCCTCATACGCGGCAAGGCTGGGGATATTGTAGATGCCGTAGGCCAGTGTCGAAGACCCTTCGTATGGGGCGTAATAGCCGACAAGATCGGCACCGCAGCGCGGGATCGCCTGACCCCAATTACGGGCGTATTGTTCAAACTGGGCTTTCTTGGTGGGGTCGATTTCATAGCGGATGACGCAAGTGAGCATGGGTTTTCCTTTCGCTGCTGCGCATGGTCTAGCGCATTGATCTGGACATATGCTTCGGTTACGGTCGAAGTATGAAAGAAGGTCCTGACATATCCCGTATCGCAGCACTAATCGGTGACCCGGCGCGGGCAAACATCCTGACGGCGCTGATGGCGGGCAAGGCGCTGACCGCGACCGAACTGGCATTCGAGGCCGGTGTGACGGTGCAAACCGCCAGCGCGCATCTGGCGAAACTCGAAAGTGCTGCCATGATCGCCTGTCGCAAATCGGGGCGGCACAAGTATTTCACGCTTGGCGGTGACGACGTGGGTCATGCGCTTGAGGCGCTGATGGGGCTTGCGTCTGGCGCGGGACATCTGCGTACGCGGACGGGGCCGAGGGACGCGGCGCTCCGCGAGGCGCGGGTGTGCTATAATCATCTGGCAGGCACCAAGGGTATCGCGCTTTATCAAGGGTTGCTGGCGCGGGGTGTCATTGTCGAAGACGGGGCGGATGTGGTGTTGCGTGATGCGACTTTCCTGAGCGACTTTGGTGTGGATATCGACGCGTTAAGCAGATCCAAAACGCCGATGTGCCGGTCCTGTCTCGACTGGTCAGCGCGACAGACGCATCTGGCAGGCAGCGTGGGCCGCGCGCTTTTGGCGCGGATGGAAGCGTTGGGCTGGGCCAGCCGCGTCGAAGGCACGCGGATTATTCACTTCACGCCCAAGGGCGAACAGGCGTTTGCCGAGACGTTCGAGGGTTAAAACCGGCCAGCCTCATGCAATTCCTGTATCCCGTGGCCAAGGTATTCGGTGCGGAAAGAATGTCCGCCGTCGAAAAGGCAGTATTGCAGGATTTCGCCGTCAGGGTTGCTGCGGTTGCGGCAGATCAGTGGCCCGGTCTTGAAATAGTTCGACGCACCGAAATCGCCGAATTTCTCGTACATGCTTAACGTTTCTTCGACTTCGCCCTGTTTGGTCTCGCCGATGGCGCGGCCCTTGAGCGGCACCGTCTTGTCGGTGGTGCCGTGAATATGGACTATGCTGGTGACAGGCGCGGCACAGGTATCGGGCGGTTTTAACCAAAAGGTGCCGGACAGAGGGATGAACCCTGCAAAGGTCTCTGGCCGCGCACAGGCAAGGTTCCAGACCATCATGCCGCCTGCCGAAAACCCCGCAGCGATGATCCGGTCCGGGTCGATGTTCTGATTGGCCGTGACGTCCGCGATGACCGCGTCGAAATAGGCAAATTCCGCCGACCCGTCGCTGTCATAGGTGCGCGGACCATAGGGCAAGTCCCATGTCCCGTTGACCCCTTGTGCCGCGATCAACGCGATTCCCGCATCCGATAACATGCGCCGCATGGAGCTGTTGCGCATCACGCCCGCAGCAGAGCCGCGATAGCCATGCGACCAAATGAGCGCGGGCACCGGCGTGCTGCCATCGTGCCCCTCTGGCAATGCGATTCGGTAAATCCTGTCGCCTACGGGGCAATCGCTGTCTGGACCACAGCCGAGTGCGGGGCTGGCGAGGAACACGAAGAGGGCAATAAAAAAGCGCATGCTTTAAAGGATGCAGCTTGGTGACGTCAGGCTCAAGTCACATCGTTGTGCTTTAGGCGGTTGCGGGGCGGTCCTGCGCCTGGCGTGCCTGATGAAATGCGCGGGCATAAGTGACGACCGTACTTGCGTCGTAGTCTTTGAGCATCAACTGGGGGACCAGAACGTGATAGCCGGAGCGGCGGCGCAACCGGAGTGCGTGCTCATAACTGCGGCGCGGCACCGTGTGGAGCAGAACAGCGGAGTGGGTGAGCCGGAACGCGGCATAGGTGATATCGAAAGGGTTGCGTCTGGTTTCCTGCACATAAACGGCAATGTCGTCGATGTCTTCCCATTTCACCGGCGGGGCATGGTAGCCTGAGATGCCGTCCGCATCCATGCGCAATGCGATGGGGCGAAACAACCCCATTGCCAGCAGGTAGAGCGCAAATCCCGTGAGACAGACGGCAGCGAGGCCGGTGATCAAAGCCTCGGGTATCGGTGTATCATCCGCCTTTGCGTGCAAGGCGCTGATGGCTGCTACGAAGAGGCAAAGTGCGGCGGTGAGCACGGTCTTGGCGCGTGACGTCTTGATGATGATGGGATGTGGGGGTGCGATGCTCATACGGAGGTTGCCGCCGCGTGGAGCGCTTTGGCCCGCGTCGCAAGTGTTTCGGCATCGGTACCGTTGAGCAGCGTTTCGGGCACGGCGATGTGATAGCCAAAGCTGCGCCCGCTGGCGTGGGATTTCAGGCGGCCCCATGCGGTCTGGCGGTCACGCAGCGCAATCGGGTCCTGCACGGCAAAGCCAACAAAGCGGTTTCTGTTGTAATCGTCGAATGTGCCGATGTCGGTGATTTCATCCCATGTCGCGGGATCGGCGTAAAAGCCGGAGATGCCGTGGCTATCCATCCGCAGGGCCACAGGGCGTTTGAGGGCGATCCCCAGAAACCACAGGCCCAGTAGGCCAGAGAGGGGGCCGGGGGCGAAGGCAAGAAACAGGCCAAACGAGAATTCTGCGGTGATCCACAGTGCGGCACCGAACATGACGGACCACAGCAGACCGAAGACACTGAATAGCACGCCCATCCAGAAGGATTTGCGCGTTCTGATGTGGACGATCACGGTGTCGGACATGGAAATAGGCACGCTTTACCTTGGCACGGGTTCAGGTGCCTGAGTGACAGAAGAATGTGCCGAACCTTTGTTCGAAAGCGTTCAGTGTCCTGAAATCTTTACGGCGTTCAGCTTGGATCGCGCCAGCGGTTCACAATCGGATAGCGCCGGTCGAGCCAGAAAGCCCCCTTGGTCAGGCGCGGGCCGGGGGCTGACTGGAAGCGTTTGTATTCAGAGATGTAGATCAGGTGCTCGACCTTTTTCGCAGTGGCGCGGTCGAAGCCTTCGGCGACGCAATCCTCGATGGAGCCGTTTTCATCGACAAGGATTTCCAGCAGGCGGTCGAGGACAGAATAGTCGGGCAGACTGTCGCTGTCTTTTTGATCCTCGCGCAACTCGGCGGTAGGGGGTTTGGTGATGATGGTTTCGGGGATCATGGTGCCTTTTGGTCCCATCATCCAGTCGCGATGGTTCGCATTGCGCCAGCGACAGGTCTCGAACACGCGGGTTTTGTACATGTCCTTGATGGGGTTATAGCCGCCCGACATATCGCCGTAGATGGTGGCATAGCCTACGGCGACCTCGGATTTGTTGCCGGTGGTCAAAAGCATCTCGCCAAACTTGTTGCTGAGCGCCATGAGCAGCAGACCACGCAGTCGGGACTGGATGTTCTCTTCGGTCAGGTCCGCATCGCGACCCTCAAACAGCGGCGCAAGGGTGTTGGTGATCGCCTGTCGGCCCTCCTTGATCGGGACATAGTCATAGCGACATCCGAGCGCTTCTGCCACGGCTTCGGCATCATCCAGAGAAGCTTGGGACGTGTATTCAGACGGCAGCATCACGCAGCGCACGTTATCCGGACCCAGAGCATCGGCAGCGATGGTGGCGACGATGGCGGAGTCGATCCCGCCGGACAAGCCCAGCAGCACTTTTTTGAAGCCCGTTTTGCCCATATAGTCGCGCAAGCCCTGCACCATCACACGGTAGTCGGCTTCATAATTGTCCGGGAAAGTTGCAATCTCTCCTTCGATCACGCGCCAGCCCTCGGCGGTGCGTTCAAGGTCAACATTTGTCGTGATCGCATCAAACGCGGGCAGCTTCATCGCCAGTTTGCCGCCGGGGTTCAGCGCGAAAGAGGCACCGTCGAACACCTGATCGTCCTGCCCCCCCACCATATTGAGGTAAATAAGCGGCAGACCGGTTTCCACGACACGCGCGACCATCATGTTCATGCGAGTGTCCATCTTGCCGCGATAATAAGGCGAACCATTGGGAACCAACAGGAACTCTGCACCGGTTTCTGCCAGCGTTTCGGCCACATCCGGGTGCCACGCGTCTTCGCAGATCGGGCTCCCGATACGAGTGTTGCCGACTGCGTAAGGCCCGCCCAAAGGGCCGCTGTCAAAGATGCGTACCTCGTCAAAGACCGTCTCGTTTGGCAGCTCGTGCTTGAGCGTGCGGCTGGCGATTTTGCCATTCTTAAGGATCAAATAGGCGTTAAACAGCTGCGTGCCTTCTGCCCAAGGCGCACCGATGGCAAGAGCAGGACCATCGGCACAATCAGCGGCAAGCTGCTCGACATGGGTCATCACATCCAGCTGAAAGGCGCGTTTCATCACAAGATCTTGCGCATTGTAGCCTGTGATGAACATCTCTGGCAGCGCCACAAGATCGGCCTGATCGGCCTTGCCCTGTTCCCAAGCCTGGCGCGCCAACGCGGCATTTCCGGCCAAATCGCCAACGGTCGGGTTTAGCTGGCCCAGTGTGATGCGGAAACGGTCTGCCATGAATGCGGCCTTTGCTTAACTGTGTCGCGCAACGATGTAGCAGATCAGGACAGGGGGAAAAGGGGCTATCCCCATTTGTCACAATCCGCTGTCCTTGCATGGGCGAGCCTTTGAGACCACCGTCGCTGCTCTCAAAGGACTTCAGCGCACCCGAACAGCGGTTCAATATCGCCAGCTTTCGCGCCAGTTAATAATCGTTGCCCCCTCCCGCACCATTCCCTAGGTTTGAACAAAACCAACGAACCCATGTCTGGATAACCTGATGTTTTTGCGTACAGCCTTGTTCTGCCTGATGCTCCTTCCGTTGCCTGCCTTTTCGCAGGACGGGGACGTTCAGACAAAACAATATGATGACGGTGGCATCTATGAAGGGACGTTCAAAGGTGGACTGCAAGACGGGCAAGGCACCTATAAGCTGCCGAACGGGTACGAATACACCGGGACCTGGGTCGAGGGCGAAATCAAGGGCGAAGGTGTCGCGCGGTTCCCCAACGGATCGGTCTATGAGGGCAATTTCGATCGCGGTAAGCCTGACGGCTTTGGCAAAATCACCTTTGCAGATGGCGGCACCTATGAGGGCGAATGGCAGGCAGGGGCGATCATGGGGCAGGGTGTGGCACTTTATGCCAACGGTGTGCGCTATGAAGGGCAGTTCAGGAATGCCAAACACCATGGCAAAGGCGTCATGCAAAGCCCTGGCGGGTACGAATACAAAGGTGACTGGATTGATGGCGTCAAAGAAGGCGTTGGCACCATCACCTATCCTGATGGCGCAGTTTACGAAGGCGACATCACAGGAGGCGAGCGCAACGGCACAGGCACGCTGACAATGCCGGACGGGCTGATTTATGTGGGGTCGTGGAAAGCCGGCCAGATCGACGGCACAGGCAAGCTGACCCAGCCGAACGGTGATGTTTACGAAGGCAGTCTGGTTGCGGGCAAACGCGAGGGCAAAGGCAGCGTCACTTACGAAAACGGCGACGTTTACGAGGGCGATTTCAAGGATGACCGCCGTGATGGGCAGGGCACATTCACCGGCACGGATGGCTATGTCTATGCGGGATCATGGGTTGCCGGCCAGATTGAGGGCGAAGGGCGCGTCACCTACCCTGACGGCTCGGTCTATGAGGGGCAGTTCCGCAATGATCTGGCGGACGGAACCGGTAAGATCACCTATCCGGACGGCTCGACCTATGAAGGGGCATGGGCCGCAGGTGTGATTGAGGGCAAAGGCCGTGCCACTTATCCCAACGGGATTATCTACGAGGGCGATTTCGTGAATGCCCGCAATGACGGCCAAGGCGTGATGACATACGCAGACGGGTACCGGTATGAGGGCGGTTGGCAGGATGGCCAGCGCCATGGTGCAGGCACCGCTACATATCCTGATGGCACGGTCTATGAAGGAGAGTTCCTGAACGGCCAGCGCCACGGCAACGGCACCATCACGATGGCCACGGGCTTCAAATACGAAGGCGCATGGGCGGACGGCGAAATCGAAGGACAGGGCACCGCGACCTATGCCAACGGTGACGTTTATGAAGGTACATTCAGCGCAGGTAAACGTCAGGGGGCAGGCACAATGCGTTATGCCACCGGTGAAGAGGCCAGCGGCGATTGGGAAGCCGGTGCCTTGAAAGAAGATGGCTGACGCTGTTTAGAAAGACACCTCTGACCGGACATTCAAGAGCCGCGGGATTTTAGCAAGTCAAGTACGGCCGCGTTAATCGACGGCAAGCTCGATTGCAAAGGTGCCCGTATTGTTTCGGGCTGCGAGAATGCGGTGCAGGCACTGGTTTAATCCAGCAGCAGTTTTTCGCTTTCGACCCAGCGCACGACAGCTTCCGGCAATACTGGCATCTCCAGTTTTTTTCCAAGCGCCTGTAGCGCGGTTTCCGTCTGGACCAAGCCGCTGCGAGAAAGAGCGGCACCTTTGGAATACCCCGACGCACAAAGCGTACCGTCCATCTTGAGGAATTCGAACCGCAAATAGTTCCAGTGCGTGTCACTGCCGACCCAGCGGTACCGCAAACGATACTTTTCACCCAGTTTTAACTGCTTGCGATAGGTTACGGTTGTCCCGCCCAGTACCGGTTTCCACTTGTTTTTGAAGAGTGACCGCAGAAAACCCGTGCGCCCGAAGAACTCTACAATCATCAGGTCGGCAATGGTCAGATAACGGCCGTTGTTCAGGTGCAAGTTGATATCGATATCATTGGGCAGCACGCGAAACGTCCGCTCGAACGGCTCGTCAATGCGGATGGCGGGCAAGCACCACACCCGCAGGAGGGTCCAAATCAGCCGGAAATAAAGGTTCATCGTCGCGGTCCAATAAGGTTCATTTGTGAGCCATATAGTTCATGTTTGAACTTATACAAGTTGTTTTGTATACTTGCCCTATGAACAAATGGAACGCAGACCCAAGTAAAACGCACAGCCTTGCGGATGCCACCGATGCGTGGATTTCCGTGGTTAGGGCATATCAGCAGTGTACTGCAACGCTTGCGCACAAGCTTGAGCCTTACGGTGTTTCGGTGCTCCAGCATGAAGTGCTTATGAATTTACGGCGGACCCCCGGTTTGACGCAGCAGCATCTGTCCGAGCGTTGTTTCTCGGCCAAAAGTGGCATCAGCATGATCGTCGCGAAAATGGTCAAGGACGGGATTGTTGTCCGTGCGCGCTCCGAACGGGATCACCGCGCATGGAACCTCTCGCTAACTGCGCAGGGCGACGCGCTGGCGGCAAAGATACAAGTGGTGCAAGATGAAGTGGTGCAGGCGATGGCCGCGTCCTACTCTGAGCAGGACCTCAAGCTGATGAAGGACCGCATGGATCACTCTGCCGAAGCGTTGCTTGCAATGCGGATCGGGGATGCGGGGCAGATGTGATGCCCCGCACGTTGGTCTAGTAACTGGTTCAGAGTAAAAGCTGATAGCTGTGGGGCACATATTTGAACCCGTCGCCCGCAGTCTCGACATACCCGAACGCGGGCCACGGCATGTGGTAGCCGACAAATGGCGTGCCGTCTGCGGCCATCATATCAAGCAAACGTCGGCGGGTCTTGGCCGCGGCTTCCTTGTCCTGATCGAACTTCACTTCCCAGTCAGGGTGGGCAAGAGACCAGACATAGTGGTTCGCGAAATCAGCGCCAAGCACCAGCTGCTTGCCGTCGCTTTCTATCATGTAAACCATGTGGCCTGGCGTGTGACCAAAGGCACTCATGCCGGTAATGCCGGAGGCTACGCTGCCGCCGTCACCGATAAAGGTCATCTGCTCGGCAAGCGGTTTGACCTTTGTGTCAAAGCCTTCGTTCTCTGCCTTCGCCCAATTGTCGTATTCAACCTGGCCAGTGACATAACGCGCGTTTGAAAAGGTTGGCGCGTCGCCTTGCATCAGACCGCCGATGTGGTCGCCATGCATATGGGTTAGTACCACAATATCGACCTGATCGGCGGAATATCCGGCAGCTTGCAGTGCAGCGAGCGTGCCATCGGCGCTCAGCCCTGTATCAAAAAGCACCAGCTCGGCACCTGTGTTAACCACGGTTGGCGTAAAGAAAAACTGTGCCGCATCGGTCGGAAGGTGGGCCGCTGCCGATACCTCGCCAAAGGTTTCGGCATCGACGTTCATCCCAAAAATTGTCTGTGGGTCGGGCACCGAACGCGATCCCGCAAGGATCGTGGTGACATCAAAGCCGCCCACCGATACCCGTTGAAAAGGTGCGGTCCCAGCGCCCTGCAATGGGGCAGATGCGTGGGTCGAGGTCGCAGTCGCGGCGGCTAGGGGCAAGGCAGCAGCACTCGCAAGTGCGGCGCGCCGTGTAAATGTATGTGGTTTGGACACGAGAAGTTCCTCCGTTGAACAAAAGCGGTGCAGGGTATGGTAGAGGGGAAAGGTGGTCGGGCAAGCACCTGACCGATCATCTTTTCGTGCGCGGGGAATTCGTATGTCAGAAGTCGAGCGTTACCTTACTGCCGTCAGCCCTGCACGCAGGCACCGCGAGGCCGCAATTCTCGACACTTTATTCCGCAGGATTACCGGCTGGACCCCGACCCTTTGGGGTGGATCAATCATGGGTTACGGCAGCTATGCCTATACATACGCCTCAGGACGATCAGGCACCTACCTTGCCACGGGTTTTGCCCCGCGCAAGGCAAAGCTGAGCATCTACATCATGCCCGGCTATTCTGACTTCGATTCCATTCTGACCCGTCTGGGCAAACACAAGAAAGCGAAGTCCTGTCTTTATCTCAACAAGCTTGAAGATGTCGATTTGGATGTCCTTGCCGAATTGATTCGCGCAGGCCTTGATGATCTGCGCCGGCAATGGCCCGTTCGGCCGTCCTAACTGGACAACGCGCCAGACCTGTGAGAAGCCTGCCTTCCGACAGGAGTACACCCATGACCGCACCGATCATTACCCGTTTTGCCCCATCCCCCACCGGATATATTCACGTGGGCAATCTGCGCACGGCGCTGATGAACTACCTCATTGCCCGCAAGGCTGGTGGCACATTCATCCTGCGTATTGACGATACAGACCCGGAGCGGTCCAAGGAAGAATACGTCGACGGCATCAAGGAAGACCTGACATGGCTTGGTCTTCACTGGGACAAGGTCGAACGGCAATCCGAGCGGTTGGACAAATATCACGCGGCAGCAGAAGAGCTACGTGAGAAAGGGCGCTTTTATGAAGCGTTCGAGACACCGACCGAACTGGATCTCAAGCGCAAGAAGCAGCTGAATATGGGCAAGCCACCGGTTTATGACCGCGCAGCGCTGGGCCTTTCGGATGCGCAAAAAGACGAGCTGCGCGCAGAGCGCGGAGACGGCGTGTGGCGTTTCAAGCTGGACCAGCAGCGCATTGAATGGGCCGATGGTATACTTGGTGATATTTCCATTGATGCGGCCAGCGTTTCAGACCCCGTGTTGATCAGAGGTGACGGGCAAATCCTGTATACATTGGCGAGTGTTGTCGATGATACGGAAATGGGCGTGACCCATGTAGTGCGGGGATCGGATCACGTCACAAATACCGCTACGCAAATCCAGATCATGCAGGCGCTTGGTCACGACCATCCGTCATTCGCGCACCATTCTTTGCTGACAGGTCCGCAAGGCGAAGCATTATCCAAACGCCTGGGCACTCTGGCCCTGCGCGATTTGCGTGAGCAGGGGGTTGAACCCTTTGCACTGCTCAGCCTGATGGCGCGCTTGGGGTCATCCGATCCGGTAGAGCTGCGCACCGAGATGGAGACGCTGATCGACGGCTTCGATATCAACCACTTCGGCTCCGCGCCGACGAAGTTCGACGTGCAGGACCTGTTCCCGCTGACAGGTCGTTACCTGCAGACCCTGCCGGTTGAGGACGTGGCCGACACAATTGCGGGACTGGGCGTGCCGGAAAACCAGGCCGCACAGTTTTGGGCGGTGACCCGCGAAAACATCGACACACTGAAAGACCTTGATGGCTGGTGGGCAATGTTCCGCGACGGGGCGGAGCCTGTGATCGAAGACGAAGACAAAGCCTTCGTGGCAGAAGCGATGAGCCTGCTGCCCGACATGCCTTTCGATGACAAGACATGGGGCAGTTGGACGGCTGCGGTAAAGGAGCAAACCGGACGCAAAGGCCGCGGACTTTTCCGGCCGCTACGCCTTGCGCTGACAGGTCAGGAGAGCGGGCCGGAAATGGCCGCCGTGATGCCTTTGCTGCAGGTCGTGAAAGCGCGGGGATGAGCCACAGATCATTTCCGCACCCTTCTGAACGCGGAAGGCATTTAACAAAATCAGAACCGGGGGTGGGACAAGTCCTGCCCCCTTGGTGTTTGTTGGGGCATTGAAACGTGGCCGAAGCTAAGTTCCTGAGTGGCAATCTTTTCCGGCATGTAACAGTGATGTCGCTGACCGCATCGCTGGGACTCATGGCAGTTTTCATTGTCGATTTTGTCGACATGATTTTCATTTCCATGCTGGGAAAAACCGAGCTTGCGGCGGCGATCGGCTATGCAGGGGCAATCCTGTTTTTCACCACCTCCTTTGGGATCGGGCTGGGCATCGCGGCAGGTGCATTGGTCGCGCGGGCGCTGGGCGCAGATGAGCCGCAGCTTGCAAGAGAACGGACCACCCATGCGCTGAGCTACGGTTTTTTCTTCGCAGTCATATTCTCAACGATTGTCTGGCTCTCTCTCGGCTCGCTCGTTTCCCTTCTGGGGGCTGAGGGGGAAACCGCTGCGCTGGCAGTACACTTTTTGCAAATCATTGTGCCCTCCATGCCTTTTCTGATCGTCGGAATGATGGGCAGTGCGGTCTTGCGGGCCCACGGGGATGCGCGCCGAGCGATGATGGCGACGATTGCGGGCGGCGTTGTGAATGCTGTGCTCGACCCCATTCTTATTTTCGGGTTCGGGCTGGAACTGACAGGCGCTGCGATTGCTTCGGTGGCAGCGCGCCTGGTGATTTGTGCGATGGCGCTTTGGCCCTTGATCGTGATCTATCGCGGCATTGCTTGGCCACGCGCCAGCGGCATGATCCGCGATTTGCGGCCGGTCTTGGCTATCGCATTCCCGGCCATTCTGGCGCAGGTTGCAACGCCGGTGGGACAGGCCTTTGTCACCCGCGCAATGGCCGGCTACGGCGAGGAAGCGATTGCTGGGATGGCAATCGTGGGCCGCTTGACCCCTGTGGCCTTCGGTGTCGTGTTCGCCTTGTCCGGTGCGGTAGGTCCTATTATCGGGCAAAACTTCGGTGCGCAGAACATGGCCCGCGTGCGACAGGGGTTCAACGCGGCAATCCTGTTTGTCGCTGTAGTGATCGTGCTCGTCTCAACCGTCTTGTTTCTGGCGCGGGGGGCAATTGCGGACCTGTTTGGCGCGACCGGCCTGACGCGAGATCTAATCTATCTTTTCTGCGGGCCGCTTTCGCTTGCCTTCTTTTTCCCTGGTGTGCTGTTTGTGGCTAATGCCGCGTTTAACAATCTTGGCCATCCCTTCTATTCCACCTTTACGAACTGGGGTCGCAATGCGGTGGCTTTGATCCCTTTTGTGTTTATCGGGTCATGGCTGGGCGGTGCGCAGGGGGTTCTGATCGGGCAATCCGTGGCCGGTATGCTGTTTGGCACGGTGGCATGGGTGCTGGCACTCAGGTTGATCGATCAGGGTGGCGGACCGGATGGGCCGAAACAGGAAATGTTTGGCCGCGAAGGGCGGCTCTTTGCGCTATTCCAGGCGCGCCGATAGACGTTTCAGGTGATGATCGACTAGCTCTGTCTCTTCAGAAGAGAGCATTTGATGACGGGGATATTGGGGTGCTGACCGGTCGTTCAGGATCGGTGTATCCCAGCCATCTGTGGTGTCGAAGAAATGTGTGACACCCTCGGTGCCGAATTCCCGCAAGAACCCCTGCACAACAACGTCCAGATAGCTCAGGATGATTGTATCGCGGGTTGTGGTGCCTTGCTGCTGGACGGGGACCGCATAGTGCGCAATCGGTGGCGCAGGTGCCAATGGATGAACAACGGCATCGCCGGAATGAAGGCGGGCATACCCCGTCTCGCGCGCATCCAGTGCCGCCCAGTCAGCCCCAGGTACTGCCGCGATCAGGCCGGAAATTGTGGTATCGGGATCGGGAATGACGCTCAGGAAAACACGATCAAATGCCTCGGAACGTACCCATGCTCGTCGCCAGCCAACAAGCTGCGCTGCGTGGGCATCCGGATAGTCATGGGTGCTGCGGTTCACGAGGCTGCCATAGCCGAAAAAGTAGGGGGTCATTACGGGATCACCTGACACAGGGTTGCAAAGAGATGGAATGCCACACAAAGTGGCCGGAACCAAGAAAAGAAAATCGGGACAGAATTGACATGATGTACAACCGTGTCGTGCAGGAAAAACGCGCGCGCAAGATGCTCGGCAGGATCGTCACGCCCGAAACCGAAGTCGGCGAGATCTCGGGCAAAATGGCCAAACAGTTGCGGCTAAAGCCCAAGTCTTTCGAGCGGTTTGATTTCCCAGAATTTGATGTTTGTGGTGAGCCGTTTCAGGATGAGGGCGGTGCCGTTCGTCAATTCGATGTGATGATCGCCAACCAAGTTTGGGAACACTTAGACCGGCCCTACAAGGCGACCCAGAACATTCATGCGATGTTGCGAGAGGGCGGGTATTTCTATGTCGCGGTGCCATTCTACGTCCGCTATCACGGGTATCCGGTGGATTGCAGCCGTTGGAGCGCGCGGGGGCTGAAAAACCTGTTGATCGAAGGTGGGTTCGACGAGGACAAGATTGAGGCCGAGCAATGGGGCAATTTGGAATGCGCACAGGCTGAATGCGGATACCGGTTCGCGCGGTATGACGAAGAAAAACACTCCATCAAGAACGATCCGCAATTTCCTGTCGTGTCATGGGCCATCGCGCAAAAGTAGATTGACGCAGTGGTGGCCAGCGGCATACCAAAGGTCAGATCATGGGAGAATCAGCTTAGCTGATGCCGAAGGAGCAACCGCCCCGGAAACTCTCAGGCCCAAGGACCGTGATCTTGTGACACGACACTCTGGAGAGTGATGCGACAGGCATCCGCCGAAGGGATAACGATCTCAGGCGAAAGGACAGAGGGGGCATCGGAAACCGTAATGGGACGGTTTTCTGGTGCCGGTGCGACTTGCATCCGGTTTGGGGAGCGACCGCGATGGATGATCTGTTACAGACACCACTTTATGAATTACACGTTGGGCTCGGGGCCAAAATGGTACCCTTTGCCGGCTACTCCATGCCGGTGCAATATCCGCTCGGCGTGATGAAAGAACATCTTCATTGCCGCGGCCAAGCTGGATTGTTTGACGTAAGCCACATGGGGCAGGTCGTCCTATCGGGACCAAGCTGGGAAGACGTCGCGACGTCCTTTGAAACGCTGGTGCCAATGGATGTTCTTGGGCTGGAAGACGGGCGGCAGCGGTACGGCTTTTTCACCAACGATGCCGGTGGAATCGAGGACGACCTGATGTTTGCGCGACGCGGTGCGGACCTGTTTGTGGTTGTGAATGCGGCCTGCAAGGAAGCTGACGTTGGCCGGATGCGCGCGGGATTGCCCTCCGCGGTGACAGTGACGGAGCTGAAGGACCGTGCGCTTATCGCGCTTCAGGGACCGAAGGCGGCTGACGTCATCTCTGCGCTGGATCCCAAGGCCGAGGCGATTCGCTTTATGGATCTGGCGGATCTTACTTTGAACGGTACCCCCGTCTGGGCATCACGGTCGGGCTACACCGGCGAAGACGGGTTCGAGATTTCTGTGCCGCAGGAAAATGCGGAAAGCCTCGTGAAAGCGCTGCTGGAGCATGAAGCGGTCGAGCCGATTGGATTGGGCGCACGGGATTCGCTTCGTCTGGAAGCGGGGTTGTGCCTTTATGGCCATGACATCGATGCAACCACCAGTCCTGTAGAAGCCGCGTTGAACTGGGCCATTCAGAAGGTACGTCGCACTGGTGGCGAGCGCGAAGGTGGTTTTCCGGGGGCGGATACGATCCTTGGACACCTGAGCGATGGCGTGTCGCGCAAGCGTGTCGGGCTGCGTCCCGAAGGGCGCGCCCCCATGCGCGAGGGCGTGCCCCTTTTTGACGCCGCCACGGGCGGGCGTTGTATCGGGGAAGTCACCTCGGGTGGATTTGGGCCAAGTGTTCAGGCACCTGTGGCCATGGGCTTTGTCCAAACTGACTACGCAGCAACCGGAACCATGATCTGGGGCGAGGTACGGGGAAAAAGGTTGCCTCTGAGCGTTGCCAAGCTCCCGTTCATCGCGGCAAACTTTAAAAGATAAACCAACGGGGAAACACCAAGATGAAATTTACTGAAGAGCACGAATGGCTGCGCGAGGAAGACGGCGAAATGGTTGTGGGCATCACGATCCATGCGGCCGAGCAGCTGGGTGATGTCGTATTCGTGGAATTGCCTGAAGAAGGCACAGTCGTCAGCAAAGATGACGAAGTGGTCGTGATCGAAAGTGTGAAAGCCGCGTCCGATATTCTGGCTCCGGTGGATGGCGAGATCACGGAAGTGAATTCAACGCTGACAGACAATCCAGGCATGGTGAATGATGATCCGCAAGGCGAGGCGTGGTTCTTCAAGATGAAGGTGAGCGATCCGAGCCAGATGGACGAGTTCATGACCGAAGCGGCATACCAGAAATTCATCGGGTAGCCTGCGCGGCAGCTGCGGGATTGACTTTGTCGGCCAAGTGAAGCGGGGCCCGTGCATTCAATGTGCGGGTCGGTTCAAGATGTGATGCGGGGGCCGGTACGTACCGGTGCCAACGAAAAGGATGATGCAATGACCTTCAAACCAACAGAATATTTGCCATACGATTTCGCAAACAGGCGCCACATCGGGCCGTCGCCTTCCGAAATGTCCGATATGCTGGGCGTTGTCGGTGCCAAGTCTCTGGCGGCATTGATTGACGATACCCTGCCCGCGGGCATTCGCATGGAGGGCTCTCTTGATTTCGGCCGCGCGATGAGCGAGCGCGAAGTGCTTGAACACATGCGCAAGACAGCGTCGAAAAACAAGGTTCTGACGTCGTTGATCGGACAGGGGTATCACGGGACGGTTACGCCGCCCGCGATCCAGCGTAATATCCTTGAAAATCCCGCATGGTACACCGCCTACACGCCTTATCAGCCTGAAATTTCGCAAGGACGCCTTGAGGCTCTGCTGAATTTCCAGACGATGATTTCCGATCTGACCGGTCTCGAGGTTGCGAACGCGTCCTTGCTGGATGAAGCGACAGCCTGTGCCGAGGCGATGACCATGGCGCAGCGGGTATCAAAATCGAAGATGATGGCATTCTTTGTGGATCAGGACTGCCATCCGCAGAACATTGCCGTCATGAAAACCCGCGCCGAGCCGCTTGGGATCGAGGTGATTGTCGGCGATCCTAAAGATATGAATGCTGAGGAGGTGTTCGGTGCAATTTTCCAGTATCCCGGCACCTATGGTCATGTCCGTGATTTCACGGATGCCATTGCGGCCCTGCATGCCCACAAAGGGATCGGTATTATATCGGCGGACCCGTTGTCACTGACGTTGTTGAAAGAACCCGGTGAGATGGGCGCGGACATTGCTGTCGGTACTACACAACGCTTTGGTGTGCCCGAAGGATATGGCGGCCCGCATGCGGCATACATGGCGTGCAAGGATGCCTACAAACGCTCGATGCCAGGGCGGATCGTTGGTGTATCTATCGACGCGCATGGCAACCGCGCCTACCGGCTGTCCCTGCAAACCCGCGAACAGCATATCCGGCGCGAGAAGGCGACATCGAACGTCTGTACCGCGCAAGCCCTGTTGGCGGTGATGGCGTCAATGTATGCGGTATTCCACGGTCCCGAAGGGTTGAAAGCGATTGCGCAGCGCATCCACCGCAAGACTGCGCGTCTGGCCGAAGGGCTGAAAATGGCGGGCTTTGAAATCCGCCCTGCTACCTATTTCGATACGATCACCGTCGAGGTCGGGCCGCTGCAATCGGCGGTTCTCAAATCCGCAGTTGATGAGGGGATCAACCTGCGCGCGGTAGGAGAGACCCGGATCGGGATCACGCTGGATGAACGCACCAAGCCCGCGACCATCGAAGCGGTCTGGCGTGCCTTTGGTATCGACAAGGAAGACAAGGATTACACGCCGCACTACCACATGCCGGAAAAGCTGGTGCGGACGACCACATATCTGACTCACCCGATCTTTCACATGAACCGCGCAGAGACGGAAATGATGCGCTATATGCGGCGTCTGGCGGACCGCGATCTGGCGCTGGACCGCGCCATGATCCCGCTTGGATCGTGCACGATGAAGCTGAATTCGGCGGCCGAGATGATGCCGGTCAGCTGGCGCGAGTTTTCCCAGATGCATCCCTTTGTCCCTGCGGATCAGGCATTGGGATACAAGGAACTGATCGATGATTTGTCTTCCAAGCTGTGTGATATTACCGGCTACGATGCGATTTCAATGCAGCCCAACTCCGGCGCGCAGGGCGAATACGCAGGTCTGTTGAGCATTGCGGGGTATCACCGCGCAAATGGCGACGATCAGCGTAAAGTTTGCCTTATTCCGATGAGCGCCCATGGCACCAATCCCGCTAGCGCGCAGATGGTCGGCTGGAAGGTCGTTGTGGTGAAATCTGCCGAAAACGGTGATATCGACCTTGAGGATTTTCGCGCGAAAGCCGAAGCCGCAGGCGATGCATTGGCGGGCTGCATGATCACGTACCCTTCGACGCACGGTGTGTTTGAGGAAACAGTGATCGAAGTCACCAAAATCACCCACGCGCACGGCGGGCAGGTCTATATCGACGGTGCCAACATGAACGCGATGGTCGGGCTGAGCCGCCCCGGCGATCTGGGCGGTGATGTGAGCCACCTGAACCTTCACAAGACGTTCTGCATTCCGCATGGTGGCGGTGGCCCCGGTATGGGGCCAATCGGTGTCAAAGAGCATCTGATCCCGCATTTGCCCGGCGATCCCAATGCTGGTGGTGCAGCGGTCAGCGCGGCTCCGTTCGGCTCGCCGTCCTTGTTGCCGATCTCATGGGCCTATTGCCTGATGATGGGCGGTGAGGGGCTGACGCAGGCCACCCGCGTCGCCATCCTGAACGCGAACTACATCGCCAAGCGGTTGGAGGGGGCGTTTGACGTTCTTTACAAAGGACCGACAGGGCGAATTGCGCATGAGTGCATTCTTGACGTGCGTCCGTTCGAGGAAAGTGCCGGTGTTACGGTGGATGACATCGCAAAGCGGTTGATCGATTGCGGATTTCACGCGCCGACGATGTCTTGGCCCGTGGCGGGCACCTTAATGGTCGAACCTACAGAAAGCGAGACAAAGGCCGAGCTGGACCGGTTCTGTGATGCGATGCTGGCCATCCGTGACGAGATCAGGGAAATCGAGAATGGTGATATGCCGCGCGAGAATAACCCGCTCAAGAATGCGCCGCATACGGTTGAAGATCTGGTTCTGGAATGGGGCGAGCGGCCCTATTCGCGTGAGCAAGGCTGTTTTCCGCCCGGTGCCTACCGGATCGACAAATACTGGCCACCCGTGAACCGTGTGGACAACGTTCACGGGGATCGCAACCTGATCTGCACTTGTCCGCCTCTCAGCGACTACGCGGAAGCGGCAGAATAACACGGCAAAGGGGTGGGCAAGTTGCCCACCTTGTTCGCTTCCACCACTGGATCGTGCGGGCTATTATTCGGACGGGTACTCAAGCAGGAAATCGAACACCTTTTTGAGGCGGTTCCATGTGGTCCGGTCGGGCGCAACCAGCAGATACCCGCTTTGACGTGCTGCGGTGTACGGTCCGCCATCCAGCATTTCCACATGAGCACCTGCGCGTTCGCAGATCAGCGCACCTGCCGCATGGTCCCAAGGATGCAGACTTTCGGTGATCGAGAAGTCCACATAGCCTTGCGCGATCATTCGGTACTGGTGCGCGGAACAGCGCAATGGATGAGTATGCGCAAAGGTCGGCAATGTTGTCGCGAGTTTGGTTTTCGCCTCTCCCTTAAACAGCCCGAGAGGGATATAGCCGTTCAAGGCTTCCAGCGGCTTGCCCATGCTCGCCCTCAAAGGTTTTGAAGTGCCGCCCGCACGCTCAAGCAAAGGGGGGCCTTCATTCGAGCTAATGGCCCAATCATCCGCAACAGGATCATAGATCACGCCGAAAACAGGGCGGCCAAACTGGGTGACCGCAAGGATGACGCCGAAAACTGCCAGATTATGCGCAAAGTTCCATGTGCCGTCGATAGGATCGATGATGAAAGCCAGTGGCGCGTCTGCAATCTTGCCCAGAAGGTCAGGGGCATCGGCCACCGCTTCTTCTCCGACCACCAAGGCATGCGGAAAGGCGATCTGCAATGCGCGGGTCATCATTGCCTCTGCTGCCGAATCCGCCACGGTGACGAGATCATCAGGGCGCGATTTGCTGGCAATGTCTGACGCGGATAATCCGCGAAAGCGTGGCATGATCTCGGCTTTGGCAGCACGACGAATAATATTCACGATATGCTGTTGCTGCGCGTGGCTGACCGGATTTGGCAATGTGGCGGGCAGGTTTTCTGTCATTAGGGCGTTCCTTGCTATTCGCGGGCGCGCAGCACTTGGGCGGGCCGGGCGTTCAGAGACTTAAGCGCAAAACCCAAGCCTGCCAAGACGGTTGCGGCAACGCCACCTGCAATGATCAGAACCGCAGAGCGCCAGATGAGGGTAAAATCGGTTTCCATGACGAATGTGCTGACAGCCCAACCAGCCAAAGCACCGGCAAACAGCGCCACAGTCCCTGCGAACAGGCCAAGCAGTGCCGCGCGGAGGATGAAGCTCAGGGCGATCTGGGCGCGTGATGCGCCGAGTGTCTTGAGAACGGCAGCCTCGAAGGTGCGTGCGTCCGAGCCGGCAGCCGCAGCGCCGATCAGCACAATAAAGCCCGTCAGAAGCGTGGCGAGCGCGCCATAAGATGTTGCGGCAGCAAGACTGGACAGGACAGACGATACGCGGTCGATGGCATCGCGCACGCGGATCGCTGTGATGTTGGGATAGGCGCTTGCCAGATCGCGCAGGATTGCGGCTTCCGCCTCTTCTTGGGCATAGACCGTCGAGATGAAGGTATGCGGCGCGTTCTCAAGCGCGCTGGGGTTCATCGCGAGAATGAAGCCGATGCCCGCGTTCGAAAAGTCCACCTCGCGGAAAGATGTGATGGTGCCTGTAATGTCACGACCCAAAATGTTGACGGTCAATGTATCGCCAAGCATCACACCCATCTCGGCAGCTTCTTCCGCCGCGAAACTGATCAGGGGCGGGCCGGTATAATCCTTAGCCCACCACTCGCCTGCGGTAATATTCGTGGTCTCGTCCGGTTGTGCGGCATAGGTCACGCCCCTATCGCCCTGTAAAACCCAGTGGTCCCCCGCGACCTGCGCTGCGGGTTGACCGTTGATTTGTGTAATAACGCCGCGCAGCATTGGAGCACTGTCAACGCGGCTCACGGCGGGGTCATTTGCAAGCCGTTCGGAATAGCCTTCCATCTGGTCTTTCTGGATGTCGACGAAAAAGTACGAGGGCGCGACGTCGGGCAGGTTGCCAGTTATGGCATTGCGCAGGTTACCGTCAATCTGTCCGACCGCGGCCAGTACCGTCAGGCCCAGACCAAGGGACAGGACAACAGCGCCAGCACCTTCTCCGGTGCCGGATATGGCTGCAAGCGACCAGCGCAGACGGGGGCGTCCCCGAACAATACGGGCGCTACGTCGGGCAATCCACCGCAACAGCAATGCAGCGAGCGAGAGAATAAAAAGTGCACCGGCTATCCCTCCAAGTGTCCAGAGCGTCAGCCACCACGAGCCGTTGAACCAACCTGCAAGTCCGAGCAACGCGATGGTTAGCCCCGCAATGACAATCAGATAGCGCAATGCAGGCAGTTGTCTGGCACCTGACCAAGCATCGCGAAAGAGCGTAGCGGCGCGCACATCTTCGCTGCGGGCCAGTGGCCAAAGTGTAAAGATCAGGGCCGTGAGCAGACCATAAAGTGCGGCTTCGATCAGAGGCATCGGATAGAGAGCGAATGTCGCAGGCACGGGCAAGCGCGCCTCAATAATCGGAGAGAGCAGTAGCGGTATGAACGCGCCAAGAAGCAGACCGATGGCCACGCCGAGTAGAGACAACGCACCGATCTGTAAAAAATACGTCTGAAAAATGGTGGCCCGGTCCGCCCCCAAAGCGCGCAAAGTGGCAATGACCTCGGTCTTTCCATTCAAGTATGCACGCACGGCAGCAGAGACACCGACCCCGCCAACAGCCAGACCCGAAAGGCCGACAAGGATGAGAAATGCCGTTAACCGTTCCACGAAGCGCGAAACGCCGGGCGCGCCGTTTCGTGCATCGGTCCAGCGCATACCAGCGTTCTCGAACGCTTCTTTGGCGTTTGCCTCTAATGCTTCCAGATCCGTAGCGGATGGCAGATCAAGGCGGTACTTGCTGTTGAACAGGGTACCCGGCGCGAGAAGTCCCGAACCGTCTAGCGCATCGGTATAGACCAACGTGCGGGGTCCAAGGGCAAAACCGCTCGCTGCTGAATCCGGCTCGCGCTTCAGAAGCGCCGAAAGCCTGAATGTCTTCTCTCCCAAAATAAAGGTATCGCCCTGCACCAAACCAAGCCTGTCCGAAAGCGCTTGTTCCATTACGGCACCGGGAATGCCGTCCACCGTAGCCAGAGCCTGCGGTAACGGGATATCCGGCGAGAGAACCACAGAGCCAACAAGAGGATAGGCATCGTCGACTCCTTTGATTTGGGTAAGGGCACGGTCATCTCCCACAACGGCCATGGACCGGAATTCAACAATTCCTGACAGGGCATCTGCTTTGGCTGACATCCACTCAAGCTCACGCTCGGTCGCAAATCTGTAGGTGAAATCAAGTTCCGCAGTGCCGCCCAGAAGGGCCGCTCCTTCGCGGCTGAGGCCCGCGTCAATGGCGGAGCGAACAGAGCCAACCGCTGCGATTGCCGCGACACCCAAGGCGAGGCAGGCGAGGAAGAGACGGAAACCACGTAAACCGCCCCGCATCTCTCTGCGCGCGAAACGGCTGGCAAGGCGCAGGCTCATACGACCTGACCGTCTGCGAGCGCGATGGACCTGTCACAACGGGCAGCAAGCGAGGGATCATGGGTGACCAGCACAAGCGTGGAGCCGAATTTGTCCCGTAGATCAAAAAGTAAATCCATAATCGCGGCACCATTGGCACTGTCGAGGTTGCCGGTCGGTTCGTCCGCCAACAGGATCGCAGGGCGCGGGGCACAGGCGCGGGCAAGCGCCACACGCTGCTGTTCGCCACCCGACATCTGGGCGGGATAATGGTTGATCCGGTGGCCAAGCCCGACAGTTTCCAGCGCGTCTTCGGCTTTGGCAAAGGCATCCGCATCACCGGCAAGTTCAAGCGGAGTGGCGACATTTTCAAGCGCTGTCATCGTGGGGATCAAGTGAAAGGACTGGAAAACAATGCCCATGCGCCCTCTGCGAAACCGCGCCAGCGCGTCTTCGTTTAAATTGCTCAAGTTCTCGCCCAGTGCCTCCACCGTGCCGCCGGTCGCCTGCTCTAGTCCGCCCATCACCATCAAGAGCGAGGACTTGCCCGATCCGGAAGGGCCGGTCAGGGCGATCGTCTCGCCTTGTTGGACATCAAAAGAAATGCCACGCAAGATATCGACTGGTCCGGCATTGCCTTTGAGCGAAAGCTGCACATCTGAAAGGTGAAAGACTGGATCGGACATGCAGGGACCTTTTTCTGTGGTTCCTTTGGATATGGAGTGGTGTGCATCATGCGCAAGGCATTGATCGGGATTGTTCTGGCTTTGGCTGGCACCGCGCAAGCGGATGAGGTGGTGATTGCCGCGCTGGGCGACAGCCTGACGCAAGGCTACGGTCTGCCTGCGCAGGAGGGGTTTGTTCCGCAGCTGCAGGCTTGGCTGGACGCACAAGGCGCTGATGTGAAACTTATCAATGCGGGCGTTTCTGGTGATACAACTGCGGGTGGTCTGGCCCGTGTGGACTGGACCTTGACGCCTGATGTGGACGCGATGATCGTGGCGTTGGGCGGCAATGATCTGCTGCGGGGGCTGGACCCTGCGCAGGCGCGTAGCAATATTGAGGGGATATTGCAGGCAGCCGACCGCTCTGATGTCGAAGTTCTGCTTGTTGGCATGCAGGCGCCGGGAAACTTCGGTACAGATTACAAGGCGCAGTTTGATGCCATCTATCCTGAATTGTCGCGATCTTATGGAAGCCTCTATTTAGACAGCTTCTTTGCGGGGTTGAGAGAAGAAAACACCGAACTTGATCCCGTCGCATTGCGTCCCTTTTTCCAGAATGACGGTATCCATCCGAACGCGGACGGTGTCGCCAGGATCGTGAAGGGGATTGGGCCGCATGTGTTGCGTTTGATCGAATTGGCAGAAAAATAGCCCGTCCTAATACCGGATGTTTCAGTCAGCCTGCACGCTGGTTGCCTAAAATTTCACGCTTTTGAAATAATTTTACCAGTTGATAAAAAAATCATTCCGTGAGAGCGTTTCGGCATATCCATTCAGCAACAAGGGTAAGCCAGATGGGATCAGACGTATTTCAAGAGGGAGTTGTCGCGGGCCGGCTGGATGGCGAAAGCTACGACGCGCATTTTTCGGACCTGCATCCGCGGCTTGATCCGCACGAGGCGCTGGTCGCCGCCGATCGCTGCTACTTCTGTCATGACGCGCCCTGTATTACGGCCTGCCCCACAGATATCGATATACCGCTTTTTATCCGCCAGATCGCGACAGGCACTCCAGATGCTGCGGCCAAGACGATCCTGACGCAGAACATCATGGGTGGCATGTGCGCCCGTGTGTGCCCGACTGAAACGCTTTGTGAAGAAGCCTGCGTCCGCGAGGCGGCAGAGGGCAAGCCGGTTCTGATCGGTCAGTTGCAGCGTTACGCAACTGATCATTTGCAGGAACAGGGTATCCATCCGTTCACCCGTGCTGCGGCCACTGGTAAAAAGGTGGTCGTGGTGGGGGCGGGGCCTTCGGGACTTTCGTGTGCGCACCGGCTCGCGATGCTGGGGCACGAGGTTGTTGTGATGGACGGGGCGAAAAAGCCCGGTGGATTGAACGAATATGGCATCGCGACTTACAAAACGACCGGTGGCTATGCGCAGGAAGAGGTGGACTGGCTGCTCAAGATCGGCGGGATCACCATGCAATATGAGACGGTACTCGGTGGTGATCTGACGCTGGAAAAGCTGCGCGCCGACTATGACGCTGTGTTTCTGGGTTTGGGCCTTGGGGGCGTCAATGCGCTGGGCACGGCAGGTGAGGATAAGGCCGGCGTGCTGGATGCGGTCGATTTTATCGCGGATCTGCGACAGGCTTCTGATGTGGCCAACGTGCCGATCGGGCGCGATGTGGTTGTGATCGGTGGCGGCATGACGGCGGTGGATGCGGCGGTGCAGGCAAAACTGCTGGGCGCACTGAATGTTACACTGGTCTACCGGCGCGGACGTGACCGCATGAATGCAAGCGTTTTTGAGCAGGATCTGGCCGCCAGCAAGGGTGTAAGGATCGTAACACATGCCGTGCCCGTAACAGTTCACGGAAACGGTTCTGTTCGCGAGATCGAATTTGAATATGTCGATGATGCGATGAAAGGCACAGGCCAAACACTGCGGCTGGCGGCGGATCAGGTATTCAAGGCTATCGGTCAGACGCTTGAAGGAGAGGGGCTGCCAGAGCTTGACGGGCGCAAGATCAAGGTATCGTCGGCAGGCCGCACTTCTTTTGAAGGCGTTTGGGCGGGCGGTGATTGTGCCAGTGGCGGTGATGATCTGACGGTGACTGCTGTGGCCGAAGGGCGCGATGCCGCGATGGATATTCATGGTGTTTTGATGGGGGCGGCGGGGTGAACCTCGTCCTGCGGGAGATAAAAAATGGCTGATCTGACAACCGATTTTCTGGGTATCACATCCCCAAACCCTTTCTGGCTGGCCTCTGCCCCGCCAACGGACAAAGAGTACAACGTGCGCCGCGCTTTCGAAGCCGGTTGGGGTGGCGTGGTCTGGAAGACGCTCGGCTCTGAAGGGCCGCCGGTGGTGAACGTGAACGGCCCGCGTTACGGCGCGATCTATGGTGCGGACAGGCGTCTGCTGGGTCTTAACAATATCGAACTGATTACCGATCGCGACCTTTATACCAACCTTGAAGAGATCAAGCGCGTGAAGGCGGATTACCCGGACCGCGCGATTATCGTCTCCATCATGGTGCCTTGTGAGGAAGAAGCGTGGAAAGCGATCCTGCCCTTGGTGGAAGACACCGGTGCTGACGGAATCGAGCTGAATTTTGGCTGTCCCCACGGGATGTCGGAGCGTGGTATGGGCGCGGCTGTCGGGCAGGTGCCCGAATATATCGAAATGGTCACGCGCTGGTGCAAGCAGTACTATTCAAAACCGGTGATCGTAAAGTTAACGCCAAACATCACGGATATCCGCAAGCCCGCAGGGGCGGCAAAACGTGGCGGTGCGGATGCGGTGAGCCTGATAAATACCATCAACTCCATCACGTCCGTGAACCTAGATACAATGTCGCCTGAGCCGTCGATCGATGGCAAGGGGTCGCATGGTGGCTACTGTGGTCCGGCGGTCAAACCGATTGCAATGTCGATGGTATCCGAGATCGCGCGCGATTCTGAAACGCGGGGGATGCCGATCTCTGGCATTGGTGGGGTCACAACCTGGCGCGATGCGGCCGAATACATCACGTTGGGCTGCGGCAATGTGCAGGTATGTACTGCCGCGATGACCTATGGCTTTAAGATCGTGCAGGAAATGATCTCTGGCTTGTCTGACTGGATGGACCAGAAGGGGCACACCAGCATTGAGGATTTCCGCGGCGCGGCGGTTCCGAATGTCACGGACTGGAACCAGTTGAACCTGAATTACGTGGCCAAAGCGGTCATCAATCAGGATCTGTGTATTTCTTGTGGCCGCTGTTTTGCGGCTTGCGAGGACACGTCGCATCAGGCGATTGCAATGTCCGGGGACAGAACATTCTCGGTGATCGATGAGGAATGTGTGGCGTGTAATCTGTGTGTGAACGTCTGCCCTGTTGAGGATTGCATCACGATGGAGGCAATGACCCCTGGGACTACTGATCCGCGCACGGAAAAGGTTGTCCAGCCGGAGTATGCCAACTGGACAACGCATCCCAACAATCCGTCTGCCACAGCGGCAGAATAAGATCAGGCCACGTCTTCACGGCCTTTCAGAAACGGAGATGTCGGGAGCGGGTCCGGCATCTCGACCTCTGGCAGGTTTGATCCGGGCAGGTCTGTTCTCAACTCGCCTTCTTCATTGGTGTCGTACTGCGGCTCCGAGGGATCAGAGCTTTGTGCGTTGACCACGGAACTTCCTGTCGCGTTCGGTGGTCTGCTCCACTTTCCAGTATCATTCGCCTTTATAAGTGCGACGGTATCCGCTTGATTGCTTCCGCCTGCGCCCGATCCGCTGTTTGACGCGGAGCCATCTGATTTGTTCGACGTCTGCGCAGTCTGCACAGGTGCCAGATCCAATGCGGCGCCAGGATCAATGTGAGGTTGTCCCGTTGGCATCTGGGGTGCCGGGAACGGGTTTGCCAATAATATAGAACTCATGTTTGCTCCGATCATCATGTCAGGAGCCCACCACCCGAGAAGAAAGATGCGGCCCGAAAGTGAATGAAACGTAAAGAGCTTCAGTTTTGTCTGTTCAATCTGATGAAGATGTTTCGAAAGTCAGAAGCCGCGTGAACATCAGGCGCAGGTGCGCTGAGGCGGTTTGATAAGTGTCTCCCGCATCTTCGGTCAAAAGGCTCACCTGCGTTTCAAAGTCTGCATAGTGCTGCGTACTGGCCCAGATGGAAAAGATCAGATGTCGCGGGTCCAGGGGCGGCAACCGCCCTTCTGTCACCCAGTTCGATATGAGCGCACATTTCTCGTCGAAAAGCGGTTTTAGATGCCCTTCGAGCTCCGGCCGCATGCGCGGCGCGCCTTGCAAGATCTCACCCGCAAACAAACGGCTTTCGCGGGGCAACTCTTGTGCCATATCAAGTTTGCGCTGCACGTAAGCGAGGATTTCGCTCACCGGATCCCCTTGCGGGTTCAACTCGACCAACGGATCAAGCCAGCTTTCCATCAACTTGCTCAAAAGCGTGATATGAATGTCTTCCTTGCCCTCAAAGTAATAGAGGATGTTTGGCTTGCTGAGGCCCGCCTCCTGCGCAATTTGGTCAAGGGTAGCCCCGCGATAACCATAGCGCGAAAACACATCGAGTGCGGCTTCAAGAATGAGGCCACGGTTACGCTTTTGTATGCGGCTGGGCTTCTTTGTCGGTGCGTCAGACAAGGGGTACTCCGATGTTGTGCCTGTTTTGAAGGCAGAGGGCCGTGCCCCAGGTCCACTCATAAAACCAGTTCTTGACAGAGACCAGCGTAACCGCAATCGTGGCTTTACCAAATGGTAAAAATTCCCAGACTGCCTAAGGAGCCAGCTTATGCCCGCACCCGGAGAGAACCTTAAGATCAACCCGGATCGCCTTTGGGATAGTCTGATGGAGATGGCCAAGATCGGTCCCGGGGTTGCAGGTGGTAACAACCGCCAGACGCTGACTGATGAAGACGGCGAAGGACGTGCGTTGTTCCAGAAATGGTGCGAAGATGCGGGTTGCTCCATGGGGCTAGACCAGATGGGCAACATGTTCGCGCAACGCGAGGGGGCAGACCCTGACGCATTGCCCGTCTATGTCGGCTCACACCTTGATACCCAACCGACGGGTGGCAAGTACGACGGGGTGCTTGGCGTCTTGAGCGGTCTGGAAATCATCCGCACGATGAACGATCTGGGGATCAAGACCAAACACCCTATTGTCGTGACCAACTTCACCAACGAAGAAGGCACGCGATACGCCCCTGCGATGCTGTCGTCTGGTGTGTTTGCGGGTATCCATACGCAGGACTGGGCCTACGGGCGTGTCGATGCGGAGGGAAAGAGCTTTGGTGATGAGCTCAAGCGTATTGGCTGGCGTGGCGAAGAAGAAGTCGGTGCGCGCAAGATGCATGCATTCTTTGAACTGCACATTGAACAAGGCCCGATCTTGGAAGCTGAAGGCAAAGACATCGGTGTGGTCACACACGGGCAGGGACTGAGCTGGACACAGGTGACTGTGACCGGCAAGGACAGCCATACAGGCTCCACCCCGATGCCCATGCGCAAGAATGCCGGTTTGGGTATGGCGCGTATTCTGGACAAGGTGGACGAGATCGCGTGGAGCCATGCGCCGCACGCGGTCGGTGCCGCGGGGCATATCGACGTTTTCCCGAATTCGCGCAATGTGATCCCCGGCAAGGTAGTCTTTACGGTGGACTTCCGGTCGCCCGATTTGAGCGTGATAGAGGATATGGAAGCGCGATTGCGCGTCGAGGGACAAAAGATCGCCGATGACATGGGGCTCGGTATCGAGTTTGAGAAAGTCGGTGGCTTTGATCCGGTGGCTTTCGACGAGGGCTGTGTAACTGCGGTCCGCTCTGCCGCGGAGCGGTTGGGGTATTCCCATATGAACCTGATCTCCGGCGCGGGGCATGATGCTTGCTGGATCAACCGCGTGGCCCCGACTGCAATGGTAATGTGCCCTTGTGTTGACGGCTTAAGCCACAACGAGGCGGAAGAGATTACAAAAGACTGGGCGATGGCGGGCACGGATGTGCTGCTGCATGCGGTGGTGGAAACAGCGGAGGTCGTGGGGTGAGCGGGCACCATTTTCTTTCAAAGAAAATGGCCGGAAACTCTGAAAGTTTCCGGGTGGTGCGTGATTGATCCGGAGCTTTCTGTGGGCGAGCGGATTGACGCGTTGCTGGATGCGGAAGTCGCGGAGGCGCGGGCCTCGGGCGATCAGGTGACCCAGCTCACCGCTGAAGCGTTTGAGATGAAACGGCGTCCCCCGCGCGAAGTAGAAGTGCAATTTTCCGGTGGTATAACGCAGCGATGCTGGTCCGTATCACGTGGGGATGGCACTTACCGGGTGGTGTATCTGCCGACGGCTGGCTACTTTTCACTTTGTGTGGAGAGCGACTTTGGGCCTTTGGACATTGGTGTGCACGGGCCGGCATTGGGGTGTTTCGGATCGGTTTGAGATGTCTGTAACTGGAACAGGGCCAGCATTGGGCGGCGGAATTTAAAGACCAAGTGAAATTGGGAGATAGACGATGAGCAAGGTGATTAAGGGTGGGCAGGTCTGCACGGCAGACCGGACGTGGAAAGCGGATGTGCTGATCGAGGGCGAAAAAATCGTGTCGATCGGTGAGGATCTGAAAGGGGATGAATATATCGACGCCGAAGGGGCCTATGTGATCCCCGGAGGGATTGACCCCCATACACATCTTGAGATGCCTTTCATGGGCACAACCGCTGCCGAAACCTTCGAGACCGGCACATGGGCTGCTGCCTGTGGCGGCACAACGATGTTGGTGGATTTCTGCCTGCCGGGTGAGGATGGATCGATCAAGAATGCGATCACTGAATGGCACCGCAAATCCGCGCCGCAAATCTGCTCTGACATCGGCTATCATATGGCGATCACCGGCTGGAACGAGAACGTCTTTAACGAGATGAAAGACGCGGTTGATATGGGCGTGAACTCTTTCAAGCATTTCATGGCATACAAAGGCGCTTTGATGATCGAGGACGACGAGATGTTTGCCTCTTTCAAGCGCTGTGCGGAGCTCGGTGCGCTACCGATGGTGCATGCGGAAAACGGTGATCTGGTTGCTGAAATGCAGCAGAAATACTTCGATCAGGGCATCACCGGCCCCGAGGGGCACGCCTATTCGCGCCCACCGGAGTTTGAAGGCGAAGCAGCGAACCGTGCGATTACAATTGCAGATGCCGCCGGTGTCCCGCTGTATATTGTCCATGTGTCTTGCGAACAGGCACACGAAGCCATCCGGCGCGCGCGCCAGAAAGGAATGCGCGTTTATGGCGAGCCTCTGATACAGTTCCTGACGTTGGACGAGACCGAATATTTCAACAAGGATTGGGACCACGCCGCACGCCGCGTCATGTCCCCTCCCTTCCGGTCGAAAGATCACCAGAATTCGCTTTGGGCAGGTTTGCAGGCCGGTTCTTTGCAGGTTGTAGCGACCGATCACTGTGCATTCAGCACTGAACAAAAGCGGCGCGGTCGCGACGACTTCCGCATCATTCCGAACGGGTCGAATGGTCTGGAGGAACGTTTGCCGGTACTCTGGACCGAGGGGGTCGAGACAGGCCGCCTGACACCGAACGAATTTGTCGCCATGACCTCTACCAATATTGCGAAAATCCTGAACATCTATCCGCGCAAGGGCGCGATTGTTGAAGGGGCAGACGCAGACATTGTCGTATGGGATCCGAAGATCACCAAGACGATCAGCCCTTCGAGCCATCATTCAATCCTCGACTACAACGTATTTGAAGGGTTCGAAGTAAAGGCCAATGCGCGCTATACGCTGAGCCGTGGTGATGTGATCTGGTCGTGGGGCCAGAATTCCCAGCCGCAGCCGGGCCGGGGCAAGTTTGTGCCGCGCCCCGCGTTCCCCTCAGCGCATGAAGCGCTGAGCAAGTGGAAAGCGCTGACCAGCCCGAAGATGATCAAGCGTGATCCATTGAATATTCCAGCCGGGATTTGAACCCGCCCGAAAAGGAAAAATCCGTGAACAACGAAAAGAGCGTGATCAGCGCCCGAAACCTCGATTTGACGTTCCAGACCAACGACGGCCCCGTGCATGCCCTCAAGGATGTGAACCTCGAGATCAATGCGGGTGACTTTGTCAGCTTCATCGGCCCGTCGGGCTGCGGCAAGACGACATTCCTGCGGGTGATGGCGGATCTGGAGCAGCCGACAGGTGGGACCGTAACGGTCAATGGTGTGTCACCCGAAGAGGCGCGGAAATCGCGGGCCTACGGGTATGTCTTTCAGGCGGCGGGCCTTTATCCTTGGCGAACAATCGGCGGGAATATCCGGCTGCCGTTGGAGATCATGGGAATTTCCAAAGCCGAGCAGACCAAACGTGTCGAGCGTGTCTTAGAGCTGGTCGATCTGGCGGGGTTCGAGCGTAAGTTCCCTTGGCAATTGTCGGGCGGGATGCAGCAGCGTGCATCTATTGCGCGGGCGCTGAGTTTCGATGCGGATATATTGTTGATGGACGAGCCGTTCGGCGCGCTGGATGAGATTGTGCGCGACCACCTGAACGAGCAGCTCTTGAAGCTCTGGGCCCGTACGGAAAAGACGATTGCTTTTGTGACCCACTCGATCCCCGAGGCGGTTTATCTGAGCACAAAAATTGTGGTGATGAGCCCACGTCCCGGCAGAATTACAGATGTAATCGAAAGCCCGCTGCCCAAAGATCGCCCCTTAGACATTCGAGACACCCCCGCCTTTCTGGAGATTGCGCACAGGGTGCGGGAAGGTCTTCGGGCGGGGCATTCCGATGACTGAACGGCGCGCCTGCGGTAGATATGGCGATGCGTGTGGACGCCAAGGGAAGACGGAGGTGTCCGCGTGAAGTCTGTTTTGCCTGTGCTGACCGTTGTTGCGGCAATTGTTCTGTTCTGGCTGGCGGCCGTTGTGCCAATGAACATGCATCTGGTTGCCGATCAGGCGCAGCGCGACGGATTGAATGTATCGCCCGAAACTCCGGTAGAGCGTCAAGAGGTGAGTGGCATCGGGCTAAGCCTGCGCAACACCCATCTGATCCCGTTGACCTATGATTTTGTGCGTCCGCGCCTGCCCGCGCCGCAACAGGTCGCTGGTGAAATGTATGCCACCATCATCGACAAGAAGATCACATCCAAACGCTCGCTTGTGTATCATGGGTGGGTGACGCTTGCGCCGACATTGCTGGGTTTTTTCATCGGCACCGGACTTGGTATTTTGTTGGCGGTGGGGATTGTCTACTCTCGCGTAATGGATCGCAGCGTGATGCCGTGGGCAATCGTCAGCCAGACGATACCCATTCTGGCGCTGGCTCCAATGGTGATTGTCGTGCTGGGATCGATGGGGATACAGGGGCTGTTTCCGAAATCATTGATTGCCGCGTATCTGTCGTTCTTTCCGGTCGTTGTCGGCATGGTGAAGGGGCTGCGTGCGCCGGATGCGATGCAGCTTGACCTGCTCCGCACCTATAATGCGTCGAAATCACAGGGGTTCTGGTCGCTGCGGTTACCTGCTTCGATGCCCTATCTGTTCGCGTCGCTCAAGATTGGCATTGCTGCATCGCTTATCGGAACAATCGTTGCGGAACTGCCGACGGGGGCCAAAGCGGGTTTCGGTGCTCGAATGCTGGTGGGCGATCAATACGGGCAACCTTTGGTTAGTTGGGCCGCACTTTTTGCAGCGGCTTTGACGGCGGCGGCGCTGGTGGGGCTATTCAGCCTGATTGAGCGGATCACGCTGAAGCGGATGGGGATGCAGGCGGCATGATGTTGGTTGTAATCGCAATCGTAGTTTGGGCCGTTGGATGGTGGGTCAACGTGAGACTGGCGAATGGTCCAGCGTCGGATCATACCGGTGTGAAGGTTCTTATCCCGCTGATTTTTGGTTTGACGATTGTCATCGTCTGGGAATTGCTGGTCCGTGGATTTGAAGTAAATCCCGTAATCCTTCCTGCGCCTTCGGCCATCATCGAGCGCCTGTTTTCCGAAGGGCCGCGTTTGTGGGCCGATTTTCAGCAGACTATAATTAAAGGGGCAATGACCGGTTATGTCATTGGTGGCCTGGCGGCTTTTGGCACCGCGATCCTTGCCGACCGGTCCGATTTTCTGACGCGGGGCATTCTGCCGGTGGGCAGTTTCATGGCAGCCCTGCCCATCGTGGGCATCGCGCCGATTTTTGTGAAGTGGTTAGGGAGTGATTGGGAGAGCAAAGCAGCGGTAGTTGCTGTAATGGTTTTCTTTCCGATCCTCGTGAACACGGTCGCCGGTCTGCGCGATACCGGACCCATGCAGCGGGACCTGATGCGGACCTATGGTGCAGGCTACTGGCCAACGCTGCTGAAACTGCGCCTGCCCGCGGCGATGCCTTTCATCTTTAACGGATTGAAGATCGCGACCACGCTCGCGTTGATTGGCGCGATTGTTGCTGAATTTTTCGGCTCTCCCACCGTCGGGATGGGATTTCGCATCTCAACCAGCTTTGGCCAGCTTGCGCTTGATATGGTCTGGGCAGAGATTGTGATTGCAGCGATTGCTGGCAGTGCGTTCTATGGGCTGATGACACTGATCGAAAAGCGGGTAACCTTCTGGCACCCGTCGCAACGGTAACAATAACCAAGACCCCGAAGCGGGGCAAAATGATAACCAACCTGGAGGGTATTCCTATGATGAAGAAAATGATGATGGCAGCGGCACTTGCCACTGGTCTGGGCGGCGCGCCCGCGTTTGCCGATGGCCATGCCAACACGGTTACGCTGCAACTGCAGTGGGTCACGCAGGCGCAGTTTGCGGGTTACTACGTGGCGAAAGACAAAGGGTTTTACGAGGAAGAGGGGCTTGATGTTACCATCCTCGCTGGTGGTCCTGACATTGCGCCCCCGCAGGTGCTTGCTGGCGGTGGTGCGGATGCGATGCTGAACTGGATGCCCTCGGCGCTGGCGGCACGCGAGAAGGGTCTGCCGGTCGTCAACATCGCGCAGCCGTTCAAGACGTCTGGCCTTATGCTGACCTGCTGGAAGGATACAGGCATTACCGGACCGCAGGATTTCAAAGGTAAGACAATCGGCGTTTGGTTCTTTGGCAACGAATACCCGTTCCTGTCATGGATGTCGCAGGAAGGCATCTCAACTGACGGCGGTGATGATGGCGTGACGGTGCTCAAGCAGGGTTTCAACGTCGATCCACTGCTCCAGCGCGAGGCTGACTGCATCTCGACCATGACTTACAACGAATATGGTCAGGTTCTGGATGCGGGCGTGAACCCCGACGAGCTGGTGACGTTCAAGTACGAAGAACAGGGCGTCGCGACCCTTGAGGATGGCATCTATGTGCTGGAAGAGAACCTGTCTGACCCGGTGTTTGAGGACAAGATGGTGCGCTTTGTTCGCGCATCTATGAAGGGTTGGAAGTATGCGGAAGAGAATGCAGAAGAAGCGGCGGGTATCGTGCTCGACAACGACGAGACGGGTGCGCAGACCGAAGCCGCACAGGTGCGCATGATGGGCGAGATCGCCAAGCTGACGGCAGGTTCAGACGGTTCTTTGGAAGAAGCAGATTTCCAACGGACAGTTGATACCCTGTTGGCAGGTGGTTCCGATCCGGTGATCTCCAAGCAGCCAGAGGGTGCATGGACATCCGCAATTACGGACAAAGCACTGAACTAATCATCGTCTGATGATTGAAGAAGGGGGCGGTGTTTTCATCGCCCCCTTTGCATGAGCGCGATCCTGATGACAGCATGTGTCAGCTAAAACATCGGAATAGCATAGGCGCGGGACTTTACGGCTTGCAGCTCACATTTAACCGGTGTCGTGTGAGCGCATGAAGATCACCGGCCCGTTCCTGTTTATCCTAGCCACCTTGATGATTGACGCTATTGGCATCGGCATCGTCTTTCCGATCATGCCTGATCTGATGGCGCGCGTAGGTGCAGGCAGCACCGCGGAAGGCGCACTTTGGGGTGGGATCATGATGTCTGCCTATGCGGCGGCGATGTTCCTGTGCGGTCCCGTAATCGGTAGTTTGTCAGATGCCTATGGACGCAGGCCGATCCTGATCGCAGCACTTGTCACGTTGACGGTGGATTACGTGATCATGGCAATGGCAGAGACCTATTGGGTGTTGCTGGTAGGGCGCGTGATCGCGGGGATGGCGGGGGCCACCTATATTACCGCAACCGCCTATATCTCAGATATCGCCAAGCCCGAAGAACGTGGTGCCGCATTTGGAATGATCGGGGCGGCGTTCGGGATCGGGTTTGTCTTTGGTCCCGCGCTGGGCGGGTTGGCTTCGGGTTGGCACATCACAGCGCCTTTCTGGATCGCGGCACTCTTGTCAGCGGTGAACGTGGCATTCGGCATCTTCGCATTGCCGGAATCATTGAAACCTGCAAACCGCAGACCCTTTGGACGGCGCGACCTAAACCCGTTTGGATCAATCATTCGCGCTTTTTCAGTGGCCGGAATGGCTGTGCCGCTGATCTGTATCTTTGTTTTTGAGCTCGCCAATATGGTTTATGCGACCCTATGGGCGTTCTGGGGGCGCGAGGTGTTCGGGTGGGACGGGTTCACGATCGGGCTAAGCCTGTCTGCCTATGGTATTCTGATCGCAGTCGTGCAGGCAGGAATTCTGCCGCAACTGACAAGACGGCTGGGCGACTACCGGACGCTTTGGATCGCGATGGTCGCGGCACTGATCGGGTTCGCGGGCTTCGGGTTTGCCGGATCGGTTTGGGTGGTGGCGGTTGTGCTACCGATTGCATCTCTGGCGGATATGGCACCGCCACTGCTGACGGCATTCGCGGCCAACCGTGTAGGAGAAGACCAGCAGGGGCTTGTGCAAGGGGTAATCGCCTCGCTTGCTTCCGTCGCAGCGGTGGTGGCACCTTTGTTCCTGACCAGCGTGTTTGAGAGATTCTCGGATCCCGAAGGGCTCTATCTTCCGGGGGCACCGTTCTTGGCAGCGGGCCTTTTGACGGCATCGATCCTGCCGCTTGTCCTTTTGCTGAGACCTAAAAAACCATGAGCGCTAACAAGAAAGGCCACCTCGAAAGGCGGCCTTCTGAATAACAAGTTGTCGCGATTATCAGAGAACCGTCACGACTGTTCCGACAGGCACACGGTTGTACAGATCAATTACGTGATCGTTGATCATGCGGATACAGCCGTTCGAAACAGAGCGCCCGATCGTGCTGGGGGATGTGGTGCCGTGGATGCGGAAATAGGTGTCTTTGCCGTTCTGGAAAAGATACAGCGCACGTGCGCCCAATGGGTTGCCGGGGCCACCTTCTTGCGCGTCAGTATTGCCGATGAAGCGCTTGTAGGCTTCGGGATCACGCTCGATCATTTCGTTTGTCGGGCGCCACGTGGGCCACTCTTTTTTGACAGAGATCGTCGCCGTACCGGTAAATTCCAGACCCGCTTTGCCAACGCCAACGCCGTAGCGCATGGCAGTGCCGGGCGCAGTCACGAAGTACAGATAGTGGCTGCGCGGCAGAACCAGAAGCTGACCGGGCTTAAACGAGGACTTGATCGAGACTTCCTGTGGGGTCGGATCGTATGCGGCAGTGGTTGCAGACAGCACCTGTGGCAGGGCGGCAGTCGCAAGAGTGCTGGCAAGAAATGTGCGGCGGTGCATGGGCGTGCTCCATGTTAAGTAAGTGTGCAGATGGGCTATTGTCCTAAGGGAAGCCTATTTATCAACCCCCGGACAATAAAAAACCGACCCACCGTTGCGGATGGGTCGGTCAATTTGTCGTGACTGGGTCGCAAATCTGCGACCCGTCTAAGGCTTACGCCAGTGCGATGTTTGTCGCGGATTCGCGACCGTCGCGGCCAGCTTCGATGTCGAAGGTGACTTTCTGGTTGTCGGCCAGACCTGTGAGGCCTGCGCGCTCAACAGCGGAGATGTGAACGAATACGTCCTTGCTGCCGCCGTCTGGTGCGATAAAGCCGAAGCCTTTAGTTGTGTTGAACCATTTGACTGTACCTGTGGCCATGTCAATTCTCCTAAGTAGTGCCATCCGCGTCGTGCGATGGCTTGGCGTGGTCGGTCTAGAGTCGTCCGTGGCGCCGTATTAGGGAGACAGTGGGTCGAGGTAGAATAACGTCTGCAAGAGTGGATATAGGCGGGGCCGGAGATTCGCGCAAGGGGTGTGTGTTAAGTGGGCGGATGGTTGCTTGTTGGCGAAACCCATCATTATTGAGCCTCTGTGTGGAGGGAGGGGCGGGGTAAACCCCGCCCTATGGGTTACCGCACAAACTTCTTATGCTTCAGCCGCTTCGGCTCCAGCGCATCGGCACCCAAACGGCGCTTCTTGTCCTCTTCGTAGTCCTCGAAGTTCCCCTCGAACCACTCCACATGCGCCTCGCCCTCAAACGCGAGGATATGCGTACAAATCCGGTCGAGGAAGAAGCGGTCGTGTGAGATGACCACAGCGCAGCCTGCGAAATCGACCAGAGCATCTTCCAAGGCGCGCAAGGTTTCGACGTCCAGATCGTTCGTCGGTTCATCGAGCAGCAGCACGTTGCCGCCTTCTTTCAACAAACGTGCCATGTGGACGCGGTTGCGTTCACCACCTGACAGATTGCCAACCTTTTTCTGCTGGTCGCCGCCCTTAAAGTTGAAGGAGGAGCAATAAGCGCGGGAGTTGACCTCGGCATCGCCAAGTTTGATCAGTTCCGCACCGCCTGTGATGGCCTGCCAGACAGTATCATCATCGCCCAGATCATCACGCGACTGGTCAACATAGGACAGATCAACGGTATCGCCGTATTCAATCGTGCCGGCATCGGGTTTTTCCTGACCGGTCAGCATCTTGAACAACGTGGATTTACCAGCGCCGTTGGGGCCGATCACGCCAACGATACCACCGGGGGGTAGATCAAACGTCAGCCCTTCGACCAGCAGCTTGTCGCCCATCGCTTTTTTGAGGCCCTCAACTTCGATCACCTTGTTCCCAAGGCGGGGACCGTTCGGGATAACGATCTGCGCACGGGTTAGTTTTTCCCGCTCGGAGGATTCGGCCAGTTCGTTATAGGCGTTGATCCGGGCCTTCGATTTCGCCTGACGGGCCTTGGCCCCCTGGCGCATCCATTCAAGTTCCCGCTCAAGCGTTTTCTGCTTGGATTTGTCTTCGCGGGCTTCCTGCGCCAGACGTTTGGCTTTCTGCTCCAGCCAGTCAGAGTAGTTGCCCTCGTAAGGGACACCCTTGCCGCGATCGAGTTCCAGAATCCAGCTTGTGATGTCGTCAAGGAAGTAGCGGTCGTGGGTGACGATCAGGATGGTGCCTTTGTAGTCCATCAGGTGCTGTTGCAGCCATGCGATGGTTTCGGCGTCAAGGTGGTTGGTCGGCTCGTCGAGCAGCAGCATGTCAGGCGCTTCGAGCAGCAGTTTGCACAGCGCAACACGGCGCGCTTCACCGCCAGACAGGGATTTAACATCAGCATCGTCGGGCGGGCAGCGCAGGGCCTCCATGGAGACGTCGATCTGGCTGTCCAGATCCCAGAGGTTCTGTGCGTCAATGTCGTCTTGCAGCTTTGCCATCTCGTCGGCTGTTTCGTCCGAGTAGTTCATGGCAAGTTCGTTGTAGCGGTCGAGGATCGCCTTTTTGTCCGCCACGCCCAGCATCACGTTTTCACGCACCGTCAGCTCCGGGTCGAGCTTGGGTTCCTGTGGCAAATAGCCGACTTTCGCACCCTCGGCGGCCCAGGCCTCACCTGTAAAGTCCTTGTCTAGTCCGGCCATAATCTTGAGCAGGGTGGATTTACCCGCGCCGTTCACGCCGACCACACCGATTTTCACACCGGGTAGGAAGTTCAGGTGGATGTTTTCGAAAGTCTTTTTGCCGCCCGGATATGTCTTGGAAACGCCGGACATGTGGTACACGAATTGATAAGCAGCCATGGGTGATCCCCTAGATTTGTTTGGGCCTGAATAGACGTCTTGGCAGCAAGGGGCAATGCATGCAAGCGCCGGGGATTTGCAAACGGTTCGTTAACGGATTCAGCGTACTCACGCCGTATTCATTGGAGAGCCAGATGTTTGATACGCCCGTAGCGCAGCATGACAATGCGATGTTCCACACGATGCTGGAGGGGATGATCGATGCGGTGGTCATCATCGGCGCGGCATCAGACATTCAGTTTTTTAACGCCGCCGCCGAACGCCTTTGGGGATACCGGCGCGAGGACGTGGTGGGCCAGAATGTGAGAATTCTGCTGCCGCGTGATTTGCGGACCGATCGTGACAGCTGGCTGAATGCGGCACAGTCTGGAGGTCCGGCGCTTCGCGAGGTGCAGATAGAGCGCAAGGACGGATCCACCGGTTGGGCGGAGATTGGGTTGTCAGCGTTTTCAAACGACCAAAGGCCGACCAATTACCTCGCTGTTCTGCGCGATGCCTCCCAGCAGCGCGGTAACCGTGAAGTATTGGCAGGTCTGCGATCAGAGAGCGCTGATGCTATCGTTGAAGTGAGTGACAATGATCTGGTGACCGGTTTCAACACTGCGGCAGAGCATTTGTGGGGATTTCGACGTGCAGAAGTTATCGGGCAACATGTCACGATGCTGGTGCCTGCACGAAAATACGGTGACTTCGACGGTTTCATCGACAGGGCGGGAAAGGGGGGCGCCGCACGAACGAAGGTAAACCGACAGGTCCCTGTCGTGAGAAAAGACGGCACTCTGGGGCATGCGAGGCTTTCGGTAAGGTTCAGTGATGCGGAAGGACGGGCGGGCAAATATGCAGCCGTCCTGACGGATGTATCCGGTCAACAGGCCATGACGGAAGAGACCCTCGAACTGATCCGTGAATTGCTGAACCAGATCGGACAGATGACAAATTCGATCAATACCATCGCGCAACAGACGAACCTATTGTCTGTCAACGCGTCTATCGAAGCAGCAAGGGCGGGTGATATGGGGCGTGGATTTGGCGTTGTCGCGATGGAAATCAGAGCCCTTTCCAATCAGGCACGCCAGATCACGCAGGAGATCGAAGGTGTGGTTGAGGCTGGCCATCAGTCGGTCGCGGAACTGGCGCTTCGGCGAGATGATGACGGTACGTATAAGAAAGATATATCCGAATAGGAGCACGCAGAGTGAAGTCGTGCGTCTCGTCTCTGTTTTGTTCTCAGGGGGGTTATGGCGATCTATCGCTAATATGGTGGCAAATAGAGATATTGGGTTCGGGTGCCATTCCTGAGTTTTCAGGCAAAGGTATGGAACATCACATGTGTGCCGCTAGCTCTTGCTTGCATCAGAGAAAGACTCAAGTCTTGGCGAATATCGGTTTTTGCAGATAGCTCGCATCCTTATCTTTTTCGCTTCAATATCATGCAGAAACGGTGAATTGGACTGCCCTTGGGTCAAAAAAGGGTAAAGTGAATTTGGTTAATCTGTTAACCTTTATCCAACCTGCGGTGGAGAAATACGCATTTTCCGCACACAGGGATGCACACTGCGATGCGTTTTTTCGGCATTAGCGAAATGTACCGCATCGCAGAAAACAGGGATAAGTTCATGTCTAAAACCACCATCGTTGTGGGTCTCGACGGGTCGGAGGCTGGTGCGCGTGCGCTGGACTTTGCAAAACGTCAGGCCAAAGTTATCGGAGAGTGCTCAATCGCGATTTGCTACGTGATTGAATGGTCGCCTTATTCATTCCAGACAAAAGAAGAGAATGAGCAGCGCCATAAGCGTCGCGAAGAGGAGCTAGCGCTTGCACACGAGCGGGTTATGGACCCGGCGGTCTCGCAGGCGAAAGAAGAAGGTTTCGATGTCGTGGCTATCGTGCGTCACGGCGATGCGGCCGATATTCTCGATTCAGTTGCCAAGAAACACGATGCCGCCCAGATTGTCGTGGGGCGTGTTGGTGTGCGCGGTCTGAAAGAGCGTGTATTCGGCGGTGTGACCGGTCGGTTGGCAGCAGCTGCCAGCGTTCCCGTCACAATCATTCCGTAGATCTGGGGGTTATTATGAGAAAGCTATTCACAGGCGGTTGGACCGCTATGGCAATCGGTTTGCCGTCACTTGCGCACGCTCAGGAAGCCGTCAGTTTTGACCAGCGGGTGAACGATATTTTTGCAGGCTCGACCGGATGGTTCGTCAATCTGATCTTTATGAACCTGCCCGGCACAAACTTTCCTTGGATTGTGCTTTGGCTGGTTGTCGCCGCGTCGATCTTTACGATTTACTTCGGTTTTATCCAGATCAAGGCCTTTGGTCATGCCATCAGCCTTGTAAAAGGGGACTATTCCGATCCTGAAGATGCAGGCGAAGTGAGCCACTTCCAAGCTCTGACAACAGCGCTTTCGGGGACCGTGGGCCTTGGTAATATCGCGGGTGTTGCGGTGGCCGTAGGCATCGGTGGTCCGGGGGCGACGTTCTGGATGATCGTCGCGGGCCTTTTGGGCATGGCGTCAAAGTTCACCGAATGTACGCTGGGTGTGAAGTATCGCAACGAATACCCCGATGGTACGGTCTCCGGTGGTCCGATGTATTATATGACCAAAGGGTTCAAGGAGCGTAGCCTGCCAGGTGGTCGTGTCCTGGCCATTATCTTTGCGATCTTCACCATCGGTGGAGCGCTGGGTGGCGGCAACATGTTCCAGGCCAATCAGGCGCATGCGCAAATCACGCAGATTACCGGTGACTTTTCTGGTCTGATTACGGGCGTCGTTTTCGCCGTGGTGGTTTTCGCAGTAATCGTTGGCGGTATTAAATCCATCGCGAGTGTGACTGAAAAGGTCGTGCCTTTCATGGGTATCCTTTATGTGCTGGCCGCATTGATTATTCTGATCGTCAACGCGGACCAGATCGGTTGGGCCTTTGGTCAAATCTTTGCAGGTGCCTTCACCGGTCTTGGCGTTGCGGGCGGTTTTGTCGGTGCTTTGATCCAAGGCTTCAAGCGTGCGGCATTCTCAAACGAGGCTGGTGTCGGCTCGGCTGCGATTGCGCACGCTGCGGTGAAAACCAAAGAACCGGTGACAGAGGGCGTCGTCTCCTTGCTTGAGCCGTTCATTGATACGGTTGTGATCTGTACGATGACCGCTCTTGTGATCACTATTTCAGGTGTTCTGGTTATGGATCCGGCGACAGGTCAATTTGTCCTGAATGAAGCCGGCACAGCGATCAAAACTGTTGACGGCTCCAGCGGTGTTGCGCTCACATCGGCAGCTTTCGCGACCGGTTTTAGCTGGTTCCCGTACCTGCTGGCGATTGCGGTCATCCTGTTTGCATTCTCCACCATGATTTCATGGTCCTACTATGGCCTGAAGGCGTGGACCTATCTCTTTGGTGAAGGCAAAACGACGGAGCTGGTGTTCAAACTGATCTTCTGCTTCTTCATCATCGTTGGTGCTGCGGCACAGCTTGGCGCGGTTATCGACTTCTCCGACGCGATGATTTTTGCCATGGCGGTTGTGAACATCACGGCGTTGTACTTCCTGATGCCGATCGTGAAGCGCGAGATGAACAGCTATTTCGCACGCCTCAAGTCAGGTGAAATCATCAAGCACAACCACTGATCTAATTGACAAAGGGAGGCTTAGCCCCTCCATTCGGCCCCTGAAGCAATTCGGGGGCCGTTTCTTTTGCGTTATCAGTTTCCATATGCAGGGCGCGGTCAGGTTATCGGCTTGTTGGGGGGATCGTTTGATCCCGCGCACGAAGGCCATGCGCACATCACCCGCGAAGCGCTGAAGCGTTTCGGATTGGACCGTGTCTGGTGGCTGGTCAGTCCCGGAAACCCGCTTAAATCTCGTGGTCCTGCGCCGTTGGAGGACCGCCTGGAGCGCGCAGCCGCTGTGATGCGGCACCCGAAGGTGGATATCACGGACATCGAAGCCCATCTTGGCACCCGCTACACCGCGCAGACGCTGCAAAAGCTGCGCCGGATGTACCCTGATGTTCGTTTCGTTTGGCTGATGGGTGCCGACAACATGGCTCAATTCCATCTGTGGCAAGACTGGCGGCAGATTATGGAGACGGTGCCTATTGGCGTTCTTGCCCGTCCGGGGCAAAGAATTTCGGCAAGGATGAGCCGCGCTGCCGCGCTCTATGCGCCCTACCGTATTCCCGGTCGGTTCGGGCAGTTGCTGGGGCACGCAACCGCGCCAGCTTGGTCTTTCGTGAATGTGCCGATGAACGAGACATCCTCTACCGCGATCAGGGCAAGTGGCGCTTGGTCAACGCAATCGGGTTGATGCAATTCCGCTGATTAGAATGACGGCAAGGCCAGCCCACGTATAGCCGTCGGGCAGGTCGCCGAAGATGCTCCATCCCAGACCCACGGCGGCGATGAGTTGGAAGTAGACCAACGGAGCGAGGCGCGTGGCGTTGGCGATGCGGTATGCATAAAGCAGCAATAGATTGCCCATCATCGAGCAAAACGCGGATGCTACTGTCAAAGCCACGACCGGTGCGGTGAAGGCGGGCATTTGTGATGCGCCCCAAGGCAGTAGGAAAAGCGCACTGATGGCGAGTTGGCTGAACGTCAACGCGAGCGGTGTACCAACACCCGTCAGCCAGCGTGACATGGTTAGAAAAGCGCCGTAACACAGACCGGCAGTCACGGCCCAGAGGACGCCAGGCTCTGTTTCTATGCCCGGGCGCACGACCAGAAGCACGCCGCCAAAGCCGGCGATGATGAGGACCGAGCGTAAGAGAGTGACGGGTTCGCGCAGGAACATTACCGCAAGCACATAAGAGAACAGCGGCCCGACAAAAAAAGCGGCAAAGACAGTCGCAACATCAGCGGTTTGCAGGGCAGTCTGGATTGATGTGATGCCACAGGCAAGGATGAGCGCGCGCAGCCAGATCCGCCAGTCGCGGAAAAGGCGCAGTGTGCCGGGGGACAAAAACGGCAGCACCATCACTGTTCCGAGCGCAAAACGCGACCATGCGACGAAGACAGGAGCCACGCTCATGCCGCCGGTCATAAGCTTGCCAGCGCTGTCGCCCGCAGGGATCAGTGACATGGCGACAAACATAATCAGAACGGCACGTTGCATTCCGTTTGCGTAGCATGCGCTGTCGTGGATGCAAATGTGATTGCAAGGCGCTTGAAGAGCACCGCAGGGTGCGGTTTAAGAAAATCCATGAAACACCGGATTTCCAGACGCAGTTTTCTAGGCACGGTTGCGGCAATCAGCGCGGTCGGACAAGCGGCTATGGCGGCACCGCCTGCGGCATCTTTGCGTCCGGTGCTTCGCGGAGATGACTTTTTCAAGAAAACGATTCCGGAAGTTTCCGAGATCATTCGCGATCAGAATTTATCGGGACGGGTGGCATTTGCCTTGGCCGATGTTGCATCCGGAAAGTGGCTGGAGTGCGAAAACGAGCATATCGGGACGCCCCCAGCCAGCGTGACCAAAGCGATAACAGCGCTTTATGCTTTGGCGGCGCTGGGTCCGGAGCATCGTTTCGAGACGCAGATCGCTGTTACAGGCGGCATTCAGGATGGAGAGGTGCAGGGGGATATTTTGTTGATCGGGGGCGGTGATCCGACCCTTGATACAGATAAGGTTGCGCAGCTTGCGGCTGACCTGAAGGCTCGTGGTATCACTTCTGTCAAAGGTGGGCTGAAGGTGTACGAGGGCAGCTTGCCATTTGTTGCCCGCATCGATCCCGCGCAGCCCGATCATGTGGGATATAATCCGGCGGTCAGCGGTATCGCGATGAACTTTAACCGTGTGCATTTCGAATGGCGGCGGGCCAGCGGCAAATATTCAGTCACTATGGATGGGCGTTCCAAGAAGCATCGGCCTGACGTCAGATTTGCCGACATGCGCATCGAAGACCGGAACGCGCCTATATACACCTATCGTGATCAGGCGGGACGGGACCAATGGACAGTTGCCAAAGGTGCTTTGGGAGGCGGCGGGGCGCGTTGGTTGCCTGTGCGTAAACCGGCGCTTTATGCAGGTGAGATATTCGCGATCATGGCGGGATCGCATGGGATACGTCTAGGCTCGCCAGAGGTGATCGAAAGCTTGCCGGAGCACGAAGTTGTCTTGCGACAGCAAAGTGACGATCTGCGCAAGGTTCTGCGCGACATGCTGCGTTTTTCTACAAACCTTACGGCGGAGATGGTGGGACTGGCCGCTAGCCGAAAACGCTTGGGAAGTGTGGATGATCTGGCCGGATCGGCGGCAGAAATGAACCGTTGGGCAAGAGGCGCACTGGGTATGCAGGCACCGTCATTGGTAGATCATTCAGGGCTTGGAGATAATTCCACACTGACTGCGGCGGATATGACCCGCGCTTTGCTTGCAGTTAAGGATGCCGATTTCAGATCAATTCTGAAGTCTTTCGGGTTCAGGGATGCCAAAGGCAAACCGATCAAGGATCAGGCTGTTGCAGTAGATGCAAAGACTGGCACGCTGAATTTTGTGTCCTCATTGGCGGGGTATATTACCGCGCAAGACGGTCGGGAGATGGCCTTTGCTATTTTCGCTGCCGACGCAAATGCGCGGGCGAAGATCAGCCGGGCCGAGCGCGAAGGCCCGCCGGGTGCCCGCACATGGAATAAGCGGGCAAAGCGGGTCCAGCAGGGATTGATCGAGCGTTGGGATGCGCTGTACGGGCGTGTTAAGACCTGACGCCTGATCTTAGCTTAAGTGGCGTGCGCGCGCTCCGCGTTCAATTGCGGCAGCATGCAAGCGGTCGATTTCCAACTCATAGCGTATTTCTTCGAGCAGGCGGAGCTCGGCCTCTTCGAGAGTGCCATCTGCCGCTGCGACGTCGCAGGCGAGCGCATATGCTGTCTCGTAGAGCCTTTCCGGCAGACCTTCGCGGATCAGACCAAAAAGCGCATCCAGACCGTCTTCCTGCTCGAACAGATCAAAGACTGTTTTGCTGATCGTGCTGAGCCGGTCATTGTCATAATCAACGAAGATCGGAAGCATATTTACAGCTGACTGTATTTTAATCAACTCAGCGGTGCGGATGTCTTCGTCTGAGGCCGACACCGCGACCATAAGGGCAACAAGGCAATCCTGGGCGCTAAGCGCGAGCGAAGAAGCGTCTGACATGGCATGTCCTTTGGGAGGTCAATGAAGGGCGCAGATTATTGACGCCCAAGAGGGGACGCAATAGGAAGACGTTCGGCTGGCGCGCATGGGGCGCGGAATCGGCGAAAAATGGATGATGCAAATGTCTGAGATGCGGGATGCAGCGATGAGCAGCAAGGCGTGGCCCTTTGAAGAAGCGCGCGCGGTGCTCAAACGCTATGCGAAAGCCCCGCCGGAAAAGGGATTTGTTTTGTTCGAAACGGGCTATGGTCCGTCCGGCCTGCCGCATATCGGGACGTTTGGCGAGGTTTTGCGGACGACGATGATTCAGCGGGCCTTTGAAGAGATCAGCGATATCCCCACAAAACTCATTTGCTTTTCCGACGATCTGGACGGAATGCGCAAGGTTCCCGGCAACGTGCCTCAACAGGAAATGTTGGCGGAGCATATGCATAAACCGCTGACGTCTGTGCCGGATCCGTTTGGCGAATTCGAGAGCTTCGGACATCACAACAATGCGATGTTGCGGCGTTTCCTTGATACGTTCGGATTTGAATACGAGTTCTATTCCGCACGCGAGTTCTATCGTGCAGGTCATTTTGACGAGATTTTGAAGCTCGCCTGCGAACGCTACGATCAGGTAATGGCTGTGATGCTGAAGTCTTTGCGCGAAGAGCGCCAGCAGACGTATTCGATTTTCCTGCCAATCCATCCCGAAACGGGGCGTGTATTGTACGTGCCGATGAAAAACGTAGATGCGGTGAACCATACCGTTACGTTTGATGATGAAGACGGCAAGGAATGGACGCTTCCTGTAACGGGCGGCAATGTGAAATTGCAGTGGAAGCCCGATTTCGGCGCGCGCTGGGCTGCGCTGGATGTTGATTTCGAAATGTACGGCAAGGAACACGCGACGAATACGGCGATCTATGACCGCATCTGCGAGATTTTGGGCGGTAAGAAACCGAACCACTTCAGCTATGAGTTGTTCTTGGACGAGAACGGCCAGAAGATTTCAAAGTCTTCCGGCAACGGCATTTCAATTGACCAATGGCTGACCTATGCCAGCACCGAGAGCCTGTCGTACTTTATGTATCTCAAACCAAAGACTGCCAAGCGGATGCATTTTGATGTAATCCCGAAGGCGGTCGACGAGTATCATCAACAGTTGCGCGCTTACGTGGATCAGGATGCAAAGGGGCGACTGAATAACCCAGTATGGCACATTCACGGTGGTGATGTGCCGGTGAGTGATATGGTTGTGCCTTTCTCGATGTTGCTGAACCTTGCATCTGTGTCGAGCGCCGAGGACAAGTCGAAGCTGTGGGGGTTCATTCAGCGGTATGCACCCGAAGCATCGGCGGAGAAAAATCCCGGTATGGATGCCGCTGCCGGTCATGCGGTGCGGTATTACAATGACTTTGTTAAACCTCATAAAGTGTTCCGTGCCCCAACTGATCTGGAGCGGGAGGCGCTGGAAGAGTTGCGCGAAAACCTGAAGTCGTGGGATGGCGGGCTGGACGCAGAAGCCTTGCAGACAATGGTGTTCGCCGTCGGCAAAGAGCGTTTTGACCCGCTGCGCGATTGGTTTACTGCGCTGTACGAAGTCTTGTTGGGTGCAAGCCAGGGTCCGCGTTTCGGTGGCTTTATCGCCCTTTACGGTGTGGATGAGACAGTTGAACTGATCGACGACGCGTTGGCGGGTAAACTTCTGGCGGCGTGAAACTCTTGCCCTGCTGCTGTCGTGATTTACCATAGGTCAACGCAGCAGGGGAGTTTTGTCATGTGGAAGAGGTTTATGAGCGTGCTGGGCGGGGCGGTTCTGACCGTTCTTGTGGCATTTGGTGCCGCAGGGCAACAATCCGAGATCGAAGGCACGATCAACAGCCAGCTTGAAGCATTTAAGGCAGATGATTTTGAGCGGGCGTTCACTTACGCGACGCCGACATTGCAGCAACTGTTCCAGTCGCCGCAGAACTTTGAGCGGATGGTGACCGGCGGATATCCTATGGTCTGGCGACCTGCGGAAGTTCGGTATCTTGAACTGAAAGAGCATCAAGGTTCGATGTGGCAGAAGGTGCAGATTACGGACCAGAAAGGTTTTATGCATGTTCTGCTGTACCGGATGCAGGAGACCGAAGCCGGATGGCGTATCGGTGGAGTGCAAATTCTGGATGCACCGGGCGTGAATGCCTAGACCTACAGATCTAAGCTGAGAAGTCCGGCTGCTCCTGCTGGGATAATCGGATAAGTGAAACTCGTGGTGTTGCGACGGGTTGCGCACGGTCGTCTTAGCCAAGCTTAACGGATGATTGATATTTCCCTGTCTCTGAACCGGCATGCGTCGGGATCACAGGCAATCAAACGCAAATCGGTGACCGCATGTCGCCGTGCTTGCGCAGAAAGGGATTATCAATGAACAAGGCAATTACCGACGGCTTGGTGCTGATGCCAACACCTTTTGCGAATGGTCTGGATGTCTGGTCAAGCGGGGATGGCACGCCGGGTTCAGACACCTATGAAAATGCAACCAATGCGCTTTTTGTAGCAGCGGATCAGGATTTTGCCGGATCGTTGGAGTTGCTTAAGACGCAAAATACCCAGAAGCTCCGGTATATGGGTCAAACGCCCTTGCTGCCCGGATGTTATCTGCGTGTTTCGGTGCGGGTGAAGGCGATCAGTGGCAACTTGCCTTCGGTACGGATCGGGGGTTATCCCGCGCGAGGGAACGGAACACGTGTGGGTGGCCTGAACGAATTCTCGACTTTCACAACCTTGCAAAGCTACGGCGACGTTGTCGAGATCAGCGCGATCATCGGGACGGGAGGTCGTGGTGGTGTAGATATGGTTTGGGGGACCGAGCCTGTCTATGGTCATTTCGGTATCGATCTGGTCGGTCCGAACGGCGGTATCATTCGGGTGGATGATATCCAGATCGAGGACATCACATCAGTTTTTTTGCGAGATATGATTTCGATTGTGGATGTCACTGATTATGGTGCCATCGGCAATGGGAACACCGACAACTCTGCAGCCTTTGAGGCGGCGAATGCAGCTGCGAATGGGCGGACAGTTTTTGTACCCGCTGGCAACTTCCGCCTTGCCAATGACGTTACCATCGACACACCCGTAAAGTTTGAAGGGCGCGTCAGCATGCCGGATAATGCGGTTCTGCTGTTGCGGCGCAATTTCGACCTTCCGACTTATATCGAGGCGTTCGAAAACGAGGAGGTCGCTTTCAAGAAGGCATTTCAGGCGCTGTTGAACAACGCCGATCACGACTCCCTCGATATGGGCGGGCGCAAAATCAACATCACTGAGCCGTTGGATATGCAATCAGCAGTTCCTGGAACGGTGTCTTATGCCACGCGCCGCGTGATCCGGAATGGTCAGTTGGAGGCCGCCGCGAGTGCGGCATGGAACACGGATGTATATTCCTCTGCCGCTACTTATTCTGCCAGCGATTCACGTACCCTGACATCGGTAAACAACATCGCGAGTATCCCGATCGGGGCGTTGGTAGAGGGTACGGGTGTCGGGCGTGAGGTCTATGTCCGTGACAAGGATCTGGCCCGTCAGGAGATTACGCTTAGCCGGCCGCTTTATGATGCAGAAGGACGGCAGAATTTCACTTTCCGCAAGTTCAAATACCTGATTGATTTCAGTGGCTTCAATGCCCTGAGCAAGTTTGTGCTGGCCGATATCGAGTTGCAGTGCAACGACCGTTGTTCTGGCGTCTTGCTTGCACGTGGCGGGATTACGTTCCACCTTCGCGATTGCTTTATCAGCCGACCTGCCGACCGCGGTGTTTCGTCGGTTGGGACCGGGTGTCAGGGCATGCTGATTGACCGTTGCCAGTTCCTTTCAGCGGAGGATTCCCTTGATGTTCCAGCACGTCGTTCAATCGGGTTTAACTCGAATACGAATGATCTGAAGGTCAGGGACAATCGCGCGACCCGCTTCCGCCATTTCTGTGTATTAGGTGGATCCAACAACCAGTTTACCAACAACCACTTCTTTCAAGGGGATGGCGTTGTGAATGGTGTCCGGTCTGCGGGCATTGTACTGGCGAGCCAGAGTGTCGGTACAGTGATTTCAAACAACTACATCGATAACTGTTCAATTGAATGGACGAACGAACATGACCCAAGTCCGGGCTTCACCTCCGGGTTTTCGTTCTCGGCATTGAGCATCACGGACAATATGTTCTTGTCCGGTGATGTGGCACCCTGGTTCAGCTACTTCATTGTGAAGCCGCACGGATCAGGCCATTTCCTGAATGGGGTGTCTGTCACTGGTAACCGCTTTCGTAGTCTGAACGGATTCATTGACCGGGTTGAGCGGGTGGATACCAGTTTTGCAGACCTTGATATGTCTCGGTGTCGTAATGTGACCTTTGAAGGTAATTCCTATTTGGGGGTTTCGATACAGGTCTCAAATCCAGCACAGATCAACTATACGCAGTCGACAGTATCTGACGCATGGACGATCAGCGCAGCAGATGTGCTGCCGTTTCAGGGCGAAGCGGTCACTGTGGATTCAGTTTTGGCGCTTGGCCCAATTCGGAACGATAACAACGTCCGCCAGTACGATATGCCATACGTCGACACTGCGCGAGGCGGTAACCGTAACCAGATACAGGTGGTCTGGCCGACCGATGTGAAAGGTAAGGTGCAGACCTCGATCCGGATGGACAACCGCTAGCGGCTGGGGAGCAGAAGCGGGCCGGATGGAAAGCATCTGGCCCGAAGTTGTTTGGATCAGAAGTTATGCCAAATCCCCAGCTTGAGCGCTGTTTTCTTCTGTTCCTCAAAGGGGATCTGCGCGCCGACTTTGATTTGGAAGAGGCTTTTTGCAGGTTTGAAGAGCACGGATGGCTCGAAGGCTCCGTAAAGTTCTTCATTCTGGTGGGATATGTTCACTTCGAACAAGCCGGTCGTGAGCTGCGAGAAGCCGATACCCAGTGTGCCGTCGAGCTTTGTAATGTGTTCGCCCAAAGTGGGCTCATAAACGAACGCGCCATCAATATTCACCCAGCCGTTGCGGTCCTTCACCTGAAAGCCACGACCCCATGAAAGCCCTGATTTTAGGGTGGGGCGTTGCATTTCGTTGCCCCATAAACCGCCGATGCCAATTTCATATGAAAACTTGGAGGGTTTATCAGACGGTCCTAATGCGCGGCGCAGGAAGAGATTTCCGAAGCCGTTTCTGACATTTTGGCTATTGGTAAACGTGCTGATATCAAGCCCAACCGTCGTTTTTGGCGACACGCCATATTCGAGGTAAAGGCCGTTTGTTGTTTCGGAAAACTGCGTGGCACCGAAGCTGAGAGAAACGAAGCCTGTTGCCTCTTCGCGCAACCATGCTCCTGCCGATGCAGTAGATACCGACATCATCCAGACCGCCAAAATTAACACCCAACCAAAACGCATGGCACCTCCACGAGATTTATTACCATAGGGTGTTGCGAAATTCAAAATGCAACCTAAGGGTAATTCAGGGCTGTGATAGAAGTGCCGCACAAAAAAGGGTCCGGCAAACAATTGCCGGACCCAGAAATTTAGTTTCGGATTGCGGTTATACGCGCACGGTGCCGCCACGTGGGCCAGCGATCAACCATGCAATCAGGCCAAGTACGGGCAGTACGAGGATCGCTACGGTCCAGATGATCTTTGCCAGACCGGATGCGCCTGAGGTGATTACCTGATAGATCGCATAGATGTTGGCGATCAGGATGATGAGGCCGAGAATACCATATTCCATTGTGTGTCTCCTTCATGTGTTGCTTGTGAAGTTAACTACGGGTGCGACAAAAAGTTCCCTGACCCCGGTTTTTCCGAAAATAGTATATCAACTTCGTGCCAGCGAAATCCTATCGCCCCTTCTTCCGCTTCACACCGCCACGCATGCCGCCTCGTCCCATGGTGGACCGGCCTGACGCCTTTTTGGCATTGTCCACGGCTTTGTCGACAGCATACTGACGCGCCATCGGATCGTCCGCGATGGCGAGGTCCACTGCTTCCAGCCGTTTAACCTCATCTCGAAGTCGGGCAGCTTCTTCGAATTCAAGGTTCTCTGCGGCCTTGCGCATGTCGGTGCGCAGTCCGTCCAGAACAGCCTGCATGTTGCTGCCCGCCATTTTGCTGTCGATCTGGGTCGTAACGCGGTTCATGTCCACATCGCCCTTGTAGAGACCGGCAAGAATGTCCTCGACGTTTTTCTTGACCGTTTCGGGCGTAATGCCGTGTTCTTCGTTATAGGCCATCTGCTTGGCACGGCGACGTTCCGTCTCTCCCATCGCCCGCTCCATCGAGCCGGTCACGCGGTCCGCGTACATGATCACACGGCCTTCTGAATTTCGGGCCGCACGTCCGATTGTCTGGATCAAGGATGTCTCCGAGCGCAAGAAACCTTCCTTGTCGGCATCCAGAATGGCGACCAACCCACATTCGGGAATGTCCAGTCCTTCTCGCAAGAGGTTGATCCCGATCAGCACGTCGAAGGCACCAAGGCGCAGATCGCGCAGGATTTCGATCCGTTCAATCGTGTCGATGTCCGAGTGCATGTAGCGCACGCGGATACCCTGTTCGTGCATATATTCAGTCAGGTCTTCGGCCATCCGCTTGGTCAGGGTAGTACAGAGCGTCCGGTAACCATCGGCGGCCACGCGTCGCACCTCATCAAGCAGGTCGTCTACCTGCATCTCAACAGGACGGATTTCGATCTTGGGGTCCAAAAGACCGGTCGGGCGGATCACCTGTTCGGTAAACACGCCACCCGTTTGTTCGATCTCCCAGTCTGCCGGGGTCGCCGATACAAAGATCGACTGTGGGCGCATTGCATCCCATTCCTCGAACTTGAGCGGGCGATTGTCCATACAAGAGGGCAAGCGGAACCCGTGTTCGGCCAGCGTAAACTTGCGTCTGTAGTCCCCCTTATACATCCCACCGATCTGGGGGACGGAAACGTGGCTTTCGTCAGCGAAAACAATCGCGTTATCAGGGATAAATTCGAACAGGGTGGGGGGCGGCTCACCCGGAGCGCGGCCTGTCAGGTACCGGGAATAGTTCTCGATCCCGTTGCACACGCCGGTCGCTTCCAGCATTTCCAGATCAAAATTCGTACGCTGCTCAAGGCGCTGCGCTTCCAGCAGCTTGCCATCTGCCACCAACTGATCCAGCCGCATCCGCAGCTCTTTCTTGATCCCGATAATCGCCTGGGACATCGTCGGCTTTGGCGTCACATAGTGGCTGTTGGCGTAAACCCTGATTTGATCAAAGGTGTCCGTCTTCTCGCCAGTCAGTGGATCAAATTCAGTGATGCTCTCCAGTTCTTCACCGAAGAACGACAAACGCCATGCGCGGTCATCAAGGTGCGCTGGGAAAATCTCAAGTGAATCGCCCCGAACACGAAATGACCCACGCTGGAACGCCGCATCGTTGCGCCGGTACTGCTGTGCCACCAGATCGGCGATCACTTGACGTTGGTCATAGATTGAGCCGGCCTTGAGGTCTTGCGTCATCGCGCCATAGGTCTCGACAGAGCCGATGCCGTAGATACAAGATACCGATGCGACGATGATTACATCATCACGCTCCAACAGTGCCCGCGTGGCGGAGTGGCGCATGCGGTCGATCTGCTCGTTAATCTGGCTTTCTTTCTCAATGAACGTATCAGACCGCGCGACATATGCCTCGGGTTGATAGTAGTCGTAGTAGCTCACGAAGTACTCGACAGCATTGTCGGGAAAGAACCCTTTGAACTCTCCGTACAACTGTGCAGCCAGCGTTTTGTTCGGCGCAAGGATGATTGCGGGCCGCTGGGTTTCTTCAATCACTTTGGCCATGGTAAAGGTTTTGCCGGTACCGGTGGCCCCCAACAGCACCTGATTGCGGTCCCCGTCTGCAACACCTGCCGTCAGCTCCTTGATCGCGGTCGGTTGGTCGCCTGCCGGTTCAAATTCCGTCTTGAGCTTGAAGGTTTTGCCGCCCTCAAGCTTGGGGCGTGCACGCACGTCAGGCGCGGGATTGGCCATCACTGGCGGGATAGTAGAGCTGTCTGTCTGTGCATAGGGCATCGGATCATCCTCGGGCTGTCGACCAAAGGTGTGCCTTTTGCAGCGTTGTGCAAGGTCGGGATGGCGTATCGCTGACAAAAACTGTCAGCAGGATCGCCTATTTCGACAATCGCTTGCGGTTGGATCTGACTCGTTTGCTGACAGGTGTGATTGCGGCGCTCATGATCTGCTCCGGGCGCTTGCCCTCCATCATCGCTTGCGTCGCGGCCGCAAATGCTTTGGTCATAGCAGGCCCTTTTTCCGAAACCATGCGCGTGTTCTCACCGGGATGGGAGGGAATCACACCGCCCATGGCAAGCAGGCGCAGGCTCATCACGGCCTGTGTCTCAATAAAAAGCGTGCCTAATCTGAGCTGTAAGGCAAAAAGATCGGTGGGGGTCATCGTTACTCTCCTGAACAACTCAAGATATAATGCTGCAATGCAGCAATTCAAAGGACAAACTGTGCTTATATCCGGATTGCCTTGCCCTGCTGGCGCGAATGTCCGATAAGTCCGCCAACATCTGAGATAGGAGTTGAGTCATGCGCGCCCGTATTTTCCAGCCTGCCCGAACGGCCATGTCCTCCGGCACCGCAAAAACCCACCACTGGTTCCTGGAGTTTGTGCCGACACAGGCGCGTGAGGTCGATCCGCTGATGGGGTGGACGTCTTCGTCAGATACACAGGCGCAGGTCCGTCTTCAGTTCGAGACAAAAGAAATGGCGGTCGAGTATGCGCGCGAAAATGGTATCGACGCCGTGATCCAGCAACCTCAAAAGCGCAAACCGAACATCCGTGCAGGCGGTTACGGAGAGAATTTCGCCACGGGTCGCCGTGGTGCCTGGACCCACTAGGGTAGCGCGTTCGAATAGGAATAGATGTGCTGGCCGTGTGAGGTGAATTGTGCTGAATGCGGATCAGAGCATTGCACTGCAAATCCACTGAGGTTATCACGCACCTAAGGTCCCGTAGCTCAACTGGATAGAGCACCTGACTTCTAATCAGGGGGTTGGGGGTTCGAGTCCTCCCGGGATCGCCATTTCAGTTTTCCTAAGTGTTGAGCAAAACGATTGTGTTCATCACCCATGATTTCGACGAGGCCATGAGTCTGGCGGACCGGATTGCGATCATGAAAGACGGCGCGGTTGAGCAATGCGATACGCCCGATCAAATTGTGTGCCATCCGGCGACCGACTAGGTGCGAAAGTTCACCGAAGACATCGACAAGGCCCGCGTCGTTCATGCCGGAGTTCCTGCGCGACACGATGCCGTCGGCGAAGGCACACCACAGGACGGCCAGGTCACAGTCGCCTTTGTAGCCGCAGCATTCATTATAAACGTGATTAAATACTCAGGATTGTTGCCCGCTTGGTTGCACCGCGTGCCAGAAACGCTCGCTCCGGACTTCGCCGGCGTGCTGGATACGATTTTCAACTTTGTGAAAGACGACCTGGTCTGCCCGCCGTGATCTTCTTAAAGGTTGGCCCGACAGCGGGCGCGGTTGCCACAATAATCTATGCCATTCCTCCGATGATCCTAATGACAACATTAGGGCTGCAGAAAGTGCCGCTTGAAGTGGTTGAAGCCGGAAAGATGAGCGGCTGCACCAAGTCGCAGATGTTGCGGCATGTCTACATTCCACCGGCGCGGACCGAGATTCTGATAGGGGTGAACTAGCTTATTATGCTGTGTCTTGCGATGGTCGTTCTGACTGCCTTCATCGGCATGCAGGGCCTAGGGGCCAAGCTGTTGGCGATGGTGCCTCTGACCCGCTACACAACCGAGGGGCTGCGCAGCCTGCCCGAAGAGATGACGGAAGCCGCCGATATGTCCGGCGCGACTCGCATGTAAATGCTGTGGAGCGTGCAACTGCTGCTTGCCCTGCCGACCATGGCTGTCGGCTTTAACCAAGCGATCATGTTCGCGCTCACTATGGTCATCATCGCGGCATTTATCGGGACACAGGATCTCGGACAAGAGCTTCAGCACACGCTCGCCGGTACAGATTTGGGCAAGAATTTTGCATTGGGCATATGTGTCTCGCTGACGGCGTTAACGTTTGATCTTAACGATTATGAAGTGGGCGGCGGACAAAAAGCGGATGCTTGGGCTGGAGTAGGTTTCGGCTAGAGAACTCGAAGCATCTCTTCAATTTTGGCTCAATCACTCTGTGCTCGCACCCGTTATGACCTTTGATCTCCAGATGTCATGAATTAGGATAAACAAGCTGAACTGGCGGGGCACCGGTTCCAAACGCTTGCAAAGGTGTGTCTACAGGCTCGCCATAGAATATAGAATGTAATGGCCATGCGCGAACCAGATCAGCTGCCATCCACGCTGAATGAATATTATCAGCGCGCCCGTACCGGCATGAGTGAGGAAAACCGTGCATATTTTCTTTCAGGGGCCGGAAACGAAGAAACCCTGATCGGCAATGAACAGGCTTTCGGCCATGCAAAGATAACACCAAGGCCACTGCGCGGGATGGGCGGGGGATCGACAGAAACGTCGCTGCTTGGTCAAACGTTTTCTTCGCCTTTGTTAATTGCACCTTTTGCCTACCACCGGTTGCTGCATCCTTCGGGTGAAGTCGCCACGGCACACGGTGCCGAGGCGCAGAACACAAAAATGGTTCTAAGCGCTCAAAGCAGTGCTGAGATTAAGCAAGTCCGTGCAGCAGGGAATGTTTGCGATTGGTTCCAATTGTACTGGATGGGCAGCAGGGAGGTTACGCTTGAGCTTGCTGAGATGGCATTGGCCGCCGGGTTCAGCACACTGGTGCTGACAATTGATGCGCCAGTGCAGGGTGTACGCGACCGCGAGATCGAAGCAGGTTTCCGACTGCCGCCCGAGGTGAGTGCCGTCAACCTATCAGGTTTCGCGCCGCCGCAATTCCCGGCGCTTACCGAAGACCAGTCAGTCGTTTTTGATGGTATCGCGCCAACCCTGCCGGATTGGGATGATGTCGCTTGGCTTATCCAATCGGTGCAGGTGCCAGTCCTATTGAAGGGTATTCTTCACCCCGACGATGCGGCCAAATCGCTATCAATCGGGGCCGCCGGAGTGATTGTGTCGAACCATGGTGGGCGTGTTCTGGATAAAGCGCCTGCGACTTTGGATGTGCTACCGGCAATTGTCGCAAAGGTTGGGCCGAAGTATCCCGTATTGATGGATGGCGGCATCCGGCGCGGCGTTGATATTTTCGTGGCGCTCGCATTGGGGGCAAAGGCCGTGCTGGTCGGGCGGCCAATCGTTTGTGGCCTCGCCGTTGCGGGCGAGCTGGGCGTCAGCCATGTACTTCGGTTGCTGCGAGACGAGCTAGAGGTCGCGATGTTGCTGTCAGGCTGTGCCACCTTAGATGACACCACACGGGATATGGTTCACCTGAAGCTATAGCGCAGCGGGATCAGCAGGGTGAATGTATCGCCGGTCAGGTAGTTCGGTGGCGTTGGCATCTTTTGCGCGCCTTCCACTGTTTGCAGTGCTGCGGCGTCAAGGATCATGGACCCCGAAGATTTTGCCACCTCAGCCGAAACGAGCGCTCCGTAACGGTCGAGGGTAAAGCGGATTTGTACCTCACCTTCGATGCCAGCGCTGCGGGCCTTTGCGGGATAGGTCTTGGCGCTGCTGATCAGCAGGACGATGCTCTTTTGCCAGTCGCGAATTTCTTCTGTCTGTTCGGCAGTCAGCCCTTCGCTTGCTGCTTCTGCGGTCTCGGCTTCGGTCTTTGCCTCTACCCCTGCAACTGACTGTTCTGCCGCTTGACGGTCCTCCGCCCCGACCTGACTTTCGGCGTCCACCTGTTCGGGGTCGCGTTCGGTAGCAATCTCTTCGGCAACCTCTTCGGTTTCTGCTTCCGGCTCGGGCGCTGCTACACCGAATTTCAGGCTCTCATCCTCCACATCATAGGGGATCTGGCTGAGGATCGGCTGCTCTGCGGCCTGCGCGGTTTCGACGTGTTCGGGACTTTCCGTCACCGTTGGCGCTTCTTGTGCTTCCTCTTGTGCCACGCTGTCATCTTCCAGCGCTGACGGTGCTGCGATGATGTCTGACAGATCAAACATTATCGCACCTGTGATCCCGTCCGGCTGGCGCTCAACTGGTTCAGGCATTGCGGGATGGCTTAGGATTTGCGTGGGCAAACCCACATGCAACGCAGCGCTTAAGGCAATGGCGACACACCAGAAGACGGGCATGGCGCTACGCGAGGTGTAGGTCAGGCTCATGGGTCGCTCTGCGGATCAGGGGCTGGGGCGTCAGCCACGTTTTCGTCGAGACCAACCAGACCGACTTTAAGAAACCCGTCCGCCCGCAAGATGTTCATCACGCGGATAAACTCACCATAGGGGACAGATTTGTCCGCGCGGATAAAGATCCGCGTGTCGCGCTTTTGCCGCGTGGCGATGCCAACATCGATAAAAAGCCTGTCATGTGTTGTGCTTGTTTCGCCCACGGACAGATCAAGCTCTTCGGTAATCGTGATGAAAACCGGATCACTTGGGCGATCAGGTGCCTCCGCCACGGCCACTGGCAACTCCACAGGGATATCGACAGTGGAAAGGGGGGCGGCGATCATAAAGATAATCAGCAGAACCAACATGACGTCGATGAAGGGGGTGACGTTGATCTCGCTGTTTTCGCTAAGATCACCATCGTCGTCACCACGAAGTCGAGCTCCCATGCCGTCTACTCCGCTGCCGGGGCTGAGAATGATCCCAACTGGATGACAGGGCGTTTGTGTCCGGTGTCCTTGCAGTCCAGATCAAGATCACGCGAAAGGGTGCGTTCGACCAAGGCACCCGCATCGGCCAGCATAACCTTGTAGCCGCCCATACCGCGCGCAAGCACATTGTAGAAAATCACCGCCGGAATGGCCGCAACAAGACCGATTGCCGTTGCCAGCAGGGCCTCTGCGATGCCGGGTGCGACGATGGCGAGATTGGTAGTGTTGCTTTCGGAAATCGAAATGAAGCTGTTCATGATGCCCCAGACCGTGCCGAACAGGCCGACAAATGGCGCGGTCGAACCCACATTCGCAAGAACACCTGCACCAAGGCTCATCCGTCTGGCAGCACCCGCCTCAATCCGTGCAATTTCAGAGCCCGCTCGCTCCTTAATGCCTGACTTGAGCTCCGCGTCGTTGCCTGTCGCGGCACGTTCACGCAAGGCTGCACGCACCATTTGACCCACTACGCCTTTTCTTTTGGCAAACAGATCTTTGGCGTCATGCAGCGACCCTGCCTTGTCCAATGAACGGTAACGTCTGCGCAGAACACCGCGCTCCCACCGGAGGATCATGATTTTCGCCAGAAAGATCACCCAGACCAATGCTGACGCGAAAAGCAGCGAAAGCATCACGCCTTTGACCACCCAATCCGCCGCCATAAACATGCCCAGCGGTGACATCTCGTCATGCTCTGCCTGCTCCAGAAGCAGCGTGAGGGTCTCAAGATCAAGTGCTGCAGCAGGAACTGCTGCTGTCATCGCGAGAAGGGCTGTGAGGGTGATTGATGTAGCTTTCATTGATCAAGTCTCCGCCCATGTACGGATCAGGTTGTGATAGATGCCGGTCAGGCGAACTGTTTCGGGGTCGTTCGCGCCAATCAGCGCAGAAAGGGCTTGAATTGACTGGTCCAGATCGAACAGGGTTCTGCGGTTGGCCTCAGAGCGGATCATGCTTTGAAGCCAGAAAAAGGAGGACACCCGCACGCCACGTGTGACCGGTGTCACTTCATGCAGGCTGGTTGCGGGATAAAGGATCATATCGCCAGCAGGGAGTTTTACCGTCTGGCTGCCATAGTGATCTTCGATCAAAAGCTCGCCACCATCATAGTCTTCCGGCTCACTCAGGAACAATGTCATGGAGAGGTCTGTGCGCAGACGCTCTTGCGTCAGCGGGTTCACTCGAATGGCGTTATCTATGTGAGAGCCGAATGTCTCGGCTTCTTCGTATTTGTTGAACATGGGCGGCAGAATGCGGGAAGGCAGCGCGGCTGACAGAAAAAGCGGGTCCTCGGTCAGTTTTTGGAGGATGAATTTGCCAAGCGTTTGGGCGGCTTCCGACATGGGGGGCAATTGCTGATTGCGCTTTACCTCGGCGGACTGCGGACCAGCGGTTGTTGATCCGTCTTCCCAGTTGGCGGCATCCAGATGCGCACGCACCTGTTTGACGTCATCTTTGGTCAGGATGGAGGGGATGGTGATCAGCATGATTTGTCCTCAGAAGTGTACGGGCAGCCAGAAAGGCTGCCCGAAGATTTAAAGATTGGGTCAGAACTTCATTTCCAGTGACACGGAAATCTCGCGGCCCGGTGCGACGTAGGTGAATGGCGTGCCCGAACGGTAGGCTGCGTCATAGACGGTTTTGTCTGCGACATTGGTGATGCCCATCTTCAGCTTGGCGTTGTCGGCCACGGCGTATTCGCCCAGAAGATCAAAGGTCAACGCATCCGAAATGGACCTGCCGTTTGCTGCGACGCTGCCCAGATCGATGGAGCCTTGATAGTTGACACGCCCCCCGATCATCAGCCTGTCGGTCACCTGATAAGTCGCCAGAATGTTGAGCTGTTCATGGGCCACGTTTGCAACCGACAGTCCGACATTCTCGCTGTCTGCACTTTCCAAGATCTTGCTGTTCATGAAGTTCGCACCCCCGAACAGGCTCAACCGTTCTGTCACCTTACCGGCGACGCCGAGTTCCAGACCCTGAATGCGGTACTTCAGGGTATCCGATGTCACAGAGGCACCGCGCGGCCCGACGTCTTCGCGTGCCTGATCCTTGGTCGTTTGGTAAAGCGCGGCAGTCAGCAGAAGGTCTGGTGTAAAGCTGAACTTTGCCCCAACCTCGAGCGATGTGTTCTCTTCCGGTGCCAGACCTGAACCGTTCGTATCAAGACCGCCATAGAAGCCGCCCCCGGCTTCCAGCTCCTGTCCTGCCGGATTGGTCGAGGTCGCCGCTGCCGCATAGACATTCAGGCGATCTGTGACCGCATAGGTCGTGCCAAGGTTCCAGTTGAACATGACGTCATCGCGCGACAGCGAATATGCCTCTCCGCCGCTGACGCCGGTCCGCTCGATGTCATACATATCGATACGAAGTCCGCCGTTGACCTTCCATCTGTCCGACAAGGTGACTGTGTCGAGCGCATAAAGGGACGTTGTCTTGACCGTGGTCGCCGTGACATCGGTGCCAAGTTGGGGTTGTTCGCCTGACCAGCAGCCTTCTGCGATAGGGTTGGGGTTGATGGCGCTGACCGTGCAACCGCGCTGACCATCTGGCGGCAGATAGTCTTCACTGCTCAGATTGGAGTAGCTGAGTTTTTCGATTTCTTCGCGCGATGTCGCAAACCCGACAACGTATTCGTGCGTGGCACCGGCAAAGCGGCCTTCACCGCTCAATTCAAGCACATTGGCAAGGACTTCCGTCTCTTGATACCAACTCTTGAAACTCAGCCCGACCTGCCAGTCTTCGGGGTTGGTTGAGTCGTTGTCGCGTAGGCTGCTTGGTGCTGTCAGAACATAGTCGTTCAAGGATCGCGAGGCACGGAACGTGTTGGTCAGCTTCATGCCATTGTCAAAATCGTACTGTGCTTTTGCTGTGGCAACCGTTTCCTCGTAAACTTGGAAGTCCCGCCCCGGCACACCATAGAACGTACTGCGGTCAATGCCGAATTCTGTAACCGGACCAACCAGACCCAGTTCCTCATTGTTCACGTAAGGCACGCCCCAGTCCGGCGTCTGCTCAATCTTTGTATAACTCAGGTTGCCTTCGAAGGTGAGCGCGTCTGTCGCCTGAAACGTCATCGCCAGCGCGGCACCCTTGCGGTTATCGGCGGCATTGTCCCGACCGGCCACGTTGCCATCTTGGAGCATTCCGTTGAACCGCAGTTGAAGGCGGTCGTTGATGACCTTGTTGGTGTCGATCGTCTGGCGAACGGTTGAGGCATCCGTCAAAGTCGTCACGGTGCGGGTAAAATCAATGTCCTGAGTCTTCTTGGAGATTACATCGATTGCGCCGCCTGTGGTGCCGCGCCCGCCGACAGTGCCAGCGGGGCCTTTGACGACCTCGACCTGTTCTGTGTTGAAGGTTTCAGCCACACCGGTGCCCGGGCTGCGAACGCCGTCGGTATAGGTATCGTTGTTGGCTTTGAACCCGCGAATATAGATGTTGTCACCAAACGAATTACCGCCTTCGCCGAAGCCAAGCGAGATGCCCGGCGTGGAGCGCGCCAACTCGCGCACGCTGGTGGTGCCAGTGGTTTCAAGCACCTCCTGTGTGATTGCGGTGACTGTCCGCGGGTTATCCTCAAGCGGTCCGGGCATACGGCTGTTGGCGAGCGTGTTTGCTTTGAACGGTGCGTCAGGATCGGCATAGCTGCTGCCGCCAGCGGCTTCTTTCGCTTCGGCCAGTGCCTGTGCTTTTGCTAGCTGTTGTGCTTCCCGCTCTGCGGCTTCTTCGGCGGCACACACAGGGGTTCCGGCCAGAGCTGGCGTGCAAACCGTAGGTGTCGCGGCGCGTGGCTTTGCGGCGCGGCGGGGTGCCGGCTTCGCCTTGACCGGCGCGCGTGCAGTCTTGCGTGGTGGAGTTGGCTCTTCTGTAGTCTCTACCTCGACTGTGGGCAGAACGATCAGGTCAGTGTCCTGCGCCGAGCCGCTGGTGGCCATACAAGCCATTGCCAGAGAGGCACCAAAGCCCCCGACAACAAGTGAAGATTTTCTGTGGTGTTTGCCCGCGTTCGCGGTGCGTTCAGGTGTACGATACATTTGTCCCTCGCGATGAATGTTCAACTATTACGCTGGCTACTCAGGCTGAGGTTTGCTCGCTTTATTCGGGAACGCTTAATCTGACTATTTTAGTAAGTAAATATTAAATGCTATGATTTTCATAAGTAATCGAGGCCCAAGCGTGTGCACGGGTAAATATCCATTGCGGGTTACTCGAACTTGGTACGGTATATAAAATAAGGGTTTGGGCATAACCGCATGTCTGTCAGGTGCGAACCATCTAGCGTGGAGAACAACCCATCCGACTTTGTTTAAAGAGCTTTTTTGCGCATTCGCATTTGAGCAAGCGACGCACTAGGTCTGACGGGACCCGCGAATAAAAAGAATCGCTCTGCCACGGCCAACATGCGAGATCAGTATCTCTTCGAGCGTTATTACCACAGTGGGCAGGGACGGAACGCGACAAAGCGCGCTATGATAGAAAGAGAATCGCACATGTAACTGCATGGATGCTGCCCAGATGGACGTGGTATTGCAGCCACAGTGAGTTTTTCTTGAGCCCAAAGTGTCCTTCACTTGGCTTACAGGTCTTTGAAGTTAACCAAAAACCCTTGCATGCTGTGTCCCGTCACGATTAGCCTGTGATCGAATTTGTAGTATTATCAGTCGAATTAGTAATTATTTTTTCCGACTGCCTGATTTGAATGTTTGGAGGGTGCCATATGGTAACCGGAAACTCGCGCCGTAAATCTGTTGCCGCAAGGCTGATTTCCGCAGCGTTGTTTGTTATTGCTGCGGGGCTTGGCGCACCACAAATCGGGTACGCGCAAGACACCACGACCGCCAGCTCGGTTACTCCTGAAAACTTCGCGCCACCTTTGCAAAAGCTGAATGGCGCTATTGTGTTCTCTGGTGCGACGGGAAGTCAGGCTCCCGCTGGCGCGGAGAAGATCGGGATCACACTGTCAGACGTCAACCTGCAAGGTGGTCTGCCTCAGATGGCCGAAGCCAATGCGCGGTTGTCCGAAAAGCTGACTAACGGACGGGTTGCGGTCTCTGACCTGTTTAACGAAGTGGCAGCGCTTGAAGAAGCCTACGCAAATGCGGGTTATGTTTTGGCGCGTATCGTGTTGCCACAACAAAGCCTGCGTGATGGCGGTGTTTTGCGCGTCGCAGTTGTTGACGGTTTTGTTGAAACTGTCGATACCACTGCCGCGCCACCGGAAATTCAAAAGCGGATCGACCGCCTGACGGCCCCTCTGGTCAACCGCAAGGGGATCACACTACGCCAGCTTGAGCGGCAATTGTTGCTGGCTGGCGATACGGCCGGTGTTGCACTTGGTTCTGCGCTGGGTCAGGGCAACCTTCCGGGCGGCACGGTTCTGACGCTGGAGCCGGAGTATAAGAAGATCACAGGCTTTGTCGGGTTTGATAACAACATCACGGACTCACTCGGTAATTTCAATCTGAGTGCCGGTGTCGAGTTCAACAGCCCCTTCGGCTTTGGGGAGACCTTTTACGCCCGCGCCTCAGGAAGTCCTTCCGACTATTTTGGCAGCGATCCGCAATACCGCGTGCTGGCTGGTGGTTTTATTCTGCCCATCGGCGGCGACGGTCTGGCGCTTAATGGTGAAATCACATCCAGCGATACAACACCGGATGACGTGCTGTCGCCTACGCGCTCCAACTTCGACCGTCAGTCGCTGCGCCTGATCTATCCGTTTGTGCGCTCACGGCAGGTCAACGTGACCACCCAGTTTTCCATCGACCGCCAGCACGACAGTCAGGACCTGATCGCCGGTGGCGGTACGACACCCATTTACGACGACAAGATTACTGCGCTGCGCTTGAGTGGCAGTCTCAGCTATATTCACGATGATGGTGCCTTCAGTGACGTAGGCGCTGTTTTGTCACGCGGTGTGGATGCGCTGGGCGCGCGCACGCTGGATGATGTCGGTGCCGGCACACCGCTGTCGCGGCAAGGCGCGGATGCAAAGTTCACCAAGCTTAGCCTTTCGGGATATCATCAGCGGTCATTGTCGGACAGCATTGTGCTGTCGATAACGGGCCGCGCACAGATGTCATTTGGCGATCCGCTTTTGACATCTGAACAGTTCGGCTTGTCAGGTGCGCGCGAGCTGTCGGGTTTTGAACCCGGTGAGTTGCGCGGCGACAGTGGTTGGCTGATCCGTGCAGAGGTCGCACATAATACAAAGACGACATTCGGTGAGACGCCGGTACTGCTAAGCCCTTATGCCTTTGTGGCTGTGGGTGGCGTTTCAATCGAACAGCCCACAGTCGTGGAGCGGGACAATGAAGGCGCCCACTCCTTCGGCGTCGGGCTGGATTTATTTTCACAGACAGAATCAAGATTTAGAGCAAGTAGTTTGAGGGTCGAAGTGGCCAGAGGAGAACGGGACAATGGTTCGGACAACACGCGTTTCAGCATTTCGGGCAATTTCCGCTTCTGATCGCTGGGGCAGCACCAGACTGGCACCGCTAACCCTTGTTGTATTGGGTTTGCTGCTGCCAAATGGTGCGTTTGCGCAGGATACCCTGCCGCAAAACGGAACTGTCGTGCAGGGCAGCGTCGATATTACGACGCCCACACCGGGGCAGATGATCCTCAATCAGGGCAGTGACCGTGCTGTGCTGAACTGGGGTTCTTTCTCCATCGGTAAGAACAACACCGTCGATATCCGGCAGCCTGATACATCCAGTGCGATCCTGAACAGGGTCACAGGGGGCACCACCAGCCAGATCCACGGACAACTGAAAGCCAATGGTCAGGTCTTTGTGGTGAACCCGAACGGGTTGTTCATTGGCAAGGATGGTCAGGTCAGCGCGGGCGGCGGCTTTGTCGGCTCGACACTTGATACCAACGACGACGATTTCATGGCGGGCAGGTTGCGGTTTGAGGGGAATGGCAACTCTGCCGAAGTATCCAACGCGGGTCGTGTTGTGATCGGACGCGGCGGTTTTGCCGCACTGCTGGGGGGGCGTGTGTCGAACTCCGGTGTTGTGATGGTTCCCATGGGCCGCATCGGCTTTGGTGCGGGCGAACGCGCCACATTGGATTTCTCGGGCGACCAGTTCTTGCAAATCGAGGTTCCCTCAGAGGGAAATGATGACGAGACGCGCGCGCTGATTGAACATTCAGGCACAGTTTCCGCTGAAGGCGGTTCGATTGAAATGCGCGCGGCTACTGCACGCCATGCAGCACGCCATGCGATCAATCTGTCAGGTGTGGCCGAAGCCAGCTCGGTTTCCGTGCGCGGTGGTACGATCATTCTGGGCGGCGGTGCAGGCGGTCGCGTAACCGTTTCCGGCAAGGTGAGGACCAAGGCCAAAAAGCCAGCGCGCCCGGCAGTTGTTGTGGCGCAATCCCCTCGGCCGAAGCCCAAGCGCGGCGGTGGCGACATCACCATTCTGGGCCGCGATATTGAGCTGACCGGAGCAGAGATCGACGCAAGCGGCGGTGACGGAGCAGGGGTCATCCACATCGGCGGCGCTTTCAAAGGCGGTGACAGTTTGCCTTCCGCGCTGTACCTGAGTGTTGATGCGGCAACTTCTATCAACGCGGATGCGATCAGCACCGGTGACGGTGGCCGCGTGGTCCTCTGGTCGGATATCCATACCGATTTTGACGGCAATATCACGGCGCGTGGCGGTGAGCTGGGCGGTGACGGCGGCTTTGTCGAAGTCTCGGGTAAAGAAACGCTCGCATTTGGCGGTATGGTAGACACCAGCGCGGTCAAAGGTGCATTCGGCACGCTGCTGCTCGATCCTTATAACGTTTTTATTGAAGATGTGCCGGGCAATACCAATGGTGCATTCAGCGGTACAGGCACGGTTACCTTTGATCCATCCGGAGACGATTCTGTTGTTTCCGTGACGCAACTCGAAACCTTCCTTGGTCTTAACAACGTCACGATCGAAACCAACACCGGCGGTGCCCAGAACGGCGACATTACCGTGAACGCTGACGTCGACTGGGCGTCCGGCACCATCCTGAGGTTTAATGCGGTTGGCGATGTCGTATTGAACGCAGCCGTAAATGGCAGCGGCAGTACTTTTGAGATCAACGCCGGTGGTGTCGTGACGACGGGCGCGGGCGGCGTGGTTAACGTAGGCCGCTTTGATCTGGAAAACGGCGATTGGTTCCAGAACGCTGCGCTTCTGCCCGGCTTTGCTGCAGATGATTTCTTTTTGGACGGCGGCACCAGCTTCCTGCGTGCCACGGGCGGTAGCGGAACCGCCCTTGATCCTTACCAACTTATCGACATCTATGGCTTTCAGGGCATGGGGTCACAGGCGTTCAATACAACTGGCTTTGCTCTGGCCGGACCCATCGACGCATCTGTCACAGCAACATGGAACGGCGGCAACGGCTTCCAGAAGATCGAGGGTATTTTCCCGGGCTTTCGCGGATCATTGGATGGTCAGGGCAATACCGTTTCAAACCTTACGTCTGCTGGCACAGAGGCAGGCGTATTCGGTCTTACAACCGGTGCCGACATTTCCAACCTCAGCTTCACGGGAATTTCCATCACAGGTACCGATAACATCGGTGGGGTGATCAATACCACGCGACTCGGTACACAGGTAACGAACGTCACTGTCAGCGGGAACATCAACGTCGTTGACGGTGCGAATGTCGGCGGCATTGTTGGATCACTCGAAGGTGGATCAACTCTCGATAATGGTAATTTCGCAGGCAACATAATTTCTACAGATACGGACGATGTGGACCTGAATCTTGGCGGTGTCGTAGGATCGAACTCGACGAGTACGATCTCAGACAGCAGCTTTACCGGAACGATCATCGAGGGCGGTATCACGTCCGGTGTGACGCGTCGGGTTGGCGGTGTAGTCGGTGACAACCGTGGGACGGTGGATACTGTCGCAGCCGCAGGATCGCTGACCACTGGCGGTACGGGCGGTGAATTGTTTGCAGGCGGCATCGCTGGCGAAAACCAATCTATCGAAGGCATTGTGGACAGCGGCGCAAGCGTGAACGTCGCCGCTACTGTGAGCCAGTCGTTCGGCGCGACAATCGGGGGTCTTGCGGGCAACAACATCGGTACCATCACGGATTCTTCGGCGACCGGCTCTGTCACCGTCGATGCAGTCGGTGGTGCACTGCAGGTCGGTGGATTGATCGGCAACAATGCAAACACTGCGGTGCGTCCTGTAGATGATGTGACGGCAAGCGGAAGCGTCGATGTCACGATCAATGCCGCAACAGAGAGTTTCGCGGTTGCGGATATCGGCGGCCTTGTGGGGACGAATACCGGACCAATCAACAGAGCGGCCTCATTGGGCAGCGATGTAATTGTATCCGCAACGGCACATGCACCAACTGTCGGCGGTTTCGCCGGTACAAATTCGGGCTCGGTCACGGATGGCCTTGCGTTATCGGATGTAACAGTCACGCTGCCAGCCTCAGTGAATGATACACTCAACGCGGGTGCTGACGTCGGCGGGTTTACCGGGGGCAACTTCGGTAACTTGGTACGGACCGGCGCGCGCGGCGATGTGGATATCACGAACGATACACGCAATATCCGCGCAGGCGGTCATACCGGTGTCATGGGGTCCGGTTTGCTTCAGGATGGTTACGCTCAGGGGGACGTCACTGCGACAGGCGGAGGGGGCAAAACCATAGGCGGCCTTTTGGGTGCTGTCGACACAGGTAACATCGTGAATACGTTTGCGAGCGGTACGCCGTCTGGCACCGGTGCCCCGGGTCCCAACGTTGTCGGTGGTCTGATCGGGGCGGCCGGTACAAGTGCGACCGTAACAGCGTCCTATTGGGATGTGGACACCTCTGGCATTCCCGATGCGGCCAACCCGGCCGAGGGTGTCGGTCTGACGACACTGGAACTGCAAGATACCGGTGGCTTCTTTACGTTCGCGGATGGTCAGGGATGGGATTTCGACAACGTCTGGGCACCCGGTACGACCGGCAGATATCCGTCGATCTATACCATTGATCTGGTTGTCTTTGCGCAGCCCGATCCCGTCACATTGACCTATGGCGGTACCACAGGTGCGACGACCACTGGCTCGGTGACCGGTGGTCCAGCACTTTATGTTTTTGATGATGCCGCGGACACGCTGGATACCGCGCCGATCTTCCAGACGTTGACCTTCCCGGATGAAAGCACTGCTGGAACAAGCTTTACGGTAGATACCACGCCCCTGAACAGCACGCTGGGCCAAACCTATACGGTTGTGGCGCTCGACGGTGCTGCGACGATCAATCAGGCACCGCTTGAGCTTACGCCTGATGACCAGACCAAGACATATGGCAGTGAATTTGTCTTTGTGGGGACCGAGTTCACTGTGACAGGCGGAAGCCTGTTCTTCTCTGACACTGTCGATGATATCGCGTTGTCCTCTCTGGGTGCGCCTGAAACGGCCACCGTCGCAGGCGGGCCTTATGCGATTACCGCCAGCGGTCCGGTGAACGGTACGAACACAACCAACTACAATATCACATTCGGTACGGGCGCTACGATGACCGTCGCTCCTGCGCCGCTCGAAGTAACGCCGGATGACCAGACCAAGGTTTATGGTCAGACATTCGCCTTTAACGGAACCGAATTTACGATCACCGCCGGTTCGCTTTTCAACGCTGACACGCTGGATGAGGTAACACTGTCATCGCCTGGTGCTTTGGAAGCTGCAAACGTGGTTGACGGGCCATTCGCAATCATAGGCAGTGCGCCGGTGAACGGGATTGGAACCGACAACTATGCCATCACGTTCGCGCCTGTTGCGCAGATGACGGTGACACCTGTTCCGCTTGAGATCACACCACTTGACCAGACCAAGACTGAAGGGTCCGAGTTTGTCTTTAACGGGACAGAGTTCACCACAACAGGTCTGCTCCTGAGCGATACTGTGGATAGCCTGACACTGACCAGTGATGGTGCTCCGGCAAGTGCCGAAGCAGGTAATTTCGACATCAACGGGTCGGCCCCACAAGGTAACAATCTGGGGAACTATACCGTTGATATCGCAACAGGTACGATGACCGTAAACGCGCAAGGTGCACCGGTCGATCCTCCTGTCGAACCACCCGTTGAACCACCGGTCGAACCGCCAGTGGAGCCTCCGGTCGAACCCCCTGTTGAACCGCCGGTCGAGCCGCCAGTTGAACCACCGGTCGAACCTCCTGTTGAGCCACCGGTGGAGCCGCCAGTGGAACCGCCGGTCGAGCCACCTGTGGAGCCTCCGGTCGAACCTGATCCGGAGCCTGTACGTTCGCTGTTCCTGCCGCAGACAAATCCAACGATTGTTCTGCCTAACCCACGCGACCCAGGGCTTGATTTCGCCGCTCTTGCGGATGCAGGCCGCGCTGTGATCACAGGTGGCAGCACATCACCGGCAAGTGCTGCGATTTCCGAAGCGCGTTCGACCCTTGAGGCTGTCGAAGAGATCTCCACCACGCTTGAGACCTCGACGAATAGCTGTAGTGGCGGGCTGGCCGATGTGGACCGCTATCTCGACTGTCTTTCGGACGCGCTGAACGACTTTGCCGGAGAGCTGGACGAAATCTCGACGGATTTGCCGCCGGGTATGGAGAGCGTGGCGGAGATTGTGCGTGATGCAAGCCGGAGCGTGAACATTGCGCAGAACCGCGCGCGTTCCCGTCTTGCCGGTGCGACGACAGATGCCCAGCGTCAGCAAATCCGCCGTGAAGCGGTTGGTGAAGCGCAGGCCGCTCTTAGCACGGCAGCCACCGAAATTCGCAAGTCGATCAACCTGCTGCGTGCAGATGATCCGGATCTTGTGGCGGTTCAGCGGGCGACCGTGACCACAGTCGCTGCTGCGGTGGATAATGTAGGCATCTCGCTCAGCCGCGCTGCGGAACTCTGATCGCGGATCATGACAATCCAAAGGCCCGACAGGATTTAGACATCCCTTCGGGCCTTTTTTGCTGGCGGTCGTCGAGTTGTATCAGTAGCGCTGAAAGCCCAGTATGAGTTGTCGCAACCCAAGCGCGGCACCGGCCATTATGCAAAGCAGTGTCACGGGGGCGCTAAACGCAAGGAGCGAGAAAGCCGACAGACCCTGTCCGACGCTACACCCTGCCGCAACCACTGCACCGGTCCCCATCAATGCGCCTCCCAACAACTGGCGGCGCAGCTCCCGCGGATCATCGCAGGCCTCCCAGCGGAAGTGACCTTTGTAGAGACTGCCCAGTAACGCTCCGATCAGGACACCCACGACAGATCCGACGCCAAAGCTCACCGTGTCGCCCGACGATGTCATCAGATAAAGCATTGTCTCGCCTAGCGGTGCAGAGAAGGTGTGGCTGACAACTGGCAAACCGTCGAACCCCTGCGATGAAACCCATGAAGTGCCGGCCCAGCCGGAAACGATGGCGATGCCCACAATGAGCCCCCAAAAGATGAAGTCTTTTGCCTGCCGCAAAGGCTTGCTGGTCAGGGTCAGTCCGACAATGGCGATGCCCAGAACACATCCGGCGATGTTTAACGGCACTCCGCTGGCCTGTGCGAATGCGCCCGCGAGGGTCGGTAGTTCCAATGACGGTTCAGGCACGCCAAAGAGCCAGACGCGCAAACCGGCGAGAGGGCCGTTGAGCGTGATGTATGAAAAAATGCCCATCACGAGAACAATCAGAAGTGATCGCAGATCACCGCCACCCACCCGGGCCAAGGCACCGTATCCGCAGTTTCCGGCCAGAGCCATACCGTAGCCAAAGATTAGCCCGCCTACGATGCTCTCGAAGGGGTTCCATCTGCGCGACAGGTATAAAGTGTCGCCAAGATCAAGCAAGCCCAGCCCTGAAAGGCCAAACGTACCGATGACGGCGACGCCGATGGCAATGCCCCACATCTGGAGGCGCAGCGGGCTTTCGCCGTAATAGAGGTCTTCTATGGCGCCCAAGGTGCAGAAGCGCCCGATCCGCGCTGCCAAACCCAATAGTATGCCGCCTGCCATGCCAATCAGTGCCACCCAGACAGGTTCGGGGAGGGCATCAATCATTTCGCTGGCGGTCTGTCATTCGGCGCATGAACTGCCTAGCTGTCGCGACAAAAGAGGTCGTAGACAACTTCCATGATCTGTTTTGGGCGATTGTCGGACAGGCTGTAGTAAATTGTCTTGCCTTCCCGACGGGGAGTTACAAGTCCTTCAAGACGTAGGCGCGAAAGCTGTTGGGACACAGCCGCCTGCCGCGCTGACAACAGCTCTTCGAGTTCGGTCACAGATTTTTCACCGGACGCAAGATGGCAAAGGATCATCAAACGTCCTTCATGGCTGATAGCCTTGAGGAAATTGGCAGCGGCCATGGCATTGGTTGCCATCTTGTCCATATCCTCGGCACACATATCAACGTCGAAAACCGGTAGACCCATAACGTCCTCATTTGCGTCACTCCGCGCGCAGGCAGAGCCAAAAATTATTCAGACCGAACCATCAAGATCCGGTGGTTTCTATAGCGGCATCCGCCAGCATCTTTTCAAGCAATCCCCAAAAGAAGTCCTCTCCCGGGTATCCTTCAAGCCGCGACACTTCTTGACCGTCTACAACCAGCACAAAGGTGGGTGTAAAATGCAGGGAACGTGCAAAGTCCACATCATCGGGCCGGGGCGCATGGATGTCTATGCGGCGCAACGGAGCGGCCTTGCCTTCGGACGTTTTGGGATAGATCGGCGCAATCTCTTCGTTCCAGCGGGCGCACCAGATGCAGCCCTTTTCCTCAACCATGACAAGCTGCGTCTCTGCTGCCGCGACGACAGCAGACCCGATAGCCAGCAGTCCGGCGAAAAAATACGTTCTCAGCGACATGCGAAATTGACCTTTGCTTGTCATAAAACATAATATGAATATGTGAATTAGACAAGAGCGGGGACGGCAGATGCTTGAGATCACCTTTGCAGGCGCCGCATTTGCGGGCATTCTTTCCTTTCTGTCGCCCTGCATCCTTCCGATTGTTCCCTTCTACCTCAGTTATCTTGCGGGGGTGGGCATGAACCAGATCACGGCGGATGCGCAAATTGGCCCTGATGTGCGCCGGCGCGCTGTCTTGTCAGCGTGCTTTTTCGCGGCTGGTGTTATCACCATCTTCATGGGGCTGGGCGCGGCAGCGACGCTCTTTGGTCAGGTCGTGCGGGACTATTTCGATGTGCTGCGCTGGATCGCAGCGGCCATCATTATTGCAATGGGCCTGCATTTCCTGGGGGTGGTCCGCATCGGTGTACTGTACCGCCAGCTGCGTGCGGACGCGGGGGCCACAACAAACGTCAGTTTGATCGGCGCTTATGTGATCGGCCTTGCCTTTGCCTTTGGCTGGACCCCGTGTGTCGGCCCCGTTCTTGCGGCGATCCTGTTCACGGCGGCCGGGGCTGATACGGCATCAACCGGCGCATGGCTCTTGTTTGTCTACGGCCTCGGAATGACGGCCCCGTTCGTGCTTGCTGCGTTCTTTATCGGGCCCTTCATGCGCTGGATGACGCGCTTCCGACGGCACTTGGGCCTCATTGAAAAGATCATGGGCGCGATGTTGATTGTCTTTGGTTTGCTGATTGCCACAAACTCAATGAACTATATCGCGCAGTGGATGCTGGAAGTCGGGCCGGATATCGGCGTGCTCAGATAACAGAGAGGATATGGGATGAAACAGATACTAACAGCAGCGGTGCTTACGTGCGCGATGGCTTTTGGTGCGTTTGCCAGTGAACTGGGCGATGACGGTCTGCACAAAACCGCATGGATGCGTGACACCTTCAAGGACCTAAGTGAGGATCTGGAAGAAGCAAACGCCGAAGGCAAACGCCTGATGGTGATGATCGAACAGCGGGGCTGTATCTACTGCAAGAAGATGCATGAAGAGGTGTTCCCGATCCCCGAAGTCGCGGACTACATCGAGGAAAACTTCTTTGTCGTGCAGATCAATATGTTCGGCGATGTTGAGTTCACGGACTTTGACGGCACGGCCTTGCCTGAGAAAGATATGGTCAAAAAGTGGGGTGCCTTGTTCACGCCGATGATTCTGTTTTTTCCAGAAGAAGTCGGGCCCGACCAGACCGCCACGCAGGCGGCTGTGGCGACAATGCCCGGTGCGTTTGGCCGCTATACCACATTCAATATGCTGAACTGGGTTGTCGAAAAAGGGTATGACACCGACGAAAGTTTCCAAAAGTATCATGCCCGTAAGTTCGCCGAGCAGAGCAACTGAGCAAATCGTGTTCTGCCAGACCGTGGGGAATAGATACTATAATTCAGTTTTGTGAATTTGTTCTTGCGTGCTCACGTTTCCGTGCGCTACGGTATGCCAACAAATACGTTTGGGAGGACGCATGAAGAGTTTTGTCATTTCAGTCGCAGCGGTCGGGTGCATCGCGACAGCGGCCTTCGCGGCAGACATTGAGCCAACAGCTGTAAGCTATGAAGACGGGGCTGTTTCGCAGTCCTTGTCGGGTCAGCCGGGTGATGCGGCCAATGGCCGTTTGATCGTCGGCGACAAGGGGCAGGGCAACTGCGTTGCTTGCCATCAGGTCAGCGATCTGGCCGATGTGCCTTTCCAGGGGGAAATCGGGCCAATGCTCGATGGTGCGGGTGACCGCTGGACCGAAGCAGAGCTGCGCGGGATCGTGTCCAACGCCAAAATCATGTTCGAAGACAGCATGATGCCAGCGTTCTACAAGACCGAAGGTTTTATCCGTCCCGGCAACGCCTACACCGGCAAAGCCGCTGATGATACATTTGGCCCGCTGCTCAGCGCGCAACAAATCGAAGATGTCGTGGCTTATCTGACCACGCTCAAGGACTAATAGAACCCTTCGGGGCGAGGAATATGATGCCTTGCCTGCGAGCGGTTGAAGGAGCAAGAGTTATGGAACTTACAAGACGTAATGCGATTTTGCTGGGCGGTGCTGCACTGCTTATGGCAGGTCTGCCTTTCCGCGCAAACGCGGCCACCGAAGACGCAATCGCGGCTTTTACCGGCGGTGCAGAAGTGGGCGAAGGCGACATCAAACTGACAGCGCCCGAGATTGCTGAAAACGGCAATACAGTGCCAATCGAAGTGTCCTCAGACACAGCGGTTGAGATTCTGGTGCTGGCCACCGGCAACCCCACACCCGGCGTTGCAAACTTTAAATTCGGCAAGCTGGCGGCGGCGCGCGCGGCCTCTACCCGTATCCGGCTCGCCGGAACGCAGGATGTCGTGGCGATTGCAAAGCTGGAGGATGGTTCGTTCGTTCAGGCCACAAGCGCCGTCAAAGTGACAATCGGCGGCTGCGGCGGCTAAACAGGTTTAGAGGAGTATTAACATGGCATCTGGTGTAAAACCTCGCGTCAAAGTCCCCAAGAAAGCGTCCGCTGGCGAAGCGGTTACCATCAAGACACTGATCAGCCACAAGATGGAATCCGGTCAGCGTAAAGACAAAGAAGGTAACACGATACCGCGCTCGATCATCAACCGCTTCACCTGCGATTTTAACGGTGAGAACGTTGTTGACGTGACGATGGAGCCGGCGATCTCGACCAATCCATATTTCGAGTTTCAGGCCACTGTGCCCGAAGCCGGTGAATTCAAGTTCACATGGTATGACGATGACGGCTCGGTCTACGAAGAAACCAAATCAATCGCCGTCGGCTGAATCATACGTCTTGGGAGGGACACCATGAAAAAATACGCAGGCGCCATTCTGGCAACCTTGCTGACCACGACATTCGCTGCCGCCGATCCGGTTGACGACACGCTGGTCCTTAACGAAGAAACAACCATGGTGACCCGCACCGCGGCACCGGCGCATGTCTCTGATGCGCTGGACGAAGTGATGTCTGGTTGGCTGTTTCGTGGCACGGAGACCCGTGCAATGCAGGCAGACGACTTTGACAATCCCGGCATGATCTTTGTTGAGCAGGCTCAGGAAGTCTGGGAAACCGCTGATGGTTCCGAAGGCAAGTCATGCTCGTCCTGCCATAACGACATGGACAGCATGGCTGGTGTCAAAGCGACATACCCCAAGTGGAACGAAGCGGCTGGTGAGGTCCGGACCCTGCAAATGCAGGTCAACGATTGCCGGACCAACCGTATGGGTGCCGAGGCGTGGAAATACGACAGTGGCACCGCGATCAACATGGAAGCAGCATTGTCTTCTGTATCGCGCGGCATGCCGGTCAACGTCGCCATCGATGGTCCTGCACAGTCAACGTGGGAAATGGGCAAAGAGCTTTATTACACCCGCACGGGCCAGCTAGAATTGTCTTGCGCCAATTGCCACGAAGACAGCTATGGCATGATGATCCGTGCGGATCATCTCAGCCAGGGCCAGATCAACGGCTTTCCGGTCTACCGTTTGAAGAACACCAAGCTGAACGGCGCGCATTCACGCTTCAAGGGCTGCGTCCGCGACACACGCGCGGAAACATACAGCCCCGGCAGCCCTGAGTTCGTCGCACTGGAGCTTTACGTCGCTTCACGCGGTAACGGTCTGAGCGTCGAAGGACCGTCGATCCGTAACTAACTGAAAAGCCCCGTCCGAGCTTTCGGTGCGGGGCTTTTTTGTCACCTTAAAAATTCAATAATGCGCATATGTATGCACATTGGGAGCCTCCAGATGATTTCTCGCCGTGATTTCCTGCAAACCAGTATGGCCGCTGCCGCTCTCTATGGTGGCTCCGGCTTTGGCAATTGGGCGAAGCTGGCCGCACAGCAGGCGCTGACGCAGGATAAGCTGCTTGAGTTTGATACATTCGGCAATGTTTCCCTGATTCACGTCACCGACATTCACGCACAGCTCAAACCGATCTATTTCCGCGAGCCTTCGGTCAACATCGGTGTTGGTGACAACAAGGGGGCCGTGCCGCACGTGACCGGTGCCGACTTCCGCAAGCTTTACGGCATCGACGATGGCAGTCCCTCTGCCTATGCGCTGACCTACAACGACTTTGCGTCTCTGGCGCAAGGGTACGGCCGCGTGGGCGGGCTAGACCGTGTCTCTACCGTTATCAACTCGATCAGAGCGGACCGTCCGGACGCGTTGCTGCTGGATGGCGGCGACACATGGCACGGCAGCTACACCTGCTATCACACACAAGGCCAGGACATGGTCAACGTGATGAACGCGCTGAAACCTGACGCCATGACGTTCCACTGGGAATTCACGCTAGGCTCCGACCGCGTGGCAGAGATTGTGGAAGGTTTGCCTTTCGCGGCGCTGGGGCAGAATATCTTCGACGCTGAGTGGGACGAACCCGCAGAGCTGTTCCCGCCCTACAAATTCTACGAGACCGGCGGTGTCAAAGTCGCCGTTATCGGACAGGCTTTCCCCTATATGCCCATCGCCAACCCCGGCTGGATGTTCCCTGAATACTCATTCGGTATCCGCGACGAGCGGATGCAGGAAATGGTGGATGAAGTCCGCGCCGAAGGGGCCGAACTGGTCGTTTGCCTGTCGCACAACGGCTTTGACGTGGACAAACAGATGGCAGGCAACGTCACAGGTATTGACGTGATCCTGTCGGGCCATACACATGATGCGCTGCCCGAGCCTGTTCTGGTAGGCGAGACTATTATCGTGGCCTCCGGTTCCAACGGCAAATTTGTCAGCCGCGTCGATCTGGATGTGCAAGACGGTCGCATGATGGGCTTCCGTCACAAGCTGATCCCGATTTTCTCAGACGTCATCACGCCGGATGCTGAAATTACCAAGCTGATCGATGAACAGCGCGCGCCCTACCTTGACCAACTGACCGAAGTCATCGGCAGAACGGGCGACGACCAAACACTGTATCGCCGCGGCAATTTTAACGGCACATGGGACGATCTGATTTGTGATGCGCTGATATCCGAGCGTGAAGCGGATATTGCCCTGTCGCCCGGCGTACGCTGGGGGCCGTCGGTACTGCCCGGTCAGGACATCACGCGTGAAGACATCTGGAACGTGACCTCCATGACATACGGACAAGCGTATCGCACTGAAATGACCGGTGAATTCCTGCACGTGGTGCTTGAAGACGTGGCCGATAACCTCTTCAATCCCGACCCCTACTACCAGCAGGGTGGCGACATGGTGCGCACTGGCGGTCTTGGCTACCGCATTGACGTAACCAAACCACAAGGCAGCCGCATCACCGAGATGACCCTGCTGAAAACCGGAGAGGCGATTGACCCCGCTAAGACTTACCAGATCGCCGGTTGGGCATCCGTGAACGAGGATACCGAAGGCCCGCAAATCTGGGATGTGGTCGAGGCGCATATCGCCAAGCAAGGGACAATTTCCCTCGATCCGAACAACAGCGTGAAAGTGGCCGGTATCTGAACCGGAGCAATCGACGGAGGAGACTGGAAATGAAGAAGTTCTTTGGCGCAGCCCTAATCGCCGCATCGCTGGCAACGGGTGCTTTGGCAGAAGGTGTCACACACCGTGTAGCCATTCACGTGGATGAGAATGATCCCAAAGTGATGAATATGGCGCTGAACAATGTGGCAAACCTGACCAAGCATTACGAAAGCCAAGGCGACACCGTCATGGTCGAAGTCGTGGCTTATGGTCCGGGGCTGAACATGTTCGTCGCCGGCAAAAGCCCGGTCGAGGACCGAATTTCCACGATGTCGCTTGAGATTGAAAACCTGACCTTTGCCGCCTGCGGGAACACCCACCGCAACATGAGCAAAAAGGCGGGCAAAGAAATTACGCTGATTGACGAAGCCGGATTGGTGCCTTCCGGCGTCGTCCGTCTGATCGAGCTACAGGAAAATGATTATTCCTACATCCGGCCCTAGGGCCATGACGCTGAAAGACTGAAAACGGAGCGACCCCATGTCGAACGATACATCTCGCAGGAGCTTTCTTACCAAAGGGCTTGCCGCAGGTGCCGCCGCCACTGTTGCGACCGCGGCAAAAGCCGCGACACCAGACCCTTTGATAACTGAAGTACAGCCTTGGGCACAATCCTTTGGCGACGGTGTGGACGCCACGCCTTACGGTCTCCCGACCGCGCACGAAGGCGATGTGATCCGCCGCAATGTTGAATGGCTGACGGCAGATACGGTCAGCTCGATCAATTTCACGCCGATCCACGCGCTTGACGGTACAATCACACCTCAGGGCTGCGCGTTCGAGCGTCACCATTCGGGCGCGATTGATCTGAAGAAAGAAGACTACCGTCTGATGATCAACGGCTTGGTGGATAACCCGCTGGTGTTCTCTTATGCTGATCTTGAGCGTTTCCCGCGTCAGAACCACGTCTATTTCTGCGAATGCGCGGCAAATACTGGCATGGAATGGGCTGGCGCACAGTTGAACGGGGCACAGTTCACCCACGGCATGATCCACAATATGGAATACACCGGCGTACCACTGCGCACGTTGCTTGAGGAAGCGGGCCTCGACACCGCTGGTGATCTCAAGGACAAATGGGTTTTTGTCGAAGGGGCCGATGCGTCCTCGAACGGGCGTTCCATTCCGATGGCAAAGGCGCTGGATGATTGCCTGATCGCCTTCAAGGCGAACGGTGAAGCGCTGCGTAAGGAACACGGATACCCTGTGCGTCTTGTTGTGCCCGGTTGGGAAGGCAACATGTGGGTCAAATGGATCCGCCGGATCGAGGTGATGGACGGTCCCGTCGAAAGCCGCGAGGAAACCTCTAAATATACCGACACGCTCGAGGACGGCACCAGCCGCAAGTGGACATGGGAGATGGATGCGAAATCTGTCGTTACCAGCCCTAGCCCGCAGTCACCGATCACCCATGGCAAAGGCCCGCTGGTGGTCTCTGGCCTTGCATGGTCCGGGCGCGGTGCAATCACCCGCGTTGATGTGTCCAAGGATGGCGGCATGACATGGGAAACCGCACGGCTGGCCAAGCCAGGTGAAAAGATGGCGCTAACGCGGTTCTATCTGGATACCGAATGGGACGGTTCGGAAATGATGCTGCAAAGTCGTGCCATGGACGAAACCGGATATGTGCAGCCGACCAAAGCGCAGTTGCGCGAAGTGCGCGGGCTGAATTCAATTTACCACAACAACTGTATCCAGACATGGCTGGTGCGCGCCAACGGGGAGGCGGAAAATGTCGAAGTTTCTTAAATCAACGGCCATCGCGGCGTCCCTTCTGATGATCGCTGTGCCTGCCATGGCCGGCAAGCTGGGCTTGGGCCGGACCGCACTGCCAGAAGAGATTGCCGCATGGGACGGCGATATCAGCCCCGATGGCACAGGCCTGCCTGTAGGCTCCGGTGACGCGATGGACGGCGAAGAGATTTTTGCCGACCAATGTGCCGCCTGCCACGGCGATTTCGCCGAAGGGATCGACAACTGGCCCAAACTCGCAGGCGGTGCCGATACGCTTGATCACGAAGATCCGCTGAAGACGGTCGGTTCCTACTGGCCCCATCTGAGCACGGCGTATGACTACATCAAACGTTCTATGCCCTACGGCAATGCAGGCACGCTGAGCGATGATGAAGTCTATGCGATCGTCGCTTATATCCTCTATTCCAACGACCTGATCGATGACGACTTCGTTCTGTCGAACGAAACGTTTTTTGATGTCGAGATGCCCAACGCTGACGGCTTTATCATCGATGATCGCGCAGAGACGGAATACGCCCAGTGGTCTGGTGAGCCTTGCATGGAGAATTGCAAGGAAGGCGAAGTCAAAGTCACGATGCGCGCGATGGTGCTGGACGTGACACCCGAAGAAGAGGGCGCATCAGAGGCAATTGAGGAAGCGGCAGAAGTGATGGAAGTCACCGCCGCTGCCGAAGAACCGGCAGCAGAAGAAGTCGCCGTCGTTACGGAAGCAGCGTTTGATCCTGATCTGGCTAAGGCGGGTGAGAAGGTGTTCCGTAAATGTAAATCCTGCCACCAGATCGGTGAAGGCGCAAAGAACCGCTCTGGCCCTATCCTTACCGGCATAGTTGACGGACCAGCAGGCGCTGTTGACGGCTTTAAATATTCCAAACCGATGAAAGCCGCGGCAGAAGGCGGCCTGATCTGGACCGAGGATGAACTGGCGGCATTCCTTGCCAAGCCCAAAGGCTATATGAAAGGCACCAAGATGTCCTTTGCCGGTCTCAAGAAAGAAGACGACCAGAAAGCGGTGATCGAATACCTGAAGTCGGTCGGGAACTGACTTGTGATCCCACGCTTGCACATCCTATCGGCCCTCGCTGCATCCTTGCTCGCGGGGGCTGCTTCTGCAAATGAATTTGGCGATCCCGAAAAGGGTGCCGACATCTTTAAGCAGTGCAAATCATGCCACCAGATCGGCGAGGGGGCCAAACACCGTGTCGGGCCGCACCTCAACGGTATTTTTGGACGCGCCGCGGGGTCCATGGAAGATGCCAAATACTCCAAAAGCATGCTAAGGGCTGGCGACGATGGTCTGATCTGGACCGAAGAAACGCTGGACGCCTACATAGAAAACCCCAAAGCGCTGGTGTCAAAAACACGGATGAGCTTTCGCGGGATCAAGGACCGCGAAGAACGGTCTCACCTGCTGGCCTATCTTCGCGCCTATTCCGATAATCCGGCGGATATTCCAGAGGCGGAGCCGACAGCGACTGGTACGGATCATGACCTGGATCCCGCGATTCTGGCCATTCAGGGCGATCCCGAATACGGTGACTACCTGTCTAGCGAATGCAAGACCTGTCACCAGACCAGCGGTGCAAACGATGGCATCCCCGGTATTACCGGTTGGCCGACCGAAGATTTCGTGGTGGCCATGCACGCGTATAAAAGAAAGCTCAGACCCCACCCCGTCATGCAAATGATGGCAGGCCGGCTGTCTGACGAAGAGATCGCGGCCATTGCCGCGTATTTCAAGGACCTCGAATAAGAGGCCATTTTAGGGAGGAGATAATTATGAAACTCAACAGACGTGTCTTTATCGGCACCGGTGCTGCGGCTGCGGCTGCATTGAGCGCACCGTCAGTATTTGCGGACGGCCATGGCAAACCCCGCGTTGTTGTCGTGGGTGGCGGGGCCGGTGGTGCAACTGCCGCGCGCTATATTGCCAAGGACAGCAAGGGCGAGATCGCCGTAACGCTGATCGAACCTACGCGCATGTATTATACGTGCTTCTTTTCGAACCTCTATTTAGGGGGCTTCAAAGAGATGGACGATCTGGGTCATAGCTATGGCACACTTGCGGCAAACGGCGTGAATGTCGTGCATGACTGGGCCGTTGGTGTGGACCGCGACGCAAAAACCGTTTCGCTCGCCTCGGGTGGCTCTGTCCCATACGACAAGCTGATCCTCAGCCCCGGCATCGACTTTGTTGATGGTGCTGTCGAAGGCTGGGATGTCTCTGCACAAAATGCCATGCCACATGCCTATAAAGGCGGATCACAAACCGAGCTTCTCAAGGCGCAGCTGATGGCTATGCCAGAAGGTGGCACCTTTGCCATGGTGGCACCGCCAAATCCGTACCGCTGTCCCCCCGGCCCATACGAGCGGGTGTCGATGGTCGCGCATTACCTCAAGGCCAACAATCCGACAGCCAAGATCATCGTTGCAGACCCCAAGCCAAAGTTCTCCAAGCAGGGTTTGTTCCAGGAAGGGTGGGCGAACCACTACGAGGGGATGATCGACTGGATCGGCGAGGACTTCGGTGGCGGCAACGTCTCAGTCGATCCTGCCGCCATGACCGTCACCATCGACGGCGAGGTCACAAATGTGGATGTCTGCAATGTCATCCCGGCCATGAAGGCGGGCCACATCGCTGAGGTTGCAGGCGTCACAGACGGCAACTGGGCACCGGTCAATGCCGCAGATATGTCCAGCAAGGCTGATGCCGACATCTATGTGCTGGGCGATGCGTCGCAGCAGGGCGATATGCCAAAATCAGGCTACTCCGCCAATTCGCAGGCCAAGGTGTGTGCCAACGCGGTGCGCGGTGCTCTCACGGGGTCCAAAGTGTTCCCGGCCAAATTCTCCAATACATGCTGGTCGCTTATCGACACAAACGATGGTGTGAAAGTGGGTGCCACCTATGAGGCGACGGATGAAAAGATCGCCAAAGTAGACGGCTTTATCTCCGCAACAGGAGAGCCAGCCGATCTGCGCAAGGCAACGTACGAGGAATCCGAAGGCTGGTATGCCGGGATCACCTCCGACATGTTCGGCTAGAAACTACGGCGCTGTTTTGACACAGGTCAAGGAAGCGCATTCCGAATCCGGTCAAAGTGACCCGCAAACAGGAGGACAATATGACCAGATCATTCTTGATGGCGACTGTACTGGGCGGCCTAATGGGCGTTGCAGGTGCTGCAATTGCCGAAGACACCTCAACGGTCTACGAGTTCGACGGCAGCTTTGAGGACGCGACCTTTAGCGTCGAAAGCGCCATTGTGGGTCAAGGGCTGGTCATTGACTACGTGAGCCACACGGGCGAAATGCTCAACCGGACTGCTGGCGACGTTGGCAGCTCTGTGAAGCTGTTTGAAGCAGCCGACATCTTTGTCTTCTGCTCTGCGGTTCTGTCCCGCAAGGTGATGGAAGCCGACCCGATGAATATCGCCCACTGTCCCTACGGGATTTTCGTGGCGGAACGTGAAGACAAGGTCATGGTGGGATACCGCAACTACCCGCAAGGCCCGATGCAAGAAGTACAGGCGCTGCTCGATACCATCGTGCAAGAGGCCGTGGGGGACTGATGAACTACCAGAATTTCTTTACCGGCGCGCTGGATGATCTGCGCGATCAGGGAAACTATCGCGTTTTTGCCGATCTCGAGCGTCACTGTGGCTCTTTCCCCAAAGCAACCGCACGCGGCGCTGATGTGGCGAACGTCACCATCTGGTGCTCGAACGACTATCTGGGCATGGGACAGCATCCGTCGGTTCTGGGCGCGATGCATGACGCGCTCGACCGTTGTGGGGCGGGTGCAGGTGGCACACGCAACATTTCTGGCACAACCCACGATCACGTCCTGCTAGAGGCCGAACTGGCCGATCTGCACGGCAAAGAAGCTGCACTTCTTTTCACGTCCGGCTACGTCTCGAACTGGGCGGCCCTTGGCACGCTTGCGGGCCGCATCCCCGATTGTGTGGTGCTGTCTGATGCGCTCAATCACGCCTCCATGATTGAAGGCATCCGCCATTCCAAAGCGGAGCGCATGATCTGGAAGCATAATGATCTGGAAGACCTGGAGGCCAAACTGGCCGCACTGCCTCTGGACCGCCCCAAGCTTATCGCGTTCGAGAGCGTGTATTCCATGGACGGCGATATCGCCCCGATCCGCGAAATCTGCGATCTGGCCGATAAATACAACGCCATGACATACCTCGACGAAGTACACGCCGTTGGACTTTACGGGCCGCGCGGTGGCGGGATTGCAGAACGCGAAGGGCTGATGGACCGCCTGACCGTCATCGAAGGCACACTTGGGAAGGCGTTTGGTGTTATGGGGGGCTATATCGCGGCCTCGGCAGCGCTTTGCGATTTTATCCGCAGCTTCGCGAGCGGCTTTATCTTTACCACGGCATTACCACCTGCAGTGGCCGCGGGCGCGGCCGCCTCGATCCGGCACCTCAAAGCAAGCCGCGCAGAGCGTGATTTGCAAAAGGCCAAGGTGACCGAAGTCCGCGCGCGGCTTGAGGCACTGGGCATCCCCCATGTCGATAACCCAAGCCACATCATTCCCGTGATGGTCGGCGATCCGGTCAAATGCAAATACATCTCTGATGTACTGCTTAAGGAATACGGCATCTACATCCAGCCGATCAATTATCCCACGGTGCCCAAAGGAACCGAACGATTGCGCATCACACCGTCGCCGGTTCATACGGCGGAAGACATTGACCATCTGGTAGGGGCCTTGGGACAGCTTTGGGAATATTGCCAACTGGCCCGCATGCCACTCGCCGCACAGTAAATCAAAACAACGCCCAGCGTTATCTGCGACCCGTCTGATCCGATCAGGCGGGTCGCGGTGTTTTGGGCGTCGCGTTGCCCGCCTGTACGATCCACTGCGTGGCAACCGCGCCGACCCACATGGACAGCAGTGCAAGCCAGGCCGTCAGCGCAAAGATCGCGCCGCCCGACATGCCCGCACCTACGGCACAGCCGCCTGCCAGCATGCTGCCAAACCCCATCATCACACCGCCTACCAGATACCGCTCCATCGGGGTCTCAGCTTCAAACCGTTGCAGCTTGGCTTCCTTGTTCCAGACCGCCATGACGAAAGCACCAAAGAACACTCCCGGCACCAGCCCGGACCCGAAGCTGATCGGCAGATACCGTTCGTTGACAAAACCCATCAGCGTATCGGCGGATGGTCCGGTAAAGGTGATGGAAGAGATCGCGATGACTTCGAAAGAGGCCTGAGCGATGGCATAGGTCACGATCCACCCCAAAGACACGGCAACGCCCACCAGAACGGCCGCTATAATTTTACCCGCACTGTTTCGATGGTGATGCGCGAACCAGATAGCCAAGCCAAGCCCAAGGACGGCACAAAACGCCACAATGGTCGATGGCACACCCGAAAGTGACAGCAGGCTGCGCGAAGGGCCACCTTGAATGGTCCAGAGCGCGCTAAGGTTTTCGCGTAGAGGTGACAGCACACCGCGCAATGCGGCCTGTGCGGTGAGCGTCAGGACCAATCCGGTGACAATCGCCCGCAAATTGCCCGTGGCGGACAAGACCAAAAGCCTGCTTGCACAGCCCCGCGCCAATATCATGCCGGACCCGAACAGCAATCCACCCAGAATTGCGCCTGACAGGCTCCCTTGGGTTGCCAAAGGACGTGCGGCGGAGACGTCAAGCACACCGAATGATATCGCCGATTGCACACCCAGGACTGCCGCGCAAAAGGCAACGAACCAGATGGCGATCCGCGGGCCCCACATGTTTTGCGAAAACTCGATGGTCGCGGCCCGCAGGCAAAACCGGGAATGTTGTGCCGCAGCTCCGAACAGGCAACCGATCAACAAAGCAGAGACGAAAAGGACTGGCCCTTCGCCAAAGGTCTCAAGCAGGTTTTCCATCATACATCGCCCATAGCCGCGTTTCGCTGAACCTAGGCGGTTCGGCACCCAATTTCTTTGACGTGGATCAAGGGGTGATGAGGCGTGAAAACTCTACTCGAATTCCATCTGTTCATAGACGCGGCCCGCATTCTTGGTGGCCAATTCTTCGTAGGTATCCAGATGCGCATATGGCGTCTGATCGACATAGTAAGCCTCTGACAGATCGCCGCCATTCTCCAGATGCTCGCCAATCTTTCCGCGCAAATAGACCAGATAATCGAGCGTATAGCGGCGCACCTGATCCATATTGGTGGGGTGACCGTGGCCGGGTATGACGTAGGTCGCACCCAGCGGCTCGAACGCGTTCTCCCACGTTTCGATCCAGTCGGCTGTATAGGTGTGATCAAAGATCGGCAACATTCGTTCGTGAAACGCCACATCGCCCGAGATGACAAGGCTTTGCTGCGGCAACCAGACAACGATATCACCCGGACTATGCGCTGGCCCCAGATAGCGTGCCTCGATCTTGATATCACCCAGAGACGCGTCAAAGCTGTCCTCAAAGGTTTCTGTCGGGGCCACAACTTCGGTCCCTTCGGCGCGGTCCTTCAACCGCCCCTGTGCGCCGCTCAATGATTGCGGTCCGTATTCTGCAAACTCCGCCGCGGCATCCGAATGGGCCACGATCTTGACGCCTTGCTCCGCCCAATAGCCGTTGCCAAGCATTGCATGACCCTGACCGTTCTCGGTCAGCACCAGCTTGACGGGCTCATCCGTTACGACCTTGATTTCGTCATGCAGTGCCTTGGCTAGCAGGTAGGACCCGCCGCTGTTTACCACCACGACACCATCGCCTGTCACGATAAAGCTCAGATTATTGTTGTGACCTGCATTGTCATAAGTCGAAGGGGCCGTAGCACCGATCGCAGAGAACACATGCGGGATTACCTCAACAGGTTTGGAGTAGAGCAGGGAGGCCGGATATTGGTCCGGAATATCCTCACTGGCGAGCGCGGGCGCTGCGATGAGGGTGCAAATCAGTGCAATAAAGCGCATCTTTATGCCTCCGCCACAAATGAATAACCGTCTGCGGTCTTGTCCACATATCCGATGCCGTTACCCATCAGGTGAAAGCCGATGACGCGGGTTTTATTATGGGCCAACTGGTCCATCAGAGACATACGTGTGGCCGCTGCGGTTTCCGGATCCTGATCCGAGCCGGACAGCCACTGAGGCCGTGCAAACGCCACGTGATCATTGCCGATACTGTCGCCCAGGATCATCACGCTATCGGATCCCTGACTGATTTCCAGCGCCATATGTCCCGGTGTGTGTCCAAAGGTCGCCCGCGCCGCAACACCCGGTAGTACCTCGTCCCCATCGTTAAAGAAACTCATCCGTTCCTTAATCATATCAAGTCTGCGTTGCGCCCCGACCGCGAAAGAGACGCGGGCTTCCTCGATCTCGTCGACAGTATTGGGGTTCATCCAATAGTCCCACTCCGCCTGACCCATCAGGTAATTGGCTTGCGTGAAAAGCGGGTCATCAAAGTCGTCCAATAGCCCCCAAAGGTGGTCGGGGTGGGCGTGCGTAAAGACAACATCGGTCACGTCTTCGGGTGCCACACCAAGCGCGGCGAGACTGTCGAGCACGATGCCGGAGTTCGGAGAGAAATCAGGCCCCGATCCCACATCAAAGAGCACCACCTTGTCGCCCTGCCGCATGAGCGTCACGTTGCATGGTGGTGTCAGAACCTCGGGTGACTGGCCCAGCTTTTCCAGCAAAGGCATCAATTCGTCCTGCGGCATCGGATCAAAGATAAACCCGCCCGGCAGGGTCAGGGATCCGTCGCTCACCACATCGATCTGGATATCGCCAAAGCCCAATTGAGCATGTGCCGTTGAGGGCAAAAGACCGGTTGCGTGGGTTGCCAGCAGCCCGCCTGCGCCCGCCATGAACTTACGCCGTGTGACCATCTGCTTTCCCCTTCATTTATTCCGTTGTTTGAATATGAACCAATGTACCGCACGGGGCAAGCGTGATGATGATCGTAACGAAACTGGCGCTAATGTGACGGTTCGGTGAGTATCTTTCATTTGCCATGCCGACATTTGCGCGTCACATCACAGTTATGGAATTTGTATTCGCATATCTCGCCGGTTTGCTCACGCTGATTAACCCCTGCGTTCTTCCGGTTTTGCCGATCGTACTTGTCTCGGCGTTGAACGCGACCCGTTGGGGCCCTGTTGCCCTTGCCGCGGGGATGAGCGTGTCCTTTGTCACTTTTGGCGTGCTCGTCACCGCATTCGGCTCCACCATTGGTCTGACCCAAGACCGTCTGGCGCAGATCGGTGCCGTACTGATGATCCTCTTCGGGCTGATCCTTGTCGTGCCGATGTTCTCGCGCCGCTTCGAGATGGCGACAGCTGGCGTCGCATCGGGCGCTGACATGCAAATGAACCAGATGGACGCTTCGGGCCTCAAGGGTCAGTTCACAGGTGGCCTGCTTCTGGGGGCTGTCTGGTCTCCTTGCATTGGCCCAACGCTGGGCGGTGCCATAGCACTTGCCTCTCAGGGGGATAATCTGGGCTATGTCACTCTTATAATGGTGTTCTTTGCCATGGGGGTTTCGACGCTCATCCTCGGCCTTGGTCTTGGTGCACGTGAGGCGATCCGCACCCGCGCCCAGATGCTGCGCACACTGGCTGAAAAATCCAAACCGATCCTCGGCGTGACCTTCATCGCTGTGGGTCTGATGCTCTATTTCCAACTGCACCACATCATCGAAAGCTGGGCGCTGGATGTCATGCCGATCTGGCTGCAAGACCTCTCGGTCGCCCTCTAATCCTCAAGGAGACACCTTATGAACCGTCGTACCTTTATCGTTACTGCCGCTGCGGCTGCCTCTGCTGCGATGTTGCCACGCTTTGCCTTCGCCGCTGACTATGTCGAGTATACACCCGGCGTGATCGAGGCCGCTTTGGCTGAAGGAAAAACCGTCTTTGTTGACTACTCCGCCACATGGTGCGGCACCTGCAAGCGTCAGGAACGCGTGATCGAATCCTTGCGCTCTGCTGACCCCGCCTATGACAAGGCGATGACATTCGTGAAGGTGGATTGGGACACCTACAAAAATGCCGATGTCACCGTATTCCGCGAAATCCCCCGCCGCTCTACCCTGATCGTACTGCGGGGCGAGGATGAGCTGGGGCGCATCGTGGCAGGCACCTCTGAGAAGGATATCAAAGGACTGCTTGATACCGGCCTTTGATCTCAACGCACGAGTTGTCGGGCGCGCCACTTGCGCCTGACAGTTTTGCCTGCTTTCCTGCGGTCTGAGATGTGCAACCAAGCAGGGAAGACAACAAATGAAGATGATCAAGCTTGGTCCTGACGGCCCCCAAGTCTCTCAGTTCGGCATTGGTGCGATGTCTTTTGCAGGCATCTACGGGAACGCGTCAGAGAACGACAGCCATGCCGTGCTCGACGCGTGCCGGGCTACCGAAGTCAGCCATATCGACACATCTAACGTCTATGGGAATGGCCGGTCGGAGGAGATCATCGGCAGTTGGTTCGCCGCCAATCGCGGTGCGCGCAACGAAATGGTGCTGGCGACCAAGGCAGGGATCACAGGCGAAGCGGAGAGGCGTTTCAAAAACGATGCGGATTATCTCGAGGCGTGCCTCGATGAGAGCCTCAAGCGGTTGGGCGTCGATCATGTTGATCTGTTCTACATCCACCGCTTTGATCGCGCCCACAGCATCGAAGACGTGGCAGGTACGCTCAAGCGCCTGATCGACGCGGGCAAAACGCGCAGCGTTGGCTTGTCCGAGGTTGCGCCAACCACCCTACGCCGTGCCTTTACCGAGTGTCCCATCGCTGCCGTTCAATCGGAATATTCCCTATCCACCCGCGCGCCGGAATTGGGGCTTACGCAGGCCTGTGCCGAAATGGGGACCACGCTTGTCGCATTCTCACCGGTGGGTCGCGCCTTCCTGACAGATGCGCCGTTTACCTATGAACACGGGCAGTCGATGGCTTTCACGAAATCCAATCCGCGCTTCATGCAGCCGAATTATGACGCGAATATCGAAGCGACAGACAGATTTCGCGCCCTTGCCGCCGATATGGGTGAACCTGCTGCCGCACTCGCCATCGCGTGGCTGATCGCCAAAGGGGACCATGTGCTGCCGATCCCGGGGACCAAAAACCTTGATCACCTGTCAGAGCTGGTGCGTGGCACCCAGATTGAATTGAGCGGAGAAGACTTGGCCCGCATCGAACAGGCACTGCCTGTGGGCTGGGCGCATGGCGACCGCTATACAGCCGCACAATGGGAAGGGCCGGAGCGGTACTGCTAGGGAACCGCTCCAACGCGTTAGAGAATTTGCATCAACAAAGCTCGGGTGTTTTCCTCGGTCATTTTGACCGGATTGCCACCTGTGCTTGGGTCTTTCAACGCATCCGCGACCAGACGGTCAACATCGGCATTTTCAACACCCAGTTCCGAAAGCCTGGTCGGAATACCCATTGACGCGTTCAGGTCATCGACGAAGGTGCAGAACCCGTCGAAGCCGCCCGAAATCCCGAGGTAGGCGGCAGCCTGATCCATGCGGGTTTCAATCTCGGGCTTGTTGAACTGCAACACTGCGGGCATGCAGACTGCATTCGTGGTGCCGTGGTGGGTGTGATAGATGGCCCCAATGGGGTGCGAAAGCGCATGAATGGCCCCCAGACCCTTTTGGAAGGCTGTTGCCCCCATGATTGCGGCCGACATCATATGCGCACGCGCCTCAATGTCTGTGCCGTCTGCATAGGCGCGGGGCAGGTACTCCTTGACCAAACGCATGCCTTCAAGCGCCATGCCTTGGCTCATCGGGTGATAATGCGGCGAGCAATAAGCCTCCACACAATGCGCGAACGCATCCAGCCCAGTGCCTGCCGTGATGAATCCGGGCATGCCAACCGTCAGCTCGGGATCGCAAATCACAACCGTCGGCAGGAATTTCGGGTGAAAGATGATCTTCTTTTCTTGAGTCTCGGAATTCGTAATCACGGATGCACGGCCCACTTCGGAGCCGGTGCCAGCAGTTGTTGGAACGGCGACGATGGGCGCGATCGCGTCCGCATCCGCACGGGTCCACCAGTCGCCGATATCCTCAAAATCCCACATCGGCCGCGTCTGGCCCGCCTGAAACGCCACCAGCTTTCCAAGGTCCAGACCGGAGCCGCCACCAAAGGCCACAACACCGTCATGCCCGCCATCGCGGTAGGCTTTCACACCGGCTTCGGCATTCTTTTCATTCGGGTTCGGGTCGACGTCCGAAAACATCGCACGGCCAAGACCGGCAGCTTCCAACAGATCGAGCGTGCGGGTGGTGATCTCCATTCCCGCCAAACCGCGATCTGTGACCAGCAGCGGCCTTTTGATGCCGGCAACAGCACAGGCATCCGCGATTTCAGAGATACGGCCCGCGCCAAAACGGATCGCGGTAGGATAGGACCAGTTTGCAGTGAGGTTCATGAGATCAGGCTTTCTTGAGGTGATATGATTTCGGGCGGGTCAGGTTGTGATACCCGATGACAGACAATCCGCCCCCGCGCCCAGTGTCCTTGCATCCGGTCCAGCACAGACCGGGATCAAGGTAATCCGCACGGTTCTGGAACACTGTCCCTGTCTCGATCTGGTCCCCAATCGCTTCGGCACGTTTGCTGTCTGAGGTCCAGACAGAGGCGGTCAGCCCGTAATCGCTGTCGTTCATCAGCGCGATGGCCTCTGCATCATCCTTGACGGGCATGATGCCGACAACAGGACCAAAGCTTTCCTCGCGCATCACATCCATATCGTGCGTCACACCTGTAAGGATCTGCGGCATAAGGTATGCTCCCCCGTCTTGCGGAAAGAGCGCCGGATCGATGTGGGCCGTGGCACCTGCTGCGATTGCATCAGCGGTTTGTTTGCGCACCGCATCCGCAAAACGCACCTGCGCCATTGGGCCCAGTGTCGTTTCTTCCTCCAGCGGATTGCCCAGCTTGTAAGCGCTGACAATCGCGACTGCTTTTTCGACAAAGGCGTCGAAATGCTGCTCTGCCACATAAATCCGTTCGATCCCGCAGCAGCACTGACCGGAGTTGAACATCGCACCGTCGATCAATGTATCGACCGCGGCATCAATATCAGCGTCGTCGCAGACATAGCCGGGGTCTTTGCCGCCGAGCTCAAGCCCAAGACCCGTAAAGGTGCCTGCTGCCGCTGCCTCAATGACTTTGCCGCCGCTCACCGAACCGGTGAAGTTTACAAAGCCAAACGATTTTGCCGCGATCAGATCAGAGGTGGTCTGGTGATCCAGAAACACGTTTTGGAATACGTCCTCCGGCACGCCCGCCTCATAAAACGCCTGCGCCATTCGCTCGCCCACAAGCGGCGTCTGGCTTGCGTGCTTCAGCATCACGGTATTGCCCGCAATCAGGGCGGGGGCGACAGTATTGATTGCCGTCATGTAAGGGTAGTTCCACGGGGCCACGACAAGCACTACACCATGGGGCACCCGCTTGATCACACGGCGAAAATTGCCGCTATCTTCGATGACCAGATCGGCCAGCGCGTCCTGCGCGATTTGCGCCATGTACGTGGCACGCTCGTTAAACCCGCCAAATTCACCGCCATAGCGGACGGGGCGGCCCATCTGGTGTGCGATCTCTGGCACGATTTCATCGTTCATTTTGCCAACATTAGCGACACCGGCCATCACCAGCTCCGCCCGCTCTGCTACGGTCAAACCAGCCCAGGCTGGCTGCGCAGTACGGGCCGTATCGACTGCGGCGCGGGCCTCAGCACCACTTAATGGTGTGCGTTCGGCATAGACGGACCCGTCAATGGGAGAGACACATCTGATCATTTGTTCAAGCCCTTTCAAAGCCGCGTGCGATTTCCCAATCGGTTACAACGCGGTCAAATTCTTCCTGCTCCCACTCAGCACAGCGCGTGTAGTGGGTGATAACTTCCTCGCCGAATGCGTCGCGCAAGAACGCGGAATTCCGCAAGGTTTCGGTCGCTGCACGCAAAGTCTGCGGAATATCCGCTGCTTTCGCGTCTTCATAGACATCACCGGTTGTCGCCGGTGCCAGCGTCATCTTGTCTTCGATTCCCTTGATACCTGCGGCAAGCATCGCGGCCTGCGCCAGATAGGGGTTCAGGTCGGACCCGCCGATACGGCACTCGACGCGGACGCCTTTGGTGCCGTCGCCACAAAGGCGGAAGCCAGCGGTACGGTTATCCACGGACCAGACGGTTTTTGTCGGTGCAAAGGTGCCTTTGGCAAACCGCTTGTAGCTGTTGATATAGGGCGCGAGAAAGAAGGTGTAATCAGGCGCATAGGCGATCAGACCCGCCATATAGTGTTCCATCAGCTTGGACATGCCCAGCTTGGCACTCTTGTCATAGAACGCAGGCTGGCCGTCTTTCCAAAGCGACTGGTGCACGTGAGAGGAACTGCCAACACGGTCCTTGTGCCACTTGGGCAGGAACGACGCGGCATGGCCTTGCTGCCATGCGATTTCCTTGATCGCGTGCTTTGCGATTGTGTGATGGTCAGCGCAGTCCAACGCATCTGCGTAGCGGATGTTCAGCTCTTCCTGCCCCGCCTCCGCTTCGCCTTTGGTATTCTCGATGGGCAGACCGGCCGCGAACAAATGATTGCGGATTGGCCGCATCACGTGCTCTTCCTTGGAAGTCTGCAGAATGTGATAATCCTCGTTATAGCCACTGATTGGCGTGAGGTCCTGAAAGCCGCCTTTGCGGATTTCCTCAAAGCTTTTCTCGAACAGAAAAAACTCCAGCTCCGTTGCCATCATCGCGTCAAAGCCGAGCGCTTTGAGCCGTTTGACCTGCTTTTTCAACATGGCGCGTGGATCGTGCGGCACAGGCGCGTGCGTGTGGTGGTCCAGTATGTCGCAAAGCACCATCGCAGTGCCTTCCAGCCACGGCATAGGGCGGATCGTGCTCAGATCGGGGGCCATGATGTAATCGCCGTAACCCGTCTCCCACGATGTGGATGCATAGCCATCAGGCGTTGCCATCTCCAGATCGGTTGCCAGCAGATAGTTGCAGCAGTGCGTTTCCTTGAACGATGTCTCTACGAAATTCACGGCATGAAACCGCTTGCCCATCAGGCGGCCCTGCATGTCCACAAAGCAGGCCAGAACGGTGTCGATCTCGCCGGATTTCACAGCTTCTTTCAAAGCATCAAAAGTCATATTCGCGGTCATCGGAGGCATCCTTTGTGTTGGCAAGGCGCCCCTGAACAAAGGGACGCCTCAAGATTGTCTTCGCGCAATTTACTCGAAGTTGTAAGGGGCACCGGCTTGGTTGATTACGCCGTTGTACTCTTTGAAGATGTTGACGATCTTCTGGTGTACTTCACCTTCCTGCGCCACTTCTTCCCAGAACTCCTTGGCCGCGTTTTCGACTTCGGCCCATTCGCCGGCAGGGACAGAGCGTAGTTGCAGTTTGTCACCGTTTGCACGCAGTGCGGCTTCACCGCCCCAATACCACTGGTTACGATAGGTGTGGCCAGCCTCGGTGCCCGCCATAACGATCGCTTTGAGGTGCTCTGGCAGGTCTGCCCAACGCTCTTCGTTGACGAACCATGATCCGATCCATGCGCCCGAGATGTTGTTGGTCAGGAAGTAATCGGTCACATCGGCCCAGCCCACGGTGTAGTCTTCGGTGATGCCCGACCACGCCATACCGTCAAGCTCGCCCGTCTGCACAGCAACTTCGGCATCCTCGTAAGGGATGTTCACCGGCACGACACCGAACTTCGACAAAAAGCGACCGGCGGTGGGGAAGGTATAGAGTTTCAGACCATCCAGATCGGCAACCGAAGTGATCTCCTTTGTGGTGTTGAAGTTGCAAGGGTCCTGACCCGCCGCGGACAGCCATTTAACGCCGACCTTCGCGTATTCTTCTTCCCAGATTTGTTTCAAACCGTACTGGTTGAACAACACAGGCACGTCGAGGATGTGCTTGGTCGCGAACGGGAAATACCCGCCGAACTGCTGCAACGGCGTGGGTGATGCCATGGAATCGTCGTCGGAATGCACGCCGTCAATGGTGCCGCGCTGCAATGCCTGAAACAACTCGCCTGTTGGCACGATCTGGTCTGCATAAAACAGCTCGATCTCCAACTCGCCGTTTGCCGCGGTGTTGATGTAGTCGATGACCGGCTTTGTTACATGCTCACCCAAAGCTGAACCGGCATAGGTCTGGAAACGCCATTTGATGGCTTCCTGTGCACGTGCGATTGAGGGCGCGGCAAGCGTCGCGGCACCGGCAAGACCCGCATTGCGGATGAAGTTACGTCTGGTTGTCATGTCGTTCTCCTTGTTGAAATTGAGCTCCGTTAACGGAGTTCTTATGGTTAATTCCCGTAAATAAGTGTCGGCAGCCAAAGTGCGATCTGCGGAAAGACCATGACTGTGATCAGGGCAAATACCATCACGGCGACAAACGGTCCGATTGAGCGGTAGATGTCCTGAATCGAGATTTCCGGCGGGGCCATCGCCCGCATGAGGAACAGGTTATAGCCGAAGGGCGGCGTCATATAAGCAATCTGACAGGTGATCGTGTAAAGGATGCCGTACCAGATGAGGTCAAACCCCAACGCTCCGACCAGTGGCACATACAAAGGTGCGACGATGACCAGCATCGCTGTATCATCCAGAAAGGTGCCCATGATGATAAATGAAAGCTGCATCAAGATCAGGATCACCCAAGGGTTCAGGTTCAGCCGCTCTGTGAACAGGTTTTCAATCGCCTTGACCGCACCCAGACCGTCAAACACCGCGCCGAAAGCGAGGGCGGCAAGAATGATCCACATGAACATACAGGTGATGCCCAGCGTATTGCGCACGGAATTTTCGAATACTTCGCGGGTCATCCGGCCCTTGAGCACAGCAGCAAGGAATGCCGCAATCGCACCAATGGCAGAGCTTTCGACCAGCGATGTCCAGCCATTCACAAACGGCACCATCATCACCGCAAAAATACCCAGCGGCAGCACACCTGCCCACAGCAACCGCAGTTTTTCGGCACGCGGGATGTCGCGGTCTTCGGGTGGTAATACAGGCCCCAAGGACGGGTTCAGCCGACACCGGATGGCGATATAAGCGATGAACATTGCGGCCATCATCAGACCCGGCACCACACCTGCGAGCCACAACTGTCCCACCGGCTGACGTGCGATCATCGCGTAAAGAACAAGGACGACCGAAGGCGGCACAAGGATGCCAAGCGATGATCCCGCCTGGATGACCCCCGTCACCATCCGCTTGTCATACCCGCGCTTCAACAGCTCCGGCAGCGCGATGGTCGCACCAATCGCCATACCTGCCACGCTTAGGCCGTTCATTGCGGAAATCAGCACCATCAGGCCAATCGTCCCGATGGCCAGTCCACCGCGCAGGCCACCCATCCAGACGTGGAACATCTTGTAAAGATCATCCGCGATTTTGGATTCCGACAGCACGTAGCCCATGAAAATGAACATGGGCAGCGTAAGCAGCGGATACCACTTCATCAGCTTCATCGCGGCGGCAAACCCGATGTCAAAGCCACCCCGGTCCCCCCAAAGTAGCAACGCTGCAACAACAGCGACAAAGCCGATTGCACCAAATACCCGCTGGCCCGTGAGCAGCATCAGCATCATCGTCGAGAACATCAGTGTAGCGATTAATTCATAGGGCATCAGACAGGTTCACCCTTCAATCGCAACACGTCTTTAAACAACTCCGATACGCATTGCAGCAGCATCAGGAAAAAACCGAGGATCATCACAACCTTGATGGGCCAAAGATAGGGCCGCCAAGCGGAGTTTGACCGTTCCATCGTGCCGATCTCTTCCGATCCCGTGATAACCCCGAACAGGAAGGAAAATGGCTCGGACTTCCAATAGCCTAATGAATAGGCGGTAGAACTCACCGCGCCGTAAAGCAGCACGCACAGATAGAAGATCAAGAAGCATACGGTCAGCAAATCGAACCACGCTTTGCGCTCAATCGACCAGTCGCCATAGAGCAAGTCCATGCGCACGTTCGACCCCAGCTGGATCGAATACGGCCCGCCAAGAACATAGTAGCCGACCATCACAAACTGCGCCATTTCCAGCGTCCACAGCGTCGGGACAAAGAATGTCTTGCTGATCGAGGACCACAAAAGCACCCCCATCAGCGCAAAAATGCCGTACATCGCGATGCGCCCCACACGGCGGTTCACCGCGTCCACGCCGTTGATATACCCGCGCATCAATCCGAGCATGATGTCGCCTTCTCAAGCTGTGCCACCGCAGCGGCCACCCAGCCCGAAAGCTCCAGCGCGATCTGTTGTTGTGATTGCTGATCCAGCAGCAGATCATTGCGCACTTCGATCATCACATTGGGGCGCATGTTACGTAGACCATGTTCTTTCAATGTATGGGTAACACCATCTTCCGGTCCGTAGGGCGCGTTGCGCTGCACGTTATGCACACTGTGCTCCGCTGCACTTTCCAGCATTGCATCCGCCAACCTTGTGTCGCTGTCATGCAAGATGCCAATTTCAACATCCCGCCGCTTGCCATGGTAGACAGGCGTAAAGCTGTGGATCGTTACTAGGGTCCCATCAGGCCGCGCTGATATCGCCTTGGCTACTGCTGCACGGAAAGGCTTATAGTAAGACGCGGTACGGTCGGTCCGCTCGGCCAAAGACACATCCGCATTGCCCGGAATGGCGAAAATCTCGCTCTGTGCAGGCATCGCACCTGCGGCTTCCGGTGGGCGGTTGCAGTCATAAACCAGTCTGGACACACGCGAAGCCACAAGTACCGCATCCAGTTCTGTCGCCATGATCCGAGCCACCGCAAGTGCACCCGGATCCCACGCCGCGTGACTGTTCAGCGCGTCAGCGTCCAGCCCGAGGTTGTTGAATTCCGGTGGGATAAACGGGCTTGCGTGCTCACAAACCAGCACGACAGAGCCAGCGCCGCCGGGGTTTATCACCTCGACCACTTCGTCTGATGTTTGCTGGTTTAACTGATTCATATCGGCCCCTTGTGCACAAAGGTCTTGCCATAGGGGGCAACTGTCAACAGAATTGTGAAATATTTATCACACCTCGCGCGACCTTGATAAATTTATAAGCAAATGGCGGAGGCATCAGATGTCTGAAGAAATGCTCACCATCTCGGACCGGATCCAGCACAAGCTGGATGACCTGACCCGCGCCGAGCGACAGTTGGCCCTTTCGATCCTTGAGAATTATCCGGCATCGGGTCTTGGGCCACTGACAGCCCTTGCAAAAGACGCGGATGTTTCCGTGCCAACAGTCGCGCGCATGGTGCAAAAACTTGGCTATAAAGGGTATCCGGAATTTCAGGCAGAGCTGCGCGAGGAGTTGCGCGCCAAAGCCAAAAATCCAATCGCCAAACACGACACATGGGCAGAGGCGGCACCGTCGGGCCATATGCTTAATCGCTTTACCGAGGCGGTAATCGACAATATCCGGCACACGCTGGGTCAAATTGATCCGATAGCATTCGACGCCTCTTGCGATCTGGCAGGCGACACGGACCGGCATCTCTATATCGTTGGCGGGCGGATTACCCACACGCTGGCCGAGTATCTCTTTTTGCACATGCAGGTGATCCGTCCCAACCTGACCCATGTACAATCAACATCCAACTCATGGCCGCATTACCTGCTGAACGCGCAAGAGGGCGACGTCTTTATCATCTTCGATGTGCGACGATACGAGAACAACACGCTTAAACTGGCTGAAATGGCGCACGCACGCGGGGCAAAGATCATTCTGTTTACTGACCAATGGCGCAGCCCGGTGCACCAACTCGCGACCCACAGTTTTTCCAGCCGGATCGTTGTTCCATCGGCATGGGACAGCGCCGCAACCACCATGCTGTTGGTCGAAACAATGATCGCGGCCGTGCAGAATTTGCATTGGGAGGAAACCAAAGAGCGGATGGAAGAGCTGGAAGATATGTTCGACCAGACCCGCTTGTTCCGCAAATTCACCTGATTGCCTCCGCTGCCCGGCGCACAACTCTTGCAAGAATGATGTTTTGAGAGCAGGCTGCGCCGACAAAAAAGATAAACAACCAACGGGAGAAACCACATGCTGCACAAACTGAAATCAACCGCTCTCGCGGTTTTGTTGGCGACGGGGCTTGCCTCCGCGCCCTCTGCCCAAGAGCTGACGTTCTTTACCATCGGCACAGGCGGTACGTCGTTTACTTATTATCCGGTGGGCGGTGTAATCGCGAACGCGATTTCGAAACCGCCGGGTTCTCGCGAATGCGGGCAGGGCGGCAGCTGTGGTGTGGACGGTTTGATTGCCTCTGCTGTGTCGTCGCGCGGATCGGTCGATAATATCAACGCCATCATGTCCGGCTTGCGCAACTCAGGCTTTGCGCAGTCTGACGTTGCCTATTGGGCCTACACCGGTACCGGGACGCAAGAGGGCCAGCCAGCGGCCACCGACCTGCGAACCATTGCTGCGTTGTTTCAGGAACATATCCACCTCGTCGCGCTTGAAGGTTCGGGCATCAACGGTGTTGCGGATCTTGCGGGCAAACGTGTGTCTGTCGATGAGCCCGGTTCCGGCACCTATGTTGATGCACAACTGATCCTCGGTGCCTTTGGTCTGGGTCTGGATGACATCACGGAAGAGAACCTCAAAGGCAGCGATGCCACGGATGCGCTGCGCAACGGTCAGGTTGACGCGCTCTTTATCGTGGCGGGCTATCCAACCGGTGCGTTGGTTGAGCTTGCCTCTGCTGCGGATATGAAACTGGTCCCGATTGAGGGCGAAGGCGTGGATAAACTCACGTCTGAATACGGTTTCTTCGCATCCTCCGAGGTTCCTGAAGGGGCTTATGAAGGTGTTGCGGCAGCCGCCACTGTCGCCGTGGGCGCGCAGTGGTACACCAATGCGTCCGAGGACGAAGAGCTGATTTACAATATCACCAAAGCGCTCTGGAATGACGAAACACGCACGCTTTTGGATGTGGGTCATGCAAAAGGCGCATCGATTACCAAGGAATCCGCTTTGGCGGGTGTCGGTGTTCCGTTGCATCCGGGAGCAGAGCGTTTCTACAAAGAAGCGGGCCTTCTGGACTAAATCTAACTTAAGCATCGGGCCGCCTTTCAAAGGTGGCCCTTTTTGCGACTAAAAGGCGGACCCATGACCGATCAGAGCACTCTCAGCCAAGCCGAACTTGAAGCGATAGAGCGCAAGTATGACCCCGAACTGGCGTTTCGCACGGCGGGTCCGATCATGGCTGTGGTCATTTCCATCCCGCTGGTCGCGCTTGCGTTCTACCAATATTATGCGTCCGGTTTTGGACTTATCCGCGAACTGTTGCACCGTGGTATTTTTCTGGCCTTCATGCTGGGCCTTATTTTCCTTCTGTTCTCATGGCGCAGGTCGCTGACGCCAGAGGTCGCACCGAAGGCTTGGTGGCGCTTTGATGGTGTGCCGATCTTCGACATCGTTCTGGCCGCGCTCGGTGTCACCGCTGCGCTTTACCTGCCGCTGCTGCCGCCACAGATCACAGCACAACGCGTGGGGAACCCCGCGCCTTTCGACGTCTTCATGGGCACCGCCTTGTTGCTTCTCGTGCTTGAGGCCACCCGCCGGTCCGTCGGTTGGACACTCCCTTTCATCGCCTGCCTGTTCATCGGTTTCGCCCTTTTTGGCCCGATCATGCCTGGCGCTTTAAAACATGGCGGCGCAAGCTGGACCGGGCTTATCAATCATCTTTATATGACTAATCAGGGCATCTATGGCATCGCGCTGGGCGTCATGGCGAAATACGTGTTTCTCTTCGTGCTTTTTGGTGTGCTCGCCATGCGCATCGGGTTGGGTCAGCTCTTCATCGATCTCGCGATGGCAATGGCGGGGCGCTATGCCGGAGGCCCCGCGAAGGTCGCGATTTTCTCTTCTGCTTTCATGGGCACGATCTCGGGTTCCTCTATTGCCAACACCGTCACAACCGGTTCGTTGACTATTCCAGCGATGAAACGCATCGGCTATCCGCCCCACTTCGCAGGCGCGGTCGAAGCCACTGCGTCAACAGGTGGCCAGATCACTCCGCCTATCCTTGGCGCTGCTGCCTTCATCATGGTCGAATATCTTGAAATTCCCTTGCGCGATGTCCTTGCCGCCGCGCTCTTTCCCGCCTTGCTGCACTACTTCGGTGTTCTGACGATGGTGCATCTTGAGGCCAAAAAGCTTGGACTGCGTGGTCTGTCCCGCGCTGAGTTGCCGCAAGTTCTGCAAGTCCTGCGGGCGCATTGGGCGGCGATCGTGCCGCTGGCCGTGCTGGTCTATCTGATCCTGTCAGGGCGCACGCCGGATTACGCGGCAGTCTGGGGCATCACGGCCTGTGTGGTCGTCGGTTTTCTTAACCCCAACCCTGATTACCGTTTGAACCTGCGTAGCTTCTGGAACGCCCTTGCGGACGGTTCCCGTTCGACCCTCGCAGTCGGGGCGGCAGCGGCAACAGTCGGTGTGGTTGTCGGGGTTGTGACACTTACAGGGGTGGGTTTCCGCCTTGGCTATGTTGTCGTGCAAACGGCCAACGACATCGGCACCTTTTTTGGTGGCATCTGGCCCTTCAGCTTCTTCTCCGTGGCGCAATGGGCCTTGTTCTTTTCGTTGCTGCTGATCGCCATTGCATGCATCCTGATGGGTGCGGGCATTCCGACCACGGCCACTTATATCATCCTTGTGGCGGTTGCCGCACCCGCGCTGGCACAGCTTCAGGTGCAGCCGCTCGTTTCGCACTTTTTCGTTTTCTACTACGGTGTTCTCGCAGACATCACGCCGCCCGTTGCCCTTGCGGCCTATGCCGCGGCGGGCATCGCAGGGTCCAATCCGTTCAAGACCGGTAACACGGCCTTTCGCCTCGGCATTGCCAAAGCGCTGGTGCCTTTCATTTTTGTCTACTCACCCTCGCTTTTGCTGGTGGCCGACGGCTTCACCTGGTCCGCTTTTGTCATCACGCTGACGGGTGCTGTGATCGGCATTGGCCTCTTGGGGGCAGCATTTTCAGGCTACCTGCTCACCCACCTCAAAGGCTGGCAGCGTTGGTATATCGGTTTGGTGTCACTGCTTTTCGTGGCACCGGGGCTTTTAACGATGACGCTCGGATTGTTGCTGATCGTGCCGCTTGTGCTCTTGCAACTGCGTGACAGACGGGCGGCGGCTCAGGCCGCCTGAGCCATCATCGACGCGACCTCTGCCAGATGCCCGCGCACCGCATCCGTCTGCGCAGCACCAACCGCCTTGTCGGGTGGGCGCAACAAAGCAGACGGATGCAGTGTGACATAGACAGGCACGCCATCAAGGCCTTGTTCAATTGTGCCGGCGCGCTTCAAAATTCCTTTGCCATTTCCGGTAAGCGCGCGCGCGGCCGTAGCGCCCAAGGCCACGATCATCTTGGGCTGTACGAGCGCAATCTCTTTGCTTAGCCACCAGCGACAATGGCTGATCTCGTCACTCGACGGACTTGCGTGAATACGCCGCTTGCCCCGCACCTGAAATTTAAAGTGCTTCACCGCGTTGGTCACATAAGCGGCTTGCCGATCCAGCCCTGCCTCTTGCGCAAGCCGGTCAAACATCTGCCCTGCCGGTCCCACAAACGGACGCCCTTCGAGGTCTTCCCGATCGCCCGGCTGCTCTCCGACGATCATCAAATCGGCCTGTTCGGGCCCTTCGCCAGGAACCACCTGTGTGGCCGGCCCGGCCAGCGGACATCGTGCACAGCCCTTCAAGGCGTGCCGCATTTCGTCGAATGTACCTTTGGCTATCTGTGGCACCGCCATTTGCAACCGGTCCAGCACACGTTGCGCCCGAACGGGTGGTAGCGTCGGCGCAGTCGCCTGCATGACGCGCACCTTTGCTTCTGCCTCAGCAATTAACCCGGGGATCAGCGCGGCCTCCGGCAGGTTCTTCCAGTACTTCTTGGGCATCTCCGACTGCATCGCTTTCACTTTCAACCGCGCCGGATTGAAGATGTTTGCGTAATAGGTCTTCCACAGCTCTTCCGTCTCATCGCTCAGATCAAGCCGGTCGCGTGCGATCGCCTGCTGGGTAAGTTCACCATTCTCGAATTGTGTTGTCACCTCGGGCGTTACGATTACCCAATCCATGTCACCGAAGCGGCGTGTGAAGAAACCCGCGATCAGCTCCTCGATACGGTGATCGGGTTCAAACCACGAAATGAATTTGCGGCGGTTCGACCCTTCCGGCGTGGCCTCGCGAAAGCGGACAAACGCTTTCATCTTGTGCATATCCCTGCGGATGTTCTTGGCCAATCCCTCGGCGCGGTCCACCTCCGCATCCGCGCGGTTGGTCAGTAGGTGTGGTGTGTCGTTTACTCTCAACAGCAACCGGTACGCCAGATCAAAGCTTCCCGCCGCGCGACTGGCGCAAAGCTGTTTCGCCAAAGCGGGAAACGCCTTTGGCACTGTCACATTGCGCGGATACCCGTCGGGCAAGGGATCATCAGCGCTGAACAACGATACCTCGGCGTCTTCCATCTGCCATTCAATGCGGTCGGGCGGCACATCATGCGCCGCCAGCCTGCGCGCCGCGTCACGCCAGACGTCAAATGTTCCCAAACGGGGTAGATCAACGCGGTACATCAGATGAGCTGTAGCTGTTCCGCAGGCGGCGCAAATCGCGCGCGCAGGTTCGCCGCATCAGTAAGCGATCCGGGCTGCCAGTCACGCGCCACGATGAAGGGTTTCGCCTTGCGAACCGATGCCCCGATGCGCCGCAGATCGTCATATCCCAAAGCGCCGTTCCTACGCGCGGACAGGATACGGCCCACGGATTTCGTCCCGAACCCCGGTACACGCAGCAGCATGTCGCGTGGGGCACGGTTTACATCAACCGGAAAAGCGTGGCGGTTTGCCAAAGCCCAAGCGAGTTTTGGATCAACTTCCAGATCAAGCATCCCAGTGCCGAAATCAGGTGCGATCTCTTCTGCTTCAAATCCGTAGAACCGCAGTAGCCAATCCGCCTGATAAAGGCGGTGCTCACGGATCAACGGCGGCTTGATAAGCGGCAGTTTCGCGGTGCTGTCGGGGATGGGCGAAAACGCGGAATAATACACCCGCTTGAGCTTGTAGGACGAGTAAAGCCGCGTAGAGCTTTGTAAAATTGTGCGGTCATTTGCGCCGTCGGCACCTACGATTAACTGCGTGGATTGACCGGCAGGCGCAAATTTCGGGGCCTTTCGGCCTGTGTGCGTGGGCTTCTTCAGTTCTTCCTTGCGCAGGCGCACATTGCCCATCGCGCGTCTGATCTCGTCCGGGTTTTTTTCTGGCGCATAGGTCTTGATGCCCGCGTCAGTTGGCAGTTCGATGTTCATCGACAAACGGTCCGCCAGCATGCCTGCTTCCTCAATCAGCGCAGGCGACGCATCGGGAATTGTTTTGAGGTGGATGTATCCGCGAAAGTTATGTTCATGCCGCAAGGTACGGGCAATGCGCACCATATCGGCCATGGTATCATCCGGCGATTTAATGATCCCCGAAGACAGGAACAGACCCTCAATATAATTGCGGCGGTAAAACTCCGTCGTCAGGTGAACGACTTCTTCCACCGTGAACCGCGCGCGCTCTACATTGGATGACACACGGTTGATGCAATAGGCGCAATCGTAGATGCAAAAGTTGGTCATCAGGATTTTTAACAGCGAGATACAGCGCCCGTCAGGCGCGTAGGCATGACAGATGCCCGACCCTTCCGTGCTGCCCAACCCCTTGCCATCCGCGCTGCTTCGCTTGGATGTGCCAGAGGATGCGCAGGAGGCGTCGTATTTTGCGGCATCACTGAGCAACGCCAGCTTTTCTTGGAGATTCATTTTACCCATGTGTTCATGATATGTTCCGTATGCATCAGCTGCAAGTGGCCTCTGTAAGAATGGACAATTTGGCGCAACTTAGCTGGAACCAATCGCGTCATTGCGCGTTTGCCAACATGAATATTTTTCCAAAGCACCTTGGTGCCGCTTTAACCTTTTGCTTTCTCACACCATCTTTCGCTGTGTCGGACACGGTCGGCAACGTCGATGTGGACTGGCTTGGCAATGACATTGTGATCGAAGCGGTGCAGGACCCGGAAGTGGAGGGCGTGACTTGCCATCTGGCCTATTTCGAACGGGGTCTGATTGATCGCTTGCAAAAGGGCAATTGGTTTGAAGATCCGTCGAATTCGTCAATCTCTTGCCGGCAGACCGGTCCAATTTCGGTTGGCGACATTGACCGGAGCGACGAGGGAGAAAACGTATTCAGCGAAAGACGTTCGATCATTTTCAAAACCCTGCGGGTTAAGCGAATATTCGATGAGGCCAACAATACGCTGATCTACATCAGCCATGCGCGGGATGTGCAGAACGGATCAGCCAAAATGTCGATGTCCACGGTTCCGCTCTACTCTGCTGCTGACTGATATCGATCACTCGTCCGGACATATTGGTGCCAGAAATCCGCCGATGGCACTTGAACCATTGAAAGCCCGCTTTGCGCGGGCTTTTTCATGGGCTAGTGTTTGACAAAAAAGGATCAGAGCAGATGAACCTCACACGAAGAACGACCCTTCTCGGGCTGGGCGCTTTCGGTCTTGCCGCCTGTGGTGGCACCGGTGGTGCACTGGGCCCGCGCTCGAACGCAGCAAGCGGAGGCTTGCCCGCCGATCTACGGCCTATCCCTAATGCGGCGTATGATCGATGGGTTGCAGCATTCCGAAGCAGGGCGGCCGCGCAAGGCATTTCAAATGCCACACTGGACGCCGGATTTCGCGGTGCAGGGTTCCTGCCCGGCGTCGTCAAACGCGACCGCAACCAGACCGAGTTTTCCCGCACGCTCGAAGATTACCTCGCCATCGCGGCCTCGGATGAACGCGTATCAAAGGGGCGCGCTGCATTCGCACGGCACCGCAGCACCCTTGCCGCGGTCGAGGCGCGATATGGTGTTGCCGCTGAGGTTGTTACAGCCGTTTGGGGGTTAGAGAGCTTTTATGGCGAGCGGCGCGGAAATGTGCCTGTCGTTTCCGCGACCTCAACGCTGGCCTTTGATGGGCGGCGCGGTGCCTTCTTCGAAAAACAACTGATCGCGGCGCTCAAGATTTTGCAGTCCGGTGATATTTCTGCTTCCGGCCTTAAAGGATCGTGGGCGGGCGCTATGGGTCATACCCAGTTCATCCCGACCTCTTACCAAGCCTTTGCGGTTGATTTTAACGGGGACGGGCGCCGTGACATCTGGTCTGACGATCCCGCAGACTCGCTGGCCTCAACAGCGGCCTATCTGTCACGGAACGGTTGGACGCGCGGTCGGAAATGGGGCGGCGAAGTCGGCAACGGCGCGCCACAGGGCCGCACGATCCAGCCCCAACCGGGCGGGCCGCGCTTCTCCGTCACGTCGAATTTCAACGTGATCAAACGCTATAACAACTCGGACAGCTACGCGATTGGCGTGGGCCACCTGTCTGACCGCATCGCCGGCGGGGGCCCGATCCGCGCCAGCTTTCCGCCTGACAAATACGGGCTGACCAAGGATGACCGCGTCCGCTTGCAAGAGCGCCTTACGGCGCGGGGTTTCGACACAGGCGGTACAGATGGCGTTGTCGGTCCAAACAGCCGTGCGGCAATCAGCGCATATCAGTCAAGCATTGGCCAGTCGCCCACCGGCGATCCGTCACAGGCGTTGTTGCGGTCACTTGGTTAAGGGCAGGGGGGGGCGTAGGTTAAGAGCAAATCTGTCGCTTCCTAAATTGCCTTATCAATACCTGTGACGTGAGCGTAACAATTTCTACGAAAGACGCGGGCTTGATGGCGCGCCTCTTTCGCTATTGGTCAAAGTCGTCCAGTCTACGTTCGGGGGATGTCTGCTTTTGATTGAAGGCAAAGCAGATGTACGTAACTGAAACAAAGAACATCTTCGCGCGGCGCGCACCATGTTGACAGTCGGAGCGATTTTGCGCGAACCGTTGGTCGACACTCTTCGCTTTGTCGACTGGTATCAGGAACAGGGCGCAGATCAGGTCATCCTGTGCTTTGATGATACTGATGACCCTGCAATCGAAGCGCTCGCTCATCGCGAAGGGGTGCGTTGCATTCCGTGTACGCACAAGTTCTGGCGGCAAATCGGGATCAACCCCGGAGCACGTTTCACGAAACGTCAGAACGCAGCCATGCAGTTCGTCTATGATAGATCGCCTGTCGGCTGGTTCCTGAACGTTGACGGAGATGAATTTGTGCATCTCGAAGGGAGAAACCTGAAAGAGGAAGTTTCGCGACAGCCAAAGGACGTCAATGCTTTCATCATCCGTCCTGTGGAACGTATCCGATGCCCGCATTCCCCGGACTATCTGCAATTTCGCATGCCCATGCCGCGCTGGCGTTGCAAAGCGATTTACGGCGACTTCAGCCAAGCGATGCGAAAAAGACAAGGGCTGGCTGGTCACTGGTACGGCAAGTCAGTGACCCGTACCGGATTGATCAAACACACGATGCGTCAGCATTTTATGCAAACTCCCGAAGGGGACCATTTGACCGATGTCACATTGGGGCCAGAGCAAGGGGCCTACCTTCTTCATTTCGTCGACCAGGGGTTCGAAGCTTGGCGCTCCAAACTGGAGTGGCGCCTGTCATCCAGAGGGTTTCGCCCCGAGATGGCTGCGTTCATCAATGCTGCATTGGTTTCGGCAGAGCCGGAAAAAGCGTTGCGCGCAATTCATGATGCCTTGTTTGTTTTTGATGCCCCAAGGATTTCGAAACTAGAGGAGGCCGGAGCCAGTTTTCGTGTCGATTTACGGGAAAACGAGAAATTCAGAGGATATTTTTCGGGCGAACTAGTTTATGCCTAGACCTCAGCAGTCTCTCACTCCCGAAGGACCTGCTCAGCCCGCAGACCTGTGAGCCGACCCAATCCAGTTACAGGCGATGAGCCCTGTCGCCTATGCCAAAGAGGGCACAAGCATTGTTGGAACGGAGCACTTCGTCGCGCAGGAACGGCCCCGCTTCTCAGGCGGATGCCGTTTGCTAGTGTAAGGCAGTGGCTGGTTGCCAGAACCTTTCTATTCGATTTTCAGCGCCCGTTCGGCAATCGAGACGCGGTCTGCGCCAACGAAATACTTCACCGTATAGTCACCCGGTGTATCCGGAAGCTTGATTGCGAGGACTGGGCCGTTGGCGGTCTCCCCGTAAGCCTTCCATTGGCTCGATCCACTCCCTCCCGTCTGACCGATACCGACATAGTCGCCATCGTAATTGGGGCCGGTCCAAGCTACTTCTATGGATGATCCTGCTGCTGCAACTTCAGGCGCGCTCAACGTTGCGGGGGGTGTCGTAACGGATACCGGAACAGTCAAAGCAGGCGTATTGCGCTGATCGAGGAAGTATTTCACCTCATAGTCACCGCCCGCAGTCGGGATGCGCAGCTTGGCCGGTGATCCGTCAGCGGTAGGGACATAAGAACGCCACTGGCTTGATCCGCTGGTACCAGCCAGTCCGATCCCTATGAAATCGCCCGAATGGTTCGGGCCGGTCCACGGGATATCCACGATTGTGCCACCAACCATAACGGCAGGCACGTCCATTGTGACGGTTGTTGGCGTCACGCTGATGGGGGTTTCGACAAGGGGCGTGTTGCCCTGATCGAGGAAGTATTTGATGACATAATCACCCGGTTCGGCGGGGACCATCAGCTGCAATGGGCTGCCCTCGGACGTGCTCGTGTAGTTGCGCCATTGCCCTGAACCGCTCTGACCCACACGCCCGATGCCGATAAAATCACCAGGCGTGTCTGGTCCGGTCCAGGCGACTTCGATCATCCGGCTGACTTCGGCGCTGGCCGGTGCATTTAGCGAAACTTCAGGCGCACGCAGCGTGATGGGGATCTCGAACAACGGCGTGTTGCCCTGATCCAGAAAATACTTGATCACATAGTCGCCGGGTTCCGGCGGCGTCATGAGCTGTAGCGGGCTCCCTTCGGCAGTGGGCGTAAAATTGCGCCATTGGCCTGATCCACTTTGTCCAACGCGCCCGATACCGATGAAGTCACCGGGTGTGTTGGGACCGGTCCAAGCAACTTCGATCATCTGGCTCACGTCCGCTTCATCCGGTGCCGTCAGACTGATCTTCGCCTCTTTAACGACGATGGGCACCTCGAACGCGGCCCAGTTCTCTTGATCGAAAAAGTACTTGATCAGATAGTCACCGGGCAAGGAGGGCGCGAGCAAGCGGAGTGGATTGCCATCCGCGGTGGGTGCGAAATTCTGCCATTGGCCCGAGCCACTGTTGCCGGTCATGCCGATACCCAGAAAGTCACCCGCATAATCAGGTCCGGTCCATGACACCTCAAAGGTCTCGGAGACACTTACTTCTGCCGGAGCGTTGATAGTGATATCGGCGGCCATGACCTCAATCGTGGCAGAGCCAAGCACTGTTTGGGTGGCATCATCGAAATAGGCAATTGTATGCGGACCGGGTTCCGGCGGCACCAGAAGCTGCAGGGGAGAACCTTCGGATACGCGCGTATAATTCCGCCATCGCGCGGACCCACCTGCACCAACTTTGCCGATACCGACATAGTCATCCACATTTGCTGGCCCGTTCCATGTAACTTCGATTGTCGATCCGACGATCGCCGACGAGGGCGCTCCGACTGATGCTGTGATTGCAGGCGGTTCGAACACAACAATAATTTCGCGCGGGTCCGCAGTGACAATGAATTGACGCGGGCGGGATGCTGTTTCCTGCGCGGCCCAATAGGCGGTGACAGTGTGCGATCCCTGCTCAAGCAACAAGGGCAGGGGGTTTGCAGGCTCTTCATCGGCGATTGTGCCTTCAGCCTCGGAGGTGATGGTCCAGAAAACAGGCGTGTCTATAACCTCGCCGTTTTCTGTCCCGATTACCGCACGAAAGCTCACTTCGGTTGGATCAGGTTGTGGCTCGGGGAAAATCACTTCGATCCGTTGGCCCTGATCGCTCTCTGATGTGGCGACTTCAAAGCCCAGACGGGCTTCGGCACTGTCACTCTCGCGAATGCCGACAACATCATAATTGCCGCCGGGCAGATCAGTGGCGAAACCGGGGCCCATGCCGTCAATGTTCGCGCCAGCCGCAGGCAGGATATTCCAGCGGATCGGCTCGGCGATTTCGGGGCCACCAGACGTCAGCACGCCAACAATCTGAACGCTTTGCGGGACATAAACCGGTTCAGCCACCACGGTGGTCAGCGCGGTTTCCAATTCGCTTGCGTTCGCGGCTGTCAAAAACTGGCCACCGGTTTCATTGGCAAGACATTGCATCTGGGCCAGTGCCTGCGGGTCCGTAACGTCAAAACCCACGACATGCGCTGTGAAGTCTATGCCGGCCTCTTCCAACGCGCGTGCAGCTGCGCATGGATCGGGGTTGCAGGTCTCAATCCCGTCCGAAACGAGGATCACTGTCGCGCGTTCTTCTGTATAGCGCAGCGCTTTCGCGGCAGCGATGATCGCATCTGTCATCGGCGTTTTGCCACGCGGGTTGATGCCGTTCACGGCGTCCCGGATTTGCCCTTTGGTGTCCAGACCGGGAGCCACAACTGTCTCGATGTCCGCGCAATTGCCGCGTTCACGGTGCCCATAAACAGTCAGGCCAAGGTTCTGGTCGCTGGGAAAGGTGTCAAGCAAGTCACCAACCACGTCTCGTGCGATGACGATTTTGTTGACGCCTTCAATCTGGCCCCACATGGACCCCGATCCATCCATCACGAGGATCGTATTGGCATTGTTTTGCGCGGGCGCAGCCGAGGCGCAGGCGATGAAAAAGGCTGTAATCAGCAGACGGAGCATAAGAACCTCCAAGAAATAAATGTGTAATTGAATAGGCAGAGCTTAGACTGAGTCGGACCTGACCGCCTAGCCCCCTTTTCGCGTAAATTGCGAAGTAGACGCCATGATGAACGATGGCAGAACTTGCCTTACCTTTTATTGTCTTACGGCGGTAGATCTTGAGCCCCTGTGATCGGTGCTTGGACATTGAGGAAGCAACGCGCCTTCACGGTCGCAACACTCAGCGTGAGGTGGAAAACTATGGGGAAAGCAGTTCGATATTCGAGTGCGCCTGATGAGCGGTCGGGTCACTAGAGGTGGCGAATTTTTTACCTCCGATGCTCATGATTGCTGCTCATGACCCGATCAGAGCGGCTGTTTTATCAAACATCATACAGCGTACGGGTTGGTCTAACTCAAAACCATTTTCTGTGCGCCGGCAACGCCGCTCGAATTCATCTTGCATACGGTTCCGGTTCTCCGGCAAGGCAGCTTTCTCGCGGCGCGCAGGATCAACGGCGATCAAATGAGCGAACAGGACGTCAAATGACGGGTAGTGCCGTGTAAGCGTGTAACCAGCCAAATCGGTGCGGCGCAAACCATGCTGTTGCGGCAGGGTAGAGAGAGAATTCAACGCCGCCGTTCTTACTGCGGTCTCGTCGTCAATCGCCGCAACAATCCTTGTCATATCCCCATCGATCTCAGGTTCTGCCACGAACACCCGACCATCAGGGCGCAACACGCGTGCTGCTTCGGCAAAAGCCGCATTATGGAACTCTTCAGGGATGTGGTGAAAAGAGAAGATGTAGGTGAGCAGATCAAAACGTGCCGGTTCAAAGGGCAGGCTTTGCGCAGTACCGAGACATATATCGCAGCCCGATACCTCTTTTGCGCGCGCAACGGCTTCTTCGTCGACCTCGATGCCCGTTGCCCGTGCGCCTTCGCAGGCAAGGGCGCGAACAAAGGCCCCTTGGCCTGCTCCTACGTCAAGGACGTCAAAGCCGCTGGGGTCAATATCACGCTTCAGAGCATCGAGATGCGACATGCAGGTTAATGTCCGCAGCAGTTGCCGCCAAGAACAGGTGCTTCAACGCCGCTGTGATTGCAGCAGCCGCCCTTCCACCAGTCCGCGCCCGCGCCATGGCAATACTTGTCGTCCGCTCCGACCATTTTCATGAACATCGGATGATAGTTGCGGCAAATCTCAAGCTCTGATTTCACCCAGTGCAACGGGTCACGCGCGTAATGATCCCAATAGTTGCCGTCCATATTGATACCGGGCACGGCCGGGTTCCACGACTCGTCCAGCCACATGTCAGGATCGCCATATTTGGCCGCGATTTTGCGGATTGCCGGATCATCTAGCGCACCAAGGCGACCGTTCTCGATGATTGTCTCGTTGTCTCCGGCCATCTCGGCCTCGTAGGTCGGAAAGTAGAGATGAAGATGCCAGTGGCCCACAAGGTGACCCATACGCGCGGCCTCACGTTCCGCCATCGACGAAATGATGGTACCGAACCCCATGTGGATCACGCCGGAGCGCACACGTTCGTAAAGGCAATTCACGAAGCCCGATGGAAAATCCTTGCGGGGGCGGTGAATGTGCGGATTGGTCCCGATTGACGCTTCCCACCAGTGCATAATGCCTTTGTCGGGGAAGGTCGGATATTGAATCTCCTTCGTCCGCTCCATCACATCGCGCAGCTTGTCGCCAAATTCCCCGCCTTCGCGGATTTCGGTGATTTTGGACCGTTCCACAATCAATTGGGTCCAGTCCACGGCGGCGATATGGTTCGTGGTGCCTGCGATGACACCTTCGCCATCCTCTTTGGTCGGGTGGAACATCCAGGGGCGCCCCGTGACGTGGCCCGGCAGATAGGTTTTGCCGAAATGCTCGTTGCCTGTCCAGGTCGCCGCAGTCAGGTCGGGATCGTAGAATTTACGCTCGCTGTCCCAATACTCATCGTGGTTGGTAAAGCTGAGGTCTGTCCCCTCGGGGTCCGTGATCCGGCATCGTTTGGCCGCGCGAATGCGCTCCCACGTCCACATGTCCATCGCATTCAGGACTTCAATCGGCATGGTATGTGCGGGCGAGGCAAGGATTTCAGGTGTGATGAACGGCATCCGTTGGATTTTGATCAGCCGTTCGGCCAGAACCGGACCGCCGTAGCCCATCAGGATCTTGTCGTAGGCCTGCTTCTTTTCCTCTTCCTCCCACATGTCCATCCATTCAGCCAATTCCTTGGTGCGGAACAGATAGTATTCGACTTCATCCGCGCCGACCCATTGGGGGATCGGGCCACGGTCGATGTACTTGATGTCGTATTTGACCTGATACTTTTCGAGAATCTTCTTGCAGGCTTCGATGGTCAGCTCGGAATGCCAGTTATCAACGCGCAACATCACACGTTCACCCGGCTGCAAGTCCCAACAGGCATTCAGGCCATGGTTGTAGGGGCGTTGCGCGACGTGTTCGAGATAGGGGAGCAATTGGTCGCTGTTGGTGATCTCGACAAATGGCGGACAGCGCGGTGGCCGCGAAGACTGGAGTGGCGGCGCGGTGAAGTTCGGCAAACCCTGCGGGCGGATCAGTCCGCTGCGGTCACGCTCAGGCGTGGTCGACATGTTATTGGGCGCACGTTCCGCCGCGATGCGGGTAAAATCCTCTGGCATGATCTTTCCTTCTCAACTTTTGAGGTCGGTCAGCATGAATTGCAGCTGCTGTTGCTCGATGTCTTCGAACCCGATGAACGTTTTGAAATCGGCCATGCTCATCACCGGATGTGGCAGGTTGGCCGTTCCTTTGTCGGAAAGAAGTTTTGCATAATTGTCCTGCATTGCCTGCGCGGCCGACATCAACCCGACGAGTGGATAGCAGGCCACTCCGGCGACTTGCGCCATCTGCTGCTGTGTCAGGTCTTTCTCCAACCAACCAAGGATTTGCAGTGACAGGGGCACACCCACAGCCTCGCGCATCCGCTTCAGACCGTCGAAGTCGGTGAATGTCCGGCTGATCGGCTGGATCAGGTCGGCACCGGCCTCGGCATACATCTTGGCACGGTCAATCGCTTCGTCCTGCGTCATTGCATCTGTGCGGGCAATGATGAGTGTATCTGGATCGCGCCGGGCCTGCACAGCCGCGCGAATTTTGCTCGCGTGCTCGTAAGCGGGGATGATCTCCAACTGCTTGGCCGCGGCGGCACACCGTTTCGGCGCGACCTGATCCTCAAAGATCATGGCGCAAACGCCTGCCTGTTCAAACTCGCGCACGGTGCGCATCACGTTCATCGCATTGCCGTATCCGGTATCCGTATCGGCGACTACCGGCACATCTACGGCGTTCGCGATGTTGCGCACGACGTTAAGGTTCTCGGTCATCGTATAAAGCTCGACGTCAGGAAAGCCGAGGTGGCTCGCCGAGACGGCGAAACCTGATGTCATAACCGCCTGCGCGCCACCCTTGACTGCCAGCATCGCTGACATCGCATCAAAACAACCCGGTGCGATTTGCATCTCACCGGCCCGCAGCGCTGCGGCAAAATCCTTCTTTTGTTGCTGGCTGATCATCCGACAGTCTCCTCTTTGTCGCGCGCGTGTAGGTATCCTACCAACCCTCCCGCTTCGAGCATCAGGCGGTCGCCATCGCTGAGCGGTTCAATAGGAAGGGACACGCCGGTTGTATGGTTGTGAAAAGTGCTGCTTGCCCAGTCGATCTCGATCTCGTCCCAGCGGTTCACTGCCGCAAGGACACCGGGGCAGGCCACCTGTGGAAACCCCATCGCGATCTCTCCACGCCAGTACCCGGGCGAAAAGCTCTCTGCGATGACGCCACCAATGCCCAATTGACGCATCCCGATCATAGGCGGGTAATGCGGGTGGCCATAACCGAAATTGTGGTTTCCGATGAGCAAATCACCGGGCCGCACCTTTGCGGCGAACTCGGGGTCTTCCGCGCTCATCGCAAGCTTGCCCAGCTCCACGGGGTCTTTGATCTTGATATTCTTGACCCCGACGATCTGATCGACATCGAAGTCCTCGTCTTCAAATACCCAAGCCACCCGACCTTTGAGATTGTCCAAAGCCATGATGCTATCCCTTCAGGTAAGGGCGGGGATCGGCGATGCGCCCTTCAATGGCCGCAGCAGCAACTGCAGCAGCATTTACGATGTAGATTTCGCTGTCCGGCGACCCCATCCGCCCGCGAACATTCAGCGTACCGGTTGAAACGGCCTTTTGGCCGGCGCGCATCACGCCCATCCTCCCAAAGCAATAGTCACAACTGGACGAACTGATGAAAGCACCCGCATTGATCAGTCGGCTGATAATGCCACGCTCGGCAGCGACCTCCATGATCTCTTTACTGGTTGGAATGACATTGAGCTGGAAACCATCCTTAACCTTGTGGCCTTCCAAGACATCTGCTGCGATCTCGAGGTCTTCAACACGACCGGACGCGCAGGAGCCCAGATAACCAACCTGAACCTCGGTTCCTGCAAATTCACTCAGGTTTCGTGTGTCAGCAGGGCTGGGCGGCACAACGATGATCGGCTCCAGTGCGCTCACATCTATCTCGTGCCGCGCGGCATAGGTGGCGTCGGGGTCCGAGAACAGCGGGTCGATGTCCAGCCGCGCCCGCTCTTTCATATACGTAAGTGCTTTTTCATCGGGGTTCATAAGCGCGGTTATCGCACCGGTGAACATCGCCAGACAGTTGATCGACTGACGGCCCTCAAGGCTCATGTTGTCGATGGTGTCACCGCCCAATTCCATCACATGCCCGCGACAACCCCGTGGGCCAAGAACGCGCACGATATGATGGAACACGTCCCGCGCTGTCACGCCGGGTTGCAGTGTACCTGTCAGATCAATGCGCGTCGTCTCAGGCACCTTGAACTTGATGCGCTCTTTTACAAAGGCCTCAAGCAGATGCCGGCGAACACCAATGGCAAGCGTACCAAAGGTACCAAGTTGAGAGATATGCCCGTCGAAGTGCACGACAAATGCACCGGGGGTCGCATATCCCAGCTCGGCGGCGACCTGATGGCCGATCCCCTTGCGTTCGTAGACAGGCACCTTGTTCTTGGCGCCCCAGTCACGCGTCAGTTGGTGGAGCTCTTCTTCCTGAGTTGTAGCAGCAGGCACCATATGGTCGATGAACAGCGCATAGCGGTCCGGTTCGGCAACCTTGTCGATGCCAAAGTCTTCTTCCATCTGTTTGAAGATCACATCGGTGTAGCCGGGGAAGTCATATGCAATGACAAAGTCAGGCTTCGCCAGAACTTCGTCCCCTGCGCGCACTGCGCCGTTCTCGGAAACGCGCGCCAAAATCTTTTCGGCAATTGTATAGCCCACTGTCGTCCTCCCAACGCAATAGATCACACAAGCATTCGCCGAATCGAGATATTAGTCAACTGGTAACTATAATTTCATTAAGTGAAATCAGACGCTGTAACCCCTGAGTTTTTCACCCATGTCTGCGGCTGCTTTTGTCATCAGGTTCTCCATCTCGCTCCGGTCCGCGCCCTTGTATCTTGGGCTTAATCCTCCGGTCGAAATCGCAGCGAGGATCATGCCGTTCTGATCTAGCAGGGGCACCGCCATCGCTGACAGTCCCGTGGCGATCTCGTCATGCTTCACGATGACGCCAGTTGCGCGGATGTCGTCCAGTTCGTTCCTCAGTTCCGTTATCTGGTCAGCTTCCAATGCAAGAGTGTTTTTCATAACGACCTCGCGCCGTTCCTCCGGCTGATAGGCCAGAAGCACGCGCGGGCCGGTCCCTTTGTTAAAGGCGCGTTCCTCGCCCACAGCCCACCAGCGCACTTCGATTGCGCGGCCGCCGTTATGCCTCGCGGTGCACACAACCGCATCGCCGCTCACGACCGACAAATAGACTGTTGTCTGCGTTTCTTCTGCCAACTGCTTGATCTGCTCTTCGACAAGCGCCGTGAGGGAGAGCGATTCAGGCACTGCGCGGCTCAATTCCAGAAGCCCGATGGAGGCGCTATAAAGCCCGCTTGCCGGATCCTGACGCACCAGACCTTCGTCGCGCAACGTCACCAGAAGGCGCCTTGTTGTGCCTGCGTCTAATCCTGTCATTTTGACGATTTCACCTAGTGCCAGATTGGGCCTTCCCGGGGTGAATGTGCGCAGGATCGATACTGCTCTTGTGACTGCTCTGACGCGGGGCAGGCTGCTGCCATCCCGTGCTGCTGGTTTTGTTTCCAAGGTATCTGCCCTTCTTATTTCATCTGTTGAAACATAAATTACTTGTTGACATAAAGCAAAGAAATTGTGCGATAATTGGGTTCTGGACGTCGATCCAGACTAGGGAGGATTACGAATGAACAAGCTCATTAAAGGACTATTGTTGCCTGCGCTCATGACGGCGGGCATCCTGACTTTCACAGCACCCACAAGCGCTGAAGCGCAGATGCGTGAGCTGCGATTTGCTGAATTTGGACCCAATCGCGGCACCCGTGCAGGGGCGCTTGAGTGGCTCGATGAACAATTGCGCGAACGTTCCGGCGGCGCGCTGGGGCTTGATATCACGTGGGGCGGTGCCCTTCTGGGTGCTAAGACCGCTGCCCAAGGCCTGTCTGACGGTGTGGCCGACATGGCCTCGATCGTGCCTGTCTATGCGCCGGGCCAATTGGTTGCCTACGAAGTCACGGACACAATTCAGTTCGGCGATGAATGGGTCGGCATGATGGCCACCTACGACTTCATGACAACAAACGAAGCTGCTTTGGCCGAACAGAAAAAAGCCAACATCAAGTATTTCGGGAACTACACCACGGGTCCTACCCAGTTGCTGACCAAAGAAAAGCCGGTGACGACAGCGGCCGACCTTGACGGGCTGACCCTTCGCGCGACCGGTGCTTTTGTTCCCGCGCTTGAAGCCAAAGGTGCGTCCACAGTTTCAGTGTCACAACCGCAAGTGTACGAGTCGCTATCCAACGGGTCCGTCGACGGCTCAACAACATACTACTACGTGGTGAAGGCGTACAAACAGTATGAGGTTGCCAACTACATTACCGAGCTCAACATGGGCCAAACGCTCGCATTCGGTATCGGCATGAACATGAACACCTACATGAGCCTGACGCCTGACCAGCAAGAACTTGTTGATGATCTGGGTCTTGAATTCACTCAATACGTTGCCGAAAAGATGTATGCATCGCGGACTGAAGTAAAAGCAGAGCTTGAAGCGGGCATCGACGGCCACAAAATCGAAGTGGTTCAGCCAACGGAAGAACTCCGCACATCTCTTGTCCAGATCGCGAACGAAGATGTCGCTTCGTGGAAGTCCAAAGCAGCTGACAAAGGCATCGACCCTGATGGCGTCTACGGTGATTTCGAAGCGCTGGTTGGAAAATATACAGCCGAGCGTGACGACAAGGGATATCCTTGGGATCGCTGATTTGCCAAAGTCCTGACCTGCGCCCCTGACCGGCGCAGGTTCTTCACCTGACAGAATATCGAGGCAAGTCGATGATGCGATTGATTACCTATATCGAAAACGTGGCCCTGTGGATTGGCTGCGCGGCACTCCTTACCATGGGACTGATCGTGACGGGTTCTGTGGTGGGCCGTGGTCTTTTCAACAAACCTGTTCCTGACGATCTGTTGCTTATCGGTCTGCTGATGGTCTGCGTGATTATCCTGCCTTTGGGATATGTAGAACGTCAAAAAGGCCATATCGCCGTCACAGTCATCGCCAATCTATTGCCGTTGCGCATGCAGGCCGTTCTGACCGCTTTCGGTAATCTGCTATTCGGGTTGTTCCTTGGCACCATGGGTTTCGTCGTGGCCAAGAAGGTGCCTTCCGAAATTGCACAGAACCTCTACTACGATGGCCGCCTCGACGTGCCCACATGGCCGATGAAATGCATCTTTGCCTTCGGCATCGCCGCCTTTTTGCTGCGCCTGACTGTGGACACATACAAAAACCTGCGCGAAGCCTTCCGCAATGCCAAGCAGGACGTCTAGGACATGGATCCGCTTACAGTAGGTATCATCGGACTTGTCTCAACACTTGTCCTTCTCGCGCTGCGCGTGCCGATCGCGGCATCGCTGGGGGTCGTCTCCTCCGTCGGCATATTTATCATCTTCGCATGGCGGCCAGGTGCAGAGTTTGCCGCGCAATGGGCGTGGCAACCGACGTTCTCGCTCATGGCGAACAACCCTTATGCGTTCATCACCAGCTCTACGCTGTCGACGATCCCGCTGTTCATCTTTATGGGCCATCTCGCCTTCGAATCCGGTTTCACGACAGACATCTACCGCGCCGCACGACTTTGGTTGGCAAAGCTTCCGGGCGGTGTTGCGATGGCTTCTGTCATGGGGTGCGGTGGCTTTGCGGCAATCACCGGCTCGTCCGTGGCCTGTGCGGCGGCCATGGGCCGGATCGCCATCCCGGAGATGCTGCGCTTTGGTTACTCCAAATCCCTCGCGTCCGGTTCTGTCGCGATTGGTGGCACGCTCGGCTCTTTGATCCCGCCAAGCGTCCTGTTCATTCTCTATGGCATCTTCGCTGAGCAATCGATTGCAAAGCTTTTCATTGCCGCGGTCATTCCCGGATTGTTGTCGCTTCTGGCCTACCTGTTGGTGATCTACATCTGGGTGCGTCTGCGACCACAGGATGCACCTGTGCCTGACGAAGAAATCACCCGCTCCGCACGTATGAAAGCGCTGGGTGACTGCTGGGCCATCGTTGTAATTTTCATCGTCGTGGTCGGCGGCATCTACATCGGCCTCTTCACCCCGACAGAGGCTGCAGGCATCGGCGCAGCCGCAACGCTCGTCCTTGGCGCGGTTCTTGGACGCCTCGACTTGGCCCGTATCTACGCCGCTCTCAAAGAAAGCGTGTTCCAGTCTTCGATGATCTTTGTGATCGCCATTGGCGGCAAACTTTTCGTCAACTTCATTGCCCTGACTGGCATGGCAGCCGACATCACAAACTGGATCGAAACCTCGGGGGTGTCGGTCATCGCGGTCATAGCCCTCATCGTCCTGCTATATATCTTTCTCGGCATGTTTCTTGATTCAATCGGGATCATCCTGCTGACCCTCCCCCTGACCATCCCGATCGTTGAAAGCTTCGGTTTCTCCCTGATCTGGTTCGGTGTCGTGGTCATCAAGCTGCTCGAGATCGGGTTGGTAACGCCCCCGATTGGGTTGAACGTCTTTGTGATCAAATCAATCGTAGGAGAGCGCATATCGCTCGAGGCCATCTTTGGCGGGGTCGCCTGGTTCTTCCTCGCAGAGGTATTCGTGTTGGCCGCGATCCTGTTCATCCCGGCGCTGTCGCTGTTCCTGACGACATTTGTCTAGGCGGCGCGAAGACGCGCGCACTTGGGTCAGGGACAGATCGCGTATAGGTTGCGGTCCTGCAGGAGAATTCTATGCCTTAGCCGCGTCATCAAACTTTCAGTGATATGTCTTCGAAAAGCCCATTTTTCCGTGATTTAATAAGATAGTCGCTGCACAGCTCCGGTGGGTTGCTGGTTGGGAAGGCTTGCGACGTTTTTCTAGGATCGGAACAAATGAAAAGTCTCATCTCAGCACTTCTTGCGATTTTCATCTCTTTACTTGCATCAGTTGTAGTAGCGCAAACCGCAGAGCACCCGAATTTCCCGGTTGTTGTCTTGGATCGGGATGACGGTACGATTGCAATTGCAGGCAAGATTGATTTCCGGACGCCGCTGGCATTTGAGAACACGTTGGCTGAAGTTCCTAACGCATCTGTCTTGATCCTGGACAGCCCAGGAGGCGGAGTTCACAGCGCCCTTTCAATTGCGAGTCGGGTTAGGAGATTGGGTTTAACCACGGTTATCTTGAACGACAGCCAGTGCTTGTCTGCCTGTGCATTCATTTTTCTCGCTGGAATGGAGCGGCTGGCCTGGGGTGACTTGGGGGTGCACCAGATAAGTGCGTCTGAGGGAGAAGGGAATCTAGTAGGCGGGCAGTTTGCGCTGGCCGACATAATGGACGCACTGGACGAATACGACACGCCCTCGGAACTGGTTGGAATGATGCTGAGAACTCCACCTGAAGATATGTACACACTCTCCTCAGAGGAGAAGCAACAGTTTGGCTTCCTTCAACAACGAAGAGAACCATCCAACGTACCGCAACCGCCGCTGTCACGCGTTGATCTTGCGAACCCCGAAACGTGGCGGGGTAAAGTGGTAACAGGCGAACTGGTGTCTAGCGGAAAAAGATGGTTCGCTTCATTGAACGTTAACGGCACAACAGTTTTCGAATTCGCTAGCGGGAAGCGTTCCTTTGGCCACTATATCGTTTCTGACGGCGCAGTTTGTTTTCGGCTCGATGATAACCCTCAGTTTGCATGTCGCAGACCTGTGGCTAGTCAAACAGGTATCCGATGGTATGACGAGAAGGGAAATTTCCAATCAGTCATTGTGGGTGTCGAAGACAACAAGATTGGAGCAGTCCGCATGGGCGCAACGTTGGTGCCGGCCGTGTCAGAGTACATCCATCCCGGTGAATGCGCGCTGATAGTTGCTTCTAGACCTACTGTAATCGACGCTCGAAACTACGTCCTGCAGAATATTTCGGATCGTCGCTTCCTTAAGACCTTCCGTAGTAAAAATGGATGGATTGCGATTTCAATTGGCACGCTGAAGTTTGATCAAGTGGATGCTGTCCTAACAGAATGGAAACAGTCTGGTCGGATACCCTGGGACAGCTACTGCTCCACCGGGAAGAGTTATCAACAAGTTATCAATCTTGGTTTGAACTGAAAGTCGACAGGTATTGGCGTTGCGATGCGATTTCGCCAAAATGAGACTTAGTAAACAAACGAAGGTCATGCTGGCGAACTTCTGTGGAGTCTTTCCTGACGATCTGATCTTTGAACAATCGTTCAATTTGGCGGCGAATGTTCTGATAATACCGATAAGATTTCAATCTCTGGTTGAATAATTCGGGGCGTTCTAAAAAAATGTTTATGTATTGCAATCTGTTGATTAATTGTGGCGATATAGTGTTGTTAATCTCTATCGCGATAAGTTAATATTTAAAGAATAGAGAGATGATTGTATTTATCCAGTAATTTTTGTTCATAGACGCCCATTTTAGGATGTTGATATGAAAAGTTGTGCATTTTTCACTGCATTTTTGCTAACAACTATGGCTACCCCGTCGATTTCACAGGATCTGAGTTTTCAGTTCGTGAGCCCAACTTTTGGTGGAAGTTCGTTTAATTCCGGACACTTGCTGGCTCTTGCCGATATTCAGAATCAGCACACCGAAGATGGGAGTACCCAATCGAGTACGGGAAGCTCACAGTCCGATCTATTCGTTCGTCAACTTCAGAGCCGACTTCTTTCTTCTTTGTCCTCGGGGCTTTCCGAAGTCATTACCGGAGCTGAGCCTGGAGACACGGATACTATTGTTATCGGGGACCAGCAGATATTCTATGAACGGTCTCTCGAAGATATCAGAGTTCAAATTACAAACCTTTTGGATGGCTCGAGTACCGAGATCCTTCTTCCTGTTGTAGACGGCAGCCAATTGGCGAATTAATTAAGGCGATTATGCAAGTGATTATCCGAAAAGATACGCCGCGTCGAAAGTTGACGAATAGGGCCCGGTTTCTTTTGCTTGGAGCTTTTATTGCGCTGGGTGCGGGATGTTCCGAGTTTCCGGAGCTCACTGCCGAAGAATTGCAGCCAACCGTGACTGCAACGCGCAGTCTTTTGCATGATATGCCTGCCCCTAGCCGCAGGCTTGATGTCGCGGTGTACGAATTTGAAGACCTGACCGGTCAGTTCAAGCCGTCGGAAGGGTTTCAGACCTTGTCCAAGGCGGTGTCTCAGGGTGGTGGCTCTGTCCTGATCAAAGCCCTGCGCGACACAGGCGAGGGCAAGTGGTTCCGGGTCGTGGAGCGGAGCAATCTGAACAACCTTCTACAGGAGAGAAGAGTAATTCAGGAGATGCGGCAGCTCTACCTTGGAGAACAGAAAGTAAATCCCGAAGCGTTGCCACCGATGCTGTTTGCAGGCGTTATCATCGAAGGCGGTGTGATCGGGTATGACTCTAATACGGAGACAGGCGGTGCCGGTGCGGCGCTGCTTGGTATCGGCGCGCGTGCGCAGTATCGACAGGATACGATGAGCGTGAATTTGCGTGCCGTAAGCGTAAAAACCGGTGAAGTTCTTTCATCGGTCGTTGTTCAGAAATCAATAATTTCAACCAGTATTAGCGCGAATGTTTTCCGCTATGTTGATTCTGACAAACTCCTGGAGGTTGAAGCAGGAGTTAGCACCAACGAGCCAAGCTTTGTTGCGCTAACGCGTACCATAGAAAAGGCAGTATTCTCCCTGATTATGGAGATGGCTCAAAGAGACCTCTGGCAGTTCAAAGATCGCAAGAAAGGTAAGGCGCTGCTGCGTCATTATCTCGAAAACGACGGTCGTAGAAACGAGGCAAACAATACACACAATCTTGGCGAGGAGAAATTTTTGCCATCTGGAATGCTAGACGCATCACCACCAACGGTGCAGCTTGCTAGCGATTTCAGAAACAGAGTTCGCCCAACTATTGGGTGAGTAAAGAAGGACGCGGTGTTCATTCGGCTGGACACCTCAAACACCGCGCCCTGATCAGAGGCCGCATTCCTGCGGCCGCCAACCGGCACCAAAGGTACCTTTGGTGCTTATAGAGGAGCTTTGTCTCATGAAAAAGTACCTATTTGCCACAGCCTCAGTCTTTGCGCTGACATTGGCCACCACAGCCCAAGCCAACGACAGTACGATTTCGCAGATCGGCGCGACACAAACAGCGACGGTTGACCAGACCGGCGGTAGTGAAGGTGTTTCATCGATCAATCAGATCGGTGCAAATCACACAGCAAGCGTTACGCAAGCGGACGACCCCAATAACGGAACGCCTGCTTTCAATACGGCGTCCAATACTTCGTCAATTAGTCAGGAAGGCGATGGCGCAATTGCGACGGTAAATCAGACAGGTGATCCCTCCGGAGCCCCCGGCAACATTTCGGAAGTCACTCAGTTCAATGATGGCCCTCCAAGTGCGATTGCTGATGTTCTGCAAGACGGCACCAATAACTTCTCAAGTGTCGAGCAAGGTCGTGATGTTGATCCTGTTGATCGTCGCGGACAGAACGCATTGATCAGCCAAACTGGCTCGGACCATATCTCTACGGTCCTTCAGCGGGGCAACCTGAACGATGCGACTGTCACTCAATCCGGTTTGGGCAACACGTCCGATGTGACGCAAGGCGGCTTGGACAACCTTGCTGGTGTCACGCAATCGGGTGACGGAAACCTCAGCACAGTAAGCCAAAGCGCGAACTTTGGTGAGGCACAGATCGAACAGTCGGGTAACAGCAACGAAAGCGACGTCGTACAAGACGGTCGCGCGAATTCGTCTGTTGCTGCGCTGATCTTGCAAGACGGTAACAACAACACCAGCACCGTTTTGCAGACATCGCTCGTCGCGGGCCCAGGAAGCGGGAACCAGTTTGCAGAAGTCACTCAGTCTACGGATTGGAACTCGTCGGTCATCACACAAGATGGCGGTGATCCTGTGGTGGATACGGTGAATACCGGAAACTCTGCTTCGGTTTTCCAGACGGTCACAAGCGGCAACATGTCGAACATCGCCCAGTCCGGTGCCGGCAACAGCGCGACCGTAAACCAATAAAAACGTCCGAATTTTCCGTTCGAGACTGCCAATCCCTGATCATGGGGATTGGCGCAATTAACCTACAAATTTGAAGGACGAATAAGATGAAAAATCTCTTAATCACAAGTGTGTCCGCGCTCGCTCTTGGCATCACTGCGTCAGCAGTTATGGCGAATGACAGTGTTATTGGCCAAATTGGTGCATTGAACACCGCATCCGTCGATCAGACCGGTGGCAACGAAGGTGTGTCGAACATCAACCAGGATGGATCGAACAACCTCGCGGAAGTAACGCAGTCCGAGGATCCGGATGGTATCTCCAGCTTCAACACGGCTGCGAATGATGCAACGATTGACCAGATCGGCGGAAATTCCCGCGCGCGTATCGAACAAGATAGCGACAATCCTGGCGGGGCGTCGAACACCGCTTCCATTTCTCAGAACTCCAATGGAACACCGCAAGCGGGGGGTGGCGTGCCGTCCGGCTACAGCATGAATGGCCGCATCATTCAGAGCGGTTCTGCCAACGCGTCTTCGATCACACAATCGGGCAACCCCAACCAACCGCCAGCTGACGGTCTGGGGTCAGGGGTAACCGCACGCAACGATCAGACAGGTGACGGAAACCAGTCATCCATTCTTCAGGATGTCTTTGCGCAGGATGCCAATCCGTATACCGATGCGAATATCTTCCAGACGGGAGATGGCAACATGTCGGATGTCCGGCAGCGCGGCTCCGAGGCGTTGGCAAACGTCACCCAGACCGGCGTGAACAACATGTCTGATGTTTCACAAGGTGCGAACCGTGGCATGACGGCCGAAGTGACACAGACTGGCAGTGACAACGAAAGTCTGGTCGATCAAGTCGCCAGAGATGTTCTCGCTACGGTCACTCAATCCGGAACAAGCCAGTATTCCCTGATCAATCAGGGACCTCAAAGCCGGGAAGCGACTGCGACTGTCACACAGAGCAATGACAACAACTCAAGTATCATTAACCAGACCAACGTCAGCTCTGATGCCGACGTCATCCAGTCTGGTGTTGATGGCCTGAGCACCATTACCCAATCCAACGGTAACAACGTCTATGCATCCTTGATGCAGTCTGGTTTCGGCAATGAAAGTATCATGTCTCAATCGGGGGATGATCACTCTGCCTATGTGACCCAAAGCACTGATCTGAACTTCAGCGAGATCACTCAGTCCGGCACGACACCTGGTGGCAACACTGCAAGCGTCATGCAGACAGTGACCAGCAGCAACAGCTCGATCATCAACCAGAGTGGCTCAGGCAACATGGCGACGGTGATGCAATAAGTCCTGCGGGACGCAGCCCGGTGCGGGATATCCGCGCCGGGCTTCAGCATTCAAATCAAAGGATTGAGACATGAAAAATCTACTTATCACGACGGCCTTGAGCGTCGGTTTTGCATCTGCCGCATTTGCAAACGACAGCGACATTGACCAGATCGGCTTGGGCAATAACGCGGTTGTAACCCAGTCAGGTGGTACGGGCAGCAGCTCTACCGTATTGCAGAACGGTGACAATGATCTTGCGACAGTTTTGCAGTCTGACGGCGCGGGTACCGATACCAACATCTCCTCCATTCAGCAGCTAGGTGGTTCCGGCACTCAAACGGCGAACGTCAAACAGAACAATGCCGCCAATGGTCCCACCAACAATGCACAGGTGATCCAGGACTCCACCCAGGGTGGTAACTTCGCTGGCATCGATCAGGATGGTGATGGAAACTCGGCATTGGCTCAGCAAGGTCCGGGCGACGCAGTCAATTGCGGCCTGTTCGGTTGTTCGTCGACATCACCACTCGATATTACAAACAGCGTCGCGTCGCTTCAGCAAGTCGGAACTGGCAACACGGCGACCACACTGCAAGTGGTCGGATCGAACGGCGGCGATAACAACGTCGCTGGTACAATGCAGGATGGTATCGGAAACACCGCGTCGATCAGGCAGGGTACAGGTGCGGTCAATTCGGTATGGTTTGTTCCGAATCCTGCGTCGAATGACAATGACAACCTTGCGCAGATCGACCAGACCGGTGACGGCAACACATCTGCTATCGAACAGGGTGGGGAATCCGGTACTGCAAACAACATGCAAGTTGGGATGGACAACGATTCAACCATCGTACAATCAGGTGGTCTGCCCGGCCTCGGCAACAACGCTCTGGTCACGCAGAACGGGGACCGTAACACCAGCTTGGTTGCGCAAACCTCTGCGAACGGCGATCTGCCTGCCCTACCTTCCGGCACACGTGCAGTTGTCACCCAGAACGCGGATGATAGCGAAAGCACCATCATCCAGAAGCCGTTGGGTGGTCACCTTGCTGTCCTGACGCAAAATGGTGCTGATCACTACAGCATGATCGAACAGGACGGGTTGTTGAACACGGCTGAGGTGACCCAGTCTCTGACAGGTCAAGAAAGCACGATCTTCCAGACCGGACCATCGGTTGTCGGGCCAGTCGGAAACGTTGCGCTGGTCACCCAGACAATGACCAGCGGGAATGGTTCACTGATCACGCAAAGCGGTATCGGTAACCTCTCGACAGTCATGCAATAGGCTGAGTACCTGAAAACTGCTATAGTCATCGTCAGGACGTTCGTTCTGACGATGACGCAATTTAGGACAACAATGATGATGCGCTATCTGATTTCTTTTGCGGTCTATGCGATTGCAGCGACACCGGTTTTGGCTCAGTCGAACATCTCTGAGATAAGTCAGGTCTCGGTCGGGAACAGCAGCCTGATTGACCAAACCCGTGCGGTGAGCAGCGAAGTGTCCATCGACCAGATTGGTCGGGACAATGTTGCAGATGTCGCAGACCAAGGCACGAATAGCTTTCTCATCATCGAGCAATCAGGGACCAGACAAAGCGCCCTGGTCCAACTGGATGGGTCCGGCAACCAAGGTGATGTGATACAGGATGGCGCAGGTAATACTGCAGACATCTCTGTCGTCGGTACGCTGAACAATTTCCGGCTGAGTCAAAGCGCAGCCGAACTTTTGATCGGGAGCCGGGGCAACACAGCCGCCTTGGAACAGGCTGGTACGGGGAATACAGCGTTCCAAACGCAACTGGGTGCAGACAATGCCATGTTGCTCAGCCAGAACGGCGCTGACAACTATGCCGACCTGCTCCAGAACGGTGATAGAAACTCGATGCAGCTTGAACAATCGGGGGATAACAATTCGGCTGAACTCAAACAATTCGGGTCCGAGGCTACCCCCATCGTCGTGACACAAATTGGCGGAATGTCCGTTCAGATAACGCAGACGGGAGAGTAATCTCCGTGCTGTTCTTGATGAGAGTAGCCTTGGGAGTCATGGGAAGTTTTCTTTTCGCAACATCCCTGATTGCGCAATCAAATCTCGAAGCAAGTTCAGGAAACTCATCCGAGGTCCAGCAGATAGAAATTCAATCTGATGAGGATGGGCAGGATGATTTGCAAGGGGACAGCGCGGAGGAAACCGCGGAAGCGCAGCCCGTTGCAGAAGGCCCTGAAGCGGAAGCTTCAATTGAAGGCGACTGCGAGCCAAACCTGCAGCTCACGTCTTCGTCCCAAAACACAGGGGACTGTGCCGGACAAATTAGCCAGACTATTGCTGATCCGGTTCAGGACGAAACCGAAGAAATCCTGCTCCGCGAGGACGGCGCTTATATAAAAGTCCCGGGCAGCCATTCCGTTGATCAGCAGGGCTTAAAGACAACAGACCCGAATTCCGATGTTCCAGTGCAATAAAGGACGACAAAATGAAACTAATTTCAGCAGTTTTTTCCTTAGTGTTCCCGATTGCGCTTTCCGCAAGCGCTGACGAGGCCGACAAAGCGTGGCTTGAACTGAAAAACGAAAATGGCTCGGTTCAGGTTCAGGCTTTCGCTGAAATAGCAGTCCCCGAAAACGGTTCGTATGAACTTGTCGCGACGAAGAAGGGAAAGAGCGGAAGCTCGGTCAGCAAGCAAGCCGGCACTATCTCTGGCGCTTCGGACCAACCTCTCTCGGTCTCTAGATTCTCGGTTGAGGAAGGCGCGATGCTTGAAGTCATCTTGAAAGTGACAAACGCCGCAGGCGAGGTGTTTGAGGCAAAGGAACTTTTTGTCGGAGAGTAGGGTTTACAAGGGAGTAGGCACCGGACCTTGGGCCTGCGTATCGTCGCAATCAATCTCTTCCCGTTTGACCTGAATGTCGTTCGGGCTTTCCAGGAAAAACGCGATCCTGAAAACCCAGATTTTGCCAAACCCGCGCTAACGGGCGAAAAACAAGCACGAAACCGATGCCGGCAGTCCCGATGTGCCGCCTGACCTTTCTGCGCAGCTAACGTTTTTGGGTTATAAATCGGAGCTATCCAATTGCCGCAACTTTCGCTTTCATTTGCAGATAGAACCAGTGACTTGCGCGCATCTTCCTGAGGTCCACCGAAATTGGTTTCGCGTCTGAAAAAGAAGAAAAGATGAACTGAGCAAGGCCGCCGCGGCTGGATCGATATGATTGGAATACAGAGGCTTCGTGGTGCTGCTGGAGAGAATCGAACTCTCGACCTCTCCCTTACCAAGGGAGTGCTCTACCTCTGAGCTACAGCAGCGCCGACGTGGGCGGTGATTAGCGGCAAACTAAAAACACTGCAACCCAAATCTGGACGTCGCCACAGGGCTGGGTTAGACACCCCGCATGGCACAGGACAAGACGCCCCCCGCACCTAAAACAAAGGCCCAAGCCCGCGAAGAACGGCTTAAGGCCGCGCTCAAGGCGAATATGGGTCGGCGAAAGGCGCAGGCCCGCGGCAGAGCCGCAGAAAACAACGGCCCGAAAGCGGCAAACGAGGAAAGCAGTTAATATGGATTCAATTCTGGTCAAAGGCGGCAAGGAGCTGCACGGCGAAATCCCGATTGCAGGGGCCAAGAACGCCTGTCTTGCTCTTATGCCAGCGACGCTGCTGAGCGAAGAGCCTTTGACGCTGACCAATGCGCCGCGCCTCAGTGACATCCGCACCATGACAGAATTGCTCGGCTCTCTGGGCACCGAAGTAACCTCGTTGCAGGATGGCAAGGTGCTGGCGATGTCGAGCCAGGGACCGATAAACACCCACGCGGACTATGATATCGTGCGCAAGATGCGCGCTTCGAACCTTGTGCTTGGCCCGCTTCTGGCGCGCGAAGGTCAGGCAGAGGTTTCTTTGCCCGGCGGTTGTGCCATCGGGGCGCGGCCAATGGACATCCATACCGACGGTCTGGCGCTTATGGGGGCAGAAATCGAACTGCGTGACGGCTACCTTCATGCCAAGGCGCAGGGCGGCAAGCTTAAAGGCGCAGTGATCGATTTTCCTTTCGCTTCTGTCGGGGCCACTGAGAACATCATGATGGCTGCGACCCTCGCCAAGGGGACCACCGTCATCAACAACGCCGCGCGCGAGCCCGAGATCGTCGACCTTGCGACCTGCCTGCGGGCGATGGGCGCGCAGATCGAGGGGGACGGCACGCCGTCCATTACCATTCAGGGCGTCGATAGCCTGCATGGGGCCACGCACAAAGTGGTCACAGACCGCATCGAGCTTGGCACCTACATGCTTGCCCCCGCTATTTGCGGCGGCGAGGTAGAGCTTTTAGGCGGCCGTATCGAACTGCTGTCTGCATTCTGTGAAAAGCTGGACGCCGCAGGCATCAGCGTGTCGGAGACGGAAAAAGGCCTCACCGTGGCGCGAAAGAATGGCCGTATCCACGCGGTTGACGTCACGACCGAACCTTTCCCCGGCTTTCCAACAGACCTGCAAGCCCAGATGATGGCGCTTTTGTGCACGGCAGACGGCACCTCTGTGCTTGAAGAAAAAATCTTCGAGAACCGCTTTATGCACGCCCCCGAGCTTGAGCGTATGGGCGCGGACATTGAAGTGCATGGCGGTACGGCGACCGTCAAAGGGGTTGAGAAACTGAAAGGCGCGCCTGTCATGGCGACCGATCTGCGGGCCTCCGTTTCGCTGATCCTCGCGGGTCTCGCGGCAGAGGGCGAAACCAAGGTTTCCCGCGTCTATCACCTTGATCGCGGTTACGAGCATGTTGTGGCGAAATTCCGCGGTGTTGGTGCCGATATTGAACGGATCAAAGACCAATGACCCAAGACGCACGGTTCGAGGACGGACGCGAAGCACCGCTGAACCTTGGTGCCATGGATGCTGATGACTTGAATGTCATTTCGTCACTTGTGCAGGATGCGGTATTCCCTGCGTCCGAAATGCGCTGGGATAGATCCAAAAAACGCTTTGCGCTGCTGCTCAACCGCGTACGTTGGGAAGACACGGGCAAGACGCGCCACGCGCCAGAGCGCGTTCAATCGGTGCTGATGTTCCACACGGTTCAGGCTGTCGCCAGTCAGGATGTTCCGAAAGGCGATGCCGACACCATTCTGTCTGTCTTGAGCTTGACGTTTGAAGAAACAGATGCGCCGTCGGGTCACGTCACGCTGACGCTTGCAGGCGACGGTGCCATCCGCCTGACAGTTGAAGCGGTTGAGGTGACGCTAAAAGATGTGACGAAACCTTATGTCGCGCCGTCCAAGAAGCTGCCAAGGCATGATATTTGAGATCCGCCGCCTGACCGGTGATGACGCCGCACTTTGGCGCACGCTCAGGCTTGAGGCCCTAAAACTGCATCCGGAAAACTTCCTGACAACCTACGCCGAAGAGGTTGAGCGCACCGATGCTGAGCGCGCCGCAATGCTGGACGGGCGGATGGTGTTCGCGATTTTTGGAGAAGGCGAGCCGCTTGGTACCGCAGCACTTGATCCCGAAATCAACCCAGCCGAAGCCCATCGCGCCAGTCTGAATGCGGTCTATATCCGCAAGGCCGCACGCGGGCAGGGGGCGGCGCAGGCTCTGATGGATCACGTGATTGCAACAGCACGCACGCTCAATATCGTGCAACTCGAACTTTGCGTTGCACAGGAAAACGCGCCGGCCATTGCCTTTTATCAGCGGAATTATTTTGTGCAGTGGGGGTGTCTGCCCCGCGCCGTCAAACTACCTGACCGTCACCAGACCGATCTGTTCTTTTACCGCCCTTTGGATGATGCCGCGCTCCCTTGAGCCTTGCGCGTGATCCCGTTATCCGACGTCCACCTCTTTGCCTCGATTGGAGCGCCCTATGCCCGTAACCCTCGATACGTCAGCGCCCGACTTTGAAACCGCCTTCACCACCTTGCTGAACGCAAAGCGGGAGGACAGCCCCGATGTGGATGCGACAGTCGCAAAGATCATCGCAGACGTGCGGTCGCGTGGCGATGCGGCCGTTATCGACCTGACGGCCAAGTTTGACCGGATTACCCTAACGCCGGACACGCTGCGCATCACGGCGCAGGAAATCGCAGATGCCGAAGCGCAGGTCAGCCCCGAGGATGCGCAAGCGCTGCACCTTGCTGCCGAACGCATCCGCGCCTACCACGAACGCCAGCTGCCCGAAGACGCGGAATGGACCGATGAAGCGGGTGCTACGCTGGGGTGGCGCTGGACAGCCATCTCAGCCGCTGGCCTCTATGTGCCAGGCGGCCTTGCGAGCTATCCCAGTTCTGTCTTGATGAATGCGATCCCCGCCAAGGTTGCCGGTGTCGAGCGTCTTGCCATGGTCGTACCCACGCCTGACGGTATCCTGAACCCGCTGGTCTTGTTGGCGGCCAAAATATCAGGTGTGGACGAGATATACCGCATTGGCGGTGCCCAGGCCGTCGCGGCACTGGCCTATGGCACGGACACCATCGCGCCTGTCGACAAAATCACTGGCCCCGGAAACGCTTTCGTCGCTGCGGCCAAACGCCGTGTTTTTGGCAAGGTCGGCATCGATATGATTGCGGGCCCCTCCGAAATCCTCGTGATCGCGGATGCCGACAATGATCCCGACTGGATAGCGCTCGATCTGTTGTCCCAAGCCGAACACGATGAAAGCGCCCAATCCATCCTGATCACCACTGATGCCGACTTTGGGAAAGCTGTTGGCCGCGCGGTGATCAAGCGGCTCGAAACACTCGAGCGCCGCGCGATTGCCGGACCCAGCTGGCGCGACTTCGGCGCGATCATCACCGTGCCCGATTTGGCCACTGCTGCCGCATTGTCCAACCGCATTGCGCCTGAACACCTCGAACTCTGCGTGGCAGAGCCTGATGCCCTGAGCGCGCAGATCACCCACGCAGGTGCCATCTTTCTAGGTCAATGGACGCCAGAAGCCATCGGCGACTACATCGGCGGCCCCAACCACGTGCTGCCCACAGCCCGCTCCGCCCGCTTTTCCTCGGGCCTGTCCGTCCTCGACTTCATGAAACGGACCACACTGGCCCGTATGACACCCGAAGCGCTCCGCGCCATCGGCCCCTCTGCCGAACGCCTGGCCACTTCAGAAAGCCTTCAGGCACACGGCTTGAGTGTGACCGCCCGTCTGGACAAACTGAACCGCTAGACCGTTGGTCGCGCATTTGACATTCCGCAAAGTGCCGAAACCTGTCAATTTGCGCACGGAAGGGGTATGATGCGTCGTGGAAACCCCTAATCTTTCATCTCAGCCAAGACAGCCCACGCACCGTCAGAACGTGTTGGCAATATGCCTTCTTGTCGTGATGCTGACCCTTCTATTGGCCGTTATCACCGCTGGAGGATGCCGATCCGAAAGCTTTGCGCATAAGACAAAGTTGGCCTTTTGTAACGCTGCCCTTGTCACCGCCACTCCGTTTCATGTTTTCCCGATTGAGCGTGACCGAAGTTCGATGATACGGCTCGAACGCGGCATTGCATTGGCACAATTGGAACGGACGAGCGACGCAAGAAGTGACTTTGCGGCAGCGCTCAGGTTCATGGTCAACAAAGGGCAGGCCTCATGGCTGCGGGATGAACACCTGCGCCGCATTGCGCGCCTAAGAGGCACAAGGACCGAGGCACTTTGGCGATCAGTGCTGGATGGTTTGATCGCAGACGAATACTGAACTCGACAAAGCGGCTCTTGTCTCACTCCAACCCGATTGTTGCTGCGCTGCGGCATTGCGTTGCACGCATGAAGCGCGTATCCATCCTGCGAACCCGTAATCAAAAGGATGCGATCCATGTCCCGCATCAGCCACATCAACCTAGACGACGCAGGCCTGCCGCCTCCCACGCCCGAGATCGAGCAGGAGCGCAAGGTCGCCGTCTTCGACCTGCTCGAAGACAACACCTTTGTTATACCCTCGCGTGACGACCGCCCCGTGCCGCAAGGCCCCTACCATCTGGGTCTGTCAATCCGTGACAAGCGGTTGGTGTTCGAAGTTGAGACAGAGCAGGCCGAAAAGGCCGCCGAATTCCACCTTTCCCTCGGCCCCTTCCGGCAAGTCGTCAAAGACTACTTCCAGATCTGCGAATCCTACTTCGACGCGGTAAAGAAACTGCCCCCCAGCCAGATCGAAACCATCGACATGGCACGCCGCGGTATCCACAACGAAGGCTCCCGCGTGTTGCAGGAACGCCTTGAGGGCAAAGCCGAAATCGACATTGACACCGCACGCCGCCTCTTTACCCTGATCTGCGTTCTTCATTTCGGAGGCTGAGTGTCCGAACCACTCCCCCAATCGGTGCTTTTCTGCTGCGATCACAACGCAGTACGCTCTCCTATGGCAGAGGGCATCATGAAGAAATTCTACGGCACGGACACTTACGTGCAGTCCGTGGGCGTGAAAAACGATCTCGAAATTGACGGCTTCTCTATCGCCGTCTGTGCCGAAATGGATGTGGAATTAAGCCGCCACCGCAGCCGCAGCTTTGATGAAATGGAACAATGGGGCGACGATTTGTCTTCTTTCGATCTGGTCATAGCGCTCAGCCCTGCCAGCCAGCGGCGCGCGCTGGAACTCACACGTTTTTTCCATCTCGAAGTGGAATACTGGCCGATCCTTGATCCGACAGGTCTGGGCGAAAACCGTGACGCCAAACTGGTGCAATTCCGCGCCGCCCGCGACCAGATCGTGACCCGCCTCAAGGATCGCTTCGGCCCGCCGCTTGAGGATTGAACTCTTGCGTCACAGTGCAGTTTTCTGAAAATTCCGCACCGTTTTCATTGAAAGAAACCGCCCTGCCTCAGACGCCGGAACAGGTGCGCGTCGCACTTTGCCCATATGCTTTCCAAGCCGCCCAAAAGCGCCTGTTGCTTGCGTTATTGTCCTGATTCTGCCGAACCTGCTGCAAGGCATGGGGATCTTTGAAATACTTCGCCCCGCGCCGCTGGTCCGCCGCTGACAATTCGCGGTTCGCGACCGCCTGAACACAGCCGCACCGCGCCCTCGTTGCTGCCTTGCGATCCTGCGCCTGACAGGCTTTCTGTATCGGGCCGGAGGCGAACTGTACCTGCGAAAACACCCTTTCACGCTGAGAGGATGATCCTCCGCAAGCGACCAAACCCAAAAGCGCAACAAGCGCCAAACCGGTACGTTTCATAACCACTGCCTCTGCCCATGGACCTGTGGGGTTTGCCCCTTGGTGGTCCTGTTCTGCCTGTCGCGCAGTATGACGGATTTAGGGCAGGGGGGCAAATCACGAATGGTGGGGTGGGATGTCACACTGTAGGGCGGGACTGGTCCCGTCGGATCAGCCCGTGATCAACCCATACAAGTTGAACAGCAAGGATTGATAGCCATACAGAAAAGGCCCAACCAAACTTGACCAGAACACAACCCCGATCCAGTAGATCAACAGAAGTGGAACTGCGAGGCCGAGAGTGAAAAACGATCCCAACAAAAACGTCGCCGCCACCCCGTCCAACGCCACGCCCTCATGCGCACGGCGGATCAAACCACACAAACCATTCCGCCACCGGAGCGGCAACAAAGCTTGCAGGCTGAGGCAGGCCAGACACAAGTGCAATACGGTGGGCAAGGCAGTGGAAAACAACATTGCATACAGCCACCAGTATTCCGACGCGCCGATTCGCTGTGTCAGTAGGGTATTCAGGTCGGCGAAAGGCACACCCGACAACGCCTCCATTCCACTGATCACCACCACCAGTACAGCGCCCAAGGCAAGGAACAGCGTCATAGCGACTGCTGCATCTGCCAACCCCCAAAGGAGCGCCCAGTCGTTTCGACCCCGCTCTGCAAGGGCCAGCGTGACCCCGTAGCTGACCGTATCGAACAGGGCGTTGAGAACGGGAAGGATGCCTAGGAACAGGAGGACTGTGGCCGCCAAAGGCGCGCTATCGCCAAATCCTTCCCAAGGCAGAAGCCACACGACGAGCAAAGCGCCAATCGAGGGGAAACCGATCGCCAGGAGCGAAGCGGTTTTCGTTCGTTCTGAGGCGATGAGCTTTGCGCTTGCGATTGCGAATGCGACTGTGCCTGCGACTGCGCCTGCGAATGCGACTGCGACTGCGACTGCGATTGCGATTGCGACTGTGCCTGCGACTGCGCCTGCGAATGCGACTGTGCCTGCGACTGCGAATGCGAATGCGACTGCGATTGCGACTGCGACTGCGCCTGCGAATGCGAATGCGACTGCGCCTGCGATTGCGAATGCGACTGCGACTGCGAATGCGCCTGTGGGCAATTCCGCAAAGTAATTAAACACGGTAAAACCAACAATCGCACCCGCACCCAGTAAGCTCGAAACACTTCGAACGAACCGTTTCGGGCTTACTGCGGCCCGTGTCTCACTAAAATAGGCCAGAAAGATCATGGCAACCCCGCCTAATGTCGCAGGCCCTTTCCAATACGCATCGGCTGGCGGGATGATCTGAACCTCCCCCAGAAATCCGCCTTGCCCGACCAGCGCCCAGTACAGCAGCAACAGCAACACGGGATAGGCTACTGCAATCAGCATGGCCCGGTCCAGCAAACGGTAAGTAAACACATCTGACAGCAAGGAAAAAAGCCCGCTGCCTTCCCGCGGTTCACTGATGGTCAAGGCAGCGCGCAATCTGGGCAGGGCAAAATCCAGCGACAGGTTATAGGCCGTCGGTGGTTTCGCGCTGGACAAGGCCGAGATGATCCAGTCTGCGGTCGTATATTTGTCAATCAGCAGCGCCGTGGCGGCAAACACCAGCGTCAACCCAAGCGTCACACAGATCATCAAGGGCATCTGGAACGCGGTAAACACGCCAATGAACAGTGCCCCTATTGCAAGATATGCCGCGCCAATCGCCAATTCGGGCATCTTGCTTGATTTTGGCACCTGCACGATGCGCTGCGACATATCTGAACCGCCCGTATCATCCACCTTGACCAAACCCCCAAACCGCCTCATATCCCCATACATGACACCACTTTCACACATCCGCAATTTCTCCATCGTCGCCCATATCGACCACGGGAAATCCACGCTGGCGGACCGCCTCATCCAATCGACGCACACCGTCGCTGATCGTGACATGAAAGAGCAGATGCTCGACAGCATGGACATCGAACGCGAACGCGGGATCACGATCAAGGCCCAGACCGTGCGGATCAACTACACCGCCAAAGATGGCGAGGATTACGTCCTCAACCTGATCGACACCCCCGGTCACGTAGATTTTGCCTATGAGGTGTCCCGCTCCATGCGTGCGGTCGAAGGGTCGTTGCTGGTTGTGGACAGCACCCAAGGGGTCGAGGCACAGACACTGGCCAATGTGTATCACGCGATCGAGGCCGATCATGAAATCGTGCCCGTCCTGAACAAGATTGACCTGCCTGCGGCCGATTGTGACCGCGTGGCCGAACAGATCGAAGATGTCATCGGTATCGACGCCACAGACGCCATCCGCGTCTCTGCCAAGACCGGTGTCGGGATCGCCGAAACACTCGAAGCGATTGTGACCAAACTGCCCGCCCCCAAAGGCACCCGCGATGCGCCGCTTAAGGCGATGCTGGTGGATTCGTGGTACGACAGCTATCTCGGTGTCATCGTCCTTGTCCGCATCATGGATGGCGTGCTGAAAAAGGGCGAGCGTATCCGCATGCTCTCCAACGACAGCACCCACCACGTGGACCGCATCGGCGTCTTCCGCCCCGCCATGACAGAGATTGACGAGCTTGGACCGGGCGAGCTTGGCTTCCTCACCGCCTCCATTAAACAGGTGCGCGACACCCGCGTGGGCGACACAATCACGCACGAACGCAAAGGCACCACCGAACGCCTGCCGGGCTTTAAACCCTCGCAGCCTGTGGTTTTCTGTGGGCTCTTCCCCGTAGACGCCAACGATTTCGAAGACCTGCGCGACAGTATCGAAAAACTCGCCCTCAACGACGCGTCCTTCAGCTTCGAGATGGAAACTTCCGCGGCTCTCGGTTTCGGCTTCCGCTGCGGCTTCCTCGGGCTTTTGCACCTCGAAGTTATCCGCGACCGGATCGAGCGCGAGTATGACATCGACCTTATCACCACCGCGCCGAGCGTGATCTACGACATCCACATGAAGGACGGCACGGTTACGCAGTTGCACAACCCCGCCGATATGCCCGACATGACGCTGGTCGACCACATCGAAGAGCCGCGGATCAAGGCGACGATCCTCGTGCCCGACGAATACCTCGGCGATGTGCTCAAGCTCTGTCAGGACCGCCGCGGCATGCAGCAGGATCTGACCTACGCAGGCTCCCGCGCCATGGCCGTATATGACCTGCCTCTGAACGAAGTGGTGTTCGACTTCTACGACCGTCTCAAATCCGTCACCAAAGGCTATGCGTCCTTCGACTACCAGATGGTCGGCTACCGGACAGATAACCTTGTAAAAATGTCGATCCTTGTGAACGATGAACCGGTCGATGCGCTCTCCATGATGGTCCACCGTGACCGGGCCGAAACGCGGGGCCGCGCGATGGTCGAAAAGCTCAAAGACCTGATCCCCCGCCACATGTTCAAAATCCCGATTCAGGCGGCGATTGGCGGCAAGGTGATCGCGCGCGAGACATTGTCAGCGATGCGCAAGGACGTGACGGCGAAATGCTACGGCGGCGACGCCACGCGTAAGAAAAAGCTGCTGGAAAAGCAGAAGGCCGGTAAGAAGAAAATGCGCCAGTTCGGTAAGGTGGATATTCCGCAGGAAGCGTTTATTTCAGCGCTCAAGATGGATGGGTAACTTGAGTGAGACCCTGGCGTCGCCCGCCTGCAACCCCCTGCAAAGCTTAGGTTTCACCTTGACTACACCATCGCTATGAACTGCCCTCTCTGCGACACACCCGATACACCACTGGTCAGCACCCCCGTCCCCGGAGGCCCTGCTGACGCATCTGTCGACATCTGTGGCATCTGCGCAGACCAGACGCAAAACAACACGCCCAACCCCGACCACTTTCGCGCCCTCGCTTCGACCATGTGGTCCGAAGACCCCGCTCTTCAGGTTCTCGCCGCGCGCACGCTCAAGCGCCTCGACACAGACTGGGCGCGTGATCTCTCCGATCAGCTGTACCTCGACGACGAAACGCAAGTCTGGGCTGACAATGTCCCTCAGGACACCGCACATAAGGACAGCAACGGCGTCCCGCTTAGTGCGGGCGATACCGTGGTGCTGATCAAGGACCTACCCGTCAAAGGCGCGGGCTTTACCGCCAAACGTGGTACCGCCGTCCACAAAATTTCGCTGGTCGCCGATAATCCTGCCCACATCGAAGGGCGCGTCGAAGGCCAGCGCATCGTGATCCTGACCGAGTTTGTCAAAAAGCGCTGAACCCAGCTTCCGAAATTTGACCCAAATCAACGTAGCGGCCCGTCACATCCCGTAATCCTTTCGCAGCGCAATCTGATCGAAAGGTTTCTCCATGCTTCGTCTCGCCTCCGTCCTCTATTCCATAATCGCTACAGCTATGGCTGGTGCGGGCGTGATCGCTGTGCTCTCCGCTGGATACGGAACGCTTACTCCGATCCTTGTCGCTGCGGGTATCGGGGCGGTTTTGGCATTTCCGGTGTCCTATTTTGTGGCACGGGAAATCACGAAACCCTGAAGGTCAAACATCGTCCGATAGCCGCTTCATTCAACGCTTTGTGCATGCGCGGTGTACAAGGTGTGACATTTAACGCAATGTAGAGAAAATCCAAAACCGCCATTGGGTAAGCGCTGCTTTTACCAATGTATTCAACGGAGTGCGTTCATGTCCAATCCCTGCATCCTCTGCGTCGCAATCACCGGATCTGTCCCGACCAAAGCGGCAAACCCTGCCGTGCCGACCACCACCTCCGAACAGATTGAAAGCACCCACGCGGCCTATGAGGCCGGTGCCGCGATCTGCCACGCCCATGTCCGCAATGCTGATGAAACCCCGTCCTCAGACCCCGATAAATTCGCCGCATTGATGGAAGGGTTGAAGAAGCACTGCCCTGACATGATCATCCAGCTGTCCACCGGTGGCCGCTCTGGCGCGGGTGAAGAACGCGGCGGTATGCTCCCCCTGCGCCCCGATATGGCGAGCCTCTCTGTCGGCTCCAATAACTTCCCCACACGTGTCTACGAAAACCCGCCACAGCTTGTCGATTGGCTCGCGGGCGAGATGCGGACCTATGACATCAAGCCGGAAATCGAGGCTTTCGATCTGTCCCATATCCACAAAGCGGCCGAGATGAACCGCGATGGCCGCATTCCCGGAAAGCTGTATGTGCAGTTCGTCATGGGCGTGAAGAATGCCATGCCCGCTGACAAAGAAACCTTTGATTTCTATATCAAAACGCTGGGGCGCTTGGCACCGGACGCGCTCTGGTGTGCGGCGGGCATCGGGCCAAATCAGGTCGTTGTTAACGAATGGGCTATCGCGGCAGGTGGCCACACCCGCGCGGGCCTGGAGGATAACGTGCGCATGGACAAAAACACGCTGGCCCCGTCCAACGCGGCGCTCATACAGCGCGCGGTCGATCTTTGCGACAAATATGAACGCCCTGTCGCGACGCCACAGCAAGCCCGCGAAATTCTGGGTCTACGTCCCGCCTGATATTCCGCTGTTCAAGGTAGGATAGCGCCGGATTTGCGTAGATCGACGGCGTCCGCGCCGCCATCGAGCAGGGTCTTGATGAGGCTTTCGGTGAACGCCCAAATCGCTTCGTCATGCACCAGATGATGGGTTAAAATACCAAGCGGTTCATCATTGTCGGTCTTGCCTTTTCGTCGGGCGGTCAGGTTTGCCGTGACCACAGCGACAATGTCGTCCGGCTCAACCAAGCCACCGCCTGCTTTCCAATGGATCGGATCAATGTGGGTATTGATTTGTGCCAGCCCGCGGGCCGCCAGCGGCGCTCGGCGCGGCGTGAATGTGGAAAGCGCTTTATATCCCAACCCTGCAAGTTGCGGTAAAAGGCCGGCGTCCACGCGGTTCCACGGCGGCGTGAAGACGGGCAGCAAATCATCCCCGAACAACCCTCGCAGTCGGACAATCCCTCGCTCAGCGTCATTGATTAGGTCGGCCCGCTGGTGGCCGAACTCAGCCTTCTTTTGATCCGCCGGCGCGTGATTAGCGTGAGCCCATCCATGCACAATCGGGATGATCTCGCTATGCTCTGCACAGTGCCGGACCAAACTGGCATCGGCGAATTTCGGGATAACAGCGAGGTGGACAGGCAGGCCGCTTGCATCAGACAACCGCGTCAACCGGTCGAGTTCTTTTGTCTGTGTTACCGCATCATCATCCCGCCACCACAGCTTTAAAGACAGGTTCTGCTGCCGCCAACGCTGGAATTCCTGCTCTAACGGTTGCCAGTCAACCTTCATGCCGCGCCCCGATGTACTGTTCCACAATGTCCACCGCAGTCGCCGCACCCTCAAAATTGACCGCTGAATTCGTCGCCCGCCCCTCGGCCACACAAGCATCCACCGCCGAAATCAGACCCGCGGGTGACAGATTTGCCGAAGTGACCAACCCAAAGCCGCGCTGTTCAGCCAGTGCTTTGGCGCGGATCATCTGTTCCACTTCACTGCCTTCGTCAAAGGGGACAAAAACGCCCGGACAAGGCGACTGCAACAGGTCCAGCGCAGTGTTGTACCCGCACATCGACACGGATGCGCGGGCATGATGCAGCATTTGGCGGAACTCCGGGCGGGCCGCTTCGACTTGCAGGTTCGCCGATGCCTGCCTAAGCAGTCGCTCAATACGGGGCGCGGCATCCCGCCCGCCGACAAGGATACGCCATGTCTGGTCCGGTGTGTCGAACGCGGCTTGTCGCGCGCAGTCGAACAATGCGTCCCCCACGCTGCCGCCGCCTGCGGTCACGATAATCTCGCCTGCGCCGATCCTATCCGGATGCGGCGCAGCTGCGGGCGGCGCAACAAATCCGGTGTAGCGCAGCATCGCTTCAAGAGGGGCAGAGACCGGCCAGCTTAGCGAAAGCGGCGCAATTGCGGGATCAGAATGCACAAGCACCGCGTCATAGAAAGCGCTCAGCGTCGCCTCGGCAAAATCTGCCTTGGACGGTTTGCTGGGCGGGGCAAGGATGTCACGAATAGAGGCGAAGACAGAGGGCGGCGCTGGCATCGCTTTTGCTGCACGGAGCAACGTTTGAAACTCTTCTTTCAAGACACGCCTTCCGAACGGAAAAAGCTCGGTAATCAACGCATCCGGTGCAAATTCGTCTAGCGTTTCACACAGCAGTTGCTTGCGCTGTTCAAGTGTCTGGGTCGAGGCGACAGAGCCGTTCAAATCCAGAAGCCGTGTAAAATCAACACCGTCAGAGCGCAGCGGCGGCAGCTGTACGTGCTCGACATCCTCAAAACGCAAGTGGTCGACAGACAAGCCACCGGAAACCAGCCTTACCGGGTGGCCCGCTTTCCGAAATGCTTTGGCAAGCGTTAAGGCGCGTGTCAGGTGACCCGTGCCCAACAGATGCGTGACAACGATCATCACCTTCACATTGACCGCTCCACCAATGGGATCGTATCGGGCTCCAGATACCATTCTCCATCTGCAATCCGGATGACATAAAGCCGGTTGCGCTTGATCCGGAACGGGGCGGGGCCTTCAAATTGCCATCCCGTCGCAAGCGCGAGCGCCGCGCGCATCACACCGATATGACAAACAGCAAGTGTGTCTTCGCTCAGGTTTTCCGCCCATGGTTTCAGCCTCTCGCGAAGCGCAGCAGGGGCTTCACCATTCGGCGGCGTATAGTTCCAGCCCCATGTCTCGATCGGGCGGTGGTCTGCATCTTCGGCAGCATGCAGGTCCGCCGCATGAAGACCTTCCCAATCACCCCAATCCATCTCCATGAGCGCGGGAACTTTCTCAGGTTCCCGACCCGACACCAGCCGCGCTGTCTCAGCGGCACGGGCCAGCGGACTTGAAGCCAGTGCACACGTGTCCCATGGACGCGGCAACGCCAAGGACCGCAGAACATCCGCGGCTTCTGGGTCTAGCGGAATGTCCGTGCGTCCCTGAATTCGGCCTGCGCGGTTCCACGACGTATGGCCATGGCGGAGCAGCGCAAGCCGTATCACGCGGTTACTCCCGCGATGCTCAGACCGTATTTCAACGTAGCAACCGCTGATGGCATCAGATTGTTTTCACTTGTGTAATCACGTATCCGCATGATCTCGGCTTGTGATGTGCAGCTCTCGCGCAGCTGCTGCTCAAGCACCCTCGCAAGACCCGCCGCGCCTTCTTCCACAGCAGGATATTCGCCGGGTGCCAGCACATCCCGCATGCCGGGTCGGTCTTGTGCAACAACCAGAAGGCCATGCGCCTGCGCTTCCAGATAAACCAATCCCAGTGCCTCATTCACACCGGGCCACAGCAGAATTCGTGCTGATTGATAGAGGTCCGACAGACCATCCGAAGATAGCTCTCCCAGAAATTGCACACGTTCGCCGAAGGGGGCCATCATGGCCTCGACCTTGGCACGGGCAGGGCCATCACCCGCGATATAAAGCTGCCATTCATCGCGCTGCAAAAGCGCCAGCGCTTCCGCGATGAGGGCATAAGATGCAAGCTTATCTCCTTCTCGCATCATGCCAACTGCGATCAAAGGGCCGAAACCTTCGGTAGCGTATGGTAGATCGGTACGTTGCAAAAACGGCTTCAGGTGGACAAGGGTTTGGCCCGCCGGCTGGTTCTCTTCCAACCCGATTGCGTCACGATGAGAGAAATAGAACACGACATCCGCCGCATCTGTTGCGGCCTCTGCCGCGTGCGCATACGCTTCCCAATCCCCGTGCAGTCGCTTTCGCGCGCGTGTGCTTTCGACCTGCAAATAGGGGATGCCCAAAGCGCGGGCGACATATGGCCCGACAAGATCAGGCGCTTTGTAATAGTTGTGATACGTGATCCATGCCTGCCAGCCGGATGTTCGCCCCAAACCGATACAACGGTCCACCTCAAGCTTGGCAGCCTGCATAATCTGCGCTTGCCGTTTTTGGTCACCCTTGCCATCACGACTGCGCAAGGAGCTTGGGACCTCTGTCTCAACACCCATCTCCGCCAGCGCCTGTCGCAAGGCGCGCGCAATTGTGCGGTCGCCCGACGGCACTGGATCGTCAGGCGGCTTCATCGGCGCATAGAAGGCAAGCTTCATACGCCGCCAGCTGACAACATTGCGTCCAGCCGCTTTTTCAGATGTACAATTCCGGGATGCATCAGGAAGTCTTGCGTCAGCCGTTCAAACGCAGCCTCCGTCATCTTGTCAGCCAGTGCCGGATCTGCCGCAAGCCGCATCATTTCAGATGCAAGGCTGGCAGGATCATCAGAGCTCAGAACGCCATGCACGCCATTGTCGATGAATTCGGGGATCGCAGACACAGGCGTGCTGAGGATAGCGAGCTTTTGGCTGGCCGCTTCCATCAGGACATTGGGCAATCCGTCCCGATCTCCGTCCTCGGCAATACGAGAGGGCAAGACAAACAAATCCGCTTGCCGCATGGCTTCGATCACTTCGGGCTGATCGCAGGCACCGCGCCATGTAATGCGGTCGTCGACACCCTTGTCAGCTGCACGCGCGCGCATCTGCGCATCAAGTGCGCCGCCGCCGATATGCGTCCAGTGCCAGTCCAACGTCGCAGGCAGCAACGCCAGCGCATCGATCAAATTGTCAAAGCCCTTCTTTTCCACAAGTCGTCCAACAGACATCATGTGAAAAGGCGAAGCCGGATTGCGCAGAGGGCGGTCTGGCGGAGATGGGAACCGGCTCAGGTCCAGCCCGTGATAGACCAGATCAACGCGGGTCGGTGTATCGGCAAGGTCTTGTAGATGCTTCGCGCCAAATCCGGTGCAGGTCGCACCGAATGATGCACCATGGGTCGTCGCCGACAGCTTTTCACGCAGTTCCCATTCGGGCGAGGTCCAGATGTCCTTGGCATGCGCAGAAAAGGACCATGGCAAGCCGCGCAGGATCGCCGCATACCGCGCAACCGAAGAAGGCGTATGTAGGAAATGGGCGTATATCCCGCCCACATCCGCAGGCAATTCATGTGCCATGACACAAGCCTGACCCCAACGCCTCCGCCGGTTGACGGTGTCATCGCGCGCAAGATCGGCGCGGTACGCCTCAGCGGCTGCTTCAAAACCCGGCATCTCTGCAGCGGCACCCATCGCGCGGGCAACCCGTGCAGGATCATCGCGCAGGTATTCCGGAAGATACAGCACCGGTGCTTTCAGCCGGTCATGCAGCGGATGGGTTTTGCCATCTGTCGGGTGGCGCAGGGACCAGATGTCGAAATCAACACCGGCTTCCTCCAACGCGACCAATTCTTGCGCGATGAACGTTTCTGACAGGCGCGGCCATCCCTTCACCACAATCGCCAAACGTTGACCGGTCATCGCACGGTTCCCTTCTCCATCAGGCGGCGGGCGCGTTCCACGACAACACCAAGTCCGTCCAGTAATCCATCCGCACCCGCTTCCGACGGCTTGCGCTGGTCGGGCAGGGCGCGGATTGCACGAATCATCGAATCTGTAGTCATTCCGTCACGGCTTTCGTCCAACATACGCACAAGGCCAAGCCCTTCGGCGCGGCTCGCACGTATCCACTGCTCAAGCCTTGGTTTGGTGCGCGGCAAGATCACCGCAGGTTTATCGAAGGATAGTACTTCGCAGAACGTGTTGTATCCGCCCATGCACACAACCCCGACAGCACCGGCAAAAAGCGCCTCGATCCGGCTGTCAAATCCAACGGCGGTCACGCGTCCGTTCAGCTTGGCCACCCGCGCATCAAAGGCGTCGCGTACTTCGCCTGACAGGAACGGGCCATAGATCAACATGGCATCCGGGCCCAGATCAGGGTCCTGTTCATAGGCCGACAAAACCAGTGACACCATTGCAGCACCATCACCGCCCCCGCCGGGGGTGACAAGAATATAGGGCGATTGCGGAATGTCGGAGGCATCTGTTACCTGACGCCGCAGGTATCCGGTCCAGTGAATACGCGCACGCGCCTCATCCGATAGCGGCAAACCTTCGGTGGGGTCATAGACGTCGCGCACGCCGTAAACCCAGATTTCGTCATATAGGTTTTCGGTCGCGGCAACCGCGCCCTTGCGCGCCCATTCCGCTTCCAGCACTTCCGGCTCGTCCAGAACATCGCGCAGTCCAAGCACCACACGGGTCCGCCCGCGCATCCGCAGATACTCAAGTGAAGGCAACAGCTCGCCGCGAAAGCCGGTGGGCTCCTTGTCCACAATCAAAAGGTCTGGCTCGTAGCGTTCGATCGCGCTCTGGATCAGACCGGCACGGATCGAAGTGGTATCGTCAATGTCCAATCCCATCGCCTGCGAAACATAGGTCCCGTCCTGCAATTTGGTCACGCCGGGCAAGCGGATGTGATCGACGCGTTCGGGAAACGTAAAGCGCCCCGCAACCGGAGACCCTGTCAGGATGATCGCCGAAGACCGGTCGTTGTCCTGTGTCAAGGCAGTGGCAAGTGCCCGCGAACGGCGCAAATGACCTAACCCGAAGGTATCGTGGCTATACAGAATAACGCGGCGGGCTTCCGTCTGCTCGCCTTGTGCGGTCGCGGGGAGGTGTCGCATAAAGGTCTTGTTCCTATCGGGCCTGCACGAAATATGCGCAAACCAGTCGTTTTGCTTTAGCCCGTTACCGCTTTGGACCGCTCTGATCAAAGTCTCGGAATCCTCTGACCCTAGACCGCTATGGCATAAACCGGGTTGCTTTGTAAAACATCGGCAATACGCAATCGCGTGATCCTGTTCCAGCCGCGCGATATGCGGCCAACATTGCCTTGAAAGGTGGCGTCGATTACCGTTGCCGGAAGAAGTTTATTCAGAAAGATACTGATGCGCATTTTGATGGCTTTATTGGCGCTGGTTTTCTCGTGCTTTGTTGCGTTCCCGCACAGCGTAGCGGCGCAAAGCCTGTCGGGGCTGTTAAGCGGCTCCCAACAGACCGAAGATGCAGCCACCGGCAACATTGACGACATCATGCGACAAGCCGCTGAGAACGGCGTCGGCGTGATTGTTATCGATGCAGAAGGCAACCTGCTGTCGCAGCCCGTTCCCCCCCAGGAGCCGGAGGTCGAGGAAACGCCTTCTGCCGAAGGCTCGGCGCTGATGAAAATTCAGGACCGCACGGTGCGTTTTCGCGGGGCTTTGGTCGACCGTCTGATCCATCTGCCCGATGCCATCAACGAGGTGCTATATATCCTGCGCGCGGCCAGCCCCGATGGCACGCTCTGGGCGTTCGGCAAGGTATTGCTTTACAGCCTGCTCCTGCTCGCTCTTGGTGTTGTGGTTGAGCGCCAAATCTATGGCAAACGCTTGATGAAAAGCGTCGTCATGTCCCGCATTCTCGATGCTCCCGAAGGCTACGTCGAAAAAATGCCCTTCCTCGTTCTGCGGTTCTTTGCAGGGGTCGGCGGCATTTTTGTATCAATGATGGTGGCCTATGTTGTCGGCTTTACGCTCTTTGGCGCGATTGAAGATACGGCGATCCAGTTCACCGCGACCTTGGTCAACATCGGGTATTTCGCATGCCGTTTTGTTGCAGGCCTGTGGCGCATGATACTGTCCCCATTCTTGTCACAGTACCGCATCCCCGCGCTGAACGATCGGGAGGCGAAGCGACTGCACCGCTGGCTCTGGGGGCTGGCAACCTTCGACATCTGCGCAATACTGTTCGGCGTCTGGATCGCGGAACTGGGCCTCAATTACGATGTCTTCGCATTCCTGACCTCCGGCCTTTCTGCGGTGAACGTGCTGGCGAACATTGCGCTTGTTCTGGTGAACCGCCGTGCAATTTCCGGCGCCTTGCGCCACGGCAGAACGCCAGATCAAAGCAGCATGCTGGTACGGATTCTCAGCGCTGTCTGGGCACCCGCGGTTATCATTTACATCGTCTTTGCTTGGTTCGAACTGACCTTTGATCTGGTGGTTGGCCAACCCGGTGGCATTCCTCTGATTGCCGGTGCCTATGGCATTCTGATCTCCATCATCGTGGTCTACGGTGTCATTAATTACCTGATCGAGCGCAGCTTTGCCCGTGCCCGTGCCGTGCGCCGCATGAACGAAATCATGCAAGAGGAAGAAGCGCAGGAAAGCGCACTTGCCCAGGCTCAGGAAGCGCAAGACAATTCCGAAGAAGTCGAACGTCTGACCGAAGAACTCCAAGAGACGCGGGCGACCGAAGAGGAAATGCGTGCCGTGGTCGGGCAGCGCACGCACATGAATACCTTTGAGGGACTGGCACGGCGCGTCGCGGGTATTCTTGCCTTTGTCGCTGGTGTCTATGCGTTCTTTTATATCTGGGACAACAACTCCGCCCGGATGGTCGAAAGCTATGCGGACCGGATGCTGGATATCATGGCGATCATCTTTATTGGCTACGTTGTGTATCATGCGTTCCGCATCTGGATCGACACCAAGATCCGCGAAGAATCCGGTGACGAGGTCGAGGCGGAACTGGGTGATGAGGGGGGCGGTTCTTCGGCCAGCCGGCTTGCAACGCTTCTGCCGCTTTTCCGTAATATAATGCTGATTGTGGTGGTCGTGACCATCATCCTCATTGTTCTGATGGAAATCGGGATCAACGTTGGGCCGCTCTTTGCAGGTGCGGGCATCGTGGGTGTGGCTGTGGGCTTTGGCTCGCAGGCGCTGGTGCGCGATATCTTTGCCGGTGCGTTCTTTCTGTTCGATGATGCGTTTCGCAAAGGCGAATATCTGGATGTCGGCGGCGTCAAAGGCACGGTTGAGAAAATCTCGGTCCGGTCCTTCCAGCTTCGCCACCATCTGGGTGCGCTGCACACCATTCCTTTTGGCGAATTGCAGGTGATGACCAACTATTCACGCGACTGGGTGATGATGAAACTGCCCTTGCGTGTGACCTATGACACTGATGTCGAAAAGGTCCGCAAGATGATAAAAAAGTTGGGTCAGGAACTGCTCAACGATCCTGTCATCGGGCCGGATTTCATCCAGCCGCTTAAATCCCAGGGCGTGATCGAAATGCAGGACAGTGCGATGATCATCCGTGTCAAGTTTATGACCAAACCCGGCGATCAATGGGTCATCCGCAAGCGAGTCTATGAAGAAATCCGCACCCTGTTCGAACAAAACGGCATCAATTTTGCCCACCGCGAGGTGACGGTGCGTTTGGCGGACGGCAAGGTGGCGGACCTGTCCGAGCAAGAACGCAAAACAGTCACCGCCGCGGCGCAAGCATCGTTGGAAGAGGACTTGCTGGAAGGCGGCGCGGACCCGTCAGGAGGTGACGACAGGTAGCGAATTGCTGCTGGTCGCCAACCGGCTTTGCTTGATCCGGCGCGCGGCCCGTCTAGGTTGAAGGGTATCACAATCAGAGGATTCCTTGATGTCTCAGAACTTTACCGCCCCGACGCGCCGCAGCTTTCTTGTGACCGGTGCCGCAGCAGCAGGCACTATTACGCTTCTGCCGTTTGCCGCCCGTGCCGCTGGCCATGGTGCCGATACATTTGAAACCGCCGCAGGCCCGATCACCGTCCATCCGGTGGCACATGCCTCTGTCGTGCTGGAAACTCCCAAAGGTACAATCTATGTCGATCCGGTAGGCGAGGCCGCTCAATACGAAAACATGCCGGCCCCCGATCTGATCCTGATCACCCACGAGCATGGCGATCACTACAATGAGGAAACCCTTCAGGCCATCGTCGCGGACAACACGGAAATCATCGCGAACCCCGCTGTAATGGGCAAACTCTCGGACGGGCTGAAGGCACGCGCAAGCGAAGTTGCAAACGGCGGCACGGCGACCTTTGCTGACATGGATATCGAAGCAATTCCTGCCTACAACACCACCGAAGAGCGCCTGAACTTCCACCCCCAAGGGCGCGACAACGGCTATGTCCTGAATTTCGACAGCTTCCGTGTGTATCTGTCCGGCGATACCGAAGACATCCCAGAGATGCGTAACCTGCAGAATATCGATCTGGCCTTTGTCTGCATGAACCTGCCTTTCACCATGGACGCGAATGCTGCCGCATCAGCGGTGTCCGAATTTGCGCCGACATATGTATATCCCTACCACTACCGTGGCCGAGACGGTGGCACGCAAGATCCCGAAAGCTTTGCCAAAATGATCGGGACCGGAACCGAGGTTAAGCTGGGCAACTGGTACGGATAAATCTCAACCGACAGCCATCGGGCGGCATCGCTGATGGTAGCCAACAGCAGGGCGCGGGACGGGACGAATTGCCCGGTCCGCGCCCTTAGCTTTTGTAAGGATCAAGAGAGGCGCGCAGGCCGTCACCAAGGAAGTTGAACGCCAGTACCACAACGATAATTGGCAGCATCGGAATGGCCGTCCACCAATAAATCTCGATACTCGCAAGGTTCTGTGCATCGTTCAGCATCACGCCCCACGACACCGCTGGTGCCCGCAGACCAAGACCCAGAAAGCTGAGAGCGGTTTCACCCAGGATCATTGCAGGAATGGAGAGGGTCGCACTGGCAATCAGATGCGACATAAAATTCGGCAACAGGTGCCTGCGGATCACCCGCGAGGGCTTGGCCCCCATCATCTCGGCTGCTTTTACATATTCCTCTTCGCGCAACGACAGGAACTTCGATCGCACCGCACGGGCCAGACCGGGCCAGTCAAGAATGCCAAGAATGATCGAGATGATAAAGAACACCGCCACTGGTCCCCAGTTAGACGGCACAGCAGCAGACAGCGCGAGCCACAGCGGCAATTCGGGCAAGGACCGCAAAATTTCGATGGCGCGGTTGATGATCCAGTCTGTTTTGCCACCGAAATACCCCGCCATCGCACCAAAGGTGATGCCGAGCAGGAACGACACGGTAATACCGATCAGACCCACTGTCAGTGACAGCTGCGCCCCGTATAGGATACGGCTGAAAACATCGCGGCCCAGACGGTCAGACCCCCACAAAAACACCGTGGCACCATCTGGCGCGCAGAACAGGTGGGTATCTGACGGGATGAGGCCGAACAAACGGTAGGTCTCGCCTTCGCAGAAATACTCCAACGGCATCGGCGTCGTTTCGTCAGTCTCATAGACCCAGCGGAAATTGACCAGATCGGCCTCTCCGGTGATGGGATAGACATAGGGGCCAACCAGCTTGCCCTCGTGCCAGAGGTTAATGCTTTGCGGGGGGGCATAGAGATAGTCGGCACTACGTTCGTTCGGGGTATAAGGCGCGATAAAGCCTGCGATTGGCAGGATCAGGTAACAGGTCAAAAGAAAAATGCCCGAGATCAGCGCCAGCTTGTGGCGCCGGAACTTGCGCCAAGTAAGCAACCAACCCGGCGCATCCATGTCCGACCGCTCCGGCGCGCTGATGTCGCTCTCGTCGGTCCAAGGCGCGCTGTCGACAAAGCGGTTGTCAGGCTGGATACCACTCATTTGCCACGCTCCCCGTAGCGGATGCGCGGATCAAGAAGTACCAGCAGAATGTCCGAAATCATCGTCCCGATCAGTGTTAACAGGGCCACGAACATCAGCACGAAAGCAGCCAGAAACTGATCTTGCGATTTTAGCGCCGTCAGCAGGGACGGCCCGATGGTCTGCAAACCCAGAACAACCGACACCAGAACAGAACCGGACACCATCGCAGGCAACAGGTTGCCGATATCCGCGACAAAAGGATTGAACGCCATGCGCAGCGGATATTTCGTCAGCATCCGCGTCGGTGACATCCCTTTCGCGATGGCTGTCTCCACGTAGGGTTTGCTCAACTCGTCCAGCATATTGGCCCGCAAACGCTGCATCATCGCGGCAGCACCCGATGTGCCGATCACAAAGGTAGGGACGATCAGGTGCAAAAGGATGGACCGCACCTTTTCCCATGACATCGGTTCGCCCTCATAGATGGGGTTCATCAGCCCGCCAATGGGCAGATTGAAATACTTGTTGCCATAGTAGAACAGGATCAACGCCAGCAGAAAGTTCGGCGTAGCAAGGCCGAGGTAGCCCACAAAACCGGCGGTATAATCCACCCAGGTCTCTGATTTGGCCGCTGCCAGCACGCCCAGCGGCAGTGCCACGGCATAGACGAACAAAACAGCAGCAAGGTTTACAAGAACCGTGAGCCACAAAGCGTCGCCCACGATCTCGCCCACCGGACGGTCAAATTCGAACGACCAGCCGAAATCACCCTGTATCAGCCCGGAAAAGCCGTTGGGACCAGGCAGCATGCCCACCCAGATGAAGTATTGCTCCCACAAGGGACGGTCCAGCGCGTATTCCTGTCGCAGAAACTCCGCCTTCGCAACACCCTCGGCCTGCCCGGTCGCGCGCAGTTCGGCGATCTGGTTGGATAGATAGTCGCCGGGCGGCAGGTTGATGATGACGAAGACAAGGATCGACACAACCCAAAGGGTCAGAAGCATCGTGATCAGGCGCCAGAAAGCATACCGCAGCAGGATCATTGCGTCACCTGCATGAACGGTTCTTCGAAATAGAATTCGTCAATCCGGTGAACGCCGAAGTGCGCACCGGGCTCGTAGGCCCAGATGGCGGTTTCCGGCACGTTGCGCAGTTTCTTTGAGACCACGACCGGCTGCGGTGCTTCAGACAGGATACCAATTCCGAATTGCTGTTCGGCATGTATGTCCAGCATCCGGTGCCAGATCTCTGTCCGTTTCGCGGTGTTCGTGGTGTGGTCCCAGTCCTGCGACAGCGCCAGCAACTCTTGTGCGGCATCAATATCCGGCGGCTCGCCCGCGCTGCCGGCGGTGGCATAGTACTGCCCCCACTTTGGCCATGCGAAAAATTCTTGATTGGTTGGCGCCAGATAGCGCGGCGAGGTGCCGGGCGTGGGCAGGCCATTGTCCCAACCGAACCAGATCGCGGCCATTGTGACACCTGCATAAACACGGTTGCGCAGAATATCGCGGTCCAGCGGCCGCATCACCAGCTTGATGCCCAATTCGCGCCATGTGTCGGTGACGATCGCCAAAGCGTTTTCGACCTCTTGCCGCTCGCCTGCGGTCTCGATCACAAATTCCATGGGCCGTCCGTCCGGCAGCTTGCGCAGACCGGAAGGCATCCGCTCCGTCAGGCCCATGTCGTCCAGCAGCGCGTTGGCCGCGTCGATGTCCATCTGCGACCACATCGTCAGGTCTTCGGCCTTGTAAAGCGGGCTGGACGACAACGCGGTCATGCCACCTTCTTTCGCCAGACCGAAATAAAGTGCGCGGTTAATCATGCGCCGGTCGATACCAAGGCTTAGCGCACGGCGGAACCGCACATCACGCATGATGTCGCGCCAGACCGGATCACGGAAATTCAGGTTCGGATAGATGGTGATCTGGTTCGACACGCCGTTCCCCCACAAAAGGGTCCGGTAGTTGCCGCCGTCCGTCTCGCCCTTGCGCAGGATTGCGATGTCGGGAAAATCCAGCCCGCGCGCCTGAAGATCCACCTCGCCCGCATTTGCCTTGGCCGCGACCAGTCCACCGCCGACAATGTCCATATTCACCACATCGATGTACGGCAGTTGCAAGCCCTTGGCGTCGATACGGTGGTAATATGGGTTGCGGACAAAAAGCTGTCGTGACGTGCGCCCGCTGGCGTTGATCCACGGCTGCAAGGTCGGCTGATCGGGGTTGTCGTATTTATACATGTTGTCGCGCTTGTTGTGCAGCGCGGCCCAACTCTTCACACGGGCGCGACGCACTTCGTTGGCAAGCGATTCAGTCTCTGCAAATTCGATGTGAAACTGTTTGAGGTAATGCGCAGGCCGGTAGATGAAGGGCGGTGAAGCCTGCGCCAGCAGCGGCAGGAAATTGGGGTTTGGCGCATCCCATTCAAAGACAACCGTGTGCAGATCAGGGAATGTCACGCGCCCCGGTTTGTCATCGACCAGCATGAATTCCGGCGTGCCTGAAGGCGTGATTTCACTGTTGTTGGCAATCTTTTCCCACCAATAGCGGAAATCATCCGATGTGAAAGGCGCGCCGTCTGACCAGCGGTGTCCGGGGCGCAGGTGCATGATGAACTTGCGGTCGTCGATCACCTCGATATCGCGCAGAATATCTGGATAAAGCTCGTATTTGGAATTGTACCCCACCAGCCGCGCATAGCCGTAGACCACCATTTGCCGCACATCCTTGGACCGCGTCACCATCGTGCGCAATGTGCCGCCTTGGGTACCAAAGGTACGGCCTTTTGCTTCCAGATCGACGATCAGCGGCGTTTCGGGAATACGCTCGGCAATCGGGGGCAGGTCGCCCGCGCTGACCTCGGATTCCCAGAATGTTGTTTCCTGCAATACAGGTTGCGGAAGGGCGGGTGTCGCAATCAGCAGCAAAAGGCACAGAAGCTTACGCATGGCACCGTACCTTATGGCCGGGTTCCAGCTCGCGCAAGGCGGGGGCCGCAGCACCGTCAAAGCGGAACATTTCCGGCCATGTAGTTGGCGCGCCGGCCCCTTTTGCCACCAGATCAAGGTCGATGGGGCGGGTGATGTCAGGCTCCGGCTGGGCCGCAATCAGCGCTTTTGTATAGGGATGTCGCGGGTTGTAGAATAGTGTGTCGGGCGGTGCCTGCTCCACGATCACACCGGCACGCATCACCGCGACTTCATCGGCAATCCGCGCCACGACAGCAAGATCGTGACTGATAAACAGATAGCTCAGACCCGCGCGGTCGCGGATGTCCTCCAGCAGCGTCAAAATCTGGTCCTGCACCGAAACATCAAGCGCACTCGTCGGTTCGTCGCAGATCAGCAGTTGCGGATCGAGCGTCAGGGCACGTGCAATCGACAGACGCTGACGCTGACCACCGGAAAAGGCATGCGGATAGCGACGCAGCATATCGGGGTTCAGTCCCACCAGCTCAAGCATCGCGGCGGCCTTGTCCCGCCGGTCGGCCCGTGTCCCGATGCGGTGGATTTCCATCGGTTCAACCATCGCATCCAGAACTCTCATGCGGGGGCTAAGCGAAGAATATGGGTCTTGGAAAACCATCTGCGCCTGCCGCTGGAATGCGGTGCGCTGGGCCTTGGTCATGTCATGAACCGGCATCGGGGCTGTGGCCTGATCCGGACAGAAAAGCACCTCGCCCCCCGGATCAGGGCGTTCCGCACCCAGCGCCACACGCGCGCAGGTCGTCTTGCCGGATCCGCTTTCCCCAACCACCGCCAGCGTCTTGCCGCGCGGCAGTTGCAGGTTCACATCGCGGCATGCCGTCACCTGCTGCGGTTTGCGCCAGCCACCCGCCTTGAGCGTATAGGTCTTGGTCACGTTCTTCAGATCAAGGATGATGTCGCCGTATTCTAGTTCCGGCGCGGGCGTCGCAACTGTCGGGATCATCGGTGCGGCGGCAAACAGTTTCGCGGTATAGCCATGAGCCGGACTGCCCAGAACATCCTCGGCACTGCCCGCCTCCATCACGCGGCCCTTGTTCATCACCACGACGCGCTCCGCCATGTTGGCCACAACACCCAGATCATGCGTCACAAGGATCACGCCCATACCGGTCTCTTTTTGCAGGCCATTAATCAGCCCCAGCACCTGCGCCTGCGTGGTGACATCCAGTGCGGTTGTCGGCTCGTCCGCGATCAACAGTTCAGGCTGTGCAACCATCGCCATGGCGATCATGGCGCGCTGCCGCATACCGCCCGACATCTCGAACGGATAGCTGCGAAAGGCGCGCTCCGGGTCGACAAACCCGACTTTCTCGAATTGTTCCAGCACCCGCACCTTGGCCTCTGACGATCCCATATTGCGGTGCAACCGCAGAACTTCGCCCACCTGATTGCCCAGACGGTGCAGTGGCGACAAGGAGCGCATCGGCTCCTGAAAGATCATCGCAATCCGGTTGCCGCGCAATTTGCGCATCTGCCGCTCGGGGGCGCGCAGCATGTCGATGGGCGCACCCTGTCCGGCAAACATCACGCTACCGCCCCTGATCTGCGCGGATGAAGGCAGGATCCGCAGCGCACTGCGGCAGGTCAGCGTCTTGCCTGATCCACTTTCGCCCACCAACGCCAGTGTCTCGCCCGCTTGCACGGAAAATGACACGTCCGATACCACAGGCGGGGCGGACCCGAACCCGATCGTCAGCGCATCTACATCCAGCAAAGCGGTCATCAAAGTCCTGACTGTGAAAGCATTTCCCTTGGATTCGGAGTGAAGCCGATTTGTGCCGCACCGTCCAGCGATCAAAGCATTTCTTTGGGTAAGCTGCCCCTCTGGCGCTGTGGGGGCGTTTCGCGCTATGGCAGGATCAACCGGAGCCGCAAGACACCGTTCTCCCCGAAACCAAAGGACACTCCCCATGAGCCGACTGGATAAATTCATCAACCGCATGACATCGCAACGCGCCTGTCTGAACCATGCCGCTAATCTTACTTCGGATATGCCGGGCCCTGTCTATGAACTGGGTCTGGGCAATGGCCGGACGTATCACCACATGGTCGAAATTATGCCGGGCCGCGAGGTCTACGTGTTTGAGCGTGCCGTTGCGTCCCACCCCGAAAGCACACCACCCGATGAAATGCTGATGCTGGGCGACGTTTACGAGACGCTGCCACAGGCGCTGGAGCGCTTCGGCCCAACCGCATCGCTGATCCACGCGGATCTAGGCGGGCATAACCCGAAAAAGAATGACGAATTTGCCCGCTCGATTTCCAAGGTGATCGAACCGATGCTGGCCAAAGGCGGTCTGATGGTTGCCAGTGACCGGATGTACTTCGAGGGCTTGACCGAACAGCCCCTGCCGGAAGGCGCTGTCGAGGGCAGCTGCTTTATCTACGGTTAAATCTGACGCGGCGTGGCACTTGCAGCCCGCCGCCCGATCAACGCATGATGCATCCCAAATGGGGGGCATCATCGCCGCACGGTTTTCGTGCGGAACACGGCTCTCCTGCCCGCAAGGGACGACAAATACATCAGGAGAGTATGATGAGCGACAAAATAGCATACGCCCGTCACGGTGATATCGCCGTGCTGCGGATCGAGAATCCCCCCGTCAATGCATTGAGCCAGGCCGTGCGGCAGGGTCTTTGGGATGCCATGGACCGCGCCGAATCCGACGAGGGCGTGCGCGCCGTCGTGATCGTAGGCGAAGGCCGTGCGTTTATTGCCGGTGCGGACATTACCGAATTCGGCAAGCCCCCGATGGAGCCGCATCTGCCCGTTCTGTGCAATCGGATCGAGGCATCGCCACTGCTGGTCGTGGCCTCCATGCATGGTGTGTCGCTCGGCGGCGGATTGGAAGTCGCGCTCAGCACACACTACCGTATCGCCCAACCCACCGCCCGAGTAGGGCTGCCCGAAGTCAATCTGGGTCTCATTCCGGGTGCCGGTGCCACCCAGCGCCTGCCGCGCCTGACAGGTGCGCAAAAGGCGGTAGAGATGATCACCAGCGGCGCACCGATCAAAGCCGGCGCAGCGCTGGATCTGGGCATTCTGGACCGCGTCACCGAAGGCGAACCCGAAGCTGTCGGTCTGGCCTACGCCAAAGAGCTGCTGGAACAGGACGCCGCACCGCGCCCCGTCAGCCAGTTGCCGGCGGCAGACCCGCTTGATTGGGATGCCACCTATGATGCCGTCCTTGCCAAGGGGCGCGGTCAGATCAGTCCGGCGGTCGCCGTGCGGGCGGTTCAGGCAGCCAGCGAGCTGCCCTTCGCGCAAGGACTTGAGAAAGAGCGCGAGCTGTTCATGGAGCTCATGCAGACCGACCAACGCCAGGGCATGATCCACGCATTCTTTTCAGAACGCGCTGTCAGCAACCTGCCGGAACTCAAAGGCGTCGCGTCGCGTGACATCAAGGCCGTTGGTGTAATCGGTGGTGGCACGATGGGGGCGGGTATCGCGACCGCGGCACTTTTGGCGGGCATGGAGGTTGTCCTGATCGAGATGAAGGAAGAGGCCGCCCTTGCTGCCCACGAGCGGATCAGCGGCAATCTTGCGGGCGCATTGAAGCGCGGCAAAATCAGCCAAGAGAAATTTGACGCCTTGACGCAGAAGGCGCTGACCGTTTCGACCAACTACGACAGCCTTGGCGATGTTGATCTGGTGGTCGAAGCAGTATTCGAAGATATGGACGTGAAAAAGCAGGTCTTTGCCAAGCTTGATGCCGTCTGCAAACCGGGCTGTGTTCTGGCTTCAAACACATCCTATCTCGATGTAGACGAGATTGCCGCAAGCACCTCGCGCCCTGCGGATGTGATCGGTCTGCACTTTTTCTCACCTGCGCATATTATGAAACTGCTTGAGGTCGTCGTGGCCGACAAGACTGCGCCGGATGTTGTGGCCACCGGTTTCGCGCTGGGCAAGGCGCTGGGCAAAATCTCTGTGCGGGCTGGCGTCTGTGACGGCTTTATCGGCAACCGCATCCTGGCGACTTATCGCACGGCAGCCGATCACATGGTGCTGGATGGTGCATCGCCCTACCAGATTGACAAGGCACTGGTTGATTTCGGCTTTGCGATGGGTCCTTTCGCGGTGGCTGATCTTGCGGGTCTCGATATCGGCTGGATGACCCGCAAACGCAAAGCGCCGCACCGCCACCCGGATGAGCGGGTGCCGACGTACATCGACAAACTCTGCGAAGAAGGACATTTTGGCCAGAAGACGGGCGAAGGCTATTATATCTACGCTGCCGGCAAACGCGCAGGTGTGCCCAACCCCAAAATCGCGGAACTGATCGCGGAGGAACAGGCCGAGCTTGGAATTACGCCACGTCCTTTCAGCGACGAGGATATTGTGCGCCGCTACATGTGTGCGATGGTGAACGAGGCTGCGAAGGTAGTTGGTGAAGGCATCGCACGGCGTCCTCTGGACGTCGATATGACGCTGCTCTTTGGCTACGGCTTTCCGCGCTATTGGGGGGGACCAATGAAATGGGCCGATATTCAGGGGCTGGACGCTGTTCTGGCCGATATCGAAAGCTATGCGCAAGACGATGCCTGGTTCTGGCAACCGGCCCCCTTGCTGAAAACACTCGTGGCCGAGGGCCGCACATTTGATGATCTGAACAAGGACGCCGGAAAATGAAACAAGCTGTTATCGTCTCCACCGCCCGCACGGGCCTCGCCAAGTCGTTTCGCGGGTCGTTCAACATGACTCACGGTGCCTCTATGGGTGGCCACGCGGTTAAACATGCAGTCGAACGTGCAGGTATTGATCCATCGCAGGTCGAAGACGTGCTGATGGGCTGCGCCAATCCCGAAGGGGCCACCGGCGGCAACATTGCGCGTCAGGTTGCCTTGCGGGCCGGTCTGCCGATCACTGCGTCGGGTGTTACCGTCAATCGCTTCTGTTCCTCTGGTCTGCAAACTGTTGCGATGGCTGCGAATGCCATCACCCAAGAGGGCGCAGGCCCTATGGTTGCAGGCGGGGTCGAAAGCATCTCGATGGTTGCGCCGGATTCCAAGACCGTAAAAGATCCATGGATCGAAGAGCATAAGCCCGCCATTTACATGACCATGATTGAAACGGCGGACATTGTCGCGGAACGCTATGGCATCAGCCGCGAGTATCAGGACGAATTCGGACTGCGTAGCCAGCAGCTGATCCATGCCGCGCAGCAAGCGGGCAAGTTCGACGATGAAATCGTGCCGATGCAAACCACCATGGGCATGAAGAACAAAGAAACCGGCGAGATCACGTATCACGAAGTGACCGTCGACAAGGATGAATGCAACCGCCCCGGCACTACGATGGAAGGTCTGTCCGGTCTTCAGCCTGTGCGCGAAGGTGGCTTTATTACCGCCGGTAACGCGAGCCAGCTTTCCGATGGGGCGGCCGCCGTGGTCGTGATGGACAGCAAGCAGGCAGAACAGCAGGGCCTTGAGCCGCTGGGCGCTTTCAAAGGGTTCGCTGTCGCCGGCTGCGAGCCTGACGAGATGGGTATTGGCCCGGTCTATGCTGTTCCTCGTTTGCTTGAGCGTCACGGCCTCAAGATCGACGACATCGACATCTGGGAACTGAACGAAGCCTTTGCGTCACAGTGTCTCTATTCACGCGACACGCTGGGCATCGACCCCGAAAAATATAACGTCAATGGCGGGTCCATCGCCATTGGCCACCCCTTTGGCATGACGGGTGCACGCTGCACCGGCCACCTGCTGCTGGAAGGCAAGCGGCGCGGGGCTAAATTGGGTGTGGTCACAATGTGTATCGGCGGCGGCATGGGTGCTGCGGGCCTGTTTGAAATCTACTAAGGGAGCCACATCATGGATCTGAGCTATTCTGACGAAGAGAAGGCATTCCGCGAAGAGGTGCGTACCTTTCTCAAGGAAAAACTGCCTAAAGACCTGAGCGACAAGGTCGCGGGGTCGGACGGGGACGACCTGACCAAGGATGATATGGAACGCTGGCATGCGATCCTGAACGAACAGGGCTGGCTTGTGCCAAACTGGCCAAAGAAATTCGGCGGTGCCGAGTGGAACGCCGTACAGCGCCACATCTTTGAAGAAGAAGCCGCCGCTGCCAACGCGCCGCGCATCGTGCCTTTCGGTTTCTCCATGCTGGCCCCTGTGTTGCAGAAATTCGGCAGCCAAGAGCAGAATGATTACTGGCTTCCCCGCATGTTGAACGGCGACGATTGGTGGTGTCAGGGCTATTCCGAACCGGGTGCCGGTTCCGACCTTGCTTCGTTGAAAACCACGGCCGTCAAGAACGAGGCGGGCACGCATTATGTCGTGAACGGTCAGAAGACATGGACGACACTTGGTCAGCACGCAAACATGATTTTCTGTCTGGTGCGGACCGACAAGGACGTGAAGCAGCAGGAAGGTATTTCGTTCCTGCTGATCGACATGGACACACCAGGCATCGAAGTGCGCCCGATCATTCTGCTGGATGGCACGCATGAGGTGAACGAGGTCTGGTTCACAGACGTCGAGGTGCCGGTCGAGAACCTTGTCGGCGAAGAGAACAAGGGCTGGACCTATGCCAAGTATCTGCTGACCCACGAACGCACAAACATCGCGGGCGTCGGGTTCTCTCAGGCAGGTCTGAACACCGTAAAGCGTCTGGCCAAATCCGAGATGGCAGGCGGCAAGCCTCTCATCCAGAACCCGCATTTCGCAGCACGCGTGGCGCAGGTCGAGATTGATCTCAAAGCAATGGCGACCACGAACTTGCGGATCATTTCCAAGGCTGCCGCAGGCTCCGCACCCGGTGTCGAAGCGTCAATGCTCAAGGTCAAAGGCACGGTAATCCGTCAGGAAATCAACGATCTGGCACGCCGCGCTGTCGGCTCTTACGCGATGCCATTCGCATCCGAAGCTGTTGAAGGATCGAACGCCGGTCTGCCCGATCCGCTGGGCGCGGGTCCGGTTGCGGCCAAGTACTTCAACAACCGCAAGCTGTCGATCTTCGGCGGCTCGAACGAAATCCAGCGCGGCATTATCGCCAAAGTCAGCATGCAGGGATAAGACCATGAATTTCGACCTTACAGAAGAGCGGCAGATGCTGCAGGACACCCTGCGACGTTTCCTGCGCGACCGTTACGACACAGCAACGCGCAACACGATCCTTGAGAGCGACACAGGCATGTCCAAAGAGATATGGGCAGAACTGGCGGAGCTGGGTGTCATCGGTGCACTGTTCACAGAAGAGCAGGGCGGCTTTGGCGGCAAGGGTTTTGACATCGCAGTGGTGTTCGAAGAACTGGGCCGTGCCGGAGTGGTGGAACCCTTTCTTGATACTGCCGTTCTGGGTGGTGGTCTGGTGGCTGATCTGGGCGACGAGAGCCAGCTTGCGCTGGTCGAAGAGGTCATCGGCGGTACGTCCCAGATGGCGTTTGCACATGGTGAGCCGTCCAGCCGCTATGACCTGAACCGCGTCCAGACAACCGCCAAGACGGAAGGCGACGACATCGTCCTGAACGGTCACAAGGCCGTGGTGGTAAATGCCGAAGCTGCCGATCACATCGTGGTGTCTGCCCGCGAAAGCGGCGACCGTGATGACGAGGCGGGAATTTCCCTGTTCCTTGTCCCTGCCGACACGAAGGGCGTCACTGTTCAGGGGTATGCCCTGTTGGCCGGTGGCCGTGCTGCCGAAGTCATGCTGGACGATGTGCGTCTCCCGGCAAGCGCACGTTTGGGCAAAGCGGGCGAGGCCTATGCCGCGATTGAGGCGCGTATCGCTGCGGCAAATGTCGCACAATGCGCCGAGACGCTGGGTGCGATGGAAACCGCAACCCATCTGACAAAAGACTACCTGATGACGCGCAAACAGTTTGGCCGTCCGATCGGCACGTTCCAGGCGCTTGCGTTCCGCATGTCCGATTTGCTGATCGAGATGGAGCAGGCACGTTCTGCCGTGATCAACGCTGCAGGCCATCTGGAAGGCGACCGGAAAACACGCGAAAGCAATATCTCGGCCACCAAGAACCTGATGGGCCGCGCTGGCCGTCTGGTGGCAGAGGACAGCATCCAGCTGCATGGCGGTATTGCCATGACGCAGGAATACGAGCTGGCCCATATCGCCAAGCGGATTGTCATGGCGGATCACCGCTTTGGCGATACCGATCATCATCTGGAGCGGTTTATCGCACTCGCTGCCGCCTGAACGGACAGGCAGATGAGTTCGCAACCTGATGAGAAGTTCCTGATCCGGGACGAAACAGGCACCCAGACCCTGATCGGATACGTCGTTGACGTGTCCGACGGGGTCCACGGTCGCTGTTTTCTGGATGTGGGGCCACAACACACCAACCGCCATGGCGTTTTACACGGCGGCATCGCAACCTGCATGCTGGACAACGCGTGCGGGTGCACAGGATCGCTGACGGTTGACCCCTCCGGGACGGCTCCGTTTCTGACGATCTCGATGAACACCCATTACATCGCACCGGGGCGCGCGGGCCGTGTCTGGGCCACCGGCACCCTACGGGGCGGCGGGCGCAGCCTCTTTTATATCGACGGTGTGCTCAAGCACGAAGATGGCACCGTCATTGCCACATCCAGCGGCGTTTTCAAACGCGTCCCACAGGAGAAACTGACATGAGTGCACGGATCGAGGATGCGGGCGACCGGTTGATCATCTGGAACGGCAATCAGGAAACGCGCGGCGCACTGTCGCCGGAGCTGTACCAATGCATCAAGGACGCGATGGAGCAAGCGCAACAGCCACGCATCCGGGCCGTCATTCTGACAGCCGACGGGCCGTTCTTCTGCGCAGGTGGCAACCTGAACGTCATCATCGAGCGCCGTCAGACACCCGAGATGGAACGGCGCGAGAGAATTGAAGATTTGCACGATCTGGTCCGCGCGATGCGGTCCTGTCCTGTGCCTTTGATCGCCGCTGTCGAAGGTGGTGCGGCGGGTGCAGGGTTAAGCCTTGCGCTGGCGTGTGATCTGATCGTTGCGGCGAAAGATGCCAAGTTCACAGCCGCTTATGTCAAAGCAGGCCTGGTGCCGGATGGCGGTTTGACGTCTTCGATGGCCCGTCTGTTGCCGCGTCCACTGGCGATGGAAATGTGCCTGTTGGGCCGGCCCGTTATGGCATCGCGTTTTGCCGAGCTTGGCGCGATCAGCCGCTTGGTGGCACCGGGCAAAGCGATGGAAGAAGCGACAGCCCTTGCTGACGCCATTGCGGCGGGTCCGAGAGAAGCGCAGGGTGTCATTCGCGGGTTGGTTGCGGATGCTTATGAAGCGACCGAAGCAGAGCAGCTTGATGCGGAGCGCAACGCGATGGCAGCAGCGTCAGGTCGCGACGAGGCCGCAGAAGGCATCGCGGCGTTCTTGGAAAAGCGCGCACCGAATTACAGTTGATCGGATAGATCAACGCGTCCGGCACTTGGGAGGGTAAGAATGGCACGTGTAGAAGAACTTTTGGCCGCGCAGGTTGCGGCGCGCCCCGCTGCGCTTGCGCTGACCGACAGCACCGGCACGCAGTGGACATACACGGACCTCGATACCGCGAGCACGGAGCTGGCTTATGTCCTGCGTGGTGCGGGTGTTGCTGCCAACGACCGTGTGCTTATGCTGTCCGAAAACTGTGCATATGCAGTTGCGGTTCTTTTTGCTTGCTGGAAGCTTGATGCGGTCGCAATTCCCGTCAACGCGAGGCAGACCGAAAGCGAGCTGAACCGCATACTGGATCACGCCACACCTGCGGCAGTGCTGATGACCACGGCAGTATCGAAAGACGCAACAGCCCATGCTGAGCGGTTGGGTGCGGCGGAAGTCAAAGGGACATTCGGCGGGCTTCACATGGCGGCGCGTACCACCGATCCTGATGCCGACCTGCATGATGTTGCTGTGTTGCTTTACACGACAGGCACCACCGGCGATCCTAAGGGCGTGATGCTGACACATGACAATATGTGCTTTGGCGCGGAGGCGTCTTCGAACCTGCGCAGGATGACCCCGGACGATGTAATCTATGGTGTGCTGCCGCTGACCCATGTGTTCGGTCTGGTCTCAGTTGTGACGGGGGCCTGCTTTGCGGGTGTGACCGTTCAGCAGGAGGCGCGGTTTTCAGCCAAGGCGCTGTATGATGCCGTTATGAACGGCGTGACGATCCTGCCCGCGGTGCCACAGATGCATGCGCTGGTGATGCAGTATGTGCGCGAACAGGGTCTGACGAAATTGAATTCGCCCAGCCTGCGATATGTCTCGTCGGGCGGTGCGCCGCTTGATCCGGCTTGGAAGCGCAAGGCAGAGAGCTTTTACGGCCTGCCATTGCAGAACGGTTTTGGCATGACAGAGACCTGTTCGGGTGCGTCGGCCACAGATAACCCGCTGGGGTCGAGCGACATTTCAGTAGGTCCCAAGACACCCGGAACAGAGATACGAATTGACGATCAGGCACCGGGCGGAAATGGCGCGGGCGAAGGTGAGGTCTTGGTCAAAGGTCCGCATGTGATGAAGGGCTACTACCGCAACCCGACCGAGACGGCCAAGGCGCTTGATGCGGAGGGCTGGCTGCGCACTGGTGATCTGGGCAAGATTGACGAGCATGGCCATCTGCACATTCTGGGGCGCTCGAAAGAACTGATTATCCATGGTGGCTTTAACGTCTATCCGCCTGAGGTGGAGGCCGCATTGAACGATCATCCGCAGGTGATCCAGTCAGCGGTGGTCGGGCGCATGAAAGACGGTGACGAACAGGTGCTGGCGTTCGCCCAGATTGCGGAGGGCGACACAGTCGATCCGGATGAATTGCGCAGGTTTGTTGCGGAACGTTTGGCAGGCTACAAACGCCCCTCGCAGATCGTGCTGGCCACCAGCTTACCGGCTGCACCTACTGGCAAGCTTCTCAAGCACAAGCTTCTGGATACGTTCGCGGACCAGCTTGGCTGAAGCAGCGCATGTTTCGCGTGCGAAACATTGCTTTTTAATCAATCCGTTAAGGGTTTAGACATAAACACCTTCAGCCGCTGCACGAATGGCGCGGATGTTCTCGCCGTAAGGGGCCGGATCGGAAACCGATCCGCCCTTGAACACGGCCGAGCCCGCGACAAGCACATCAGCCCCGGCGGCTGCAACCAGAGGTGCGGTTTTCGCATCAACGCCGCCGTCGATCTCGATATGGATCGGCCGGTCGCCAATCATGCGGCGCAGTGTCTCGATTTTGGTGCGCAGGTCGATGAATTTCTGTCCGCCAAAGCCGGGGTTCACCGTCATCACACAAATGAGGTCGGTCACTTCCAGCAGGTCCGCGACGCTTTCCGCAGGCGTGCCGGGGTTTAGTGCTACACCGGCCTTGGCACCACTTGCGCGGATTGCTTGCAGGGTGCGGTGGATATGGGGACCAGCCTCAAGATGGGCGGTGATGACATCGGCACCGGCTTGGGCGAAAGCATCGATATAGGGGTCAACAGGCGCGATCATCAGGTGCACGTCCATGACGCCTTTTATGTGGGGGCGGATCGCGGCACAGGTCGCTGGGCCAAAGCTGATATTCGGAACAAAGTGTCCGTCCATGACGTCGACGTGCACCCAATCGGCACCCTGTGCCTCAACCGCTGCACATTCGGCACCGAAGTTGGCGAAGTCGGCGGCAAGTATGGATGGGGCAATCTTGATTTTACGGTCAAAGGTCACGGGCGCGGCTCCTGTTTTGCGCTTCATAGCGGCTGGCAGTGCGGGTGGAAAGGACGGAGAGCTGAAAGGCCAAGTGAGGCCGTTGGTCAAACATTGTAATAGGCACGGTACCAGTCAACAAAATGCTGGATGCCTGTTGCAATCGGTGTAACGGGCCGTTGACCGGTGAGGGTTTTAAGCAAGGTCGCATCGGCCCAAGTGGCTGGCACATCCCCCGGCTGCATCGGGTGATAGGTTTTGATGGCTTCGCGTCCGCAGGCGGTCTCGATCGCCTTTATGAAATCCAGCAGGTTCACCGGACTGTCGTTGCCGATATTCACGACACGAAAGGGCGCAACGGGCGAGATGCTGTCTCCGGCGACGGGATGCTCGGGGTCGGGGACCTTGTCGGCGAGGGCCAGCAGGGAAGCGACAAGATCATCCACATAGGTAAAGTCGCGCTTCATGTCACCGTGGTTGTAGATGTCGATAGGATCGCCGTTCAGGATAGCACGGGTGAATTTGAAGTGCGCCATATCGGGACGACCCCAAGGCCCGTAGACCGTAAAGAACCGGTACATGGTGGTAGGTAACTTGTAGAGATGCGCATAGCTGTGGGCGAGGTTCTCGGTCGCCTTTTTGGTGGCCGCATAGAACGACATCTGGGTGTCGACCTTATCGCCTTCCGCGTAGGGAAGTTTCGTGTTTGCACCGTAAACGGAAGAACTGGAGGCCAGCAGAAGGTGTTTTGGCGGGAAGGTCCGCGCGGCTTCAAGCAGCTCGAACGTCCCGATCAGATTGGCTTCGACGTACGCGCGGGGCATCTGGATCGAGTGGCGCACGCCCGCTTGTGCGGCAAGGTGGATGACGATGTCGGGGCGGTGCTGCTCAAAAAGGGTAAGAAGCGTGCCGGGCGTTTCGATCTTGTCGTTGACGACCTGATATGCGGGATGGTCCAGCAGCATTGCCTGACGGCGTTCTTTCAGCGTGACATCGTAGTAGTCCGACATGCTGTCGATCCCGATCACGCGCCAGCCTGTATCCAGCAGGGCGCGGGCGGTAAAGTAGCCGACAAATCCGGATGCACCGGTCACAAGAGCGGTTTTCAAAGGTCGATCTCCACTACGCCGTCCGGTTCGGCCGCGCGGGACTGGCACAGGATCATCGATGTCTCGCGTTGGGCGGCGGAAAGGACAAAATCGCGATGCTCAACCACGCCAGAGGTGACGCCGCATTTACACACGCCGCAAATCCCGTCGCTGCATTTGAGGTCGACAGGGATGCCAGCGGCGATCAGTGCGTCGGAGGCTGTCATATCTGACGGCACGGCAATGTCGCGGCCTGATGACAGGCGCAGCGTGAAGGCGTGGTTCACGTAGTCGGGGACATCCGGCACCCCGAAATACTCAAGATGGCGGTGATCTTCGGGAATATGTGAGGCGGCTGCTGTATCCATAACGGCTTGCATGTAGGCATCCGGTCCGCATGTGTAAACATGTGCACCCCGAGGTAACGCGGACATGATAGCGGGCAGATCGGCACGCGTGCCTTCGTCAGAGAGATGCAGATGAACATTCGCGGCCCACGGCATATCTGAAAGGATGTCACAGAACGCCGCATCGGCGCGTCTGGTGGCGGAATAGTGCAGATCAAACGGGCGGCCCAGCGCGTGCAACCGGTGCGCGAAGGCGATCATAGGTGTGACGCCAATGCCGCCGCCCATCAAAAGGGAATGCGACGCGTCTTCGACCAGCTCGAAGTGGTTCACAGGTTTGGAGACAAACACCCGCCGCCCCTTGGTGAAGACCCGGTGCAGCAGGGCCGAGCCGCCACGGCCCTCATCCTCGCGCAGAACCGCAATCTGGTAGCAGGAGCGGTCGGCAGGGTCGCCCGTTAGGGAATAGGGGCGCAGATATTCAGGGGCGACGACCAGATCCAGGTGTCCCCCAGCCGTCCAGCTTGGCAGGGCGTGGCCTTGGGGGTGCGCGAATGTATAGAGTGTGACGCCATCACTGAGCCTTTCGGCTTTGGTGATGCGCAGGTCGAGCACGGGGGCGTCGCGGGAGGCATCGTAGAGGTGCAGGTGATCTGTATCGCCTGCCGCAGATTTCGCGCGGTGTTCATCTGCGCTGAGCAAAGCGGCATGTGCCGTAATTCCGGCTTCGCGGTTCATCGGATCTGGATAGGGCCAAGGATGGGGCGCAAGGGGCGCAGGGTAGACCGCAAGCGTCTGGTCTTCCGGCCTGACCTCCAGCTCGGGTTGCAATCCGCGGGTGTTCACGGGGGCTTCGGGCACCGAAAATCCGCCGTCCGCTTTCGCTTCGATATCCCACCACCACTTTTTCACGGGGTTGAGGCTGCCGCGCCCTGCTTTATCATCCAGCTTGGCCAGCAGCGGGGCCGCGCTTGGCACGTTGCTGGCCGCCCAGCGGAAAGGGCTTTCTGCGAACAATCCTTCGAGATTCCAGGGGCAGGTTTTCATGCAGCGTCCGCACATGGCACCGCCCTGATTTGTGATCCGGTAGGTCGCGCATTTCTGGCTGTCGGATTTCCAGATCTCGTAGCCGTTAAACATCTTCTTCGGACCGGCGGTGATCGCACCTGAAGGGCATTCGCGGGCGCATTTATTGCAAGCCTCGCAGAATTTTTGCAGGCCGAAGTCGATGGGTTTGTCAGCGGTTACCGGCAGGGTGGTGGTGACGACACCGGACTTGAGGCGCGGTCCGAGAAACGGGTTCAGGATAACCTCGCCGATGCGGCTCACCTCGCCCAGACCGGCCAGCAGCAGAAGCGGGGGTTGCAACACGTCCCCGTCCATCACGGTGTGCGCTTTGGCCGGATAGCCCAGATTGCGCAGATGCTGTGATAACACACCGCCCAGAATGGCAAAACGCAGGTAGGCGCGCATGCTTTGGCTGACGCTGATCCAGTCGTCGCCCGACGCCCCCTCCATCGTCTCAAACCCCTGATCTATAATCATCGAAAGTGCTTGATCATGGGGCGGGTCGACAGGCGTGCCTGTTGCGTCATGGCTGTACCACGTCCAGTCGGGGCAGGCCGAAAGACCGGCGGCATCGGCCCCGAGAAAATAGCTGGCGGCCTTCATGTTGGCGGCATTGCGGTCGGCATCGTTTTGCGCAGGCGCATCTGCAACCGGCCCGTCCTGCAACAGGATGAGCGCGCCCAAAAGGCGGCGTTGTGCGGCAGATGGGGCGGCTTTGACGATATGGTGCCCGCCTTTCATCGCGTTCTGGACCTTGGGGCCCATGTCGCCGAACTGGCCGCGTGCAAACATGTCGGTACGTTTGGGAATACGTGGCACGTTGGGCGCGTCGATATAGGTCGTCGGGCTGTCAACGCGCTTGAGCGTTTCGAACGGATGCGGGCCGCTGGCAAAGTCGCGGGCGCGGTAGGGGTCCTGGGTGCGCGCATTGTGGCCACCATGGGTGCCCAGCTGCCACAGTGGACCTTTGAGCGCCGACCAAGGTTGCCGCGCCAGAGGGGCGAGTGGTTTGTCTGGCGTGAGCGTCATGTCGGTTGTCACAACAGCAAGGCCAAAGCGGGTGCCGATCCACGGTGCCTGAGCGCGGCCACCTTCCCAGACAGCCAGACCTGCGGCCACGGCGCAGTGGTTGAGGTTTACGTCGGAGGTTGTGGTGGAATGCGCCCGCGCATCAAAGCCAAGTTGCCGGATATATTCGGCCAGCACCGTGGCGTTCTCGGTGGCACGCAGGCAGGCACGCTCGGCTTGTGCGTCCATGATCCAGTCGCTGCCCGGCTCGTCCTTGCGCGGATCGCGGGGGAACGCTGTGAGGACGACAAGTGCATGGGTGTGCTTGGGCAAAGGTCCGACCGGCGTGGATGCTGCGTCACGCAGGTTGGCCATGATCGCGTCGACACCGGCGGCAAGCGTTTTGGTCTGCTTGTCCCGCAAATCCTGAGCGAGCGCATCCATGTCCGGATTGCAGCGCGGTTGCGCGAGCGTTGCGGTGGAAGGCAGCGCACAGACGCCCATCATCGAGGCGTCATTGAAGTATCCGAATGCCTTGAGGTGGTTGGCGCGTTCCTGACCGTCTGCCGGGATCGTCGCGCGCACAGGATTGACCTTACCGGTGCGCAGCACATCCATCATCGCCTGAAACGGGGCCATCGCATTGACGATGTTGGCGGGGTCATCAGGGCGATGAAAGCTCAATGCAGCAAAGGGCAAACGGGGCATCTGGACGGGCATAGCGGGGAGGCGGTTGAGCCGCTCAAGTGGATATGACCCCAGATGAACGGGCCGCGACTTTGCAGAGAATAACTTCATTCGGAACTCGTGACACAGCGCGATGCGGAAAACCAGTGCAACAGTGCCGAGCCTTGACACCGGTGCCGTGCGCTGCCCATGGTTGGCCGCAAAAGGGGAGGAATACCATGACACGAATGAACCGCCGCCATGCGTTGGCCACACTGGGTGCCGCGACCGCCGTAGGACTGGCCGCACCTGCATTGGCGCAGAACCGCAAGATCACTGTAGGCGCGCTGCGCTTTACCAGCCATTCGGGCAGCTTTGTTGCTTTCGAGCGCGGCTATTTCGCGGATGCCGGTCTTGATGTTGAACTGCGTTTCTTTGAGGCGGCACAGCCGATGGCCGTCGCGATTGCCAGTGGCGATGTGGACTATGCCGTGACTGCGATTTCGGGCGGATTGGTTTCGTTGGCAGACAAAGGAGCCATCAAGGTGATCGGCGGCGCGTTGCAGGAAGATCCCGGTATCGACGGGCAGAAAATTCTGGTGTCGGATGCGGCCTATCAGGCAGGCATTACCAGCCCCGCGATGCTGGACGGCAAAAGCTGGGCTGTGACGCAGGCGGGATCATCGTTCCATTACATGGGCTCCAAGATCGCGCAGAAGGAAGGCATCTCGCTCAGCTTCAAGCCGTTGCAGAAGGTCGGCGCGATCATCGGCGCGTTGAAGTCAGGGCAGGTGGATGCTTGGTCAATCGTGCCGCATATCGCCAAGCCGTTGTCAGGCGGTGGTGCCGTGCACATCATCGGTAATGTCGCCGATTATGTGCCGGATTATCAGGTCACGACTGTCTTTACCTCTGCCAAGAATGCAGCAGACGAGCGTGAGATGACCAAAGGTTTCATCGACGGGTTCTCGAAAGGGGTGAAGGATTACAACAGCACCATGATCTCCAAGTACAAGGGCGATGAGGGCGTGAACGAGATGGTCGATCTTATTCACAAGTATGTCTACACCGACCGCCCGCGCGAGAAGGCGGCACCGTCAATCATCAACGGCACGATGCGGCTGAACGAAGGTGCGGCGCTGAACGTGGCCTCTGTGGCCGATCAGTTGGCATGGTTCCAGTCCGAAGGGCTGGTGGACGCGGACATCACAATGGAGACGCTGGTCGATACATCTTATGTAGAGACGATGGGCGCATAAGCGGCCCTTCGTCAGAACGCTTTGCCCGTGAGTGACACGGGCATCGCCCTCCCTTCCTGCGGAGGGCGATTTACTTTGGAAGACCGGAGCCGCCGTTGGACCTCAAAGCAGAACATATACACCACCACTACGGCGATACCGAAGTGCTGCGCGACATCACACTGGATATTCCGTCGGGCAGGATCGTGTGCATCGTAGGGCCTTCGGGCTGTGGCAAGTCCACCCTGCTGCGTCTTTTGGGTGGTTTGGAAAAGCCGAGCAAAGGCACGGTGATGCAGGTGGGGGCACCGCCCGAGGCCTGCCTGAACCCGCTCACATATATCTTTCAGGATTTTGCCCTGCTGCCGTGGCGTAGCGTGCGTGGCAATGTCTCGCTCGTGTTAGAGGATCACGGGCTTGCAGCGGCAGAGCGGTCGCGGATCATTGACGATGTGTTGGCGCGCACCAAGCTAAGCGAATTCGGTGATGCGCTGCCCAAACAGCTTTCGGGTGGCATGAAACAACGGGTCGCCATTGCGCGCGCGCTTGCCGTCAATCCGGCTGTGATGCTGATGGACGAGCCGCTGTCCGCGCTTGACAGCCAGACCCGCGAATTGCTGATGGATGATCTGATAAGCCTGTGGACGCGCCAGCCGTTCACCGCCGTTTACGTCACCCATAATCTGGCCGAGGCGGTACGTCTGGGTCATAAAATTGTTGTGTTGTCGCGCAGGCCCGGACAAATCCGCGAGGTGGTCGAGCTTGATACACCGCTGGCCGAGCGTAGCTATGGCGATGCAGCGCTGGAAGCCCAGCAACAGCACTTGTGGGGGCTGATGCGCGATGAGGCTGCGGCGGCAGATGCGGAGTTGTTGCATGTCTGATCCCCGGCGTCCGGTCCCCTTTCGCGGTGCGGGTTTCGTAGCCGAACGCAAGCGCGGTGTCGGTCTGGCCGTCTTTATCGTTTTGCTGTTGCTTGCCGAATGGGGCACGGGCACAGGCTTTATCTCGGCGCTGACACTGCCGCGCCCGAGCGATGTGTTGTGGACGTTTCAGGAGCTTTACCAGTCGGGGCTTTTGTTCAAGCATCTGGTGCCATCCCTGACGCGACTGGTTGTGGGGGCGGCCATGGGAGCGACGCTGGGCATTGCCATCGGCGTTTTGATCGGGCTGTTTTCATTGGTGCGGGCGGGGTTGGTGCCGTTGGTCGCCGCGATTTTTCCGATACCGAAAATCGCGCTGCTGCCGCTTTTTGTGATCTGGTTCGGCATCGACGAGATGAGCAAATACGCCCTTATCGCGTTTGGTACGTTCACGCCAACTGTTGTGGCCACCTATGCCGCCGTCGACAATGTGGACCGCACGTTGATCCGCATGGGGCAAAGCTTTGGCCTGAGCTGGCGTTCGATTGTTGGCAAGATCGTGCTGCCGGGCGCGATGCCCGGTATCCTGTCGGGGCTGCGCATATCGCTGACCATCGCGATTATCCTGCTTGTGGCCGCAGAGATGCTGGGCGCGGAATACGGGATAGGCGCCTATATACTTCAGGCAGGCAGTCTTTATGATCTGGAGCGGCTCTTTGCCGGGGTCGTCATTCTGTCAGTGTTGGGTGTCGCGGTATCTGCCGCTATCGCTGCATTGGAACGGCGCGTCCTGCGATGGCGCGTTTGACGGGAACCCGAAGCGCATTCCGGGGGTTTGCTGTCTGAAACCAGAATTGGAGACAGACATGGCAAACTCGTACAGCGAAGGCGACAAGGTAGAGTGGGACTGGGGCGACGGCACTGCCACAGGCACGGTGCAGAGTTCTTTTGAAGAAAAGACGACGCGCAAGATCAAGGGCAACGAAGTGACCCGTGACGGATCAAAGGACGATCCGGCGCTATATATCGAGCAGTCAGACGGTGACAACGTTCTGAAACTGTCATCCGAGGTGCGCAAAGCATGACCGCGCCGTCTCATCTGGTCCATGTTACGGATGCACAACCCGGCATCAAACGGCTGCGCCGCGGTCGGGGGTTCAGTTATGTGGCACCTGATGGGACGACGATCGCACGCGGAGCCGAGCGCAAGCGCCTTGAAGCATTGGCTGTCCCGCCTGCCTATGAAGACGTCTGGATGTGCCCGATGCCGAACGGCCACCTGCAGGCAACCGGTCGCGACACGCGCAAGCGCAAGCAATACCGGTATCATCCCGATTGGGCCGAGGCACAGGCGCAAACCAAATTTGATGGTCTGGTGCAGTTTGGCGAGGCTTTGCCACGTATGCGCCGTGCGGTGCGCCGCGATCTTGAGAACGAAGCAGGCGATCGCGCTTATGCGCTGGCCTGCGCTGTATCGCTTATCGACAAGACGGCCATCCGCGTAGGTGATCCGGCCTATACCCGCGAGAACGGGAGCTATGGTGCAGTGACGCTGAAATCCCGCCAGATCAGATTTCACGGTAACAGCATTGAGATGCGGTACCGTGCCAAAGGTGGCAAGAAGGTTCAAAAGCGGATCAACGACAAGCGGCTGGCAGCGATGTTGCACAGCATCAGCGACTTGCCGGGCGCGCAGTTGCTGTCTTGGGTCGATGATGAGGGAGATACGCAGACGGTGTCTTCTGCCGCGCTGAACGCTTATATCGCTGATGCGGCAGATGTTGAGGGCGTCACCGCCAAGACGTTCCGCACATGGAAAGGGACGCTCGCCGCGTTCGAGGTTGGCCAGCAGGGCGATGCCACGATCAAGGCAATGGCAGAGGCCGCCTCCGATGTGCTGAACAACACACCGACAATCGCCCGCAACAGCTATATCCACCCCGCCGTCATCGATATGGCAGGTGGTGACGCATGGGGTGTCGAGGGATACCAGCGCGCAGACCTTTATGCGGCGGAAGGACGGCTGCTCAAATTTCTCGAAGCGCTTTGAGGGCGCTGGCAGCACGCATCAAACCTGCTATCATCCGAGGGTAAATAACCTCAGAGGCCGCCGGAATGAGCACGACCCACGAAGCGCAGGAAGACGAACGCAATCGCGACATCAAAATCTATGTAAATGGCGAGATTGTTCACAGGGATATGGCCAAGGTTTCTGTCTATGACAGCGGCTTTATGCTGGGTGATGGCATCTGGGAAGGGATGCGTCTTTATGACGGCGTCTGGGCCTTCTTCGACGAGCATATGGACCGCTTTTTCAATTCCTGTAAGGCGATTTCGCTCGATGTCGGCATGGACAAAGAAGGCATCGCGCAGGCGATGAAGGCCACGCAAGCAGCCAACGACATGCACAGTGATGTGCATTGCCGGTTGATGCTGACGCGGGGGATCAAGGACAAGCCGTTTCAACACCCCGCACTCAGCACATCCGGCCCGACGCTCGTCATCATCATGGAACATTCAACGCCGGTGGACCGCCTGCAATCGGCGGGGATCAGGCTGGCGTCTGTACCGCAGGTGCGCGGATTGCCGATGGCGCAAGACCCCAAGCTGAATTCGCATAGCAAACTGAACTGCATCATTGCGTGCTTACAGGCAGAGGCCGCAGGGGCGGACGAAGGATTGATGCTTGATCCGCACGGATTTGTGAACACGACCAATGCTTGCAACTTTTTCATCGTGCGGCGTGGCGCGGTTTGGACGTCTACCGGCGATTATTGTATGAACGGTGTTACGCGGCAAAAGGTGATCGACCTGTGCCGCACAAACGACATTCCCGTTCTTGAGAAGAACTATTCCTTGTATGAGGCATATGGCGCGGACGAGGCGTTTCTGACCGGCACTTTTGGTGCGCAGACGCCAGTAGCCCAGATTGACGGAAAGCCGATCGGAGACGGATCGCGTCCGGTGACGGCGCGGATACAAGCGCTGTACAAGGATCTGATCCGCGACCATGTCGCCCAGCGCGGTTAGGCTTTAGGCACATCTCCGATCAGGATTGCACGAAAGTCATTCACATTCGTGCCGGTCGGTCCGGTCACAAACAAGTCGCCGACAGCGTCAAACGCGGTGTAGGCGTTGTTGCCTTGCAAATGTCCTTGCGGGTCAACGCCTGCCTGACGCATCCGGTCTGCGGTCTGTCCGTCCGCAAAAGCCCCCGCGTTATCTTCTGATCCGTCGATGCCGTCGGTGTCAGCGGCAAGCGCTGTGATCCCATCGGTGCCTTCCAGTGCTAGTGCGAGCGCAAGCTGGAATTCGCTGTTGCGCCCCCCGCGCCCTTTGTGGCGCAAAGTCACAGTTGTTTCCCCGCCAGAGAGCAGGACCACAGGTGCCGGATAGGGAAAACTGCTTTGCGCGGTTTGAAGGGCGAGGGCCGCATGGACCTGTGCCACGTCGCGGGCCTCCCCTTCGATGCGGTCGGACAGCACCCATGCCGCAACACCTCTTGCGCGGGCGGCGGCGGCGGCGGCGTCGAGCGAGATATTTGCAGAGGCGATGATGGTGGTCGTGATGCGCGGATCGTTGGCTGCCGTGGCGTCCGCTTCTTGCCGGGCGAGAAAGTCGGTCAGACGCTTCGTTAGTGTGATGCCGCGGGTTTCGATGATTTGACGGACGGCAGCGATACTCGGGCGCCCCGGCACTGTCGGGCCTGATGCAACTTCGCCCGGAGCATCGCCCGGCACATCCGATACAATCAGGTTGCAGACGCGGGCAGGGGCGGCGAGTGCAGCAAGGCGCCCTCCGTTGATCCCGCTAAAGCACTTGCGGATATCGTTCATCACAGAGATCGGGGCACCGGAAGCGAGAAGCGCATTGTTCAAATCTTGTAGATCCGAAAGCTCCAGCCCCTCGGGTGGATCTGGCAAAAGCGACGAGCCGCCACCGCAGATAAGGCCGATTATCAGATCGTCCGGTCCCAGATCGCGGACCATGTCTTTGAGCGCTTGTGCGGCATCAATTCCTGCGGCGTCGGGGACGGGGTGTGCCGCTTCCATCACACGAATGGTTTTGCATGTCGCGCCGTAGCCGTACCGCGTCACCACAACGCCCTCTACCGGCCCTTGCCACAGTGCCTCGAACGCTTGGGCAAGCTGTGCGGCACCTTTGCCTGCGCCGACCACAACTGTGCGACCCTTCGGAGGAGCGGGCAGATGCGCCTTGAGTGCGGCCATCGGGTCAGCGGCGCCGACTGCGCTGTCAAACAGGTGAGCCAGAAATGCGCGGTTCAGGTTTTCCATCGGAACATTGTCCCCAGATCAGCTTTTGCCAAAGATATCCCGCGTGAACACTTTCTCCGCCACATCGCTCAAATCCTCAGAGGCGCGGTTCGCCACGATGACATCACACTGCGCTTTGAAATCATCAAGGTCACGTACGACCTCGCAGGCCATGAATTTTTTCTTCTCAAGCGCAGGTTCGTAGATCAGCACCCGGATACCCGCATCGCGAATGTCGCGGATAACCCCTTGGACGGAGCTTTGGCGGAAGTTGTCCGAGCCGCTTTTCATCACGAGGCGATGAATACCTACCGTCTGCGGCTGCATCCCGATCACATGTGCGGCGATATATTCCTTGCGGGTCTTGTTGGCCTGTACCACTGCGCGCATCAGGTTTTGCGGCACGTCGGAAAAGTTCGCCAGCATCTGTTTGGTGTCTTTCGGCAGGCAATAGCCGCCGTATCCGAATGACGGATTATTGTAATGCGTGCCGATACGCGGATCGAGCCCGATGCCTTCGATGATCTGGTAGGCGTCTATATCCTGACTAAGCGCGTAGCTGTCCAATTCGTTGAAGAACGCGACCCGCAGCGCGAGGTATGTGTTGGCAAAAAGCTTGATCGATTCCGCTTCGGCCGGACCTGTGAACAGCATGGGAATGTCTGTGGCCTCGGCCGCTTCGGCCATCAAACGCGCAAAGTCATGCGCGGCAGGGCTGTCGGCGCCAACAACGATGCGGGAAGGGTGCAGGTTGTCGTGCAGCGCCTGACCCTCGCGCAGGAATTCAGGACAAAAGAAGATGCGATCGGTGTTATGAAGCGCACGCATGCGGGCCACAAACCCCACAGGCACCGTGGATTTTACAACGATGCTTGCCGTATCGCTTTGCCCAAGCGCAAGGGCGATCACGCTCTCGACTGATGAGGTATCAAAGAAGTCGGTTTTCGGATCATAGTCAGTCGGGGTCGCCACGATAACAAATTCCGCATCCGCGCAGGCTTCGGTCGCATCGGTGGTCGCGCTGAGGTCAAGCTCGCGGGTGGCGAGCCATTCGGAAAGTTCGGCTTCTTCCAGCGGAGAAACCCGCGCATTGATCTGGTCTACGCGTTCTTGTGACAAATCAACGGCCACAACGGTGTTGTTTTGTGCCAGCAGGACCGCGTTGGACAAGCCGACATAACCGATGCCAAAAACTGCTATTTTCATGTTCGGACTGCCGCCCCTCAATTCTTTGAAACTGTTTTTCACATAGGAACATGGCTGGCAATGTCAGGCGGGCCACGCGGGCGGAGACAAGATGTGGGTGATGCAATGGTGCAATGCAGTTTCGCGGTTCGCGTGTTGAAAATTGTCATGCAAGCAGGACTTTCGCGACGCCACACCTATCTGCATGACAGGACGGCAATGAGGGGCGGCAGGATGAAGGCATTGGTATCGGTCTGCATGGGATTGGGTATTTGCATCGCGGGCGCTGCGCTTGCGCAAGAGCTGCCGGGCGCGCTTTCGCCGCAGCAAAAAGCGGCGATGATGGAAGCGGATGTGGTGATCCTTGGTGAGGTGCACGACAACGCAGCCCATCATGAGGGGCAGGCGGCATTGATGGCAGAGATTGCCCCCCGTGCAGTGGTTTTCGAAATGCTTGACGGTCCGATGGCCGATACCCTGAATGGCTTGCCCCGCGATGATGTTGCGGATTGGGGAAAGCGCATTGGTTGGGAGGAGGCCGGTTGGCCCGATTTCGGTCTGTACCAGCCGGTATTCGAGGCGTTGGGTGACGCGGTTGTCGTGGGTGCGGCGGCAGATCGCGCGGTTGTCCGGGCGGCATTCGATCAGGGTGCGGCTGCAGCGTTCGGGAAAGGTGCAGAGCGCTTTGGCTTGCATGTGCCGCTGCCGGATGCGCAGCGGGAGGCACGACGGGCGCTGCAATTTGATGCACATTGTCAGGCGATGCCATTCGACTTGATGGACGGCATGGTCGAGGCGCAACGTTTGCGCGATGCCAGTTTTTCAAAAGCAGTTGTGGGGGCACTGGAACGCTATGGGCCTCCCGTGGTGGTGATTACCGGCAACGGGCACGCGCGGCGCGACTGGGCCATGCCCTTCATGCTGGCCCAAGCCGTCCCGACACGGTCTATTTATAGCATCGGATTTGTCGAGGCACCTGCCGCTGCCAAGGACGACAGGTTTGATGCGACCCTTGTGGCTGACGCCGCACCGCGCGATGATCCCTGCGCCGCATTTGCCAACTAGCCCGGAGAGCGAGATGTATATTGCCATGAACCGATTTCGTGTGACGCCACAGAATGCCGAGGCCTTTGAGGCGTTGTGGCTGGGCCGTGACAGTCACCTCAAGGAGATGGACGGCTTTGTGGAGTTTCACATGTTACGCGGGCCGGAAACAGAAGGAGCGATCCTTTATGCGTCTCACACGGTCTGGGCGTCCGAAGATGCGTTTCGTGCATGGACACGCAGCGATGCATTTCGCGCGGCGCACAAAGGGGCAGGGGCCACCGCCAAGCTGCATGAAGGTGCGCCGACCTTTGAGGGGTTCAGCACCATCCAGCACATCACCTGATGCGGGCGTGATCCAAAGGACGCGCAAGCGCGACGACTTTTTTGGCGCGTGGCGCGACGTGCTCGCGTAACTGGGATGTTGGGGACCTGTGCAAGGGCCCCAGATTGCTGAGAGGTGCTTGAGGGATCAGTATGATCCTCAAGTCACCGCGTTGAGGCTGGGGGCGATTCCGCACGGCATCAAGGACAGGCCAATCAAAGATTGGTCGCGTGCCGCGATCCTTGACCCCGTCCAGAATCACAGCGGGCGATCAGTCGTGCACTTGTGTTTCAAAATTTGCGGGCAGCGTGGCTTCAATCAATTCGCAGTCAGGCGATGCATCGATATATCGTGATTTGAGGAAAGGCGGCAGCACGAAGGCGTCGCCTGGCACAAGCTTTTGGGGCTGCGCATCTTCGGACGCGACCTCAAGTGTGAGTGTTCCTTCTTTCACGAAGGTGAACAGGATATCGGTGTCATGGCTAGTCCATGCAGGCGCTGCCGCTTTTGTGGGGCGGGCCACCATCACACCTGCCACGTTCTTTGTTGCGTCAGCGATGCCGGTGTCGCGGGCCTCCCATCCCGGGACGCGCCATGGCGTCCAGACGGCTTCTGCCGCTTTGTGATGGATAAATCTGGTACCCTGCCATTCACGGTCCGGGTTCACGGTGCCGTTGGGCAATTCCATATCGTGATCGATTGTCGTGATGTGTTCTGCCGGAACGCCAAGTTCAAGCACTTCGACGTTGTCTGACGCTTCCAGCACGCGGTGGCGGATTTGCGGTGGTTGGATGACGCAGTTTCCTGCTTCGAGGATGAAAGGCTCCCCCTGATCTTCATAGACCAGCTTGACCCAACCGCGATAACAAAAGATCAGCTGAAAGCCGACGGTGTGGTAGTGCACCATGTCCGGCACCGGCCCGCCATCAGGGATGCGGATGTGGCTGGCGATGATAGAGCCGCCAAGGCGGTCGGTGATCAGGTCGCGGTAGCGCATACCCGCGCGGCCGATGACCCATGCATCGCTGTCTGCCAGCCGCCGCACCATGAAGGAGTGACGCGTCTGCGGAACCACCAGCGGTGGATTGGCGTCGTGCATTTCGACAAGGTTGCCGTTTGGTGATGTCAGCGTACGCGCGGCGGAAGGGTCTTTCATGTCTTCATAGATGCGGATGAGGCCCGGCCCATTTTGCGCATCACGGTCGAGGCGCAGGCGCATACCATGGCCTGATACCACTGCCACCGCAGGGTCATCTGCGGGAAAGATCGTTTCAAGGCGGAACCCCAGTTCATTGAGAAAGAAGGGCATTTCAGTCTTGAGGTCCGTGACCGGCAGGACAACTTCGGCGGGGGTATGGGTGTCTGTCATGAAAGTGATCCGTTCATTTTTGCGGCACCGTTCCAGATCGGCAAAGGCTCTGCAAGGGATAAGCGCGGACAAGGCAGACCACAGATACCGGATGCTTGCCGCCTGCTGCGTCGCATGCCATCAAAGCGACCACTGCAAAGCAACGCCTAGGGAACCACATGACCAAACTTCTGATCACACGCCCGCTGCCGGAAAAGGTTGTGAAGGCCGCGCAGGCGGCTTTTGACGTCACGGTGCGTCTGGAGACCACGCCGATCACCGAGGCCGAGCGTGCCTCTGCGCTTGCCGATTATGATGCAATTTTGCCGACACTTGGGGATGTCTTTCCGGCAGAGGCGTTCGAGGTTGCAGCACGGGCGCGGATACTTGCGAATTTCGGTGTCGGGTTTAACCACATCAATGCGGATGCCGCCCGCGCGGCGGGCATCGAGGTGACCAATACGCCCGGTGCAGTAACGGATGCGACTGCTGATATCGCCATGACGCTGATGCTGATGACCTGCCGGCGCGCCGGAGAGGGCGAGCGTATGGTGCGGGCCGGCAAATGGCCGGGCTGGCACCCGACGCAGCTTTTGGGGTTGCATGTATCCGGCAAGACCCTTGGCATCATCGGCATGGGCCGCATCGGTAAAGCGATTGCCAAGCGGGCGCGGTTCGGGTTCGGCATGAAGGTGGTGTTCTATAACCGCTCCACCGTGGATATGCCAAAGGACGAAGCCACCCAACTGGACAGCCTTGAAGCCGTGATGAAAGCTGCCGATGTGGCGGTGATCGCCGTGCCTGCCACGCCGCAGACCCATCACCTGATTGATGCTGCCGCGCTGGAGGCACTTGGCGCTGACAGCTATCTCGTGAACATTGCGCGCGGCGATATCGTGGACGAGGCGGCGTTGATCGAGGCGCTGCAGCAGGGCCGGATTGCAGGGGCGGGGCTGGATGTTTACGAATTCGAGCCGAAGGTGCCCGAGGCATTGATCGCGATGGAAAACGTTACGTTATTGCCGCATCTCGGAACCTCGGCGCAGGAGGTGCGCGAGGGGATGGGCATGATGGCTATCGACAACCTGATTGCGTTTTTCAACGGAAAACCGGTGCCTAATCCGGTCTAGACCCTGCGACATTCATGCCCGCCATGGGGGAAATTTCTCTTAGACAGAATCGGTTCGCACCGTCAGACTTGCCCCCTGTTGAACTGTTACAAATCTTCACACTTCGGTACGTTGCTTCTTTTGCGCTGCCGCTGATAACAGAAGAGCGTAACGCTATAACGGATCTGGGAGGATCACTGAAATGGTTAAGAATTTTCTATATGCAAGCACGGCTGCGCTGACGGTTGCGGCACCCGCTGCGGCAGAGACAGAGGTTGAATTCTGGCATGCTTTTACCGGTCGTCTGGGTGAACTGGTGGCAGAGCAGGTTGAGACGTTCAACGGTGCGCAGTCGGACTATAAGGTCGTGGCAACGCACAAGGGCAACTACTCCGAGACATTGAACGCAGGCATCGCCGCGTTCCGCGCGGGAGAGCAGCCGGACATCCTGATGGTGTTCGAAGTAGGGACAGCCACAATGATGGCTGCCAAGGGTGCAATCAAACCCGTCTACGAAGTGATGGCAGACGCGGGTGCCGAGTTTGATCAGGACGCCTACATCGGGTCGGTCAAAGGCTACTACACCTCCAGCGACGGCAACATGCTGTCCCTGCCGTTCAACTCTTCCACTCCTGTTTTGTGGGTCAACCGTGACGCGCTGAGCGAAGCGGGCATCGACCCCGATGTCGATCTGTCCACATGGGAGCAGGTTGGCGATGTGTTGGGCCAGTTGAAAGAAGCCGGCAGCACGTGCCCGCTGACAACAGCATGGCAGAGCTGGATCCACCTTGAGAACCTGTCGGCCTATCACGACGTGCCTTTTGCAACCGAAGCCAACGGCTTTGGTGGTGTCACAACCGAGCTGGCGCTGAATGGCGAAGCACAGGTTGCGCATATCGGTGCGATGGGTGAGTGGGCCAAGGATGGCAAGTTCATCTATGCCGGTCGCCGCAACGAAGGGGGTGCAAACTTCCGTGGTGGCGAATGCGCGCTCTTTACCGAAAGCTCTGCCGGGTATGCTGGCATCAAGGCCGAGGCCGAGTTTGATTTCGACGTGCGCCCGCTGCCTTATTGGAAGGCTGTCGCGGACGAGCCGCAAAACACGATCATCGGTGGTGCATCCCTTTGGGTGATGGAAGGCCAGTCGGACGAGGAATACAAAGGTGTTGCCGAATTCCTGAACTTCCTGTCGTCAGCAGAGATTCAGGCGAAATGGCATCAGGACACAGGTTATCTGCCGATCACCGAAGCGGCGGCCGACCTTACACGCGAGCAGGGTTTCTATGAAGCGAACCCCGGCACGGATGTTGCTGTGATCCAGATGACAGCCAAGGCACCGACCGACAACTCCAAAGGTCTGCGTCTGGGGTCCTTCGACCAGATCCGCGGCATCATCGACGAAGAGCTTGAGGCCGTTTGGTCCGGCGACAAGTCCGCGCAAGAAGCGATGGACAGCGCGAAAGAGCGCGGCGATGCGTTGCTGCGCCGTTTCGAGCAAGCCAACCGTTAAGAAAGAGATGCCCCGGCCTTCGGGTCGGGGCACATCCCTATGGAAAAGCGCGTTACATTCAAAGGCATTTGGTTGCCGCTGCTGCTGGTATTGCCGCAGATATTCATCACGGCTGTCTTCTTTTTCTATCCCGCTGGGCAAGCGATCTATCAGTCGCTGTTTATCCCCGATCCTTTTGGGCTCTCGATGCAATACGTGGGGCTGGGGAATTTCGAGTATCTCTTTTCCAACTCCTATTATCTGGCGTCCTTCGCCACGACTGCAATTTTCTCGATCCTTGTCACCCTGGTTTCGATGGGCGTTGCCCTCTATCTTGCGGTGCTCGCCGACCGTCTGATCAAAGGGTCGGGCGTTTACCGAACACTTCTGATTTGGCCCTACGCGGTGGCCCCTGCTGTTGCGGGTGTGCTTTGGCTGTTCATGTTCAACACCCGCGTTGGCGTGGTGACGTGGTATCTGGGGCTGTTGGGCTATGACTGGAACCATGTGTTGAATGGTGAAGAAGCGATGGGGTTGGTTGTTGTGGCCTCTGCCTGGGGGCGCATCAGTTATAACTTCCTGTTTTTCCTCGCGGGTCTTCAGGCCATACCGCGCAGCGTGATCGAGGCGGCTGCTATAGATGGCGCGAAATTCTGGACGCGCTTTCGCACGATTGTCTGGCCCCTGTTGTCACCGACGACATTCTTCTTGCTGGTCGTGAATATCGTCTATGCGTTCTTTGAGACTTTTGGCGTGATCCACACGATCACTTCGGGCGGGCCGCAGCAATCAACGACGATCCTTGTCTACAAGGTCTACTCGGACGGGTTTGTAGGCCAGGATCTCGGCTCATCTGCCGCGCAGTCGGTTGTATTGCTGGCCATTGTGGGCGCGCTGACGATCTTCCAGTTCAAATTCATCGAACGCAGGGTGCATTACTGATGGCCGAACGTGAGGGCATGGTCGAGAAACGGGGTGCGGGCCTTTGGCTGACGCATCTGGGGCTTATCATCGGGTTGCTGTTCATCTTCTTTCCGATCTGGCTGGCCTTTGTCGCCTCGACCGTCAGCCAGCCGGAGATTGTGAAGCCACCGATGCCGCTTTGGCCGGGGGACCACTTTATCGAGAATTACCGGAAGGCCTTGCTGTCGGGTGTGAATGCACCTGTGGCGATGATGATGCTGAATTCACTGATCATGGCGCTGGGCATCACCATCGGCAAAATCGTGATTTCGCTGCTGAGCGCCTTTGCCATCGTGTACTTCAAATTCCCGGGGCGGCGGTTGTTTTTCTGGCTGATCTTTCTGACGCTGATGCTGCCGGTCGAGGTCCGGATCGTGCCGACCTATGAGGTGATCGCGAATTTTGGAATGCTGAACAGCTATTCCGGTCTGATCTTTCCGTTGATCGCAAGCGCCACGGCGACCTTTCTGTTCCGGCAGTTCTTTATGACTGTGCCGGATGAACTGGCCGAAGCCGCACGCGTGGACGGTGCCGGCCCGATGCGATTTTTCTGGGATATCCTGCTGCCGATGAGCCGCACGAACATCGCCGCGTTGTTCGTGATTCTGTTCATCTATGGCTGGAACCAATACCTCTGGCCGCTGCTGATCACCACGGACCCGTCAATGAATACCATCGTGATGGGCATCAAACAGATGTTCCCGAGCGGCGACGATATTGCGGATTGGCCGGTCATCATGGCGACCTCAATTCTGGCGATGATCCCGCCGGTCATCGTGGTCATCTCGATGCAGAAGCTCTTTATCCGCGGCCTAGTAGACAGCGAGAAATAATATGGCGACAGTCAGCCTATCAAACGTCAAGAAATCCTTTGGGAAAACGGATGTGATCCACGGGATCGACATCGATATTGCGGATGGTGAATTCATCGTAATCGTCGGCCCGTCTGGCTGTGGCAAATCCACGTTGCTGCGCATGGTTGCCGGGCTTGAAACGGTGACGGACGGAGAAATCCGTATCGGGGACCGCCGCGTTAATGATCTTGAGCCGATGGAGCGCGACATCGCGATGGTGTTTCAGAACTACGCGCTTTATCCGCATATGTCCGTCTTTGATAACATGGCCTACGGGTTGAAAATTGCAGGCACGCCCAAGGGCGAGATTGAAGCGCGGGTCGAAGAGGCCGCGACGTTGTTGCAGTTGAAGGACTACCTTAAGCGCCGCCCGCGAGAATTGTCGGGTGGGCAACGTCAGCGTGTGGCGATGGGCCGTGCGATTGTGCGTAAACCCGCGGTGTTCCTGTTTGACGAGCCGCTGTCGAACCTTGACGCAAAGCTGCGCGTCCAGATGCGGCTTGAGATCAAGCAGTTGCAGCGCAGGCTTGGGGTGACATCGCTTTATGTGACGCATGATCAGGTTGAGGCGATGACACTGGCCGACCGTATGATCGTGATGAACGCAGGGATCGCCGACCAGATCGGCAAGCCGCTGGACGTATACGGCAATCCGCAGACGGAGTTTGTGGGTGGCTTTATCGGGTCACCGCCGATGAATTTTCTGGATGTGACGATGGGGCAGGGCTTGCCCACGCAGGCAGCGCGACTGGGCGTGCGTCCCGAACATATGAGCCTGAGCGATACAGGCGCGCAAACCAGTGGCGAGGTGATGTATGCCGAAGCGCTGGGCGCGGAAACGCTGGTGCATGTAAAGTTGGCTGATGGGGAAATCGCAACAGTCCGGCAGGATGCGACCATACCGGTGCCCGAAGAGGGGGCGCAGGCAGGGATCGCTTGGTCGAAAGCGGATCAAATCGCTTTTGACGCGCAGGGCCATCGCTGCTGAGGTCAAACGAAAAAAGGGCGCACCGGATGGTACGCCCTTTTGTCATCATCTAGGCAGGATTACTTCCAGCCAACCTGATTAAAGATTTTCTGCGCTTCGGGTAGGTTCTTGGCCACATCAGACAGATTTACATCGTCCGCTTTGAACTCACCGAGCTTGGCGACGCTCTCGCTCAGGGCCACGCCTTCGACGGCTGGGAATTCATCGTTACCCGCAGAGAAATACTGCTGCGCCTGATCCGAGGACAGATACTCAAGAAACGCGATGGCGTTTTCGCGGTTTGGTGCGTAGGCTGCCACGCCGCCACCGGACAGGTTCATGTGTGCGCCTTCTGCGTCCTGCGCAGGGAAGATCCAGCCGACCTGATCGATATCAGCGCTCAGACCTTTTACGTCCGTCCGCAGGGCGCGGGCAAAGTAGTAGGTGTTTGCAACAGAGATATCGCACTGGCCGGAAACGATACCGCGCAGCTGGTCGGTGTCGCCGCCTTCGGGGTCACGCGCAAAGTTGGCAACCATGCCTGCGGCCCAATCTTTGGCCGCTTCCGCACCGTGGTTTTCAATCACGGATGCCAGTAGTGTCTGGCTGTAAACGTTCGAGGACGACCGGTGGCAAACCATACCTTTGTATTTCGGATCGGCCAGCGACAGGTAATCCATCGGCGGGTCCTGCACCTCGGCTTTGTTGTAGAAAATGATGCGCGCACGTTGTGAGAAAGCGAACCAGTTATTGTCGCTGTCTTGCAGGTTGGACGGGACGCGCTCTTCCAGAACGTCGCTGTCGATGGATTGCAGCACGCCTGAATCTTTGGCGCGTGTCAGACGTGATGTATCAACGGTGATCAGAACGTCAGCAGGCGAGTTCACGCCTTCCGCTTTCATGCGGGCAATCAGTTCGTCGGCATTGCCTTCGATGCGGTTGATGGTGATCCCCGTTGCTTCGGTGAAGTCGGAGTAGAGCCGCTCGTCCGTGTCGTAGTGGCGCGAGGAGTAGAGGTTCAACTCTTTGCTGTCGGAGGCGGCAAAGGCGGCAGTTGCTCCGCTCAGCGCGGTCGCGCCAGCGAGCAGTGTGGTGAGAGGGCGTGATGACAGGGACATGGAAAACCTTCCGATTAAATTCTTGACTGATTTAATCAACTACCACATTCAGCGGGCTTGGCAATATTCTTTATTAAAATAGTCGGATTAGGTGCCTGAGCCTTGTTATACTTGGCAATCTGTCCCCCCGCACTTCGTTCCGCATGTGTGGGAATATGCGGTATGTGAACTTTGTGCAGGCAGTGAATCACTTGTCATTCTGTGGTCAATCCGAAAGGATCAGCCGCACAACAGGGAGAGAGATTGATGAAATTCACCAAGATATTTGCGGCCGCGGCACTTACTGCGGGTCTATTGGCCCCCGCTGCGTGGGCCGAAACGCGGATCACCTACAAATCGGCCAAGACCGCATCGTCTTATTACCAGATGGGCGTGCAGATCGCCGAGGCCATGAAAACAGGCACCAATGGCGACGTGATCGTGACGGTTGAGGAAAGCCAGGGTTCGGTACAGAATGTCATGGAAGTGCGCGCGCGCGGCGGGGACTATGTGTTCACCACGCCACCCGCTTTGATCGGGCTGGCGCAAGGTGGCAAGGCGATGTTCGAAGGCAAAAGCGATCCTGCCTTCGACGAGATCCGCGCGCTTTTTCCGATCCCTTCACTCACCATGCACTTTGTGATGTCTGAGGCATCAGGCGTAACAGATTTCGCCGGCATGGAGGGCAAGACGATCCTCTTGGGCAGCGGCTCCTTTGGTGCGCGTGAAGGAGAGAAATATCTCGGCCTGTTCGGTCTGGAAGGCAAGGTGACCATTGCCGATAGCGAACTGTCGAACGCAGTATCTGCGTTGAAGAACGGCCAGATTGACGGCTTTGTCACCGCAGGGTCCTATCCGGCACCCAACGTGATCGAAGCGGCGGCATCCACACCTGTGAACGTTATTTCGCTGAGCGAGGATCAGGTCGTGGCATCCAAGCGCACGCGCCTCGTTATTCCGGCAGGTACCTATGCAGGCCAAGAGAGTGAGATCGTCACGACATCGCTGCCGGTTGCGGCCTTCACCACGACCAAGATGGATGACGACGCGGCGTATCTGCTGACCAAAACCTATTGGGAGCGTCAGGGCCTGCTTAAGGGTTCAGCTGCGTGGTGGGGCGGTGTCAACTTGCAGATGCTCTTTAACATCACCACCAAGATGCATCCCGGCGCACTGAAGTATTACAAGGAAATCGGTGCGCGCTTGAGCGACAACCATATGTGATCGCGCTTTGCTCCGGCGGTGGATGCTGCCGGAGCATTCTGTTTTGTGAAAGTCCCCCGACATGAGTGATTTCTCCCGTCCCGTTCTATGGGTCGCGCTTGGCGTGTTGACCTGCGTCTTTCACCTCGGGTTGATCTTTTACGGGCTGGTGCCCAATCTTGTAAGCCGTCCGTTGCATATGGCACTGCTGTTGCCATGGGTGTTTCTGTTCGCGGCGACAGGGCGTTGGCGGATTATCAGCGGCGCAGTCATTACGGTTATCGGGCTGGGGTGCTGTTTCTGGGTCGCGTGGAACCACCAGATGCTGCGCAATCAGTACGGGTTTCTGGAAAGCACCGGTCAGGTCTGGATCGCGGTGGCCCTGCTGTTAATCGCGATTGAGGGCGCGCGTCGGATGATCGGTTGGCCTCTGCCCATCGTGGCGTTGACGGCGCTGGCTTACGGGTTGTTCGGGCAGTACCTGCCCGGCGAATTTGGCCATTCCGGCACACCGCTGCGGTCGTTTCTGGGAACGCTGACCATTGCCGAAGGGGGGCTTTGGGGTAGCCTGACAGGTGTGTCGGTCAGTGTCGTGGCGATTTTTGTCATTTTCGGTGCCGTGTTGAATGCGGGCGAAGCGGGGCAAGGGTTCATGAACGTGGCCTCTGCGGCGGCGGGACGACTGAAAGGCGGGGCAGCAAAGGTATCTGTATTGTCGTCTGCGCTCTTCGGGTCGATCTCCGGCTCCGCCTCGGCCAATGTGGCATCAACGGGCGCGATTACGCTGCCTGCGATGACAAAACTGGGATATCCCAAGCGATTGGCCGCAGCGGTGGAGGCCGTGGCAAGTTCAGGCGGGCAGATCATGCCGCCGCTGATGGGGGCGGGTGCCTTCGTCATGGTTGAGCTTACGGGCGTTCCTTACACCCAGATCATGATCGCCGCGATTCTGCCTGCGTTGTTGTATTTCTTTGCGGTCTGGGTGGGGATCAACGCGTATGCGGGGCGTTATGACCTAAGAGGTGTGCCGGAGTACGAGCGACCCGGTACGCGCGATGTTGTAATTACCTCGGCGTTCTTCCTGATCCCTTTTACAGTGCTGCTGAGCGCGATGTTCGCGCTGGGTTTCACACCGCAATATGCCGCCTGCTTGGCGGTTCTGGCTGGCATCGTGGCGCTGGCCTTTGATGGTAAGCAAGGACTGAACCTTGCGCAATGGCCGGGCAGGCTGGCGGATGCGGCGGTGAATGCGGGTAAACAGGTCGCGATGATCGGGTCGATCATCATCTGCGCTTCGATCATCATCGGGGTGCTGGGGATCACCGGTCTGGGTGTGAAGCTGACCAGTGTCATTCTGTCCGGTTCGGGCGGGATGTTGTGGCCTGCGCTGTTGTTGACGGCGCTTGCCTGTCTGCTTTTGGGCATGGAGGTGCCGACCACGGCGGCCTATGTGATCTGCGTCTCGGTCGCGGGGCCTGCGCTGATCGAACTGGGACTAGAGCCGTTGCAGGCGCATCTGTTTGTTTTCTGGTTTGCGCTGTTATCCACGATTACACCGCCGGTTTGTGGCGCGGTGTTTATCGCGGCCGGTATGATCGGAGAGAACTGGCTCAAGGTTGCGCTGACTGCGATGGCGCTTGGCGTCGGGCTGTATCTGATCCCGCTAGGAATGATCGCCAATCCGCGTCTGATTGATCTGGGGGGCAGTCCGGCGCTGGCACTGATCGCAACCCTGCGCATGGCGCTTGGGCTGTCACTGATTTCGTACGGCTTGATAGGCAATGCAACAGCCGGTCTGCGGATGGCGCTGGCGTTGATGGGGCTTGTAGTGATCTTTTCCGGCATCTGGATTTAGGCGCGGCATTGAGCGAAGGGTTGATTTCCGGCCTTGTTAGCGCTAACGAGGCGGCAACCGATCATTCACCCATTTTAAGGAGCCGCTCCCATGACCACCAAAGTCGCTATTAATGGATTTGGCCGCATTGGCCGTTGCGTTCTGCGTGCAGTTTTCGAAAGCGGTCGCACCGATCTGGAGGTCGTGGCGATCAACGATCTGGCGAAGCCCGAACATCTTGCGCACCTGCTGAAGTACGACTCGGTACATGGGACATTCCAGCAGGACGTGTCGATTGATGGCGATGCGATGCTGGTCGGCGGCAAGCGTATCCGGTTGAGCGCCTCGCCAAAGCCTGAAGAGCTGGAGTGGTCCGACGTAGATATCGCGCTGGAATGCACAGGTCGCTTCAACAGCCGTGACAAAGCCGTAGCGCATCTGGAAAACGGCTCGAACCGCGTGCTCTGCTCGGCACCGGCATCGGGTGCGGACCGCACGGTGGTTTACGGCGTAAACCACAGCGAGTTGACGGCAGAAGATATCATCGTCTCGAACGCGTCCTGCACTACGAACTGTCTGGCACCTGTCGCGCATGTTCTCGACCAGGCGTTCGGCCTCAAGACCGGTTACATGACCACGATCCACGCCTACACCGGCGACCAGCCGACCCATGACCGCGACCACAGCGATCTTTACCGCGCGCGCGCGGCGGCCTTGTCGATGGTGCCCACGTCTACCGGTGCGGCCAAGGCGATTTCACTCGTGTTGCCACATCTGGAAGGACGTCTGGAAGGTTCAGCCATCCGCGTACCAACGGCGAACGTGTCGATGGTCGATCTGTGCATCATGCCCGAGCGCGACGCCACAGTCGAAAGCGTGAATGCTGCGATGAAGGACGCCGCCGAAGGGGCGCTGAAAGGTGTACTGGGGTATGAGGAAGCGCCGCTGGTGTCCTCTGACTTCAACCACAACCCGCTGTCATCCGTTTTTGCACCTGCGCAAACGAGCGTCACAGGTGACGGGATGGTCCGCGTGGTCAGCTGGTATGACAACGAATGGGGTTTCTCCAACCGCATGCTGGATACCGCCGCGCATATGGCAACGCTCTAAAGGCCGGGCAGCCAAAGGGCGATCTGCGGGAAGGCGACAAGCAGCGCCACCAGCAACAGCGAACAGCCAATAAATGGAAAGGCGGAGGTGTAAATCTCTCGCATGGTCGTCCCGGGAGGGGCGACCCCTTTCATCACAAAGAGCAGCAAGCCGAAAGGCGGCGTGGTAAAGCTGATCTCAAGCGCCAGAAGCATGATGAGGCCGAACCAGATCGGGTCAAACCCGAGTGTTTGGGCCAGCGGGAAAAAGATTGGCACGGTCAGCAGCATGATCGAGATTTGCTCCATGAACATGCCAAGCAACAGCAGCACACCGAACATCACCAGCAGCATCACCAGCGGTGCCAAATCGTATGATGTGGCCCAGTTGACCAGTCCGCGTGAAGCACCGGAGAAGGCCAAAAGCTGGCTGAACGTGGCAGATCCAAACACGATCAGATAGGCCATCAGTGTCACGCGCAGGGCGCCGACCACCGATTTCTTCATGGTCTGCCACGTGAGGCAGCGAAATACGGCGGCGAGGATCAGCACACCAAAAGCGCCAAAGGCGGCGGCCTCTGACGGGGTGACGATGCCATTGATCATCAGCACGATGATGGCGACCATGACGCCAACCATCGGCACAACTTCGGTCAACAGCAGCTTGAGCTTGGTCGTAATCGACATCGGATCTACGTCATAGGCAGGGGCCGCGTCCGGGTCGATTTTGGTCTGAAGCCAGATCGTCGTGATATAGAAGGTCGCGAGGATGAGGCCCGGAATGACACCCGCAATCAGCAAGGCACCAACATCAATCTGGGCGAGCGTCGCCAGCAGAACGGCCAGAGCGGAAGGCGGAATGATGATGGCCAGACCGCCGGTGCCAAGGATAGGACCGATGCTCATGTGGGATTTGTAGCCGCGCTTTGCCATCTCGGGCACCATCAGCGAGCCGAGCAACGCCGTTGATCCCATGGATGAGCCCGACAGCGTAGAAAAGGCTGTGCCGCCCAAGACGGTGACATAGCTCAGACGTCCGGGCAGGCGGCCCAGTAGTTTGTCGATGGCATTGAACATGCGCCCGCCAAGGCCGGTATGAAAGAAAATCTCGCCCATAAGCAGGAACAGCGGAATCGGAACAAGCGCGTAGGTGGTCAGTGACCCTAATCCGTTGTTCAGAAGCTGGCCGATGCCACGCTCCCCGCCCATGAAAATCCACGCGCCAATGATGTTTGCCGCAAGAAACGCAAGTGCCACGGGCATGCCCAAGGCCATCAGGAACATGATCGCGCCTAACAGCAGGCCCAGTGCTTCATACCATTCCATTATTCGTGAATTCCCGCTTCGCCAGAGTGCATGAGGTCGTCGCCAAAAACAAACCGCGAAAACTCGATGGCCATGATGCCGAAGCTCAAGGGGAAGGTGATCGTCAGCAGCCAGCGGGGATAGTAGTATGCACGCGTGTCAAAATCGCCGCGCGCGATGTTCTTGAGAAAAAGTTCAACGCCTTTCCACGCAAGGATCACGCAGACCAGCACGCAGGCCACGGCGACCAGGCGGCTGACAAGACGTCGTGCCTGTTCGGGCAGGGCCGCTGTCACCAGCTCGATATGCACATGCCCTTTTTCACGTACCAGCCAAGGTGCGCCCAGCATTGTCATATAAAGGATACCGTATTCGGCAGAGGTAAAGAGCCACGCAGCAGGTTGCATGCCGAGGTTGCGCATCATCACCGATCCGATGACCGATATCATCAGCCACAGCAATGTCGCGCCCGCAACGATTGCCATCGCATAGACCAATGCGCTGTAGGTTTTGAACACTGCCGTCATGCTGCCTGCCTTAAATGAGAAATAGGCCCGCCCCGATAAGGAGGCAGGCCCGTTTTCTGAATTAGTCGAGCTTGTAGAAAAGTTCGATCAACTGGTCGTAGTTGTCGGTGCCGCCAGGCTGACCGGCCATGACTTCTTTCATCCGCTCCCACGTCTTTTCACGCGCAGCAGCCAAATAGTTGGCTTTCGCTTCACCTTCGAGAGTGACAACCTTCATACCGGCCTCTTCGAGTGCTGCGAAATCCTCGTCACGCTTGGCACGCAGTGCTTCGACGCTGTCTTTTTCGTGCTGGATCGCGACGTCCTGAAGAATCTTTTTGGATTCGTCTGTCAGGCTGTCCCACTTTTCATTGTTTACGATCACACCAAGGTCGGTGGAAAAGAAGCAAGGTTCGATACGGTAATTCAGGAACTCGTTCCATTTCAGATCAATCAAACCGATCTGCGTCCAACCCGTCGCATCCACCACACCACGTTGCAGTGCGGAGTAGACTTCGCCCGTGGGCAGGTCGATGACCTGTGCGCCCAGATAGTTGGTAAAGAAAGCGTTGTAGACGTTATTGCCGCGCAGCTTGAGACCTTCGACTTCCAAGTTGCCATCCGCATCGAAGGACGGCTCGTCACGTGTCCAAAGGTTGTAACAGACGCCGGAATCGAACCAGCCAAGGTACTTCAGGCCCATCTTTTCCTGATGGATCTGGTCGATCAGTTCGATTCCACCGTTCTCGCGCGTTTCGATCGCAGTGAGGTTGGAGGCAACCATCGCGTCTTTCTCGGGCAGCGCACCGCCGTAAAATGAACCGGGGGTATAAACCATGTCGACGATCCCGTCGCGCACCGCATCCGGCTGCTGGAACATGCCAATCGCTTCTGGTCCGCCGCGCACTTCGATCTGTACAACGCCTTTGCCGGCTTCGTTCACCTTGTCTACAAACGACAAAAAGCTCTGCGTGTAGATCAGGGTTTCAGGAAACGCGTGAACGGCTGTTACTGTGTCTTCGGCATAGGCCGCACTGGCAACCAGTGTCGATCCGGCGATCATTCCGCCAATAAAATTCATCTTCATGTGTCTTCCTCTCACATTTCAGGTCCCAACGCTTTGCCGGTTCCGATTGATGGGCAACTCCCTTGTGCCCGGTGGTGCCGGCGTAGCGCCGGCTTTGGTCACGCCACCCCCGCAGGCCAGGCCCAGGGTGCAGTCGTACGTCTGTCGTCTTTGTAGCTTTCGATGGCTTGAGCATGTTGCAGCGTCAGATCAATGTCGTCCCAGCCGTTCATCAATTTGGTGCGCCAGCTGTCCTGTAGATCAAAGGGAATGCTCTGTGTCTGGGTGCTGATGACGCCGCGCTCAAGGTCCACCTTTAGCGTCCGGGGGGCCTCGCCGATCAACCGTTGTAGCGTCTCTGCACCGGCATCGCTGACCTTGGCTGGCAACAGTCCGTTATTAACAGCGTTGCTTGCGAAGATGTCGCCAAAGGCCGTGGCAATCACCACACGGACGCCTGCATCAATCAGGGCATAGACCGCTGCCTCGCGTGATGATCCGCTGCCAAAATTCGGGCCTGCGATCAGGATGCCAGTGTCTTTGTGCCGATTCAGAACGAAATCAGCGCGCAGCGTTCCGTCAGCTGCGCGGCGCATATCGTAAAGAAGGTAGTCGCCATACCCGTCCTTGCGTGGCACAGACATGAAACGCGCGGGTATCAATTGATCGGTATCGACATTGGCAATCGGCAGCAAAGAAGCCTTGCCCTCATATGTAGTCCAGCCGGCCATCACAGCGGCCGTTCCGCCAGTAGGGGACGCACATCGGTAATGGTGCCGGTGACAGCGGCCGCAGCGACCATGGCGGGGGACATTAAATGCGTGCGTGCGCCACGCCCCTGCCGTCCGCGAAAATTCCGGTTGGTCGAGGAGGCGCAACGTTTGCCTTCGGCCACCAGATCACCGTTCATGCCCACACACATGGAGCAACCCGACGCGACCCATTCGAGCCCCGCATCGGTAAAGATACGGTCAAGCCCTTCCTGTTCGGCCTGAATTTTGATGCGTGCCGACCCCGGTGAAACGATGCCGGGAAGTTGCGCACGCCTGCCTGACAGCACTGCGGCGGCGGCACGCAAGTCTTCGATGCGGCCATTGGTACAGGACCCGATAAAGACCTGATCCACAGGCGTGCCTGCAATCGGTTTGCCCGCCGTCAGCCCCATGTAGTCAAGCGCGTCAGTCACCGCTTTGGATTTGTCGGACGGCACGTTTTCAGGTGCCGGAATGTCAGCGGTCACGGGCAATGCCTGTTCGGGGCTTGTTCCCCAAGTGACCGTTGGTGCGATGTCATCAGCGTCAAAGACAACGTCCCTGTCAAAACTGACATCGTCATCGCTGCGCAGCATCGACCACGCCTCAACCGCCTGATCCCACGCGGCACCCCTTGGCGCAAAGGGGCGGCCTTCGATATAGGTAACCGTCGTATCGTCCGGTGCGATCATGCCAAACCGCGCGCCGCCTTCGATAGAGAGATTGCACAGCGTCATACGCCCTTCCATCCCCAGATCGGCAATTGCGCTGCCGGTATATTCCACCGCATGGCCTTGCGCGCCGCCTGTCCCCAACGCTGCGATCCAGTTCAACGCGATGTCTTTGGCCGATACCCCCGGCCCGAGTTTGCCGTTCACGGTGATCCGCATGGATGCCGGTTTTTTCTGCCAGATCGTTTGGGTCGATAGGACATGCGCCACTTCCGTAGCGCCGATGCCAAAAGCGAGCGCCCCAAACGCACCATGGGTGGAGGTGTGGCTGTCGCCGCAGTTGATGAGCAGACCGGGCAGGGTAAGCCCTTGTTCCGGTCCGACAACATGAACAATGCCCTGCGCCGGATGATCCAGATCGAAAAGTGTGATCCCATGCGCGGCGGTGTTGACCTTGAGTGTTTCCATCATGCGCGTGATGTCAGCGGCCACAGCGCGGTCGCGTCGTGTTGGCGCATAGTGATCCACAACGCCGAATGTCAGATCGGGCTGGGCAACCTGTGTACCCCTCTCAGCCAGCTTGGCAAAGGCGTGATGCGATCCTTCATGCACCAGATGCCGGTCCACCCACAAAAGGGACGTGCCATCGTCGCGCTGCAAGATTTCATGCGCGGACCAAAGCTTGTCCAGAAGGGTGCGCGGTGCTGTCATGTGGGGCTGTCCCCGTCCTTGCCGATGGCAGGCTCCCAATGCCGCGCCGCACCTTGCCCCACGCGGGTCAGCGGCATTTCCAGCCGGAACATATCGGGCCGGTAAAGACCGCTGAGATATTCGACGCCGTTGCCATCCACATCCAGCACAACGCGTTTCAAAGACAACAGCGCTGTGCCGACCGCGACCTCTAGCGCTTGGGCCACTTCGGGACCGGCGAGGCTGGCCGAGACAGATTGGTGAGCTTGGTCAATAGCCACGCCGCTGCGTTCCAGCAGCGAGAAAAGCGGGTGATTGGCGAGGTCGTCTTCGGAATAGTTGCGGGCGATACGCTCTGGCACATAGGTCGTGAGGTAAGAGAACGGTGTATCGTCCGCACTACGCACGCGGATCGCAGTTTGCACGGTGTCATCCCGCGACAACCCCAAGGCATTTCCCACAAAACTGGGCGCGTGCTCATAGGTGAATGACAAAAGGCGCGCCTGTGTTGTGTGGCCCATTTCAACCAATTGCGGCATCAGGGTGGTAAAGTTCATGGCAACCGGTGCACCGGATACAGCGCCTTCGCGCACGGTTGTGCCACTGCCCGCCTTGCGGTCGATCAAGCCGGTGCTTGCCAGCGCATCAAGCGCACGGCGCACGGTCACGCGGGAGACGGAAAAACTCTCGGCCAGCTTTTGCTCGCCCGGCAGTGACGCGCCCGCAGGCAGTGCCCCACCAGTGATCTGGTCGCGCAAAGACAGATAGACGCGCCGCGCTTTGGCCCCTTCAGGCAACAGTGCTGCTCCGGTGTTGTCCACGTCGATCCGACCCCCATTGTTGACCCGACCTTACCCACGAAATTCAAAAACGCAAGTTAATGTATTTTCAAAAGCGATAAATTGGTACTATAGATAATACAGATAATCCGGGGAGGGAGCATCATGCCAATCGTCGAAGTCCATATTCTGAGCGGATATGACGCCGAGGCCAAGCGACGTCTTGGTGAAGCTTTGACGGATGCTGTCCGTTTTGTGGTCCCAGCCCCGCCCGAGGCAGTGACGGTGATGATCCACGAAATGCCGGGTGAGCATTACTATAGAGGGCGCACACAAAGATCCGGTGCGCCCGCGCTTGCAGATCCCAAGGAAATCGTCCGCAGCTATCTGCTGGCGATGGAGCGGCGCGACATTGATACAGCGCAGGAGATGCTGGGTGATGGTTTCGTCATGCAGTTTCCGGGAACCGCGCCGATGAGCAAACTGTCCGAGCTGATAGAATGGGCAGCACCGCGTTACCGCTCTGTCACCAAAACCTACGAAGGATTCGATGCTATGCAATCCAGCAGTGATGCCGCGATCGTGTACGCGCGCGGTACGCTTTCGGGTGTCTGGCCAGATGGTACCGACTTTGAAGGCATCCGCTTTATCGACCGCTTCGAACTGATCGGCGGCCTGATCACGCAGCAGGATGTCTGGAACGATATTGCAGAGGTAAGAGCAAGCACATGAATACGTCGACGACATCCGAAATTGATCCGATCACGCTATCTGTCCTTGCCGGACGTATGGAACAAATCGCAGATGAAATGGACGCCACTCTGTTTCGCGCAGCCTTCAACCCCATCATCGCCGAAGCGCATGACGCCAGCCACGGCCTTTATCATGCGACCACGGGTGACACGCTGGTGCAGGGAAAATCCGGGCTGCCGATTTTTGTGGGCGTTATGTCGTTCGCCGTGCAGGCGGTGATCGAGAAAGCGGCCGCGGATGGCGATCTGGCGAATGGCGATATCTATATTTTCAATGATGCACACATCGGCGGCACACATTTAAGCGACATGCGGCTGGTGCGGCCTTACTTTCGCGATGGCAAATTGTTCTGCTACCTCGCCTCTGTCGGGCATTGGCATGATGTGGGTGGCGCGGTGCCGGGCAACTACAACCCCGCCGCGACGGATGTGTTTCAGGAGGCCTTCGTGCTGCCGCCGGTCAAGCTGGCGAAGGCAGGCGAGATCAATCAGGACATCATCGACATCCTGCTACGCAACACGCGACTGCCGCAGTCCGCGATGGGCGATCTGAACGGCCAGATGGGGGCGCTTGATCTGGGTGTGCGCCGGATGGACGAATTGCTGGATGAATACGGCGGTGATACGGTCAACGGTGCGCTTGATGCTTTGGGCCATCGCGCCGAGGCGCTGATGCGGTCCGAATTGCAGGGCCTGCCCGATGGGCGTTGGGAGGCGGAGGATTTCCTCGATAATGACGGGATCGCTGACGAACCTCTGAAGATCAAGGTGGCGTTGGAGATTAAGGACGACCGTATGACGCTCGATTTCACCGGCTCCGCACCGCAATGCGCAGGCCCTGTGAATATCGCGCTGCCGACAACGGTGGCGACCGCCTATGTCGCGATCAAACATATCTTTCCGGGCCTGCCTGCTAACGCAGGTGTGATGCGTCCGATTGATGTGATTGTACCTGAAGGGTCTTTGTTGTCGGCGCAGTTTCCGGCCCCTACGGGTGGCTATACGGAAACGATCTTGCGGATGATCGACGTGGTGTTCTGCGCATTTGCAGGAGCCGCGCCGGACCGTGTCGTTGCCAACGCTTACGGCACCATTAACGCGCTGTCGATTGCGGGCAAGCGCAGCAATGGTCAGCCCTGGGTGATGTTCAGCTTTTATGGTGGCGGGCATGGTGGTGCGATTGATGGCGACGGATTGAACCATGGCAATGCGCCGATTTCCACCGCGACGATCCCGCCTATGGAAATCCTTGAAGCGGCCTATCCGGTGATGTTCAGGCAATGGGCGTTGCGCCCTGACAGCGCGGGGGCAGGGGCGCATCGCGGGGGGCTGGGCGCCATTTACGAGATTGAAGTGCTTGAGGAAAACGGGGCCGAAGCTTTTCTGTTCGGTGAGCGCGGTCGCTTTGCGCCAAAAGGCATTGCTGACGGTGGGGATGGTGCGATGAATGTCTTTACCTACGAGCAGGACGAGGGCTGGGCCACGCCGCCGCTGGCTTCCAAGATGCGCGGGATCGTGTTGAAACAGGGGCAGGCGGTGCGTCTGGAAACACCCGGGGGTGGCGGCTATGGCACGGTGGGCGACCGTGCCGCACCTAGCATCGCGCGGGATGTGGCGCGTGGGCTGATCTCTGACACAAAGGCGGATGAAACCTATGGCACCGCATGGCGGGAGGTCGCACAATGAGTGGTCGTATGATTGGCGTGGACGTGGGCGGCACGTTTACAGATGTGTTTGTCCTGAACGAAGCGGACGGCACGGCGGCAGTGGCAAAGGTGCCTACGACGCGGCCTGACCAGTCGGGCGGCTTTCTGGACGGCATCGGGCGGCAGGTCTCGGATCTGGCGGATATTTCGGTTGTGGTGCATGGCACAACGGCGGGCACCAACGCGCTGTTGGAACGCAAAGGGGCTGTCACCGGAGTCATCTGTACCGAAGGGCTGCGCGATGTGCTCGAAATGCGGCGTCGCGACCGGCCCCGCACATGGGGTTTGCGCGGGGATTTCGAACCTGTGGTCGATCGCCGCAACAGATTGGAAGTGCCCGAGCGCACGCTGGCCAGCGGTGATATACGCACACCCGTTGATCTGGACGCGGTGCGGGCCGCTGCGCGAAAGTTGATAGATCAAGGCTGTGCGGCGGTGTCGATCCTTTTCGCCAACGCCTATGCGAATGCAGAGAACGAAGCATTGGCCGTGGCGGCTGTGCGTGAGATCTGGCCGAATGCGCATGTCTCTGCATCCTCCGAAATCTTGCCGGAAATCCGCGAGTTTGAACGGTTCTCAACCACGGCGCTCAACGCCTATCTGCAACCCGAAGTCTCTGGTTATCTGGGACGGTTGGAAGCGGCGCTAAAAGACGGCGGCTTTGACGGGGAATTCATGATCGTGCAGTCGAATGGTGGTGTGATGGCGGTCGATACCGCCTGCCGCCTGCCGGTGCGCACGGCGTTGTCCGGCCCCGCCGCAGGGGTGATTGCCGCAGGCTACATCGCGTCCTCTGCCGGTTTTGACAACGTGATTACGGGCGACATGGGCGGCACGAGTTTCGACGTATCTCTGATCGCTGACGGTCGGTCCATGCTCTCGCCGCAAACTTCTATCGACTTTGGCATGGTCGTTCGCGCACCCATGATCGAGATTACGACGATCGGTGCGGGCGGTGGCTCCATCGCGTGGGTGGACAAGGGAGGATTGCTGAACATCGGTCCTGAAAGTGCGGGGTCTGATCCCGGTCCGGTGGCTTACGGTTTGGGCAACGATCGTCCCACAGTGACAGACGCGAATGTGGTGTTGGGGCGGATCGATCCCGACAACCCCATCGGCGGCAAGCTGGACCGGTTGGATGTCGAAGCGGCACAGGTGGCGATTGATACGCATGTTGGCAAACCGCTCGGCCTCGATACATTGGCCGCCGCCGAAGCGATCCTGCGCGTGGCCAATTCGCGCATGGCCGGAGCGATCCGTCTGGTCAGTATTGAGCGGGGGTTTGATCCCAAGAATTTCGCCTTCATGCCCTTCGGGGGAGGAGGGGCGCTGCACGCAGGTGCCATGCTGGCAGAGGTCGGGATTGCGCGGGCCATCGTGCCACGTTACCCCGGTGTGACTTCCGCCATGGGGTGTGTGATTGCCGATATGCGGCAAGATTTCGTGCAAACGATCAACACGCTGGTCAGTGGTCTGGACACGCAGGCGCTTGGTCAATTCATGCAGTTACATACCGATCAGGGGATGGCGCTGCTGGATGCGGCGCGCACAACCTTTGAAGCGCGAGAGGTGCGGTTCGAGTTGGACATGGCCTATGTCGGGCAGACGCATACGGTTGCCGTGCCGGTTGAGGTGACGGTTGAAGACGGCAAAGTGACGCCGCCCGATATTGCGGCCGTCGAAGCGGCGTTTGATGCGGCGTACCAGAACACCTTTGGCCGTCTGCTGAAAGCCGGTGTGCGGCGTATCCTCAACCTGCGCAGTGCGGTGACGGGCAAGCGACCCAAGTTTGATTTGTCCACACTGGCTCCGACAACCAGCGGCGCGGTCGAACCCAAGGCGCAACGGCCTGTGCATTTCGGGGACGCGTGGCATGATACCGCGATCTATGACCGGCTCGATTTACCTGTTGGCACTGTGATCGCTGGCCCCGCAATTCTGGAGCAACCTGATACCACGGTGCTGATCGAGCCGCATCTCCAAGGCCGCGTCGATGACTTTGGCAATACGATTATCGAGCCAGCGAAGGGGACATCATGAGCGATCCAACCACATGGGATCTGAGCCGTACGGCGCTTTTGACCATTGATCTGCAAAATGACTTTATCCATCCCGAAGGGGCTTATGGCCGTGCGGGGCAAGGCGCGGCAAGTATCGCGGCTCTGCCGGATCGGGTGGCCCCTTTGGTCAAGGCGCTCAGGGCAAAGGGCGGGCATTATATCTCGGCGCAGTTCACGCTGGTGCCGGGACGGGACGGCGAGCCGCTGATCGCGCCGCACCTCAAAGAACTGCGGCCCTTCCTTGCCAAAGGCGATTTCGAGCCGGGGAGCTTTGGTCACACCGTTGTCGATACCTTGCATCCAGCGGACTTTGTGATCGAAAAAGTTGCCTATTCCGCCTTCTACCAGACGCGGCTGGAATACATCATGCGCGCAATGGGCATCGACCATCTGATTGTCGGAGGGATCGTCACCAATGGCGGTGTTGCCTCTACTTTGCGCGACGCGCATTTGCGCAATATCGCGACCTGTATGCTGACCGATGGCTGCGCGGCCTTTCGCGACGATGTGCATGAGGCCACGATCCTGTCGCTGGGGACAGTCACGCACCAAAAGACCTGCGCCGACGCGCTGACATGGCTGGAGGGCAAGGCATGACCCTCAAAGAGCGGCTGGCCCGCGATACAATCCTGACCGCCCCGGGTGTCTACGACGGGCTTACCGCAGCCATCGCCGCTGAGGCAGGGTTCGAGGCGTTGTATCTTAGCGGTGCGGCGGTCGCTTATACGCGGCTGGGGCGTCCCGACATTGGCCTGACATCGGTGACGGAGATGGCAGATACCATGACGCTGATCGCGGACCGTGTTGAATTGCCGGTGATCATCGACGCCGACACAGGCTTTGGCAACGCGCTTAATGCCCAGCGGACCATGCGGCTTTATGAACGCGCGGGCGCTTCTGCCTTGCAGATTGAGGACCAGACCTATCCCAAGCGCTGCGGACATCTGAAGGACAAATCCCTGATCCCTGTGGGTGAGATGGCAGGCAAGGTCGCCGCGATGGCGGATGCGCGGCAATCGGACGAGACGCTGATCGTGGCACGCACCGATGCGATTGCCGTCGAGGGGCTGAATGCCGCCCTTGATCGCGCGGAGCGATATCTGGAGGCGGGGGCGGATGTGCTGTTTATCGAAGCACCACAAGACCGTGCGCAGATGGAAGCGGTGACCAAGCGGTTTGGCGAGCGTGTGCCGTTACTGGCGAACATGGTTGAAGGGGGCGCAACCCCGATCACCTCTGCCCGCGACTTGCAGGCGCTCGGCTTCTCCATCGCGATCTTTCCGGGTGGCATTGTGCGGGCCTTGGCGCGCACGGCGCAAGATTACTACGCAAGCCTGCATTCCAATGGATCGAACAGGCCCTTTTCCGACCGGATGTTTGATTTCGACGGATTGAACAATGTCATCGGGACGGGTGACATGCTGGCGAAAGGTGCCGGGTACGAACACGATGACTGAACTGGTGACAGCACCACCGGCAGCGTTTGACATCGACTGCGAGACACTCATCATCGGGGCCGGGGCGTGCGGATTGGTGGCGGCTTTGGCCGCGCATGAGGCGGGACAAGAGGTACTGGTGATCGAAGCGGATGCCGTGCCAAGCGGTTCAACCGCGCTGTCTGCCGGTTTGATCCCTGCGGCAGGCACGGCGCAACAGCGCGGTGCCGGTATCGACGATACCGCTGAAATATTTGCGCAGGATATTCAGGACAAAGCGCATAACGAGAACGATCAAGGCTTGGTTGACCTGCTGGCGCAGAACGCAGGGCCCGTGATTGACTGGCTGACCGAAACGCATGGGCTGCCGTTCTCCGTTGTCACCAACTTTGACTATCCGGGTCACAGTCGCCGCCGGATGCATGGATTGCCCACGCGTGCGGGTAGCGAGTTGATCAATGCATTGCGCGCGGCGTGTGAGGCGCAGGGCATCGACGTCATCTGCGGGCGTCGCGCGGCGACCCTCTTCAGGGATGGTGATGAGATGTGCGGTGTCGCAGTGACGCGACCTGATGGCGGGGTCGAGACGCTAGGGTGCAAAAAGCTGATCCTTGCCAGCAACGGCTTTGGCGGCAATCGCAAACTGGTGTCCAAATATATGCCGCAGATTGATGACGGGATATGGTTCGGCCATGACGGCAATCAGGGCGAAGCGATGCTTTGGGGTGAAGCCTTGGGCGCGTCGCTCAAACATCTGGGGGCCTATCAGGGGCATGGCAATGTGGCCCATCCACATGGCATTCTTATTACCTGGGCGGTCATCACCCAGGGCGGTGTTCAGGTGAACCGTGACGGCAAACGGTTCTGGAACGAGGCGCAGGGGTATTCCGAAGCGGCACGCGCGGTATTGTCCCAACCGGGTGGTGAGGCATTCGCAATCTTTGATAGTCGGATTGCCGCGATTGCAGCGCAGTTCGAGGACTTCAAGCAGGCGCAGTCAGTAGGGGCAATCCGTTCGCACGACACACTTGACGGTCTGGCAGATGATCTGGGCGTGCCTGCTGGTGCCTTGACCAAGACCATCGGAGATATTCCAGACGATGGCACGGACGCCTTCGGACGTGTGTTCAGCGGGACGCGTTTGCAAGCGCCTTACTGCGGTGTGCGCGTGACCGGTGCGCTTTTCCATACCCAAGGCGGGCTTGAGATTAACGAACATGCGCAAGTGCTTTCAGTCGAAGGAACCGCCTTCCCTAACCTCTATGCGGGTGGCGGGGCGGCCTGCGGCGTGTCGGGCAAGGCAGACAGCGGATACCTGTCTGGCAACGGATTGCTGAGCGCAGTTGTGCTGGGTCGTCTTGCTGGATCGACACCCTTAAGCGGGGCGTAATCCGCCCGGAATAACTGCGCGGTTTCCTTTGAACATGCCGCCTGACTGGCTTAGGCTTTCGCGGTGACAGGTTCAGCAAGGATAGTAGATATGACCCTCCGACCGCTTGGCATTGATCCGGCCCTTTGTCTGATCGGCGGCAGCTGGGTGCCGCCCGAGGAAGGCGGTACACTTGAGCTGCGCAATCCGTCTGATGGCAGCACGCTGTGCGCGATTGCCAAGGGGACAGGCGCGGATATCGACAAAGCGGTACTTGCGGCGCAAGCGGCGCTGGAAGGCGCATGGGGACGTCTGCCAAATTTTGAACGTGGCCGCATCCTGTACCGTATCGGGCAAAAGGTGTTGGAGCATGTTGAAACCCTTGCAGAGCTGGAAGCGCTGGATGTTGGCAAGCCGCTGAAACAGGCGCGCGCCGATGTGATCGCACTGGCCCGCTATATGGAATTCTACGCCGGTGCTGCCGACAAAATCCACGGTGCCACGATTCCTTATCTGGAGGGCTATTCCGTCTATACCCTGCGCGAGCCGCACGGCGTGACGGGGCATATCGTGCCGTGGAATTATCCGATGCAGATCATTGGCCGGTCAGTCGGCGCGGCGCTTGCGATGGGCAATGCCTGCGTGTTGAAACCGGCAGAAGAGGCGTGCCTCACGGCGCTTGCCTTTGCCCAGATCGCGCAGGATGCCGGGCTGCCGGCTGGTGCGTTGAACGTTGTGCCGGGATTGGGCGCTGAAGCGGGTGCCGCGTTGAGCGGACATGCGGGCGTCAATCACATCTCTTTCACCGGATCGGTCGGGGTGGGAAAACTAATCCAATCTTCCGCCGCTGAAAATGTCGTGCCGGTTACGCTGGAACTTGGCGGCAAATCACCTCAACTGGTGTTCGAGGACGCGGATGTAGACGCAGCGCTTCCTTTTCTGACCAACGCAGGCATTCAGAACGCTGGCCAGACCTGTTCGGCGTCGTCGCGTATTCTGGTCCACCGCAGCCGATATGACGAAGTCGTTGCGGGAATGGCAGAGCGTTACAGCGCATTGCGTGCTGGTCCGGCGATGGACGACCTTGATGTTGGTCCGTTGGTGTCGATGCGCCAGCGCGAGATCGTCGAGGGGTTTCTTGAACAGGGGGCCGATCTTGAGATTGCAGCGCAAGGCCAGGTTATCGCCGATGCGCCTTCTGGCGGCGCATACGTCGCGCCGACCTTGTTCGCAGGTGCCTCTCCGGATCATACACTGTCACAAGATGAGGTGTTCGGCCCCGTTCAGGTGGTGATCCCGTTCGACAGTGAAGAGGAGGCAATTCGCATTGCCAATGGTACTGCATATGGGCTGGTGGCCTCTGTTTGGTCGCAGAACGGCGCACGGCAAATGCGTCTGGCAAAGCGTTTGCGGGCTGGTCAGGTTTTTCTGAATAACTACGGTGCAGGCGGCGGGGTGGAGCTTCCCTTTGGCGGTACCGGTCTGTCAGGACATGGACGCGAGAAGGGGTTCGAGGCGCTATACGGGTTCTCGACGTTGAAAACGGTTGCCGCGTTGCACGGTTAAGGGAGAAAAAGATGAGACTTGAAGGTAAAACAGCGATCGTTACTGGCGGTGCTTCGGGCTTTGGTGCGGGGATTGTGCGAAGGTTTCACGCAGAAGGGGCGCGTGTCCTGATCGCTGATCTCAACGAAGAGATGGCCCAAGAGCTGTCAGACGAGTTGGGCGAAGGAGTCGAGACAATGCGCGTCAATGTGGCCGACGGCGCTGACGTGCAAGCGATGGCAGACCGCGCTCAAACGCTTTGGGGGCAGATCGATATTCTGGTCAACAATGCAGGCGTCACCCATTTGCCTGCCGCGATGGAGGACATCAGCGAAGAAGATTTCGACCGTGTGATCGCGGTCAACGTCAAATCCGTTTACCTTACCGCGCGGTCCATTGTGCCGTTGATGAAAGAGCGCGGGACCGGGGCGATTCTTAATGTTGCGTCCACCGCAGGCGTTAGTCCACGACCGCGGCTCAGCTGGTACAACGCTTCAAAGGGATGGATGAATAATGCAACCAAGGGCATGGCAGTCGAGCTTGCGCCGGCCGGTGTGCGTGTGAACGCGCTGAACCCGGTTGCCGGCGAGACGCCGCTGCTGAAAAGTTTCATGGGCGAGGACACGCCCGAGATGCGGGCGAAGTTTCTGTCCACGATACCGTTGGGCCGCTTCTCAACGCCGGAAGACATGGGGAACGCAGCACTTTATCTGTGCTCTGACGAGGCGAGCATGATCACGGGCGTTTGTATGGAAGTTGACGGTGGCCGCTGCATCTAGCGCGCGCCTGCCTTAGCCGTTGCTTTTGACGCCAATCCTCAGTAGAAGGTCCTTGTTAGCGCTAACAAGTGTAATTCCATAGAGACCGGGAGCATCCAATGACCGTGAACGCCACACTTCTTGAGATCACCGACCGTATCATCGACCGCAGCGGCCCGAGCCGTTCTGCCTATCTTGACCGGATGCGTGCCGCAGAAGGCAAAGGGCCGTCGCGCGCGCATCTGTCGTGCAGCGGTCAGGCCCATGCCTATGCTGCTGCGGGCGAGGATCAGGAAACACTGGCCACCGGCACCGGAGGCAACCTTGGCATTGTAACCGCCTACAATGACATGCTGTCGGCGCACCAACCGTTCGAGACATATCCAGACGTCCTGCGCAAAGCGGCGCGTAGCGTGGGCGGCACCGCCCAAGTTGCGGGCGGGGTGCCTGCGATGTGTGATGGCGTCACGCAAGGTGAGGCGGGTATGGAGCTGAGCCTGTTCTCCCGTGATGTAATCGCCATGGCGGCGGGAGTTGCGCTTAGCCACAACACATTCGATGCGGCTGTTTTTCTGGGTGTGTGCGACAAGATCGTTCCCGGCCTTGTGATTGGTGCGCAAGTCTTTGGCCATCTGCCTGCTGTTTTCCTGCCTGCAGGGCCGATGACAAGCGGCTTGGCTAACGATGACAAGGCGATGGTACGTCAGAAATTTGCCGCGGGGGAGTGTGGCCGCGATGAACTGATGAAAGCAGAGATGGCTGCCTATCACGGTCCGGGCACCTGCACATTCTACGGCACCGCGAATACCAACCAGATGTTGATGGAATTCATGGGTTTGCACTTGCCCGGTTCAAGTTTTGTGACCCCCAACACAGGTATGCGAGAAGCCCTGACTGCCGAAGGGGCAAAACGTGCGTTGTCACTGTCCGCGCTGGGCAACAATTACACACCGGTCTGCGATATTCTGGATGAGAAGGCTTTCGTAAACGGGATGGTCGGGCTGATGGCGACAGGGGGGTCCACCAACCTGCTGATCCATCTCGTCGCAATGGCGCGTGCGGGCGGGATCATCCTTACACCTGAAGATTTTTCCGAAGTGTCCGATCTGGTGCCGCTGCTGGCACGGGTTTATCCGAACGGTCTGGCGGATGTGAACCACTTCCACGCTGCAGGGGGTCTGGGATATCTTATTGGTGAATTGCTGGGTGGTGGCTTGTTGCACCCTGATACCAAAACGGTCGCGGGCGAGGGGCTTGAGAACTATACTCAAGAGCCGTTCTTGCAAGATGGCGAGCTGACATGGCGCCCCGGCACGAAGGAAAGCCTGAATACCAAAATCGTAAGCCCGCTGACGGAGCCGTTCCAGAAGACCGGCGGCCTAAAGCGGTTGAGTGGATCATTGGGTACGGGCGTCATCAAGGTGTCAGCCGTAAAGCCCGAATTCCACGTGATCGAAGCGCCTGCGCGTGTCTTCCACACGCAAGAAGACGCGAAGGCCGCGTTCAAGGCCGGAGAGCTGACCGATGATGTTATCGTTGTCGTGCGTTTTCAGGGGCCGAAAGCCAACGGGATGCCGGAGCTTCACAGCCTCACGCCGATGTTGGCAATTTTGCAAGGACGTGGACAAAAGGTGGCGCTGGTCACAGATGGCCGCATGTCGGGTGCATCCGGCAAGGTCCCTGCGGCGATCCATGTCTGCCCCGAAGCTGTTGACGGCGGACCAATCGCACAGGTGCGTGACGGGGATATGCTGCGCGTAGATGCTGTTGCTGGAACGCTTGAGAACCTGGCACCCGATGCGGCTGACCGTCCTTTGGCGACGGCCGATCTGAGCGGGGGCCACGCAGGAACAGGGCGCGAATTGTTTGTGCCTTTCCGTACAGCGGTTGGCGCAGCTGATGATGGCGCATGTGTCTTTGGATGGTAAGGAACTGGATATGACTTCGAACACTCACTCAGTAGAGACCCGAAAATTATGTGCTCTGGCTCCGATCATTCCGGTGCTGGTTGTTGATGACGTGGCGCACGCCCGCCCTCTGGCCGAAGCGCTGGTGCGTGGCGGTTTGCCGGTGCTTGAAGTCACGCTGCGCACGCCTGCTGCATTGGATGTCATCGCAGAGATGGCAAAGGTCGAGGGTGGTCATGTGGGCGCAGGCACCTTGGTGACACCTGCCGACGTGACCGCAGCCAAGAACGCAGGGGCCACCTTTGGCGTGTCGCCCGGTGCCACGGATGCGCTGCTTGATGCGACGGAGGCAGCTGGCATGCCGATGCTGCCGGGAGCCGCGACCGCGTCCGAGGCGATGCGCCTGCTGGCGCGGGGATACGACATGCTGAAGTTCTTTCCCGCAGAAGCCTCTGGCGGCGTGCCTGCGTTGAAGGGCATCGGCGGGCCGCTGCCGCAGATCACGTTTTGTCCGACAGGCGGGATCAACCCCGACAACGCGGCCGGTTATCTGGCGCAGCCGAATGTTCTATGCGCAGGCGGAAGCTGGGTTGCACCGGGCGAGCTGGTCAAGGCAGGGGCCTGGGACCAGATCGAAGCGCTGGCACGCGCAGCAAGCCAGCTGCCGCGTTAAAGCGGTCCATCTTCGGATATCTTATCGAGGGTGGCCAGTTCCCCCTCGACATCCTTTGCATAAGCGCGAAGGAACACGCGCAAGCCGTTTGTAATGGAGCGGTGCAACGTATCGTCATCGGCAACGTCCTGCGGGAAATACAGCGCGTGATTGCGCGGTCCTGATAAGATCAGCGACCACAGATGTTCAGCCGCCACATACGCATCATCAAAAATCAAATGGCCCGCATCCCGCCGGTCTGTAAGATAGGCCGCGATGCCGCTTAGCGTGCGCGCTGGTCCCGTGTCATTGAACTGCTTGACGACTTCCGGCACCCGCTCTGCCTCACCAATCATCAGGCGTGCAACAGCAAGGTGATCCGGTCGTAGTACGTGGCGCGCATAAGCCCATGAAAACTGCCACAGTACACGCGCCATTGTGTGCGTTTGCGCCTCCGTAAAGGGGGCAAGGATCGTCTCACGCCCTGTCTCAAGCACGGCACGAAGGATTGCGTCTTTCTGACCAATATACTGGTAAAGCGTCGGCTTTGATACTTCTGCACGCTCCGCTATCGCCTGCATAGAGGTGCCTGAATAGCCGTTAAGGGAAAATTCACGCAGTGCAGCGTCCAGAATGCGAGCGCGTTTCGCAGCTTGCCGCGCTTGCTTTGCAGACGGGGCCGGCGGCTCTGCGAAAAGCGAGAGAAACTTGTGCAAATGCCGGTTCACCTGCGCCGGCGCTTCGAGGTTGCAGACATGACCGGCCCCCGCGACCACCTCGAACTGGACAAATGGCGCGGCGCTGGCGGCAAAACGCTTGCTGACCTCGCGGATTTCTGTTGGCGGGGCAAGCCGGTCATGTTCACCTGTCATCATCAGGACCGGAAAATCGGCGCTGTCGAATGCAAGTGCGGCAGGAGGGTTCGTAAAACAGGTCAGCGCGTCGCGGTAAGTGGCAGAAGGGATCGCCGCCATAGATGCGTGCAGTGTTGCGCGGACCTCGGTCGTGGCATCAGGTCCGGCAATCACGGCCAGAACTGCATCTGCAAAGTCGGCAGGCGTTTGTCCGGCATCCAGTGGCACTTGCCGCGCATTTCGAAAGGCGTCTCTGGCCTCAGTTGATGCTTCGGACATGCCGGTGCATCCGCCGCAAAGCACCAGACCCGCCATCCGTTCCGGCTTTTGCAGCGCGTAGCTCGCCGCAATCCAAGCGCCGTAGCTAAGGCCGCAAAGCACCAGCTTTTCCGCTCCGAAGTGGTCCATGACTCGATCAATATCGTCGAAATAATCCTGAAGAGTGGATTGCGCCGCGCCAAGCTCGCTGTCGCCGTAGCCGCGCAGGTCCAAAGACGCCATCGGCATCATACTTCCCAAGGCGGATACTTGGGTGTCCCAGTTGCTGCGGTTGCCGCCAATACCATGCAGGAAAAGGCACAAAACCTTACTGTCCGGGTATTTCCGCCGGAGTGTCGTCACTGCGAGGGAGGGAGAGCCCGCTATCTGGGTTGTGGTCGTCTTGACGGGATCCGGCAAAGAACGGTTTTTGCTCCGCTTCAGCGGGCCGGACGCCAAAGCTTCTATTCCGGCCTTAAAAACTGCTTCGGTGCCCTGCGCGATCTGACGTGCGCGCGTCGCCTCTGCGTCGATATCCGCCGACCAGTTTAAGCGTGAACCGGTGCCGTCATCGCTGATCTGCAACCACGCGTCGTAACGGTCCGCCCCGGTGATCCCCTCAAGCGCGGTATAGGCGAAGATACGATCGCTGTGACTGAGATAGGTCAGTTGTTCGCGCACCACCTGATCGTCACCCTTGGCTGCAAAGCGCCTGATGATCCTGCCGCCTGACGCGGGCTCCAGCGCCATCCAGTCGATCATCGGGTGCCACGGGGCGGCGAATTCGGCGGCCACCGCCCATATTTCGTCAGCAGAGCGATCAGAGGTGCCGATACAATGAACAGTTTTGACGGGCATCCTACTCGGCAGCTTGCGCCGCAAGAAATTCGGTATCCGGTCGCCAGAGCGAGACCCGAGCGCTGGCTGTTGCATCGCTCACATTGTCAATTTCATCCATATCATAAAGCGTCATTATGCTGAGGTAATCTTCCATGATTTCAGTGGTGTAAGGAAGCATCAACGCGCCGCACCGGCTGTCGCGGTACATCCGTTCGAGCGGGAGTGATTTTAGCATCGACTGTCCGCCACAGGTGCGGATGGCCAGCGCCGTCATCTCTTGCACACCCTCCATCACAGCGTATTGCGCCGCATACAGCCGCATGACTTGTGCCTTGCTGGGATAGCCTCGCGCTTCGGAAAAAGCAGTATGCCATAGGGTCCGCATCTCTGTCAGCTTTTGGTACATCTTTGCGACCGTCGCGCGTTTCGTCGGATAGATGCGTCGGTCAATCGGGGGCAGCCCGTCAACCTTTCCGCTGAGGTATGCAACGGTATAGTCGTAGGCCCCCTGCGCGATGCCCATGTATGCGGGCGTCAGTGTTGCCATCATATGCGGCCATTGTGGCAGGGTGCGCACGAACATCCCCTGCGGCATCATCATCTCTTCTTCTTTGACGAAAACATCTTTGAGGATCAGGTCCTTGGAGTGGGTGCCACGCATCCCGATGGGATCCCATTCGCCAACCACCTGCAAACCGGGTGTGTCCTTGTGAACGGCAAAGTTCATCGTGTCCTCGTGGCGCGGCTCAACCCCTTCGAAATGTTCTGTGCAGACGATGGAGTAGTAGTCACAGTGTCCGGCAAGCGAGGCGAATTTCTTGAATCCGTTGATCAACCAACCGCCATCAACCTTTTTGCAATTGGTCTGGATCGGTTTGGATGTCCAGTTGGTGCCGCCTTCTGAAATGGGCTGTGAGTAGATTGCATTGTCTTCGACCACGTTGCGAAACTGGCGTTCGCGCAAGGGGGCGAATGCGGCGCGGTCGGCGTCGGTGAGATTGGGCAATTCATACATAAACCGCGACCACATCATAGACGACGTGTGCATGTTGAACGTCAGCGCCGTGGCCCCGCAGTACTTGCCGATCTCCGATCCGATCATTGCGTATTGACCCAGTGAGAAACCAAAACCGCCAAATTCTTTGGGGATCACCAGTCGCAGAAATCCATGCTCGGCAAAGTCTTCATAATTGGCGGTAGGGAAGCTTGCATCCTTATCCACCTGCACCGCACGCTCCGCAAAGCGGGTCCGGCCCAGCTCGTTCACCAGCTCCATCATGCGCAGGAATTCTGGGTCCCAGTCCTGCGTGTTGTAATAATCGTGAAAACTGCTCATGCGAGGTCTCCTTGGAGTGTGCCGTCGATCACGACTGGCGTGCCGTCTAGGGAAATGGTGCAGCCGCGCATGGGCAAATCGAAATGTCCCAGCGTAAAGCGACCTGCGTATTGGTTGGACCCTGTGGACCACAGGAAATTTCCGGCCCACGCGCGGAATTCGGTTCCCTGGATGTCGCCCTTGTCATAAAGGGCAAGGCTCTCCCAACGGGCATGGGGGTTCATGCCCCAGCCCACATGCGAAAAGCCGTAAGCCTTGGGATCGTCCCACGCGGAGAGGTATGCGCGAAAAAGGTCGGCATCCAGATTATCGCCTTGGATGTCAGTAATGTAATCCTTCTCGACAATCATACGGACCGGGTCGCGCAGGTAGTCTTTGAACGTGAGGTTCATGTCGCCGGTGTTCATCACCACAGTGCCATTCACTGCGTTCTCACCGGGGAAACACAGGCATAACCCTCCGGGCCAGTGATCAACGGCACCTGGGCGTGTGGAAAAGCCGGGCGTGCCACCGCATGGAGCATCGCGAATGTCGATGGCCAGATCCGTGCCTGCCGCAGATGTGACACGCATTTCAGCGGCATCGCGCAGCATCTCGATCCCCAGCGCGACCTTCGGCCCCAATTCAGCACGTGGTTCGGTGCGCTCAAGTATTTCGGGATGTTCATTACAGATGACCAGCAGCCGTGTGCCAGCCTGCTCGATCTCAGCCATCTCTTCCGCGTGGATCAATCCTTCGACGGTCACATCGACGATGACCTCGACGCATTTGAGCGCTTCGATCACATGCCGCTTGTGCTGTATCGCATCACTCGTGCCGGTGGATTTTACGGGAACTGGTGCAGTTTGCGGCGCGCTGGGCAGCATGATTGTGGAATACACCGCGCCCAGATCATAGAGCGCCAGACCCGCAAGCTGCGCCAGAACGGGGCGGGACTGGGTTTCGGCGACAATAGCGACCTCTGTCCCTTCGCCAATCCCGTTCAGCGCGAAGACACGCTTGAAAGAGGCAATCCATTTACCTTCAGGGACTTCTTGCATCATGAGGTGATTCCAAAAATTTTACGATACGGTTTAGTAGATTCCAGAGGTGTGTGACGTGTCAACAATCCTCTCGCTATGTGGTGGAAACAGTTGCTGCAACACGATGCACGACAGTGTGATAAAACGCCCCCTTGCTTGCCTTTCCTTGCGTGATTTGATGTGAGGGGACAGTCACCCAGCAGCAAGGCAAAGCGTTATGGCAACTTGGGACGATCTAGAGGCAGAGCTTGATCTGTGGCATGCCGCAGGGGAGCAGCCGACATTCTGGTGGCGTGATGACGATGCAGAGGCACCGACCGATGCTTTGGGCCGCTTGATCGCTCTGACCGGGCGCCATAACGCGCCGCTGCATCTGGCCGTGATTCCAGTGGCCATTGATCGTGGCCTTGCTCCGATGCTGAAAGCAGCGCCGCATGTATGGTCAACGCAACACGGCTTTGCCCACAAAAACCACGAGCCCAAAGGCATGCGTGCTTCAGAGGTCGGTGTGTCGCGCGATCTGGACCTGATCCACGCCGATCTTCGCACCGGCTGGCAGCGGATGCAGGCGGCCGAATTACCGAACCTGATACCGGTTATTGTGCCACCGTGGACCCGTATCGGAGAGCAGGTTCTGCCGCACCTGAACGGTTGGGGCTATCCTGTGCTGTCTACTTTTGATCGTCGGCCCTGTCCGGCACCTGTTGCGGGCCTTACGCACTATAACGCCCACATCGAACCTTTGCGCTGGCGCCCCGATGCGCGTTTTGCCGGCGAGGAAAAGACGCTTGCGCAATGCGTCACCCATCTGCGGCAGCGCCGCACCGAAGGAGACGCGTCCGAACCGACCGGCCTGTTGACCCACCACCTCCAGACCCCTGACGAAGTTTGGGATTTTTGCGATGCGCTGGTCACGCGGCTGAACCACAAAAACCGCGTGCGGTGGATAACATTGAACGATGAAATGAAAGAGCAGTCCCATGGTTGATATCGCCTACGCCCGCCCCGAAGAGCGCGAAGAGATCGCGCAATTCATGAATACTGTTTTTAAACGGGCGAAATGGGACATTGATGGCTGGCGCAGATTGCTGGCCGGTCGGTGGTGTGGACCGGAAGGACGCTATGCCATCGCCGTTCGTGACGAAGGGCGGCTGATCGGAGTACTGGGTCTCGTCTATGCAGACCGGATGACGACCGGGGGACGGCGCACAACGGCGGATATGACCTCATGGTATGTCCTAGGCGATTATCGCGGACAGGGGATCGGGCAGAAGATGCTCGCGCTTGCCACTTCCGATCCTGAGGTGACTGTTACGAACTTCTCATCTGCCAAGGCAGCGGTGAGCGTATTGGTCAACGCCGGACTTACAGTGCTGGATAAGGAACGTCTGGTTTGGCACCCACGCACGCCCGAGGCGGGGTTCAAGCTGCATGATGATCCGCTCAGTTTGGGGGATCGTATCAGTGAAAAGGACCGGAAAGTGGTGGCCGACCATCAGGGATTGCGTTTGCGGCACCTGACGGTTGAAACGCCGGACGGTCTGGTCACGCTGGTCGTCTATCCGCAAAAGAAACACGATGAGTATACCACGCATGAGATCATGTATCTGGGTAATCAACCGTTGTTTGCCCGCTATGCTGCACAGATCGCCGCAGCGGTTCTGCCGAGTGAAGGCGCGATTCTGTCGCTTGACCGTCGCTTTGCCGCACCGGGGATTGAATGTGATGAAGTCCGCGAGTTTGCGACGCCCCGATACTGTCAGCCCGGTCTTTTGGCCCCGTCTGAGATCGATATGTTGTATTCTGAATGCGTCTTGCTGAACATCAAGATCCACTGACGTGATCTGTTCGTATGGCCGGATAGCCGTGCCTTGATAGACACGGCCAGCGACATGCCATCGCGTTTATCAATCTGAAACCAGTTCCAAGGTAAGCCTGCGCACATGCACGCGGCGATGCTTGTCTTTTGGCAGGCGGCTCCGATGCAGGGCGTAGCTGTGGGAGATATCCGGATGCTTACTGGGATCAGAAATCTGAAGATCGGGGTTAAGCTGCCGGTCATCATCGGGGTGTTGGTGGCAGTAACGATTGCCATCCTTACTGCGTCGAACATGATCCTGACCGGTGCGGTTCTCAAGCAAGCTGCACGTGAAAAACTGGAAAGCGTGGCGACCCTAACGTCAAAAAACATTTCGACGCTTTTGCATACGATCGAGCGTGATCTGAACCAGACAGCGGAACGACCGTCCACCATTCAGGCGGTTCTTGCGCTGACCGACGGTTTCAAAAGCACGCAAAATGCTCTGGATACGCTGACCCGCACTTATATCACCGAAAACCCTGCGCCCTTGGGCGAGAAGGATGCGCTGGTCAAGGCGGACACCGGATCAAGTTACGGGTTCATCCATGCGGTCTATCATCCTGTTTTCAACAGCTTGCAGGACAGCATGGGGTATTATGACATCTTCCTTTTCGACACCGAAGGAAACCTTGTCTACAGCGTTTTCAAAGAGAGAGATTTCGCCACCAACATGTTGACTGGCGAATGGAAGGACAGCGGCCTTGCCGAGGCATTCCGGCGAGGTTTGGAGCTTCCCCAGCACAGCGCACCTGCATTTGTCGATTTTGCGCCCTATGCTCCCAGCAATGATGCCCCTGCCGCATTTATATCCCGTCCCGTTTTTAACGGGCAGGGAACGCTGGTCGGTGTGCTGGCCTATCAGATGCCGGTTGACTGGCTTAATGCGACCGCCGCCGATCTTGAGGGGCTCGGGGAGACGAGCGATGGTTTGGTCGTGGGTGCGGACGGGCAATTGCGCACCGATTCTGTTCAAACATCTCAGGATGACACGTTGAAAATACTTCCGGGGTGGGATCATCTTTCCCAACTTGATGAAGCCGCAGGTGGGCATTTCGATGGTATCGGACATTATCAACAACAGGTAATGGGCTTTCGTGCGCCGGTAGAAGGGCTCGACTTGCAGTGGTCTGCAATAGTCCAACAGGACAAGAGTGTTTTGATGGCGGGGCGGACATGGGCCGTCCTTCTTTCAGGCGTTGTCTCACTTATAATACTCGCTTCGGCCCTGTTTATCGCACTGCTATTTTCAAAAGCTGTCACGCGCCCAATCCAGAACCTTACCACCACAGTCAAAGCTGTGGCTGGCGGCCATCTCGACGATGCTGTGCCCGGAAAGGAGCGCGAGGACGAGATCGGTGATTTGGCCCGCGCGACAGAAATATTCCGACAAAATGCGATCGAACGGGAACGGCTGATGGCCGAGCAAAAGACCGCACAGGCGCAGATGCAGGCAATGAACCGAGAGCGTGAGGCCGCTGCTGAGGACTCCATCAGGCTCGCCCGTGAGCGGCAAGAAATTGATGAGCGGCGCGCCGTGGAAACCCAAAACATGATGCGCGACTTGGGCACATCTTTCGGTGAAGTGGTAGAGTCCGCGATCGCTGGCAGGTTCTCGGACCGTGTCAAAGCGGATTTCAAGAATGAGCACCTCATAATGCTTGCGACGAACATCAACAGCCTGATGGAGGCTGTGGACCATGGCATCACCCAGACTGGCACACAGCTGGCCAGAGTGGCAGCCGGAGATTTGACGCAGAGGATGGAAGGGAATTTCAAGGGTGCTTTCGCTGACCTACAGAATAACGTGAACACGATGATCGATGCACTTACGCTTTTGATCGGTGACATTTCCGAAAGCGGGCTGACCCTTTCCGGCTCTTCAGAAGAGCTTCGCCAGACCGCTGATCAGCTTTCGCGGCAGGCAGAACAGAACGCGGCTTCGGTCGAGGAAACATCCGCAGCTCTTGAGGAATTGGCAGCCAGTTTGAAAAATGTGAGTGCAAACGTGGATGAAGTACGCACAACCGCGATTGACGCGAGCACGGCGGCCCAGTCGAGCGAGGTTATCGCGTCGGAGGCGGCGGAATCGATGGACCGGATCGCAGAAGGCTCGACCGAGATTTCGCGGGTGACAGCTGTCATTGACGATATCGCTTTCCAGATCAATCTGCTTGCACTGAATGCAGGCGTAGAAGCGGCACGTGCGGGAGACGCAGGACGAGGCTTTGCCGTGGTCGCGTCCGAGGTCCGCTCGCTCGCCCAACGTGCAAGTGATGCCGCGCAAGAGATCGGAACAGTCATCAAACAAAGTGATCATGCGGTGAGCGAAGGTGTGACCAAAGTTGCAAGCGCAAAGATGTCCCTCGAAAACATTGCCAAAAGCGTCTTGGAAATCTCGGCAAGCGTTAACGAGGTATCAACCGCAGTGACCGAACAATCCGCGGGTATCAGCGAGATCACAAACGCAGTGGGCCATATTGATGCTGTCACGCAAAAGCAGGCGGCATCTTTCGAAGAGGTCACGGCCTCAAGTCACGTTCTGGCTGATGAGGCCCGTGATCTGCGTGCGACAACTTCGCGCTTCAGAATTAGTGAGAATGTTCATGCGGGCGGCAGCGAAAAAGATGATGGTTTCATTGATGGTGAACAGGCACAAGACACGGCAGGGTCCGGGTCGGTCGCCGCTTGAGAATAGTGTTCTGGCCAGCTGTTGGATGTCGTCGATGGCCACCCTTTACCGTCAGGTTTTGAACAGCATCGCGAATATAGGGGCACCCGGAATAACAATGATTATCCGCAATACATGGTGGGCAATGACAAAAGCCATATCCGCACCGACGATCAGTGCCAGAACGGTTAGCTCTGCCTGACCACCCGGCGCAAAGGCGAGCAGGGTTTCCATCGGTGGGGCAAGACCCGCAGCATAGATAACTTCCGCGAAAATCACTGTCAGGATGATGAGGATCACACAAAACCCCAGACCCGCTGTTAGATCCCGACGGATCTCGGTCAGTGAAATTCCGGCATACTTTGCGCCGACAGACATCCCGATAAAGAACTGTGCGGCGCAGATCGCCTCAACCGGAGGACGATGATGTAATACACCGACAAGTGCTAAAGCCGCCGCAGCGATAAGCGAGCCAAGAATAGACGCACCGAATAAGCCGATCCGCTTAGCGATCTGCCAGCCAAAAAGTGCGCAAAGCACCATCATCAAAAGCTGATCGGGCGGGATACTTACGACAGGCGCACCGGGCGGGGTGCTCAGATCCGCTTGCCAAACGCTTTGCAAAAGAAACGGCAGCGCCACGACGATTACCAGAACGCGGGTTGCATGGATCAAAGACATGGCCCTGACATTGCCGCCTGCTTCTTCACCAAAGACCAGCATATCCTGCGAGCCGCCGGGCATCGTTGCATAGTAGCTGGTGGCAAAATCATAGCCCCAGACACGATGAAAATAGGGTACGCCGATGACACTTATGACGCCATCCATCACTGGTATCATCAATAAAGTTGGCCAAAAGCCCAACAACGTAAAGAGTAAAGCCTGCGTAAATGTGGCACCGACGACGACGCCGAGAATGGTGCGCATCGCTTCGTTCAGGGGTTTGTTTCCGCCCATTGGCACACCAGTCAACGCGGCACTTAAGCAGGCGAAAATTGGCCCCAGCAGCCCTGGCAGGGGCAGTCAGCGGTAGTGAAACACTGCGACGCTGATCGACGCGATAACAAATGTGAAGCCGATTTGCATCAGGTGCGCCACCAGCCGCCGAGCGTTTCGGCCGACACTGCTTGTTCGTAGCATCCCGATATCACGCCGCCCGAGAACAATATCGACACAGCGGTAGAGATAGAAACGCGCATGAAGGCCGATCCGACGATGTCAGTTATTGGCCGGATCATGTGGACTACTGTCGAGAATGCCAAGTACAAAGCACGAATGTATCGGCCTGTTTGACGCAAAAGGGTCTCTGCCGCGCGATGGCCTGATTAGAGATCCCGCATATGCCCCACCTGTCAGTGCCTAAAGAGCAACTTCGATCAGTCGCGGTCCGGTGCTTTCCAATCCGTCAGCGAGCGCATCCTCAAGCTCAGTGCAAGTGGTCACGCGACTGGCAGATACGCCCATCGAATGCGACATCTCCACCCAGTTGAGCGCGGGGCGGTCGAGCGAAAGCATGTCGATCGCACGAGGACCAGGGTTCTGGACTCCCACGTTCGTCAGCTCCCCGCGCAGGATCTGATAGCTGCGGTTGGCGAAGATCAACACTGTTATATCAAGGTCCTCGCGGGCCATGCTCCATAGCGCTTGCACCGTGTACATCGCCGATCCATCACCGGTCAGGGCCATCACTTTGCGATCTGGGCAAGCGACGGCGGCACCAATGGCGGCGGGCAGCCCATACCCGATAGAGCCCCCGCAGTTGTTAAGCCAAGTATGCGCGGGTGCACCTTGCGTCGCAGGGAAGAAAGCGCGGCCTGTGGTGACGGATTCGTCCACAACGATCCCGTTTTCGGGGATCGCCCTGCCGATCAACGTGGCAAGACTGTCGAGCGTGATCGGTCCTTCGGGACGGTCGGGAAGGTCTGCTTTGGCGACATGCGCGGGTGCTGTTTCTTTGGCTTCGGTCGCCACGCAAAGCGCTTCAAGTGCAGAAGTCAGATCAGTACCTGCGGGTGCGAGCGGAACGATTTCGGCATCCGGAGCCGTCAGAACAGCCGGTTTGCCGGGATAGGCGAAAAAACCGATGGGAGGGCGGGCACCTACTAGGACGATACGTTTGAACGGTGCCAGTACCTTGAGCGCGATATCAATCGGATAGGGAACGCGACCTACGATCACACGTCCCGCACCCCGCTCCATCCGTGCATTGGCCCACTCAGACTGCAGTTTGCATCCGGTCTTTGCAGCGATCTGTCCCGCGATGTGAAGGTTGTCTTCGGTCAGGGCCGCGCCACCCAAGAGCAGCAGGCTTTCCGGTCCCAAAAGCGCCTGGGCTGCATCAGCAAGCAGGTTGATTGCGAATACTTCCGGTTCGGGGACGGGCAGGGGATCATGCCGCACGCCCCCTTCGTTCCAAGCCGTGTCGCTGGGCAAAATCAGCGATACGATCTGGCCGGGAGCAACCTGCGCTGCCTGAACCGCGCGTGCGGCATCTTCACCCACAGTTGCGGCGGATTTCGACGTGTGCACCCAATGGGAAACGGGTCGTGCAATCCCTTCGATGTCGGACATCAAGGGCGCATCCAGCTCGATGTGGCTGGCGGCATGTTCGCCAATGATGTTGACCACGCCCGAGCCTGCTTTCTTCGCGTTGTGAAGGTTCGACAGGCCATTGGCCAGACCGGGACCGAGGTGGAGCAGGGTGGACGCAGGTTTGCCCTTCATCCGCCAGTATCCATCCGCAGCACCTGTGGCGACACCTTCCTGCAACGCCAGCACGGAGCGCATGCCGGGGATGTGGTCGAGAGCCGCAACAAAATGCATCTCTGACGTGCCGGGGTTGGTAAAGCATACGTCCACACCGCTATCGATCAGCGTATGTACCAGACTTTCGGCTCCGTTCATTGTCGGTGTATCGCTCATGCTTTTGGCTCCGGTGTGTTGGCCCAATAGGGGACGCGTAGGTCTTTCTTCAGTATTTTTCCGATGGTGCTGCGCGGCAGGCTATTGCGTATTTCTACGCCGGCAAGGCGCTGGCTTTTGCCAAGCACTCCATTCGCGCGGTCGCGGATGTCGTCGGCACTGCGGGTCGCGCCATTGCGCAGGACAACCAGCCCCAAGGGCGTTTCGCCCCAAGCATCGGACGGGATGCCGATTACGGCGGCGTCGGTCACGTCGGGGTCTTCAAGCAGGACAAGCTCTAGATCATTGGCGTAAATGTTCAAACCGCCAGAAATGATCATGTCTTTCTTGCGGTCGGACAGCACCAAAAAGCCATCGGCGTCAAAGCTGCCCATATCGCCGGAGCGGAAGTACACCTCGCCCTCTGCGTTGCGCCAGATGTAGTCTGCAGTCAGGTCATCCCGGCCATAGTAGCCTGCCATCATGGTTGGTCCGCGCCCGCAAATCTCGCCCACAGTGCCTTGTGGGACTTCTTTGCCCGCGCCGTCGATCAGCCGGATGTCATTGCCGGGGGCCAATTTGCCAACAGTGTGCAATTTGGTCGGAAATTCGTCAGCCACGAGAACAGTTACACCGCCACCTTCGGTAAGGCCGTAGTATTCGATGAGCTTGCCGGGGAAGCGGGCCAGAACGTCTGCTTTGACATCGGCGCGCAGAGGGGCGGAGGTTGAGAATTTGACGCGCATTGAAGACAGATCAAAGTCATCGAAGTCCGGCACATCCATGATGCGTTTGTATTGCACAGGGACAAGCATCGTATGAGTTATCTTCTCTGCCTGCACGATCTCAAGATACCCGAGTGCGTCGAACTTTGGCATAAGATGTACGGTCGATCCGCCAAACAACGTGGGGACAAAAGCCACAATGGTGGTGTTGGAATAGAGCGGGGTCGAGATGAGCGTGCGGGCGTTGTCATCGTAGCCGTTGGGTGTCACGCGGTCCATTTGCGCGGCGCGCATCGCGTGGTTCTGCACGATCCCTTTCGGAGTGCCGGTGGTGCCGGATGAATAGATCAGGTTGAACGGGTCATCCATGTCGATCGGGATCATCGGGTCGGTCTTGGCGGCAGCGTCCAATGCGGCGATATATGGCGTATAGTCAGGGTGTTCGAAATCAATTGCAAAGCGTTCAATCGGGAGGTCGCGCAGGAAGCCGTCCACCAGATCGAGGTATTGCTTTGCGACGAAAATCGCCTTTGGCGCACTGTCGCGCAGCATTTTTTCGAGCGCCTGCGGAGATGCCATGGACGACAGCGGTGTGACGCATCCGCCCGCACGGATGATGCCCATGAACAAGGTCGCGTAGGGGATGGAGTTGGGCGACAGGATTGCCACATTTCCCTGACGCTCAAGTCCGAGATCAAGCAGCAGATTGGCCACCGCGTTCAGGTCAATGTCGAACGCGCCCCACGACAGGCGCTGGTCGCCGCAAACCAGCGCCAACCTATCTGGATGCGACTTGGCGTTGCTGCGGATGCGGTCAACGATTGTTTCAGACAGGCTGGCTGGCGGAATAGGTGGATTTATCGGGATCATATCAGCCTCAGGCGGGGGTAGGTTCGGCGGCTTTGGCCCGCCATGCAATCAACATCGGTATGGCGCAAAGGGCGGCACCCATCAGAAAGGACGCACCATAGCTGAGATCAATAAGATCGGTCTTGGGTTTTGCGATCAGCAAGCCCCCAAAGAACAGCACGATCCGCAGGGGGATGCCCGCTGACCCCGTCAGGGGACCGACCAGACTGATATAACCCTGAAACGCGGATGAGATCATCGCAACACCGATAAGTGCACAGCTTAGTGCGACAACGATCTCCCAAGCGGGGGCCTGACCAATCAGCGCGGGGTTAAGAACGAAGAGGAACGGAGCGATATAGATCACACCCCCGAGACGCATCGCTTCGAACCCTGTTGCGATGGGGTTGGAACCGGCCATTGTGGACGCCGCGAAGGCACCCAAAGCCACCGGTGGTGTGATATAGCTGACCATCCCCCAGTAGAGGATGAAAAGGTGTACCGCGAGCGTGTTCAGTCCGCCGGTTTCCAGCGCAGGTGCCAGAACCACGGCCAGGAAGATATAGCAGGCGGTGACCGTCATCCCCATGCCAAAGATAAATGCCGTAAGCGCGCCCATCAGCAACAATACCAGCGTGTTGTCGCCAGCCATAAAGACCAGCTCGTTCACCAGTGTGCCTGCCAGACCGGTGGCAGAGAAGGACCCGACGATAAGCCCGACACCAAGAAGGATGGCAGTCAGCTCGGCCAACCCCATACCAACGCCGACGATCATATTGCCCAGACGTTCCATGTTCAGGCGATAACGTGCGCGGAACTGGTTTACCGCCAGCAAAAGTGCCGTGGCGTAGAAGGGAGCAGAGGTCTCCTGACGCAGGCCGATCATCATGTAGAGCAGCAGCGCGAAGACGAAGATATACGGCCAGCCCTCTTTCATCACGGCCCGTAGAACGGGCAGGTCGGGTTTGGGCAGGCCACGCAAACCGCGACGGGCGGAATAGGCGTCGATCTGTGCAAACAGACTCCAGTAGTAGAGGATGCTTGGTATCGCCGCGGCAAGCGCGATTTCCACGTATGGGCGCGACAGGAAGGACGCCATGATAAAGGCTGTGGCCCCCATGATAGGTGGCATCAATACGCCGCCCGTGGAGGCGCAGGCCTCGGTCGCCGCGGCAGTCTTGGCGCTGAAACCGGTCTTGCGCATCGCAGGGATGGACACAGCACCGGTGGTCAGAACGTTGGAGATCACGGAACCGGACATGGAGCCCATAAAGCCACTGGCAAAGATCGAGACCTTCGCCGCGCCACCCCGATAGCCGCCAACCATACCAAGTGCGAGATCATTGAAGAACTGGCCGCCACCGGTACGTTGCAGCACGGCACCAAATAGGATGAAGCCGATGACAACGCCGCCAAAGGCTTTCATCGGAATACCGAAAGAGCTTTCGGCGGAATAGATATGATAGGGCACGGTCTGCATGAACGTGCTTTGAAAGCCCGAGAACGGATCAGGCACGTGACCGGCGAAAGTCGGATAGAAGGCAAAGAGCACAACGATCAGAAACAGGATCAAACCGCCTGCGCGGCGCGTCGCCTCAAGGATCAGAAAGAAAAATACGACTGAAACGTATTGGGCCGTTTCGGGGGCGGCATATTCCCAGCCTTGCGACAGGTTGGTCTGCGCAGTTTGAGACAGGTATCCGGTGGTGGCAAGCGAGAGCGCAAAGAGCAGCCAGTCCAGTATGGATGGCTGGCCACCCTTGCCGCCCCGCATCTGGAAAATCAGAAAAGTGAGGGCCAGAAAAAGCCCGCCGAGGATATAAAGGTAACGTCCTTCAATCAGGACCAGTCCAAAAAGCTGCGCATTGAAGAGCTGGTTGATCACCAGAACAAGCGAGAGCAGCGTACCGCCCACAACCACCCAGCGTGCAGGCCCGGCAAGCCGCTCTGCTGGAGTGGCACCATCAATGGCCACAGCTTCGATTTTGCCAGCGGCAGGGGATTTTGGATCAGTCATGGGAACCTCGGATGAACAGGCGATAAAACGACGTGGACCGGCCAGATGTTAAGCTGGCCGGTCCCGTAATTTCGACAAGATCAGAAGACGATGTTAAAACCGCCGTCTTCCAATGCCTTACGACGCGCTTCGGCCCAGGCTGAAGTCCAGTCTTCTGGGTTTTCTGCCTTGAGAGCTTCCCATGCGGACTGCAACGCGGCCTGACGTGCGATCAGCCCGTCATTGTGCGCTTGCGCTGCATCACTCCAGACGCCCGCTTCGGTGTAATAGCGGATGGCACCTTCGTGGTAAGGGACAACCCATTCCATGTTCTGCTTGTCCATGGACCAGCCACCGATACCGGGTGCCTTGCCATCATACTGCGGGAACAGCTCAACCATCGCTTTGGTCATGTTATAGACCAGATCGGCTTCGGTGCTCTCAATTGCGGTAAGAACAGGATAGGCATAGCCCGCGCCCTGATAGCCGTCTGTGCCATCAATCGTCGCGCCAACCTTGGCTTTGTTTACCTGAAAGAAGGGTGCGATGCCCTGCATTGCAGCAAGGCCATCGGTGTTTTCCGGATCAATCGGTGGCCAGAACAATCCGCGCGGACCTGCTTCGGCCTCATAAGCCTTGCCGGAGTTGGTGGAGGCAAATGCCGCATCAACCTGACCTTCGATGAGGCCGGTCCAGCTAGCCCCGAATCCGCCGAAATCTACACGTTCGACATCATCCCACGTCAGACCGCCATAGGCGAGGTATGCTTCGGTGTTCACGTTCAGCGCCGGTGCGCCAACGATATAGGCCACGCGCTTGCCTTTGAGGTCTGCATAGGTCTCGATTCCCAGATCACCGGCAACACCAACCGCCAGATTGATGGCACCACCATTGTTCGCCATCAGGACGCGAATAGGCTGTGGACCCCAGTTTTCCTCACCGAAATCAAACACGCCTTCCTGCGCCATGAAGCTGCCGCCGACACCGGTCGCGGAGAACTGTACACGACCCTGCCGCAGCGGTTCTGTGCGTGACACGTCATTCTTGCCGGGCAGCACGCGCAGGTTCACACCTGTGGCGTCTTGCAATGCCGCGCCGATGGCAACGGCTTGGTTGTATCCGGCAGAGCCTGTTCCGTAAGCGGTCCATGACAGCTGTTTAGGCAGCTCGATGTCGCTTGCAAAGGCAGCGGTAGCGGTCATGCACAAGGCTGCCGCAGCTGTTCTCAAGTAAATCATTTCATTCCTCCCATGTGTGGTTCCGGGTTCCGCATAAGCGGAATCTGATCCGGTCAAGCAATCAGCGCTTTTTGAAACGCAGTTTCGCTATGTGGAATGAGTATGGAGTTTGTTCAAAGGGTGTCAACACGACACGGGGTGCCGGAAAAGAATTTTAAGTCGAAAGGACCCAGCGTTACTTCAACACATTCAGCATCTTGGGGTTTCTCGTGTCAAGGTAACCTTCTGCCATTGCTGTAAGTCCGCCTAGGCATCCGGTTCGCGCACCAACATCGCAAGGCTTTCTGCGGTCAGGACCGGTTTGTTGCTTCCTGCACATTCCATCGTGTTCTCAGTTGTCATCAGATACCGTCGGTTTTTCTTTTTCTCGAAACCGGTCAGCTTTGAGTGCAGGCGAAGCTTTGATCCGGCGGGCACAGGGGCAAGGAATCGAACCTTGTTAAGTCCATAGTTTACAGCTGCCGAAGTGCCTTCGGGCACTACGCCAATCTCCATCGCCATCACGGACAGCATCGACAGCGTGAGGTAGCCGTGGGCCACTGGCCCGCCAAAGGGGCTTTCCTCCTGCGCCCGCTCCACATCGATATGGATCCATTGTGTATCGCCGGTGCAATCTGCAAACATGTTGATCGCTTCTTGTGTCACAACATGCCAGTCAGACGTGCCCAACGGTTCACCGACCATATTGCCAAGGGCATCATAAGTAAGTCTGTGGATGATCGCTCTCCTCATCTTGAGGTGCCGCCAGAAGTAGCGGTCCGGCCACGCAGGCCGGATCGATTTTATGCCGGTGAAGACCTTTTAAAAGGTCGGGTTCAGCTTTTCTTTTTCGGGGACAGTTCGTCGACGCTTTCCATGACGCGGGCCTTGATGACATCGAAAGATTCGACATTACCCTGACGCAGGATCTCGGCCATTTCCTGCGTTGTCTGCAGAGTTGCATCAAACGTCTTTTTGGCTAGGTCCATCGGTGCCGACATCATCTTTGAGGTATCCGCACCCGATGATTGGCTCTGCACAGAACTGGAAATATCCGCCATCGCCTTTTCCAGCGCTTCGCGCTGCTTTGCCATCAACGCCTGTGCACTGCCGGAGCTGACCTGCGCGGCGGCCTGGAGTGCCTGCAAATTCTTGCGGTGGTATTCCATCATGTCGTTCATGTCGGGACCGGGAATGCTCATCGAATTGCCGAAATTCTGAAACATATCCATGAAAGGATTGCCGCTGCTTTTGTCCGCCATCTTATGTCCTCCGATAATTCCACCCGAATGTGCCGGACGGTTGGTGTATGCTAGGCGGCGCTGCGCCCTTAAGACAAGGCCGGATTTGAAAGCAGACAGACGGCCACGTTTCCGCGACCGTCATCTTCGTTTGCCTTTAGCCCAGAACGGAGGCGATCGCGTCTTTGGTTACACTGACCACATGATCCGCTTCATCCCGTGTGAGACAGAAGGGTGGTGCGAACCCGATGGTATCGCCTTGAGGCATTGCGCGGGCGATCACGCCGCGATCCAACATCGCGGCCACGACGCGGGGCCCTGTCTTATCGCCCGCATCAAAGAAGACACGGTCGTCCCGGTCTTTTACCAACTCAACCGCACAAAGCATGCCTTCGCCGCGAATTTCACCGACATGCGCATGGTCACCCAAAGCCTGCGTCATTGCGTTGTTCAGGTGCGCCCCCACGGTGCCCGCGTTGCCGACCAGATTAAGTGAATCCAGGAGTTTCAGGTTTGCCACACCGGCAGCGGCACCGATGGGATGCGCCGAGTAGGTCCAGCCGTGGCCCAATGGCCCGTTCTCATCCGTACCCTGTTCCAACACTTTCCACATCCGGTCCGATACAATCGAGCCCGACAAAGGCGCATAGGCCGAAGTCAAACCCTTTGCGATTGTGATCAGATCAGGCTTCAGGCCGTAATGGTCCGACCCCATCATCGTGCCCAAACGGCCAAAGCCGGTGACAACTTCATCCGCAATCAGAAGGATGTCGTGCTTTTTCAGTACGGCCTGTATGGCATCCCAATACCCGGCTGGCGGCGGGACAATACCGCCGGTCCCAAGAACGGGTTCACCAATAAACGCGGCAATCGTATCCGCGCCTTCGCGCTCGATCAGCGCTTCCAGTTTGGACACGCAATCGGCTGTAAAAGCTGCCTCGTCCATGGAGCGGTCGTCGCGGCGATAGAAATACGGGGCCTGCGTGTGCACAACCTGCGACAGCGGCAGATCGAATTTATTGTGAAACAGCTCAAGCCCGGTGAGCGATCCCGTCATCAGGCCTGATCCGTGGTAGCCGCGCCACCGCGCGATGATCTTTTTCTTTTCCGGTCTTCCAAGGATGTTGTTGTAGTACCAGACCAGTTTGATGTTGGTTTCGTTCGCGTCCGAACCGGACATTCCGAAATAGACATGGTTCATGCCTTCTGGTGCGCGTTCCGCCACCATGCGGGACAGGGTGATCGAGGCTTCGGACCCGTGTCCGGCGTAAGAGTGGAAATAGGCCAGCTCATGCGCTTGCGCGGCAATGGCGTCTGCGATTTCGGTACGCCCGTAGCCCACATTCACACAATAAAGCCCAGCAAATGCATCAAGCGACGTGTGCCCTTCGCGGTCTGTGATGTGAACCCCTTCAGCACCCTTGATAATCCGGTTTCCGATTTCGCGGCGGGCGAACTGGCCCAGATGGGTGGACGGGTGAAAAAAGTGATCGTGGTCCCATTGGGTCAATTGATCGTTCGTCATCGGGTTGGACATAATATTCTCCGGCAGCGCGTTCATTTGCGCCAACACCACCATGCCACAGACACAAAGGAAACCCCCCGTCTGGTATTGAACGCTTGTCAGCCGATGAAAAACGCACCACGGTTTCCTGTGAAGCCGAACGATGCGAGGGCACAGGGTATGACCGATCCAGATGCAAATTTCACCACCGCAGAATACGAGGGGCGCATTGCCAGAACCCGCGCCGCGATGGAGCAGCGCGGACTGGACGCGATCTTTGTCACCGATCCATCAAACATGGCGTGGTTGTCGGGCTATGACGGGTGGTCATTCTATGTGCATCAAGGCGTAATTCTGCGGCAGGAGGGGGAACCCGTCTGGTGGGGACGTGCGATGGATGCGCTGGGCGCCGAACGCACAGTTTTCATGACCCAAGACGGCAGCATCCGGGGATATGACGATACCTTTGTGCAAAACCCCGACAAACATCCGATGCAGGAATTGACCAGACTTCTGGGTGAGCTGGGTCTGGAAAAGGCTCAGATAGGAGTTGAGCTGGACAACTACTATTACACTGCTGCAGCGCACCATTCCCTGACCAAAGGACTTGCGCGGGCGACCTTTCATGATGCTACGGGACTGGTAAACTGGCAGCGGGCGATCAAATCGGATGGCGAGATTACATATATGCGCCGCGCTGCGCGTATTGTCGAAGGGATGCATGCGCGCATTCTGGAATGCGCCGAGCCGGGGATGCGCAAGAACGACCTTATCGCGGAAATTTATGCGGCTGGGATCAAAGGGGCGGATGGCCACTGGGGCGACTATCCGGCAATCGTGCCGATGGCTCCCTCGGGAATGGATGCGACTGCACCGCATCTGACGTGGGATGACAAGCCAATGCGCAAGGGCGAGGCCACGTTTTTTGAGATTGCAGGCGCGCACCGTCGTTATCAGTGTCCTCAATCACGCACGTTGTTTCTGGGCGATGTGCCGCAAAAGTATCGTGATGCGGAGGCTGCCGTGCTGGACGCTATGGACGCGGCACTTGAAAAGGCCAAGCCCGGCAATCAGGCCCAGGACATCGCCAACGCTTTCAACACAACGCTCAACAAGGCGGGGTTTGAGAAAGACAGCCGTTGCGGTTATGCGATCGGCATCAGCTACCCGCCAGATTGGGGAGAGAGAACAATCTCGTTCCGCCGGGGCGACACGACCGTCCTCCAACCGGGCATGACATTCCATTTCATGCCGGCGCTCTGGCTTGATGATGGTGGCCTTGAGATTACCGAGCCAATCCTGATTAATGACACGGGCCACGAATGTCTGTGCACAACGCCGCGCGAAATGTGGGTGAAGGCATGACGCAATCTGCCATTGTGCCGACAATCCCTCTGGATGCCGATGGTGTGCACCACGGTTTTCTGAAACTGCCTTATAGCCGTGATGACAGCGCGTGGGGTTCTGTGATGATCCCGATAACAGTGGTTGGAAACGGGCAGGGGCCAACCGCGCTGATAACCGGTGCCAATCACGGCGACGAATACGAAGGGCCGATTGCGTTGCAGGAACTAGCGCTGACGCTAAGGCCTGAGGACATCACCGGACGTGTAATCATTTTGCCGATGATGAACCTTCCTGCGTTTGCTGCAGGCCTGCGATGTTCTCCGATAGATGGCTTGAATATGAACCGCAGCTTTCCGGGACGCCCGGACGGCACCGTCACGCAAAAAATATGCCACTACATCGCAACAGTGCTGGTGCCGCAGGCCGACATCGTGCTGGATTTCCATTCTGGTGGGCGCACACTTGATTTCTTGCCCTTCGCAGCCGCGCACATTCTGGAAGATAAGTCACAAGAGGCTGCATGCATGGCGGCGATGCAGGCATTTAATGCGCCGTATTCTGTGCGGATGCTTGAGATCGACAATGTCGGCATGTTCGACACAGAGGTTGAAGAACAAGGCAAGGTCTTTGTCACCACCGAACTGGGGGGCGCGGGCACAGCATCTGCAAAAACCGTTGATATCGCCCGCCGCGGTATCCGAAACCTCCTGATCCATGCAGGTATTCTGACAGGTGACATCGATGTGCGAGAGACAGTGCAACTGGACATGCCGGACGCCAGCTGTTTCATTTTTTCAACAGAAGCTGGCATGATCGAATATCTCGTAGAGATGGGCGATGATGTGAAGAAAGACCAACCGGTTGCAAGGATTTGGCCAATCGACCGGACGGGGCAGGCCCCGCAGGTGTGTCATGCCGCGCGCAGCGGCGTGCTGGCTGCGCGGCATGTGCCGGGGCTGGTCAAGATGGGAGACTTTGTCGGACTGATCGCCGTCAGAGTTTAACCCAAGCCGCATTGCGCGCCGAGGAACGCACACAGGCGTCGATGAATTCAACGCCACGCAGACCATCCTCTATCGTGGGATACACGACACCTGGGGGCAAAGGCTTGCCGTTCCGCTTGGCCTCGATCGCCTCTGCCGCCTCGCTATAAATATTGGCAAAGCCTTCAAGATACCCTTCGGGGTGGCCCGGCGGAATACGGCTGAGCCGCGCTGCCGCATCGCCAGCGCCGGCCCCGTTGCGGGTGATGAGCCGTTTAGGTTCTCCGAAAGGCGTATGCCAAAGATAATTCGGATCTTCCTGCGCCCATTCCAGTCCGCCTGTCTCTCCATAAACGCGGATGCGCAGCGCGTTTTCATTGCCCGGGGCAACCTGCGAACACCAGAGCATGCCTTTGGCTCCGCCTGCAAACCGAAGCATTACATGGCCGTTGTCGTCGACCTGCCTGCCTGGAACAAATGCGTCCAGATCAGCTGCAAGGCTTTCGACCTCAAGACCCGTTATGAAACGTGCGAGGTTATGCGCGTGGGTGCCGATATCGCCAGTTGATCCGCCTGCACCGGACCGCGCAGGATCGGTGCGCCACTCGGCCTGCTTGAACTCTTCGTGGTTGGTCAGCCAGTCTTGGGGGTATTCCACCTGCACCACGCGAATTTTGCCGATCTCCCCGTTTGCAACCATTTCGCGGGCTTGGCGAACCATCGGATAACCGGTGTAGTTATGCGTAAGAACAAACAGCGCATCGGATTGCTCAGCTGCTTTGGCAAGCTTTTTTGCGTCTGCGAGGGTCGAGGTCAGTGGTTTGTCGCAGATCACATGGATGCCACGTTTGAGAAATTCCCGTGCGGCGGCATAGTGCACATGGTTTGGCGTGACGATGGCCACCGCTTCGATCCCTTCCTTCAGCCGCGCCTCGCGGATCGCCATCTGTTTGAAGTCATCATATATGCGCGGCAGGCCAAGTGCCTCGCCCGATGCCTGTGCCTTTTCAGGCGTCGAGGACAGCGCCCCCGCCACAAGCTCATAACGGTCATCAATACGCGAAGCGATGCGGTGAACCCCGCCGATAAAGGCGTCATTGCCGCCGCCGACCATGCCTAAACGAATTCTTCGTGTCATCTGGATTTTCCTTTCAGAAATGGAAACACCCCGTTCTGAAAACAGAACGAGGTGCATCTTCTCTCACGGTCATCGGCATCCCTGCCTGTCCCGCACTTGTGAGTTTTTCGTGATTGTCTGAATAAATCATTAACCAAAACCCCTTTTGAGACCTCGGATGCCTCCGGCGGGGATATTTGTAGAGAAAAGATGGCCAGGACGGCTCTCCAGTAACCTGCGACCGTCCTTTGTTGAGATGGCATACCATCTTTTCTCCTTAAATATCCCCGCCGGAGGCTCCCGAAGATTCTGCACTTTATTCGGCATACTATTCGCCAATACCCAGCATCTTGCGATTTGCAGCCTCGTCGGTGCCACCATCCGCAAAGTCATCGAAAGCGCGCTCGGTCACGCGGATGATGTGCTCGCTGACAAACTGTGCGCCTTCGCGTGCGCCGTCCTCAGGGTGTTTGAGGCAACATTCCCATTCGACAACGGCCCAGCCATCAAAATCGTTTGCTGCCATCTTGGAAAACACGGCACCGAAATCGACCTGACCGTCGCCCAAACTGCGGAAACGTCCCGCACGGTCAGCCCAAGGTTGATAGCCGGAATAGACGCCTTGCCGCCCTGTGGGATTGAACTCGGCATCCTTGACGTGGAACATCTTGATGCGATCCTTGTAGATGTCGATGTTGTCCAAGTAATCGAGGCATTGCAGCACATAATGTGATGGATCGTAGAGCATGTTGCACCGCGCGTGATTGTCGACACGCTCCAAAAACATCTCGAAGGTCACGCCGTCATGCAAGTCTTCGCCTGGGTGAATTTCGTAGCAGATATTAACGTCGTTGTCCTCTGCGTGGTCCAGAATGGGCCGCCAGCGTCTGGCCAGTTCGTCAAAGGCTGTTTCAATCAATCCGGCAGGACGTTGGGGCCATGGATAGACGTAAGGCCATGCCAGTGCGCCGGAAAAGGACACGTGGTTCTTGATCCCCATGTTGGCCGACGCAGTGATCGCCTTGATCACTTGATCGACGGCCCATTCCTGCCGCGCCTTGGGGTTGCCGTGCACGCCGGGATCGGCAAACCCGTCAAAAGCGGTGTCATAAGCGGGATGTACCGCGACCAGCTGACCCTGAAGGTGCGTAGAGAGTTCTGTCACCTCTACCCCATTCTCAACCGCCTGACCTTTGAACGTATCGCAGTAATCTTTGCTTTCAGCAGCTTTTGCCAAATCAAAGAGCCGTGCGTCCCATGACGGCACCTGGACGCCCTTGTAGCCACAATCGGCAGCCCATTTGGTGATTGCGTCCCAAGAGTTGAACGGGGCGTCATCGCCGGCAAACTGCGCCAGAAACAACGCCGGTCCCTTTATCGTCTTCATGTATGATCCTCCCAAATCATAAGCCGTGCTAAGGCGGCATATTTTCCTTTAGATAAACGTCGATGCGGATGCGTTCCTGTGCCAGATTGATCGGCATCCCGTCGGTATTTGCCCGCATAATACGCACCGCGCTGCGTACCAGATGCCCAGCATCCTGACTGATCACCGCATCGAATCGTCCCTGCGCGAGCGCGCTGCGTGACAGGGGCGTCAGCTCGTGCGCGACAACCACGGGGCGCGGAATATCGGGGTGTGTCTCAAAGTAGCGCAGTAAACCGTCGTTCCCTGCCGCTGACGAATAGACACCGATCACATCGTGGTTTGCGACGAACGCTTCGGGCAGCAGGCGTTGTATTAGTTCGGGATCGTCACGGCCCTCAAGCGATGCAAGCACCTCAAGGTCCGGAAAATCCCGCCCCATCACTTCGTCAAATCCAAGTCGCCGCTCTAGGTGGTCGCGGGCCAGCATAGAGCCGGTCAGCACAAGGATCTTGCCCTGCTTCCTGCCGAGAAAGCGACCAAGAAGCTGTGCGGCGGTCCGTCCAGCGGCGATGTTGTCGACGCCAATATAGTTGTCCCGCTCGGAGCTGGGGATGTCTGCCACCAGAGAGACAACCGTGACGCCGTGTGCCTTGAGGTGGGCCACTGAATCGCGCACTGATGGCGTCTCAGGCCCGAATATCGCAACGCCATCTACAGATGCCGGATCAATTGCATCAATGGCCTGGGCCAGAGCGATTGGATCGAAGGCGGCCACACGTACGAATGTCAGCTTGGTGCGTTCATGCCGCATGCTGCTATCGAGCATCCTGATCTGTGTCTCGAGCAGAGATAGAAACTCGTTCTCGTTCGATGGCAGGATAAACGTGAAGTTGTAAATCCGGCCACGGGCCAGATTGGCCGCAGCTGTATCGCGAACGTAGCCCAGTTGGGCAATCGCATTGTTGACCTTTTTCACGGTCACTTCGCGTACGCCGGGGCGCGCATTCAGGACACGGTCCACGGTCGCAAGACTAACCTCAGCGACACGGGCAATGTCGTTGATTGTCGGGTTGGGAAGGGAATCACTATGCTGTTTCATCGCGTCCTTCTGGCGGTATCACATGACCTTTGCCAGCCCCTCAAAAAGGCGGGCAACGGCTTCGGCACCGGGGTCGTTGTGACCGATGAGGTTCTCTTCGGGCACATATGACGCGCGCCCTGCTTTGGCCTGTCCAATAGAAGCTGTCGCATCCGCACCGCTACGTGCGGCGGCGGCCGCGGCGGCAATGCCATCTGGCAAGGCTTGCAAAGCCGGCTCAAGCGCATCGATCATAGTGCGGTGACCTTTTTGTGCTCCACCTACCTCACTGATGCGTTCCAACCCTGCCATGAGCGCCTTCGCTGTAGGTTTGCCGTTGGCACAGGCGTCCCCTGTGGCCCCAAAAAAGATGGCAAGGATGACACCGGATGAGCCGCCCATCGTCTGGCTTAGCTCATTGCTGATTGCACGGAAAAGCTGGGTCAGATCAGCCAGCGGCATCCTGTCCAGTGCACTTTTCAAAGCGCGGGCGGCAGTCGCAAGTGTGTTGCCAGTGTCGCCATCGCCTGATTTGGCATCCAGCGCATTGAGGTCGTCCTCGGCGGCGATCAGCAGGTCGCAGCATTGGGCGATGATGTCGCGGGTTTTGTCATTGGCGGAGGGGATGGGTTTGATCGGGCTCAGCCCGTCAGGCAAAGGCTGCGTTTTTACCGGCCCGATCATCATCATGCCGGGCCAAGCGGGCATATCAACAGGGGTGCCAAGGTGTCTTGCGTTGCTGTCGTCGACCGGCAGAACAGAAACAGAGAACCCGTGCATGTCGAGCGAGGTCATCAAAGGTGCGGGGCCAATGATGTGCTTGATGTTCTCCGCTTTGCTATTCGTGGCAAGTTCGTGCGCCAGCACGGACATCTCCAGCGGTGTTGTGCCGCCCAGATTGTTCAGGATCGCCACCTGAGGGCCATCCGCGATCTTTGATGACAGTTTGTCGAGCACCATGTCCATCGCCATTCGCGCGTCTTGGAAGGTCACTTGCTGTACACCCGCCTCGCCGTGAATGCCCAGACCAAGCTCGGCTTTGCCGGGCGCGATGCGGTCTTCCTTGGCGGAGCCGGGAACGGTGCAGGTGTCAAGCGACATACCGATAGACGCCATGTCGGTGATCGTCTTTTCTGCCGCTGCCGTGACGGTTGCCAAATCGGCACCGCCTTCAGCCAGGGCCCCTGCGATCTTGTGCACAAAAAGCGTTCCAGCCACGCCGCGCGGTTGCGGCAAGTGGGGTAGGGCGATATCGTCATCCACCACGACCATCGACACGTTCAGGCCAAAGGCCCGCGCACGTTCTGCCGCAAGGCCGAAATTCAGTCGGTCGCCGGTGTAGTTTTTCACGATCAGCAGACAGCCCGCTGTTCCTGTCACAGCCAGAATACCCGCCAGCACGGCGTCTACGGACGGTGACGCAAAGACTTCGCCACAAACCGCTGCGGTTAGCATTCCGGCCCCGACGAAGCCCGCGTGCGCAGGTTCGTGCCCCGATCCGCCGCCAGAGATCAGCGCGACGCGTGATTTGTCCCAATCCGTACGGCAGACCACCTTGATGTGCGGGTATCCGTCAAGCCGTGTCAGTGCCCCACCCGAGGTTTCAAGCAACCCGTCGATGGCGTCGGTGACCAGCGTGTCTTTTGCGTTTATGAACTGGCTCATGGGAACGTCTCCTCAGTAAATACGGGCACCTGTTGCGTCGAAACACAGCGGGTCTTTGGGCGCGATTTTCAGGGTGGTGCCGGGCGTGTAGCTGGCATGGGGGTCGGCGATGGTTGTAATCGCATGGCCCTGTAGCGACAAATGCAGCCGCGCATGATCGCCCAGATGCTCGACGCGATTGATCTGCGCCTCCTGACCTTCCCCTTGGGTAATATGTTCCGGTCGCATCCCGATCTGGGTCGTGCCCGCCGGTGCGTTTCCGAACAGGTCCGCCGGAACGATATTGATACGCGGCAGACCAAGACGGGAGGCCACATAAAGGCTGTTGGGGTTTTCATAGATTTCACGCGGGGTGCCGTATTGCACCAACCTGCCATGATTCAAAACGCCTACATGCGTGGCCATTGTCATCGCTTCGATCTGGTCGTGGGTCACATAAAGAAGCGTGGCACCAAGGTTTGCCTGAATGCGCTTAAGCTCCACTCGTAGATCGGTACGCAGTTTGGCATCGAGAGAGCTGAGCGGTTCGTCCATCAGATAGATCGACGGCTCGCGCACCAGCGCCCGTCCGATAGATACACGCTGCATCTCACCGCCCGAAAGCTCGGTCGCCTTGTTGTCAAGCTTGTGACTGATTTGCAGGACGCGGGCGACTTCAGCCACCTTCCGCTCGATCTCGGCTACGGGGGTCTTGAGGATCGGGGATTTCAGTGGGAAGGCCAGATTGTCACGGACCGTCAAATGTGGATAGAGCGAGTACTGCTGGAAAACCATTGCGACGTCGCGCTGGGCGGGCGTATCCGCACCGACGTTTCGGCCGCCGATCCAGACCTCGCCACCGTCCGCTTTGTCGAGACCAGAGATCAGCCGCAATGTCGTGGTCTTGCCCGCGCCTGTCGGGCCAAGCAGGACAACAAAAGCACCATCGGGAATGGTCATGGAGACATCTTCGATGCCAACATCGTCGCCGTAAGATTTTGACAGGTTTTTCAGGACAACCTCAGCCATGTGCCAGCACCTCTTTGTTGAGCTCAGAGCGCAGCGCCTGTCCCGATCCCGCGTCGAAAAGCGTGATGGTGCGCGGATCAAAATCAAGCCCGACCTTTTCACCGGTGCGTGCCACCTGACCGCTGTCGATGCGCGCCTTGATTTCACCGTTCGGGGTGTCGAGCGTGATGATCTGCGTTGTGCCCAGATATTCTGACGCAATCACTTCGCCGCGGTAGCTGCCGCTGTCCGACAGGGTGATGTGTTCTGGGCGCACGCCAAACACCAGCTTGCCCGAAGCGCCCTGCAATTGTTTGGGTACACCAAGAGACTGACCACCCAGATCAACATTTGTGCCGCCCTCGGCCACGGATCCGTCAAAGTGTAGGAAGTTCATCGACGGGGAGCCGATGAAGTCGGCGACAAACATTGTGGCGGGCTTGTCATAAATCTGTTGCGGCGTACCGAATTGTTCGACCACAGCGTTGTTCATCACAACGATCTTGTCCCCCATTTGCATCGCCTCAAGCTGGTCATGGGTGACGTATACCGTTGTAGCGTTCATCCGGTCGTGCAGCGCGCGCAGCTCTTCGGACATGTGTTCGCGGAATTCGGCATCAAGAGCACCCAAAGGTTCGTCCATCATGAAGGCTTTGGGGTCACGCACGATGGCGCGGCCTAGTGCGACGCGCTGCCTATCCCCGCCGGACAGGCCACCGACTCCTCTGTTGAGGATATCCTGAATGCCCAGAATGCCCGCGACTTCTTCGACCTTGGCCTTGACCTGGGCGCGGGGCATACCTTGTGAGACAAGCGGATAGCTGAGGTTCTTGCGTACGTTGAGATGCGGATAGAGCGCGAACATCTGAAATACAAAGGCGATATCGCGCTGGCTGGGTGGCTTCTGGCTGATCTCCTCGCCGTCGAGATAGATCTCGCCTGATGTGGGCAATTCCAGCCCTGCAATCATCCGCAGGGTTGTTGTCTTGCCGCAGCCCGAGGGGCCAAGCAGCATGAAGAATTCGCCGTCTTCAATGGTAAAGCTCGACTCCTTTACCGCGGTAAAATCGCCAAACTCCTTGCGGATGTTTTTGATAACGATCTGTGCCATGCGCGCCTACTCCTTGAAATGGGACACGACGATGAACATCACGGTACCCACCAGCGTCGTGATGAAAGAATAGGTATAGGCCCAGAGCACGAAGGGCTGCATCAGCATGAAGACCCCAAGACCAATGAGGATGGTTGCAAGCATCTCCCATGGACCGCGCTTGAGGCGCATCAGGCCAGTGAAAAAGTTATTCATGGCAGGACCTTTAGTTCGAGGACGCAAGTCGTAGGGGCGGGGCATTTCCGGTGACAGTTCATTTCCGGACCGCTCCGAATGTGATCCCGCGCAGAAGGTGTTTGCGCAAAAGGATAGTGAATATCATGACGGGGAGCAGGAAGATCGTCGCCCCCGCCGCAACGGCGGGCCAGTCGAGGCCGCCGACACCGATGATGGTGGGAATGAAGGGAGGCGCGGTTTGTGCCGTGCCGGATGTCAGCAGGACCGCGAACGCGTATTCATTCCATGCGAAGATCAGACAGAAGATCGCGGTCGAGGCAATGCCGGTAGCGGCCTGGGGCAGGACAACTTTGTAGAATGCCTGAAAGCGGGTGTAGCCGTCGATCAACGCCGCCTCTTCGTATTCTAAGGGGATCTCGTCGATGAAACCTTTGAGCAGCCAGACTGCAAGCGAGATGTTTACGCCGGTATAAAGGAGGATCATGCCAAGGTGTGTGTCCGAGAGACCAAGCTGACGGTACATGAGGAAGATCGGGATGGCGACGGCAATCGGCGGCATCATGCGGGTAGAGAGGATAAAGAACAGCAGATCGTCCGCCAAGGGAATCTTGAACCTTGAGAAAGCATAGGCCGCGAGGGTGCCGAGAAAGATGCTCAGGAAGGTTGAGCCGAAGCCGATGATAACGGAGTTGAGGAAACGTTCACCGAATTTCGACGGGCCTGCGATGACCATGTCATATTGGCGCACAATTTCTTCGTACCAAGTCTCGGGCGGGTTCGCGGCGAGAAATTCATCGGTCTGGCGGGTGCGTGTGGTGAACAGGTTTACATAGCCTTCCAGCGTAGGCTCAAACACCACTTTGGGCGGGTAGCTGATGGCATCGGACGGGGATTTGAAACCGGTCATCATGATCCAGACCAGTGGCAGCATGGTGACGAGCGCGTAGATGACGACCATCGTGCCCGCAAACCATTTGGAGCGTTTTGAGGGTTCTGTAACGGAGAAGCTCATGGTCGGGCACCTGTTTTGTGGGGCGAGGGATTAGGGGGGCTGTCTGCCCCCCGGCTGGCGCCTCCCCCCGAGGATGTTTCCAGAGAAAAGATGACGGGGCGTGCGGCGGGGGTCATCGTTCTTTCACCTTGTTGAGGGCCTTGACGTAGATGCTGGCAAGGCCAAAGACGGTGACGAAGAGGATGATTGCGTAGGCCGACGCGTAACCGGTGCGCCACTTCTCGAAGGCTTCGCGTTTGAGGTTGATCGAGGTGAGTTCAGTGGTGGAGCCGGGACCGCCGCCCGTGAGTTGGACGACCAAATCGAACATTTTGAAATTCTCGATCCCGCGGAACAGAACGGCCAGCATCAGGAAAGGCAGCACCATCGGGATGGTGATGGTGAAGAACTGGCGTAGCTTGGAGGCGCGGTCGACCTCTGCGGCCTCGTAGATGTAGTCGGGAATGGAGCGCAGACCGGCCAGACAGATCAGCATCACGAAAGGTGTCCACATCCATGTGTCGACGATCACAATCGACCATGGCGCAAGGTTGACCGAGCCTAGCATCTCGAAACTGGATGGGTCCTTGCCGGTGAAGAACGCGATGATGTAATTGAACAGGCCAATCTGGGGCTGGTAGAGGAATTTCCAGAAGTTGCCGACCACCGCCGGGCTGAGCATCATGGGCAGCACGATGATCGTCGTCCACAGGTCGTTGCCTTTGAATTTTTTGTTAATCAGATAAGCCAGTGTGAAGCCAATAAGCACCTGAAAGAAGATCGTCCAGAAAAGGAAATGCGCCGTGGCTTGCATATTTAGCCAGATGTCGGTGTCGGTCAGGATACGCTCGTAGTTGCGCAGGCCCACCCATTCTGGTTCGCGGTTGATGCGGTTGGCTTTGAAGTTCGTAAAGCTGAGCCTGATCGTCCAGATCAGTGGGAAAATGTTGATCGCCAGCAGCAGAAAGATCGTCGGCCCCACAAAAATCCACGCGATGGCGCGGTCGCTTAAGCCTTTGATCTTGCGGGCCATGCGCGGGGGCGTGGCGTTGGCGGCAATAGTGGCAGGGGTGTCTGACATCGAGGCGCAACTTTCCTGAGGCAGGGCGGGATGAATGCCGCCTTACCGAAGATAGGGGATGGTGGGCGGGGATGTCCCCGCCGCACATTTGGTTTAGAGTTTGCCTTCGTCCTCGAAGACTTCGGTCCAGTCCTCGACCAGTTTGTCGAGCGCTTCTTGCGCGGTGCCCTGATCGGCCACAACATAGTCGTGCATCCGCTTTTGCATCGCCAGCAGCAGTTCGGCATAGGCCGGCTCCTGCCAGAAATCCTGCACGGAACCCATCGCTTCAAGGAAGTCACCGGCGAACGGTGCGCTGTCTTTGAAGCCGGGGTCGTTCAGCACAGAGTTATGTGCGGAGTAGCCGCCCAGATCCCACCATTTGGACTGAACATCAGGCTGCGCAAACCACTTGATGTACTCAAGAGCTGCGTCCTGTTTGTCAGAATAGGCAACGACAGAGATGCCCTGTCCGCCCAAAGTGGAACCCGCGTTGTTTTGTGGCGGATTCACAAAGAAGTCGATCTTGTCACCACCGGTGTTCGGATCGGCATAGAGGCCGGGAAAGAACGCGAACCAGTTCATCGCCATAGCGACCTGACCGGATTTAAATGCGTCGAGGGATTCACCCATGTAGCTGTTGGTATAGCCCGGAGGTGTCGCGGTCTCATAGAACTCCTTGTAGAACTCCAGCGCTTCAACCGCTTCGGGCGAATTCACCGCGCCGTCCATGTCATATTCACCCGGTGTGTTTTCGTATTTGAAACCCCAGGGGTAGAGAGCAGACGTCACGCCCATTGTGATCCCTTCGGACCCACGCTCGGTAAAGATGGACGCACCATAAACAGTCTTGCCGTCAATCTCGCGGCCTTGAAAGAACTGGGCGATTTCAAGCAACTCTTTTTGCGATTTTGGCTCTGCCAGATCGCGACCTGTCGCTTCTTTGAACGCGGCCTTGATGTCGTCGCGGGCAAACCAGTCTTTGCGGTAGAACCAGCCATTTGCGTCACCCATTGCAGGCAGGGCGTAGTAGTTTGGCGTGCCCTTGGGCCATGTGGAGTAGGCGTACACCGTGGCATCCGCGAAGTCGGACATCGAGATGCTTTCGGCGTCGAAGAAGTCATTCAATTTGACGTAGTGACCGTTTTCCGCACCGCCACCGATCCACTGGCTGTCACCGATGAGCAAGTCGCAGAGTTTGCCGCCCGAGTTCAGCTCGTTCAGCATCCGGTCGGCGAAGTTAGGCCATGGAATGAACTCAAAGCTCATGCTGTGGCCGGATTGTGTTTCGAATTCCTTGCTCAGTTCAACAAGTGCGTTTGCGGGGTCCCAGGCGGCCCAGCAGAGTGTCAGATCTTCGGCTTGGGCCGTACTCGCCATTGAGGCGACAGCAATGCTCAGCGCGCTGGCCGAGGCCAGTTTATAATTATTCATAGATTTTCCCTCCCAGTGTGAAAACGGCCCTCCAGCCGAATCGTCGTGCAGTGGGGTAACGCTATTTGAGGTGCGTACCTCATGTCTACAAATCTTTGAGGTGCGCACCTCATTTCCAGTATGGATTTAGCTTAAGGGATTGTTTTAACGTCCCAATAATTGACATTTTTCAGTGGATAAAGATTTGGTCCGCACCAACATCTGGTCTCGAAAAGCCATCAACCCGCCGGTAATCCTTGCGATTTTCAGCTGTTGAGACTCGCAATCAGTTGCCTGAATTTTTCACCCTGAACACCGACGTGGCTATGCAGTGCCAGTGATGCGCGGGCCGGATCGCCGTCCTGTAATGCGGCTACAATCTCTACATGTTCAGCCATGGACTGGTCCAGACGACCGCGAAACCGAAGCTGCATTTTCCGGTATGCCTTCAACTTGTTCTGCAGCTGTATGGTCTGCTTTTCCAGATAGCTATTCGCCGACCCACGATAGATAATTTGATGGAACTTCTCGTTTTCTGCGTAGTATGCGTCATAGGCCCGATCGGCGAGGGCGCTTTTGCAGTTCTCGTTGGCTTTGACCAGATCGTTCAGCCCGCTGTCAGTGATCCGCGTGGCTGCAAGCCTGCCGCAGGCCGCCTCAAGCTCCGCCATCATCTCGAACATCTCCATGAGTTCAACGGGGCCGGGCTGGCGCACAAAAACGCCGCGACGGGGGATCTGCTCGGCCATGCCGGCAGAAACCAATACCTGCAACGCTTCTCTGATAGGTGTTCGCGATACCTTGAATTTCTCTGCGAGCTTAAGCTCGTCCAAGCGCTCACCATTCTGGTACACCCCTGAAAACACGAGATGTTCGAGCGTTTCGGCAATCTTGTCGGCGCGTCGGATATCCATAGGTGTTGGTCCGGAAACAGGCTGAATAATGCAAATCGTGAATTCTTGTATGCAATAAAATTGACTTGGCATGCAACCTGTGGAAACCATTCCTGATTGAATTGGAGCTTTGCACTCCGATCACACTCTGGGAGGAACAAATGAAATTTAAACATATTACAACAGCCGCCGCATTGGCCTGTCTTGCACTTGGCACGGCAGCATCTGCCGAAACGTTGCGCCTGTCGCACCAGTGGTCCAACAAAGATGTGCGCCACCAGGTCGCGCAGATCGTGGCAGACGAAGTTGCGGCGGCGGATGTCGGGTTGGATATCCAGATTTTTGGCTCGAAATCGCTATTCAAACCGCGCGAGCAGTATCGCCCGCTGAGCCGTGGTCAGCTCGACATGACCGTCCTGCCGCTGAGCTACGCAGGCGGCCAGCAACCTGCCTATAACCTCACATTGATGCCCGGCATGGTGAAAAACCACGATCACGCCGCACGGCTCAGCGCTTCGCCGTTCATGGCTGCTCTCGAAGAGAAGATGGCCGAAGATGATGTGATGGTTCTGGTGCACGGGTATCTGGCTGGCGGTTTCGTCGGCAAGGACAAATGCATCACGGCACCTGCCGACGTTGAGGGTCTGCAAACCCGCGCTGCGGGCAAAGCCTTTGAACAAATGCTGGCCGGGGCAGGGGCGTCCATTGCGTCAATGGCGTCCTCCGAAATCTACAATGCCATGCAGACCGGTGTTCTGACCGCGGCAAATACCTCGTCGTCTTCGTTCGTCTCTTACCGGATTTATGAGCAGGTCAGCTGCTACACGCCCGCTGGCGATGTTGCGCTGTGGTTCATGTACCAGCCACTTCTGATGAACAAAGCCAAGTTTGACGGCCTGACTGCAGAGCAGCAGCAGGCACTGCTGGATGCATCTGCCAAAGCCGAAGCCTTCTATCTGGAAGAGGCAAAAAAGCAGGACGCCGCATCAGAGCAGGTGTTTCGTGATGCCGGCGTAGAAATCGCACAAATGTCCGCGGAGGATTTCGAAGCATGGCGCGCACTGGCGCAAGAGACGTCCTACAAGGCATTCGTTGAAGAAGTGCCAGATGGTCAGGCACTGCTGGACATGGCGCTTGCTGTCGAGTGATCTTGAGCGATACAGAGGCCGCTGCACGCCAGCGGCCTTTTTTCTGACTGACCTTTAAGACGAGGAAATACGATGGCGGGCCACAGCTCTGCCGGCATGGCGCAAACGGGTGGTAATCCGTTCCTGCGTCTTGTTGCGGCTCTTTCTACACTTGCGGGCTGGTGCTCTGCTGCGATGATTGTCGCGGCTGTTGCGATCACTTGCCAGATGATCTTCATCCGGTTCGTGCTGAACGGCTCGACCGTGTGGCAGACCGAAGCGGTGATCTATCTTGCCATCGGTGCCACACTGATCGGGCTACCCTATGTGCAGCGTCTGCGCGGTCATGTAAATGTAGACCTGATACCGCTTTGGCTGGGCACCCGCGCACGGTTTGCACTTGCGATGTTCACGCTGTCGCTGTCGATCATCATGGTGGCGATCATGCTGTGGTACTCTTACGAATTCTGGCACCTGACTTGGGCACGGAATTGGAAATCCGACACGGTATGGGGTGTCCGCCTCTGGATCCCTTATGCGGCGCTTCCGATTGGATTTGCGCTCTTTCTTTTGCAATTGGTCGCCGACCTTGTCGCGATCTTGCTGAAAGTCGAAAAACCATTCGGGCTGGAGGATAACTGATGGATCCGATCACGCTTGGCGGTGTCGTTGCGTTGTGCACCATCGCGGTTTTGTTCTCCGGTGTCTCAGTGGCGCTTGGACTGCTTATTGTCTCTACCGGCTTCCTGTTGGTCTTTGACGGTATGCGCTCTCTTGAGTTGTTGCCCGAGATCCTTTTTGGCAAGCTTGACAACTTCGCGCTGCTTTCGATCCCTATGTTCATTATCATGGGGTCATCCATTGCTTCGACCCGCGCGGGTGCTGACCTATATGAAGCGCTTGAACGCTGGCTGACGCGTGTGCCGGGTGGATTAGTTATTTCCAACCTTGGCGCTTGTGCGCTTTTTGCGGCTATGTCCGGTTCAAGTCCTGCAACCTGTGCGGCCATCGGCAAAATGGGTATCCCCGAGATGCGCAAGCGCGGCTATCCGGATGGCGTTGCTGCCGGCTCCATTGCGGCGGGGGGCACCTTGGGCATTTTGATTCCGCCCTCAGTGACGATGATCGTCTACGGCATCGCAACCGAAACTTCGATCGGTCGCCTGTTTTTGGCGGGCGTCATTCCGGGCCTGATGCTGGTCGCGCTCTTCATGGCATGGTCGTTGTATGCCACTTGGCGTTCCGGCGATCAGAGATTGCTCAACTCCACCAGCTACACATGGAAAGAAAAGTTCGAGATTCTGCCACGTGTCCTGCCCTTCCTCTTCATTATCATCGGTGTGCTCTATGCGATGTACGGCGGTGTCGCTACACCGTCAGAAACCGCAGCGGTTGGCGCGCTCTTGTGTCTGCTGATTGCCATGGTGATCTACAAGCTCTGGAATCCGCGCGATCTTTGGGTGGTGCTGCGTGACAGTACCAAAGAAAGCGTGATGATCTTGTTTATCATCGCCGCGGCGGGCGTGTTTTCCTATATGCTATCGAGCCTTTATATCACGCAGTCGATTGCAAACTGGATCGGCACACTGGATGTAAACCCTTGGGTATTGATGGGAGCGGTGAACGTCTTTCTATTGATCGCAGGATTCTTCCTGCCCCCTGTCGCGGTGATCCTGATGGCGGCACCGATCCTCCTGCCGATTATCACGACGGCCGGTTTTGATCCGATCTGGTTTGCGGTTGTCCTGACGATCAATATGGAAATCGGGCTTATCTCGCCGCCCGTGGGGTTAAACCTTTATGTGATCAACGGGATCGCACCTGACATATCGCTCAAGACCATTCTGACAGGCTCGCTGCCTTTTGTGGGGTGCATGGTGCTGGCGATTGTTCTGTTGTGTCTCTTTCCGGGTCTTGCGACATGGCTCCCCGATGCAGTGATGGGAGCCGGGCTGTGAGCTTCTTTGGCGGTCTGATCTCGACTGTGTTTGAGCGCCGCTATCGGGGGGCAAGTGAAGATGATGCGCAAGGGCGCTCTACGCAGGCGCTTGCAGCGGAGTTGCTGGGCACCCATGGCGAAGTCTCGGGCGGCACGCTCGCGCGCCTGATCCTTGATCAATATGCTGCAATGAATGCGTCGGAACAGCGCGCCTTTTTCGGCTTCATGGTGCATGATCTGAACATCGATTTCGAGCGCGTAACAGAGACGGTCGCCACCTATCGGGACACCCCCTCAAAGAAGAGCTACCGCGCTTTTGCCAGCGCGTGTGAGCCGAAAAGACAGGAACTTATCAGAAGATTAAATCAGGTGCCCGGCGCCACGGCGCGGCTTGTTACGATGCGGCGCGACCTTTTGGGGTTGTTGCCGGACTACCCTGAACTGGCACCACTGGATGTTGATTTTCAACATCTCTTTGCCTCTTGGTTCAACCGCGGGTTCCTTGTGATGCGGCCGATCAACTGGTCCAGCCCTGCCGATATTCTTGAAAAGATTATCGCATATGAGGCCGTGCATGCCATCGACAGCTGGGAAGACCTGCGCCGCCGGTTACAGCCGGAGGACCGGCGCTGCTTCGGCTTTTTTCATCTTGCGATGCCGGACGAGCCGTTGATTTTTGTCGAAGTGGCGCTGACGTGCGGTATCCCGAACTCTATCCAGCATTTGCTGGCAGACGCGCGCGATCCGATAAAGGCTGAGGAGGCGGACACTGCTGTCTTTTATTCTATCTCGAACTGTCAGGCTGGTCTGGCAGGTATTTCATTTGGAAACTCTTTGATCAAACAGGTGGCGGCAGACCTCGCCCGCGATCTGCCAGAGATCGCGAACTTTGTAACCTTGTCGCCGATCCCGGGCCTGAAAAAATGGTTGAGCCATTTGGAAGAGGGCGTAGCGCTTGACGCGGATCACCAAGCCATCGCGGCGCATTATCTGCTTGAAGCAAAGCGCAGCGATGGGATGCCGGCAGATCCGGTTGCGCGTTTCCACCTGGGCAACGGAGCGATCGTGCACGCTGTCCATGCGCAGGCTGACCTGTCCGACAACGGGATGCAGCAATCAGGCGGTGCCATGGTGAATTATCTTTACGATCTGGACCAGATCACTGCGAACCACGAAAAATTTGTGGGCGAGAAAACGGTCATTGCCTCAGATGAGGTTCGCGCATTAAGCGAAACCGTCCGTCCGGCACGCTGAATAGTCCGTTTGTGGCGAAGAAGCCCACTGCGCTGCCGCTCATGGCGTTGACTGACGTCTACTAGAGGATAATACATGTCCGACAGAGACGGCGCTGCGGCGCTTTGACGATATCTGCCGTGGTTTCCTAGATATAGATCCATCAAGGAATACACAGGCACGAATTTGCAGGGAGATTGCGACCAATGAAACGTCTGGATGGAAAATCTGCACTGATCACCGGAGCTGCGCGGGGCATCGGTACCGCTTTTGCAGAACGCTACATCGCTGAAGGCGCTCGCGTAGCGGTTGCCGATATCAACCTTCAGGCAGCACAGGAAACAGCAACGGCGCTGGGCGACGGTGCTTATGCGGTTCATCTTGATGTGACAAAACAGGACAGCATTGATGCGGCTGTTGCTCAAGTGGTGGCCGAAACCGGAAAGCTCGATATCATCATCAACAACGCCGCACTATTCGACGCCGCAGAGACCGTCGATATCACACGCGAAAGCTACGACAGGCTTTATGCTGTGAATGTCGCTGGCACCCTGTTCACGCTGCAAGCTGCCGCAAAGCAAATGATCGCCCAAGGCCATGGCGGTAAGATTATCAACATGGCATCTCAGGCGGGCAGGCGTGGAGAAAGCCTTGTGCTTGTCTATTGCTCCACCAAGGCGGCGGTGATCTCGATGACCCAATCTGCCGGTCTGAACCTGATCCGACACGGCATCAACGTAAACGCCATTGCGCCGGGTGTCGTTGACGGAGCCCATTGGGAACATGTGGACGCGATGTTTGCCAAGCTGGAAAACAAGCAACCCGGCCAGAAGAAAGCAGAAGTCGCGGCGGGAGTGCCAGCAGGCCGTTTCGCAGTACCAGAAGACCTCACAGGTATGGCCGTGTTTCTGGCGTCGCCGGAATCAGACTACATTGTATCTCAAACATACAACGTCGATGGCGGGCAGTGGATGAGTTGACGGGGGTAGTAAGGGCAACTCCGGGCACAATTTAGATGAAGTGACCCTTTCACACGATCCTGCGCTACCAGACCCTTTTGTCTAAAATGACTTTCAGCGTCACCAAAACAACCGCCAGACAAAGCGCCGCTTTGGTCATGCTTTCCATGGACCCCTCGATCAGCAAAGCATGGGCTACGGTCCCGCCAACAATGACAGCTGCAAGGGCGGTATGCATTGCGCGCCAGCGGTTGGGGGGCAGCTTGAGCCGACGGCGGGTGAGGACCAGCAAAAAAGTTGCAAAAATGGTCCACATGGCAATCACACCCCAGACGGAAAAGGGGGTCGGTGATGTGAAAGTCAGTGCATCGACCATGTCAGGGGGGCTGGTGATCCAGAGGGCTGCTACGTGCACGATCACCGCAGCGACAAGCGCTGTGCCCGACCATCGGTGCACCCTCCGCGCTCGAGGCGGCGTAATGCCGTGCAGATAATCACCCGAGAGCAGCGGCTGGATAAGCAGTAACCCAAGCCCGAAGATGCCTGCAAACCCGCCCACGATATATACGGGGTCACGAAATGCGAGCAGCGGACTGAAGGCCGCAGCGATTAGGGGTGCAAGGACTGCGAGGATTGCCGCGATCCAAAAGAAAACACCGCTGCCGCGCCAAACCTGTCGCTGTTTCATTGCCGTCAGACCGGTTGCAGAACGAAATCCGCATGCAACGTTGTGTCGCTCGAGCGTGCCATGACCGGTCGCAGGAATACGGCTTCAAAGGCGTCATCATCATAGGCCAGATGCCCATGGGCTTGCCCAAAAGCGGGAACAATTTGCGGCATTTCCAGCTGGAATAGCCCGTCCTCATCCGTCAATGTGGCACCGTGGCTTTGCGGGTCGCGCTCGTGGCCTTCGGTTGTATGTGCCCAAATCTGGATGCGCTGTCCGGCCAGCGGTGCGCCATCACCGGCGCGGCGCACAGAACCTGTCATCCAGAAACCACCGCCGCCGATCTTTTCGACAACGGGTGCACCGGGGCGGTAATTATTCGCACCACCGCGCATGCTGGGTGTCGCACGCAGGCCCGACGCGTTTGCCGAAGTCCACAAACCAGACAGGCCTGAAACCGCTGCCGCACCTGTGGCTGTCAGCACGCTGCGCCGCGTAAAAGAAAGTAAAGTCATATGAAATCTCCCCTCAGAATATCGGAACTCTAAACACTGGGTACTGATCTCGCTCCGCCATCTTACCGCTTGGTTTGAAACTAGAATACGTGCAGGGTGTCACCAACCATATTCACGCCTTCGTGAACCATACGATATGCCGTATTCCGACCTCATGTACAATTTCTCCGCACGCGCCAATGGCCGTCACAGGACCGTTTCTCGCAAATTCACTGACAAACGGTACTGAAACGGAAATTCGTGCTAAGCTTACACGCACTGGACGTAAAAACTGCACGAAGGAACGCAAGATGTACTCAAAAATTCTGGTACCGATGGCTTTGACTCACGGGGTCTCCTCTCAGACGCTTGAGATCGCAAAGGCACTGTGTTCGGCAGGAGGGGAGATCATCGCACTCCACGTCCATGAAGAGTTGCACGGAACCGTGAGCGCCTATCTGGACAAGAAAGCGGTCAAGGCCGGGTTCGATTCCGCAAAAGCGGTGTTGGTGGAAAAAGCGTCGATAGTGCCAGAAGCCACCACTGTGATGGTGTCCGGTCACTCGGGCCGGACCGTCCTGGAATATGCCAAGAAGCACGACATTGATTGCATTGTGATGGGCTCTCACAAGCCGGGCTTGCGAGACTACTTCCTTGGCTCAACTGCGGGTCATGTCGTGCGCCATGCTCATTGCGCAGTCCATGTGCATCGCCACCCGGACTGACTTAGACTCGGTTTGATGTCGTATTGATAAAGGTTCGGACGCCTGCGACCACTGTGCGCTGGCGCCCTTCGTTTCCTATGGTCACGCGTGTGCGCCAGCGGCAATCAGACGTGACGTGATGAACTCTGCCCGTGACTGGGCCTGTTCCTCAACCACCTCTTCGCCCGACATAACTGCCTTCATCATCATTCTCGCCACATCCACGCCCTGCTGCCAATATTCGGTATGCAAACCGGAACCTGCGGTCCATCCACTGGCATAATAGATGCTGTTGCGGCCCTGCGATATCCGCCTGTGCTTGCATGCAATCGAAATCAAAGACGAAATGCTTGAGGTTGGCGACCGCAGGTTCGCCGTTTTCGTCCTTGAGGATATGTTTGTCGATCACCGGCATATGCGGGTTCACAGACAGAAAGAACTCGGGCGAGCCAAATTTGTTGAACTCTTCGTTCGCGCCGTCGTTTTGATGGCGGTTGGCCACGTAGTTGATGACATAGGGTTTCAGCGCGACAGAACACGGATCGTGCACGACGATGTTATACGTGCACCACATATTGCGGTTGACCGGGAGCAGCCGCGAGTCTGTATGCGCGACGCTGACTGCCGTCTCGTATTTGATCTGTGACATGATATTTGAAGCCTCACGCGGCAGGCTGGGTGTTGGCGATTCTGCCTCGAGTTCAGCGGTGCCAACCATCAAACGCAGCGCATCATCAGCAGGCGTCGCAAGGCAAATGTAGCGGCAATTCAGGATCTCGATTTTCTTTTCGGCGTTGTAACTCCAGACGGCATAACCCGGCTCCGGCCCTGCCGCCACTAACGCCTTCCTGAATGTGATATTAGTGCATGACAGCAGCGAAGGGCATCTTGCGCGGGCCGGTCACGCTACTGACAAAATACATCCGCGCAGGCCCGGAATTGGTCCTGCGGTGCCGATACTCAGCGCATCTTTTAAGCGTTACTTCGGTCATCAAACGATAACCCGACCGGTTAGACCTACGATTCTTTTCAACATGGGGTTGAAATTGAGATGCCTCTGCACCGTGACTTTCGTGAAAGCCGCCACTGAAAATAGGCAGGACAGTACTTATCGGTCTTCTTCTTTGTGGTTTGTGCATTTGCGCCGATCCAGACAAAGTACATAGCGACTGGTGTGAGAACAGGCGCGCAATCAGCGAGCGTTTGGAACTGAAATAGAGGGTGAGCAGATGAGTTGGGTATTTGTCGGATTAGGGCAGATGGGGCTTCCTATGGCGCAGCGATTATCTTCCGTCGTCGACGTGGTTGCCTATGACGCAAGGAATGACGTGACCACGGATTTGAATGTCGTTAAAGATCCGCGCGCTCTCAAAGATCATGAGGTGATGGTCACCTGCCTGCCGAATGGAAAGGTCGTTGAAGATGCACTGTTCGGAGAAAAAAACCTTGTTGCTGGTCTCGCCGAAGGAGCCGTCGTCTTTGACACCTCTACGACCTCCCATACCGCAGCCTGTAATATCTCTGAAAGGCTCGCGCAGCGCGGCATCCATTTTTTGGACGCGCCGGTATCAGGCATGCAAAAACGTGCGGAGGACGGAACCTTGACCATGATGATCGGCGGCGATCCGGCGCTTGTGGCCGCGCACAAAGACAGCCTGTCTGCGATGGCCTCGAAGGTGCTGCACGTGGGGCCAGTGGGGACAGGGCAACTTGCCAAACTGATCAATCAGTTGCTGTTCGACATCAACATGGCGGCCTTGGCCGAGATTATGCCTGTCTCTACCAGACTCGGTCTGAAACCCGAGCAGATCACGGACATTGTCAACACTGGCACCGGCCGCAGCTATGCGAGCGAATTCTTCCTGCCTAATATTCTGGAAGGCATATTTGATCAGGGTTATCCGATGCAGGCAGCGTACAAGGATCTGGTATCAGGGTCAGAAATTATGGCGAACAACAGTTTCCCCGCTCCAGTTCTGGCAGCGGCAACAGCGACGTATCAGCATGCTTTGGCAGAAGGGTATGGTGAAAGCGATAAGGGGGCGATGATCCGGGTTTTCGAGCGGCTTTTGAAAACCTCGTTTCGTAAATCTGACGGATAGACCCTTACTGCGGGTCTATCGACAAGGCGATTGGTAAGGCAAAGCGCGGGGTATGACCCGCCGCGCTTTGCCTGATTTCATCAAACCCCGGCGACGCGTTCGATCAGGGTTTCAGCGGACCGCATGCCTGCGATCACGTGGTTCTGCCCACGCACCAGTTGTGTGCGTCCGAACCCCTGCAAATCTGCCGGCGTCGCGGCGATTTTGCTGGCCTGATCCAAGGCGGGCAGGGGCGGGATGGTCAGCGCAGGGTCATGGCGGAACCGGTCCGAGCGGTTGAAGTTAAGCGGCACCAGAATGCGAGCGAGGTCTTGGATCACGATATTCGCCCGCGCCTCACTGACGGACCCATCGGCGACACCATCGTAGAACGCGTTAAGCTTGCTCAACAAACTGTCGCTTGCTGCTTTGGCGTCTGAAAGGTCGAACGCATCGCCAGCTTCGGATTGATAGGTCGCCAGCGTGTCCTGAAATTCGAGGGCCGTCGCGCGCCAGTCCTGCGGCAAGACCGCAGCGTTTGCGTTGCGGAAGACGGCGAGCAGGTACACCTTGATGTCGCGTAACAGAATATCCTTGTCAGCGATCTCAAGCGTGTCGTTCTCGGTGTGCCATGCAATGTTCATGCCGCAGCCGCCAACAGCGTAATATCCCAGTTCTTCGCGGTGTGCGTCTGTCATGGCAGAGGACAGCATGAGATAACCGGACAAACCGATGTTGTTGAAAGAATAGTCGCCTGCGCGGTGGGGGCGTTCGGAGTGCAATTCCTTGCCGCAAACGTCCTTAATCACCTGTGCCAGATAGTCGTGGTTCTCTGACATGACAGATACATTCAGAAATTCCGTGGCCCAGCGACAGCCGGGGCTGTCACAGTTCACCTGCGCCACGCAGTTGGCGTCCAGATCCAGCGCGAAGGTGTCGGAATACCATGTGGATCCCGCGTAACGGCCGGTGGAGTGGCCGGGCCACCAGACGATTTTGACCGTGCGACGCAGCTTGTCCTTGTTGGCCCACAATACACGGGCGATTTCCAGCATGCTGGCGTCACCGGTTGCGTTATCGCCGACACCCACATCCCAGCTGTCAAGGTGGCCGTGCAACAGCACGTATTTCTCTGGCTCTTCAGTGCCCGGGATCGTGATTTCAGGCAGTTTTGAGGTGAACCAGCCTTCTTCCATCTCGGTAAAGATCGTGGCTTCACCACCGGCTTCGGCAATTGCACGCAAGGCCTGACCGCTTTCGAAATTGACCGCGGCAGCGGGAATAGTTGGTTTGTTCGGCAGATCATCCGTGCCGGGCGTGCCCCAGATGGTCGTGCAGATACCCCAGTGGATATCGACGCCGGGATTGATCGCAATCACACCGATGGCACCGCATGTGTCCATCAACGAAATGATCGCGGGGCTGGCGAAACCTTCGGTCAGCACGATCTTGCCGCGCACCTTCGCTTCCATCTCGGCAGAGGCTTCCAACTGGCTTTCGAACGCGTCTTCTTCGTCCATGTTGGTGGTGCCGGGGATATAGACCAGCGGGCCGCTTAGTCCGTTTGGTGTGTTCACAGCATAGGCAGGAGGCTTGGCGCGGAACGTTGTGCCATCCGCTTCGACACGCGCCTGACCGGGCAGACTGAGATAGAGCTCCGGCTCGTGCACCTGAACCTCGACACCATGACCGCGAAGTGTGTCGACAACTTCATCCATTCCGCGATTGACGTCATCGGGATGCTCGCGCTTGAACGTCGCAAAGCTCTCGACCAAGGCCCACGGCGCATCGATTGTCACCTGTTCAAGCAGGTCTTTTTCTGTTTGGTTCATTTCTCTCTCCTGTGTTTTGCTCAATGAAACGATGTTGCATTTGATAAAACGCTAGCAGAGAGGTTTGAGTCGGGCAAGCGGCGCGATTGCCCGAAGGCGCGGTGTTTGGATTTTCAGCCGAGGGTGAGCTTTGCGGAGATTTTGTCGGCCGCAGCCTTCACCGCTTCGATATAGACTTCGCGTCTTTGCTCATCGAGGCGCACGGCGGCACCGGCGATTGAAAGGGCGGCCACCACTTCACCCGATGCGTTAAAGATCGGGGCAGCGATCGAAAATGCGCCATCATCCAGATCGTTCAGCGCCACGTTGTACCCGTTTGCACGAATCCGGTGCAGGATTTTGCTGAGCTGTTCGGGGTCTGTGATTGTATGATTCGTGTAGCTGGGCATTTCGGACGTGAGGACGCGGTCTAGAATGGAGGGTTCAGCATAGGCGAGCAACAACATTGAGCCGCCGCCTGCATGCAATGGCCCCTTGCGCCCTGTTTGCGCGAACATACGGATCGCGTGCAGCCCTTCGCGAGTCGCCAGGGCCAGCGCATAATTCCCTTCGCGGATGACCAGATTGACGTTTTCGCCAGTTTCATCACGCAACTCGTCCATGATTTGCGGGGCGACATGCAGCAAAGCCCCATCGCGGCCCACGCGTTCGCCCAACAGGGCAACGCGGTAGCCCAGTGAAAAGGTGGCCCGTTCTGCGTCGCGGTGCACATAACCTGCTTCTTCGAGTGTCTGTAACAGTCTGAAAACGATAGATTTCGTTAGCCCCATTTCATTGGCCAGTGCGGTCACGCCAAGGCCGGGTTTTTCGGCCAGAGCCTCGAGAACATTCAGCGCGCGACCCACTGCCTCAATTTTATACGATTTTCGTTGGGCAGGGGGGGGTACAGCATCGTTTGTCATGGTTGCTCCAAAAAAGTGTATTGTCTTTTTCAACATTCGTGTTTTACTGAATAAAGTAATTTCGTTCTGTCTCACTGAGTAAAACACTAGAGGCTGTCCGTCAATACCAAGAATAACGCCGGACTGCCCGGCGAAAGAATGTACGGAAGAGAAGTTTGGCCGCACGTTTGGTCGCGTTGTTCCGTAACATTTGCATGCTGACTGGCCCGATGGGTCGACGACAACAGGAGAGATATTGTGAACACACTATTAAAGCTGGCGTCTACGTCGCTGATGAGCATGGCGATGCTTGCCGGACCGACATGGGCGCAGGACAAAATCCGCACGATCCATTTGCTTTCGCGCCCGCAGGCGGCGCAACCGGCGGAATTTCAGGCCGTTCAACTTATTGCACAGGAATGGCGCAAACTGGGTCTGGACGTAGAAGTTGACGTCATGCCGTGGGAGCAGATGTCATCCGAGGTTTGGTACAACCGCGAAGACTGGGACGTGACGGCGTGGCAGATGACCGGCCGGCCCGAACGCTCCGATCCCGACGAGATTATCTATAACCTTTTCCACTCCACCACGGCGGAATCCGGTTATAACTTCATCGGATACAACAACCCCGAATATGATGCGCTGGTTGAAAAGCAGCGTGTGACGATTGACCCGACAGAGCGTCAGGCGCTTGTCCGTCAGGCGCAGGAAATTCTGGCCAAAGACCAGCCCAACATGATGCTGGTGCACCCCGAGCAGGCCTTTGCCTTTGACAACACAATCTGGGATGCAGCATCGGTTGTAAATCAGTCGGGCATCGGTATCCGTAACACATGGACGTGGTTGTCGCTGGCCCCCAAGGGCGACCAGAAAGACATCATTGCCAATTCCGCCGATAACGTGATTGCGGTAAACCCGCTTTATATCTCCGGGGTGACCGACAGCTGGATTACCGAGCTGCTGTATGACCGCCTGTTCCGCGTTGGGCCGGACGGCTTGCCCACAGAATGGGCCGCGACCAGCTATGAATGGCGCGACGACAAGACCATCGCCGTGACCCTGCGCGATGATATGAAGTGGCATGACGGTGAACCCCTGACCGCCGAAGACGTCAAGTTTTCGTTTGAGACAACGGTTGGTGGTGAAGCGCCGATGTATTCGCCGTTCGGCAAGGGCATCAGCGATATCGCAATCGAGGGCGACAATGTCGTGGTCTTCACGCTTGAGAACCCGTCTGCGTCTTTCATCATCTCCAGCCTTGCCAAGATCAACCTGATCCCCAAGCACGTGTGGGAGCCGATCCTTGCCGACCTGTCGACCAAAGAGGAAAACGCAGAGAGCTATCAGGAAGAGATGCCCATCGGTTCAGGCCCTTACAAGTTTGACCGCTGGATCACCAACGAAGAGATCGTTCTGAGTGCAAACACCGATCACTTCAACGCACCAAAGGCCGAGCGCTGGATCCTGCGTTTTGTGCCGAACGCCGAAGCATCTTTGGGCATGTTGCGTTCAGGTGAGGTGAACTTCCTGACCGATTTCTCCGGTGACCCGCAAGTTCTGGTTGATGCCGCAGAAGCGGATGGTGATCTGGAAGTCGTATCAACCGTCGACATCGGTTTCCGGTATCTGGCCTTTAACAACCGCCGCCCGCCGTTCGATGATCCGGCCTTCCGCTCGGCGCTGTCCTCTGCCGTTGATCGCCGCCTGATCGTAAACGCTGCTTTCAAAGGCTTTGCGGTGGCATCAAACTCGGTTGTTTCACCGGCGCTTGAATTCTGGCACGCCAAAGATGTTGTCGACAACTTCAAGGCGGGGTCTGACGTCGCGAAAGCGATGCTGGAAGAAGCAGGCTACACAATGGATGGTGACAGTCTGGCCTATCCTGATGGCGTAAAAGAGACACTGGCCGACTAACGACGGCCCGATCAAAACGGGGGCGGCGCGTCTGTGCCGCTCTCTCCTCCCCCTTTCACCCAAAACTGGCAGCAGGTTCTCATGAGTACGCTCAAACCCGTTCTATCGCGCACCTTACAGTTAATGCTGGTCCTTTGGGCAGTTGTGACAATCCTGTTTCTGATGTTCCGCTTGATGCCGGGCAACCCGCTCGCGGCCTACATCGACCCGTCTTTCACCCTTGAACAGCAAGAGCAGTTGATCCGCCAATTCGGTCTGGATGAACCACTGCTGTCGCAGTATTTCACCTACCTCGGCAATCTGTTGCAGGGCGAGCTGGGATATTCATTCCGCTACCGCACGCCGGTTTCCGAACGCATCTGGCTGCTGCTTCCGAACACGCTGATCCTGACGTTTTCCTCGCTCATCATTGCCTACATCTTTGGTATTCTCGCGGGTGCGTGGCTTGCATGGCGCCGCGCCAGCCGCGCCGAAGCTGTGGCTTTGCCCATTGTCCTTGCCACCCGCGCGATGCCGGAGTTCTGGCTGGGTATGGTGTTGCTGGCGGTCTTTTCCTTTTCGCTGGGCATATTCCCTGCGGGGGGAACGCGGTCCGCTGGCACCGAATACGACAGCCTTTGGGCGCTCTATACCTCGGCTGATTTTCTGTCCCACCTCGCGCTGCCGATGCTGACGCTGGCAATATATTCCCAGGGTTTGCCGTTGCTGCTGATGCGGTCGAACATGCTGGACGTGATGAAAGAAGACTTCGTCACCATGGCCAAGGTCAAAGGCCTGTCACCCTATACTATTGTCATCAAACACGGCGCACGTAACGCTTTGCTGCCGGTGATGACGTCGTTCGCAATCTCTGTCGGTTATCAATTGCAAGGCAACGTGGTGGTCGAAAGCGTGTTCTCCTGGCCGGGATTGGGACGTGAACTTGTCTCGGCGGTTTCAGCTTCCGACTATCCACTGGCGCAGGGGGCGTTCTTGATGATCGCTGTTGTCGTAATCCTGATGAACCTGATTGCCGACCTTCTTTACACCTTCCTCGACCCAAGGATTTCCCATGCCTGAGGCTATCGCTTCCCAAGGACCGATCCGCCGCATGTTCAACATGCTGAACCTGCCGGTTGGCGACAACTTTGCCGTTGCGGGTCTGGTGATCTATCTGCTGTTTGTCCTGACCGCGATCTTTGCGCCGGTGCTGGCCCCCTATGATCCGACCGAGATTTTGTATTCGGAAGATTACAACCTCGCGTCTGATTTCCTGCCGGGGCAGGAGGGCCATATTCTGGGCACCACCAGCCTTGGCCGCGATATCTTTTCGCAGATCGTCTATGGCGCACGGTCGGCCCTGCTGGTTGGTTTGACGGCGGCGTTTATGGTCGCGTTCATCGGCACCATTGTCGGCCTGATGTCCGGTTATTTCGGGGGCTGGATTGATACCGTCCTGATGCGGCTGGCCGATGTGGCCTTTGGTATTCCGTTCCTGCCGTTTGTGATTGTGATCTCGGCCTTTCTCGAACCCTCAATCTGGAACACGGTCATCGCTATGGCGCTGGTCCTGTGGCGTGACACAGCGCGCGTGATCCGTTCGCAAGTGCTGACCCTACGCTCTCGCGGCTATGTAGAAGCGGCGCGGGTGTCAGGCTCTTCCGATTTCAAGATCATCACACGCCACATCGCGCCCAATATCGTCCCGCTGTCGCTTCTTTACGGGTCCATTGCCATCGGCTGGGCCATCCTGACCGAAGCCTCCATCAGCTTTCTGGGGTTCGGTGATCCTGACAGCATCAGTTGGGGCTTCATGTTGCAGGATGCCTTTGCCAGTCAGGCACTGAGCCGCCAAGCCTATCATTGGTTCATCCCTCCGGGCCTAGCAATCATTCTGGTCGTTTCTGCGGGGTTCTTCATCTCGCGCGGTTACGAAAACCTTCTGTTTCCAAAGTTGGGCCGTTGATATGACTGACCACCTTCTTACCGTCAAAGATCTGTCTATCGCCTATGAGGTGCCGGGTCTTGATATCGTCGCCGTGTCACGCGCGTCCTTTGATGTGCCAAAGGGGTCAATCGTCGGGCTCGTAGGCGAAAGCGGCTGTGGCAAGACCACGATGGCGCGCGCCTTTACCCGCATCATTTCCGACAACGCCAAGATCACCGAAGGCAGCATGATGTTTGACGGGCAAGACCTCGCCAAGCTACCGGAGAAAGCGATGAACGCCCTGCGCTGGCGTGACATTGCATTTGTGCCGCAATCGGCAATGAACTCGCTCGATCCGGTGTACCGCGTTGAATACCAGTTGAATGAAGTGCTGCGGGGCAGGGGCGGCATGACCCGTGCTCAAGCCAAGGTGCGTGCGGAAGAACTGTTCGAAATGGTCGGGATTGAGGCGAACCGTCTGCGTGACTATCCACACCAGTTTTCCGGCGGCATGCGCCAGAGGGTCGCGATTGCCTTGGCGCTCGCATTGAACCCCAAGCTGATCGTGGCGGATGAACCGGTGACGGCATTGGATGTGATCGTTCAACGCCAAATTCTGGACCAGATGCGCGATCTGCAACGCGAGCTTGGCATTTCTATCATTATGGTAACGCATGACATTTCTGTCGTCGCCTATATCTGTGACCGCACGGTGGTGATGTACGCAGGCGAGGTGGTCGAGGATTGCGATACCGCGACGCTGCTATCCGAACCGCTGCATCCTTACACCATGGGTCTGAAGAACGCCTTCCCCGATATTGCAAGCGCGGGTTCGGGCACGCTGACCCCGATCAGTGGCGCGCCGCCGGACCTTGCCACCCCGCCAAGCGGTTGCCGTTTTGCGGCGCGCTGCCCCTTTGCCACCGATCACTGCCGTGCAGTGTCACCCGTTCTGGAAAAGCAGGCAGAGGGCCATTCGGTCGCCTGTCACCGCGCGCACGAAGCGGCGCAGTTGCGTGCGCAGGCAGCCCAACCCGAGACATGGGGAGAGATGGCATGAGCACGCCACTTGTCGAGGTCGAAAACGCGCAATTGCATTACAAGGTCGGCTCGGCCGCGTCTGCGATGTTGGGGTTGCCTTCGGTCGTCAAAGCGGTCGACGGAATTACTTTCACGCTGAACAAAGGCGAAAGTGTCGGTCTGCTTGGCGAAAGCGGATGCGGGAAAACGTCGATGGGGCGTCTTTTGGTCAAACTGGAGGACGTCACAGGCGGGTCGGCCCGTTTTGACGGGGCAGAAATTGCGCAGCTAAAGGGAACTGAACTGCGCAAGTTCCGGTCGCGCAGCCAGATGATATTCCAGAACCCCTTTGACGCGGTAAACCCCCGTTATTCCATCAAGAAAACGATGGCAGAGCCGTTAGGCAACGCGGGTATCCCCAAAACGGAATGGGACAGCCGCATCATCAAGGCGCTGGAACTTGTCCGCCTTGCCGAGCCCGAGCAATATCTGGACCGCTATCCGCACCAGTTGTCGGGCGGTCAGTTGCAGCGTGTGGTGATGGCCCGCGCCCTGATCCTTGAACCCGACTTTGTGGTCGCGGACGAGCCGGTTTCGATGCTCGACGTTTCTGTCCGTGCCGGTGTGTTGAACGTTTTCCGCGAGGTCCGCGACAAGCTGGGGCTGACTGCGATCTACATCAGCCATGATCTGGCGCTTGTGCGCTACGTGTGTGAACGCACCATCGTCATGTATCTGGGCCGCATCATGGAGGACGGCCCGACCGAAGAGATCGTACGCGACCCGCTGCACCCCTATACGCAAGCGCTGGTCGCTGCCGTGCCAACCCCCAAAGCAGATCAAAGCCATGATCCTCTTCCCATCGGGCGCGGTGCACCCGATCCGCGCAATCCGCCATCGGGCTGCGTTTTCCGCGATCGCTGTCCCAAAGCTTTTGGTCGTTGTGCCACCGACATTCCGTTGCCGCAGAAAGTGGGCAACCGCGATGTGGCCTGCCATCTGTTTGACGAGCGTTCGTGATGCGTGCCGCCACCTATTCCCGGACCGGTCCAGCGGCTGAGGTTTTGTCGGTCATTGATATGCCCGATCCGAAACCCGCCTCCGGAGAGGTGGTGGTACGCATCCATGCGTCGGGCATTAACCCCGCAGACGTGAAACGGCGCGCCGGATGGAATGGGATGCAGATGGCCCATCCGCTGGTGATCCCGCATTGCGACGGGGCAGGCGTGATCGTGGAAACTGGTGAAGGTGTATCCGAAGACCGGATCGGTGAACGGGTCTGGCTGTGGAACGCACAGGGCGGATACGGCGAAGCGGGACGCGCCTATGGCACCGCCGCTGAACTGATTGCATTGCCATCGGAACAGGCGGTGCGGCTGTCTGACAAACTGAGCTTCGAAGAAGGTGCTTGCCTTGGCGTTCCGGGCCTGACCGCATGGCTTTTGGTGCTCGCAGATGGGCCGGTCGATGGTAAAACACTTTTGATCCAGGGGGCTGCTGGCGCTGTGGGCCATATGGCTTTGCAGGTCGCCCTGCACCATAATGCCGATGTCATTGCGGTTGTCAGCTCTGATACGAGGGCGCAACACGTGGGCAAGATCGCGCGGGTTCCGACCATCAACCGGCACACCGAAGACGTCGCTGCCCATGTGCATGAATTGACAAGCGGCACAGGTGTTGATCGCGTTATCGAGGTCGATCTAGCCGCCAATCTGGAAACCGACATCGCTTGTCTTGCCGTGCATGGGACCATCGCGTCTTACTCCTGCTCGTCTGATCCCACACCGACACTACCCTATTACAAGCTGGCCGATCTGGGCGCGGTGATCCGCTTTGTGCAGGGTTTCCGCCTGACAGCCGATCAACGTAAGGCCGCGAACGCAATGCTTACTGAACTGTCCGATGCAGGTGCCTTGCGCCCCGCCATCGGCGCATCATTCCCTCTGACCGATATCGCGCAGGCGCATGAAAACATGCACAGCGGCGCGTTTGGCCAGACGGTACTCACCCTCGCAGCGAACGACTAAGGAGCTGATGATGAACGAACAAACCGCCGTAAAGGCACCCCCCAGCCATATCTGCGATCCTGTGTCGTTAGAGATTATCAGAGGGGCCATCGCCGCCGCCCAGTCAGAGATGGAGGCGCTGATTGAACGCACTGCGATCTCGGCCTTTATCCGCGAGAAGAAGGACTTTTACACCGCGCTTTTTGATGGGCACGGCACGATGGCCGTCGGCTCAATGGTTCCAATATTTGGCGATATGACCCGTCCTGTGTTGGAGAAGTTTCCGGCAGAAACCATGCAGCCCGGCGACGTCTATTGGTACAATGATTGCTACGGCTCTTACGGGGCAATTTCGCATTCGAACGATCAGGTTTTGCTGGCACCAGTGTTTCGTGACGGGCGCATCTGCGCGTTTGTGATGAGCTGGGCGCATTTTGCCGACATCGGCGGGCTGCGGCCCGGCTCAATCAGCCCTGATGCGACCGATATTTTCCAGGAAGGTGTGATGATTCCCGTCACCAAGATGATCGAGGCGGGTGAAGTTAATCAAGCTGTGCTCGACATCTTCCACCGCAACTCCCGCTTTCCCGATCAAAGTATCGGTGACATGCGCGCGTTGATGGCCTCGGTCGATCTGGGGACCAAGCGGGTTGGTGAAATCCTTGATCGCTTCGGGCCGGACATGATGGCCGACGCACTGGCCCAGCTGCTAGACCGGACGCGCCGTTTGGTGCGCACAAAACTGGCGGAGACGTTTGACTACGGCACGCATAAATTCACCGATGCCATCGACAGTGATGGCCACGGCAACGGCCCGTTCCGCATGCGTTTTGCCCTGACCCGCGAAAAGGGCACTGATGGGGACGATCACTTTATCTTTGATGCACGAGAGAGCGATGATCAGGCCCCGGGTCCTATCAATTATCTGATGAACAAGGGCGTGCCGGGTATGGCGCTGGGCCTGTTCTATCTGGGGGGTGATCCGTCGCAGGTGTGCAACGCGGGCGGTCCGAATGCATTGGACGAGGTGTTGTTTCGCGAGGGGTCGTTCCTGCAACCGAAATACCCCGCGCCTCTTGGCCTGCGCGGCCTGACGGCGATGCGGATGATTTCCGCGATGTGCGGGTTGCTCAACACCGGCGGCGGCGAAGCGCCCGCTGCGAATTCGGCCTATGTGGTGAACATCATGCGTGGCGAATTCCGCAACAAGGCGGGCGAATTGGAGCCGTACCTTCTGGCTGACGGTATCGGTGTCGGCTACGGCGCGCGGGCGACAGCGGACGGTATTGATGCTGTCTATTTTGTCGCGCAAGAAAACTATCCGGTGGAGTTTCTTGAAGCTGGATATCCTGTCACGATGCGGGGCTACGGCGTGGTGCCTGATTCCGGTGGGGCGGGCAAACATCGTGGGGGCTGTGGCATTGTGCGCGAATACGAGATCCTTGCCGAAACCACCATGTGCGCGATCCGTATCGACAGTGTGCAGAACCCGCCATGGGGCATCGACGGCGGGCGGTCCGGCCGTCACGGCGTTGCGATTGTAAATCCGGGCACACCGGATGAGGTGGTTCTGAACCCGCTGTCAGACGGTAACATGCTGAAAAAAGGCGATATCCTTCGCATCGAGACCGGAGGAGGGGGCGGGCATGGGCATCCATATGACCGTCCCGCAGAACGTGTTCTTGAAGATGTGCTCGACGGTTTTGTCACCGAAGCAGCCGCGCTTGAATTGTACGGCGTGGTCATAAAAAACGATGAACTCGACGTTACCGCAACCAAATCACACCGCGCCGACCGCCCGAAGGTTGGCCGCTTTTACCGTCAGGAGTACGTCGATGCCCTCGTCTGATATGACCTTTGATCCGTCCTATGCCGTGGCTGTCGACATTGGCGGCACCTTCACTGACATCTCTTTGCTTGATCGCACTTCCGGTCAGGTCTGGCGTGCCAAAACACCGTCGACGCCGGTAGATCCATCGCAGGCTTTCATGACGGGTGTGAATGCGGTTTTGGGGGATGCTGGCATTGATGCATCCGTGTTGGATCAGGTGCTGCATGGCACAACTGTTGCCACGAACATGATCCTTGAAAACAAAGGGGCCAAAACAGCGCTGGTGACAACGCGGGGCTTCCGTCACGTGCTGGAAATCGGGCGTCAGGATATTCCGCGTCATGCAAACCTGTTCACGTGGGTCAAGCCGCGCCGTCCGGTTCCCGCATCGCGTATCCATGAAATTGATGAGCGTATCGGCACAGGGGGCGTTGTGATGACGCCGCTGGACGAGGACTGCGTGGCAAAGGTGGCTGAAGCGATCCGCGCGCAAAATGTCGAAGCGGTCGCGGTTTGTCTGGTTCACGCATACGCAAATGCAGATCACGAAAAGCGCGTGACCGAATTGTTGCGGGCCGCTTTGCCTGACGTGGATGTCACCTGTTCCACAGATGTTTTGCCGGTCGTGCGCGAATTCGAACGCAGCCTTGCAACGGTTCTGAACGCGGGCGTCATGCCCGGCGTTTCCACCTATGTGGAGCGGCTGGAAAACCGTCTGTCCGAGGCAAACGTCGCATCACCCCTTTTGTTGATGCAATCAAACGGCGGTGTTGCAGGCACGGCGGCGATCCGCACGGCACCGGCGCTTACTGCGTTGTCCGGCCCCGCTGCCGGTGTTGTGGGCGCCTGTGACGTTGCCGGGGCCTGCGGGATCAAGGATATCATCACTGTCGATATCGGTGGCACCTCTGCTGACATCTGCCTGATACGCGATGGTGTCGTTGGCCTGACGCAATCGGGCAAGGTTGGCGATTGGCCGCTGTCCCTGCCGATGGTCGATATGGTGACAATCGGGGCAGGCGGCGGGTCTATCGCGCAGGTCGCGGATGAAACGCTTGCAGTTGGTCCCCATTCCGCCGGAGCAAGGCCAGGTCCTGCGGCCTATGGTCATGGCGGGACACAGGCGACCGTGACAGATGCGCATGTTGCACTGGGTCATTTGCCTGTCAGTTTGCTGGGCGGAGAGATGTCGCTGGATCAGGAAGCCGCGCTTAAGGTTGTGGATGACAATGTTGCCGGTCCGCTTGGGCTGGAACGCCACGATGCAGCGCGTGGTATTCTTGCGATTATGAATAACAACATGGTGGGCGCGGTTCGGACCGTTTCTGTGGAACGTGGCCATGATCCGCGCGACTTCACACTGGTGCCGTTCGGCGGTGCCGGTCCCTTGCACGGTGTTGCATTGGCAGAACTGCTTGGCATCAATCAGGTCATGGTGCCGCCTGCGCCGGGCTTGCTTTGTGCTGACGGGTTGCTTGCCGCCGATCTTAAAGCGGAATTTACACGTGCTTTGCCGACACCCGGTGCCATTGATCAAAGCGTGGGCGACAGCATTGCCAGCGAGCTGGTCAAAGACGCCACCGCGTGGTTGGAAGAAGAGGGCATTCCGGTGGAGCGCCGTGACATCCAGACCCGCGCATTGCTGCGCTTTCACGGGCAGGGCGGCGAGATTGCCGTTGATTGGGCCGACACACCTGAAGACACCGAAACGCGTTTCAAGCAGGCACACGAAGCCCTTTACGGCTTCATTCTGGACGCTCAGGTTGAACTGGTTACATTGCGCATCGAGGCGGCAGGCCGCACCGAAGCATCGCCGCGCCCCGACCTTGACACCGGTGAAAAGCCAGCGCCGGTCCAATCTCAGATGGTGCATTGGGAGACCGGCGATGTGGACACGCCAATCTATGACCGCGCCACCCTGTGTGCGGGCGTGCGGCTGTCCGGCCCTGCCGTGATCACGCAACTGGATACGACCACGATCATTCCGCCCGGCTGGTCCGCCACCGTGCATCCCTCCGCTGCATTGTTGTTGGAAAAGGAAACAGCATGAGCCAGATCGACGAAATTTTCGACTACATCAAAGAAAACGAAGAAAGCTACGTCGCGCGGGTGATGGAATATGTAAGCCACCCCTCTATTTCCGCCCATAACATCGGGATCAGGGAAGTGGCAGGCATGCTTGTCCATTACCTTAAGGGGCTGGATTTCGACGCCAAGCTGATCGAGACGCCCGGACATCCTTTCGTTCTGGGACACCGTACCGTTGATCCGTCAAAACCAACCGTCCTGCTTTATGGTCACTATGACGTGCAGCCGCCTGATCCGCTTGAGGCTTGGGTCAGTCCTCCGTTTGAACCCGAAGTCCGCGATGGCCGCATCTGGGCGCGCGGCATTGGTGACAATAAGGGGCAGCATTTCGCGCAGCTTCTGGCGATCGAGGCCCATCTGAAGGTCACAGGCACCTTGCCGTGCAACATCATTTTCTGCCTTGAGGGTGAAGAGGAAATCGGCTCCCCACAGATTGCCGACTTTGTGCGCAATCATATGGACGAACTGCAAGCCGACCTTGTCGTGACCTCTGACGGGCCGCTTCATGAAACCGGCCAACCGGTGATTACATTCGGTGTGCGCGGTGTTGCGTCATTTGATCTGGTGGCAAAGGGGGCATCGCGCGATGTGCACTCCGGCAATTTCGGGGGCGTCGTGCCGAACCCGATCTGGACGCTGGTACAGCTGCTGGCAACGATGAAGGACGCTGATGGCAATATCACAGTCGAAGGCATCACAGAACCGGTTATACCTGCCACCAATCTTGAGCTGGACGCCGCATCGCGTCTGCCACTTGATCTGCCGGAGGTGATGAAAGACCTTGGCCTTGAGGCGCTCGACGGCCCGTTGGACCGCCCGTATTGGGACCGTCTGATGTTCCATCCGACACTGACCATCAACGGTTTTCACGGCGGCTACGGCGGTCCGGGCAGCAAGACAGTTCTGCCCAATGAAGCCATCGCGAAATGCGATGTGCGGCTGGTCGAACCCCTGACACCCGATCATGTGTTCGAGCGTATCGAGGCGCATGTCGCCAAGCACGCACCAAATGTCGAGGTGGTCCGCCACAATGGTATGCTGCCTTCCAAAACACCCATGGACACGCCCTTTGCCGCGACGCTGATCAAAGCGGTCGAGCGCGCGCGCGGCGTTGAACCCCTGCTTTATCCGACGGTTGGCGGCAGCCTGCCGGATTACGTCTGGACGAAGATACTGAAGAAGCCGGCTTTTGTTGTGCCCTATGCAAACGCAGACGAGGCCAACCACGCGCCGAACGAAAACCTTGAGGTGGTCCGTTTCATCGACGGTATCCGTACAGGGGCATCCCTGCTGTTCGAACTTGGTCAGTGATGTCGCCTTGGGGATGATACGTGAAAAACGCCGCCTTCTGAATACACCATTTAGAGGCGGCGTATAACCTCAACTCGGACGGAGTTATTGCAGTGCAACCGCGGCGCGGGTGATCAATTTACCTAGTGCCGCAACACGTGCGATGTCACTTCGGCCCTTGCGCGATATGATGCGTAGATCCTGAAATCTTCGCTTTGGCAATTGAATGATTGCCAGATCAGCCTTTCCGGCAAAAGCGTCGACGCCGGATCTTGGCAGAATTGTATATCCAAGACCCTGCGCCACAGGGATCGGAATTTGTCCGATCTGATTTACAAAGGTCCTGACCCGCAAACGGTCAGCGCCTTTGTAGGTGTCTTTAAAGTTCAAAGAAAAAAGATCATCTGCATAGCCGTAAGCATCCGGATGCGCGACAAAGCCAAGCTCATCGAGCATGGGAAGGTGAACTTGTCGTCCGGCGAAGGATCGGGGGACAACCAGACACAGCTCTTCGCGGGTCAAGTCTTGGGCGTCCAGCCTGGGATGGCTTGTCGGCTCTGCGACAATACCAAGGTCAAATGTACCGCTCAGGACCGAGGCAAGAATAGTGGCGTGCGGTGCAGCCGTAACGTTAATAACGAGTTTCGGTGCGCGGTGCATCCGCTCCAGTAGATGTGGATACAGCCACATAGCAATGCTGCCCGAAGATCCGATGCTCACGGTCCCTGCGTCGGGATCATCTGCTTGGATCGCCTCTTGCAATTCCCGTTCTTGCTGACGCCGCGCAACGCCGATGGCCAAAACCGCATCACCGGCAGGGGTCAGCGTGAACGACTTGCCATCCTTTATGATCAGGGGCTTGCCGACCTGAATGGTCAGTTTGTTCAAGTGTTGCGACACGCCGGGTTGCGTCATCCCCAACAACTCAGCCGTGCGCGTGAAGTGTCCGACATCGCACAGTGTCGTGAAGGTGTCCAACCATGTGGCGTTAAGCATGTGTGGTGAATTTATTTATGAAAATCATACCAAATGATAATTTTTTATTCGAGCGCGGTCCAGCTAAATCCTATTCAACACGCATGAAAGGAAACACTATGCTGCCGACGCCCCGCTCGTTCTCTCACATCGGTCTATCTGTCCCGGATCTGGCAAAAGCGATCAGATTCTATAGCGAAGTTCTTGGCTTTTACGTCATAATGGAACCGACGGTCATAATCGAAGACGACAGCGACATCGGTCAGATGTGCATAGATGTTTTTGGCGAAGGGTGGGGGCGCATGCGCATCGCCCATTTGGCAACGGCGGACCGCATCGGGTTTGAATTGTTCGAATTTGAAGGGCACGAGGCACCGCAAGACAATTTGAACTACCGTCAGCACGGCACGTTCCACTTTGCCATTCAAGACCCGAACCTTGAGGATCTATTGGCTAAGATCGTTGCGGCTGGTGGCAAGCAGCGCATGCCGGTGCGGGAATATTTCCCGAACGACAAGCCATATCGCATGGTCTATGTCGAGGACCCTTTTGGTATCGTTTTCGAGCTATATAGCCACAGCTATGAACTGACGTATTCCAATGGCGCATATTCTTGATCCGTCAGCTCATATTTATGAATTGGCAATCGAGGCTGATGCGCCCCGTCGGATACACTGCGGTATCCGACGGTAAGCCCGCGCAATCGCTTTGCTCAGGTCCTTGGCCCCAACCGCTCCATTACGCCCTCTGCCCAACGGTGAGACGCTTCGCCAAAACAATCGTGAAGCGAATCCGCGGCCACGACGCTGCCCAACGCCAACCGCCCCAAAAGGCATAGTCCGCGTGACTGCGCCCCGTCTTTGCCGATAAGTTGACCATTGCCGGCAGTATGTGCAGCAAGGCTATCTGCGATCGGAGACAGTCGTCCTGCTTCCATTAAGCCCACTAGCAGCGGGGGCCGCAAGATCGACAGGTTCGGTGACGGCAGAACAGCATCAATCATAACGTCCGCTTCGATAGAACTCGCATCGTTCTTCAACGTCCAGCCGCCGTTAGTAAGTGCAAAATCAGGGTCGGCAGCGTAGTCCAGATCGACAAGCCCCGCATCAATCAAAGCAGCAAGCTCGCGACTGGATGAGACCGGCGGTCCGTAGGAATACCGCTTGAGCCCCTCGTCAAATGCGACAATCTTTTCTGCGGTTTCAGGCGGGGTCTCGGCAGGGTTATAGCCGCTTCGAAGTTCATCCTGCCATTTTCGCCAGACTTGCCCGACCACGTAGCCGATTGACGGCAGACTTTTGCCCTCTGCCATCGCGATCCCGGCCTGCAAGGTCTCTAATGAACCGCCAGTTTCCTGCGAACCGGGCGAGGACCATTCGGTCTCTAGCCAGTCTGCAACATCGGAGGTGTCCGCATCGCCGCCCACGTCGCGCAAAATCCGGGCTACGACTGGCAAAAGCGCTTCCGTTATAAACTCTTGCGCTCGTTTCGGGGCGGCGGTTGCTGCGTTTTTAATGTTGTCCGAAAAAGCCCATGTCTCTTCGTGCTCCGGTTCAAAGTTCGCATCAATCGCTTCGGTTTCAGGCTTCGGGAAGGGCGGTCTGCCATCCAGCGAAAATGGCAGGATGCACGCTGGTTCATTTCCCGAAGGCAGGTATTTGCCCTGATGAAACTTACCGCCTTGAAGGGTGGTCAGAACACGCAAAACATCAAAAGCCGAAAGAGCCAACCCGCGAATTGCGACAGTGCGGCCCGACCAAGCAGTGGCCTGCGACAGTAGACGTTTCGCCGGATAGGACTGTGCGAGTGTGCCATGCGACGCATCTGCATGTTGCTGCCATTCGGCAAGCTGGTCATCCGGTTCTACATCCGGCTGACCTGGCGATAACAGAACTTCGGCGTACGGCCCGACCCATTCGTCCGCGACGCGCAACATCCAGCCCTCATCCACCTGCTTTAATTCGGACACCTTAGTGGATGAAAGTGTGATCTCCAGTCGCCTTGACGCCTTCAGGTCTGCGTACCTCTCTTCGAGATATCGTCCCAAATCGGCACGCGCTGGAAAGGCATTCGGTCCGGGCGCGTCCTCCAGCCACTCGGCAAAGCTCCCACAACGCGCGAATTTCGGCGGGCGAATTTCGACGTCCCGCATCGGGATGTTGAGTTGACAGACAGCAGGCTCATCAGGGTCAAAATTCGGTCCCGCGCCAAAGGCTGGGAAGGGATCAAAGGCATCGACTTTCAAAGGCGCTGCACCGTCTTCGACGCGCATTGCAAGCGCCTCCAGCGCACCCAACCCGCGCGGCCCCATCCCGATAATCGCTAGACGAGATTGGTTAACCTGTTCGTTCATCTGCTTTCAGCCCTTCAAGCTACCATTTCGAATGTCGCGAGTAACGGTGTAGGCTACGATAGCAGCCGCGATGAATTCGGTGGCATTTCAATGTTCCAATGCAACCGACACCAGCGCGTTCAAGATCTACTCCGATAAAGCTTAACCCGACTGACGTGTCCATGGTTCCGCGCCAAGTGAGTTTACGAAGAATTGATAGACGGACGTGGTCGCGGTGATGAACATGCTGTGTCCGGATTCACCACTGAAACACAGGTTCGAAACCGTCTCGGGCACCAAACCCTGAAGAACCGCATCCTGCTTGAAAATGACTTCCTGCGAAGTGATCTTGAAGCCCAGATCGAAGCATTTGTCGATCACTAACGCTCCTGCGAGAGCATCAACAACGTCACACCTTCCGACGTCGTCTTCGGCAATTGCTGCGCAATACCCTGTCAGGCCATGGAAAGGATCAAACGACAGACACTCACAGCGCGTCGCTTGCATCACCGCGGAGGTTCAGATGGTGGAGCAGCAATGTGCGAACCGCTTCTAGTGGAACATTCAACCAAGAAGCGACAGAATGACGGGCAATGTCACCGCAGAGAACGCGGTTCCGTACAACACCGTTCGTGCAGACAAGGGCACACTGATGCCGGCAGCGCGGGCCATGATATAGACATTGGCGGCGGGGGGCAGGGCACCCATGATAATCGCCGTGGCCACCCAAATCGGATCGAACCCAGAGACGACGATAAAGGCAATCGCAACAGCCAACGGGTGCCCGACAAGCTTTACCGTTAGACATGCCGCGAGACGTGGCTCGACTTTGCCGCCACGGTTGCGCGCCAGCGTCAGGCCGAGAGAGAACAGGGCGGTGGGCGCTGCGGCATTCTGAAAACCTGTCAGGGGCACGTCGATACTGTCTGGCAGGGTCAGGCCGCTTTGCGCGAACAGCAACCCTGCGATGGTCGCAATGATAAAGGGATGGGTAAGAACCTTGCGCAATGGATCAACCAGACGTGACCAGCCCTGTGAGTTGCCCCCGATCATCAGCGGCCAAATCGTAAAGATCAACAAAACATCTGCACAGAAAACAAAAGCCGCGGGGGCGCCAGCCGTCGGGCCAAGCACCGCAACCGTCAGGGCGGGACCCATGTATCCGATATTGGAATAACTTGCGGCAAGCCCGAAAACCGCAGGGTGGTCGCCCGCCGGATTCTTGCGCCCGATCAACCATCCGCTCAGGAACATCAAGCCAGTGACCATCGTGGTTATCGCGAGAAACCCGATGAGTTCGGAAGCACCGGGTGGCACGATGCGTACCGATTGGAAAAGCAAAGCGGGCAGCGCAACATAAAAGGTAAAGGCATCGAGCCAACGCTGTTGTTCTGCACCATGGCGGAGCAGGAGTTGCGCTGCAACGCCGGCAAGTATGTATAGAAAAAACGGGGCAATAAGCCCCAGTCCGACCATCATAGCAACGTTTCCTGTGCATTCGGGTGGGCCGTTGAAATGCGTGGAACGGCTCTATCGTGTCCGCTGTCCATCGCGTAACCGTTCCAAAGTTTCAAGCGGCTGGCATTCAGAACTGCAACTTGGGCGACAAAAATGCCGAGGTGAAATAGCCTTTGAGTGTCTCCATTGCGAGACTGCGCGCCGCGCCGCGGTTGAATGCGAGCCCTACATCCATCGTCGGAATTTCAACATCGGTGGGGACCGTTTCGATCCGACGTCCTTCCAGCGACCAAGGGCGGTACACCATATCCGACAGGATGGTTACGCCCTGACCATTCCCAACAAGCGAGCGGACCGCTTCAACGGAGGATGTGCGCAGCTTCACATTGGGATTCTGATTGTGGCTGTTCCAATATTTCATACTGGAATGGGCCGCCTCGTCGACCGTGAGCATCACGTAAGGTTCCTGTGCAATACGGCTGAGGGGAACGTCACCTTCGTGGCAGAATTCATGGCCTGCCGGCACCCATAGCCGGCGTGGCGACTTGAGAAGTGTCAGGGTTTCAATGCCATCGCGCTGGATATTTGAGGTCAGCGCCAGCGCCATGTCTATCTGGCACCTGAGCAGCTGCTCTTCGATGCTCTGACGGTTCAGTTCAACAATCTGGATGTCGAGACGCGGATAAAGCTGGCTAAGCCGCCCCAAATGATAGGGCAAGAAGTAACCGATGACCGTATAGGACGCGGCAACAGTGAGCGTTCCGGTAACCTCGTTGCTGCCGCGATCAAATTCATGGGCGGCATCGATTCGCTCCAGAATATCTCTGGCCGCATGCAGGAATTGCCGCCCGTCCTTGGTCAGATCCATCCCCTGCGCGCGCCGTTGAAAAAGCGAAACGCCTAAAATTGCCTCAAGTTCGCGCACAGAACTGGTGACAGATGACTGCGAAATTGAGAGAAGTTTTGCTGCGCGGCTCACTTGCCCGGTTTCGGCAGTGGCGACAAAGTACTTCAAGTGCTTGAAATTCATGACTTCTCTACTTTTTTCTAACGGCGCTCCCTAATGATATCTGAAAAAATGATAATGCGTCAGCGAAAAAAAGAAATTCCAATTACGCGAATTCTGAACATCAATGTGAGGGCATAAACGAGAGGGCGACGGCGTGAAGCAAGTAGTAGATCTGAACTGCGATATGGGCGAGGGATTTGGTCAATGGGTCCTTGGTGACGCGCCGGATGACCAGATCATGAAGATCATCAGTTCCGCTAACATTGCGGCTGGATTTCACGCTGGTGACGCGAACTCAATGAACCGCGTGGTGAAGTTGGCACAGGCACATGGCGTCGGTGTCGGTGCGCATCCGGGCTATGCCGATTTGCAAGGTTTCGGGCGCCGTTACATCAACACTGATTCCGCCGAATTGATTAATGACATTCTTTATCAGATCGGTGCGATCCGCGAATTCGGGCGGCGCTACGGTGCACCGTTGCAGCACGTTAAACTTCACGGCGCGCTGTATATGGAAGCCGCGACAAACGATGACCTTTCAGAAATGCTGGTGGATACCTTGCAGGTCACAAGCCCTGATGCCCTGCTGTTTTGCATGGGCATTTCCAAAACCTACGCCGCCGCAAAGCGGGCAGGGCATCCGGTCATTCGCGAATTCTATGCCGACCGCGATTACGATAATTCCGGCTCTATCGTGTTCACACGTCAGGTCGGTCGGCCTGATCCGGCCAAGATCGCAGAAAAATGCGTAAAAGCATGCCAAACCGGCAAAGTCACAACGGTAGAAGGCGATGAGATGGACATCGAGTTTGAATCGATTTGCTTCCACTCGGACACGCCCGGTGCTCTTAGCATGGGACAGGCGATCAGATCGGGCTTGTCGGACGCAGGCATACGCATCGCGACAGCTGCCGAAGTTGCAAAAACACTCTCGTAAAGAAATCAGACAAGGAGACTACTATGGCGCAGGTCATGTCCCCCGTTCCGGGCACTTTCTACACTCAGGCTTCTCCCGAAGAACCGACATACAAATCCAAAGGTGACAGCGTTGCCGTAGGCGACACCATCGGTTTGGTGGAGGTGATGAAGACATTCATCGAAATCAAGGCAGAGACAGCCGGTACGTTCGACAGCTATCTTGTGGAAAATGGTGCCGCCGTCACGGCCGGTGAAGCGCTTGCGCAGCTGGAGGAATAAGAATGCCAATCCAGCGCATGTTCATTGCCAACCGTGGCGAGATCGCGGTGCGGATTATTCACGCGGCGCAGGCGATGGGTGTTCACACGATCCAAGCCTATTCAGAAGCGGACGCGGATATGCTGGCGGTGCGTTTGGCTGATGAGTCCGTATGCATCGGGCCTGCGCAAGCGGCGCAATCCTATCTGAACGTCGATGCCGTCGTAGCGGCAGCAAAGGCTGCCAAAGCAGATGCTGTGCATCCGGGCTATGGATTTCTGGCCGAAAACGCCGGCTTTGTCCGGGCGCTGACTGCTGCTGGTATCACCTTTGTCGGGCCTTCCGCCGATACAATTGACAGGATGGGCGATAAAGTTGCCGCGCGACAGGCGGCGCAGTCCGCAGGTGTGCCTGTGGTTCCGGGGTCGAAAGGGCGCTTGGAGACAACCGACGAAGCCGTGAAAGTGGCATCAGAGGTTGGATACCCCGTGATGATCAAGGCTGCAGCTGGCGGCGGCGGCAAGGGTATTCGCATCGCGCAAAACGAAGACGAATTGCGCAAGATGGCCCCGCAAGCGCAGGCCGAGGCCGCCGCTTCTTTCGGGGATGGCGGGCTATATTTGGAACGTGCAATTCAGTCCCCACGCCACATCGAAGTGCAGATCATGGGCGACGGCAAGGACGCGGTGCACTACTTTGAGCGCGAATGTTCGATGCAGCGCCGCCGTCAGAAGGTCTGGGAGGAGGCGGGTGCCGCCTGTCTGGATGAGGAAACGCGCAAACATCTGTGCGACACTGCTGTGTCGCTGGCCAAAGCGGTCAACTATGTGGGTGCCGGCACTCTCGAATACCTCTATGACGGCGTTACCAAAGAGTTTTTCTTTATCGAGATGAACACACGGATTCAGGTGGAACACCCTGTGACCGAAATGTTGACCGGCACAGATCTTGTCCAAGAGATGATACATGTTTGCGGTGGTGGAAAGCTCCGCCAACAGCAGTCGGACATCACCCGCTCTGGTCATGCGATCGAGGTCCGGCTGAATGCCGAAGATCCGCTGATGCAATTCATGCCGTTTCCGGGACAGGTCACAGGTCTGACAGTGCCTGAGGGCAAGGGTATCCGCTTTGATCACTTTTTATACGAAGGCTATCAAATTCCACCGTTTTACGACTCACTTTTGGGCAAGTTGATCGTCCATGCACCCGACCGTGCTGCGGCCATTGACTTGATGGTGACCGCGCTCGAAGGGCTTGAAATCGAAGGTGTCAAAACAACCAAGCCGCTGCATTTGGCGCTCGCAAATGATGCTGCGGTCCGGGCGGACGACTTTCATACTCAATGGCTTGAGCCGTGGCTGGCTGCGGGCAACCTGACTTCAACGCGCTAATCATTGGAGGGATACCATGAAGACACGTTATACCTATGGCGGCGATGAACATATCTATGTCGAGATGGACGATGAAATGTCACTCGATGCGTTTTTCAAATCGCTTTCGATGAGCAACGCTGTGCGCGATGCAAAAATTGAGGGGGTCACCGAAATTTGCCCTGCGAACGCTTCGTTTCAGGTGCGGTTTGATCCTGATGTGATCGCGCCGGACGACATGATGGCAAAGGTCAAAGAGCTGGAGCATCGTGCCGAAGACGCAGAGAAACGTCTGAAAACCCGCATCATCGAGATACCGGTCTACTATCAGGATCCTTGGACCCATGAGACGCTGATGCGTTTCCGCGAACGCCATCAGGACCCGTCCGGTAGCGATCTGGACTACGCCGCACGGATCAACGGTTTCGACAGTGTCGACGCCTTTATCGAGGCGCATCATGCACAGCCGTGGTTCGTATCCATGGTTGGTTTCGTCGCGGGGCTCCCGTTCTTGTACCAGTTGGTCGACCGGGAAAAGCAGCTGCAGGTACCGAAATATCTGCGGCCCCGAACGGATACACCAAAACAGACCGTTGGCTATGGAGGCTGCTTTTCTTGCGTTTATTCAGTGCGGGGCGCGGGCGGATATCAGATGTTTGGTGTCACCCCGATGCCTATTTTCGATCCTGAGCAAAAACAAAGCTACCTCAAGGATTTCATGGTGTTCTTCAAACCCGGAGACATCGTTAAGTGGAAGCCGATTGACCGCGACGAATACGACCGCATTCTGGCCGAGGTCGAAGCGGACACATATGTGCCGCGCATCGCCGAAGTGGATTTCGATCTTGATGCCTTTAACGCGGACATGGCTGGCACCAACGCCAAACTGATGGAGGCCCTCAATGTCGCTTAAAATTATTCAGCCCGGACTGTCGACCTCTATTCAGGATTTGGGCCGCCCCGGTTACTTTCATCTGGGCATCCCAATTGGCGGCGCGATGGACCGGTTTGCATTGCGTGTTGCCAATATGCTGGTCGGAAACCCCGAAGGCGCTGCAGGTTTCGAAGTTGTCTTTATGGGGCCGACAATCGAGTTCCAGAAAGACGCCTTGATCTCAGTCACAGGCGCAAACCTTCCACCAAAGATCGACGGCACTCCCTGCGAGACATGGACGGCAATCGAGGTAAAGGCGGGCCAAACGCTTAGCTTTGATTTTCTGAAATCCGGCGCGCGCGCCTATATCGCGATCAGTGGGGGCATCGATACGCCACCGGCACTTGGCAGTCGTTCTACTTATCCGATTGGCGCGCTGGGAGGCATTGAAGGCCGCAATATCCAAGAAGGAGACATCATTCCCTTGGGCGAGGCCGATATGATCGAACCCGGGCTGAGCGTTCCTGAAAAGCTGCGCCGTTTGCCCGGTAATCCGGCAGAACTTCGCGTGTTGCCGGGATTATACTGGCACCGTCTGACACCGGCATCACAGAAACAGTTCTTTGCGGATGACTGGGCCGTCGCATTGGAAGCGGACCGGATGGGGTACCGTTTCAAGGGAGGCAATCCGCTCGAGTTTGTAGACCGCGAACAGCCTTTCGGTGCTGGCGCCGACCCTTCCAACATCGTCGATGGTTGCTATTCCTACGGTTCCATTCAGGTGCCAGGCGGGCTGGAACCGATTGTGCTGCACCGCGACGCGGTATCTGGCGGTGGCTATTTCACCTTGGGTGCGATCATTTCCGCTGACATGGATTTGATCGGACAGTTGCAGCCGCACACGCCGGTCAAATTCGTGCAGGTCAACATGGACCAAGCGATAAAAGCCCGCGCAGAGCGGAAGAAGATGCTTGCACAGGTACGTGAGCATCTAGGTTAAGCGTGTCCATGAGGCCGGTGACTGCCTGATGGCGCTCACCGGTCTGCCATAGAGGGTCTAAGCCGGTTTGACCGGTGATGCGCTGGAATAACGTGATCGACACACATTCGCGTCTGAAAGAATACCGAATGTAGCCGGCGGCAAGGTGACATTTACGTCTGGTCTTTGCAGAGGTAAAAACAGCGAGGCCAATTGTGCGGCCCAGTAAGGGAGGACGTTCCCACCAATGGCCGGTACTCTTCATGATCGACATAAACTTGCCTCGCCTCCGCGGGTAAAACGGCGCAAACTCAGGGTGCGCGGCACCGATGTAACCCTGCTCGAAGAGGTGCGGCAGCTGGCCATCGCCGATCTGGGTTATGACATCGAATTTGAATCGCTTGATTTTCTAAGCTGTCAACGCCGCGCGGCGATGGACCCGCTTACATACGATATCTACGAACAGTGTTTTCATAACCTCGATATCGTTTGGTATTGGGGCGCTTTGCAGCCAATCGACACTGCTTTGATAAAGCAATGGGACAACGTGGGTAATCTGGCCAAGGTCGGTGGTATCAGCAAATATACATGGCACGGCCACGGTGACGCGCCTGTGCGCAAGCTATACGTTCAGCCGGATGGCACGCTGGGCCAGCAGCAAATGCCACAGATCAGCATGCTGCCGACCACGCATAACGTAGACAGCTTTGGATTTGATCGCCGTCTGTTTGGTGATGAGGGGCCGGAAGGATCAAGCTGGGCTTGGTTGCTTGACCGACGTGCGCGCGGCCGCATTGCTTTGGTGGATGAACCCGCAATCGGGATATTTGATGTAGCACTTGCGGCAGAGGCCAACGGCGATCTGACCTTCAAAGACATCGGGAATATGACTGTCGACGAAATCGACAGCCTGATGGCATTGCTTGAAACACTGCGCCAACAGGGGTTCTTTGTTGGCAGTTGGGTCGATGCCGACCAAGCCGAAAAGCTGGTTTTGGAAGACCGTGTGTCGGTCCAGAGCATGTGGGCACCCTCTTATGGTAACCTGGGACCAATGGAGGGAACGTTTTGCGAAAGTGTCCCTCGGGAGGGCTACCGTGCATGGCACGGCGGAGCGTCGCTGGCCCGCCACCTGAGCGGCTCCAAGCTTGAGATGGCCTATGAGTACCTTAACTGGTGGTTGACCGGGCCGGCTGGGGCAGTGATGGCGCGCCAAGGTCACTATATGACAAATCCAGAGGGCGTGCGGGAATACCTGAGCCCCGAAGAATGGGGCTATTGGTATGACGGCGACATTGCGCCTTGTGACCTTAAGGGACCAACAGGAAAAACTGTTGTCCGTGCCGGTCAGCGTAGGCCCGGCGGGGCCTACAACGAGCGTGTCAGCCGGATCGCCCTGTGGAATACGACGATGGACGAATATAACTACGCTGCCCGTGCATGGAACCGGTTCATTGCAACATTGGGTGCAGGCGTATCATGAGCAAATCGCCAAAAATATCCGGGCAAGAGCCGCTCTATGAAACCATCAGCCGGGTGTTGCGCCACAATATCAAGTCGGGACGCCTTCCAGAGGGGTTGGTCCTCATTGAGGGGCCGATCGCAAAGCTGATGCAGACAAGCCGCGCACCGGTACAGACGTCTCTTCGAATGCTGAATTCCGAGGGACTCATTCACCGGTTTCGCGGGCGTGGGTACCTTGTTGGCACCAAAGTGCAGGGACTCACACCGATACGGCGTGGCCTTGACGAGTTCAACTTCGAAATCCCCTCGGACTCTCGTGAGGCGCTGACGGTGCGCGGAACGTGGTTGCGGGTTTATGACCGGGTTGAGGGCGAGATTGCCTCATGCCAGATTTTCGGTGAGTTTCGCGTGATTGAAACTGAATTGGCCGATCACTTAGGGGTCAGCCGCACGGTCGCGCGCGATGTATTAAGTCGTCTGAACGAACGTGGTCTCTTGCGCAAAGGCGCGACATCGCACTGGTTGGCCGGACCGATGACTGCACGCACATTACGTGAAAAATACGAATTGCGCAGCATCATGGAGACTGCCGCATTGCGTCAGGCAGCCGATTATATTGATCCCGTGCAAATCGCACGTGTTCGGGACCGCATCGAAGCAGGTGAAAGCAAAGGCGCGTCAGAGCTGGAGGAGGCGCTGATGACGCACTGCCTTTCCCGTGCGCCGAACGCTGCATTGGTGGAACTGATTGCCAATAACAGATTGCTGCTGTCGGCGATGGATGATGCGCTGAACAACCTCGGTTTGCCTGTCGATACCGTTGCGCTTGACCAATACAAAACGCTTTTTGATCTCATCGGATCGCGTCAGATTGATGCTTCAATCGAGTATCTGAAAGAGCATCTGCGCATCCTCGCGTACAAGAGTCTGGCACGTCTCAAAATCGTTGCGCTGGTTCCAGAGAGCGAGTCGATCCCAAGATATCTCGTGCCTGTCTAAAAAATGACTCGAGCATCCAATAATCATTTTGAATAATTGAAATTTCTTAAAATATCGCCAGATATACACGTAATAGTAGATATTTTTCGCAAAAAATTCATAAAGATGACTATTGCCACAGCCATTAAACAGTCTTTTCATACGTTATACATTTTATGAGAGGGCATCGCACACAGCGTTTTGTGCGGGTCGCAGGACCGGACCTTGCCTTTCTTTTACACCAAATCGAGGGCTGAATGACGCATAGTGAACCCATTTTCCGGCTAGAGGGCGTGACGCGCCGATACGCCGATTTGACGGCGCTGGATCAAATAGATTTCGTTGCACAAAACAACGGCTACATTTCTCTTTTGGGGCCATCTGGATCGGGCAAGACCTGTCTGCTGCGCATCATTGCTGGCTTTGAAAAACCTGATGCCGGGCGGGTCTGGTTTCAAGGACAGGACATTACCGATTTGCCCGCTCATGAGCGCGGCATCGGATTTGTTTTCCAGAACTTCGCATTGTTTCCGCATCTAACCATCTTCGAAAATGTGGCCTTTGGCCTACGCAATGGCGAGACGACCGTCGCAGAAGAAGAGATCACCAGCCGCGTCGCAGAGGCGATAACCATGGTCGGGCTGGCTGGCTTGGAGGACCGTTCGCCGGATCAGATTTCCGGTGGACAGAAACAGCGGGTCGCCTTGGCTCGTACCTTGGTTTTGCAGCCGAAACTCGTGCTTCTGGATGAACCTTTGGGCGCTTTGGACGCAAACCTGCGTGACCGGATGCAGACCGAATTGCGCGCCATCCGTGAACGTCTTGATGTAACCTTTCTGCACGTAACAGGCAGCGAAACCGAAGCCTTGGCCATGGGTGACAGTGTCGCTGTGCTAGATGCAGGGAAAATTGTTCAATACGGAACACCTGACGAGATCTATGACACGCCCGACAGCTCGGACGTCGCATTGTTCCTCAACCGCTTCAACCTGTTCGATGGTCGCCTTGAGAGCGGCACATTCACTGGCCCCTTTGGCAAGGTTCCTGCACCAACCGCGCGCGCAAACCCGAAGGATGTTTATGCCATCCGCTATGACCGCACCCAGATTTTCGATCAGGGCGCACCATTGCCGGGTCCGGCGCTGCCTGTCCGCTACCTCGCCAACGAATATCTGGGGTCTTCGATCGTGTTTCTGTTCGAAGCTGCCGACGGCAAGACAATCGAGGTGGACCACCATCTGAGCTTTGGCGAGCCTCGGGAGCTGGAGATCGGCGCGGACTATGTCCTGTCCTGGGATCCCGCACATGCAATCATTTTTGGTCAGGAGGTTGCAGCATGAGCACCGACATTGTGAACAAGCAGAAAACGCCAACTTTCAAACTGCTCGCTCCCGGCGTGGTGTGGATGATCCTTTTCCTCGTCGCTCCGATCATGATGATTGTCTACGTGTCCTTCTGGACCCAGACGACGTTTTCGATCAACTCGACCCTTACACTCGAAAGTTGGCGCAACTTCTTTGCCTCTGACGCATATGTCGGGGCGTTGTGGACCACGGTTCGCCTTTGGTTGATCGTTCTCGGCATGACCTTTCTCATCGGGTATCCGGCGGCGCTTTATGTCGGGCTTCTGGTCAAAAGCAAAACACTGTCGACCGTCCTGCTGGTCCTCTGCGTGATCCCGTTCTGGACGTCATTCCTGATCCGCGTTCTGGCGTGGCGCCCGATGTTGGGTAAGGAAGGTGCGGTCAATATCGTGCTGCAAAAGATGGGTCTGATCGACAGCCCTATCGAGGTTCTGCTGTTCTCCGAACTTTCGGTCATCATCGGTATGACGCAGATTTACGTCGTGTTCATGGTCGGACCGATTGCCTTTATGTTGGGCCGCATTGACCGCAACATCATCGAAGCCGCCCGCGATCTGGGTGCCGGTTTCGGACGCATTTTCTGGAAGATCATCTTTCCCTTAAGCCTGCCGGGGGTCGTCGTTGGCGCGATCTTTGTCAGCGTCATGGTGTTGGGCGAGTTTGCAACATCCGGTGCCCTGTCAGGTCGCAAGGTGAACCTGCTCGGCAATATCATCGTGACACAAGTGGGATCACTAAAATGGGCCATGGCATCGGTGGTCGGGGTGATCCTGACCGTGCTGCTGGGCATCGTCGTTGCGGGTTTCCTGCGTATCGTTGACCTCAAGCGGGAGCTTTAACCGATGGAATCCAAAATTCTCAAACCGGTCCTCGCGATCTATATCGGCCTGTTCATCCTTTTCCTTTATGGACCGTTCTTTGTGTTGGGCATCCTGTCCTTTCAACAAGGTCCAGAAGGCGGGCCACAGTTCCCGATCATCGAATGGTCGACTTACTGGTACAAACACCTCTTCGGGATGACACCGCCGTCACGCATCGCGCCACTTCCAGTGGGCGAAGCACTGGTCCGGTCTTTGATCCTTGCCTTCATGACCATGGTCACGGCCACTGTTCTGGGTGTGATGGCGGCGCAGGCTTTCCGGCGCAGGTTTACGGGTGCAGGCATCGTGTTCTACCTGATCGTATTGGGCATGATGGTTCCGGGTGTTCTGACCGGTCTGGGCACGTCACTATTGGCCAACAACGTGGTCGGCATTGAACGCCACTGGTGGAGCACGGCATTCGTTGCCCACGTGGTCTATACCTTCCCATTCGCGTTCCTCGTCATGCTCGCAATTCTCAACCGGTTTGACGGTTCTGTCGAAGAGGCATCGTGGTCGCTGGGTGTCTCACCGATACGGACTTTCCGCAAAGTGACGTTCCCTCTGATTTTCCCGGGTGTTTTGTCGGCTATGCTGTTTGCTTTCACGCTCAGCTTCGATGAATTCCCCCGCACCTTGTTTGCCTCTGGCCGCGATCAGACTTTGCCGTTGGCGATCTACGGGACGTTCTCTGTCGAAATCCATCCGAATATCTTCGCCTTCGGGGTCATGACGACCCTGTTCTCCTTTGCCCTTCTGGCGGTCTACGGCATCCTGATGGGCCTCAGCGTCCGCCGCGCCAAGAAGATGGCGATGCAGGAGGACATTGCGTGAGAAATGTCATTGTCACAGGAGCGGGATCAGGCATCGGGTTTGCCGTCGCCGAGAAACTTGCCGGCCTTGGCTACAACGTTGTGCTCAACGATTACGATGCAGATGCGGCGCAGGCCGCAGCGGCGAAAATCGGCGGGCTTGCGGTACAAGGCGATGTTTCTGACGAGGCTGATGTCGCCAGAATGGTCGAGGCGTGCACAGCCGAGTTTGGCGCGCCGACCCATCTGGTGAACAACGCAGGACATGTGCACCAAGCGCGGTTCACTGATCTGTCCGTCGCTGACTTTGACCGCATGATATCGGTGCATCTGCGCGGCACGTTCTTGTGCACTCGGGCGGTTCTTCCCGCAATGATCGCAAGCGGATCGGGATGCGTCGTCAACATGGCCTCCCAACTGGGCCAGATTGGCGGGATCGAACTGGTACACTACTCAGCCGCCAAGGCGGGCATCATCGGCATGACCAAAGCGTTGGCGCGCGAGGTTTCAACCCAAGGCGTCAGGGTCAATGCCGTGGCACCCGGCCCAATCAACACGCCCTTGGTGCGCGCTTTGTCGGATGACTGGCGCGCGGCCAAGGCCGCCGAACTGCCGCTTGGGCATTTTGGTGAACCTGAAGATGTGGCCGAAACGGTCGCCTTTTTATGCTCAGATGCTGCGCGGATTTACGTCGGCCAAACTCTATCCCCGAACTCAGGAGACGTAATGCTATGACCTCAGTTGCATTGATAACAGGTGCGGGTATCGGCATCGGCAAGGCTGCGGCGCGCGCCTTAGCAGCACGCGGTGATTTCGTCGTCGTCACGGATGTGCTCGAAGATGAAGGGCGCGCAATCGTGCAGGAAATCCGTAAAGCGGGCGGCGAGGCTGAATTCCAGCATCTGGACGTTCGGGACACGGACCGTGCGAATGCGGTCGTCAAGGATATCGAAACCCGTTTCGGCGGGTTGGATACCATCGTCGCTAACGCCGGTATTGCGCACCGTGTGCCGCTCGAGCAGCTGACAGATGAAAAGTGGGATCACACATTCGATATCGATCTTAAGGGGATGTTGCGGGTGATCCGGCCCGCGGCGGCGCGGATGAAGGCACGGGGCACAGGATCCATTGTGTGTCTTTCGTCCATTATGGGTGTCGCCTACGGCTGGGATGAGCACGTCCATTATTCAGCCGCCAAAGCGGGCGTTGTCGGTTTGGTGCGGGGGCTCGCGGTCGAGCTTGGTCGCAGCGGTGTGCGCGTAAATGGCGTCGCACCGGGCTACATCCGCACAGCGCAGCTTTTGTCGGAAAAACACTCGTTAGGCCCTGAAGGTGCGAAAACGGTTGGCGATATCGTGCCTCTGGGACGCATCGGACAACCCGATGACATTGCGGATGTCGTTGCCTTTTTGGCTTCGGATGCCGCGCGATACATCACGGGTCAAGTAATTGCGGTGGATGGTGGGCTTATGGTCGGGCGCTACTAAACACGCAAAGGAGCATGCTCCTGAATAATGAAAGCAAATCGACCTCAACAAGGAGAAGACAGATGTCACGTTCAAATATATCGAGACGAAGCTTTTTGAAAACCACAGCGGGCGGTGCCGCAATGGCAGCAGGCGGCATGCCGTTCTTGGGAGCCCAGCAAGCCTTTGCGCAAAGCCTTGGCGATCAAGAGCTGCGCACCGTTGGCCTTTCTGTGACCGTGCAGGAGCGGATTCTGAATGACTTCAAGGAAAAATCCGGCATCGGCGCTGTAAGCGGCAAAGCTGACATTTTCCCGAACACCCAGACTGAAATCCTGTCAGGCTCAGACGCCTATGACTGCTGGGAAATCATCGGGGAACGTCTCGCTGCGATGGTTGCAACAGACAAACTTGCGCCGCTGCCCGCCGAGAACCTCAAGAACTGGGCAGGTATCCGCGACACCTTTACCACGGCATCCGACCGCTGGGATCGCAACCGTCAGATCGTCGGCCAGATTTGGGAAGACGAAAGCCAGACACGCCTGAACATGGTGCCGACGGTCTATAACTACGATTCCATCGGGTATCGCCCCGATCTGGTCGAAGCCGAAGAAGCATCGACATGGGCCGCGCTGTTCGATCCCAAGTTCAAGGGCAAGACCGGTCTTAACGTTGATCCGCTGATTGCCTTTGGTCAGGCCGTAATGGCGATGAACACTTTGGGCCTTCTTGAAGTATCTAACCCCGGTAACCCGGATGCCGAGGCGATTGAAGAAGCAGCCAAATTCCTGATCTCCAAAAAGAAAGAAGGGCAGTTCCGCGCTCTTTGGGGTGATTTTGGTGAATTGGTCAACCTGCTTGCCTCGGGCGAAATGGTGATCGCGGATGCATGGCAGCCGGCCGTGATGGCGGTTAAGGCGCAGGGCGTTGAATGTTCCTATGCGACAATGAAAGAAGGCTATCGTGGTTGGGCCATTGGTCCGGCACCGTTGAAAACTTCGCCAAATCTTGAAGCTGTTGCCGCATATGCCGACTACTGGCTGTCCGGTCCGCCCGCAATCGCGGTCTCCGAGCAGGGCTACTACTCTCCGACGTCGAACATCAAAGACGTGATGGACCCGGATAAGTACGCCTTCTGGTACGAAGGCAAACCATGGGTTGGCGAAGGTGAGCGTGGCATCAAAGAAGGTGATCTGCGCGACGGTGGCTCGCTCGAAGAGCGCGCGTCGAACGTCGCTTACTGGCACCAGTGGCCTGATGAGTATGACTTGCTGATCCGCAAGTGGGACGAATTCCTGTCCGCCTAAGCCAAATCGGTTCAGCTGCTTTGCGGCTGAACCATCCCTCCTGCATCTGCACCTTACAAAAAGGACGTAACCGTCTTGGCCTACGATCTTCAGCTCTCAAATGTCTATAAGACCTATGACAACGGGACACCGGCCGTCATTGATTTCAATATTGATGTCAACAAGGGAGAGTTTATCGCTTTCCTTGGCCCATCAGGCTGCGGCAAGTCCACAACCCTGCGCATGATTTCCGGCTTTGAAACGGTCACATCAGGCGATCTGATGATCCGTGGCAAACGTGTGAATGACCAGCTGCCTGAAAAGCGCCCGACGTCGATGATTTTCCAGAACTATGCGCTCTTCCCGCATATGAATGTTCGGCAAAATGTCCGCTTTGGTCTTGAGGTCAAGAACATGCCCCGTGCCGAGGCCGATGGTAAAGTCGACCAGATCCTCGAAAAACTGGGCCTTTCTGATATTGCTGAGATGCCGACCTCGCGGTTGTCGGGGGGGCAGCGCCAGCGTATCGCTCTTGCGCGTTCGTTGGTCGTAGAACCAGATATTTTGCTGCTGGATGAGCCGTTGGGCGCGCTTGATGCGAACCTGCGCAAAAGCATCCAGAACGAGCTGAAGCTTTTACAGCGTGATCTTGGCATCACTTTCGTCTTTGTGACACATGCCCAATCCGAAGCTTTGGCGCTTTCGGACCGGATTGTAGTGATGAACGCGGGTAAAGTTGAACAGATCAGCCCGCCTCGCGAGCTATACACCCAGCCGCGCAGCCAGTTTGTCGCGCGCTTCATCGGGTCGAACACGATCTTGCCCGGCACCGTAAAAGGCGCGAAAGACGGTATTGTGATCCTCGATACGGCGTTCGGCCCATTGGCCGGTGCGAACCGTGGTCAAAGCGACGCGAATGTGGGTCGTGAGATGAGCATCGTTTTGCCCGCCGAAGCTGTCGACCTTGTTCCAGCTGACGTGGATGAAGCCGAAATGCGAGCGAGCTTTGGCTCGAATACCATTCCGTGCACCGTCGAAAGCCTCCAGATTGTCGGCCACATCATGCATATGGTGGTGCGGTTTTCTGACGGCCAGACCATCAACATCGAAGGACACGTCGATAAATATCGCAACCGGATCAAGGCGGGCGGCAGTGCATTCGTTGCGTGGAGATCCGCCAGCGCTACAGTGATCGACCACTAGTTTGATGGGCGCGGTCACAGCAACAGATATGGCGCGTGATCTGCGCGCGGGAACGTGCGATCCGGTCGAGGTGACGCACGAGGTTTATGACCGTGTCGCGGCGCATGGCGATGATGCGATCTACATTGAGCAGACACGCGACCGAGCCTTGATGCTGGCTGAAGCGTCAAGGTTGCGGCTTAGAGCAGGGCACCCAGCCAGCCCGTTGGACGGGGTGCCAATCGCCTGGAAAGACCTGTTTGATCTGAGGGGCCGGACAACGACTGTCGGCTCAGTGGTTACGAAAAACAACGCGCCGGCAGAGTTGGACGCTGTGGTTGTATCTGATGCACAACGGGCCGGTCTGATCACGACTGGCACAGTCAATATGACGGAATTTGCCTATTCCGGTATCGGCCTGAACCCACATTACGGCACACCGCGCAACGTTTATGCACCGAAAGGTCAACGCCGGAGCCCAGGGGGGTCGTCTTCGGGATCGGGAGTGGTTGTTTCAGCCGGAATAGTGCCTCTGTCGATGGGGTCTGACACGGGGGGATCGGTTCGAATTCCGGCTTCTTTCAACGGTGTTGTCGGGTACAAAACGTCATCGCAGCGCTATTCCATGCAAGGCGTTTTCCCGCTTTCGCAAACGCTGGATACTTTGGGGCCGCTCGCTCATTCCGCGGCTGATTGCGCGCTTCTTGATGCGGTATTGCGACACCGTGATACGCCGGAGGCTCAGCCGGCAGCCGCTTCGGACCTTACATTTGTCATACCGGATGAGGTATTGTTCGACACACTGTCTCCGGCCGTTGAAGACAATTTCAATGCGACCGTGTCGCGGCTTGAAGCTGCCGGCGCGCGCGTACGCCGTATCGCGCTGCCTGAGTTGCGCGAGATCACCGAGTTGATGGGGGAACACGGGTTCCTCGCCGGCGCTGAAGCCTTGGCCAACCATGTTGATCGAGTTTATGGACCGGACGCTTCGAAAATGGATGCCCGTGTCCTGCGCCGTTTGTTGGCAGCGAAAGATATGACAGCGGTTGATCTTGTCATCCTCCAACACGCGCGCGTGCGTCTCATGCAGACGACTGCAGCCAAGATCGGCAATGCGATCATCCTGTGCCCGACCACCGCCACCACCGCGATGGAGATCGAACCGCTCGAAGCAGATCAGAACGAGTTTTTCCGTCACAACGGGCTCACCCTGCGCAACACCTCACTTGGAAACTTCCTCGATTGGTGTGGCGTATCCATCCCCAATGGAACGGATGCAGACGGGATGCCCACAGGCTTTCTGCTGTCGGCACCCTCGGGTTGCGACACTGCCGTACTGGGCGCGGCGATGGGATGTGAAGAGATTATCCGCGGGTAGCGCCGCGTCAGACTTAAGTGAACGTCAAACAAGGAGAACGAGACATGGCGAAGAAAATCTATTGTGCCTTTGGTACTGACATCGATTCCGTCGCGGGCCAGATCGGCTCGTATGGTGGTGGGGATTCCCCAAATGACATCCAGCGCGGCATTTTCGCGACCGAGGTTGGCGTGCCGCGCCTTTTGCGCCTGTTCAAGAAATACGAGATGCGAACCTCTTTCTTTGTACCGGGCCATTCACTGGAAACCTTTCCAAAGGAAATGGATATGATCATCGAAGCGGGCCACGAGATCGGCGCGCATGGCTACCTGCATGAAAACCCTGTCGCGATGACGCCATCGCAAGAAGAAGACGTGCTGGTCAAATCAATTGAGTTGATCAAGGGTCTCACCGGCGAAGCGCCAAAAGGCTACGTTGCGCCGTGGTGGGAAATGTCGAACGTAACAGCGGCGCTGCTTGGTAAATACGGGTTCTCTTATGACCACAGCCAAAGCTACCGCGATTTCCAGCCGTTCTATGCACGGGTTGGCGATGAGTGGACTGTTATCGATTATACTAAGACTGCTGGTGAATGGATGAAGCCGCTTAAGCACGGCAAAGAGATCGACCTCGTCGACATCGGCGCGAACTGGTATGTGGACGATCTGCCACCGATGATGTTCATCAAGAACGCGCCCAACAGCCACGGTTTCGTCAGCCCGCGTGATATTGAACAGTTGTGGAAAGACCAGTTTGACTGGGTGTACCGCGAAATGGAATACGGTGTGTTCCCGATTACGATCCACCCCGATGTTGCGGGGCGTCCGCAGGTGCTGCTGATGCTTGAGCGGTTGATTGACCACATCAACAGCCACTCCGGCGTTGAGTGGGTCGACTTCAACACCATCGCTGATGACTTCCGCGCACGTTTTCCTTTCGACAGCGACAAGCGCCCCGAAGTTATCTAAGAATGTTGGGCAGCAGCTTGTCTGCTGCCCATCCACCAGTTGATGAGGTGTTATGATGTGCAATGCATGTGGTTTCCCGACACGGCCCGGACACTGGACCGATGCCGGTGCCGATACGGCCGGCGATCGCTTGCGCTTGCAAATGCGCCGCGCCAAAATTCTGAACAAGATATTAAAAGGCTACGGTTTTTCCGCCCGCCCGCCCGGACATGGCCCCGGCTTTGCGCTGTCGTCATTCAGCGGGCGCACGACCCTGCTGCCTGATCTTGAGGCGGTATGGATCGAAGCGGAAAGGCAGCTTGGGCACCCGGTTGATCCGCTTGATCCGCGATTTACCGGAGTGGCGAAAGAGACCACATGAGCGCGGCACCCAATGACGGACGGCTGCGCTTGACCATCCTCGGCGGGTATCTTGGCTCTGGGAAAACGACGTGGTTGCGGCATAAGCTTTTCGAGGGGGCGTTTGGCAGCGCACAGATCCTTGTAAACGAAGCGGCCGAGACGCCTGTTGACGATACCCTTTTGTCCGCGCAGGCTGCGGGGCTCACTATGTTGTCGGGGGGCTGCGCTTGCTGTACCGGCAAGGCCGACTTGGTCGCCGCACTGCGCGCGTTGTGCGATTTGCGCAGTCGGCAACCCGCCGACCAGCGCAGTTCAGAGCAAATCGTTCTTGAAACCAGCGGCCTGGCCGACCCGGCGGCAATTGCCACTGCAATCCGCGAAGACGGTATTCTTGCGCATCACATCCGGGTGGTCGAGTTGATCGTGCTGGTAGATGTGCTGCATGCGACGGAACAACTCGGCGCGGAAGAATTGAGCCGAATTCAGATCGAAGCCGCCGACCGCATTATTCTGACCAAGGCAGATGCGGTGCCTGATACACTGCTGGCTAAGGTGGTAGCCACTGTCGCGCGCCTTAACCCTGCGGCGGTGATTGAGGCGGCAGTGAAAGGGCAGAAATTCGTGTTGGACAATCTGCCTGCGGCTGATCCGATGGCATTACCGCAGATGTCGGGCAATAGCGCGCCGGTAACGCCGACACGGATCGACATTTCGCCAGAGGTGGATTGGGCCACATTCTCTGTCTGGCTTTCGGCTTTACTTCATGCGCGGGGGCATGACCTAGTTAGGGTGAAGGGGGTTTTCGAAACTCCGGCTGGTCCATTGCTGTTGCAAGCGGTGCGCAAGTCAGTCCAGCCCCCTGAATTGCTGCCGCCCGAAGCCGTGCAGCGCCAGAACCAGATTGTGTTCATTGGACGCGGGTATGATCCCGCGGATCTTACAAGCTCCATTGCCAATCTTACACATGAGTAACCACAGCCGCTTGAATTGGAGCAAGTCGACATCGGGGCAGCATTGGACGTCATCAGGAACAACACACGAAAGGGGAGAAATTTTATGTGCGATGGATCAACAAAGGGTACGGCGACGCCCACGGTTCTTATTGATAACGCACGAACACGTGTGACTGAATGGCGTTTTGCGGCGCGCGGCGACAACACGGGCTGGCACCGCCACGGCTATGACTATGTCGTGGTGCCTATTCAGGACGGGATACTTGAGATCACAGGCAAGGACGGCGCAGTCACGAAAGCGGAGTTGAAAACCGGCGTGCCTTACTACCGTGATCTGGGGGTGGAGCATGATGTTGTAAACGGCAACGACTTTGAGTTTGCCTTTATCGAACTAGAGTTTTTGGAGAATGCAGACGGGTAGGGTAGGGGAAACCAAATTATCCACCTGCCAAAGGTTTATGCGTTTTTCACCAAGTTTTTGATTTGCAAACGCGTGATATTGGAAAAAAGGCCGCGCCTTCGCTCCGACTGAAGAACGGCTTTGACTGGGGGTAAGATGTATTTTTCGACCGCTAAATGCGCCGAGACAGACAAAAACCGAACTTGGGTGCGCACCCTTTCGGAAACCTATTTTCCGTTGTCTGCCGAATTCAACAATGATTCCGAATTTGAAGGCAGGCTTAGCTCTTGGTCGCTCGGTAATCTCGGCCTGTCAGAGATGACATGCGATGGTGTGTTGTATCATCGCAAGCGGTCCCACTTTGCCAACGAAAAAGACAGCAGTTTGCTGATTACCATTCCACACAAAGGTGACGTGCATTTCCGGCAATCCTCACGGGATACCAAATGTGGGCCGGGCGGTTTTCTCGTTGAACGCGGCGACATGCCCTATGAGTTCTGGCACGGCAAACGAAACAAGCTTTGGGTGCTCAAGGTGCCAACCGCAAGCGTGCGTTCGCGCCTTGGAGCGACAGATCGTTTGGGCGCGTTGACCTTTGATGCGACGCAAGGTGTTGGGTCGTTCTTTGTCGGGGCGGTACGCAATACAATCCAATGTGTCGACAAGATTAACGATGTGGCGCGGGATGTCGCAGGGCAGCAATTGCTTGATCTGTTGTGTCTGGCGATGCGTAGTGATGACCGCATTCTGGACAGTTCATCCTCCACGATCCGCGCCGCACATTTGCAGCGGGCCGAGCAGTTCATCCGCGACAACCTCGCAAACCCGAACCTGAATTCGCAGTTGGTTGCTGAATCTTGCGGGATTTCACTGCGCTATCTGCAACGTCTGTTCTCAGAAGCGGATCACTCCATCGTGGGCTATATCCGCGACAAGCGGCTGACGCGATGTGATGAGGCGCTAAAGTTGGTGAACGACACTTCGACCGTGGCCAACATCGCCTACAAGTGGGGTTTTTATGATCAGGCGCAATTTTGTAAATACTACCGGAGCCGTTTCGGCTGTACGCCAACGGAAACCCGCAAGAAAAGCCGCTTAGACGCGGGCACAGGGGGTTAACCCCAGACCAACAAAAGAAACTTTTGAGACGCCAATATATCCCCTTTCGGGGGCGTGGCTTTGCTTTGCCTGAAACTCGGGCGCTGACAGATAACAAGACGGGAACACCAAAATGACAAAGACAAGGGTAGCAGTCGACGTGGGTGGCACATTCACTGACGTATGCATCATGGACGAAGACACGGGGCAAATCCGCATCGAGAAGACCCCATCGACACCTGATGATCCGATGCGAGCGATCATGACGGGTGTATCCGACGCCAAGGTTGATTTGTCCGATGTCACGATGTTCTCGCACGGAACCACGGTCGCAACCAACGCGCTGATCACGCGCAAACTGCCGCGCACCGCGATGGTGTGCACAGAAGGGTTCCGCGATGTTGTCGAAATCCGAAGATCAAACAAGGAAGACCTGTGGGACACCTACAAAGACGTGGCCAAACCCTACGTCCCGCGCCGTGATCGTTTGACGGTCAAGGAACGGGTAGATGCTGCGGGCAAAGTGATTGCGGAGCTGGATGAAGACGAAGCGCGCAAGGTTGCGGCAATTCTTAAAAAGCGGGACGTGAAAGCGATTGCCGTCTGTTTCATCAATTCGTACGTGAACGGCGCACATGAACGGCGGATGAAAGAAATCCTGCTTGAAGTGATGCCGGATGTGTCGATCTCGATATCCTCACAGATCATGCCGGAAATCTTTGAACACGAACGGTTTTCCACAACGATGGTGAATGCCGCGGTATCGCCCGTGGTGGTCGATTATGTATCGCGGCTCAGCGATAAACTGTCCGATGGCGGGTACGAGCGCGATTTGTTGTTGCTCCATACGGGCGGCGGCGTGATGACCCCTGCAAGTGTCAAAGATTTCGCCGCACGCTTGGCGGGATCAGGCATCGCGGCGGGTGCCATCGCCAGCCGGTTTATCGGAAACCTATGTGGTTACGAGAACTCCATCGGCTTTGACATGGGCGGCACCAGTACGGATGTGTCACTGGCATATCAGGGTGAATCCACAGTCACCAAAGATTGGTACATCGAGTACGGCTATCCTATCCGCTTTCCTAGTATCGAGGTTCTGACCATTGGCGCGGGTGGTGGATCACTCGCATGGAAAGACGAAGGGGGATCACTGCGCAATGGTCCGCAATCGGCGGGCGCAACACCGGGACCTGCTTGTTATTCGAATGGCAATGAAGTCGCGACCAACAGTGATGCGAATGTCGTGTTGGGGCGTCTGGGCACAAGCCTGGCGGGCGGGGACATCACGCTTGATCCAAAGCTCGCTGAACAAGCTGTGCGCGATACAGTAGCCGAACCCTTTGGTATGGAACTGCATGAAGCGGCCGAAGCGATCATTGATGTGGCCAATGCGAACATGGCCAACGCCGTGCGTTTGTTGTCGATCACGCGTGGCTATGATCCGCGTGACTTTGCGCTGGTCGCATTTGGCGGGGCGGGTGCCTTGCACGGTGCGGCGGTCGCCAAAGAGTTGTCGATCCCTGTCGTCATCGTACCCCCAAATCCCGGTGTCACCTCAGCGATGGGGTGTCTGCTCGTGGATATTCAGCATGACTTTTCCGACAGTTTCATGGCGGACGCAGCGATAACCAAACCCGAAGAACTGGAAGCGGCATTTCAGAGGATCGAAGCCGAAGCTGTTGCCCGCCTGCGCCATGAAGGCGTAGCGGCAGAAGATACCGTACTTCAGCGTACGGTTGAGATGATGTATCAGGGCCAGTGGCGGTCGCTTGCGGTTTCCGCCCCCGCGAAAGTGACCAGCACCAGTGATCTGATCCAAGGGTTCCATAACGAGCACGAGCGCGAATTCAACTTTCGCCGTGAAGATGCACCAGTGAGCATCTTCCGCGTGGGGGTCAAGGCAACTGGCGTGGTGCCCAAAGCTGCGCTGCCGTCTTACGAGGTCGTTAAGAACACGCCAAAACCTATTGGTCAGCGTGACGTTTGGTTCAATGCAAAGCGTTGCACCACGGACGTTTACCAACGCGAAAGCTTCACCGCGGGTGCCGAGTTTGATGGCCCTGCGATTGTCGAACAGGTCGATTCAACCGTTGTCGTGCCGCCAAACACGACGGCAACAGTCGATCAATATATGAACATTCTTATCAAGGTGGAGGGTTGAGCCATGAACAGTACAACAAAACAGGAACTGGATCCGGTCACGTTTGAGGTCCTCAAGAACTCCTTCATTACATCGGTCGACCAGATGGCTGAGCAGATGCTGCGAACATGTTATTCGTTCGTGATCTACAACCGCGATTTCTCCAACGGATTGCATGACGCGGACGGTAATTGCGTGGCACAGGGCAATGCCGATATCGCGGTACATGTCGGCACGCTTCACTATACCTGCAAGGACGTGATCCGCGCCTTTGAGGGGGACATGTACCCCGGTGATGTTTACGCGATCAATGACCCCTACGCGGGGGGCACGCATTTTAGCGACGTGCGTTTGATCCGTCCTATCTTTGACGAAGAGGTCCTGATCGGGTTCTCGCAATCCAACGGGCACTGGTCCGACCTGGGTGGTTCCGTTCCCGGGTCGTTCAATGTGACGGCGAAAGAGATGTTTGGCGAGGCGGTGCGCATTACGCCGATCCGCCTGTTTCACAAGGGTAAGTTCTGTTCCGACGTCGCAAACATGATCGCGGCTAACACGCGGGACCCTGCGTCCATCATCGGCGATATTCACTCACAGGCGCAGGCAACCCAAGTGGCCGAACGTGAATTGCAGCGCCTTGTTGGCAAGTACGGTCGCGATCAAGTGACCCAAGGCATGAATGAGGTGCAGGACTATGTCGAGCGTTCCGTACGTCAGCGTATTCTGGATCTGCCCGACGGCACATGGGAGGCGGTGGATTACATCGACCGTGATCCGGGCGCTGGCGAAGGAATGATCCCGATCCACATTAAGATGACCATCAAAGGTGACCAGATCACCTATGATTTTGAGGGCAGCCATCCGACAATTGCCTCAATCTACAATTCCGGCCATGGCGCGACATTCTCGGCTGTTGTTGCAGGCATGAAAACGTTTTTTCCCGACCTTCCAATGAACAGCGGCTTCTACCGCATGGTCGAAATCAAAAGTCCCAAAAACAGCGTTGTCAGTGCTGAATGGCCTATCGCCGTCACAGGTTTTCTGATGCCGTTTGAAAAAATTATGAATGCCATATTCGAGATGTGGTCCAAGATCATGCCGGAACGCGCAATTGCATGCGCTTTCAACCTTGAATACCTGCTGGCAGGCGGCAACGACCTGCGCAAACCGGAAAAGCCGATCTATATGTTTTACGAATGGCTGCCGGGCGGCTGGGGCGGGCGCAACGGCAAGGACGGCAGCGATGTGACAACCGCTTGTTTTGGTACTGGCTTGATGTCGCAGCCTTCGGAGGGGAATGAACGGGTAAACCCCACGCGGGCGGATGAATTCCAAATCCTGCAAGACAGTCCCGGACCGGGCAGGTGGCGCGGTGGGGCAGGGGTAATCAAAGCATCAACTCTGCTTGAGGCCGACAACACCGTGATGTCCTACATTTGTGACCGCGAGCGCGCAGTTGTCTGGGGTGTTGAGGGGGGATTGCCCTCCATGCCACATGGATTGAGTGTTGTGCATGCGGATACTGGCGAGGAGAAATGGCTTGGCTCCGTGTTCTCCAACTATCCAATCAAGAGCGGTGACAAGTTCACGCGTCCGACTGCCGGCGGTGGTGGTTATGGTGATCCGATGGACCGCGACCCCGAGCATGTTCTATCCGATGTCATTGATGAATATGTGTCGGTGGAGCGGGCTGAAACCGATTATGGCGTGGTCATCGATGTCATCGACCGCGAGATGCTGGAGTTCGAAATTGATCAAGCAGCAACCGACAAAGCCCGCGCTCACATCCGCGCCAACCGCGTCGCATGGGCCCGCACGGACCCCGCCGAAGTGTCGCAAATGTATGTCGACGGGAAGATCAATGAGATGGACGCGGTGCGCAGATATGCAGTGATCCTTGATTGGGGCACCGGAGAGCTGATGCCAAATTCGACACAGCAGTTCCGCGAAAGCTTTGAAGGGCGTTCAATTGCACACTGGAGTTAGGGGCATCACCCATCGCCTTCCCTTCATTTCATGGGCAACTCGAACATGTCCGCGAACGCCAGAGAGGGCAGTAGGTGCTTAAGGTAAGGCGGAGTCGAGCGATGTAGGTGAGGGTATCTGATGGCGGCGCGAGAGACTCAGAAGTTTCCCCGCGCAGCTTTCGAAAAGATACGTTTGTCCCTCGTCAGGTCAAAAACAGCGCGTGGCAGTCGTTAGTTCTCTTTTACAAACAATCGCGTTCGATTGTCGGTCCCAAACTTAAAACGGCCCCGGTGTTTATCTCACCGGAGCCGCATCAGTTTCCTACTTTCAAGACTGTTACTTCAGCTCAGCCCGCTCGCTTTGCAGGCCCTTGAAGATGCAATAGCACATCAACAAAAGAACCACGGTAAAGAGCAGTCCAGTCGATATCACCATGGATTGCAACGCGGCCAACCCGCCACCGATCAGCAGGGCGATAGCTACGGCACCCTCAAAAATGCACCAGAAAACGCGTTGTGGCACCGGTGCATCGACCTTGCCGCCAGCCGTGATCGTATCGATCACAAGGCTGCCGGAATCCGACGAGGTGACAAAAAACACGATGACCAGAATGATCCCGATGAAAGAAGTGATCGAGGCCAAGGGCAATTCACCCAACATTTTGAACAGTTGCAGGGGCAGTCCTGCGTCTTGTGCACCGGTAAATCCATCTGTGACGACCTGATGGATGGCTGTGCCGCCAAAGATCGACATCCACATCACGCAGACCATGCTGGGGATCAAAAGCACGCAGATCACGAACTCACGCACTGTGCGGCCCCGCGAAACACGGGCAATGAACATGCCGACAAAAGGTGACCAGCTGATCCACCACGCCCAATAGAACGCGGTCCAGCCTTGCGAAAAGTTGACGTCCTCGCGTCCAAACGGGTTGGCCAGTGCGGGCAAATATTGGAAATAGGCCACAAGGCTGTCCCAGAAAAACGCGATGAGGAACGCGGTCGGCCCTACAATGAGAGTGAACAGCGCAAGCAAGCCAGCCAGACCCATATTGATTTCGCTCAGGATCTTAACGCCACCGTCAAGCCCGCGCAGTACCGAGATGAGCGCCACCGCCGTAATCGCGGAAATCAGGACAACTTCAGTGGTCTTGCCGATTGGCACGCCGAACAACTCGTTCAGTCCGGCATTTGCCTGCGTCGCGCCAAAGCCGAGCGATGTCGCCAGACCAAAGAGCGTGGCAAAAACCGCGATGATGTCGATCACGTGGCCTGGCCACCCCCATACGCGTTCGCCCAGAATGGGATAGAAAGCCGAGCGAATGGTCAGCGGCAAACCCTTGTTATAGGTGAAGAGCGCCAGTGAAAGCGCGACAGTCGCGTAGATCGCCCAAGGATGCAGGCCCCAGTGGTAAATGGTCGCCGCCATGCCAAGGCGGATCGCACCGGCCTCGTCCCCAGTTGCTGCACCCAACGGAGCCCAATCCGATCTCAGCCCGTTTTCACCCAAGGCGGTCTCGCCAAGCGAAGTCGAGAAATGCGTCAGCGGCTCGGACACGCCGTAAAACATAAGTCCAATACCCATACCGGCTGCGAATAACATCGCGAACCAGCCGATGTAGCTGTAATCGGGTGCCGCATCCTGCCCACCGAGCCGTACCGACCCGAAAGGTGTCACGATCAGCATGAGTGAGAACAACACCACGATGTCCGCCGCCCCAATAAGAAACCAGTCGAAGTTCTTGGTGGTGAAGTTGAACATTGCGGAAAATGCCGACGCCGAAGCTTCGGGCAAGGCGAGCGTGAAGAACACGAATGCTACGACAGCCAGGCCGGAAATTAGAAAAACCGGGTTATGGATGTCAAAGCCGAACGGCCCGACCGTTCCATCGACGTTGTCCTGCCCAATCTCGTATTCTGTATCGATAACATCGCTGGTGCCTTCCGGCGCAGGGATGCCCTGATTGGTTGTTTCATCGGCCATTTTTGGCCTCCCTCATTACTTTTGTTTCTTGTGATCTTATGTGCATGCTGCTGTTGCTCATGTTCGCACCATAAAGACCGAGCATTTCGCATGTTGAGCAATCCTGCCCCCGTTCGAAGGCCAGACATGATCCAATACGTTGGGTAGATGGCTGGCCATCACCACCAGGTCCGCCCCGATGTCACCGGCCGCCCTAAGCAGAGCATCGTCCAGCTCTGCCGTAGGGTCGTGACTGATGACCGGATGCGAACCTGCCCGGAACCCGTATTTCTCTGCCTGTGCGGCGGCAAAAGCGGCAAGCTTTTCACCATATTCCTTTGGATTATGTGCGACCGCGCTGGGCGTGGAGGCTGTCACGCCGACAAAAACCACCTCGGCATCGTATTGGTTGGCCAGATCAGCCGTACATATTAGCGCTTTGGCAAGCGCGTCTTGATGCGCCAGATCGACCGGCGCCATTATTTTCTTGAACATTTTGAAGTGTCCCCCTTTCAGACCGCACCGCCGTCTTGGGCGAAACGCAGTGGATGATAGGTAACGACCGTGTCATGGCATTGGAGCCGACCCGGTCGGCAGCGTCTGATTGCTTCTTACGCCCTTTCACAGCCGTCTTTCAACCGCAGGGCGGTAGAAACCCCAAAAGATACAGGTGCGTCTGCTTCTATGGGGTGTGAGAAAAAAACACGCAGCCGGGACCGGAGGCGGCTCGACATGGCCATCCAACAGCACGGTGTCCGATCTCTACCAAGCAACATGAACGGCCCACATCAATTATTTACCCAGCATTCCATCGCTGCGGCGCGGCTCTACCAGACCAGACATTCGTGCATCGTGCATCGTGCATCGTGCATTTTTGTGTCGGATTGATCGGACGTGTGCAAGACAGTGCTGTCGTTGCTCAAGCTTCCGAGCTGATGAGTTCTCGAACCTTCAGCGCCTTCTCGAAATGATTGAGCTGATGTGTCCTAATCCACCACTCCGCTGCCTCCATGAGCAACTCCGGATCGTCATTCCGGTTGGCAAAGAACGCATAGAATGAAACGCTAACAGCGTCGCCCTTCTTAGCGATTTTTTCGTTACAGATCGCGATTGCCTTGGATCTTAAAGTGGACCTCATTCTGAGTTGGACCCTCAAGTCGGAGCTATATTCACGGGAACATAGCGCGAACAATCGAACTGCGCAATGTGTTGGCTTGGCACGCTTAAGCTCCTCTGCGGTATTTGCTGATTAAACCGCAATAGTTTGTCTGGCACGTGCCGTTATTGGTCTCGGTGCGGATTACGCTAGTCAGCGGGCTAGCGCGTAAGCAGGTTGCTGATGATCCACGGCCTGGCAGGGTTTTGCGAAGCATGATCCCGAGAAGGTGGGTGTCGGCATGTCGACGCTGGACAAATGGATCACAGCACACCGAGACACGGAGGTGGTTTCAAAAGAGGAATTGAGCCTGGCTCAAGAGAATGATCGGCTTCACGTGAGAACCGCAGTTTCAAGGAGGAGAGGGAAATCCAAAAAAGGCAACGCAGTACTTCGCGGGCCAGAAGCCATGAGATTCAAGTTCATCGAGAAACAAGCAGGCCGCTTTCCAACAGATCGGTTACACCATGTCATGGATTTCAGTTCGCGCGGCACAGGAGCGCGACAGGTCCAGTTCGCACCACCACTCGTATGAAAACGGAGCAGTAAATCGTCCAACAAAACCCAGTCTACCGATGCCACCTGCGGTGACATTTCTTGACCTGTCTAGATGGAATGCTGCGATCAGCGCGGTTCAGCGCTCATCTCGGCTAGGGTGCGCAGGACACGGTCAGGGAATTGATGCAGCAGCAACTGGCCAGCATCCTCATGAATCTCCAATGAAGCGCGGTTGCCCAAGCGTTCTGCAAAGTCCCGTACGGATTTCGGGCTTACGACAGGGTCATGTGCGCCGTGTATCAGGCTGACCGGTACGTCCGATCCCGCCACCAGATGCGACCAGTCGCGCACCACTTGATAGCTGTCGATCTCAAACGCCGAATGCCCCTGACGCGTGGCGAATTTATATCCTTCAAGGACAACACGGCATATTTCAGGGTCTGCCAGTGTCTTCATGTCAATCGAGGCATTGGCATATAGCGACTGCATAAAACGCTCCGTGCCGCCACTATTGATCTGGCTGATGCCGGCACGCACGACAAAGGGCAGCAGGCTTGGCGTATAGCGTGCGGTATAGGCCACAACACGCTGACGGTGGGACATGTCGGCGAATTGCGATCTGGAAATGATGGGCACGCCGCCTGAGACATTCACGATGGCACGGATGTGGTCAGATGCTTGTGCCGCACTGGCAAAGGCATATACCGCGCCCGCCATGTGGCCCAAAACCACTGCGTCCTTTATCCCCATTTGTTCGCACATCTCGCGCACGTAGCCGCCGACGCGGGCAGGGGCCGTTTCCATCGGGCCGTAGTCGGGTTCAGCATCGCCGAACCAGGGCCGCGTCGGGCAGATAAAACGGAAACCACGGGCGCTGAGGGCTTCTCTTAGCTGTGAGGTAAGGCTGGCTCCGTCCAACATGCCGTGCAGAAAGATCACAGGCTTCCCACTTGCAGGCCCGTGAACCTCCACAGGCATCAAGATGCCGCTCTCCAGTAGAACCGTGGTCATCTTCCCCTGAGAAATAGGTGCCGCTGGCCGCGCGGGGCCGTGGCTTTCCGCCACACGCATCAGCAAATGCAACAACCGGACGAGTTCTGTCTGCGACCCACAACCCGTTTTCACCAACAGAGACTTGATCTGGGTGCGCACAGTCGCAATCGAGCTGTTTCGATAGTCTGCCACATCCTTAGGGCGGTGGGCGCGGCTCAACAGTTCGCAAATCTCGCATTCAGACTGGCTTAGCCCGTATGTCGTTGCCAGTAGGTTGGGCATAGAAGGGGGCCAGTGCGCGGCCAATGGCCCGATCAGCAGCAGATCGCTGTCCAGCTTTTCATGTAGCCGTTGCGCTTGAAGATGAACCACGTCCCCTTCGGCCAGCCCATCAGAGGCGTCCAAGACTGGCATTTGGAAGATAAGCGGTGGGGCACCATGTTCTGACGCCGTGTTCAGAGTTTCAATGCGTTCCGCCAAGGCTGTGCGGTAGCGGTCTGGCAGCCCCAGATCGTCAAAGCGTGTTGTACGCTTTAGCCGGAACGCTCTGGTAGCAGCTGCATTGGACCACACGATTGTCCCAGAGCGGTCGATCAGGAACTGTGGGTCAGGGGCTAAACCGGCACCGTTTTCTGGTGTCGCTGATTGCGCTTCCACCACGCTGCGGGTTTGCTCCAGCAGGCGCTCTGCGATCTCGAAATGGGTTGCGACCTCCGGTGTTTCGAGGGTGCCAGTCTCGCTTCGCAATGTATCAAGTGCGCTGAGGCGGTCTTGGATAAAGGCGTCCCACCGCCCCATGAAGGCGTCATAGGTCTGCGGCTCAAGAGCAATTCTATAAATGCTCTCAACGAGTTGCGATTGCCGCTCCGATGCTTCGGCACCATCCTGAGTATGCGTTTCCGTTTTTCTGTCGGACATCTGGACAAAACCTCGATCGTTAGGAGTGACCACTTCGTTGGGGCGCATACCTAAATTGGGGTATAGCGGCCCTAAACCTTTAGAAAAAGCTGAATTTTGGCTGCTTTGCCGAGCCTTGCAAGCTGTAAGAGTTTGACCGCGAGCGGAGTGCACGCAAAGTCTTAGACAGATTTTGAGGACGGACAGCTTTTAAATGCGCTTTTGTAAGTAAGGATTTTTATGGACGCCGTCGCGCGCTCATCGGACTTATTTCGGTCCTACATGAGCCGCCCCGGGCCTTGGCTGACGGCGTCAATTTTTAACAACGAACCCTCAGACAGTTAGGTCGCAGTCCCAGTTAGCCACGGACGGTTTTAGCAAATCCAAATGACTGCAGCTTAAAGTCAAAGAGCACCACTGCTTTTCTGCTGTAGAATTCGGCTGCTGCACGCAATTCGAAGCAAACCGCAGCGGGATCTGCGTGCTTGTTGCTGTCACTGCTTCAATAACGGAAACCGCTTTACCACTAGAAAGAGCGCATTCGGGCCGTCGGACTGAAGGCGCTTAATTCTTCGGTATATCTGCGCGCATATTGCGCCGCATGGCCCACTGGTAAAGTGCTGGCGACAAGCGAACCAGCAGTGTTGCCAGACGCGCAACACGGCCGACAGGTATAAATTCCTGCCCTTTCTGCACTCCTTTCAGGATGGCTTTGGCGGCCATCTCTGGGGTCATGTGATCTATGCCATCCGCCGCCGCGCCGGGACGCATGATTGCGTCATCACCGCGCTCGGCATTACCGGTGTTGGTTGCGACGAAGCTTGGGGCCGCGATCATGCAGCGCACGCCGAAAGGCATTTCTTCGGAACGTAGAGTAGAAAAAAAGCCCTGCATTGCATGTTTCGATGCTGCATAGGCAGTGCGCCCATATAGCGGTGAAAAACCAGCGACCGAGGAGACCGCCAAATGTGTGCCGCGGCTTTCACGGAGCGGATGCAGGAAAATTCGAGCCATTTCAACAGCGGCGAAATAGTTGATCCCAAAGAGCCGCCGATGACTATCTGCGTCCGTTTCATCAAACGGAGCGACCTGCGTCACTCCCGCGTTATAGATCACCATGTCGATTGACGGGCGCGCCGTAATAACTTCGGATGCGGCACGTTTTAGCGCAGTCTGATCCGTAAGATCCACAGCTATTGGCGTGCGGCTAGCAGATTTAGCAAGGCCCGCAATGTTCACGTCCAACAGCACGCAATGCCACCCTTGCGCTTCAAGTTGATCGGCCATCGCACGTCCCAAGCCGCCGTTTCCGCCTGAAATAACCGCTGTCTTCATGCACATGCCTCACGCCGCCAAAGATCGAATACTTCGGCGGAATTCAACTCTGGCGTATAGCCGAAAACCCGCTTTAGTTGGCTGTTGTCCAGCACCGGGCGATATTGCAAGAACCGCACCTGTTCGGGCCCGTATTGCGACAGGCCCAATGGATGCGCCACCGCAAGTGCAGCCTTCACCGCCAATGCGGGCAGGCGCAGAACCGGTTTGCCCAGTGCCGTTGCCAACTCGTCAACAGAGAGCCAACCATCCCCGGCGACGTTGTAGATGCCCGCAGGTCCATCAGTCGCAGCGCGCTCGACAATACGGGCGAGGTCGCGTGTCCAGATGAACACGAATGGGCTATCGCTGCCTTTGATGGCAAGAAGACGCTTCCGCCGGAAAAGCGCAGTAATCTGGTTGTCCGTTCCCGCGCCCAGAACAGTACCGATGCGCAAGACGACTTGTTCCAGTTCAGGGTTATGCTGTCGTGCGACCGCAAGCATTTCTTCGACCTGACGCTTGTGGTCGGCATATGCGAATTCGGGATTCCCACGACAGGCTGCTTCTTCGGTCAGCGGGATCGGGTTGTCAGCGTGGTATCCGTAGGCAGCACCAGAACTGGTGACCACCAGCCGTTTCACCTTGTGCTTTATGCAGGCATTTAGAACATTGCGCGTGCCTTTGACGTCGACGGCAAATGCAGTGTCGCGGGTCATGCCCGGCGGCGGGGTCACAATCGACGCAAGATGAACGACGACATCAGGGCGCAGTTGCCCGATGACGATATCGGGATCGCTACCGGTGACATCCATTCGCTGGAACTGCACCTGCTCTGGCACGTTTCCGCGCGCGAGATCTGTAACGACGATATCCTGGGTCGGCAGTGCTTCTGCCAGCGCGCCACCGATCATACCTGCGCCACCTGTGATCAGGATGCGGGTCATGATGTAGTCACCTTGCGAGACATGATGCCAGCAAGGATCAATCCCGAGATTGCATGCCAGACGCCCCAAAATGCCGCGACGATCGCCATGCCGCCAAGTCCGCCAAAGAAACCAAAGATAAGAACCAACCCGAGGCCGGAATTCTGGATGCCTGTTTCGATGGTCACCGCTCTGCGGTCAAAAGGGGACAATCCCGCAAGACTTGCCGTTGCATAACCGCCAACAAGCCCGAGGGCATTGTGGATAATGACCAGCCCTGCAATGCCACCGGCGAAAGCCAGAAACAGCGTCCAGTTCGTGGCAAGTGCGATCGCGACAAATCCGATGAAAACCGCCATAGATACCCATTGCAATGGTCCCCGCAGCTTGGCGGTAATGTCCGGGCGACGGGTGTTTAGCATTACGCCAAGAATAAGCGGCAGGATCAGCATGAAACTGATTGTGATGGCAATGCTGACCGGATCAATCGTGGTTGCGCGCAGGATCTCGGCAGACGGCCCATAAAGGCTCCCCCAGAACGCGATATTGAGCGGGGTCAGCACGATCGCGCCGATAGTCGCAAAGGCGGTCATCGACACTGAAAGCGCCGAATTGCCGCCCGCACGGTGCGTGATGAAGTTGGAGATATTACCGCCCGGACAAGCCGCCACGAGGATCAGTCCCAATGCAACAGAGGCCTGAGGCTGGGCGACGAGCACGAGCAGAAAGGTCAACACCGGAAGCACTACGAACTGTGAGAACAGGCCAACTATCAGCGGCTTGGGTGCTTTCGCCAATATCTTGAAATCACTTGGTTTAAGATCAATGGCGATGGAAAACATCACAATGGCGAGGATTGAGTTGAGAAGGGTGAGTGACCCAGCAGAGAAGTCGAGTACGGCCTCGTCTATCACGCCTGTTGTCCTCCCAGTTTGCCGATCCACTGCGTCACGGCTTTGCGGTATGTCGCCTTGTCAACGTAATAGGCCATGCGTGGTACGTCGATATAATCCACGCCGCCTGTCGCGCGCGTGAAATCTTGCGCTTTGGTTTGCTGCAATGCGCGCGCGTCATCCGCGTTCTCGCGCAATCCCTTGATATAGCGCACAACCATTTCAGCTTGTTCATGCCGTCCTTGCCAGCCAAGGCCTGAAGCTTCGACCATTCCCAGCACGAATAAATCGTCCCGATCAGGGTGCATGCAGTTGAGATAGAGTTGCGGTGCGTCGCCTTGCCAATTCAGAAGCGCGTTGTCGATAAACGGGTAGTCCAGCTTATAGCCTGTGGCGGCAAGGATAATGTCGTAGTCCTCGCTTGTTCCGTCTTTGAAATGCACGGTCTTGCCTTCAAAGCGGGCAACATCGGGGCGTATTCGCAAGTCTCCATGTCCCGCATGATAGAGCACGAGCGAATTCACTACGGGATGGCTTTCGTAAAGCTTGTAGTCCGGCTTGGGGAAACCGTATTTCTGCGGATCGCCCACGAACCATTTTAAGATCGTGCTATCTATTATCCGCTTGAGCGGCATAGGCAGTTTGATCGCCCCGCCCATGGTGTCGGCCGGTTTGCCGAAAACATACTTCGGTACGAAGTAGTATCCGCGCCGCATCGATAGATCGCAGGCCGTTCCGTGATGGATCGCATCCACCGCAATATCACACCCTGAATTACCCGCTCCGATAATGAGGACCCGTTTGCCGTCAAACTGACTTGCGGAGCGGTACTCGGAAGAATGGACCAACTCGCCGCTGAAGTCGCCCTTGAATGTTGGCATATTCGGTTCGCTCAGCGTGCCATTTGCTATGAGCAATCCTGAAAACTCCTCGATATGCTCGCCTGCATCATTGCGCCAAGTGATGCGCCACCCCTCATCGGGATCTCCCAAAGGCGAGCAAGACAGCACTTCAGCACCGAAGTGATAGTGCTTGATAAGGTCGAAATGCTCCGCGAACTCTTGGAAATACCGCTTCATTTCGCGGTGGGAAGGATATTCAGCCACCTCGTCGCGCATCGGGAAATCCGAAAACTCGGTCATCTTCTTGGACGAAATCAGGTGTGCAGTCTCATACATGGTCGAGCGCGGGGCGTTGATGTCCCAAAGACCACCGACCCCCGAATTAAGCTCGAACCCCTGAAAATCAATTCCATGTTCGACCAGCAACTTGGCCGCAGCCAAACCCATCGGACCCGCCCCTATCAGGGCCAGCCGTCTATGCGCGTCTCCCATCGCGTCCTCCCTTGTTGGCGCTTAACTTGAACAAATGTTCAAGTTAAGGCAAGATGTTTTCATGTCTGAGATGCAACCACCTGAAACAGAACGAAAGAGAGCCCCGTCTAAGCGGGCGCTTGCCACGAAACTGCGCGTATTCGATGCGGCGGAGAAGGTGTTTGCAGATCGGGGATTCGATGGGGCAACGATCCGCGAAATTGCAGCGGAGGCTGGTGAACCCGTGGGGACAATCCATCATCACGGAGGCGGCAAGAACGCATTGTTTCATAAAACGGTCGCGCGCCGTGCCGAAACCTTGTCGTGCGATCGCCTGAATGCACTTCAGCAGGTTCGATCCGATGGTGATAAGACACTCGAACGCGTCCTTGCCGCCTTTATTTGTCCGTTTTTTGAATTGTCATCGAAAGATCCACGCTGGCGCGACTATGCCCGCCTCGTGGCCTTTGTGTCGGTTGACAGCCGTTGGCAAAACATCTCAGCCGAGTGTTTCGATCCCGTGGCAGAAGTCTTCATAGAGGAAATCTCAAGTCTTCTCCCAAAGGCGTCGCGAAAGCAGATTGTGGAAGGGTTTGTCTATTCCGTCTCTGCCATGCTGGCGTTGCTCACCTCACAGAACCGGATGGGTGCGTTGGGCGCGAAGGTGGACTTGGATAGCACACGGATCGACCATCTCGTTAACTTCTGCGCTGCAGGTTTTCGCGTTTGACACTGGGGTAGTATGCATCTGCCGAACTGCGCCTTGCCGATAGTGGTGCAATCAACAATTCGGGCATAGCCCTGCCAAGGGGAGCACCAAACAGCTATGGTGTCATCGCTTGAGTACAAAGCAGAACAGAAGAATCGGAACGAGGCAGTAGTTAAGAAGCGAGCGGTCGCTCAGACACTTTCTGCAACTCAACGTAAAATTCCGTGCCCACACCAAGCTCGCTCGTATAGCCGATTTCTCCATGATGGGCTTCAACAATTTTCTTTGAAATGCTTAATCCTAAGCCTGTGCCGTCATACTCGCGCCCGTCACTTGAGTCTAACTGTGTGAACTCTGCGAACACCAACTCCTCTGAATCTTCTTGTATTCCAATACCATCGTCGCGCACCAAAAGTCTCACTCTGTCCTCGTCCGTTTCTAAAGCGACGGTGATGGTTCCATTTTTCTTCGAGAACTTAGCGGCATTGGACAGCAAGTTCATGAGGACCTGATCAATCCTCTTTTGGTCGGCGCAAACCCGGTATTCACCCGGTTTGTATGCTACTTGAAGTGTGATCCCGGACTTCACCGCCTGTGGCCGAAAACGTTCCGTTGCCTCTTCAACGATTTCTTTCAGGTCCACGTCCTTAAATTGGAATTTGACTTTCCCAATATCTGAGGTCTGGAGAAACAGCAGATCATCAACCAGTTCTTTCAACTTGTTGGTGTTCCGTGAAGCTACCTCCAAAAGTCGTTCCATTTTTTGAGGGGGTGATCCAAACCCGCCAGAGTTCAGAAGGTCGAACGAGCCCTTTATGGAAGTCAACGGGGTGCGCAGTTCGTGGTTCATGGTCGCGAGAAAACGTGTCTTTGCTTCCAACGCCGCTTTTGTAAGCCGATGTTCTTGTTCAAGTTTTTCCCGCGATCGAAGGTCACGAGAGTACCCAGCCAGAAAATTCCTTCCCAGCTCCATGATAAAACCCAACACGAAAACCATAGTGAAGAGATTGAGCCACATTTCCGAAGATAACGGTGGCCTGACGATCCAAAGATCGTGGATCGGAGTATACAGGATCGCAAGGACGAATATGCTTAGGCGTATAGCCAGCACTGAAAGAAATTGATGGCTGTTCATAGCTCCAAAAATTGCGGCTGAGACCAACATGAATTGCGGGAAGAAGTGCCCATCCCCCATGCTCTGTTGTCGAGCAACGCTAATACAGAAGGAAGAAATCGTAACGGTACTCAAAAGTGCACCGATGTGAATGGCGATCATAGCATTCTTGATATTCTCTGGTCTCCACGTCTTCTGTTTGAGAATTCGGTGGAAAACGTAAGAGTCGAAAGATTCAAACATCCCGACCGCAACCAAGAAAATGGCGGCAATGTAAGGATTATAGTAAGCGCCGGATAGAAAGATTGCACAAAGATAGATCGCAAGACGTTGCACAAGAAGCTGTCGGCCAGCATAGGCATAGTCCCTCAGCCTACGTTTGACTGCCCAGAGATTTGTATCGTTATCTCCCATTACAGAGCTGAATTTTAACATTCTGGTTGATCCGTCTTATCGCTGAGGTTGAGAAAAAGGTTTCTCATGCGGGTAAACCTAAAAATTGCGCGGGCCCGTTCGCCTGTTGAGCCACTGACTGAAACTCAACGTGAAATGTTGTTCCCACGCCCATCTGGCTTTCATAAAAAATGTCCCCGGACATCTGATTGGCCAGTTTCTTTGAAATGTGCAGGCCCAGACCGGAACCTTGTGTAGAGGATTGTCCGCTATCTCTAACCTGCTCAAAGCGACCAAAGACTTGCCTTTCCATACCGTCCGGAATTCCTCGGCCAGCATTTGTGATGGATAGCCTTATTCGGTCATCCGACGTGGTGAGTACACCTTCGACCGTGCCATTCTCGTCCGAAAACTTAATGGCGTTTGAAATCAGGTTGTCGATAATCTGACGGATAGCGAAGGCGTCGCCGATAATAACTGCCGGCATGATCGTGCCAAGGTAAAGCCGCACACCCCGTTCTGTTGCAAACATCTTGTTCTCTTCGAAACTCTCTTCGAGGAGATGACCAAGGTTAACAGATTTGCTCTCTAAAGTCAGCGCGTCGATGTCGATCTTTTGTGCCAACAGTATGTTATCGACAAGACGTGAAAGCCGGCCTCCGTTTCGATGCGCAATGCTGAGCAATGTACGAATGGGTTTGGGGACATCCCCGAGCCGACCGCTCAGCGCAAGTGTTAAGCCACCCGTAAGCGAGGTAAGCGGGGTACGCAATTCATGGCTTACGACCGAGATAAACTCGTCCTTCGCCTTGTTTGCGTCATCTGCGCGTTTAAGCGCCTCCTCCAAGGCCGCGCTGCTGGCAATCCGGTCTGTGATGTCAACGAAAGTGATGCTCCAGCCCATAGCGGCACCCATCGGGTCAAGCGGGCTTTCGATTGCCCGAATTCGTGGTTCGAAAACACGCTGGTTAACGGACAGTTGAGCGGTGTTCTCAGAGCGGTCCAATTCATTGATATTCTCGATGATGTCGTCCAGGGCAGGAATTGCACCCTGATGCAATCCACTGCTTTTCGCGGCTGTGTTCATCAGCGTTATGTTTCGATGTCTGTCGACTAGAATAACGGGTTCACTCATCGCATTGAAAAGCATGGACTGGCCTACGAAGGCCATATCCATCGTCCTGTTCGCAACGAGCATCCACGTGAAGGTGAGGATACCAAGCGTGAACATAAAGGCCGTGGGGTCCAGACCAAAAACAGTGAAGCCGAGGAAAACATAAGCCGCATTCGCTGTCAGCGGGGTTGTTGTGATGATGATCAGCATGGTCAGCAAAGGCCATGAGGTGCGTTTCGCTCGGGTAAATGCTTTGGCAAGACAGTAGAGGGTCGCCACGACGAACGCATACAAGGTGGCAATAATTCCGTAGAAGCCCGGGCCGTGGACATACTTGATATCGTCCACACCCGCTGGGATGACTGAGGCGTCAGTATAGACAAGGTTGTGCCACTGGTTGGTAGCAGCAAACAGAAAAATGGCAGTGGGTATGACGACGAGCACCGCGCGAACACCGCGCTTGTTGAGCGTTGTGTTTCCGACGTAGGAAAATACGAAAAAGCACCAGGCAACCGGGACCAAGCCATTGCCCAGCCACGCCAGAGTTGCCCATTGCAACTGACAAGAGAATGTCCGCGACGCAGCTTCCAACCCGATCATCAACAACGTCCAGATCATGGCGATGAAGGTGAGCGAATAGTAGCTTTTGCCCTGAAACTTCTGAAACTTCATCATCCAGAAAAGAACAAGAGCCGCGATACCACTGACCCCGATAACCATCCACAGGGCGGCCTCCGCCACCAGTCCGTCAAAGCACGTCAACATTGTCTCGCTGCCATTTTTTACCAGTTTGTGAAATTCACCATAAGGTTGTGTTTTAAATTTGACCAACGCGGCACTTTTGCGGGCTTTTATATAAAACGCTTTGAGCGAGCTTAAGAATTGAATAGGAGACTCAAGTTGGCGATCGGCCCATCAGTTTCAAACAATACATCTTGGTTTCGACGCGGCTTCGGCGGTGGTATCCGCTCCAGCGGTTTCAAATTGTGCGACCAGGATAGCGTGGGGCATTTACTGCCTCGTTCCGTGCGATGGCTCCAGGGTGGTAGGTTTCCATGGCTGGGCATTCTTGCGCGGCGGGAGGATGGCATGAGAACCAAGGGCGGCGATGGCAGTTGCGCGTGTCGTAGGCCCCGTCGGCGGTCACTGACGCGAAATCCTGACTGGTCGGAATTTGGTTCAGCAATTCCGGCAGCATTGGAGCGTCTCCGACGGTGGTGTCAGACGGATGCCAACCAGTCTCTGCAAGGGCAATGATGCTGTCCCTTATGCCGCGCCAAGAAGGTGCCACTCAGCGAGAGCAGCGGTTCGGTTCAGCTTGAAATTTTCGCGTGAGTAAAGGTGGCGCTCCTGATTGAAATGGTTGCAGACCGAAGCATGAACGGCGACGAATTTCTGCAAACTTCGCATGCTGCGGAACCGTTGCATGGCCCGTTCTCGTCGTCGGAACGGCAAGTGTGAATTCTCCGCCAGATTGTTCATCCAGCGGCCAGTCTCCTGCTTGTCGGCATTGCCAATATCCTTCATTGCCGCGCGGTAGGATCGGAGCTTGTCGGTAACCAAGATATGAGGGCGGCCGTACCGCTTCATTGATTTCTTGAGAAATTTCAATGCCGCTTTGCGATCCCGTCGCTTTGTGACGAAGGACTCCAGCACTTCACCCTCATGATCAACGGTGCGCCAAAGATAATGCGTCTCGCCGTTGATCTTCACGAAAACCTCGTCCAGGTGCCACCGCCAATTCGAATACGACCGCTTTTGCTGCACGCGTTTTCGACGAATTTCTGCGGCGAACATTGGCCCAAATCTATTCCACCAGTACCGCACCGTTTCGTGGCTGATGTCGATGCCGCGCTCGTGCAGCAGGTCCTCGACGTTTCGCAGCGACAGTGGAAAGCGAACGTACATCATGACCGCCAGGCGGATGATCTCCGGACTGCTGTGAAAGTACTTGAAGGGGTCTGTTTTCGTCATAAGCAAAGGTTACGAAACCGCCCTGTCGGCCTCAAGCCAATTTGTTCTGACAAAGCCCTCTCTTAGTTTAGGACCGCATTGGTTCCAAAAACCCTGACGACGGACAGACGATCAGGTCGACGCCATTGTTCATGCCCTTGCTTACGAGCAAGTCGAAAAAGGTAGAGTAGATTACATCTACCTGGATCGACCTAGGCGCAGATCCGACGACGGTTGGTGGTGGTTGCGGTAAATGGCACCGAAGCCATGTAGATGCCAATGAAAGCGTGTCTCGGTCCGCAGCTGAAAGGACCGAGCCGCCAGTCTGACAAGGGAGCGGCTGCAAGCCCGAAGTCGACACAGCCGTCATCGGGTCGCTTTGCGGCGAACGGTTCAATTGAGCCCGTCATGCCTGATGCTCGTCGACGCATCGAAGATCGTCAGTCCAAAATGGTAAAGGCCCACTCGGTTGATCCGAGTGGGTCTCTCCCGGTCATACTCATTACGAGGACAGGAACAGATAATGACCTCGTAGCGGTTGGCTCTAGATTAATATCCAAGACCAAATTCTATAACGATTGCGGTTAGGAAAATGCAAACGCACACGCCATAGGCCTTCCGGCGCGTGGAGCGTTCGTTTTTGCATCATGTTGGTCCAATGGCAGTTGGTCCATTCGATCTACTGACCAATTGAGGCCGGGAATGGGCAAATGCGTTGAAAAATGGAGGCGTAATGTGATTGCGTTTAGGGGGGCTGCACTCAAGGGTCGTTGCGACAACAGAATTTTAGCAGTTGCAACAATTTCTACGCTGCGAGCGCAGGCAGCACGAAATCAGAAGGTTGGGCGTGGCTCCCTACCGCCATTAGATCGGGTGCAGCATATCGCTCATCTAGCATTAGGGTCTCCGACAGGGACTGCGGAAACCAGACCTTCGCTGCAAGTGCAAATTAGACTGGGCGATTTGTTGAAAGCGGACGCGCGGAGCTACAAACCGATTTTTCGCGCATGCGCAGCGACGGTCGGCAATTAGACCTCATTGACACTTTTCAGCGTTGCGGCAATGTGTCTCCGAGAGACAAACTTGATGGACGTGAACTTGAAAAAGATAAAAAGCCGCACTTTCGGTGTCGTCGGTTTGGGCAACTTCGGGAGCTCCGTTGCAAAGGAGCTGCAGCGGTTCGGCAACCACGTCATAGGCATCGACATCTCTGAAGACCGCGTCGCCAACCTTGCTGATACCCTGTCGCAAGCTATGATCGTAGATGCGCGTGACGATGTAGCGCTGCGCGATGCTGGTTTTGGTGACTGTGATACCGCTGTGGTCGCTATGGGCTCCGACTTGGAGGCCAGCGTTCTATCGGCAATGAATCTTAAACTTGTTGGCGTCCAAGTCGTCTGGGCGAAGGCCACGACCAAGACTCATCACAGAATTCTAAAAAAGCTCGGCGTGGACAGGATCATTCACCCGGAGGTCGAAATCGGTCAGCACATCGCGCAAATCTTGCACAACCCGCTTATGCGAGACTATGTGAGCCTCGGTAACGGCTATCATGTCGTGAACTTTCGCATCCCTGAGAGCCTCGAAGGCCGGAGCCTGAACGAATTGCCGCATGACAAGACATACAATCTTCGCTGTATCGGTGTCATGCGGGGCACAGAATTCATCGGTCAGGATGGAGCGGAGTGCAAGTTACAGCGCGATGATCTGCTTCTGTTGTTGGGGCAGCGCAAGGACCTGCACAGTTTCGCAGCCAGTCTCTGATGATGGACGCACGTTTCAAGAACCGCCTCAGCTGGAAAAAGGCGCTGCGGATGCCGGCGCCTGCGCTCTTGTCCCTTTACTACATGGCTTCCATCGTCTTGGGCGCGATCCTTCTCTGGTTGCCCATCTCACATCACGGTGACATCGGCCTGAGCGAAGCATTGTTCACCTCGACTTCAGCGGTGACCGTCACCGGCCTTGCGCTTGCCGATACTGGGGCCGCCTTCACCGTATTTGGCCAAGCGGTCATAGCGGCGCTCATTCAGCTTGGCGGTCTCGGCCTTATGACCTTTGCGGTGTTGTTGCTTGGGGCACTGGGCATCTCGGTGGGCATGCCACAGCGGTTAGTCCTGCGTGAAGATTTGAACCAGACCTCCCTGTCCAACCTCACCTATATCGCTCGCATGATCCTGATCATCGCCGTTGCGTGCGAGGCAATTGGTGCCGCTCTGTTGGCCCTGGTGTTTGTTCCAGAATTTGGCTGGTCAGGTTTGTGGCAGGCGATCTTTCATTCTATATCAGCATTCAACAATGCCGGTTTTGCTCTGCATCCCGACAGCCTTTCGCAATGGGTCGGAAACCCGATTATCAATTTGGTGATCCCTGTACTTTTCATCCTGGGCGGGCTCGGCTTTATCGTTGTGGGCGATGTTTTCAGAACGCGAAGTTGGCGTAAACTGACCCTCCATTCTAAGCTAATGCTTGTTGGCACCGCCGTTCTTATCACTTGGGGCAGCGTCATGTTCGGCCTCTTGGAATGGCGAAATCCAGAGACTCTTGGCCACCTGAGTGCCGCTGACAAATTGTGGGCCAGCTGGTTCCAGGGCACGACGCCGCGCACTGCCGGATTTAACACAATTGAGACCGGCGGGATGCATGACAGTACGTCGATGTTGACAATGACACTGATGCTGGTTGGCGGAGGCAGCACCTCGACAGCCGGAGGGATCAAGGTCACCACGCTATTCGTCCTGCTTCTCGCAACGGTTGCCTTCTTTCGGCGTCAGACCACGTTGCACGCCTTTGGTCGGTCCCTGGGGGTGGATGAGGTCATGAAGGTCCTTGCGCTCACCACCATTTCCATGTTGCTCGTCCTGACGGGAATCTTCGTGATGTTAATCAACCACGACGGCCAATTTATCGACGTGGCATTCGAAGTCACCTCTGCCTTCGGAACAGTGGGCCTGTCTCGCGGGATCACGGGCGAACTTGATGGCATTGGCCGAGGTATAATAATGGTGATCATGTTCGTCGGACGGGTCGGACCTCTGGCGATCGGCTTCTTCCTCGCTACTCGTAGCGTCCCAAAGGTAAAGTATCCGGCAGGACAGATCTACTTGGGTTGAGGGACAATTGATCTCAAACGCTGTTTTTTTACCCCCGAAAAAAACCCCTGGCGTCGATACGATCGATGTCTTTGTCCGCAGCAGACCACTATACTGTGGTTGTTTTCGTAGCTCTTACGTGGCGTTTCTGGGTTTTGGGCTTTGCCAGCCTTTAAGGCATGACTACCAATTTACGCAGACGCATCGGCAAATTATTCAGCAAAAGGCCAGGTTCCGAAATGATTTCTTACACAGTCGAAGGCGATGTTGCCATCCTCAGAATGGACGACGGCAAACTCAACGTCGTAAACCCGACATTCATCAAAGCGATGAACGAGGCTTTGGATCAGGCTGAAGCCGACAAGGCCAAAGCCTTGGTGCTTGAGGGGCGCGATACGGTTTTCTCTGCAGGGTTTGATCTTAAGGAATTTGCAAAAGGGCAGGATCAAGCCCGGGTACAGGTGCGCGATGGCTTTGCGATGCTCATCCGCATCCTTGATTTTCCGCGCCCGATTGTCGCTGCGTGCAAAGGGCATGGGATCGGCATGGGAATATTCCTTTTGATGGTTTGCGATTATCGTGTAGGCGCCGAGGGGGCATATAAGTACAGCATGCCAGAAAGCCGGATTGGCATGGACCTTGGTGAACTCCTGATTGCGCTGGCAAAGTCCCGAATATCTCCGAAGTACCTGACCCGCATGGCCGTTTTGTCAGAAGATTTGGATGCTCAAACTGCAGTGGACGCAGGCGTGCTGGACGAGATTGTCGATGCTGCAGAAGTCCAAAGCCGTGCGATGGAAGTTGCCACCGGTTTGGCAACGATGCCGGTCGCTTTCGGCAAAAACAAGAGAGAGATCAAGGCCACCGAGTTGAGCAATATGAGAGCTGCATTAAAGGTATTGGGCGGTTGATATTGCACCACATGGAGGTTCTCGTTTTCTCATTGGCTGCACGTTAGTCTAACAGACATACACATAAGTACTCTTGAAATTGAAGGGCGATAATGCTTCCCCCAAGTTCAGCAAAGGCTCCAATCATCTGCAGCTTAAGCGTGGCAAGAGCGTCATCCGACTTCGAAGAGAGTGCCGGTCATTCAGTTTTGAATGTGATTGCGGCCCCTCACCATCCAAGTAATGCGTGATACAATATCATAATGGGAGTTGGACAACAGCAGCCTTCCAACGCTCTGCGTAGTTGCTGAAGTCTCGGTTAGGTTCGACCATTTCAGCCGGAGCTACCACTGCAGGCCCCTGATCGGCGCGGCTAAACAGGAGCGCTGCTCCAATACTGGTTCCAGTAGCTGCTTCACTTGCACAGACGGATCGGCCCGTTGTTGCGTTTAGCATTGCTAAAAATTCGGCGTTCCGTGCAAAAGGTCCCTCGACTAATATGGGGCCTACGCCATTTATAAGGTCCAGACAGGTTCCCGTCATCAGGGCAAGGTAGAACGATAGCGCGACGGATCGTTCGCCCGATCCCTTGGGGGGCTCAATGTCATTCCAGTGCATCTTTCGCCCCTGAAACGGACCTGTGCCGGTTTCAACGGACGGCAAAAGCATCAAGGACCGCTCCAGCACAGCTGCCGTCTCTTGTTGAGTTGGCATATAGGGCTGGCCCTTCTGGATAATCTCGTATTCGCGCCCGCCCATGAACCGTGCACTGGGAACCGCCTGCCCGTGGGCGTTGACGTTGATGAGGGTGTCACGGGTCGGATCAAGCGGGGGCACCGCAGCCGCCTCATCGCCAGTCAACGACATTGCAATGACCCACGTCCCCGTCGAGACGACGCAGGCAGGTTTATTCCGAGAAATAATATGCGGATAAAGCGAGGCATTCGAGTCGTGAATCCCGACACAGACAGGTGTGTTCGGGGCAAGTCCTGTTGCTTGGGCAATTTCGGGCAGGAGGGGGCCAAGGATGTCGCTTGGGGCGCGCACCGACGCGATCTTGTCAAGAATGCCAAGTGTGCCCAGCAGGTCGGAAAACGTGCCTGTATGAGGGTTCCACAGATCCGAATGACAGCCCAGAGATGTTACATCTATCGCGCTGACGCCCGTTAGGCGGTGCCCCCAGAATTGTGGATATGTGACAATCTGCGCAGTGCGGTCACGAAGTTCTGGAACGGTGGCGAATTGATAGTGCAGCTGTGCGCCGATGTTCAGGCCGCCGAACATTCTTGGTGATCCGGTTTGGGCGAAATCGGGTTTGATTGCATCATAGGCCGCAACGATATTGGCAGGATATTCATGCTCATAGTCAAGGATCGGCGCGGCAAGCGACCCGTCCGGCGCGAGCAACGCAGCACAGGCCCCGTGGGTTGTGACCGAAATCGCATCGACACGGTAATCCGAGTGGAATTTGGCCAAAGCCTCAAGCAGAAACGCCCAGTGCCCGTCAACGTCGTAGTGCGGCCAAGGTGGCCCAGCCTGAACAACATTGGGGCGGGTGACGACGGCGACCTCGGTCAATGTATCCAAATCGACCAAAGCGAGCTTTGCATTGGTCTTTCCGATATCGATGACAGCGACGTGTCTGGGGCTGGTCATGGCATGTGAAACATCGGTGTGAGCGCCACGGCAACGGGCTCGTTGCTCGTCGCTGTTTCCATGATGTCAGCCATATGCGCCCACCATTTTTGCATAACCGGATGGCTTGGCAAATCGTCCATCCGATGATCCGGGCTGCGCGACAGCACGCCGATCAGATGGCCTGTCTCTTCATCCAGATGGATGGAGTAGTCACTGATACCGGCCTTGTGCAGCAGGTTCTCCAACTCGGGCCAGATCGCATCGTGACGGCGGCGGTATTCATCCGCCATACCGGCATTCAGCGTCATCCGGAAAACATAGCGTTCGGTCATGCTTTGGGCCTTTGTGCGACCATGGTCCACAGGCGGGGCAGGGCGATCACTCCGATCAGCAGCAGGCCGATGAAAATCGACATGACCAGTCCCGGAACGTTCAAAAGCCCCAAACCGAAAGTCACAAGACCCATCACAAAGGCCGCAATCACAACGCCTGGAATAGTACCTGATCCGCCCAGAATATTAACGCCGCCCAGCACGACCATCGTGACCACCTCAAGCTCCATTCCCGAGGCAATGCTGGGCCGCGTGGACCCCAACCGCGAGGTCAGGCAAATCGCCGCGATGCCAGACATCAGACCCGTCAGAAGAAACAGAATGAATTTCACGCGCTGGACGCGAATGCCGCTGAACAAGGCACCTGTGGGATTGTTGCCAATGGCATATACCGCGCGACCAAAGTTGGTTTTGTGCAGCAGCACCCCATAGATCACTGCGATGATCACAAAGAGCAGCATTTCAACCGTAAAGACCCAGTAGATATAGCCCTGACCGAACCACGCAAAGCTGGAGGGGTAGCCACTGAACGAGCCATCTCCGAGTATGATATAGCTGATCCCGCGAAACAGGCTCATGGTGCCGATCGTGACGACGATGGAGGGCAGGCCAAGAACGGTTACAAAGAAGCCGTTAAAGGCACCGCAAAGCAGCCCGACGGTTATCCCGATGATCACAAGCTCTGGCGTGCCTGCGCCGTGCTGCATGGCCAATCCCATGGCGGTGCTGGCCAAAGCAATGATCGAGGCGACAGAAAGGTCGATCTCGCCCGCGATGATCAGCAATGCCATCGCAAAGGCGATCATCGCTTTTTCGGTGAAGTTAAAGGTCGCGTCGCTGAGGTTCCACGCGTTCAGGAAATAGGGCGAGGCAAAGCTGTTCACGACGAAGATCGCGATGGCCACGGCCAGAAGCAAGGCTTCCCAGCTTTTGAAGATGCGCGCGGCGCGGCTGTTCAAGCGGTCTGGAATATGACGGGTTGTGGGGGTGTCCATCATTGGGTTGCCTCCGCAGATTTGAGAATGACGCGGCCTTTGTTGCGGCCCGAACGGGCGTTGAAGGCGACAGCGATCAGGATGGCAGAGCCGGAGATGGCAAGCTGCCAGAAGGGGGAAATATCCACGACCGGCAGGGCATTCTTTACAATGCCAAGGAAGATCGCACCAAGCACAGCACCCCCAACGGTGCCGATGCCACCAGCAATCGAGATGCCGCCAATGACGCAGGCCGCCACGACCTCCAGCTCGAAACCGCCCGCGATATCCACATAGGCCACTGCATACCGCGCGACCCACAGATACCCCGTCAGGCCAGCGAGGGCACCCGATGCCACAAAGGCCCAGAACTGGGTCTTCCCAACGTCAATGCCAGTATAGACCGCCGCATGGGGATTGCCGCCCACAGCAAAGATGGATCGCCCGGACTGAGTGCGCGCCATCATGATGCCAAAGACAATCACCGTCAGGATCGCAACCCACGACAGAACTGGCAGCCCCAATAAAACAGTACGCGGAAAGCCTGTGAAAGCGGGGCTCATCTCGTGGCTGTTTACCCATTTGCCGTCAGAGATCAGAAAAATGATGCCGCGGAAGATGGTCATTGTGCCAAGGGTCACGACGATCGGCGGTATCGACAGCTTCCACACAAGCAAGCCATTGATCGCCCCCATGAACGCCCCCATCAGTACTGCAATGGTTAGGATTACAGGGATGGGCAGACCCGGCAGGGCGACGTTGATCATCGCCACGGCCATACCCGTCAGGGCAAGGTTCGCAGCAACAGACAGATCGATGCAGCGCGTCAGGATTACTACCATCTGCCCCAGCGCCAGAATGATAAGCGGGGCGGTGTCGTTAAAGACATTGGCCAAATTGGACGGTGCAATAAATCCAGGGAACCGCGATGCAACCAGCAAGGTCAGGGTCAGGATCGCGGCGCCAAGAATGGCTTCACGAAGGGGAATGTAACGCTTCATGATGCGGCACCTTCGGTTGATTGGGTGATCCCCGCCGCATAACGTACCAGTGTCTCCGGGCTTAGCTCACCGCGCGACAACTCCGCAGCGATCAGCCCGTCCCGCATCACAATGACACGGTCCGACATGCCGATGATTTCAGGGATTTCCGAGCTGACCATGATCACGGACAGACCCTGTGCGGCAAGCTCGGCCATAAATTCATGCACAGCGGCTTTCGACCCGATATCGATCCCTTTTGTCGGCTCGTCCAGAATGATCACCTTTGGCTGGGTCGCCAGCCATTTGGCAATCACGACCTTTTGCTGGTTGCCCCCCGACAGGTTGCCGATGTCCTGATCAAGTGACGCCGCACGCAGGTCCAGCCGCTCGGCATATTCGCGCGCCAGCTTGAACTCCTCGGCCAATCGAAGGAAACCCCTCTTTGAGGTACGCGAAAGCGAAGGGAGGGTGATGTTCTGGAAGATCGGCAATCCAATCACCGCGCCTTGTTTGCCCCGATCTTCGGGGACGTAAACGATACCATTTTCGACAGCTTGGGCAGGCGATCTTATAATCTTGATTACGCCGTCCATTTGGCAGACTCCTTTGGAGGGCTTGGTGATGCCAAACAGCGCTTGCATGAATTCGGACCGACCCGCGCCAACAAGCCCGTAAATGCCAAGGATTTCGCCGCGTTTCAGTGAAAAGCCGATATCGGAAAATTCGGTAGGATGATCGTATCCGACCACCTTCAACACTTCTTCACCAACGTCATGTTTTCTGTCGGGGAAAATCTGCTCGACCGAGCGCCCGACCATCATCTTTACAAGATCGTTTTCCGAAATGTCGGCGATCAGTCCATCTCCCACAAAACCGCCATCGCGAAATACGGTATAACGGTCGGCGATGCGGAAAATCTCGTCAAACTTGTGGCTGATAAATAAGATCGCCTTGCCCTGGGCCTTGAGGGTGTCGACCAGCTCGTAAAGCTCTTCGATTTCTTTATGCGACAGTGCTGCGGTGGGTTCGTCCATAATCACCACCCGCGCATCAACAGACAGCGCGCGGGCAATCGCGACAAGGTGCTTATTGGCAATGCCAAGGTCGTCCAGTTGGGTGTGGCTGCTGAACGGTGCTCCGATCTCGGTCAGCAAATCGGCTGCATCGCGGTGCATCTGCGCGGTGTCGATCAGCCCGAAACGGGTGCGCGGCGCATGACCGATATAGATGTTCTCTGCGACGGACAGCTCGTCGAACAATACGGTTTCTTGATGGATTGCGGTGATCCCTGCCGTTGCTGCATCATTGGGAGAGGCAAAGGTAACGGGGTTGCCGTCAATGCGGATTGTGCCACCATCCGTTCGGTAAATGCCCGTCAGAATTTTAACAGTAGTCGATTTCCCTGCGCCGTTTTCCCCTACCAGCGCGGTCACCTGGCCCGGATAGAGGTCCAGCTTGACCTGATCGAGCGCTTTCACACCCGGAAAGGACTTCGTGATCATGTCCATTGAAACAACGGGCGTCACGTCTTGAGTAATTGGCGCAGGTTGCGTCATCATTCACTACCTTATTGGGGGGATTGGTGCAGGGGTGGCTGGCCCCGCGCAAGGTGATTGCACGGGAGCCAGCCGAGAGCGGTTTAGAAGATCGACTTGAAGTCGTCGATGTTGCTTGCGTCGTAGACAAACGGATCTGCCATCGCGCCTTCGTTGTTATCGTCCAGCGTCAATGCGCCCATGCGTCCCATGGGGATTTCTGCACCGGGGGCTGCTTTCACACCATTCTGGCTCAGCTCATAGGCCAGCATGGTGGCTGAATACCCCAGATCAATCGGGTTCCAGATGGCAAAGGATTTCGACGCGCCGGATTCGATTGCGCCGGCCATTTCCGACGGCAAGCCAAGGCCGGTCACATTCACCTGACCGACTTTGCCAGCATCAACAACCGCCTGGGCCGCAGCCACGATCCCGACAGACGTCGGTGCGATGATCGCGTCAAGATCCGGATAGGTCTGCATAAGACCGGTCGCTTCGCGATAGGATTTGTCTGCAAGGTCATCACCATAGACGGTCGCAACAACCTCAATGCCGGCATATTCACCCATGACTTTGTTCATCTCTTCCATCCAGATGTTCTGGTTGGTCGAGGTTGTCGTTGCTGACAACAAGGCCACTTCGCCGCCATCGGGCAGGTGGTCTGCGGCCAGTTTGATGATCATATTACCGATCAGCGGGTTGGACGACGGGTTCAGGTGGAGCTGACGGCCTTCTGGCGCAACGCCCGAGTCCCAGCTGATGACGGTGATGCCACGTTGCATGGCGCGCTTTAACGCGGGAACCAGCGCGTCTGTATCATTGGACGAGATAGCAATCGCATCAACCTGTTGTGCGATCAGCGCGTTGATCACTTCGATCTGACCTTCGGCTGTGGTGTCCGTCGGGCCGGTATAGATGATCTCGACATTGCCAAGCTCTTTTGCCGCTTCTTGGGCACCCTCGTTAGCGGCCTCGAAAAAGCCGATGCCAAGCGCTTTAACGACAAGTGCGATGCGCACATCGTCTGCAGCGAACGCAGGCGTGCCCAGCATTGCACCTGCCAGCGCAACGGATGTTGCTAATCTTTTGAATACACTCATGGTTTCCTCCCTGGAATGGTTGTATTTGGGGTGGCTATGACGCCACTCCTTCTCTCTGTGCAGCGCCTTTTGGCACTACGGTCAGTGATATATCAGCCGCCTCAAGCATGGCCGCTGTGCGGTCTTCTAAGCCTTCGTCAGTGATGATTGTGTCGATACGCTCAAGCGGGCAAAGCACGAGGCTTGAGCGATTTTTGAATTTGGAACTGTCGACCAAAACGATCAGCTCTTCGGCTTGTCCGATCAGCTTGTGTTCCGCCTGTATCAGCAGCGGGTCTTGCTCCATCAGGCCAAGCGGGCCGATGCCTTGTGCGCCCATAAACATCCGTTTCGCATAGAAATTGCGGGTCACGTCGTTCTCGAATGGGGACAGGATGATGTTTTGCTCGCGGTAGATAATGCCGCCGGACAGCATCACGGTGTTTGTCGTGTTCTTGAGCAAATGCTCGGCAATCGGGAAGGAGTTGGTAAATACCTGCATGCGCCGCGAGGCCAGCGGGTGCACCATCTGGAATGTCGTTGTCCCGCCGTTGATAATGATCGGCTCTCCGTCATCGCACATTTCAACCGCCGCTGCGGCAATGGCTTGTTTCTCGGCGATGTTAAGCGTTTCGTTGACCGAAAAGGGACGTCCTGCCAGCCCTACAAAAGGCTTAGTGGTGAGCGCTTCTGCGCCGCCACGTACACGGCGCAGCCGCTTTTGCTCGTCCATCGTGTTGATGTCACGACGTATCGTCGCCTCGGACGCGCCGGTAAGGGCGCATAGGTCGGTCACTGTCACAAGTGAGCGGTCCTGTACGGCGGAGAGGATAACGCGGTGGCGGTCTTTCTCGTGCATGGGTGGTCCTTTCGTTCGGTCAAAGTGGGATGAGTCGCGGCAATCTGTCAATCACTAAATTGCACAATCAATCATGCTGCGGCGCAGAATGATTGATTCTGACTGAAAATGATTGACTTGATTTTTAACTCCCGTCAGCTTGGCGCTAACAAATTGCTTTTAACTTGCCCCCGATGGAGACACAGATGACATCTTCCGAAACACCGCAGGTCCTTGAAAATAAATGGGATAATGCTTTGGCCGACACTATGAGCGAGCCGGAGAAGCTGCTGTATCGTTCAAATCTGTTGGGGTCCGACAAGCGAATCACAAATTATGGCGGCGGCAACACGTCTGCCAAGGTGATGCAAAAAGATCCGTTGACAGGCGACATGGTCGAAGTGCTTTGGGTCAAAGGGTCGGGCGGGGATGTAGGCTCCATCAAGATGGATGGGTTTTCCACGCTCTATATGGACAAGCTGAACGCCTTGCGCGGCATTTATCGCGGGGTGAAGTTTGAGGACGAGATGGTCGGCTATCTGCCCCATTGCACGTTTAACCTGAACCCACGTGCGGCCTCGATTGATACGCCGCTGCATGCCTATGTGCCGTGCAAACATGTCGATCACATGCACCCCGATGCTATTATTGCGATTGCAGCGGCCAAAGACAGCAAGGCGCTCACGCAACAGATATTTGGAGAAAGTATCGGTTGGTTGCCATGGAAAAAGCCTGGGTATGAATTGGGGCTGTGGCTGTCTGACTTTTGCGAAAAGAATCCTGATGCAAAGGGCGTTGTGCTGGAGAGCCACGGCTTGTTTACATGGGCGGATGACGCCAAGGAGTGCTACGAGCTGACCCTTGAAATTATTCAAAAAGCAATGGACTGGTTCGCCGCTCAGACCGCAGGCAAAGATGCCTTTGGCGGCGCTGTTCATCAAAGGCTGCCGGCGCAGGCGCGCCGCGCTACAGCGGCACGATTGATGCCTGCCATTCGCGGCTTTGTCTCTGGCCAGCAGCATATGGTCGGGCATTTCACCGACAGCGATGCGGTGCTGGAATTTGTGAACGCCAAGGATATGGAGCGTTTGGCTGCACTCGGCACATCGTGCCCCGATCATTTCCTGCGCACAAAAATCTGCCCTTTGGTCGTGGATTTTGACCCCGCTAAGCCGGATGTCGATGCGACCATTGCAGGCCTGTCCGACGCGATTGCCGAATATCGCGTGGGCTATCAGGCCTATTATGACCGCTGCAAAAGGGACGATAGTCCGGCGATCCGCGACCCGAACGCAGTTGTGTACCTGATCCCCGGCGTGGGCATGATCACATTTGCCAAGGACAAAGCCACCGCGCGCATCTCGGGCGAGTTCTACGTGAACGCAATCAACGTGATGCGCGGGGCCGATGCCGTGTCCGAGTATCAGGGTCTGGCCGAACAAGAGGCTTTCGATATCGAATACTGGCTTTTGGAAGAGGCCAAGCTACAACGCATGCCCGCGCCCAAATCAATGGCGGGCCGAGTGGCGCTGGTCACGGGCGGGGCAGGCGGCATTGGTGCTGCCACTGCAGAACGCTACTTGCGAGAAGGGGCTTGTGTTATGCTGGCCGACATTGATGATGCTGCGCTGACAGAAACCCTCGAGGGGCTTAGCGCCAAATATTCCGCCGATGTTGTGCGCAGTGTGAACATGAATGTGACGGATGAAGCCGCAGTCGCCGAAGCCTATAGCGCCATTGCGGCGGAATTCGGCGGCATCGACATTCTTGTCAGTAACGCAGGCATCGCAAGTTCCGCCACGATCGAAGAGACCAGCCTTGATTTGTGGAACAAGAACATGTCGATCCTTTCGACCGGCTATTTTCTGGTGAGCCGCGAGGCCTTCAAGCTGTTCAAGCTGCAGGAGATGGGCGGCGCGGTTGTTTTTGTTGCGTCCAAAAATGGCTTGGCCGCATCACCCAATGCATCGGCCTATTGCACCGCCAAGGCGTCTGAAATCCACCTTGCCCGCTGCTTGGCCCTTGAAGGGGCACCCATGGGGGTGCGGGTGAATGTTGTGAATCCTGATGCGGTGCTGAAGGGCAGCAAGATCTGGCAGGGTGAATGGCTCGACCAGCGCGCGGGCACCTATGGTACAGACAAGGATGGGCTGGAAGAAATGTACCGCGAACGCTCTATGCTGAAACGCTCTGTGCTGCCCGAGGATATCGCCGAGGCGGCCTATTTCTTGGCCTCTGACCTCTCTGCGAAATCGACGGGCAATATTATTAACGTCGATGCTGGCAACAAGGAGGCGTTCACGCGCTAAGCGTGAACGGGGAGGATCAATCATGAGCTATGACAGCGCGAAAGCCGCCTTTGCCGATTGGGGCGTGGACGCCGAAGCAGCCCTTGCGAAGCTGGCAGAGATTCCGATCTCTATGCATTGCTGGCAAGGCGATGACGTTGTGGGGTTTGAGAAGAAATCCGGTAGTTCTGGAGGCGGTATTCAGGCCACAGGCAATCACCCCGGTCGCGCCCGTACACCAGATGAGCTGCGTGCGGATCTGGAGTTTTCATATAGCATGATACCGGGCAACCACCGTCTGAATTTACATGCCTGCTATCTAGACACAGACCAGAACCCTGACCGCGACGAGATCGAATTCAACCATTTCGCACCGTGGGTGGACTGGGCTAAAGACCAGGGGTTGGGCCTCGATTTCAATCCGACATTCTTTGCCCATGCCAAGGCCGATGATAACCTCACGCTGAGCCATCCTGACGCAGGCATTCGTGATTTCTGGATCGAGCACGGCAAACGCTCCCGCGATATCGCGGCGCAAATGGGTAGAGTGCTTGGATCGCCTGTTGTCAACAACGTCTGGGTGCCCGACGGGTATAAAGACACGCCCGTAGACCGCTTTGCGCCACGCAAGAGGCTGGAGCTGTCGCTTAATGCGATGATGGGCATGCCCCATGACAAAGCGCAGATGCTGGACGCTGTGGAAAGCAAACTGTTCGGCATCGGGGTAGAGGCATGCACGGTCGGCAGCCACGAATTCTATATGGGGTATGCGATCCGGAACCATACGCTCTTGTGTCTTGATATGGGGCACTTTCACCCCACGGAAAACGTCGCAGACAAGCTGACATCGGTCGCTCTTTCGGTGGATGAAATTCTGTTGCATGTAAGCCGCCCGATGCGTTGGGACAGTGACCATGTGATCCTTCTCGACGACAAGATTATGCAAATGGCGCAGGAGCTTGTGAGCGCAGACCTGTTGGACCGGACACATATCGGTCTCGACTTTTTTGACGCAACGATCAGCCGTACGGCCGCTTGGGTTATTGGCACGCGCAACATGCAAAAGGCGCTACTGCGGGCGCTACTGGCACCGTGGGAGCAACTCAAATCAGCTGAAAATCAGCTCAATTTCACCACCCGTCTCGTGGTGACGGAAGAGATCAAGGATCTCCCCTATGGCGTTGTTTGGGAGGAGTTCTGCAACCGGAAGAGCGTAGCAACGGGTAAGACCCTCGCGGACGAACTTGTCCGATATCAAGCAAGCGTTGAGGCGCGCAGTTAGCGATCAGTGTAGGAAATACTGACTGATCAAGCGTGCAGGTTACAGCCGCTGTGGCGGTATATACTTGCAGTCATCGACCAAAGTTGGAACGCTGCGCCCTTCACCAATGGCGGTGACCTGCCCCCCATTGGTCCCTCGTTTATAATGAGAGTATGCGGGTTTACGGATTTCGGCTGTCTGAGATTGCCGTAGTTCGAATAGCGGCTATGGGCCGTCCGTGTCGAGCAACATAAGGGAGGAAACCTGATGGGGTGGATGGCTCCTGCTCCAATCGGCGTCGCAATGCGCCATACTGCAGATGTCCATATCTGCTTATAGGACGAGCCACCCAATGCAAGTTATCACAACCGGCCTTGATCTGGACAAGAACGTTTTTCAGGTTCATGGCATTACAGAAGACGAAGAGGTTGTCTTCAACCGACCTTTGAGACTGGCGCAGATGTTGCCTTTCTTCTCCAACATCGAACCTTGCCTGATTGTGTCCGTCGTCAGAGTTTTTGGGTCCAGAGGCCGCGTAATCTAGGCGGGAGTCTGGCTCATCAATTTGGTTGCATTATGCGGCGTGCTTGCGGTGATGCAAGCGCCGCGCCTTGAGCGTGTTTCGTTTGATCCTTTCTCTTTGGTTTAGAATGGCTTGTGAGCGTCCGAAGTAGACATCGGACGGCGTGACGTTGTTCAGGCTCTCATGATAACGCTGGTGATTATAGTGATCGACGAAGGCTTCGATCTGCGCTTCAAGATCGCCGGGCAAGAAGTAGTTTTCCAGCAGGATACGGTTCTTCAGGGTTTGATGCCAGCGCTCAATCTTGCCCTAGGTTTGGGGATGATACGGAGCACCGCGTGAGTGCTTCATTCCCTTGTCCTGCAGCCATTCGGCCAAATCGCCAGAGACGTAGCTGGATGCGTTGTCACTCAGCAGACGCGGCTTGTGAACGACATGAACTTGGTCGCAGCCTGATGCCTGCAAAGCCAGTTCCAGCCAGTCCGTCACATCCTCTGCCCTCATGTTCGTGCAGAGCTTCCACGAGATGATGTAGCGGCTGTAATCGTCCAGGATTGTGCTGAGATAGAACCAGCCCCAGCCCAGAACTATTAGGTAAGTGAAGTCCGTCTGCCAAAGTTGGTTGATGGCTGTGGTTTTGTCTTTGGACTCGTTGGCGACCTTGATCACGATGAAGGCCGGGCTGGTGATCAGATCATGCGCCTTCAACACACGATAAACCGAAGTCTCTGATACAAAGTAACTTTCTGTATCCGTGAACGTCACCGCCAGCTCTCGCGGCGAAAGCTCTGTTTCCTTCAGCGCCAGCTTGACGACCTTGCGCCGCACTTCGTCCGGGATTCGGTTCCAGGCATACTTTGGCTTGGGAGATTGGTCTCTTAATCCAGCCTCACCACGCTGCAGATACCTGTCATACCAACGGTAGAATGTGGTGCGGGGAACACCGAGCTTCGCCAATGTTTGGCGGGCCGACAGATGACTTTCTTCGACCAGCCGGATGATCTCCAGTTTCTCAGATGCAGCGTACCTCATTCGTGGTTGTCCCCATCTCCCAGCATGCCTTTTTTGAGCAAGCGAAGTTCGAGCGTTTGTTCTGCCACAACTTCCTTCAGGTCTCGGGCCTCACGACGCAGATCCTTCACCTCGTCGGTGTTGGCCGCGCGGGCCGTGTCGCCTGCCAGCCGCTTCTTCCCAGCTTCCATGAAGTCCTTAAACCATTTGTAGTAAACCCCCTCACGGCGGCACAGCTCTGCAATGCTTTCCTCGCCACGCAGGCCCGCCAAGACGATGCGGATTTTCTCTTCAGCTGAATACTGTTTACGCGTGGCGCGTTTGATGTCTTTGACGATCTTCTCGCCAGGGCTCTCGGTTATCTTTCTCATCGTCCACTCCTCAGTGGTTACGATGAGCCAGAAACACTCTCTTATCAAATTGCCCTATTTGGACCCATAAGTGCTCACGTCAGACAGTCTTTTGCATTTCATGAAACGCAATCTTGCGCATTTTTTCTAAGGAAGGGTCGATTACCTTCAAATTTTTTGGTGCATGATGCATCATTATTGTTGATGCGCTAGATAATCTCTGTAACAGTTCACCTCATGATGCGAGGGATTGCACGAAGCGCCCGGCGGATCCGCTATAGAAAAAGGAACAGCAGATGAAAGCATTCTTCGATGAGCGCCAACTGGGCCATGCGCCTTCGTTCTATTTTCGACGTGGCGCTGCCATGCCGCATCAGGAACAGCCTCAACGGGCAGAGATATTGCGTGACATGTTGCTGCGTGAAGGGTTCGAGGTTGCTGCGCCGCAAGATCACGGCCTGGACCCGATTAAAGCGATCCACAATCCCGATTACGTTGACTTTTTGCCCGATGCCCACGCCCGTTTTGTTGAAAGCGCCGGGGAGGATGCGCTGGCAATACCCACAATGCACCCTGGCCGGCGTCGCGGTAAGGAACCGGCCGATATTCACGGGCAATTAGGCTGGTGGATGACGGATACGTCAACACCGCTGACCGAAGGTTCCTGGGATGCGGCGTATTGGTCGGCGCAAACGGCAATTGAGGCCGCCGAAGAGATCTTAAGCGGTGAACGCGCGGCCTATGCGCTGTGTCGCCCGCCGGGGCACCACGCGATGCGCGATTGCTCTAACGGGTTTTGTTTCTTTAACAACGCCTGCATTGCCGCAAACTACTTGCGCCAGAAATTCAACAAGGTCGCGCTGATCGACATTGACGTGCACACAGGAAACGGGTCGCTGGATATTTTGTACGAACGGGGTGATATCTTCTTTTGTTCATTACATCCCGATCCCGCAAATTACCCTACATTTTACCTCGGCCATGCGGACGAGACAGGCGAGGGTGAAGGTGCCGGAAAGTCACTGAACATCTTGCTTGAGATGGGCGCGGATGAAGCAGCGGTACTAGAGGCGTTGGATCGAGGGATCGCAGCCATCAGCGACTTTGGTGCCGAAGCGCTTGTTGTCTCGCTAGGGTTTGACATGGCCGCGGACGATCCCTTGGCGGGCGTCGCGGTGCATGCAAAAGGCTTTGGCCAGATGGCCGACCGCCTTGCTGCTATGAGTCTGCCGACTGTGCTGGTGCAAGAGGGCGGATACCTTGGCCCTTCGCTTGATGACAATGCGCAATCCTTTCTCACGTCCTTTCGCGCGGCCCTAAAGTGAGGGCACTCACCGTCGGTGGGACGGCGGCGTACCGGAGTGATCCCTGATGATAAGGGCTGCGGGAAAATCCGACCTTCATTCTGAACTGTTGAGCCATGATGCCCCCGACATCAGCGCCGCGCGCGCGGCAGAAATCGCGCGTGATGTTTTTGGTGTTGCCGGTACGGTCAAATGTCTGACGGCGGAAAAGGATGCGAACTTTTGCATCCGGCCTGATGGCGGTAATCCCCTACTGCTGAAAATCAGCAATGCTGCGGAGGCGCGCGGCGTGATCGACATGCAGACAGCCGCCTTGATCCACCTTCAGTCGGTGGATCCGTCCTTGCCAGTCCCGCAGGTGTATAACGCCCTAAATGGGAATACCGCGCAGCTCGTCCTTGGCGCAGACGGGCGCGAGCACGTGGTCCGGATGCTCAGCTTTCTTGAAGGTCGTGTTTTAAGCAATGGACCCGTAGCCGACGGAGTGCATCGTGAAATCGGTGCATTGCTGGCGCGGCTCAATGTCGCGATGCGGGGGTTTGCGCATCCATCAGCGGACCATGTGCTGCAATGGGATATCAAGCAGGCATCGCTGTTACGTCCGATGTTGCCCGCGATCCAAGACAGTGACCTGCACAAAAGGCTGACCGCGCTAATTGATCGCTTTGATCTAAAGATCGCGCCGAAACTCAGTCAACAGCGGGCGCAGGTTGTTCATAATGATTTCAATCCGCACAACTTGCTGGTTAATGATATAGGCGCGCCGTATTTGTCAGGCATTATCGACTTTGGCGATATGGTCCACACGCATATCGCCTGCGACCTGGCGGTGGCCTGTGCCTATCAGATTGCGCATGGCGCAGAGCCGCTATTTCATATCGCGCAGATCCTGCGCGGGTATTCTTCGGTTCTGTCGCTGGAAGAACCTGAAATTGACCTGCTGCCCGAACTAATATGCCTGCGCCACGCGACGACCCTCATCATCGGGGCGATGCGCGCGAAACGCTATCCAGAAAACGCAGCCTATATCCTGCGCAATTCAAACAACGCGCTGCATGGATTGGCCGCAATGGATCTGCTGGGAATTGAGGCGGCGCGAGATGTGTTGCACCGCGCAGCACAGCCAAACGAACGGAGTGAGCCAAAATGAGCATGGCAAATGCGTATAACGCCGACCAAGACACGACGTTGGGCGCGCAGGATGCGGCGTTGATTGCGCGCCGTACCGCCGCACTTGGTCCGGCGTATCGGTTGTTCTACCAAGAACCGCTCCATCTGGTGCGCGGCGAAGGGGTTTGGCTTTGGGATACATCTGGCAAGGAGTATCTGGATGCTTATAACAACGTTGCTTCGGTCGGTCATTGCCACCCCAAGGTTGTCAAGGCCATCAGCGGACAGTTAGGTATCCTGAACACTCACACGCGATATCTGCATGACAGTGTGGTCACTTATGCCGAGCGGCTGTTGTCGACGATGCCGGCAGAACTGGCCCATGCCATGTTCACCTGTACAGGGTCGGAAGCCAACGATCTGGCACTGCGCATTGCGCGGTCTTACACCAAACGCGAAGGTATTATCGTCACTAAGTATGCCTATCACGGCGTCACGGAAGCAGTATCGCAACTGTCTCCTTCGCTTGGCGCTTATGGAACTGAAACGCCACGTGTGGCGATGATCCCTGCGCCGGATGGGGCTGGGACGTCAGCGGGGGAAGAGGGTGCCAAGTTTGCCGCAGAGCTTGCCAAAGCGATTGCAGCGTTGCGTGCGACGGGGATCGAACCGGCAGCATTGATTGTTGATACCGTATTTTCAAGCGACGGTCTGTTTACCGATCCAGTGGGTTTTTTGGAACCAGCCGCAGATCTTATCCGCGCGGAAGGAGGGCTCTTTATTGCCGATGAGGTGCAGGCCGGATTTGGGCGAACCGGCGACGCTATGTGGGGATTTCAGCGGCACGGGCTGATCCCCGATTTGGTGAGCATGGGCAAACCGATGGGTAACGGCTTTCCAGTGGCTGGCGTCGCGATGCGCCCTGACTTGATTGCTGAATTTGGCACCAAAGCGCGCTATTTCAATACATTCGGCGGCAACCCTGTGGCTGCGGCTGCAGGCATGGCGGTTCTAGACGTTTTACGGGATGAAGGGTTGCTGGAGAATTCAAAACAAATTGGCGGGTTTCTAAAGGCCGAACTGGAAACACTTTGCGCAAAGCGGAATGATGTTGCTGCTGTCCGTGGGGCCGGATTGTTTCTGGCTGTGGACATCGCATCGCAGGACGGCGAATGCACGCTGGATGCCGCGCGTGCCATCGCCGTGGTCAACCACATGCGCGCGAACGGCGTTTTGATCAGTGCGACCGGTCCGCATGCCAGTACTTTGAAAATTCGACCGCCGCTCGTGTTACAAAAGGACCAAGCATGCCAGCTACTGACTGCAATCAGTGACGCATTTGATGCTACGGCATAACCAAGATTGGACATGGATCAAATGACACCGCTCGAAACGGGGCAGCGTACGCTTCTTTTGACAGGGGCCAGCCGGGGTATTGGCCATGCAACGGCCAAGAAGTTTTTAAATGAAGGTTGGCGGGTGATCGGATGTTCGCGCCAGCCATTTTCAGGAGAATGCCCCTGGCCTGGTGGCTCGGATGACCACATTCAGGTCGATCTGAGCGATCCTCAAAACACCATGGAAGCTGTAAACGAGGTTAAACAAAAGCTGAATGGCAGCCCCTTGCATGCTTTGGTAAACAACGCAGGAATTTCCCCCAAAGGCCCTGAGGGCGAGCGGTTGAGCACGCTGGACACCGATTTGCGGGCCTGGGGCGAGGTGTTCCATGTTAATTTCTTTGCGTCGGTTGTTCTCGCGCGCGGACTTCAGAACGAATTGTCGAGCGGCAAGGGCGCGATCGTGAACGTTACCTCAATTGCCGGTTCGCGCGTGCATCCGTTTGCAGGGGCCGCATATGCAACATCAAAAGCGGCGTTGGCTGCATTGACCCGTGAAATGGCACATGACTTTGGTCCGCTTGGCGTGCGGGTAAATGCCATCGCCCCCGGCGAGGTTGAAACCAGCATCCTGAGCGAGGGAACAGACAGGATCGTGGCCAAATTGCCAATGCGGCGTTTGGGGCAACCAAGCGAAGTCGCAAACACCATCTTCTTTTTGTGCACAGAACAGAGTTCTTACGTGTCAGGCGCGGAGATCGAAGTGAACGGCGCGCAGCATGTCTAATATCCGGCTGCCGTGTTTACCGCAGTGGAGGGGCGCTCCCCCGCAGATAGTTCGCGCACCGAACGGTCCAGCGCCTGGGCGACGGCAGAAGGTGAGGTAACGGATGCTTCGTGCGGGGTGATGACAATTTTGGGATGGCCCCAGAAGGGGTGGTCTTTGGGCAAGGGTTCGACACGGAAAACATCAAGGGACGCGCCGGAGAGCTGGCCCGAGTCAAGGGCATGAAGCAGATCATCTTCAACAAGATGCTGACCGCGCGCGAGTTGGATCAGTGCCGCACCTTTTGGCATTGCGTCAAACAAATCAGAGTTGAGGATGTCGAGCGTGGCGTCGGTCATGGGCAGAATATTGATCAAGATATCAGAGCGTGCCGCAACCTGCTGTATGGCGCCAGGGCCAGCGATGCGGGAGACACCATCTTCGCTGGTGCCCGCTGTGCGGGTGGCAACAACCACGTTGAACCCCAAAGCACCAACCGCGGCTGCAATCGTGCGCCCCATCAGCCCATAGCCTAATATCCCGACAGTAATTGTCGACGGTGGTCGCAGTGTTTTCAGGCTGATACGCTCCCAATCTTTGTTAGCCTGCGCAGCCAGATAACATCCCATATGGCGGTGATGCCAGACCACATTCCAGACGGCAAATCCTGCCATGACTGCAGCTTGTTCGTGATCGTGGACCCGCGTAACAACCGCCGATTCCGGTAGACCCGGGGTGCGCAGTACGCCATCAACACCAGCTGCGATAACTTGAACCAATTCGATGTTGGGATAGGCCTCAAACGCGTCGTCCGTCGGTTGCCAAACAAGCGCAAAGCGGATGCGGGCAGGGTCCGGCACATCCTCGGGGCGGTACATCCGAATGTTTGGAAGAGCGTCCATTTCGCTGCCAAAAAGTTCCGGCAGATCCAACTTTGAGCATAGATAGACGCCTTCCATCACTTCTGTACTGAGCTGGCTTTGTGAACCACTCATCGTGCGGCCTCCCTTTGCGCAGCGAGCGCCCGTTCATGATCCTTGCCCGGAATCGCATCCAGCAATGATTTAGTGTAGTCCGTTTGCGGTGCGCCGAGTACCTGGGCAGAAGGGCCGAATTCTACCATTTTGCCGCGTTGCATGACGATAATCCGGTCACATACCTGCGCGGCCACACGCAGATCGTGCGTAATAAAGATCATCGACAGGTTCAGTTGTGACTTGAGGTCGGCCAGCAGGTCAAGGATTTGCGCCTGAATAGAAACATCAAGGGCTGAAACGGCCTCATCCGCGACGATCACCTCGGGATTGAGTGCAAGTGCGCGGGCGATGCCGACACGCTGACGCTGTCCGCCCGAAAACTCATGCGGGAACCGTTCAATCGCCGTTGGATCAAGACCGACAAGCGTCAACAGCTCTTGGGCACGTGTGCGCGCGGTTTGTTTGTCGTCGCCATATGCGATCAGCCCGTCGGTCAGGATCGTGCCGATGCGCGCACGCGGGTTGAGAGATGAGTATGGATCCTGAAACACCATCTGAATTCGTCGACGGTGCTGGTGCAGGGCCTCGCCTTTAATCTTGGAAATGTCTTGGCCACCAATTTCGACAACACCCTTTTGAGGATTTAATAGCCGCACGAGGCACCGTCCCAGTGTCGATTTACCGGATCCGCTTTCGCCGACAATGCCGATCGTTTCGCCCTTGAACAGATCGAAAGTAGCATTTTGAACTGCATCCACCCGCCGTGGTTTGACAAAAAAACCTGAGGTGCGGCTGGTGAAAGTCATGCTGAGGTCGCGCACGCTGAGGATCGGCACTTCGTCCTCCGGGCTTTGTTTGCCCTGGTGAAACGACAGCCCCGGGATCGCATCAAGCAGCGCGCGGGTGTAAGGGTGCTCGGGGTTGAGCAGCACGTCATCCGCCGCGCCGGCCTCGACGACTTTGCCTGTTTGCATCACGATCACACGATCCGCGATATCCGCCACCACGCCAAAATCATGGGTGATGAACAGCACCGCCATGCCGTGATTTTTCCGCAGCTCTTCGATCAAGTCGAGGATCTGCGCCTGCGTGGTCACATCCAATGCAGTCGTTGGTTCATCTGCAATCAGGATCTTGGGCTCAAGCGCCAGCGCCATCGCAATCACGACACGTTGGCGTTGCCCGCCCGACAGTTGAAACGGATAGGCGCGAATTGTTGTTTCCGGGTCAGGCAGGCCGACCTCGTGCAAGAGTTCCAATGCACGCTTGCGCCGCTCGGGCGGGGTGAGCAGATTGTGCGCTTCGAACACTTCAGCGATCTGGTCACCAATGCGCATCAACGGGTTCAACGCACTCAGAGGTTCTTGAAAGATCATTGCGATATCACGACCGCGCAGGGCGATCATCTCTCGCTCCTCCAGGGTCAGGATATCCTGACCCTGGAACCTGATGCTGCCACCAGCAGCTGTAACACCTTCGGGCAGCAGACCCATCAGGGCATTGGCTGACATCGACTTGCCAGAGCCGCTTTCGCCCACGATGCACAGGATTTCACCCGCGTCCAGCGTAAAGGAAACGTCCTCGACCGCCAACGCACGGTCGGCCCCGGAAGGCAGCGCAATGTTAAGGCTCTCGATTTGCAGTAAGCTCATGATGTTCGCCTCCGAAGGCGTGGATTGAGCGCGTCGTTCAAGCCCTCGCCAATTAGATTGAGGGAAAGAACCGTCAGGACGATGGCAATGCCGGGGATGAAGCTGAGCCACCATGCGGTGCGCAATACTGTTCGTGCGGCCCCGATCATATAACCCCAGGACATCACATTCGGATCGCCCAGCCCCAGAAAGCTGAGCGAGCTTTCAAGCAGAATGGCGGTCGCTACCATCAAGGACGCAAGAACAATGATGGGGGGCAGTGCGTTGGGCAACACTTGGCGCAGGATGATGCGCAGGTCGCTTTGCCCCGACAATCGGGCTGCCTCAACAAATTCGCGACTGCGCAGCGATAGGACCTCGCCGCGCACAAGGCGGGCAACAGGCGGCCAGCTGACGATGGCAATCGCAAGGATCACATACCCGAGTGAGGGTTGAAAGATGGCAAGCAGAACGATCGCCAAGGCAAAGCTGGGGATCGTTTGAAAGAATTCGGTGAAGCGCATCAGCGCATCATCGACCATTCCTGCATAATACCCTGCCAAAGCCCCGATCGGGATGCCAATCGCCAAGGCCACTACCGTAGAGACAAGTCCCACCAATAGCGAAACACGTGCACCATGGAAAAGCCCGGATAGCACATCGCGCCCCAAGGCATCTGTGCCGAGCAGCAGTCCTTCGGTTGAAAACGGCGGCAGAAACGGGCGCTGAACCATTGACCAAGGGCTGCGGGGAAACAGGATCGGCGCGGCAGCGGCGCAAATGATGACAATAGTCAAAATGACCAAGCCTATGACAGCGCCACGATTTTGGCGAAAGCGGGACCAGAATACGCTCATGACGTCAACCTGATGCGAGGATCAACGATACTATAAAGAATATCTGTGATCAGATTAAACAGCAGCACCATCGCTGCAGAGATAAAGAAGACGCCAAGGATCACGTTGTAATCGCGTTGGTTGATCGCCTCAAACATTAGCCGCCCGATGCCCGGCCAGGCAAAGACCGTTTCAGTCAGCACAGCACCACCAACAATTTGTCCCGCTTGCAAGCCGGCTAGTGTTATCACTGGCAGCAGGGCATTGCGCAGGATGTGACGCCGTTGGATGAGTGAATTGCGCAGGCCCTTGGCACGGGCTGTTTTTACAAAATCTAGGCGCGAGACCTCAAGCATGGAGGCACGGGTCATGCGCATGTAAATGGCGGTAAAGAACAGGCCCAAAGTACCCGCAGGTAAGATCAGGTGTTTCCCAATATCCAGAACGCGTTCGAAACCAGTATAGTTTGCGCCAATGGTTTCGTACCCGAATCCTGGCAACCATCCCAGAAAGACAGAGAACACCAAGGACGCCATCAACGCGACCCAGAACAATGGCGTGGCATAAAATAATAAAGCGACACTCGAGATCAGTGTATCCCACCACGTTCCCTGCGCTTGCGCAGCCAACACGCCAGCGACCACCCCGACTACGATTGAGATTAGAAAGGCCGTTGATGTTAACAGCAATGTGGCAGGCAACCGGTCCCAAATAAGCTCGGCCACGGGCATTTGCTGGCGATAGGAATATCCCAGATCAAGCTGTATGGCCCCCTTCACATAAGTCCAAAGCTGAACGGAAAAGGGTTGATCCAGACCAAAACGCTCTTGTAGGTCCATCAAAAATTTTTCATCTGCCGCACCTGCTTCGCCAGCCATAACCGCGGCGGGATCACCCGGCGCAGCGTGGATCAACACGAAATTGAGAACGAGGATCGCGAGCAGAATAAAGACGGCTTTTACAAGCCGTGCCGCGGTGAAGCGTAACACGATAGCGACCTTTCGGTACCTGGAGGAAAGAGGGGATCACCGCGCCAATCTGTCGGCACGATGATCGTTCGCGGATGGCGTTAGCGGTCAAGCCATGCGTCACGCATGCCATCGTTGACGCCGATCGCCGTGCTGATCGGATTTTTCAAATCGCAGCGGTAGATCGTGGGAAAGGCAAGCTCCAGCATCCATGCGACAGGAACATCATCAACGATGATATTTTGCGCCTTGGTATACATCTCTTGACGGGTCGCATCATCGGCCTGAATGGCGGCCTCCGCAAACAGGGTATCGACCTCTTCGTTCACGTATCCCGACACGTTGTTCCAGGGGCTGCCCTTTGCAATGTTGCTGGAAATATAGGTACGCGCTACGCCCAATGCCGGATCGCCGTATTGGTACAGATAGGTAAAGGCCATGTCGAATTCCCAATCGGAGACCTTTTGGTTCCAACCGGCAACATCCGTTGCCACGATGTCGACCTTGATGCCGATATCTGACAGATTCTGGCGTGTGGCCTCTGCCCAACGTTGCCATGTTTCGCCATAGGGCAAAGGCAGCAGGCGCAGCGTTTCACCGTTATAATCAGACGCCGCCAGATATTCCTTGGCCTTCTCAGGGTCAAAGGAAATGTCAGGTGTATTTGCCTCGTGGAAGCGCGTGACGGAGCTGACCGGCCCTTTTGCGACTTTGCCGTTGCCGTTCCACAGGGCGTCACGGGCAAACTCACGATCCAGTGCGTACATCACAGCCTTGCGCAGGTTTTTGTCCTGCATCGGACCTTCGTGCATGTTCAGCCACATCCATGAATGAGGTCCAAAGAACTCCCAGCCCTCATCTGTTGAGCACACGTTGTCCATTGCCATCAGGCGCGGGATGTCAAAATTTTCAACCGAACCACCAGGGAGAAGGTCAACCTTGCCGGTTTCGAAAGCAACAGAGCGAGAAGCGGCATCCGGGATCACCTGATAGTAAATCTCGTCGAGATAGGGCTTACCTTCCATGTAGTAGTCTTCGTTTTTGACCAGATGGATATAGCTACCGCGCTGCCACTCCTCGAATTTGAATGGGCCGGTCCCGATCGGCGTATTGTTCGCGGGGTTATTCGCGTAATCCGTGCCCTCGTAGATATGTTTGGGAACAATGGGCATTGTGCCGGCTTCAAAGATGCCGAGAAACGGCCCAAACGGTTGGTTCAAAGTGAACACAACGGTTTTATCATCCGGTGCTTCGATTCTTGCTACATGCACGAGTGATGCGCGCAGCCGTGCATGGGTTTCGCGCAGGAAAACATCGACCGAGAAAACAACATCCGCAGATGTGAACGGCGTGCCATCGTGCCAAACGGCATTATCTTGCAGGGTGAAAGTATAGGTGAGGCCGTCTTCGGACTTGGTCCATTCCTTTGCCAGTGACGGCATCGGGCCCAGATCGCTGTCATAGCGCAAAAGGCTCTCGTAAATCTGGCCTGCGACCATTTGGGTCGGGCCGTTCTGGATCAGCCCCAGCATGAGCCCTGGTGGTTCAGGTTGGATAACCGCGTTAAGCGTGCCGCCCTGTTTGGGGGTGTCCTGCGCAGCCAGCGCCGATGCCATGGCGACCGCCGCGGCGGATGCTAAAAATCGAAGTGCCTTCATAGTGTATCTCCCTGGAGATGGGTTGCGATTTTCCGCCCTGCTTATTGTGCAAGGTCGGGGTAGTGTTTGAGTGCGAGGCGCAGATAGGCCTCCCACTCGGGGTCTGGAACGTCTGGGTTGCCGCGATCGCGCGTCATGCTTTCGTATTGGCTCGCCGTATGTTCGGCGAGCTCCTCGGACACGTGGTTCAGCGCGGCACCAGACGAAAGAAGTGCGACCTGTGCTTTGCAGGTCCGCTCAAGGTTGAACATGAGGGCAAAAGCCTCTCCGACGGTGCCGCCACAGGTCAACAGCCCGTGATTGCGCAGGATCATCACATTGCGCGTACCGAGATCGGCGACCAGACGTTCGCGTTCGCTCAGATCAAGGGCAATGCCTTCGTAGTCGTGGAAGGCGACGCGGTTATGGAACTGCATAGCCCATTGGTTGAGCGGCAGTATCCCCTGCGCCATCGAGGAAACGGAAACGCCCGCTACGGTATGGGTGTGTAAGACACAGCCAACCTCGGGACGGGCGGCATGCACGGCACTGTGAATGGTAAAGCCGGCCTTGTTGATCCCTTTGCCGAACGTGTCCTGGATGATTGTCCCGTCCAGATCTACGGTCACAAGGTTGGAGGCGGTCACTTCGTCGAACCGCAAGCCAAAAGGATTGATAAGAAAGCCATGCTCGGCTTCTGACGCTGGAGCCCGCGCCGAGATGTGTGTAAATATACTGTCATCTAACCCAAAGTGAGCAATAAGCCTGTAGGCGGCGGCCAGGTGCAGGCGCTCTGTCGGGATGTCGGAAATGGCGTCGGCTTTCATATTCACCTAAATATCTATGGCTCAGACGCGCATTAATACTGGGCGTATTCGTCGCCTGCCTTGGCGTCGGAGCGGTTTGTTCAGTTATCTTGAGAACGAGGCTAGCACCGGGTTATCAAACCACAAAATAGAACAGGGTTATGCCAGATATAGTGGAGGTAAATGTAATGATCATCCAAATGCTTCCCTAAGCGCACATGTGCACTTTAAGTGGGCATACCAATAATTTCTTTCGCGACGGACAAGAACATTTTCTCTGAGAGATTGAAGTGGCGGGCAGGGTCGGAAATGAAAAACATGTCCGCATAGAGTTGGGCCCTGGGCAATTTGATATGCCAAAGCGTCTCCTCTTCAATCTCACGTTGCACTGCGTGCACGGGGAGCACACCGATCCCCAGGCCCGCGGTGATCATCCTGCACACTTCGTTAAAATCCCCACTGGTGCCAGCGATCGTACGTCCAAGGCTCGCCCCATCCCGCAGTGCCATCATAGGCTCGGGCGCGCGCCCTTCAGCGTCGCAAGAAAACGAAATGAATGGGACATCCCTTAGTTCGTCCATGGTGATATTCTGACGGCCGAACAATGGGTGTTCCAGGCCGCAGAAGACACCATACTGAGCCCGAAGACAGAGTTGGCATTCAAGGCGCGACAAAGGCTGGGTCATCAGGCAAATCCCGAAGGGTACGACACCAGAGATAACGTTCTGGAGTATTGTCGGGCTTGATGCGATCTGTATGTCGATGACAACCGAGGGATGTCGTTGATGCATGAGCCGCAAGATTTCATCCACAACGTCACTGCGTACGCCGGTCACAATTTGCAGGTGCACCTTTCCGACAAGATCGGACTGCAATGTCTTGAGTTTCTCTTCGGCACGCAGTGCCGCTTCGTACATGCGCTCCACCTCGCAAAAAAGAACTTCACCCGCCGCAGTAAGTTCGAACTCACGTTGACCGCGCTGTACCAACTGCTGGCCCAACTTCTTTTCCAACCGCATCAGGGATGCACTGACCGAAGGTTGGCTAAGGCCTTGTGCCTTGGCCGCATGGGTGACACCGCCTTCGTTGCCGATAAAGTAGAAACTGCGCAGCAAACCCCAGTTGTCCAAACTTTCGAAGCCTGGCAAGCTATGGTTGATCTCTTTGCTCATTCTCCGGCAACCGCGCCACGAAATTCTGTATTTAACGCTTCAATCTGGTCCAGCATCGCGGACTTCGCGACTAGTATGTCCGAGCGAATCGCATCCCGTGCACGGGCGGGTTCGCGCGTTTCCATTGCGCGCACGACTTCATAGTGCATTAAGTTCAAATCGGGTGGGTTTGTGTCATAATAACATGCGACAAGCGGCCCCATTTGTAACCACAATCCCCTGAGGATCTTCTGTAAGTTTGGCATGTTGGCAATATCACTTAAAGCAAGGTGAAATTCCTGATTGCCCTCTGTCGCGGTTGAGTAGTTATTGTTCGCAATGGCGCGATCATTGCGTTCCAATAATTTGAGAAGTGCCTTTATGTGGCTGGATTCAGCCCGCTCCGTGGCCCGTTCAGCGGCAAGCCCCTCAAGATGCAAACGGATATCTAGAATTTCCAGATAGGTCTCTGCCTGCATCACCGGTACACGCACATCTTTCGGCGAGCGTTGCTCAAGCACACCCTCTTGGGTCAGCTGTTTGACCGCGTCGCGGGTCGGTGTGGTGCTCACGCCAAGTTGTTCGGCGAGTCCACGAATGGTCAGCTTGTCGTTAGGGCGCATGCGGCCGGTCAACAAAGCCTTTGCGATACGTCCGTATACTTGATCACCAAGACTGGTTCGTCCCAGTATTTCGAAAGGATCAGACACTGCTTGTCTCCGCTCTTAATATCAAATCTGATGCATGGTGCATCAAAAATGCTTGTCAAGCCAAGAGCCAAGGGGCTAGCAAAAGGGTATTGGACCGGATTCCTGCGGAACTGTGATGAATTTCTCGATAAAAGGTTAGAAACTATGAACCTGCGCCCTAATTCCGACGAAGCCCGCGACGTTGCATATCATCTGCATGGGTATACGAATGCACGAGCGCATGGGGATCGCGGCCCCATTATCGTTGACCGGGGGGAGGGCATCCATGTCTTCGATTCCAACGGCAAACGCTATATCGAAGGCATGGCCGGACTGTGGAGTGTTGCCCTGGGGTTTGACGAAACGCGATTGATGGACGCGGCCTTCGCGCAGATGGAAAAGCTGCCGTTCTCCCACACATTCTCCCACCGCACCCACGGCCCTGCCATTGATCTGGCTGAAAAACTGATTTCGATTTCACCTGTACCGATGAGCAAGGTATTCTTTACCAATTCGGGGTCAGAGGCAAATGATACGATCGTCAAAATGATCTGGTATCGGTCCAACGCCTTGGGGCTGCACGATAAGAAAAAGATCATATCGCGGCTCGGTGGATACCATGGTGTGACGGTCGCGGCGGCGTCCATGACGGGGCTGCCTACCAACCATAAGTCTTTCGATCTGCCGATCGACGGGTTTCTGCATACCACCTCTCCGCACTATTACCGCGAAGGGCGCGACGCGGAGAGCGAAACAGAATTCGCTACGCGATGCGCAGATGACTTGGACGCAATGATTCAGGCCGAAGGGCCTGATACAATAGCTGCATTCATTGCCGAGCCGGTGATGGGGGCAGGCGGTGTTGTCGTGCCCCCCGCGACGTACTGGGAAAAAATTCAAGCAGTCCTTGCAAAGTACGACATTTTGTTGATCGCGGACGAGGTCATTTGCGCGTTTGGCAGGACAGGCAATATGTTCGGATCAACGACTTTCGGTATCAAACCGGACATCATCACGATGTCGAAACAACTTACCTCGTCCTATTTTCCCTTCTCCGCTTTCATGATGAACGACCGTGTTTATGAGCCTATCGCAGACGAAAGCAACAACATTGGAGTTTTGGGTCACGGCTATACCGGGGGCGGGCACCCCGTGGGCGCTGCGGTCGCGCTGGAAAACCTCAAGATCATCGAAGAGCGTGATCTGGTGGCAAATGCCGCTGCCCGCGGTAACGAGCTTTTGGCTGGTTTGGCGCATTTCGAGGATCATCCACTGGTCGGAAACGTCAGGGGCGTTGGGTTGATCGCAGCGCTTGAGGTGATTGCGCCTGATGGAAGAACAGATGATTTTCCAGTAGGCCAACTGGGGGCGAAAATGAGTGCAATTATGCTGAAAAACGGGCTGGTTTCTCGGAATATGGGTGATGCATTGGCCTTCTGTCCTCCATTGATCATCAACTCTGCCGAGGTGAAGAAAATTCTGCATATTGTCGAGAAAAGTTTGGATGAGCTATCGGTAGCTGTAAGGCCCGATTTGTATCAAAATGCATAGCGGATCAGTAAAGGCATGCTTAGGTTCTGGATCTGTCACAAATATTTTGAGGTTTTTAAATCAGCAACCATTGGATGCAGTTATTCTGTGAGCGCTGCAAACTGCTTGAATGGTGAGACCCCGTTTTGACCAAGTTGGCCCTTGCGGATCATATGGGCTGTTTCAATTCCGGCCAGCGTGGATGCTGCCGAATGCAGCGCCTTGAATCTAATAATAGGCCGGGTAATTCTTTTGATGAAACGGTGGTCCTGTTCAACGACATTGTTGAGATACTTGGGCTGGACAATCATGATAGTCTTTCCAGAACCGGTGAACTTGAATATTACGTTTAGACTTTGAAAGCTGAGCAGGCCCACTTGAGTGGTCCAGATTGAAAGTCAGTGCATAATCGGCCTTTGGTCCATCAGTACGATGGCCTCAGGCGCAGGTGGGCGATAGCCCAGAGCACTATGGGGTCGTTTGGTGTTGTAGTGTTTCCTCCATCGTTCGATGATGATTTCGGCTTCACGCAGATCCATCAAACCACGATGCCAAAGACCCCAACCAAGGATAAGAAATGCTATTTATTGCAGCCACGTTGTTGTTCCTTGTCGGACTGATGCACAGCCTCCTAGGCGAGAAAAACCTCATTCGCCCATTGCTGGCCAAAGAAAATTTTCCCGTTGTCTTAGGCAGCTAACGCAACGGGCGATTGACGCTTTGGTTCGGATGGCATGCCCTAACGTTATTCTGGTGGGCGCAAGCTTATGTCTTGATGCAGATGACTGTTGATATCGATACTGCGGCCCGAACGACGATGATCTCACTTTCAATTGCGTGCGTTGCGCTTGGGCTCGTGGCACTTCTTGTCTCTAAGGGAAACCACGTGTCATGGGTCTTCTTCTTGCCGTTGGCGGCCATCCTCGCGTGGAAAGTTTCAACTCTCACGACCTAAAACGCGCGACTTTAACGGCCCTTCGGCTGGTCATTACGAATGGCTGGAAATCCCGCACACCGGACCTCTGTGCAAAGTGCAGCGAAGGTCTCCTCTCCGCCCTTGGCGTCGATCGACATGAACAGCCCATACCGGCCATTCGAGCTTGGCAAAATTCAACATGCCGCCTTCCCAAAAGTTGCCGTTCGTGCGGGACGCAGCATTTCGGCGTGACCAGATGACTGCAATGCGGGACAAAACCGACCTTGACTGCAAGTGCGCCAATATCCGGTTTGGCGAACCGTTCAACAAACGTTGGAATTTTGTAATTTACTGAAAGTAAATAAAAACCCTCTTCGGAAAGCTCTCCGCCTTGTATCAAAACTTCACGTAGAGAGTATCGGTTTACAGTGAATTGGGCGCAGTAGGTTTCCATATTTATGACATTTTTCCTCATTACTGTACGGCGAGTTCGTAAATCGTAAGGCATATGAAATGCCCGATACTTTACTTGGCGGGATAATCATCAACGAGATCCTCGTTGATCCCAATAGTGCGTCTGGCGCAAATTTCGACACCGACGGGAATGGCACGGCCAATGCCGTCGATGAGTATGTCGAGCTTTACAACACCTCTGCCGCGGCGATTGATATCTCCGGCCTCCAACTTTGGGACGCCGGCGTTGGCCATTGGTTCACCTTTCCCCCAGGCACCATCCTTGCTGCAGGAGGCCATGCGCTGGTCATGTCTGGTCTGCAATCAGGTGGCGCATTGCCGACAGGCGATCCCGGTGATCTGTTTTTTGATGCCGGGCGCAACTCGCCGCTGTTCAATAATGGCGGCGACAATGTCACGTTACTAGATCCTTCGGGCGCAGGCACGTTCATCCAAGCGACATACAATGGTGACGCGCTGGATGATCCGACGCTGGGTGCAGGGGGGTATAGCGGGTTTCCTGCGGGCGCAGTGCGCAACGGCTCAGGCGAGAATTTTGGCAACGACGTTGATGGCCAATCCTTGCAACGCACCGGGGACGGCGCAACAACCTTTTCAACTGAGGCCCCTACGCCGGGCACCACAAATATCTGCTTTGCCGATGGCACGCATCTGTCTACCCCGTCAGGCTCGTGCAAGGTTGAGTGCCTACAGGTCGGCGATCTGGTCTTGACCGCCGATGGACGCGCCGTGCCCGTGCGCTGGACCTTCTCGAAACAATGGTCAGCGCAGGACATGGCGGCCCAACGTAAATTGGCACCAGTCTGCATCTCCAAAGGCGCGCTCGGGCTTGGCCTTCCTGCCCGCGATCTGCGTTTGTCGCAGCAACACCGCATTCTCGTGAAAGGACCGATCGTGCAACGCATGTTCGGTACGCAGGAAGTCTTGGTCGCGGCGAAATCGCTGCTTTCTTTGCCCGGCATCTATATCGACACGCCCCGTGCGCCTGTGCGTTATTTCCACATCTTGCTCGATGCCCATGACATTGTGATCGCTGAAGGCTTACGCAGCGAGAGCCTGTATTTAGGTCCGCAAGCCCTGCGTTCTATCCCCGATGCGGCACTGTGTGAGGCGCTGATGTTGCTTGGCCTGGATCGCGAAACACTTGAAGGCGGCAAGGTTATGCCTGCCCGCCCGCACGCCCAAATGAAGCGAGCGCGCCGCTTGATCGCTCGTCACACACGCAATGATAAACCTATCATCGCACAGCTTTGAGAATGAGTATGATCTGCGGATTTGACGCGGGAACTGCCATTCGTACATTTTGCAGCATCCGTGACTCCGCCCTTTGTGTTGATTGTTCTCTGTAATTGACTGGACTTCGGCCGCTGTCGGAGCGGTACTGCCACCACGCCGCGACCCATTCGCGTATGCCACCCGCTCAGTTCGGGCTCTGCTCAGTAGCAGCGGAATACCTGCGCTGATCATCTGAGGAGACGCACATGACCGATACAGCGAACAAGCAATATTTCATGCCAAAGCTTTCCAAGTCCAGCCGGACAACCAAGAAAGACCAGTTGATCAAACTGCTGGGGACAAAGACAGGTGCTGACATCAAGTCGCTGAGCGAGAAGCTGGGCTGGCAACAGCACACGACACGGGCTGCAATGAGTGGCTTGCGCAAGGCAGGCTACGAAGTGGCTGGGGAGAAGGCAGCTAAGGGCGGAGCATCTAAGTTCCGTATTCTGGCTGCGCCAACTGTGCCGAAGAAGGCAGGCGCAGAGGTCGCGCATCATGGGGCGTGATCCGAACCCGGAGCGCCCGAGAGTTCTAGCAGAATGGGAGGCGGTCATTGGATCGCCTCCACCAAAGTTTCTCTCGGTCGGGTTTATGGAAAAGGCGATTGCACATGAAACCCAATGCAAAGCGCTGGGCGGGCTTCCCGCGCAGACCCGACGGGCACTGGCGCAGATTGCAAAAGGCAAGACCGTGCCCGCTGCGCAAGCGGGCATAGCAAAAGCAGGCACCCATCTGGTGCGGGAGTGGAACGGGCGCAGCTACCAAGTGGAAGTAGTTGAGGGCGGCTTTCGAATGGATGGCAAAGACTGGAAGTCGCTCAGCGCCATCGCCAAACACATCACCGGTGCGACGTGGTCCGGCCCACGTTTCTTTGGTCTCACAAGCGGGGCAGGGCGCGGGTCATGAAAAAGACCCGCTGCGCCATCTACACGCGCAAGTCTTCTGAAGAGGGGCTGGATCAGGAGTTTAACTCGCTGGATGCACAACGCGAGGCCTGTGCGGCCTACATCACGAGCCAGAAGCATGAGGGCTGGGTGATGCTACCGGAGCATTATGACGACGGTGGAATATCTGGCGGCACGTTAGAGCGGCCTGCGCTGCAACAGTTGCTGCAACATATCGAAGACGGGTTGGTCGACCAAATCATAGTTTACAAGATCGACCGGCTAACGCGGTCTCTCGCCGACTTCTCTAAGATCGTCGACACGCTGGATGCGGCAGGTACGTCGTTTGTCTCTGTCACCCAGTCCTTCAACACAGCCACCAGCATGGGCCGCTTGACACTGAACATGCTGCTTTCGTTTGCCCAGTTCGAACGTGAGGTGACAGCGGAACGTATCAGAGACAAGATAGCTGCCTCAAAACGAAAAGGTTTGTGGATGGGAGGCAACGTGCCCTTGGGGTATGATCCGAATGGCAGGACACTGACGATCAATGAGGTCGAGGCAAAAATCATCCGAACTCTCTTCGATCTTTATGATGAACATGGGACAATACGGCAGGTGAAAGAGGCCGCTGAAAAGTTGCAACTGCGCACGCGGCAGCGCGAGACAACCGTCGGCAGAAAGTCCGGTGGCGGCCTATTTGATCGCGGCCACATCCACCACATCCTCACCAATCCAATTTATGCAGGCAAGATCCGGCACCGCAAAGAGATCCACGAGGGACAACACGAGGCGATCATCACGCCCGCTCGATGGGATCAGATACAGCAGCAACTGAAAGACGGCGCGACCAAGGGCAGGGTGCGCAACGCCGCAAAACAAACGTCACTGCTCTGTGGCAAGCTGTTTGATGAGACAGGTGATCGACTTACGCCCTCGCACACCAAGACGTCGAAAGGCATGCGTCTGAGGTATTACATCTCGCATCGACTGATCAAACGCAGTGGTGAGGTAAATCTGGATGGCTGGCGTTTGCCCGCGCCAGAATTGGAAGCCAAAGTTGCTCAGGTGATCCGAACAACGCTGATGACACCATCGTACCTCAATCAATTGATTCCCGACGCGTCGATCAGCGAAACGGGTCAATGGCGCGATGAACTGGCCCGGCTATGCGATGGGCAGCATCCAAAGCACCTTCTAAACCTTGTTCATGACATCAAGGTCGAAACTGGTAAGTTGCGGGTCACGCTTGATCCAAGTGGTGTCAGCAACATGCTGGTGGTCAAAACAAACAGAATTGTTCACAAAGCACTTACCATCACCTCGCCGTTTCAAATCCGCAAACGCGGTGTCGAGACGAAGCTGGTGCTGGGAGATGAAACTACTGAGCTTGACGAAACGCTGATCCAGAATCTTGCAAAGGCGCATCACTGGTTTGAACAGGTCAAGTCTGGCCAAACGCTCTCTGAGGTAGCCAAAGCAAATGACACAACATCGCGGCGTATCCAGCAAATCATTGAGCTGGCGCTACTGGCACCGGACATCATTAAAATGGTCCTTGATGGCAAGCAGCCGCTCGGCTTCACGTCCGAATGGTGCAAGCGTCATCACTTGCCAAGCAATTGGCAAGACCAGCGCGCGATCATCGCGTCTCTCTGACATCGTAAAGCCGGACACTGCTACCGTTGAAATGCGGTCTGTAGACACTTGAGGGTGTTCTGCCTGAAGTGGCGAGCATCATTGGTCTGCGGATATCTGGCGCCGCCGTAACCTACCGAAAACACGCCATTATCGTAACCGACAATCGCACCATCTACATTTACGGAAGTACGTGGCTGGGATGGTAGGATTCGAACCTACGGTACACTGTACCAAAAACAGTTGCCTTACCACTTGGCTACATCCCAACGTGAGCCGCTAATTAAGGGGATGAAGCGGAGTGTGCAAGAGCCGATTTGGCAAAAACTCTATTCTTCTACAGCATCATGCGTCAGCAGGTCATCACGGGCCAGTTCTGCGCGTTCCAGATCAACAATTTTGGTCAGCTCTTTGTCTGCCGTGGCATCCACATCCTGAACGGGGGCCAGGGGTGGGCCCTTGGCGGCTTTCTGCGCTGTGTCACTGTCAGAAGGGTCAGTCGCCAGTGCAGCGCCGGTTTCGATTCTGTAGCCGGGCAGGGGGGCTGCGATGCCTGCGTGGTCCAATGCAGCCTGGCATAAACGTATCGCTTCCGACCGCGCGCGGACGATATCGGTGTCGTTCTGATTGATCCAAGCGGCTAAATTTATGTTCACCCAGAAGTCTCCGACTTCTTCGATCCAGACAGAGGCTTCAGGGGTGGTCAGCACAAACGGAAGGCCCGTCAGCGTGTCCTGCAACATGGTGCGGGCGCGGTCCAGATCGGCATCTGCGGCAACGCCCAATGCAAAGGTAAACCGCCGCTCCGCATTACGCGAAAAGTTCACAATCCGGCTTTTGAACACGGTCGCGTTCGGGATGCGGATGTGATTGCCATCAAAGCTGAGCAGAATCGTTGCGCGGGACGTCAGACGGATCACCTTGCCAGTGTCGCCCTCGATCTCGATTGTGTCATTGGGTCGGAAGGGCTGGCGGATCGATAACATGATGGAGGCGATGAAGTTCTCGACCGTGTCGCGTACCGCAAAACCGATGGCGAGGCCCACGATACCTGCCGCACCTAGAATCCCAGACAGCAGCGCTGTCGCATTCACGATGTCCAACGCCACAACCAGACCACCCACAACAAACAAAAGGCGCGTGATCTGTCGGTAGATGTCGGCGATGAAGGCGTTGGGCGAAAGTCGGTCCCACGGTTGTTCGCGTTTGGCGAGCCAAAATCCAAAGATCACGATCAGGACAAAGACAGAAATGGCGATCAGGGCCAGCGGAAAGAAGGCGATCATTTGGGTGACGCGTGCTTTGAACCGCTCGACTGCGGGGTTCAGTCGCTCTGATATGTCCGTGGTCTCGGCAACCTCGTTCTCGATGGCGACCACGCCTTCAACACGGCCAGTGATCTCGTTAAGGCGAAGAACACTTTCTGCATCTGGCGTGGTCCCGCGCAGGGTGACGATGCCAGAAGAAACGGACACGGTGATATCGCCGTATCCGTCAAGCTCTGCCAGAATATCGCGGATGCGGTTGCCGATGCGCGCATCCGATTGCGCATCATCGGCAACAGATATGGTTCCGGTCGGCTGGTCAGAGGTCTGCGCCGCCAGAGGGGCGGCCAGCAGCAAACAAAGTGTCAAAGCAATGAAACGCATATATCGGCTCGTAATCAGGACAAATATGCGCTCAGCATATCGCAGCCCTGCGTACTCGCAACACAATCCATCCATGCAAGCGATCAGGCGTCTGAGCAATCCAGCAGAATGGCCCCCACGCGACCGCCGGCTTCTACAGCTTCGTGTGCAGCAACGGCATCTTCCAGCGGATAGGTTCGTTCTACCGGACAGATCAGGGCACCTTCGGCGAGGGCGGCATGAAGCTTGTCGATCATTGCGATGCGTTCAGCATCGGGGAGCAGGTAAATCAGGATGATATCAACTGTGACGGCTTTGAAGAGGTAGGGCAGAAACGGGAATGTCGGAGCCATTTCTTTGGCTGATCCATAAGCGGCAAGCCGTCCGTTTGGGGCGATCACCTCGCCGTCCAGATCAACATTTACGCCGAATTCGACCTCGATCACCGTGGGGATCAAGGCACCATCATTGGCGGCAAGGATCTTTTTGGCCAAATCGTCGGCGCTGTAGTCAAGTACCACATCCGCGCCTGCATCGCGCACACGATTAAAGTCGCGCGGGCTGGATGTCGCGATCACACGTGCGCCGCCCCATTTGGCAAGCTGTACGGCCAGCAAACCAACCGTGCCAGCGCCGCCGTGGATCAGCACAGTCGTGCCTGCGATATCGCCGCCGCCGAACACCGCCTGTGCGGCAGTCAGCCCAGGAATGCCAAGGATCGCGCCGGTTTCAAAGCTGACGTCATCAGGCATTGGTACCGCCATCTTGGCGGGCAAGGTGATGTGGCTTGCGGCGGTCCCCATCGGGCGCTGCCACTGGCCGTTCCATATCCAGACACGCTGGCCGATACGGCTTTGCTCAATACCATCGCCAACGGCATCAATCACACCTGCGCCATCACTCTGTGGGCAGATAGTGGGAAACGGAGGATGGGTCATGCCGGGGCGTCCCTTGCGTGACTTCACGTCTGAGGGGTTCACGCCAGACAACTTCAGTTTGACGCGAACCTCGCCCGCCGCTGGCGGAATATTGTCGAGCGTTTGCAGGCTGAGAACATCGCGCGCTTCGCCGAGTTCTGAATAAGTGATTGCACGCATGATATGGCACCTCTGATTAGCGTTCGATCAGATTACCCTGACGCAAAGACCGCATGCATGCAAACCGGTGCGGCGTCTAACGCTGCGTGCCAATGCCCTTGGGAGAAGGAACGTCAATATTACTCGCGTATTTCACCCGCAGCAACACCCCAGACCCGTGATTTGGGTGCCCAGCCCTTGTACCCGCCCGAGCGCAGTTCGCACCATTCGGTGTCGCAATCGCCCAGTTTCGCCACAACACCCAACTCAAGCGCCGCCGCAACAGGTGCGTTCGGGTCGGGGCGGACGTGAAGCGGCAGCATATCCTGTTCGACCAGCACGGTGCGGGTGCCGGACAGCAGCGAATAATGAACCCAGCCGCCGATGCCATCGCGGTCCTCGACCCTGCGCCAATGACCATGCTCTGCAGTGATCCGCAATGGCATGTCGCGGCGTTTGTATACCCAGTCGATGCGGTGCGAAAGCGACGGTCCACGCCGCACGTTGCCTTCGGAAGCTTTCATGGAAACGAAACGCGGCAGCGGCAGGTTGGTTACAGAACCGGTATCGCCTGCAATTGCCGGAACGGCAGGGGCGAATGACATAACCATCAGGACCACAAACGTGATTCTCAAGACCGACTGAAACATGGGTGCTGCCTGCACTGTGATTGTTTGCTCTTTTGCGGCGCTGGGTTCTTGTGCCTCCGGCTCGCATGGGACACCATGGCGCTAAGAAGTGCGAAGGCCAAGTCTGGGAGGACACGAATGTCAAAGAAACGGTTGAGTGTTGTCGTCACGCGACGGTTGCCGGACGCGGTTGAGACGCGGCTATCGGAACTCTTTGACGTCAAACTGCGTCTTGATGATGTGCCAATGACCCGGACAGAGCTGTCTGCGGCGATGAAGGAAGCCGATGTACTGGTCCCGACGATCACGGACGAGATTGACGCGGCGATGATCGGGCAGGCGGGTGAGCGGCTCAAGCTGATTGCGAATTACGGCGCAGGTGTGGATCACATTGATGTGGCCACCGCACGGCAGCGCGGCATCTTGGTCAGCAACACGCCCGGTGTACTGACAGAGGACACCGCGGACATGACAATGGCGCTTCTTCTTAGCGTGACGCGCCGCATGTCCGAAGGCATGGCTTTGATGCAAAAGGGCGAATGGTCCGGCTGGGCACCTACCGCGCTTTTGGGTGGACGTGTCAGCGGACGGCGTCTGGGTATCCTCGGTATGGGCCGGATCGGACAGGCGGTCGCCAAACGCGCATCGGCTTTTGGTATGCAAGTCCATTATCACAATCGACGCAGGCTGCACGCGGAGATCGAGAACGCGCTGGAGGCCACCTATTGGGAGAGCCTTGACCAGATGGTGGCACGCATGGACGTCATCAGCATCAACTGTCCGCACACGCCTTCGACCTTCCATCTGATGAACGCACGCCGGTTGAAGCTGATGAAACCCGATGCGGTGATTGTAAACACCTCGCGGGGGGAAGTCGTTGATGAAAACGCGCTGACGCGGATGTTGCGTGCCGGTGAGCTTGCCGGTGCAGGGCTGGATGTCTACGAGCATGGCACTGACGTGAACCCGCGCCTGCGCGAGTTGGAGAATGTCGTGCTCCTTCCACATATGGGATCCGCGACCCTCGAAGGACGTCTTGAGATGGGCGAGAAAGTCCTGATTAACATCAAAACCTTTGATGACGGTCACCGGCCACCAGATCAGGTGGTGCCCTCAATGCTGTAAGACCGCCATGTGCATCTGAAATGACTGGTGGACATGCTGATGAAAGAGAAAAGGGAAACGCGTTATGTGGAAAGTTCTGAGTATCTTGATGGTTTTTTGCGCAGGCCCCGTGCTGGCGCAGCAGGCAGCGGACGCAGTCGAGCCCGAAGCATCTGGCGCAGGCGCATTTGAGGGTCTTCCAGAAAACGTCATGGCGGCACTTGCGGCCAAAGACGCCGGTCAGCCGGTCAAAGCCAATGACTGGATGATCGCGGCAGCAAACCCGCATGCCGTCAAAGCCGGAGCCGATGTTCTGGCCGCTGGCGGAACGGCTGCTGATGCATTGGTGGCCGTTCAGGTTGTTTTGGGTCTGGTCGAGCCGCAATCGTCAGGCTTGGGCGGTGGAGCCTTTCTGATCTGGTATGATGCGGCGTCGGGCAGCCTCACAACGCTCGACGGGCGCGAAACGGCACCTCTGGAAGCAACGCCGCAGCTCTTCCAAGACGAAGCAGGCGAGCCACTCAAGTTTTTCGACGCCGTGGTCGGCGGGCGCTCTGTCGGGACGCCCGGAACACCGGCTTTGCTGGCCGAAGTACATGCCCGTTGGGGCAATCAGGACTGGGCGTCCCTTCTTGAACCGGCGCGAGTGATGGCAGAGCAGGGCTTCGCCGTGTCCCCGCGACTGGCGGCGCTTGTTGACGGGGATCGCGAACGGCTTTCGTCTTCAAAGGTCACCGCGGATTATTTCATGCCTGCCGGCGTTCCGGTCGTCGCGGGTGATATACTGAAAAATCCGGGCTACGCGGTCACGCTTGAGACATATGCGAACGAGGGTGCCAAAGCATTCTATGGCGGGCGTATCGGCCGCGAGATTGTCGCAACCGTGCGGACGGCAGATAACCCCGGCGTCCTGTCAGAAACCGACATGGCCATCTATCAGGTCAAGGAACGCGCCCCCGTTTGTGCGCCCTACCGCGCACACGAGGTCTGCGGCATGGGTCCGCCCTCATCCGGTGCCGTCGCCGTAGGCCAGATCCTTGCGGCACTCGAAGGGTTCGACCTGAGCGCGGGACCGCAAGACCCGACAGTGCGCATGCTGATCGGCGACGCAAGCCGTCTCGCCTTTGCGGATCGCGGGCGTTACCTGGCGGACAGCGACTATGTGCCGGTACCGGTCAGCGGACTGCTTGACCCCGAATACATGCAGGAACGTGCTGCTGTTTTGGGGGGGGATACTGCATTGGAAAGTGTTGAAGCGGGCAATCCCGACTGGGATCACGCCCTTCTGTGGGCAGATGATGAAAGCATCGAACTTCCGTCAACCTCGCACATCTCGATCGTGGACGCGAAAGGCAACGTGGCCAGCATGACTACGACTATTGAAAACGCTTTTGGCAGCCGTCTGATGGTCGGCGGTTTTCTTTTGAACAATGAACTTACGGACTTCTCGTTCCGCAGCCAAGCGGGTGGCGTGCCGATTGCCAATCGGGTTGAGCCTAGTAAACGCCCGCGTTCTTCGATGGCACCAACGATCGTATTGAAAGACGGCGCACCTGTGATGGCCGTGGGCAGCCCCGGTGGTAGCCGGATCATTGGATATGTGGCACAAACGATCATCGGGGTGATCGACTGGGGTCTGGATGTGCAGCAAGCGGTAAGTGTGCCCCATGCGGTCAACCGGTTCGGCACTTACGATCTGGAAGAAGGCACCGAGGCCGCCGCGTTGGAAGAGGCGCTTGGCGCGATGGGCTATGAAGTCGGCCTGCGCAGTCTGACGTCCGGCCTGCACGTGATTGCCATCGGTAACGATTTGCAAGGTGGTGCCGATCCACGTCGCGAAGGTGTCGCCGTCGGTCAATAGCGGGCTGCGCTCGGATCATGGATTATTAGGGAGTGAAAAATGGCAGATGGCAGTGCGCTGATGCGCAACGAGGATGGAATTGCCGCCGCGCTGGGCGTGCTTAAGCAACAATTTGGTGAGCGTTTCCAGACAGGTGAGGCTATTCGCGAGCAACACGGCCATACCACCACCTGGATTGCCAACCAAATGCCTGATGGCGTGGTCTTTGCCCAGTCTACCGAAGAAGTAGCCGAAATCGTCAAGGTTTGTGCCACACATAAGGTGCCGATCATTGCTTTCGGAACAGGGACATCGCTTGAGGGTCACGTCAACGCGCCCGCAGGCGGGATCAGCATTGATGTAAGCCAGATGGACAAGGTGCTTGAGGTCAACTCTGGCGATCTTGATTGTCGTGTCCAACCCGGCGTCACCCGCGAGGCGCTCAACACCCACCTGCGTGATCAGGGCCTGTTTTTCCCGATTGATCCGGGGGCCAATGCGTCTTTGGGTGGGATGACCGCAACGCGGGCGTCAGGGACCAACGCGGTCCGCTATGGGACGATGAAAGACAACGTATTGAGCGTCGAGGCTGTGATGGCGGACGGCACTGTGATCCGCACCTCCAGCCGTGCGCGGAAATCATCTGCCGGATATGATCTGACCCGTCTCATGGTCGGTTCTGAAGGGACACTGGGGATCATCACCGAAATCACTCTGCGCCTTCAGGGAATTCCCGAAGCTATATCTGCGGCGCGGTGTTCCTTCCCCTCTGTTGAGGCGGCCTCAAAGACCGTGATGGCCGTGATCCAGTACGGTTTGCCTGTTGCGCGGATCGAGCTTTTGGACACCCAAGTGGTGCGTGGCGTGAATGCCTATTCCAAGCTTCATCTGCCAGAAGGCCCGCTTTTGCTGTTGGAATTTCACGGATCAGAGGCATCGGTGGAAGAGCAAGCGGAAACGTTCGGGATGCTTGCCGCAGAGGATGGCGGTTCCGGGTTTGAAAAGACCGCGACTTTGGAAGAGCGCAACAAGCTTTGGCAAGCCCGCCATGATGCCTATTGGGCGATGTTGGCCATGCGGCCGGGGTGCAAGGCGGTGACGACGGATGTCTGCGTCCCTATTTCGCGTCTGGCCGAAGCGGTGACAACTGCACAGGCCAAAGCAGAAGAGCTGAATCTCTTTGCGCCAATCGTTGGCCATGCAGGAGACGGTAACTTTCACGCGTCGCTGTTGATCGACATGGACGACGAGGCCGAGACTGAACGCGCCAAGGTGTTTGTCAGTTGGCTGAACGACATGGCGATTTCCATGGACGGCACCTGCACCGGCGAACATGGGATCGGACAGGGCAAGCGCCCCTATCTGGTCAAAGAGCTGGGGGCAGGTACGGTCAACGTAATGTCGGCAATCAAATCGGCGCTCGATCCTGACAACATCATGAACCCTGGTAAAATCCTGCCTTTGTAATCCGGCTGTTTTGGCAGGCCGCTTTGCGGCCTTTTCGGCTGCATCCGACCCGCGGTGCACGGCAAGGTCGGTTTTTTGATATGTTGGGTCGGCGCTTGCCTGCGGAAATTGCGCAGTGTCCTTAAAACGGACCCCAACGCTGTCAGAAGGATTCGGGGCACATGAAAACGAACGTCAAAGCATTGGTTGTAGGCGGCGGGGCTGTCGGTACGTCGATTGCCTATCATCTTGCCCGCGCGGGCTGGGATGATGTGATGCTCTTGGAGCGTGACGAGCTGACGTCTGGTTCAACCTGGCATGCAGCAGGACTGCTGCCGTATTTCAACATGTCTTATGCGACGACCCACATCCACGACTACTCAATCAAGTTTTACAAAACGCTGGAAGAAGAGACCGGTCTGAACGCCGGTTTTGCAGTGGTCGGCAACCTGCGCATGGCGCAGACGGATGCGCGCATGGACGAATATATGCTCTATGCCTCGACCGCTGAAACCTGCGGCGTGCCCTATACCTTTATGTCGCCCGACGAGATCAAGGCAAAGTGGCCACTGATAAACACCCAGGACCTGAAAGGCGCACTTTACCACGAAACGGATGGCTACATAAATCCGGCAGATGTCACGATGGCCATGGCCAAGGGCGCACGCCAGCGTGGCGTGATGATCGAGCGTAAGTGGCAAGCTGATGCATTCCACTGGAATGGCTCGGCATGGGAAGTTACCTGCACCAAAATGGTTGAGAAAGGCGGTAACCTGATCCCATCCGACGAGCAAATCGTTATAACCGCCGAGCATGTCGTCACCGCTTCGGGCAATCACGCACAGCGCACCGCGCAAATGCTGGGGATCAAGATGCCCGCGATCCCGGTGGAGCATCAGTTCATCGTCATGGATCAGGACCCCGAGCTGGTGAAATGGCGCAAGGAAGCAGGCAACCCCGAACACCCCGTAATCCGCGACGCGGACGCGCAAAGTTATGTCCGTGAAGAACGCGGTGGCTGGATTTTGGGGGTCTACGAAAAAGACGCACCCGCACGGTTTGAATATGGTGTGCCCGACAGCTTTCGAGCGGACCTGTTCCAGTTGGATCTGGAGCGGATCGAGGACCAGTATGCGGCGATGATCCACCGCATCCCATCTTGTGAAGACTCTGGCCTCAAAGACGACTTTAATGGTCCGATTTGTTATACACCTGACGGCAATCCCCTTGTCGGCCCCGCACCGGGCCTGCGAAACATGTGGCTGGCAGAAGGGTTTTCTTTCGGGATCACAGCAGCGGGCGGAACGGGGTACTATCTGGCCCAGTTGATGGTCGAAGGCGAAGCAGAAATCGACATGGCATCGCTCGATCCCAAACGCTATGGCGATTGGATGACAACCGAATTTGCGGCTCGCAAGAACGAGGAATGCTATGAGCATGTCTATATTCTGCACCACCCTGATGAGGAGCGCCCCGCATGCCGACCGCTGCGTACGTCACCAGCCTACGATCGCCAGGCGGCGCGTGGCGCGCAGTTCGGATTTGTAAACGGCTGGGAGCGTCCGAACTATTATGCTCCCGAAGGATTTAACGACCACGACAGCCGTTCCTTCCGGCGCGGTGGCTGGTGGCAATATGCAGTCGAAGAGGCAAAGGCGATCCGTGAGGGCGTGGGCCTGATCGACGCGACCGCCTTTACCAAGCACGTTGTCAAAGGCCCCGGGGCCACGCAATTCCTAGACTGGTTCACCTGTAACAAGCTGCCTTCGGTGGGTCGCATCAACCTGACGTATGCGCTGACAGGTGCGGGCACAACGCGCACCGAATATACCATCGTGCGCATTGCACAGGACGAATATTATCTGGTTTCCGCAGGTGCCTGGACCGCCTATGACAGCGATTTTCTGCGCAAGGCAATCGAGGACAAAGCGCCCGAATTCGGGTATATCGAATGCCACGATGTCACCAACCAATGGGGTGTCTTCGCAATCGCCGGTCCAAAGTCCCGCGATGTATTGAACGCGCTTGTCAAAGATGGAGATCCTGAAACGGTTCTGTCGAACAAGCGTTTCCCATGGCTCACGATGCGCAATATCGAGCTGGGTATGTGCCCGGTCCGCGCAATCCGCGTGGCCTATACCGGAGAGCTGGGTTGGGAGCTGCATCATCCTATTGAGATGCAGAACTACCTATTTGACCAGCTTGAGAAAGCTGGCGAAAAACACGGCATGAAACTGGTCGGTGCCCGCGCCCAAAACTGGCTACGTCAAGAAAAGTCCTACCGCGCTTTCGGCACAGAACTGGGCCGGGATGCGACACCGCTAGAAGCTGATCTGCCGCGGTTTGTCGATCTGTCGAAAGAGTTTCACGGTAAAGCCGCAATGGAAGGCCATGGCATCCGTTCCAAATGTGTCACGGTCCTGATCGACGGCCCTGACGACGCGGACCCATGGGGGCGCGAAGTCCTCTATATCGGGGGAGAGCGTACCGGCAGGCTGACCTCAGGTGGCTATTCCGTTGCTTTCGGGAAATCCATCGGCATGGGCTACGTCAAACCTGAGCATGCAGTGGTCGGAACGAAACTGAAGGTGAAAATGTTCGATCAGCTTTGGGATGCCGAGATTGTCGAAGACAGCCCGTATGATCCCAAGAATGCGAAAATCCGGATCGATGGATAAGCGACATTTGAAATGAAAAGAGGTGCCCGAAAGAGGCACCTCTTCAACGTTAATTTAGTCCGCAACTTCCAGCGGTGTATCGTCCGTGACAGGCAGTGACGGATCACCATGGTTACCGGTTTCCAGCGCTTTGCGGACCCCGGCTTCATACCGTGGATCAACCTTTTTCAGAATGGCCAGCCAACGCTCCTTCACGCTGTCGGATACAGGGGCCATCCCACCGGCCATATTCTTGTGCAGACGGTCGCGTTCTTCGTCATTAAACACCTCGGCATAAAGCGCGCGGGGTTGTACATAATCAATTTCCGCTTCTTCCTGCTTGAACCGGGCCACGACCGCTTCGGGGTCGATGCGCAACGGCGGCTCTGCGACAGTTTCATCTGCTACCGGACCCTCATACTGGTTCGGCTCGTAATACGCATTCGGATTGCCAAAATCGTTGGTAAAGAACCGCATGGAGCCGTCTTTGTGGTAATGGTTCACCTTGGCATTCTTGGGCGCGTTGGCAGGCAGTGCCTCGTAATGGGTCCCGATCCGGTAGCGGTGTGCATCGGCATAGGCCATGACCCGCGCCTGCAGCATTTTGTCGGGTGAGAAGCCGATACCCGGAACAATGTTGTTCGGGTTGAACGCCGCGTTCTCAACCATCTGGAAATAGTTTTCCGGCACCTTGTTCATCGTCAGCTCGCCGACCTCGATCAGCGGAAATTCATCATGCGGCCAGACCTTGGTCAGATCGAACGGATTATACTCTGTCTCAAGCGCCTGTTCTTCGGTCATGACCTGAATGTTCATCGTCCACTTGGGGAAGTTGCCGGCCTCGACCATGTTCCACAACTCTTCTTGATAGCTTTCGCGCGTCTTGCCGATAATCTCGGCCGCCTTGGCATCTGACAGCCAGTTATGGCCCTGCTGCGTCTTGAAGTGGAACTTGACCCAATGGCGTTCGCCGGCCGCATTCCACATCGAAAAGGTGTGGCTGCCGTAACCATTCATATGTGCAGGGGATTGTGGGATGCCGCGATCCGACATCAGGATCGTTACTTGATGCACGCTTTCTGGTTGCCCCGCCCAAAAATCGAACATCGCCTCGGGTGAACGCATGTTGGTCTTTGGATGACGCTTTTGCGTGCGGATAAAGTCGGGGAACTTGAAACCGTCACGGATAAAGAACACGGGCGTGTTGTTGCCTACCATGTCCCAGTTGCCCTGCTCAGTATAGAACTTCAGCGAAAAGCCACGGACGTCACGCTCCGCATCCGCAGCGCCACTTTCACCGGCAACCGTTGACCAACGCGAAAGCACCTCTGTTGTCTTGCCGATCTGAGAAAAAACATCCGCGCAGGTGTATTTGGTGATGTCATGTGTGACTTTGAATTCGCCCTGAAGCCCCCAGCCTTTGGCGTGTACAACCCGCTCCGGAATACGCTCGCGGTTCTGGTGCGCCAGCTTTTCCATCAGGTAGTGATCTTGCATCATCACAGGGCCGCGCGGGCCTGCCGTTTCTGATGTCTCGTTTGTGGGGTAGGGTTTGCCTGATGTGGAGGTGAGGGTTGGCTTATCGGTCATGAGAATATCCTTGAATTTGGCCGCGCTTGAGACAAGCGTCATTAGTCGACCAACAACCCAATCTCCGAAAAGGTTCCATGCGAAGGGGGCGTCCTCTATCGCTCTGCCGCAGTGGCGCGTAGAGTTCGCTGAAGCAGGCAGAGGATTACATATGGCGAACCAACCTTTGAAGGGCACCGCGAGGCTGGTTGCGGCATGGCATAATTCGCGCGCCGGTTTTCGGGACATCTGGACACACGAGGAAGCCTTCCGGATGGAATTTCTGGTCTGGCTGGTGTCCGTGCCGGTGGCTTTCTTGATCTCGGGCACAGTGTTTCAGGCCGCAATCCTGATCAGCGCGGGTATCTTCCTTCTGATCGTAGAAATCCTGAACTCGGCCCTTGAGGCCGTCGTCGACAGGATCGGCGTCGAGCGGCACGAGCTTTCGCGCATGGCCAAGGATCTGGGATCGCTTGCGGTTCTGTTTGCGACCGGACTGTTGGCAATCCTGTGGGTTGCCGCATTCTGGCAGTGGGTGATGGGGTAAACCCCGACTTACCGCGTGTTTCGTGCGACCCAAGCCTGCCAGTCATCACGAGAGCCGTTGAACGCGTTCAAATCGACTTTGCCTCTGATGCCGGGTATGAGGCCGGTTGCCGAATACTGCCAGAACCGCCAACGCTGCCCGGGATACGCCTCGCGTGGCGTTTTCGCAGTGGTACGTAGCCAGAACTCATACCCTTTGAACTGCCCCAGTCGGTTCTCTTCGTAGAAACGCGGCGTGGTGTAGATGACCGGACGCTGTCCATAGTGCGCTTCTACGATGTCCAGCCAGACACGCATCTGGCGCTGCACTTCTGCGGCAGGGGGGCGCACCTTGGCGCAGGTCGGCGAAAACGGGTTCCATTCCATGTCCAGCACCGGCGGCAGAGTGCCTTTGCTGCGGGGTACATTTCTGATGAACCAGCGCGCCTGCACCTCGGGCGTCGTGCAGAAATAATAGAAATGATACGCACCGCGCAGAACCGCTGCCTGCCCCGATCGCCGCCAGTGGTCCTTGAAGGCGGGATCAAGTAGATCACCGCCTTCGGTCGCTTTGAGAAACGCAAAGTTCACACCATTTGCCCGCGCGGTATTCCAGTCGATACTTGTCTGGAAACGCGCTGCATCAATGCCATGCACTGCAAATCGCGAAGGCTTGGGATTGGCGAAATCCACCGGATCGGCATCCCGAAAATTCGCAGAGAAGAGAACCCCGGGAGGGGCGGGTGGTTTGCCTGCGCCGGAACCACAGGCAGCAACGGCCAACACCAAGAGAAAAGCAGCAACGCGCGCGATCATGTGTGGTCCTTTCGGGCGAGGAAAACCAAGTTATTGGCAGGCATCTCAAAGCAGTCAACCAAGGCGAAACCGGCCGCGTCGATGATCCGCCGGATATCGGCGGTATCCTTATAGCCGATGTCAGGATCAGACGCGCGCAGGGATGCGTCAAATTCTGCATCTCCCGTACTGGTCAGAAGACCGTCCCGCTTGAAGGGACCGTAAAGCATAAGCATGCCTTGAGGGTCGAGAGCCTTGCCGGCTTCGTGGATGAGATGGGTTGCTTGGGATGTCGAAATAAGATGCAACAGATTGACGAGCACAATCAGATCCTGATTGCCGAACCGGTCGGCCCAGCAGGGTACTGTCGCGTCAAGATGCTGCGCTGGTGCGACATTGCCAAGCGCCGCATCGTTTACATAGGCATTGATGCTTTTAAGTCGTGCGGGGTCAATGTCTGTGGGTTGCCAGTGCATATCCGGCAAGGCAGCGGCATATGCGCAGACGTGCTGACCTGTGCCGCTCGCGATCTCCAATGCGGTTCCTTTTGTCGGCGCGTGATCACGCAGGAAGGCGACAATGCTGTCCTGATTCCGCGCGGCAGAAGGCGCGTGCAGTTTTTCGCCATCCCCCGGCAGGACAACGCTCGCACGCGGAGGCCGCGTATCGTTCATTTGCGCAGTCTGTCGGGGGTGAGTTGTGCGACAAACTCTGCTCCGATCTCGGGCGTATTGTTCATTACCAGATCGCAGACAAGCTGGCTTGCTGCCGGAGCCGTCTGCATCCCGTATCCACCTTGACCAGCCGACCACACGAAAGACGGCTCTGCCGGATCAGGGCCAAGAACCAGCGCACGGTCCGGCGCAAAAGAACGCAAACCCGCCCACGATGTACTCACACGCGTCACAGGCTCGGTGACCATCTCCTCATACCGCGCAATCCCCGTTGCCAGCACCATGTCATCTGCCCATGCGTCATGCGGCTCAACCACGTCCTCATCAGCAGGAGAGACAAGCAGCGCACCCGCATCTGGTTTGGCGTACCATGTCTCGCCCACCCCAAAGAACATGGGCCACGTGTTTACATCATGTCCAGCCGGTGCCGGAATGCGTGCCATGGAGCGCCTGTGAGGGGTAATACCCAGTGGATCAAGGCCAGCCATGACAGCAATCCCATCTGCCCATGCACCCGCAGCGTTTACCACAGTGGCGGCCTCATATTGTGTGCCACTCGCGGTAATTTGCCATCTATCGCCCGACTTCGTGATCGCAGTGACCCCGGATCTGGTCACGACCTCGCCCCCGTTGGCGCGCAGGGTGCGAACGAAATCCTGCATCAAACGGTCGGTGTCGATATCAAAGGCCTCATGGTGATAGCCTGCATATGCAAGTGTTTCAGGGTTGAGGATCGGCACCATCTCCCGCGCGCGATCAAGCGGTATCGGATCAGCTCCCAATGTCGCGGCGTCTGTGTCGAAGGCGTCCTTTTCGTGGTTCTGGCCCACAATGAGAAACCCGCGTTGGCTCAGATACCCGCCGTTCGCCTCAAAATGATACGCCTTGCTGGCGGTATTCAGGGCGACGGTACTCGGCAGGCCGTAATTCTCTTCGTAAAGCGCGGCTGACCGGCCCGAAGCGTGGTATCCGGTGTGTGTTTCCTGCTCCAGCACAGTGACTTTTGCATGCGCTGAAAGCCGGGCTGCTGCGGAAAGTCCGGCAATGCCGCCACCGATGACGATGATATCGCTCATGTTTGTTCTTCCAGACGGTCTGTTGCCGGTGGAGGGGTGGGCGACAGCGCGGCGATGTGATCGTAAAGCTCAGGTGACATCTCGAAATCGAGTGCGGCCAGTGACGGCTTCAACTGCTCCTCGCTTCGGGCCGATATGATGGGGCCGGGCGCTGTCGGATGCGCCATGGCCCATGCCACCGCGAGTGTCGCGGGATGCACGCCTTCTTGTGCCGCAATATCGCTCAACCCTCGGGCCGCGCTGTGCATTGCGTCGACCCCGTAGCGGGCGGCATAGCGTTCATCCTCGGTCAGACGCCCTTGTGCACCTTCGGCATATTTGCCGGTCAACAGGCCACCACCCAGTGGCGAGTAGGGGGCCACGAGAATACCCAGATCGTCGGCCATCGGCAGTATCTCGACCTCGGCCTGACGCTTCACCAGATTGTACATCGGCTGGATCACCGCGATATCGAGATCAAAGGTGGCGGCAACACCTGCCGCTTTCACGACCTGCCAGGCCGCAAAGTTCGACAAACCTATGTGCCTGATATGTCCCTTGGCTTTCAGCTCCGCGAAGGTCTCGAAGCTCTCGGTGAATGGCGTTTCTGGATCGAAGCGGTGCAGGTACAGCACGTCGAGCGTGTCTATCTGCATCCGTTGGCGCGAAGTTTCGGCTGAGGTCAGAATGGTGTCGCGTGACGCGCCGCCCGAATAGGCCGCTTTTGTCGCGATGATCAGATCATCGCGGCGGTCCTGCACGAACTCTCCCAGAAGGGTCTCCGACGCGCCGTCTGTATAGACATGTGCGGTATCGAAATGGGTGATGCCCGCCTGCACGCAAGCATTGAACATCGCTTTGGATTGCGCGGCATCCGCTCGGCCGCCAAACTGCATGGTGCCAAAGGCAAGACGACTGGCAGCGGTGCCGTTGGGGCTGGTAAGAGTTTGTTTCATGGTCATAGGATGATTGGTGACATGACAGGAGGGTAGGCGCAATCGGCCTGCCGGATGTTTGGCGTAGAAATGCGCATCGCCCTCAAACCAAACTGCATGGCGAAATTGTTACGTGGGCGATGCTACGTGGAGCAGAAGCGGCCAAGATATAGCAGCTGGTTTCCATGTCAGGAATTGCCCTTGTCCATCGCACGTTTGTAGGCAGGCCGCTGTTGTATCTGCTGCACAAAAGACGCCAACGCAGGGAAGTCTTCCCCACCGCCAAGCCGCAGGGCCACCTCGGCCGGGAAGCTGAGCATAATGTCAGCGGCGTTGAGCGTATCCATCACGAAATGCCCCGACGGCCGGATCACTTTGTTGAGATAGCTGAAATGACTATCCAGTTCGGACTGGATCCTTGGATGCAAAGGTGCACCCGCATCGCCAAGCCGTCCGACATATAAGTTCAACAGAATAGGCGTCATCGCCGAACCTTCGGCGAAATGCATCATCTCAAGGTGGCTCAAATAGGCATCGGTATCGCGGGCCGGGATCATCTCAGGCGCGAACCTTTCGCACAGCACCTCTACAATCGCGCCGCTTTCTGTGACCAGCCGTCCATCCAGTTCGATCATGGGGGATTTGCCCAACGGATGAACGGTGAGCAACTCCGGCGGTGCCAGATTGGTTTTTTCATCCCGTGCATAGTGGATGACCTCATATTCCGCCCCGATTTCTTCGAGCAGCCAGAAAATGCGATGGGATCGGGAGCGGTTCAGGTGATGAAGTCGGATCATATGCAAGGGCTTTCCAATTGGGTCGAGGCGCAGTCTATTGGACAAGGACATAAAGGAAAGGGCAAGCGATGATCATTCGAAAGAAGGCTCTGCTGAAAGGCACCGAACGTGACGCTGCGGGGCCGGGCTGGACATCATTACGGTTGTTGGTTCGTTCCGACGGTATGGGGTTCTCCATGACCGAGACAGAGGTGCTTCCCGGTGCGGTGCTGAAGCTGGAATACAAAAATCACGTGGAGGCATGCTATTGCATCGCGGGCACCGGCACAGTGATCGAACTTAGCAGCGGCACCCGACACGAGATCACCCCCGGTGTGCTGTATGCCCCCGACAACCATGACCGCCACGAGGTGCATGTGCCAGCGGACGGTGAAGCACTTAAACTGATTTGCGTGTTCTCCCCCGCGTTGGAAGGCACCGAAGTCCACGGACCTGATGGCAGTTACGCGGCACCCGTCGATACCGCATGAGGCTGCGGTCATTGAAACCCCCAGTAATACAGGGCGAACGATCCTCATCGGTTCAAGGACAACAATGATATGGTAGGCATTTACACCGCAATCGATCTGTCATTGCTCTATGCTGCGCTGAACATGGCCTGCGCATTGGCGCTGGGGGCAGTCATTGGGTCGGAACGGCAGTTCCGTGGCAGGATGGCAGGGCTACGCACGAACGCGCTGGTGTCCTTGGGGGCGGCGGGGTTTGTTACCTTTGCAGCACTCTTTCCTGACGACATCAACCCGACGCGTGTGGCCGCTCAGGTGGTGTCGGGCATCGGTTTTCTGGGCGCGGGGATCATCTTTCGGGATGGCTTTAATGTCCAGGGGATCAACACCGCCGCAACCTTGTGGTGCTCCGCCGCTGTGGGGTTGATGTCAGGGGCAGGGTACGTCCTCTATGCAAGCGCACTTGCGGGGCTCATTGTCTTTACCAATCTCGGCCTGCGTCCCGTGGTCCGGAGGCTCAAAGCAGCTTCTGCAAAGTTTGCGGGGTCGGATCAGTTCTTTAATCTCGTCCTCGAATTCCATGAGGATGACGAGGCCACAACACGCGCAGCACTCGTGACAGCGTTAACCGAAGAAGCCCTGACCATCTGCAAAATCGAAAGCCGGACGGACAAGAAAACGACCAAGCTTACCGCTCAGGTGACAGGCTCCGAAAATGTCACGGTAAAGATCGAAAGTGTCATGGCAAAGCTCACACTCGGGGCCGGGCTGTTGCGCGCCCACTGGACCATCGCCGAGGAAGACGAGACAAGCTTCGAATAAGACAGGCTGCGCAAATAAAAAAGGCCCCGCAGATGCAGGGCCTTAATAGTGTTACGAACGTCTCCGCTTATTGCGGGATATCACCTTCGATACCTTCAACGTAAAAATTCATGCCAGCCAGTGTACCATCATCTGCTGTCTCACCTTCGCCAAGGAAAGGTGTGCCGTCCTGCTTGTTCAGCGGGCCGGTGAAGGCGTGGTATGAACCGTCGGCAAGTGACGCTTTCAAGGCCAGTGCTTCTTCTTTCACATCAGCAGGAACTGCATCGGAAATCTCGCCGATACCGACCATTCCGGCACCGATGCCGTCCCATGTGTCGGTGCTTTCCCATGTGCCGTCCATGACCGCCTTGGTGCGTGCGATGTAGTAAGGTGCCCAGTCGTCAATGATCGACGACACACGTGGCATCGGGCCGTACTGCGCCATGTCTGACGCCTGACCGAATGTGATCACGTTGCCGGCTTCTTGAGCGGCTGCCTGTGGCGCTGTGGAATCGGTGTGCTGCAAAACAACATCTGCACCCTGCTCGATCAGCACCTTCGCTGCGTCTGCTTCTTTCGCGGGGTCAAACCATGTGTAGGCCCAAACGATTTTGAACTGGACGTCAGGATTGACCTTCTTGGCGTGAATGTAGGCAGAGTTGATGCCACGGATCACTTCGGGGATCGGGTAGGAGCCGATATAGCCAATGATGTTCGACTTCGTCATCTTACCCGCGATGTGGCCCTGAATGGCACGGCCTTCATAGAAACGGGCGGAATAGGTCGACACGTTATCGGCGCGCTTGTAGCCGGTCGCGTGCTCGAACTTCACATTCGGGAACTTCTTGGCAACGTTGATCGTCGGATCCATGTAACCGAATGACGTGGTAAAGATCAGGTCAGCACCATCCAGCGCCATCTGTGTCATCACACGCTCTGAATCGGGGCCTTCTGCCACGGATTCAACGAACACGGTTTCAACCGCATCGCCGAATTCTTCCTCTACCGCCAGACGGCCTTTGTCATGTTCGTATGTCCATCCGCCGTCACCGATCGGGCCGACATAGACAAAGCCGACTTTGGTTTTCTCGTGGCCATCCGCATACGCAGATGTAGCCAGACCAAGTGCAATCGCGGCACTTGTCAGGAGTTTGGTGAGTTTCATTTCGTTCCCCAGTATTAACGCCCATTCATGCGGGCTTGGCAGTTTGGCCTCAGGTCGAGGCATGGAAAGTGCGCCCAAGACACGCCGGAGCGGCGGACTTGTCACGCGACAGGATCACCAAAACGATGATCGTGATCAGATAGGGCGACATTGCCAGATACTCGACCGGAATGGCAACGCCCGCGCCTTGCAGATTTAGCTGAAGCTGTGTGATTCCGCCAAAAAGATAGGCACCCAGCAACAAGCGCCACGGTTTCCAGCTGGCAAAGACGACCAGCGCGAGCGCAATCCAGCCAATACCTGCGGTCATCCCTTCGGTCCATTGGGGCACGCGGATAAGACTGATGTATGCCCCGCCCAAGCCCGCACAGGCCCCGCCAAACATAATCGCCAGAGTACGGATGCGCACCACTTTATACCCCAGCGCGTGGGCGGCATCATGGCTTTCACCCACCGCCCGCAGGATCAGACCCGCGCGGGTAAACTTCAGCACGGCCCAAACACCTGCCACCAGCGCAAAGCCGAGATACAGGATGATATCGTGCGTAAACAGGATGGGCCCGATCACCGGGATGTCCGTCAGCGGGCCAAAGTTGATGTCACCCAGACGCGGCGGTTTGATCCCGACATAGGATTGACCCAGCAACGCAGATAGCCCCAGACCAAACAATGTCAGCGCAAGGCCAGAGGCAACCTGGTTGGCCAGTGTGATCTGCGTCAGAAAAGCGAAGAGCAGGCTTAATAGCGCCCCGCCGACTGCCGCCGCCGCAAATCCCAGCATCGGCGATCCCGTCTCGACCGCAGTGGCAAAGCCACAGATCGCGCCGGTGATCATCATCCCCTCAACGCCAAGGTTGAGCGTGCCGGACTTTTCGACCACCAACTCGCCAATGGCGGCAAAGATGAGCGGGGTCGCGGCGACAAGAAAGCCTGCGACAAACAAGATCGGGTTGATGGCTGAAAGGTCCATTACCGCGCCACCATTCGAATGAACCTATCCATGATACCCAGTCCCCAAGGTGTGAATACTATCGATGATAACGCGATCCCGATCGGGACAGAGCGTTTGGCAAACCATTCGACATCATACGTCTTCAAAGACCACGCCAACCCGTCTTTGCGCCAGCGCAGCACGGTCATGATGTGAAGTGCGCTCACGATGATGATGGGAAGCAGGACCAAGGCAAAGGCCGGCCACATGGCAAAAGTGCAGTTTTTCAGGCAATCGGTAGCGAAGATGCCGACGACCGAATAGCCAAAGAAGCCAAGGCATCCCAAGGCCAAGCCAACTAACAGACCAAGGCACAATTTTAGTACGTTGCCCATCACGCCACCTCCGCCCGGCCAAACCGCAGCCGGTAGTTCGTGAACATATCCAGCGCGAGAAGGAAAAACAGCAGCATCCCCTGAAACACCTGAATGGCCGCCGCAGGCAGGCCAAGCTGGCTTTGCGCGATGTCGCCGCCGATATAAGTCAGCGCCATCAAGAGCCCAGCAAGCATGATGCCGATGGGATGCAACCGACCGAGAAACGCCACAATGATTGCGGTGAATCCGTAGCCCACATTGAAATCAATCGTCACCTGACCTGCGGGCCCCGACACCTCAAACATTCCTGCCAAACCGGCAAGCAGCCCCGACATACCCAGACAGAACAGGATCAGGCGCGTCGGGTTCACTCCCGAAAATTTCGCGGCACGCGGAGCCTCACCGGTGACACGGATGGCAAAGCCAAGGCGGTGTTTGGTCAGCAAAACATATGCAAAGATCACCGCGATCATTGCCGCCACAACGCCCCAATGCATGCCGCTGCCTTCAAACAGGTCAGCATTAAAGGCGCTTTCATATTGCTGTAGGTTCCGCGATCCCGGAAAGCCAAACCCTTCTGGATTTTTCAACAGGCCCAAAGACATAGACGCCAGAAACTGCTCTGCGACATAGACCAGCATCAAAGAAACCAAAATCTCGTTCGTCCCGAATTTCACTTTCAGCAGGGCAGGGATCATCGCCCAAATCCAGCCGCCAAACGCCCCTGCCAGCACCATCAGCGGAAAGACATAGAACCCTTCGACCGGGTAAAACGCCAGCCCCACGCCAGCGCCAAACAACGCCCCCATGATGTACTGCCCTTCAGCCCCGATGTTCCAGATACCAGCTTTGAACCCAAGGCTCAGACCGATGGCGATCAAGACCAAAGGTGCCCCCTTGATCAACAGTTGCGGGCGATAGAAAAATGCAAATTCACCAAAAAGCGGATCCCAGAAAATTGTTTTGATGGCCACCAACGGGTCCTTGCCAAGCACAGCAAACAACAATCCGCCGAAAACCATCGTTGCCAGCACCGCCAAAAGAGGTGTCGCCAGCGAAAAAGCCCGGCTCGGCTGGGGGCGCTTTTCCAAACGGATCATGCACCGTCCTCCGGCTTCATTTGGCCCACACAGGCTCTGCGCCACGCTTCAAACATGTGCCACCTCCATGCCATGCGCGCCACCCATCATCAGTCCGATTTCATCAACGGTAAGGCCCTGCGCGGGGCGTGGCTCAGACAGACGCCCTTCGTTCAAGGCCGCGAACCGGTCGGAGATTTCCATCAGCTCGTCCAGATCCTGCGAAATGACAACGATAGCGGCACCATTTTCTGCCAGATCCAAAAGCGCCTGCCGGATCGCCGCGGCGGCTGAGGCATCGACACCCCATGTCGGCTGGTTCACCACCAACAATTCGGGGCGCTGCAACACTTCGCGGCCGATTACAAATTTCTGCAGGTTACCGCCGGATAGCGAACGCGCCGCATTGCCGGCACCGGGCGTGCGGACATCAAAGGTCTCGATGATCTTGTCGGCAAAGCGACGCGCGCGGCTCCAGTTGAGTATGCCACCGGTCTCAAGGTTTTCACGCTCCGCTGCTGTAAGCATGGCATTTTCGGTCAGCGACATGTCAGGGGCCGCCGCATGGCCCAACCGTTCTTCGGGGGCGCTCAAAATGCCCAACCTGCGCCGCTGCGTCGGCCCCATAACGCTGACATCGCGCCCGCGAAAAGCGACCATGCCCGGCGCGCTAAGCGTTTCCCCTGACAGGGCCGCAAGCAATTCGTCCTGTCCGTTCCCGGCCACGCCACCGATCCCCAGCACCTCACCTGCGCGGACCTCGATCGAGATATCGCGCAATGGCATGCCGAACGCGCTGGGCGACCTTGCCGACAGTTTGTCCAGCGCAAGCACCACATCACCGGGGGCTTTGCCCGCCCGCACCGGTGTTTCCAGCAACTTGCCCACCATCATCTCGGCCATGTCGCGGGCAGATGTCTCGCGGGGAATACAATGCCCCACCACCTTGCCCAGACGCAGGATTGTCGCCTGATCACACAGACTGCGAATTTCCTCCAGCTTGTGGGAAATATACAGGATTGCCGTGCCTTCTGCGCTCAGCTTGCGCAGAGTCTGAAACAGAATATCCACTTCCTGCGGGGTCAGAACAGAGGTTGGCTCATCCATAATCAGAAGCTTCGGATTTTGCAGAAGACAGCGGATGATCTCAACCCGTTGACGCTCTCCCGCAGACAAATCGCCTACCACGCGGTCCGGTGCCAGCGGCAAACCGTATGCGTCCGACACCTCGCGGATCTGATTGCTAAGCGCGCCAAGCTTGGGCGCATCCTCCATGCCCAACGCAATGTTTTCGGCCACGGTCAGCGCGTCAAACAGGGAAAAGTGCTGAAACACCATGCCGACACCCGCGGCACGAGCGGCGCGTGGCTCTGCCGGAGCAAAGTTTGCACCAAACATCTGCATTTGACCGGCGTCGGGTTTCACCAAGCCATAGATCATCTTGACCAGTGTCGATTTGCCGGCACCGTTCTCGCCCAGCAGCGCATGCACTTCACCGGGTGCAATCCGGAGCGAGACATCGTCGTTGGCGATGACACCCGGATAGGCTTTGGTCAGCCCGGTAAGGTCAAGAAGTGGCGTTTCGGTCATGCACTGGCCTTCGGATGGGGCCGCGCCATCAGCTTCGCAATCGTTCCTTTTGCGATCTGTGCAGGTGCTTTGCCCATTGATTTGTCGCCAATGGGGCAGGTGATCGGCTTGGGGTCAAGCCCCATCGCCTGCAACCGCTTCCTAAATCGCGCCCATTTTGTTGCCGACCCGATCAGGCCGATGCTTTTTGCACCGCGTTGCAGCAATGTACCACAAAGTTCAAAGTCGATGTCGTGTGAATAGGTGAAGATAAGATGATCGGCGTCCAGCGGGGCCTGCGCGGCAAGGCGCGGCATATCGGTGACAGGTACGCAGGTCACATGCGCACCCGTACGGCGTGGAAACCGGTTGGCGGCGCTGTCGATCCAATGAATGTCAAACATCTGTGGCGGTGCCGAGGCGACAATCGCGCGGCCCACATGCCCCGCCCCCCAAAGCCACAGCGAGCGCGGTGGCGGCGGGTTCTCGACCGTTCGCCAGTAGGTCGATCCGGATGGATCGGTCTTAAGCGCCTCGTCAGTATAGCGCAGCGTTACGACGCCGCCGCAGCACTGTCCCAGATTAGGGCCCAGCGGAAGTGTTTCGGCATGGGCGGTTTCCCCGCGCGTCAGCATGGCGCGTGCGGTCGCGATGGCCATATATTCCAGCGTGCCGCCCCCGATGGTGCCTCTGGTGCCGGTGGGCGTGACCTTCATCGCACATCCCACCTCGCGCGGGGAAGATCCCCGTGTCGCGGTTATCTCGACCCAAAGCGCGCTCATCCAGTGGCCCGTTGCACGGCAGCCAGCACCGCTTCGGCTGTGGCAGGGGCCTGAAGATCACCGTAGCCATCGCCGCTGGCAGCGACCGCATCCGACAACGCCATAAACGCCGAAATGCCCAGCATGAAGGGTGGCTCCCCCACGGCTTTGGAGCGGTAGACGGTTTGGGCCGGATTAGGCGCATCCCACAAGTCGACATTGAAAACGTCAGGCCGGTCGGAACAGGCGGGAATTTTATAGGTCGATGGCGCATGGGTCTTCAGCACGCCTTGCTCGTCCCAGACCAGCTCTTCCGTGGTAAGCCAGCCCGCACCTTGAACGTATCCGCCTTCGATCTGCCCGCGGTCAATCGCAGGGTTCAGGGACGCGCCTGCATCATGCAGTATATCCGCGCGCAAAATACGGTTCTCTCCGGTCAGCGTGTCGATCACCACTTCGGTCACTGCGGCACCATAGGCAAAATAGAAAAACGGCCGCCCGCGCCCTGCAATCCGGTCCCATTTGATATCAGGTGTCTTGTAAAATCCGGTAGCCGAAAGCGAAACGCGGTTCTCATAAGCAGACATTACCGCTTGGGCAAAGCTCAGTGTCTCGGTGCCGACAAACACTGAACCATCCTCGAACCGGACATCCTGCGTCTGGTAACGCTCCGCCAGATGTTTGGTGATCCGCTCCCTGATTTCGTCGCAAGCGTTCTGCACCGCCATCCCGTTCAGGTCGGTACCGGAGGAAGCCGCAGTCGCTGATGTGTTCGGTACCTTGGCTGTATCCGTGGCCGTAATCTTGACCGCGTCCACCGGCACGCCGAACCGGTCCGCCGCAATTTGGGCCACTTTTTGAAACAGACCTTGGCCCATCTCTGTGCCACCATGGTTCAGGTGAATCGACCCGTCCTGATAGACATGCACCAGTGCACCGGCCTGATTGAGATGGGTGAGTGTGAATGAAATACCGAACTTGACCGGCGTCAGTGCGATGCCCCGTTTGAGAACCGGATTGGCAGCGTTCCACGTGGCAATCGCGGATCGACGTTCCCGATAGTCGGAGGTTTGTGCCAGTCGCTCCGTCATCGCGTTGATGATGCAATCGGTAACCGGCTGATCGTAGGGTGTTGTCTGCGCGTCCGAATCTTTTGGGGTGATGTCGGCAGGGGCCGGATCAGCCCCGCGCGATGCATTGTCGGCATTCACATCCGGCACCGGCCGGTCATCATGCGCGACACCACTCTCTTGCGGAATAACGCGGTCGGCATAGAAATTCGCCCGACGCACGTCGATCGGATCTTGCCCCAAATGGTGGGCAATGTGATCGATGATTTTCTCGATGCCCAGAACACCCTGCGGTCCACCAAACCCGCGAAAGGCCGTCGCAGACTGCGAGTTCGTACGCAACCGGTGCGATGTGATGCGAACGTCTTTCAGATGATAGGCGTTGTCCGCGTGCAGCATAGCACGGTCCGCGACAGGCAGGCTCAGGTCCATCGCCCAGCCACACCGCGTGTAATGCGTTACATCCAGCGCCGTGATCTTGCCTGCCCCGTCAAAGCCGACCTCGTATGTGATGCGAAAATCATGACGCTTGCCGGTGATCAGCATGTCATCATCGCGGTCATAACGCATTTTGCACGGCTTGCCTGTCATCTGTGCGGCAACCGCACATGCTACCGCCAGCGCGTTGCCCTGACTTTCCTTGCCGCCAAATCCGCCCCCCATGCGCCGCGTTTCGACCCGTACCGCATGCATCGGTTTGCCGATGGCATGAGCTACCTTGTGCTGGATTTCTGTGGGGTGCTGGGTTGATGAATGCACCAACATGTCGCCGTTTTCCTGCGGCAGGGCGAGGGCAGCCTGACCTTCCAGATAAAAATGTTCCTGTCCGCCCATGTCGATCCGGCCTGTGAGGGTCTGATCCGCTCGTGAAAGCGCCTGCACAGGGTCACCTTTGGTATAGATGCGTGGACCATCCTCGAACCGGCTGTCCGCCGCCATGGCGTCTTCTATCGTCAGGATCGCGGGTGTTGCTGCGATCTCGACCTTTGCAAGTGTAGCGGCAAAGCGTGCCGCAAGGTGGGACGTCGCTATCACCATGAACAGGGGCTGGCCCACGTAATGCACGTTATCCCGCGCCAACAAAGGTTCGTCCTGCGCAGAGGGCGAGACATCGCAATCACGCGGCAGCGTCTGCGCGGTAACCACCCTGACCACACCGGGCGCTGCCTCGACGCGGCTCAAATCCAGTGTCGTGATCTTGCCTGCTGCAACACGGCTTATTCCGAAGGCCAAATGCAGCGTGCCCTGTGGCGTGGCGATGTCATCCGTATAGCGCGCGGCACCCGTAACATGCAGTGCAGCGGCATCATGGGGCAGTGGCTTTGCGGCGCTCATGGCTGCACCTGCTGCACGTCAACTGCCGTGCCTTCCATATCATGCAGATAGCGCATCAGCATATTCTGGGCGGTTTGCATCCGGTAGCTGGCAGAGGCCCGCATGTCCGACATAGGCTCAAAATCCGCTGTCATTGCCTGCATCGCCTTGCGGACGGTCGTCTCGTCAAATTCTTGTCCGATCAACGCATTTTCCGCATTGTTTGCGCGTTTTGGCGTACCTGCCATGCCGCCGTAGGCGAGGCGTGCCGATGTGACTTTACCTCCCTCAACAACGATCGACAGACAACCACACACTGCCGAAATATCCTGATCAAACCGCTTCGAGAGCTTGTAGCAGCGCAGGGTATCATCCTGTTTCGGGATCGTAATCGCCTCGACGAATTCGCCGGGGGCGCGGTCCTGTTTGCCGTATGCGATAAAGAAATCTTCCAGCGGCAGGGATCGACGTGTATCGCCGCGCCGCAAATGCAGCGTCGCGTTCAATGCGATAAGTGCCGGCGGGCTGTCTCCGATGGGGGAGCCGTTGGCGATGTTGCCACCAATGGTCGCCGCATTACGTACCTGGACCGAGCCGTACCGCCGGATCATTTTTGCCAGGCTTGGAAAGTGCGGCGCGACGGCCCGTTCTACTTCTGTGAGGGTCGTCATGGCACCTAACCGGATGGTCCGGTCGTCTTCTGAAGCGCCTTGCAAATCTTCGCAACGGTTCAAAAACGCTACCGGACCCAGTTCGCGGAACTGCTTTGTCACCCAAAGACCTACGTCCGTCGCACCCGCAACCAACGTGGCGTCAGGATGTGCCGCGTACCACTTCGCCAGCTCATCACTATTGGTCGGCTGAACGGTATCGGCCGTATTCACAACCGCTGCATCGCTGCGCCTCAAAGACCGCAAGTGATCCGGCACAGGTTTGTCTGCAAGATCTTCTGCGGCGCGGATGATTGGCGCATAGCCGGTGCAACGGCAAAGGTTTCCGGCAAGTTGCACGTCATGATCTGTCGCCCCGTTCAGATGCGCTGTCGCCATTGATACAACAAACCCCGGTGTGCAAAATCCGCATTGGCTGCCGTGGTGGTCGACCATCGCGGTCTGCGCGGGATGCAAGGTGCCGTCGGGTGATGCCAATCCCTCGACTGTGGTCAGATGCTTGCCGTTGATCTGCGGAAGGAACAGAATACATCCGTTCAATGCGCGACTGCCGGCGGCGTCCGTCACCATTACTGTACAGGCCCCGCAATCTCCTTCGTTGCAGCCCTCTTTGGTGCCGGTCAGATGGCGCTCTTCACGCAACCAGTCCAGCACTGTCGTGGTTGCCGAGACGTCATTCAGCAATACGGGCTGTCCGTTCAGCGAAAACGTGATGTCCATGGAGTCAACCTGCCGCGGTACCTTTAGCCCTTGAATGCGCGGCGTTCGATGCGACGTAGAACGCGATCGCGCAGGCGTTTGCACCTGACACGGTATGCGGCGGCGGGGCGTCGTGCAAGAAAAATGATCCGTACAGGTCCGCAGCCACTGGTAGCTGGCAGGCGGGTCGCCTAGTCTTTGGGCATGTCAGAACATCCCCGATTCATTCACCTGCGCACCCATTCCGAATACTCTTTGCTGGAAGGGGCGCTGCGGCTGAAAAAGCTGCCCGATATGTGCGTCAAAGCGGGCATGCCTGCGCTCGCGCTGACCGATACAAACAACATGTTTGCCGCGCTCGAGTTTTCTGTCGCCATGGCTGGTGCCGGTGTGCAGCCGATCATGGGCTGTCAGGTTGATCTGGCGTATCTTGCAGTGCAACCGGGCGAACGCCCCAAGGATCCGGCCCCTATCGTCCTGCTTGCACAGACCGAGCAGGGCTACGAAAACCTGATGAAGCTCAACTCCTGTCTTTATGTCGACAAGGGCGGGCAACTGCCGCAGGTCACGCTGGACGAACTTGAGGCACTTCATGCCGGAATTATCTGTCTGACAGGCGGTCCTGATGGCCCCGTGGGGCGGCTTTTGCGCAGCAGCCAGCGCCCCGCCGCAGAAGCGCTGATGACTCGCTTGCACAAGATCTTTGGCGACAGGCTCTATGTTGAGCTGCAGCGTCATCCGGGCGAGGGGGGGCAGCCGGAAGCCGAGCGCCTGTCAGAGCAGGGATTGGTCGAGATGGCCTATGCCATGGACATCCCTCTGGTGGCGACCAACGATGTCTACTTTCCCAAGTCGGAAATGTACGAGGCGCACGATGCGCTGATCTGCATCGCGGATGGCGCTTACGTGGACCAGCAGGCTGAGCGCCGCCGTCTGACCGCACAACACTATTTCAAATCCGAAGCGGAAATGGTCACCCTATTTGCCGACCTGCCCGAAGCCATTCAGAACACGGTAGAGATTGCCAAACGCTGTGCGTTTATGACCTACCGTCGCGATCCGATCCTGCCTAAATTCGCCGATGACGAAATTGCCGAATTGCGCAGGCAGGCGCAGGAGGGGCTGAAGGCGCGCTTGGCCATCATCCCGCATGCAGCCTCGGTCGAGGAATACGAGAAACGGCTCGATTTTGAGCTGGGTATCATCGAAGGCATGGGGTTTCCGGGTTACTTTCTGATTGTTGCGGACTTTATCAAATGGGCGAAAGATCAGGACATTCCCGTAGGGCCGGGCCGTGGTTCCGGTGCGGGGTCTCTGGTGGCCTATGCGTTGTTGATTACCGATCTTGATCCGCTGCGCTATTCGCTGCTGTTTGAGCGGTTTCTGAACCCTGAACGTGTATCCATGCCCGACTTTGACATCGACTTTTGCATGGACCGGCGCGAAGAGGTCATTCAGTACGTTCAGCAGAAATATGGCCGAGACAAAGTGGGCCAGATCATCACTTTCGGTGCGCTTTTGTCAAAAGCGGCGGTACGTGACATCGGCCGCGTGTTGCAAATGCCCTATGGTCAGGTCGACCGTCTGTCCAAGATGATCCCTGTCGAAGGGGTGAAACCAGTCTCGATCGAAAAGGCGCTGGCAGATGAACCGCGCCTGCGCGAGGAGGCGAAAAACGAAGAGGTGGTTGCGCGCCTTCTGGAATACGGCCAGCAGGTTGAAGGTTTGCTGCGCAACGCGTCGACTCACGCCGCGGGTGTGGTGATCGGCGACCGTCCACTGGACGCGCTGGTCCCCCTTTATCAAGACCCGCGCTCTGACATGCCCGCGACCCAGTTCAACATGAAATGGGTCGAACAGGCAGGGCTGGTGAAGTTCGACTTTCTTGGCCTGAAAACGCTCACCGTGATCCAGAACGCTGTGGACCAGATCAAAGCGTCGGGGCGGCATCTGCATATCGCGGCGGACGGCACGGAACTTTTTACACCGCCGGAAAGTCTGCTGGACGATATCTCGACCATCCCGCTGGATGATGAGGCGTCTTACAAGCTTTATGCCAGCGCCAAGACGGTTGCGGTGTTCCAGGTGGAATCCAGCGGCATGATGGACGCGCTCAAGCGCATGAAGCCGACCTGTATCGAAGACATCGTGGCCTTGGTGGCGCTCTACCGTCCCGGTCCGATGGAGAACATTCCGACCTATTGCGAGGTCAAGAATGGCCAGCGCGAAATTGAATCAGTGCATCCGTCTATTGATTATCTTCTGGCCGAAACCCAAGGCATCATCGTTTATCAGGAACAGGTGATGCAGATCGCGCAGGTCATGGCGGGCTACTCTCTTGGCGGGGCCGACCTGCTGCGCCGTGCGATGGGTAAAAAGATCGCCGAGGAAATGGCCAAGGAACGCCCCAAGTTCGAAAAGGGTGCAATGGCCAATGGCGTCGACAAAAAGAAAGCCGCCGAGGTTTTCGACCTTCTGGAAAAATTCGCCAACTACGGTTTCAACAAATCGCATGCCGCTGCCTATGCGGTGGTCAGCTATCAAACAGCGTGGCTTAAGGCGAACCATCCGGTTGAATTCATGGCCGGCGTGATGAACTGCGATATCCATCTGACCGACAAGCTGGCCGTCTACTTCGAAGAAGTCCGCAAGCGGTTGGAACTGCCATGGGTGCCACCTTGCGTGAACCGGTCTGATGCGACCTTCAAAGTATCCGATGGAGCGTTGGTCTATGCGCTGGGCGCTTTGAAAAATGTGGGCGTTGAGGCGATGAAGCTCATTACGCAGGGCAGGGGCGACAAACCCTTTGCCACGCTCTTTGATCTCGCCCGTCGTGTTGATCTCAAACGTGTCGGCAAACGGCCCTTGGAAATGCTGGCCCGTTCTGGTGCTTTCGACCAGCTCGACCCCAACCGCCGCCGCGTGTTTCAGGCGCTCGACGGTCTGGTCAGCTATTCCGCAGCGATCCATGAACAAAAAGCGTCAAATCAGGTGTCTCTGTTTGGCGAGGCAGGCGATGACCTGCCGGAGCCACGCATGTTACCCTGCGATGACTGGGAAGCCGCTGAGCGCCTGACGGAAGAATTCAAAGCTGTGGGTTTCTATCTGTCAGGCCATCCGCTTGACGATTACATGACCCCGCTAAAGCGCAAGTGGGGTGCCGACGCAGGTGTTCCGTTCATGACGCTGGATGATCTGACAGAAAAAGTATCCCAACGCGGTGCGATGAATGCCCGTCTGGCAGGGATCGTCGCGGGCCGTCAGGAACGCAAATCGGCACGCGGCAACCGCTTTGCATTTGCGCAGATGTCTGATCCGACCGGCGGCTATGAGGTGACATTGTTCTCCGATACGCTTGAGGCGGCGCGCGACCACCTTGAAACCGGATCAAAGGTTATCGTGACGGTCGAGGCCACGATGGAAAGCGACCAGCTCAAACTGTTGGGGCGTTCGGTTGCACCCGTCGATCTGGCCGTAGTGGATGCCAGCAACATCGGATTGCGTGTCTTTATTGACGGGGCGGACGCGATTGGTGCCGTCGCGGATGTCCTCGAAGGTGCGCGGAAAGCCGCCAAGGGCAAGGGACGCGGGCCCGTTCAATTCTGCCTGATGGATCCGGCATTGCCGGGTGAAGTTGAGGTCGATCTCGGGCTGGAGTTTCCTGTAACCCCGCAAATCAAAGGGGCGATCCGGTCCTTGGGTGGCGTTTTGGAAGTCGAAGAAATTTGATGGTCCGCCATCCGCCAGTATCCCGCTGCAAAAGCTGCGTCCGTTTGCGCCGATCATCACCGTGGACGCCTGTGCTTCAATAAGATAAACGGACGCTCAAAGGTAAAGTGTGGGGCAATCATGCTGAAGGCGGGCGTTTTATTGAGTGCGGTGTTGCTGGTGGCGGCTTGTGGGGATCCACTGGCAGAGCTGCCAAGGTTCTCCGATGTGGAAGTCGCGGACACCGACCCGATTGCTGCCGCGTTGCCGAGCGAAGACGAAGTCGCCCGCGAAGGCTTCTTTGGAACAGCCGCAACGGCTCAGCAAAGCCCCGACCAACCTCTGGTAGATCCCGTTGTGACGGCTCCTGAACAGAAACGCGGATTGTTTGGCCGTCTGCGCGGTGCAATGGCGCAGAACACCAAGCCTTCGGGTGGTGCCGATGAAACATTGTCAGCTGTGGAATTCGAAGCGGCAAAATCGGCCGAAAGCGTTGCGACTTCGGAGCAGACGGTTCTTCTTGAGCGCCCCGCTGAGCTTTCACCGCTCAAGGCATCCTCGCGCGGTGGTTTCTTTTCGCGCCTGACGTCGAACCAGCCGGCCCCCACTGCCAAGAGCAATCTGGTCGAGGTCGAATACGGCGCGGTTGTGCCTTATGGCGAGATGGCGCGCAGCTGCGCCTCAAAACGCAAACCGCTTGGCAAGAAGGTGCATACCACCAGTTCCAGTGGTCATACGCTATACGATTCCAATCCCGCATCGACGGGCATGCGCACGTTCTACATTTTGGGCTTTGATGATGGCTGCCCGCGCCAGTTGACCGCAGCGCAGGTGCATCTGGGGGAACCTTCGTTCTATGAACAACTGCACTATGGTCCTGCCGGACAACATTTGGCAGTGGGTGCCACGGACAAAGCGTACGAAAGCGTCAAGGGGCGCGTTTGCGGCGCACGCAAGGGCAAACCTTGCGGATCCAAGATGAAGCGTCTTGAGCGGACAACGTTTTTTGTGAACAGCTATGAACGTCTGAACGAGAACCGCCGCTGGTCAGAGCAACTGGTCCATGACGGTCAGGTCGTTGCATCGTCAATGAAATCAAACGGCTGATCGCATCCGCGCGCCCGTCAAGGGCCGCAGCAAATCAGCCTGTGCGACATGCAGTCCGCCCTCAGTAATGCGGGGGCTGCTCGTCTCCCATCACCACCGCGCCGCCACCGGCGGCCTCACGCTCCCCTTCGCGCTGCATCAACATGTGCACACGCCGGTTCAGGGTCGTGATCTCGTCCGCCTGTTTGGCGACAATATCACTGAGGTCTTCGACAGTGCGCACAAGGTGCGCAAGTTGTTCTTCGAGGTTTTCCATGGCTGCGCCTTTACCACGGGTTTTGCGCTGGCGTAAGGGGGATGTCTTGCCCCGCAGGGTGCCATCCGTTAGACGCGGCAAAGACCCGTATGCCCCCAAAGAGGTGCCTCATGGCCAAGCCGAAAAAGACCCCCCGCCCCAAGGCGCAAACGCCGAAAGGTTTTCGCGATTATTTCGGGCCAGAGGTTACCCATCGCACGCAGATGCTGCGCAAGATTGCGGCAGTCTATGACCGCTATGGATTTGACGCGTTGGAATCTTCCGGTGTCGAAACCGTAGAGGCGCTGGGCAAGTTTCTGCCCGATGTGGATCGCCCCAACGAAGGTGTTTTTGCGTGGCAGGAAGATGCTGATGCGGACAAGCCCGGCGACTGGCTGGCCCTGCGCTATGATCTGACGGCACCCTTGGCACGTGTTTACGCCCAGCATCAGAACGATCTGCCCAAACCTTATCGCCGCTACGCGATGGGTCCGGTCTGGCGCAATGAAAAGCCAGGACCGGGGCGGTTCCGCCAATTCTATCAATGTGATGCCGATACGGTTGGGGCGTCGAGCGTAGCTGCAGACGCAGAGATTTGCGCGATGCTCGCTGATTGTCTTGAGGAAGTCGGGATTGATCGTGGCGATTACGTTGTGCGGGTCAACAACCGTAAAGTGCTGAATGGTGTGATGGAAGTTGCAGGCCTTGCGGGCGACGACAAAGAGGCCGAGCGCGGGATTGTGCTGCGCGCGATTGATAAGCTGGACCGGCTGGGCACGGACGGGGTGCGTGCGCTTTTGGGTGAGGGCCGCAAGGATGAAAGCGGCGATTTCACCAAAGGTGCCGGTCTGGACAATACACAAGCCGATGTCGTGATGGGTTTTATGCAGGCCAAACGCGACAGCGGCGCACAGACAGTCGCGCGTCTGCGCGAGCTGGTGGCAGACTCCAAGATCGGAACGGAAGGCGTGGACGAGCTGGAAACCATCGCTGATCTTCTGGGCGCTGGCGGCTATGGCGCGGACCGGATCGAGATCGACCCCTCCGTTGTCCGTGGTCTTGGATACTATACCGGTCCCGTCTACGAGGCCGAACTCACCTTCGAAATCAAAGACGACAAGGGACGCCCCCGCAACTTCGGCTCTGTTGCAGGTGGCGGGCGCTATGATGATCTGGTCAAGCGCTTCACCGGACAGGAGGTGCCCGCAACTGGTGTCTCCATCGGTGTGGACCGCCTGCTGGCCGCGCTGGACGCCAAGGGGCGGCTGGATAAAACCGCGCATGGCCCCGTTGTCGTTACCGTGATGGATAAAGACCGCATGGCCGATTATCAAAAGATGGTCGCTGACCTGCGCAGTGCAGGCATCCGCGCCGAAGTGTATCTTGGCAACCCCAAGAACTTTGGCAACCAGTTGAAATACGCCGACAGGCGCGGCAGCCCCGTTGCCGTGATCGCGGGTGGTGATGAGTTCGACAAAGGTGTGGTGCAAATCAAGGACCTGATCCTTGGTGCCAAGATTGCCGAAAACGCAACACTGGAAGAATGGCAGGCCCGCGAAAACCAGTACGAGGTCGCCCGCGACGATCTGGTAACGGAAGTGGCCAAGATCATTAACGGGACGTCCTGATGCCAACCCGTTCCGAAACTCTTGCACGTGCTGCACGACTGCGCGCCTTGTTCGAAGCGCAGGGTGCAGCCTTGGTTGAGCCACCGATCCTGCAACCGGCAGACACGCTGCTGGATCTGTATGGTGAAGACATCCGCGCTCGCGCTTATGTAACCTCCGACGCGCTTCGCGGTGAACAAATGCTGCGGCCCGATTTTACCGTGCCGGTCGTGCAAATGCATATGGCCCACGGAGCAGAGCCTGCACGCTACACATATTCCGGCGAAGTTTTTCGGCGTCAGGAAGATGATCCCACCCGCGCAAATGAATATGTTCAGGTCGGGTATGAGGTGTTTGACCGCACCGATCCGGCAGCAGCCGATGCTGAAGTTTTTGCCCTTATTGCGCAAGCGCTAGGAGAGTTGTCCTTGTCTCCTGTCACGGGTGACATTGGCGTTCTCATGGCAGCCGTCGAAGGGCTTGAAACCTCGCAAGCCCGCAAGGCCGCATTGTTGCGCCACATCTGGCGACCTGCGCGGTTCCGTGCCTTGCTGGACCGTTTTGCTGGCCGCAGCCCTGTGCCTGCATCCCGCACCGCCTTGCTGAATGGCGACATCCCGACAGATGTACCGCTGACCGGTCTGCGCACACAGGCCGAAATTGCCTCACGTATCGCCGCACTGAAAGAAGACGCCGAAACCCCCGCATTGGCCGCGAAAGACGTCACGCGGATCGAGACGCTGCTGGCCATTCAGGGTGTCATGCCTGTGGCGCTGGATGCCTTGCAATCCCTCAGCCGCGAGATGCCGCAGATCACCGATGCCGTCGCGCGTGTTGCCGCCAGAGAAGCAGCGCTTGCCGCCAGAGGTGTCAAAACGGAGACACTGATGTTTGAGGCGAGCCACGGACGCACCTCCATGGAATACTACGACGGTTTTGTTTTCGGCTTTTATGCGGTGGACCACCCGCAGATGTCTGCGATCGCCAGCGGAGGTCGCTATGATGCGTTGACGCGGCAGTTGGGGCAGGGCGGTGAAATTCCCGCCGTCGGCGGTGTGATGCGCCCCGGCCTTATGCTTGAACTGGAGGGCGCGACATGACCCTCAAACTGGGTGTGCCCTCAAAGGGGCGGTTGATGGAAAAGACGTTTCAGTGGTTCGGTGCCCATGGCATCACGCTGGAACGGACAGGCTCCGAACGTGAATACGCGGGCCGTGTCGACGGGATCGACGGCGTCAGCCTGATCCTGCTGTCGGCCAGCGAAATCCCTCGCGAACTTGCTGCGGGTCGGATTCATCTGGGGGTGACGGGCACTGATCTCATTCACGAAAAGCTCGCGCTTTGGGACCAGCTTGTCAGCCCCGTGCGCGAACTTGATTTTGGCCATGCCGATCTGATCCTTGCCGTACCGCAGGGCTGGGTAGATGTGGACACGCTCGATGATCTGGACGCCGCCGCCGCCGCATTCCGCGCACACCACGGTTTCCGCATGCGCATCGCGACCAAATATCACCGTTTGGTTCGCGACTTCCTGCGGACTTCTGGCGTGGCCGACTATGCGCTTGTTGACAGTCAGGGCGCGACCGAAGGCACCGTTGCCAATGAAACCGCGGAAGCAATCGCGGATATTACATCCAGCGGCGAAACCTTGCGCGCGAACCACCTTAAAATTCTGGGCGATGGCTTGATCCTGCAATCTCAGGCCACCCTCTGGCGCAGCCTTACGGCCCCGCTGGCAGAGGACGATCAGGCGACGATGGATGCCCTTATGACGCGGTTGGCCTAAAGCACCCCGATCTCAGCGAGTGCGCGGTTCAGGTCGTCAGGCAGCGGGGCTTCCTGATCGCGTCCCTTTGGCAGATCCATCGGTGCATCGGCGGGTTCGAGATAACGCCACCCCTGAAACGGCCGCTTGAGTGACGGGGTTACGCGGATAATTTCGGGCTCCAGCATGATGGCGCACCGCCGGATGCCGTCCTGCCCGATCCGTTCACGGAATTCGCGTACGCGCTGGCGGGCCTGCACCTCGCCCTTGATGACCCAATAGATGCTGCCCCCGTTTGTGACTTCGGCCTCCCGCTTGGGCCACATACGGGTCACATGATAGTAATGCCCGTCCTCGATCTGCTTGGAACGCTGCTTTTGCCACGCCTCCAGCTGCTCGATACTTTCTGTACCGACGCTCAGCTTGATCAGGTTGACCATCTTACCCATAAGTTACCCACCACGTTATCCACAGACTCACCCCTGAGCCACGAGATAAGGTAGCTGTTCCGCCACAAAGATCAAAGTCTGGTAGTATGTCGCACCAATCGCCGGTAGCCACCGCATCCGAAGTTTGTTAGTTTGGCTTCCTTCCCTGTTGAATTGAAAGAATCGTCATGACCCGTTTTGCTGCCCCCATCGCCGAACAAATCTGGGATATGAAGTACCGCTTCAAAGATGCCGATGGCACGCCCCGCGATGTAACGGTCGAGGATACATGGCGGCGCATCGCCCGCGATTTGGCTCAAACGGAAAAAGACTCCGCCGCCTGGGAAGAGAAATTCTATACCGCGCTGGAAGATTTCAAATACCTGCCTGCCGGACGTATCACCGCGGGTGCCGGCACCGCGCGCCGCGTGACACTCTTCAACTGCTTTGTGATGGGCACCGTACCTGACAGCATGGGTGGTATCTTTGACATGCTCAAAGAGGCAGCCCTGACCATGCAGCAGGGTGGTGGCATCGGGTATGACTTCAGCACCATCCGGCCAAAGGGGGCCGACGTTCTGGGCGTATCTGCGGATGCCTCCGGCCCGCTCAGCTTTATGGATGTCTGGGATGCCATGTGCCGTACAATCATGTCGGCAGGGTCGCGCCGTGGTGCGATGATGGCGACGATGCGCTGCGACCACCCGGACGTCGAAGATTTCATCGCCGCCAAATCCGACCCCGCCCGCCTGCGCATGTTCAATATGTCCGTATTGATCACTGACCCGTTCATGGAAGCGGTCAAGGCAGACGGCTCCTGGGACCTGACATTTGACGGTAAAGTCTACCGCACCGTGCAAGCTCGCGATCTGTGGGACACGATCATGCAGGCCACCTATAGCTACGCAGAGCCGGGCGTGATCTTTATCGACCGGATCAATGCGGCAAACAATCTGAGCTATTGTGAAACGATCGCAGCCACCAACCCCTGCGGTGAACAGCCCTTGCCGCCCTATGGTGCCTGCCTTCTCGGGTCGATCAACCTTGCCCGTCTGGTGGCAAACCCCTTTGATGACGCGGCCAAACTTGACGAAGAGGCCCTGCAGGAACTCGTCGCCACCGCAGTGCGCATGATGGACAACGTCGTCGATGTCTCCAAATTCCCGCTCGACGCCCAAGCCGCCGAAGCACAGGCCAAGCGCCGCATCGGTCTTGGTGTTACGGGGCTGGCTGATGCGCTGCTGATGGTCGGCTTGCGCTATGGTTCTGATGAGGCCGCCGCCCAGACAGAGGCATGGCTTAAAGCAATTGCCCGTGCCTCCTATCTGGCCAGCGTCGACCTTGCCAAAGAAAAAGGCGCATTTCCGCTGTTTGACGCAGAGGCCTACCTTGCGTCCGGTACAATGCAGCAGATGGACGACGATGTGCGCGACGCGATCCGCACCCACGGCATCCGCAACGCGCTGCTCACCTCGATCGCGCCCACAGGAACGATCAGCCTCTATGCGGGCAATGTCTCCAGCGGGATCGAGCCGGTCTTCGCCTATGCTTACACCCGCAAGGTTCTGCAAAAAGACGGATCGCGCACCGAAGAGGAAGTCGTGGATTACGCTGTCCAGATGTGGCGCGAGCTCAAAGGTGACGCGCCTTTGCCTGATTACTTTGTGAACGCCCAGACCCTACCACCGCTGGACCACGTTAAAATGCAGGCGGCCGCACAAAAGTGGGTCGACAGCAGCATTTCAAAAACCATCAACTGCCCCGAAGACATCAGTTTCGATGCCTTTAAAGACGTCTACATGGAAGCATGGGACACCGGCTGTAAAGGGTGCACAACTTACCGGCCCAACGATGTAACCGGCTCCGTCCTTAGCGTCTCCGAAGACACGAAAGCCGACAAGCCTGTGCCAGTGCAGGAAGGTGGCGAGGTCGTCTATATGTCCGAACCGCTTGACCGTCCCGAAGAACTGGAAGGCAACACATACAAAGTCAAATGGCCCGACAGCGAGCACGCAATCTACATCACGGTCAACGACATCGTGCTGAACGGCCACCGCCGCCCGTTTGAGGTGTTCATCAACTCCAAAAATATGGAGCACTTCGCCTGGACCGTTGCACTGACCCGCATGGTCTCTGCCGTCTTCCGCCGGGGCGGCGATGTGTCGTTCGTGGTGGAAGAATTAAAGGCCGTGTTTGACCCGCGCGGCGGCGCATGGATGGGCGGCAAATACATCCCGTCAATTCTGGCAGCCATCGGCGGCGTGATCGAACAACATATGATCGCGACGGGTTTCATCGCGGGCGAGGGTATGGGCCTTAAGACCGATCCGCAGGCCAAAGTCGTAGGCCTTGATGCCCCGCGTGGCAAAGCCTGCACCAGCTGCGGCCAATACGACCTTCGCATGGTCGAAGGCTGCATGACCTGCGGCTCCTGCGGGCATTCCAAGTGCGGCTGAATTGAGCGGGGGGCAACGTGTCCAGTATTTGGCCGTTGTCCCTCCTAATACAAAGTACCAGCCGGTACCTACGATAAGCGTTAAATACGGCTAGTCTCGGTATCAATCGCGTTGGCCATCACCTCAACGATCAGATCAATTTCAGCGTCCGTTGATGTGAAGCATGGGGCCAGCAAGACGTGATCGCCAGCGGTGCCGTCTGCACAGCCCTGTGACGGATAGCAGATCACGCCCGCGTCCTTTGCAGCGTTCAGCACTCGACCGGCGAGGTTCAGCGACACATCAAAGGGTTTCTTTGACGCGCGGTCCTGAACGATTTCCGCGGTCCAGAACAATCCACGGCCACGAATATCACCTACATGTGCGTGGTCTTCCAGCCGCGCGCGCAGTCCCGCCTCCAGACGGGCACCCTGCTTGCGCACAGCGCTCAACAAATCGCGGTCTTCTATCTCGCGCATCACGGCCATCGCACCTGCGGTCGCGACGGCATGGCTCATGTAAGTATGGCCGTTCCACAGCTTGCCACTGCCGCCCAAAATCGCACCGACAACTTTTTCCGACGCCATAACGGCGGCAATCGGCTGGTAGCCCGCGCCCAGGCCTTTGGCCATGGTGGTGATGTCGGCGCAAATCCCTTCCTGCTCCAAGGCAAAAAGCGAACCTGTGCGGCCCATCCCGCACATCACCTCGTCTGCGATGTACAGAACGCCGTGACGGTCGCAAATCTCGCGGATGCGTCTGAAATAGCCCGCTGGTGCGGGTTGGGTGCCGAGCGAGGCACCAACGACCGGTTCTGCCACAAAAGCCGCAACATTTTGCGGGCCAAGCGCCTGAATACGCTCTTCCAGTTGATCGGCCATGCGCCGTGCAAAATCAGCTTCGCTTTCGGCATCTCGCTGGAACCGGTAGGCATAAGCCGCATCGATATGCTCCACATCAATCAGCAATGGTGCGAAAGGTGCGCGGCGGCCTGCGTGGCCGCTGACCGACAGCGCGGCAAGCGTGTTGCCATGATAACTGGGGGCGCGGGCAATGATCTTGGCGCGCTGCGGCTCTCCACGCTCCACATGATATTGGCGTGCCAGTTTCAGCGCCGCCTCCATCGCTTCCGATCCGCTGCCCAGATACATGACGCGCCCTTCACCTGTACCTTGCGGCGCACGCGCGACCAAAAAATCCGCAAGCTCTTCAGCGGGTTCGTTGGTGAACAGACCTGTATGGGCAAACGACAGTGTTTCCATCTGCCGCGCGACGGCATCGCGCACGGCACGGTTATCATGGCCCAGACTGGACACCGCCGCACCTCCGCAGGCATCCAGATAACGTTTGCCCGTGCTGTCGATCAGATAGGCCCCTTCACCCCTAACGATGGTGGGCTGATCTCCGGTCAAGGTGCGGCGCAAAACGTGGCTCATCTGGTTTCTCCGAATGGGGCGAGTTTTTTCCCGCCAAGCGCGTGAATGGTATCTCAGACAGGCAGTATCGCTCAATTCGGATGATCTGTCTCGGAACATCTGCAACGCGTGGATCGAAACCAAAAGATGGTATCTGCGCGAACCCCTCTGCGGGCGTTACGTCAGATGACATCAGCCAGATGAGTAACGCTGAAATCTGCGCCAAGATGGATCATGTCGTCAACCTGTGCAGGCAAAGACGCCGCATTCCCGACGTCGCGCAGCATTGACGCAGGTACCGTCGTAGTGCGCGACAAAGCGCGGGCAGGGGGCTCTCCCACATCGTTAATCAGGACGTCGAGAGATCGCGCCATGGTGACGTCCGCTCCGGCCAGCGTGCCATCAGACAGGGTCAGGCGACCACCCGCCCGTTTGATTTGCCGGCCGTTCAGTTCGAAGTGGGTGATATCGGACCCTGCACAGGCCATTGCATCGGTCACTACAAAGATGTCTCGGGGTCCTTTATGCGCGGCCAGCGCAAGGCGGATCGTGGCGGGGTGAACATGAACGCCGTCTGCGATCAATCCGGCGGAGGCCTGTGGGTGGCTCATGGCGGCCCCGACCAACCCAGGCGCACGGCTTGTCAGCGGGCTCATCGCGTTGAACAGATGGGTGGCACAGCGGGCACCGGCATCAAACGCGCGCATTGCGGTATCGTAGTCGGTGTCACTGTGGCCCAGCGACACAATCACCCCTGCGTCGGCCAAGGTGCTGATATCGCTAAGGGAGACAGTTTCGGGGGCCAGTGTGACCATGAGGTTCGGCAGACTGTCAGCGGCGTCCAGCAGCACCTTCATGTCGTCGGTCGTCATGGCGCGGATCAGCCCGGCGTCATGCGCACCTTTCTTGACGACGTTCAGATGCGGCCCCTCAAGATGAAGTCCGGCGACCCCTTTGACACCGCCGCGCACGGCCTGCCGGACGGCTTCAATCGCTGCCGCAGTGATCTTGGGCCTGTCGGTGATCAACGTCGGAAGGAACGCTCGCGTGCCGAGCGACATATGCGCCTGCGCCATGATCTCGACGGTTTCAACGGTCGGCGCGCTATTGAACATCAGCCCGCCACCGCCATTCACCTGAAGATCGACAAACCCCGGCATGATCGTGCCGCCATCAAGGTTGATCTGGCGCGTGTCTTTGGAGATCTGCGTTTCGGGAACGACCTTGGCCGCATTGCCCTCGACGATCACAGCTTGCGCTGTCAGAATTTGCGTTCCGTCAAAGACATTTGCACCGACCAGCGCCAGTGACTGTTTCATGTGTTCGCCAGCGCGGTTTGCCACGCCATCGCAAAAGCGCCATCAAGCGCAGTGCCGCGGGGCTTAATCACATTTTCGACCATCTCGGCAGGCAGATAATTGCGGTAATGCGGGCCAACCCCGCCCGCGAGCGCCAGTTGGTCGCCTGTCTGAAAGCCGAGCGTCCGCAGGCAGTGGATGATATAATCCGCGCCCTTCTTCATCAGTTCCTGACCGACCGCATCACCTTGCGCTGCATGCTCGATCACATCGCGGGCAAGTTTTGCAAAATCACCGGGCGCCGCTGACGATGCGAAATAGATCATGTCAATCAGACCACCCTGATCGGACAGAACCTTTTCGGTCAACGGACTATGCGCCCGCAACCCGTCTTCTGCCATAACGATCTGCTCAAGCAGATGACGGCCCAGCCACGACCCGGATGCCTGATCCGATATGTCAAATCCCCAACCGCCGACCGTATGCAAGCCCAGAGCCTTTTGGCGTGCCACGATGGTGCCGGTGCCAAGGGCAACAACATACCCGTCTGTATCACCCAGCGCGCCCCTGACCGAAGTGGCGCGGTCCCCTGTGACACTGGAACGGCCATAGGGCAGAGCGGCCCGAACGGCTTCCATTTCCACGTCGGAATGTGCGCCCGCCACGCCAAAATGTGCTGTGATCTGATCAAGTGGTACATGACCTAGGTCGGCTTGCTGCAAGGCTTCTGTGACCGCACCCGTCAGATTGCGGATCGCATTTTCGAAGTTGCTGTGAACATTGCCGGGACCGCCTTCGGCCTGTCCCAAAATGCCCGCTTCGATCGTGCCCGCGCAGGCACGACAGCCGGTACCCCCGCCATCCGCGGCGACAAGAACGGATTGCTGCGTCGTCTTCATAATCTTGTTATAAGGCGGGCTTGCGCCAAAAGCCCAGAGCCGTTGTGCATGGTGTTTTGCTCATAGCGATGCCGCTGCGCGACTTGCCTGATCGTACTGGCCCGAAATGGCACGCAGACCTGCTGCAATTTCGCGCAGATCGTCGCCAGTGGTGTCGACACGGCTCAACCCGTCCAGAAAACAGCTCTTGCGCACAGCCCGGTACGCTTCACACAGCGCGGCCCCTTCTTCGGATGTGCGATAAAACACTTCTTTTCCGCGCTTGTCGGAAGCAAGCAAACCGGATTTCAACAACTTGCGCAGGGCATAATTAACTGTGTGCGTGTCTTCGATGTTAAGCAGAAAACAGATATCGGTCAGCCGCTTTTCGCGTCCCCGGTGGTTGGTGTTATGCAGAACCAGTATTTCAAGCGGTGTCAGTTCCGCATTTCCTGCCGCCGTCATGCAACGCGCCATCCAACGGGTGAAAGCATTGTAGGCAATTATCATGCCGTATTCGAGTTCAGATGCTTCCCAGCCCTCTCCTTCTGCAAGATGGCGGGACGACACGATGCGGCGTTCGGGCAGGGGGCGGGACGAGTTGGGCATAGAACCTCACGGAGTTGACCCCCTTGACGTTAGCGAATTGTAAACGATTTACAAGCGTGACCAGACACTCCAACCCAGCGATATGGCAAGCAGTCTGCGCAATCATAGCGGGTAAACGTGCTTCCACTACCACGGATTCTAAAATGACGTCCCGTCAGATGTACGGTCGACTTATGCTGCATATGGTGGATGAGGCTGTGGAAATATCAACATATTGATTTTCGCGTCATGCGGGAATGCTTCTTTAACAGAATTCCGCAACGCATTGGAAATTGTCACAAAAAGCGACTTCCAAGCTCAGGTCTCATTTGTTAATCTTTCTTTAATAAAAACTGAGGCAGGCAGAACGAGCAATGAAAACGGGCTTTCGAGGCACGTTTGTCATCAGCTGGTCGCAAACAGAACTAGACGGCCTTGATGCCGCCCCGCTGCAAAACCTAAAAATAGGTGCGGCATGGGCATGGCGCGGGGATGCCATCCGGGTGGATGGACCATCGGACGTTTTGCGGCTGGATCAGGCAGACGGCGCAGATAAACTTCGCAAACGAGCGGCACGCATGGTGCACCGGCTGGTCGGTGCGGCGTTGGATAAAGAAGCACCCCAGCTTTCGGATCAGCAAAAAGAAGCGCTGGATCACTCACCTTTGATGGATAACAGCTTTGTCGTTACGGACGGTGGCAAAAGCTACACCGTGACGCTGATCGAAGTCGGCGGCGGCAACCAGCCGCTCCTGATGTTTCTCAATGAAATCCCGCCCCGCAATTGCGACCTCTGGATCGTACATCACACATTGGGCTCGATGCCGAATGATCTGGATTCAGACGGCAGCGGCGGCGTCATTTGCTTTACGCCCGGCACACGTATCCAGACGCCCGAAGGTCTGATGCTGATCGAGGATTTGCGCGAAGGCGATCTGGTGCAGACAAAAGACAACGGCAGCCAGCCTGTCCGCTGGATCGGCAGTCGCCGGATGACCGGCGCACGCCTTTTCGCGATGCCCAAACTCCGCCCCGTGCGTATTTCCTCGGGTATGTTCAGTAACGGCATCCCAGATGAGGATCTGATCGTCTCTCCGGAACACCGCATTTTGGTCAAGGGTGCCGTCGCGCAAGAGCTTTTCAACACACCAGAAGTGCTCGTCGCGGCCAAAGACCTGATCAACGGCGATACCGTTACGGTCGATTTGAAAATGCGCGAGGTCACCTATGTGCATCTGCTGTTCGATCGTCATCAGGTGATGTGGGCAAACGGCGTGGAAACCGAAAGCTTCCATCCCGCGTCAGCAGCACTCAGCACACTCAGCGAAGTGGACCGTGCCCGTCTTCTGGCCAATCATCCCGAGCTTGAGTTTGATCCGCACACCTACGGCAGCTTTGCACGGCGCAAATTGTCTGCATCCGAAGCGGCAATACTGAACCACGCAGCATAGATTTACGGGCGCGTGCCGCATAAACTGCGGCGCGGCCCCCTCTGAGGTCAGCCGTCTGTGCGGCTTTTCACAAGCGTCTCAATAATTTTTTTCGCATCATCACTGTACCAGTCGGCATCGCCCCGCAGCCGTGCGATCTCGCGCCCTTCAGGGTCGAGAATCACTGTGATCGGTAAGCCGAAGACCCCCATTTGTGCGGCCAACGCCTGCTTTGGGTCCTGATGGCGCGGCAGGCTGTCGATCCCTGCCTCGGCGAAAAACTTCTTGATCCCCTGAGGCGAATTGCGCCCGGTCGCGATGGTCAGCACCTCGAAATCGGCACCGCCGAACTCTTTTTGCAGCGCGTTAAGCTGTGGCATTTCCTTGCGGCAAGGCGCACACCACGTGGCCCAGAAATTTACCAGAACGTACTTCCCCTTATAGTCCGCAAGCGTCCCTTTGCCTGCATCATCGGCCAGTTGAAAAGCCGCATCAGAGGTCGCTTCGGGTGTGCTGTGGACGATCAGTTTCTTCATGTCTCCGTCACGGATCGACAGAATGTCGGGACCTGCGGCAAGCGCTGCATTTGCACTGGTCAAAAGGGCCGTATACACGAGGCCGAGTAAGACTTTTTTCATTCGTCCCTCCGAGGGTTTCTTCATGACTGACACCACCTCCAACAAAATGTGGGGCGGCCGCTTTGCTGCCGGTCCCGACGCGATCATGGAGGCGATCAACGCCTCGATCGGCTTTGACAAGCGGATGGCCGCACAGGATATCGCCGGAAGCCGCGCCCATGCCGCGATGCTGGCCGCGACCGGTATCATTACTGATAGCGATGCCGAGGCGATACGGGAAGGCTTGCTCACGATCTTGTCAGAGATCGAAGGCGGGACCTTTGAATTCTCCACGGCGCTCGAAGACATCCACATGAACGTGGAGGCACGTCTGAAAGAAGTGATCGGAGAGCCTGCGGGCCGCTTGCACACAGGTCGGAGCAGGAACGATCAGGTCGCCACAGACTTCAAACTTTGGGTGCGCGACCAGCTTGATGCCTTTGAGGGGGGGCTTGTCGCCCTTATTCAGGCGCTTCTCGGACAGGCCGAAGCGGGTGCCGATTGGGTCATGCCCGGCTTTACCCACTTGCAAACAGCACAACCCGTCACATGGGGGCATCACATGATGGCCTATGTCGAAATGCTGGGGCGCGATTTGTCGCGTGTGCGCGATGCGCGGGCGCGGATGAACGAAAGCCCGCTTGGGGCCGCTGCTTTGGCGGGAACGTCCTTCCCGATTGATCGCGAGATGACAGCGCAGGCGCTTGGGTTTGACCGTCCTGCGGCCAACAGCCTGGACGCTGTGGCGGACCGTGATTTCGCGCTGGAGTTTCTTTCCTGTGCCAGCATCTGCGCGATGCATCTCAGCCGCTTTGCAGAGGAGTTGGTGATCTGGTCCTCTGCTCAATTCCGCTTTGTCACGCTGTCGGACCGGTTCTCGACGGGCTCGTCGATCATGCCGCAAAAGAAAAACCCTGACGCCGCAGAACTGATCCGCGCGAAGGTGGGGCGCATCTTTGGTGCGAACACGGCGTTGATGCTCGTGATGAAGGGGCTGCCGCTCACTTATTCAAAGGACATGCAGGAAGACAAGGAACAGGTCTTTGATGCGGCGGACAACCTGATGATCGCGCTGGCCGCGATGGAAGGCATGGTGCGCGACATGACCGGAAACCGTGCTGAGCTTGCTGCGGCGGCGGGCAGCGGGTTCTCGACCGCGACCGATCTGGCCGATTGGCTGGTGCGCGTGCTTGGGCTGCCGTTCCGCGACGCACATCACATCACCGGCACGCTGGTCGGGATGGCTGAAAAGCAGGGCTGCGATTTGCCGGATCTAACGCTGGCGCAGATGCAATCGGTTCACGCCGACATCAACGAAAGCGTTTTTGACGTCCTTGGAGTGGAAAATTCGGTGAACTCGCGTATGTCTTATGGAGGCACGGCACCCGCACAGGTCCGCGCACAGATTGAACGATGGAAAGGTTTGTTGGCATGAGAATTTTCATGGCTTGCATCACGGCACTTGGCATCGCTGCCTGCGGTGCCGACGGCGAGCCGGTGACGCCAACGCGTGACGCAACCATCACCCTGTCTGATGCCGGTGTTTCCGGCATGGCACGTGTCGGGGTGAACCAGGGTCCTGTGACAGTGACCATGGGCGTGGGCCTATGATGCGTGCGCTGATAACAGGGTGTGTTCTGACCTTGGCCGCCTGCGGCCCGCCGCATCCTGACAGCACACACAACCGTCACCCCGATACCCGCCAGCAGCCCAGCAATTACACCCCCGGTATTCACGTCTCAGGGGATGCGAGGGTCGGCGTCATCAGGAGTTTCTGACATGTCCGCTTTGCGCATGATCTACCTTGGCCTTGCCATCTGGGGTGCGATCCACCCGATGTATTATTTCATCAGCTGGTTTAATACGAACGGCTATGACATCTGGGCCATGGTCGATGCATGGCACGTCAACACCGCCGCAAGCGGTCTTGTCTGGGATCTGACCATTGCGGCAATCACTTTGACAGTCTGGATAATCGCCGAGGTAGCAGTGCGCCGGAACTGGATTGCACTCATCGCCATTCCAGCCACCTTTTGCATCGGTGTGAGTTGCGGACTGCCGCTGTATTTGTTTTTGCGCACCGCACCTGTCAAGTAAGCGCCGCGCCTGCTAGTTCGGGCGGAATTAAGTTTAAGGGCCTAGTGAAACATGGATCATTTCCTTTATCGTAACGGCGCGCTTTTTGCGGAAGACGTGGCCATATCCGAGATCGCGGCAGCCGTTGGCACGCCGTTCTATGTTTATTCAACCGCAACGCTGCTGCGCCATTTTCGCGCCTTTGATGATGCGCTGGAGGGGATGGATCACCTCGTTTGCTATGCGATGAAAGCCAATTCCAATCAGGCGGTGTTGCAGACTTTGGCGCAGGCAGGCGCAGGCATGGATGTGGTATCGGGTGGTGAATACCGCCGTGCGCGTGCAGCCGGCGTGCCGGGCGACCGGATCGTCTTTTCCGGCGTTGGAAAAACCCGTGATGAAATCCGCCTCGCGTTGGAAGGCGGCATCCGCCAGTTCAACGTAGAGAGTGAGCCGGAGATGGTCATTCTGGATGCAACCGCTCGGGAATTGGGCGTGGTGGCACCGATCACCGTGCGGGTTAATCCGGACGTGGACGCCAAAACACACGCCAAGATTGCCACCGGCAAATCGGAGAACAAGTTTGGCATCCCCATCGCCCGCGCGCGCGAAGTTTACGCGATGGCAGCCGCGATGCCGGGCTTGGACGTAATTGGCATCGACGTGCACATCGGATCACAACTGACCGACCTTGCCCCCTACGAGCTGGCCTATCAGAAGGTCGCCGAGCTGACCGAAGCTTTGCGTGCAGATGGTCACACCATCACACGCCTCGATTTGGGGGGCGGTTTGGGTATCCCTTACGAGCGCACGAACGAAGCGCCGCCTTTGCCGTCCGATTATGGTGCTTTGGTCAAGCGGACTCTGGGCCATCTGGGCTGCGAGGTCGAGATTGAACCCGGACGGCTGATTGCGGGCAACGCGGGCCTGATGGTGAGCGAGGTGATCTACGTCAAATCGGGTGAGGGGCGTGATTTCCTGATTATCGATGGCGCGATGAACGATCTGATCCGCCCCGCGATGTACGAAGCGCACCACGAGATTGTACCGGTGATTGAGCCTGCACCGGGTGTGGAGCCCGCGCCGATTGATATCGTCGGTCCGGTTTGCGAATCCGGCGATACCTTTGCCAAACAGCGCCTGATGCCCCCGCTCAGCGCCGGTGATCTGGTCGCCTTCCGTTCAGCCGGCGCATATGGCGCGGTTATGAGTAGCGAATACAACTCGCGGCCTCTAATTCCGGAGGTTTTGGTGAAAGATGATCAATTCGCGGTTATCCGCGCACGTCCAACCTTTGACGAAATGATAAATCGCGATACCATTCCTGAATGGTTGTAGGGCTATTGTGCTTTGTGGCCGTCAGGGAGCCTATGTGATGAGCACGTTTACCCCCAATGATCTGCGCAACAGCATGGCAAAGCTGCGGTGGCCGCTGCGCCTGACCTGGGCTGGCATGCTGGCCGAAAATCTGGTGCAGGCGCTTTGGCCTTTGATGACGGTGGTCCTTGTGGTGCTTGCCGCGCTGATGATGGGCGCACAGGATTCCGTCTCGGTCGAAGTAGTCTGGGGCGGTATGATCCTAGCGGCGATTTGTTTCGTGATGGCGCTGGTTTATGCCCTGCGCCGCTTTCGCATTCCCTCACGGACTGCCGCGCTGGAAAGGCTGGATGCCAGTCTTCCGGGGCGACCCATTCAGGCATTGTTGGATGATCCGGCGATTGGTGCCGAAGATGATGCATCCATGGCTGTCTGGCGCGCACATAAATCCCGCATGGCGGAACGCGCCGCTGCCGCAGGACCCGTCAAGGCGGACTTGCGGGTGTCAGACCGCGACCCATATGCACTGCGCTTTGTCGCGGTACTGGCCTTTGCAGTTGCACTGATCTTCGGCTCTGTCTGGCGTGTGGGTTCTGTCGCTGGCATGGGTCCGATCGCAGGCGGGTTGGCCGATGGCCCCGTCTGGGAAGGCTGGGCGGAGCCGCCGCGCTACACCGGACGCCCGACACTCTATCTAAACGACCTCGACGAAGGCCCGCTTGATCTGCCCAAAGGAACGCTGATCACACTGCGCTTTTACGGAGAAGTGGGAGCGCTGACGCTCGCCGAGACGGTGTCGGGCCGCACGGCTGATCTGCCAGCTGCTTCCGATGCGGCGCAGGATTTTGCAGTTGTGCAGGAGGGTACAATCGCCGTCGAAGGACCCGGTGGCCGCAAATGGGATGTGACCATGCGTCCCGACGCCCCGCCAATGGTCGACGTTCTGGGCGCGCCGGACGTTGCCGCCCTTGGCGAGATGCGTCTGCCGTTCTCGTCCAGTGATGACTACGGTGTCGAAGCAGGTGAGGCGCGCTTTGTGCTTGATCTGACTGCTGTCGACCGGCGCTATGGTTTGACAGTGGACCCTGATCCGCGTGACCAGATCGTTGTGCCGCTGCCCATGCCTATTGCCGGCAATCGGAACGCGTTCGAAGAGAACCTGATCGAAGATTTTTCCAAGCACCCTTGGGCGAACCTGCCGGTCAAGCTTAGCCTGTCTGTCCTTGACGCTGCCGAGCAGCAGGCGGAGACCGTTCCGCAGGATATGATCCTGCCGGGCCGGCGCTTTTTTAATCCTTCCGCCGCAGCGCTGATTGAAATGCGCCGTGATCTGTTGTGGTCCAAGTCGAATGCCCCCCGTGCCGCACAGGTTCTGCGCGCCGTATCCTACCGTCCGCAGGATGTGTTCAGCAGTGACACCACCGCCCTGCGCATCCGCCGCCTGATCGAGCGGTTGGAAATTCGTACGCGTTATGGATTGGACGATGAAGTTCAGGATGAACTGGCCGAAGACCTGTGGGGACTGGCGCTGGAACTCGAGGAAGGTGTCCTCGCAGATGCGCTGGAACGTCTGCGCCGTGCACAAGAACGGTTGCAGGAGGCGATGAAAAACGGTGCCTCTGACGAAGAAATTGCGGAACTGATGGACGAGCTTCGCCGCGCCACAGATGAATACATGCGCCAGTTACAGCGCCAGCAGGCACAAGAAGGGCAACAGGAGCAGCAGCAACAGCAACAAGGCGAAAGCATGCAAATGACGCAGGATGACCTGCAACGCATGATGGACCGCATTCAGGAGCTGATGGAAGAAGGCCGCATGGCCGAAGCCGCTGAAGCCTTGCAGCAACTGCAAGAGATGATGGAAAATATGCGCGTGACCGAAGGCCAGCAAGGGCAGGGCGGAAAGTCACCCGGCGAGGAAGCCATGGAAGGGCTGGCCGACACGCTTCGCGATCAGCAGGGCCTCAGCGATCAGGCATTCCGTGACCTGCAGGAACAGTTCAACCCGAACGCGCAGGCTGGTGAAAATCAGGGCAACGAAGGACGCAACGGTGGTCAGGGCCGTGGCGAAAGCCACGAGGGCCAAGGACAGGGTCAGGGCCAGGAGCAAGGTGAGGGCGAAGGTCAGGGCCAGCAACAAGGCCAGAACGGACAGACACCCGAAGGCGGTGAACAGGGCGAGGGGTTCGGCAAAGGTGAAGAAGGGCTGGCCCAACGTCAGCAGGCGCTGCGCGACGAACTGCGCCGTCAGCAGCAACGTCTGCCCGGTCAGGGCACGCCGGGCGGTGATGCGGCGCGCGATGCGCTGGACCGTGCTGGCCGTGCCATGGATCAGGCCGAGGATTCTCTGCGCGACGGCGATCTTGCCGAAGCCATCGACAATCAGGCACAAGCGATGGAAGCCTTGCGCGAAGGCATGCGGTCACTAGGAGAAGCCATGGCGCAGGAGCAGCAGAACCAGCAGCCCGGTCAGGGCACAGCCGAATCAGACCGCCGCGCTGACAACCGTGACCCGCTGGGGCGCGAACAGGGCAACAACGGACCGAGTAGTTCTGACGGACCACTTTCAATGGGGCCGGGTGGTGCGGGACGTGCACGCGATCTTTTGGATGAAATCCGCAGACGTTCGGGAGAGACCGAGCGCCCTGAAGAAGAACGTGATTACCTTAACCGTTTACTTGACCGGTTCTAAAAAACTGGTTCAGCCTTCGGACTGTGTCGCCTTGCTATCAAGCCAGCCAAGCAGCGACCGGACCTGGCTGTCCAGCCCGGTCCGCATCGCATCAATAGCGGAAACGTAGGACGTCATGATACCTTCCAGCGCAGGCACCGCCTGCGCGATCTGGTCGGCGTAAATATAAAGCAGCAAAAGAACCAGCGCGATCAGCACAACGGTTAGAAACCCGCGCTTGAAAGAACCTTTCTTCTTTGTGCCTCCGCCCGCACCCAATTCCTCGCGTGCATCGGCATCCATGTTGTTGGACACCGTGTCATTGCGCAGGGTTGAGTTGATCTCTTCGATGTCGGGCAACAACTCGCGCCGAGATGATATCGCAGCGGCGGCCGCAGCAGCTTCTGCGCTTTTCGGCTCGGGCTCGCCACGCATCCGCGCCATACGTTTCTTGGCTTCATGCGCGCGGGTGTCCGGATCATCCTGCGGCACAATCGGTGTTGCGGGTGGTTGCTCGGCTGCATCCAGTCCCAGTTCCGGTTGGCTTTCCAGCGGTTCGGACTGACGTTTACGCCGCGCTTCGAACTCTGCTTCGGCCTCCTGACGCAGGATGTCCGCAACCGCCGGGTCAAGCTCTTTGCGAACGGGTTCGGTACTGGGCAAAACAGGCGGCGGAGGCGGCGAGACTTCCTCATCAGGTGCAGGTGCGTCAACGCTTAGCGTTTCTTCGATGTCTTGAGCTTCTTCGGGTTCGTTATCTGGATGGTATTGAAACCACGTCTGACCACAATTTGAACACTGCACATCACGTCCGGCGGTTGGCACCACCTCATCAGGCACTTCATATTGTGCATCACAATTTGGACAGGTCAGCCTCATCTTGTATACCGTAACTCATTCACAACAATATTTGCACATTAAGAACAGCATATGGTCAACAATACCCTAGGAAAAGCGCTAACTGTCGCCAATCATCAGAAGTGCCGCATTGAATCCCCTGCGGTGCTCAGGCACAACAGATGCGGTGATATAGGGTGAATACGTGATCGACCTTGAAAATGTGGCGTATAGCTATGGCGGCGGCGAACTGCTGTCCGACATTTCGCTCAAACTTGCACCCGGTTCCTTTCATTTTCTTACCGGCCCTTCGGGCGCCGGTAAAACGACTTTGATGAAATTATGCTACGGTGCGCTTTTGCCGACCGCTGGCCACGTGCGCCTGTTCGGCGCGGATGTGCGCGGGCTGGAGCGTGATGATATTGCTGTCATCCGGCGCCGTGTCGGTGTCGTGCATCAGGACGTGCAATTTCTTGACCATCTGAACGTGACCGACAACATCGCGCTGCCTCTTACGGTTTCGGGTCGTCACGCCGAAGCAGCAGGGGGAGATCTGGGTGAGTTGATGTCGTGGGTCGGGCTGACCAATCGTGCCGATGCCTTGCCGCCCGAACTGTCGGGTGGTGAACGGCAACGGGCTGCATTGGCCCGCGCTGTAATCATGTCACCTGACGTTGTTCTTGCAGACGAGCCTACGGGCAACATCGACTGGGAAATGTCGCAACGCCTGCTGCGGTTGCTGATCGAACTGAATAAAATGGGCAAAACGGTGCTGATCGCCACTCATGACCTTAGTCTGATCCGCGCCACCAAAGCGCATGTGCAGGCCCGTGTGCTCCGCATCGCCAATCGTCGCATTCAACTTGCCGGAGCGGATTTGTGAAGCTGACCCTCGCCAGCATACGTGCCCTACTTGCGGGTGATCGCAATGCCGATCGTGTGGTGCCGCCCTCCGGTTTCACCGCGCAACTAACGCTCTTTGCATCGGGTGCCATGGCTTTTCTGGCGGTCTTCGCGCTGGCGCTTTCACTGGCTGCAGGCCGGCTTGCTGATCGGTGGGGCGAAGAGCTGGCCCGCTCTGCGACGATCCGTATTGTTGCACCGCTTGATCAACGCGCCGCGCAAACAGATGCGGCCTTGCGTATCTTGCAAACCACACGCGGCGTCGCGCAGGCGCGTGCGCTCAGTGATGAGGAACAACAGGCATTGCTTGCGCCTTGGTTCGGAAATGATCTGGCGCTTGATACCCTGCCGGTACCACGCCTGATTGAAGTGATCGAAGATGACGCGGGCATCGATGCTGCGGGTCTGCGTTTGCGGCTGGCGGCAGAGGTACCTGGTGCCGTGCTCGATGACCATGGACGCTGGCGCGCACCATTGGTCGAAGCCGCGCAACGCCTGCGGCTTTTCGGATGGGTTTCCATCGTGCTGATCGCCGCTGCCGTGGCCGCCATGATTACCCTTGCCGCCCACGCGGCCCTTGCGGCCAATGCGCAGGTCATTCGCGTGCTGCGCTTGGTCGGTGCAACGGATGACTATATCGCACTGGCCTTTATCCGCCGCTTCACACTGCGGGCTTTGTCAGGTGCTGCAGTTGGAACAGTGATCGCGATGATTGCGGTGTTGTTCCTGCCCTCTGCCTCAGAAGTGGGCGGATTCCTGACAGGTCTCGGATTTCGCGGGGCGCACTGGATTTTGCCCTTGCTTATTCCGCCGCTCGCAGGGGCAGTGGCATTTGCCGCGACGCGCAGCGCAGCCCGCCGCACTTTGGGAGAGCTTTCATAATGCTACAGTGGGTCCGCTCCATCATCTATATCGTGCAGGCAACCATTGCGATGCCGGTGATCGGCCTTGTCTTTGCACCCTGGGCGATGTTTTCAAAGACCGGCGCCTATACGGCCTGCAAAACCTATGCCGCATGGTGTATGTGGAGCGCGCGATGGCTGATCGGCCTTCGCTGTGAAGTTCGTGGTGACGTGCCTCAGGGCGAGGTGTTGATCGGGGCAAAGCACCAGTCGTTCCTGGATATCATGATGATCTTTCATGCGCTGCCCCGCGCCAAGTTTATCATGAAACGCGAGATTCTCTGGACGCCTGTGATCGGGCAATACACCAAGCGTATGCAAATGATCGCGGTGGACCGTGGCAAACGCGGCAAGGCGATCTCCAAGATGATGGAAGACGTGAACGCAGGGCGGATCGAGCCGGGCCAGATCGTGATCTACCCGCAAGGCACGCGCGTCGCACCGGGCGCTCATATTCCTTACAAGGTGGGAACGGCTGTGCTTTATGGACAGCTCAAGCAGTCTTGTATTCCTGTCGCCACGAACGCCGGATACTTCTGGCCACGCAGGGGACTTTACCGCCGGTCCGGTCTAGCGGTGGTGGAGTTTTTGCCCCCGATTGAGCCGGGGCTGGAAAAGGCGGCGTTCATGGCCGAACTTGAAAGCCGGGTTGAAACCGCATCCAACAGATTGCTGGCCGAAGCCGGATGGCAGGCTGATGCATAAAATCGGCGCGATTGAAGAACTGGAAGCGCTTTACGGTCAGCCCGGTGCACCCGCATTGCGCAAGGTCGCGACACAGATGACACCGCTGTATCGCAAATGGATTATGTCGTCGAAGTTCTGTGTGCTCAGCACAGTTGGCGCGCGCGGCACCGATGGCAGTCCACGCGGGGATGATGGGCCGGTGGTCGAAGAGCTGGACGTGCACCGGCTGGCGATGCCGGACTGGCGCGGGAACAACCGGCTCGATTCACTGCGCAATATTGTCGAGGACGGGCGTGTGTCGTGCATGTTCATGGTGCCGGGATCGAACAACGTGGTGCGGGTGAACGGTCAGGCGTTTCTGACGGATGATGCGGTGCTGCGAGCGCGGTTTGATAAGAACGGGCGGCAACCGGCAACAGTGATCGTCATACAGATTGCCGAGATCTATACGCAGTGCGCACGGGCGTTGATGCGATCGGCGACGTGGTCCGGCGTCGATGAAAGCGGCGATCTGCCCAGTGTCGGTGAGATTTTGGCCGAGATGACCAGCGGCGAGGAGGGCGGAGCACCCTACGACGCGGCATGGGGCGCGCGCGCCGCAGACACCATGTGGTAAGCAACCGGATGTTTCGCACGCGAAAAATTTAATGTTAACAGTTACTTAACTATTTTTAAGGATGGGTGAAGCCAAAGATCATCCGGGAGGCGGTGTAAGGTGGGCATGATGCCCACCTCAATATTCACGCGTGGATAGGGCCGTCACCACAGGCCAATGCCGCTTCGCGTACGGCTTCTGAATAGGTCGGGTGCGCGTGGCACGTCATGGCAAGGTCTTGCGCTGAGGCACCGAATTCCATTGCGACGCAGACCTCGTGAATAAGATCGCCCGCCGCAGGGCCGATGATGTGGGCACCCAGAATGCGGTCGGTTTCTTTATCCGCGAGGATTTTCACAAAACCGTCGCCGGCGAAATTCGCCTTGGCGCGTGCGTTGCCCATAAAGCTGAACTTGCCGACTTTATATGCACGGCCTGCCTCTTTCAGGCTGGCTTCGGTCTCGCCCACGTTGGCCACCTCGGGGTGGGTGTAAATCACGCCGGGGATGATGCCGTAGTTCACGTGCCCGTGCTTGCCTGCGATGACCTCGGCCACGGCCATGCCCTCGTCTTCGGCTTTGTGCGCCAGCATGGGGCCTTCTGTTACATCGCCAATGGCGTAGATACCTTTGACATCGGTCTGCCATTCTTTGGTGATGGCAATCTGGCCGCGCTTGGTCATGCGGATGCCGAGCGCTTCGAGGTCCAGCCCGTCGTGGTAAGGTTTGCGGCCCGTAGCGACCAGTACAACATCTGCGTCCAGCACATGCTCGCTGTCGTCCTTGCGCAGCTTGTAGTGCACTTTGGCTTTGGTCTTGGTGGCTTCGGTCTTTTGCACCGCGGCCCCCATGATGAACTCAAGCCCCTGCTTTTTAAGTGTGCGTTGGAACACCTTCTGCACTTCGGGATCCATGCCCGGAGTGATCGCGTCAAGAAATTCAACGACAGTCACCTCAGAGCCCAGACGGGAATATACACTGCCCAGTTCAAGGCCGATGACACCCGCACCAATCACCACCATTTTCTTAGGCACCTTGCCCAAAGTCAGCGCACCGGTGGACGTGACAACGACGTTCTCGTCCACTTCAACACCGGGGAGAGAGGACGGCTCAGAGCCTGTGGCGATGATGATGTTCTTCGCCTCATGCACCTCGTCACCGACTTTGACCTTACCGGCCTCGGGAATGCTGCCCCACCCCTTGAGCCAGTCGATTTTGTTCTTTTTGAACAGGAATTCGATGCCCTTGGTGTTGGTGTCGACCGTGCCCTGCTTGTAGCTTTGCATCTGCTTCCAATCGACGGAGGGGCTTTTGCCCTTCAGCCCCATCTCGGCAAAGTTGTGCTCTGCTTCGTGCAGCATGTGAGAAGCATGGAGCAGCGCCTTGGAGGGAATGCAGCCCACGTTCAGACAGGTGCCGCCCAAAGTCTCACGGCCCTCGACGCAGGCTACTTTGAGGCCAAGCTGGGCGCAACGGATGGCCGCGACATAGCCGCCGGGACCGGAGCCAATGATGATGACGTCATAGCTGGACATGGGATGTCTCCTTGGTAATTAGGTGCGCCTTCAGGGTAGGGGCGTCAGATGAGGGCTGCAAGCAGCATGAAAACGGTCGCGAGAAGCCCCGCAAACCAGATGTAGGATCGCAACGGGCTCCAGCCAAACGCATACGCGGGAATGTAGGCCAGACGTGCCACCAGATAGACCATGGCGCAGGCGGCGGTGAAACCGGTGTTCTGAGCGGATGATTGGATCACCAGAACGGCAATTGTGAACAGGATCAGGGCCTGAAAGTGATTGTCAAACGCACGGCCCAGTCGAGCGGTACGCTCCGACATCTCTCGGGTCGGTTCGCGGTCGCGGGGCGACATGGTGTAGCCGGGTGTCAGTTCAATGTTGGCAGGGATCGCATAAAGCGCGAATTGCCCGAACTGGAGTAAGGCCGCGAGGGTGAGGACGATAAGTTCGGGTGTCATTTGATGTCCTTGTTGTATGGACAGGGGCGACGCATCAAGAATGCGACACCGGTGGGGACACCCCCGCCCTACAGAAGTCCCGTAGGGCGGGGGTATCCCTGCCTATATCATCACAGATCCATCAACAGACGGCGTGGGTCTTCGAGCATTTCCTTAACCCGCACAAGGAAGGTCACCGCCCCTTTGCCGTCGATGATACGGTGATCATACGAAAGCGAGATGTACATCATCGGACGGATCACGACTTCGCCACCGATTGCCATGGGACGGTCCTGAATTTTGGCCATGCCAAGGATACCGGACTGTGGCGGGTTCAGGATAGGTGCGGTCATCAGTGAGCCATAGACGCCACCGTTGGAGATGGTGAAGGTGCCGCCGGTCATGTCGGCCATGGAAAGCTTACCATCGCGGGCTTTCTTGCCCATGGTGTTGATGCCTTTTTCGATCTCGGCGAAGGACATCGTATCAACATCACGGATGACAGGCACCACAAGGCCAGTAGGCGTACCGGCGGCAACGCCCATGTGCACGTAATTCTTGTAGATCACATCGGTGCCGTCGATCTCGGCGTTGACCTCTGGAATTTCCTTGAGCGCGTGGCAGCAGGCCTTGGTGAAGAACGACATGAAGCCCATACGGACGCCGTGTTTTTTCTCGAAATCGGCTTTGTAGAGGTTCCGGATTGCCATCACTTCGGTCATGTCGACCTCGTTGAAGGTGGTCAGGATCGCGGCGGTGTTCTGTGCTTCTTTCAAACGGCGCGCCATGGTCTGCTTGAGACGGGTCATTTTGACACGCTCTTCGCGGCTTGCATCGTCAGGCGCGGATGGCGCACGCGGTGCGGCGGCTTTGGCAGGCGCGGCGGTCGAGGAAGTCCCGGCAGCAATCGCCTTGGCCACGTCTTCTTTCATCACACGACCATCGCGGCCAGTGCCGGTGACTGCATCGCGGTTGATGCCTGCTTCGGCCATCGCTTTCTTGGCGGAGGGGGCGTCTTCGACGTCTTTACCACCAGTTGATTGTGCCGCAGCTGGGGCCGGCGCGGTTTCCTGTGCGGGTGCTGCAGCGGCTGCACCAGCGCCTGAGGAGATGACGGCGAGCTTGCCATTGGCCTCAACCGTGCTGCCTTCGTCCGCGAGGATTTCGGTCAGGGTGCCAGCCGCAGGTGCAGGAACTTCGACGGATACCTTATCGGTTTCCAGCTCACAGAGCATTTCGTCCTGCGCCACGGTGTCACCGACCTTTTTGAACCATGTCGCCACGGTGGCTTCGGTCACGCTTTCGCCCAGAGTGGGGACCATCACATCGACGGCACTGCCGCCTTCGTCGCGCGGTGCCTGACTGGAGGCCCCTTCGTCGCGCGAGGCTTCTTTGGCTTTGGGGGCTGCATCGGAACCGGAATCCCCTTCGGAGATATTGGCCAACAGGGCGTCGACACCAACGGTTTCACCTTCCGCTGCGACGATCTCAGACAGGGTGCCAGCGACGGGGCTTGGCACCTCGACGGTCACTTTGTCTGTCTCAAGCTCGCAGAGCATTTCGTCCACCGCGACGGTATCGCCGGGCTTTTTGAACCATGTCGCCACGGTGGCTTCGGTCACGGATTCACCCAGCGTGGGTACGCGTACTTCGGTCATGTCTTTGATCCTTCAAGTGTCAGCGCCTCGTCCACGAGGGCGGCTTGTTGTGCTTTGTGCTGGCTGGCAAGGCCCGTCGCAGGAGAGGCCGCAGCGGCGCGACCTGCATAGAGCGGCCGCGAGTTCTTGGCTTTGATACGGGTCAGCACCCATTCGATATTCGGTTCGATAAATGACCAGGCACCCTGGTTCTTTGGCTCTTCCTGACACCAGACCATATCGGCGTTCTTGAAGCGCTCCAGCTCCTTGACCGCGGATTGTGCGGGGAAGGGGTAGAACTGTTCGAACCGCAACAGATAGATATCGTCGATGCCACGGCTGTCACGTTCTTCCAGCAGATCGTAGTAGACCTTGCCGGAGCACATGACGACGCGCTTGATCTTGTCATCGGCCACGAGCTTGGTGTCGGAATTGCCCTGCTGGGCATCATCCCACAAGACGCGGTGGAAAGATGAACCTGTGGTGAATTCATCGGCAGAACTGACAGCCAGCTTGTGGCGCAGCAGCGACTTGGGCGTCATCAGCATCAGTGGCTTGCGGTAGCTGCGGTGCAGCTGACGGCGCAGCAGGTGGAAGTAGTTCGCAGGCGTGGTGCAGTTGGCCACGATCCAGTTGTCGCCGCCACACATGGTCAGGAAACGCTCAAGCCGTGCGGAAGAGTGCTCCGGTCCCTGTCCCTCGTAGCCGTGCGGCATCAGACAGACCAGACCGGACATGCGCAGCCATTTGCTTTCGCCGGAGCTGATGAACTGATCGAACATGATCTGCGCACCGTTGGCGAAATCGCCGAACTGCGCTTCCCAAAGCGTCAGCGCATTGGGTTCAGCCAGAGAGTAGCCGTATTCAAACCCGAGCACCGCATATTCGGACAGCATGGAGTCGATCACTTCATACTCTGCCTGACCTTCGCGGATGTGGTTCAGCGGATAGTAGCGCTCTTCGGTTTCCTGATTGATTAGACCCGAATGGCGCTGCGAGAACGTGCCGCGTGTGGAATCCTGACCTGACAGACGGACTTTGTAGCCCTCGGTCAGCAGGGAGCCAAAGGCCAGTGCTTCTGCCGTGGCCCAGTCAAATCCCTGACCGTCTTCGAACATCTTGGCCTTGGCTTCCAGAAGGCGGCCCACAGTCTTGTGAAGCGGGAAGCCATCGGGTGCCGTGCTGATTGCTTTGCCGACTTCGGCCATTGTCTCTGGCTTGATGGCAGTTTTTCCGCGCTGGTATTTCTTGCCGCGCTTGTCCAGATGGGACCATTTGCCATCCAGCCAGTCCGCTTTGTTGGGGCGGTACTCTTTGCCGGCTTCGAACTCTTCGTTCATCAGCTTCTGGAAGTCGGCCTTCATGTCCTCGATCTCGCCCTCGGGGACCAGACCGTCCTTGACCAGACGTTCGGAATAAAGGCTGAGCGTGGTCTTGTGGCCTTTGATCTTTTTGTACATCACCGGATTGGTGAACATCGGCTCATCGCCTTCGTTGTGACCAAAGCGGCGGTAGCAGATCAGATCGATCACGACATCCTTGTGGAACTTCTGGCGGAATTCAGTCGCGACGCGGGCGGCGTGTACAACCGCTTCGGGGTCATCACCATTCACGTGAAAAATCGGGGCCTCTACCACCAGCGCGTTGTCAGTCGGGTAGGGTGAGGACCGCGAGAAGTGGGGTGCCGTGGTAAAGCCGATCTGGTTGTTCACCACGATGTGCATGGTGCCACCGGTTTTGTGACCTTTGAGGCCGGAAAGCGCGAAACATTCTGCCACAACACCCTGACCAGCGAAGGCTGCATCGCCGTGCAACAGCAAAGGCATCACAGCGGTGCGGTCTTTGTCACCCAACTGGTCCTGCTTTGCGCGGGCCTTGCCGATGACCACAGGGTTCACCGCTTCGAGGTGGCTGGGGTTGGCGGTCAATGACAGGTGAACAGTATTGTCGTCGAATTCGCGGTCAGATGACGCACCGAGGTGGTATTTCACATCACCCGATCCATCGACGTCTTCGGGTTTGAAGCTGCCGCCCTGAAATTCGTTGAAGATCGCGCGGTAGGGTTTTTGCATGACGTTGGCCAGAACCGACAGGCGGCCCCGGTGTGGCATGCCGATGACGATCTCTTTGACGCCCAACTGGCCGCCACGCTTGATTACCTGCTCCATTGCGGGAACAAGGCTTTCGCCGCCGTCCAGACCAAAACGCTTGGTCCCCATGTATTTCACATGCAGGAATTTCTCGAAACCTTCAGCCTCGACCAGCTTGCTGAGAATGGCCTTGCGACCATTCTTGGTGAAACTGATTTCCTTGTCGTAGCCTTCGATACGCTCTTTCAGCCAGCCTGCTTCTTCGGGGTTGGAGATGTGCATGTATTGCAGTGCGAAGGTGCCGCAATAGGTGCGTTTCACGATGTCGAGGATCTGTTTGAGGGTCGCGACCTCAAGCCCGAGTACGTTGTCGATAAAGATCGGACGATCCATGTCGTCATCGGTAAAACCGTATGCCTTGGGGTCGAGTTCGGGGTGCTCTTCGGCCTCGCGCATGCCCAGTGGATCAAGGTCTGCGTCCAGATGGCCACGAATACGGTAGGCGCGGATCAGCATCAGGGCGCGGATACTGTCCAGCACCGCCTGCTTGATCTGGTCATCGCTGACGGCCACGCCTTTTTCATCAGCCTTTGCTTTAATCTTGTCGCCGGCGGCTTTTGCCTCGACTGGATCAGGCCAGACCCCGGTCAGCGCGCCCATTGTCTCACCCGCAGGGGCCGGTGGCCAATCAGGTCGCGCCCATGACGGGCCTGCCGCTTCCGCTTCGACCGCTTTGCGTTCATCGCCCATCGCTTTGAAGAACACATGCCACGCCTCGTCGACGGAGGACGGGTCAGCCGCATATCGTGCGTAAAGTTGTTCGAGGTATTCCGCGTTGTCTCCCTCCATAAAGGAGGAAGCGTGGAAATGGTCGTTGGCAGGTTGTTCGGTCATGGCGTCACCTTATGGCTGAGCAGATCGGGTCAGGATTGCGGGACGGGCGGTGGCCCGTATGCATTGGTTTCGGGCTGGCTGGGGCGCGTCAGCCACCACAGATAGAGGATGAAGACAACAAGGCTGACGATGCCAAGTACGGCTGAAACGGCGACAGAACCCATATTCGGCATTTCGCCTGCCATCATAGCCTGTTCGGATGGCATGGTAGGGGCCAGAACGGTGTTCACGAGGCTGAGCCCGAATGGAATGGCGATGTACCAGCCGGGGCGGCCGGTGTCTTGCAGGCGCCGCCAGCCAACGGCGAGGCCGGGACACAGGAGCGCGAGCGCGTAAATCATATAGAGCGGAAGCCAGATCAGGGATGTAATCAGGCCGCCGATGACGAAGGCTAGAAAGAACCACCAATATTCAGACCGCGAGGCGCGGCCCTGAAAAGTTGCGTACTTCTGTGTCAGACAGGTTCTGACGGCGGTCATAAAATCCATTGTCATTCATCTAGTCCCTTCGTTTCTAATATAAAGTTTCAGTTCCTAATTCTTTGTCCGGCTGGAGCTACTGATTGATGCAGCAGTGTAATCGGGTGCCGCGCTGCGGCTGCTAAATATAATCATGGCGTATCATTACCCCTTGGCAGGGCGAAGTAATTGAAGGCGAGAAACGGATACCTGCGGTAGCTCGCAAACATCGCCGCATCTATCGCGGGACGGTCATAAAAAAGATCAAAGGCGGCGTAGACGTCATAATTCATCTGGTTTGTAAGCCAGTCGAAAAGCGCGTCAGTCGTTGCAGTCTGAAGATCGTCATCGGCAACTGCACCCGCCTCGAACTGGATAACGGGGCGGCACCGTTCAAGCAGCTTTTTCGCACCGCGCAGAGCGGGAAATTCGAACCCTTCCACGTCGATCTTGATAAAATCAACACGGGCGTCACCCATCAGATCGTCGAGCCGCGCGGCAGTGACCTTACGCTCTACCACGCGTCCGCGGGAGGAGCGGTTGGCAAGTGATGAAAACCCTGAATCGTCAAGGTTCTCAAAGAAAGACACTTCGCCCGGTGTGTCGCTGACCGCGACTTCGTGCACCCGGTCGGCACCGAAACGCGCCCGCAGCATCGCGGCCTTGTCAGCGCTTGCTTCAACCATGGCATGGTGCCCCTGAGGAGCAAGTTCGCACAGGCGATAGAACACTGATCCCAGATGTGCACCTACATCCAGACAGTTCCAGTCACGACCGATGCGGCGTTTCATAACCGCGTCGATCATTGCATCCTCACACCGCAACAAACCCAGTTCGGGATGGCGCACACCGCGCGCGCGGCGCACGACATCGCGCAAACGCCCCGCCACCCCGGAAAAGGGTGACGTGGCGACGCGGTGCTTAAGCCGCAAACTGGTCGAAAGCGTTGTCATCTGACCCACCGTTGCGGGCAAGGGATGCCTGGGTGACAGGGCATTGATTAGCCTTTTTCGATCGCTTCTTTGACAGCTTCGCCCAAAGTGGCAGGGCTGTCAGCGACGACAATACCTGCCGCTTTCATCGCTTCGATCTTGTCCTCGGCACCGCCTTTGCCGCCTGCAACGATCGCACCGGCATGGCCCATGCGGCGTCCGGGAGGGGCCGTGCGGCCAGCGATAAAGCCGGCAGTCGGCTTCCAGCGGCCTTTCTTTTTCTCGTCAGCAAGGAACTGTGCGGCTTCTTCTTCGGCAGAACCGCCGATTTCGCCAATCATGATGATGGACTGCGTCTCGTCATCTGCAAGGAACATTTCAAGCACGTCGATGTGCTCGGTCCCTTTAATCGGGTCGCCACCGATACCAACGGCGGAAGACTGGCCATAGCCAAGATCGGACGTCTGTTTGACCGCTTCGTACGTCAGCGTGCCGGAGCGCGAGACCACGCCGCAGGAACCGCGCTTGTGGATGTGGCCCGGCATGATGCCGATTTTGCACGCATCAGGTGTGATAACACCAGGACAGTTCGGGCCGATCAGGCGGGACTTCGATCCTTCCAGCGCACGCTGGACGCGCATCATGTCCAGCACCGGAATGCCTTCGGTGATGCACACGATCAATTCCATCTCTGCGTCGATTGCCTCAAGAATTGAATCAGCGGCGAAAGGCGGAGGAACATAGATCACGGAAGCGTTCGCTTCGGTCACGTGCTTTGCTTCGTGCACAGAGTTGAAGACCGGCAGGTCCAGATGAGTCTGGCCACCTTTGCCGGGGGTCACACCGCCGACCATCTTGGTGCCGTAAGCAATCGCCTGCTCGGTGTGGAATGTGCCTTGCGAGCCGGTAAGGCCCTGACAGATGACTTTTGTGTTTTCGTCTACGAGTACGGCCATTGCGCGTCTCCTTTTGGTATTCTTCTTATGCTGAGGTGCGGGCGGTGCGCCGCCACGCCCCTTTAATCAACGATGGGACGGGAGCCGTCATTCTTGTGACCGGAGTACTGGCCATGATGGCAGGATTTATGCGCGGCGCAGGGGGCCGTGACATTGACGACCGTGATGTGCTGCACGCTTGTGATTTCGGGCGCTGTTGTTTCAGCCATTGCACCGGACGCAAGGCGGGAAGGGCTGGGGTGCACGTCCTGAGGGCCATTGCGGACAGAATAATCGCTGCCGCAGGCCGCGAGAGAGGCGAGTGCGACGGCGGTCACGGTCAGGCGAAGTGGTGTCATGGTCAGTCCCTTTGTCGTAAGTGCCGGTCGCGTTGGCGCGGGCCGGGGTTTCGGTGGTTAGTCGGCGCTGTCGGAGGGGGTGAGCCGCTCCACCAACATAAAGGTTTCAATGCCGCCGCTGGCGGGGCGGGTGCCTACGTGCACGACGGCAACGCGGCGCGGATTTAGACGGCGGGCGGCAAGCAAGGTGGTGCTGTCGCCCGAAGCATAGCGTGCGGGTAGCGGAGCAGGGTCAAGGATAGCTTCTGCGCTCAATCCCTTGAGTACAGCTTGAGCCGCAGTTTCGGAATAATCACCGGCAAAGGAAACCTCGCACCTGCGGTCGGTGCCCGGCGTCACAGCGCGCGCCGTTGCCGGTGAAGCCGCTACACTCGAGAATGGATCGAGATCGTAGAAATCATAGGACGCACCGGACAGGGCAAAGGTTTTTGCGGCTTTGTCTGCGGTCAGGTAAGGCGAAAAGCAGTTGTCAGCGAAAAGCTGCATCGCTGCGCGTGCGGTGGACGCTGGACCACCGGCAGTTGCCGTTGAGCCGACTGCGAGCAGTGAAAAAGCGTATAGAGATGCGGCCAAACGCATGATCAGCCCCTCTCTGCGATATGAGTAATGCGGAAACCGTCAGCGCTTTCGACAAAGCGGACGATATGGGCCACGTCGCTGCGTGTGTAGCGCCAGCTTACGCCGCCATCAATCGCAGCGGTTTCAACGGCGCTATCACGCCACCATGCCTCGGCGAGATGGGCCTCAAGGCTTTCGTAGATTTCGCTGCCATCGTCGCCGATTTGCGGACTGATGTGCAGTTCGCAGATTGCTTTCAGCGTACCGACGTCAGCGGTGACCTTGAGCTCGTTATTGGGTGAAATAAACGCAAAGTCGTGATCCGTGTCGGGTAGAGCGGCAAACCAGAAGGCCTGCGACCAGAGCGGAACAGCACGGTCAAGACGGCTTGGCTGGCTGGTGGCGCAGGCTGACGCAAAGGCATGGCCGATTTGCGCAGGCGTAAGATCGGTACCCTGACGGATTGCCTGATTGTCCGCACTGGCAAAGGCGGGCAGGAGGGCAAAGAGGGAGAGGGTTGCGAATTGACGGATCAAAACAGTGCTTCCTCGTCTTCTACAAATTCGTCCAACACCCGCACCATTACCAGACCAGCGCCCATGATAAGCAGTGACCGGCCCAGAGAACCTGTCATGTTGCGTGGCAGAATTGTTGCGACGCCATCGCGTGACCGACGCGCTGCTTTCGCAACGCCCCTGTCGGTATGGCGATCCTTTTCGGGACGGTCCGGCAGGCTCAGCGCTGACGGCCGCCACGCACGCATGAGCAGGCCCGCGCCCATAAGCGCGATACCTGCCATGATGGGGGCGGTCGATGGAGGGGGCTGATCCGACACCGGTCCAATCAGCCTTTGACCGCTTTCACGATCTTCTGTGCGCCGTCCTTGAGGTCTTCGGCGGCGATAACGTCGAGACCGGAGTTGTTGATGATGTCTTTACCCTGCTGGACGTTTGTCCCTTCAAGGCGAACAACCAGCGGCACTTTCAGACCTACTTCTTTCACCGCGGCGACAACGCCTTCCGCGATCACATCGCAGCGCATGATGCCGCCAAAGATGTTCACGAGGATGCCTTTGACCTGCGGGTCGGACGTGATGATTTTGAACGCTTCGGTCACCTTCTCTTTGGTTGCACCGCCGCCAACGTCAAGGAAGTTCGCAGGCTCTGCACCGTAGAGTTTGATGATGTCCATTGTGGCCATCGCAAGACCGGCACCGTTCACCATACAACCGATTTCACCATCCAGAGCGATGTAGTTCAGGTCGTACTTGGACGCCTCCAGCTCTTTGGGGTCTTCTTCGGTGGTGTCGCGCAGCTCAGCGATATCCGCGTGGCGGTAGATGGCATTCCCGTCAAAGCTGACCTTGGCATCCAGCACCTTGAGGTCACCGCCGTCGGTAACGATCAGTGGGTTGATCTCAAGCATTTCCATGTCTTTTTCCATGAACGCTTTGTACAGGAGGCCCATCAGACCAACGCATTGCTTGACCTGTTTGCCTTCAAGACCGAGCGAGAATGCGATGCGGCGGCCGTGGAATGCCTGATAGCCTGTCGCGGGATCGACAGAGAAGCTGAGGATTTTCTCAGGCGTGCTTGCCGCGACTTCTTCGATGTCCATGCCGCCCTCGGTGGAGCAGACGAAGGATACGCGGGATGTCTGGCGGTCAACCAGCAGAGCGAGGTAGAGTTCTGTCTCGATGCCCGAGCCGTCTTCGATGTAGATGCGGTTGACCTGTTTGCCGACTGGGCCGGTCTGGTGCGTGACCAGTGTGCGGCCCAACATCTTTTTGGCTTCTTCTGCAGCTTCTTCAACGGATTTGGTCAGGCGAACACCGCCTGCGTCACCGGCATCAGCCTCTTTGAATTTACCCTTGCCGCGACCGCCTGCATGGATTTGCGCTTTGACGACCCAAAGTGGGCCGTCCATCTCACCGGCTGCTGTCTTGGCGTCTTCTGCCTTGAGCACCACACGGCCATCCGAGACGGGCGCGCCATAGCTGCGCAGAAGGGCTTTCGCCTGATATTCGTGAATGTTCATGGAAAGCGTCCCGTGTTTGTTCAAGTCACCCGTATCGCGTTGGGTGAGTCTTATGGTTATCAGCGAGCCTTGTTCAGTTTGCACATCAATAAAAGCCTAAAGTGACATTTGTGATCACAGCTGAAAAACGTGTGATCACAAAATACTTTGATTTAGGCAAATGTTAAGCACGTAGCAGGCTTTTAGGGCAAATAGCACGATTGCGCCCCGCTGCGGGCGGGCGCAATCTGGTGCTTGGTGCATCGGGTGCCCAGTTAAAGCGGCATCAATGCCCAGTAGTCCAGATCCAGCAGGACCTCTGGCAGATACTTGCCGTCTTCGCCACGCAAGGCAAAGGCATCGCCCCCCTTGGTTGCGACAAGACGCAGCCGGATAGCACCGACACCGGGTGCCGATGTCTCGGCCTTGTCGAGGACCTCTGACCACGCGCGGATCGTATCGCCCGAAAGGCATGGGTTGGCATGCGCGCCGCCGTTAAGGCCCGCCACAATTTGTGCGTTTGCAAGACCGTTGAAGGATAGCGCCCGTGCCATAGATATCACGTGCCCGCCATAGATCAGCCTCGATCCGTCAGGCCGTGCAGAGGTGTCGAAATGCACCTTGGCGGTGTTCTGCCACAGGCGTGTGGCCATCATGTGCTCGGCTTCTTCTACGGTGACGCCGTCAACATGATCGATCTTCTCTCCGATTTCGTAGTCAGCCCAGCGGTGAGGCTCACCGGCGAGGGTGAAATCGTAGTTGGTGAAGTCGAGACCTTTCGGAATGCTAAGCTGATCTGCGCTGAGGGCGTCTGGCAGATCGGGTACGACGGTTTCAGGTGCGGGCGCATCAACATTGCGTTTCCGGACCATGACCCAGCGCACGTATTCCAGAACCGCTTCGTCATGCTGGTTCAGGCCGGTGGTGCGTACGTAGACAACGCCGGTGCGTCCGTTGGAATTCTGCTTGAGGCCAATTACCTCTGACTGGCTGCGCAGCGTATCGCCGGGCCAGACGGGGGCGAGCCAGCGGCCCTGCGCATATCCAAGGTTGGCCACGGCGTTCAGGGATACATCCGGCACGGTTTTGCCAAACACGATGTGGAAGGCGATCATATCGTCCAGCGGGCTGAACGGCAGGCCACAGCTTTGCGCGAATTGGTCTGATGAATAGAGCGCGTGCCGCGCGGGATAGAGCATGTGATAAAGGGCGCGTTCGCCCATTTTGACGGTACGCGGTACGGCATGGTGGATCGTTTCGCCGACGGTGTAATCCTCGAAGAAGCGCCCTGCGTTGGTCTTGGCCATCAGTGTTCTCCCAGCTTGGTGTCAGGTGTATAGGTGCCGGGAGCGTCTTTCGTAACGGCTTGCCCGCACCGCATCACACCTGCTGCGTGATCCCATGTCTGGGTTGGCGTGCCGTACAGCTCCCAGCCCTTGTTCAGCGCGTCAGTGACCTTGTGGCAAAAGGCAGACGTGTCCTCTTCGGACAGAAATCGGTAGAGTTTCATAAGGTTGACCGTTGGTTCAGGAAGGGAAAGGCCAGACACCGAGCCATGAGTGGATGGCGGTGACGATGGCGACGATGACAAGAGTGATGACTGCAAGCCGGATATAGGTCGGGCGGCCCGCATGTGCAGGCGGCGTCCAGGCAGGTTCGGCGCGGTTGATCATGATGACGCTGCCCACAGCCCAAGCCAGAAGACCGCCAAACAGCAGGATTGACGCCAGATCGCCGTTCACCAGCAAATGCGCGATGGCCCATGTTTTAACCGCCAGCAATTGCGGATGGCGGGTCTTGTAGGCGGGCCATGCCTTGGCCCCTTTGGCGGCAGAAGAGCCGTAGATCCAGAAGGCGAGGATCATCAACAGGTTGTTGATGTGCACCATGAATGCGGGCGGCTGCCAGACGGGGATAAACGCGGCACCACGGTAGCCGACGATCATCAGCACCAGCGACAGGACGATAACGACAGCGATGATCCCTTTTCCCGGTGTCCCCAAAGCGGCACGAGAATCCGGCGCGAGCCGTTTGTAGTAATGGGCACCCGCCCAGAGGATGAGGCCAAGGATCAGTAGTAACATGTCAGTGCTCCGCGTTCAGGTCTGCGATTGCATCCAGCTTTGCCAGTGTTTCGCGGGCGGTGGCAACGTGCAAATTTTCAACGATCTTACCATCGACCACTGCAACACCCTGACCGGACGCTTCGATTTCTTCCAGCGCGGCAATCTGGCGGCGGGCCAGATCGACCTCAGCTTCGGAAGGGGAAAACGCGGTGTTGGCCACATCGAGCTGCGCAGGATGGATCAGCGTTTTGCCGTCAAAGCCCATGTCGCGGCCCTGATCACATTCGACACGCAGGCCGTCGTCATCTTTGAACGCGTTATAGACGCCATCAATGATCGCAATATCGTTGGCTTTTGCGGCGAGAACGCAAAGGCCCAGACCGGCCATCATCGGCAGACGGTCAGCACGGAAGCGTGTTTGCAGGTCTTTGGCCAGATCATTGGTTCCCATGACCATCGCCTGCAATTGCGGATGGGCGGCGATTGCTGGGGCGTTCAGCATTGCGCCCGGTGTTTCCATCATTGCCCAAAGCGGGATGTCGCCCACGATCCGGGCCAGTGCATCAAGATCTTCGGGGCTGCCCACTTTGGGTAATAGAATCGCATCGGCGTTCATCTTGGCTGCTGCCGCGGCATCGTCAGCGCCCCAAGGCGTGTCCAGACCGTTGATCCGGATCACCTTGAGCCGGTTGCCGTATCCGCCCTGTGTGAGCGCAGCGGCCAAAGTGTCGCGAGCGGCAGGCTTTTCGTCAGGTGTGACAGCGTCTTCGAGGTCGAAGATGATTGCGTCGCAGGCAAGGCCACGCGCCTTATCCAACGCGCGATCCTTTGAACCGGGGATATAGAGGACGGAACGCAGGGGACGGGTAATCTTGGGCATGGTGAGGCTCCCTTTGGGGTATAAAGTTGCGCGCAAAGGGCCATTATTTGCAGAAAAGTTCAAGCACAATGGTGCCGCAGCGCAGCAAATATCAAATTGGGCCCGTCCGCGGACGCAGCGTTAACCATTACTTTAGCCCTCCACCGCAGACTGATCCCAGTTGCAGCCCGAGGGAGCACCGCATCGGCAAGGCCGCCGGAAATAGCGGAACGGGATGAGCAGACGAATGTCATAACCTGGGCCACCCAGGTCCCGCCGGGAAAACCCGGGGTGGTCCGAGGACCGTGGGTGCAGTCTTTTGAATGAGGCATAGTAATATGAACAAACGTATTAAGCTTTTGCAGTTGGGTGCGCTGACAGCAGCAGCGGCAGTTTATCTGGCGACGACAACGGACGTGGCAGCGCAGAATGCGCGAAACTGCGCACCGCGCGAGGCCGTAATTGAACGTTTGGCCCAAGGATACGGCGAAACGCGTCAATCAGTGGGTCTTGGCTCTAACAACGCCGTGGTTGAAATCTATGCATCGGATGAGACAGGCAGTTGGACAATTACGGTGACAGCGCCCGGCGGGCTTACCTGTCTTGTCGCGTCGGGACAGTCATTTGAGGAAACTGCGGATATGTTGCCTGCGAAGGGGAATGACGCATAGTGCGTGGAAACTGACTTTCGGGAAGTGAAAGGCGGGCGGATGGTCCGCCTTTTGCATTTTTGGACGGCGCAAGAGATTCAGGTCAGCCCGTCCCAGATTAGCTTGCAGCCTGTGACCATCAACAGAACGTATGTCAGCCCAAAGAAGATGCGTTCCGGCACGATGTGATGCGCACGTACGCCCAGCCATGTTCCCAGAAGGGCAAAGGGGACCAGAACAACGTTTGCCATAAACGTCTGCGCAGTAAACATGCCCAATGCGGCATACGGAATGAACTTCACTATATTCAGTATCCAGAACAGCAGGACGGTGCTGGCCTGAAACTGCGTCTTGTTCAGTCCCCGGCTGAGCAGAAAGACCGCAACCGGCGGCCCGCCCGCGTGGCTGATAAAGGTAGTGAACCCGCCTAATGCGCCAAAGAAGAGGCCGCACCAGTCCGGCATCCGCGCACGGGCCAACCGGATCAGGCCACTGGCCAGCGACAGCTGCCACAAGACAAACCCCACAGAAACCGCGCCGATCAACAGGCGCAACAGGTCAGGCGAGGCGACTGTGTATAATAGCGTGCCTGCAACCACCCCCGGAATGCCTCCGATAAGCAGCAGGCGCACATCCGGCAGGCTCCATTTTCCCCAGTACGGTTTGAGAGAACTCGCGTCGATCAACATCAGCATGGGTAACATCACGCCCAAGGCGAGACCCGGTTCCACCACCAGTGCCAAGATCGTGGCCGAGGCGAAGGCAGCCCCCGAACCAAAGCCCGCTTTGGAGATTGCGGCGAATAAAACCGCAGGACCGGCCACGCAAAAAAAGAACAAATCGAGGGTGAGCATGTCTTAGTTTATACCAACGTCGTTTTCTTAGAAATCCGTGGAACAAGAGTGCTGGATATTGGTTCTTTCACCAGACGAGCAACAAATGCTCACCCTTAATATGGAGTAATAGATATGAAACGCTTTCTTTCTACAACCGCCGTCCTTGTTGCACTTGCAGGCACAGCCTATGCAGACGCTCACAGCAACTCATTTGGCGCTGTAACCTTCGAGAAAAGCGACTTTTTTGCCTCTGACCTGATCGGCATGCGCATTTATAATGCAGAGACCGAAATGGAGACAGGTGCCACCATCGAGGCAGACGCCGAGAAGGAATGGGACGACATTGGTGAGATCAATGACATCATCGTTGGCAAAGACGGTGAAGTCCGCGCCGTGATCCTTGGTGTAGGTGGCTTTCTGGGCATGGGCGAGCGTGACGTAAGCGTATCCATGGACGCTATCAAAGTAGTACAAGAAGATGGTGATGCCGGTGACCGCTTTCTGGTCGTGACAACATCCAAAGAGATGCTTGAGCAAGCTCCTGAATTCGAGCGCGGTGATGACGAGATGGCAAGCGGTTCTATGGCCAACGACAACATGACCAATACAACTGAAACCGAAGCCACAGACACCACCGAGACAGACGCAGCTGAGGACGTGAACACTGCATCCAACATGGAAGCAACAGACGATGATCTGGCACGTCCGGCAATGACCTATGACGGTTATGCAGATGCTGAGGCTGCCGAAGTCGAGCAACTGACAGCCGAACTGATTGAAGGTTCGTATGTCTACGGTGCACAAGACGAAACAGTCGGTGAAATCGACACGCTGGTGATGAGCGATGACGGCAAAGTCACAGACGTTGTGATCAACGTCGGCGGTTTCCTTGGTTTGGGCGAAAAGCCAGTGGCCGTGAGCTTTGACAAGATCCAGGTCCTGAAGAATGTGGACGGCGACGACTACCGTTTCTACATCGACAGCACGAAAGAAAAGCTCGAAGCGCTGCCAGAATACGATAACTGATACGCAAATCGACCAATAATGCATCAGACCACCCCAAATCGGGGTGGTCTTTTCGTTTCTACTCTCCACTTCGCGTTCAAAGCAGGCTGAACTTGCAGGCTCGCGTGCATTTCGCTATTGCACGCGCAAACAAACCCTCATGGAGATATGATCATGGCCAGACCCAAAATCGCGCTTATCGGCGCGGGGCAGATCGGCGGAACGCTTGCACATCTTGCAGCACTCAAGGAACTGGGCGACGTCGTCCTCTTTGACATCGCCGAGGGAACGCCGGAAGGCAAAGCGCTCGACATCGCGGAATCAGGGCCATCGGCCAAGTTCGACGCGACCATGTCCGGCACACAGGATTACGCTGATATTGCTGGCGCAGACGTCTGCATCGTCACCGCCGGTGTCGCCCGCAAACCCGGCATGAGCCGTGACGATCTGCTGGGCATCAACCTGAAAGTTATGAAGTCCGTAGGCGAAGGTATCGCCGCACATGCGCCGAACGCATTCGTGATTTGCATCACTAACCCGCTGGATGCGATGGTTTGGGCGCTGCGCGAATTCTCCGGCATGCCGCACCACATGGTTTGCGGTATGGCTGGCGTTCTTGATTCGGCACGCTTCCGTCACTTTCTTGCGTCCGAGTTCAACGTTTCCATGAAAGACGTCACTGCCTTCGTTCTGGGCGGTCACGGCGACACTATGGTACCGCTGGTACGTTATTCCACCGTTGCAGGTATCCCGTTGCCTGATCTGGTAAAGATGGGCTGGACAAGCCAAGAGAAACTGGACGCGATTGTTCAGCGTACACGTGATGGCGGTGCAGAGATTGTGGGTCTGTTGAAGACCGGTTCTGCCTTCTACGCCCCTGCGACATCGGCGATCGAGATGGCGGAAAGCTATCTGAAAGACCAAAAGCGTGTTCTGCCTTGTGCGGCATATGTCGATGGCGCTTACGGTCTTGACGGTTTCTATGTGGGTGTACCGACAGTGATCGGTGCCGGTGGTATCGAGCGTGTGGTGGAAATTTCGATGGATAAAGACGAGCAGTCCATGTTCGACAATTCCGTTAACGCGGTTAAAGGTCTGGTCGAAGCCTGCAAAGGTATCGACGAGACACTGGCGTAAGCCACTTTCCAAAAACAGTGATGGAAACGCGCCCCTTTGCGGGCGCGTTTTTTGTTGGGTAGGGGGCACCCAGCGAAAAGGCCAATCGCGTCACCCGATTGTGAGGTGGACGGGGCGGGCTTGTGGCTTATGCTCCGCGCTATGCGGCTGTTCCTACCCCTGACTGCAATACTGTTACCGGCCCGCCTGTTGGCGTGTGATCTGGCTTTGGTATTGGCGGTTGATGTGTCGGGGTCAGTTGATCGCGAAGAATACACAATCCAGATGGAGGGGCTTGCCGCAGCGTTGCGCGACGGGATCGTCGTTGATGCACTGGTGGATCAAAACGCGCAGGTGTCTTTGGTGCAGTGGTCCGGATCTTCTCGTCAGGTGCAGTCCATCAAGTGGCGCGGCATTGAGACCGCGCAGGATGTGAGCGCACTCGCAGCGCAGGTATCGCGCGTGCCGCGGGTTTGGCGCAATTATTCCACCGCAATCGGTGAGGCGCTTTCGATTTCTGCACGCAGCTTTGACATGGTCGCCGATTGCGGGCGCAGAGTGATTGATGTGTCGGGCGACGGCGTATCGAATGAGGGGATACCGCCAGAACAGATGCGGCCGGTTTTGCGTGCCGGCGACATAACCGTAAACGCATTGGCGATTGAAACCGATGACACGGACCTCACCGGCTACTTCTTTGAGCAGGTCATCGATGGCCCGCACGCTTTTGTTGTGACCGCTAACGGGTTTGAGGATTATCCGGCCCAGATATTGCGTAAATTGCAGCGCGAAACCACAAAACAACTGAGTCGGCTCAACCTAAATGATGATTAATGTGATCACAGGCGTTTTTTGTGTGATCACAGCTTGGGCAAAAGGGTGTTGTTGATGCGAATTTCTCGGATAATATCCGCAAAACCCTGCGGCAAATGCACCGCCCCCCGTGACACGCCTGCTAAAAAGGCTATTACTATCCTCAGCCAACTACGTAATTTAAGCCACCTCAAAGGACCTGTGCCATGGCCGATGTAAACCGGGGCAACCGTCCCCTGTCGCCACATCTGACGATTTACCGCCCGCAGCTGACATCCATGACGTCCATCCTGACGCGTATCACGGGCAATGCGATGTTGATCGCTGCGCTGATGATCGTGTGGTGGTTTCTGGCGGCAGCCAGCTCGCCCGAGTATTTCGCAACAGCCAACGGGTTCGTGACCAGCTGGTTCGGCGATCTGGTGATGTTCTTTTCCCTGCTTGGTCTGTGGTATCACACTCTGGCAGGCATCCGGCACCTCATTTGGGACAACGGTTATGCGCTGGACATTCCCACAGCTGAAAAGCTGGGTTGGGCCTGCATCGGCGGTTCTGTCGTGCTGACCATCATCACTGCAATCGCGATATAAGGGGAGGTTTGACATGGCATATCTGACAGACCGCAAACGCGCGATGGGCCTCGGCTCCGCGAAATCCGGCACCGCCCATTTCTGGGCTATGAAGGTCAGCTCTGTTGCGCTGCTGATCCTGATCCCGCTTTTCGTGTTCACATTCGGAGCAGCGCTGGGCGGAACATACGAAGAAATCGTGGCTTACTATAGCCGTCCGGGCCCTGCGATCATCGCGGCCCTGACATTCATCGTCGGCTTCAAGCACTTCAACGACGGTGTTCAGACATTGATCGAGGACTATGTACACGGGACCGCCCAGAAGGTGGCGATCATCCTGATGACGTGCCTCAGCTACGGTGCCGCAGCGGTGGGCGTATTCGCCATCGCCAAGCTGGCGCTTTGACCAAACATTCCCCAAGGGAGACGAAAAATGGCCGCATATGATTATGAAACCCACGAATATGATGTGGTGGTTGTCGGTGCCGGTGGTGCCGGTCTGCGTGCAACGCTTGGCATGGCAGAGCAGGGCTTGCGCACGGCCTGTATCTCAAAGGTATTCCCGACCCGTTCCCACACTGTTGCGGCACAGGGCGGTATCGCCGCCAGCCTGAGCAACATGGGACCGGACAACTGGCAGTGGCATATGTATGACACGGTCAAAGGCTCCGACTGGCTGGGCGACACGGACGCGATGGAATACCTCGCCCGTGAAGCGCCAAAGGCGGTTTACGAGCTTGAGCACTACGGCGTGCCGTTTTCACGTACGGAAGAAGGCAAAATTTACCAGCGGCCTTTCGGCGGTCACACAACTGAATTTGGCGAGGGCCCACCGGTTCAGCGGACATGTGCGGCAGCAGACCGTACAGGTCACGCGATTCTGCACACGCTATATGGTCAAAGCCTCAAGCAGAACGCAGAGTTCTTTATCGAATACTTCGCCATCGATCTGATCATGTCCGAAGACGGGGTGTGTCAGGGCGTTCTGTGCTGGAAGCTGGATGATGGCACCATGCACTTGTTCAGCGCCAAGATGGTTGTGCTGGCAACTGGCGGCTATGGCCGTGCCTATTTCTCGGCCACATCTGCGCACACTTGCACCGGTGACGGTGGCGGCATGACGGCGCGCGCCGGTTTGCCATTGCAGGACATGGAATTCGTACAGTTCCACCCGACAGGTATCTACGGCGCTGGCTGTCTGATCACCGAAGGGGCGCGGGGCGAGGGCGGATACCTCACCAACTCCGAAGGCGAGCGGTTCATGGAGCGCTATGCGCCGACCTACAAGGACCTTGCGAGCCGCGATGTTGTGAGCCGCTGCATGACGATGGAAATCCGCGAAGGGCGCGGCGTGGGCGAGAAGGGGGATCACATCCACCTGCACCTTAACCACCTGCCGCCGGAGACGCTGGACCTGCGTCTGCCGGGTATCTCTGAATCCGCGCGTATCTTTGCCGGTGTGGACCTGACGAAAGAGCCGATCCCGGTATTGCCGACCGTTCACTATAACATGGGCGGTATTCCGACAAACTATTGGGGTGAGGTTCTTGCACCGACCAAGGATAACCCTGACAATGTATCCCCCGGTCTGATGGCCGTGGGCGAAGCGGGCTGTGCCTCTGTGCACGGTGCGAACCGTCTTGGTTCGAACAGCCTGATCGATCTGGTGGTGTTTGGCCGCGCTGCGGCGATCCGCGCCAAGGAAATCGTTGATCCGAACACGGCAGTACCTGCGCCGAACAAGCGCTCTGTTGAAGCTGCGTTCAGCCGCTTTGATGGTCTGCGCTATGCCAAGGGCCATGTCCCAACGGCAGAGCTGCGCTTGGAAATGCAAAAGACGATGCAGGACGATGCTGCTGTCTTCCGCACGGACAAGACGCTGGCAGAGGGTGAGGAGAAGATGAAAGGTGTCGCCGGCAAGCTCGATGACCTCAAGGTCACGGATACCTCACTGGTCTGGAACTCCGATCTGATGGAGACGCTGGAGCTGACGAACCTGATGCCAAACGCTGTGGCAACGATCACAGCTGCTGCTGCACGCAAGGAAAGCCGTGGTGCGCATGCGCATGAGGATTATCCGGACCGCGACGACGAGAACTGGCGCAAGCACAGCCTGATCTGGTTCAAAGGCAACGAAGCATCCTTGGGTTTCCGAGGCGTTCATACGCAGCCCCTGACCAGCCACAACGAAGGCGGGATCGACCTCAAGAAGATCGCCCCCAAAGCACGGGTGTATTAAGCCCATGCGCCTTACGGCTCTGGCAATCTGCGCAACACTGCTCACGGCCTGTACCCAAGTACAGCAGGCCGTGGATGACACTGCACGGGCGGGAGCCAAGGGTGTCGTGACCGAAACTCTGGCCACCCGCTTTCCGCAGGTGCCAAAGCAGTTGATCACGCCATTCACCGACTGCATCATCGACAACTCGTCAGCGCTGGAGATCCGCGACTTTGCGCGTGCGGCAGTTGTGGGTGTTGACGATCAAACGGTAACGACCGTTCGCACAGTGCTTTCGCGTCCTGAAACGGTGCAATGTCTGCAAACGCGGGCGTTGAGTAGCGGGATCATCTGACCGATGAACGCGATGTCCACCTTCACGCCTGATCCGGCCACCAGCAACGCACTGCGGGAGGTATTCCGGCGTGCGGACAAGGCACAGCGACAGCAGTTGGTGCCGATCCTGCCGCCGGAAGTGATCGAATTTGCGGGCGTGAAAATGTACGTGGACCCGCGTGACAATTTCACCGACCGTATGATCTGGCGGGACGGGCATCCGCCCGAGATACAATCGCTGATGGCACTTACCCAACTTGTCGAGGGGCGCAATGCGCTGGTGCTTGATATCGGAGCGAACTCCGGTGCTTTCGCCATTCCGCTTGCTGTCGCGGCGGGGAAGGGCAGCCGAGTGATCGCGTTTGAGCCGAGCCCTGTGATGATTGGCCGCTTGGGGTACAACGTGCAGTTGAACGATCTGGGCCATTTGGTGCGGATTGAAGGTTGCGCGCTGGGGGCTGCGGCGGGTGAGGCGATGCTGAACTTCCGCGAACGTAATTTCGGACAGGCTTCCTTGTTGCCCGTTAAAGAACATGTGCGTACTGGCGGAGCGCTGGTACCCGTGAGACCCTTGCTTGATTTCGTGGGCGAGGCGAGTGGTCACGACATTTGCGTTCTCAAGATTGACGTTGAAGGTGCCGAAGTGGACGTGCTCGCGCCGCTGCTTGATGCAGGCGGGTGGATGCCTGATGCCTTGCTGGTGGAGACGGATCATGCCGACGCATGGGATGTCGATCTGGTAGGCCGGATCATTGATATGGGTTTCGAGATCACTCTCGAAGCCGAACAAAACACGCTGTTTGTCCGCAAGGGCGCAGCATAACAAAAGGCGCTTTCGGGCGCAGCAGATGAAACGGGCAGGCCTCTGCCCAAAGACAGGAGACGCGACATGGTTCAGCTGACACTCCCCAAGAACTCGCGGATGACGAGCGGCAAAACATGGCCAAAGCCAGAGGGTGCCACCAACCTGAAGGAATTCCACATCTATCGCTGGAACCCTGATGACGGCAAAAACCCCGCGGTCGATACCTATTTCGTTGATATGGACAGCTGCGGCCCGATGATTTTGGACGCGTTGATCAAGATCAAGAACGAGATTGATCCGACGCTGACCTTCCGCCGGTCCTGCCGCGAAGGGATCTGCGGATCCTGTGCGATGAACATCGACGGTATCAACACACTGGCCTGTACCTATGGTCTGGCTGAGGTCAAAGGCGCGATCAAAGTCTATCCGCTGCCGCACATGCCAGTGGTCAAAGATCTGATCCCCGACCTGACGCACTTCTATGCGCAACATGCATCAATCCAGCCATGGCTTGAGACAGAGACACCTGCGCCTGCAAAAGAGTGGAAGCAGTCTATCGATGACCGCGAGAAGCTGGATGGTCTTTATGAATGCATCATGTGCGCTTGCTGTTCCACATCCTGCCCCAGCTACTGGTGGAATGGTGACCGGTACCTTGGGCCAGCAGCACTGTTGCATGCCTATCGCTGGATCATCGATTCGCGGGACGAGGCCACGGGCGAGCGTCTGGATGAACTGGAAGATCCGTTCAAGCTTTATCGCTGCCACACGATCATGAACTGCGCCAAGACCTGTCCCAAGGGCTTGAACCCTGCCGCAGCGATTGCGAAAATCAAGAAACTGATGGTCGAACGGACCGTCTGAGCCACCTAATCCAGCGCTTGCAGCTGTCATCGCCCGACCGAAGACAGCCGCAGGCCGGATAAGAGCACAATGCTATTCCTGCCCTTTCTTATCATTGTCGTCGTCGCGGTCGCAATCTATGCGAATCGTAACAAGGACCGTCGCCGGTGCAGCTGGCGGCAAAGTAAGCAGGGCAGCAAGGGTGCTCTCATTCGCTACAATTGCATAACGTGCGGCCAGGAAGCCTTTCGGTCAAACGGACAGCCCCGAGAGTGCCTTGCGCAATTGGGCAAGTCCAAGCTTTGACTTAGCGTCCCACTCGACAACCGGCCAAAGCAGCGACTACGCTCCGCCCAACAGGGGGAGAGTTCATGACTGATTTTCAGGCAGATATCATAGTTGTAGGTGCCGGGCTGGCTGGCATGGTCGCCGCCCACGAAGCCGTGGCGCGGGGGCGCAAGGTTCTGCTTCTGGATCAGGAAGCGCCACAGTCTTTGGGCGGGCAGGCGTTCTGGTCTTTGGGTGGTCTATTTATGGTCGATACCCCTGAACAGCGGCGTTTGGGGATCAAGGACAGCCGAGAGCTGGCTCTCAATGATTGGATGGGGTCAGCGCAGTTTGATCGCCATGAGGATGCAAACCCGCGCCTTTATGCCGAGCAATTTATTGACTGGGCGGCAGGGCCGATGCGGCAATGGTGCCATGATCTTGGCATGCGGTGGTTTCCGGTGGTCGGCTGGGCCGAACGCGGCGGCGCGCAGGCGCACGGACACGGCAATTCGGTGCCACGGTTCCACATCACATGGGGAACAGGGACGGGCGTTGTCGCCCCTTTTGCCAAACGGATGACAGAATACGCGGCGGCAGGCCAAGTGAAACTTGGCTTCCGGCACCGCGCGACGGATTTGATTGTGACAGACGGCGCGGTGACCGGCGTGCGTGGCGACATTCTTGAAAACAGCACAGCGGCGCGGGGCGAAAGCACATCGCGCGAGGTCACCGGCAGCTTTGAGTACAGCGCCGAAGCAGTCATTTTGACCACTGGCGGCATTGGTGGAAATCACGACACCGTCCGTAAACACTGGCCGGAGGAGCGCTTGGGAAAAGCACCGCAGCGGATGGTTGCGGGCGTGCCCGATTATGTAGACGGGAAAATGCACGAGATCGCCCGCAGCAGCGGAGCAGGGCTGATCAATGAAGACCGCATGTGGCATTACTGCGAAGGCATTCAGAACTGGAATTCGATCTGGCCCAATCACGGCATTCGCATCCTTCCGGGGCCGTCTTCGCTTTGGTTCGACGCCAAGGGTGATCGAATGGAAGCGCCCTATCTGCCGGGTTTTGATACGCTGGGCACGCTCAAGCGTATCTTGCAAGCGGGGGAGCATAGCTGGTTTATCCTGACCCAAAAGATCATCGAGAAGGAATTCGCGTTGTCGGGGTCGGAGCAGAATGCGGATTTGACCGACGGTGGCTGGATGGATGTGCTGAAAGCGCGGTTGGGAAAGGGGGCAACGCCAGCGGTTGAGGCTTTCAAGAAACATGGTGAGGATTTTGTCGTCGCGGATGACCTTGAAACGCTTGTCGCCGGAATGAACAGGATCACACCGGAAATGCCCATTGACCTGACCCACATCCGCAATCAGATCGCGGCGCGGGACAGCCAACTGGACAACCCTTTTGCGAAAGACGCGCAGATCACCGCGATCCGCGGCGCGCGGGCCTACAAGGGTGACAAGCTGATCCGCACGGCCAAGCCACATGCAATTCTCGACAAGGAGAATGGTCCGCTTATTGCGGTGCGGTTGAGCGTGGTGACACGCAAATCACTAGGCGGGTTGCACACCGATATTAAGGGGCGTGTTTTGACCCCTTCAGGCGCGGTGCTGCGTGGCCTGTATGCCGCTGGCGAGGTCTGCGGATTTGGTGGTGGCGGCTATCACGGATATAATGCGCTGGAGGGAACATTCCTTGGGGGATGCTTATTCTCTGGCCGGATTGCAGGACAAAACGCATGACAGTTCTTCCCCCCTCTGACGCGGACGCGCGGCGTGCCGTAAAGCCGGTGATTTGCTATCCGGTTGAAACGCTGCCGCAGCCTGCGATGGCCACGTTGACCCGCGCCCGCCAGACAATGACCAAGACTGACGAAGTTCTGGTCCCTGCGCGCGACGCCAAGACGTTTCGCGTGCCTGCCGGCCATTTCTTTCGCATCACTTCTGTTGAAGGATCACAGGTGGGCGACCTAAATCTGTGGAACGCGAACGACCTGAGCGAACGGTTCTACTCCGGTAAAACACGTGCGCTGCATGGCACCCACATAACAACCGGCGAACAGATGTGGAGCAGCTTTCCACATTTGCGGCCGATGGCGACGATTACACATGATACGCTGGAGTGGTATGGCATGGATGCCTTCGGCGGCTCTGTGCATGATGTGATTGGCACGCGGTGCGATCCCTATACGCACCATCTATTGAAAGGGGGGCAGTACCACCATTGCTGTCACTCCAACCTGACGCGGGCTTTGGCGGATCACCTTGGCGTTTCGCTAAAGGAGGCAGAGCCGCATGTGCATGATGTATTGAATGTCTTTATGTGTACGGGCTTCACGCGCGACACAGGGCAGTATTTCATGAAGGCCAGCCCTGTAAGGCCCGGTGACTATCTGGAGTTCTTTGCGCAAATTGATCTGCTTGGTGCGCTCAGCGCCTGTCCGGGTGGAGATTGCTCTGCCGAGCATTCATCGGATTCGGCGCAGTGCTATCCGCTGCTAATTGAGGTATTTGCCCCGGCCGAAGGGGCGCTCGATGGGTGGGACGCACCCGCCACAAGCGGATACGACCAGACGCACGGTACATGACGGATCAGGCGAAAGCCGCCTCAAGCGCGATTTCAACCATATCGCCAAAGGTCTTTTCACGGTCTTCTGACGGCAGAGCTTCACCTGTTTGTAGGTGGTCCGACACAGTCAGCACCGCCAATGCGCGGCGACCATGCCGGGCGGCCAGCGTATAGAGCTCGGCTGCTTCCATCTCGACACCGAGAATGCCGTGGCGAACCATCTGTTCGTCCAGATCTGGACGTTCGGCATAGAACACATCGGATGAATAGATGCCGCCGACATGGGTCTTTGTGCCTTTTGCCTCGGATGCAGCAACCGCTGCACGCAGCAACGACCAGTCAGCGGTGGGGGCGAAGTTCAGCTCGCGGAAGATGCCGGAAGAGGGCGAGGTAATCGTGCTGGCGGTCATTGCGATAATGACATCACGGATGCCGACGTGCGGCTGCATTCCGCCGCAAGATCCGATGCGGATCAGGGTTTGCGCATTATAGGTCGAGATCAGTTCATTCGCGTATATGGACAGCGATGGCATGCCCATGCCCGACCCCTGAATGGTAACACGGTTGCCCTTCCACGTGCCGGTAAATCCCAACATGCCGCGTACTTCATTTACAAGTTTTGCATCCGTGAGAAAGGTTTCGGCCGCCCATTTCGCGCGATAGGGATCGCCAGGCATAAGAACTGTTTCAGCAATTTCGCCGACTTCTGCACCAATATGGACGGTCATTTTGTTTTCCTTTTTGTGGGCTTTCACAGGTGAAGCAGAACCAAGTTTTGTTCAAGACAAAAACCAAAGCCTCAGCTATTGGCTGAAACCCGCCTAGCGATACTATTGGAGGTAGTGGCTCAGCGAAGCTGAAGCGGCACATTCAGGTGTATTTCGCGAATCAATCCTGTTTTCGGAAGCACCTAATTGTGCGGTGCGAAAGGATTGAAACCTCAACCCTTTCGCGAACCAGCGTCAAATACGCATATCATCAGGGTTTGTACCCTCGGATACCGCTGTGCGGTACCAATTGGGCTGACGCCCTTTTCCGGTCCAGGTCTGGCTGGGGTCGCTGGGGTTGGAGAACTGAGGTTTGGATTTCTTTACCGGTTTTTTAGGCCATTTTTTCATGGACTTACGTGCCGGTTTTTCCCCGTCGGACAGATCGCTAAGCGAGAAGCCGAATTCAGCTGCCGCTTTTTCCGCCGCTTTTTGCGCTTCACGGCGATCCCGTGCCTGTGCTGACAGCAACGCTTTCTTTACATCTTTAAGATGTTTTTCAAGCTCTTTGCGAGTCATTGATTTCAGATCTATTTGCATAGGATTAACCCCTTTTTCTGCATTTGACGCGAAAAGAGATAATCAATTGTCACCAGATGAAATAGATTCAGTTTTGTGTCAGCCTATTCAGCTGCCACCGGTTCGGGGTCAGCCAGTGTCACAATATCCTGCATGATCATATTCAGTTCAAAATCCTTGGGCGTATAAACACGTGCCACACCCATCGCTGTTAGGCGTGCGGCATCGTCATCAGGAATAATACCGCCAACAATTACTGGAATATGCCCGAGGCTCGCTTCGCGCATTTGTTTCATCAGGTCTTCGACCAATGGAATGTGCGAACCCGAAAGGATCGACAGGCCGACCACATGTGCCTCATCTGCCTGTGCGGCGCTGACGATTTCGGAAGGGGTCAGGCGGATGCCTTCATAGGCGATGTCCATACCGCAGTCGCGTGCACGTACTGCGATCTGCTCGGCCCCGTTTGAGTGGCCGTCCAGGCCCGGTTTGCCGACGAGGAACTTGAGGCGGCGACCCAGACGGTCGCTGACAGCATCCACGGCATTGCGCAGATCATCCAAACCTTCGGTCTTGTTCGATTGGCCCTTGGCCACACCGGTTGGCCCGCGGTATTCGCCATGAACGGCACGCATTTGCGCGGCCCATTCGCCGGTTGTGACACCTGCTTTGGCGGCTGCAACAGACGCTGGCATGACATTGCGCCCCTCGGCGGCGGCGGCACGCAGGTCCGCGAGTGCGGCCTTCACTGCTGCTTCATCACGCTCTGCACGCCATGCGTTCAGACGGTCAATCTGTTCGGCCTCAACGGCAGGGTCGACGACCATAATGCCGCCATCGCCGGTCATCAGTGGGGAAGGTTCGCCCTGCTGCCATTTATTCACGCCCACGACCACGGTTTCACCTGCTTCGATCCGGCCCAGGCGGTCTGAATTGCTCTCGACCAGACGGCCCTTCATGTAATCGATCGCGTCAATTGCGCCGCCCATGCCGTCAAGCAAGGCCAATTCGGCGCGCGCCCCTTCTTTCAATTCTTCGACCTTGGCATCCACCGCAGGGTTGCCATCAAAAAGATCGTCGAATTCGAGCAAATCCGTTTCATAGGCCAAAATCTGTTGCATGCGCATGGACCATTGCTGATCCCATGGACGCGGCAGGCCAAGCGCTTCGTTCCACGCTGGCAATTGGACGGCGCGGGCGCGGGCTTTTTTGGAAAGCGTGACGGCCAGCATTTCGATAAGGATACGGTAAACGTTGTTTTCAGGCTGCTGTTCGGTCAGGCCAAGCGAGTTCACCTGCACGCCATAGCGAAAACGGCGGTATTTCGGATCTGTTACGCCGTACCGCTTTTCGCAAATTTCGTCCCATAGATCGACGAAGGCGCGCATTTTGCACATCTCGGTGACGAAACGAATGCCTGCATTTACAAAGAACGAGATACGGCCAACGAGTGCCGGGAAGTCTTTTTCATCTACACGCGGACGCAACTGGTCCAATACGGCCGTTGCTGTCGCAAGTGCGAAAGCCAATTCCTGCTCCGGTGTCGCACCGGCTTCTTGCAGGTGATAGGAACACACGTTCATCGGGTTCCATTTGGGGACATTGGTATAACAATACTCTGCCACGTCCGCGATCATCTTGAGCGATGGTGCAGGCGGGCAAATATAGGTGCCGCGTGAGAGGTATTCTTTGATCAGGTCGTTCTGCACTGTGCCTTGCAGCTTCGAAATGTCCGCGCCTTGTTCTTCGGCCACAGCGATATAAAGCGACAAGAGCCAAGGTGCCGTCGCATTGATCGTCATCGACGTGTTCATCTGGTCCAGAGGAATGTCGCGGAAAAGCATCCGCATATCCCCTAGATGGCTGACGGGCACACCAACTTTACCGACCTCGCCGCGCGACAGGATATGATCGCTGTCATAGCCTGTTTGAGTGGGCAGATCGAAGGCAACGGACAGACCGGTCTGCCCTTTGGCCAGATTGGACCGGTAGAGCGCGTTAGAGGCCTCGGCAGTGGAGTGGCCGGCGTATGTCCGGATCAACCAGGGGCGGTCTTTTTTCTGCTCAGTCATCTACGGCTCCATGGATCGAGGGGGCAAGAATATTGCGTGCAGGGGTACATATGAGACATTTTATGCTAATGTCAATTCGCTGCGTTGCGGCATGGTGCGACAGAGATTGACGAAAGGCAAGCGCAGGCATAGGCGCGGCCCAAGAGTAGCCTGCGAGTCTTCTTATGGGATCAAATGAATTGATGTACGACATTCCAAGCCCGTTAATTTCTTTGTGTCTCTTGGGACTGATGATGTTGGCGATGTGGCTGGGGTACCGTATCGGATTTCGCCGCCAGCATTCGGAAACCGAACAGACCAGAGCGCAGACCATCGCGGTGCAGGGATCTTTGCTGGGACTTTTGGCCTTGCTGCTTGGTTTTACGTTTTCCATCTCATTATCGCGACATGATGCCCGCTCTACTTCGGTCGTCGCCGAAGCCAATGCAATTGGTACGGCTTGGTTGCGATTGGACTTTTTGGAAGGCGCATCCAAGACGCAGGCGAAAGTGGCGCTGCTCAAATACACCAGATTGCGGGTTGAGGCTGGTAAATTGTCGGCGGATCAACATCGCGAACGCGCACTTTATACGACAAACGCCGAAGCCGCATTTGCCGATGTCTGGAGCCTTGCCGCGACAAACGCACGTGATCCGGGCGGTCCGGTAGCGGTGTCGCTGACAAATGCGCTGAACGATATGATTGACGCGCTGGCGTCACGCAATGCAGCACTGGACAGGCATGTGCCAGAAATCGTGCTGATCATGCTTTTCGTCACCTTCATCCTTTCAGGTGCGATGTTGGGCTTTTCCGCCGGGGGCAACGGGTCGAAACCGGCAACGCCCGTCTACCTGATGCTGACGCTGATCGTGGTCTTGGTGTTTCTTATCGTCGATCTGGACAGGCCCCGTCGTGGTATTATCGAGGTTGATCAAAGCCCGATGCAGAACCTGCTGACATCGTTTCAGGCACCGCAGTCCCAGTGATCGCGGTGCAAGCGGGCAACAGGCCGCAGTCCGTTTTCTGTAGAACGGCGCGGTGGGGCGGTCGTCGCGCCATCATATGTTGTCCTTGGGGCATGACACTGCAAATGTGTGCGCCATGACGCAAACTGTCCAATTGCCGCTTTGGCTTTTTATTCTGATCCTGCTTTTTGCGGCTGTGACGGCGCTTAGCCATTTGCTGCTGCCATCTGTCAGGTGGTTTTTCCGCCGTCGGCTGGAGCGCGCGGTCAAGCAGTTGAACACCCGTCTCAAGCGGCCGATCGAGCCGTTCAAACTGGCGCGGCGCTATGACATGATCCAGCGGCTGATTTACGATCCCGAAGTGTCGAAAGAGATCGTGGCCTATGCCCGCAAGAACGGCGTGCCCGAGAACGTGGCGTTTGAGAAAGCGCGCGAATATGCGCGGGAAATCGTGCCGAGCTTTTCAGCCTTTGCCTATTTCAGTTTCGGCATCCGGCTGACGCGTTTGCTGGCCAAGTCGGTGTACCGGATTGAAACGGCCGATACCAACGACGCGGTGTTCAATAGCATCCCAAAGGACGCAACGGTTGTCTTTGTGATGAACCATCGCAGCAATATGGACTACGTACTGGTAACCTATCTGGCGGCACGGGATTCCGCGCTGTCTTATGCGGTGGGGGAGTGGGCGCGTGTCTGGCCGCTGAGCTGGCTTATCAAGTCACTTGGTGCCTACTTTATCAGACGCCGTTCTCGCGGTGCGCTTTATCGTAAGGTATTGGCACGCTACGTCCAGATGGCGACCGAGGGTGGTGTTAATCAGGCTTTCTATCCCGAAGGTGGCTTGAGCCTGAACGGTAAGCTGCAAGAACCCAAAATGGGTTTGATGTCCTATCTTGTCGAAGGGTTCGACCCCGAGGGCGAGCGGGACGTTGTTTTTGTGCCGGTAGCCATCAATTATGACCGCGTGCTGGAAGACCTTGTGTTGATCGCTGCGGATGAACGCGGCGACAGACGTTTCGGTGCACGCATATCCGTGGTGGTGGGGTTCATTCTGCGCAAGCTGTGGCAGCGCCTGACATGGCAGGAAACGCGGTTTGGCACGGCGGCTGTGACCTTTGGCCCGCCGCTCTCCATGCGCGAGGCGGGGCAGGACGCGAGTGTCGAGGCATTGTCAGAGCAGTTGATGGGCCGCATCGGCGATGTGATGCCGATACTGGCTGTGCCTGCGGTTTGCCATCTGTTGCTGGCGCACAAGGAGCTTTCAGAGGATATCTTGCGTAGCAAGGTGAAGGCGCTTTTTGATGCGGCACCTTCGGCCTACGAAGTCATAGATGCGGAGGCCCTGCCGATTCAGGTCACACGTGCATTGAGCGGGCTCGAGGCGCGGGGGCTGATCGCAAAACAGGGCGGAACATGGTCTGCGGTTGCTGACCAGACCGCTGTGCTTCGCTTCTACGCGAATTCAATCGCACAGCGTGTGGATGGCAATGCTGCGATTGCATCCGAAATTTCTGCACCTGCTGGGTCATAAAATTACAAAAACTGCGGTTCTGGTGTTGCATTATTGCGTATCGCAAAATATCCCAACAGGATAACAGCGCGATTCTGCATTGCGGCAATTTATCCAGATCCGACAGGAGGCCCCCATGGCACTTGATTCAAACATCGCTCAGTACGATGCACCTGAGAAGGACCTCTACGAGGTCGGCGAGATGCCCCCGATGGGCCACGTCCCAAAGCAGATGTATGCTTGGGCCATCCGCCGTGAACGGCACGGCGATCCTGATACTGCGATGCTGAAAGAAGTCGTCGATGTGCCAGAGCTAGACAGCCAGGATGTGCTGGTCCTCGTTATGGCGGCGGGTGTGAACTACAACGGCGTCTGGGCAGCACTAGGTCAGCCCATCAGCCCGTTTGACGGTCATAAGCAGCCCTATCACATCGCAGGCTCTGATGCGGCGGGCATCGTCTGGGCGGTTGGTGACAAAGTAAAGCGCTGGAAAGTCGGCGACGAAGTGGTGATCCACTGCAATCAGGACGATGGTGACGATGAGGAATGTAACGGTGGCGACCCGATGTATTCCCCGACACAGCGCATCTGGGGCTATGAAACACCGGATGGATCGTTCAGCCAGTTTACGCGCGTGCAGTCTCAGCAGCTGATGCCGCGGCCCAAGCACCTGACATGGGAAGAGGCGGCGTGTTATACGCTGACGCTCGCCACTGCGTACCGGATGCTTTTTGGCCACGAGCCGCATGACCTCAAGCCCGGACAGAACGTACTGGTCTGGGGCGCGTCAGGCGGTCTGGGATCTTATGCAATCCAGCTGATTAATACGGCGGGTGCTAACGCGATCGGCGTGATCTCCGATGAAAGCAAACGCGATTTTGTGATGGATCTGGGTGCCAAGGGCGTTCTGAACCGTAAGGACTTCAACTGCTGGGGCCAACTTCCCAAGGTGGGCAGCGACGAATACGCCACATGGTTTGCCGAGACGCGCAAGTTCGGCAAAGCGATCTGGGACATCACCGGCAAGGGTGTGAATGTCGACATGGTGTTCGAGCATCCCGGCGAGTCGACTTTTCCTGTTTCGACCTTCGTGGTCAAAAAGGGCGGTATGGTTGTGATCTGCGCGGGCACCACCGGCTTTAATCTCACATTCGACGTCCGTTATATGTGGATGCACCAGAAACGTCTGCAGGGCAGCCACTTTGCCCATCTCAAGCAGGCATCTGCGGCGAACAAGCTGATGCTTGAGCGGCGTCTTGATCCGTGCATGTCCGAGGTATTCGCCTGGGATGACCTGCCAGAAGCCCATATGAAAATGATGCGCAACGAGCATAAGCCCGGCAACATGTCTGTTTTGGTGCAGTCGCCCAAAACCGGACTGCGCACGCTGGAAGACGCATTGGAAGCACGTAAGTAAACGCGAACTGTTTCCAATATAGAGACAAAGGCCTGCGAATCAGCTACTGATTCGCAGGCCTTTTTTGTGGCCTTTTTCCACCATCCAATTAAATCAAGCAGTTAAAACGCGGCTCCTCCCTATAACTGGGGAGTGGAAACCAGCGAATTTTGCACATTTTAGATACATGCTAAGGTTGTGTTAACGATCTGTTAACCATTTGAAGGAGAGTCTCGTATGCGTAGTGACTGGATTTTGGACGTTCTCGCCGATTTAAAGACATTTGCATTGTCGGTCGACCTGCACGCCTTGGCGGAACAGTTAGATGACACCGCAATCGTCGCCATGGCCGAGATCGCGTCCTTGGACGAAAGGACGAAGACACAACTAAATGGGCAACAAAAAGCAACTGGAATTCATTCTGGAGAGTTTGGAACAAGCTGATACGCTTGCCGGTCTTCAGACGGCATCAGAAGACCTTCAACGTAATCTTGGCATAAAACACGTAGCGTATCATTGGGTGGATTCCGCCGGAGACCAATATGGATGCGGGACTTATTCGCTCGATTGGCAAGCCCGCTACATCGAACAGAATTACGTCAGGATTGATCCTGTCATCAGTGGCTGCTTCCAAAGGTTTCACCCCGTAGACTGGAAGCAACTGGATTGGTCGTCTAAAGCCACTCGCGCCTTTCAGGCCGAAGCGATTGAATACGGTGTCGGCAATCAAGGCTATTCAATTCCGGTCAGGGGTCCAAATGGACAATTCGCCCTGTTTACAGTCAATGACAGTTGTGAAGACGACACTTGGGCGACATTCACCGAAGACAAGCGGCCCGAATTGATTCTGATTGCGCATTTCCTCAATGAAAAAGCGCTCGATCTTGAACCCGGACGGACGCCAGAGGCGGTGCAGCCGCTCTCGCCACGGGAAGTCGACGCCATCACGCTGCTCGCCATCGGGTACAGCCGTGCGCAGGTCGCGGACAGTTTATCGATCTCTGAGCATACATTGCGAGTCTATATTGAGAGCGCAAGGTTCAAATTGGGGGCGATTAACACAACCCATGCGGTAGCGCGAGCATTAAGTCGGGGACTTATTGTAGTATAAGGCAATTATGGGTTGAGTGTGGCAAAAATATTCCCGAAATTGGGAGGGTGACAGATGTTGCCCTAGTCCACTTAGCACCGAGCGCTGGATTACATCAGCGTTAAGGGGCGCTGCGGTAACTCTTTGGTCATACCTGAGACAACCCGGAGAGTCCGATGCTGCGATACCTCTACGCCGATCAACTGTACAAACACCCCAAACTGGCCCGCGCAATGTTCTTGGATCGGGCTGACCAGTTTCGAACCCGTTTGGGCTGGGATGTCGCAGTGGATGCCGACGGGGGCGAGCGGGATGAATACGACGAGATGAACCCCCTTTACGTGATCTGGGAAGAACCGGGTGGCGGGCACGGTGGCTCCATGCGTTTTTTGCCAACGACGGGTTCTGTGATGATCAACGACCATTTCGGCGACTTGATTGATGGGCCGGTTTGCAGTCCGCTCATTTGGGAATGCACACGGTTCTGCCTTAAGCGCGGCGCGGGCGGACATGTTGCGGCGGCCTTGATGCTTGGCGGGGGCGAGATCATGCAGGGGTATGGTATCAAACACTTTGTCGGTGTCTTCGATGCTCGCATGATACGGATCTATCGGATGATCGGTTCGTCGCCTGAAGTGCTCGGCAGTCAGGGCACCGGAAAGGATCAAATCTCGGTCGGTTTGTGGGATTTCACGCTGGAGGCACAGGCGCAGATCGCGGAGCGGGCAGGCATTACGCTAGAACAGTCGCGGTTCTGGTTTGATCAGGGCTTGGGAAATATTCGAAACCAGCCATGGGTAAAAACCGCCTGAGATTGCGCAATCGCGCTGGTTCACCAAGGCCATTGTCCTTAGACATGCCACATGACCACCGCACTTACGTATTCTGACGATCAGGCCGCCGCCTATGACGGTGTGGCAGACATGCTGCGCAGTGCAGGGATTGACCTGTCCGACAGTCTTCTGATGCCGCCAGCGGGTGGGGCGGATCAGGTGATGGCTGTGACGGGCAAGGCGGGGTCGGGCAAAACCCTTTTGCTTGCAGAACTTTATAAGGCGCTTGAGGCGGCTGGCGTTGCCATCGTCTCGGGCGATTATGAAAGCCGCAAGAAGGGTGACAAGCGCACGCTGGCCATTCTGGCCCCCACAAACAAAGCGGCATCGGTTCTGCGTCTGCGCGGCGTGCCTGCTACGACCATTCACCGTATCCTCTATACGCCTGTCTACGATCCCGAATATGAACGGATTGCGGAATGGCTGGCTGGCAGCGGCGAACGGCCCGTTGATGTAGAAGGGTTGACCGAGATTGCCCTTGATCGGGCAGCGGCCTTTTATGCGGGTAACAAATCCATCCCCGGGGCACTTGCGGCCGCCGGATTGCGCGGGTCCGATTTTATCACCGGATGGAAACGGCGCGAAGAGCCGCTGGACATCGGCTTTGTCGATGAATCCTCGATGTTGGACGACAAGCAATTCGAGGACCTGAAGGAAATCTTTCCGACTCTGTTGTTGTTTGGTGATCCTGCACAGCTGGCCCCTGTGAACCAGTCCGGCACCATGGTTTTCGAAAAACTGCCCGAGAAACGGGTGATGAACCTGAACCGAATTTTTCGTCAGGATGCAGGCAACCCGATCCTTGATCTGGCCCATGCGCTGGCCGACCCCGATTTGGGGTTTGAGCAGTTTGAGCGGATGGTCGAAGAGGCTGCCCAAAAGGATGACCGCGTTGTTTGGGGGCAACGTGTAGAAGTCGATCTGATGGCACGCTCGCCTGTGCTGGTCTGGCGCAATGCCACGCGCATCCGGCTGATTAATGCGTTCCGATCGGTCCACGGTGCCCCGGAAGATGCCCTGCTCGCAGGCGAGCCGCTGATCTGTGACGGAATTGAATTGCCGTTGAAACACCGCAAAAAGAGGCTGGATCTGGAGGCGCGTGGCCTGATTAAAGGCGCGCAGGTCATCTTCTTGGGGGAAGGGCGCAAACCCGGCTTCAGTCGGCTGCATGTGATGGGGGCCGAAGACCCGCAGGTTAGTGCCGCTTCCATAGTGAAGATCGAAAAGCCCGACGAGGAAGAACCTTTCATTCCCTTTGCCGCCCGTATGGGAGCGACATTCTTGCACGGTGCCGCCGTGACGATCCATAAGGCGCAAGGGTCGCAATGGGAGACAGTTCAGGTGTTTGCACCCGATCTATATGCCGCTGCGCGTATGGGCCGGATGGAAGCAGGTCAACCCTTGTGGAAACGCCTTGCATATGTTGCGATCACCCGCGCACAGGAACGATTGGTCTGGGTGGTGCGAAACCGGCTTTCAAAACCGACAGGACCGCTGGTGGTGGACGATCTGCGCGCCGCACCTGCCGCACCGCTTACCCTAGATGCCCAAACGGAGGATATGTTGTGAAACGCATTGTGATTACCGGTGCCAGTTCCGGCGTTGGCCGCGCCACAGCAGAGCTGTTTTTGCAGGAGGGCTGGCACGTAGGGCTGATCGCCCGCCGCGCTGATATCTTGAACGAGATGGCAGCAGAGCACGAGAATGCGGTCGCCTTGCCTGCGGATGTTACGGATGCAACCGCGTTGGAGCAGGCTTTCACGGAATTCGGCCCACTGGACGTTCTTTTTAACAATGCGGGGATGTTCGGCCCAAGCGCCCCGATTGACGAGATTGCTATCGCAGACTGGGAACAGGTGATGATGGTCAACCTGCATGGCATGTTTCTGGCCGCACGACTGGCGTTTGCCGCAATGCGCAAGAACGCGGGCGGTCGGATCATCAACAACGGTTCGATCTCTGCCCACACCCCGCGGCCCGGGTCGGTCTGCTATACGACGACGAAACACGCAATCACCGGCATGACCAAATCGCTGTCACTGGACGGCAGGCCCTTCGACATCGCTTGTGGCCAGATCGACATCGGCAATGCAGAAACAGAGATGGTGGCGGGACTGAAAAAGATAAGCCCCGAGACACATACGATGGATGTGGCCCATGCGGCAAATGCCGTGCTTCACATGGCGACGCTACCACCCGAAGCGAACGTTCAGTTCATGACTGTGATGGCGACCAAGATGCCGTTCATCGGGCGCGGCTAGCGAAGCCAGGCCTCTTAGCGGCGGAAGGCGGAGAAAACGGCCGATGCGCCCCAGCCTGCGGCAATGGCGATGGCGAGCGACATCAGACCATAAAGGAATGCATTCTCTCGAGAGAGGTTGAACAGCCAGCGCTCCATCCCGACTTTGCGGACATAGATGCTCGTATCGTGCTTCGATACGACCTCGCCGCCGCGTGTCAGAAAGATGCGGGTCTGATAGTCGCCTTCAGTCAAGGCGGACGGCAGTTTGATCGCGGTGCGGAAAAGAGTCTGCTCGTCAACGCTCACGGTACCTTCGTTCAGTTGGTACTGGTCTGACCGCTTCTTGATGCGGATCAGTGCTTCGGAGAAGGTGGCGCTGTTGGTGATATTCATCGGCGCACCGACCGACCGGATTGCGCGAGGGATGGAGACTTTGTGACGCTGGTCCTCGGTCTCCGAGATCGAAAGACCCAAAAGGGTACTGCTTGAGACAGCATAGAAGCTGGGCGCGCTATCGACATCGACAGCATCAGTGTTCACCCAGATGCCGAACCGCTTTTCCTTGCGCCGGACAGTAACGGTTTCCGACGGTCCCGCGACGGTAACGATCACCTGCAAGCGGGGCGTGTCGGGGATAGGTTTCTCGCGTTTGACAGCACCGAAAATCAAGATTTCGGACCCGTCAAAACTGGTATTGATCGACACCTGATCCTTGCTCAGCCCAAGGACGACCTCTTCTGCAAACACAGGCGATGCAACGAGCAAAAGGATTGAGAGGGCCAGCGCGCGCATCAGTGACCCGCCACGCCAAGGGAGTAAAGCTCGGTCGGTTGCAACAGCAGGTCCATCGCCAGTTTACCACAGACCGCCAGCACCATCAGGGCCAGCAGGATGCGCAATTGCTCGGCCTTCATCTTGACGCCGATGCGCGTGCCGATCTGTGCGCCGATGACACCGCCAACCAACAGCAGAACCGCCAGTACAATATCGACCGTAAAGTTGGTGGTAGCGTGAAGCATCGTTGTGAATGCGGTCACGAAAATAATCTGAAACAGGGATGTCCCGACCACGACCTTGGTGGGCATACCGAGGAGATAGATCATCGCGGGCACCATGATGAAGCCGCCACCAACACCCATGATCGCGGCCAGAATACCCACCGCCACACCAACGATGAGCGGTGGAATGACCGAGATATAAAGCCCAGAGACGCGGAACCGCATCTTGAAGGGCAGGCCGTGGATCCAGTTGTGTTTCTTGCGCGGGGCGGGTTTGCCCTTTTTGGTATTGCGGATTGCATTGAGCGATTCAATGAACATCAGGCCGCCGATCACGCCCAGAAAGACCACATAACAAAGCTTGACCAGCAGATCGACCTGACCCTGCGCCTTGAGGTAGTTGAACACCAGCACGCCCAAGGCGGCACCGATCAAGCCCCCTATCAGCAGGACGGTGCCCATCCTGAGATCCACCGTCTTTCGTTTGAAATGGGCAAGGACGCCTGAGAATGAAGACGCGACGATCTGGTTCGCTTCGGTTGCCACGGCCACGGCGGGCGGGATACCGATAAAGAACAAGAGAGGTGTCATCAGGAAGCCGCCGCCGACCCCGAACATCCCGGACAATATGCCAACCAACCCACCCAGCCCCAAAAGAAGGAAGGCGTTAACCGATACTTCGGCGATAGGAAGGTATATCTGCATGTGTTCCCTTAGCGCGGCTCAGGTTTTGAATCAACGTCCTGTGCCGCTTTGCAGCATGCAGGACTGACACAGCGCGGTAAACTGGTCTTATTAACGTTCCTTCACATATGGCTCGCCACCGGCGCGGGGCGGGATGGCCTTGCCTACAAATCCGGCAAGGATAATCACTGTCATCAAATAGGGCAGCGCGCCCAGCAACTGGCCCTGAACCTTCATGCCAATCACCGCTTCGATCACGTCAGGGCGGGTTTCAAGCGCGCCGAACAGACCAAAGAGCAGGGTGGCCCACAGCGCGTGCCATGGTCTCCATTTGGCAAAAATCAGTGCCGCAAGTGCAATGAAGCCACGACCGGCGGACATGTCTTTTACAAAACCGGCCTGAAGCGCGGTGCTGAGATACGCGCCGGCAATCCCGCACAGGATGCCGCAGATGCCCACCGCCGCATAACGTAGACCAACGACCGAAATGCCGGCAGTATCTACAGATGCGGGGTTTTCACCGACCGCACGCAGGCGCAGGCCAAAGCGGGTACGATACAAGATCCACCAGCTGAGAGGTACGGCAGCAAGCGCCATATAGACCAGTATCGAGTGCCCTGAGATCAGTTCGGCGTAAAGCGGGCCAATGAAAGGCACGTCGGCGATCGCCTCTGCGCCGGGCAGGGTGATCCCTTCAAAGCGGGCACCCCCCATCAGCGACGGCGTGCGCCCGCCTTGTTTGAACCAGCCTTGCGCGATTAGAACGGTCATACCGGCCGCAAGGAAGTTGATCGCCACACCCGAGATCAGCTGGTTGCCGCGAAACGTGATAGAGGCGAGGCCGTGCAAGGCAGAGAGCGCCAGTGACGCGCCGATACCTGCAAGAAGACCCAGCCAGACAGAGCCGCTGAGCGCTGCGATGGCTGCGGAAAAGAACGCGGCGGCCAGCATCTTGCCCTCAAGCCCGATGTCAAAAATACCCGCACGTTCGCTGAACAGACCGGCAAGACATGCCAGCAGTAACGGCGTGGCAAGGCGCACGGTAGAATCGAGAAGTTGGATGAGCGTGAGATAATCCATTATTCAGCAGGCTCCACCGGCTTGCGCTCAGGCTTTGGGGCACGCGCACGGCGCACAGCCAGAAACATTTTCTCAAGCGGCATGCGCACCATATTGTCGAGCGCACCCGTGAACAGAATGACCAAGGCTTGAATGACCACTATGAGCTCGCGGGGGATAGATGTCCAAAGCGCCAGTTCAGCGCCGCCTTGATACAAAAATCCGAACAGGATTGCCGCGATAAAGACACCCAAGGGGTGTGACCGGCCCATCAGTGCAACAGCGATACCGATGAAACCGGCACCTTCGGTAGAGTTCAGAACCAGCCGCTCCGCCTCTCCCATTACGTTGTTGATGGCCATCATGCCCGCCAATGCACCCGAGATGATCATGGCGACCATGGTGATCTTGACCGGAGAGATGCCAGCGTATTTTGCCGCTGATTCCGAATGACCATAGGCGCGGATTTCATAGCCCAGACGGGTGCGCCAAATCAGCACCCAAAGCCCGACACAGGCAGCAGCCGCGACCAGAAGGGATACGTTTGCAGGTGCCGCTTTGGAAAATTCGATGCCAAGCGGGGCCAACAGATCGTGCAACGTCGGTAGTTGCGTCGCTTCGGGGAAGCGGGCTGTGGCCGGATCCATCTGGCCCTTGGGGCGCAGAAGGTTAACCAGAACGTAATTCAGCAAAGCCGCGGCAATAAAGTTGAACATGATCGTGGTGATAACGATATGGCTGCCGCGTTTGGCTTGTAACCACGCAGGTATCGCGGCCCAGATTGCACCAAACAGGGCGGCCATCGCAGTGGCACCAACCAGCGCAAGCGACCAATGGGGCCAGGGTATGTAGAGGCAGGCGAGGGCAACACCCAATCCACCCAGCATTGCCTGTCCTTCACCGCCGATGTTGAACAGCCGCGCGTGAAAGGCAATCGCGACAGCCAGTCCGGTGAACATGAAGTTCGTGGCGTAATAGAGCGTATATCCCCAGCCGTAAGTCGACCCCAGCGCACCGGTGATCATCAGCTTGACCGCAGCGATAGGGTCTTCGCCGATGGCAAGAATGACGAGGGCGGAAATGATCGCAGCGAGCAACAGGGAGATGAGTGGCACGAGGATCACCTCGGCCCACTTGGGCATTACATCCATTTCACACCTCCTTGTGCGGGTCGCCGCCGGCGTGCGCCAGGTTGGCTTCGACCTCGGCCACTGAATGGGGCGCGTTTGTATCGGTGATACCGGCCATCAGAAGACCCAGTTCTTTTTCGTCCGTGTCTTCCGGCAGGCGTTCACCCATTACACGACCGTCAAACATGACTGCAATCCGGTCGCTCAGCGCCAGGATTTCTTCCAGCTCGACCGAGACCAGAAGGATGGCCTTGCCCTGATCGCGCAAAGCAACGATCTGCTGGTGAATAAACTCAATTGCGCCAATATCAACGCCGCGCGTTGGCTGCCCTACAAGCAACAGGTCGGGGTTGCGTTCAATCTCGCGGGCCAGAACGATCTTTTGCTGGTTACCGCCAGAAAAGTTCTTGGCGGCCAGCTTGGGATTTGGTGGGCGCACGTCAAAGCGCTCCATCTTTTCTGCCGTATCATTGCGGATTGCCGCGTTGTTCATGAGAACACCGGCGCGATATTCAGGATCGTGGTGGTAGCCGAAGGCGGTGTTTTCCCAAGCCTGATAGTCCATGATCAGGCCTTCACGTTGACGGTCCTCGGGAACGTGTGCGATGCCGCGTGCACGCCGTGATTGGCCATCCGAGTGGCGACCTGTCAAATCAAGCGATTGCCCGTTGAGGCGTACTTCGCCGGTGCCGTCCGCATAACCGCCCAGCACCTCAAGCAGCTCTGACTGGCCGTTGCCCGCAACACCGGCAATGCCCAGCACTTCGCCCGCACGCACTTGCAGATCAATCCCGCGCAAACGCTCAACGCCTTTTTCGTCAACGACCTTTAGGTTTTTGATGTCGAGCACCACGTCCCCCGGAGTGGCGGGCTTTTTGTCGACACGCAGCAGAACCTTGCGCCCGACCATCAGCTCGGCCAGTTCCTGTGGTGATGTGTCTTGTGTCCGCACCGTTGCGGTCATTTCGCCACGGCGCATCACGCTGACCGTATCGGTGATTTCCATGATCTCGCGCAGCTTGTGGGTGATCAGGATGATGGTTTTACCCTCGGAGCGCAGACGGCCCAGAATGCGGAACAACTGGTCCGCTTCAGCCGGTGTCAGAACGCCTGTCGGTTCGTCCAGAATGAGGATATCCGCCTGACGGTAGAGGGCCTTTAGAATCTCGACGCGCTGTTGCATGCCGACGCCAATGTCCTGCACCAAGGCGTCAGGCTCAACGTTCAGCCCGTAATCTTCGGCCAGTTCCAGCAAGGTACGCCGCGCTTTGGCCAGTGACGGTTTCAGCAACCGCCCGTCTTCGGCACCCAGAATGATGTTCTCCAGGACCGTAAAATTCTCAACCAGTTTGAAGTGCTGGAACACCATACCGATGCCCGCAGCAATCGCCGCCTGACTGTCAGGTATTTCTTTCTTTGATCCGTTGATCCAGATCTCGCCTTTGTCGGCTTTGTAGAAACCGTAAAGGATCGACATGAGTGTCGATTTGCCCGCGCCGTTCTCTCCGATGATCCCATGGATCGTACCGGGCATGACGCGGATTGAGATGTCTTTGTTGGCCTGTACGGGTCCGAAGGCCTTGGATATGCCCTTCAGCTCGATTGCTGGCACGTCAGGAGCGGCAGTTGCCTGCCGCTCCAATGTTGTTTCCTGCGTCACTTAGAAGTCCAGTGCGGGGCAGCTATCGTTCGCATAGTAGCTGGTCACTTCGATTTCGCCGTCGATGATCTTCTGACGGGCCTCATCTACAGCTGCTTTCATCTCGTCTGTGATCAGCGGGCCATTGTTGTCATCCAGCGCATAGCCAACACCTTCTTCGGCCAGACCAAGAGTGAAGACACCTGTTTCAAGGTCATCACCTGCGGCCAGTGCGTCATAAACGGCAACATCAACACGCTTGAGCATGGAGGTCAGAACCTTGCCCGGGTGCAGGTGGTTCTGGTTGCTGTCCACACCAATAGAGAGTATGTTTTCGTCCGCAGCAGTTTGCAGCACACCGACGCCTGTGCCACCGGCAGCAGCATAAACAACGTCAGCACCTTGTGAAATCTGCGCTTTTGTCAGCTCGGACCCTTTTACCGGGTCATTCCATGCGGCAGGTGTCGTACCTGTCATGTTTGCAATCACGGTCGCATCGGCATTTACAGCTTTAGCACCCTGCGCATAGCCGCAACCGAAGTGGCGGATCAGCGGGATGTCCATGCCACCGATAAAGCCGACTGTGCCGCTCTTGGAAGCCATCGCTGCAAGCATACCAACAAGGTAGGAGCCTTCATGCTCGGCAAAGCCGATCTGGCGGATGTTCGGGTTTTCCAACCATGTCACGTCGATGGCGACAAAGTTGGTGTCGGGGTAATCAGCCGCAACGGAGGACAGCGGGTCTGCCATCGCGAAACCCATTGTGATGATCGGGTTTGAACCTGCTTCGGCAAAACGGCGCAGGGCCTGCTCGCGCTGTGCTTCTGACTGAAGCTCGATCTCGCGGTAGTTCAGGCCGGTTTCTTCCTGCCAGCGCTGCGCACCGTTGTGAGCTGCTTCGTTGAAGGATTTGTCGAACTTGCCGCCAAGGTCAAAAATCAGAGCAGGCTCTGCCAGTGCAGCACCGGCGCTTAGCGCGACGGCGGCGGCAGCGCCCAGAAATTTTGTCATAAGGGTCATGTGGTATCTCCCGGTTTTTCCATATTGGGGCAGAGCCAGCAGTGGCCCCTTGCCCACGATCGTCAGATCATTGCCAATTTAGGCGGGAGTAGGGGGGGAGGGTCAACCGATTCCTCAAGTGGGAGGGTGTAAAACACCATGATGACCAAGGGTTAAGTCGCGTCGCATGACGATCGCGTCCGCAGGTGCCGCGTTCTTGCGCATGTAATAGCCCTTGCGGCGCCCGACTTCGGCAAACCCTTCGGCGGTATAGAGTGCATGTGCACCGGCATTGTCAGCAGCAACTTCGAGAAATGCCACGTCAGCCTGCGCCCGCGCAGCTGTTAGCCAAGCCCGCGTAAGTTTGCGTCCCAACCCGCAGCGCTGATGGTCCGGATCCACGGCAAGGGTCAGAAGCTCGCTCTCTCCGGCGACGGTACGCGCGAGGGCGAAACTGTGTTCGTCTGTCAAAAGCGAAACGTGATCTGAGTTCAGCAGAGAGGCAAACTCGTCCGATGACCAGGGGCGTTCGTGAACAAACGCCGCAGCGTGCAATGCTGCGAGTGCTTGAGGGGTCACGTGAGTATCAGTGGTGCCGCGTCGCGGGCAGGGGCGGCATCCGGCGCGCGGACATAGAGCGGGGCAGGCCGCGTATCGGTGTCATGACCGTTTTCCAGCTTCCAATGTGCGACGCGTGCCAGCTGCTCGGCAGGAGTGGAAATCTCTGCGGTATTCGCGGTGCCACCTAAAGCTCCGGCAATTTCTTCTGCGCGGTGGCCTGTTACCATCAGGTTCGTCTGCCGCAGATGGTCGGGCGGTGCTGCAGGATCAATCATTTCTGGCGCACCTGACGGGCGTCCGTAGTGGAAGCACTGAGCATAGGCCGCGCCGCGCGGCGCTTCCACGATAACGACTTCCGCCGCATGTGCGCCCAGACCGGATGTATCTCGCAACATTTCGAATGCGGAGACAGGGACTGCCGGAATACCAAGACCCAAAGCCAGCCCGCGTGCGGCCGAGACGGAAATGCGGATACCTGTGAAGTTTCCTGGCCCGATGCCAACCGCAAGTGCGGTCAGGTCCGTAAATGCGAGATCTGAAGCTGCCAGGACTTCCTGACACAGCACCAGAATACGCTCGGCCTGACCTTTTGCCATCGGCTCGACAACGGCCTGACGCAACGCATCCCCTTCATACACAGCAGCCGCGCAATGCGCGGCTGAAGTGTCGAAGGCCAATAAGGCGGTTTCGGAAAGGAGGCTCACGTCAGGCGACGGGGCGCACTTCGGTGACTTCCGGAATGTAGTGCCGCAACAGGTTCTCGATCCCCATCTTCAGCGTGAGGGTGGACGAAGGACAACCGGCGCAGGCACCCTGCATGTGCAGGTATACTACACCACGGTCGAAGCCGTGGAACGTAATGTCACCACCATCCTGAGCAACAGCGGGGCGGACACGGCTGTCGAGCAGTTCTTTGATCTGGCCTACAATCTCTCCATCTTCGCCGTCGTGATCCGCATGACCCGAAGACGCCTGATGATCGGCACCCATCACCGGCGCACCGGACTGGTAATGCTCCATGATCGCGCCAAGAAGCGAGGGTTTGATATGGTCCCACTCGATCGCGTCATCTTTGGTAACGGTCACAAAATCCGTGCCAAAGAACACGCCTGTCACACCATTGACCCCAAATAGACGCTGGGCAAGGGGCGAGCCGCCCGCAGCGTCAGGTGTCGGGAAATCCGCTGTACCCATCTCCAGCACGGACTGGCCGGGCAGGAACTTGAGCGTTGCGGGGTTCGGCGTGGATTCTGTCTGGATAAACATGTGGCGGCATCCTTTGTCTGCTTACGACTGATATGCGGGTCAGCGGCCCGTGATTCAAGTCCTTGGAACCATTCTAAACGGCGTGTCTCTTCCCGTCCAGCGGCCAGACGCGGCCACTGGGTGTATCACCGGTTCAGGTTATCGCCTCAAGCCGTTCCTTGCTGAGGTTGCCGGGCACAATGGTGATCGGGATCGGCAACGTACCGGCAGAGCGGGACATTTGCGTGACCAGCGGGCCGGGCCCTTTCTTCTTGTCTGACGATGCGCCCAGAACAAGCACACCAATGTCAGGATCATCCGCGATCTGCGCAATGATCTCGTCCGAGGGTTCGCCCTCACGGATTACCAGTTCAGGATCGACACCTTGCTTGTCGCGCATCCATTTTGCGAAGACTTCAAAGTGCACTTCGATACGTTCGCGGGCTTCTTCGCGCATAATATCGCCAACGCCGATCCAGTGATTGAATTCATCCGGCGGGATCACGGACAGAACGGCGACGCCGCCGCCGGTATGGTTTGCCCTCAGTGCTGCAAACCGCATGGCATTGAGACATTCGGTGCTGTCATCGAGCACGACAAGGAACTTGCGCATCTTTGGTCTCCTTCGCGGGGATCATGACCCCAGAACCGAAGGCACGCAATCCCATTCTGATTGCGTTTCGGTGGGGTGAGCTACTGCTCTGTGAAAAGCTAATGCCTGTGCTGCCTATGGGGCGCCCGGGAACATCGCGAACCCTAGTGGTCACGTAATTAGGTGTCAGCTTCCTGAACTTGCGGCCCAGTCCCAATACATTTCGCGCACGCGGCGGGTGACAGGGTTGGCGTTTGCCCCGACTTCGTAGGTCGTGTCATCAAATGCCGCTACGGGTGTGACTTTCATCATGTTGCCCGACAAGAACACTTCGTCCGCTTCGTGGAAGTCTTGAAATGACAGCACGGATTCGTGCACTTTGATGCCCTCGGCCGCCATGTTGATCATGTGACGCTCGCGGGTGATGCCTGCCAGAAATGTGCCATTTGGAACGGGGGTAAAAACTTCGCCGTCCTTGACCATGAACACGTTGGCTGAAGCGCTCTCTGCGACATTGCCAAGCGCATCTGCCACCAAGGCATTGCCGAAACCTTTGGACCGCGCCTCAACCATCATGCGGGCGTTGTTGGGGTAAAGACAGCCAGCCTTGGCGTTTACCACAGCATCTTCCAGCACAGGGCGACGGAACCGCGTGCGCGTCAGGGTCGTGGCGGCTTCGGGTGGTGCCATGGGGATTTCTTCGAGCGAGATGGCAAAGCCAGTGGCCCCTGCGCGTGGCACAATGCCCAGATCATCGCCCGCAAGCGCCCAGTACATAGGCCGGATATAAACCGGCTGATTTTTGTTGTAGCTTTTCAGTCCTTCGCGGACTGTCTCGACCATCTCTTCGGTGCTGACGGTCGGCGTAATCATCAACGCTTCGGCAGAACGGTTGATCCGTGCGCAGTGCTTTTCCAGATCTGGGGACAGGCCGTCAAACAGGCGTGCGCCGTCAAAAACAGTCGTGCCGAGCCACGCTCCATGATCGGCCGCGTTCATCACCATGCGGTCACCGTCGTGCCATGTGCCGTCAAAGAAAGTCTTGATGTTGGTGCCAGTGGCCATGGACGTGTCCTTATTCCGTTGGGCTGCGGTATATGCCTTCGGGCAGGTTGAGCGCGGCCGTCAGATCGCGCAACTGCTCCGGCGACAGGGTGATCTTCGACACACTGTCAGTCCGCGGGTCCCACTGCTCAAAGGTGATTTCAGTGTCGAATGCGTGAACCGTGATGTCTTCGCGAAGCGGGGTTTGCCCCTCATCGACAAGCGTGATCACGGAGGCGTCGAATTCGTGCTCAATGGTAAACATTTGCCGACCCTGCGGGTTTCGGTGATGCTTTGCAAGAGGCAGAAGGACGGCTCTTTGCCGAAGACGCATCAATGGGCTGGCCCCCCGCGCATCCCGTGCTAACATAAGACAGACAGCACCACAGGCGCAGGGACAGGACGCATGATCAAAAAGACATTTGCAGCAGTTGCTTTCTTGGCGATGCTTGCTGCCTGCGATGTGCAGCAGGTGCCACAATCGCCAACCACGCCTGCGCCGCAGACTACGGCACCAGCGGCTCCGACGCTTTCGGGCGCACAGGCCGCGCGCAGCTTTGTACGGGTGGTGCAAACGGTTGAGCCGGTGGCCGAACGCGAATGCCGTGCGCGTACGTCGGGTGTGAATTGCGATTTCAATATCGTGGTAGACGATCGTCCCGGTCAGCCTGCGAATGCGTTCCAGACACTTGATAAACAGGGGCGTCCGGTCGTTGCGTTCACCCTCGCGTTGATCGCAGATGCCCGCAACGAAGACGAGCTGGCCTTTGTGTTGGGGCATGAAACAGCGCACCACATCGGCGGCCATATCGCCCGCCAACAGCAAAATGCTGTTGCTGGCGCCGTGATCTTTTCGGGGCTTGCCACACTTGCCGGCGGGGGCGCGGAAGCGGTCCGTTCCGCACAGCAACTTGGGGCAACAGTGGGTGCGCGCAGTTACTCGAAAGAATTTGAGCTTGAGGCCGACGCGCTTGGCACGATCATCACAAAACGGGCAGGATACGATCCGCTGCGCGGCTCTGAATTCTTTACCCGTATCCCTGACCCGGGCGACAAATTCCTTGGGACCCATCCACCTAATGCATCGCGGATCGACGTTGTGCGCCGGACTGCTGCAGGATTGTAGTCGGTTTGTATAAATCAGGCGTGATCCTGAATGATAAAGGATCGAAATATGCGGTGTCAGGCACACGCGTGTCTGACAGGGCTGGTGTCGACGCCGCGCTGAAACAGCTGAAACGCGAAAAGTCCTATGCCAAGGCCACCCATAATACGTGGGGCGTGCTTTTGCCCGATGGCACCCCGTTGAAGGGGGATGACGGAGAAGCAGGTGCCGGGATGATAATTCTGCGCATGCTTGAGCGCGCGGAACTCAGCGGTGAACTGATTATCGTGACACGCTGGTACGGTGGCAAACATCTGGGAGGAGACAGGTTCCGTCATGTGCAAACCTGTGTAACGGTTTACCTAGAGGCTAAGCGCGATGGCCGCGAATAGACAAATAGACGCCAGAAGCACAAAGCTGTGCCAGATCGCATTCTGATAGCGCATGCCGGGGTGGGCATAGATCCGCGTACCTACAGAATAGATCAGCCCGCCGATGACCACGAGGGCGACAACCACACCGCTGAGCGTTTGCCACATAGGCCAGACCAACAACGTAGAAAGCCACCCCATTCCCAGATAAAGCCCCAGTGACCCCTTGGCCGCAGTGGACCAGAATGACAGCTTGGCAACGGCACCCAGCACGGCCAAAGCCCAGACCAGCCCGAGAATTCCATAGGCAAAGCCGGACCCGATAACGACGACGATGGGCGTGTAAGAGCCTGCAATCTTGAGGTAAATCGCGGCATGATCAATGCGGTGCAACGTGGGTCGAAGCCGGTCGACCGGACACATGTGATAAAGCGCCGAGGCCGCGAAAGCCAGGATCAGACACCCCGCATAAAGCGCCGTGGCCGCAAGGGCCGATCCGGAATGCTGTGCTGCGTGGGCGATCAACAAGATCGAGGCAGGAACGGAAAACAACAACCCCGCCGCATGGACGGCTGCATCTGCAAGGGTCTCAGCTTTGGAGTAAGGATAAGCCATCAAATATCGTTAACCGATAAAAATTAAGATGTGATGGCCCCAGCGTGCTCACCTTGCGTCAATCACGCTGCTGTCGCCGCAGGTGCATTTGGTACAGCAGCGGGGCCGCAAAATGGTCATACACCTTTTGTGCGATCCAGTTCACGCCCGGCAGGGAGACCAGACGTGCCAGCCAGCGGGTTTGGGGAATATCCTGCCAAAGAACGACGAACGCGGGAATACCACCATAGGTTTGCCCACCCTTGCGCACGTGGAAACGCCGTGCCGCATCTTCCGCAGTGATGCCCCAATCGCGCAGCTTCGCAGGGTCGGTCGCGTCATCATACCGGATTGGCAAGGCCGCCCGCGCGCTCAACTTCGCATAGTGGTCAACTTCGCGGCTGCAGATCGGGCAGCTTGCGTTGTATAGAACTTCGGTTTTCTCACTCATTTGCGTCAGATAGGGCGCCTGATGTCGGCTTCAAAGGCTCAGCGCGGCTTATTGCTATCAATCCAGCGCGACATAAGGGCGCGATCCTTGAAGCATTCCGGCGGCACCGGATTGCGTTTGAGCCGCGCGATCCGTTCGGCAAAGGCCACCTGTTTCGACGACGGATAGTCCGAAAAACGCCCCTGCGGTGCAGGTGCCTTGTGCGCGTCGATCCACTTTGACAGCGCCGCACGGTCTGCGGTGATCCCGTCGGGCAGCGGATCGCCCGATTTGGCGGCCAGCGTTGTGGCATAGGCGATCTGCTTTTCCGTGGCGGGCAGCGGGGCGTCGGTCTGAACGGGCTGCGCGCCCTGTGCGGGTGAGAACAGACCGGGGAAGGTGGGTTGAAAGGACATGGAATATTCCTTGCGTTCTACTGTGTCTTAACTCTTGGTTAACATATAGAACAGAGGGGGAACATTTTCAAGTGTTCTTGCTATGTGCTGTAATCCATGCACCCCACGCGCCCGGCAGAGACAGCCCCTGGGGTGGCGCATCCGACGTGGGTTCAGGTCAGTTTATGGTGGCTGTTGTAGTCTTCTATTTGATGAAAGCGCATCTGTCTGACAAAGCGCCAGCCCGACGGAGGGGCTGCCGCTGCACGGCGGCTACGCCTTGATCCCGTGCGGGATTGGATTCAATCGGTCCAAACTTTGTGATCCGACCCATAGTATGTATTAGCTTAGGTCACAACGCGACCGGACGAAGTACCTCGCAAAACGATCGCTAGACTATGCCATTCGCTTCTATCTGCCGCTAACTGGTCTATGGCTTCTAGCATGATTGAACGGCTCTCTGTATTTGGGTGCGGGGCCTTCAGTCATCGGTTAACTGATGACTCCAGAAGGTAATATTTGATGGCGGTGTAGCCACTCAAACAACCCGCCCCCACAAATCATACTCCCCGGCTTCCTCCACCTCGACCGTGACGATATCCCCGACGGACACCCCCTCGAACCCTTCGTCGATAAACAGGTTCCCGTCGATCTCGGGCGCATCCGCCTTGGTCCGGCAGGTTGCTGCCTCGGCGTCGATCTCGTCCACGATCACATCAATCCGGCTCCCGACCTTTGCTTCCAGCTTGGCTTCCGAAATTGCCTGCGCCTTTTCCATAAACCGGTTCCAGCGGTCCTGTTTTACCTGCGGCTCCACATGATCCGGCAGGGCGTTTGACCGCGCGCCTTCGACGTTTTCGTATTGAAAGCAACCCACACGGTCCAACTGCGCCTCGTCCAGCCAATCCAGCAGGGTCTGGAACTCCGCCTCCGTCTCGCCCGGATAGCCGACGATGAAGGTGGAGCGCAGGGTTATGTCGGGGCAGATGTCGCGCCAGGCGGCGATTTCGTCCAGCGTTTTGGCCGCTGCCGCAGGGCGGGCCATGCGTCTAAGGACATCAGGGTGCGCGTGCTGGAACGGGATATCCATATAGGGCAACACCAGCCCTTCGGCCATCAGCGGGATCAACTGGCGCACGTGCGGATAGGGGTAGACGTAATGCAGCCGGACCCACGCGCCCAGCGATCCCAGATCACGCGCCAGGTCGGTGATATGGGCGCGGTGGCCGCGGTCCTCGGCGTGTTTGATATCGACGCCGTAGGCCGAGGTGTCCTGAGAGATCACCAGCAACTCCTTCACGCCGCTGTCGACCAGCCGTTCGGCCTCGCGCAGCACGGCATGGGCAGGACGCGATTGCAACCGCCCGCGCATGTCGGGAATGATGCAAAACTTGCACTTGTGGTTACAGCCTTCGGAAATTTTGAGATAGCTGTAATGGCGCGGCGTGAGGGAGACCTGTTGCGCAGGCAACAGATCGATAAAGGGATCGGGCGACGGTGGCACGGCGCTGTGCACGGCATCCAGCACCTGTTCGTATTGATGCGGGCCGGTCACGGCAAGGATCTTGGGGTGATGTTCGCGGATGTAGTCAGGTTCGGCACCCAGACATCCCGTCACAATCACGCGCCCGTTTTCGTTCAGCGCTTCACCGATGGCATCAAGGGATTCTGCCTTGGCTGAATCAAGAAATCCGCAGGTATTCACAATCACCGCATCCGCACCGGAATAATCGGGCGACACGCCATACCCTTCGGCCCGCAGGCGCGTCAGAATGCGTTCGCTGTCGACCAAAGCTTTGGGGCAGCCCAAAGATACCATGCCGATGGTCGGCTGGCCCGGGCGCTTTGGGTCGGTGATCCGCGCACGCGGGGCGAGGTCGGGGCGTAGTTCTGGTGGGTTTGTGCTCATGATGTGGCTATAGTCCAAGCAAAGGGTGTGTGAAAGCCCCGGGCAGAGAGGTGTGGGACATGAAATGGATCGTTAGGATCATCGGAATTCTGGTTATCATGGCGGTGATTGCCGTTGTCGGTGTGTTGATGTTGCCAGCCGACCGGATTGCAAGGATTGCATCGGATCAGTTGACGCGTGTCACGGGCCGCGATGTGAAAATCAGCGGCGATGTCGGCATGACGTTCTGGCCTGTTCTGGGCGTGACTGCGGGCGGGCTAGAGATTGGCAATGCCGACTGGACCGATGGAGAGGCGATGCTGAGCACCGCGCAGGCAGCAATCGGTGTGGATGCAGGGGCGTTACTGCGTGGCGAGATCAGGATCACCAATGTCGAAGCGACGAGCCCCACCATCCGATTACAAAGTCGCGCTGACGGGCGGGCCAACTGGCTGTTTACGGATGCGGATGGTGAAACCCGCATAGAGACGGGATCCGAGGCTGGCACAGCGACACGGCCTATCACCATCCAGCGGCTGGTTATCCGGGATGCGGCGTTGATCTATGATGCCGAGGGCAGCGATCTGGTATCATATGCTGGCGTTGATCTGTCGCTAGATTGGCCGGACCAGAATGGTCCCGCTGCAATCGAAGCGAGTTTGCGCCCCGCGGCACAGAAGGTAGATGTCGTGGCAACGATTGATGCTTTCTCCGGATTTCTGAATGGACAGGTGCAGCCATTGGCATTCGAAATGCGCACGCAAGGAGGCGAGATGTCTTTAAATGGGCGTGCATCCCTGCAAGGTGCGGTTGCCGGCAAACTTCGCCTCAAGACCTCGGATACTGGTGCCTTTATGGCTGCACTGGGTGTAGGGGGTGTCGATCTCCCGGAAGGATTTGGCCGCACGATAGACACCAGCGCGGACATTACCCTCACACCGGACCGCAAGCTGGCCCTGCGGGAATTGGTGGCGGATTTGGGCGGGAATACCTTGCGCGGTGCGGCCGACATCGAGCTGAACGGCACGCCGCAGATTAACGCGCAACTGCAAGCCGGCGCATTGGATATGCGCAGCCTCACGTCTGGCGGCGAAAGTTCAGGCAGCGCTGCATCCTCCGCTGGATGGTCCCGCGCACCGATTGATGCCTCAGGCCTTTCCGCTTTCAACGGCGCAATTGCGTTAAGTGCGGACAGCATTGATCTGGGCACACTCAAACTGGGCAAAACCCGCAGCCTGCTAAGCAATGACCGCGCGCGCATGGTGTTCGAGCTGCGCGAGGTTTCTGGCTATGGCGGCGTATTCAGCGGTGAATTCGTGATGAACAATCGAAACGGTCTGTCGGTCGGGGGCAATCTGCGTGCCGCCGGGGTTGAGATGAAAGGGCTGCTCGCGGATATGGCAGGACTGTCGCGCTTTACCGGCGCGGGCGATGCCGAGGTGTCCTTCCTCGGGGTCGGCCAGAACCTTGATGCAATCATGCGGTCGCTCTCGGGAAAAGGAGCGATTAAGGTCGGACGTGGATCAATTGAGGGGATCGATCTGGATAATCTACTGGGCTCTTTCGATGTGGCGGGCGGGACAACGGTTTTCGATGCGATGACCGCGACCTTTGCGATGAACGTGGGCGTCTTGACCAACGATAACCTGCAAATGTCGCTGACAAACTTTAATGCAAGCGGTGTGGGGCAGGTGAACCTTGGTGCACAGACGCTGGACTACACGGTGACGCCGAAAGCGCTGCGCGTGAACAATGATCGCGGGCTGGCGGTTCCGGTGCGCATCTCCGGCCCTTGGTCTGACCCGCGCATCAAGCCCGATCTACAGGCAGTGATCGACCTCAACTTTTCCGAAGAACGCGAACGTGCAGAAGAGCGCGTGAAGCAAAACGTGAACGAAAAGCTGGAAGAAGAATTGGGCATCACGCGTGAGGACGGTCAATCGGTTGAGGATGCCGTCAAGGACGAGTTGGAAGACAAGCTGAAGAAAGAGCTTTTTAAGCTGTTTGACTGACGAACTCCTATGGCAAATAGGCGAGTGGGCGTGCAGGTTTTGGCTGCTGCGAAATAGCGCATGCAGAATGCAATAGTCTTGGGGTTTCGCGTGACCCACGCCTGCGCTAGATGTCTGTTCTGACCCGCGCGAGACAGGAGACGCTCCAATGGCCAACGATCTTTTCAACAGCTTCATGACCGGTCCGGATGAAAACGGGCGCTTTGGTGATTTCGGGGGGCGTTTTGTTTCAGAGACGCTGATGCCGCTGATCCTCGAGCTGGAAGAGCAGTATGAGATTGCCAAGACGGACGAGACGTTCTGGGCAGAGATGCATGATCTTTGGACGCACTATGTTGGACGCCCCAGCCCGCTCTATTTCGCGGAACGCCTGACCGACAAGCTTGGTGGAGCGAAGGTCTACATGAAGCGCGACGAGCTGAACCACACGGGCGCGCACAAGATTAATAACGTGCTGGGCCAGATCATCCTTGCCCGCCGCATGGGTAAAAAGCGGATCATCGCGGAAACAGGCGCGGGGCAGCACGGTGTGGCCACTGCAACGGTTTGCGCCAAGTTCGGCCTTAAATGTGTGGTCTATATGGGCGCACACGACGTGGAGCGGCAGGCACCCAACGTGTTCCGCATGCGTCTCCTGGGTGCGGAGATCATACCTGTCACGTCAGGTCGCGGCACCTTGAAAGACGCAATGAACGATGCGCTGCGCGACTGGGTCACCAACGTGCGCGACACGTTCTATTGCATCGGCACAGTTGCCGGTCCGCACCCTTATCCCGCCATGGTCCGCGATTTCCAAAGCATCATCGGCAAAGAAGTGCGCGAGCAGATGACCGAGGCCGAAGGCCGTTTGCCGGACACAGTTATCGCCGCCATCGGGGGCGGATCAAATGCGATGGGCCTGTTTTATCCGTTTCTTGATGACAAAGAAGTGGGCATCATTGGTGTCGAAGCGGGCGGCAAAGGTGTGAATGCCAAGATGGAGCATTGCGCGTCGCTCACTGGCGGACGGCCGGGTGTTCTGCACGGTAACCGCACCTATCTGCTGCAAGATGATGACGGTCAGATACTCGAAGGGTTCAGCATCTCGGCGGGTCTCGACTATCCCGGTATCGGGCCCGAGCACGCCTGGCTGCACGATATTGGCCGCGCCGAATATGTGTCAATCACAGACAAGGAAGCGTTAGCCGCATTTCAGGTATCATGTGAGTTGGAAGGCATCATTCCTGCACTTGAGCCATCCCACGCTCTGGCCCATGTTATGAAGATTGCGCCTGATCTGCCGAAAGATCACATCATCTGCATGAACATGTGTGGCCGTGGCGATAAAGATATCTTTACCGTCGCCAAGGCGCTTGGCTTCGAGATGGGTGAATTCGCCTGACGTTATCTTAAGTCTTCGCTGACACCTGTCTTTCGGGTGTCAGCGGCAACGCGCCTGCTCTATTCGTCTGCGGTATCAATTGCATGGTCTTGCAGAATCCTGAGCGGTACCGCCTCCAGCGCGCGCTTGTGCGTTGCCTCAAGATAGACCTTCGGGCCGCATCCTTCATCTGCCGCCTGCCGGAAACGTCCGGCACACAGACACCACGGATCCCCGGGCTTGAGCCCTGCAAAGCCGAACTCAGGGCGCGGTGTGCTCAGGTCATTTCCGACATATTTCGAAAAGGCGAGGAATTCGGCCGTCATCACCGCGCATACCGTATGGCTGCCCTGATCCGCCGCGCAGGTGTTGCAAAAGCCATCGCGGAAAAAACCCGTGACAGGATCGGTGCCGCAGATGATGAGCGGACCATCAAGTACGTTTACACTTTCATCCGGTTCCATTGGCCCTCACATGTTCTGCGCAATCTTGCGGAACATTTCGATGTTCTGCCCGGATACGCCTTCTTCCCTGAATTTGCGGTCTGCCGCGTTGGTCGCGATCACGACGCCACGGTCCGTATCGATATAGATGTATTGACCATAGATACCACGTGCCATGTATTCTCCTGGCACCGCGCCTACTGGTATCCACCATTGATACCCGTATCCGATCTCGCCTTCAGCCGTAGGTGCGCTGGGCACGGTTGACGCTTCTACCCATTCACGCGGAACAATTTGCGTACCGTTCCACTCGCCACCCTGAAGATACATTTGACCGAAGCGTGCATAATCCCGCGTGGTTACGTTCAACCCGCCAAGGACAAAGGCAGTGCCAACGCCATCCGTAAGATAGTAGGGCGCATATTCGACGCCCAAGGGCGTGATGACCTTTTCGCTCAGCAGATCCGCGATCGAACGGCCGGTGGCACCACGCACCACCATGCCAATCACATGGGTGTCGATTGACACGTATTTCCATTCCGCACCGGGATCGGCGAAGGTTTCGGTCAATCCGGTGGTGAAATCATCCATTTTCCCGCCCAACGCCAACACACGGCCCATGCGATTGATGTCAGAATTTTTATCCAGATAATCCTCATCGAAGGTCACGCCGCTGGCCATGTTCAAGACCTGCCGAAGGCTGGCACCGTCATAAGCAGTCCCTTCAAGCGTGGGCGCGTATTTGGTGACAGGGTCGTCAATGGAGGCAATAGCGCCTTCTTCCAACAAGATGCCAACCAGCGCAGACAGATAGCTTTTGGCCACCGACCAGCTGATGCGCAAATCCTCTGGCTGGGTGGACTGAAAGTAGTTTTCATAGGCGATCTTGCCGTCTTTCAGCACGACCAATGCCGTCACACTGCGGTCTTCGATCCACGTCTGCGCCCCCTCGGGCAGCTCGCTCTCCGGTCCATAGGCAAGTTCGCTGGTCGGGCCGTCACCGCGATCCAGCGGTACGGTGAGAAAAGCATCTTTCATGTTTGAGAAGTTGGTCACGATCTTCTCTTCGGAGAAAAGCGAGTTCACAGCCAGAAGGCGCGTTATTTCTTCCCGCTTCCACAAACCAACCGCTACCGCGACAATCACCGCAATGAGCAAAAACCGCCCGAGCCATTTTCCGAAACGTCGCATAGCTGTCTACTTTCTCTGCAGTGGTCTTGCGGGCATTTGCCGTTCAGACATTAGTCTAGCCCTCGTAGGCCCATTTGATCCAGCGTCCGTGGAAATCCGCGCGCCCCAGATTCAGCGTCAGATCACCGGGCCACAGCCGCAATGTCAGTGCCGCGCCGACTTTGCCTGTCGTATCTCCGTCAGTCTCCATTGACAGCCACGCAAGCGGGCGGTTTTTCGTAGCCTGTGCGCCAGCGGCCTCGATCACAGCGCGGCCGTGGGCCTGCACGGCGGCTGGGAAATACTGCCAGGCTACAGTGTGCTGAATAAGGTGCAAGCGTCCCTGAGGGGCACGGGCCAGGCGGGGTGCGAGCCATTCAATTGCGTCTCCTTTGACAGGGCGCGTCGCATCAATAGACGCGGCGGCGCGGGTCATCTTCAGACGCTCCGGCTGGTCCGGCCAAAGGTAGGCGGTCAGGCGCAGCAGATGATCGCCGCGACTAGGGTCGAGCGGGTTAAGATCAACGCCGGCCCGATCCGCAATGGACGGGCTGGCATTGGGCGGTTTCGCACCTTCCCACTCCGGCGTCAGCAGCACGGATGGCACATTCATGCCAAAGCGGTCGCCGTCAATTTCCAGCGCGTAGTGATCCCAAAGCATGTTCAGCCCGCCGCTGGCACCAAGTTCGGACAGATGGATTGGCAGATTGAAATGTTGCAAGGCTACATGCGCGCCTGCAATCAGGGCGGCAGAGCGGCGCACTTCGTTGGTTTGGGGCGGACTGTCCGTCCAATCCAGCAGAAAGGCCTCGTGGGTGGTCAGAGCATTCAGGACACCGTCGCGCAGCGCGTCGTCCGTGGCTTTGTTCGGCGGGTAGAGTACAGCGAGCTCAGGCGCGGCATTGCTGAGCACCAATGCGTGCAGCCCACCCGCGATGCGCAGAGGCAACGAATGACCCGCGGGTCCGATGTCACCTTCGAAACTTGAAAACTTGCGACCCAATGCGCTGTCGGTGGGCCAGCTCTCACTCAGGATACCCAAAAGCTGGCCCATGAAAGGGCTACCCATGCGTGTGCAGGTGTCCGCTTGTGCCGCGAAGGCTTGTGACAGGTTCATCTAAAGCGCTCCATCAGCTTTTGCATCGGTGATTTGGGGGCCTCTTCCGACAGGGCCTTGTCAACCGGGGCGGCAGCTTCTGGTTTGGGTTTGGGGCCTTTTGTGCCAGTGCCGGAACGGGGCGGATTAACCCGCATCGCAACAGCATTGAGGAATTTGGCCGTATCCCATGCCACAAGTGCACTGGCCCCGTCGCTGATACCGCGCAATACATCGTCGAGCCAATCCTGATCTGCTTTGGGGAAGTCGCGCAGCACGTAGCCGGGCACGGCATCCTTGTGACCGGGATGGCCGACACCCAGCCGTACACGGTCATATTCCGGCCCTATGTGGGCGTGGATCGACCGCAAGCCGTTGTGGCCCGCATGTCCACCGCCGGATTTGCATTTGACCTTGCCGGGGGCGAGGTCGATCTCGTCATGCAGGACAATCACATCCGAGGGGTCGAGCTTGTAAAAACGCATCGCCGCCTGCACCGACTGGCCTGAGTTGTTCATAAAGGTCTCTGGTTTTAGCAATACTGCACGATCTGTCCCGATGCGTCCTTCGGTGATGCTGCCCTGATGCTTGCCTTTCCACGGGCCAAAGCCATGATCCGACGCGATCTGGTCCAGCGCCATGAAACCGATGTTATGTCGGTTGCGCGCGTATTTATCACCCGGATTGCCAAGTCCCACGATCAGTTTCATCAGACGTACTCCTGCTTCTTGTGTTCTGTTTAGCAGGCTTGGCGGATGATCTAAATCCCTGCAACGATCATCCGTTGTACCGGTCGCGGTGCGCTGGAAAAGGACATCGCGACTGTCCTGAAACGAAAAAGGGCCGCCTGATGGCGACCCTCAATATCTTCGGTCCTGCAGGGCAGGCCTCAGTCGTCAGACTTCTCACCATCTGGTGGGCCCATCTCTGAGGTTGGAACCTCGTCTGCCGCTGTATCTTCGTCATCATCATCCTGAGATGCGAGACCGGATGGTGCAGAAACCTGAGCGATCACAAAGTCGCGGTCGATCGTTGGCTTTGCGCCTTCTGGCAACTTCACATCGGAAATTGTCAGGCTGTCGCCGATCTCCAGCGCGGAGATGTCGATTACCAGGCTCTCGGGGATGTCTGCCGCAGTCACAACAAGTTCGACCTCGGGACGTACCAACGTCAGAACGCCACCTTTTTTGATGCCGGGAGCGACGTCTTCGCCCTCAACTTCAACGTTGATGAACAGGTTGATCTTTGTTGTGCGCTTGAGGCGCATGAAGTCGACGTGCGTTGGCAGGTCTTTAACAACGTGACGCTGAACATCGCGGCAGATAACGCGGACGTCATCGTGGCCTTCGACCTTCATGTTGAACAAAGTCGCTTTAAAGCGGCCTTTGCGCAGCATTGTCAGCAGCTTGTTGAAATCAAGGTTGATCGGCAGCGGGTCAACATCACCACCAAAAACGATACCTGGTACCATGCCATCACGGCGTGCCTGACGAGCGGCGCCCTTGCCTGTCCCCGTCCGTTCCTGGGCGATAAGATCTGGAATCTCTCCGGCCATTTGTATTCTCCAATATGTAAGGGCGGGAATCCTCCAAGGCTGTATCCCCGCGTGAAGCGCTGCCTATAGAACGGTTTGTGCTTCGTGAAAAGACCAAATTCGCGCGACCACTCTTGGCAAGGGGTGCGGGCCGTGTCAGGGCTGATCGAATGGGCCTGAAAACCGACATAATTCTATCGCGCCGACCGCTTGCCGGATTTGTCGCCATTGGACTTGCTTGGGCCACCTACTTTGCCCAGATGCCGGTAATCAAGGCGAATGTGGGCGCGTCCGATGGAGAATACGGATTTGCCATTCTGGTGTCCTCGCTGGGCGCGATTATGGCGATGTGGCTTGCCCCGATGTTCCTGCGCCTTTTCGGCAGCGTTGCGAGCAGTATCAGCATTGCTGTTATCGCTGTGGGGATGTTGGGGGCCGGTATTGCGCCTTCCATCCCCTTGCTTATCTGCGGGATGGCTTTTGCAGCTGTCGGTTCCGGCGTGGTGGACGTTCTGGCCAATGCAAGAATTTCGGAGATCGAGGCTGATGCCCGGCGTTCGCTGATGAACCTTAACCATGCGCTCTACAGTTTTGCATATGCCGGTGGTGCGCTTGTGACGGGTGCATTGCGAGAGGCAGGCTGGGCACCGACGTCCGTGTTTCTGCTCCTTGCATGCGCGCTAGTTGCCTTGGCGATTACCGCACGCGACCCCGCCGTGACGTTGCCGGAAAGCGGTGCGGCCGGAAAGATACAGACAGCGGCAATGCACCGGCTGGTTCTGTTGGCTGGTTTGGTCGTAATGATGGCGTTTCTGGCAGAAGCGGCGTCCGAGGGCTGGTCCGCACTTCACCTGGAGCGCACTCTTGGCGGCACGGCAGGCGAGGGCGCACTGGGACCGGCACTTCTGGGCCTGACCATGGGGATCGGCCGGCTGTTCGGGCACGGTCTTGCACGTGTTATCCGTGACACCACGCTGATGCTTCTGGCAACGGTTGTTTCCGCTTCGGGCATCCTGCTGGCTGGCGTCGCAGGCAGTGTCCCTATGGCACTGGCGGGCTTTGCACTGGCGGGTTTGGGCATTTCCGTGGTCGCGTCGCTTTCCCTTGCCCTGATCGGGCGCGTGGTGCCACCGGCGCAACGGCTTGCCGCGATCAGTCGCGCATCGGTAATCGGGTACGGTGCGTTCTTCTTCGGGCCGTCGCTGATGGGGTTGGTGGCTGAAGGCTTCGGCCTGCGCATGGCCTTTGTACTGGTGGCCGCCTTGCTGGCGGCAACAGCGCTGATCCTTGTCCCTATGCTGGCGCGTCGCTCCGCTTAAGGTGTCCATCCTTCGATCTTAGTTCATCGTAAAGGATGAAGTCAGCCGCACGGGCATCTTGCAATAGCGCAAGTGTCGTAGGCTCTAACGCCGCTCCTACCTTGGGGGATACGTTCCTGAGTGGTATCTCGACCGGATGCTGAAGATGTTCTGACAAGAACATCAGGAATGCTTCCTGTTCTTCGTAGGCGAATATGTGATCTGCCATCACCTGCGTTTTGCCGTCGGTCAGAAAATTGAACTGCCGTCCGATCTGCGCACGTTCCGGCGGGTCGTTGGAGACGACTTCACGCACAAACTGGTCAAAGCTGATGCCCTTGGTGCTTTGCGCTGTACCATCCAGACGCTCTTGACTGCGGTACTTGTACCAACTTCTGATCTGGTCCACCGGTTCGCGCATCACAGCGACAGAGGCAGGACGAACACCGAAGGTATCCTCAAGAAACGGCGCGATCTTGTTGGCGTAGCGCAAGGCTGTGATGTGCTTGCGCCCTTTGGAAAACACGATTTCAGCCCGTGGTTTCAGCGCCATCTCAACGGCTGTCGTACCTGTCTTGGGTGTAGCCAGAAAGGTTATCTTGTGACGCAGGAATACGAGCATGGGCCAGACCTATCCCAGCCTCAGGTTTTCTGCCAGCGCCCGCCGAAATCTTCGGGAATAAGAAGGTTATGGCGGCCCAGATTTGCGACATTTGTCTCACCACAAAGCGCCATTGTGGTGTCCAGCTCTTTTTGGATCACCTCTAGCGCTGTGGTCACACCCTTTTGCCCCATTGCGCCCAGTCCGTAAATGAACGCGCGCCCGATCATGGTGCCCTTGGCCCCCATCGCAAGGGCTTTCAGCACGTCCTGACCTGACCGGATGCCGCTATCAAGGTGCACTTCGACCTGATCGCCCACCGCATCAAGGATTGAGGGCAGGGCGCTGATGGAGCTGACCGCTCCGTCCAGCTGCCGCCCGCCATGGTTCGATACAACAATGGCATCTGCACCGACATTGAGCGCCATCTTGGCGTCTTCCGCGTCAAGAATCCCTTTCAGGATGACCTTACCGCCCCATTGTTCCTTGAGCTTGGCGATCTTGGCCCAGTCGAGCGTCAGATCGAACTGTTCCGCCGTCCATGCGCCCAGGCTGGATGCATCCGAAATGCCATCGACATGGCCCACGATGTTGCCGAATTCACGCCGCTTTGCCTGCAGCATCTCGATGCCCCATGTCCATTTGGTCATCAGGTTTGCAATTGTCTTTGGTGTCAGTTTGGGTGGGGCGGACAACCCGTTCTTGAGATCCTTGTGCCGCTGACCCAGAATTTGCAGATCAAGTGTGATGACAAGCGCCGAGCAATTGGCGTCCTTGGCGCGCTGGATCAGACGGCTGACATAATCGGCGTCCCGCATCGTATAGAGCTGAAACCAGAACGGAGCGTTTGTCGCCTCTGCCACATCTTCGATAGAGTTGATGGACATCGTGGAAAGGGTGAAGGGCACACCGAATTCTTTAGCCGCTTTGGCTGCCTTTATTTCACCGTCCGCGTGTTGCATCCCTGTCAGCCCGACAGGGGCCAGTGCGACCGGCATCGCGACATCCTGACCAATCATCTGGCTCTTCGTGCTGCGGCCGGACATATCGACGGCAACCCGCTGGCGCAGGCGCAGCTTGTCAAAGTCCGATGTGTTCTCGCGAAAGGTCTGCTCGGTCCAGCTGCCGGATTCACAATAGTCGTAGAACATGCGGGGGACGCGACGCTCATAGATACGTTTCAGATCGCCGATGTTGGTGATGACGGGCATGAACAGCCTCCATATTGGTCACGTTTGCTTACCAATCAGCGCGATTTGGGTCAATTCTATCTTTACTCTTGATTGGTGCAATATCGTACTATAATGCATTTGGTGCAATATCGCACTAAATGGAGATTCGAAATGTCATTATCATGTAGAAAGGCGCTTTCCCTGATTGGCGGAGGTACTATTTTGGCCGCCGGGGCCTCTGCTGCCGGATTTCTTGCAACACGCACACCAGCCAAGGCGCAGGCCCCATGGGAGCTGGCAGGCAGCTACTCTGATCCGCGGAAGAATGCTCTGAGCTACGCCTTGCTGGCTCCGAATCCACATAATCTGCAACCTTGGCAGGTCGCGTTAGAGGGGGGTGACGCGCTCACATTGTCCCACGATGGTGTGCGAAACCTGCCGCATACTGATCCGGACGGACGCCAGATTAAGATTGGTATGGGCTGCTTTCTGGAACAGATGGTGATTGCGGCCAGCGCCGCAGGCTATGACGTTGATCTAACGCTCTTTCCTGAGGGACCAGCCGGCCCGATTGCACGTGCGGTCTTTGCCGAGGGCGCGCAAACGGATCCTTTAGCCGAACACATACTCGCACGCAGGTCTTGCAAGAAGCCCTTCACCGATCAGGCCGTTCCTGCCGCCCATGCAGAGGCCCTGCGGTCGCAGGTGGATGTCTATACCGACCCTGCCATGGTTGCGGCTATTCAGGAGTTGTCCTTTGACGCCTTTATGGTTGAGACACTGACACCAAGAACCATGAAAGAAAGCGTTGATCTCATGCGCATGGGCAAAGTGGAGATTAACGCGACGCCGGATGGCATCGACATGGGCGGTGCTTTTCTAGAGAGCCTGATGCTGACCGGAATGCTGAGCCGTGACGCACTGCTAGATCCCGACAATCCGGCGTTTTCGGGCGGTATCGACAGCTTCCGCGAGCTTATGCTTGCCACGCCTGCCTATGCTGTTCTGACAACGGCTGGAAATAACGCACTGGATCACATCGAGGCCGGGCGGCGCTGGCTGCGCCTTAATCTCACGACGACCGGAATGGGGCTTTCCTTGCACCCGATCAGTCAGGCCTTGCAGGAATACCCTGAAATGCAGGTACTATACGCAAAGGCACATGAAATGCTTGCGCCTAAGGGGCACACGGTTCAAATGCTCGGTCGGCTGGGATATGGTCCGGAAATCCCGCGCACGCCGCGCTGGCCACTGGAAGCGAAACTGGCACGTGCATGACAATGACCCCCGTCCGATTTTTGAGGTGTTTAAAGAAATCGGAATTATTGAACAACTGACCCGCGCAAGATTGGAGGCGCGGTTGCCGGACGGGCTGATCGCGCCGCATTTTGCGGTACTGAACCACCTGATCAATCGGGGTGACGGTGCAGTGCCAATTGACATGGCACGCGCGTTTCAGGTGCCCAAGACCTCGATGACACATACACTCAAGGGTCTGGCGGCAAAGGGGTATGTGGCGCTGAAAGAGAACCCTCAGGACGGGCGGTCGAAAACCGTGTGGCTGACGGACAAAGGACGTTCCCTGCAATCGCAGATGATTGCGCAAATGGCCGCGACTTCTTCCGATCTTTTTAAAGCGGTGCCACCCGAGGAAATCGCGGCGGTACTACCGGTCCTGATAAGGCTCCGTCAGCATCTCGATTCCGCGCGGGATGCTCCTTAGGCGGCGTGCGCGCCATCTGATAGGGATTTTACGAAGCTGAGCACATCGGCCACGCTGTCACCTGCAGCGATCCGCGATACAATTGCCGACCCGACCACAACGCCGTCTGCAACCTCGGCAATCGCCTGTGACTTGGCCGGTGTGTTTACGCCAAAGCCTACGATAACCGGCAGACCGCTTGCTTCGCGGATGCGGATAACTTCCGGTGCTACATCGCCTGCGTCTGCTTCAGCCGAACCCGTAATGCCGGTGATAGAGACATAATAGACAAAGCCCGAGGTGTTCTGCGCCACACGTGGCAGACGTTTGTCGTCGGTTGTAGGTGTCGCCAAGCGGATAAAGTTCAATCCGGCCTCTTGTGCAGGCAGACACAACTCGCTGTCTTCTTCGGGCGGCAGATCGACAATAATCAAACCATCAATGCCGGCCGCCTTGGCAGCTTTGAGAAAGGCATCGACACCCATCGAGTAGATCGGATTGTAATAGCCCATTAGCACGATTGGCGTCGTATCATCTTCCTTGCGGAACGTTGCGGCCATCTCAAGCGTTTTCTTCAAAGTCATGCCACCATCAAGCGCACGCTGTCCTGCCAGCTGGATCGTAGGGCCATCTGCCATGGGATCGGTAAAGGGCAGACCCAATTCGATCACGTCCACACCCGCCGCTGGCAGACCGCGCATGATCTCAAGCGATGTGGCAACATCGGGATCGCCAGCCATGATATAGGAAACGAACGCTTTCTTTCCCTGTGCTTTCAGGTCAGCAAACTTGGCATCGATACGGGTCATGTCATGGCCTTTTCTTCGGGTTTCCCTAGCCAATGCCGAACCTCGCGCCGGAAATCAATGTGTGACGGGTGCCGCAGAGGGGGGAATTTTCAAAAATTGGAAGGTGAAAATCATCTTTTCTGTTGTTGGCACCGCCTGAGAGCCCTTCATCCCCTTGCACCGCACCCTTCGCCGCCATAGGAGAACGCAAATTCTGATGTCGGAAGGATCAAGATTATGGGTTTTAAAATGGGTATCGTGGGTCTGCCGAATGTCGGTAAATCGACCCTCTTCAATGCATTGACCCGCACCGCAGCCGCTCAGGCAGCCAACTTTCCCTTCTGTACGATTGAGCCCAACGTGGGCGAGGTCGCGGTTCCTGATAGCCGGCTGGATAAACTGGCGGCCATCGCGCAATCGAAATCGATCATTCCGACACGGATGACTTTTGTCGATATTGCCGGATTGGTGAAAGGTGCCTCAAAGGGTGAAGGTCTTGGCAACCAGTTCCTTGCCAACATCCGCGAGGTAGACGCGATTGCCCACGTGCTGCGCTGCTTTGAAGATGGTGACGTCACCCACGTCGAAGGTCGGGTTGATCCGGTTGCGGATGCTGAAACCATCGACACAGAGTTGATGCTGGCTGATCTGGAAAGCATCGAAAAGCGCCGCGCCGGATTGGTGCGCAAAATCAAAGGCAACGACAAGGAAGCAGTGCAGCAGGACCGTTTGCTGGCGATGGCACAGGATGCCATTGAGGCAGGAAAACCCGCACGCGTCGTTGAGGTGGATGAAGACGACGCCCGCGCATGGCGGATGTTACAGCTTTTGACCACCAAACCAGTGCTTTATGTCTGCAATGTCGGGGAATCCGAAGCATCTGAGGGCAATGCATTCTCCGCCGCTGTCGCCGAAATGGCGGCGTCTCAGGGGAATGCACATGTCATTATCTCTGCACAGATCGAGGAAGAGATCAGCCAGCTCGAAGCTGAAGAAGCCGAGATGTTCCTTGACGAAATGGGATTGAAGGAAGCGGGCCTCGATCGGTTGATCCGGGCAGGCTACGAGCTCCTGCATCTTGAGACATATTTCACTGTGGGGCCGAAAGAGGCACGTGCCTGGACGATCAGGACAGGCACATCCGCACCAAAGGCGGCGGGTGTTATTCACGGTGATTTTGAGAAAGGCTTCATTCGCGCCGAAACGATTGCCTATGAGGACTTCATCACTTTGGGCGGCGAGGGTCCTGCGAAAGAAGCGGGCAAGATGCGTGCGGAAGGGAAGGGGTATACCGTCAAGGACGGCGATGTCCTGCACTTCCTGTTTAATACCTAACGCCGCTTGGGCAGTGCCCGCAAATTTACGGTAACCGAAAAAAGAAAGGCCCGGTCGAATGACCGGGCCTTCTTTAGAATATTAGCCTGTATTAGCGGCTGTCGTTGCCTGGGCCGTAGCCACCGTAGGGGTAGCTCTCGCCCACGGATGTGATGTCGCTACGTGTGGAGAACGTCACATCTGGTGTTTTGTTCTCGTCCGCTGTTGTGTACTGCTGGTCGGCACCACGCTGGGCGCGCTCCAGATTGTTCTTTTCTACGCCATCAGAATAAACGCGCTCGGCAGTTTCGGATGTGTCGAGCATCAGGTCGTTGTAACGATCTGAGTTCTCTGCGAATGCGGCTGTGCTGATCAAAGTTGCGGCGGCTGCTGTGATGAAAAGTTTCATTGTTTCTTCCTTACTCTTAGTTCATTTGCGTGCCGAGCCTCGTGCTCGTCTCGCTGTCTGGTGTTCCAACTCCACGACGGCGAAAAAGGTTTCCAATGATTTTCGTTTTTTGTTGTGGATTTCGATGTTGATAGGTCGGGAGACTTTGCGGCGCCTGTGAAAAGTCTCTCGTTTTCAGTCGGTTGGAGGGTGGCTTGAGGCCGCCCCCACTTAATTTCACAGGTGGTCACAGACATGTGAGCGCCAATTTTCAATTGCCGCGAATGCCTCGAACGCTGAAATTAGGTTGATCTTGGATGCTCGAAAAACGCCGGGGTCCGTTGAAATCCAGCCGCTGGAACGCCTTCTCAAGAAGGGATCTACTCTTGTCTGATCCCTTTCACTGTCACACACCAACTGCTTTTTTTCAAAAGTAGGCGGTTTTGCCCTTGTTCAGATGCAAAGCGCCCTTGTATAGCGGTCAACGGAGACGTGGCCGAGTGGTCGAAGGCGCTCCCCTGCTAAGGGAGTAGGCCCGGAAGGGTCTCGAGGGTTCGAATCCCTTCGTCTCCGCCACCATTAAATATCGCACGGTTTGATCTGGTCGCCTTTGGCGGACTTTTCTCTTTGTATGGGTGGGTTTTGTCTGACGTCAGCGCCTATTTGGATCCATAGGCGCTGACGTCAGACAGCCGTATCTGCGGCACAAACTGGCGCTCGCACGCCCCGATCAGGTCTGGACGACATTCATTGACTACATCCCTAGTGCCGAGGGTTCGTCTACCCGCCGGCGCGTTAACCTCTTTAAATCGTTCACAGCCAGAGCGATGGTGCTGATGATCTGCGGTGCATTAAGTGCAAAAAGCCTGTAATGCCTTTCTCTTTCCGCCACCATCAATCCCCAAAGCCATTCTTCTGGTAATATTGGCAGATATCCGGCTAAAAGGTGCCAGCGCTGAACATCCAAACAACACAGAGCACCAAATTTATGCGTAAATGCCTCATCTTACAGTTCGAGCCACGTCATGAAGAGGTAATCCCTTCATTGATCGCAGCATGCAACGGGGCTGGCTATAAACCTACTGTACTGCTCAATCGCCGTATCCGCCGCATCCGGGGTGATGTCTTTGAACAGGTGCGCGGCGGAGACGCAGATATTCAGTACACCTCCTTGTCCACAGATGAGAATATGGATTGGGATAGCCTGCTGGCAGATGTCGACTTTGTGTTTTTGAACACACTTAATCGCGTGCGGGTAGCGGAGTGGGCGAGCCGTTGCGGCAAACCTGTGATCGCGATGATCCATAACGTCGATCAGTTTATCAAGACACCCGAATGTATCGGCCTGCTAGACCGGCCCGACTTTGCTTTCATGACACTTGCCCCTCACGTGACAGCAGAGATGAACGCCCAGACGGATGCCAAATATGTCGATAAGCTTGGTCTTCTGACGTATTGCGTTCTGGCCGATACCCCGGTGGCTTACAACGTTGAAGAGATGCGCAAGATTGTTGTGCCAGGCAATCTTTCTTTGCGCTCCCGCAATTATGCGGCCTTGATCGAGACGCTTTCCGCTCATCCCGACAAATGGCAAAATCTGAAATTTGAGTTTCCATCTAGCGGCGTGGACAGAGCAGAGGTTGTTTCAGTGATCTCACAACATGGGCTGGAGAAAAGGATTAACGTTCTGCCGCTAGGGGATCAGCCGGAAATTCCTCATTCGGAAGTGTTCGAAAGCTTCCGCTCCGCAACCATTTTCCATCCGCTTATTGCGGAAGGGTTCGCACAGTATCAGCGCATCAAAATCACATCGACAGCATCAATGTCTGTAGGGTTCGGAGTGCCGATGATCATGGATCGATATTCTGAGGCCTGTTACCGCTTTCCAATGCTGGTATCTGACAACACCGTGCAGGCAACGCTTGACCGCCTGTCCGGGGTTGAGGACGAAGAGCTTGTCGAAATACACAGCGCGCTGGCTGCCTACCGGAGCCGGATGATGAAACGTTCGGCTGAAGAACTCGCCCGACTGATCGGGCGAGTTGTCTGAACGCTCTTAACTGGCCGCTTTGGCGTCATCGTAGTCAGATTTTGCCATCATAGCTGCCAGTTCTTCGATGGAAGTCTGTGCTTTCCAGCCAAGCGCTTTTTCGGCCTTGCTGGCATCACCAATCAAAAGGCTGACCTCTGCGGGGCGATAGAACTTCGGGTTGATCCTTATGATCTGATTGCCTGTTTTTTTGTCCGTGGCCGTTTCTTTCTCGGCCTCGCCGTCCCACTCCAGTTCAATGTCCAACGCTTGTGCTGCAAAGTTTACGAAGTCTCGGATTGATGTCGTCACGCCTGTGGCCAGTACATAATCGTCAGCCACGTCCTGTTGCAACATGCGCCACATGCCCTCTACATAATCACGAGCAAACCCCCAATCACGCTTGGCGTCCATATTGCCCAGCTCGATTGCGTTGCAGTTTCCATTCGCGATCTGAGCTAGTCCAAGAGTGATCTTGCGGGTCACGAACTCAGGGCCTCGCAGGGGGCTTTCATGGTTAAACAAAATTCCCGAAGATCCGTGAAGATCAAAGCTCTCGCGATAGTTCATGGTCATGTAGTGGCCGAAAGTCTTGGCCACCCCATAGGGAGAACGGGGATGGAATGCTGTCATTTCCGATTGCGGGATGTCACGTACACGGCCGAACATCTCTGACGTTGAGGCCTGATAGAACCGTGCTTCGGGGCAATAGGTGCGGATAGCGTCAAGAAGCCTGACAACGCCCATGGCATTTACATCGGAAGTATAGATAGGCTGGTCCCAAGATGACCCGACAAAGCTTTGTGCCGCAAGATTATAGATCTCGTCGTATTTCCCTTCGCGGATGATACGGGTAACGCTATTGGCATCGCTCAGCTCGACCGTGATGATTTCAACTTTGTCAGCGACACCGATGCGCCGCAGGCGGTCCAGTTCGTCCAGCGAATTGCGTCTGATCGTGCCTGTGACATGGTACCCTTTGGACAAAAGCAATTCAGAAAGATACGCGCCATCCTGACCCGCAATTCCTGTAATCAATGCTCTTTTCATTTCTTGCTTCCCTCGTTTTTTGTTGTCTTTTCGGTTGTCCGTTGTGCGGCCCATACCGTTTCTGTGGACTTACCTTTCACAGGTTCAAGTCCGGCTTTTCTGATCTGCGCTTTACAGAATTCCATGCCTTCTTGCCCATAGACCTCGGGATGGAACTCCATGACGACGACATTGATACCGCTTAGGTCTGCCTCTCTTAAAAAATCTAACTCGCCGCCCTCTATGTCCATCAAAAGTACGGTGGGTCGGAAGTCTTCTTTCAACTTCGCAAAATCGTGCACTGGCACCGAAACGGTCTCGGAAAGCTCGCGCTGAGGCGCGTCCAACGAAGAAAAGGCGAAGCGTTTGGAAACATTGAAATCTATTTTTTGGGGGATGTTCTTACCAGCCATCAGCGCACCATGCGTGACCGAAATACGATCATCTACGCCATTGCGTCTGTACGTAGCCTCAACAACCTCAATCAGGTGCGGATTTGCTTCGAAGGATCGCATGACAGCGGGCTTGCAATTGTGGGCAACACTTGTTCCGACAATCCCGATCCCCGCGCCGCATTCCAACACACGGTCCCCTTCGTCTACCAAAAAAAGTGCGCCAGCTATTTCTTCTTTCTCGTAACGTCCGTTGTTGATCTTGCGTACCAGCCATTTAGGCCCGACCGCGTGAGATTGAGGGACCTCAATACCATGGCAAGCAGCGACGATACCGTCGGGCAAACCCTTGGGCGCTTCTGTCCCTTCCAGTCTGAATGAATACCGTGTTTCGCTGTTAAGCTTTTCAAGCAGTCCCTTAAGGGTTTTCTCGTCCAGCTCGGGCCAGTCGGCAGCGGTCGCCATACCAGCGCTTTCCAAGGCCGCCCCTGTGGCGGCAAAGTCCAGCTCTGCGATCGAAAAACGGTCGACCCGCTTTCTGTCGGATCGGATCCAATTCCGCCTTATTGCGTCCACTACGACAGGCTTACGCCCAATAAATGATGTCAGATTGGCTTCGATCCCAATGCTAATCGGAGAACTGCGCCGCTTTATCATTGCAATCTTCTGATCTGGTCCAGCGACCATTGCGGCCAGATGCAGGGCAGAGCCGTCAAGTGCGACGATGTCAGATGCTGCCTTGTATCGTGCAATCTGTGTTTGAAGGCTCTCCTTCTGAGGGTGAAAGGCGGTGTAGCCATCCTGCTCTAATCGTTTTTCGAGCAGGTTCTCACCAATGACGCCGCCGCGACGGGCACCGTAGGCAGACCGCGAGATGTAGAGCTTCTTCGGCCCGTCAGCCTCGATTTCATTTCCTATCCTGCTTTGGACGAACTTGCGGAAGGCCGGTGTACCGGTGGCCATCGTGCCCATGCCGAACGCCTGACCAGGTATAATTAGCCGCTCGACCTGTACTGGCGTGCGGACGACGCCGATGGGCGCTTTAATCCCGAATTGGTTGAACAACTCTTCCTGAAAGCCGGTTAGAACCGGCGCGCTATCATTGTGCCATGCGATTGCAGTGCTTTCATCGTGCTCGTCTGAACGCTTTTCCAGGAACAATACGCCGTCAATTTTTAGCTCTTCTGCCTCATAACCCCAGATTCGGCCGAGGCTCTCAACGAGGAAATGACCAAAATGACCGTGAAGAACGCCTCCCCAAAGGTACGTTCCTTTGACCGGATTGTCACTTTGGTCGAAGGTCGGGTTTTCCGCGGGGACCATCAGCGCCCTGCGGCGCCAAAGAACGGCATCATGGCAATAGGCATGATCAGAGGTATAGACGCCGCAGCCCTGTATTAAACTACGACCGTCCGACGGGATGATATGGGCATCCTTAACAGTTCTGATCTTGTGGGCCCAGTTAGACGGATCAACGGGGTTCGGCGGCTGATCGACCGCGCCTGCGTCTTTCATTCCCTGACTACCTTTGCTGCTCTACTCCTCTGATGGGAGTTTTATTCCGCCCGCTTGTATTCGAAATTTCTGACCAGTTACAGTTTTTTCCGGCAACCGGCCCCGATTTACAGGGGACCGTGCTGCAAGGTGTTGTATTGGGGAAGGCGACCACGCATAGTCTTGGAAAAAATTCGAGCAGACGGGAAAAGGAAGCAAAGATGCGGCCACCAACAGGCGGACCCGGTTTTGACGCAATAAAACCACGTATTTTCCAGATCGGTTTCAACAAATGCGGCACTCGCTCGTTCTACGATTTCTTTGAGAAAAACGGGATCAAGTCAGTTCACTACAAGCGTGGTGATCTGGCGCATGGCATCAGCTCCAACATAGCCGAAGGCAAGCCACCGCTTGAGGGGTGGGACAAATGGACCGCCTACACTGACATGCAATGGGTGAAAAAAACCGGCGTGATTGAGGCCTGTGGTTTTTACAAGGAGTTTGCGGCTTATTATCCCAGATCCTATTTCATTTTGAACACCAGAAGCAAAGACCGCTGGATCAAAAGCAGGTTGAACCACGGCACTGGCCAGAATTATGGAAACCGTTATCGTCTTGGTTTGGGCCTTTCCACAATGGATGAGACCGTTGCAGCATGGTCGGCAATGTGGGATTTGCACCACGAGAACGTGCAAAGGTTCTTCGCTGAAACCGGTCAGAACTTTCTTGTCTACAACATCGAGGAAGATGTGCCCGAAAGCCTGGAAAGGTTCCTCGCGCCTGACTTTGAGACAGACGCCAGTTTGTTCGGACATGAAGGGCAGACAAATTCGGAACCTAAAACCGTCAAGGCATCTCAGCCGGTCGCAGAAAAGGCGAGCAATCCGTACATCTCGAATGTCTCGGCTGTGAAAGGTGCTTCGAAACCGGCAGCGCCCAAGCCTGCCGTTGAAGCGAACCCGTTAGACGAAAAACTGGGCAAGAAGTTTCAGCCACACAACAATCTTGTCGCTTTTGATGAGGCGGCAACGATGGAACCTTTCGACGCAGTACCAATCAAGAATGCCGAGGAAGGCTGGACCGGTAATCTGATTGTCTCGATTGTGAAGAATGAAGGGCCCTTTTTGCTGGAGTGGATCGCATATCACCGTGCGATCGGGTTCAACCACTTTCTGATATTTTCTCACGCGTGTTCTGATGGAACGGACAAGATGCTGGCGCATCTGGACAAGCAGGGGATCGTGACCCACGTCCCATTGGGGAACCTCGAAGACACCACGCCGCAAGCCGCCGCTTTGGAAGATGTGATGAAGCATCCCAAAGTTTTTGCGGCGGACTGGATCGTTCACATTGACGTGGATGAATTCGTAAACATCAGAACAGATGATGGTACATTCGCCTCCTTGATTGGTAGCCTTCCTTCCAATGTCACTAACATTGCCATGACATGGCGCATCTTCGGCTCTGGCGGGAAAGAACAATTTGAAGACCAACTGACGCTGGCACAGTTTGACAGGTGCGCTCCGTCCTACCTTCCCAAACCGCACACGGCCTGGGGCTTCAAGACTGCCACTTCCAACGGTGGCGCATACCAATCGCTTACCGCACACCGACCCGGAAGCATTGCCAAGGGTTTCGAGAAGGAAGTGACTTGGGTCAACGGGTCCGGAAAGGATATCACAGACGCCCGAGCAAAAAGCGGTTGGCGTTCTGATGTGAAGACGGTCGGATATGACCTCGTGCAATTGAACCGATATCCGCTCCGCACTCTCGACAATTTTCTGCTCAAACGCGAAGAGGCGGCTGAAGGCGGAAAGCCGGAGCTGGAAAGCTGGATAGCGCTGGACTGGAACGGCTGTCAGGATATGACGATCCAACGCAATCTGCCCAGAATGCAAGCCGCGCTGGATCAACTAAAAGACGATGATTTGCTTCAGGAATTGCATGAAAGCGCCGTGGACTGGCACAAAGAACGGATTGCAGTCATCAAGAAGGACACGGCGATCAAAGCGTTTGTACAGGAGGCCTTGGGTACCGATCTCGACGATGTCTCCCGGGTCATTCATATTCTCGAAAATGACCGGAAAGGTGATTGAGGTTTAAGGGGTCCAGACACCTTCTACTCAATGTTCACCAGACAGAGTTTGCCAGAGGCAAAGCGCCAAGAACTACTGCCTTGGCCAGACGAAGCCAACTTCGCTGGCGATCTTTCAGATGCCGCGGTCCCGCTCGCTCATTCTTAGAGAATTTGTATGCACTGACGCCTCTTCCAAATCCGGCTGTCAGCGATAAGAAGTGTCGCATAACTGCCCCATAAGTGGGCAAGTTCACTTCAATCCGATCCCGTGACCATCTTGATTGCGCCTTTCACTCTTGAATGTTGGCCATGGCGGGAACATGTGCCGCAGATACCATAAGTGCAACATGCGTTGCGAACCAAGGAGACGCTGGTGAAAACGCTGATCAAGATCGCAACGCTCATGACTGTTGCCCTAATTCCTTTTACTGCAACAGCAGAGCAGCCCATCGTAAAAATTGAGGCTGTGAGCGCTGGAGATGAAGACCAGCAGCGTGTTTTCTTTGGTCGCGTCGTCGCACGAGAGACTGTTGATCTGGCGTTTCAGGTTGGTGGCCAGATTGTAGAAATTCCTGTGGAGGAAGGCGCTTTTATGGCCACCGGTGATCTGGTTGCCATGATGGACCAGCTCCCGTTCGAGCTCGCGCTAGAAGAAGCCGCCGCGCAGCAATCGCAGGCGGAGCGCACCGTGACCCGCTATAAGCAGCTTGTTGGCAGTGCTGTTGCAGAAACCAATCTGCAAGATGCGCAAACCCAATTGGATCTCAGCGCCATTGCCCTGAAGAATGCGGAGCGCGAGTTGGCGAACGCCACACTTCATGCTCCGTTTGACGGTATTGTCGCGGCCCGGCTGGAGCCGAACTATGCCACCGTGGCGGCGGGAACCCCCGTTGTTCGGCTCCATGATATGTCGGATCTGAGGATAGAAATCGACGTGCCCGAACAACTGTTCCAGCGCGCCGGACAGGACGCCGAAGTGACCTTGTTTGCCCAGTTTCTAACTGGAGACAAACAATACCCGCTGGAGATCAGGGAGTTCAACGCCGAAACCGAACAGGTGGGTCAGACTTACACCATCACATTGGGGATGGAGCCACAGGAAGGCCTGAACATCCTCCCCGGATCATCTGCCAAGGTAACTGCTTTCCTCGGCAAAGATGTCGCCCTTGTCGAAGTCCCGGCCTCTGCCGTTATCATCGAAAACGATAATTCGACCAGCGTCATGGTGTTCACGCCAACCGGTGCACTAGAAGGCACCGTCAACAAAACACCGGTTGAAGTGCAACCGACCGAGAATGGTAATGTGGCCGTGCTGTCCGGGCTGGAGCCCGGTCAGGAGTACGTCGCAATTGCGGCTGACAGGTTGACAGACGGGCAGGCGGTACGCCGCTTCACCGGCTTCGGGGACTGAGAATTTCAATGGATATCGCACGTCTGTCTATCAATCGCCCGATCTATACCTGGATCGTTATGCTTATCTGCCTCCTCGGTGGCCTTTGGGGGTTTAGCTCTCTCGGACGGCTCGAAGATCCGGCATTTACCATCAAGACAGCGATTGTTGTCACCCAATATCCGGGAGCCTCGGCGGAAGAGGTGGCGCTTGAAGTGTCAGAGCCGATTGAATCCCAGATACAAAAGATGGGTGAGGTCAAAGACATCCAAACCATGAACCAGCCGGGACTTTCATGGATCACGGTCAATATGCGCGACCAGTACGATGGCACCGAGTTGCCGGAAATCTGGACCAAGCTCCGAAACCGTGTAGGTGATGCGGCGCTTCCCAGCGGCACATCCATTCCGTTCGTGAATGATAATTTCGGTGACGTCTACGGCATGTACTACGCGGTCACGGCCCCCGGCTATACTGACGCCGAAATGAACGATCTGTCCGAATTTTTGCGCCGCGAGCTTCTTGCTGTCGAGGGCGTATCTGATGTGAGTCTTTCCGGTGTTCCGAACGAAGTGATCTTTATCGAGCCTAATCTTGCGTTGACCACGAACATGGGTATCCCGCCTTCCGCGATTATCGGCGCGATTTCCGGTGCCAACGAGATGGTAGATGGTGGCGAGATCCAGTCACCACAGGGCCGCACGATTATCCAGCGCCCGAACGGGTCTGACACCGTCTCCGAAATTGCAGCACTGTCTATCGGTGTGGGCGGGGAGGTTGTTAACCTCTCTAACTTTGCCGATGTCTACCGCAGCCGCGAGGCCAATCCGAACCTGATCGTGCGGCACAATGGCACCGAGGCGTTCACCTTGGGTGTTGCAGGTATCTCAACCGAGAATATCGTCGAGGTGGGTAAACGCGTAGATGCCCGACTGGATGTTCTGCGGTTGGATATCCCCGTGGGTATATCAATTGAGCCGGTCTATCAGCAGCACGTTGTGGTCGAAGAAGCCTCCAACGCCTTTCTGGTTAACCTCGCAATGTCGGTGGCAATTGTGGTAATCGTGCTGGCTGTTTTCATGGGCTGGCGGGCTGCAGTGGTCGTTGGCTCTACCCTGTTCCTGACGGTTCTGGGGACACTATTCTTCATGGCCCTTGCCTCGATCGAGATGGAGCGGATTTCGCTTGGCGCCTTAATCATTGCGATGGGGATGCTTGTCGATAATGCGATCGTGGTGGCGGAAGGGATGCAGATTTCCATGCATAAAGGCCGCAATTCGCGCGATGCCGCGACTGAAGCAGCAAGCAAAACGCAAATCCCGCTGCTTGGTGCCACGGTAATTGGTATCATGGCCTTTGCCGGGATCGGGCTGAGCCCGGACGCGACGGGCGAATTTCTGTTCTCACTGTTTGCGGTCATAGGGATTTCGCTTTTGCTATCTTGGGTGTTGGCGATCACTGCGACACCTCTGTTGGGGCACTTCCTGTTCAAACAGGGCGACGGTGCGCAAACAGGTGGCTACGATGGCGTTCTGTTCCGCACCTATGCGGCGGTCTTGCGCGCCAGTCTGAAGCTGCGCTGGATCGTGGTTGCCGCGTTGATCGCAACGACTGTCGTCTGCTTTGCCATGTTCGGCCAGATCAAGCAGCAGTTCTTTCCTGACAGCAACACGCCGCTCTACTTTGTGCACTACAAACTGCCGCAAGGGGCTTCGATTCATCAAACGTCCGACGATATGCTCGTGCTCGAAAACTGGCTGTCGGAGCGCGAAGAAGTCACCGCGACGACGGCGTTCATAGGGATGGGCGCGTCACGATTTATGCTGACCTATGACAGCGAAGATCCGAACCCCGGCTATGGTCACCTGATCGTCCGTGTGACATCGCTTGACGTGATCGAAGATGAAATGAATGCGCTTGAGGCCTATGCGTTGTCGGCTATCCCTCAGGGTGAATTCCGCGTGAAACGACTTGCTTTCGGTCCCGGCGGCGGTGCCCCGATCGAGGTCCGTTTTTCCGGCAGTGATGCTGATGTCCTACGTGATCTGGCCGATGAGGCGATTGAACGTTTGTCGGCGGCGTCGGATAACGTCGTGGCGCCCCGTCATGACTGGCGCGAGCGCGAGCTTGTCCTGCGACCGATCTATTCCGCTGACCGTGCCCAGGACGCAGGTATTTCGCGGTCAGACATTACGCAAACACTGCAAATTGCAGTCGAGGGCATGGCAGCTGGCACGTTCCGCGAAGGCGACCGACAGATCCCGATAACGATACGCGTGCCGCGCGACAGCGATATGTCTTTGACGGATCACGTGATCTATTCTGACAGCGGCGGCGGCTTTGTCTCAATGGAACAGGTCATCGACGGGTTCGTCTTCGAGCCGCAGGACACACTGCTGCTACGGCGAGACCGTGCAGACGTGATAACAGTTGGCGCAGACATTCCGCGTGACATGACAGCTTCAGAGGTCCTTGCCGAGGTGCGCGAGACCATCGAAGCGATGGAAATACCAAGCGGTTACGAAATGGAGTGGGGCGGGGAGCTGGAAAGCTCCACAGATGCGCAAGCGTCTCTCGCGGGGCAGCTGCCCTTCAGTATCATCATTATGATCCTGATCTCGGTACTGCTGTTCAACGCGCTCCGTCAGCCAATCATCATTTGGCTCTTGGTGCCAATGGCGGTCAACGGGGTCAGCCTTGGGCTGCTTGGATCAGGCTTACCCTTCACGTTCACGGCTTTGCTAGGTCTGCTGTCGCTATCGGGCATGCTTATTAAAAACGGCATCGTTTTGATTGAAGAAATCGACCTGACCCGTGAAGCGGAACCGAAGCTGCCGTTGGCGGATGCGATTGTATCAGCCTCGACATCAAGACTGCGGCCTGTGTTTCTGGCAGCGGCAACGACAATTCTGGGGATGCTGCCGCTGATCAGCGATGCTTTCTTTCAGTCGATGGCGGTGACGATTATGGGGGGGTTGGCATTCGCATCAGTGCTTACACTTATAGCGGCACCGGTGTTGTACTTCATTTTCTTCAAGCGTTCTGCCCAGCGGGAACTGGACGCGCTGCCTGCCTAGATTTGTTAAGGCGGTCATCGTTCGGCATAAAGCGGGTCTTAATTTAGTGAAGGGACGAGCCTGCGCCCAACTGCATGGTTTCGGTCGCCATATCTTCAGCGAGTGATTGTATGTGCGACTTGTCACCGCCGCGTTGCAGCTCGACCCGCAGGGCCGTGATGTTGGCTTGAAACCGTCTTGCAAGCCGGCTTGCGTCTGCGTCTGCGGGGATTTCTCCCGCATCTCTCGCTGCCTCAAAAGCGGCTTCGAACTCGGCACACATCTGATCGAGATAAGTCTGGGAGGCCTTGGCAAGTGTAGGGTCTGTCGAATTGGTATCCACCAATGTTTTCATCAGCATGCAGGCTTGACGTGATTGATCGCCATCAGCCAGCTCGACATACTTGCTGAACTGCGAAGCCAGACCTTGGAGGGGTGACTTTGCAGCTGCCATTTGGGCGCGAAAACCTTCGCGCGAGAAGTCGAAGTACCGCTCTATCGCCAGCAGATAAAGGTTCTCCTTGTTCTCGAAGGCCGCGTAAATGCTGCCGGGCTTCATCGCGAGCGCTGTTTCCAGATCCTTGAGCGAAGTCGCATGATACCCTTTGCGCCAGAAGATGGTCATGGCTGCATCCAGTGCGGCATCCCGATCATAATTCGCAGCGCGGGCCATGGTTCAACCTTTCAAATCTGCCAGTTGAGACAAAATACTGGTATAATTCTCTACGCCTTGCGCGCCGGTGACAAGATGCTGACGGTCAAAGACCATGGCAGGAACGCCAGAGATGCCCTGCTGCTGCCAAAAAGTCTCCGCGTTGCGGACTTCAGCTGCGAAACGCTGGTCATCTAGCACTTGTACTGCCTCTTCACGATCAAGGCCGATGTCGCCTGCAACATCAGCCAATACTTCATCATCTGACAGATCGCGTCCGTTTGTGAAGTGCGCCTCGAACAGCGCCAACTTCAGGTCGTGCTTGCGTCCCTGAAGCTCGGCCCAATGCAAAAGCTGATGGGTGTTGAAAGTGTTGTGCATCCGAAAGTCTTCTGTCCACCGGAAATCAAACCCCAAATCGGAACCAAGCTTTGTCATTTGCGCACGGTTTTCAACGGACTGGGCACGCGTGGCCCCGTACTTCTCGGCGATATGCTCGAACCCGTTCTGCCCTTCGGGGGGCATCTGCGGGTTCAGTTCAAAAGGGGTGCCAGTGAATTTCATGCTCTGTGCCGGATGCCTCAAGCGCATCGGCAAGCTGGCGATAGCCGATGATACACCAAGGGCACATCACGTCAGAAATAATATCGATACGGAGCGGTTCAGTCATGGTCATCTACTTTCGTTTTGATCCGGTTTCTCCGCGTGTCAGTGTTCATCGATAACGAGTGAGCGGAGCGGGGGGCGAACATATACTTAGACGTGCAGGTAGTGGCTGGCACCGTCTTCTGCAATGCGCTGGGCTGACAGTCGTTTATCTGTGAAGGTCCCAAGCGTCGGTCAGATTAATTTTGGCGACAACAAGGCGTGACGGCAAAGTAACTTGCCATGCAGGCGAAAGCCGGGGCAGGCCGAAGACCACCCCGGCAACTGATCATTCAGCCGCGACTGCTGTTTTCTTTTCCCACGCAAATTTCTCAAACACCTGATCGACCGGTGTCTTCGCAAAGTGGTTAGTGTAGTTCGACATCAGCTTCTGCGCAGCACCCAGAATGATCTCAAGAATGTTGGTTTCTGTGAAACCCGCATCCAGAAATGCCTGCGTTTCAGCATCAGATACAAAACCACGGTCACGGATGATAGCGAGCGTAAAAGTGCGCAGCGCTTCGAGCTTGTCTGTCGGCAGTGGTGTCTCGTTGCGCAATGCTTCGGTGATCGCGTCATCGATCTTCATCATCTTGGCGATACCGGTGTGGGCAGGCACACAGTAGTGGCAGTCGCTCTCAACGTTGATTGTCTGCCAAACCACTGTTTTTTCTTCATCTGTAAGTGAAGTAGCCATGAATTGTTGGTGGGCAAAGTTATACGCGGCCAGCAGTGGGGGCGCGTCCGCCATAGTGCCGTGAAGGCCCGGAATGCGGCCATTGTTCTTGAGAGATGTTTCCAGAAGCGGCTTGCCCGCCTCGGGTGCAGATTCAATCGTATGGATTTTGAAGGACGCCATGATTTTTCCTTTCAGGTTTCTGTTTTACGATGGGGCAGAGATAGGAGTTTTTGAGTGATTGCTCAATGGTGCATTTGAGCAATCACTCAAATGTGAGAGGAGGTAAAAAAAGGACTCTCTTCCGTTAAAGAGTTGCCATCTTTTGATGCAACATTCTGGAAGGCATCGCAGCGTGCTTTGGGATCTATAGGTACGCGGACAGACGCAGCGGTAGCGTGATCAGGCCATCGACGGGTTCGAAATGCTTGCAATGGCAATTCCAAAATTCTATTATAAGTTGTCTTATTCTTTCCTCAAACACGTCATGGATTTGTCGCGGAGAGGGTTTCCTATAGACCGACAACTTCGACGCCCAGGTAAAATGCGCCGAATAACAAAAGGAAACGAGCGCTATGCATATCTTCGTAGTGGATGATGACCCGCTAATGCTGGAACTTCTTTCGGAGACCTTGCGTGAAGAGGACGGTTTCCGCCTTGATATGTATGCATCCGCAGAAGCCGGTCTGGCCGCGCTGGACAGCAAGGAAGAGACATACGACTGTATGTTGCTTGATATCATGCTTCCCGGGATGGACGGAGTAGAGCTTTGCGAAGTTCTGCGGAAATCCAGCCGGTATGTTTCCACACCAATCCTAATGATTACGGGCAGTGCTGAAATCGGCCTGATGGATCGCGCGTTCAAGGCAGGGGCCACTGACTTTATCCTCAAGCCGTTTAACCAGAACGAGCTGAAGGCGCGGGTAAACATGGCCGGTATGTTGAACCAGAGCCTCGCGGTTTCCAGCCACACCATGCGGGAACTGACAGAACGGATGAAAATCCGTTTCGAAGAACCGCTTGATCTGGCTATTCCCGGAATGTGCAACGCGCTGGCGCTGGAGAACGAGCTTCTACGCTACCGGGCGGGCTGTTTCGCAATGACGATGTTCAGTTTCGAGGTGATCGGTCTGCGCGGCATATACCGTTCTGTCCGAACGCCTGCCTTCCGCACCTGTCTTGATCTGATCGGCAAAGCCGCAGTGGACATGCTCAAGAACTACAACGCGCGACTGGCATATATAGGTCGGGGCCGTTTCGTCGGTGTCATCATGGACCGGAACCGCCATGAGCGTGACTTCTTAAGCGCCGCCCTCAACCGTAAGCTTGCCAAAATCTGGGATGTGGGTGCCACGGGCGTACCTGTCCCGCCCGAAACGCAGTTTTCTGCAATTGCTGCACAGCGGCTGTGGTCCGGTATCTCGGCAGGCGACATGCTTCGGGTCTTCGTAGATGCTTCCGGCAGCTTGGGTGATCTGACAGAAGACGATGAGAACGACCTTTTTGCCAGGTTGGACAAAGAACTCACTCAGGTGCCCAAGTAAGAGCCAATGCAGTGATGTCAGGTGAACAATCTGATGAATTTGCAGGAGATTGTTTCGAAACGCCCAAATTTGGCCACGTTTCGCGTTCAGGTAGAGGGTAGCGAACAGGCATAACCACACTTGCGAAGCAAGAGGGTGTAGTGGAGAGAAAAATGAGAATTCTGGCCGTTGATGATGATCCGATCATTCTTGAGCTGCTGACCCAGTTCGTCAGCATAATTGGCGAGCATGAACTGATGACAGCGCAGTCCGGCCCTGAAGCGCTTGATCTCGTGCATGCGCCTGACACCGGAACTTTTGATTGTTTTCTCTTTGACATTCAAATGCCGCATATGGATGGCATACAACTGACCGGTGCGATCCGCGAGACAACGCGCTATGCTGACACACCGATCCTTATGCTGACGGCCATGTCGGACAGACGCTACATTGATGCGGCCTTTACGGCTGGCGCGACCGACTACGTCACAAAACCGTTTGAAATCCCAGAGCTTAAGGCACGTCTTGCCCTTGTCGAAGGATTGGTGCAGGCGCGTAAATCCCGCACGCGAAAGATCTTTGCAACACAGGGACTTTCGGCAGGTCAACACTCCGAAGATGTCGCTCACACTATAGGCCTTCACGAGCCGATCTCTGTTTACGATGTGGACAAGGTTATTGATTACACGGCCATGCAGAACTACGTGGCGCAACTTGCGCGCGGCGCGCTGTTCGGGTCGTCCACTTTTGCCTTCACGATCCGCAAAATCGAAGAGCATCACGCCGCGATGTCCGCCTTCGAGTTCGCCAGCCTTATCTCCGACGTATCCGAGGTAATTTCGGATACGCTGGCAGAGTATGAGTTCCTGATGGCTTATGCCGGCAACGGGACATTCGTTTGTGTAACCGAAAGCGGATGGCGCCCGAATATGTCCAATCTGATGGACGCGGTGAACCTGTCTCTGTCCAGAACAGAACTTTATGATAACGCTGGCCAGCAGCTTTATGTGCGCGTCAGCGCCGGAGAGGCCGTCCGCCTGATCTGGAAATCCGAAAGCTCGGTTATGGAAGCGGTAGGGGTCGCCCACGCATCCGCAGAAGCCGCCAGTGTAAGGCACGAGCGGGCTATGAACGATCTCTGGATTACAGAGCACCGCGCATGAAAGACCTGAACGAGACGTTGCCGGGTATCGAACGGATTAAACTGCGCTTTCTGGACCTTCTGCAATCCCGACAGGGGGCAATAGCGCAGTGCGCATTGACCGCTTGGGAAGCTTCCGATCCCGACGTGGTGCGTAACCAACTTTCCGAAGCTCAAGGCATTTTGCACCAGATCGCAGGAAGCGCAGGTTCACTTGGGTTTGCATCTTTGGGGCAGATCGCACGAGACTGCGAAGGCGACATTATTCAGTATGTCTCCCACGCTCATCAAACGCCTGTGCCAGTCTGTGTGGAGGTCATGGAGAGCCTCGACAGATTTGTATCGGCAAGCCAGGATTTGCTGCAGGACGCTGCACAATAAAGCCGCCTCAAGGGCGGCTTTGTTCTGAAATCATCACATTTTAGTCAGACCAGTCGACGCGAGACGCCTTAGTCCGCGCGTCCGATGGCATTTTTGATCTGGTCCCCAAGGGTCATCGGATCAAAGGGCTTGCTAATCACTTCAGCAGCACCAGTATCAAGCAACTCTTCAATCTCTGCGTGCTGGGCGCGTGCGGTCATAAATATCGCGGGGATGTCGGCAAACGCAGCCTTCTTGCGCATCTGCTCAAGTGTCTGACGACCGGTCATGCCGGGCATCATCATATCCAGCAGCACAACATCGGGCGTATAGCTTTCGACCTTGGCAAGCGCTGCCTCTCCGGACTCGCATTGAACGATCTCGAATTCGCCTGAAAGGCCCAAAGCCATCTCGGCGATTTCACGGATGTCGGCGTCGTCTTCTACATGAAGAAGTTTAATCATTACGTGCCCCTCGTATCAGGCGATTTGTTTTGTGTCGCTGTTATCAGCCGCTATCATATCAGGAAGAACCTTGGGCAGGGTGAAAAAGAACGTGGTGCCGACACCAACCTCTGTTTCAAATCCGATCGAGCCGCCAAGGTTCTCCACGATAGCTCGGCAAATGCTTAACCCCAGACCTGTACCGCCCTTGGACGCACGGTCAGAGTTTGTCATGTCTGCAAAGCGGTCAAAGATTTTGTGCTGCTCGTTGGCGGGAATACCCTGACCACTGTCCTTGACAGCAATGCGTACCTGTTCGGCGTCGTCTTCGACACTGACTGTAATGCTGCTGCCTGGTGATGAAAATTTGTAAGCGTTTGATAGAAGGTTCGTCAAAACCTGAATGATCCGGTTCGGATCGGTATGCATCATCACAGGGGCGTCGACGCCCTGCAGAACAGTCTCCACACCGAACCGCTGCTGGAACATCGCGTTCGCGGTGTCTGTCTCCTGCACCAGCTCAGCCAAGTCTACCTCTTTGATATCAAAGTCCATCTGTCCATTGGAAATCTTATCGAGGTCGAGAATGTCGTTAATGATAAGGATCAAGCGATCCGCGTTTCTATGCGCAATTTCAAGAAGGGCAGAGGCTTTGTCAGGCAGCTCACCGGCTGAACCGGACAAAAGCAGACCCATCGCGCCTTTGATCGACGTGAGCGGTGAACGCAGCTCGTGGCTGACCGTCGAGATGAACGCAGATTTTTGCTGTTCTTGCTCAAGGTGTTCAGAGATATCGTTAAACAGGATCAGATAGCGGCCCGTTCCGGCACCACCGGGCAAAAACTTTACGCTGACGTGCATAGGTACACCAAGCAAACTCGCTTTGAACTGTGTGCTGGATCCGCCGTTCTTACGCAGTGTGCGGCAGGCCTGAAGCACCTCTTCAATTTCCTGATCATGGTTCAGGTCACTGAGGTTCTTCGATTTGTACTCTGCTTCGCTCATCGACAAGCGACCCTTGGCGGACCTGTTCATATAGCTGAACTTCTCCGTCTCGGAATCGACAATCCAGATGTCGTCCCGCAGCTCGTTAAGCGTCTGTGTCGTTTGCCGTTCCGTGATCAGATCGTGCGCTTGCGTGACATCGGTACGGGCGGAAATCGAACCGGACCAATTTCCATCTTCGTCAAAAAGCGGCATGATCGTTGCATGTGTAAACAGGACACTACCGTCCTTGTGGCGCAGCTGCGTCTCGCCCTGCCATGTTTTCCCGCGTTCCAGAAACCCGCGCACCTCGTCGGCCTTGTTCTTCGCAGGGTCGTCATACAGCACACGAACTTGCTGACCGATCAATTCTTCGCGCGAATATCCAGTGAGGGAGAGCAGGCTGTCATTAACTTCTGTCAGCGCGTTCTGGTCGTTCACGATATTGATGCAGGCGTGCTTGTTCAGTGCGTCAAGCCGTTGGGACATTGACAGTAATTCGGTTGCAGAACTGGCTTTCGCTTTGCGACGCAGGATATATGTCGGCAACAGGCTGGCAACCGCGATTGCGCCGCCCGCCGGTAGAACGCTGCCCAATGTTCCGGTCAGAAACGCAGTAGAAGCTGCGTACCAGACAGCTGCAACACCACAGCCGCTGAGTGCGGCTAGAGCAACTTCATTTTTCTGTTTTTCCGGTGCCATCGATTCACCTGCTTTTACAAAACATACGCCCACCAATGACTGGTAGACCGCATTTTTGTTAAATCCTTATGCCAAGTATATGCAGATGAAACTGGGCGGTATTATGTCCAAGTCTGCACGAACTTTGGGCGGTATATAATCCGCCGCAACTATGAGGCGATTGATCCATCGAAGTCGACAGCGGAGACGAGTGTTGCGATGCCGGCACGGCTTTTGACGAGGCTCGCAAAGAGACGAGAATCGTATTTCCGGTCTGCATCAGCAGACAACGCAACGATCCGGGCATGTGGCTGACGCTCGATGATTTCATCCAGAAGGGTATTGGCATCACCGTCTGGCAGGGTCCAATCCAATAGGACGACGTCAAAGTGACCCGCGCAGATTGCCTTTTTCGCAGCTGCAAGCGAACTGGCGTTTTGAATATCAGCAACGCCACTCAACGCACCCGATACGACTTCGGCAAAATCGCTGTCATCCTCGATATGCAACAAGGAAGGCACATCAAGCGGTCTAAGCGTTAGTCTGGGCGAATACGTCTGGGACTTCCCTGCCTTGTTCGACAATGGAATGGTGAACCAAAAAACCGTCAAGCCGTTCGGAATGCTTTCAAACCCGATCTTTCCACCGTGTCTGAGCACAATTTGTCTTGTGATATTAAGCCCAAGTCCGGTGCCGCCTTTGGCGCGTGTGTCGGAGCTGTCTGCTTGTGAGAAAGCTTCGAAGATCCGAGAGCGGAAAGCGTCGGGGATGCCCGGTCCGGTATTCTGGACAAAAACAATCGCCTGATTGTCGATACGCTCCGCCCTGACGATGACTTCGCTGCCTGTGTCGGAATATTTGCATGCGTTGGAAATCAGATTGGCCAAAACCTGCTTGGTACGGCGCGCATCCGCAAGAATGACAAGCGGTTCTTCCTGAACCTCAAATCTCAGTGTGTTTTCGTGCGTCACAGCAAATGGGAGAATTTCACGTTCGGTGTTCTCCATCACTTCGCCAAGATCAACATCTTCGATGTCGAAGGTAATCTCTCCCGAGGCAATCCTCTCAAGATCAAGGATGTCGTTTACAAGATCGGTCAAGCGTTCGGCGTTAGAGCTGGCAATCTCGATCAGACGTGCGTTCCCTTTGCTCAACTCTAGGTCCTTGGAGGCCGTCAAAAGCCCCAAAGCACCCTTGATAGAGGTTAGCGGGGTGCGCAGTTCATGGCTGACGGTTGAGACAAATTCGTCCTTCAACTGGGCCAGTCGTTTCTGCTCTGTGATGTCGATCACCTGAGTAATGAACAGGTTGGTGCCTTCGTTTTTGTCGAAAGACCAAGAGATGTTCAGAAGGCCCCAGCGTTCGCGATCTCCTGCGCAGATGATACGGTGTTCACCAGTATAAACGGACGACTCACCTTCCTTCATCAAATCTGTGACGGCGATGTACATCGCCTTGCGGTGTTCCCGTGGGATCAGGTCGGCAAGCTGGCCGTTCTGAAGAAGGTCCTTTTCACTGCGGCCGCTAAGCTGACAGAAAGCTGCGTTCACACCAATAAAGTCGCCTTTGTCATTCGTCATCGCCATGCCGATAGGGGCGTTTGACAAGACCTGCCGGAAAAGCTTCTCGCTGGCCTCCAGCGCGTTTCTGTCGTGTCGAAGGCCGGTCACGTCGGTCTGCGTGCCAATCATGCGCAAGGCAGTGCCATCAGTGTCACGTTCAACGATCACGGCATCTGACCGCATCCACGACCATCCGCCTTCGCGGTTCTTCAGTCGGTATTCAGCAATCGAGCGTTCGGTCCGCCCTTCGATACAGTCCAGGTCAGCCTTGGCAAGAACAGCTACATCATCAGGATGGATGCGCGACATAAAGAGCTTCTGGGTGTCCAAGCCTCCGCAATTGTCGTCAAACCCCATGATCCGGCACCATGTCTCGGATACTTCGGACTTTCCGGTTGTAAGATTAATGTCGAAAACGCCAATCTCTGCGCCTTGCAACGCCATGTCATAAAGCGCCTTGTTGCGTGTCAGATCGCGCTGTGCGTTATTTTGTTTTGTCAGGTCGCGAAGGATAACAGTCGTTGATGCTGTTCCCTCACTGTCAATCCAGTCATTGCGCTGCAAATCCAGCTCGAGCCTGCGACCATCTTTGCTGTTTCCGATTGCATTGTGCGTCTCGGTCGGAACTGGCAGTTGCGAAGCAAGATAGGAAAACCTCATTCCCCGCATCTCGGCGTCCGTGTATCCAAAACAATTCTGCGCAGCGAGGTTGGCAAACCGAACCCTGTCTGAATCATCGAGCAAGAGAACCGATGTCACGTCGTTTTCGATGATCGATTTATTCTCTTCTTCGCGCGCAGTGATTTGTTTCGCACGTAGCTTCGCAATCTCCGCCAAAGACGCTGACTGTCTGCGAAAACTGCGCAGCACCATCACAAGAAACGCCGTGAGGGCAAGACCGGCAATCAAAACGGCAAGTGGCTGGTAGGTGTGGAAACGTTCATCGAAACTGGCCGTGCTTGAATAGGCAAGCGTCCACGTTCTGCCGAACTGGTCAATCTGATAGGTCGCCGCGTACTGTCCCGCCTCTTCCGTATTGTCGCCAACGTCGTAGATCAATTCCCCGTCTTCTGCTGAGGGGCCATCATATACACGTACGGTAAAGCTTGACCCATGCCCTGCGGTCAGGCCGTCGATCAGATTGTGCGAGACAAAGCCAGCACTCACCCAGCCTTTGAACTCACCCGGGTCGCCGACATCGTCATGCACAAATATTGGCGTAAAAAGCACAAAGCCGAGAACCCGCTTGTCGGCCGTTACAAGTTGCACAGGCGGTGTCATCTGGGGCTGCCCCGTCGCCTTTGCGCGCTCAAGGGATTCTGCACGGTCAGTCGTAAACGAAAGATCAAGACCGATTGCGCTTTGGTTTGTTACCTTTGGTTCAACATACTTGAGGATGTAGTGCTGATCGCTGTCCGAGCGCCGCTTGATCGTAAAGTTTGGCCGCCCCTCCATGCGCATTTTGCGAACAAAAGGATAAAGCTCTTCATCGGAAATGCCTACGACAAGAGCCAGACCGCCGATGCTTGGCAGTTTCTCTCTGACCTGAAGGGTTTCGACATATGTCTCGAAATTGTCTTCGGTTACCTTGTCGGCCGATGCAACGTAGGCGGCAATGCCGTTGATGCTTTGAAGATATGTGGAAAGCCTGGCGCGCAGCACCTGAACACCGGCGTCTGACAGTCGCTGGAATTCGCGGTCGGCGACCTTGGTGTTATTATCAACGCTTGCGTGATACCAGCTACCTGTGAGGCCAAGGCACAACACGACGAGAAATATTTCTAAACGTGATGTCACCACTCACCTACACAATTAGATTCTTGTTTTCGTATCCGTGCCTCAACACGCGGCATCCGTTTTTCGGACAGCATTGTTCTAGGTAAAGTTGATAAAAGACAGCGGGGGTACAATCAATCCGTAGTTGAAGATTTAACATCCACACGCCCACATCTATGCGTATGTTTTACTGCGGTATCGAGGCTATTTGGCGGAGTTGAAGCTGAACTCAAACGGCTTGAGTTGCCCGCCGCTGATCCGGTTCTGACCATGCTCCAGACGGGGGTAAACTCAGCCGGGTCCCAAGTCACTCTTTTCATGCAGCTTTTTTTGTCAAATCATACCGAGGTGGGCACCAGCCAGCCCAGAACCATCGCCGAATGTCGGGCCTTGGTTCCAAGGCCATTCTATCCAGACAGGCTACAAAGACCGCACTTCCTCCGCTTCCGGACTGTAGCACATATACAACTTTTGCTGTGCTCCCCCGAACACAGATATCGAGGCGTTCAGCCTTTAAGAGCACGCTCTCCAACATTCTTAGCAATGATACATCGTGAGAATATCGGCCTCTTTCGGCTTGCGCGCAGCCTTGCGGCATCTATATACCATCCACATGGATGGAGAATCTGATGTCAAACGTGATAAGCCTTCGGGGCAAACAGCCCGATAATGAGAAAATAACAATCAACCTTGGCTTTGTTGATCTGGGAAGGATCGACCTGCTGGTGCAGGAGGGGTTTTACTCTAACCGGAGTGACCTGATCCGGACGGCGATCCGCAAACAGCTTGATATCCACGAAGCTGAAGTATCCAAAACAATAGACCGGCATACGATGGAACTGGGCCTGCGCGACTATACGGTCGCGGACCTCGAAGCGTTAAGAAACGCAGGCGAGATGCTGCACGTTCGGGTCGTGGGTCTGGCCCGTATAGCACAAGACGTGACACCGGAGCTCGCCCTTGAAACCATCGGTTCGATAACCGTCTTGGGCGCGCTTCAGGCCAGCAAGGACGTCAAGGCGGCGCTTGCAGACCGGATAACCTAACATTCTTCTTGAAAGGAAGACGATCATGATGATCAAGAACGCCCGCGCTTTGCGCAGGGCTATGGATAACACGCGCGCTGGTACCCTCATGGATGCAACCGCGCTGATACAGAAAACACTGGGCCAGCATGGTTTGCTACCATCAAACACCGATGGCATTCGTCCAAGACGACAGGGCGCACAGAATGCTGAAAAGGGGGCAGGCCGCAAGCGCTACAGCTGCCGCGCTGGTACGCGTGAGTATCTGGTACACGTTCCGGCAGGCAGAGCAGAGGGCGTCCTGCTGATGCTGCATGGTTGCACGCAAACACCCGAAGATTTTGCGACGGGCACCGGCATTGTCAACGCGGCGGTGGGAGCTGGTTTTGCCGTGGTACTGCCGGCGCAATCGCGCGGTGACAACGCACAGTCCTGCTGGAACTGGTTCAGTGGTGCAGATCAGAAACGTGGCAGCGGTGAGCCGGCAATCCTTGCTGGTCTGACGGCAGGGATTGCTAAGGCGCATGGCGTTCCGCAGGCAAAATGCTTCGTGGCAGGGCTGTCCGCGGGTGGCGCTATGGCCGTCATCCTGGGGGAGACATACCCTGATGTCTTCGGTGGCGTCGGGGTTCATTCGGGCCTTCCTTACGGTTGTGCACGTGGTGTGAACGAAGCCTTTGCTGCAATGGGTGGCAGCGCGACCAGACGAACCGCCAAGAGCGACGGCGAAATGGTGCCAACGATCATCTTCCACGGCACAAGTGATGCCACAGTGAAAATGTCAAACGGCGAGCAGATCGTAGATGACGCGCTAAACCGCGTGAAAGGTCCACAGACCCAGATCGTAACGGAAGGCACCACCGCAGGCCGCGCATTTACCGCGATGACATCACTTGATGCGAGGGGGCGGCCTGTTGCCGAATACTGGCAGATAGAGGGGCTTGGCCATGCATGGTCAGGCGGGAATGCTAAAGGCTCTTATGCAGATCCCAAAGGTCCCGATGCTACCGCAGAAATGCTGCGCTTTTTCAAATCACTCTCAACCTCAAAGGTTTGATATGACTTACCATTCTTTGACATTCGACGCTGTTTCCGAAGCAACACCCGGTCCGAAATGGGCGGCGCGCTGGGCACGTTCATGGCCCGCGTATGAGCCATGGTTCGTGGCCCGCGGCGGTGATGCAGGACCATCTCGTCAGGCCTGCGCAGAGGCGCTCGAAAGCCACATGCCGGAACTGGTCGAAACCTACGACCGGCTTGTGGCTATTGCAGGCGGGGGTGATCGGGCCGCACGCTTTCTCTCCACTTGGTGCCCGCCGAGCTATTTGGGAGGCTGCTCACTCGCCTGCGCGGTGTCCGCCGACGATATACGCTTGGTCCGCAACTACGACCTGTCGCCTGACCTGAATGAGGGGCTTTTGCTCCACACTGCATGGCGCGGCAAAAAGGTAATGGGGATGGTCGAGTTTCTCTGGGGGCTCTCCGACGGCATCAATGAGGCGGGACTGTCCATTGCGCTGGCCTACGGGGGCCGGCAGGAAACAGGTGAGGGCTTCGGGATTACCACGATCCTGAGGTATGTGTTGGAGACCTGCGAAAACGTCGATGATGCCTTGGCCGCCCTTCACCGTGTCCCGTCGCATATGTGCTACAACATTCTGGTGGCGGATGCCGGTGGTAATGCAGCTTCGGTAGAGGTCTACGCCGGAGGAGGGGCAAAAGAACAACCGCTTCCCATCGCTACGAACCATCAAAACGATGGCTCGACACCGGATCGCGGTGACTTCACTCAGACCCATAAACGCGCAGCACACCTCAAATCGGTTCTGGACGCTGATCCGATACCTGCCAGCCTTGTAGAAGACTTCTTGGCGCATCCCTTACGACAAGACCGCTACGGTGAGGGGTTCGGAACGCTGTTCACGGCAGAATACAAACCCCGACAAGGGGCGATGATGCTTCATTGGCAGGGCGAGAATTGGACGCAGTCGCTTGATAGTTTCTACGAAGGCCAGCGCGTCATTACCTATGGCGGTAACACCGCTCCGACGGCACCCCTCTATGATATTGACTGGGTCGCAATTGGTCAGGCCTACGCGCGGGGCGATTATCCCGATTGGCGCAGCTTCGTCTCCGGTTGGTCAAACGCTGCTTGATCGAAGAGGGCCGCAAGACAGCATAAAGTATGCGCTCTTGCGGCCCCGTCTGTCCAAGTCGCTTGATATTAGGTCAGGGTATAAAACCTCGGAAAGGCTACGCAGCGCGCGTTGAACTCTGGCGCATCGCAATGATCTGCCTGCCCAGAACCAGCAGCGCGATACATAGCCCGATCCACATGATGACCGGCGATTTCCATAGGATCAGGACCGCTACAGCAATCCGCAGCATGCTTTCGAACTTGCTGATGGCGATAAGGTCAAAGCGCGCCAGCGCAGAGGCAAGAAGATACAGCGCAATCACAAGCCTTGCGCCTAGAAAGGCCAGGGCAGGCCAATCAACAACGCCTGTGTATCCTTCGATCAGGCTCCGCTTTCCCGCAGCGTCAGTGATTGTCACCGCTTCTTCGATCAGCAAAAGCTCGGGATACCATGCAAAAACGAACGGGATGGTGAACATCACCACACCGACACGAAGGGCGGCAATGCTTGTGCGCATCGGCTCTGTCCGGGTGATCGAGGCGGCAGCAAAAGCGGCAATTGCCACTGGCGGTGTGATCGCGGAGGCCACTGCAAAATAGAAGACAAACATGTTCGCTGTGAAAAAGCTGACACCAAGATTGGCGAGCAGTGGCCCCAAAAGCAGGGCAACATTCACATAGGCAGGCACCGTGGGCATGCCCATGCCCAGCAGGATTGAACACAACATCGCGCAGACCAGTGCGAGCATCAGATAGACCCCACCGACAATCTCGACCTCGACTCCAAAAAGGGTAATCTGTGTCGCGTTCTCCAGCCATGCCGTGACGGAGCGGGTCAGCTCCCCCGTAAGGCCACTTTCATTCAGAAAGGCAGATATGATCGAAACCGCAAATAGCAACAAAAACAGCCGCGATATCAGGATGCCGCCCTCTGCAACAGAAACCAGAACCTTCGACGGCGCAGCGCGTGTTTCAGGATCAAGGAACAGCAGCGGCAACAGGACCGCGACAGCCCACCATCCAGCCGACACAGCATCGCCAGTGCCGTTCACCAGCGTCTGTGTAACGCCGCTGGGCAGAATGGAAGCCAGAAAGCCGGAGCCGATGGCATCTTTGCTGCCCAGAAGCAGGCAAAGGATCGTCAAGATCGGGACGCAGATGATAATCAGGTTAAGCCAGTCCTGCCGCACCATAACCAGATCATCCGGTACTTCCCGCATGGCCTGCACTTTTTCGCGCCGGGCCTGAAACATAACCGCGAGAAAGATCGAAAAGAAGAAACAGACCGCTGGCAGGAAAGCGGCTGTAATCACCTTGGTATAGGGAACTGCGGTCAATGCCACCAAAACAAAGGCCGCAACACCCATAACCGGCGGCATGATCTGCCCGCCTGATGACGCTGCCGCTTCGACACCACCAGCAAACTGCGGGCTGAAACCGTTGCGGCGCATCATCGGAATGGTCAGCCGTCCAGTTGACAGCACGTTTGTCACAGGTCCGCCGGTTATGGTGCCAAACATTGCGGAGGACACAATGGCCGCATGGGCAGGACCCCCGCGCAGATTGCGCGTCATACGTACAGCCAGTTTGATAAGCGATGTGCCACCAGCCGAAGAGCCGAACAATGCGCCGAGGATTACATAGGGGAAAACCTGATTGACGATAATGTCCATGAACCGCCCCATGAAACCGTCGGGCGTGATGAAAATGTTGGTGCTTTTCTGAATGGCGGCGGCCAAGGCATCACCGCCATCGGCCCCCAGTTTTGTCAGCAAAAAGTTGTTGGTGCTCAAGTCGAACACCCAGATCAATGCGGTGGCAACCGTATAGATCACGACGACGCTCGCGACCGCCACCAGCGGGGCACCCCAGACGCGGATATTATACAAAAAAAACAGAGTGATGATGGTGAAAAGCAACGGGATGATCCAGACACCGAACCGTGCTTGGCACGATGGTACCTCCGCATCAAAGCTCATGCCCGGTATCACGTTGGCAGACCGCTCCGCCGCTTCTTTGATCAGCCGTGCCCTTTCACCGGTGAGCTGGTCAACCAGACATACGGAATCGATCTCTACCCAGAAACCGACGGCAGCCAGAACCGCCGCAAATACAAGACCGCCATCCAGCAAAGCGCCCAACCAGGCCCGCGAGGGGTTTGTATCCCGCCAGGCGCGATAGATGCTGGCATCAAGCGCCACAATCACCATCATCAACACGAAAATCGGTGGGTAGAGGTACTCGGGAGGGAAGCTGGAAACGCGGAAAAACTTGATTCCGGTAACATCTCGCGCCCAGTCCTGAAGGCCTGCGATTTCCGGCATGGTGTTCAACATACCGACAACAACAAGGATCACTGCAAGAACAAGCGCAAGCCGTTGGCTAAACCGCCGTGGCTGGGGAAGATCAGTCATGTTTTGAGTACCCTAGAGGACCGCGAACCTGCCGCGATCCTCATGAAGCAATTATTTAAAGGCGCCCGTGTTACGGGCGAAGGCAATCGGCAACCGCGTGGCCGGCATCTTCATACGCGCGAACAGCGCCGGGATGCAGGCGCATATCGACCGCGCCACACACGCCCTGGCTGGTGCCGTCAAGATCGCCAAAGGTCATGAACAGGTATGGGCCACGGGGGGATCCCGTCTCAAATCGGGCCTGTCCTTCGAGGTAGGCAGTGGTGATTTTGTAGACGAGGTCCTCATCTAGGTTCGCAGGCACGATCTGGGCAAACGCAGTGGCATAGCTGTCAAAGGTGTCGTCATCGGTGACGATCGTGATGTCATTGCCGGCATAGGCCGCGCGGTATTCCTCAACCGGTACGGAGTAAGGTGCATGACCGGGTGCTGACGCGATCTGCTGGCCCAATTCGCTGTTCAACAAATCAGACGGAATGTCGTAAATTTTCGTGGCGCCTGCTGCGGCAATTGCTATCTGGCGGCCGGACGGCAAACCTTCGGGGATGGTCCAGCCATCAGCGCCACCTCCTGTGATCGTGGAAACCGTGTCTGGCCAAGGGCTTTGAACGCTTTCGTATCCTTCTCCGTCGTCTTTCAAACCGGCAAGAAGCTGTACAGTTGCGCGGCCTGACGTCAGTGCCGCGCCGCGTGGCGGGCCGTTCCAGATGCGCATACCCTCAAGGTTGCGGATGTCGGAAATTGCACCGCTGTCATAGTGACCGAAGATCTGGGCAGAAGCGGCGGTAAAGAAAATGGCGCGCAGATTGCCTGCAAGTTCAGCACCGCGATCCGGTCCTATGCCGCTGTATGGGCCAATGCCTTTCGCCAGCAGGAAGGGCAGGATCAGCGGCGCAGGTGCCATGTCCAACTGACCTTCTGCCACAGCCTGTACCGAGTTTGTGAGTGTCGCACCTTCAGTGATCTGAAGCGTGGCAATGCCCGCGCTTTCCAGTACTGCCGCAAGCGTGGTGTCGATGTAGTGCGGTGTTGACCCTGGCGATGTAGTTTCTGCCGTGAGCGTTGCCTGTGCCAGCGCGGCGACAGGCGTCATCAAAAGTCCTGCCGCTACAACGGACTTTGCGATCATGTGTTTGAACATGTATTCCTCCCTGGTTTTGCCACCGCCTCCACACGGTCACGTCCCGAGCTTACAAAATTTATGTGACTTGTCACGTAAATAATTTACTGCTCTACTTCCTGTCATGGAGGAATAGATGGCCAATGATTTGAGCAGGACCCGCGCAGAGAGGGTCGCGCACCGGAAATCACATCAGGAGGCGAATATCTTCAGTCGGCTTGCCGCTGCCAGTGCTACCTCTCGGGCGCATGCACAAAGGTTGCTGAAGCAATCCAGCGGCCTGTCGATTGTAGAGTGGCGCGTTCTTTGGGATTTGTCGGAAGCGCAACCGCTAAGCGTGCGGGATTTTGCAAACATCCAGCGCAATGACCATTCGCTGATCAGTCGCGCTTTGCCGCAAATGCAAAAAAAGGGATATCTGGTCCTTTCCCAGGACCCGAATGACAAGCGTCAAACCCTCGTGACGCTGACAGAGAAAGGGCGCGCCGCATTCGATCAGGCTGCACCCATCATGAAGGCGAGGCGCGACATGCTCCGTGCGACCTTCACAGCTGAAGAAGCTTCACTTTTCCTCACATTCATCGAGCGGTTCGAGAATAGTCTTGAACCATCCTCGGGTCAGAAGAATATCGAAACGGAGTGAACGTGGCCGAAAAACATCCGAACGTTCTGTGGATCATGGCGGATCAATTGCGCTTTGATTACCTTAGTTGCTACGGGCATCCCCACCTGCACACGCCCCATATTGACGCGTTGGCCAAGCGGGGTGTGAAGTTTAACAAGGCTTATGTTCAGTCTCCGGTATGTGGACCGTCACGGATGTCGGCCTATACGGGGCGCTATGTCCGCAGCCATGGTTCCACCTGGAACGGAATGCCCCTGCGGGTGGGCGAGCCGACCTTGGGCGACCATCTGCGCCAAAGCGGCGCGCGGGCGGTTCTTGTGGGAAAAACTCACATGACCGCGGATGCAGAGGGCATGGCATGGCTGGGTATCGACCCCAAAAGCGAAATCGGGGTCAGTCGGTCGCAATGTGGATTTGACCCTTTCGAGCGCGACGACGGCCTGCATCCCGACAGCCTGAGGCAGAACTGGTCAGCCTATGACGATTACCTAGAGGCGCAGGGATACAAGAGTGATAACCCATGGGGTGACTTCGCAAATTCTGGAAAAGATGCGGATGGCGATCTGCTTTCGGCTTGGTTGCTGAAAAATTCCCGCCTTGCCGCAAATGTCCCCGAAGAGCATTCCGAAACCGCTTATATGACCGACCGAGCAATCGCCTTTATGCAAGGGGCAATAACTGACGACCGGCCGTGGGTGTGCCACCTGAGCTATATCAAACCCCACTGGCCCTACATTGTGCCTGCTCCCTACCATGACATGTATTGCGAAAGGGATATCGTAGACCCCGTTCGCTCCGACGCAGAACGTGATACCTCCCATCCCTTGATGCGGGCCTACCTTGATGCGCGCGTCTGCAAAAGCTTTTCGCGGGATATGGTCCGCGAACACGTAATCCCCGCCTACATGGGGCTGATCAAACAGCTCGACGATAATCTGGGGCGGCTATTTGCGTGGATGGAGAGCAAAGGGCTGAGCGATAATACGATTGTCGCATTTACCTCGGACCATGGTGACTACATGGGGGACCACTGGATGGGGGATAAAGATTTCTATCACGAAATGGCGGTCAAAGTGCCTCTGATCATCGCCGATCCTCGTCCCGAAGCAGACCGGACACGCGGTAGCGTCAGCGAGGACTTGGTCGAGATGATTGATCTGGCACCCACATTTATGGCGGCCACCGGATGCCCCCCGAAACCTCATATCGTTGAAGGCCGCGACCTGACCCCGATCCTGCATGGCAAGCAGGGCTTCTCCCGGCGCTACGTCATCAGCGAGCATGACTACCACTGGTCGGAGATGGCTCGGACGCTGGAGGTGCCGCAAGAAGACGCGCATACAACGATGATTTTTGATGGCCGTTGGAAGTACATCCGGTGTGAAGGATTCCGGCCTATCCTATTCGATCTTGTAACCGATCCGTCGGAGTTGACCGATTTAGGCGGATCAGAAGACACGACCCACATCGCGGCAAGAGCAAGGATGGAAAGCGCATTACTGACGTGGGCGACACGACATCATAGCCGCATCACGGCCACATCGGAGGTTCTCGACAGGCAAAAGAAGTCGGCCCAAACAGGCATCCTGATCGGGTTCTGGGATGAAGCCGAGTACGAGGAGGCCAGCGGCATCGCATTTCGTGACCTCAAACCAGTGGGGCGGCCCTAGACTTCAGGCCACTGCAAAACACCTTACTACCCACGCACATGTGTATCGAAAAACGCGATGGTCCTCTTCCAAGCAAGTGACGCAGCTTCTTCGTCGTATCGGGGTGTCGTGTCGTTGTGGAAACCGTGGTTCACTTCGGGGTAAAAGTGGACGCTGAATTCTTTCTGTGCCGCCTTCAACGCCTCTGAATAGGCAGGCCATCCCGCATTGATCCGCTCATCAAGTCCGGCATACTGAATCATCAAAGGGGCCTTGATCGCAGGCACATCTTCAGCTGCGGGCTGCCTGCCGTAGAACGGAACAGAGGCTGCCAGATCGGGATAGGCCACGGCGAGCGCATTGCATACGCCACCGCCATAGCAAAAGCCGACGGCACCGACTTGGCCTGTGCTGTCATGATGGTCGCGCAGGAATTCAAAAGCGGCAAAGAAGTCTTCCATGAGTTTGGCCCCGTCCAGACTACGTTGCATTTCGCGACCTTCCTCGTCTGTGCCGGGATAACCTCCCAAAGGGCTAAGCCCGTCAGGACCAATCGCAAGGTATCCGGCCTTGGCCGTGCGGCGGACAACGTCTTCGATATAAGGGTTCAGACCGCGGTTCTCGTGGACGACCAGCACAGCAGGTAGTCTGCCTGAAGCGTTTGCGGGTCGCGCCATCAATGCGTTAATCGTCCCGTGTCCGTCCGGGCTTTCATAGGTGGTACGTTCGGTCACGATATCGGGATCGTCTTCGGCAACCTGCTGTGCAAGGGCATAGTTCGGCTGCAACTGCTCAAGGATCATCGCACCGGTTACGCCGGCCACAGCGTATTTACCTGCTTGCGCGATAAAATCCCGCTTGCTCATTTTGCCGTGCACATAGCCGTCAAAAATCTCCAGAATGCGCGGATCGAAATCGCTGGCCTTCTTGCGCGGAGGCTGGGTCATCGAAAACTCCTTTCGGGTGAGAGAGCAGCCACCCAAGACTGCCTTCCCTCAACCCTAGAGGATTCGCATTTCCGCACAACAATTTCGTTTGCCATGCGCCGGGCCATGCCGAAACTGTGATGAGCAAGTATGTCCACCGCATTTCATTTGTGCAGGCTAGATGACTTCGTTCGTTCCGGTATCGGTCGGGCGACCTCCTCCAGCCCAGCGGCTCTGAAAAGACCTATACGAAACGGTTGACGATATTCTCAAGGATTTCCTGCCGTCCGGAACGGGGTTGCGGATCTATATTACCTTCCGCGACCAGCCCTGCGACCTCTGACAAATCCATCTTCAACATCGACTGGGCCGGCTCTCGCTGCCATCCTTCGTAACGGGCTTCGCGTGCACGCTCCAACGCGCCATCTTCCAGCATCGCGGCAGCCGCTTTGAGGCCACGCGCACAGACATCCATGGCACCCGCGTGTGAGGCAAGGAGGTCTTCGGGATCCAAAGACTGACGGCGCAGTTTGGCGTCAAAGTTCGTGCCACCACGACCCAGGCCGCCGCCTTTCAGTATTTCGTAATAGGCCAGCGCAATTTCCGGCACATTGTTGGGGAATTGATCGGTATCCCAACCGGATTGGTAATCGTTACGGTTCATGTCGATGGACCCGAAGATACCAAGTGCATTGGCCATCGCAATTTCGTGCTCAAAGCTGTGACCCGCCAGAATGGCATGGCCCTGTTCGATGTTCACCTGAACTTCGTTCTCCAGCCCGTAGCGCTTGAGAAATCCATAAACCGTGCTGACATCGTAGTCGTACTGGTGCTTTGTCGGCTCTTGCGGTTTTGGCTCGAGCAGGATCGCGCCCTCAAAACCGATCTTGTGTTTGTAATCGACGACCATTGTCAGGAAACGGCCCATATGGTCCATCTCTTGCTTCAAATCGGTGTTCAGCAGTGTCTCATATCCTTCGCGCCCGCCCCAGAGCACATAGTTCTCGCCCTTCAGTGCATGTGTCGCATCCATGCAGAGTTTTACTGTGGCAGCAGACCATGCATAGACATCCGGGTCAGGGTTTGAGGCGGCGCCGGCCATAAACCGACGGTTGGAAAAGAGGTTTGCCGTCCCCCACAGGAGCCGCGTCTTGCTGGTCTCCATCTTCTTCGCGAATATGTCCGTTATCTCGCGGAAGTTCTTTTCACTTTCGGCAAAGGTCGCGCCTTCGGGGCGAATGTCGGCATCGTGGAAACAAAAGAAGGGCGCATTGAGGATGTCGAACATTTCGAAGGCCACGTCCGCCTTGAGCCGCGCACCTTCCATGGTTTCGTTGAACCACGGACGCTCGAACGTCTGTCCGCCAAAGGGATCACCGCCGGGCCATGCAAAGCTGTGCCAGTACGCGACAGCAAACCGCAGATGGTCTTCCATCCGCTTGCCCATCAGCATCTCGTCCGGATTGTAGTGACGGAAGCCAAGATCCGTTGTGTCGGGATCGAAAGTTAGCGGGGCAATATCGCCGAAAAACTGGCTCATGATAGAATCCTTTGGGTCAGAGGTCGCGCAGGACGGAATAGGCGTGGCGGTAACGGGCATGGCTTTCGGCGAAGGCCGGAACCAGTGAGGCATCGGGCATGTGTGTGTGTGCGATGGGGGGCGGGGTCGCGATACCAACGTCAGCGCCAGTGGCGGCCATCATCCCAAGCCGTGCAGCTCCGATAGCCGCGCCGTAGTCACCGGCAACGGGCAGATGGAGCGGAAAATCAAGAGCCGTGGCCAGAACGTCCAGCCAATAACCGGACTTGGATCCACCACCCAACGCCAATGCCTCTGCTATCTTGGTGCCGGTGCTGGCCAGAGCGTCGCGGCAATCGGCGAATGCAAATGCAACGCCTTCAAGTACCGCGCGGGCAGCTGTACTTGCATCCGTTGCATGGTCAAGATGCAGGAATTGTCCACGTATCCGCGCATCGTTATGCGGCGTGCGCTCACCGCCCAGATAGGGCAGGAACAACGTCGTCGAGGGGGCTTGCAGCCTGCCAAGATCAGCGGTCAGAGCGGCAGCGGATTTTCCCGTCAGCCGCGACAGCCATTCCAGCGCATCCGTTGCTGCAAGGATGACACCCATCTGATGCCATGTGTCGGGGACCGCGTGACAAAAACTATGCACAGCAGAGGCGGGATCTGGGCGGTAGCCGTCGTTCGCAGCAAAAAGCACACCGGAGGTGCCCAGGGACAGGAATGCACTGCCGTCCTTGACCACGCCCGCACCAATGGCGGCGGCGGCATTGTCTCCGGCACCGCCTGCAACCGTCACGTCCTTGGCACCCAGAACCTGCGCAAGCGCAGGGCGCAGCTTACCTGACGGGGCTGACCCTTCGACAAGGGCGGGCATCTGGTCTCGGCCAAGACCACAGGCCTCCAAAAGGGGGTCTGACCAATCGCGCCGACCAGTATCAAACCACGCTGTACCCGCCGCATCTGACATTTCAGATACATGACCGCCGGTCAGATAGAGGCGCAGCGCGTCCTTTGGCAGCAATATCTTTGCGATCTGTTCGAATATCTGCGGCTCATGCTTACGGACCCATGCCACTTTCGGTGCAGTGAAGCCGGGGAAAACGATGTTACCTGTAATTGAACGGAATTGGGGGTCCGCATCCATCTCGGCGGCCTCTTTGTGGCTGCGCGTGTCGTTCCACAACATACAAGGACGCAAAGGTTTGTCGGCCTCATCGAACAACGTGGCACCATGCATATGACCTGACAGGCCGATCCCTGTCACAGTGCTGCAATCAACCGTTGCGGCCAAAGCGCTCAACGCGGCATCCGCAGCCTTAAACCAGCTTGCCGCATTCTGTTCTGACCATCCGTCATGCGGCCGCTCAACACTTAGCGGTACCGAATGCTCTGCCAGAACCCGCTGCTGATCGTCGATCAGGATCGCCTTGAGCGAAGAGGTCCCTAAATCAAGCCCGATGAACATTATGCAGCGGCCTTCGGGTTTTTGCCCAGAATAATCATCGACAGAATATCATCCTCGGTTACATCCTCGACCCGTTCGGTTCCGACCATCTGGCCATTTTTCATCACCGATACACGGTCACAAAGCTCCATCATCTCGCGGGTATCATGGCTGATCAGGAAGATGCCCAAGCCCTGTTTCTTCAGCTCTTGGATCAACTCTGCCACCATCGCTGTCTCATGTACGCCCAGTGCGGCTGTGGGTTCGTCCATAATGAGGATTTTTGCGTTGAAATAGACGGCGCGCGCAATAGCCACGGACTGGCGTTGTCCACCGGACAAAGCCGACACAGGTTCTTTCAGCTTTTTGAAATTCGGGTTTAGCCGCGCCATGATCTTGCGTGTCTCGGCTTCCATCCGGTCATCATCGACAAACCCCAAGGGTGTCGTCAGCTCGCGCCCAAGAAACAGATTTGACGCCGCATCCAGATTGTCGGCCAAGGCGAGCGTTTGGTAAATTGTCTCAATGTTATGATCGCGGGCATGACGGGGCGTTGCGATCTCGGCCCTTTTGCCGTTGATGTAAATTTCGCCGCTGTCCATCTTGTAGGCCCCCGACAGCATTTTGATGAGCGTCGACTTGCCTGCACCATTGTGACCAAGCAGCCCCACAACTTCGCCCGGGTATAATTCGATGCTCACGCGGTCGACCGCCTGCACACCACCAAAGGCGATAGAGACGTCTTTCATTTCTACCAAAGGAGTTGTCATTACTTCGCCCCCACACGTTTACGATATTGAATGTCGATGAAGACCGCAAAGACCAAGACTGCGCCTACCACGATATTCTGCAGCGGAGCGTCCACACCGACCATCGCCATGCCTGATTGCAGCGACTGCATAATCAGCGCACCTAGGATCGCGCCGTAGATCGTTCCGATCCCGCCCGAGAGCGCAGTTCCGCCAATCACCGCAGCCGCAATCACGCGCAACTCATCCAGTGTGCCCAGATCGTTTGAATGGTTGGCCAGACGGGCCGAAGCCACCACCGCCGAGATGGCGCAAAGCACACCCATCAGCGCAAAAATCTTGACCGTCAGCATCCGTGTGTTGATGCCGGACAGCTCCGCCGCATCAGGGTTGCCACCAGTTGCAAAGATGTAGCGCCCGAAACGGGTGCGGCGCGCGATCACTGTCATCACGATGGCAATTGCCAGCAACAACAAAACTGAAATCGGCAGACCATAGACCGGCGTGCAGCCTTCGGCGACTTCGCAGCCATATCGCGCAGGGTCACGCGCCACGACGCGTCCAGGCACTGCATAATTGGTCAGGATCGCGATGAAGCCTGCAATCGCTGCAACACAGATGCCGGCGAGGGACAGCTCGGCCCACATCGGCTTGACCGGAAAGCCATGCGCAACTTTGGTGCGACGTGCGCGAAAGATCATCACGATGGTGGCGACAATCGCCACAGCACCCAGTGCCCAGCTCAGCGGCCCTCCCAGCGTGCCGTTGATCCCGCCGAAGGTCATAAACGTTTTATCAAGCGGGCCGATGGTCTGACCGGACGTCTGATACCATCCCACGTTCCGCCAAACGAGAAAGCCACCCAAGGTAACGATGAAAGCCGGGATGCCCTGATATCCGATCAGCCAGCCGTTAAAGGCACCTATAACACCGCCCAAGACAACGCCCGCGGTGATAGCAATCCACGGAATGGCCCAGTGGCCGATCTCCAGCCCCAGTCCCGGCAGGAACCGGACTTGTGTCATCGCCATAAGCGCCGAACAGGCAGCAAGGACCGCGCCGACGGACAGATCAATGTGGCGGGTGACAATCACGAACACCATGCCCGTTGCCATGATAGCAACAGAGGCCGTCTGGATTGTAAGGTTAAAGATGTTGCGGGGGGTGAGGAAACGCCCGTCTGTCAGCACGTTGAAAACCAGCGCTACCAGTATGAAAGCCCCGATCATCCCAAGCAGCCGCGTATCGACTTCCAGTGATTTCAGAAAGGATTTGCGCGTAGGCGCCGTGGCGGTTTGATCGCTCATTTCAGATACTCCTGTTGGTGCGGCGCGGGCGTAAAAGCCGCCGTTCCAATTCGGGTAGGGAATTTCAGGAAAGGGGAGATGTGCTCCGGCCGCAAGACTGATGAGAGGCCGGAGCAGGTTTCAATCTAAGGAGGTTAGATCAGTTGCAAGGAGCCGGGCCGCCGGAAACACCTTGGCAAAGCTTGTCTTTTTCGATCCAGCCTGCGTCAACAACTGCTGACAGATTGTCTTTTGTCACAGGAACCGGTGCGAGGAACTTGGCCATCATCTTGGTGCCTGCGGGGCTTTCCCATTCGGCAGAGCCGTCAACCGCGCTCATGTCGCCGTCCGATTTGGCCAGTGCAACAGCGATTTCACCGGCCGCTTTGCCCAGTTCACGCGCGTCTTTCCAGACCGAAACAGTTTGCGTGCCCAGTGCGACACGGTTCAGGGCGGCGTGGTCACCGTCCTGACCGGACACCGGAATGCCTTCCATGCCCTGTGCTGTAAGCGCTGCAACGACGCCGCCTGCTGTACCGTCGTTTGAGGCCACAACCGCATCAACACCGTTGTCATTTGCGGTCAGGATCTGCTCCATGTTGCGCTGCGCGTTCGCGGGCAACCAACCATCCGTATAAGCCTCGTCAACGATGGTGATGTCACCGGCGTCGATCGCTGCCTGCAGGACCTCTTGCTGTCCGCCACGCAGAAAATCGGCGTTTGGATCGGTGGGTGAACCCTTGATCATGACATAGCGTCCCTTGGGGGCCGCTTCGAGAACCGCACGCGCCTGCATCCGGCCAACTTCGACATTGTCAAAGGTCAGGTAAAACGCGCGTTTGTCTTCGATCAGGCGGTCATAGCCCACAACCGGAATGCCTTCGGCAGCAGCGGCGTCAACAGCTGGGCCAATGGCCGCGCTGTCTTGGGCCAGAATGATAAGGGCATCAACGCCCTGCGCGATCAGGCTTTCAACATCCGACAGCTGCTTGGCCGAAGACGACTGCGCATCAGCCGATACATAGTTCGCACCGGCAGCGTCCAGCGCGCCCTTGATTGCGGCCTCGTCGGTTTTCCAGCGCTCTTCCTGAAAGTTGGACCAGCTGACGCCGACGGTCATCGCATGGCCGTCGGCCAAAGCGGATGTTGTGAAACCAGCCACAGCCACAGCTGCCGCTACGATAAACTTTTTCATGTATTCCTCCCAGAACAATAGCCCTCCCAACTAGGAAGGGGACCGAGTCGTTTGCCCGGTTGGATTGAACTTGCCAGATTTATTTTAGTTGTCAAAATAAAAATTTGCAAAAATCGTACGTCAGGCAAATTTTTCCTTTCAATATTTCGATTTTAAGACCAGTCTTTGCCAAATCATGTGTTGGTCAGGGGTTTCTGACCTTATTTATTTTAGGTTTCGAAAATATGGACGGCGAAAGAGACATAGCGCAACTGAACGCCGCAACGGGTTGCGGTCCTTTGCTGTCCAGTCCGCCGGAAACAAAGCAGCCCTTGCGCCAGCGTGTGTTCGAATATGTGCGTGCGCACGGAAATGCTGCTCGCAGTGACATCAGCCGCGATCTGGGTGTCAGTCCCGGATCGGCAACCACGCTGACAGCCGAGTTGATGCAGGCCGGTTTGCTGCGCGAAGTCGCAGAGGTACAACGCGAGCAGAGCAGGGGGCGGCCGCGGGTTGCGCTGGAGATCGTGCCCGAAGCGGGATACATCATTGGCATCAAATTGGGGGATGCCCAACACACCGCAGCGCTTGCTGATTTCACCGGGACCATGGTCGCTGATGTGACCATCCGGCATGCACGCAACAGCAGGTCCATGGCGGATGTACTTGACGAAATCGAGACCTTGATTGAGGCGCTTTTGGATAAGGCAGGCATGCAGTTGTCTGCGGTGCATGGCATCGGCGTGGGCATGGCGGGAATCATCGGCCATGAGACAGGCATTGTACATTGGTCACCCCTGCTGGATGCGCGCGACCAGCCCTTTGGCGACGCGTTTGAAGCCCGACTGGGCCGTCCGGTTTTTCTTGAAAACGACGCCAACATGCTAACCATGGCGGAACTGTGGTTCGGGGCAGGTCGGGGCCTGCGCGATTTTGCTGTGGTCACCATCGAGAACGGCGTTGGCATGGGACTGGTGCTCGACAACCAACTTTATCGTGGATCTTTCGGTATGGGGCTGGAGCTTGGTCATACTAAGGTCCAGATGGACGGTGCACTGTGCCGTTGTGGCCAACGCGGCTGTCTGGAGGCTTATCTGTCCGACTACGCACTGGTGCGGGAAGGTGCGACGGCACTGAATCTCGCGCCCGAGGCCAAGGCCGGATTTCAGGTCGTGCTCAGCGACCTTCTGAAGGAAGCGCAAAACGGTAACATCGCGGCACGCAAAGTGTTTCAGCGGGCGGGCCGGTTTCTGGCACTTGGCCTATCGAATGTCATTCATCTGTTTGACCCCGCGCTGATCATCTTGTCTGGTGACCGGATGACACATGATTTCATGTTTGAGGAAACTGTCGTGGAAGACGTGCAGGCGCTGTGTTTGTCGCGCGGCCAGATGCCATGCCAGATCAAAGTACACTCTGGCGGTGATCTCGATTGGGCGCGCGGGGCTACAGCACGTGCGCTTTCCGAAGTCACACATGATCTTTTCAACGGAGATACTGCCGGATGAAAGCCAAGGCGATGGCTGCGACTGTTCTGTGCTGCATATGGGGGCAGGCGGCACTTTGTGATATTGCTTTCATAGACCGTTCCGATTTGCTGCCGCAGCATATCTATTCGGGCGGATGGGAGCACTTTGTCGGGGGCGGTGTGGCCGTTTTCGACTGCAACGGGGATGCGCTGCCGGACATGTACGTCGCAGGTGGCGAAAGCCCTGCGCAGATGATGCGCAACGAGGGCGGTTTTGCCTTTAAATCTGTTGCAGTGCCTGAGCTTTCTGGCGTCACAGGGGCCTATCCGCTGGATATGAATGCAGATGGATTGATGGACCTTTTCGTGCTGCGTGTCGGTCCCAATGCTGTGTTGAAGGGGCAACCGGATTGCCGCTTTGAGGATACAACGGTGGACTGGGCATTGCCAGCATCCGACCGGTGGACGACAGCATTTTCCGCATGGTGGGAGCCGGATGCCGATTGGCCAACACTGGCTGTCGGAAACTATGTAGACCGCGCCGATCCTGACGGCCCCTTTGAAGCCTGCGATGAAAACGAACTGCTTGTCCCAAGTGCTGATGGGTACGCAGCTTACCCGCTCAAGCCGGGGTTTTGCCCGTTGTCGATGCTGGCTGCCCGCGATGCATCGGGCAGCTTTCGTCTGCGCGTCTCGAACGACCGTCATTACTACGTCAAAGGCGGGTCCGAGCAGATGTGGGACATCGCAGAGCAGCGTTTTCTGAGCGAAGCAGACGGCTGGCAGAACCTCGCGCTTTGGGGCATGGGGATCGCGTCACGTGATTTGACCGGCGACGGCGCGGATGAGGTGATGCTGACATCCATGGGCGATCAGGTGCTTCAGCTGGCCCAACCCACAGGAACCTACACCTCCGCGCCCTATGAGATCGGGACCTATGCGCAGCGCCCGCACACCGGCGGCGATGGCCGCCCGTCAACAGGCTGGCACGCAGAATTCGGCGACATCGACAACGACAGCCGCGCGGATTTGTTTATCGCGAAGGGGAATGTGGATCAGATGCCGGGAATGGCCACACGTGATCCCAATAACCTGTTGATGCAAAGCACCGGTGGGCGCTTTGTCGAAGTGTCACAAGCCGCTGGTGTCGCGACACTTTCGCGTTCGCGGGGTGCAGCGCTTGCGGATTTCGATCTGGACGGGCGGCTTGATCTGGTCGTGATGAACCGTCGTGCGCCGATGGAACTTTATCAGAATGTGACCGAAGGCACTGGCAACTGGCTCCGCATCGCCCTGTCTCAAGAGGGCGGCAACCGCAATGCCATCGGCGCGCGTGTTTCGGTCAGTACCGGCGCACGGGTTCAATCCGCACAAAAGCTAGTTGGCGGTGGACACGCGGGAGGGCAGGCCTTGCCGCTACATTTCGGCTTAGGGGAAGCGACTGATGCCGCCGTACGGGTCGAATGGCCCGACGGGACGACGACGCAGACGACGGTTTCGGCGGGGCAAACCGTCACAATCAGCAAGGTGCCTTAGGGTACCGGCAATCCGCTTGGCACCGTGGCTGGTATGCCCAGACGGCCCTCAACCGCCGCACTGTCTGTCAGTGTTTCAAGAAAGGCCGTAATTGCGGCAATCTCTTTGGCTTGCAGAGCCACCGTTGGGGCCGTCACCGCCTTTGAAATGGCTTCAACTTGTGCCGCGTCTTCCATCACATCAAAATCGTTAGACACAAATTGCGGCAGTCTGACGGTCGTCGGATCAAACGTCTTGATTGACCCTGCCGGATCTGCGTGGGCTGCCAAAAACTCTGCCAGATCGGCATGCGCACCGGCGTGCCCGTAGGGTGCTGTCAGCGCGACATTGCGCAGCGACGGTGTACGAAAAGCATACATGTCGCCCGGATCGCCAGTCACCAGAAAGCGCCCCTCGTCGCGGTGGTGGTTCTGGAAGCTGGTGGCTTTGCCCGGCCCGATCTGAGGGGCGCCCATGGCGTGAAACTTATGATCTGTCAGGAACGGACCGCTGTGGCAACTGGCGCACCCCGCGTTGCCGTAAAACAACCGCAAGCCTTGCGCCTCTGCTCCGCTGAGCTTTTCCTGTCCGCGCAAGACAGCATCAAAGCGTGACGTGTCAGAGCGCCACTCATACCCCATAAACACCGCGATCGCATTGGAGATATCGGTAAACGCGATGTCTTCAGCAGCGTGGATATGCGGATAGAAGCTGATGAACCGATCCGCGTATTCAGGGATTTCCGCAACACGGCGTGCTATCAGATCCCACGCACCGCCCGGTCCGCTGATCAAACCCTGCCGTACGGCACGCCCCACTTCATTCTCGCGGTAACCGCCTGCCATCTCGGCCGCGCTAAGCACTGGAAACATGGTCTGCGCAGACAGGAGCGAAGCAAAACCTGTTAGCATATCGGCATCCATTGGAGTGCGGATGCCGCCGGGTTGGCTGTCGTCCAGCTCAAGCCGTCCGTCATGAAACAGCACTGTGAATTCGTTCGCTGCGAGATTGAAAAGAGCTGGCGCATTGCGCGGGATGCGTTCGTCAGGGGGGGTGGCAGGATCAACCTGGCGCTCCGGCCCCAGACCCACGCCGCCTTCACCGATTGCCAGTGCAACGCCGTCAGCGGTTGCAAGTGAAGGATGGTGGCAGGTCGCACAAGCGATATTCTTGTTGCCGGACAGGATCGGATCGTAGAACAGCAGTTGCCCTAATACAGCTTCTTCATAGGGGACGGGGGCGAACATGTCGTCGTGAACCGGTGCCGGCAGGGTCTGTGTCCAACCGGTGGCAGGAACAAGCGCCAGCAGCGCAAAGATCAAAGCATGTCTCATCGGCAGTCCCAACACGTTCTCGCAGGCTTAAATAAACACACTCTGCCCCGCAGCGCCAAGAGCGCTTTCACTAAGAAGCACAGACACTTGGCTATTGATGCAAAATCTGGACAGACAGGGGGAGGAGCGGCTTGGAATTCGGCGGTAACTTCGCCAAAGTGCACCAACGGAGGATGAGCAATGACAACCAAGCAGCCGGATCATGGGGCACGCCCCAACATTCTGTTCATCATGTATGATCAGTTGCGTTTTGATTATCTTTCCTGTGCAGGCCATCCGCATATGGACACCCCGAACTTTGACCGCGTGGCGGCAAAGGGCGTGCGCTTTACCAACGCCTACATCCAATCGCCCATTTGCGGCGCGTCACGGATGAGCACCTATACAGGGCGCTATACCTCTTCGCACGGGGCGCAGTGGAACGGATTCCCCTTACGGGTGGGCGAGCAGACGATGGGAGATCATTTGCGCCGTGAAGGCATGGAATGCTGGCTGATTGGCAAGACGCATATGAAGGCCGATGCCGAAGGAATGGCGCGGCTTGGGCTCAGTCCTGACAGTATGATCGGAGCGCGGCAAGCCGAATGCGGCTTTGACGTTTGGGTGCGCGATGACGGTCTTTGGGGTGAAGGGCCGGATGGGTTTTATGATTCAAACCGTTCGCCTTATAACGCCTACCTCAAATCAAAGGGCTATCCGTCCGAAAACGGCTGGCACGACTTTGCCAACGCGGGCGTCGATGACGAGGATAATCTCGCGTCCGGGTGGATGTTCGCGAATGCGGACAAGCCTGCCAACATCGCCGAAGAAGACAGCGAGACACCATGGCTTACGCGGGAAACAATCCGCTTTATCGATCAGGCCAAGGACGGTTGGTGCGCCCATGTCAGCTATATCAAACCGCATTGGCCCTATATCGTACCAGCCCCTTACCACGATATGTACGGGGCCAACCACGTACCCCAAGCCATGTGCAGCGAGGCAGAACGGGTTGATCCGCATCCCGTTTACGGTGCCTACATGCAGAATAAAATTGCCAGAGCCTTTCAGCAAAACGAGGTGCGCCAAAAGGTGATCCCGGCCTACATGGGACTGATCAAGCAATGCGACGACCAACTAGGCGCCCTGCTGGATCATCTTGAGGCGACGGGCCGGATGGACAATACGATGATCGTGCTGACCTCTGACCACGGTGACTATCTGGGCGATCATTGGCTTGGTGAGAAAGACCTCTTTCACGAACAGTCCGTGAAAGTGCCGATGATCATCTATGATCCAAGCACCGCCGCTGATGCCACACGTGGCACAACCTGTAACGCCTTGGTCGAAGCCATTGATCTGGCACCAACCTTTGTCGACCGTATCGGCGGGAAGATCGCAGATCACATTCTTGAGGGGCGGTCCTTGTTGCCGTGGCTCTATGGAAAAACGCCGGAATGGCGCGATTTTGCAATCAGCGAGTACGACTATTCTGCCACTCCGCAGGCTGTGAAACTCGGGTTGGAACCCCGGGACGCGCGGCTCTTTATGATCTTTGATGGACGCTACAAGATGATGCACGCCGAAGGCGGCTTCCGTCCGATGTTGTTTGATCTGGAAAACGATCCCGAAGAATTTGACGATCTTGCCAAAGGCGATACACACAAGGCGGAGATCGAGCGGCTTTACGGACTGCTGGCTGTCTGGGGCAGACGCATGTCGCAACGCGTCACAAAATCAGAAGACGATATCAAGGGCATGCGCGGCGCGTCCCTGCGCAAGGGCATCCTGCCTTTCCTTGTTGATGGCTCGGAAGTACCGGAAGAACTAACCGCAAAGTACCGCGGCAAAGCTCCGGCGAAATACACGCCGGAGTAAATCTCAGCCTGACGCTCAGGTCTTTTTGCGGTCGTCTACAATGCCCATGCTGCCGACAGCACTTTGCCCCAACGGGATCGAGGCGAAAGGCCCGCCATGGCACATGGTCCCGATATCTGTAGGATCGGCCTGCGGTGCCTCCGCCAAAATCTGTTCGGCAAACTGTTCTGCGTTGTCTTGCGGGCGGTATCCCAGAAACGAGGCGAGCGCGTTATCGACCGGCGCGCGGTCATTGGCGGACACACCATAGGCAATGGTGAAACCCACCACCGGTGTGTCGATGGCTACGCGAACCAGCCGTACCAGATCATCGTAGGACAGCCACGACCCCAGCGCGCGCGGGTTGGTAACCTGTGCCGCCGACAGGATGCGCAGATGTACTGACTCCATCTGCCGCTTTTCCCAGTACATACGCCCCAGATCTTCGGTAAAGCACTTTGCAAGGCCATAGAAAGTATCAGGCCGGTGCGGCACATCGGTGCCGATAAATTCGGTTTTGGGGTACATGCCAACCGCATGAATTGAGGACGCATAGACCACGCGGCGCACGCCGTGCCGGTGACCTGCTTCCCAGATGTTGTAAGATCCGATGAAGTTGGGGCCGAGCATCTCTTCAAAAGGTACTTCGTCAACGATGGCACCAAAATGCACAACCATATCCGCGCCTTCGACAAGCGGTTCGATCTCGTCGAACTTGGCAAGATCCGCCTTCACATAGCGTTCGCCGTCATAGAGATTGCCGATGTCGTCCGCGATGTCTGTGCTGACCAGTTCATCGCACATCTTGCTCAGCGGTTCGCGCAGATACGACCCCAGCCGCCCTGCGGCACCCGTCAGCACCAGTTTCTTCAGTTTCATATTGCTCTCCTGCCGCTAGATGACTGCTTTTTCAACGAAATGATGGTTCTTTTCGATCCGCTCGTAGCTGAATTGACCAAGATCGAGGCTCCGATATTTACCATAGGCAATCAGTTCTGCAGCGCCACGCCCAAGGGCAGGGGACTGCTGCAACCCGTGACCGGAAAAACCGTTTAGAAAGATGAAGTTTGCGACTTTGGAATGGGGCCCGACGACCGCGTTCTGATCGAAGGTGTTGAAGGCATAATGCCCGACCCATTCGTTGATGACCTTGACCTGTTCAAATGCTGGCACGCGCGTGGCGATGATCGGCCAGACTTTTTCCTGCCAAAGGCTGTGGTCAAAGGCGAAGTCGTCAAATTCAACATCAGGGTCCACATCGGGTGGACAGCCGGCAAGGTAGTACTTTCCTTCCGAGCGCATGTGTACGCCGGAGGGATCAATCGTGAGAGGCAGATCACGGTCCAGCGGATGTGCGGCGTCAAAGATGAACGTATAGCGTTTGCGCGGACGTACCGGCAGCTCCAGCCCCGCCATGCGGGCTGTCGCCACAGCGCGCGGGCCGGATGCGTTTACGACTGTGCCGCAGGCAATGCGGTCACCGGATTTCAAGGTAACGCTATCCACCGCAGTCCCCTGCGGATTCAATGTCATCGATGTGACTTCGTCGTGGATATATTCAACACCGTTCTTGCGTGCCATGCGCTTGAACCAGTCAAACATGGTGCCACCATCGAAGTAGCCTTCATCCACCAGATTGTGGTTGGCCGCAATGATATCGTCGAGCTGGTAAAAGGGATAATCAGCGGCAACTTCCGCAGCTGTCATGTGCCGCGTCTGCGCCCCCTCGGCCATCTGGATCGCTTGGGATTCCTTCAGGGTCTGCGCGAATTCTGGCGTGTCGGCCAGATACATGTAGCCGTAGCTTTGCAAAGTCAGATGCGGCACTTCGGGATCGCCGCCCATGTAGCGCCGGAAACTCTTGATAAACTCGGCCCCGAAACGCGAAATCTGGATGTTCGTGCGATTGGAAAACTGCTGCCGGATGCAGGAGTTGGTATGGCTCGTAGAGGCATTGGTATACGTCGGGTCGCGTTCGATCACGAGGATGCGCCCCTCAAACCCGTCCATCTGCGTCAGCCACCAGGCGACCGCCGAGCCGTAAATGGCACCGCCAACCACCACCACATCATAAGTTTTATGTTTTGCAGATCCCATTGGTCTTCTCCGTGGCACAGCGCGCAGGCGCGCTTTTTCAAGGGGCAAACGGCGTCGTCAAAGCCTGTTCAACCATGAACAGACGGTCTTGACCATAGAACATGTCACCGTCGACGAAATAGGTGGGCGAGCCAAAGACCGACCTTGCAATCGCCTCGTCGGTATTGATCTTGTGCTGCTCTTGCACGCCTTCGCTTTGTGCAGCGTCCAGAAGGGGATCGGGATCAAGAACGACCTCTTTGGCAAGGCGGCGCAGGGTCGCCACATCTGCGATATCAGCATCATCACGCCAGTGTGCCTGAAGGATCGCGCGCGACAATGCACCAGCATCCTCACCAGCCGCGATGATCGCCCCGTTTGCCAAAGCCAGCGGATTGTCATGATGCACTGGCCGATGTCGTATCATGGGCAACCCGCGCACTTGCGCCCAGCGGGCCATCTCGCGACCAAAGAAATAGTCTATATGCGCGCGACTGCGCTTGGAAAATCCTGGTACCCCCGCTGCGGCAATGATCGGCGCGAAATCAAAGGGACGGTGGACAACGCGTGCCCCGGTTCTCACGGCGATCGCTTCGAGTTCCCAAGCGCCCAGATAAGCATAGGCCGAATGCGCGGAATAGAAGTATTCGATCTCTTTTTGTGATGCCATGTCCGCTTGTTCTCCGATGTGTCTTTCCGTTCAGTCAGGATGGGAGGAAAACAGGCTTTGCGCCGCGCGTCCATTGACTTCTGCCTCTATCGCTTCAACATGACAGTCTGTTTGCGGGAAGTGACTGTCTTGTTTCCGCATCGCCCAGTTCAGTAACGGAGCTTTTGTTGAATGTCGGACCGTGAGGAGATTGAAGAGTTGATCTCGCGCGTGGCGCAAAAGGACCGTGAGGCGTTCGAGGCGCTTTATGACCGTGTCAGTGCGAAACTCTTTGGTGTATGTTTGCGTGTCTTGACCAAACATGCGGCTGCCGAGGATGCAATGCAGGACACATTTGTCAAAGTCTGGAACAACGCTGATCGCTACCGCTCCAACGGGCTGTCACCGATGACGTGGCTGATCACAATTGCACGCAACACTGCGATTGACCGCCTGCGCGCACGTAAAAAGGGGCATCAGACCATCAACAAGCCCGGGCTTGAGCTGATCGCGCCTGAACCATCGCCCGAACAATTCGCTGTTGCAACCTCTGAGGCGGCCAAACTGAGCGATTGCCTTAACGGGCTTGAGGCTGATCGCGGTGCCGCGATCCGTGGCGCATATCTGGACGGTCTGACATATGCTGATCTGGCGAAACGCTTCGATGTCCCACTTAACACCATGCGCACGTGGCTGCGCCGTGGCCTTATCGCGCTGCGGGCGTGTATGAGCACATGATGGACGATATCCCCACTACCGATGAGCCCGGCGCAGATGATGCGATGCTGGCCGCTGAATATGCCTTGGGTCTGACGCCCGTGGCGGAGATTGATACCGTACGCGCCCGCGCACGCCACGATGCTGCATTTGCCCAACGTGTCGCTGCCTGGCAGGAACGGTTCGTGGCGATGACTGATGGCATCGATCCGGTTAAACCGCCCCGCAAGCTGCGCCGGAAGCTGCTTGCCGAGGTGTTTCCGAAGGTATCTGTGCCGGTTATGCAGCGGCTCTGGGTTTGGCAGGGAATTGCGCTGGCCGCTTTGGTTCTGGCCGCCTATCTGGCCACACCTTTGCTTCAACCTGATCCTGAAAGCGTTCCGCGCAACGTATTTGCCGCGCATATGACCGGCGAAAGCGGTGATCTGGAACTGCTTGTTGTGGTCGATACCGACGGCGACATCGCGCTGCGCCGTGTGGCGGGCGCGGTGCCGGAAGGCCGCGTGCTGGAACTTTGGGCGATCCTGCCTGATGCCGCGCCGCAATCCTTGGGCGTCTTGCCTGCCGACGCGGCGACCCGCGTCCGCTTGCCTGAAGCATTGGTGCCGTTCGTCTCTGACATCACCCTCGCTATCTCGGATGAGCCGCCGGGCGGTGCGCCAGGTGCGGCTCCAACGGGTGACATTCGTGCGGTGGGCACCATAACGGCGCTCTGAGGAGCGGCGGCCTGTCCGTTTTGCAGCCTTCTATGTCGGATTCCGTGTTGAGCCGTTATGCTGAAGTGGTCATGGTACAGGCATGAAAACGCCTCTGATCGATAACCTGCAGTACGCCAACTTCTCTCCTGCGATCTTTGAACAGATGCGGGCGGGCGGTGTCGATGCGGTGCACGTGACCATCGCCTATCACGAAACCTTTCGCGAAATGGTGCTCAACCTTGAACGCTGGAACCGCTGGTTCGAGGACCATCCCGATCTTATCTTTAAAGGAACAACTGCAGCGGATGTGAGCCTTGCGCAGAAGACGGGGCGCACTGCGATTTTCTTTGGTTTCCAGAACCCCAGCCCGATTGAGGATGATATCGGGCTTGTAGAAATTTGCCATCAGCTTGGCATCCGCTTCATGCAGTTGACCTACAACAACCAGTCACTGCTGGCGACGGGGTGTTACGAGGACGATGACACCGGCCTCACCCGTATGGGCCGCGCAGTCGTGACAGAGATGAACCGCGTTGGCATGGTGATCGACATGAGCCATTCGGGCGAGCGCTCCACCCTGGAAGCGATTGATCATTCCACACGACCCATCGCCATTACCCATGCAAACCCGCATTGGTGGCACGTGGCGCTGCGCAACAAATCCGATGCCGTTCTGAAGGCACTGTCCGGCGCGGGTGGAATGCTGGGTTTTTCGGTTTATCCGCATCATCTGGCTGGCGGATCAGACTGCACGCTCGACAGTTTTTGCGCGATGATTGCAGAGGCTGCGGCGCGGTACGGGGCAGAGCACCTGGGGATCGGAACAGATTTGTGTCAGGATCAACCCGACAGCATTGTGGAGTGGATGCGCGTAGGTCGCTGGACCAAGGGCATCGATTACGGCGAAGGGTCGGCCAGCAATGCGGGCTTCCCGCCGATGCCGTCATGGTTCAACGACAACCGCGATTTCGGGAACATCCGAACCGGTCTACTGAACGCAGGTTTGGAAATTGCGCAGGTTGATGGTATCATGGGAGGGAACTGGCACCGCTTCTATCAACAGGGTTTTGGGCCGGCATGAAGGATATCGCAACACCGCCGCAAACTGCTCTGCGCCCCGCCTCTCAGGTGATGCGTCTGGCGCGGATGGGTGCGATGTTCCCCACGCGGTTGTCCTTTCTGCGAAGTCTCCTGCGGCGTTTGGCTGAGGAAGATGTTACGGTCAGCCGCCCCGTCTGGGACATGTGCGAGGACGGCTTTGGCCACGCGGTCTATTCCCTTCGTCTGGGCGGGCATGTCTACTCGCTTGTTGTTGTGTCCACCGATTTGCCCGAAGACATGCGCACGGATCGCGTCATAGCGACGGCTTGGGACAGCGCGTATGTGCTTTATGACGGGGTGCCATCCCCGGAAGAAATCGCACGGATCATCACCTGCGCACCCAAACAGGAAGCCGCCCGCTATACCGAGCGGGATTTGGTCCTGAGCCGTGCCAATAAATCTGTGCGCCTGTTCGGCCATGTCGTGCAATCCTTACGGGAAGGTCGCCAACCCGATCCCGATATGATCCGCGATGTCGGCTACCTGATGCGTACAACTGCTGTTTACGGCAACGGAAAGTTCGGCATTGCGGACCGCGCGCTGATCGACAGTCGTCCCGGGCTAGAGGGTCCTTTTGCGGCCGAAATGCTGACGGTCTGGCTGATCCGGCACTTCACCCATGATCTCGCAGAGCATGTAGGCGGTGCGACGCTTGATCCTGCGCTCAAGCGGCATCTGGGCATAGGTAATTCCACCGGTCTTGGGATGGCACCGTTTCTGGTGAACCATCCGGTATTGCTAAACAACTGGATGCTGGCGCGGGAAACCGCACTCGCGCGTGTGCGCGCAATCGAGCGTCTGGATGATTTGCAGCAACAGCATCTGCGTCATCTTGCGCTGCGTGCCGAACAGCATTTGAACGAATGGAACGTGCCTGACCCTGTGCATCAGGCGCGGATCGATGCCTTGCGGGTTGACTGGGCGGAACTTCACCCAATGTTTGATTTCTCCGTCAGACAACCGCTTGACCTCGTGATGGAGCAGGTGGCAGGTGCCAGCCCTGACATTCAGGAACTCACCGCCGCGCTGATGATCGAGCCGTTTGGCGATCTTGTTGACGGCCTGACGGAGTGCATGTCTGATCCTTACGGTGCTTTCGCGCCGCCATTGGCTGGCACTCAGAAGATCAAGGAGATGATTGAGGGCCACTTTGATTGGGCGCTGACACCTGACTATGCTGCCGCAGATCACTGCGGGCAGTTCTGGTATGTCTCAGAAGCCAAATCGGAACCAAGGCTTGGTTTGCGATTCGAAGAAGAGGGTGCGGCGCTGGAAACGCCGCTCGACATAGGCCGCAGGATCAAGGCGCTGTACCATGACCTCACCGAAAACGAGATGAGGCTGTCGGACTTTCTGGATGCCTATCCCCATCATGCTCTCGCTGTCACCCGCGTACAGATGGCCGCGCATCATCCCTATGCTGAAATACGCGATAACCTGATTGCGACGTCGTGTCTGCCGATCGACATGCTCCGATGCAAATTGTCGTTTTTCGGGGCCTCGAAATTCGATCCCAAGTCGGACCGCTGGACGCGCATTACCCTGTGCCAAGGGGCACCATTGGCCGATGATCTAAACCAGAATGCGGATGATTGGTGGCTGCCGGTGTTCGCGCCATGATGTGCTCTGCAAACGAGGTAATGACGCTGGCGGACAAAGCTGCACGCGGGGCAGGGGCACCGCCTGCACAAGCGACCGCATTCGGCAATGCTGCATTGAGCCACATCAGCGCGGGCTGTGACCAAAGCGAGCTTTCTGCCGCGCTGCGCGCATTGCCCTCCGGTCCGGTCATGGCATTGCCCATCAAAATCATGCGCCTGTTGGAAGGTGCAGATCAGGCCCCGTTGACTGCGGTGATAGAACCCGGTGCCTTTGCTGCTCTGGAACTCAGCTATTTTTACGCGCAGCCTTACGCCGTGCGTGGAAAGACCGTTGAAGGGTGCGTTCACGTCAGCGTTGATCTAAAGCATCCCAAGGGACCGCCTGTGCTGCCACGGGTGGAAATAGGGCAGTCGCTGTATGATGAGATGCAAAGGTACGCCGCGCGGATACTGGTTCCCGAAACAGCAGCTTCACGGCTGTCAGGCGCTGGGGCAGGGCTGACCGACAACGATTAGTCGTCAATTCTCAGGTGCCGCGTCGCTTGGCGCGCAGGGTCGGGTCGGCCTGTGTCGGGTCTTCCGGCCAAGGATGGCGGGGATAGCGTCCGCGCATATCCTTGCGCACATCGGCATAAGAACTGCGCCAGAAACCGGGCAGGTCCATGGTTACCTGAACGGGGCGCTGGGCGGGTGACAGCAAGGTGATCTGCAGCGGTTTGCCTGCCACTGTCGGATGCGTAGTCACACCAAACAGCTCTTGCAGGCGGAGGGCGATCTGCGGCACCTCCGCATCATAATCTATTGCGATTTTGCGCCCCAATGGTGTCTCGAAATGGGGGGGGACGCGTTGGTCCATGACTTGTTGCTGCTCCCACGTCAGTCGCGCCTTGAGCGCCGGCAACAAATCGAACGCTTTCCAGTCGGCTGTTGTCCGAACACCGTTAAGATGTGGCAACAGCCAATCGTCCAACGTCTCCGTCAAGTGGTCTTCGGAAAAATCGGGAAAGTCATCGCCCATCAGGCGGGCACGCGCCAGAAATAATGTGGCCGCTTTGCCCGCTTTCAGGCCTAGCAGGCGGACCCCGTCCATCATCGCGCGGGCCACGTCCTCATCAGGAGCATCCGTCCAGTTGCGGTCGTCGAGCACGAGTGCGCCGAAACACTCCTGCTGACGGCTCAACACCCGACCTTCACGGCGTGACCACTCACACAGGTTGCGCCAGATAATCTGATCTTCAAAAAGTTCCCGCAACTCACCTTCGGAGATGGGTACGGCTTGCCGCACACGCGCTTCGCGCGGGTCGCCATCGAGATCGGTCGCTACGATCAGCCGTGTCTGCGCAAGCGCATCACCATCAGGCATGACCGCGCCTTTGCCACCGGACAGCACATAGCGGGGCGCGTCGCCTTTGCGGCGCAGGCCGACACGGTCAGGATAGGCGAGTGCGGCGAGCGGGCTGACGTCATCAGGGCCGTTGTTGCTTTGACCTCGGCTCAGTCTTTTTGCTTCTTGCCTGATCCGCGCAATTGTTGGTGCGTGCGGCTGTGCCGTGGTTCGCTTGCCTTCTACAGCATCCATGCGCATGCGCAGGTCTGTGCCTGCCCCGCGCATCGGATCACGTTCAGCCATCAGTGCGGCCAGAAGCGGCGCACGCGACCCGCCACGATCCACCATATGCGCCAGCCGTGGATGAAGCGGCAGACGGGCAAGGGCACGACCGTGATTTGTGATGCGACCTTGGTCGTCTAACGCATCAAGCATATGCAGCACGGCCCGCGCCTCGGCCAGGCGGCCTTCGTGGGGCGGCGTGACAAAAGAAAGATCGGCGGCCTCCGCCCCCCAAACCGCAAGTTCCAGTGCAAAACCGCTCAAATCACCCACTTCGATCTCGGCTGGCGGGTAGGCGGCGAGCGCACCTTCTTCGCCGCGCGTCCATAGCTTGTAAGCTGTGCCGCTACTCATGCGTCCGGCGCGGCCTGCCCGCTGGGTGGCTTCGGCACGGGTGACCTTCTCGGTCACGAGCCGCGACATACCGGAGGCCGGATCAAACTTCGCCCGACGCGCACGGCCTGCATCGACCACAATTCGGATCCCTTCGATGGTCAGCGATGTCTCGGCAATCGAAGTGGCCAGCACAATCTTGCGGCCATGCGGGGATGGATCAATAGCGCGGCGCTGCGCGGTAAAATCCATCGCGCCAAAGAGCGGGGCAATGGTGCAATCATCCGGCACCTGATTGCGTAGCAAAGCTTCTACCCGTCGGATTTCGCCTTCGCCCGGAAGAAAGACCAGCGCGGACCCTTCAGCTTCGCTCAGCGCTTTCAGAACCAGATCGGAGACACTTTCTTCCAGCCGCTGTTTACCGATTGGCCGGTCCAGCCAAATAGCTTCAACTGGAAAGCTGCGACCTTCTGATGTGACAACAGGGGCATCCATAAGGGCCGCAACCGGTGCCGCATCAAGGGTTGCGGACATCACGACGAGTTGCAGGTCATCGCGCAATGCACCTGCGACCTCAAGACAAAGCGCTAGACCAAGATCAGCGTTCAGGGACCGTTCGTGAAATTCGTCAAAGATCACCGCGCCCACACCCGGCAAATCAGGCGCATCTTGTAGCATGCGTGTCAGAATGCCCTCTGTGACCACCTCGATGCGGGTACTTTTGCCGATCGCGGAAGCCCCGCGCACGCGGTAGCCGACCGTATCACCGGCCTTTTCTCTCAAAGTCTGCGCCATGCGTTCGGCGGCGGCCCGCGCGGCAAGGCGGCGCGGCTCAAGCATGAGGATGCGACCTTGCGTGACACCTGCTTCGAGCATTGCAAGCGGTACACGCGTTGTCTTGCCCGCACCTGGTGGTGCTTGCAGCACGACGCGTCCCCGCGTCTGCAAGGCTGCGATCACCTGCGGCAGTACCGCATCAATTGGCAAGGCGTCTGTCATACCTGCGCTTATCTGCGAAACCACGGCTAACGCCAAGGGTGGGGATGGACAATCGCGGACAGGACCGCAAAAGATGCGCCATGGATATGACGGATTTGGCACAGCGCGTAAGCGCAGGGGAGAGGCGGGCGCTCGCAAGGGCGATTACACTGGTCGAGTCGGGCCGCGAGGATCACCGTGCACAGGCGGCAGAACTTTTGGCCGCGTTGCCACAGGACAGGCAAGCGGTACGCATTGGCCTGTCGGGGACACCGGGCGTCGGTAAATCAACATTCATCGAGAGCTTTGGCATGATGCTGATCGCGCGTGGTTTGCGGGTGGCGGTGTTGGCGGTTGATCCGTCTTCCTCGCGCTCCGGTGGGTCGATACTGGGCGACAAGACGCGCATGGATTTGCTGAGCCGCGAGACAAATGCCTTTATCCGGCCATCCCCTAGTCAGACCCATCTGGGTGGCGTGGCGCGGCGCACCCGCGAGGCTGTGCGTCTGTGCGAAGCGGCGGGTTTCGACGTGGTGCTGATTGAGACCGTTGGTGTGGGGCAGTCAGAAACAGTGGTGGCAGAGATGGCTGATCTCTTTCTGCTGCTCTTGGCTCCTGCGGGCGGCGACGAGTTGCAAGGCGTCAAGCGCGGTATCATGGAGATGGCCGATATTATTCTCGTGAACAAGGCGGATGGCGATCTCAAACCGGTGGCTGTGCGTACCTGCGCTGATTATTCGGGTGCGCTGCGCTTGCTACGCAAAAGGGCACAAGACCCAGAAGGATATCCCTGCGCGATGACAGTCTCTGCTTTGGAAGAAGACGGTCTGGCAGAGGCTTGGGAGAGAATGGAAGCCCTGATCGGCTGGCGTCGCGAACAGGGGTTCTGGGAAAAGACCCGCGAAGCACAGGCGCGGTACTGGTTCAACGAGGACGTCAAGCAGCGGCTACTGGCGCAACTGTATCATCCCGAGGCGCGCGTTGCCCTTGCCGCATTGAGCGATCAGGTCGCAGCGGGGGAGGCTGACCCGTCTTCAGCTGCGCAGCATTTTGTGGATGGCCTGAAGGGCTAGCAGGATTGATAGAGTGATCGTTAGCCGGCTTTCGGATGGGAGCGGTTGTAAACTTCCATCAGTCTGGCCGTGTCCACAGCCGTATAGGCCTGTGTGGTGGAAAGCGACGCGTGGCCCAGCAACTCCTGAATGGCACGTAAATCGCCACCGGCATCCAGAAGATGCGTTGCAAAGCTGTGGCGCATGGCATGTGGCGTGGCGGTCGCGGGCAGGCCCAGTTGCATGCGGGCATCTGCCATTACTTTGGAAATTGCGCGCGGGCTGAGCGGGCCGCCCCGAATAGCACGGAACAGGGGAGCATCGGTCATTTGGGGATGCGGGCAAAGTTCAAGGTAGTGCGCAACAGCGTCGCGGGCAGCAGGCAACACGGGCACAACCCGCTCTTTCCCGCCTTTGCCGAGGATACGCAGTGTTGCGGGCAACGGGGCATCTCGGCCCAGCAGGCCCAAAGCTTCGGAGATACGCAAACCGCAGCCCCAAAGAAGGGTCAGAACCGCGACGTCACGTGCAGATACCCAAGGGCGCTCTGACTGGATTTCGACACAGTCGATCAATGCCTTGGCGGCATCGACGGCCAGCGGACGGGGCAGTTTCTTCTGGAACTTGGGCGATCTGGTCGATAGCACTGCTGTAGGCTCGAACCCTTCACGCTCGGCCAGCCAGCGATAGAACGCTTTGACCGCCGACAATTTGCGCGCCATGGAACGCGGCCCTACATCAGGGCCGCGCGTGCGTGCCATCCACGAACGCATATCGGTTATGGTGATCGACGCAAGCGCGCCAAGCCCTTGGGATTGCGCCTTATGCACAGTCATAAACGCCAGAAAGTCCGCGACATCGCCCTGATAGGCCGTCAACGTGTTTTCCGCGGCACCCTTCAGACTGCGCTGATGGTCGAGCCATGTCTGTAACGCATCCCGTGCGGCGGGGCTGATCAACCCGGTCTCGGCAGCTTTTTGCGCCCGGCTCAAGACAGCCAGCGGCGCATCGCGCGCTCGAACACACCGGTGAAGAAGGTAAGCAGATCGGTACCCTGCTGGGGCCCGAACATATGCGGATCTTCAGCGCCCAGAACCAGCAGTCCGGGCAGACGGCCTTCGCCGAAGTCCAGCTTTAGACAAGCCTCGGACCGTATCCAGTCAGCCTTGTCCGCGTAAATCTGCTCTGAGCCGTCCTGAACACCGCGCAGCGTAACCTGACGCGGTGTGCTGTTGCGGCCTTGGGTCAGATAGTCGTCGATAAATCCGGGCTCGGCCACGCTCAGGACATCGCCCAAACGCTGCACGGCGGGATCATTGTCGTTCTGGACCGATTCCAACACCAGTTTGACCGCATCCACGCGTAGAATATCAGCAACATCGCCACCCAGATCGCGCAGGAAGGGTTCAAACTCCACGGGATCAAGCATTCGCAGGATCGCGCGGTGGATTTGGTTCGTACCGGCAAGGTTTTCATAGGCCGCTGCAATCACTGAACGGTGGGTATCTTCCAACCTGTCAAGACGCGATTCCAACCGTTCCATGGCGATGCCGCGCAGATCGACGATATTGCCACCCATCGCTTTTTCATTCGCCGCGATAAGCGCCTGCATGACGTCGGAATCGTCAAGAATAACATCTGGTTGGGAAATGATCGCCTCTCTCAAGGCGTCATCGATCTTTGGGTTGCTGCTCATATCAGTCTCGCGCTGTTTGGAGGGCTCAATAACACGCGATTGCGCATCGGTCTGCCCCCGATTGCAGAAAATTCGCCTAGCGTTGCTGATTTGTGGTGGAGGCCGGAACAAAAGAGCGCAAGGCGCGTTTGCTGTCGAACGCCAGTGCGGCGTGTCCCGTAAGCAGGGCGAGCCTTCCCTGCGCTACATGCATTTTGGGCATGGAATTACTCCATTGGATACAATTTCTATCGATCTCTGGGCGGCGAACCTGCAAAATGACATCGCATCCCTCGACAGCTGGATAGACAGCGTGGCCAAGCGCACGGCATCCGCCGCAGAGCGTGGTGCGCGCATTTTGGTGCTGCCTGAATTTGCCTGTGCGCAATGGCTCAGCTTTGCACCAGCGGACTTGCCTGCGTCGCTTCATCTGGAATGGCTGGCGGGCCTGACCCCGACAGCAATCACCGCGCTTAAGGGCATTTCCGCCACCTACGGCGTAGCGATATTGCCCGGTACGTTTCCGGTCGCCGGCCAAAGCACGACCGGTTCAAACGGATTTTTCAACCGTGCATTTTTCTTAACGCCCGAGGGGGAAGAGCACGTACAGGATAAGATGTCCCTGACACCTCTCGAAGAGCAGGGCGAGGGAGGTAGTACCCTTCACGGTACCCAGATAAATGTCATTTCATGGCAGGGGCTGCGCATAGCGATGCCGATCTGCCTTGATACGGAATACACGGCACTATGGAGCAGGCTGGGCAAGCTTGATCTTGATCTGGTGCTGATCGCAGCGAAAACGGATATGATTACTGGGTATTCCCGTGTGTTTGGTTGTGCTCATGCGCGCGCGATTGAACTTCAAACTGTGGTTTGTGTGGTCGGTGCCGTTGGTGCGCCACTCACCCCATGGGAAACAGATACCGGTGTCGGTGGTGCCGCAGTGTTCCTGCCTTGCGACATTACGGTCAGTGAAGGTGGTGTTTGGCAGACCTTGCCACCACAATCCGCACAGGACGGTTTGGATATTGCGTTACATGCAGCTTCCATTCCGGTGGGCGCGGTCCGTGCCATCCGCAGGGGCGGCGCAGAAGCGGAATTGCGGCCCGCCTCCTGGACGGCGGACCACCTTTTGGTGAGCGATCAGGCAGCGATAGCCGCGTGATGCTTAAAGGATGTTCTGACCGGTCTTTGCCCAGTCTTTCATAAACTGGTCTAGGCCCGCATTTGTCAGCGGGTGTGTGGCTAGTTTCTTGATCACTTCCGGCGGTGCCGTCATGACGTCGGCACCGATCAGCGCACAGTCCTGAACATGCGCAACCGAACGGATGGATGCCGCAAGAATGTTGGTCTCAAACCCGTAGTTGTCATAAATCGTGCGGATGTCCTGAATGAGGTCCATGCCGTCGATGTTGATGTCATCCAGACGTCCGATGAAGGGCGAGATAAAAGTCGCACCTGCTTTAGCCGCGAGCAGCGCCTGATTTGCAGAGAAACAAAGCGTGACGTTGACCATCTTGCCTTCGCCGGACAGAACCTTACAGGCCTTGAGGCCGTCCCACGTCAGCGGCAGCTTGACGGTGATGTTTTCGGCGATCTCGGCCAGTTTGCGGCCTTCGGCGATCATGGCGTCAGCTTCCATCGCGACGACTTCGGCGCTAACCGGGCCTTCGACGAGGTCACAGATTTCTTTGGTGACTTCCATGATGTCACGGCCGGATTTCAGAATCAGCGAGGGGTTGGTTGTTACACCGTCCACCATGCCCAGATCATTAAGTTCGGCGATGGCGTCGATTTCAGCGGTATCTACGAAGAATTTCATGTGCGGTCCTTGCAGTTGAGGAAGGGAGCGTTGATCTTGGGTCTAGCCTATGATCTTGCGGCCTGAAACCCTCTTTTATGATTGCGGAGTACGCGTGAGCGCCCCTGAATTCTTTGACCATGGTGATCTTGTCGCGGTGCTAAGCACACAGCCTCTGGGTCGCGCGCTGGATTACAAAGCGCCGGAGGGCGGTTGTCATCTGGGTGCCTTTGTCGAGGTGCCCTTGGGGCCGCGCAAGGTTTTGGGTGTGGTCTGGGGGCCAGGCGCAGGTGATTACGACTATGCCAAGGTGCGCCACGTGATCCGCGTGCTTGATGCCGCCCCGATGCGCAGCGAAATGCGCAGCTTTCTAGAGCGCGCGGCCGCTTACACGCTGACGCCTTTGCCCGCGATGCTGCGGCTTGCCACCCGTGCGCCGGGGCTGGGTGACCCGCCGTCCATGCGGAAAATCTATCGCCGCGGCACGGCGGAGCCTAACAAAATGACGGACGCGCGGCGGCGGGTGTTTGAGACGCTGGCCGAATACGGTGATCTGTCGTTCACTCTCAAAGAACTGGCAGATATGGCCGGTGTCACGGCATCCGTCATCAAGGGGTTGGTGGCGCAGGAGGCCGTGCGCGAAGAGGACAGCCCACGGGATGTGCCGTTTCTGCGCATGGACGCTGACCGTCCCGGCAAAACGTTGACCGACGATCAGGCAAAAGCTTCCGCCGTTCTGGCCAAAGGCGTGACGGCGGGCACGTATGGTACGACGCTGCTGCGCGGTGTCACAGGCTCGGGCAAGACCGAAGTCTATCTGGAAGCCGTGGCGGCAGCCCTGAAAGCAGGGCGACAGGCGCTCGTGCTCTTGCCAGAGATCGCCCTGACCGAGCAGTTTCTGGAGCGCGTTGAGGAACGGTTCGGAGCCAAGCCCGCCGAATGGCATTCCGGTGCCACCATGACAGAGCGCCGCCGCATCTGGCGGATGGTCGGGCAGGGGCAATGCCAACTGGTGATCGGCGCACGTTCAGCGCTGTTTCTACCCTACCAGAACCTCGGCCTGATCGTGGTCGATGAGGAACATGACACTTCTTACAAGCAGGAAGAGGGGGTTCTTTATAATGCGCGGGATATGGCGGTGTTGCGCGCGGCGATTTGCGGGGCGCAGGTGGTGTTGGCTTCTGCAACGCCATCGCTGGAAACATGGGCAAACGTCGAGGCGGGAAAGTACCAGCGCCTTGATCTGACATCGCGATTTGGTCCTGCGGTTATGCCACAAATGGGTGCGATCGACATGCGGGAAGAAGGATTGCCGAGCGACCGGTGGGTGTCACCCACCTTGCAAAGCGAAGTGAACAAGCGGTTGGAGAAGGGCGAGCAAGCTATGCTGTTCATCAACCGCCGCGGTTATGCGCCAATCACGCTGTGTCGGGCATGCGGGCATCAGATCGGTTGTGATGATTGCGATGCGCGGATGGTGGAACACCGTTTCCTGAAACGTCTGATCTGTCACCAATGCGGTGAAAGCAAACCCATGCCAGAGGCCTGCCCGAGTTGCGACGCTGTGGGTAAGCTGGCACCGGTCGGTCCGGGGGTCGAGCGGTTGGGGGAAGAGGCGGCAGCGATCTGGCCTGATGCGCGGATCGCAACGCTTTCATCTGATATGTACGGGTCAGCGCGGGCGCTGAAGGCCGAGATTGCAGGAATTGCAGCAGGTGCCGCCGACATCGTGATCGGGACGCAGCTTGTGGCCAAGGGGCATAACTTCCCGAACCTGACCCTTGTAGGTGTAATCGACGCAGACCTTGGCTTGCAGGGGTCCGATTTGCGTGCGGCGGAAAGGACGTTTCAACTGATGCGGCAGGTTGCGGGGCGTGCGGGACGCGCCGAAGCGCCCGGGGCTGCCCTTTTGCAAACATACCAGCCTGAGCATCCCGTTATCCGCGCGATCCTTGCAGGGGATGAGGAAAAGTTCTGGGCTGCCGAAGCCGCCGAACGCAAGCAGGCGGGCGTGCCGCCTTACGGGCGCATGGCGGGGATCATTCTGAGCGGGCCGGATGTGGCTGCCGTGTTTGACGCAGGCAATCTGCTGGCACGCCAGGATGGTGCGCTGCGCCGCATCGGGGCGCAGGTCTTCGGACCGGCCCCCGCGCCCATCGCGCGTGTACGCGGGCGTCACCGTGTCCGGTTGCTGGTCAAAGCCGAAAAGTCGGCCCCTCTGCAAGATGCGCTTGCTGAATGGGTCGCGCAGGTGCGGTTGAAGGGCGATTTGCGCTTGGCTGTCGATATCGATCCGCAAAGCTTTTACTAAAGGATATCGCCGGGCTGATTGTTAAACCGTATCAGGCGCTCAGTTACGTCGTGGAAAAACAGAGCGTAACTAGGCATCCCTCGATGCATGATTTTGCATATAGTCAATTCGCTAGAAGCGGCGTAAGGGTGAAGGATGGCACAATACATTACCCTTGAACAAGCCAAGGACTTGCCGTTCTGGCGCAGGCCTGTGGCGTTGCTGTTTCTCATGGCGCTCGCGATGCCCATCGCGTTCAACACATGGTCAGCTCTGCTGAATAACTTCGTGATCGAAGTCGCGGATTTCGACGGGGCCGACATTGGCCTTCTGCATACAGTACGTGAAATTCCGGGCTTTCTGGCCGTTGGCGTGATCGCCATCATCATTTTTGTCCGTGAACAGGTGCTGGGGCTGGTGTCATTGGTCCTGCTTGGTGTGGCGACCGCCGTCACTGCGTGGTTCCCTTCTATGGGCGGTATCCTGACAATCACGATGCTGAGCTCTATCGGGTTTCACTATTACGAGACGGTAAACCAATCTCTGCAACTACAATGGCTCAAGATCGAGGACGCGCCGCGTATGCTGGGCTGGTTGCTGGCGGCGGGGTCTTTTGCCACGCTGATCGCCTATCTGGCCATTATGGCGCTGTGGGAAACGCTGAGCCTGTCTTATAATGTGGTCTATCTGGCGGGCGGTGGCGTAACGGTGGTAATCGCCCTCTTTGCCATGCTGGCTTATCCGCAATTCGAAGCGCCCACGCCCCAGAATAAAACGATGGTCCTGCGGCGGCGGTACTGGCTTTATTATGCGCTGCAATTCATGGGAGGTGCGCGGCGACAGATTTTTGTGGTCTTCGCAGGCTTCATGATGGTCGAGCGGTTTGGCTATGAAGTGCACGAGATCACTACGCTCTATCTGATCAATCTTGTTGCCAATATCATCTTTGCCCCCCTGATGGGCCGCGCCGTCGGCTACTTCGGAGAGCGCCGCACGCTGGGCTTTGAATACATAGGTCTGGTGCTGGTCTTTTTGAGCTATGGTGGTGTCTATTATTTGGGATGGGGTGTTGTCGTAGCGGCAATTCTCTATGTCCTTGACCACATGTTCTTTGGTCTCGCGCTGGCGATGAAGACCTACTTCCAGAAAATCGCGGATCCCGCCGACATCGCCCCCACGGCAGCTGTGGCCTTTACCATCAACCACATCGCAGCGGTTTTCCTACCTGTGGGGCTCGGGCTTTTGTGGCTAGTCTCACCTGCGGCAGTGTTCTTCCTTGCGGCGGGAATGGCGGGGATTTCGTTTTGCCTTGCTATGCTGATCCCACGCCACCCTGCACCGGGAAACGAGACGATCTTTAGCGCGGGTTACCCTCAGGCAGCGCAGTAATATGGAGCAGGGTCGCTTCCTGACCGGCGGGACCATGGGGCATGTTGTCCGCATGACCGCCACAGGGGCGATGGGGATCACGTTTGTTTTTCTGGTTGATGCTGCGAACCTGTTCTGGGTTAGCCAGCTGGGCCAGCCTCAACTCGTCGCGGCCATCGGCTTTGCTTATGCGGTTCAGTTTTTCTCGGTCTCGATTGCTGTCGGGCTGATGATCGGGGCAACTGCCGTGATCTCTCGCAGTATTGGTATGGGCAGCCGCGATCAGGCGCGCAGACAGGCAGGGGCAGCTGCGGTGATCGCGGCGTCTATCCTTGCCTGTGTTTCGACGCTGATCGTCGGATTTCGCCATCAACTGATCGGGTTCACAGGGGCCGAAGGAGAAACCGCGCGCCTTGCGGCCCGTTATCTTGCCATCACGATACCATCACTTATTCCGATGTCGGCGGCATTGGTCCTTTCCGGCACACTGCGCGCGGATGGCTACGGGGCCAAGGCCATGTATATTACGCTCACGGGTGGCATGCTGTTGATGCTGATCGATCCTGTTCTGATTTTCTGGATGGGATGGGGACTTGATGGTGCAGCCATCGGTCTGGTGCTTTTCCGGTTCACGCTGTTGGTTGCGGCGATCTATTTCGCAATCATCCAGATGAAACTGGTGGACCGTCCCACCTTGCGCACACTGCGTAATATCGCCGGACCATTCATGGCTGTTGCCGGTCCTGCGATTGCAACGCAGATGTCGACACCGGCGGGTAATTATTTGCTGACCATAGTCATGGCACGCTACGGGGACGAAGCAATGGCAGCCTGGGCGGTCGTCGGGCGGTTGACCGTCGTTGTCTTTGGCGGGGTCTTTGCGCTGTCCGGTGCGATTGGTGGCATATTCGGTCAGAACTTCGGTGCGGGACAGATGGATAGGGTTCGCAGTACTTACCGCGACGCGCTGATGTTCTGTTTCGCCTATACGGTCGTGGCGTGGGTTCTGATGTTGATTGCCACGCCCTATGTCATCAAAGCCTTCGCGCTGACAGGTGTGGGACAGGATGTGTTGCGGTCATTCACGCTTGTCGGCGTAGGTGGTTTTATCTTTATCGGAGCACTTTTTGTCTCGAACGCTGCGTTCAATAATCTGGGCAAGCCCGGGCGCTCGACACTCGTGAACTGGTCCAAGGACGGCATTCTCAGCTTTCCTGCAGCGGCTGCATTCGCGGGTCTGTTCGGGGCCAGCGGTGTGATTTACGGGCAAGCCGCAGCAGGCGCATTGATGGGGATCATCGCCGCGACATGGGGCTGGTTCTACGTCAACGGCTTGCGCGGGCCGGATGCGGCGGGCCTTGACCCTGCGCCGCCACGCGCCTACCCGAACCCCGACAGGCACCGCCGCCGCTGAAAAAGATGATTACCGGAGAAAGCCCATGACGACCTTCACTGCTTTGACGACACTTCAGGGGCGCGATGCCGCTTATGCTTTGGGCGAGGCAATGGAACGGCTTGAGCCGGAACCCACAGGCGTTGGTGTTTTCGAAATGGAAGACGGATCGGGCCTTTGGGAGGTCGGCGCATATTTCGAAGCGGAGCCTGATGATACGTCGCTGGCGGTTCTCGCCGCAGCCATGGGGGCGAAACCTTTTGTGGTGTCCGAGCTTCCCGAGACAGATTGGGTAGCCCATGTTCGGCGTGAACTTGCACCTGTCGAGGCGGGGCGCTTTTTCGTCTACGGATCGCATGATGCAGACAAGGTTCCGGCCGATTGCGAACCTTTGCTGATCGAGGCGGCGATGGCCTTTGGGACCGGACATCACGGCACCACGTTAGGCTGTTTGCGTGCGCTTGACCGTTTGGCAAACAATGGCTTTGTCGGCGAGCACGTGGCCGACATCGGTTGTGGGACTGCGGTGTTGGCCATGGGGGCTGCGCGCATCTGGCCACAGACGGTGATCGCAAGTGATATTGACGAGGTAGCGGTTGATGTAGCCCGCGCGAATGTCGCCGCGAACGGACTAGAAGGGCGCGTCGACTGTGTGGAGGCAGCAGGCTTTGATCATCCAACCCTCGCTGCGGCTGCACCGTTTGATCTGGTCTTTGCCAACATCTTGAAAGGGCCGCTTGTGTCGTTGGCACCCGACATGGCGAAGGCATTGCAAGAGGATGGATATGCGATTCTGTCGGGAATCCTGAACGAGCAGGCAGACGAGGTGATCGAGGTTTATGCACGATCCGGCATCAATCTGGTTCACAGGGAAAGCATTGTCGACTGGACGACACTGACCCTGCAAAAAAATACCTGAATTGAAGGTCTTTTAAGGTGAAATAGGGGCAGCTGCCCAGATTTTGCCACATTCGTTGGCTAATACTTTCTTAACAACGGTGGGGGCCGATTGTTGATGAAAGACACACCATGCCTGCAACGGTTGAAACGCACGACCATTTTGAAAAGCGCTTGAAAATGCTTGGCAAAAAGCATTCGAGCATGACACACGGCTATTCCACAAAGGTCGGCAAAGACGGTCTGATCGTAGCCAAGCCACGCAGACGCCGTGTTCGCGGTGTCAGCGCAGTGCGCTTGCTACTATTGGTGGCTGTTGGCTTCTTCGGCTTCAAGGCCTTCACATTGGCCGCGGTCGGTCCCATTACCTATAACGAGCGTGTGGCAAAGCTCGAAAGCGGTACGATCATCGAAAAAGTGGGGGCTAAGGCGCTCAAGATCGATCCCGTTACCGAAGCAGTAGTCGGCTCAATCTCTCCAGTCGTCCGCTAAACGGGCGCATCGCAGCCTTCCAGCTGCACCAAGAATTTCGCTTCTCCAAGGCAATGAAAAGCCGCGCTTCTGAAAATCAGAGCGCGGCCTTTTTATGTTCTACAGTTCGGTACTGAAAGGTCCGGCAAAGGTTATCCTTGCCGGATCAGTTTTTCAGCGGAAGAAAGATGTCTGTGCTACACCTTCGATGTCGCCACGGATGAGACCGATGTCTTCCAGTTCGCGGTCTGTCAAAGAAGACAGCGCCTTGCGGGTAACGCGAGCGTCGTTCCAGCTTACGACGGATGCGAACATGCGTGAGATCAGGGAGGATGCGGCTGCGGAGGAGCCGTATGCGGTGCGGGATGTGTCGAAAGCTGCCATGTGAGCCGTCCTTATGTCTAAAAAATGATGCCGATTTTCTCGGCGATGTGCTGCGCATATGGGCGGAATGAAAACGCTTTGCAACGCATCAGAATGCATGTGTGATCTGCATTTTATGCATAGGTGAATTCGTAGTTAACCCTCCGTAAAGTATGGCAAAATTGCGATGCTTGGTTTGTCGCTTTTTGCCCTTCAGAGCGCGTTTTTATGCAAGGGTTCTCAAAAGCGACATCAGTGGTGTCGCGAATAGGCGTTACCCGCAAAATGCTTGGCGGATGTTCGCGTTTCGTGCTAGTGCATCAAAAAAACAACAAATCGAGTGAAGTCAGGGATATCATGCGGGTAATCGGTATTGATCCGGGGTTGCGAAACCTTGGTTGGGGTGTGATCGACGTGGCAGGAAGCCGGATTTCGCATGTTGCGAACGGAATTTGTCACTCTCAGGGCACTGATCTGGCACAGCGTCTGCTGTCACTGCATGAGCAACTGACATTGGTTTTTCAGACTTACCGCCCGGAAACGGCAGCGGTGGAGCAGACATTTGTGAACAAAGACGGAGCAGGAACGCTGAAACTGGGACAGGCGCGCGGCATCGCGATGCTGGTGCCGGCCCAAGCTGGATTGTCCATCGGCGAATATGCCCCGAATAAGATCAAGAAAACCGTCGTTGGTGTAGGCCATGCAGATAAGGGGCAGGTGGCACACATGGTCAAAATCCAGATGCCCGGTGTGGTCCTGACGGGGCCTGATGCAGCTGATGCTCTCGCCATCGCAATCTGCCACGCGCATCACGGGGGCAACGGGGCTTTGGATGCCGCCGTGGCAAGGGCAAGCGCATGATCGGCAAAATCACAGGTCGGATCGACTATCGTGCAACGGATCACATCCTGATTGATGTCAGGGGGGTCGGGTATCTGGTCTTTTGCTCTGACCGCACCTTGGCAGCCTTGCCCGCCGTTGGCGAAGTGACCGCACTTTATACCGATCTGGTTGTGCGCGAAGACCTTTTGCAGCTGTTCGGGTTTCAGACATTGGTGGAAAAGGAATGGCACCGTTTGCTGACCTCTGTGCAGGGTGTGGGTGCCAAGGCGTCGTTGGCTATTCTGGGAACGCTGGGGCATGACGGCGTCAGCCGTGCCATTGCGTTGGGGGATTGGAATGCCGTCAAAGCTGCGAAGGGCGTAGGCCCGAAAATCGCGCAACGTGTTGTGCTCGACCTCAAGGACAAGGCACCCAGCATGATGGCGATGACCGGAACACTGGCGCAAGCCATTGGTGAAGGAGAGGCTGAAGTTATTGAAACCGTGATTGATCCGGAAGGGCAAGTGAAGGCGCAAGCCCCGCAGAATGCCTCCGCTCAGTCAGAGGCATTGTCGGCACTTGGCAATCTGGGGTATGGCCCCGGAGATGCAGCTGGAGCCGTCGCGCAGGCGGCTTCGGAAAACGAAGGGGCTGACACGCCGACGCTGATCCGTGCTGCGTTGAAACTTCTCGCTCCGAAAGAGTAGGATGCGGTCATCAAGCCTTGCGGGGCTTTCTTCGCATGAAAGACCATAGTGACAGAAATTGATCCCACCGTGCGGCCCGAAGCGATGCCAGAAGACTTCGACCGCGCTTTGCGGCCGCAACTGCTGGCGGAATTTGTGGGTCAGGCCGAAGCACGTTCAAATCTTGCCGTCTTTATCCAGTCGGCAAAGCAGCGTGGCGAAGCGATGGATCACACGTTGTTTCATGGCCCGCCCGGTTTGGGTAAAACCACACTCGCACAAATCATGGCTCGGGAGCTTGGGGTCGGCTTCAGAATGACGTCCGGGCCGGTGCTGGCCAAGGCGGGTGATCTTGCGGCGATCCTGACGAACCTTGAAGCGCGTGACGTGCTGTTCATTGACGAAATCCACCGGCTGAACCCTGCGGTCGAAGAAGTGTTGTACCCGGCGCTCGAGGACTTTGAGCTGGATTTGGTTATTGGCGAAGGTCCGGCGGCCCGCACGGTGCGCATCGAATTGCAGCCTTTCACACTTGTGGGTGCCACCACACGGATGGGCCTGCTCACCACACCGCTGCGCGACCGCTTTGGCATCCCGACAAGGTTGCAGTTCTATACCGAGGATGAATTGTTCATCATCGTAGACCGCAACGCCCGCAAACTGGGCGCGCCTGCGGATGAAGGGGGCGCGCGCGAGATCGCCAAACGCGCACGCGGTACACCTCGCATTGCGGGGCGCCTGCTGCGCCGCGTTGTCGATTTCGCCGTGGTTGAGGGGGACGGGCGTGTAACCCGGGAACTTGCTGATATGGCGCTCACGCGGCTGGGTGTGGATCATCTGGGGCTGGATGGCGCTGACCGGCGGTATCTGCGTTTGATTGCGGAGAATTATCAGGGCGGCCCTGTGGGGATCGAGACAATGTCGGCTGCGCTGTCAGAGAGCCGCGATGCACTGGAAGAAGTGATTGAACCGTTTCTCTTGCAGCAAGGGCTGATCCAGCGCACACCGCGCGGACGGATGCTGGCGCAGAAAGCATGGACGCATTTGGGGATGACACCGCCTAAGTCGCAAAGCGATTTGTTCGGGTGAACCCGCAGGATTGAATTTAAGGGCCAATTGAAGATGGATGTTGCACAGGTTGAAAGCTTGTTCACCAGAGCAGACGGGAGTTTTCTGTTTGCACGCTGGGGGCGGCCGATTTGTCCGGTGGTTTTTGGCGTGGATGATGCGACGCTGGGTGTCGTCAGGGATGCAATTTCCTCCATGTGTGATCTGGCCGGACACGAGATGGGCGAGATGGACGCGGAGTTGGGGTCGAACCTGATGATGTTCTTCTTTTCTGACTGGGCAGAGCTGTTGGATGTACCCGGCATGGACCGGCTGGTGCCGGATCTTGCGCCGCTGGTTGCACGTCTCCAAAAGGCGGACGCCAACCAGTACAGGTTTTTCCGCTTTGACGAGCAGGGGGCCATCAAGGCGTGTTTCGTCTTTCTGCGGATGGACCAACATCTGAGCGAAGTGCCAGCCCAGACTTTGGCGCTAAGCCAGGTTGTGCAATCTATGGTGCTCTGGTCGGATACTGCATTTCAGGACCGCTCCGCCTTGATGATGGCAGGCGACACCACCGCGCTGCGCCCCGACATTTCCGGTGTGATACGGGCGGCCTATGATCCGGTCTTGCCTGCGGTGGCGCAGGACGCCAGTTTCGCACTGCGGTTGGCGGCACGGATAGGAGCAGTGCAATGACACATTCGTTTGCGGTCCGAATCTTTTATGAAGACACGGATATGGCTGGCATCGTTTATTACGCCAACTACCTCAAATACATCGAACGCGCGCGCTCTGACATTGTGGAACAATTGGGCGTGGACCAGCGTGCCATGCGGGATGACGATGTAGTCTTTGTCATCACACGTGTTGAGGCGGATTATATCGGGGTTGCAAGGTTCGGCGACCGGCTTGAGGTGCGCACGACACATCATGCCAAAGGGGCGGTGCGCTGGATGTTCGACCAAGAGGTCCTGCGCGAGGGCAAGGTCATATTCCGCGCGAAGGTTACGGCCGTTTGCATGAGCACAGCCGGAAAACCGACCCGTCTGCCAGCAAAACTCCGCCGACAGCTGGTAGATCCAGCGTCCTAATCCCATTCTTCTGGCTTTCGCTCTTGGTTCTGGGTAGGTTCTCGCTAAATGAGCTTCGAAAACGAAGCCAGAGGCAGTGGCCCGCGGTAAGCGGTATAGATTGAGCAGGAATATGGAAGCAGAGACGCTGGCATTGGCCAATGAGATTGATTTCTCAATGTGGGGGTTGTTCGCACGCGCGACATTCACCGTAAAACTTGTAATGATCATGCTGATCTTTGCATCTTTCTGGTCCTGGTCGATCATCATCCAGAAATTCATCCAATACCGCAGTGCGCGCACGGACGCCGAAGCTTTTGATCGCGCGTTCTGGTCGGGAGAACCGCTGGACGGATTGTTTGACCAGATCGGTGCGGACCCGGATGGCCCAGCAGAAAAAGTGTTTGCGGCAGGCATGACCGAATGGCGAAGGTCGCACCGCGAAGATGGCGGGTTGATCCCCGGTGCCACGGCGCGGATCGACCGGAGCATGGATGTTGCCATCGCCAAAGAGGCAGACAGACTGCAAAAGGGTCTGACTGTTTTGGCGACTGTCGGATCATCCGCGCCTTTCATTGGTCTCTTCGGGACCGTGATCGGTATCATGAACGCCTTTATCGAGATTGCGGAACAGCAAAACACCAACCTCGCGGTTGTCGCCCCCGGTATCGCCGAGGCGCTGCTGGCGACGGGGCTGGGCCTTTTGGCTGCGATCCCCGCGGTCATCTTTTACAACAAGTTCAACTCTGACAGCGAACGCATCATTGGCAATCACGAGGCGTTTTCGGATGAATTCGCCACGATCCTCAGCCGTCAGTTGGATAGCTGATCTATGGGTGCCGGTGTCGTGAAAAAGCAGGGCGGTCGGGGTCGCAGACGCGGTCGCGCCCAGCCTATGGCGGAGATTAACGTCACACCATTTGTGGATGTGATGTTGGTACTCCTAATTATCTTTATGGTCGCGGCACCGTTGCTCACCGTCGGTGTGCCGGTCGAATTGCCCAAGACTGCGGCGGGGGCGCTGCCGACAGAGCAGGAAGAGCCGCTGACGGTGACGCTTACCGCCGAGGGCGAAGTGCAGATCCAGACGACTGCGGTCGAGCGCGATCAGCTGTTGACTCGCTTGCGTGGCATCGCGGCAGAGCGCGCAAGCGACCGTGTTTTCCTGCGCGCAGACGGTGCTGTGCCTTACAGTCAGGTCATGGAAGTCATGGGCGCGCTGAACGCCGGTGGCTTTTCGAACATCGGACTGGTGACAGACATTGGCGGACCCGCGCTGGACGGCAGCGGGACGTCGGGGAACTGATCCCATGCACAGGGGCCATTACATTTCCGGCGCAGGGCATCTGGGGCTGATTGCTTGGCTGCTACTGGGCGGCCTGTTTGCGTCAGAGCCAGAACCATTCGAGATGACCGAGGTGTCGGTGATTAGCGGTGCTGATTTTGAGGCGTTGATGGCCGCACAGCAGGCCCCGCAAAGCGCGACCGAAGTGGCGCAACCGGAGGCACCGCAAGCAGAGCCAGAAGTGCCTGAGGTTGAGACTTCACAGGATACTCCGATTGAACAACCCGCACCGGTTCAGACAGAAGCGCCACCCGAAGATACGGCACCGCAAATAAGCGAGCCGGTGGTCGAGGAAACGCCCCCCGATCCGGTTGAACCGGTGGGTGATATTGCCGTGCTGGTGCCTGAGATCGCGCCCGAAGCGGCACCGCGTCCGGTAGAGCGCGTGGCCCCCGAGCCTGTCGCCGAGCCTGAACCGGAAGCGACACCCGAGCTTGACCAGCAAGAGGCTGTTGCGCCTGATGCCGCAGGCGAAGCGGAGGAGCAGGAGCCGCAGGAAGCGACCGCGCCGCCAGAGGCTGTTGCAGAGATTGTCACCGAAGCCACCAAGGCACCAGCGCAGTCCAGCAGACCGCCCGGACGCAGACCGGCCGCGCCCGCACGTCCCGCTCCGCAGGTTGCGGAGAGTTCCGAACCTGCTGCAGAAGTGCCTGCTGCCCCGACCGAGCAGCCGTCGACCCCTGTGCAGAACGATGATGTCCTTGCCGCGTTGCAGGCCGCGCAGGAAGCGGTGGCTGCCCCGAGTGGTCCGCCCTTGTCAGCGGGGGAGAAAGACGCGCTGCGTGTAGCTGTGTCGAAATGCTGGAATATCGGGTCACTATCCTCCGAGGCGCTCGGCACAACCGTGGTGATCGGCCTCCAGATGAACAAGAACGGCACGCCCGTCATCGAGAGCATCCGTCAGATCAGCAGCTCAGGGGGATCGGATGCCGCGGCACAAAGGGTCTACGATTCCGCCCGACGCGCCATTATCCGTTGCGGGTCTGGCGGCTATAACCTGCCTGCTGACAAGTTCAGCCAATGGCAGAACATCGAGATGACTTTTGATCCCAGAAAGATGGGGCTGAGATGAGCGTTCGGCAGTACAGTCGGTTTAGGCTGAAAGGTCTGACACCCGAATACGGGGCGAAGCATTCGTTGTTTCCCCTGAACTGCGCGATCAGTTTAAGCGACACATTGACCACGCCTCTTGAAGAAAGGACGCGTCACATATGAAAAATCTGTTTATGAGCATCTGCATGGGGATTGGCCTGTGTATCGGCGGCGCGGTTCAGGCGCAGGAACCCCTGCGCATCATCATTGACGAGGCGATCATCGAACCGCTTCCCTTTGCGGTGCCGTCCTTCCAACCCGAAAGCGCACAATCGGCGCAGATGGCTGCTGATCTGGCACGCGTTGTCGCAGAAGACCTTGCCGGAACGGGCCTTTTCCGTGAAATTCCTTCGTCGGCGTTTATTTCCACCGTCAGTGACTTCAATGCGCCCGTACAATACGCGGACTGGAAAGCAATCAATGCGCAGGCGCTGGTCACCGGAGCGGTCAATGTTCAAGGTGGCAACGTAAACGTGAAATTCCGCCTCTATGATGTGTTCTCGGGCGCGGAGCTGGGCAGCGGCTTGCAGTTTTCCGGCACCACGGATGGCTGGCGACGGATGGCGCACAAGGTGGCCGATGCGGTCTATGCGCGCATTACCGGCGAAGGGCCGTACTTCGACAGCCGTGTGGTCTATGTATCGGAGACCGGGCCGAAAGATGACCGTAAGAAACGGTTGGCGATCATGGATTATGACGGGGCCAACGTACAATACCTGACTGATTCTGGTTCAATCGTTCTGGCTCCACGGTTCTCCCCGTCGGGCGACCGGGTGCTTTATACCAGCTACGAAAGCGGATTTCCGCGCATCTATGTGCTTGATATCGGGTCCGTGCAGCGCCGCGTCCTAGAGAGCGCTGAAGGCACCATGAGCTTTGCGCCGAGGTTCTCGCCCTCTGGCCAGACAGTTGTCTATTCGCTGACCCAAGGTGGCAATACAGATATCTACTCCATGGATATCAACAGCGGGCAGTCCGTCCGGCTGACGAATACACCTGCAATTGAGACCGCCCCAAGCTATTCGCCGGACGGCTCTCGCATTGTGTTCGAAAGCGACCGCTCGGGATCACAACAGCTTTACGTCATGCCTGCAACGGGTGGAGAAGCGCAGCGAATTTCCTTTGGTGAAGGCCGCTATGGCACGCCGGTATGGTCTCCACGCGGTGATCTGGTCGCGTTCACTAAGCAGAACAAGGGACGTTTCCACATCGGCGTGATGCGTCTTGATGGATCACAGGAACGTCTGCTGACAGCATCGTTTCTGGACGAAGGTCCGACGTGGGCTCCGAATGGTCGCGTAATTATGTTTGCCCGCGAAACCCAAGGTGCTGCCGGATCGTCGACGCTTTACTCTGTCGATATCTCGGGACGGAACCTGCGTCCTGTCAGCACACCGTCGGGTGGATCGGACCCATCTTGGTCCCCATTGCAAAAGTGATCGGGGTGCAGTCCCCGACCAATTCCCATTTACGCATGAATATGCTAATCAAATTCCAACAAAGAACAGAGGCAGTCTGAAGATGAAGCGTTTTGTAACAAGCAGCCTATTGGTTGCCGTTCTGGGCCTGAGCGCCTGTACCAACCCCGACCGTTTTGGTGCGGACGGTGCCGATGCAGGTGGGACACTTGGCGCAGGTGCCAACACCGGTATCGTCCCCGGCAGTGCCAACGATCCAACCTCAACCGCATTTTTCCAACAGTCCGTCGGCGACCGCGTGTTGTTCTTGGTGGATCAATCCAATCTGACACCCGAGGGTCAGGCCACGTTGAATGGTCAGGCGCAATGGTTGCTGACCAATTCCGACTACCGTGCAGTGATCGAAGGTCACGCGGACGAGCAGGGCACGCGGGAATATAACCTCGCACTCGGCGCGCGTCGTGCGAATGCGGCTCAGGAATACCTGATCTCGAAAGGCGTTCCGGCATCGCGGCTGAAAGTCGTAAGCTATGGCAAGGAACGCCCGATCGAGATTTGCTCGAACGAAGCGTGCTATGCCAAAAACCGCCGCGCGGTCACTGTGCTTGCCGGTGGTCTGAGCAGCTAAGGACGTATGACCATGAAACTGCGGTATATCACGGCATTTGTACTGGGGGTCGCTTTTGCGCCGGCTATGGGTGTCGCACAAGACAGCCAGACCCTTGCAGATGTGCGTCAGGAACTGACGATGCTCTATACGGAAGTGCAAAAGCTGCGTCGTGAACTGTCCACGACCGGTGGCGCAGGGGTGAATACTGCGGGCGCATCCGTGCTGGACCGGGTGTCCGCCATGGAAAGCGAGCTGTCACGCCTGACAGCCAAAAGCGAAGAGATGGAAAACCGGATCAACCGGATCGTGGCGGATGGAACCTCGCGGATCGGCGATCTTGAGTTCCGTCTGGTCGAACTGGAGGGCGGCGATATCTCGGCGCTCGGAGAGACATCAACGCTTGGGGGTGACGGACAAACCGCCGTGGCAGCACCTCTGACGGCACCGGCCACGCCGACTGATCAAGCCTCGCTTGCGGTTGGTGAAGCGGCTGACTTCGAGCGGGCGCAGGAGGCGCTCGCATCCAGTGACTTTCGCACCGCCGCTGACCTCTTTGCGACCTTCAATCAGACCTATCCGGGCGGACCGCTAGCCGCCGAAGCCGATTTGCGCCGTGGTGATGCGCTCGACAAACTCGGTGACACGAAAGAGGCAGCACGCGCCTATCTGGCAAGCTTCAGCACCGATCCCGAGGGCGCACTTGCCCCGCAGGCGCTTTATGAACTGGGCCGGACATTGGGCGTGTTGGGTCAGACGCAGGAGGCCTGCACCACGCTTGGTGAAGTCGGTCTGCGGTTCCCGCAAAGTACAGCAGCAAGTCAGGCACAGGATCAACGCCGAAATATCGGGTGTACGTAACGTATGCCGGAACGCCTCACTGAATACGTCTCCGAGGCGTTTATGCCTCATCCGCCCCAGACGATGGGTGTTGCGGTTTCAGGCGGCAGTGATTCAATGGCGTTGTTACATCTGCTTAGCGAATTCTGTGCAATCCACGATATCAAGCTGCGTGCCGTAACCGTCGATCACAGGCTTAGGGAAGCCTCCACCGAAGAAGCCGACAGCGTGGCGCGACACTGCGCAAAGATTGGTGTGCCCCATGATACGCTCGTCTGGCAGGATTGGGACGGCGAGGGCAATCTTCAGAATGCCGCGCGTGAAGCGCGTTACAGCAAGATGGCTGCTTGGGCATCCTCTAACGGGATCGACACGATTGCGGTGGGCCACACAGCAGACGATCAGGCGGAAACGGTTCTTATGCGTATTGCCCGGCGTTCGGGCGTAGACGGGCTATCCGCGATGCGGCCGCGTACCGTGCGCGAAGGGATCACATGGGTCCGGCCCCTGCTGCAGACCAAGCGTCAGACCCTCAAGACATATCTGACAAATCAAGACATCACATGGGTGAGTGACCCCAGTAACGAAGACGAACGCTATGACCGGATCAGAGCCCGCAAGGCGCTTGATCTGCTCGCCCCTTTGGGGATTGATGTCGACGCTTTGGGCGAAGTTGCAAAACACATGGCACAGGCCCGCAAGGCGCTTGATTGGCATACGTTTCTGGCAGCAAAGCAGATTGTCCAGATCAAGGATGGCGCATTGCTGATCGAAGAAACCGGCCTGCGGCTGCAACCTGACGAAGTACAGCGCCGATTGATGGTCAAATGTATTAACTGGGTCAGCGGCGCCCGCTATGCGCCGCGCAGCAGCGCAATCGAAAGCTTGCTTTCCGGAGTGCGCAAAGGAAAGGCAGGTACGCTGGACGGCTGCCACATCCGCTGTATCGGCGACAATATCTGGGTTTTTCGCGAATTTAACGCGGTGCGAAATGTGGCCTGCGCCACGGACCAACTATGGGACAATCGTTGGAAAATGGTTTCGCAGCACCCGACAGTGCATCACCATGACCTGCGCATCAAAGCGCTTGGGCTTGAAGGGTTGGAACAATGTCCTGACTGGCGTGCAACCGGCCTGCCACATGTGATGCTGCAATCCACACCTGCCATCTGGTTCGGGGACTCATTGATCGCCGCTCCCCATGCCGGTTTCCCGCAAAACTGGCGTGCTGAACTGAATGAATTGCCGGATACGCTTTTTGCCGCACTATTATCGCATTGAACCTGCGGCCATCGTCTCTATCTTATAGGATAATCGGCGCGGCCTTGATGCGCCAACAGGTCTGACCTTATTGGAAGACCAAAGGAATTTAGGAGAATCCCCTTGGGAAATGTACGCAACCTCGCTTTTTGGGTCGTTTTGATGCTTTTGGTGCTGGCGTTGTTCAATCTGTTCAGCGGCTCCGGTAACAATCTACAAAGCAACGAGGTCACCTATTCCGAATTTGTGAACTCTGTCGAAAACGGTGAAGTGCGCAATGCCACCCTTGATGGTGAGCAGGTGCGCTTCCGCAAGGCGGACGGCGCTGACTATGTGTCGATAAAGCCTGAAGACGCAGAGATCACCAATCTGCTCATCGACAACAATGTGCCGTTGCAGGCCCGTCCGCAACAGCAGTCTGGCTTTCAGACCTTTCTGATGTCGCTCTTGCCGATCGTGCTTTTGATTGGTGTCTGGATCTATTTCATGAACCGGATGCAGGGCGGCGGCAAAGGTGGCGCAATGGGCTTTGGCAAATCGAAGGCCAAGATGCTGACCGAAAAGCATGGCCGTGTGACGTTTGACGATGTTGCCGGCATCGATGAGGCCAAGGAAGAGCTTGAGGAAATCGTTGAGTTCCTGCGCAATCCACAGAAATTCTCGCGTCTCGGCGGTAAAATTCCCAAGGGTGCTTTGCTTGAGGGCCCTCCCGGTACCGGTAAAACGCTTCTGGCCCGCGCCATTGCAGGTGAAGCAGGCGTGCCGTTCTTCACAATCTCGGGTTCAGACTTTGTAGAGATGTTCGTTGGTGTGGGTGCCTCCCGCGTCCGGGACATGTTTGAGCAGGCCAAAAAGAACGCGCCCTGTATCGTGTTTATCGACGAGATCGACGCCGTGGGTCGCCACCGTGGTGCCGGTTACGGCGGCGGCAACGACGAACGTGAACAGACTTTGAACCAGCTTCTGGTTGAGATGGATGGTTTTGAAGCCAACGAAGGTGTTATCATCATCGCGGCAACAAACCGTAAAGACGTGCTGGATCCTGCGCTGCTGCGCCCCGGTCGTTTCGACCGTCAGGTCACCGTCGGCAACCCTGACATCAAGGGCCGCGAGAAAATTCTCGGCGTCCATGCCCGCAAAACGCCGCTTGGCCCTGACGTTGATCTTCGGATTATCGCGCGCGGGACGCCGGGGTTCTCGGGTGCTGATCTGGCGAACCTTGTGAACGAAGCAGCCCTTGGTGCTGCCCGTCTGGGCCGCCGCTTTGTCACAATGCTTGATTTCGAATCCGCAAAGGACAAAATCATGATGGGGGCCGAGCGCCGCTCCATGGTTATGACCGCAGCGCAGAAGGAAATGACAGCTTATCACGAAGCGGGTCACGCGCTGGTGGGGATGCTTCTGCCGAAATGTGATCCGGTCTATAAGGCCACGATTATTCCGCGCGGTGGTGCGCTTGGAATGGTGATGAGCCTGCCTGAAATGGACCGCCTGAACATGTTCAAGGACGAATGCAAACAGCGTTTGGCCATGACCATGGCTGGCAAAGCCGCTGAGATTCACAAGTACGGCGAAGAGGCTGTATCAAACGGCCCTGCAGGCGATATCATGCAAGCGTCCGCGCTGGCACGTGCAATGGTTCTGCAATGGGGGATGTCCGACAAGGTTGGGAACATCGACTACTCCGAGGCGGCACAAGGCTATCAGGGCAGCACCGGTGGCTTCTCCGTTTCGGCCAGCACCAAAGAGCTGGTTGAGAAAGAGGTACAGCAGTTCATCCAGGACGGCTACGAGTGGGCGGTGAAACTGATCAAAGAGAACGAAGAAAAGTTCGAGCGTCTGGCGCAGGGTCTGTTGGAATATGAAACACTCACCGGTGGTGAAATCCAGCGTGTGATGGACGGCCTGCCACCTGTTGCTGAAAACGATGACGACGATGGCGACAAGGGCGATACGCCCAGCCTGACAGCCATTCCAAAAGCCAAAGGCAAAGGCAAGAAGACGCCGCCAGAGGATGGCGGCCTTGAGCCGGAACCCTCCGTGTGATGCTTTCACCGATCACCGTTAGTGATCTGCACCTCACAAAATAACATCAGGCTCCGCTTTGGGCGGGGCCTTTTCTTTCGTACGGGTTCTTCGCATGCTGACAGCGAAACTATAAGGGATGCATCATGCCGGAACTGATACCAACAGATCACCACGCGAGAATTGTCTGGATGGGCAAGGTGCCGCAGGACCGGCCGAACATCCGGTCAGAGCCGATCACCGAAGCATTTGCGACCTATGCAGGCTTTGAGGGGGCGTACCATGCCGGGCTGACGCGGAAGTCCTGTGTGCGTGTGAAGTCACAACATCCCGAGGGGACCGAAATCCGAAATGTGCGACAATTCTCTATCGTTTCCGCCGAGGAACTGGCCGGCATTGCGGCTGACATCGGGCTGGACGCGCTGGACCCTGTCCTGATGGGCGCGTCGATTGTGGTTGAGGGGATTGATGACTTCACCCACATCCCGCCAAATGCGCGACTTCAGGCCGAGAACGGCACAACCATCGTGATCGATATGCTCAACGGTCCGTGCAACTTTCCGGCCCGCGAGATTGAAAAGGAATCCCCTGGGCATGGCAAAGCTTTCAAGGCTGCGGCATTAGGCAGGCGCGGTGTCTGCGCATGGGTCGAACGGGAAGGAGCTTTAAAGGTCGGAGATGTCCTGCGCCTTCATATTCCCGGTCAGCGTCCCTGGAAGCACCTCTGATAGCATTCGTTTCCGAAACGAAACGCTACTGCGGCAGTCCGCCGCATCGGAGAGCGGAAATGTCGGAAAAGCGACCTCTCTTTGATGGTCTGGCCCTGTATGACAGGGCAAGGAACATTGCCTGTGGGCAGAAGGGGATTCTCAGATGGCTTTCAAAACCGACATTGAAATTGCACGCGAAGCGCAAAAGCGCCCGATTCAGGAAATTGGTGCGAAGTTGGGCATCGGCAGTGACGACTTGCTGCCTTATGGCCACGACAAAGCGAAAGTGTCGCAGAATTTCATCAACTCTGTTCAGGGCAATGAAAACGGCAAACTGATCCTTGTGACCGCGATCAACCCGACACCTGCGGGCGAAGGTAAAACAACTACAACCGTTGGTTTGGGCGATGGCCTTAACCGCATCGGCAAAAAGGCTGCGGTCTGCATCCGTGAAGCGTCGCTTGGCCCGAATTTCGGGATGAAGGGTGGCGCGGCTGGCGGTGGCTACGCACAGATCGTTCCGATGGAAGAAATGAACCTGCACTTCACGGGCGATTTTCACGCGATCACTTCGGCGCACTCTTTGTTGTCGGCGATGATCGACAACCACATCTATTGGGGCAACAGCCTTGAGATCGACACACGCCGCGTTGTCTGGCGCCGTGTCGTCGATATGAACGACCGCGCGCTGCGCCAGATCACAGCATCTTTGGGCGGCGTGGCCAATGGCTTCCCGCGTGAGGCTGGTTTTGACATCACCGTGGCCTCCGAAGTGATGGCGATCCTTTGTCTGGCCAAAGACCTTGCCGATTTGCAGGAACGTCTGGGTGCGATGATCGTGGCCTACCGCCGCGATAAAACGCCGGTCTTTGCACGTGACATCAAAGCGCACGGCGCAATGACCGTTCTGCTGAAAGACGCGATGCAACCCAACATCGTTCAGACGCTCGAGAACAACCCGGCCTTTGTGCATGGCGGTCCTTTCGCGAACATCGCCCACGGCTGTAACTCTGTCATTGCGACCACAACGGCGCTGAAACTGGCTGACTACGTTGTGACCGAAGCAGGCTTCGGTGCTGACTTGGGTGCCGAGAAGTTCCTCAACATCAAATGCCGCAAAGCGGGGCTTGCCCCTTCAGCGGTTGTGGTTGTAGCGACGGTCCGCGCGATGAAGATGAACGGCGGCGTGGTCAAGGCCGATCTGGGCGAGGAAAACGTGGACGCGGTCAAAAACGGCTGTGCGAACCTTGGCCGTCACATCGAAAACATGAAATCTTTCGGCGTGCCGGTTGTCGTCGCGATCAACCACTTTGTCACTGACACCGATGCCGAAGTGCAGGCGGTTAAGGACTACGTGGCCACCCAAGGCTCCGAAGCTGTCCTGTCGCGCCACTGGGAGCTTGGCTCCGAAGGGTCTGCCGATCTGGCAACCAAAGTGGTCGAGACAATCGAGAAGGGCGAAAGCAACTTTGCGCCGATCTATCCTGATGACATGTCACTGGCCGACAAGATCAATACGATTGCCACGAAAATCTACCGGGCGGACAGCGCCCAGATGGATCAGAAGATCCTCAACCAGTTGAAAGACTGGGAAGAGCAGGGCTATGGCAATCTGCCGGTCTGTATGGCGAAAACGCAGTACAGCTTTACCACCGATCCGAACGAACGCGGCGCGCCTACGGGGTTCGACATTCCTGTGCGTGAAGTGCGTCTGAGTGCCGGTGCCGGTTTTGTTGTCGCCATCTGTGGTGAGATCATGACCATGCCGGGTCTGCCACGCGTGCCTTCCGCTGAAAGCATCGGGTTGAATGACGCAGGCGAAGTCGAAGGATTGTTCTAAACGGGTGGCGGGATTAATCCCGCCCTACGGACTGGAGTATGGCGGGGTTCTCCCCGCCTTACGCATTGATAGGGGAAGAAAAATGACAGCACAGATTATCGACGGCAAGGAATTTTCCGCCCGCGTACGAGCGCAGGTTGGAGAGCATGTCACGCGTCTGAAAAACGATCACGGCATTACGCCGGGTTTGGCAGTGGTGTTGGTGGGCGAAGATCCTGCATCACAGGTCTATGTACGTTCCAAAGGCAAAATGACGGTTGAGGTTGGCATGAAGTCGGTTGAGCGCCGGATGGATGCGGACACGTCAGAAGCGGATCTGCTGGCCGTGATCGAAGAGCTGAACAACGATCCGGAAATCCACGGAATTTTGTGCCAACTGCCTTTGCCCGATCATCTGAACGAAGACCTGATCATCAATTCGATCTCTCCGGCCAAGGATGTCGACGGCTTTCACATTTCCAACGTCGGGCTGCTGGGAACGGGTCAGAAATCCATGGTGCCATGCACGCCGCTGGGCTGTTTGATGATGCTGCGCGATCATCACGGGTCCATTTCTGGCATGGATGCGGTTGTGATTGGCCGCTCCAACATCGTGGGGAAACCAATGGCGCAACTGCTGTTGAACGACAGCGCGACCGTGACCATCGCGCATAGCCGCACCAAGGATCTGGCCGAAGTTGTGCGCCGCGCCGATATCGTCGTGGCGGCGGTGGGTCGCCCCGAAATGGTGCCCGGTGACTGGATCAAGGAAGGGGCCACTGTGATCGATGTTGGCATCAACCGTCTGGATGCGCCGGAAAAAGGCCTGAAAGAAGACGGCACAGTGAAAACCAAGCTTGTCGGCGATGTGCACTTTGAAAGCTGTGCGGCACGTGCCGGTGCGATCACGCCTGTGCCGGGCGGCGTTGGCCCGATGACGATCGCCTGTCTGCTGGCCAACACCGTGACCGCCTGCTGCCGTGCCAACGGCTTGGCAGAGCCGGAGGGGCTAACCGCCTAAGACCACTTGATACATCACGCGGCCGGGGAGAAATGTGAACGCTCCGGCCACGACCAACGCGCCAAAAACCATGCCCTTCATGGATTTGCGGTGTTCCTGAATACGCCCCGCACGGGCGGCGCGCACGGCAAACACAAGCTGCACCAAGACATACGCAGACAGCAGATGTATCGGGCTGAAAGGTCCGATCAGGCGTATCTCGAATATCCAGAAGCTGCTGAGCGCAACGCCTACCATCATTAAAACCCACGTCCATCCGAACCACCGGTGCAGGCGGCTGCCCCTTGGAATACTAAAAATCGCGATGGTCAGTGCAACGGCAAAGAACGCAAGGCAGGCGTGGATTTGAACGGCGATTGCGGCAGTCGTGAGGGGGGCGAAATTCATCGATGATCTCCTTAAACATAAGCTGCCTTGGGAATAGAGGCAGAGAATGCTAAGCCGCGACGGGGATTACGTGAGTGACGCAGGGAATACGTGAATGGTTACGCACAGATACATGTCGCATTTCACGCTTCGTGAATGGCGCAAAGCCAGAGTGCCCGTGGGCATCTGGTTATTGGTCACAGTCATTTGCACCATCGCCGGACCCTTCGGCACGATAGACGCACTGGGGTGGGCGGAACGGTTCGGCTATTGGGGCATCATCGCGGCGGTTTCAGTTGTGGGCAGCATTCTGTTGATGCGCACAGACAATCTGCCTTCGCCTCTCCGCGTTGGCCTCTGGGCTCTGTTCACACTTGTTCTGAGCGTCATGATCTGGGGCCTCAACATCCTTCTGTTCGACGCATGGCTGGCTTTCGGACAACTGGGCTATCTTCTGTTTACTGTCGGGACATCGGTTGTCTCGGTGCACGCTGCGTTCTGGCTGATCGAAATCGCGCGGCCGATGCCGGAAGTGGTAGCACCGCCAAAGCCCGATACCGTGTCGCAATTCATGCAACGCCTGCCACTGGCGCAGCGCGGTCCGCTGATCCGGCTTGAGGCACAGGATCACTATCTGAACGTTGTGACGAGCAAAGGGTCGGCGATGATCCTGATGCGGTTAGGGGACGCAGCGCAAGAGCTGTCAGGTGTGAAAGGACTGCTTGTGCACCGCTCCCACTGGGTCGCGCTTGATGCAGTCACCGCACACCGGCGCGAAAAGGGCCGCGATGTTCTGATCCTGTCAGACGGGTCAGAGGTGCCGGTCAGCCGCACCTACCGCGCTGCGGCCAAGGAGGCGGGCTTGTTCTGAGCCTCAGAGGGGAACGGGCACCATCGTCCCTTGGAGAATTGCAATCAGAGTGCTTTTCCCGTCCGCTTCCGCATGTACTTCTGACGTGACAACACACAGACGTTTGCCGGGTTTCACTACACGCCCTGTCGCAATCAAACGCTCGCCCCGTGCAGGAGCAAGCAGATTGATCTTGATCTCAGCGGTAACGACTTCGGATGTCAAAGGCAGCATCGTCAAGGCGGCATACCCCGCAGCGGAATCGCCAATTGAAAAGGTAAGCCCAGCGTGCCCAAACCCTTGTTGCTGTCGGCTTCCCGGCAAGATGGGAGCACTGATGCGAACCAAACCTGCCGATACGTCGATAAGGGTCGCACCGAATGTCTCCATCATACTTTGGCGTGCAAAGCTGTCGTGTATCCGGTCTGTTTCAGCCGCGTTCATGATGCGATCCTTTGCATGGGTACGGGAAGGGCCGTCTTGCCGGTCAGAACGGCGCAGGCTTCTGCACGCATCAAGTTTTGCAAAACATTGTTTTGCGTGCTGAGACCACCAGTGTAAGTGCCATACGCGGGCATGATGAGCCGGTCACTGTCGTATAGAAACGCCGGACGGGTGACCGTACGACCCCCCAAAGCAACGCTTGTTTTGGGATGGTAATGGCCTGAAATTTCGCCGCTTGCGCCCGGCTCCGCGATATGGCGAAAAGTTAGAGGTGCCAGTGGCAACTCAGCCAGGTGGCTCCCGCCCAGATCGACTGGTCCGGGATCATGATTGCCTTCGACCCAGACCCATCGGCGGCCAGCTTGCAGTCGGGCGATCCACAACCGCTCCTCTTCGGGCAGGGCCTGCGCCGCACTTAGATCATCAAAGCTGTCTCCAAGACAAATCACCGTGCGGGCATGCGTCAGGGCCAGATCGGCGGCCAGTCGGGTCAGCGTGTCGCGCGTCTCATAGGGGGGGAGGGTTATACCGCCGCGCCGCGCGATCCGTTCGGACTTGCCCAAGTGCAAATCGCTCACGCATAGAATGCCTTGGTCGGGCCACCAAAGCGCACCGGTATTAAGCGCCTTGAGCTGTGCGCCAGCGAGGGTGAAATCGTGCGAGTTCATCCTTTGTTCATGTTTGAAATCGGCGCGATTGGCAAGTGGTCAACTCAGTGATCGGGTTGGTTATGGTGAGCGCGGTTGGAGCAGCCCCAAACATGGCCGGATCAATCACATCCAAATCTATCAATACCCGACCCGCCAACGCGGCTTATCCGCAGGTGGCGGCGTAATCTGCGCCAGACCGGATGCCTCCATCAGGCGTGCGGCCTCTTGGGCCAGCAAACGCTCTTCCGCATCCCCCTTAACCGGCACCCTTCCCATTTCGAGAAAGAGCGGTGCGGCAAGTGGGGTGACGCGCGGCAGGTGAAGGTGGTCAATCCGGTTGCCAATCCGTGCCATCATTTCTTCGATGCGTCCGAAATCGACCAAACCGCGCAGTGCTTCTTCGCGGGTGATTTGCATCATCAGGTGATCGGGTTCGTATTTGTGCAACGTGTCATAAAGAATATCGCTCGAGAATGTCGCTTGTCGGCCAGTCTTGCGCGCTTGCGGCGAATTGCGCTCGATCAGCCCCGCGATGGTCGCCGAGGCACGAAAGGTGCGTTTCATCACAGCATTACCCGCAAGCCAGACCTCAAGCCCGTCCTGAAGGGCTGCCAGATCAAACAACGGGCCGGGGTCCTGGACGGCATCCAATCCCCAGATAAGCAAGGCATAGTCGGTAGCGACAAAGCCCATGGGATGCAGTCCTAGCTCCTCCATTCGTTTGGTCAGGAGCAATCCAAGGGTTTGCATCCCGTTGCGGCCGGCAAAACCGTAAACAACGGTCTGCTCTCTGCCATCATGCGGGAAGCTTTCGATCAACAGTCTGCCCGGTTGGGGCAACTGGCTTACCTCTCGCTGCAAGGACAACCACGCGGCGGTATGGTCGGGAAGTTCGGGCCAGCTTTCCTGCGTGAACATCTGCTGCACCCGCGCAGAAAGCTGTGTCGATGTCGCGAACTTGGTGCCCATGAATGTGGCGATCTTGGGCTTTTTGGCAGCATCCCTGCTGACCTCAACGGTCATCTCGCGCAGGCCTTCGTATTTGACGATCTGACCGCCGATCAGAAATGTATCGCCGGGGGTAAGGGTTGCTGCGAACCCCTCTTCAATCTCACCCAGTGGCTTGCCCCCACGGTTGCGCCGCATGCGCACTTTGAGGGTATCCTTGTCCTGAATGGTACCGATGTTCATTCGGATATTGCGTGTCGCACGCGGGTCGCGCAATTGCCAGCATCCGTCAGGTCGCTGCACCAGCCGTTGCCATTTGTCATAAGCCCGCAGCGCATATCCACCGGTGGCGCAAAAATCCAGACAGGCATCGAAATCCGACCGCGACAAAGCGCTGTATGCGCCCGCTGATGTGACCTCGGCATAAAGACGGTCGGCATCGAATGGGCCTGCGCAGGCTACAATCAGGATGTGCTGACACAGAACATCCCGAGGTCCGGCACCTCTGGGCTCACCATCAAGATCACCGGCAAGGACAGCATCAAGGGCCGCAACGCATTCGACGACCTCGAAACGGTTGGCAGGAACAAGCAGGGCCTTGGACGGAGCGTTGTAGCGGTGGTTGGCCCTGCCGATACGCTGCACCAAACGTTTGACGTTCTTGGGCGCGCCGATCTGGATGACCAGATCAACATCCCCCCAGTCGATTCCCAGATCAAGGCTGCCTGTACAGACAATCGCCCGTAAGTCGCCACGCACCATCGCCGCTTCGACGCGCGCCCTTTGTTCACGGTCCAGCGATCCGTGGTGAATGCCAATGGGAAGGCTTTCGTCATTCGCCAGCCAAAGGTTGTGAAAGAATATCTCGGCCTGTGCGCGTGTGTTGTGGAAAATCAGCGTCGTATTGTGTTGTTTGACCTGTTCAAGAACCGCATGGATCGCATAGGCGGCACCACCCCCGGACCAAGGCGGTGCCTCCTCCGTACGCAGCATCTGGATGTCGGGGGCTGGTCCGGGATCGGCCATCAGAATCTCACAAGGATCCGGATGACGTGCCATTAGATGGGCAATCGCAGCGGGGTCATCCACGGTTGCCGATAACCCGACCCGCTTGAGATTAGGACACAACGTTTGCAGGCGCGCCAAGGCCAGCATCATCTGGTCACCGCGCTTGCTCTCTGCCAATGCGTGAATTTCGTCGATGACCACCCGCTTTAGGCCTTTGAACATACGTGGCGCGTCTTCGTAGCTGACCAGCAGCGCGAGGCTTTCAGGCGTGGTCAGGAAAATGTTGGGCGGATCGGCACGCTGTCTTTTCCGCCGCGTCTGGGTGGTGTCTCCGGTACGCTCGTCAATGGTGATGGGCAGGCCCATCTCTTCAACCGGCGTGGTCAGGTTGCGTTTAATATCAGCCGCAAGCGCTTTGAGCGGCGAGATGTAGAGTGTGTGCATCCCTTGATGATCGCCGTCGGCCAGATCAATCAGCGTGGGAAGGAACCCCGAAAGGGTTTTGCCGCCCCCCGTAGGAGCAATCAGCAACAGGGCAGGGTCGTCCGCACGTTCCAGCATCTTTTGCTGGTGCGGATGGATCGACCAGCCTTTGGTGGTGAACCAGTCTTGGAATTTCTGCGGAAGGGCACTCATTGAAAAGTATCTAGCATGGCGCAGGTCGGCGGCCAGCCCTCATCCATGTAGCTTAGACAGGGCGGGGTTTAAGCGCCCGGATGGCTGTTTGCACCTGTTGCGGCAGGCCAACGTCGGCGGTTTGGGGGGCAGCATCCAGCGCGCTTGCCACGTCCTTGACGAGAATGCCGATGCTGTTGTCTTCGGCCATGCCGTCGCGGGCAAATTCGATATCGTTGAAACCGGAAGCAAACCAGTTTTGACCAGATGAGGTGTGAATGAGTGCAAGCAGCTTGTTTTCGTCCAGACCGGCCTCATCCGCCCAATCCAGCACCAGCCGTGTCATAGCTGTGTTGGAGGCGGCTAACAGATTGTTCAGCACCTTTGCTTGCATACCGGCGCCGAAATCACCCATCCGGTGGAAATGCGCACCCATCGCATCAAAAAGCGGTTGTGCCGCATCCAGATCGGCAGGACTGCCACCCAGCATAAAGCTCAGCCGTGCTTCCTCTGCCGCGATCTGCGCCCCTGACATTGGGGCATCGATCAGCGCGATATGCGCGGGCATGCGGTCTCTCAGTTTTTTGACGTAACGGGGGGAGAGGGTCGAGCATATGATAACACGCGAAAGATGCTGACCGTGCGCAAAGGCCTGCACGTCGAAAAGGACTTCTTCGGTTTGTGCAATATCCCGCACGACCGAGATCAGCGTTTCGGTCTTATCTACTAGGCCCTCCACCTCATCCGTGATGCTGTCGTGCGATTTCGGTCTGACGTCAAATCCGCGAGTATCGAACCCTGCTGCGCGCAACGCATCAAGCATCGGTTCACCCATGCGCCCGCATCCTGCCACCGTAATCATGAATACCCCCTCGTTTGTCAGGGCATCTTTCCATGCAAGCAGGCGCATTCCAATCCCGCCCCGATCAAAAAACAGAGCTTGGGAAGATAGACCCGGATTACTTTGGCAAAATCCCGGAAGTGTGTTTTGTTTTCACACGACAGCCTATGGAGGATTTTATTTTGGCAGGTGTTACAATGAAAACGGCAATTTGCGCTGTGACCCTTTCGACTGGTCTCACACTGATGGCAGGGGACGCGTCGGCCAAAACCAATTGCGACGCGGTGGCAGGCTCTTGGTCGGGAACAATGCAAGGGTCTTTTAACGGGGTGACATCCATGACCATCGACGGTACCTGCAAGGTGAATTGGACCTTGCCGGACGGGCGCACTAATAAGTGCAAGTTTTCGGCCCGCAGCGGTCAGATTGAATACTCTTGTAGCCTCGGCTCGCACGGCTCTGTCACATTTGGCCGCAACAGCATTACGCTTGAAAACATCTATACCGCTGCACGTCACGGAGCCTACAAAGTACAGGTCTCGCGCGCCAAGTAATCGCAGTTCGGTCGGTTCGGCGCTCGCGATGCGACAGCCTTACTTAACGATGTGTTCCTCTTTCACAAACATGTTTGCCCAAGCGCGGTCCACAAGGTCAGGCGACATCTGGTAAGGGATGCCTTCGAATTCGCAGATCGCAATCATCTGGTCGATCAAAAAGATCGGCTGATAGTTGGCATAGATGTTTTCGATGGTCGGGTACTTCACCTTAAGCAGGTGAACCAGTGTCGCCTCGTCCAAAGGCATTCCGCGCTTTTTCGCGACCATCGCGAAAATCTTGAGGAAGTTCTGTTGGTTGGGGCCATCGATCTTGATCTTGAAGAAAATACGACGCAAGGCAGCTTGGTCAAAAATCTCGTTCGGGTGGAAGTTGGTCGAGAAGATAACAAGCGTATCGAATGGCACCTCGAACTTCTCACCTGATTGCAGCGCAAGGATATCCTTGCTTTCTTCAAGCGGAACAATCCAGCGGTTTACAATGCTCTGTGGTGGTTCTTTCTGACGACCAAGGTCGTCCACGATGAAGATACCACCGGTGGATTTCAGCTGTAGCGGGGCCTGATAGGTTTTGGCTGTCGGGTTATAAACAAGATCCAGCATGTCTGTCGTAAGCTCACCGCCGGTGATGACGGTCGGCCGTTCACAGCAGACGTACCGGGTATCAAACCGCGTGACACGCCGCAGGGAATTGGGGTCCTGAATGTTCTCTTCGGCCTTCGAATGCACGATGGGATCGAAAACTGTGATAACCTGTGAGCTGTATTCGATTGCAAAAGGGACATAAATTTTGTCGCCCAGCGCATCGCGGATACCGTTGGAGATCGAGGATTTGCCGTTTCCGGGAGGGCCGTACATGAGGATCGACCGGCCTGCGCTGACCGCAGGACCCAAGTGATCCAACAGGCTGTCGGGCAGAACCAAGTGGCCCATGGCACCGAGCAATTGTTCGCGCGTCACCTGAATATTGCGGACCGACTGGCGTTTGACCTGCTCGCGGTAGACGTCAAGCGGCACAGGCATGGGACCGAAGTATTCGGACTGTGCCAAGGCATCCAGCGCGCGCGCCTTCCCGGTATCGGTCAGCTGATACCCCATCTCGTTGCCATTGTTGGCGTTGAGTGTGCCTGTTGCCTCGATCAAGCGCTGGGTGCGGGCCATATCGACCAGCTCCTGCGTGACAGGGATTGGCAGGCAGACAGCGGCAGCCAGTTCGCTGACCAGATCAATGTTTTTGCGGAATATCGTCTTGATGATGATGTCGCGCATCATGACGATGGGCAGTTTCATTTCTTCCAACCGCTTTGGCGGTGGAGGGGCCACGACGTTTGATGTCTGCATGTTCATGGTGCGTCTCCGTTCTCTGAGGACTGCGCGCAATATGCGGATGAGGGGTTAAACATGACGTGAATTATGTACGCTTGGCTCAGCGTGCGCCATAAAGCGCCCCCAATACAAGATAGATTGCCAGTACCGGACCAAGAGCGAGCCCCATAGGGAACTTTTTACCTTGTTCCCAGCTGGTCCAATGAGGCGCGAGATTGCGCAGGGGGGTATATTTGACCCCCTTGTGCGCGACAGCGGCGGCAAGCAGTGTCGCCATGAAAAGCGCCATAAGCAGGCGCAGATCACCCAAAGCGACAAACGGGGCGGCGGCGGCCAGAAACTTGGCGTCGCCTGCACCCAAGGCACCCGCAGCGTTCATAATCACGCCGACAATCAGCACGATAACCATCGCAGCAAGCCGCCAGAGATATATTTCAAACGGCATCAGGAATAGTCCGAGCACGATAAACACAAGCGCCAGCACGATCACGGACTGATTGGTGATCCGCATTTGCGCCATGTCCGTGAACGCAACGTAAAGACAGATCGGTAGCACGAAGGGCAGAAACCACATCGCTTGTGCGGCAGTAATCGCCATCACCTTAGCCGTCTTCGAGAGCGCGCAGGGACCGGACCGCAGCCTCAAAGTGCTGGGGATGCGTGTCAATCGCCTCACGCAGCAGGGCCTTGCCCGTCTGTACGTCGCCTTGCTTGATCGCCGAAAGTGCCATGGTGTGCAGCAACTGCGCACGCTCTGTCTGGTCCATCGGGATCACGGGCAAGGTGTAGTCCCGTTGCGCCGCACGGGCGAGGATCAGGTTATTCTTGGCCGTAAACAGCTCACCATCCTGACGGATCGCATCCGAAAAGAGGCGTTCCGCTTCGGGGTAATCACCACGTGTCAGCTTTGAATAGCCCCAGTTGTTCATCACCGAACCGGGCGTAGTCGTGAGGCCAACGGCGGTTTGGTAAAAGCTGTCCGCTTTCTTCCATTCCTTGTTGCTGTCGGCGACCAGCGCCTCAAGGCGGTAGCGCTTAAAGGTCTCATGAGTCGGCGGCACCTTGTCCAGTACCGTTTCGGCAGTTGCCCAGTCGCCAGACCGGATCAGCGCATCGGCATATTCAACATGGTCGTTGGATGATGTGCCCGGCATTTCCGTCACGCGCTTCCAAGCAGGTACCGCTTCGGTGGGGCGCTTGGCCCGCACCAATGAGGCCGCCAGACCACGCTGGTGATCAATGTTGTCCGGCTTTTCCGCCGTCACACGCTGAAAATACGATACCGCCTCGTTGGGGTCCGCAACTGTCAGCATCACATCAGAGAGATCGTTGCCATCCAGCGCATTCACGTCCTCAAAGGCCCGTTCAACGGTGGCGTTAGCATCTTTTTCCGCGCAGCCTGCAACTACGCTCGCGCCTGCAATGCAGACGGCCAGAAGGATAGGGTGGCGCATTTTAGCGTCCTCTTTACTGCTCTGCCTCGACCATATTAGGTCACAACCACTTGAGTGGTTACAGTGGGTCACTGATCAGGTAATCGCCCCTGCCGCGCCGCACCAACTTATAATTTTCGTCGTCAATGACTTCTGTACCAGAATTTTCGGATTTTGCGAGTGCTAAGCGAAGATTGTCGCGGATTGCGTCACTTTCGCCATTGTCCAGCGCATAGGCCCGCTTGAAAACCTGCTCTGCTTCTTGGGTTTTGCCGCGTTCCATCAGCACAACGCCGAGATTATTCCAGACTTCCGGCTCGGCCTCATCCGCTTTGACGGCACGGCGCAACAGGTCTTCGGCCTGGCCCAGACGGCCCAATCCCAGATTGGCACTGCCAAGTCCCGACAACACATCAACGTCGATACCGGTCTCCAGCGCCGCGCGGTTGAAGGATTTGATTGCCAATTCGAACTGACGTGCAGCGATCAGGCGATGACCGACTTCGATCCCGTCCACAGCTTCGGCGCGTGTATTGACGCCCGGCGCATAAACCTGATCGCCAGCCGCAGAAAAGCCGCCCGTAGAGCAGGCGGCCAATCCGATTGTCGTGCTAAGAACCAGAACGCGGAGACTGCCGCGCCTGAAACGTGATATCATTGCCCACCCGGTCCTGACATATTGCCCAATTCCGTGATGCCATGCACCGATGGTCCGACCAGAATGATCAGCAGCGGCGGCACCGTGAGCATCATAGTGGCAAGTGTCATCTTGGTTGGCAACTTGTTTGCGGCTTCTTCCGCCCGCATCACGCGCTTGTCACGCATTTCTGCAGCGTAGACCCGAAGCGCATCAGAGATTGACGTACCGAAGGCAGCCGACTGCACCAAAACAGTCACAAACGATGAGACATCCTGCACGCCGCAACGCTCGCCCATGTCATTAAGAACGGTAATCTTGTCCTTACCGGCTTTCATCTCATACGCTACGACTTCGAATTCATCTGCCAACGCTTTGTAAGATGCACGCAGCTCGTTAGAGACACGCACAATACATTGATCGAGTGATTGACCTGCTTCAACGCAGACCAGCATCATGTCGAGCGCGTCGGGAAAACCACGGGTAATCTCTTCTTTTCTGGCCTCGACGCGGCGCGTCACCCAGTATTTGGGAAGAAAGTAGCCGATGCCACCAGGGCCAACTGTGTACATCATGGTCTTTTGAGTGGTCAGCCCTTCGCCACCGCCCAAAAAGTTCACATAGATCACACCGGCGATAAGGCCGAGGATACCGAGGGCCATCTGCGCAAAATAGAAAACACGCACAGCATCCCGGCCCTGATAACCGGCCTGCCGCAGCATCAACTGCTTGGCAGAAAGCTCTGCAACGTCTTCAGGCTCTAGAAATTTTGCGAATTTCTCTAATTGCTGGTTACCGCCAGCCTGACGCAGCTTTGTTTTACCATCATCGCCGGGGCCGATAGTCGACGCCCGCTTGAGCTTGGCGAGCGGGTCTTCCGGTTGACGCAGCATCATGATGACGGTCGCCACCACCAGCATCAGACCGACCACACCAACGATGATGATCAATCCCATAGGTCCCAGAACCTCAGAGATTTGTTCGTTGATCGAGCTAAGGAATTGCATGACTGATCCTGCCTTACACTTTGATGTCTGTCAGAATGCGCATGACGAAAAGGTTCAGCGCAAGGAAGATGCCCACGAGGAAACAGGCCGGAATAAAGTAGGGGTGTTCCATCACCTCGTCGTAGTAGTGTGGGTCCGACACGTTGATCACGACCAACGCGACAATCGGGAATGCCGACAGGAACTTACCGGACCACTTCGCCTCGGCGGTGATCGCTTTTACGCGGCGGAACAGACGGAAACGTGCGCGGATCACCTTGGCCAGACCGGCGAGGATCTCAGCGAGGTTACCACCCGATTGCTGCTGGATTGTCACGGCAACCGCAAGGAAGCGCAAATCCTGCATATCCAGCCGTTCGGCCATGTCCTTGAGCGCCTCACCCACGTCGCGACCATAGGCTGCTTCATCCGCGATGACGCCGAATTCAGATGCAAGCGGGTCCTGCACCTCTTTGGACACGATGGATATCGCGTTGGTGAAGGGGTGACCGACACGCAAGGAACGTACCATCAGTTCAACCGCATCAGGCAGTTGTTCCTCAATCATGCTCATGCGTTTGTTGGCCTTCGAAGAAACCCAGAAATAGACGGCACCAATGCCAATGCCCACGGACATCAAGGCGCGTACGGGCGGCTCTGTTTCTGTACCGATGGTCAGGCCCAAAAAGGCGATGACCGCCAGCCCGCCCATAATCATGATCAATTGTTTGGGCGTAAACGCGATCGCGGCCTTCTGCGCCTTTTCGGCCAAAAGGGAATAGAGCGGGATCGTCTTGGCATCCATGTGCTGCTGCATTTCTTTGCGCAGCTTATCCAGCACCTCTTCGCGACGCGTGCCCTTTTCCAGCATTTCAAGCCGGCGGTTCACGTGACTGTTGAGGCTGATGGATTTGCCGAATGCGACAAGGTACAGGCCTTCGACCAGCACCAGCACGCCGACAAAGATCAATCCATAGATAATTGGTTCTGCGCTCATTGCACTATTCCTTTTTGCGCCCGATGGCTGCGGTTCGCATCACTGGGCCGCGATGGGTTCGTAGATAGAAGATGGCAGATCATAGCCCCACATGCGGAACCGTTCCGCATAGTGGCTGCGCACGCCAGTGGCCGTGAAGTGGCCGATAATTTTATTGTCAGGCGTCAGACCTACCCGCTGGTAGCGAAAGATTTCCTGCATAGAGATGACGTCACCTTCCATGCCGGTAATCTCTGTGATCGACGTCATGCGGCGCGAGCCGTCTTGCAAACGCGAAGCCTGCACGATCAGGTTCACAGCCGATGAAATCTGGGAGCGCACCGCTTTCAGGGGCATCTCGATACCGGCCATCGCGATCATGTTTTCCAGTCGTGACACACCATCGCGCGCGGAGTTCGCGTGGATCGTGGTCATTGATCCATCGTGACCTGTGTTCATCGCCTGCAACATGTCGATAACTTCTTCGCCACGCGTTTCACCAACGATGATCCGGTCAGGACGCATCCGCAGGGCGTTTTTCAAACAGTCGCGCGGGGAAACTTCACCTTTGCCCTCAACGTTTGGCGGACGGCTTTCCATCCGGCCCACGTGGGTCTGTTGCAGTTGAAGTTCGGCCGTATCCTCGATTGTCAGGATACGTTCGGCATTGTCGATGAAGGATGACAAGGCGTTAAGTGTTGTCGTTTTACCGGAACCCGTACCACCAGACACGATGACATTCAGACGGGTGGCAACGGCGGCTTGAAGATAGGCGGCCATTTCTTCGGTGAAGGCACCAAAGTTCACCAGATCATCAATACCCAGTTTGTCCTTTTTAAACTTACGAATGGAGACGAGCGAGCCGTCAACCGCAACGGGCGGCACCATTGCGTTGAAACGCGAGCCATCTTGCAAACGCGCATCCACATACGGGTTGCTCTCGTCCACACGACGACCAACCGCTGAAACGATCTTGTCGATGATCCTCAGCAGGTGGCGTTCGTCTTTGAAGGTGATGTCCGTCAGCTCCAGCTTACCGTCGCGTTCGACGAAAATCTGTTGCGGGCCGTTCACCAGAATATCGTTGACCGTCTCGTCCTTGAGCAGTGTCTCAAGGGGGCCAAGGCCCGTGACTTCGTCATAAAGCTCGGAGTTGAGCGTCATGCGGTCTTCGCGGTTCAGAACAATACTTTTCTCGGACAGGATTTCTGCCGAGATGTCGTTGATTTCCTGACGCAGATCAGATTCTGTCGCGTGTTCAAGCGCGGCGAGGTTCAGGTTGTCGAGCAAGGCGCGGTGAAGCTCCAGCTTGATGTCTGACATCCGCTGCTTGCGCTTGACCTCTTTATCGATAGGGGCCGCGGCGGCAGGCTTGAGAGCCTTGCGCATCGAGGTCGAAGGTTTCGGCTCCGGCAATTCGGTGATGTTGTCGATGATCTCGACCGGCTGCTTTGCCTGTGCTTTCGCATCCGTCTTTTTGTACTTGGAAAACATATTTGTTTCTTTCAGTCAGAGCTTAAGCGGCCTGGGCCTCGTCGCTTTTGAGGTCATTGATGGACGCGGCAAGCTTCATCAGCTCTTTGCGCAGCGGGCTTTTTGGGGCGGAGTTTGCAAGCGGCAGACCGTGGTCGTTTGCCTGGGTGATCGGTTTGCCGCCATCGGGCAGTTGCAGATCAATGGAGATGCCCAAGGATTCAGCCATCCGCTTGACGCGGCCCTTCGCGTTCAGGTCGGTGAACTTGGGCGCGCGGTTCAAGACATAGCGCAGCTTTTCGACCGGAAGCTCTTCCGATTGCAGCGCCCGCTTGAAACGAAGCGTGTTCTGGGCACAACGCATGTCCAACTCAAGCATCGCGAAGTAGATATGTGCCGCGTTCAGCACCGCTTCGGACCACTGTACCAGCGTTGAGGGCATGTCGATCACAACGTAGTCGAACTGATTGCGAGCCATGTCCAGAACCCGGTTGATGTCTTCGGAGGAAATCAGATCAAGCGGCAACATGTCGGAGGGTGCAGTTAAAACCTGCAAGCGGTCCTCGTAGGTCAGAAGAGCCTGACCGAAGCTTTCCTCATCCATGTCTTCTGTGTCTGAAAGCATCTCGTAAACCACCTCGCGGCGAGGCAGATCAAGGAAAGTCGCGACCGATCCAAATTGCAGGTCCAGATCCAGCAGGCAGACGGAGGGCGGGTTGTTCTTGTCCGCATGCGCCAATTCCCAGGCAAGGTTCACTGCCATAGTGGTGGAGCCTGTGCCGCCGGCAAGTCCGTGTACGACGATGACGGCACCGTCTTTTTGCGCACCGGCCTTAAGCTGCGGTGCGTGTGATACTTCAGGTGCCGCAACTTCATCCTTCTTGCGCACACGGGTAATTGCCTGCGCGAGTTCACCTTCGGGAAGCGGGTAGGGGACAAATTCATCGGCACCTTTGCGCAACAATGAATGCAGCGCGGCCGGTGTCATGTCTTCGGCAATCAGGATAACCTTGATATCGCGTGCCTTGGCCTGGGTGATGATCTCGGCCATGAGGATCAGATTATCCTCGTCCGTTTCATCCATCGCCAGCGCGACAAACTCCATTCCTTCGGCCTCTGGTTGCCCGAAGAACGCAAGCGCTTCGGCAAATCCCAGGTCACCCCAATTCTCGCCCAGCGCGTCTTCCATATCTTCGATCAGAAGATCGAAGTTCTGGACGTCACGGCTGATCGTACAGGCCACAATGGGCGCTGTTTCGGGTTGTGGCATACTGCTACTCATGACCTTTATCCTTTGCTCACGTGGGTTTGGCAAAGGTGCATGCTGTATCTGACGTACAGATTTTAGCCCCTTGCGGTCACCCTTGCCTGGCATTCTACCCAGACACATTTGTCCTACAGGGCAGGATATCGCAGCCAACTGGGGCGAGATTGGGGCTAAAAGGTTTCGATTGTAGGGTATCTTGAAACGATCAACGCCTCAGAGGCGGATTGATCAGGCGCAAATGAGCGCCGGATCTGGCTGTTTTCAAAATATGAAAGGGTGGAAAGACCCCAGTCAGGTTACTGTACTTCGCCCAGCTGTGATTCAGTCAGACCTGTCGGTGCAACACCGCTTGCCACATAGTCACGGTAGATAATCTGGGCATACTTGCCGTCGAGTACCGTAGGATGACGTTCCACAAATCCGGTCACCTCTGTCACGGTGCGCCGGTTGCGACGTTCCTGACCCTGAGTAACGATCAATGGCTGTGTTTCGCCGAAGGAAACAACGGCTTCCAAACGGGAACGGCTGATGCCCATGGACGTCAGGTAATGAACGACCGCATTCGCACGGCGTTTGCCCAGCGCGCGATTGTACCGGTTTGAGCCAACAGCGTCAGTGTGCCCGTAGACGCGAAAGCGAATCTCGGGGAATTGTCTGATCCAACCAGCCTGCTGACGCAAAACTGCCTGGGCACGTGCATCAAGCTGTGAAGAATTGAATGCAAAGGTGACAGTCGAATTCACTTCTGCCGCAAATCTATTTGCAAGATCAAAGGTATACTGGCGCTCGCCTGTCATAATAAGGCGGTTGTTCAGCGTCGCGTTGCCAAAGTCACCGGTATCCGTCAGCGCACCCGCTTCGCGGTAAAACTGGGTATAAACGGGGTCAGAGCTTGGGGCACAGCCTAGGACCGTTGCCAGTGCAGCAGTGATCCCTGCAATTTTCAGTTTTGTGCGCATTTGGGTTTTCATCGGTTTAGTCCAGTACATACCCATATGACCCGCCAAAGTCCTGCTTGGCAACCTCTCCGGCACCACCTTTCTGGGGGGTGTTCACGGTTGCTGCGGTACGGCCGAACAAGAACAGGTCTTTTTCGGTCGGCGGCTTGATGCGATCCGTCGGCAGGGCGAGGGCCTCACCACGGGTTGGTGAAACCAGATGTGCTGTGACGATGATCACCAGTTCCGTTTGGCTACGCTGATAATCCGCAGAACGGAAAAGCGCACCCAGCACCGGCACATCGCCGATCCACGGCAGCTGGCTGGAGTTGTCGGTAAAGTCGTCTGTCAACAAACCGGCAATTGCAAAGCTTTCTCCGTCACGCATTTCTACGGTGGAAGAGGTCTCGCGGCGGGTGAAGGCAGAGATTTCAATGCCGTTGCCCAAAGCGATGCTGTTGGTCGGGTCAATCGCGGAAACTGATGCTTTCAGCTCCAGATTGATCAGATCTTTGTCTACAACGCGGGGAATAAAGGCCAGCTCGACACCGAATGGTTTAAACTGAACCGAAATACGGCCGCTGTCTTGGGAAACCGGCACGGGATACTCACCACCGGCGAGGAAACGCGCTTCTTGACCCGAAAGGGACACAAGGTTCGGCTCTGCGAGGAAACGTACAACGCCTTTTTGCTCAAGCGCTTCAAGCAGCAGGCCGACCTGTGTCGATCCTGCGTTAAAGCCGAACAAAACCGCACCGGCGTTCTGGTTCGAAGAAGGAATCTCGCCAGCGAGACTGCCGACGACACCTGATTCGAGGTTTGCCGTACCTGTACCGCCTCTGACACCCGTGCCGCCGATTGCGCCGTTGAGTGAAAGGGAAGAACTAAGGGATTTCGAAACGTTACGCTGCATTTCAGCGAAGCGCACCTTCATCATAACCTGCTGGATGCCACCGACACTCATCAGGTTTGAAACACGCTCGGGCGCATAACGCTCCGCAAGATCAAGGGCGCGCTGCAACCGTTGAATCGACGACACAACACCCGACAGGACGATGCCGTCGTTCGCGGTGCGCACTTCAATCTTCTCACCCGGAAGGATCTGGCGCAAACGCTCTTTAAATTCTGATACATCCGCAGCGACACGCACATCGACGTTGGTGATCAACTGGCCGCTTGCATCAAGCAAGGTCAACGTCGTCAACCCTGGGGATTTGCCAAGAACATAGATCGTCCGGTCCGATAGGGAGGAGATGTCTGCAATGCCGGGATTGGCGATGCTCAACTCAGCGAATGGGATATCGCTTTCTACCACAACGGCCCGGTTCATCGGAACGTTCAGCGTTGAGTTTGTACCCTTCTTGACCACGCGCAAAGTGTCCGCAAAGGCCGGAGCCGGTGTGGAAACTGCCAATGGCACAGCTACAAGGGACAACCCCAGAAGGGCTGCTTTTAGGAATCTGTCAATTTTCATGTGACCTGCCTTTCGATCACGCCTCAAAGATGGGTCTTAGTGCCCGTCGTTTTCATCAGTCTGCGTCAGTTTCATTTTTATTGCAAGAATCAAGGTGTTCGCTGCAATAGTTTATGTGGATAAATGGCAACATGGGTATAACTGCAACAGCGCCGCAAAGGTGCGACGCTGTTCCAACTGCTTGGTTTCCGTAGAGTTTTTTGGCTTAGTTCGTGCAGGGGATCGGCAGCTCGACCACTTCAGCACCGCGGCGTGTCCGGATGGTGCAGACTTTCTCCTGCTCGACTTCTGCAATGGCTTCTTTCTCGGCAATCCCGAGAAGAGACCTTTGGTCGACTTCGATCGCCGACGCCATGGTGTCATCTTCGGCACCCACAAGAGCCAGTGACAACTTGCCGGTGGACTGTGCCTGCGCGAGGCCTGCGACCTGCTGGGGGCTTACCGCCACTGTAACTGTGCGGGCAATGGTGGCCTCATTCAAATTGCCGCCTGCACTTTGGTCGATTGCAATCAGCTTCACACCGGCTTCGATAAGCTTGGTAACTTCGCCGTTATTGTTAATGTCGCGGCCGATGCCAGCGCGGCCTGTCCAATAAACGTCAACCCGGTCACCAGGGCGCAAAAAGCCCGAAACACCGCTTGATACATCGACGCTGATCGTAAAGGCCCGCATCCCGCGTGCGAGGCGAGAGGTCAAACCGGTATCTTCACCCGGCTCGGTGACCTTGATTGCCATGATCGCTTCGTCTTTTTCCATGGCGCGCAGGACAACCCGCAATTCATCGGTTGTTTCCGGAAAGAGGGTTTCCATTTCCATGAAAGACCCTTCAGGGATCGCATTCTCGGGCCAGTCAACGGCGCGTACATCCTCAACCGTGAGCTTTTGCCCGTATTTCAAAGGACCCTGTGCGACGTATACCGTCTTTGTCGGGACCACTTTGGCCAATGCGGCCTGTGCCTGAGCGTTCGCGTTTTGATATTGCGCGATGCGATCCTTGGCCAAGAATACTGCCCCGCCAGCAAGCGCAATGCCCACCAATAGAACCAGTCCAAATACCATACGCATATCGTTCACCTTTTGCTGCTGTTTTATCCGGGCAAAACCCGGAACCTCGTTTGCCATTGTTTCTGCGCTTTGATTGTGGCGATAGTTTGCTTGCGTAATGACAAGCTTATGACGTCATCAGCGACGGCCAAAGCGGATGGCTTAACGTAAGAAACCGGCCTGTGGCGGCCGGTTGTCTTGGAATTTCTCTGGTTTAGTTACTGCCCGGGGTATAGCCGGTCAGGTAATTGCCAACGCCATCACCCACATCGTCTGTAGGGCCTTGAATCGCAAAGATCGCAACAACCGCCAATGAAACGATGGCCGCGGTCAGGACAACCCAGTCAACGGTGACTGCACCGTCTTCGGATTTAAAAAAGTTCTTCAATGTCATTCGCATGGGGTGTCCTCACGATTGGGTGGAAATTGTGCTGCGCCTGGCAGGGAAAGGGCCGCGCTCTGACCGGCAGAACGCGACCCCAAAGCCTTAGATCAAGCTTTTGAGCCTAACTTAGTTAGGGTCGCGGCCGTCCAGGAATGTACCTGTGTTGGCTGTCAGTGTGGACGCGCCAGACTGAATGGATGAGTAAGCAGCAACGGCCAGGCCAACAACAGCAGCTGTCAGAACAACCCAGTCTACAGTTACGGCGCCGTCTTCGTCTTTGCGGAAGTTTTTGATAAAGTTCATCATGGTATGTCCCTCCAAGGATCATGTAAGTTTTAAGTTCCAACCCCGTCCGACTTGGTGGCAACCGTTTCTCTCAGTTGGCTGCCTGTCCGACTTGGTATGACGCTATATAGACCTTCGAATGGGGCGTGAATTTGGCGTCAAATGTGACTTTTCCGTTTAAATCGCGAAATTAGGTGTAAAAAATCTTAAAGCATTGAAACAAAACAAAAAATAAGAGCAATTTCTTGTACGGTTAACAAAAAGTAAGCGAAACCGGCCCCAAATAAGGCGAAAATGCCATGTTTCAGGCCATGATTGGCTGGTTTGAGAACCCTTTTTGTGGGATATTCTCGGGTAATCGAGCCAACAATCATAAAAAAAGCAGGCAGGCATGATCCGATTTATCCATCTGGCGCTCTTTGCGGGCGCTCTTTGTGCAGGACCGGCGATGTCGGAGGGCCCGAAGCCCTTTCCTGAATTCAGCGCCAAGCGCGTAAAGCCGCCCAAAGCGGGCAGCAGCAACCGCATCACCATACAGATTGATCCATCACAGCAGGCGGTCGTTCCGCAGCAAGCCTCGGCGTCGCCCGCAATTACAGCAAAGCAACAGACGCCCGGCCAGTATGATTGGTTCTGGGAGAAGGTATCTCCCGATCAGGCAAGCGCAGGGCCGGGGCGTCTGGGTGTTGCGTTGACCACGCTTGCTGCTGCCACGCGAAAAGCGCCGACGCCCCGCTTGCAGCACATGCAGGATATCGCACGTGCCAACGGTCGGGAAATCCTGCTTTCGACCATCGGCACCCAAGTGTCACCCGCGCTGGTCCTCGCGGTGATCACTGTTGAATCGGCCGGAAAATCCGATGCAGTCAGTGGGGCAGGGGCGCAAGGACTGATGCAACTGATGCCAGACACGGCCACGCGCTTTGGTGTCACCGACAGTATGATCCCCAAAGACAACATTCTTGGCGGGGTGAAATACCTCAACTGGCTGATGGAAGAGTTCGACCGCGATCCGATCCTCGTGCTTGCAGGATATAACGCTGGCGAGGGATCGGTGCGCAAACATGCTGGTGTACCGCCCTTTGCGGAAACCCGCGACTATGTGCCAAAGGTACTCGCGGCGTTTCAGGTGGCCAAAGGTTTGTGCAAAACACCACCGGAGCTTATCTCGGACGGGTGTGTTTTTGCGGCGATGAACTAACGACGCGATCTTCAGACTTTGAACGCGTCTGCCCATTCGGGATGTTTGCGTCGCATGGCGTTGACAAACGGGCAAAGTGGTACAATCCGGAAACCTTCGCGCGGGCATCTGCCACAAGCCTCTCTACGAGCATTAGACCGGCAGCCTTGCCTGATAACGCATCATCCACCGCCGTGTGATCGGCGATGACTTGTGTTTTACCAAGCTGGCTATAAGTCAGCTCGGCTTTGTGACCGTCAAGGTGCAAGAGATAGCGCCCTTTGGTCCCATCCACTTCGCGCGTGATTTGCGGGTCAGACAAGCGTCGCCTGTGTCGCTGCGCGCAATTCGTCCTCGGTGACGCCCTCGGCACATTCGACAATGCGAAGTCCGCCTTCAACCACATCAAGCACGCCAAGATTGGTAATGATGCGGTCCACAACACCCTTGCCTGTCAGTGGTAGAGTACATTCTTTCAGTACTTTGCTGTCGCCATGTTTGCTTGTGTGATCCATCACGACAATCACACGCCCCACACCTGCCACCAGATCCATGGCACCGCCCATGCCTTTGACCAGTTTGCCGGGGATCATCCAGTTTGCCAGATCACCGTTCTCTGCAACTTCCATGGCACCAAGGATAGCCGCTGCGATTTTACCGCCACGGATCATGCCAAACGACATCGCGCTGTCGAAGTAAGCCGTCCGCTTGAGTTCTGTGATCGTCTGCTTGCCTGCATTGATCAGATCGGGGTCCTCGTCTCCCTCGAAAGGGAAGGGCCCCATGCCCAACATGCCATTCTCGGACTGGAGAGTAATGTCTTTGTCGCCCACATAGTTCGCCACCAGCGTCGGAATACCGATGCCAAGGTTCACATACATACCGTCTTCAAGTTCCTGCGCAGCGCGCGCAGCCATTTGATTTCTGTCCCAGGCCATCAGGCAATCCTTTCGGTTGGCGCGGTCTGTTCCCGAATACCGGAAACAAGACCCAAGTGGTTTTCGGCGTATTCGCAGAGCATGGCAAGGCCGAAGTCTGCGTTCATATGCCGGTGATCAATGTTCGCAAGCGTGCCGCCAGTTGCATCGGAGGCGCGGGTGGCAAATTGCGATTTCGTTGCAAACGGGCCATCACAGAGTGTCGCAGGCTGACGCAACAGCCGATGACCTTCTGCCCTCAATGCGCGTTCGACTTCCTCAATCCACAAATCAAACACGAGGTGCGCATCCGGATGCTCCCAGAATAGACGCAAAGTGTGAGCCAACGGGTAATCATCCCCCCGCTCCACGATGCTGCTGGCGGGATAGGGGGCCATCGCGAAACTGGCGGCACGTCCGCAGTCACGGATCGCATCCACCGCTTCTTTCACGGAAGCCTGCGTCACGACCTGAATCGTTTCTTTCACCATCTCTGTGCTGATAAGCCTTGCACGGCCAGTGCGGGCACCTTCGAGAATGTCGTGCTCTGACAGAAGTGCCGCGATGCTGTTAAAGGCAAACCGATGCCCCACCATCAGTAGTTGATCGTATTCAGTTGTGTCGACAACCTCTTGGCCATTGGTTTCGGTGACAAGCGCGCGGTCATCATCGTTCCGAAAATGCGGCGTGAAAATACCGGTGCCGTCCAGCTTTCCCATCAAGAACAAGGGCCCGCGCATTGCGAAATATTCGATTGTCAGATCGGAGCAGAGACTGCCAAACGTATCGTGCGCGTTGCGGTAAGCACCGACATGGCTGGACCCTATGATCAAGGCGCGGGTCATTTGCGAAAAGCGTCCAGCAGTTCTTCTTCACAAATCACGTCGTCACTACGTGCGCTGTCTTGGGCCGCCAATCGCGCCCGCCGTGCGGCACGCCGTTCGATTCTCATTTGCTTTTCGGTCTTCTCGTCGATACCGCCATGGGCCTCAAGAAAGGTACGCATAACCTTGCGTACGCCAGCCGGTTTGACACTCCGCATGTTCGCCTCAAAGAACTCTCCTGCTGACGGATGAGAGGAAACGATTTCAAAGCTGGGGAAATAGTCGACGTCAGCCAGATCTTCGGCCAACTCGCCTGCTACTGTACGCAGCACGGATTTGGAGTACATCGTCGCGGGTAGAACGTGATCGTTGCTGGCTGTTGCGGTCAAAGGCACTGGGCTGACGGTCAGCAAGAATTTCACATCCGGATTTGCAGCCTGAAAAATCTCACGTACTATGAGAAAGTCTTTACGGATATCGCGGGCACGGAAATTAACGAACTCGTGGACTTCCGGATCATATTCCCCGGCGATCGTGCCGGGTGCCGTTGGATAAATCGTCTTGCTGGGCCCATGTTGCCAAGTCTCGGTCAATCCAAGGGTAAAGACCACCATTCCCGTTTGCGTCACCGCTTCGCGCACCGCCCGTAGATGGTAGTGCCGCGCTTCCTCGACCAGTTCAGGTGATTTCAACCCACCCGGCGTCAATCCCGGGCGCAGCGCGTCATAGAACATCCCTTCCTTTTCCCAGACGGGATCGGCTGGTTTGAAGGTCCCGAAGGCTTCCTGCAATAACTGAAGGAATTGCCGCATGGTATAGATGTTGCCAAAACGCGCAGAGTACAGTTGATAGCCGTGTTTTTGCGCGACCTCTGCCGGCACGAAAGGGGGCAGGGGTTCGGTATCAAGCACATGATAACCGGCCTTCGCCAAGGCTCGTCCGACATGCTGCGCAAAACAGCTGCCTGCGGTAAAGATCGGCAGATCTTTGGTCACGGTATATTTAGGGCGGTAAATGTCCGGGGGCGGATAGGCGCCGGCCTCAACAACGCCAGCCCGCCAAAACGCCCGATCTTCAAGCCCCTGATAGGGGCTCACAGTTTTGGGGGTGACGGGTTGCGACATTTTCCGAAGTTACCCTTCGCGTTTACGGGTCGTGCGCTGTTCAATCCGCTTTTCGTGCTCGCCCTGAATGATCCGGTGCACATAGATGCCGGGCAGGTGGATCATATCGGGATCAAGCGACCCTGTCGGCACAATCTCTTCAACCTCGACCACGCAGACCTTGCCACACATAGCAGCAGGCGGGTTGAAGTTGCGCGCCGTTTTGCGGAACACCAGATTGCCGGTCTCGTCTGCTTTCCATGCTTTGACGATAGACAGGTCTGCGACGATTCCTTCTTCGAGGATATAGTCCTCCCCGTTGAAGCTTTTCACTTCCTTGCCTTCGGCAATCACAGTGCCGACACCGGTTTTGGTGTAAAACCCCGGGATACCACAACCGCCAGCACGCATGCGCTCCGCCAGAGTGCCTTGGGGGTTAAACTCCAGCTCCAGTTCACCCGACAGATACTGGCGCATGAATTCGGCGTTTTCGCCCACATAAGAACTGATCATCTTTTTGACCTGACGGGTCTGCAACAGAATGCCGATACCGAAATCGTCCACACCAGCGTTGTTGGACGCGAAGGTAAGGTTCTTGGCACCGCTTTCCTTGATTGCCTGCAAAAGCAATTCCGGAATACCTGACAAGCCAAAGCCGCCTGCCGCAATCAGCATGCCATCCGACAGAACGCCCTCAAGCGCCTCAGCGGCTGATCCGTACACTTTCTTCATGGGTGTTTCCCCTCTCGGCGGCTAAAATAACGTAACCTTTTGTGACGCCGCGCGGGAGCAGTGTCAAACGCTTCGAGAGGAGAAAATGACAGTGCGTTATCAGATGATCCGGACCTGCGTACCGACCGGGCAAAGCGCAAAGAGCTCTGCTATCTTTTCATTGTAGAGCCCGATACACCCGTCAGAGGACCGGCGCCCGATCTTTCGCGTGTCATGGGTCCCATGAATAATGTAGGCAGGCCAGCTCAGGTACATCGCGTGGGTTCCAAGCGGGTTCGATGGACCAGGCGGCATATAGCGATATTCGGGAAACCGCTCCATCATGGATGCGGTAGGGGTCCAGTCCGGCCCCTCTTTTTTGCGCACGATCTTTGTGTAGCCGCGTTTGGTCAACTCCTCGGTTGCGGGAACGGACGTCGGATATACGCGGTAGTCGCTGCCGTCAGCGTTCCAATAGTGTAATGCGCGCGACGTTGTGTCTGCCACGATCGCAGACGCGCCAAGCGTATCAAAGTGATCCTGCCAGTCCTGCGCGATAAAGCTTGTCATGTTGCGCCGCACACCAGCCAGTTCCGATGTCTCTGCGCGCAATATAGAAGGGGCGAAAACCATCGCCGCGCCGCTTGCCAAGATACCACGTCTTGTGAAAGTCCTGTTTGCCATTGCTCTGCCTCTTGGGGTTAGTTTCCCTCAGCACTGTCATGTGCGGACCGGCCATTCAAATCACAAAAACATGAAGTGGCCGGTCAGGCAGGGTTCACAATCCGAAAAATGTCAGTCGCTCTTTTTTGCGGCAGTTTTCTTGGCGGCAGATTTTTTAGCCGCCGGTGCTTTCTTGGCAGCGGGAGCCTTCTTTGCAGCGGCCTTCTTCTTTGGGGCGGCTTTCTTTTTGGCTGCGGGTTTCTTCTTGCCCGCCTTTTCGGCACGTTCATCAATCAGATGCACGGCCTGATCCATGGTCAGTTTTTCGGGATCGATCGTATCGGGGATGGTCGCATTGATCTTTTCCCACTTCACGTAAGGCCCGTATTTGCCTTTCATGACATTCACCGGACCGCCCGCTGCCGGGTGTTCGCCCAACTCGCGCAAAGGCTTTGCAGCGGCACCGCGGCCGACACGGCTGGCAACCTTCTCGGCCAGAAGCTGAACGGCACGGTTCATGCCTACGGTGAAAACCTCGTCAATATCAGACAGGTTGGCGTTGGTGCCGCCCCTGTCAGACGTGCTGGGCGCGTGCTTGAGGTAAGGGCCGTAGCGACCGATATTGGACCAGACCATGATCCCGTCCTCGGGATGCGGTCCGATCTCGCGCGGCAGGCTTAACAGCATCAAGGCGCGGTCCAGCTCCAGCTCTTCGGGTTCCCAATCCTTGGGGACCGACTGGCGTGGCGGTTTCTTGTTTTCTTCCGTGACCTCTCCGCGCTGGACATAGGGACCGAAGCGTCCCTTGAAGACACGGATCTCGTCACCCTGATCGGTCCCCAACAGTTTACCTTCAGGGGGTATGGCGGATGCTTCCGCCTCGGGATTGGGCGGACCGAAGGGACGGGTATACCGGCACTCTGGATAGGCTGAGCAACCGATAAAGGCACCGCCGGACCGTGCGGTCCGCATCGACAACCGGCCCTTCCCGCAATTGGGGCACAGGCGCGGATCGCTGCCGTCTTCCATGGGCGGGAATAGGTGTGGTTCCAATACCTCGTTGATTTTTTCCAGAACTTCGGTGATGCGCAGATCGGCCGTCTCGGCGATTGCTGCAGAGAAATCACGCCAGAACCGGTTCAGCACTTCTTTATAATCCGCGTCGTTGGCGGAAACCTTATCAAGCTGGTCTTCCAGATCAGCGGTGAAGTCATAGCCGATATATTTGCGGAAATAGTTCTCTAGGAACGCCGTCACCAACCGCCCCTTGTCTTCGGGGATCAGACGCTGGCCTTCGCGGCGCACATAGCCACGGTCCTGAATGGTTGTGACGATGCTGGCATAGGTCGAGGGGCGACCGATGCCCAGTTCTTCCATCCGCTTGACCAGTGTGGCTTCGGTATAGCGTGGCGGCGGTTGGGTGAAGTGCTGCTCGGGCGTGACAGAGCGCTTGTCCATTTTGTCGCCCTGAGTGATCTGGGGCAGGCGCTTGTCGTCTTCGTCCACGACATCATCGCGGCCTTCTTCATAGACACGCAGGAAACCGTCGAAGGTAACAACTTGACCGTTTGCACGCAGGCCGACCTGACCGTCCTTGCTGCCGATCTCCACAACAGTGCGCTCAAGTCGGGCCGATTCCATCTGACAGGCCAAGGTGCGCTTCCAGATCAGATCGTAAAGCTTGGCCTGATCCTCTGACAACTTCAGCGCAGCTGCATCTTTTTCCATGTCCGTAGGACGCACACACTCGTGCGCTTCTTGGGCGTTCTTGGCTTTGTTCTTGTAGATCCGTGGCTCTTTCGGAACATATTCCGCGCCGTAGCGATCCTTGATCGCGTCGCGGGCCATCGTCACGGCTTCGGGTGCCATGTCGATGCCATCTGTCCGCATATAAGTAATGTGTCCGGCCTCATAGAGGCGCTGGGCCGTCGACATCGTGGCCTTCGCTCCCATGCCGAACTTGCGGCTGGCTTCCTGCTGAAGGGTCGAGGTCATGAAAGGCGCTGAGGGATTGCGCGTCGCCGGCTTTGCTTCGACGCTTGTCACGCTCAAATCGCGCGAAGTGATTGCGGAAACGGCCAATTCGGCCTGCGTCGCATCTGCCAGATCGAATTTATCAAGCTTGTCGCCTGCCAATGTGACCAACCGCGCTTCGAATTCCTGACCGCGCGGTGTGGCAAGCAATGCCTTCACGCTCCAGTATTCACGATTGCGGAACGCTTCGATCTCCATCTCGCGCTCGACAATGATGCGCAGAGTGACGGATTGCACGCGGCCGGCGGATTTTGCACCGGGTAGCTTGCGCCACAGAACAGGCGAGAGGTTGAAGCCCACCAGATAATCAAGCGCACGGCGCGCGAGATAGGCTTCGACCAGTGGCATGTCGACCTGACGGGGATTGTCCATCGCCTCGGTCACGGCCTTCTTGGTGATCTGGTTGAATACCACACGGCTGACAGGTGTATCTTTTTTGATCGACTTGCGCTTGGTCAATGCTTCTTGCAGGTGCCAACTGATCGCTTCGCCCTCACGGTCGGGGTCAGTTGCGAGGATCAGTGCATTGTCGTTCGCCAGCGCGTCGGCGATGGCTTTGACGTGCTTTTTACTGTCGGAGGCGACCTCCCACTTCATGTCGAATTCGTTGTCTGTGTCGACCGAACCATCTTTGGGAGGCAGGTCCCGTACGTGCCCATAAGACGCGAGAACCGTGTAGTTATCGCCCAGATATTTGTTGATCGTTTTGGCCTTGGCCGGGGATTCGACGACAACTACGGGCATATAATTAAGCACCTTACGTGGATTTTACGGGCGGAGTTTACGGTGCCACATGTGGGATTGTCTGGGGTATTGTCAATGCGGCAGCTGCGGTTGGCCCTATCGAGGCAAAAGAAAGTACAGCGCCGGTACGGGTCATTGAAGCAGGGAGGGGCAGATTGAAAAAGGCCGTCGGGCGACAGCTGCGATGGGCGGTCACAGATCAGCTGACCTTGCTAAGCAACCCGCCGGGCTGGCGTGCGATCTGTCCATCCAATTCAAGGTCGACAAGCACCGGTGCCACCTGCGCCGCATCCACGCTTAAGTCACGGATCAACTGGTCCTCAGCAACCGGAGAAGGGCCAAGACGGGATAGAATCTGTAGGTGCAGGGCTGCAGTTTCGCGCAACGTGCGGGCCGGTTTTTTCGGTGTTGTGGCACGTGCAGGCTTTTCCGGCAGCGTCGCCTCGCCCAGAACTTCAAGCACATCTGCGGCGGAGCGCACCAGCGTCGCCCCGTCGCGCAGCAACATGTTGCACCCGGATGCCCGTGCATCAAAAGGGTGGCCCGGCACCGCAAGCACGTCACGGCCTTGGTCAAGCGCGTCGCGTGCAGTAATCAAGCTGCCGGACTTTGCCGCCGCTTCTACGACTATGGTTGCGCGCGATAGGCCGGAAATGATCCGGTTCCGGCTGGGAAAATGCCGTGCCATAGGTTGCAGGCCCATAGCCTGTTCGGACAGGCGTAGGCCTGATTGTCCGATCGAACGTGCAAGTTCGGTATTCTCTGCCGGATACATGACATCGACGCCACCGGCTTGCACCGCGATTGTGCCAGTCTCCAAGGACGCGAGATGCGCTGCGGCATCCACGCCACGGGCCAAGCCTGACACAATAATGAATCCGGCAGCACCCAGATCACGTGCTAACGCCTTGGCCATGCGGGTCCCAAGCGATGACGCGTTGCGCGCACCGACCATTGAAATCATAGGGCGCGCCATCAACGCCACATTACCCAGACACCACAAGAAGGGGGGCGCATCATCAATGTCTGCCAGATTAGCGGGGTATGCGGCATCCCCCATGGCAACCAGCTTTGCCCCGACTGCACGGGCGGCTTTCAGCTCGGACCAGATGACACCTTCGGGACAAATCTGATAGCCTGATACGCCCGCGGCACGCGCCACCTCCGGCAGCGCGGCCAGCGCATTCTGCGCAGTGCCATGTTCAGTCAGCAATCGTTTATACGTCGCTATGCCGACCCGGCGCGAGCGCAACAAACGAAGCCGGGCAAACTGTTCGTCTTCCGGGGTGGGTGGGAGTGGGGGGTGAGTGGAAGAAGGATAGTGCTCCTTGTCAGTCATCCCGGATCTCCGTCTGTTGCTGGAATCACATATAGGCCGCGTTGGTTAACAGGGCATGAATGGAATTCGGAGATTGAAGTTCAAATGCCGCGCGGGCCAGTGCTGTAGAGATTGCTGCGTTGCGCTGACAGGCATGCGCATTAGCAAAGCCCAACCGCAGGGCATCCGACCGCGCGCAATCGCAGGTAACAACGGGAGGGGTATTCTGAACGGTGCATTTAACTTTACCACGGCGGATTGAAAGATGCGCAAGACCGACAGGCAGCGACCGTACAAAAAGTACGACGGCGGTGCCGATTGAAAACCCTAATACCGGTGGAAGGGGCAAGGTGCCCAAGGCCACAAACCCCAATCCCCCGAACGCATATTCAATTGGCCATCCTGAATTGTATGAAGGGCGCTCAGGCTGCCGCCCCTCCGACTGTCAAGCCGCCAATCATCAGCGTAGGCTGACCCACCCCGACAGGCACCCACTGTCCCTGTTTGCCGCAGTTTCCCATGCCCGGATCAAGTGCGGGATCATTTCCGATGGCGCGGATTTGCCTGAGTGCTGTCGCCCCGTCGCCGATCAAGGTGGCCCCTTTTACGGGGGCTCCAACTACGCCGTTCTGCACGCGGTAGGCTTCGGTACAGGAGAACACGAATTTGCCATTTGTGATGTCGACCTGCCCGCCGCCAAACCCTACAGCATAGATGCCGTCCTTTAGGTCGGCTACAATGTCACCCGGTGCCACATCGCCGCCCAACATATAAGTGTTGGTCATACGCGGCATTGGGATGTGGGCGTAGGACTGCCGCCGCCCGTTGCCGGTGCTTTTCACACCCATCAAGCGCGCATTCTGCCGGTCCTGCATGTAGCCAACCAGTTTGCCGTCCTCGATCAGCGTGTTTTTGGCAGAGGGGGTGCCCTCGTCATCAACCGAGATAGATCCCCGCCTGTCGGGGATTGTCCCATCATCGAGCACTGTCACGCCTTTCGCGGCGATCTGCTGACCCATGAGACCAGCGAAAGCCGAGCTGCCCTTGCGGTTGAAATCGCCTTCCAGACCATGGCCGATGGCCTCGTGCAGCAAAATACCGGGCCAGCCCGGACCAAGCACTACGTCCATAACACCGGCAGGGGCGGGAACTGCCTCAAGGTTTACAGCAGCGATCCGCAGGGCCTCGCGCGTTTTGGCTTGCCAATCGGCGGGATCAAGCAGCCCATCAAGACCGATGCGCCCACCGCCGCCGGCACTACCGCTTTCGCGCCGTCCGTCCTGCTCCACGATGACCGAGACATTCACGCGGGTCATGGGGCGGACATCGCTGACGGATGTGCCTTCGGGCCTGAGAATCACAATCTCCTGCAGGCTTGCCGCGATGCTTGCACTCACTTGCACCACACGTGCATCCAGCCCGCGGGCAAAAGCATCTATTTCGCGCAGGGTCTCTACCTTGACCGGAAACGTCGCACCTTCGATCGGATCGTCATCGGTATAAAGCTTTTTGTTCGTGCCCTCGGGCGCGTCGGCCCAGGTGCCGCCACCATCACCGACGGCAAGTCTGGCTGTTTCCGACGCTCTGCGCATGGCCTGTTCGGAGATTTCTGTCGAATGGGCATAGCCTGCGACCTCACCGCGCACCGCGCGCAGGCCGAATCCCTCGCTCGCATCGTAGCTGGCTGTCTTGAGCCGACCGTCATCGAACATCAGCGCTTCGGAACGGCGGCGTTCGAAAAACAGCTCGCCATCATCGGCACCCGCAACCGCTTCACGGAGCACGCCAAGCGCGGTTTCGCGGTCGATTAAGGTCTCAAACGGCGTAAAAGGCGTATGGGTCATGAAATCTGTCCTGAATTTTCGGTGTTTCTGCGAGTTCGCGTCTGTTTGCCGCAATCGAATGGCTTTATCTTGGCTTTAGAATATGATTGTAAGCACGCAGATGACAACGGCCGGGCGTCGACCATGCGCAAAGCCGACCTACCGTAGCCAATATTTGGTCACAAGATCAGGACGACACATGAAACAACTTCTCTCACTCAGTGCACTCATGGCCACCTTTTCTGCCCTTCCTGCCTTGGCGCAGGACGCGTTGCGGATCGACGGTCTTGAGGTGATTGGAACACCTGTAGACGGCAAAATGGGCTTTCAGCCCGCGGTCACGCGGTTGGCGCAAGATATTCACGATCTCGATTACCTGATTCTGGTGATCATCACCATTATCACTGTTTTCGTGACAGGTTTGATGGCCTGGGTCGTCATTCGCTACAACGCAAAGCGCAACCCGACGGCGGCCAGCTTTACACACCACACACCTGTTGAGGTGGCTTGGACCATCGGCCCGATCCTGATTCTGGTCCTTATCGGCGCGTATTCGTTGCCGATCCTGTTCCGCCAGCAGGAAATCCCGCAGGCTGACGTGACGATCAAGGCAATCGGCAACCAGTGGTACTGGTCTTATGAGTATGTTGACGACGGTTTTGGCTTTGACAGCTACATGATCGGCGCACCGGCCACGCTGACCTCCGAAGAGGAAGAGGCGGGTGCAATTGCAAACCGTTTGGATGACGTGATGGTCGCCAAGCTCGAAGAAGCTGGATATTCACGTAACGAGTGGCTTCTGGCCACCGATACAGCGGTTGTTGTTCCTGTCGGCAAAACGATCGTTATGCAGGTTACAGGGTCGGATGTGATCCACTCATGGACGATCCCTGCATTTGGCGTAAAACAGGACGCCGTTCCCGGTCGTCTGGCAGAACTGTGGTTCAGCGCTGAGAAAGAAGGCGTGTACTTTGGCCAATGTTCAGAGCTTTGCGGTCAGGCTCACGCTTATATGCCTATCACCGTGAAGGTCGTGTCCGAAGCGGCTTATCAAGAGTGGCTGGGCAACGCCAAAGAGGAATACGCGGGTATTCCCCAGACAGTTAAGGTCGCATCTAACTGAGACTGATGAATTGCAGGGTGGGGCAAAGTCCCACCCTCACCTATAACGGAAACGGAAGTTTTCGCTCGATACGACGCCAGGGCGCTTACATGCGCATGCGGCCCGAGACATGAACCTGCGGAAAAAACTGATGACTGATATGACCAACACACCTGCTGGCGAATACGAGGCGCAACTGGGCGATTATTTTGCCCTGCTCAAGCCGCGTGTGATGCAGCTCGTGGTCTTTACAGCAGTAGTGGGGATGCTTGCTGCGCCGACTTCGGTTCATCCGGTCGTTGGCTTTGCGTCGATCCTTTTTGTTGCCATCGGGGCAGGGGCCTCGGGTGCGCTGAACATGTGGTGGGATGCCGACATCGACGCGGTCATGCGCCGCACAGCAAAGCGCCCCATCCCCGCTGGAAAAGTACAACCGGGCGAAGCGCTTGCCCTAGGTGTTGCACTCTCAGGTCTGTCGGTGATGATGCTCGCGCTCAGCGCTAATCTGTTGGCTGCTGGTATGCTGCTGTTTACCATCCTGTTCTACGCGGTTGTCTATTCCATGTGGCTCAAGCGTGCGACCCCACAGAACATCGTAATCGGCGGTGCTGCGGGGGCGTTTCCGCCTGTCATCGGCTGGATCATCGCCACCGGCAGCTTCTCTGTCGAAGCGTGGTTGATGTTTGCCCTTATCTTCATGTGGACGCCGCCCCACTTCTGGGCGCTGGCGTTGTTCATGCGCTCTGACTATGACGATGCTGATGTGCCCATGCTTACGGTGACACATGGACGTCCGGCGACACGCCGCCATATCCTGATCTACACGATCCTGCTGGTCGTTCTTGCCGTTGGTACGGGGTTCACAGCCATTGGCGGCTACATCTATCTGACGGCTGCGGTTATCCTGAATGCGTTGTTCCTGCTGGGTGCTTACCGTATCTGGCAGCGTGACGAGGTGATGGCCGAAGAAGACAACTATCTGGTCGAGCGGAAATTCTTCCGTTTGTCCCTCTACTATCTGTTCTTGCATTTTGGCGCGATTCTGCTGGAAGCGACATTGCGCCCCTACGGTCTAGGAGGCTGGTAAATGGGTATTCGCGCCGAGCATGAGCTTCATGGCCGCCGCAAAGGCCGCAATACAGGCGTTGGTCTGATGTTGGCAGGATTTGTCGTGCTGATCATGATCCTGACATTCGTCAAGATTACTGAGACTGACTTTGCCCGCGCACCGGGCACAGCCAACACTGCCACCGGATCCGGAGGAACGGACTGATGGCACTTTCAGGCCCTGCTAAAACGGTTGCGCAAACTGTTTCCCTAGTTCTGGTGATGGGTGGTCTCGCCTGGGCCTCCGTTCCCTTCTACGATTGGTTCTGCCGGGTCACCGGATTTGGCGGTGTGCCGCAGCAGGTCTCCGCTGCCGGCGACGAGATTCTCGACAAGACAATCACCATCCGCTTTGATGGTACGCTCAACAACAACATGGCTTGGGAGTTCAAGCCGGTCGTGCGTGAAATGGAAGTCCGCATCGGTGAGACTGCGCTTGCGTTCTACGAGGCGCACAATCCGACAAGCCGCCCGATCGCGGGGCAGGCAAGCTATAATGTAACGCCCTATACTGCGGGCGCATTCTTCGACAAGATCGACTGCTTTTGCTTTACCGAGCAGGTGCTTGCGCCGGGTGAAACTGTGCAAATGCCGGTTAGCTTTTTTGTCGATCCTGAAATCGTCGCGGATCGTGACGGGAAGTATGTACACACCATCACGCTTTCCTATACATTCTACGAAATCGATCTGCCCGAGGGGTATGCCTCCCTCGATACGGCAGGCAGCACAACAGACCTGAATTAAGAAGGGGACGCACCAAATGGCCCATGCAAAGAACCACGACTACCACATCCTCGCCCCCTCAACATGGCCGCTTCTGGGCGCGCTTGCGGGCTTTGTTATGCTCTTCGGTGCTGTCCTGTGGATGCACGATATTACGCCCTTCCTGTTCTGGGGTGGTTTTGTTGCAACCCTCTATGTGATGTTCGGCTGGTGGCGTGAGGTTGTACTCGAAAGCCGCATTGGCGATCACACGGGCGTTGTGCGTCTGGGCCTGCGGTATGGCTTTATCCTGTTCATCATGTCCGAAGTGATGTTCTTTGTTGCGTGGTTCTGGACGTTCTTCAAACAGGCCATCTACCCGATGAACGAATACGTAGGTTCAGAGTATGTGCCGCCTGTGTTCGATCCGGTTAACGCATTTCACCTGCCCCTGATCAACACGCTCATCCTGCTGCTTTCAGGCTGTGCCGTGACATGGGCACACCACGCATTGGTGCACGAGAACAACCGTAAGGACGTTATCAACGGTCTCGCGATCTCTATCGTTTTGGGTGTCGCGTTTACAGCATTGCAAGCCTACGAATACGCCGAGCTGATCCTGCACCATGATTGGGTGTTTGGTGGCGATGCCTTCTTCTCTGCCTTCTTCATGGCAACAGGCTTTCACGGCATGCACGTGGTCATCGGAACGATCTTCCTGGCTGTTTGTCTGGTCCGGGCGATGAAGGGCGACTTCACCCCCGAGCAGCACGTCGGTTTCGAAGCTGCAGCATGGTACTGGCACTTCGTCGATGTGGTCTGGCTGTTTTTGTTCTTTGCCGTCTACATCTGGGGCGTCCCAGCGGTATAAACCGTCTTGGCGGGGTTGCATCTGACGCCCTGATATCTCAAAACCCAAGCGCGCAAAGATCACTTTGCGCGCTTTTTCTTTGTCTGCGAATGGCTCTATGAACCGCGCTCTTTTCCTTCTTGTCATCGGCCTCGGGGGTGCTGCCATACTGGTGGCGCTTGGCGTTTGGCAGGTTCAAAGACTGGCGTGGAAAGAAGGGGTCATCGCTACAATCGATGCCCGCATTCTGGACGCCCCCGTTGCCTTGCCAGAGACACCTGATCCGGACGAGGATGCCTATCTGCCCGTCGCCGTCACAGGCAAGATGACAGGCGAAACGTTGCGCGTGCTGGTGTCGCAGAAGGATCTTGGCGCAGGCTACCGGCTTATCACTGCGCTTGAACTGCGCGACCGCCGCGTCCTGCTTGACCGTGGATTTATTGTTACAGGCAACGCCGGTTTCACCACTCCCGTGGGGGAGGTAACCGTCACCGGCAATCTGCAATGGCCGCAGGAAACTGACAGCTACACGCCTGAGCCGGATATCAACAACAACATCTGGTTCGCCCGCGACGTACAGGCAATGGCCGATCTGCTGGGAACCGAACCGGTGATGGTTGTGGCCCGCACTGTGTCCGAGGATGATCCTGCCATCAGCCCCTTTCCAGTCGATACCAGTCGGATCCCGAACGATCACCTTCAATACGCTATTACCTGGTTCTCTTTGGCAGCCATCTGGTTGGCCATGTCCCTTTTGTTCCTGCGCCGCCGCCGCGCACCCAAATCCGAAAGCTGACTTTCATGCGCTATATCTCTACCCGTGGCTCAGCGCCCGTTTTGAGCTTTGAAGAAGCGATGCTAACCGGCCTTGCCCGCGATGGCGGTCTTTACGTTCCCGAAACGATCCCGACGCTGACTGCAGATCAGATTGCCGCCATGCAGGGACAATCCTACGAAGACGTGGCCTTTACCGTCATGCGTCCGTTTATAGGCGATACTTTTACAGACGACGAGTTCCGCGACTTGATCGCCAAGGCCTACGCCACTTTCGGGCATGCCGCGCGCGCGCCAATGGTTCAACTTGCGCCGAACCACTTCTTGCTTGAGCTCTTTCACGGGCCAACGCTTGCGTTCAAAGACTTTGCGATGCAGCTGATTGGTCAGATGTTCCAGCTGGCTTTGGGCCGCAAAGGGGAGCGCGTGACTATCGTTGGCGCAACGTCCGGCGATACAGGCTCTGCCGCGATTGAAGCGTTTCGCGGTCTCGACAACGTAGACGTCTTTATCCTTTATCCCCATGGCCGCGTGAGCGACGTTCAACGCAGGCAAATGACCACGCCAACCGAATCCAACGTGCACGCCCTGGCGGTCGATGGCGATTTCGACGACTGTCAGGCGCGGCTCAAGGACATGTTCAATGACTTCGAGTTCCGCGACGGCGTGCGCCTTGCTGGGGTAAACTCCATCAACTGGGGCCGTGTGCTTGCGCAGGTCGTTTATTACTTCACCGCCGCCACATCTCTTGGCGCGCCACTGCGAGAGGTCAGCTTTACCGTGCCGACGGGCAACTTCGGTGATATCTTTGCGGGCTACATCGCCAAGCGGATGGGATTGCCGATCAAGGAACTGGTCGTTGCAACCAACCAGAATGATATTCTGGACCGCTGTCTGAAAGGTCAGGGGTATCATAAGGGCACGGTTCACGCGTCGATCAGCCCGTCCATGGATATTCAGGTCAGTTCCAATTTCGAGCGTGCCTTGTTTGATGCCTATGATCGTGATGGCAATGCTGTCGCGCAGCTGATGTCCGAGCTTGGGCAGGGCGGGTTTGATGTGTCCCAAGGCGCGATGCAGGCGCTTCAGGACATCTACACCTCAGGACGCGCGTCCGAGGCGGAGACCACGCAAACTATCACCGATGCGCTGGCCACCACCGGAGAGCTTTTGTGCCCGCATTCCGCTGTCGGCGTGAAGGTAGCGCAGGAATTGCGCGATGAAGCGACGCCAATGATCACGTTGGCCACAGCGCATCCGGCGAAATTTCCGGATGCGGTTGAGGATGCTACAGGCATTCGGCCACCTCTGCCACGGCGCATGGCCGATCTGTTCGAGCGTGATGAACGCCTGACCCGTGTTGCCAATGATCTCGAGGCGCTGAAAACGCACATCAACGGGGTTCTCAACACATGAGCCTGCAAGAGCATCGCCTGCCCAACGGTTTTCGCATTGTAACAGAACATATGCCCGGCCTTGCCTCGGCCTCTATCGGCGTGTGGGTCAATGCAGGCGGGCGGCACGAGACGCCGCAGCAAAACGGCATTGCCCACTTTCTGGAGCATATGGCATTCAAAGGCACGGCCAAGCGGACATCTTTGCAGATTGCCGAAGCGATCGAGGACGTGGGAGGCTATATCAATGCCTACACCAGCCGCGAAGTCACAGCCTATTATGTCCGCGTTCTGGAGAACGATGTGGCGCTTGGTCTGGATGTCATCGCCGATATCTTGCGCAATCCCATTCTCGATCCGAACGAAATTGAGGTAGAGCGTGGCGTTATCCTGCAAGAAATCGGGCAGGCGCTCGATACACCTGATGATGTAATCTTTGACTGGTTGCAGGAGCAGGCCTATCCGGGACAGCCCTTGGGCCGGACCATCCTTGGACCGTCCGAGCGCGTATCGAGCTTTTCCCAGTCAGACCTGCAAGGTTTCATTGCGCAGCACTACGGACCAGAGCAGATGATTTTGGCCGCTGCCGGTGCTGTCGACCACGACGCGATTGTGAAGATGGCCGAAGACCTCTTTGGCGATATGCCTTCCAAGCCCTTGTTCGAGGTCCAGACCGCGCGTTTTCAGGGCGGTGAAACCCGCCAGATCAAGAAGCTCGAGCAGGCGCACTTTGCGCTCGGTTTCGAATCTCCGGGCTACCGCGCCGATGATATTTATGTCGCACAGATATATGCGTCGGCACTTGGCGGCGGCATGTCTTCGCGGCTGTTTCAGGAGATCCGCGAAAATCGTGGCCTGTGCTATACGATCTTTGCCCAAGCAGGTGCCCATGCCGATACCGGCATGACCACGATCTACGCCGGCACCTCGGGCGAACAATTGCCTGAACTTGCAAACATCACGATCGACGAGATGAAGCGTGCTGCTACCGATATGTCGCCGGCAGAAGTCGCGCGCGCGCGTGCGCAGATGAAAGCAGGTTTGTTGATGGGGCTGGAAAGCCCGTCGAACAGAGCCGAGCGTTTGGCGCGCCTGATCCAGATATGGGACCGCATTCCGCCGCTTTCCGAGACCATCGAAAAGATCGATGCAGTGACAACCGGCGATGTGCGCGATCTGGCCGAACGGATGGCCGCAGAGGCACCCGCTGCTCTGGCACTTTATGGTCCGGTCGAAGACGCGCCGGGTCTCGAAGACTTGCAAGCCCGCCGCGCCGCCTGATGATCCTGCTCAAGCGCAAATTGCGGATTGAGACCGAGCGGCTCACTTTGCGCCCACCGGTGCATGCGGACTACCGCGACTGGACCGCGCTGCGCGTGCGTAGCCGCGATTTTCTCAGCAAGTGGGAGCCGTCGTGGGCTCAGGATCATCTGAGCCGTAAAGCCTTTACCAACCGTGTCTATTGGGCGCAGCGCTCTGTCAGCAGTGGCAGTGCCTTGCCCCTTTTTCTTCTCCGCCGAGAAGATGACACGCTTATGGGGGCGATCACGCTCGACAACATCCGGCGCGGACCCGCCCAATCGGGGACGCTAGGCTATTGGACAGGAGAAACCTTTGCGCGGCAGGGCTATATGCGCGAGGCAATTCATGCGGTTGTCCATCATGCCTTCACCCGGCTGGACCTTAGCCGGATCGAGGCCGCCTGCCTGCCGGAGAACGCAGCCTCACGCGGGTTGCTTGAGAAAACAGGCTTCAAATACGAAGGCGTCGCACAAAGCTATTTGCAGATCGACGGGCGTTGGCGCACGCATGTGCTTTATGCTTCGCTGCGCAGTGATCGGCGGGGGAAGACGGACGTAGGCTAGGGCTTCAGCCTCCGACGAAATGCAGCGTTTGAAACTTCGCCCGCAATGCGCGTGTCTGTGGTGCCAGGGCGGCAGGATCATCAGACTTCAGCGCTTGCGCGATAAGCGATCCGATCCCGTCCACATCGTCAGGCCCTACCCCCCAACGCACAAGCTCCGGTGTGCCGATGCGCAATCCGTTCATGTCACCCGGCACCGGATCAATCGGCAATCCGATCCCGCACGCCAGAAAACCTGCTTTGCGAAGCGTCTTGCTCGCGGCTTGGCCACCGCCATAAGGTGCGGCTCTGACGGCGAATTGATGGGATTTGGTGATGCCCTGTTCGGTACGGAACACGGGTAGACCTTCTGCCTCCAGCTTGTCCGCGAGCGCCTGTGCAACGGTAATCATCTGCTTTGCATAGTCTTGGCCGAAGTCAATCCAGTCCAGCATCGTCAGTGCCAGCGCGGCAGATTTGGCCGCGTCAAAATTCGCCGTCATTCCCGGAAAGGCAATCGCGTCCAGCTTTTCGGCTATTTCCGCGTCGTTGCTTACGATCAAACCACCTGCCGGTCCGCCAAGGCTTTTGTAGGTGCTCATCGTCATCAGATGTGTTCCTTCGGCCAGCGGGTTACGCCATGCACGACCCGCGATGATGCCGCATTGATGTGCCGCATCGAACAGAACTTTGGCTCCCACAGCATCCGCGATGTCGCGTACTTCGGCTACCGGGTGTTCAAAGAGGTTGAGCGATGAGCCAATGGTAATTAACGCGGGCCGCACGTCCTGGGCCAAGGCACGCAGTCCCTCGATATCGACAGTGTAGCCGTCGGCGTTCACCGGTGCCTCAACTGTTTTCAATCCGAACAACCCTGCACAGCCCGCCGCGTGATGCGTCACGTGCCCCCCGACGCTCGCGGGCGGGGCGATGATTGTATCCCCCGGTTTACAGGTCGCCATGAACGCATAAAGGTTCGCCATCGCGCCCGAAGCAACGCGAATTTCGGCAAACTGGGCATCAAATACTTGGGCGCATAGGCTTGCGGCAATCACCTCGATCTCTTCAATCGCTTCCAGTCCCATTTCGTATTTGTCACCGGGGTAACCCAGCGAAGGACGCGTGCCGATACCTGACGACAGGATCGCTTCGGCACGCGGCGACATCACGTTGGTCGCAGGGTTCAGGTTGAAGCAATCGCGTTCATGGATGTTGCGGTTTTCCTCTGCCAAGTCGCCGATGCGCGCTGCGATATCCGAGGTGCTTTGCCCGTTTGTCCGTAGCGCCAACTTTTGCACCAGCGTCTCGCTCTTTTCAGGCACCCATGATCTTAATTGCAGCATCGTTGTCTCCTTGGCTCTTACCTACCCACCTATGCTGCAAAAACGAGCCCTGCCAAGCATGAATGATGGAATACTCCAGACATTTGCTGACCCAAGGGAAAGCCGTGCTATTCTGTCGTAAAGGGAGGCACCATGATGTTTCGTTTGATCCTTATACTGCTGCTCAGTTTTGCGGGCACAGCAAATGCCCAAGAACGCACACCCAGCCACTGTATCGCCTTGGCCAATTCGAACCCCGATTTCCACTATGTCACCCGTGCAAACCTGCCCGATGTGACCGAGGAAACGGTGCTGCTTCATTACATCGCACATGCTTCGTTTCTGATCCGCAGTCATGGCGGATTAAACATAGTGACCGATTTCACAGGCTTTACCGGCACACTGCCTTTCACGCCGGATGTGGTCACCATGAACCATGCCCACGACAGCCATTGGACGGCGTTCCCCGATCCCGCCATCCCGCATCCGCTTGAAGGATGGGGGCCGTTCGGGGAGGGTATCGAACACCGACTTGATCTGGGAGAAGTGCTGATACGCAATGTGTCCACGGACATCCGGTCCCAGTTTTCGGCCATCGAAGAGAACGGCAATTCAATTTTTGTTTTCGAGATGGCTGGTCTGTGCATCGGGCATCTGGGGCATCTGCACCATGCACCGGATGACGCGCAACATGCCGCGCTGGGGCGGCTGGATGTGGTGATGGCACCGGTTGATGGTGGCTATACACTGGATCAGCCAACGATGATTTCGGTGCTCAAACGGCTGAAATCTTCTATCGTCATCCCGATGCACTGGTTTTCAGATTTTGCGCTGGATGATTTCCTGACCGGAATGAGCGATGAGTTCACCATCGTGCGCACGGGTGGGCCTTCGCTGGTTGTTTCGCTTGACCGGTTGCCATCGCGCCCGACGATCATGGTGCTGCGGCCTTCCTATCTGAATGTGACACGATAGCATCTTGCATCCCGTGTCACGGCGCGGGATCAATAGCGCATGACATTGAATCCTGCTGACGCCGCCTTTCGCTCCCGCCTTTCCGCTGATCTGCCGGATGAGGTATTCCGCCCTGTTGAGGCGCGCTATCTTGAAGAACCGCGCGGACGCTATGCAGGGGCACAGGCGCTTTTGGCACAGCCGCGCACCACAGGCGAAGTCGCCACATTAATCCGTCACGCGGGCGAGGCTGGCGTCGGTGTTATTCCCTACGGCGGCGGCACCGGTTTGGTTGGGGGGCAAATCGCCTCTGAAGGGACGGCACCCTTGATCCTGTCGCTGGAGCGCATGAACAAGGTGCGCGACGTCTTTCCCGATGAGAACGTTCTGATCGCCGAGGCCGGTGTGATTCTGGCGGATGTGCAGGCTGCTGCAGATGCGGCGGACCGCCTGTTTCCACTTTCACTGGCGGCTGAAGGAACAGCCCGGATCGGGGGCAATCTGGCGACGAATGCGGGCGGAACAGGCGTGCTGCGCTATGGTAACGCACGTGATCTGTGTCTCGGGCTGGAAGCTGTGCTGCCTGATGGTCAGATTTGGAATGGCCTGACCCGACTGCGCAAGAACAATACCGGCTATGACCTGCGGCATCTGCTGATCGGGGCCGAGGGCACGCTGGGGGTTATTACTGCTGCCGCGCTCAAGCTGTTCCCGAAGCCTGCACGAAGCGGCACTGCGCTGCTGGTGGTCGACAGCCCGCGCGCGGCGCTTGATCTGCTGTCTCTGGCCCGCGCCCAATTGGGCGAGATGGTAAGTGCGTTTGAGCTGATGCACCGTCAGGGTTTCGAGTTCCTTACGGAAACCGGATTAGACGTGCGTCTGCCGTTTGACACCGCACCAGAATGGTGTGTCCTGATTGACGTAGGGCTGAGCGGTGATCTGAATCCGGAAGCGGCGCTTGAGGCGCTTTTTGTTGCGGCCAATGAGGCCGGGATCGTACCGGACGGCATCGTGGCGCAAAACGAAACACAGGCCGCGGCATTCTGGAAAGTGCGGGAAATGCTTCCCGAAGCGAACCGGCGCATCGGCTCTGTCTCGAGCCACGATGTGTCAGTACCCTTAAGCGCGATCCCTGAATTTATCCGCAAGGGTGGCGATGCGATTGCAGGCATAGGTGAGTTTCGCATCAATTGTTTTGGCCACGTGGGTGACGGTAATCTGCATTACAATGTCTTCCCGACGCCGGGAAAATCCCGTGCGGATCATGAAAACCAGCGACCGGCGATCAAAGCGGCGATCCACGACCTTATTCACGAAATGGGTGGCTCGATCAGTGCGGAGCACGGCATCGGGCGGCTCAAGGTCGAGGATCTGGAGCACTATGGTGATCCGGCAAAGCTGTCGGCCATGCGTGCGATCAAAGCAGCCCTTGACCCCAAAGGGATCATGAACCCCGGTGCGGTCCTGCGGGCCTAGTGGCCATCAAACGCGCACAGGGCGTGTACTTCCATGCCCATCGCTTCAAGCTTTTTGCGCCCGCCAAGTTCTGGCAGATCAATGATAAATGCGGTTGAGAAAATCTCGCCTCCCAACCGCTCTATCAATTTGATGCCGGCTTCGGCTGTGCCGCCTGTGGCAAGCAGATCGTCTACGACCAGAACCTTTTCGCCGGGCTGAATGGCATCGTCGTGGATTTCGACAATCGCTTCACCGTACTCAAGGGTATAGTCCTGACTGATTACCTTGCCGGGCAGCTTGCCTTTTTTGCGGATCGGCACGAAACCTACAGAAAGCTGGTGTGCAATGGCTCCTCCAAGGATGAAGCCCCGCGCCTCGAGCCCGACTACTTTGTCGATCTCCATCCCTGCGTAGGGATGAAGCATCTGGTCAATCGCCATGCGAAACCCGCGTGGGTCGGCAAATAAGGTGGTCACATCGCGGAACATGATGCCCTCGTGTGGGAAATCGACGATAGTGCGGATGTAGTCTTCGATCTTTTTCATGTGGTGCTCCGGCGTAGGGTGGCGGTAAGAATGCCCATTCCGATCAGCGCAGCACCGCCGCCGCGCGTAATCCAGGTTATGATCGACGGTCTGGCGATGATGCGGCGCAGACGGTCGGCCATCAGCGCATATGCAAAGGCGTTCAAGGCCGCAAGACCTACAAAGGTTGCAATCAGGATTGCGAACTGGGGCAGAAGGGGGGCCGCGGGCGATATAAATTGCGGTACAAAGGCAATGAAAAAGGCGATGGATTTCGGGTTGAGCGCGGTGACCGCCGCTGCATGACCAAAAACCTGACGTCCGGTAACATCCGCTTGCGCTGGCAGACTTAGCCCACCTGAGGGGGCCGAACGGATCAGTTTGATCCCGAGCCAAACCAGATATATGACACCGGCCCATTTGAGCACGGTAAACATCGTGGCAGAGGTGAGGACCAGCGCGCCCAGACCTGCAAGCGATGCGCTCATCGCGATCAGATCACCAAGCGCGACCCCCGCAGCAGAGGCAACGGCGACAGAGCGCCCTTTACTCAGTGCATAGCTCAATACCAGTAATACTGTAGGTCCGGGGATCAACAGGAGTGCTGTTGAGGCGGCAACGAAGGTGAGCCATAAATCGAGAGGCATCGGAAATCTCCTGTTTCGGATCGTGCTATCCAAGACAGCACAGCCTGCGCAATTCAAGCGTAAAGCCTGCCTTTGCAGGATTTCGCGGAATATCTTTCAGCCGCCATTCGGTTTCAGAGCATACGTCCGGCAACGGCGTCCAGCTTGGCCATCAGTGCAGGATCGCGTGCATCGGGCTGTGTCATAATCGCGAACTCTAGTGCCCGGTCGCATCCGTGCGGACAGGCAGCGCGGTCCTCCCCCAAAAGCTTTGGCAGGCCAGCAATTAGATTTCTCGCTTTGTCAGCATTGCCCATCAGCGTGGCGATAATCGCGGTTACGTCCACTTCGCCATGATCGGGATGCCAGCTGTCGTAGTCGGTGATCATTGCCACGGAAGCATAACAAAGCTCAGCCTCGCGGGCGAGTTTTGCTTCTGGCATATTGGTCATGCCAATCACATCGGCCCCCCAGCTTTCGCGGTACATTTTCGACTCAGCCAGCGTGGAGAACTGCGGCCCTTCCATCGCCAGATAGGTGCCACCGCGATGCACGTTGATGCCGCTGGCCTTGGCAGCCGTTTCGCAGGCGTCGCCAAGTCGGGGGCATGTCGGGTGTGCCACGCTGACATGGGCAACACATCCGGTGCCAAAGAATGATTTCTCACGCGCGAATGTGCGGTCAATGAATTGATCCACGATGACAAAGTCGCCCGGTGCCATTTCCTCGCGGAACGACCCGCAGGCAGAGACACTGATCACATCCGTGCAACCCAACCGTTTGAGCGCGTCGATGTTGGCGCGGTAGGGCACTGTACTGGGGCTGTGCACATGGCCTCGGCCGTGGCGCGGCAAAAATGCCATCTCTACCCCGTCCAAGGTGCCGGTCAGGATCGCGTCAGACGGCGCACCCCAAGGTGTCTCCACCGTGACCCAATCAGCGTCCTTCAGGCCGTCGATTTCATAAAGCCCTGATCCGCCGATCACCGCGATCTTGGTCTGTGTCATGGCCGTTCCCTTCAAACTTTTGCTCAGGCGCAGCAAGTCAGAGAGGCATGGTGATTTCAACCCCTGATGCGAGGGCCAAAGTCCGGCGAGACGATCACATTGTTGCGAAACGGAAGAGATGCGGCCATGACACTGAAGGGGCTCCATCTTGGCCGGTCTACATTCGTGTTGGTTCACGCACCGCAGACCCCGCTACCCTTGGCATCTTGGGCGAAGTGGTATAGCGAGCGCTCAAAGTGGCCTTATTGGGCCATATTCCCCGATTGATGATCAAAGGATGCCCGATGGCGCGCTCGATTTTTCATAGCTTTACCAAAAACCTTCAGGTGACCGACCTGCGCTGGATGCCCGATGACGGATTTTCGGTCAGCCGCTTGCGGATCGAGCTTCTGTCCGGCCTCACAGTTGCGCTGGCGCTTGTCCCCGAAGCGGTCGCCTTTGCTTTCGTTGCGGGTGTGCACCCGCTTGTCGGTCTCTACGCGGCGTTCCTTGTAGGTTTGATCACCGCATTGATCGGCGGTCGGCCGGGCATGATCTCGGGCGCTACTGGTGCACTTGCGGTTGTGATGGTCGCGTTGGTCTCCCAACACGGGGTTGAGTATCTTTTTGCGACCGTGATCCTGATGGGCCTATTGCAGGTTTTCGCCGGGGTGATGCAGTGGGGCAAATTCATCCGGCTGGTGCCGCATCCGGTGATGCTCGGGTTTGTTAACGGTCTGGCAATCGTGATCTTCCTTGCCCAGATGAGCCAGTTCAAAGTGCCCGGCACCATGGTCGACACAGGCCACGGAATGGGCGGCGGTGAATGGCTCTCGGGTCAGCCGTTATATCTGATGCTGGCACTTGTTGCGGCCACGATGGCGATCATCTGGGTAATGCCGCGTGTGACCAAGCTTATTCCTGCGCCTCTTGCCGGTATCGGCATTGTCGCGGCGGTTGTGATCTTTACCGGCATGGACGTGCCACGGGTTGGTGATCTAGCCTCTATCGAGGGTGGGTTGCCGATGCCGCATATGCCATTTGGCGATGGCCTTGGCCTTTACGGTACAGCGCTTGCGCCTTTCAACCTCGAGACGCTTTATATCATTCTGCCCTACGCCGTGATCCTTGCGGCCATTGGCCTGATTGAATCATTGCTGACGCTGAACCTGGTGGGGGATATGACCAACACACGTGGTGGTGCCTCTCAAGAATGTGTGGCGCAGGGTGTCGCAAATACGGTTACCGGCTTTTTTGGCGGTATGGGTGGTTGTGCGATGATTGGGCAATCCATGATCAATGTGAAATCTGGCGGTCGCACGCGGGTAGCAGGTATTGCTGCTGCGATCTTCCTTTTGCTTTTTATTCTTGTCGGATCGTCCGTGATTGAGCAGATCCCGCTGGCCGCACTTGTGGGTGTCATGTTCATGGTGGTGATCGGTACATTCGCTTGGAACTCGCTCACGATCCTGCGCAAAGTGCCGCTGACCGATGCCTTTGTCATCCTGTTGGTGACGGTTGTCACCGTATACGAAGACCTTGCCGTCGCGGTGGTTGTCGGTGTTATCGTTTCGGCGCTGGCCTACGCGTGGAACAACGCGCGCCGCATCCACGCCAAGACATACGTCACGCCAGAAGGCGCAAAAGTCTATCAGGTGCAAGGACCGCTGTTTTTCGGGTCTTCCGAAGGCTTTGCAGAACTCTTTGATGTGCAAAACGATCCGTCACTGGTGATTGTCGATTTTGCGGACAGCCGTGTGGTAGATCAGTCTGCACTGCAGTCTATCGAGGCAATTGCGGCGAAGTACGAAGGGGCGGGCAAACGGATCGAACTGCGTCACCTCAGCCCTGACTGCCACCGCCTGCTGACCAAAGCAGGCCACCTGATGGTCGATAGTGATGACGATCCTGATTACGAACTCGCTGTGGATTATGGGGTGCGCACGGGCATTCTGGGCGGGCACTGATCGGGCACAAGGGACCGGCAATTTATGTATTGGAGCCTTCGGAGTTGCGATTGACGATTGTCGACACGCTGACCACGATCGTTTTCTTTACGATGATTGCCGGCTTCACCGAGCTGTTTGTCGTCGGTATGGAACCTGTTGCGGTGCTTAAGACACGTGTCATCATGATACCAATGATGATCGTGACGGGGCGGCCTTACGGAGCATGGCGCGATTTGGTTTTCAAGAAAGCAAAGCCAGCGACCGCTTTAAGTAAATCAGTCGCTGACGGAGTGGCGTTTCTGTCGTTCCAGCTTCCTGTTTATGCTGCAACCTTGTGGATTGCCGGTGCCAGCGGTCGCGAGATCCTCGCGCTGCTGGCAACAACTTCCTTGCTTATGCTGTTGGTCAGCCGCCCCTTTGGTCTGGTGCTGGACACTGTACGCAAATGCGCAGGTGTCAGCGCCACCTGACTTGCCCGACTTCAGTCGTCTGGACGGGCTAGTTCAAACACCTCACGCACAAACGTATAATCGCGGTATCCAAGGCGCGATAGCGGTTGGTAGGTGGTCACGTCAAAGCGGCCATCTACGATGCAGTCGTCACGCATATGAACACCAATTACCTCACCAAAGACGGCAAAGTTTGCGGGCCCTTCGATCTGCACGATCTGGGTCATGCGGCACTCAAGGCTCGCTGGGGCATTTGCAACGCGCGCACAGTCAATCACATCACAGGCCGCCTTTTCGATACCCGCGTGGGCAAATTCGTCGGTTTCGTGAGGCAGGGTTGCCGAGGAAGCGTTCATCGCGTCACGCACGGCATATTCCACCACGTTCACACAAAAAACGCCGGTTTCACGGATGTTTGCCACGGAATCTTTGGTCCCATCCACATCATCCTTAACGCCAGTCGACGCGAACATGACCTGTGGCGGCGTGTAGGCGACACCGTTGAAGAACGAATAGGGTGCCAGATTATCGCGCCCTGCGCTGTCACGGGTCGAGATCCAGCCGATGGGGCGTGGCGTGACGATAGCATTGAAGGGATTATGAGGCAGGTTGTGGCCGTCTTCCGGGCGGTAGAACATGAAAGCTTCCTTTGTCGGTCTTTGTCGAATTGCGCCTATGCCTATCGCCATGATAGGGCGGTTGCCACGACAAAACAGAAGGCAAGGCGCTTTGTACCACCTCATTCCCGAAACGGCGGCAGATTACTGGGAGGTCGAGGCGCTTTATGACCTCTGTTTTGCGCCCGGACGCGAGGCGTTGTCTTCCTACCGTTTGCGCGATGGAATTACGCCGGTTGCAGGGCTTAGCCATGTCGCACGCGATGCTGATGGTATCCTCGGCGGTGCAATCCGTTACTGGCCGGTGCGGATCGGCGCGATAGAGGCGTTGCTGCTGGGCCCCGTCGCCGTCCACCCAACAAGGCAGGGTGAAGGGCTGGGACGTGCACTCATTGAGGAAAGCCTGCGCCATGCGGCCCCGCTCGGGTGGGACAGGGTGATGCTGGTGGGCGATGCGCCTTACTACGGTAGATTCGGGTTTGAACGGCTTGATAACGTCGTGATGCCACCGCCGACGAACCCCGAAAGGGTGCTGGGCAGAGCCTTGAGCGATGGCGCATGGGATGGCGTTCAAGGAGATGTTCGCCGCTGGGCGGATTGAATTACCCATCCGCAGGCCCCACTTACAAAGGGTCTCAAGGGAGTTAACGATCATGGACATCGACACCGATCTGCCGGCACATATTGACGTTGAAGTGCAGCTTGATGCGCTGGCGCAACGCTACAAAGCGGCGGGTGGCCTTGGGATTTCCGTGTTGAACCTGATCGGAGGCTCTGCCGAAAGCCTGATTGACCGATTGCCGGAAGGCGTGCGTGGGAACCTCGAAAGCGCCACGATATCCGCACTCAATCAGGCGATGAAAGCGGCCCATTCGAGCCGTTCCATTTTGCCGGATCAGAAAAGCTGGCTCAATCAGGTGGCGACAACCGCGATGGGCGCGGCTGGGGGCGCAGGCGGATTGCCAACCGCACTTGCGGAGCTGCCCGTCACAACGACACTACTTCTACGTGTCATTCAGGGCGTCGCGGTTGAGCATGGCTTTGATCCCGCTGCTGAAAACGTGCAGTTTGATTGTGTTCAGGTTTTCGCGGCAGCCGGCCCGCTTTCGGGCGACGATGGCGCTGATCTCGGCTTTCTGTCTGCGCGCATTGCGCTGTCGGGAAAAGCGATGCAGGCCGTTATTCACAAGATAGCGCCAAGGCTTGCCATTGTTATGGGGCAAAAGCTGGCCGCGCAGACAGTACCGGTGTTGGGGGCCGTTGCGGGTGCGGCGACGAACTATGCCTATACGAGCTATTACGAAGACATCGCACATGTGCATTTCGGCCTGCGCAAACTCGCTATAGATGCGGACGTGCCGCACGAGGACCTGATGGGACGACTGGCGGCGCGGATGGAAAAACCCGTCGTTAAAGCTTAACACGCGAGGCTGGCAGTTGGCTTAGCGCCCGATACTGATGGGTGCCACGCTGGTGGCCTTGATCACCGCAAAGCAGGGCTGACCCGGTTCGAGCTCCAACTCTTTGACGGCGCGTGTTGTGATCCGAGAGAGCAATTGATCCTTACCCGCTTGCAGAACGACCGCCGCACCCGGACCGTTGCCGAGGTGCACGGCTTGCACGGTCACGGGCAGTATGTTGAGCGCGGACAGCCCAACGGGCCGATCACGCGACACCAACACGTCCTGTGCCAGCACACGCAACCGAACTTTTGCACCGACTTCTGCCTGCACACCGGGCAGATGCAGATCACCGCCGCTGAACTTCAATCGGGTGAGGCCGTCGTCGGCATGTGCCATCACTGTTGCTTCAATCACTGCACCGGCTTCGCGCACCCCCAGCAACGGAACGGCCGCCGGATCGGCCATCACATCCATCAGGGGGCCCGCCTTTTGCACGCGTCCTGCTTCCAGCAGAACCAAGGTGTCCGCCAGCCGCGCAACCTCATCAACAGCGTGGCTTACGTAGAGGATCGGCAGACGCAAGGGACCGTCGCGCAATCGCTCCAGATAGGGGAGAATCTCTTGTTTGCGGGCACCATCAAGGCTCGCCAATGGTTCATCCATCAACAGCATCCGCGGTTTGCTGAGCAAAGCACGCCCCAGAGCCACACGCTGCTTCTCTCCACCCGACAGGGTAGCAGGCGCGCGGTCGAGAAGTGGGGTAAGACCCAGCAGCGTGCAGACACTGTCCTGATCCGGCCCCTTGGCATCAGCGGGAGAATACCGCGCACCGAACTGCAAATTCTCACGCACGCTCAGGTGCGGGAATAACCGTGCGTCCTGAAATACATAGCCCAGCCTGCGTTTTGCAGGCGGTACAAAGACAGCGTTTTTACTGTCGAACATCACTTCACCATGCACCGCGATACGTCCGGCATCAGGTTGCAAAAGGCCCGCAACAGCGTTGATAACTGTGGTCTTTCCGGCTCCGGAGCGCCCGAAAAGCGCGGTTATGCCCTCATCCGCGATGAAGCGGGTGTCCAAAGAGAAATCTCCCGCCCTATGGGTGATCTGAACCTCCAGCGTCATGATCGGGCAATCCGGGCGGCCACGCGGCGGGCGAGCATTTCAGACAGGGCCACTGCGCCTAACGCCACGATACAAGCCATCACGACCATGACGGCGGCCTGACTTTCCCCGCCGGGGATTTGCAGCGCTGTCCATATGGCGCTGGGCAGGGTCTGTGTCTGGCCGGGAATGTTGGCAACAAAGGTGATTGTCGCGCCGAACTCCCCCATCGCTTTGGCAAAGCCCATAACCGTCCCCGCCAGAATACCCGGCGCGATAAGCGGGAGCGTCACACGGCCAAAAACCGACCAGCGTGGCGCGCCAAGGGTGGCGGCGGCCTCTTCAAGCTTGGGATCGACGGCCTCAATCGCGAGGCGCATTGCGCGGACCATCAGCGGAAATCCCATAATCAGCGCGGCCAGAACGGCACCCGTCCAATTAAAAGCGAGGGTTAGCCCAAGCACTTCAAGAAAACGTCCCACAGGTGCCGTGCGGCCAAAGACGATCAACAGAAGATATCCGGTCACAACCGGTGGCAAGACGAGCGGCAAGTGCACCAGAGCGTTCAGCAGTGCTTTGCCGCGAAAAGAACGCCGCGCCAAAAGCCATGATACCCAAAGTGCCAGCGGGATCGCGAGAGCCGTGGCCCAGACGGAGACCCAGAGCGACAGACGCAACGCCTCCCATGCAGTGGCATCGGGGTTCATTCAGGCACCGCGAGGAAACCGTGGGTGGCGAAAATCGTGCGGGCATTGGGCGTATTCAGCAGAGCCAGAAAGTGTTTACCTGCCAAGGTGAGCGCGGCACCCGGGTAGAGGACCGGATCGTGCGATGTTTGGGGTACTTCCCAGACAATATCGACGGCAGGTTCAGCCAGTGCGTCCGTTGCGTAGACGACGCCAAAGGGTGCCTGACCGCGCGCGACAAGGGCAAGTGCGGTCCGCACGTTGTCTGTCTCGGCCAGATTGCCTGTCAAAGTTTCCCACAACCCTTCAGTTTCGAGCCACTGCCGTGCATATTTACCAGCAGGCACTGCATCGCGTTGTCCCATGGCAAGCCGCTGATCCGCCAAAAGGCGGGGCAGGACTTGCGCGTTTGTCAAAGGCGGCGTGCCAGCAGCGGCGATGACCACAAGACTGTTGCGCACCACTGGCTGAACATCTTTGGCGGTGATCAATCCCTGCTGTTCCAGCCACAAAATCCAATCGTTATTTGCAAGGATCACTGCGTCCGCCGGCGCACCTGCGGACACCTGCCGTGCCAAAGTGCCTGATCCACCAAAGGAAAAGACTGCATCAATCTCGCCCTGCGCTGCAATTTCTTGTAAAACGCCACGCAGGCTGGCTGCGGCAAATACGGTGACGCGGCTCTCGGCCACTGCCGAAACGGCAAAGACGGCGAAAAACAAGGTCAGTATGGCAGCAATCCGTGTCATGGCTGCACTATTAGCGATGCACTGCCCCCCTTCAAGCGCAATGGCCACCTGCGTGCCTTGCGAACATCGACGGGGCAGGCCATCTTGGCCACAACGACCCCGATGGAATTCCGCATGACCAAACAACCGCCACTTTCGCTCGACGGTGCCCGCAAAGGCGAAGTCCGCACGCAATTCGCTGCGCTGTGCTACCGTATCCGTCGCGGCAAAGTGCAGGTACTGGTAATCACCTCACGCGGCTCGAAGCGCTGGATCATGCCTAAGGGTTGGCCGATCGACGGGCGCACGCCTGCAGCCTCCGCAGCGCGGGAAGCATGGGAGGAGGCCGGGGTCACCGGTAAAGTCACCGACCGCTGCCTTGGTGCTTACAGTTATGGGAAGGACGTCGGCATGGATGACGCCATGCCCTGCATCGCGATGCTTTATCCGGTTGAGGTGAAATCGCTCGCCAAAAGGTATCCTGAAAGCGGCCAGCGCCGCCGCCGCTGGGTATCGCGCAAGAAGGCCGCGAAAATGGTCGCGGAGCCCGAACTGGCGCGGCTTTTGCTCAGTTTCGACCCAAGACCCGTTAAACAGCGTGCTTGACCCGCGCACAACAGCGCCCCATCTGATAAGAGACAAACCTTCGCTTTCTGTAAAAGGCTCACATGATCCAGTACACGCTCAAATGCGATCAGGGACATCACAGCGACAGCTGGTTCCAATCGGCTGCGGCCTATGATGCGCTGGAGAAATCCGGCCACCTGAGCTGTGCCACCTGCGGCACTACCAAGATCAGCAAGGCCTTGATGGCACCTCGGGTCAGCGTAAGTGAGGACAAGGAAGCCAAGACAGCACCTGTTTTGCGGGATCCTGGCAGTGACGTTGAAAAGGCCGTGGCAGAGCTACGGCGCAAGGTTGAAGAAACGTCCGACTATGTCGGGGACAAATTTGTGACAGAAGCCCGCGCAATGCATCTGGGCGAAAAGGCCGAACGCTCCATTTATGGAGAGGCGCGACTGGATCAGGCGAAAGAATTGATCGAAGAAGGTGTGCCGTTGATGCCACTGCCATTCCGACCCAAACAGAAACTGACCTGAGGATTTTGTTATGACCGTTATTATTACCGGTGCCAGCCGTGGCATCGGCGCGGCGCTTGCCGACAAGTACAAAGCACAGGGGCGTGAGGTTCTGGGGACGGGGCGTTCCGTTGCCGCGCAGATTCAGCTTGATGTGACGCGACCCGCCAGCCATTTCGAAATGGCACAGGGGCTCGCTGGCAAACCAATTGACCTGCTGGTGTGCAATGCCGGTGTCTATCTCGACAAAGGCGATGATCTCGATACCGGTTTCGGGGCGGATCTCTGGGCGCAAAGCTTTGCCACAAATGTAACAGGTGTGTTTCTAAGCATTCAGGCTTTGTTGCCCAACCTGCGGTTGGCGGAAAATCCGAAGATCGCCATCATTTCTTCGCAGATGGCCTCTGACACGCTTGCTCCGGGTGGCAGCTATATTTACCGCGCCTCCAAGGCGGCGGTGCTCAATCTGGGGCGTAACCTCGCGACGGACCTTAAGGACGAAGGCATCGCAGTGGGTATCTACCACCCGGGGTGGGTGCAGACCGATATGGGCGGAGACACAGCGGCGATAACCACGGACGAATCCGCAGATGGTCTGATCGCGCGCTTTGACGCCCTAAACCTTGAAACGACAGGCTGTTTCGAGACATGGGACGGACGCGTGCATCCGTTCTAGGCACTTTCATGTAGGGCCAGACAGGACCCATCTTGCGCAGCTGCGGCGTTCCGCGTAAACCGCGCCGGAACTGAGCGACGGAGGGTCTGATGCCCGTTTTGGTGATGAAATTCGGTGGCACGTCTGTGGCCACGCTGGACCGTATCCGGCGAGCCGCAAAACGCGTGGGCGTCGAAGTGGCCAAAGGCTATGATGTGATTGTCATCGTATCGGCGATGTCGGGCAAAACGAACGAGTTGGTCGGCTGGGTCAACGAGACTTCGGGCATGTATGACGCGCGTGAGTATGACGCTGTTGTATCGTCGGGCGAAAACGTGACCGCCGGTCTGATGGCGCTGACGTTGCAGGAAATGGATGTGCCTGCACGCTCCTGGCAGGGATGGCAGGTGCCCGTGCGCACCACGGATGCCCATTCAGCCGCACGGATCGAAGAAATTCCGCCCGAGAATATCATGGCGAAATTCGCCGAAGGTATGAAGGTGGCTGTTGTCGCAGGTTTTCAGGGTGTCAGCCCCGAGGGGCGCATCACCACACTGGGGCGCGGTGGCTCTGACACGACCGCTGTTGCTTTTGCTGCAGCGTTTGAGGCGGAGCGGTGCGACATCTATACGGATGTAGACGGCGTCTATACCACTGACCCAAGGGTCGAATCCAAAGCGCGCAAGCTTGATCGCATCTCTTTTGAGGAAATGCTGGAACTTGCCTCGCTTGGTGCGAAGGTTTTGCAAACCCGCTCGGTAGAGCTGGCGATGCGGTACAAGGTCAAGCTGCGCGTTTTGTCGAGCTTTGAAGAACAATCGGACGAAGCCGGAACGCTCGTCTGCGATGAGGAGGAAATCATGGAAAGCAATGTAGTCGCAGGGGTGGCCTTTAGTCGTGAAGAGGCGAAGATGACGCTGGTTTCAGTCGCGGACAGGCCCGGTATAGCCGCCACAATCTTTAGTGCGCTGTCCGATGCCGGTGTAAATGTCGATATGATCGTCCAGAACATCTCGGAAGAAGGGCGCACCGACATGACGTGGTCCTGTCCTGTCGATCAGGTCAAACGTGCCGAAAAGGCGATGGCAGAGGCGAAGTCTGGCGATGTATTCAACTTCGGTGAACTCCTTGCGGACACCGATGTGGCAAAGGTGTCCGTGGTCGGCATCGGCATGCGGTCGCACACCGGCGTTGCGGCCAAGATGTTTCAGGTGCTGTCAAACGAGGGCATCAACATTCAGGTTATCACCACGTCAGAGATCAAGATTTCCGTCCTGATTGACCGCAAGTACATGGAGCTTGCCGTTCAGGCGCTGCATGACGCGTTCGAACTGGACAAAGTGGCCTGACGCGCAGCGCGATGCCTCAGCTGAAATTGGCCGGCAGGGCTAGCATCACGGACAACCCCTAAAGCAAACGGTTCAGGCTTCGTCTGTTCGCGTCGCGGATGACGGCGAAGGTCGCGATCAGGGGACCTGCCGTAACGACGATTAACGGCATCTGTCACATTCCTTTTGTCAGCGATGCCTATGATATGGGCAGCTAGGCGTTGAATTGCCAGCTGCGCGGCGGATGTCATCGCGTTGATGCTGGAAATGACTGGTTGGGAGGCATCTAGGGCATTTCGCTTTTTGCGTGTCTATGGTCTAAGCTGACATTGGTTACAGGGGGATGTGCCAACATGGCCGAGCGTTTTGAGACAGAGAGCCGCAAGCTTCTGGGGCGTCTGCGTGATGCGATGGCGGGCGATGACGCAGGTCAGGCACGTCTGAACAAGATTACGCACCTGATCGCGACTTCTATGGGTTGTGAAGTTTGCTCCATCTATCTGTTTCGCGACGACGAAACCCTTGAGCTATGCGCCACCGAAGGTCTGAAAGAAGAGGCCGTGCATGAAACGCGCATGCGTCTGGGCGAGGGGCTTGTCGGCCGCGTGGCCAAGCAACGGCAAGTGATTAATACGCCAGATGCGCCGCAGGCACCGGGTTTCCGGTTTATGCCAGAGACCGGCGAAGAAATGTACTCGAGCTTTCTGGGCGTTCCAATTCAGCGCATCGGCGAGAGCCTTGGTGTGTTGGTCGTCCAATCCAAGAGCCAGCGGGCCTATTCAGCTGATGAGGTCTACGCACTGGAAGTTGTCGCCATGGTGCTGGCCGAGATGACCGAATTGGGTGCCTTTGTGGGTGAAGGTGCAGCGATGTCGGCGCGACACTCCCAGCCTGTGCTTTTGCGCGGGACGGTTGGTCAAGAAGGCGTTGCCGAAGGACATGTCTGGTTGCATGAGCCACGCGTGGTTGTCTCAAACCCCATCGCGGATGATCCCGCGCGCGAGGAGGAGCGGCTTGTCGAAGCTGTCGACGAATTGCGTGTGAGCGTGGACCAGATGTTGACCATGACCGTGGGCAACAAAGACCAGCAGCAGGTGCTTGAGACTTACCGGATGTTTGCCAACTCCAAAGGCTGGATGCGGCGGATGATTGAAGACATTGCAAGCGGTCTGTCTGCCGAAGCGGCGGTTGAGAAAGAGCAATCCCTTGCCCGCGCCCGGATGAGCCAGTCCAACGATGCCTATCTGCGCGAACGTCTGAGCGATCTGGACGATCTGTCAAACCGCCTTTTGCGCATTCTGACGGGGCAGGGGTCGGACACCGGCGCAGAGATGCCGCGCGATCCTATTCTGGTGGCGCGTAACATAGGGCCTGCGGAACTTCTGGAATATGGCCGCCAGCTTAAGGGGATCGTGCTTGAAAACGGCTCTGTCGGGTCACACGCGGCAATCGTGGCGCGGGCGCTGGCAATACCGCTTGTGGTACATGCCGGGCGGATCACAAACGATGCGCTCAACGGCGATCACATCCTCGTGGATGGCGAGCAGGGCATCGTGCACCTTCGTCCGGACGATTCCGTGGCGACGGCGTTCCGCGACAAAATCGCGATGCAGGCGGCCGCGCAGGAACGGTACTCCTCACTGAGAGATCAGCCAGCACAGGCGAAATGTGGAAATATCATTTCCTTGCATATGAACGCTGGCCTGATGGCAGATTTGCCGTCGTTACAGGGATCGGGTGCTGAGGGCGTCGGCCTGTTCCGTACCGAATTACAGTTTCTGGTGCGCAACAAAATGCCGCGCCGGTCCGAATTGTCGGCGCTTTATACGCGGGTGTTGGATGCCGCTGGTGACAAGCCGGTCGTGTTCCGGACGCTTGATATCGGTTCGGACAAGGTACTGCCCTACATGAAGCCGAACGATGAGCCGAACCCGGCGCTGGGCTGGCGGGCGATCCGTGTTGGTTTGGATAAACCCGGCGTGATGCGTATGCAGCTTCAGGCGCTGATCCGTGCCGCGAACGGCAGGCCGCTCACGGTCATGTTCCCTTTCGTCGCACAACTCGAAGAATTCCGCGCCGCCCGCAAAGAGGTGGACAAAGCAATGGCCCGCGAAGAGCGGCTGGGCCATGTCCTGCCATCAAAATTGACTGTAGGTGCGATGCTTGAGACGCCAAGCCTTGCCTTCGCACCGAGGCAGTTCTTTGAAGAGGTCGAGTTTCTGTCGGTTGGCGGTAATGATCTGAAGCAGTTCTTCTTTGCGGCAGATCGCGAAAACGAGCGGGTCCGGCGTCGCTATGACACGTTGAATGTCAGCTTCCTGACGTTCCTTGAAGGGATCGTCGCACGCTGCAACGAGACCAACACAGCGCTCTCTTTCTGTGGAGAGGACGCGGGCCGCCCCGTTGAGGCGTTGTGCTTTGCGGCCATCGGGTTCCGCAGCCTTTCAATGCGACCAGCGTCAATCGGGCCTGTCAAAAGCTTGCTGCGCCGTTGCAACCTAGAGGATGTGCGCACGGTTATCGAAACCGCAAAGGCGCAAGGCGAGATGTCGGTGCGGGCCGCTGTGATGGATTACGTGCGGGCGCAGCACCACGCCTGAGAATGGCACGGAGCGAAGCTGTGAATATGGCTTACGATAATCCTACTTGCAGCCGCCATCCGCCCATGCACGCAGGTTCATCTTGAAACCGCCGCCGTAGGGGTGGTTTTTGGAAACCGCTTCGTCATTGCCAGCCTTCACATAGGTGGTGCCTTGGGTGCAAAGCGCCTCCTTGGTCCACTGGTGGCAGTTCGAACAGGTCTGATCTTTCCACAGCTCTTCTGGAATGCCCTCAATTGGTGCGAACAGCGGAGAGAGCGTGACCAGTTCTTCGATGCTTTTGCCCAAGATTGCATCATCACCACTGGTGAATGGCATCACGAACGTCAATTCGGTTCCCATGGGGGCTGGTGCCGCGCGGGATGCTTCTGGAAGGGCCGCAACAACCGTTGCGCCCGCGTCTGTTCCTGCGTCAGCACGTTGAGCCTTTTCGGCAATGATCTTTAGCTCGAACGCCGCAAACTCCGAGAATATGCCGTCCGGATAGGCGTCCATATACGCGCGGTAATCTGCCTCAGCGCCGGAGTTTTGAGCAACAGAGATCAAACGCTGTTGGTCGGCTGTGGTATCTTCAACCGCCGCAGGTTCCGGTGCGGCTTCTGCCACCGGCTCTGCGGGGGCCTCAGGTGTGGCCGCCACTGTCGCGGTGCCCATCAAGCGTGACAACAGTGCGCGTGCCTCTGGAATGTAGGCACTGTCAGGATAGCCCCGCATGAAAAGAACGACAGGCACCGGATCTGTGCTGTCTTTCACCGATTCCCAAAGCCGTAGCTCGGCCTGTTCCGCTTCACTTACGACTTCACCAGCCGTGAACGTGAAATTGCCCGTGAGCGATGAGGTGTCCCACGGTGTCTGCTGGCCGTTTGTTTTTTCAATTACTTCAACACGGACATTTTTGAACACCTGTTCAATGGGCAAACCAGGTGTCGGAATTTCGCGGGCAAGTGCTTTGGTAAAGGGGCTGTTCCCCTCAAGCCCGTCCAGCGCCACAGCACCGGGAGCGGTAGAGTACGACAGGAAAGTCCCTGTGGGCGACTTCATCTCTGCAAGACCATTGTCATTAAGGTCAGGAATAGCCTCGAACGGGTTGTTGCGGCAGGCATCGAGGATAACGATGTTGGTCTTGTTCTTGGCCGAGAACATCTGCCGCAGTACGGCCTGTGCAGGCACAGCCACAAGACTAAGGTCAGCGGCATTGGTCAGGCTGGCATCAGTCGGCAGCAAAAAGTTGGAACCGAAGGACTGCACCGCGTGGCCCGCATAATAGAAAAGCCCGGTCGCGTCTGATCCACCATCGCGCAAGTCCCGCCCGAACTGCGCAATCGCACGATTCAGTGTCACCTGACTTGCGTCCAGCAACAACGTCACAGCAAAACCCTGCACTTCGAGGGTTGATGCCATCAGTTCTGCATCTGGGCCGGGATTGTCCAGCGGCGTCACAGTCCCGTAGTTCCCGTTGCCTACGATCAAGGCAATGCGCGGCGCACCGTCCTCCTGCGCGGATACGGCAGCGGTCAGACCGAAAAAGGTCAATCCGACGAACAGGGCGAAACGGCGAAGAAACATCGTTACGATCGACATACTATTTTTCATCAGTTGCTTAGTACCTTGAATTCGATGCGGCGGTTCGCCCAGCGCCCTTCAGCCGTATCATTTGTTTTTAGAGGAGTGGTTTCACCATAGCCCTTGCTGACCAACACGTCCGGCGACACATCGCGCGAAATCAGATAGCGACGCACAGAGTTTGCGCGTGCATCCGACAAACGTTGGTTGGTCGCGTTACTTCCGACTGAATCGGTATGACCACCTACTTCGATCACCATATTCGGGCATCGCGCGATGATACCGGCCAGTGAATTGAGCAGCGGCTCGCTTTTGCTGTCATGGCGTGAGCTGCCGGAGGCAAAGTAGATGTTGCCGGTGCGCGAGAGAATTTCAAAGCGGCCCTTGCAGGCATCACGGTCAAAATCGCCTTCCGCTTCAAGGGCGACAGAAGCGGGGTCAGCGGTCGCGGTCTGTGCCGGAGCAGCAGCCGCTGTGGTGGTGTTGCGGGCGAAAAGGAAATCAAATGACACTGTCGCAGACGGAATGATCGTCACATTCGCTGCTTCCTGCAATTTTCCAAGACCTTCCATAAGATCAAAATCATCAACGCTTACTGAGATAGGCGTGGTGCTGGCCACTGACACCAGGTCTTCGGTCAAGAGCGTAACCGCCACTTCCGCTTCATAGGTTTGGGACACGCCGTGCAGGTCCATCGTGTAGCTGACCGGTACAGTCTTGCGGCGGACGGTAGCCAGGTCATTCAGCACTGACGCATCCAACTGAGTGGTGATCTTGGCTGTGGGGAATTTGAACGTCTCAAAAAACAGGAAACGCATCCGTACGTTCCGCAAATCGATCTTGGTATCGACCGAATCCAGCAAAACGCTGACCTCGGTGGCTCCGTTTTCGGCGATGGCCCCCTCAAGGGTTGCGAAACTGCTGGATTCAACGACTGTCTGTTTTTTCACAGACTGAAAGTTGAGGTTCGACATCTCGGGCTGCAATGTCCAGCCGCCGCTAAAGGGGTTCTGCTGGGCGTTGGCTGTAGGGGTAAGGCCTGCCAGCACCATCAGTGCGGCGACGGCCAAAATTGTAAATTGGTGGCGCAAAATGCTAAAATACATCATATATTTCCTCCGGATCGATGAAAATTCGTGGGGGGAGTTCTAACTAAAATCTTTCCACAGCTTACACGAAGCCGCGCTCAGAAAAACCCTTTTTATGTGAACAATGGTGTGACGCTGCCGCCCTGATTGCCAAAGGCTGGGTCAAGGGTACGGCAGCGGGTGCTGGGTCAGGGTTGTTGAGCGCGAACAAAATTCTCTGCGCGCGCCAGATCATCCGGTGTCGTTACCTTAAAATTGGCGGTATCGCCCTGCACGATCTTCACAGAAATCCCTTGCGAACGGGCGATCTCGACATCATCGGCAGCATCGCCATCATAGGCCAGATGAGCCCGCAAAAGCGCATCAAACCGGAACCCCTGCGGTGTCTGTGCCCGCCAGAGGTTATCGCGGGACACGGGCGCAGAGACTAGACTCCCTTCGGCCTTCCAAAGCGCATCGACAACCTGAACCGCCGCAAAGGCTGCGTCGCATGTATCCAGCTCTGTCAAAACGCCACCGATAACCTTCGGCGAAATAAAAGGCCGTGCCGCATCATGCACCAGAACCTTGTCAGGATTGTGCAGCTGCAAGGCTTGCAATCCGTTCACGACGGACGCGGCGCGTGTGTCGCCACCTGCCACAGACGGCATCAACCGCGCATCTGTCAGCCCTGCAACCGCTTCGGCATAAAGCTTTGCGTCGTCGGGGTGGATCACGACCTGAACGCGGTCTATTTCTGCAACGCCTAGAAAGGTATCAAGACAGCGCCGCAGGGAGCAGGTGCCCGCGATAGGCAGGTACTGCTTCGGCAATGGATCGCCAAAGCGACGACCGCGCCCTGCCGCGACGATCAGAACGGTGCAGTCGCTCTTATACAAAACTGCGAACCGTCTTCAACGCGCCGTCAAGGGCTTCGCCTTTGGGATCTTGCAGCGCCGCTTCACGCAGCCGGTTCATCCACTCGGCGGCATCATCGCGCCCGCGCAGCAGATCGGCAGCGCCCATCACAGTGGCAAATTTCGTCAGCCCACGTGCATGGGTGTCGGAGTATCCTTTTACCAGCCTCCGGTTTTTAAGCATCTCGACAGCCAGTGCATAATCGGTACTCACCAGATCAAGGCTCGATTTCAGCCATGCTTCAAGATGTCCAACTTCAACCTCGTGTCGCCGCGTCTTGAGCCGGTAATTTTTCAGACCACCCAGAAAGTGCAACATCAGGAAAGAACGCAGTGTGTGCGTCCGCAGACGTCTTCCCTTATTGAACAGTCGGGCAAGCAGTGCCATCCGTCTTGGATTGGCTTCCCACGCCGCCCCCATTTTAGCGGGCATAAGGCTCGCAACCTCTTCGGCGCGAGGGTGAAAAAACTCTGTGAGCTCAACGAGATTGGCGTCTTTTGCCCCCATCTCGGTCTTGATACGGGACAGGCGTGGGCGGCGCGTCTTCAGATCGGCAACGCGGATGATATCGTCATAAGCCATCGCATTGGCGATGTACTTTGCCGCAGTCGCTGATAGCTGCCATTCGGTATTCGCACTGTCGAGGGTCACGACATGGTCCAGCCTGTTCAAATAGGTTTCGCCGTAGGCGCAATCCTGAAAGTCGACAATCTTGGTCAGACCCGCGAGCGCCATTTCCTGTACGGGGGTGGGCATACCGGACACCCGATTGCAAAGGGCCTGCCATTTGCCCAGTTCAGTCGCTGGTCCTGTCAGGCTTGCAGCAGGTTTTGCCAATGGCTTTTCAGGTGCCTGAACGCCGTTTTGCGCTGCATCAAAACCGGCGGCGAACGCCTTGAGCGAAGGCTCAACACCTTTTCCTCCGGCCCGTATCGCCTCCTCGAAGGCTTCGCGCGGGAAGGGCAGGCTGCCGGAGCCAGCCAAGGCACCGAAAAGGCTCGACGAGATTACAGATCCCTGTCCAACAGCCAGCTGTTCCATATCGGCCAAAATCAATTGCTGCGCTGCAAGTTCGGCAGCGGCACGCACCTCGTCGGCGTCAGCTATGCCGTCACCGGGCACCATTTTTTCGGAGACAGCCAAGGCGCGGTGGGTCGAGCCTATCAAGGTTGTGCGGTCGGGCGTCACGAATCCACGGATTACCGCACGGCCCACTTCCATCATTTCAGCGGCTATCAGCACATCCACGTCACCACCCGCAGGAGCGAGGGCAAATACCGGTTGCTGTTCCGACATCGGTGCCATCTCAACGTAGTAGATCGTGGCACCTGTACGCTGAGCCACGCCTGCCACGCTGGTTGCCTGACAGGTCCACCCTTGCGCCCGCGCCAATCCTTCGATCCAGCCCGTCAGAACGCCACCGCCCTGACCGCCAACCGCCATTACTGCCAGCTTGATGATCTGGCCAACACGCGCATCGGGCGTTTTTTGCTGCAGCACCATGTTCATGAGAGCGCCTTTTCAAGCCGTAGGCGCTTGCCGTCACGCCTTTCCTGTAACCAAGTGATTACCCGTGTGCGCAGCCCCGCGCGCCACGTCTCGAATTTTGTAGGGTTATGAACTACGTCGGCGCGATAGAAGGACGGACAAAGCACAGCCGCATCCGCAACTTCACCGCAGTTACCGCAACCGACACATGTCTGGTCGATATGCGCCACCGGATCATCGCGCAACGGATCATCCAGCCGTTTAAGCGACAGGGACGGGCAGCCCGACAAGCGAATACAGGCGTGATCACCCGTGCAGACATCGCTATCCACACCAAAGCGCGGCACATCCACGCGGCGCCCTTCCTTGATCGCCTTGTTACGGATCGGCTTTTCACGCCGCTGCTTGTTCAGCATACATTCGGACGAGGCAACGATCACCTTCGGCCCTTTGAAATCCGTCGTCAGCGCCTCGCGCACCGTATCGCGCACATGGCCCACGTCATAAGTGTGATCAATCTGGCGGATCCATTCGACGCCGACACCTTTCAACGCGGCCTTGATCGGATTGCCTGTCGATTTGGTGTCATTATGCGCGCGACTGGATAGAACATCCTGCCCGCCTGTCGCCGCAGAATAATAATTGTCGACAATCACGACGACATTGTCTGATTTATTGAACACCATGTTCCCGATCGAGGAACTAAGCCCGTTATGCCAGAAACCGCCATCGCCCAGCATGGAAATCGCACGACGTTCACCGCCCCCGTCAAAGGCCGCATTTGCCGCGGGGCCAAGGCCGTAGCCCATGGTCGCCCCCCCAATTTCGAACGGCGGCAGTGAGCCGAACAAATGGCATCCGATGTCGCCGGTGATCTGGTGTTTGCCCAGCTCTTGTTCAACCAGTTTCATCCCCGCAAAAATCGGTCGTTCGGGGCAGCCGGTGCAAAACCCCGGCGGACGGATCGGCACGGTTTCAGTCAGGTCCGGTATCGCTGGCGCTTCCATATTCGGCGCGCGTATTTGGCTGGGCAGCATATCCGGCGCGGCCGATTTCAAGAACGCCGTCACCCCGTCCAGCAAAACCTGACCGGTATATTCCCCGGCCATCGGCAGAACGTCCTTGCCATAAAGCTTCAGATTGCGACCCGCTTTATAAAGGTATGACCCAAGTTGCTGTTCGATGTGATCGGGCTGGCCTTCCTCGACGATCATCACGTGATCCTTGCCTTCGCAGAAAGCATCAAATTCGTCTTTAACAATCGGATATGTGACGTTCAGACAATAAATCGGCACCTCTGTCTTCCCGAATACATCCGCCAGCCCAAGGCGCTGCAACGCGCGGATCAACCCGTTATACATGCCGCCTTGCACCACGATGCCCAGCTTGGCCTTTTCCGGTCCGAAAACCTCGTTCAACTTGTTTTCAACGATGAATTTCTCGGCGGCGGGCCAGCGGTTTTTGATCTTGTCCTGTTCATGCACATAGGACATCGGCGGCAATACCACGCGGTTGAAATCGGACTGCGGATTGGCGATGGCATCCTTGACCGTCAGCGGGGGCGGCACGTTATCACGGGTCGCGAAACTGCCTGTGACGTGGCACGACCTGATGCGCACCATCAACATCACCGGCGTATTGCTGGCCTCACTCAGCTCGAACCCGTCTTTCACCGCTTTGGTGATCGACGGCAGGTTCGGACGCGGGTCCAGCATCCAGAACTGCGATTTCATCGCGAACCCGTGGCTGCGTTCCTGCATGATGGAGCTGCCTTCACCGTAGTCTTCGCCAACGATGATAAGCGCGCCGCCATTCACGCCGGAAGAGGACAGGTTCGCCAAAGCGTCCGATGCCACGTTTACACCGACCGGTCCTTTAAACGTGACTGCGCCCCGGATCGGGTAGTGGACGGAGGCCGCCAGCATCGCAGCGGCAGCAGCTTCGGATGCATTCGCTTCAAACCGCACGCCCAACTCGCCCAGCAGTCCTTCGGCATCGGCAAGCACATCCATCAGATGCGAGATCGGCGCGCCTTGATAGCCGCCGACATAACCGACACCGTTTTCCAGCAACGCTTTGGTGATCGCGAGAATGCCTTCGCCGGTAAAGACGTCGCCATCGCCTTTGCGCAGATGTTCGACTTCTGCTTTAAATGACCGTTCTGCCATGGTGTCCCCTTAGAAATCGTGCTTGCGAATGTTGCGCAATATGGTCTGTAGCGTCCCGATAAAGGCCCGCTTTTCGGCGGAATCGATACCTTTGAACATCGCCTCATAAGCTTCCGACATGTGCGGCCAAAGACGTTCATACACATCGCGCCCCGCGTCAGTGATAAAGACCCGCGTGGCGCGGCTGTCCTGCTCGTCCTGCTCGCGTCGGATCAGGCCGTTCTGGTCGAGCGTATCCAGCGCCCGACTGAGCGTGGATTGTTGTACAACCGCATATACAGCCAGTTCGCGGATCAGGATGCCGTCGATAACTGAAAGCACGGCGAGAGAGCGCATTTGTGGCGTGGTCAATCCCAGCGCCGCCATTTCCGAAGACATCGCAGCATTATAGCGGCCGATGATACGGTTCATCAGGTAGGGCGCGAAATTCTCCAGCCCCATTTCACCCAGACGTGCGGGTGACGTATCGACTTTCTCAGCGCGGTTCATGCGCCCAACCCCTTAGCGACATTCAACCCAGATCCACCGCCCAGACCGGGGCCAGGATGGGTGGAGGCCCCGATATGATAGAGGTTTTTCACAGGTGTCGCGTTGTTTGCCTGACCGGCATATGGCCGCCAGACAAAGAACTGGTCCAGCGCACAAGCTCCGCCATAAGGATCGCCACCCACGAGGTTCACGTTCATTTGTTCGAGGTCAGCGGGAGAATAGGCGCGGCGCTTCAGCTTGATTGCATCCCAGTTTTTGATGTGTTTGGAAAGAATTCCTTCAATCCGGTCGGCGAATGCTTCGCGCATTGCGGGTGTCCAAGTGCTCTCCGTTTCGATCTCTCCGGCAGCATCGCCTTTGATCACGGATGGCGCATCGGGGATTTGTAGCCACAGGATGCCCTTCCCGTCAGGGCAGCGCGTCGGGTCAAGGCGGTGTGGCTGGCCGACGCAGATCGTCGGTGTCGCTGGCAACATGCCGCGCTCCGCCTCGTTGCATGACTTCGATACCGCATCAATCCCGTCGGTCAGGTGTATCAAGGCAACATCATCAAGGCCGTCGGCTTCCCATTTAGGCTGTCCATCCAAAGCGAAATGCAGCTGAAAGTTGCCGCGCCCATGACGGAACTTCTTGGCTGTATCAGGACGGGGCTGATCGCTGAGCAACCCGTCATAGAGCTGGCCGGGGGCCGTGCTCGCGATGATGTTTTTCGCGGTAATTCTCTCATCTTCAGCGGTCTGAACACCAATCGCTTTGCCGTTTTCGATGATGATCTTCGTGGCTTCAACGCCTGTGCGCACCACGCCTCCGTTCGCTTCGATCAACGACTGGAACGCCTTTGCGGCTTGACCCGATCCACCTTTGACAACCGGCGCACCGGCCGCTTCGAGTGCGAAAGCGATGACGCGGGACATTTGCCCGCCATAGCTGGATTCAGGTGTCAGCCCAACGTGCAGGACCCAAGGTGCCCAGATCGCTTGTACATCGGGGCTTTCGTATCGTGTCTCAAGCCAGCCACGGCCGGGTTCTAATGCCTCACCGAACCATGCCTTGAGCGGGCCAATACCCTTCTTCCATGCTTGTTTCGCCATCAGCGTCATGGTTTGCCGGGACCAAAGTGGTTGACCCAATAACGAGAATAGAAAGTCCGCGTCTTGCTCGATGCTACCCACATCGCGGGCGTGCTGATCGCCGTCACCTGCGCTGCGTGCATTAAAGGAGGCGATGTTTGCGGCGCGGTCGGTAGCCAGAGTCAGGGCAGACCCATTCGGCCGTAGTGCTGCGGTGGGATGTTGCGTATGGCAGAACTCAAGCCCGTGCTCGGCGAGGTCTGCCCCCAATGCTTCATGTGCCGGACCTGTCAGGAAAAGCACGAAAGTGGCGGCCATCACGTCGTGGTGAAACCCCGGCAGGGTCACATCATCCGAAGTGTACATACAGCCGCCAACGCGGTCTTCGCGTTCGATCATCAAAACGCTGTCGCCTTTGCGCGACAACATCGCGGCAGCCACCAAAGCATTGATGCCCGAGCCGATAATCAGATGATCGAACGTTGCCATACCGATCAGCCTTTGGGGGCCAGCGCCAAAGCGCGGATCGGGCTGCCGGTGCCGTTTTCGATCTTAAGCGGTGCGGCAATCAGGATTGCACCCTTGGCAGGCAGCTTGTCGAGGTTGGCAAGGGACGCCAGGCCAAAGCAATTGTCGCGGTGCAGAAGGTTATGCGCTGGGTAGGGTGGCTCCATCCCCCCAGCCTGACCGGCATCGGTGCCGATGCACTGGGTACCCCAGCCGACGATCTTTTTGCTGAGCAAGTATTCGATGCAATCTGGTGTCGGGCCGGGGGAGTGGGGACCGGTATCATCCGCATTAAGGAACTTGCCCTCATCATCCGCGCGTTTGTCCCAATCGGTGCGCATGACGACCCATTCGCCTGCGCCGATCTCGCCGTGTTCTTTCTCCCATGCTTTAACGCCGTCGGCGGTCAGCAGGAAATCCTCGTTCTCGGCGCTCTCTTTTGAGCAGTCGATGACGTTGACCGGCGCGACCAGACGCTGCACATCCAGCTTGTCCGTATAACCGTCATCATAATCCTTGCCGGTAATCCAGTGATGCGGCGCGTCAAAGTGCGTGCCTGAATGTTCACCCAGCACCATCCAGTTCCACGCAAAGAAAGGACCGTCATTGTCGTATTCACTGATCTTGTGAATCTCGACTTTTGGTGTGTTCTTTGCAAAATCCGGCGGCAGTTGCAGGATCGGCGTGTCAGGTCCCAGCACGCCGGAACAATCTACGACTTCAACACCGCCAGAAGCCAGCATGGCCCCCAGGTTTCCCAAAATATCAGATGCGCTCATTTTCTAATCTCCCTGTGTCCCGCTCGTTTCGCTTCGCGGTTGTATGATGAATCAAAGCTAGACAAATTTATATGCGTTTGCAATTATCTTATCGCAAAGGAGTGCAGGAAACGCATGTCAAACCAATTAGACGCAGTCATCATCGGTGCTGGACACAACTCATTGGCCTGTGCATGCCATCTGGCCGCGCGCGGATGGAAGGTCGGCGTCTATGAACAAGCCGCAGAACCGGGCGGCGCGGTCAAGACGGGTGAATATACGCTGCCCGGATTTCGGCATGATTGGGCGGCTATGAACCTGTCGTTGTTTGCTGGATCCGCATTTCACACTGAAAAAGCTGCAGAACTGGCCGGGCATGGTCTGGCGTTCGCGCCAACTTCACATCCTTTTGCATCGGTTTTTCCGGATGGGCGCTGGTTTGGTGTTTCGGCGGATGCCGCGCTGACCACGGCGCGTGTGCGGGGATTTTCCGATGCAGATGCAGACACATGGGCGCGGCTAACGGCGGACTTTCCAAATCAGGCCGAATCGATATTCGGTGTGCTGGGTGCCGCGATGAATTTACGTGCAATTTCATCTGTAGGTTGGAAGCTTTGGCGTAAGAACGGCGGCGGTGGCAGTCTCGATCTGGCTAGGTTCATGATGATGTCGCCTCGTGCGTGGCTGGATGAGACATTTGAATCGGATCACATCAAAGCAACTTTAGCAGCGTGGGGTATGCATCTGGATTTTGCACCTGATGTAGCGGGCGGCGCGGTTTTCCCCTATCTGGAGGCGATGGCCGGTCAGGCGTTTGGCATGGTCTTGGGGCAGGGCGGTGCCGACACCATCACCAAAGCGATGGTCAAAATGATCGAGGCACGCGGCGGTGCGGTTCATTGCAACGCTGAAGTCACAGGGATCAAACAAGCGGCCGGTCGCGCCTTTGGCATCATCCTCAAGGACGGCACGCTGGTAGAAGCGGATAAGGCTGTGATTGCGAACGTATCGCCGTCCGCCTTGCTAAAGCTGACAGACGGCACCGGTTCGACCCGCCATGAGCAGGCGATGAAATCATACCAACACGCGCCGGGCACAATGATGATCCATCTGGCGATGGATGCGTTGCCGAATTGGACCGCAGCGGAGCTGAAACGCTTCGCCTATGTGCATATGGCCCCGTCGATGGATCAGATGGCCCGCACCTATGCGCAGGCCAAGGCTGGTTTATTGCCGGATGAGCCAGTGATTGTTTGTGGCCAACCAACGGTTGTTGACCCGTCGCGCGCACCTGACGGCAAGCATGTGCTTTGGTTGCAGGTCCGCATGGCCCCGGGTGAGATCAAAGGGGATGCAGGCGCAACTATTGACGCGACAAACTGGCAGGAGGCAGCAGAGCCCTTTGCAGAACGCGCCTTGGATATACTAGAGCGTTATGCCCCCGGCACGCGCGCCCATATCATTGGCAGACATATTGTGACGCCCGAGATGCTTGAAGCGGACAACCCCAACCTTGTTGGCGGGGATCAGGTTTGCGGCAGCCACCATTTGCACCAGCATTTTATGAACAGGCCTGCACGCGGTTACGCGGACGGGACCACACCCATTAAAAATCTTTACCATACCGGTGCCGCTGTCTGGCCCGGTGGTGGGACCGGCGCGGGACCGGGAACGCTTCTCGCCAAAAAACTTGTCGGAAACTGAAAACACAAAAACCACAAAACAGGGGAAATCGCATGAAACTATCCAGAAGAAGTCTGCTAAGAACCACCGCCGCTGCGGCGGCATTTGCCACCGTCGGCCTGCCGTCCTTTGCGCAAGAGATCGACGAACTGGTCATCGCTTATAACGTCAACCTGCCCAGCTGGGACCCGACCGTGGGTCTGTCAGCGGTGAACCCGACAATTCAGGGATTTTATCAATCAGTCTTTGATCTGTTCATTCCCCAGAATACTGACCTGAGCTTTGGCTCGGGCATCATCACGGACTACGGATGGAATGAGGACAATACGCAGGTCTGGATGGATGTGCGTGAAGGGGTCACATGGCACAACGGCGATCCGCTGACGGCTGAAGACGTCGCGTGGTCGCTGACCCGCGCAGGCAATCCCGAGACAGGTAGCCCGATCCAGTTTGTCTGGGGCAAAGTCGAGAATGTGATGGCCGATGGCAACCGTGTGACGGCGGACGTCAACGAATACGATCCTACATTCTTTAAGTGGATGTCATTCCTCACGGGCTATGTGATGCCCAAGAAATACTACGAGGAAGTGGGCGCGGACGGGTTCGAAGCAGCCCCCATCGGCACCGGCCCCTACATGGTAGAGAAGTTCGAGCGCAACGCGTTTGTGCGTCTGAAAGCCAATGAAAACTACTGGGGCGGTGCGCCTGAGTTCAAGACCGTAACGATCAAGTTCGTGACCGACGCGGCAAGCCGTGTGGCAGAAGTCGAATCCGGTAACAGCCATGTCACGCTAGAGATTCCTTACGAAGAATTTGACCGTCTGAAGGAAAAAGACGGGATGGCAGGTATCGCAGAGCCTGTGTCTGACATCGGCATGATCTTCCTCAACGATATTGAGGTGATGACTGACCCCAATGTACGCAAGGCTGCGGCCCATGCGATTGACAAAAGCCTCATCATTGATCGCCTGCTGTCCGGTTACGGCGTGCCGATCGACACGTTGCAAACGCCGGATTACGCGGCTTATGACGAGACGATCAAGGTGGCCTACGATCCTGAGCTGTCAAAGAAACTGCTGGCAGAGAGCGGTTATGGCCCTGACAATCCGGTGAAGTTCAAGATCCAGACCACCAAGGGTTTCAAGCCCAAGGACTATGAAATGGTGCAAGCCATCGTGGGGCTGTGGCGCCGTGTTGGGATTGAGGCCGAGATCGAAGTGTACGAGATCGCCAAACACTTTGAGCTGCGTGCCGCCGACCAGCTGGCACCTGCAGCCTTCTACAACTGGGGTAACTCGGTTGGCGATCCGACGACCTCAACTGGTTTCGCAATGTTCGGTCCATCGCCGCACTCCGTCTGGGATGGCAAGGAAACGTTTGATGCGATCCTGCCGCTTTGGGGTGAAGCCGATGAGGCCAAGCGCATCGAAGGTTGGAAAGCAGTGGACCGTCTGGTGGCCGAAAACGCCGAGGTCATTCCGCTGCTGCAATATGTGCAACCCATCGTGCATGCTGCTGGGGTGAAGGTTGTTCCGCACCGCTCCGGCGCATTGCTGCCGCATCTGATGACGCGCGCCTAAAGCGTATTTGTGACAACGGGCGGGGCCACATGGTTGGCCCCGCCGCGTCAATAGGTTTTCATGACACTTCTTAGAAACATCCTTATCCGGCTGCTCACCACCGCCGTCACCCTTCTTGGTGTCGCAGTGATCGTGTTTGTCGTGATCCGCGTCGTTCCCGGCAACCCGATTGCCATGATGCTTCCGCCTGGCGCGACAGAGGACGATATCGCCCGATTGCAGGCGCAATACGGTTTTGACAAATCCATCTTCGAGCAGTTCGTGATCTGGTTGAAAGGTGTGATGCAGGGGGACTTCGGCACGTCCATCTCGACACGCCAGCCTGTCCGACAGTTGGTGCTCAGCCGCTTGCCTGCCACGCTTGAACTGTCGATTGTGGCGCTGAGTATCGCGGTCCTTCTGGGCGGGGCTCTGGCGCTTTTGGGTACACGGTTTCGCGATACCAAGGGCGAAGGCGCGGTGGATGTGACTGCAGGCATGGCCCTGTCGATACCTGATTTTCTTTGGGGGCTGGTACTGATCCTGCTCTTCGGTGTGCTTTGGCCGGTATTCCACATATCCGGCCGCATCTCTCCCGCACTTAACATTGATTTTTCGAGCAACTTCTATCTGTTCGAGGCGCTCGTTCGTTTGCGGTTCGACGTGGTGGCGGATCTGATCGGACATATGTTCATGCCTGCACTAGCACTGGCCATCCCCTTGGCCGCGATTATTGCGCAGCTTCTAAAACAATCGCTGAAAGAGACCATGCATCTGGACTATGTCACACTGGCCCGCACCAAAGGCTACGGCGAGAACCATGTAATCACCCGCGAGGCGCTGCCCAATGCGATCCTGCCGACACTGACATTGGTCGGTGTGCAGTTTACCTTTCTTATCGGCGGCACCGTGATCATTGAGCGGCTGTTCAGTTATGAAGGATTGGGGAACATGGCCATTGATGCGGTGATCAACCGCGATCTGCCGCTGATCCAGGGAATCGTGATCCTTTTCGCGCTCATCTTTACCATCGTTAATCTGGTCGTCGACATGCTCTATGTGATGCTGAACCCGAGGCTGCGCCATGCGTGACGCCCGTGCTGATGTGAAACGCCCTATCGGCGTGCGGCTATGGCTGTCCGGTAGTTGGCTGACCTTGCTTTTGCTGGCGGCGGTCTTTGCGCCATTGATCGCACCCTATGATCCACTGATGCAGGACTTGTTTCTTGGCCGGATGCCGCCTTTCTGGATGGACGGGGCAGAGCCGGGGTATCTGTTGGGAACGGATTCTTTGGGACGTGATGTACTTAGCCGCATTCTCTATGGCGCCCGGATCGCCCTAATCGTCGCAGTCGTTGCAGGTACGATCACTTGTGTGATCGGTGCGGGGCTTGGCCTAATTGCGGGATACTACCGTGGTTGGCCAGACCGGATCATCAGTCGCTTTGTCGACATCTGGATGGCGTTCCCACCTGTCTTGTTCGGGATCCTTCTGATCGCGGTGCTGGGGCCGGGTCTGTGGTCGATCATCATCGCTATTGTCGTCATCGACTGGACCCGCTTTGCCCGCGTCATACGCGCCGAAGCGATGAGCCAGAGCGCGATGGACTATGTCGCTTCTGCCCAAGTGGCGGGCCGCACCAAGTTCGGCACAATGCTGACGGAGATACTTCCAAATGTCCTACCGACCATCGTTGCGTTGCTGACGCTTGAAATGGGGATCGCGGTGATCGTTGAAGCCATCCTATCCTTTGTGAACCTCTCGATTTCAACCGATAGCCCGACATGGGGCGGCATGATCTCGGAAGGTCGCACAAGCGTGCATCAGGCATGGTGGGTTTTGGTCTTTCCGCTCATCACATTGTTCCTCACGGTGCTCAGCTTCAGCCAATTGGGCGAAGGGTTGAAGGACCGCTTTGATCCGGTGTTGCGATGAATAAATTTCTGGAAATCAAAAACCTCACCGTTCAGTTGCGCGGGGGCGGCACTATTCTGCGGTCTGTGTCTTTGTCCGTGGATGCGGGGCAGGTGCAGGGACTGGTGGGTGAATCCGGTGCGGGAAAGTCGATGATCGGCAAGTCTGTCCTTGGCACGCTGCCGCGCGCGATGCAGGTGACGCAGGGCGAGATATGGATGGACGGGACCGACCTCATGCGGCTCACACCGTCCCAGCGGCGCAAGCGGATCGGTGCGATGGCTGCGCTCATCCCTCAAGACCCGCTTACGGCACTGAATCCCAGCAAGCGGATCGGGCCTCAAATCACGCGGCGGCTGGTGGATATTCTGGGCTGGACAAAGCAGGACGCGCAGGCACGCGCGCTTGAGCTGCTGGATGAGGTACATATCCCCGATCCCGCGCGTGTGATGGGCAGCTACCCGCACGAGCTGTCGGGCGGCATGCGCCAACGTATTCTGATAGCTTCGGCTTTTGCTGCGGAACCGAAACTGATCATCGCGGATGAGCCGACGACGGCCCTCGATGTTACCGTGCAAAAACAGATCCTGCGCCTGATCGCGGAAATGCAGACGCGGCATAATACGGCGCTGTTATTTGTGACGCATGATCTGGGTGTGGTTTCCAAGGTCTGCGATACGTTGACGGTGCTTTATGCTGGCAAAGTGGTCGAGCAAGCGCGGATGCGGCGGTTTTTTACACGTCCCATACACCCTTATTCAGCCGCCTTGCTGGCTGCGACGCCGACCTATACCGACCCGACCGGCAGTCTGACGCCGGTGCCGCAAGCGGTGATCGACGGTGTTGAGCAAGAAGTGCGCGAGCATGATGTGAGGGCGGGCGCATGATGTATGAAATCAGCGATCTGCGGCTGTCCTTTCCGGATTTGAACAACAAGCCCCTGCTGGGTGCCGCGCCACGGATCGAAGTCCTGAAGGGTCTTAGCTTTGATGTGCCCAAAGGTGCTGTGTTGGGTATCGTTGGTGGATCCGGCTCTGGTAAATCCACATTGGGTCGCGCGATGCTACGCTTGCTGGAGCCAACGGCGGGCTCCATCAAGTTTGACGGGAACGACATTACGCACCAGTCCGAGGACCAGCTGCGCGGGTTGCGCCGGCGCTTTCAGATGATTTTTCAGGACCCGATGTCATCGCTTAATCCGCGTCGCCGCGTGGGGGGGATCATCGCGGGGCCCTTGCGGCTACACGGACTGGACGGCATTCCTGCGCGAATTGACGAGGCGCTCGATATGGTTGGCTTGCCGCGCAGTTTTGCGCAGCGCTATCCGCATGAGTTGTCCGGCGGACAACGCCAACGTGTCGGCATCGCGCGCGCCATTGCGTTACGACCGGACTTTATTCTGGCGGACGAGATCGTGTCGGGCCTTGATGTCTCTAGCCAAGCGCAGGTGCTGAACCTGCTGGGAGAGTTGGTGCGCGAACTGGGGCTGACGCTTGCCTTTATCAGCCACGACCTGTCAGTGATCCGGCGGTTATGTTCGCGTGTTCTGGTATTGCACCTTGGTGAGATTGTGGAAGAGGCAGAGACCGCCGCGCTTTTTGCCGCGCCTCAGGCCGAATACACGCGTACTTTGATGAATGCGATCCCATTGCCGGACCCTGACCAGCCGTGGGAATAATTGTTTGGTGGTGGCGCAAGTGTTAGGCCGCAGTCCAAAGCGACGCTAAAAACCGGCGACTGAGTAAAGTGACAATATCAAATGAATAATGATCCCGCCTATTTTCTCTATCACTCCATCGGCCTTTATCCTGACAAGGCGTCGGACATGGCAGGGGCCCTGTCCGCATTTTCGAGCGAGTGGGCAGCGTTGGATGACGGACAGTGGCCTGCGGTTCTAAGCGCGCGTTCAGAGTTTCTTGCTCTCTGGCGCGATCTGATAGATGCGCCTGATGGTTCACTGACCTCCGCCGAAAATGTGACAACGGCACTTTTCTCTGTGCTTGGTGGTCTTCCGCCCGAGCGATTGCGCGGCAAGAAAGTGTTGATCGCGGCAGATTGCTTCCCATCGCTGCATTTCTTGTTGAACGGCATGGCAGACCGGCTCGGCTATGCCCTTGAAACGGTGCCAATCCGCCAAGGCGATTTTTGGGTGCGTGATGAAGATATGATCGCAGCATGGGACGAAAGTGTGGGGCTGGCTTTGTTGACCTTTGTGACATCCACGTCTTCGCATCGTTGTGATCTGGATGCATTGATTGCACACGGTCACCGCATGGGCAGCGTTGTTGGTGTGGACCTGACCCAAGGCATCGGGATCATTCCGTTTTCCCTTAATGACACACCTGCCGATTTCGTTGTGTCGACCACATTGAAGTGGCTCTGTGGTACGCCCGGTGCGGGTATCATCCAGATGCGGCCTGACATGATCGCAGAGGTCAAACCGGAGCTGCGCGGATGGTTCAGTCAGGACAATCCGTTCTCTTGGGATCTGGACGCTTTTGACTACGCGCCTGATGCGCGGCGGTTTGAGCATGGGACGCCTTCGGTTCTGGCTTGCGTTGGATCTGTGCCTGCGCTGCGATGGCATGCGGGGCAGACCGATCTTTTGGCGCATAACCGGATGCTGACAAAGGCGGTAATCGAACGGGCGGATGAGACTGGCCTGACGATCGCAACGCCGCGCGATGAAACCGCACGTGGCGGGTCGGTCATGCTGGAGCTGCCAAGCGATAGCGACCCCAAGGCGTTGGTGGATCATTTGCGTGAACAGCACATCCACACAGATGCGCGTGGCCGCATCTTGCGGATATCACCGGGTGCCGTGACCCGAGACGCGCATGTTGATCGCTTGTTCAACGCGCTGGGCGACCTATTGTAAGGTGGTGCGATAGCCCAACTGCATTACAGCCCGTTGAAGAAGCGCTGCATACGGTCCATCGCATCCGTCAGGACATCCATCTCCGCACATCCGAAGCACACACGCAGATGTCCTTCGCCCGCGTCACCATAGAAACTGCCCGCTTCGACGACGACACCTGTTTCCTGTAGCAGCTTGTCCGCACAGTCTTGGGCGTTCAGGCCTGTGGCGGTAATATTGGGAAAGGCGTAGATCGTCCCCTCCACCGGTGCGCAGGTCACGCCGGGCATTTGGTTCAGGCGGGTGACCACCAGATCACGCCGCTCCCGATCCCTTGAGACCATGTCAGACAGGATCGCCGGATCACCGGTCAGTGCGGCGAGGGCACCGTGCTGAACGAATGTGTTCACATGGGTGACTTCATTAGTTGTAATCTTCATCATCGGCCCGATCAGCGCCGCATCTGCCACGATATAGCCCAATCGCCATCCATCCATCGCATAGGCCTTGGTAAAGGCGCACATTGTTACCGTGCGTTGCTTCATCCCCGGCAATGACGCGATAGAGATGTGGCTGGCGGCGTCATAGGTGATTTCTTCGTAAACTTCATCGGACAGGATCAGCAGATCATGCTCCTGCGCCAGATCAGCCAATACTTGCAATTCATCACGGCTATAGACGCGGCCTGTAGGGTTGCAGGGGTTGATTAATGCGATGGCGCGGGTTTGTGGGGTGATCAACGGCTCGATCAATGCACGGTTGATGGAAAAGTTGTCAGATGCGTCGAGTGGAGCGATGGTAACTTTCGCGCCCGCAAGTTCCGCCTTGCCGATATGTTGGGGGTAGTAGGGGGCGAGCAACAGGCATTCGTCACCTTCATCAAGGAAAGCCATGAATGCGGCAAAGGAAGCCTGTGTGAGCCCATTGGTCACGATCACTTCGTCAGGCGTAACATCCACATTGTTCTGGCGGCGCATTTTGTCAGCGATTGCGTTGCGCAAATCAGGAATCCCTTGCAGGTCTGAATAATGCACATGTCCGGCCTGAAGCGCGGCGATGGTCGCGTCCTTGATATGTTGCGGCGTATCTTCGGCAGGCATACCTAGCTCCAGATGAATCAAATCGCCCTCCATCCCGACGGCTTTGGCAAACATGCCAAAGTTCTTTGGCGAGGTATCAGTGATGCGGCGGGCAGGACGGATCGGCATGTGGTTTCCTTGCAAGGGTAGATATGTGCGTTTACATATAAATTTGGATAACGTGGCCAGTAGCGGAATGCCACATGAAAAGGGGTAGGACATGAGCAAAATCGCAGTGGTCACTGGTGCAGCAGGCGGTATGGGGCGTGCAATCACAGCTCAATTGATGGGAGACGGCTACCATGTCGTGGGGCTCGATGTGGCGGAGGATGGACTTGCTGACATGGCCGCTGATGGATTTACCGCAATGGTGGTCGATCTGATGGATGCGGGTGCGATCCGCGCCGCCTTTGACCAGATCGGGGATGCGCACGGGGGCGTCGATGCTTTGGTCAACAATGCCGGCACCTGCTTTATGTCCGAGTTTCCGGATATTCCCGAAGACGAGTTCGAGCGGCAGATGGCGCTCAACTTCTCGGCGGCCTTCCATTGCTGCCAGGCCGCGATCAAACTCATGCAAGGTCGCGAAGGCGTGCGCAAAATCGTTAACATAAGCTCTAACGGTGCGTACAACTTCGACGTGTTTGATCCACCGCATTACCGCGCTTCGAAAGCGGCGCTTGATAACCTGACCAAAGACCTTGCCCGCCGGTATGCACAAGACAAGATCACAGCCAATTCCATTGCCCCCGCGATGACAGAGACTCCTTTATTTAATGTGCTGACCGAAGACGTATTGGCAAATGCTGTCGCGCAGATGCCTCACGGCCGCGCAATGCAACCATCAGAGATCGCCGCATGGGTGGGTTTCTTGATGTCTCCTGCCGGAGAAGTGTCGAGCGGGAATGTCATTATATTGAACCAGGGGCGTGATGTGCGTTGACGATGTGACCGTGCAATGCGCACTGGCTTATTGGAACCAATGCGGTGCTTTCTTTAACTCCGGCCATTGCTCCGGCGAATGGCCAAAGATCACAAAGGCGTCTCGTGCTTTTGCGAGTGCCATCAATCTGTCGCCGTGATGGATCGCCAGATCATCGTCCCATGATCCGGCGAATTTCTCGTCTATCTCAGATGCGCGGCTGATTGCATCAGAGGTCAGCATTATCCAGCCCGTCTGGGGTAGCCTGACCATAAACGCCAATTGGCCCGGCGCGTGGCCCGGACAATGCAGTACCTCAAAGCCGTCACCGATGGAGGTATCCTCAGTTAGCTCGATATAGTCACGCGCGGGCCATTCCATCGCCTGCTTGCCGGACCAATAAAGCGGGCGGGGCAGGGCTCGTTCATCAGCCGAGATCAGGATAGGTGCCTGCGGATACCCCGCCATGTCGCCGACGTGGTCGATGTGCGTGTGGCTCTGGATCATTAAAGTGACATCCGATTTCACCAGCCCCAGAAGCGCCAGTTGCGCTTCCGGCAAATTGTCATAGGTGACGCTCAACACCCTGCCGAAACTGCCAAGCTCATCTTCTGCTGTGGCGGCATCTGCATCCACAGCATATTTTGCGGGAAAACCTGTGTCGATCAGCACGACCTCATCTGCTTCGGTCTCGACCACAAAACCGCAGATGCCGATGGTGCGCGGCCCTGCGTGTACTTCAAACAGACCGTAATCCAGTACGGCCAGACGTTTCGGTTTGCCCTTAAGGGAGACTTGGGTACTCATGCGGGCATAGGAGAGGGGAGGCGGGATGAAAGTCAAGATACACACGCTGTTTCAATATCTACTTGAGACAACAGACGCTGCACCGGAGGCAATCGTCGGGTTCTCTTTGTCGGAATCGCCCGTGCTGGGGGATTACCTTGATGATCTAGACCCGAACCAATCGCTCGACTGGAACGGTAGGGATTTTCGCGGTCTGCCGGAATTGCGCGACCATGTTTTGCGGCAGTCAGGATTGCAGGGATTATGCGCGGCCAAAGATGTCCTGATTACCGCTGGTGCGGCAGAAGCGAACTATCTCGCGATAATGCAACTCCTCCAGCCCGACGACGAGATTGTCATCGAGACACCGGGCTGGCCGCAAGCCGAAGTGTTGGCCAAAGCCATCGGAGCGAAGATCATCAAGTTGCAGCGACGCGAGGCAGACAATTGGGCGCTGCCGCTGGATCAGCTTGCCGATGCGGTCACATCCAAAACGAAGATGATCTTTGTCACAAACCCGAATAACCCGACGGGGGATCTGCTTGACGAGAACGCGATCAAAGAACTGGTACGTATCGCAGACCGCGTTGGCGCGTGGTTGTTGGTAGATGAGGTATACGCCGGGCTTGAATGGGACGGGCCCCGCGCGCCATCTGTGGCGGGACTATATAGCAGGGGCATCACGACAGGTTCGGTAAGCAAGGCGCTGGGCTTGCAAGGGTTGCGCACTGGCTGGCTGATCTGTCCTGATCCCGATTTGATTATGGACGCGGTCATCCTGCGCGAGAATTCATCAGAGATCATGAATATAATGGGAGAAGCGATCGCCGAGATCGCGCTTCGCCCAGAGCGCTACAACAAGGCTATGGATAAGGCGCGCAGTGAAGGTGCTGCCAACCTCGACCAACTGAACCGTTGGATCGCTGATACGCCACAACTGGAGTGGGTGGCACCACGCGCGGGTCTGATCGGACTGGGCCGCCTGCCCAAGGGAACGCACAGCGATGCGTTCGCGAGCTTCCTGTTAGAGGAACCGTACAAGACGTTCATTCTACCGGGGTCCGCATATGAGCAGCCAGAGCACATTCGTTTGGGGGTAGGGGGCGGCGCAGGCGTAAACCTTCTGGATGGTTTGGACCGTCTTTCGCAGGCATTGAGGGACTGGAAGGGGGGCTGAAGGCCAAATTGATTCCATGATTCAGGCAAATCGACCAAAAGAACCCTAAAATATCGGAAAGGGGGGACATCTTCACCGACTGGTCGGCTTTGGGCCGCAATTTCTTACAAATTTATTGCCCAGCACTGCAGATCAGATGAATTTGCGGGAATGGCCCTATTTTATTGGCTTAAACGAAGGATTTCTCACTCCCATACCGTCCCCGAACTGACTTCCGGATAGGCGATTTCAAAGTTTTTGAACTTTTCTGACTGATTTTTTCAAAAAAGGGTTGCGGCCCTCCGACCATAAGTCTAGAGAACAATTCTACTCAGTAAGGCAGACGCCAAGCGGGTAGCAGCGAAGGTCTTCAGGGACACAAGCTGATAAGAAATTCAGAGGTAGTGAGGCGGGGCGCGCCGAATGTTTAGGGCGCATCCAGTTTCTTTTGTCTCTACGTTGTTTGAAAATTTGATATCTGAAGAGATATGTGGGCGGTTTGGTTCATTCGATGGATCAACGTCTGTATATCGCGCTAATAGGCTTCGGCCGATGATTTAGTGTCAGCTTCACTGTTTGAGTGGCTTTCGGTTACTTTGGTAACTTTAAGTACATCAAACAGAAAGACGCCATATGATTTCAGTAAGGTCATATGGTCGATGTGCAGAGGTTCGACGTCAAGGATATGATGGTAACATCATTTCAACTTGAGAGTTTGATCCTGGCTCAGAACGAACGCTGGCGGCAGGCCTAACACATGCAAGTCGAGCGCACCCTTCGGGGCGAGCGGCGGACGGGTTAGTAACGCGTGGGAACGTACCCTTGTCTACGGAATAGCCATTGGAAACGATGAGTAATACCGTATACGCCCTTCGGGGGAAAGATTTATCGGACAAGGATCGGCCCGCGTTAGATTAGATAGTTGGTGGGGTAATGGCCTACCAAGTCTACGATCTATAGCTGGTTTTAGAGGATGATCAGCAACACTGGGACTGAGACACGGCCCAGACTCCTACGGGAGGCAGCAGTGGGGAATCTTAGACAATGGGCGCAAGCCTGATCTAGCCATGCCGCGTGTGTGATGAAGGCCTTAGGGTCGTAAAGCACTTTCGCCAGAGATGATAATGACAGTATCTGGTAAAGAAACCCCGGCTAACTCCGTGCCAGCAGCCGCGGTAATACGGAGGGGGTTAGCGTTGTTCGGAATTACTGGGCGTAAAGCGTACGTAGGCGGATCAGAAAGTAGGGGGTGAAATCCCGAGGCTCAACCTCGGAACTGCCTCCTAAACTCCTGGTCTTGAGTTCGAGAGAGGTGAGTGGAATTCCAAGTGTAGAGGTGAAATTCGTAGATATTTGGAGGAACACCAGTGGCGAAGGCGGCTCACTGGCTCGATACTGACGCTGAGGTACGAAAGTGTGGGGAGCAAACAGGATTAGATACCCTGGTAGTCCACACCGTAAACGATGAATGCCAGTCGTCGGGCAGTATACTGTTCGGTGACACACCTAACGGATTAAGCATTCCGCCTGGGGAGTACGGTCGCAAGATTAAAACTCAAAGGAATTGACGGGGGCCCGCACAAGCGGTGGAGCATGTGGTTTAATTCGAAGCAACGCGCAGAACCTTACCAACCCTTGACATCCTGTGCCACTACCAGAGATGGTACGTTCCCTTCGGGGACGCAGTGACAGGTGCTGCATGGCTGTCGTCAGCTCGTGTCGTGAGATGTTCGGTTAAGTCCGGCAACGAGCGCAACCCACATCTTTAGTTGCCATCAGTTCGGCTGGGCACTCTAAAGAAACTGCCCGTGATAAGCGGGAGGAAGGTGTGGATGACGTCAAGTCCTCATGGCCCTTACGGGTTGGGCTACACACGTGCTACAATGGCAGTGACAATGGGTTAATCCCCAAAAGCTGTCTCAGTTCGGATTGGGGTCTGCAACTCGACCCCATGAAGTCGGAATCGCTAGTAATCGTGTAACAGCATGACACGGTGAATACGTTCCCGGGCCTTGTACACACCGCCCGTCACACCATGGGAGTTGGTTCTACCCGACGACGCTGCGCTAACCTTCGGGGGGCAGGCGGCCACGGTAGGATCAGCGACTGGGGTGAAGTCGTAACAAGGTAGCCGTAGGGGAACCTGCGGCTGGATCACCTCCTTTCTAAGGATGTTCCTAGCAGCATGAACTTGTTCATACTCGTGGAACACTTAGCAGGTCAGTAAACAAAACTGACCATATTTAGGGACATCTTCGGATGTCACCTACGGACCGAGCCGTCCTCATATCTCTTCAGCAAGCGTCTCACGCAGTGAGGCGCGTCGCCCTGGCAGTGTCTTTGCGTAGCAAAGATCACGAGAAGGGTTGCAATGGTTACGACCCCGTGGCGCACCTTGCGCATTGCTTCGCAATACGCTGTATGCGCGACGTCGATTTTGCTTAGCAAAATCAACTGGGTCGGTAGCTCAGGTGGTTAGAGCGCACGCCTGATAAGCGTGAGGTCGGAGGTTCAAGTCCTCCTCGACCCACCAAGACATTTTGCCGGAGGCAAAAGTCGTTGGCCAGGCAGTGTCTTCGCGAAGCGGAGATCACGAGATGGCCTCTGGCGCAACTCGCGCATTGCTTCGCAATACGCTGTTTGCGCGACGTCGATTTTGCTTTGCAAAATCAACTGGGGCCTTAGCTCAGCTGGGAGAGCGCCTGATTTGCATTCAGGAGGTCAGGAGTTCGATCCTCCTAGGCTCCACCAAGATTTTCCTTCGGAAAGGCATCGGTGGCAATTGCTACAAAGTAGCGATGAGAACCATTACTTAGTAGAACACATCTTCAAGCATTCGCTGAATGTTTGAACGTCTGTTCTACAGACGAATTGACATCGTAAAGAGAGATACAGTTACTTTGAGAGTAATCTTAAAGTAACAAACAACACTGTTTGATCGCACCGAGTAGGGTGATTGATCTCAGTTGCTGCTTCTTTTGAAGCCGGTGCTTATCGGACTGTTTCCTCGGTCTTTTAGGCATATCGCGACTGAAACGAACGTGTTGTCCAAGTCAAGTACACTAACCAGAGAGATGACGGTGTTTGCCCGCACGGCTGACACCTATCTGCATCTCTCGTTGTCCACTCGAATGAGTGGGCGGGAAAAAGTATGCTTTTGACCAGAATAAGGGCCCCCAGTTTCTTACCAGCTTCTGAGGGTCGCGCATGCCTTCTGTCTTATGCAGCAACGTTGGTTGCGGGTGTAAATAGCCCTCAAGTAGCGAAGCGGTAGGGCGTTAAGGAAGTCTTGCTTTTTCTGGATCAAATCAAGCGCGAAAAGGGCGTTTGGTGAATGCCTTGGCAGTAAGAGGCGATGAAAGACGTGATACTCTGCGATAAGCCATGGGGAGCTGAGAATAAGCTTTGATCCATGGATTTCTGAATGGGGCAACCCACCTGATACTTTGTTATTATTGCTCAGCAATGAGCAGCTAATAATGAGGTAAACCAGGTATTTCTAGACTGAATATATAGGTTTAGAAAAGCAAACCCGGGGAACTGAAACATCTAAGTACCCGGAGGAAAGGAAATCAATTGATACTCCCCTAGTAGCGGCGAGCGAACGGGGACCAGCCGAGCCATGAGTGTGGTTAGAATGCGTTGGAATGCGCAACCAGAGTGGGTGATAGTCCCGTATAAGAAGCATGATTGGACGTATTAAGTAGGGCGGAACACGTGAAATTCTGTCTGAAGATCGGAGGACCACCTTCGAAGGCTAAGTACTCCTTACTGACCGATAGTGAACCAGTACCGTGAGGGAAAGGTGAAAAGCACCCCGACGAGGGGAGTGAAACAGTACCTGAAACCGAACGCCTACAATCAGTTGGAGGGGCTTTACGCCCTGACAGCGTACCTTTTGTATAATGGGTCATCGACTTGGTCTCACGAGCAAGCTTAAGCCGTTAGGTGTAGGCGTAGCGAAAGCGAGTCTTAATAGGGCGTTGAGTTCGTGGGATCAGACCCGAAACCGAGTGATCTAGGCATGGCCAGGTTGAAGGTAAGGTAACACTTACTGGAGGACCGAACCCACATCTGTTGAAAAAGATCGGGATGAGCTGTGCCTAGGGGTGAAAGGCCAATCAAACTCGGAGATAGCTGGTTCTCTGCGAAATCTATTTAGGTAGAGCGTCATCCGAATACCCTCGGGGGTAGAGCACTGGATGGGTAATGGGGCCCCACAGGCTTACTGATCCTAACCAAACTCCGAATACCGAGGAGTACTAGATGGCAGACACACGGCGAATGCTAACGTCCGTCGTGAAGAGGGAAACAACCCTGACCTCCAGCTAAGGCCCCTAATTCATGGCTAAGTGGGAAAGCAGGTGAGACGACCAAAACAACCAGGAGGTTGGCTTAGAAGCAGCCATCCTTTAAAGATAGCGTAACAGCTCACTGGTCTAAATAAGTTGTCTTGCGGCGAAGATGTAACGGGGCTCAAGCCATGAGCCGAAGCTGAGGATGCATTTATTGCATGGTAGCAGAGCGTAGTGTGACATAGTTCCATGTGTCCTTATCTTCCCTCGGGAAGAATTGGACACAAGGAGCTTTCTGTGAAGCCGGCGCGTAAGCGATCCGGTGGAGAGATCACTAGTGAGAATGATGACATGAGTAGCGACAAAGAGTGTGAGAAACACTCTCGCCGAAAGTCCAAGGGTTCCTGCTTAAAGCTAATCTGAGCAGGGTAAGCCGACCCCTAAGGCGAGGCCGAAAGGCGTAGTCGATGGGAACCAGGTTAATATTCCTGGGCCAGATGGAAGTGACGGATCTCGAGGGTAGTTCATCCTTATCGGATTGAATGGGCTGCTTAGAGGTTCCTGGAAATAGCTCCATCGCTAGATCGTACCCTAAACCGACACAGGTGGACTGGTAGAGAATACCAAGGCGCTTGAGAGAACTATGTTGAAGGAACTCGGCAAAATACCTCCGTAAGTTCGCGAGAAGGAGGCCCGGTTCCTAGGCAACTAGGGGCTGGGGGCACAAACCAGGGGGTGGCGACTGTTTATTAAAAACACAGGGCTCTGCGAAGTCGCAAGACGACGTATAGGGTCTGACGCCTGCCCGGTGCCTGAAGGTTAAAAGGAGGGGTGAGAGCTCTGAATTGAAGCCCAGGTAAACGGCGGCCGTAACTATAACGGTCCTAAGGTAGCGAAATTCCTTGTCGGGTAAGTTCCGACCTGCACGAATGGCGTAACGACTTCCCCGCTGTCTCCAACATAGACTCAGCGAAATTGAATTACCTGTCAAGATGCAGGTTTCCCGCGGTTAGACGGAAAGACCCCGTGCACCTTTACTACAGCTTCACACTGGCATTAGGCCGAACATGTGCAGGATAGGTGGTGGGCTTTGAAACCGGAACGCCAGTTTCGGTGGAGCCTCCCTTGAGATACCACCCTTGTTCTGCTTGATGTCTAACCGCGGTCCGTTATCCGGATCCGGGACCCTGTGTGGCGGGTAGTTTGACTGGGGCGGTCGCCTCCTAAATCGTAACGGAGGCGCGCGAAGGTTGGCTCAGAGCGGTCGGAAATCGCTCGTTGAGTGCAATGGCAGAAGCCAGCCTGACTGCGAGACTGACAAGTCGAGCAGAGTCGAAAGACGGCCATAGTGATCCGGTGGTCCCAAGTGGGAGGGCCATCGCTCAACGGATAAAAGGTACGCCGGGGATAACAGGCTGATACTGCCCAAGAGTCCATATCGACGGCAGTGTTTGGCACCTCGATGTCGGCTCATCTCATCCTGGGGCTGGAGCAGGTCCCAAGGGTACGGCTGTTCGCCGTTTAAAGAGGTACGTGAGCTGGGTTTAGAACGTCGTGAGACAGTTCGGTCCCTATCTTCCGTGGGTGTAGGATACTTGAGAGGAGTTGCCCCTAGTACGAGAGGACCGGGGTGAACGATCCACTGGTGGACCAGTTGTTATGCCAATAGCAGTGCTGGGTAGCTATGATCGGACAGGATAACCGCTGAAGGCATCTAAGCGGGAAGCCCCCCTCAAAACAAGGTATCCCTGAGAGCCGAGGTAGACCACCTCGTCGATAGGCCAGAGATGTAAGCGTAGTAATACGTTCAGTTGACTGGTACTAATTGCTCGATAGGCTTGATTTGATCCAGTAGAAGCAAGATTCTACAGACTTATCAAAAAGCATACACAGTACATTAGATGTACATGACTTGGACATTCAGAGAATTTATTCGGTTTGGTGATCATAGCGAGAGCAAAACACCTGGTCCCATCCCGAACCCAGCCGTTAAGTGCCTTAGCGCCGATGGTACTGCGTCTTAAGACGTGGGAGAGTAGGTCATCGCCAAACCTAATAAGTCCTCTGAATACGTATCTCTCTTCGATGTTCAATAGGCCTCCAGTACTACATACCTGAAGGCAAAAAAGACGCAGGACAGAGCAACCCGCGCCTTAAAAACAAACCTCGTCAGGCTCATAACCTGAAATCTCGAGGTCGCTCAGCGCTTTGGCGCGGGATGGAGCAGCCCGGTAGCTCGTCAGGCTCATAACCTGAAGGTCGTAGGTTCAAATCCTACTCCCGCAACCAATTACAAAATCATTAAATGATATCCTAACTCGCCCGGTTCCAATGTAATGCAACGCGGCTTTGGCCCGATTGTGACGAGCGGGCTTGAATGCGGCTTTCAAAGGGTACTGCTAAGCCCTCCTATTCGGGCATTGATGGTAAGCGTCTGAACCGCGCCGGGTTTGCCGGAGGCTCCAACTCCTGAGTAGGATGGAGCATCATGAGCAAGACAACGAACAAATTTTCCCCCGAAGTGCGTGAACGCGCAGTGCGACTGGTCTTCGACAATGAGGGGCAGCATGGATCGCGTTGGCAAGCGATCATGTCGAAACGATCAACGGCCTGTTCAAAGCTGAGGTCATCCACCGTCGCGGCCCGTGGCGCAGTTTCGAGGCCGTCGAATACGCGACACTCGAATGGGCAGACTGGTTCAACAACCGCCGCCTGCTCGAGCCTATCGGAAACATCCCGCCCGCAGAAGCCGAAGCAAACTTCTACGCAGCTCTGGAAACTGAACCCGTGGCCGCGTAACTAACCGAAATCAGCCTCCGGCAAACCCGGCGCGGTTCACCGAGCCAATTGCGCCCCTGTCAGCGCGATCTTGCCCTCTTTTGCAGAGGGCCACACGAACCGACCCTTCTCCAAGCGCTTGCTGAAAACGCAGGCACCTTGTCCGTCCCACCAAATGATTTTGATGAGATCACCGCGACGACCACGAAAGACGAACAGGTGCCCGGTGAATGGATCCTGATTCAGCGTTTGTTCGGCCTGCGCCGCAAGCGTCGTGAACCCGCGCCGCATGTCGGTCACACCGGCTGCCAGCCAGACAAGCGTGTTCGCGGGAACAGGGATCATGTAGAAAGACCACGGATCAGCCGGGCCAACGCCTCGGGATCATAGCTGCCGACAATCCTCAGCTGATGACCGCCGGCGATATCGATCTCAATCGCACTTTGCGGGGGCTTGGTGTCAGTCGTCGAGGCCGTGTCTTTGGCCGGGGTGCGGTCGACAATCTCGACGGGAAGAAAGCATGGCGTCTCAGCAACCTCACCTTCAATGATCTCCGGGTCAGGCGCAAACTTGGGATCACGTAGCAATTTGTGGATCAGGTTGGTGTTCATCGCATACCGCCGCGCAACCTGCGCTACTGAAACACCCGGCGCGCAGGTTTGCGCGCAGATCGACACCTTCTCCTCATCCGACCAGAACCGCTTCTTCTGACCCTTCTTGCCCGCCATATCCGTCCTCAAGATGTCCACTATCAATGGTGGACACTTATCAACACACTCTATGGCGCGTCAGTGCAGGCAGGCCGGACGCTTACCATTGATGCGCCGTATTATCGCGTTGTTTCCTCAGCGACTGACACATAAAGTCAGCTGTGAAAGTAAGCACACAGACCAATGGATGGCAGGGATGATCAAGCCGGTAGATAAATCTGGAACCCACGATGTTCCCGGGGCAGTCGAAGACAGCCTGCGCCACGCGATTTCGCCTATCGAGGAAATCATCGAAGAAGCCCGCAATGGCCGGCTTGTCATCCTTGTCGATCACGAGGACCGCGAAAACGAGGGCGATCTCTACATTCCTGCCGAAAAATGCAAGCCCGACGCCGTTAATTTTATGGCGACGCATGGACGCGGGCTTATTTGTCTGACGCTCACATCCGACCGCGTTGATGCTCTTGGCCTACCGCCAATGGCGCGCGCGAATTCGATGCGGCATGAAACGGCATTCACGGTCTCCATTGAGGCGCGTGAGGGCGTTACGACGGGCATTTCTGCCTACGACCGTGCCACAACCATTGCCGTCGCAATCGACCCAGAAAAAGGTGCGCAAGATCTGGCATCTCCTGGCCATATCTTCCCTCTTCGTGCGCGTGATGGGGGTGTCCTAGTGCGCGCAGGACATACAGAAGCAGCCGTTGACGTTTCGCGTCTTGCAGGGTTGAACCCGTCGGGCGTCATTTGCGAGATTATGAATGATGACGGCCACATGTCCCATCTGCCCGAACTGATAGAATTCGGCAAAAAGCATGGGCTTAAGATCGGCGCGATCTCTGATCTCATCGCTTACCGTCGTCGTCACGATAATCTGATCAGTGAAACCCATTCGCAAACGGTAACTTCCGCTTTTGGCGGGGAATGGATGATGCGCGTTTTCACCGATCAGGCAGAAGGAATCGAACATGTCGTTTTGACCAAAGGCGACATCACAACGCCGGAACCGGTCCTTGTGCGCACCCATGCGCTCAGGGTGCTGGACGACGTGCTGGGGATCAATAACGATGCGACCGGTGAGCTGAACCGCGCAATGGAAATCGTCGCGGAAGAGGGCCGAGGTGCTGTCTGTTTGTTTCGAGACCCACATGTGAAACTCATCCGTGAAGAAGATACTGGCCCCCGAACGATCAAACAGATTGGTCTTGGCGCGCAAATCTTGTCCTCGATGGGTTTGCACGAGCTGGTCCTGCTGACGGACAATCCCCAGACGCGTTACGTCGGCTTGGACGCATATGACCTACATATCGTCGGCACGCGTCAAATTACGAAAGCCTGAAAATTACCAGCGCCGCAGCAGCGCAGGCAGAGCGAAACTGCGAGACAGATACCGGACTCCGGTTTCGAAGGGAGACTACGATCCCTCGAAATTTCGGCTACTGGGGGAAGATGGAGGCGAGTACCGGAATCGAACCGGTGTACACGGATTTGCAATCCGCTGCGTAACCACTCCGCCAACTCGCCGACCTTGTGGTTTTTGCTTGCTAACTGATCCCAGAGACCGCCGCAAGCGGGATGATGCTTGAAAGTGCGACAAGTGGGCGTTGCTGAGCCTTGCGCAATGTGGCACATCTGACAAATAAGAATCTGAACGGATGAGTCTAGCTGATGAGTGATTTCACCACACGCCGCACGATGATGGTAGATACACAGGTCCGCCCCTCGGACGTTACCAAATTCCCGATCATTGATGCCATGTTGACTGTGCCGCGCGAGCAGTTCGTACCTGCGACCCAACGTGAAGCCGCCTACATGGGCGAAAACCTTGATCTGGGGCAGGGGCGCGTCCTGCTTGAGCCGCGTACATTGGCGAAAATGCTGGACGTTCTTGCGATCAACAACAACGAGCTTGTTCTCGATATCGGGTGTGCGATGGGATACTCTGCCGCAGTTGTCGCGCGTATGGCCGAGGCTGTTGTGGCTTTGGAAGAAGACGAGGCTATGGCGAAAGAGGCGCAGGATGCGCTGATGGACGCCGGTGCCGACAATGTATTGATGCACGTGGGGCCGCTGGCCGAAGGTGCTGCCGCGCATGGGCCTTATGATGTGATCCTGATTGAAGGTGGCGTCAGCGAGGTGCCGCATAGCATTCTGGACCAGCTCAAGGATGGCGGGCGAATCGCTGCTTTGTTTATGGATGGCGCTTTGGGCGAAGTTCGGGTCGGGTACAAGCGCGGCACAGATGTCAGCTGGCGCATGGCGTTCAATGCCGCTGCGCCTGTTCTGGAAGACTTCAAGAGACAGGCCGCTTTCGAGCTCTAGGCCGGCGTCGCTCAAACGCGACACAGCACTACAACAGGAAAGAGGTCAAAGACCCATGGTAGTCCAGAAAATCACATTAGTTTTGCGGATGGGCGTTGCTGCCTGCGTTGTAATGGCCGGCGTTGCTTTGCCGCGCACCGGAACAGCTGATACGCTCGCTGATGCGCTGGTTGGGGCTTACACCCATTCCGGTCTGTTGCAGCAGAACAGGGCTCTGTTGCGGGCTGCGGACGAGGATGTCGCGGCAGCGGTTGCAACATTGAAACCGGTCCTGTCATGGTCAGCTAGCCTTACCCAGACATACGGTACAGTGCGCACAGCGTCTTCCGTCAACAGCTTTAACAACGATAGCCTTAGTGCTGCGGTCGGCTTGGCCGCGTCTTTGGTGCTTTATGATTTCGGGTCTCGGGCTTTCCGCGTCGAAGCAGCGAAAGAAACAGTTTTGGCAACGCGTGAGGCGCTGATCGACATCGAGCAGCAGGTATTGTTGCGTGCGGTTCAGGCCTATATGGGCGTGATCGAAGCGTCGGAATTTGTGGCGCTGCGTGAAAACAACGTCCGATTGCTGACGGAAGAACAACGCGCGGCCAATGACCGTTTCGAAGTGGGTGAAGTCACCCGCACGGACGTGGCGCTTGCGCAGGCTCAACTTGCGCAAGCAAGAAGCGGTCTTGCGGCAGCGCGCGGTCAATTGATCAGCGCGACAGAAGAATACCGCAACGTCGTGGGTCGCGCACCCGGTCGGTTGCGTCAGCCTCCCGGTCTGCCTGCCATTGAGGATAGTGTTGACGCGGCAAAAGCAATCGCAGTGCGCAGACACCCGTCCATGCTTAGCGCTCAGCGTCAGGTCGCCGCGGCGGATTTGCTGGTGCAGGCGACTGCGGCAGATATGAAGCCGACCATCAGTCTGACGGGCCGTTTGACCGCAACTGAGAGCCTGAGCTCGAGTGATTTCAATCGCGGCGGCAGTGTTGGCCTTGAGGCCGGTCAGACCATCTATCAAGGCGGTGCCTTGTCCGCGAGCAATCGGCAGGCGCAAGCCCGCGCAGATGCACAGCGCGGTAATTTGCATGTGGTGCGTCATGCTGTGCAGCAGGATGTGGGCAATGCCTATGCTACTTTGACGACGGTTCAGGCACAGCTTGCCGCATCCGAACGTCAGGTGCGTGCTGCGCGTATCGCGTTCCGTGGTATCCGCGAGGAAGCCACACTTGGTGCGCGGACTACTCTGGACGTGCTTGATGCTGAACAGGCGCTGCTGGATGCCCAGTCTTTGCAGGTTTCTGCCCGTGCGAGCCTTTATTTTGCAGCTTACTCGATCCTTGCATCTACCGGGCGCCTGACGGCAAAAGACTTGCAGCTTCCGGTTCAGATTTACGATCCGACAGAGTACTATAATCTGGTAAAAGACAGCCCTGCAAAACGCTCAAAAGAGGGCCAGAAGCTGGACCGTGTGTTGCGGGCGCTGCAAAAAGACTGACAAATTTTCACCAACCATTGATGGAATCTCTGTTAAGAGCTACCCTGAGCGTGAGAGAAAGAGTGGTAATTAACAATGTCCGACCCGGTTACGAATGCTGAGGTAGAGGATGTTCTGTCTTCGATCCGTCGTCTGGTATCAGAAGACAAGCGTCCCGTTCAGGCACCCAAAGCTGACTTGCGCAACGATAGACTGGTGCTGACGCCCGCTTTGCGCGTCACCACACCTAATGAGACACCTGCTGAGCAGGCGTCGCATGATGCGGTATCTGCTCAGTCACCAGATGTCGCTGAACGTTCCGAGATGTCGATCAGCAGTCTCGTTTCTGATGATGAAGCAATTGATACTTACGTGCCTGCGCATGAAGATGTAGATGATTCCGACCCGACCGAGGTTTCCGATATGTCGGCGACCGAAGACGAGTCGCTTTTCGACGATCCGGCACAGGATTACGCTGACGATCCATATCAGTTTGATGACGATGACAACATCGATGGTGAGGAAGAGATCAGCGTCCATACTTCGCCGGATGATTACGACTTCGGTGGGGCGCGCGACGACGCAAATACCGAGCGTGATTTGTCAGAAGCCGTGCTGCTGAGCGCGGAACTAAAAGAATCCGAGATGCACGATGCGGTTTCTGAGGGAGAAATCCACGCTGAAGGTCAGAGCGACGACTTGCACACCGAAGGGGCACAGCGCGCAGATATGCTTGCGGATGAAGAGCATGTCCAAACGGACGATCATGCCGAGGCTGCAAAGCAGGACGGTCAGACTGATGACACGCAAGCGCACGTCGAAAAGTCTGCTGCTCTGACGGCAAAGATTGCAGCGCTGGAAACGGCGATCGGGCAAATCTCTGATACCTGGGAACCGGACGAAGCGGGTGACGGCGATTATGCCGGTACTGAGCCGGACACAATGGAGTGGGAGGATGACACCCAGTCCGCAGAAGAGTTTTTCCGTCCGCCGAACGATGAAGCGGATACTTTAGAAGGTCAGAACACGAAAGAAGTTCAGGACGACCATCGCGAAGCGGAAGGTGCTGCCCGACAAAATGACGGATCAGACGATCAGCCGATGATGGCAGGAGCTGCTGGAAAACCCTCAGATGCGAAGATTGATCTAGGCGAAGAAGAGCAACTGCTGGATGAAGACGCTTTGCGTGATTTAATCAGCGACATTGTGCGTGCCGAGTTACAAGGTGCTCTGGGTGAGCGGATCACGCGTAACGTGCGCAAGCTGGTACGACGTGAAATTCACCGTGCGTTGACCGCTCAGGATCTGGAATAGCGCTTCAGCCTCAAACCTCTTTGGCAAGTGCCAACAGCTGATCGATGTCGAAGTAACGTTCCATATGCAACGCCAATGCGTCAAGGGCGTCTTCGACGCCTGCTTCGAAGTTCAACTGCGATCCCGCACCGAGTTGCGACAGGAATACTGCCCGAAACGCGTCTGCATTAAACAGCCCATGCATATAGCATCCGCGTACGAGGCCGTCTTTGCTGGTAGCGCCCTCCGGCTTGCCGTCAAAACGCAACCAAGCGCGCTCGGTGTCAGGTCCGCTCGTTTCTCCGATATGGATTTCGTAGCCGGAAAGCTCAGTTCCGCTTTCTGGATGGACGCCGGTCTTTAGGGACAAATGCTTGATCGGAGCCATTACCGTATGGATATCAAGATGTCCTAGCCCTGTAACGGTTCCCGGCTCTCCTTCGATCCCATCGGGGTCTGCAATGGTCTTTCCCAGCATCTGATAGCCGCCGCACAAGCCCAGAACCTGACCGCCCCGCCGAGTATGCGCGGCGATGTCGATATCCCATCCTTCGGCCCTCAGCGCCGCCAGATCGGCGATCGTCGCTTTGCTTCCGACAAGCAGGATTAGATCGGCATCCGCAGGCAACGGCTGGCCCGGCATGATGATGCGGAGGTCCACGCCCGGCTCGGCTGCAAGTGGATCGAGATCGTCAAAGTTTGAAATGCGCGGAAGGCGCGGCACGGCAATCACACATCCCGCACCTTTCGATCGTGCGCGGGCAGGCAGGTCCATCACATCCTCTGCGGGCAAGCGGTGCGCTGCATCAAACCAAGGAATGACGCCAAGGCTGGGCCATCCGGTGCGCGCCACAATGTCATCGCGTCCGGCGTCAAACAGGCTGCGGTCCCCGCGAAACTTGTTCACGGCAAAACCGCAAACCAGTGCGTTGTCGGTGGAATCTAGCACTGCTTGCGTGCCGACAATCTGTGCAATCACACCACCGCGGTCGATGTCGCCCATCAGAACAACGGGTACCTGGGCGGCACCAGCAAAGCCCATGTTTGCGATATCCCCGCTGCGCAGGTTTGTCTCTGCAGGGCTGCCGGCACCTTCGATGATGATGAGATCGCATCCGGCTGCAAGCCTTTGAAACGACTGAAGAACCGCAGGCATCAGTGCGGACTTGTTCCTGCCAAAAGCTGCGGCTTCCTGATGGCCTGCGATCTGGCCCTGCACGATCACCTGCGCACCGGTCGCGGATTGTGGCTTGAGAAGGATGGGGTTCATGTCGGTGTGCGGTGGTACACCCGCAGCGCGCGCCTGTAGCGCCTGCGCGCGACCGATTTCGCCGCCGTCCTCGGTCACGGCCGCGTTGTTCGACATGTTCTGTGGCTTGAAGGGGCGCACGTTCAAGCCGCGTTTAACACATGCGCGGATCAGCCCTGCCACGATCATGGACTTTCCGACATTGCTGCCGGTGCCTTGTATCATAATCGCTTTTGTCATCTGTTGAGCCTTGCGCAGTTTGCTGCAAACTGGCGCAAATAAAGACCCGGTGAAAGGCCATTTATGCAAAGGGATCAGTTGCCAAGGCGGTTAGCCCCATGAATACCCCTGCGCATCTGCTGATTGGCGCTGCAGTCTTTGGGAAGCGCGGCGAACGCCAATTGGTTTGGGCGGCTTTGGCCGGTGCCTTGCTGCCAGATCTGTCACTATACGTATTGGCAGGTGTCTCTATGCATCTGCTCAACATCCCGCCTCGAGTGGTGTTTGACGAGCTTTATTTCTCGGACCTTTGGCAGGCGGTCTTTGCCGTCGATAATTCGTTTATCGTCTGGGGGGCTTTGTTTGTGCTGGCCCTTTGGCGGCAAAGCCGATGGGCAATGGCGCTCACAGGGGCGGCGCTGTTGCATCTGGCTTTGGACTTCCCACTTCACCACGACGATGGAAGGCCACATCTATGGCCGATGACGGATTGGATATTCGAAAGCCCGATCAGCTATTGGGACCGTGCGCATGGTGCGCTTTGGATCGCACCGGTCGAAGCTACAGTTGCTCTGATCTGCGGGGGTGTCATTTTGATGCGCCGGCCCGGTTGGTGGCTCGGCCTTCTCACTATTGCGTTGGTCGCGGCGGAATTGATGGTTGCCCGGATATGGATGTTCGTGTTCGCAGGCGGGTAGGGTGCCATTCACGCATAAAAAAACGCAGCCCGTAGGCTGCGTTGATTTTACCCTCAAAAGGGAATGGTTATGCAGCTTCAGCCTGCTGCGCGGCGTGACGACGCTCGGATTCTTCGCGCGACAACGCAACAGATGTCCGCACACCTTTGCCAACAAAATCCATCAAACCTGATACCACACGCTCGTTGGGGTCGATCCCGGCGCAGCTCAGCACTTCGCGGCCATCGCGGGAGCGGGCCCAGCGGGCGATCTGCTCTGGTCCGTTGCCATATTTCTTGTCGTCGGCGATTGCATCATCCAAGGCAGCCAGTACCACAGCTGCGAAAAGTTTGCGGGCCCGATTTCCTTGCTCGTTATTGAAAGCGGTGCCATCAACGAAATCTCTCATCTCGTCGTCCTTTCTGTTATTCTTGCTCTTGTCATTTCGGCGTGGAGTTCCTTATGACCGATATCCTTCGATTCGGATACTACTTTATTGCATGGGTCCTATGCAGATATCGCATACCGAATAACGACATCTGGTTGGCTTGCAGGGTCCCATTCTCCCAGATATAGGTCCCGTTATACATTCATCAACCTTTTGCCATGGTTTTGCCACAATGCCCAAAATTAACGGAAATGAAATTCGCCCCGGTAACGTTCTGGAGCACAACGGCGGCCTCTGGGCTGCGGTCAAAGTCGACCATGTAAAGCCGGGCAAAGGGGGTGCCTTTGCTCAGGTCGAGATGCGCAACCTGCGCAACGGATCAAAGCTCAATGAACGCTTCCGTTCAGCTGACAAGGTAGAGCGTGTACGCCTTGAGCAGAAGGATCAGCAATTTCTCTATGAAGACAGTGGGATGCTGGTGCTGATGGACACTGATACATATGATCAGGTGCAGCTTTCAGCCGAGCTCTTGGGTGAACGTCGTCCGTTCCTGCAAGACGGTATGATGGTCGTTGTCGAATACCACGGAGATGAGCCGCTCAATGCGTCTTTGCCTCAGAAAGTGGTGTGCAAGGTTGTCGAAACCGAGCCTGTCGTGAAAGGTCAGACTGCTGCGAACTCGTTCAAACCGGCCGTTCTGGACAACGGCGTTAAGGTTTCCGTGCCACCGTTTGTGGGGCAAGATGAAGACATCGTGGTGAACACAGAGACAATGGAATACGTGGAGCGCGCTTGATTTCGGCCACAAAGACCCTTTCAGTTGACGCCAAGTAATCTTTCGTTAACTGTCTTGAAGACCTTCAAGCCCTGCCGTGTGCAGGGCTTTTTGATTCAACTTTAAAGACTTTTCTTTTCAGGTCTCCATGAAACCTTGGCCGAACCGGCCTCCATCGGGCCTGATGCGCGGTCGAATCGCAGATAAGCGATGCCTTGGTCCCCGCTCTGGGTGAACAAAACGCCCGCTGCTTTCCCGTTGCTGAGCAATTCGGACCCGACAGGCGCAGTACCTTTGACATCTACGCGGGCCAACCCCTTGCGCAGTTCGGTCTTGTGCTTCATCCGTGCGGTCACTTCCTGACCTACATAACAGCCTTTGCGGAAATCGACCCCACCAAGACGCTCAAACCCCGCCTCAAGAATGAAGGTATCGGGCGTCAGCTCGATACCGGTTTCCGGCACTAAATGCGCCACGCGCAGTGCCTCCCAATCGGTGTCGTCTTCCGTCTGCTCGCTATCGCGATAGGCCCGCCAGCCAAGGGCAGATTCACGTGGATCGGCAAAGCCATCTTCGGGGACCTCTCCCAAGCCACGGTGCAGATGAAGCGGAACTGTCTCTATCGTGACATCGGCCCTCAGCTTGTACATCGAGAGACGCTGTGTGACCAAATCACCTAATTCATCCGCTACGTCGAGGAGGACCGTGTCCCCGTCCGGCAGCAGAAAGAAATCCGCCATGTATTTGCCCTGTGGTGTCAGCAGCGCTGCATAGACGGCACCGCTTTCCAGCTTGGACACGTCATTGGTGACCAGTCCTTGCAGAAAATCGCGGGTGTCAGCCCCGCTGAGACGCAGAATGCGGCGTTTGGTCATGGGTTCTGTCCTTTTCCGGCTTCTTTGCGATATAGTGGTGTCACGCCAGACCAAAAGGGGCAAGCATGCCTGCGCCGATCACAATTATCATACCGACCCTCAACGCCGAGAGTTCATTACCCGACTGCCTAACCGCACTGATGGAAGGGCTGGAGGCGGGATTAATCCGTGAGTTGGTCATTTCCGATGGTGGGTCACAGGATGCAACGGGTGTCATCGCTCAGGCTTGGGGTGCCATAGTTATCGAAGGGTCGGCCACACGCGGCGGCCAACTTCGTCGGGGATGTGACGTGGCCAAAGGCGATTGGTTATTGGTGCTGCATGCTGACACTGTGTTGCAGCCGGGATGGACCAAAGAGGTGCAAGCACATCTGTCAAAGCGCGATCGCGCGGCTTGGTTCCATCTCCGGTTTGATCGCACAGGGATCGGCGCGCAGGTCGTTGCGGGCTGGGCCAACCTGCGGAGCCGGTTCGGACTACCCTATGGCGATCAGGGGCTCCTTATTTCGTCAAGCCTCTATGCCCGCGTCGGGGGATATCCCGATGTGCCGTTGATGGAAGATGTTGCACTGGCGCGCGCGCTCAAAGGTCGCCTTGTTGGGCTTGATGTTGTGGCACAAACCAGCGCCGATAAATACGCAAGGCAGGGGTGGATTAAACGGGGGGTGCGCAACCTTTGGACCCTTGGCCGCTATTTCGCAGGGGCGGACACGACGAAGCTCTCTGAAAGCTACCGCCGCTAGCGGCCTAAAAGGCGGTTGAAGAAACCGCCTGCTTTCGCGTGTTGGCTCGCAACAGGTGTCGGTGCATTGCCCTTGAATTGCAGTTGATACAGCTCGGCATAGGCACCGCCTTGTGCAAGCAGGCCCTCGTGCGTTCCTTCTTCAACCACGCGGCCACGATCCATTACCACGATATGGTCTGCATTGCGAATTGTCGCCAGACGGTGCGCGATCACGATCGTAGTGCGCCCTTTGGACAATCGATCCAGCGCTGTTTGCACGGTCTGCTCCGACTGTGCATCAAGCGCACTTGTGGCCTCGTCCAGCAACAGGATCGGCGTATCACGCAACAGGGCGCGGGCGATCACAACACGCTGGCGCTGTCCACCCGAAAGAGCAGATCCTCGGGGTCCGACCAGTGTTTCCAGACCTTTGTCGAGCTTTGGTAGGAAATCGGACACATGCGCCGCATCTAACACTTCTTTAAGACGGGCGTCCGTGACGTCCGTGCGTCCCAGAAGTATGTTTTCCCGCAGCGTATCATCAAACAAGAGTGCTTCTTGCGTCACCACAGAGAACAGCTTTCGCAGATCGGCCAACCGCATTTCCGTGGTCGCAACGCCGCCCAGAGTGGCAGAGCCTTTCTGGGCGTCGATCAGGCGGGTCAGCACGTTAAATACAGTCGACTTTCCCGCACCAGAAGCCCCCACGAGGGCGGTCGTCTGACCGGCTTTGGCGGTGAAAGATAAACGGTCCAACACGCGGGTTTCGCCATAGGAAAGGTCGACATCAGTCAGTTTTATCTCTGGCGTGCCAACGGGCGCAGTGACAGGCTTTGCAGGATCTTTCAGGTGTACGGGTGCATCCAGCAATTCGCGAATGCGCTCTAGCGCCGCCGCTGCGATCTGCCATAGCCCGGCCATACCGCCCAGACGCCGTAAGGGACTGAACGCAAACCCCATCGCCGTGAAGAACGTCATGAATTGGCCGATGGTCTTATCGCCCGAGATAATCTCGGATCCGCCGTAAAGGATCACTGCCATGAAACCGAGACCGGAGAGTATATCGACCATGCCGGGAATGGCCGAGTTCCCAAAGGCTGCACGCACTTCGGTGTCGATAAATCGTCCCGTCAGATCGCGGTACTGGCGCGTTTGGTACGCTTCAAGCGCATTCAGTTTGACCTGAACGATACCATGAAACACCTCGTCCAGTCGCGTCGCCAGATCAGCACCAAGGTCTCGCGCTTCGCGGGCGCGTTTGCGCACAAAGCGTTGCGCCATCGCGGCGGGCAGCACCATAACCGGAATGCCCACACAAGCGAGCAGCGCCCACACCGGATCAATAGAGATGGCCACACCGAGTAGAACCAGAAGCCCGATAAAGTCGCGCCCCGCGCCGGTGATAACCGCCCGCCAGACATCGCCAACTGCATTCACATCCGACTGCACACGTTGGATCAGAAAGCCTGGCGGATGGCTTTGGTGAAAGGCCCCGTCCTGCTTCATCATCCGTTCTAACAGGTCAATGCGCATATCTGCTGCCGTGCGCTGGGCAACCTTTGTCAGCAATACCTTCTGACTGACGCCCGCGATGGCGCGCAGCACGAAAATCCCGATCAGCGTGAGGCCCACCCAGATCAGCGCATCTTCCTGTCCTGCCACAAACACCCGGTCGAACATCGGCTCCATCAGGCGGGCTAGCGCACCGAGTGTGCTGCCTTCAATCACCATGAAAACTACAGCAAGCGTCATGAGCCAGATGTGTTTCTTGAGGTAATCGCGCCACAGCCAACCCATCAGATCGCGAGACGTGTAGGTCTGGTCATTCATCGCCGGATTTACCTTCGGTTGCTCAGGATCAAGCTACCTCTACGCATTCGGCCGGAACAGGGCAAGGCAGGGCCGATCCGGTGTTGACGCGACTGTGCCCAAGCCTAGTGTCGGCACTACCACTTCATTGAAAGGTCAGGTCCATGACACAACCGACATCGCTTGCGCAGGGGCGCTCTTATCTTGCCATTCCCGGTCCCTCTGTAATGCCCGATGCGGTCCTGCGTGCCATGCACCGTGCTGCGCCCAATATTTACGCTGGCGAACTGGTGGAAATGATGCCAGGGATCACAGCTGATCTCAAACGGGTGGCGCGTACCAAGCATCACGTGGCGATGTATACAGGGAACGGCCATGCCGCTTGGGAAGCATCGCTGTCCAACATCCTTTCGCCGGGCGACAAGGTGCTTGTTCCGGCTACAGGGCGCTTTGGCATCGGTTGGGGGCAAACGGCAGCCGCACTGGGTGCCGACGTCGAGACAATCGATTTTGGCAAGCAAAGCCCGATGGATATGGACCGGATCGCACAGGCGCTGGCGGCTGACAAAAATCACGCCATCAAGGCGGTTCTCGCCGTACATGTCGATACGTCAACATCGATCCGAAACGATATCAAATCCTTGCGCGAAGTTCTGGATGCTGCGGGTCACCCCGCATTGCTGATGGCCGATTGCATCGCATCCTTGGGCTGTGATCGCTTTGAGATGGACGCATGGGGCGTCGATGTCATGGTGACGGGGTGCCAGAAAGGGCTGATGGTGCCGCCAGGCATGTCATTTGTTTTCTTCAATGACCGCGCCGAAGAAGCCCGCGCCAAGATGGAGCGCGTCAGCTGGTACTGGGATTGGACACCACGGGCCCATGCAACAGAGTTCTTTCAGTACCATGGTGGCACGGCACCGACACACCACCTGTACGGATTGCGCACCGCACTTGATATGATCCACGAAGAAGGGATCGAGCAGGTCTGGGCCCGCCACAGCGTTTTGGCCCGCGCGATCTGGGCCGCTTGCGAGGCATGGAGCACCGCTGGTACCTTTGGAATGAACGTGGCCGATCCTGCGCATCGCAGCAACGCTGTTACCTCGTTGCGGCTTCAGTCCCCGCAAGCGACCGAACTGCGCGACTGGGTTGAAAAAGAGCTTGGTCTTACGCTGGGCATTGGCCTTGGCATGGCAGAACCGGGCGATCCTTCATGGCACGGTTTTTTCCGTCTGGGTCACATGGGGCATGTGAACGGTCAGATGGTGATGGGAATGCTGGGCGGCATTGAAAGCGGCCTACGGGCGCTCAAGATCGATCATGGTACCGGTGCGCTGGACGCCGCTGCACAAGTAATTGCAACGGGGTAGGTCGGTATCAGCTGCGGGAAATTGCAATTCGGTTGATGAGCTGGTTCACGGCCCACCCAACGGCAGCCACCGCGAACATGCCCCAAACAGCCCAGATTGCAAACAACACCCATGTCAGGTTGATCCCGAACATCACAATGCAGGCTTGGGTGAAATTCGGGGCTGATGGCCGTTCATCTGTATCGCGCATTCGAAGTCTCTTTGGCTGATCCATCAAAGACTATAGGGCGGGGCAGCTTAACGTCAGCTTATTTTTGCGTGGTTCAGTACCGATGGCAGTTCGGACGCCAGCAAATCCAGCTGGTCGGGCGTGCCGCAACTGATGCGGATGCATCGGTTTTGCGGGGCCACAAAAGGCATGCGGACAAAGATGCCACGCGCAACCAGACCCTCCAGCACCGCCTTGGCAAAAGCCCCGTCACGTCCACAATCAATTGTCACGAAATTCGCAGCAGAGGGTAGGGCGACCAGCCCGTTATCTTGTGCAATGGCGCTGATACGGTTACGCGCCTCGACAATCTTTGCCTTGACCTGCGCGAGCCATTCCTGATCCGCGAGTGCTGCCAGTGCACCGGCCTGTGCAGCCCTGTTCATGCCGAAATGGTTGCGCACTTTATGGAAGGCTGTAATCAGCTCAGGCGCTGCAATGGCGTATCCAACGCGCGCGCCTGCCATCCCGTAAGCCTTTGAAAAGGTGCGCATGCGGATCACGCGGGGGTCGTCCCAACTCAGCGGTAGTGCCGTCCCTTCCGGTGCGGTGTCTATATAGGCCTCATCGAGAACCAATAGACTACCGTCCGGCAAATGGTCCATCGCTGCAGCAAGGGATGACCCGCTATGCCAGGACCCCATCGGGTTATCCGGGTTGGCAAGGTAGACAAGCTTTGCATTCACTTCGGCAGCCTTGGCAAACAGCGCTTCGGGGTCTTCATAATCGTCGCGGTAGGGCACCTTGTGCAGGACACCTCCGTAACCGGCCACATGGTAGTTGAAAGTAGGGTAAGCCCCATCCGAGGTTACAACTGCATCGCTCTGACCAACGAACAAACGCACCAGATACCCCAGCAACCCGTCAATTCCTTCACCCACTATTATATGGTCAGGCGTGGTGCCGTGATGGGCCGCGAGCGCCCCGCGCAGCTCGAAGCTCTCAGGATCGCCGTACATCCAGTGATCGGCCTCGGCCATTGCCTCAATCGCTTTGGGGGAGGGACCGAAGACATTCTCGTTCGCACCCAGCCTTGCTTTGAAGGGGCGTCCAAACTGTCGTTCTTGCGTCTCCGGCCCGACGAACGGGACAGTTGCAGGCAGGGATTGAGCAAGCGAGGTAAGGCGATAATGGTTCATGGCAACGGTGATAGGCGCACTCCTTGCGCTGGGCAAGGGTTGGAAGAGGGCAACGCGATGCCTATATGAGAATCGCTCGCAACAAAGAAGGAGCAATTCGAATGGCCAAGCTGACCCGTCGCGGGTTTATTGCCGTGACCGCTGCTGCAGGCGCTGTGCGCGTGGTGCCGTCACTTGCGACGAAACCGCAAGCCCGACATATTCTCACTCTCGTTTATGACAAAAGCCTAGGCATGATGCGCGCAATAGACCGTTTGGTGCCCTGATGATTGGCAGGTGAACTGCCGCCACGTTTTGCTGGCACAGTCGGGGCAGGTAGGCTCAACTGGGATCAACCAAACCGGAGGATTCCATGGCCCGCGTCACAGTCACCTATGATAATCACATCGCTTTTGTCCGCCTGACCCGCGCAGACAAGATGAACGCCGTTGATCAGGAAATGATCGACGGGATCATTGCCGCAGGTACCGAAGTTGCCGCCTCGGATGCACGCGCAGTCGTTGTATCCGGCGAAGGCAAAGCCTTTTGCGCCGGTATCGACATCACGGGTTTGTCGGGAATGATGGGCAAAGATCCGGCTGATGCGCTGATGCCGCGCAGCCACGGGGATGGGACAACAAACCAATGGCAAGAAGTCGCGATGATCTGGTCGCGCATGGATATCCCGGTGATTGCGGCCATTCACGGCGTCTGCTTTGGCGCTGGTATCCAGCTCGCGCTTGGCGCCGATATCCGTATTGCGGCACCGGGTACCCGCTTTGCTGTAATGGAAATGAAATGGGGCATCGTTCCCGACATGGGCGGCATGGTCCTGCTGCCCAAGTTGGTGCGTTCGGATGTACTGCGCCGGATGACATACACGGCCGAGCAGATCGACGCAGATCAGGCGTTGGCATGGGGCTTGCTGACCGAGATTGCAGATGATCCGATGGCGGCGGCGACTGAACTGGCCACGACGATCGCGGGCAAAAGCCCCTCTGCAATCCGTGCCGCCAAACGGTTGATCGCAATTGCGGAATCGGAATCCGACGCAGAGGTTCTTCTGGCTGAATCGCGCCTTCAGGCGGAATTGATCGGTAAGCCACACCAGATGGAAGTGATCGCAGCTGAAATGGGCAAACGGCCCGCGGTCTTTAAGTAAACGAAAAAGGCGTGCCGCGTAGTTAAAACTATGCGGCACGCCCCGGCTTCGATTGGCCGATTAATTCAACGCTGCCCGTCTGAGCGCGCAGCGCCTGCGATCAGCCCATTTCGGCCAAACGGTCAAGCGCCGCTTGCAGCTGATCAGCCTCTTCCTGACGCGCATCCAGATTGGCCTGGGCCTCTGCTACAACGTCTTCGGGGGCGGAGGCGGCGAATTTTGGGTTGTTCAAACGCCCTTTGAGCCCGCCAATCTCTTTGCCCAGCTTATCAAGTGACTTCTGCAGACGCGTCTTTTCGGCGTCAATGTCGATGATGCCTTCCAGTGGCAGACCCAAGGTGGCCGCGCGTGCGGGGATTGACGCTGTGCCTTTCGGGAAGGCCGCGACTTCGCTCAGACTTTCCACACCGGCACGTCGCGCGATCAGGTCTTTGTTGCGCTCCCACGCGAGCTTGCCCGCGTCGTCCATTTCTGTATAGACCATCGGGACCTTGGCACTGCCCGGCACACCCATCGCCACACGGGCTGAACGGATGTTCTGGATCAACGCGATGACCCAGTTGAGCTCACCATCCGCTTCTGCATCCAGCATCTCATCGGCGGTGTAAGTCGGCCAATCTGCATGTACCAGCATCTTGGGACGGGCTTTCAGGCCCCACAGCTCTTCTGTGATGAAAGGCATAATCGGGTGCAGCAGGATCAGACATTGATCCAGCGCCCAGCCATATGTCGCTCGCGTCTCTGCAATCGCTGCCGCGTCGTCGCCATCAAAGATCGGCTTGGTGAACTCCAGGTACCAGTCGCAGAACGTCCCCCAGACAAAGGCATAAAGCGTGTTTGCGGCATCGTTGAACCGGTATTGGGTCAGCGCCGTATCCACCGCTTCGCGGGTTTTTGCAATTTCGCCCTTGATCCATTTGTTGACGGTCAGCTTGGTCTCGGGCGCTGTATCGCTATGCGGCACCTCGAGCACACCGTTGCGTTCGGCAAAAGCGGTGGCATTCCAGATCTTGTTGCCGAACTTGCGGTAGCCATCGATGCGGGCGGTCGACAGCTTCAGATCGCGGCCCATCGCCGCCATCGAGGTGAGCGTAAAGCGCACCGCGTCGGCACCGTATTCATCAATCAATTCAAGCGGGTCGAGCACGTTGCCGAGCGACTTCGACATCTTCTTGCCCTTCTCGTCACGCACCAGCGCGTGGACATAGACGGTATCGAACGGCTTTTCGCCAACCACAGCGTATTGCATCATCATCATACGGGCGACCCAGAAAAAGATGATGTCAAAACCGGTGATCAGCACTGATGTCGGGAAGTATTTTTCCAACGCTTCCGTCTGTTCAGGCCAACCGAGCGTGCCAATGGGCCACAGACCCGATGAAAACCACGTGTCCAGCACATCAGGGTCGCGCCATACAGGATACACAATATCCGTCGGGTCCAGACTGTTGGTGTAAATCGCGAGGCTTTCGGCGAGCACATGGATGGCTTCGCTGCGCGAGCTTACCTCCACAACACGCGCGTGGTTCAAAGGTGTTGGCATATTGACCAATACGTCATTGAAACTCTTGCTGACGCTGTCAAAACTTGCAGCGCAGTGAAGATGATCACTGGTCTCCGGCAGTGATTGGTTCAGCAGGAAGCGAGACATTTCAACCATGTCTAGCGCGTTGTCGCCCTCATCATCGGTGAAACCGGCTGTTTTGAGGTCCAGCCCGTACCAAACCGGTATTTGATGCCCCCACCATAACTGGCGCGAGATACACCAAGGCTCGATATTTTCCAGCCAATGGAAATACACCTTTTTGTCCTGCTCTGGCAAAATCTGGGTGTCACCATTGCGCACAGCGTCGAGCGCGGGCCCAACGATTTTGTCAGTGTCTACAAACCATTGATCGGTCAGCATCGGCTCGATCACGACCTTGGAGCGGTCGCCAAACGGCTGCATGATTTTCTTTGCCTCGACCAGCGGCGTTGGCTCTTCGCTGGGCTCTTCACCCTTTTTCAGCTTGCGGCCCAAACGGGGGTCATCGGGCTTGGTCATCACTGCCAAGCCTTCGGCAGAGATATCCGCGACAATCTTTTCGCGCGCCTCGAACCGGTCAAGGCCGCGGTAAGCGTCAGGCACAAGGTTCACGTCCGTTACATCCGGCACAGGCTGATCCGAAACCGATTGGAACCGGCCTTCGGTCTCCTGCATCATCTCGACGGTGTTCCGGGCGTAGGCCGCCGCCTGCGCCGCCGCTTCTTCATAAGGCAGTCCGTCGCTGCGCATGGCACCGCGTGTGTCCATCAGGGAATAAAGCGGGATGCGGTTGCGCTTGGCGACACCGTAGTCGTTGAAATCATGTGCGCCCGTGATCTTGACCGCACCCGAGCCAAAGTCTGGATCAGGGTACTCATCGGTGATGATCGGGATCAGACGGCGGTGCTCTTTCGGGCCGACCGGAATTTCGCACAGCTTGCCCACGATGGAGGCATAGCGTTCGTCAGAGGGGTGTACAGCAACCGCGCCGTCACCCAGCATGGTTTCGGGGCGCGTGGTCGCGATAGAAATGTAGTCGCGCTCTTCGGACAGCGTGACATTCCCGTCTTCGTCTTTTTCGACGTAAGTATAGGTGGCTCCCCCCGCGAGCGGGTATTTAAAGTGCCACATGTGGCCGTCGACTTCAGTGCTTTCCACTTCCAGATCGGAAATCGCTGTTTCGAAATGCGGGTCCCAGTTCACCAGCCGCTTGCCGCGATAGATCAGGCCTTTGTTGTACATGTCCACAAAGACCTTGATCACGGCATCATGGAAGTTGCCTTCCTCGCCTTCGGGGGCATTCGGCGCACCCGACATGGTGAATGCGTTCCGGTCCCAATCGCACGACGCGCCAAGCCGCTTGAGCTGCTCGATAATTGTGCCGCCGGACTCTTTCTTCCAGTCCCAGACTTTTTCCAGAAACGCCTCGCGGCCCATTTCACGGCGTGTGGGTTGCTGGGTTTCAGCCAGTTTGCGCTCAACCACCATCTGCGTGGCGATGCCCGCATGGTCCTGTCCGGGCTGCCAAAGGGTGTCGAACCCGCGCATCCGGTGCCAGCGCGTCAGGATGTCCTGAAGTGTATTGTTGAACGCGTGACCCATGTGCAGCACGCCTGTCACATTCGGGGGCGGGATCATGATCGAGAACGTCTCGTCGCGCGATGCGTTGGCCCCTGCAGAAAAAGCCCCTGCTTTTTCCCATGCAGCATAAAGGCGCGCTTCCGCTTCGCCGGCATTAAATGTCTTGTCCAGAGCCATGATGATTGTTCCTTCAGCAGGTTTGGTGTTGATCTAGCGGACGTTGCGGCGAAGGGAAAGGGCGGGCTGGACAAGACTGGCAGGACAGTTAAGTCTTTGGGCAGAAATCCCGCCAAAAGAAGGTAGTACGTCATGGACAAATTCGGAAAAAGCCAATCGGTCACGCGGACGGAAGACGTACGGTTTCTGACGGGAGACGGGCGTTATGTGGATGACATCGCTCCCGAGGGCGCTTTGCACGGATATTTTCTGCGGTCCACAGTAGCGCATGGCATCATCAACGAACTCGATGTGTCGGACGCTCTGGAGGTGGACGGCGTTCACATGGTGCTGACCTGTCGCGACATGGAAGCGGCGGGCGTAGATGTGTCGATGGCGGGTGCCGTGGTGCAAAACCGCGATGGGTCAAACGGGGCCAAGCCGCAGCGTCCGATGCTGGCGAAAGACCGAGTGCGCTATGTGGGCGAGCCTGTGGCGCTGATTGTGGCGGACACCATCGCACAGGCACGCGACGCGGCCGAGTTAATTATGTTTGACGTGGATGATCTGCCAGCCAAGATCGAGTTCGCTGCCGGTGGTGAGACGCTGCACGCAGAAGCGCCCGACAATAAGGCGTTTGATTGGGGTATGGGCGACGAAAGCGCGACTGAAGCCGCGTTCAAATCGGCTGCGCGAACTGTCGCCCTGGATGTCGATGACAACCGCATTATCGTCAATTCCATGGAGCCACGTGGGGCCTATGCCGAGTGGACAGATGGCAAATTACATGTGGCCCAGAACGGACAGGGCGTTTGGGCGCACAAAGGCTACCTCAAATCCGCTTTCGGTCTGGAAGACGATCAGGTGCGGGTCACCAACCCCGACACGGGCGGCGGCTTTGGCATGAAGGCAATGACCTACAACGAATATTTCTGTCTGGCGCAGGCCGCGCGCGTTCTGGATCGCCCTGTGCGCTGGATGTCCGAGCGGACCGAAGCAATGCTCAGCGACAATGGCGGTCGTGATCTGACATCGTTGGCCGAATTTGCTTTTGACGAAAACAACAAGATCACGGCCTACCGTGTCACGAGCAAATGCAACCTCGGTGCCTATAACTCCCAATTTGCCCAGTTCATCCAGACCCAGCTTTTTAGCCGCGTGTTGATGGGCGTCTATGATGTGCAGACCACATGGTTGCAGGTGGAGGGTTATTATACAAATACCACACCAGTCGATGCCTACCGCGGTGCCGGACGTCCGGAAGCGATCTATGTGCTAGAACGTCTCATGGACCGTGCCGCGCGAGAGTTGGGCGTTGACCCATGGGAGTTGCGCCGCATCAATTTCATCAAGCCCGATCAGTTTCCTTATCTGGCAGCGACAGGGGAGACCTATGATGTCGGCGACTTCAATAAGGTCCTAAGCCGTGTCGCGATCGAGGCCGACCGCGCTGGCTTCGAAGCGCGCCGTGCCGCCGACGCAGAAAAAGGTCTGCTACGCGGGCAGGGGCTTTGTTATTATATCGAGAGCATTTTAGGTGATCCTTCGGAAGGGGCGCATGTCGTCTTTAACGAAGATGGCACAGTCACGATCTATGTCGGCACGCAATCGAACGGGCAGGGGCACGAAACCGTTTATGCCCAGTTCCTGAGCGACCAAACCGGCATCCCCGCAAACAAGATAACCGTTGTACAGGGCGATTCCGACTTGATTGCGCAGGGTGGTGGCACGGGCGGATCACGGTCCGTCACAGTGCAGAACAACGCAACGCTCGCCACCGTGGCAAAGATGACAGAGGCGTTCACAGTTTTCCTGTCGGAAGAAATGGGCGTGCCCGCATCAGAGATCAGCTTTGATGACGAACGGTTCCGCGCTGAGGGATCGAACCTCACGCCCACCATGCTTGAAGTCGCCGAGATGGCTCGCGAAAAAGGTCGCGATGACCTGCTGAGCCACCAGGAACGCGCTACACTCCCGGCACGAAGCTTCCCCAACGGGGCGCATGTGGCTGAAGTGGTGATTGACCCCGAAACCGGCATTGTTGTGACAGACCGCTACACCGTGGTTGATGATTTCGGCAATTTGATCAACCCGATGCTGGCTGAAGGTCAGGTCCATGGCGGCGTGGCCCAAGGTGTGGGGCAGGCGGTGCAGGAACGCGTTGTTTACGATGAAGACGGCCAGCTTCTGACGGCCTCCTTTATGGATTATGCGATGCCGCGGGCGACGGATCTTCCGAATATTTCCTTCACGTCCGAGCCGGTTCCTTCTACCGCAAACATCATGGGAATGAAGGGTTGTGGAGAGGCCGGCACTGTCGGCGCACTTGCCGCTTTGTCTAACGCGGTGCAGGATGCGCTTTGGGATCACGGCGTGCGACAGGCGGACATGCCATTCACGCCGCACCGTGTCTGGGAGATGCTGAATGAGGATCGCATCGCAGCAGAATAATGCAAAGGCGGGCCGCGCGCCCGCCACTCATGTAATTATCATGGATGGTACGTTGTCTACGCTGGCTCCGGCAGGCCAGACAAATGCAGGCCGTACATATACGATCCTGCGCCGGATGGGTGCCGCTCTTTCGATCTATTACGAGCCCGGTCTGCAATGGGACAACTGGCGCTCCGTCAGGGATGTGGCGACCGGCAAGGGCATCAATCGACAGATCCGCCGTGCTTACGGCTGGCTGGCCAGTCGTTACAGGCCGGGCGACCGGATTTATCTGTTCGGCTATTCGCGGGGGGCTTATGCGGTGCGCTCACTCGCTGGTGTGATTGACCTTGTGGGGCTGCTGCATGCCGATCATGCAACCCATCGGAATATCCGTGCAGCATATCGTCATTATGAGCGAAATCCTCGTGGCGATACGGCACGCGCCTTCTCCGCGCATCATTGCCACGCGCAAACGGAAATCGAGATGATTGGCGTTTGGGACACCGTGAAATCGCTGGGGATCAACGCGCCGGTACTCTGGCGACTGTCAGAGCATCTGCACGCCTTTCACAACCACGATCTCAGCGCGATCGTGAAGCACGGGTTTCATGCGCTGGCTCATGACGAGAACCGCGTCGCCTTTGCCCCCGTCATGTGGGAGTGCCACGACGATTTTCCGGGGCGGCTTGAGCAGGTGTGGTTCCCCGGTGCGCACGGAGATGTGGGTGGCCAGCTCGGCGGGTTCGAGGCGGCCCGACCGCTTGCGAATATTCCGCTGGTCTGGATGCTTGGTAGGGCGATGGAGAGCGGATTGCCATTACCTGACGATTGGGAAACTGGTCTGGAGACTGACCCATTGGCCCCGGCGCGTGGTACGTGGCGCGGCCACGGACGTTTTCTGATGACGCGCAAACGTCGTGTTGTCGGTGCCGATATCTCTGAGCGGTTTCATGAAAGCGTTCTATTGCGACAGGCAAGGCCGACCCAGCTGACAAGCAGTGAACAGGCGCTGTTTGTGGATCATCAGGGCGATGAACCCTCTTAGAAACCGTTGCCCGAGCAGAGCTGCATATCAAAACTTTTGGGGATGTTTTCAACCTGAGAACAGCGTTGCGCTGCGGCTATCTATCGTTTATCGACGATAAGCGAAAGGGTGCTGTAAAATGGATGGGACGGACATAAATCTCGCTGATCTAGCCAAGGCACTTGCCCATCCCGCGCGGCTTCAAATTCTTCAGCTACTGCGCGACACGCCGGGCTGCATCGGCGGTGATATCGTCGAGGCCATCGGGTTGGCGCAATCCACCGTCTCGGAGCATTTGCGCATTCTGAAAAAGGCCGGAATCATCAAAGGTGAAATATCCGGCCCGCGCACCTGCTATGCGCTGAACCCTGCCGCTCTTGAACCATTGTCTCAGTTCATCAACGCATTGGCACCCCCCGCAGAAATGACATGCTGGGTACCGGACAATAAGGAAACCATATGAGCATTTTCGAACGCTACCTTTCGATCTGGGTCGCGCTGGCGATATTGGCAGGGCTCGCGCTGGGCAGTCTGGCACCCGGGCTCGTCGGGTTTCTGGCCGGACTTGAATATGGCTCCGTCAACTTTGTGGTCGCCATACTGATCTGGGCCATGGTCTACCCGATGATGATCGCGGTCGATTTCAAAGCGCTTTCACGCATCCACGAACGACCAAAGGGATTGATTATCACGCTGGTGGTGAACTGGCTAATCAAACCCTTCACAATGGCAGCGCTGGGCCTCGTGTTCTTCGAATTTGTTTTTGCGCCCTTCATCGAACCCGGAACAGCGGGCCAGTACATTGCGGGTATGATCCTGCTGGGGGCTGCGCCCTGTACGGCGATGGTTTTTGTATGGTCACAACTGACCAAAGGCGATCCGAATTACACGCTCGCACAGGTGTCCCTGAACGATGCGATCATGGTCTTTGCCTATGCGCCGATTGTTGCATTGTTGCTCGGGGTGACAGACATCGCTGTGCCTTGGACGACACTCGTGCTCTCGGTGGTCTTATACGTTCTCATTCCACTATTGGCTGGTATGATTACGCGGTGGTGGATGACCCGTTCAGCGGAAAATGCAAACGAGGCCGAGGCCTTGATCGGGGAATTCACAGCCAGGTTGAAGCCGTTTTCGGTGGTTGGCCTTCTTGCGACCGTGGTGCTACTTTTCGGTTTTCAGGGGGAGGTCATTCTTTCCCAACCGCTGGTCATCGTAATGATCGCAATCCCTCTGCTCATTCAGTCCTATGGTATGTTCGCGGTGGCCTATTGGGCTGCGAAAGCATGGAAGGTCCCGCACAATGTGGCTGCACCCTGCGCAATGATCGGCACATCGAACTTCTTCGAACTGGCGGTCGCGGTGGCAATCGGGCTGTTTGGCCTGAACTCCATCGCGGCGCTGGTCACGGTGGTCGGCGTTCTGGTCGAGGTGCCCGTGATGCTATCGCTGGTCTGGTTTGCAAACCGTACCGTTCATTGGTTTCCTGTCGATGGGGGCGTAGGTCGCGGAAAATAGTGCGCCCGCATGCGCTGAGGCGTGCGGGGTGAATGTTGCCTCCAAGTTGGTCGCATCTACGATTTATATTTCCAGTGTAGACAGGAAATCCGTTCAGGCGATCTTCATCACGATGCAGGTGGTTGATCCGGTCGCATAAAGCTTGCCATCCTCCACGCCCCTGATCTCGCCATGGGCTACTCCGGTGGACCGTCCCACATGATCGGTCTGGCCAATGCAATCGATCTCCATGCCCAGCGGGATGCCCTTAAGAATATTCACCTTATATTCCAAGGTGGTATAAACCGATCCGCGCGGCACGCGTGTCATCACTGCACAGGCCATCGCCGAATCCAGAAGAGTGCCGTACCAACCGCCGTGGACCGTCCCCATGGGGTTCGTCACATTAAATTCCGGCGCGCCGCGAAACACGGCGCGGCCTTCGTCGATACTATGAAGTTTGTATCCCATCGTCGCCCCGATCGGAGGACCTGGATTTGTGCCGTTCAGGATTGCCTGCATAAATTCCAGACCGGAGAGCTTGAGCGCTTCGGACTGGGAAAGAAGGTCTTCTGGTTTGGTGGCGATAGGCAAGGGGACACCTCTTTGTCAGGAACAGCAATCGCCCCGATGCTAGGCGCAGTGCTGTTGCCTTGCCAAGTCGTTACGCCACGTTGCGAACGGCAACCTGAGGTGTCACACCCAACGCGCGGCAGACATCGCGTGTCAGCTCCGCACGATTAAGGGTGTAGAAGTGCAGGTCCTCGACCCCTTCCTCGATAAGCGTGTCACACATCTCGGTGCAAAGGGCAGTGGCGAGCAGGTCATGCCGGTCATCTCTGATCGCTGCGTCGAACGCTTCATCCAGCCACGCGGGAACAGGTGTCCCGCAGCGGGTGGCGAATTTACGGGCTGATTTCCAATTCAGGATGGGCAGAATACCGGGAGTGACCTGCTTGGTGATGCCAGCCGCCGCGCAAGCGTCGCGGAAGCGCAAAAAGCTGTCCGCTTCAAAGAAGAACTGCGTGATCGCCTCATCGGCACCGGATTCAAACTTGCGCTTCAGCCATGCAACGTTCGCCGCCATATCTGTCGCTTCAGGGTGGCTATCAGGATATGCGCCGACGCGGATATTGAATGTTCCTTTGTCTGCCAATGCCTCGATCAAGGCGCAGCTGTCCGCGAACCCTTCGGGATGAGGTGTAAACGTATCAGCTCCGTCCTGCGGATCGCCGCGAAGGGCAACGATGTCCGTGACCCCGATTTTCGCAAAATTATCAGCGACTTCGAGCGTTTCCGTTTTGCTCGCACCAACGCAGGTCAGGTGCGCGGCAACGGGTAGGCCGGACGTGCGGCGCAGCACGTGGGCCGCGTCATGCGTAAGGTCGCGGGTTGTGCCGCCAGCCCCGTATGTCACAGAGAAAAAACGCGGATTAAGCGGGGCAAGTGTATGCGCTGTGTCCCAAAGATTAAAGGCCGCATCGACGTTTCGCGGCGGGAAGACTTCGAATGAGACATTGGGCGTTGGCATTGTGGAATCCTCTATGGGTTATGCTCTTGTTTCATACTTGCTGTTGTGAAACAAATTCATAACTTTCATCTTGAACATGAGGAACGCCTCACATGCATATCGAGTTCCGGCATTTGCGCACAATTCAGGCAATACACGAAGCGGGTGGTCTGGCGCGGGCAGCCGAGCAGATGAACATCACCCAATCTGCGCTGAGCCATCAGGTAAAGGGCCTCGAAGATCAGGCCGGAGTGGAGCTTTTTGTGCGTCGCTCAAAGCCGCTCAAGCTCTCTCCTGCGGGGCAAAGATTGCTCAAACTTGCGCAGCAGGTTCTGCCGCAAGTTCAGGCGCTTCAGGATGAATTCACCGGATTGCGCGCGGGCAGTACAGGCCGGATGCACATCGCGATTGAGTGTCACGCATGTTTCGAATGGCTGTTTCCTGTGCTTGAACAGTTCCGCCGCTCGTGGCCGGATGTCGACGTTGATATCCGCCCCGGTCTTGCCTTTGATGCGCTGCCTGCGCTGCTGCGCGAAGAGGTGGATCTGGTTGTGTCATCGGACCCCGAAGACCTGCCCGGCGTCGAATTTGTTGAGCTTTTTGACTACAAAGCAGTTTTCGTCGCTGCATCAACGCATCCGCTTGCTGCAAAACCTTTTGTAGAGGCTGCCGATTTCCGCAATGAGACTTTGATCACCTATCCGGTTGAACGGACACGGCTGGATGTCTTCAGCCAGCTGTTAATCCCCGCCAAGGTAGAACCTGCCAACATCCGACAGGTTGAGTTGACGGCTGTCATCCTTCTGCTCGTGGCGTCCAATCGCGGCGTTTCTGTTTTGCCGGATTGGGTGGTGCGGGAAGTGAAATACTCTTCCGACTACGTGACACGCCCCCTGACAGAGAACGGGATCACCCGTAGGCTTTATGCCGCTGTTCGGACCGATGATTTGGGTAAACCGTTTATGGACCAGCTCTTGCAACTTGCAGGTGTTGAGGCCCGTAAACTGCAGACGATGTGATCGACAGCCAGACAGCATCTGAAGCCGAGCGCAGCTGCACCCGATCTGAGTTTAAGCGCAACCGACGCCACGAAAGCGCCGGTTACGCACGGGCCGCGTCAATGCAGCCTTTCGTAAGGCGGGGGTGACCCCGCCATATATTGTCAGACGACTTTCACAATCGCTTTGCCGGTGTTGCCGCCGGTCAGCAGGTCCATGAATGCTTGTGGCGCGTTCTCCAGACCCTCGGTGATGTCTTCCTGAACGGCAATCTCGCCGCTGGCAACTTTGGGTGCTACCTCATTGATAAACTCAGGAAAGCGGTCCCAATGGTTCGAGATGATGAAACCGTTGACGGAAAGGAAGTTGACCAGAATGGTGCGCCAGAGCTTTGGCGCAGTCAAACCGGCACCGCCTGCGTTTTCGCCAAGACCACCAGCGTTATACCATGCGATCATGCCACAGATCGGGATACGGCCGAACGGACGCATGAGCGGGATCACCGCTTCCAGCACCTTGCCGCCCACGTTTTCGAAGTAGATATCGATGCCCTTGGGGCATTCGGCCTTCAGCGCTTCGCGTAGGGATTTCGCATCATCGTAGGCGCGGTGGTCAAGGCAGGCATCAAAGCCGAAATGCTCCACTGCTGTTTTGCATTTGTCCGCGCCACCGGCCACGCCTACAACGCGCAATCCCAGTGACTTTGCCAGCTGACCAACCATAGAGCCGACGGGCCCCGTTGCCGCAGCTACGACAAGCGTTTCGCCCGCTTTAGGTTTTCCGTAAGCCATCAACCCGTGCCAGCCGGTCAGACCGGGCATACCCAGAACGCCCAATGACGTGGTGATTGGTGCCTGTTCAGGATCAAGCTTGCGGCACATCTTGGCATCGGCAACCGCATGGGTGGCCCAGCCGAAAGGTCCAAAGACCATGTCGCCTTCTTTCAGATTTGGAGCGTTCGAAGCGATAACCTTGCCCGCGCTGCCGCCTTCCATCTTGCCTCCAATCGGAACCGGGGCTGCATAAGATTTCGCGTCATCCATTCGGCCCCGCATATAGGGGTCAAGGGACATGTAATGCACTTCGACCAAGACTTCGCCGTCGCCCGGCGTCGGCATGTCCGCGCTCTCAAGCCGGAAGTTGTCGTGGCTCGGCGCGCCATCAGGGCGGCTGGCGAGAACGATCTGCTGCATTTGGGTGCTCATGGGACTTCTCCGCTTTGGTTGATTGAACTGGCCGTCATCGTGACCTTTGAGAGGCGGATGACAAGCAGGACGCTGCGTGACGGCGCCAAAAGGCGAAGTCTTGCGCTTATTCACGAGAATTTCGGGCCCTGAATCGTACCGCGGGGGGCTCCCCACCCTTGGCAATTGGTGCCATCGGGCCTAAAGGGTGCATCTGATCGCGGCAAAAAGGCGTCCCAAAATGGTTGGCAGTGCAAATCTGAATATTATGATCAAAGCGGCCCGCAAGGCCGGACGGGCTTTGACCAAAGACTTTCGCGAGGTCGAGAACCTTCAGGTATCGGTCAAGGGTGCGGGCGACTTCGTGTCAAAAGCCGACATCGGTGCAGAGCAAATCATCAAAAGCGAGCTGATGAACGCCCGTCCCACTTACGGCTGGTTGGCCGAAGAGGGAGGCGAGGAAGAAGGGGCGGACCCTACGCGCCGCTGGATCGTGGATCCGCTCGATGGGACGACGAATTTCTTGCACGGTTTGCCGCACTGGGCCGTCTCTATCGCACTTGAGCATAAAGGCCAGATCGTTGCGGGCGTGGTTTTCGACCCCTCCAAGGACGAGATGTTCTTTGCCGAAAAGGGTGCGGGTGCCTGGATGAACGAGACGCGTATACGCGTTTCGGGCCGCCACAGAATGATCGAGAGTATTTTCTCCACCGGTCTGCCTTTCGGCGGTCGTTCCGATCTGCCGCATACTTTGCAAGAGCTGGCTCGCGTGATGCCGGTATGCGCGGGTGTACGCCGCTGGGGCGCTGCCTCTCTTGATTTGGCGTATGTAGCTGCGGGCCGCTACGATGGCTTTTGGGAGCGCCGTTTGCAGCCTTGGGATCTGGCGGCCGGACTGGTCATCGTGCGTGAGGCGGGTGGTTTGGTCGAACCGCTGGAACAAGGGCGCGATATCGTAGCCGACGGTCAGATCATTTGCTCGAACGAGCCGATCTTTACAGGGTTTGCGAAAGCCGTGCGCGGCTAGGACGATCTGTCTGACGGGTGATTGCGCCCGTCACTCCAGCGGATTGGATCGAAATCCCAAGGATCGACGCCTTCAATACAGCCCAGGTTGATCCCGCATTGTGTGGGGTCCGCACGGCGTTTGTGATGTGTATAGATGCCGCAAGTTTTGCAAAAGTAGTGCTTGGCCGTCCCCGTACCCCATGTGTAAAGCGACAGATTATCTGCGCCTTTGGTAACAACCACAGAAGCTGCCGTCGCTGTGACGGATGCCGCTTGCCTGCGTGCACAGAATGAGCAGTTACAGCGTCCCACATCGGAAAGCCCAAAGGGCAAGGTGGCAGTCAGGTTAACCGCGCCGCAATGACAGGACGCTTTGATGTCTGTGGGGGTGCTCATCTGCGTTTGACCTTTGGGATGCGGCTGCTGTTGATGCGCGGATATTTGGTCTCAGGATGCGGTGGATGGCCATCCGTACGCTGCCAGAACGTAACGCCGCCGCGTTTGAGCCAAAAAGGCAAAGCGCCGATCAATCCCGCAACAAAGCCACCCGCATGTGCCCAGAAAGCGGTGCCGCCCGCAGTTGGATCGGAGCCCAGACCGCCCAGAAATTGCATGCCGAACCAGAGCATCAGCATGATCCACGCAGGGATCGGGAAAATACGGAAAAACACGATAAAGATAATCAGAATATCTACCTTGGCCTTTGGGAAGAGCAAAAGGTAGGCCCCCATGACCCCCGCAATGGCACCCGATGCGCCGACCATCGGAATACGCGAGCTTGGGTCTATCGCGACTTGGGTAAGGCCTGCTGCCGCTCCGGTTGCGAGGTAGAACAACAAATACTTGAAGTGCCCCATCTCTTCTTCAACGTTGTCTCCGAAGATCCACAAGAACAGCATGTTGCCGGCCAGATGCATCCATCCGCCGTGCAGGAACATTGATGTGAATAATCCCTCGAACCCGTATCCTTCACCGATGCGGGCAGGGACCAAAGCGTAGCTATTGTAAAATTCATAGAGGGCCCGATCGTCTGACAGGATCGGCACATAGCTGAGGAAGATGCCAATGTTCAGCGCCATCAGCACGTAGGTGACATAGGCCACGCGGCCAGACGGGTTGTGATCGCGAATAGGAAACATCAGATCACGCTGGTCGATTGCGCAGGCAGGGTCAAGAGCCCCGCCTGCGGTCATTGTGTCATTGTCTGCAAATAGCTTAGCTGGCGGCACCCAGCAAAGCCGCGTTGCCACCGGACGCAGTCGTATCAACGCAGACGTGACGCTCTGCGCGAACGCGGGCAGGATCGGGCAAACCGGGGATCATAGGCAGGATCGGTCCTTGCCGCTTTGCAAGCGCCTGTTCGATCTGCGTCCCCGTTTGTGCATCGCCCCACCACAGCACACCGCCGTACGCGGGACCGGACGTGAGGTCCGCAGGATCAATCTGGCCTGTTGCCTTGATCGCGATGCCGCCCAATGCCTCGACCGCGCGCGCCTGTGCCGCCACAGCGTCGGACCCTGGACCCATGCACAAAAGCGGATCGCGGGGCAGGGTGCTCAAACGGTTTGATTCGCCGGTTGGGCCAGGCATTGATAGTGTCTCGATCGGTTTGGCGGGCGTATGCGCCGGAAGTGACGGGAGTGTGTCCTGCTTTCCGCTCCATGCGTCTGACGCTGTCTGGCGGTCAGGTGTTGCAAAGCGCGGCAGATAGTTCGGGCCGCCCGCCTTGGGCCCGGTGCCTGACAACCCTTCACCGCCAAAAGGTTGAGAGCCGACGATCGCGCCGATCTGGTTGCGGTTGACGTAGATGTTGCCTGCTTCAATCCGTTCGGACACATATTGCACACGGTCGTCGATACGTGTGTGCAGACCGAAGGTCAGCCCGTAGCCCGTCGCATTGATCGCGTCGATCACATCATCCAGCTCGTGTGATTTGTAGGTTGCAAGGTGCAGTACCGGTCCGAAAATTTCACGCTGCATTTCGGAAATACCGTTCACACGCAGGATCGCAGGGGCAACGTAGGTGCCATGTTTGGGCGGCGTCATCTCGGCGATGATCCGGCCTTCAGCGCGAGCGGTGTCGATATGATCCTGGATGGATTTACGGGCCGCCTCGTCAATGACGGGACCAACATCTGTACTCAACTCCCATGGCATGCCGATATTCAATGCTTCCATCGCACCGATCAGCATTTTCGTCAGATCGTCGGCAATGTCTTCCTGCACGTAAAGGCAACGCAGCGCAGAGCACCGCTGGCCAGCGGACTGGAAGGCGGATTCAACGATAGCCTGCACAGCTTGTTCGGGCAGAGCTGTGGAATCGACAATCATCGCGTTCAGACCGCCGGTTTCGGCAATCAGCGGTGTGCCGGGTGCGCAATGCTCGGCCAAATTGGCGCGGATGCGCATGGCTGTGGCGGTAGAGCCGGTAAAGGCGACACCGTTCACGCGTGGGTCGCCGGTCAGCGCCGCACCGATGTCTCCGCCGCCGGGCAACAGTTGCAGAGCAGTGCGCGGAACGCCTGCCTTGTGCAGCAGTTTTACCGTGACATAAGCCACTAGCGGCGTCTGCTCTGCCGGTTTGGCAAGAACCGCGTTGCCTGCCGCCAATGCGGCAGAGATTTGCCCCGAGAAGATCGCCATCGGGAAATTCCATGGGGATATACAGGTAAAGATCCCCGCAGGAGGCTCACCAGTGGCTTGCCCCGCGTAATAGCGCAGGAAATCAACGCCTTCGCGCAACTCAGCGACACAATCGGGCATGCCTTTTCCAGCCTCACGGGCGAGCAGGGCAAAGATTTCGCCAAAGTTTTCTTCGATCAGGTCGGCCGCATCGAGCAGCACCTTGCGGCGCTCTGCCAATGGCGCAAGCCAAGGCTCTGCATTCTCAAACGCGGTGGCGACGTCTTCAAGTGACGCATTACGCACAGTGCCGGGGGAGGCTGAATGATCGGCAGGGTTGATTACGTCAACAGCCGCTTCGGGCATGGCCTTGCCCGCCAAAAGAGGTTCGGCTTGCCATCTCGTGTCTGCAAAGACACCGCGGGCTTTTTCGATCTCGTCCAGTGTTTGCGTGTGAGCCAGATCAAAGCCGCGCGCGTTTGCACGCACTGGGGCAAAGACTTCGGGGCCCTTGGCAATCGCAAGATTGGTCTGGCCCAACTGCTCGAAAGGATCAGCGGCAACAACTTCCGGCGGCACATCTTCGTCAACAATCTGGTTCACAAAGCTGGAGTTTGCCCCGTTCTCAAGCAGGCGTCGTACGAGATAGGCGAGCAGATCCTTGTGTGCACCAACCGGCGCATAGATGCGGCAGCGTGTCCCGTGATCTTTCATCACCAGTGTGTGCAGGGTCTCGCCCATGCCGTGCAGGCGCTGGAACTCAAACGCTTCTTTATCTTGCGCCATGTGTAAGACAGCAGCAACCGTGTGGGCGTTGTGTGTGGCGAACTGCGGATAGATGCGGTCGGTCATACCCAGCAGTTTGCGTGCGTTGGATATATAGCTGACGTCGGTCGCCGCTTTCTGAGTGAAGACAGGAAAGCCGTCGACACCTTCGACCTGAGCGCGCTTGATCTCTGTGTCCCAATAGGCCCCTTTAACCAACCGCACCATAATCCGGCGATCGTGGCGCTGGGCCATCTCGTATAGTGCGTCGATCACTGTGCTGGCACGCGGACCAAAGGCCTGCACCACAATTCCGAACCCGTCCCACCCCTTAAGCGCAGGTTCGGCCATCACGCGGTCAATCACCTCAAGCGACAGGGCAAGACGGTCGGCCTCTTCCGCGTCGACGTTCAAGCCCATACCGGCAGATTTGGCCAACAGGCACAAAGCGCGCAGGCGCGGGACCAGATCGGTCATTACGGCTTGTTCTTGCGCCACTTCATAACGCGGGTGCAGGGCGGAGAGCTTGACAGAAATACCGGGGTTTTTACGCGTGTCGCTGTCGGTGCAGGCCGTCGCAATTGCAGAAATCGCACGGGAGTAGCTAAGGTGATACCTTTTGGCATCGGCCTCGGTCCGCGCCGCTTCGCCCAGCATGTCATAGCTGTAGGTAAAGCCCTTCTTCTCCATTCCCGCAGCGCGGGACATGGCAGCATTAATGTCTTCGCCAAGTACGAACTGACGTCCCATTTCCTTCATCGCTCGCGAAACAGCTGTGCGGATCACCGGTTCACCCAAGCGCTTGATCGCGGCACGCAAATGGCGCACGGGGCCGGGCTGGTCATCATCAAGCACACGACCTGTCAGCATCAGCGCCCAGGTAGAAGCGTTGACAAGGCTAGATGTCGAATGACCCATGTGGCGGCCCCAGTCGGAGGGCGCGATCTTGTCTTCAATCAAAGCGTCGATGGTGTCGGCATCCGGCACACGAAGCAATGCTTCGGCCAAACACATCAGCGCCACGCCTTCATCCGTAGATAGACCATACTCCGCAAGAAAGACTTCCATGAGCCCCGGTTGGGTCGCACCGCGGATGGAGCGCACGAGGTCAGCGGCATCTGCTGAAATCTTCATGCGGTCGTCACCTGACAGTTCCGCGTCTGCCACCAGCGAGTTTAATATTGCTTCGGGGTCGGCATACATGCCTGCATCGATTTGGTGGCGCAGGGTAGGTGGTGTATCGTAAGCCATGGCATCCTCCATCAGGCGTTTTATCAATAATAGCCTATGCCGATCAGTCTGTTTTCCCTATGATCGACTTTAATGTGGTTCATTTGGTGGTAGAACGCGTGAAGTACGAGAAAAACGAGCAGTCGGGGGTAGATCGCTTCGATCAGGCGATTCTCACAGTTTTGGGCGAAGACGGGCGGATCAGCATTACCGATCTGGCCAAAAGGATTGGATTGTCGAAGTCGCCAACGCAGGCGCGGTTGCGGCGTTTGGAGGAACAGGGGGTCATCTTAGGGTACCGCGCCATGCTGGATCCGATCCGGTTGGGGCTGGATCACGTGGCCTTTGTCGAAGTGCGCTTGAACGATACGCGCGAGGTCGCCTTGCGGGCATTCAATGCCGCCGTCGCCAAAGTGCCAGAGATCGAACAGGCACATATGATTGCGAGCCATTTCGATTATCTGCTGAAAGTGCGTACCCGCGACATGTCTGCCTACCGGCGGTTTTTGGGTGAAACGATCTCGGCTCTGCCGCACGTTTCAAACACGTCGACTTATGTCGCGATGGAAGCTGTAAAGGAAACCATGTTGTCGGACGGAACTTGACCCGCTCAAGAACTGCGCCAAGTTAGTTGCATGCGCAGTCTTATCGTTCTTGCTACCATCATGGCCCCGCTCTTTGCCCATGCGTCGTGTCCCGAGCCAAGCGATACACGCAACGAATTACTGAATCTAATCGCCAAGGCGAATGCCGCCCGTTCCCAAGCTGAGGGCAGGCGGGTCTCGAACGAGATGTGGCAAGTCTGGCTGCGTGCCCCCGACGAGGCGGCACAGACCGTTCTGGATGCAGGCATGGCACGTCGGGACGTCTATGATTTCGCAGGTGCGATTGCCGAGTATAACCGTCTGGTAGACTACTGCCCAACCTACGCTGAAGGCTACAACCAGCGGGCTTACATCCATTTTTTAAACGGGAACCATGAGGCGGCGCTGACTGACCTCGATATGACTATTTCCTTGCAACCCTATCATGTGGCGGCCCAATCCGGGCGCGCCCTCACGCTGATGAACCTTGGCCGCATAAACGAAGCCCGCGATCAGTTGTTGATTGCGGTTGATAACAACCCATGGCTCTCTGAAAGGGCGCTATTGGCAGACGACGCGCCACTGGGTTTGCAGGGTAAGTCACTCTGACCATTTACACCCGCAGTGGCATCGGGTTAGGTGCGAAGAATGCGGGCGTGATGGAATGGTAGACATACCAGACTTAAAATCTGTTGGGCCTTGTGCCCGTGTGGGTTCGAGTCCCACCGCCCGCACCAAAAAGCAAATTCTCCCGCCGATACCTCTACTCGCAGCATAAAAGACGTGAATCGCAGATTGCACTGTTAACTTTTAAAGTACTTTAAAAGTGATCAAAGACCGGGGCTGAGCTATCGACGGATGCACCCCTGCAAGTTGTACCCCCGTGTGTCACAACGGGATTAGCTTTCAAAGCCAAGATGCGGCTGCTCGGAATATACGTTGTTAGATCGAAGAACATAAATGTGAGTGAAAGCTGTTTAACCTAGAATTCGGAGGCACTTGTCCGCCGTGTATCCGCGAACAGTTATCAATCAACGAATGGCGACCTCCCCCAATCGTGGGGACTCTGCTGCCCGTAGGGGTTGTGGAGAGCCCTCCACATCCATTAATGCTTTACAAAACCGGGACACCAGTTGTTTAAGCGGCGTGGTTAGCGGTGCCGTTAGCTTATAGATGCAAGACTTTCGACCGGTCTATTTGCAGGGGAAGAGTATGTTCGATTGTGACGTTTACAGGTTTTGCAATCCTGATCTAGCAGGATTGAGTGACCGAAAACTGAAGAAGCATTTTGATAAAACAGGGTGGAGAAACCACCGTGACCCATCAGCTTTTTTTAACGTCGCAGCTTACCTCGATCAGAACCCCGATGTTGCCGAGGCTAAAGTTAACCCACTGGAACATTTTATGAAATCCGGTGAGGCAGAGGGGCGTCAAATATTCCTCAGCAACTGGAGCGGTCAGACTGAAGACCTGATGACGCGCGATGATCTTGAAAGATACCGGTTATGGATCGACCCTGCATTTCTGCGTAAGGCGAGCCCGAAAGTAGCTGCTTTCGACGATGACACGGTAATTTCTTGGTTCTTGATGGACGGATGGCGCGAAGGTGTTGATCCGTCTGAACGATTCTCCACCATGTTCTATCTTACGAACAATCCAGACGTTAAGGACGTTAATATCAACCCCCTTATCCATTTTGTTCGTTTCGGCGAATCCGAAGGTCGGTTTGCTACGCAGAATGAGGCGCAAGTTGCCGCAGACGCCGCGGAGGAAGAGCGTCAAAAGCAAGAAGCGGCCCTTCAGGCGGAACGTGAGCAACGTGAGCGTGAGGCGCAGGCTGAACAAGAACAGCGTGAGCTGGAAGAGAAGGCACAGCGCGAACGCGATGCACAGGCTGAGTTGAAGCGGCTCGAACGGGATCAGGAAAAAGCCCGTCAGGAAGCTCTGCTGCGCACGGATATGATCGCTGTCAAAGATGACTTCGATGCAGATTGGTACCGGAAGTCCTATCCGGAAATAAGCGGAACCGATGACGAATTGCTGGCGGACTACATGACGACAGGATGGAAAGGTCTCAAAGATCCTTCCCCATCGTTTTCAACAGCATATTACCTTGATGCGTATCAGGACATCAGTGAAAGCGGCCTGAACCCGTTTCTGCATTATGCTTTGTTCGGGCGTAAAGAGGGACGGCGTTGTTCTCCTGATGGTGCAGTCCGCCTGTCCGTTTCGCCGAAAGCAAATCTTACTCCGGGCCTGCCTGATCTGGGTCCCAGCAACTTCACAGGAAAGAAAGCACGGCCTCCTCGGAAAATAGATCCTGACGCACTGGATATTCACTGGGTCGTGCCTGATTTCCGGCCAGGTTCTGGCGGGCATATGACCATCTTCCGGATGGTGCGGTACCTCGAACTGTTTGGACACAAATGTACAGTTTGGATCGAGGAGCCGACGTTCCATGAAAAAGAACGGGACGCATGGGAGACGATCGTAAAGTCCTTCCAGTGTGTTGAAGCAGATGTACGCTTTGTTTCAGACGATCTGTACACTCAGTCAGGCGATGTCATCATCGCTACCGGGTGGAGCACAGCCTGGACTGTGAGGGACCTGACAGGCTTCAAAACGTCTATGTACTTTGTGCAGGACCACGAGCCCGAGTTCTACCCGACAGGTTCGATGTCAAACCTGGCGGAGCTGACCTACGGATTCGAACTAGGATGTATCTGTGCAAGCCCTTGGTTGGAAAAGCTGATGTCCGAAAGGTACGGACGCTGGGCGAAGGGTTTCTACCTCGCTTACGAACCCGACCAGTACTTCGTGTCAGATGAGCGCACGGAGATCTCTGACGGCAAAGGGCCCGTCAAGGTCGCGGTTTACGGGCGCGCGCATACGGATCGCCGCTGCGTCCAATTGGCGTTGGCTGGCTTGTCGATATTGGCAGACTCCCGCGATGATTTTGAGGTCCATCTCTTTGGACAGGATGAGCTTCCATTCAATGCCGCGCCGTTTGCAGCTTTCAACCATGGCGTTCTGGACCCTGCGCAACTCAATCGCCTGTATAACGACTGTGATATCGGGATTTGCTTTTCCGGCACAAATTACAGCCTCGTTCCGCAGGAGATGATGGCATGTGGACTGCCGCTGATCGAATTTAACACCGAGAGCACGCAGGTAATTTTCCCAAAGAACACTGTAACACTCGCCGGACCTGCTCCCACCGATATTGCTGCAAAGGTTGCGAAGTTGATCGACGACCCTGCAAAGCGCCTTCGCCAGCGAAAGGCTGCCTTGAAATGGGTGAAGTCCTTTTCGTGGGAAGCGAGTGCGCGCGAAGTCGAGGCCGCCATTCAGGATTATCTCACGCAAAAAGGTGCCAAGTTGGCGTCTCCTTCAGTTAATGCATCGAAAGAAATACTGTTCGATGTGGTGATCCCGACTTGGAACGGGAAAGAAGAATTCGAGCCTGTTCTTGAAGCGCTGCGGAGCCAGCGGATCGCTGATCAGATCCAGATCCACTGCGTGGATTCAACTTCGACGGACGGGACCATCGACTGGTTGAAAGGTCAAAAAGACGTCAGCCTAACGGTTATCGATCAAAAAGATTTTCAGCATGGCCGGACACGGAACTACGGTGCATCGTTGGGCACCGCACCGTTCGTCGGCTTTATAACCCAAGACGCGATGCCCGCCACAGTTGACTGGGCAACTGACATTGTAAAGATGATGCGGGCCGTTCCGGATGCTGCGGGTCTGTTCGGGCGTCACATCGCGTATCCCGACCATCCGATTTTTGTGCGCGAAGAAATCACCAAGCATTTCGAGAACATGAAACAATACCCGCTTGTTTTGTCAAAGTTCACTGACCCGGAACGCTGGGATAAAGGCGATATCGGCTGGCGGCAATTCCTGCATTTCTATTCCGACAACAACTCAGCAATGCGCCGCTCCGTCTGGAACGAGATACCTTATCCCGAAGTCGACTATGGTGAAGATCAGGTTTGGGCACGGACCATAATCGAAGCGGGATATTCAAAGATCTACGCACCTACCGCGACGGTGTATCACAGTCACGACTACGATCCGGAGCAGACCTACAAGCGGTCGAAAACCGAAGGCGCATTTTTCCTCGAGCATTTCGGGTATGAGTTGGGAAAGGGTAGCGAGAGCGATATCAACGACCGGATCGCCAGAGAGCAGCGTGACATGGAAGCCTGGGGTCGCCGTCGTGCTGTGAGCTCCGACGAAATTGAGATGCGCAAAGCTAACATCGTGGAGAAATATCGCGGCTGGCGTGATGGGCGGGCTGAAGTCGGGAATGTGAGCTCGGCGGATTGGTGATATTCAAAGGGCAGAAAGGGTATCACTCGGTATAGTCTGTCGATCGTCGTGCGGTATAAAAAATGCTGGTTTCGTCGATTAATGTGATATAGTTGCGAGAGACCACCATAAAGGAAAATTCTAGCTTCGCCTTTCATCGCCATAGCATTGGCAGTCATAATTTTGACGCGATATCAGCATCGCAGAGAAACGACTAGAGTCCCCCGAACGGTGATCTATTGCCGAGATTTGGAATAATGAGGTTACGACGGTCAAATATGTTAAAGACGGATTCAAATGAAAAGTTTGTGTTTCTCCATGTGACTAAGACTGCTGGCGGAACTCTGAAGCGATCGTTAAAGGATAGTCCATTAGAGGTTCATTTTATCTACGGGAAAGCGGACAAGGAAGCACTTGTTGGGAAAGATCTCTCAGCAGTCGATATCTTTTATGGACACATGCCTTATGGTGTACATTCGCAATGGGGGAATATCGAAAATCCACGATATTTTTGTTTTATGCGACACCCTACAGCGCGAACTATTTCCCATTATTTCCATCTACGTAACGTGGACAAAAGCGCTACGGGAGATCGAATAAGGAAGTCTTATGACATAAATGATTTTTTTCAGAATTCTGATCATTGGGAGTTTCGGAACTTTATGACTGGTTCTGTATCAGGTCTTGGACGGAACATTGTGAACGATTCGAGAAATTCGCTTGATATCGCAAAAGAGAATCTAGATAAGAACTTCGCCTTTGTTGGTTTTCAAGAATACTTTTCGTTTTCGATGAGAAAACTATCGAAAATACTTGATGTACAATTGAACGTTGAGCGAGATGTGAACGTTGGTAGATATGATCTCTCTCAAGTGTCAGAGGATACACTTGGCGTAATTGAAGAGAACACGAAGCTTGACTTTGAGCTTTATAAGTATGCGTTAGAAAAGTTCTTGTGAAGTATTCCAATATGTTAGAGAGTTAGGTGGTGGGCCGCTCTGGTTGTAATAGATACGCCTTTAGTTGCCAATTTGGGTTTCTCGAAGTTCGAATTTGAAATCTCTTTTTTCAATGTATTCGATTTTGCATAGGCTATGATCGTGGTCGTTGGTTTGAGTGTTAATCTATTCGCGGCCGCAGAGAGCAAAATTAAATGGGCGCTGCGCTTCGTTTGCAGTAATTATTTTTTGTACCATAATTTTATGTAAGGTATTTGATCGAGGATCTGCTACAATATTAGTTCTATTCATAACTTATTTGCTAGAGGACGGGACTAGAAACAGATTTTTTCTTAGGTCTAATTCCGCGGTTGTTCACGCTCTTATCTTAACAAACTAGCCACCAGGGTGTGGTGACTTTTTGGTCAGTTCGGCAATAACGTTATTGTAATGACTAACGAGATCTGAAAGAGCACCAGCGAAATTACATTTTTGCTCCAACACAGCTGTATTGCCGGTTTCTGGGAACTTTCCCCAATTCGGTTGAAGTTGACCTTCGCGCAGGTCGTCTCTGCGCGAAATTAGAGAACGATTACTCTCTTCGAAACGATGCTGAATTTGGCGAGCAAATTTTTGGTCTAAAGTGAGTTTTTCTGACACTGGCAGACGGTCGAGAACACGGAAATCGACACGTTGTTGTTTTCCGCTATCGACGAGTGCGTTGACAAGCGCCATGACGTTAACATCTAGCGCCTCGTTAGTACGTTTCGGAGTCGGAAGTGACTTAAGGTCAAGGCCAATGTATTGCGCCAACCAATCTAAGTAACTGGGGGTTTCCTTGAAAGCTAGGCAACGGACATTTTCGACACCAAAAACACCTTCCCAAAGGCCAACAAGTCGGTCGTAATTGTAGTATATCTGATCAGCGCGAACACTTTGAAAAAAGGCTTCTCCTATGCGTCCTCCTACTCGGGATTGAGTGGAAGCCAGAGAAATTGCGACGTCAACTTGTGGTCGCAGATGAATATGGACTTCAATATCTTCGAACAAAGGTGCAAGTAGCTGTTTGATTGACAGAACCTGTTCTTCTGTTCTCAGTCTGGAGTGTAGATGCTCGCTTGAAATGATGCAGTAACGTGCCGTCGAGGCCGCAGTTAGTTGCTCAGTTAGACGTGCTTCAGTATCACTATGAAAATTGTCTATTTGTTGTTGCGTATGAAGCCCCATTGCTCTCATCGATTCGTCTGCGGTATCAAGTTGAAGTGCATATGACGCAATAAACCTGTGATTTATCCCGCCGAGGTTAGATGGATAGACTATATCTTGAGAAAGCAATCGTGTTCGATTTTCATGCAGAAAATTCTGTGAAGATGTTGTGCCTGTCTTTTCTGTACCAATGTGTAGTATCGCGCGCATGATCGGTTTTCATCCCCGTGGTTGTTTCCTGAAGACAACATCGTGAAAAGCATGTTTTGCAGAAACATCAGGAAGTCACAACACTGTACGGCATAATATGTTGTGCAACGCACATGGCACATCAATCTATGTCGATGGCAGCTTAATGATGAATTTGGAACATTAACTGTTCTTGCTGGTCATAACGCTACTGCCGAGAGGTTGTCTTCCCCTTAGCTCGCGACACCCTCCCCCCGCGCTGCTTTCCGTTCGCCCAGCATCAGCATCGCAGGAGTGACCACGAGCGTAAGGACTGTGGCGACGACCAAGCCACCAGCAATCGCGGACGAGAGCTCAGTCCACCATTGTGTCGAAGGGGCACCATAGACAATCTCTCGCGTGAAAAAATTGAGGTTCAGTCCGATGACCATCGGCATGAGACCCAAGGCGGTTGTCACGGATGTAAGGATCACAGGCCGTAGACGTTGAGCACCTGTGCGCAAGGCTGCCTCCAACGGTGCGAGGCCGGTTTTCTTTAAGTCATTGTAGGTGTCGATCAGCACGATGTTGTTGTTTACCACGATCCCCGCCAGAGCGATGACACCGATCCCGCCCATCACGACCCCGAAAGGACGCCCCGTCACAATCAACCCCAGCAACACACCCGCGATCGAAAATATGATCGCGCTCATGACAACGAAGGCCTGAAAAAAGCTGTTAAACTGCAAGACGAGGATGACAAACATCAGGAAGATTGCAGCGGCAAAAGCAGAGACCAGAAAGATCATGCTTTCTTGCTGGTCCTCCGCTTCACCTGCAAAGCTATAGGCAACACCCTTGGGCAGATCGGCACCTTCCAATGCAGCCGTTAGTGCGATGACCTGATCGTTCACCAGATATCCCGGCGCGACGTTCGCCTCTATGGTGGTGACGCGCTTTTCGTCGATGCGGCGGATAATGCCTGTGCGTTCTGAGGGTGCGAATGTCACAAAGTTCGAAATCGGCACGAGGCCCGAAGTTGTCGGCACCCGCAGACTGCTAAGTTCGGCCAGTGACCGCTCCGCGCGGGGGAATCGGACGCGGATGTCGAGCGATCCGTCAACGTCATCAGGGCGGTAGTCGGCCACCGTGATGCCTTGGGTCAAAAGCTGGACGGCCTGACCCAGCAGGCTGACGTCAGCACCAAAGCGGGCGGCCTCTGCGCGGTTTACCAGAATCGACACCTCCACACCCGGAACAGGACGCGTGTCTGTTACATCTGTGAAGCCGCCAATCCGGTCCATCACCTCGCGTATTTGTTCAACTACCGCAGTCTGCAACTCCGGATCGCGCGCTGTGATTTCCAGATTGACGGGCTTGCCCGACGTGGGGCCGCCGCTTTCTGTTTGTACCTGAACATCAATGCCCGCGATATCGGACACGGTTGCGCGTATATCGTCGCCGATCACAGCGGCAGTACGGCGCGTGTCCCATGGTGTAAGCTCAAGCTGCAGGGTCCCGATTGTTTCTTCGTCTCCCTGACCTGCAGACATCATGGAGCGCGCATAGATGCTGGCAATCTCGTCATATCCGAGCAGGCGTTCTTCAACGGCGCGCACCAGTGCGTCACGCTCGAAGATCGAGAAATTGTCGCGCGCACGGACCTGAACCTGCATGAATTCTGGCTCGACCGACGGGAAAAAGCTGACACCCTTGCCGAACTGACCGTAAGCACCGAACCCGCCCAAGAGAAGCGCCATGGCCAACAGGAGGGTCGCGGCGGGGCGCAGAATGGCCCAATGCAGCACCCGGACATAAGCGCCGGTTAAGCCGGTCATTTGTCGCGGGTCGCCCGTTTCAGCGGCGTGCAAGGCAGCTTTCTGTTTGGCGGTTTGAGGTTGTCGTTTACCGATCAATCCACCCACCACAGGAATAAAAACGAGTGCCATAAATAGTGATGCTGTTAGTGTCAGGATCACTGTAATCGGAAGAAATTTCATGAATTCCCCGACCATGCCCGTCCAGAATAGAAGTGGGAAGAACACGCTGAGCGTTGTGGCTGTGGAGGCGATGATCGGCCAAGCCATCCGTTTGGCTGCAAGCGCGTAGGCCTCTGGCGCGGTGGCTCCTTCCTGAAGCTTGCGGTCTGCCAGCTCGGTCGTGACGATGGCCCCATCGACCAGCATCCCCACGACCAGAATGAGTGAAAACAGGACCACGATATTCATCGTGTACCCCATTGTCCAAAGCGCAATTACACCTGCTAGAAATGCACCCGGAATGGCAAGCCCCACCAGAATGGCCGAGCGGAAACCGAGGGCGAGGACAATAACGATCATCACCAGAATGACCGCAGCAATGACGTTTGCTTCCAGATCGCTCAGCATGTCTTTGACCTGTTTGGACTGGTCTTGCAGATAGGTGATCTTGATGCTCTCGGGCCAATCGACCCGCAGCTCATCAACAACATTGCGCACCGCCGCGACCGTCTCGATGATGTTCGCGCCGGAGCGTTTGGTAACTTCAAGCGCAAGTGCAGGTTGCCCGTTGATCCGTGCAAACGAACTGGGGTCTTCGAACGTACGCCGGATTGTGGCCACATCTCCAAAGGTGACAACGGCATTGCCACGCACCTTAACCGGCATCGCCATGACGTCTTCGAGATCCTCAATCAGCCCCGGAACCTTGAGGACAATGCGTCCCGAGCCGGTCTCAATGGCGCCGGCTGCAATCAGGCGGTTGTTGCGCTGGATCTGGCCAATCAGTTCGTCAAAGGAGAGATTGTAAGTCTGGAAAACGGTGGGGTCGATCAGCACCTCAAGAAACTCGAACCGCTGGCCGCCGATTTCGGCTTCCAACACGCCCTCAAGGGCTTCGATCTCCTCCTGCATGTCTTCGGCAAGGCTGTTCAGTGTTCGCTCGGGAACGGGGCCCGAAATGATTGCGGTGATGATCGGAAACAACGCAGTGTTAATTTCCGTAATTGTAATGTCGCGGGCGTCTTCGGGTAATTCACTTTCCGCACGATCAGCCGCTTCGCGCACTTTGTCGAGCGCTTCGTCGTTGTCACCGCCGGGGATGAACTCCAGCTGAATACTTGCAAAGCCCTCCGACGCGTCGGACTTCATCGTATCTAGCCCCTCGATTGATCCGAATTCGGCTTCCATCGGTTCAAGCAAGAGCCGTTCCGCGTCTTCGGGGCTAATGCCATCAAGTCCGGTGGACACGTAGAAAAGGGGCAGGGGCACCTCTGGGTTCGATTCTTTAGGGATCGCGACATAGGCGATTGTGCCAACAACCAGCACCATGACCAGCGCCATGACCACCACACGCGACCGCGAAAAGGCCGCATCAATGATGGCATTCATCGGGATGTCTCCCCGGCCGCGGGTGCGACGGTTTCACCCTCGCTCACAAAGCCCTGACCAACAGTGATAACGTCGACGGTATCGGGCAGGCCAGTGACCCATATGCCGTCGATCTGGGCCTTTACGATTTCGATCGGATAGAATTCGACGACGGCTTCGGCGTTCACAGTCTTCACGCCGAGCGACCCTTCGGTATCAAGCGAGACGATCGAGGGGGACAGGAAGTGTGCCGTAACTTCGCCCGTCGGGATGACGACTTCGGCAGAGATGCCGGCAGGGATCGCGCCCGCGTCGTTCTCGATCTCGACCTCGGCAAGGAACGTGCGGGTTTCGGATGCGGCAGATGTCCCGACAAAGGTGACGGTGCCGTCGCGTTCTTCTCCGGTGATGAACAGCACGGTGGCGGACTGGCCTACCTTCAGGCGGGTGAGCGATTGCTGCGGCACCTGAATGGCCACGGTGAGCGGTGTGATATCGACTAACCGACCGACTTCGGAGCCGCTTGAAACATATTCTCCCGCATCCAGGTCAAGGGTCTCGATCCGTCCGTCGAACGGTGCAGTGATGACCAAGGCATCAGCATCCTGTTCCACGGCAGTAACCTGTGCCTGCGCTGCCGCAAGTGCAGCACGCGCCTGCGTCACGCGGTCTTGCGTGGCGACACCACGCTCGAGCAAGGCGGCGGCATTATCAAATTCGCGTTGGGCGTTTGCCAGATCTTCAGCTGCGCGGTTGGCGTCTGCTTCGTTCGCGGCGCTGTCCAACCGTGCAATCACGTCTCCGGCCTGAACATCCTCGCCTTTCGCGACAAGTACTTCGATCACATCTCCGGAGGTTTCCGCCCGCAGCATCGTGTCACGATCCGGCAGCGCCTGTCCTTCCGCGCGGTAAAACTGCGTGACGGTCTCGGCAGTCGACGTCGTGACGGCAACCGCTACGGGGGCAAGCTCTTCGCGTGCATCGCTTTCAGCTTCCTCTGCCGCAGGAAATATAAAACCACTGCCCATCCATGCGACGATCATTACGACAAGCGCTGCCGCAATCCATGTCGAACGGGATGCGCCTTTGTCAGATGTGAACTCCAACGGGGCAGGGATTTGTGAGTCCGCTGTGTTGCTTGTTTTCTTAACGGTGGGCATGGATGCATCCTTTGACGCTCGGCGGGATTGCCTCTTACCGGCCGTCCCGACCGCTCGTGTGTCTATAATAGGGCGCAGTACCATCCCTGCAACGCCTGGCCAAATTGAAAGAGGGCGAATAAGTGCGCGGTGGTAAGCATTGGATCGTCGGCGAATACCGCTTTGGCAGGTTGAGCTTCTGCATTAACTGCACGTGATTGGCCAAGAGAATCTCTCCTCCGGTTGTGACCAAAGTGTAGTGGGTGAATAAGCTGAGCCATTCTCAGCGCCAGCGGCCGACAGAGCTTTCATAAAGAAAGCGCTCTAAAACCGCACTTGTTTTGATCGCTCCACCTGCTTGGCGCCACTTTTTTGGGCGAAGGCGCGCGCAAGAGCGGTCGGTCGTCTCAGAAACCTGTCCCGTTCGTAGATTATGTCCAAGGATTTGCGTGTTCCGATCTGAACATTTCGATGCCATGCGAAGGTGCAATCCTGTCCGATAACGACCCTCGCATGGCTGCAACAAAAGAGCTGCGGTTCCTGAATACCACTCTGTCCTGACGATGCATAGCAACGAAGGTCGGAAGCGCAGTGAACAATGGGGGATATTCCTTTGACGAAACGAAACATTCTGCTTTCTGCCCTGTCCGCATTTACGCTTGCTGCTTCCGGTGGCATGGCGCTCGCACAGGACTGCGCCGCACCGATCAAGGTTGGCGTGCTGCATTCACTGTCCGGCACAATGGCGATTTCCGAGACCACGCTTAAAGACACCATGTTGATGTTGATTGACCAGCAGAACGCCGCAGGCGGTTTGCTTGGCTGTCAGCTAGAGGCTGTGGTTGTAGACCCTGCGTCCGACTGGCCGCTCTTTGCAGAGAAAGCCCGCGAGCTGCTGACCGTGAACGAAGTTGACGTCATTTTTGGCAACTGGACATCCGTAAGCCGCAAGTCGGTTTTGCCTGTCATCGAAGAGCTGAATGGTCTGCTGTTCTACCCCGTTCAGTACGAGGGTGAAGAAAGCTCCAAGAACGTCTTCTACACCGGTGCCGCGCCAAACCAGCAGGCGATACCTGCTACGGATTATTTCCTCGAAGAGCTGGGCGTAGAGAAGTTTGCATTGCTTGGCACCGACTATGTCTATCCGCGCACGACGAACAACATTCTTGAAAGCTACCTCAAGGAAAAAGGCATCGCGCAAGACGACATCTTTGTGAACTACACACCTTTCGGACACTCCGACTGGGCAACAATCGTCGCGGACGTTGTGGCGTTGGGCGAAGATGGCAAACAGGTCGGCGTGATCTCTACTATTAACGGCGATGCGAACATCGGTTTTTATAAAGAACTCGCCGCCGCTGGTATCTCTGCCGATGATATTCCGGTTGTTGCGTTCTCCGTCGGAGAAGAAGAACTGTCCGGTCTCGATACCTCGAACCTCGTCGGTCATCTCGCGGCGTGGAACTATTTCCAGTCCGCAGAGAGTGATGCAAACACAGATTTTATCGCCGCGTGGAAAGAGTTCGCAGGCGAAGAGCGCGTAACCAATGACCCGATGGAAGCCCACTATATCGGCTTCAACATGTGGGTGAACGCGGTCAAGGCGGCAGAGACCACAAACGTGGATGCGGTACGCACTGCGATGTACGGTCAGGAATTCCCGAACCTGACAGGCGGAACAGCAGTCATGCTGCCAAACCACCACCTCGCAAAGCCTGTGCTGATCGGCGAGATCACGGCCGAGGGTCAATTCGACATCATCAGCCAGACTTCCGAAGTTCCGGGTGATGCATGGACCGATTTTCTGCCGGCTTCTGCGGTCCTGAAGTCTGATTGGAAAGACCTCGGCTGTGGCATGTACAACACAGAGACGGAAACCTGCGTGCAGCTGACCTCGAACTACTAAACCAATCCGGCACGCGCGGCTTTCCCGTTCGCGCGTGCCGCTCAAAGTTACTTCCGAAAGTCACAAATGCACCGTCTTCTGCTTGCCTGCTTCATGGTCCTGACCAGCCTAACCGCTGCGGCATCACAGGACCTGCAAACGCTTTTGCAAACCCATGCGGCAGAAATCGCGAAGCCTTCGCGCAATTCCGTGGGTGTCGTTCTGGATGATCTGGCAGGATCGGGCTTGCCTCAAGTCACCGCATTTCTGGAAAGCTGGTCGGACAAGCGCGTTTGGCAAAAGTCAGACGGACTGTTCTATATCGGCACAAAAGAGGGCGACCAACTTGCGTTGCGCGATGTCGATACCGATGAAGCGCTTAGCGGTGATCCTTCCGACTACAAACAGCTGCGCCCCAATGGCGGCGTGCGCCGTTTGATCGGCACTGCACTGGTACAGTTCCAGCTGTCCGACCCTGATGTCGAACGGCGCAGCACAGCAGTTGCGTCCATTGCGCGCAGACCTGAAGCAAGCCAGCTCGCGCCGCTTCTTGCTTCCATCGAGGGGGAGGTCGATCCTGTACTGAAGGCCCGTAAGGTCCAACTTGCGAACTTCATGTCCGCCCGTTTTGCAGAGACTGCGCAGGAGCGCATTGCCGCAATCAACAGTCTGGCTTCTGATACTTCTGTGGAAGCAAGGGCGGTTCTCAATCAGATCCTGCAATTCGAAACCGCAGTGGCAAAGGATGCGCCGGAAAGGAACATAGCGCGTTTGCTGGACCCGTTTGAAAACGCCGACGCTCGTTATGCGCAATTGGCCGAGGCTGACCTTGTTCCGCAGGCGTCGACCGACAAAGGCATCCGCGAAGTGCTGGAGGCGAATATTTCACAAGGCCGCATCGCAGGTTTTCCGACCGCGCAGATGAGTGATCCCGACCTTCGCGCACAAGCCTACCAAGCGCTGGCGGTACAGGGTTTGGCACCGCCTTTGGTGACGGAAGAAATGCGCGATGCAGCGCTGCGCGAGCATGTCTTCTATGACGTTTACGACGAACCGGATGCCCAAATCACAGCCGCTGCCGAAAAGGCGCTGAAATCGGTGGAGGGCAGGGTGGGCCGCGCGCAGGTCGCCGACCTCACGCTGGATGCCCTTTCGCTGGCCTCGATCTTTTTCCTGGCGGCTATCGGGCTGGCGATCACCTTTGGCGTCATGGGCGTCATCAACATGGCGCATGGCGAATTCATCATGATGGGCGCTTACTCGGGCTATGTGGTCCAACTGCTGATCCCCAATTACACCCTGTCGATTATCGTCGCCTTGCCGGTGGCATTTGCCCTGACCTTCGCTGCAGGTGTCGCGATGGAGCGTCTGGTGATCCGCTGGCTTTATGACCGCCCGCTTGAGACTTTGCTTGCGACCTTCGGCATCTCGATTGTCTTGCAACAACTTGCCAAGAATATCTTTGGTACGCAGGCGCGGCCCCTTACGTCGCCCGATTGGCTGGCGGGTGCATGGGTACTGAACGATGTGATCCAGATCAGTTATATACGCATTGCGATTTTTGTTCTGGCCCTGACGTTTCTGGTGCTGATCCTCTACATCCTCAAACGCACACGTTTGGGGCTTGAGGTGCGCGCAGTCACGCAAAACCCCGGCATGGCGTCATCAATGGGCATCAATCCCGACCGCATCAACATGCTGACCTTTGGTCTGGGTTCGGGCATTGCGGGGATCGCGGGCGTCGCTATCGGGCTCTATGCCAAGGTCACGTCCGAGATGGGGTCGGACTATATCGTGCAAAGTTTCATGACCGTGGTTGTAGGCGGTGTCGGTAACGTCTGGGGAACCCTTGCTGGGGCCGCGATGATCGGCTTCGGGCAAAAGGGGATCGAATGGTTCAACCCCTCCAACACACTCGCGGCGCAGACTTATATGATCCTCTTCGTCATCCTGTTTATTCAATTTCGGCCAAAGGGGATCGTCGCCCTCAAGGGCCGCGCGGCGGGAGACTGATATGGAACGCACCTTTCTTGCCAAGAATCCCTCGACCCTTTGGTTTCTGCTGGCCCTGTCACTCTTCACGATTGTTATCACCCTTCTGAGCGAAGCGGCCGGCGGTGGGTTTGTGTCGACCTCCTTCCTCAAGACTTTGGGAAAAACCCTCTGCCTGTGTCTGGTGGCGGTCGCGATGGATGTGGTCTGGGGCTACTGCGGCATTCTCAGCCTCGGCCATTTCGCGTTCTTCGGGATCGGTGGCTATGCGATCGGCATGTGGCTGATGTACGAGCGCACACGCGATATCGTTGTCTCGTCGTTAGAGACTGGGGTGCTGCCCCCGACGCCCGACGAAGTGACACAGGCCATCGGAACCCAGATTTTCGGGGTTGTTGGCAGTTCGGAGTTTCCGGCGATCTGGGCATTTTCGCATTCACTCACGCTACAATTATTGGCGGTTGTGCTTGTGCCTGGCCTGCTGGCGCTGGTGTTCGGTTGGCTGGCGTTTCGCAGCCGTGTGACCGGCGTTTATCTGTCAATCCTGACCCAAGCCATGACGCTGGCATTGTCGCTATACTTCTTTCAGAACGATACCGGCCTGCGCGGCAACAACGGGCTGTCGGGTCTGCAGAACATTCCGGGCTTCGAAGCAACCTCGCAGGACATCCTGTCACTATGGTTCTTCTGGGCCTCGGCCGTAGCATTGGCGCTGGGCTACATTCTTTTTGCGTGGATCACCTCGGGCAAGCTGGGGTCGGTGATCCGCGCAGTGCGCGACAACGAAGCGCGGGTGCGCTTTCTGGGATACCACGTAGAGAGCTACAAGCTGTTCGTCTTCACTGTCACCGCAATGATCGCAGGGATCGCGGGCGCGCTGTACTACCCGCAGGCCGGCATCATCAATCCGGCCGAAATTGCGCCGATAGCGTCGATCTATCTTGCGGTCTGGGTCGCAATCGGCGGGCGTGGCAGGCTTTATGGTGCAGTGATCGGCGCAGCTGTCGTTTCGTTACTGTCGTCGTGGTTCACGGGCGGCAGTGCGCCTGACGTGAACCTTGGGGTCTACGTGATCAAATGGACAGACTGGTGGCTCGTCCTCTTGGGTCTGGTCTTTGTTGCTGTCACGCTGTTTTTCCCAAAAGGCATCGGCGGGCTGTTTGATCTGGCAGAACGTCGGAAAGGGCAGGGCTCATGAGTACGCTTCTTGAGGTGTCGGGGGTCAGCGTCAGTTTTGACGGCTTTCGCGCCATCAACAATCTGTCCATCCAAATCGCAGAGCCCGAACTGCGTGCGGTGATTGGTCCGAATGGTGCGGGCAAGACGACCTTCATGGATATCGTGACCGGCAAGACAAAGCCGGATGAAGGACGTGTGATCTGGGGGGACAAATCAATCTCTCTTATCGGGATGAGCGAAAGCGAGATCGCGCAGGTGGGGATCGGGCGGAAATTTCAAAAGCCCACTGTGTTTGAGGCCCAAACTGTGCAGGAAAACATCGTGATGGCGCTAAAGAATCCGCGCGGCCCGTTTGATCTGTTGCTCGGGCGTAAGGATGCGGACCAGCAGGATCGCGTTAACGCCATCGCCGAAGAGATCGGACTGCGTACAGTCTTGGATCAGCCTTCAGGTGTGCTCAGCCACGGGCAAAAGCAATGGCTGGAGATCGGGATGCTGTTGGCGCAGGATCCGCGCTTGCTGCTGGTGGACGAGCCTGCGGCGGGCATGACCCCGTCAGAGCGCGAGCACACGACAGATCTGTTGCGCCGCGCGGCACAGACCCGCGCGGTGGTGGTGGTGGAACACGACATGGAGTTCGTCCGGAGATTGAACTGCAAGGTCACAGTGTTGCATCAGGGCTCTGTGCTTGCCGAAGGATCGCTGGATCACGTTACAAAAAACCAAGACGTCATTGACGTCTATCTGGGCAGATAAACCATGCTGGACATCCTCAATCTTACCCTAAAATACGGGCAAAGTCAGATCCTTAATGGTGTGTCCATGACTGCCAAAGCCGGTGAAGTGACGGCGGTTATGGGCACCAACGGTGTCGGCAAAACCAGTCTTTTGCGGGCGATATCGGGACGGCACCCTTATGCGGGCGGCACGGTCATGGTGGGTGGGACCGCGCTGGATCATCCCAGCCCCTTTGGTGCCGCGCGCGCCGGCATCGCCTACGTTCCACAGGGGCGCGAAGTCTTTCCGATGATGACTGTGGCTGAAAACCTTGAGACCGGATTTGCCTGCTTGCCAAAAGACCAACATCACGTGCCAGATCAGATTTTTGACCTTTTTCCTGTGCTTCACGATATGATTGACCGGCGCGGCGGAGACCTGTCGGGTGGGCAGCAGCAACAACTTGCTATCGCCCGTGCCCTGATTACAAAGCCGCGTGTTTTGCTTTTGGACGAGCCTACAGAGGGCATACAGCCCAACATCATTCAGCAGATTGGCAAAGTGATCCGCATTCTGTGCGAACAGGGCGATATGGCGATCGTGCTGGTTGAACAGTTTTTTGATTTCGCCTTCGACCTCGGTTCGGACTTCTATGTAATGAGCCGGGGTGAAGTTGTATTCAACAAACGCGAAGATGTGCTGACCCGCGAAGAGTTGTACGCTCAGGTTCTTGTCTAAGCGTCGCTCAGCGCGTTCTCGGGCACCGTGAACCCGCCGATCCTGGCAAGCAGCCTGACAACTTCGTCCGCACCGTTGCCATTGCGCAGAGCAGTAAAGACAAACGGCTTTTCCCCCCGCATCCGTGCCGCATCGCGCTGCATCACGTCGAGTGAAGCACCCACATAAGGTGCCAGATCGGTTTTATTGATAACCAGCACATCGGACTTTGTGATCGCAGGGCCACCCTTGCGCGGAATCTCTTCGCCTGCCGCCACGTCGATGACGTAGACAGTTAGGTCAGCCAGTTCGGGGCTAAAAGTCGCCGACAGGTTGTCGCCACCGCTTTCGATCAACACCACTTCAACGTCCGCGTGACGTTTGCGCATCTCGGCGATGGCCGCAAGATTGATCGAAGCGTCTTCGCGGATCGCGGTATGCGGGCAACCGCCGGTCTCTACGCCGATCACACGGTCTTGCGGCAGAATTTGCATGCGCATCAGCGCTTCTGCATCTTCCTGTGTATAGATGTCATTCGTGATCACGCCGATGGAAATCTGTGGATGCAAGATGCGGGCGAGGGCGGCAGTTAATGTGGTTTTACCGGCACCGACAGGGCCGCCGATCCCGATGCGCAAAGGGCCGTTGAGTGACATAGAAGGTGTATCCTTTTCAGCTTCTGAATACGCGGGCGTATTGTTTTTCGTGGCGCATGGCCATGATGTCGGACAAGAATGAATTTGCGTAAAGATCGGCGAGTATCGCGCCCTTGGTGCGTTCCGCGACTGACAGGCAGAGCGGTTTTAGCGCAGCTTGCACCAACTGCCCACCGGTTTGCCCCAGAGGCACGAGCCGCATAGCAGCGGCGCAAAGGTTGCCGACAAAGGCCTGAAGATACAGCGCCGTGGTGAGGTGCGGATCAATGTCCAACTCTGATGCTGCCCGGCCAACCGCGACCGGATAGGTCAGCCGCCCCAACTCCAGTCCCCAGACGTCTGCCAGCGTGTCGCAGAACGCGGCCCCCTGCAGGTCTGACTCCAAAAGGCGCTCGCGGGATGCCGCAAACGCACGTGCCTGCATGTCGATCGCAGCAACTTCAGGTCGAGGTGCTGCATAAGCGGCGTTCAGGAAAACCGCGTCGCTGTAGGCGCTGCCCTGCGACACAAGCGTTTCCAGCCAATCTTGTAAAGACAGGCCATCACCCACCAATCCGGCATCAATCGCGGCTTCCAAACCGTGAGAATAGGCAAAGGCACCGACTGGAAAGGACGGTGACAGCAGCTGCGTCAGGGTCAGAACGTCAGTGCTCATGTGCTGTGGCACCGTGCTCATGCGAATGTGTGCGACCGTGCCCGTAGGCACCTCCTTCTGGTGTAAACGGCTCCGACACTTCGGTGACTTTCGCGCCAAGGTGTTCAAGCATATGTCCGATCACCGGATCGCTCTGGATCAACAGGCGGGTCCGTTCAATCTGGCAGGGCGTGTGGCGATTGCCCACGTGCCATGCGAGGCGGACAAGGTCGTCTCCTTCGATCTGCAGCAAGGTTTGGGGTGCTGCCACGATCTCGATCAGGGTGCCATCGCCCAGGACAAGCGCATCGCCCTGTTCCAGCGATGTCGTGTGCTCCAAGTCAACCAGAATATCCTGCCCCTGAGCCGTCGTGACAACGCGTCTGCGCAGAAAGCGTTCATCGTAATTCAGCACACAGCGGTCCTGCGCTGTCTTGCTCCAATCACCTGCGCGGCGCAGCTCATTGCTTACCATGCCCGCCATCAGAACAGGAAATACCGTTGTGCCATCGGCAGGACCTCGGCAGGTTCACAGGTCAGAAGCTCGCCGTCCGCGCGCACTTCATAAGTTTCCGGATTCACGTCGATATCAGGTGTAGCAGTGTTCAGCATCAGATCAGATTTCCCTATGTTGCGGGTGCCTTCTACGGCAACGGTTTGTTTGGCGAGCCCCAGTTTGTCCCCGATCCCTTCGGCTTGGGCGGCGGCTGAAACAAAGGTTACGGCAGAATGTTCAACTGACCGGCCGTAGGCCCCGAACATGGGCCTTGTGTAGACCGGTTGCGGCGTGGGGATGGACGCATTGGGGTCACCCATCTGTGCCGCAACTATTGTGCCCGACATCAGAACCATCTCGGGCTTCACGCCAAAGAATGCAGGGTCCCACATCACCAGATCGGCACGTTTGCCTTCTTCGATGCTGCCGATCTCGCGGCTGATCCCATGAGCGATGGCAGGATTGATGGTGTATTTGGCGATATATCGGCGGACACGGAAATTGTCATTCTCTCCGGTTTCTTCAGGCAATCGACCGCGCTGTTTTTTCATTTTGTCGGCTGTCTGCCATGTACGGATCAGTACCTCGCCGACCCGTCCCATGGCCTGACTGTCGGATGCAATGATCGAGAACGCGCCCATGTCGTGCAGAATATCTTCGGCGGCAATGGTTTCGCGCCGGATACGGCTTTCGGCAAAGGCCACATCCTCTGGAATGGATTTGTCGAGATGGTGACAAACCATCAGCATGTCCAGATGCTCTTCCAGAGTGTTCACAGTGTAGGGCCGCGTCGGATTGGTGGAGGAGGGCAGGACATGCTCTTGGCCGCAAATCTTGATGATGTCAGGCGCATGGCCACCACCCGCACCCTCGGTGTGGAAGGCGTGAATGGTGCGTCCCTTCATGGCCGCGACAGTGTTCTCGACAAAGCCGCTCTCGTTCAGGGTATCAGTGTGGATCATCACCTGTACATCCATGGCGTCAGCGACGCTTAGACAGCAATCAATCGCGCCGGGGGTCGTGCCCCAATCCTCATGCAGCTTCATGGCGCAGGCCCCTGCAAGAACCTGCTCTTCCAAGGCGGCGGGCAGCGACGCGTTCCCTTTGCCTGCAAAAGCAAGGTTCATCGGAAAGGCGTCAGCGGCCTGCAACATGCGCCCGATGTGCCACGGACCGGGCGTGCAGGTGGTGGCAAGCGTGCCGTGTGCGGGGCCGGTTCCGCCGCCCAGCATGGTCGTGAGACCGGAATGAAGCGCATCCTCGATCTGTTGCGGACAGATAAAATGAATGTGCGAGTCAAATCCGCCAGCGGTCAGGATACGGCCTTCACCCGCGATGGCCTCGGTTCCCGGTCCGATGATGATATCGACACCCGGTTGTGTGTCAGGGTTGCCTGCTTTGCCGATTTTGTGGATGCGGCCATCCTTCAGACCCACATCTGCTTTGTAGATGCCGGTGTGATCCACGATCAGCGCGTTTGTGATGACGGTATCGACCGCCCCCTCCGCACGCGTTGCCTGAGACTGGCCCATCCCGTCGCGGATGACTTTGCCGCCACCGAATTTCACTTCTTCCCCGTAAACAAGGGCGTTCGGCCCGTCCCCGCCGGTTGACGCGGCACCAGCCCGCTCTGCAATCAGGTCGCGTTCGACTTCGACAATGAGGTCGGTATCAGCAAGACGCAGCTTGTCGCCAACAGTAGGGCCGAACATGGCTGCGTAGTCACGGCGCGAGATTGAGGCAGGCATCAGAGGTCTCCCATTACTGTTTGGTTGAACCCGAAAATGCGGCGGGCACCAGAAACCGGGACCAGTTGCACCTCACGGCGCTGGCCCGGCTCAAACCTGACGGCCGTACCTGCCGCAATATCCAGCCGCATACCGCGCGCCGCGGCGCGGTCAAAGTCCAATGCGGGATTGCTTTCGGCGAAATGGTAATGGCTGCCGACCTGCACAGGCCGGTCGCCGGTATTGGCCACCATCATGGTGATCGCAGTTGCATCACCGTTCAGCGACAGACTGCCTTCGGCGGGAAAAAGTTCTCCGGGGATCATGGCGCGCACCTACCTTATCGGATTGTGGACGGTGACCAGCTTGGTGCCGTCTGGAAATGTGGCTTCGACCTGAACGTCGTGGATCATCTCGGCGATGCCATCCATACATTGGTCACGGGTAATCACATGGGCACCTGCCTGCATCATATCGGCGACAGAACGGCCGTCGCGGGCGCCTTCGACAACAGCATCTGTGATCAGCGCAATGGCCTCAGGATAGTTCAGCTTGACGCCCCGGCTCAGCCGTTTGCGTGCGACTTCGGCGGCCATCGCCACCAGCAGTTTGTCTTTTTCCCTCGGGGTCAGCTTCATCGTCAGAGCCTCCAGTTTTTCGGCACGGTATCGTTTGTTAAGTGTTGCAGTAGCGGCATCAGATCACGTCTGAGGCTAAATCCATCCGCAGCCAATATGCGGGCGCAAAGAATGGTGTCTGCCAACAGGCTCGCCCCTGCGGTATCGGGAAGCATTGCGCGGATTTCGTCAAGATGGCGTTCGGCGCTGGGGCTGTGAAATACCACGCTCGCCATGGCACCCGCGCCGTTACCGATTGCACGATGCTGAAGCGATGCCGCCATGTCCCCTTCAAAACGCACGCGATCAATATAATGCATGTGCGTGCCTGTTCTGATTGTCACGCTGTCCTGAAAGAGGCCCGCGCGCACGGTCTCGCCGGAAGCCTCGCGCCCGAAGACGACAGGTTCTGCCATCACAAACTCCGCGCCTTCAGCAACATCAACGTCCAACTTTCGCTGTAGCCTGCTGCCGTCGAAGAGGATCGTTTCTTGTGGCAACCAGTTCACCCTCGCACCTGATGCGACAGTTATTGTGGTATCCAGTTTCCCGTTTGATGCATCGGAGACACCGTAAGCGCGTTCGGCAGCTTGGGTGGTCAGCGTCAAACAACTTTGCGCTGCGGCCGTGGCGTTTATAGAGTACCTGTCGCCCCCAGCGATGCCGCCCGCAGTGTTCAAAATTACCGCTTCGACACTGCCGGATGGCGCGCGCGGGAAGATCACCCTGAAAGACCCCTGTTCGCGCAGGTCCGTAAGGCCGCAAGATCCGTCCGTGCGCCGACCTACGGACAACGAGAGTTTCCCGATTGCACGCTGCAAGGTTTGCCTTTGCGCCACTGGTCATCGTTATCCTAAATTGATCCTCGGACCGCACTTTTGCGGAATTGCCGGATCAAAGACAGATGTTTGAGCCGAGCCTGCCACGACCGGTCACCTCGCGCGCGTGCGTGATTAAACCTCGATCATTTCGATGAAAATTTAGGCAAATATAAAACGCTAACGATGCAGGTCGGCTCCGAAGGGAGGCTCATAAAAATTCTGAGTGCGTGAGAAACTATATTGTGCCGGAACGACGACCCATGCATTGCTGAGGTAACCTAGGGGAAAAGGAAACTTATAATGCGCGATCAGGTGCGGGCTGTAGTCATCGGGGGTGGCATCGCAGGGTGCTCAACGCTGTACCATCTAACGCAGGAAGGCTGGACAGACGTTATGCTCATCGAACGCGATGAGCTGACATCGGGGACCACATGGCACTCTGCCGCACAGGTCACAAACTTCGGCATGACGCAGACAATGGTCGGTCTGAAAAGCCACTCCATCGCGCTTTATAAAGATTTGCGTGACGATCCGGATTATCCGGTCGGCTACAATTACGGTGATGGCGGCATCCGTCTGGCGAACACGCCAGAACAGATGGATGGCTACCGCCATTTCGCATCTATGGCTGCGGGCATGGGCGTGGAATTCGAAGTGATCGATGCTGAGGAATGTGCACGCAGGCATCCGTTGATCTCGACGGACAATTTGCTTGGTGGTCTTTGGGACGGCAGTGACGGACACATCGACCCCGCGCAGTTGTGTCAGGCACTGGCCCGTCGTGCGCGTCTGGCCGGGGCAGAGGTAAACAGGCACACTTCCGTCACCGACCTGACCCAGCACGCCGATGGCACATGGACCGTACATACTGACAAAGGAGATGTCCGCTGCGAAGTTGTCATCAACGCGGGTGGCTACCGCTGTAACGAGGTGGGCGCAATGATGGGTGTAGAGCATCCTGTTGCCTCGATGGAGCATCAGTATTTCCTTACCGAAGACATTCCCGCCATCGCAGAGGCCGGTCACCGCATGCCGCTGCTGCGCTGCCCGATCAGCGATTATTATTGCCGTCAGGAAAAAGGCGGTTTGCTGTTGGGGTTCTACGAACAGGATTGCCGCACATGGGGCATGGACGGCATCGACCCCAAGTTCACCAATGCATTGTGTCCCGACGATCTGGACCGCGTAACAGATGTGCTTGAGGGAGCTTTCGAGCGTATGCCAGCCCTTATGGAAACGGGCATCAGGCAAGTTGTGAACGGCCCCATCACATACACAATCGACGGCGCCCCGCTGGTGGGGCCAATCCCGGGAAAACGTAACGCATACTGCATTATCGGGTTGCGTGCCGGTCTGGGTGAGGGCGGTGGCCACGGCTGGTTGCTGGCACAACAGATCGTGCATGGCGAAGCGGAGTACGACACTTGGGTGATTGATCCGCGCCGCTTCACAGGTCACGCGAGCGTCGAGCTGACAGCGCTCAAAGCGATTGAGGACTACCAGAACGAGTTCCGCTTCCATTTCCCTCATGAGCACCGCCCCGCCGGACGCCCGATGAAGACGACACCGCTGACCCAGACGCTGGTGGCGGAAGGCGCTGAGATGGGCACAGTGAATGGTTGGGAACGCATCGACTATATCAAACCGTCACCAGATTTTCACGAAACACTCGGGTTCAAATTCAATGAGGTCCACTCTGTTGTGGCAGAAGAAGTTGCAGCCATTGCATCAGGCGTCGGCATGACCGAGGTATCAGGCTTCAACCGGTTTGAACTGACGGGTGCAGATGTGCACGAATTTCTCGATCGCATGATTTGTGGCACGGTCCCCCGGCGGCCCAATCGTGTAGGCCTTGGCTATCTGCTGAACCCCTACGGGATGATCAAAGCCGAGGCGACGATTGCCAATATCCCGGCCTCGCCGCGCGGACCTGATCGTGTGTGGTACGGTTCTGCTGCTGCCTCCGAATTTCATGATATGGATTGGTTGCAAAGCCATCTGCGCCCTGACGAGGATGTGCAAATCAGGTCCTTGACCAATGCCCAGACGATCCTTGTGCTGGCCGGACCCAAGGCGCGCGATGTGCTGTCTGCTGCGTCACGGGGCGACTGGTCTGCATCTGCATTCCCGTGGTTGTCGCTGCGCGAGACGCATATCGGGATCGCCCCCGCAACTGTCTTGGGCGTGAGCTTTTCCGGCGAGCTGGCCTACGAAATTCACGTTCCGAACGAGAGCCTGCTTGCAGCATATACCGCGCTGCGGGCCGCGGGGCGGGAACACGGTTTGCGCCTGTTCGGCTCGCGTGCAGTGGAGTCCATGCGGATGGAAAAAGGTTTCCTGCATTGGAAATCAGACATCCTGACAGAATTTGATCCCTTCGAGACGGGGTTGGACAGGTTTGTTAAGCTCGACAAGTCCGACTTTATCGGCAAAGACGCCCTGCTGGAGCGCAAAGCAGCAGGACCGCAACGCCGTCTGGTGACACTTTCTGTCGATACAGATGAAGCCCCCGCGCACGGAGGGGCCAGCCTGCGTATGAACGGGGAAATCGTTGGGACGGTCACATCAGGTGACTGGGGGCACCGAACAGGTCTGAACCTTGCGCTGGCCTTTATTGAACCCGCTCTCGCGACGCCGGGCACGGAGATGACCGTTGATATCATCGGCGTGCCGACACCCGCAAAAGTGATCGAAAGCGGACCATACGATCCGACCTATGCGCGGATGCGCAGTTAAGGACGGTCTAGAATAAAGTCGGGATAGATTGCAGCGGCGGAGATATGTGCATGCACATCCGCCCCTGCGAAAAAGCCATAGCCCGCAATGAGCGCTGTTCCGATGCCTGCAGTCTGCCCGCCCAGAATATCAGTGTGCAGACTGTCACCCACCATGAGGGTCCGCGCCTTATCGGCGGTAGGGACGCGTTCAAACGCCAAATCGTAGATTGTGCCGAACGGTTTGCCGTAGAATTCGGGCATAAGGCCGGTGGCATCCGCAAGTCGGTGCGCAAAGGCTCCGGGTTCTGTAGAAAAGCCGCTCTCTCTCGGTGCCACGATGTCCGGGTTGCCAACATAGACCGGACGCGGATTACGCCGTAGCGCATCCTCTAGCAGCTCCTGCCGTTCTTGCGTCCACACAGCACTTCCGATCAGCAAAAACGCTTCAACCTCTGCGTAGACATCAGGGTCTTCAGCCAGATAGGTCACATTGAGCGCTTCCAGATCAGCGCGGCCAAGGTTCTCTGTCGCCATCAGACCGAAGTGGCGGTTGGGAAGAGAACGCAGGCCATGAAGCAACGCCTTGCGACTGGTGATTACATCTTCTGGCGCAAAGTCGTAGCCGAGGCGCGTGTATTTCTCCATCAGGGAAGCATGGGGGAAGCCCGCGGCATTTGATACGATCAGCACGCGTTTCCCTGCGGCCTGCAACCTTGCCACCCGTTCCGGCACGCCGGGGATCGCGGTCTCGCCTATGTTCAGAACACCAAAAGCATCCAGAAAGAACGTATCGAAGTCCTCAGCCAGCGCATCAAGATCAGGCAGGGAAACACAGGCTCCCCGCTGGCGTGGTTCAGGCAGTCTGGCACGTACGCCTTCGTAGGCGGCAAAGGCTTCATCCAGGTTCAAATGATAGCTCCGCGTACCTTCGCTGATACCCATTCGGAAATAACAACAGCCGCCAGGATCACCAGCAGGATCAGAGACACCTGTGGCCACGCCAATACGTTGAGCGAGGAGGACAATTGCAGCCCGATACCGCCCGCACCGACCAAGCCAAGAACCGTGCTTTCGCGGATGTTGATGTCCCAACGGAACACCGCGATCCCTGCAAAGGCCGGCATGATCTGCGGCACGATGCCGTATGCCATTACCTGCCAGCGTGATGCACCTGTGGCCGTGATCGCTTCGACCTGTGTCTCGTCAATCTCTTCGATGGCTTCATAAAGCAGCTTGGCACAGAACCCGATGGATCGGATTGCAATGGCGATGACACCTGCGAAAACGCCGGGACCGATGATTGCGATCAACAGCAGTGCCCAGATAAGCGAGTTGATCGAACGTGTGGATACGATGATCAAAAGCGCGATAGGGCGGATGAATAACCGCGAGGGCGTAGTGTTGCGGGCCGCGAGAAACGCGACCGGCACCGCAAGGATCAGCGAAATGATCGTGCCCAGCGTCGCGATGTTGAGCGTATCCCAGATCGGCTTGCCCAACTGAGTGATGTATTCCCAGCGCGGCGGGGTCGCACGGGTCCAGATGTCACCCGCGATGCGGGGGGCATCCCAGACAAAGAACCACGTCGTTGAAGCTGAAATCTGCTGCCAGCAATAGGCAAAGACCGCAACGCCAATCAGCCACATGACCCAATGCGCCAGACTCTCGCGGGAGGTGCGCCGCTGCCAGATTGCACGGCCTTCAAGATCTTTTACGGGCATTATTGTACCCTCGCGCGGATCACACCGGACAGGTATTCCAGCGCCATCACGATAAGGATGATAATCAGAAGGATCGCTGCAGCGGTGTCATATTCATACCGGTCAAACGCGGTGTTCAACGTAGCCCCGATACCGCCTGCACCGACCAACCCCAAAATCGCACTTTCACGAAAGTTGATGTCGAGCCGGTACATGCTAAGGCCAATGAGGCGTGGCATGACCTGTGGTTGCACACCGTAGTTGATCCATTGGGTCCAGCGCGCGCCCGATGCCTTGATCGCTTCAGCCTGAACGCGGTCCATACTTTCGATGTCCTCAGCCAGCAGCTTTGACAGAAAGCCGATGGTCGCAAAACTGAGCGTCAGGAAACCTGCCAGCGGGCCAAAGCCGAAGATCGCCACCAGCAGGATCGCCACGATGATCTCTTGCAGAGCGCGGCTGATCGCGATGATAGACCGGCAAATGAGATAGACGGGTAGAGGGGCCACATTGCGGGCGGCCCCAAGCGCGATGGGTATTGAAATCGCGATACCCACGACCGAAGAAGCGACAGTCATGATGATGCTTTCCAGCATCCCTTCGTAGATATCGGATGAGCGGGTGGTGAAATCGGGGCTGGTGAAGGCCAGCACGAACTTCTTGCCGCGCTCAAGCCCTTCATAGACGCGGCTCCAGTTCACCTCGATCGTCATATAGGCTGCGATGAGATAGGCGATCGCTCCAAGGACCAGCGCCCAACGCAACCAGGGGCGTTTGATGAAAGACGGCTTGCGCCATGGCTGGCCGATCAATGTGTTTAGCTCGCTCATTCAGCGGCCTCCACTTCGTCATCGTCCTCGTCGACCGCTTCAATCGTCGCTTCCCAGTCTTCCTCTCCGTAGATGGTGGTCAGCACATCAGGCGTCAGCCCGTCAGGCGGACCGTCGAATTCCACAGCACCGAAACGCAACCCGATCACACGCTGCACAAACATCTGCGCAAGAGCCACGTCATGAATGTTGATGATCGCCGCCAACCCGCGTTCTTTGCAAAGCTCGCAGATCAAGCGCATGATCTGGCGCGAGGTTTTGGGATCAAGGGAAGCCGTCGGTTCGTCCACCAGCAACAGGGCAGGGTTCTGTATAAGCGCACGGCAAATGCCCACGCGCTGGCGCTGTCCGCCGGAAAGCTCGTCCGCGCGTTTGTCGGCCATGTGTGCAAGGCCTACGCGATCAAGCAGGCGAAAGGCTTCATCCACATCGGATTGCGGAAACCGGCGCAAAAAGCTGCGCCAGAAACCGACATAGCCCAAACGACCGGACAGAACGTTTTCCATCACCGTCAGTCGTTCAACAAGCGCATATTCCTGAAAGATCATGCCCATTCGGCGGCGTTCGCGACGCAGCGCACCAGAAGACAGTCCCGTCAGTTCCACATCCCCCAGATAGACCTTGCCGGATGTCGGCTCTACCAACCGGTTGATGCAGCGGATGAGGGTCGATTTGCCTGCACCTGACGGCCCGATCAGCGCCAGAACCTGCCCCTCGGGGACCTCCAGTTCGACCGCCTTGAGCGCCTGATCCCCGGTTTTGTAAGTTTTGACGAGTTTCTCAAGCCGTAGCATGAAAGCCCCCCTGCCGTTTTTTAAATTATTGTTGGAAAGGGTGGACCGCGCAGGTCCACCCGATCAGAGGTTACTCGCAGGAATAGCTCACGCCATTTGCAGTATCGATCTTGCGGATCACTTCCCAGAATTCCTTGTAAGTCATCGGCAGGAACTGTCCTTCGTTCGACTTCTCGAACTCAGCCTGAAGCGACGTGCCTTCCCACTCGAAGTTGAAGAAGGCGTTCTTGATCTTGTCCTTCAGCTCAGGAGTAAGGTTATGCGCCGTGCCGAAACCCGTGGTCGGGAAAGTCTGCGATTTGTAGATCGTTTTGACCTGATCTTCGGTAATCACATCACGGCTCAGCATACGTGCCTTGACCGAGTTGGCGATAGAGGCCGCCATGTAGTCTTTGTTGGCCACGCCGAGGATCGAGTTGTCGTGCTTGCCTGAATAAACAGGCTCGAAGTCACGCTCGGGCAGCATGTCGAAATCGCCCTTCAGGATCGCTGACGGAGCTTTGAAGCCGGAGTTCGACGTGGGCGAAGTAAAGGCCAACTGCTTGCCCTTAATGTCTTCGACTTTTTCGATGCCGGAACCGGGATAGGTGATGATTTCCATCTCGTACCCGAAGTTGCCATCTTTGGACGCCATAATGGTGAAGGGGTTGAAACCGGCACAGTTCACAGCCAGCGGGTTCGAGCCGGTGTTGAAACCTGCAATGTGCAAACGACCAGAGCGCATTGCCTCAATCTGTGCCGCATTGTTCTGGACCGGGAAGAAGACAACAGACTTGCCGGTCTCCGCTTCCAAATGCGCCAGAAAGTCGGACCAGGCCGCTTTGTAGACGGCGGGATCTTCAACAGGCGTGTAGGCAAAGATCAGTGTATCAGGGTCCACAAGTTCGGACGCATCCGTTGGCGTGTCTGCGATCAGATCGCCGTCCACATCGCAAAATCGTGCATCCAGATCACCGCGTGGGCAGTCCTGCGCCGCAGCGGTTTGAGCGAATGCAAAGGTGAGTGCCACGGCAGCGCCGGACAAAAGAATGTTCTTCATGTTCATTATGTTTCCTCCCAGAGCCATGACGTTATCCGGAACGCAAATTTTTACAAGGAGGTATCGTCACGGATCATTCCGGCAACGGAATGCCGTGCGCGGCCCAATCATCAAAGCTGTCGCTTTCTGACAAATCGGGCAACGGGTCGTTCAGATATCCTTTCGAGAAGAGACGAAAAGAAACATGGGCGTTGCGAGCTGTGTGATAATCGACTGCACTGTCCCCGACATAAAGCGCCTGTGCCGGGTCCACACCGAGGTTATCAATGCTGGCCAGCAGCGGCGCCGGATCTGGCTTTCTGGCCTGCCCATCCTGTGCACCTGTGATATCCGCAAAGTAGGCGGTGAGGCCCATCTGATCACAGATATCGCGAGCCGGTTGCACAGGTTTGTTGGTGCAAATGCCAAGTGGGATGCCGGTGTCGCGAAAGTCATTAAGGGCCGCTATCACGCCGGGGTATGCCTTTGTCAGGGTGGTCATGTTCTGCGTATAGAACGCCATAAACGTCGCCAGCGCGCGGACATGTAACGCTGCGTCAGAGCCGCCTGTCACATCAAGCGACTTCGCGATCAGGGCATCGACCCCGTTCCCGATAAAGGAAATGACGGTGTCGAGATCGAGCGGATCGCGCCCCTCTGACGCCAGTGCGACATTTGCGGCCGCATGCAGGTCGGGGGCGCTGTGTATCAATGTGCCATCAAGATCGAAGATTATCGCTTTGGGGGGGATCATGATGTGCTCCTGAGATTGCTGTTCAGCGTTTACTTACCGCGATGCAAGTAAGAGATGAACCTGCAACCGAGGCGAAAAAACTTCTGGCATCGGGATGATCTTGCGAGAAATGTCCTACCTATGAGGCAGGAGGCCGCGATGCTGCTAGAATTCAAAGACGTCAAAAAGTCCTATCCGGGCAGCGACGGGCCGGTGGCTGTGCTGAACGGCGTCTCTTTCCGGCTGGGGCAGGGTGAGACGCTGGCGCTGACCGGAGAATCGGGCAGTGGCAAAAGCACGCTGCTACACATCGCCAGCGGGCTTGAGCAGGCCGATGCGGGACGCGTTCTGCTGGACGGTCAAAACATGACGCAGGCCGATGACAGTTCTCGCGCGGCATTGCGACGGACCGATATTTCTTTGGTATTTCAACAGTTCAATCTGATCCCTTCGCTGACCGTCGCGGCAAACATCAGCTTTCAGGCCCGTCTTGCAGGTCGCGTCGATACCCAACACATCGATGGTCTGACGAAAGCGCTGGGGCTGGCGGAGCATCTGGGCAAATACCCTGAAACCCTGTCGGGTGGGCAGCAGCAGCGCGTCGCTATCGCGCGTGCGCTTGCCGCGCGTCCGAAGCTGCTGCTGGCGGATGAGCCGACAGGAAATCTTGATGAGGCAACGGCGGCTGACGTGCTTGAGCAGATGTTGAACCTCGTCGCTCAAACCGGTGCGGCGCTGATGATGGTGACACATTCACCCAAGATCGCAGGTCAGATGGACCGCCAATTGCACCTGCGCGGCGGCGTACTGGTATGATCCACGCCTGTCTGGCAGCGCTGTGGTCGCATTGGCGGCGCAACCCTCTGCAGCTGTTCGCCTATTTCGCGGGCCTTGCACTGGCCACGGCGCTGTGGTCCGGCGTGCAGGCCATCAACAGCGAGGCGCGGGCGAGCTATGATGCGGCGGCTTCCACACTGGGCGATGGCCAGTTTGACCAGCTTGTCCCCCGTCAAGGGGATGGCATTGAGCTGGAGACCTATGTCGCGCTGCGCCGCGCGGGATGGCTTGTGTCTCCGGTGGTCGAAGGGCGGCTTGAAGGGGTGCGCCTAATCGGGATTGATCCGCTCACGTCACCGACGGGATTGGGTATCGCTGATCTTTCGCAAACCCCAGACTTTCTGGACGCCGAAGGCGCGGATCAACTGGTCGCGAATGCCCAGACGGCGCAAGTTCTGGAGGGCAAGGCAACACTGCGCACCGATGCAACCATCGCCCCCGGTATCGCGGTCGGCGATATTGCCACCGTTCAGGAGATGTTAGGCACCGCTCGACTATCGCGGCTTCTGGTCTTGCCTGAGCAGCCTATCGGAAGACCCGATCTGGAGACTGTGGCCTCCGACCTGATGGTGCAACCGGCGCAACAGGTGGCGGACATTGGACAGCTGACTGACAGTTTTCACCTGAACCTCACAGCTTTCGGATTGCTAAGCTTTGCTGTGGGCTTGTTCATTGTTCACAGCACCATCGGGCTGGCGTTCGAGCAGCGGCGCGGAATGATCCGGATACTGCGGTCGCTTGGCGTACCCTTGCGTATGGTTGTCGCGCTTATCGCGATTGAGATGATGACCCTTGCTGCCATCGGTGCAGGGGTCGGGATCGTGCTGGGTTACATCATTGCAGCGCTTTTGCTGCCTGATGTCGCGGCGACCCTGCGCGGCCTTTACGGAGCCGAGATTTCAGGTGTGCTGGGCATCCGTACAGAGTGGTGGCTTTCGGGTCTTTTGATCGCGCTTTTCGGGACAGCTTTCGCTCTGGCTGGCCGCATCTGGCAGATTGTTCGGATGCCACTACTGGCAAGCGGGCGGCCTAGAGCCTGGGTTATGGCGTCAGCTTCGCGGTTCAAAGTGCAGACAGCAGCGGCATTCGTCCTGCTGACTGCAACAGGCGCGCTGGCGTTGTTTGGTAGCGGGCTTTATGCCGGCTTCGCGCTCTTGGGTTGCCTTCTCATCGGTGCGGCGCTGGCGCTGCCGGTCCTCGCGTCGCTCGCACTGTCGTGGGTGCAGGGACGGGGGACAGCCCCTGTCTGGCAGTGGTTCTGGGCGGATACGCGTCAACAATTGCCGGGGCTGAGCCTCGCGCTGATGGCGCTACTGCTGGCGGTTTCAGCCAACATCGGCGTGTCCACCATGGTGTCGAGTTTCCGGCTGACCTTTGTCGGTTTTCTGGATCAGCGGTTGGCACCTGAATTGTTTGTGCAGGTCGAAACCGCCGATCAAAGTGCTGCGCTTTTGGCGATGATGGCCCGGGATAACACAGAAGTTTTGCCGCTTGTCTCGACCAGAGGTCAGGTTGCGGGGCAGACCGTAGAACTTTACGGCGTGCGGGTGGGGCCAACCTACCGTGATGCTTGGGTATTTCTTGATGCACAGAACGCCGCCTGGGACGCTGTGGCGGATGGCACTGCGGTGGTGGTGAATGAACAACTCGCGCGGCGATCCAATCTATGGGTTGGTGATAGCGTAGATATTGCAAACGATCTGACGTTACCCATCGCCGCAGTCGTGGGCGATTATGGCAATCCGCAAGGGCAGGTGGTCATGTCTGAAGACGTGTTCATTAAATTGCATCCCGAACTGGTGCCGCTGAGGTTTGGCATCCGGACGCAAAACGCAAGTGAGCTGCGCAGTCGGATTGTCGATCAAGTGGGCATTTCTGACAGCGCTATCGTAGATCAAGCTTCTATCAAGGCGCTGTCACTCGAAGTCTTTGAGCGAACCTTTACCGTCACGGCAGCGCTGAATGTATTGACGCTTCTGGTCGCAGGCTTTGCGATATTGATGAGCCTGCTTACCCTTGCCGATCTGCGCCTGCCGCAACTGGCCCCTGTTTGGGCACTGGGTCTGACCCGCCGCGAATTGGGTCTGCTTGAACTGCTCCGCGCCGTGGCATTTGCGGCCTTGGTGTTTGTGCTCGCGGTACCGCTGGGCTTGGCGCTGGCGTGGGTTCTGCTTAGCGTCATCAATGTTGAAGCCTTTGGCTGGCGCTTGCCGATGTTTCTTTTCCCGTTCGAATACTTTCGCCTCGGCCTTTATGCGATGGTCGCAGCCTTTCTGGCCGCTGCTTGGCCGGCACTGCGCCTGATGCGCACACCTCCTTCCGCATTGTTAAAGGTGTTTGCCAATGAACGCTAAGATACTTGCGATCCTCGTTCTGTTGCCGTTCGCTGTCGGGGCGCAAGGTTTTTCGGGCCTCGGTACCGACGCGGACGGGTTTGCCACACCCGAACCTGATGCGGCATTTTCATTTCCAGCCGACCATGGGCCACATCCCGACTATCGCATCGAATGGTGGTATTTGACGGCGAACCTCGAAGATGCGGATGGCACGCCTTATGGCTTGCAATGGACGCTATTCCGCTCGGCCCTTGCACCGGGGGAAGCGGAAGGCTGGCGGTCTCCGCAGGTTTGGTTTGCCCACGCCGCAGTTACCACGCCCGAGCAGCATTTTGTCACCGAACGGTTTGCCCGCGGCGGGATCGGGCAGGCGGGGGTGCGGGCAGACCCCTTCCGCGCATGGATTGATGAATGGGCGTTGGAAGGTCCTGATTTTGACGCGCTGTCGCTAAGAGCGACCAGCACAGACTTTGGCTATGACATGGCTCTCAGAGCACAGGGCCCTTTGGTTTTTCACGGCAAAGACGGGTACTCGGTCAAGTCTGCTCAAGGGCAGGCAAGTTATTACTACTCACAACCATTCTATAAGATTTCCGGTACGTTGGACCTGCCACAAGGGCCGGTTGAGGTAAGCGGCACGGCTTGGCTCGACCGTGAATGGTCATCGCAGCCTTTGTCGGATGACCAGACCGGTTGGGACTGGTTTTCGCTGTCCTTTGAGAGTGGTGCAAAGATGATGGGATTTCAGCTGCGCCAGACGGACGGGACGGGCTATAGTTCTTCGACGTGGATTGATGCAGATGGCACCAGCACCGCTTACGATGATGGGGTTTTCAGCGCAGTTCCCTTGTCGAGCAGCTCCGTTGCGGGGCGTGATGTTCCGACGCAGTGGCGTGTGCGCCATGCGGCCCAGGGGGTTGATGTGACGGTGGAGGCGCTCAACACGGGTGCGTGGATGGACCTCAGCATTCCCTACTGGGAAGGACCGGTTACGGTGACGGGTACTCACAAAGGGCGGGGATACCTTGAGATGACCGGTTATGAATGAAAACGGCCCCCCGATCAGATCGGGGGGCCGTTTTGATGTCGGGTTGTACGTCCGCTTTAGGCTGCTACGTCAAACCGGTCCGCATTCATCACTTTGGTCCATGCCTTGACGAAGTCGGTGACAAAGGTGTCTTTTGCATCGTCTGCACCGTAAGCTTCGGACAGCGCCCGTAGTTGCGAATTGGATCCAAAGATCAGGTCGGCGCGGGTTGCCGTACGCACTGCAGCGCCTGACTGACGGTCGGTCGCTTCAAACACTTCCTGAGTGTCGTCCATCGCCTTCCATGTGCATGTCATGTCGAGGATGTTGACGAAAAAGTCGTTTGACAATGCGCCCGGACGATCGGTGAACACACCATGCTTGCGACCGGCATAGTTCGCACCAATCACACGCAGACCACCAACCAGCACTGTCATCTCGGGTGCCGTCAGCGTCAGAAGTTGCGCACGATCAACAAGCAGTTTCTCAGTTGGTACGGCAAAGTCTACCGCCAGATAGTTGCGGAAACCGTCTGCTTTCGGCTCAAGTGGCTCAAAGCTTTCGGCGTCCGTCTGCTCTTCTGTGGCATCCATGCGACCGGGCATAAACGGAACAGTCACCTCATGACCGCCAGCTTTCGCCGCTTCTTCGACACCGGCGTTACCCCCCAGAACGATCAGATCCGCTAGCGAGACTTTTTTGCCACCGGACGCTGACGCGTTGAAGTCTGCCTGCACACCTTCCAGCGCTTCAAGCACCTTGGCCAATTTGGCAGGCTCGTTCACTTCCCAGTCCTTCTGCGGAGCCAGACGGATACGTGCACCGTTTGCGCCACCACGGTGATCGGACCCACGATAGGTCGACGCAGATGCCCAAGCGACCGAGACGAGTTCGGGTGCACTGAGACCTGTCGCAAGGATCTTTTCCTTGAGGGTCGCGGCATCCTGATCGTCAATCACAGGGTGATCGCAGACAGGGATCGGATCCTGCCAGATCAGGTCTTCGGCAGGAACTTCCTTGCCCAGATAACGCGGCTTGGGCCCCATATCGCGGTGCGTCAGCTTGAACCATGCGCGGGCATAGGCGTCGGCAAACTTGTCCGGGTTGGCGTGGAAATCCTTGGAAATACGCAAATACTCAGGATCGGTGCGCATCGCCATGTCAGCCGTCGTCATCATCGGCTGATACTTCGGCTCCCCGGTCTCTGCGTCTGGCACGGTGTTGGCCATGGCGTCGCCCTTCGGCTTCCACTGGTTTGCGCCTGCCGGACTTTTGGTCAGCTCCCATTCGTTACCAAGAAGCGTATCGAAATAGGACATATCCCACTGGATTGGTGTTGGTGTCCAAGCGCCCTCAATACCGGATGTTGTCGTGTGGACACCCAGACCGGTCTCGAACGTGTTGGTCCAACCCAAACCCATCTCCTCAATGGAGGCACCCTCAGGCTCTGCGCCGACAAGCGTCGGGTCGCCCGCACCATGCGCTTTGCCGAAGGTGTGCCCACCTGCAACCAGCGCGACAGTTTCTTCGTCGTTCATTGCCATACGCGCAAAGGTGTCGCGGATGTCAAATGCGGAGGCTTGCGGATCAGGGTTTCCGTCAGGCCCTTCGGGGTTCACATAAATAAGACCCATCTGCACAGCGGCCAGCGGGTTCTCAAGCTCGCGCTCGCCCGAGTAGCGGCTGTTCGGTTTGTCGGAGGTGGCGAGCCACTCTTCTTCGGTACCCCAGTAGACGTCTTCTTCCGGCTCCCAGATATCCTTGCGACCGCCGGCATATCCGAAGGTTTTGAAACCCATAGTTTCCATCGCGACATTGCCAGTAAGAACAAACAGGTCCGCCCACGACAGGTTGCGACCATATTTTTGCTTGATGGGCCAAAGCAGGCGGCGCGCCTTGTCCAGGTTGCCGTTATCCGGCCATGAATTCAGTGGCGCGAAGCGCTGGCTGCCTGATCCGGCACCGCCACGGCCATCGCCGGTCCGGTATGTGCCCGCCGCATGCCATGCCATACGCACGAAGAACGGACCGTAGTGCCCGTAATCCGCAGGCCACCATGGTTGCGAATCTGTCATCAGCGCTGCGAGGTCTTTTTTCACCGCATCCAGATCAAGCTCTTTGAACGCTTTCGCATAATCAAAGTCTTCGCCCATTGGATCGCCAAGTGGCGTATTCTGGTGCAAAATCTTGAGGTTAAGCGAGTTTGGCCACCAATCTTTGTTGGTGCGAGCATCGTGGGTGACGTGCTTGGTGCTGCCGTGCATCACTGGGCATTTGCCGCCACCTTCATAATCGTTGCCGTCCATTGGTCTCTCCCGGTTTTGTGAATCTAGAATCGTTATAACAAGCGGTTTTGGTAAATATAAGTTGGTTTTCCTGATTGTTGTGATAACTTTTACTTATGGCAAATTTCACTCTTCGGCAGTTGCGGTATTTTGAGGCTTTGGCGATGCACCGGCACTTCGGTCGCGCGGCGGAGTTCAGTGCAGTGTCCCAACCCGCTTTGTCCGTGCAGATCAAAGAGTTGGAGCAGGCGCTGGGCAAGCAGCTGTTTGAACGCACAGCTCGGCAGGTGCGGCTGACCCCATTCGGTGAGGACTTTGCATTGCGTGTGCGCGAAATCCTTTCACGGGTCGATGCGCTTGATGATTTTGCGAGAGCAGCGCAAGGGGAGCTGTCAGGTCGCTTCCGTCTTGGCGTGATCCCCACAATCGCTCCGTACCTACTGCCATCATTGATCCGCCGCTTGGCTGACAGTCATCCCGCGCTTGATCTGCACGTGCGCGAGACCCTGACACCACGGCTGATGCAGGAGCTTTTGCAAGGCCAGATTGATACGGCCATTGTGGCCTTGCCCGTTTCAGAACCGGCTTTGACCGAGATACCTTTGTTCGATGAAAAGTTCCTATTGGTGAGGCCGGATACCGACCGCGATGCGCCAATGCCACGCGGCGAAGACCTCCGCGAGATGAGGTTGTTGCTCTTGGAGGAGGGGCACTGTTTTCGTGAACAGGCGCTGAATTTCTGCAATGCTCCAACGGCGGTTACGCGCGACGGGCTGGATGGCAGCTCGCTGTCTACATTGGTCCAGATGGTCGGAGCGGGAATTGGCGTAACCCTCATCCCCGAGATGGCGGTCGGGGTTGAGACACGTTCTGCAGGCGTGGCGTGTACTCCGTTCAAGGGACCGCAGCCCGGTCGTACTGTCGGAATGGTCTGGCGGCGCTCGAACCCCTTGGCAGAGGCATTTTCGGAGATTGCAGAAGCAGTGCGGGCCGCAGGAAAGCCGGAAACGTAGTCGTTTGTTTGTATTCTAGCGGTCACTTGTGAAGCAGCTTTGCTTCATTAATCTGGTGGAAAGACCTTAGCGTTTAGAAGGCCTCCGAGGCGCTCCTTGTGTGAGCGTATGTCGCGCCAAGGAGAACCATCATGTCGTCTGAGCCCCGGTCCCCGGATCATGTCAATCCGCTGCGAAGCTTGCTTGCCAAATGTACAATGATGGTGGCCGTCTGCGTGCTTTTGGTCGTGGCAGTTATTCTTTTCGTTGAGTTTCAGCAGAATCTGAAAAAAGCCGAAGATGTCATTGAAATGCGCGGATCTGAAGTGACGCAGCTTCTGGCCGGGCAGATGGGTGGGTCGATCAAGTTCTCCAATAAAGAGGCAATCGAACTGATCATCTCGGACGCGATGAAGGTCGGTGGCGAGGAACTGGTCACAGCAACCGTTTTCGATGCGCAAGGAAGTGTGATTTACTCTACCCAGCCTGATGTCTCAGGTGAGGTTCAATCGCTGGCAAAGCGGAGCATTCAGGAAGTCGGTGGTTTTACGGGAAGTGACGGGCTTTCCTTTGCGGTGGCAAGCCGCTTTGGTGCGAACAATGAGGTAGTCGGTGCGGTATCGACCGTTTGGACACTTGAGCCGAGTGTCGCGAGTATTCTGCAAAACCAGGGGGCTGCGATGCTACTAGGCTTTGCTGTATTTGCAGTTGCGATTATCGGTGCGGGAATTTCGCTTCGCGCCCAGATGTCACAGCCGCTGATCAAACTGCAGACCGCAATGCAAAATGTCGCCCATGAAGACTACGAGACCGACGTGCCTTTTACCAAACGGCGCGATGAAATTGGTCAAATGGCACGCATTCTGGATGCATTCCGGCTTGCGCTTTCAGAGGCCAATGCATCGCGTGCTGCTGCCCTCTTTGCAGGGGCCGGATTCGAAGGGTCTTCGGCTGCGATGATGGTCGTCGATAAGGATGCGCGGGTCGTGTTTGCAAACCCCGCCTGCGAGGAAATTATTCGCGCTCTATCCCCAGAAATCAGAACATTCTGGCCCTCCGCAGATGAAGAGACATTGGTTGGCGCTGATCTAAGCTCGGCTGAAAAACTGCAACCGCTGTTGAAAGCTGCGATTGATAATCCTTCCAAGAATCTCTCGGATGGCATGACCAAAGTTCGCATCGGCGAAAAAGTTGTTGCGATCAATGTCGACGCTGCTCTTGATCGTGATGGGCAGCTTCTGGGTTGTGTTATCGAATGGACCGATCGCACCGAAGCTGAAAAACATGCCGCTTTGATACAGGCGATTGATGTCGGGCAGGCGATTGTTGAGTTCTCTTTAGAGGGGAAAATCATCGCGGCAAATCAGAACTTCCTCGGCATGATCGGTGGCACTTTTGAAGACACTATCAAGTGTTCGATTACCAGCATGTTCGCACATAACCTTGACGGGGATACTGACGGAAGAGCCTTCGCGCGAGCGGCCTTTGCTGGTGAGGTGCCTGCGGGCCAATTCAAAGCGTTCAGTGTTCACGCGGACAAAACCTTTATCCTTGATGGTAACTTCGGGGTGGTCCACGACACAAACGGTGAACCTGAATCCGCGATCTTTATAGGCAACGATGTGACGAAGCGCTCCGAGATGGCAGAGCTTGCCGAGGCGGAGCGAACCAGTGTCCAAAGGGAACAAAACAAAGTTGTCGAGATCCTGACCGTCGCGTTGAAAAAGCTGTCAGACGGCGATCTGGAATCCGACATCAGACATGATGTGCCTGAATCTTATGTCAAGCTGCGCGACGACTTTAACGGAACAGTCGCATCCTTGCGCGAAACGATTTCGAAGGTCATTCACAATTCAGATTCCATCCGAAATGAAACATCCGAAATTACATCTGCCGCTGATGATCTATCCCGCCGGACAGAGAAGCAGGCGGCCACGCTGGAAGAAACCGCTGCCGCATTGGACGAGTTGACGGTATCCGTACGATCCGCTGCCGAAGGCGCTGACGAAGCCAGCCGAACATCAGCGGACGCGCAAAGTAACGCGGAGCAGGGTGGTGAGGTGGCCCGCAAAGCAGTTGTCGCGATGGACGGGATCAAGACATCGTCACAGGAGATCTCGAAAATCACCAGCGTGATTGACGACATTGCCTTCCAAACCAACCTGCTGGCACTCAACGCGGGCGTCGAGGCGGCCCGCGCCGGAGAGGCTGGGCGCGGGTTTGCTGTAGTGGCAACCGAAGTGCGTGGTTTGGCCCAGCGTTCGTCAGACGCTGCACGGGAAATCAATGCGCTTATTACATCGAGTGGCGAACAAGTGCAGCAGGGCGTTGATCTGGTCGGCAAAACCGGCACCGCGTTGGCGTCAATCGTAACGTCCATATCTGAAATCTCCAAACGCGTGGCCAATATCGCTTCGTCCTCACGTGAGCAGGCGGTAGGTCTAGCGGAGATCAATACGGCGATGAATGAACTGGATCATGTAACCCAACAGAACGCAGCGATGTTTGAGGAAACGACTGCAGCCAGCCATGCACTTACGTCAGAGGCGGACGCGCTGGTGTCTGCAGTCGCAGGCTTCAAGATCGGGGAGGGTAAACGCCAAGTGCATAAACCGGTAAAGCCAGCGGCCGTTCCGGCATCGGCTCCGCGGACAAGCCACGTTGTGCAGGGCAATACAGCGCTCGCACCGGTCCACGACGCGGATGGCTGGGAGGAATTCTAAGATGGGATAGTCCGGTTGCCTAGGCAACCAGCACCAAACCCACCTTGGTCTCGCTAGGATTGACGCAGGTCAACCCGACTTGCGTCAATCGCGTGTACCAGCGAAACGAACCGACCAATCTGCCACGTCATCGTCCGTAATCTTGGCAAAAAGAACTTCTGGCACCTCAAAGACATGTCCAGGTGCCAAAGAGGTCAGGACTGCGGCAACATCATCAGGCCAGCCAGCGGCTTCCACGTGCATCGCCTCCAACATGCTCGCTGACGCGGCTGGAATGAAGGGCGCAGACAAGGTCGCGTAGAGCGGAATGAGGTTCAAAGCCAGCCGCACCTGTGCAGCAGCCTTTTCCGGATCGGTTTTGAACGTCGTCCAAGGCGCTTCGGCTTGCAAGTACTCGTTCCCGGCAGCCCAAATCGCTCTGAGCTCCTGCGCCGACTTCCGCACGTCTATCGCATCCATATGCGCCTGATACCGCTGGACACGTGTGGTGATATCAGCAATCAGGGCTTCTTCTGCCGGACCGAAAGTCCCACCTTCAGGCACTGCTTCCCCGAACTTGGAACGACAAAACTTGGTGATGCGGCTGATGAAGTTTCCAAGCACATCTGCGAGGTCTTTGTTTGTGGAAGCCTGAAAATCCTCCCATGTGAACTCTGCATCCGACGTTTCCGGCGCATGGCTGAGCAACCACCAGCGCCAGTAATCGCTAGGCAGAATTTCGAGCGCTTGATCCATGAATACGCCACGTCCGCGCGACGTGGAAAACTGGCCTCCGTCATAGGTCAGGAAGTTGAACGACTTGATGTAATCAACCAGTTTCCAGGGCTCGTTCGAGCCCATGATGGTGGCTGGAAAGCTGAGCGTGTGGAAGGGCACGTTGTCCTTCCCCATAAACTGCGTGTAGCGCACGTCATCTGCGCCCTTGTCGGTGCGCCACCAGCGTTCCCAGTCTGTGCCTTTGCCTGCGTCTACCCATTCCTGTGCACAAGCAATGTATTCGATCGGAGCGTCGAACCAGACATAGAATACTTTGCCCTCCATCCCGGGCCAGTCTGCATCACCGCGTTTGACCGGGACACCCCATTCCAGATCGCGGGTGATGCCACGGTCGCGCAGGCCATCACCGTCGTGAAGCCATTTCTTTGCGATAGAAGTGGTCAGCACCGGCCAATCAGTCTTTGAGCTTATCCATTCGTCAAGGCGGTCCTTCATCTGGCTTTGTCTTAGGAAGAGGTGTTTCGTGTCGCGCATCTCAAGGTCGGTAGAGCCGGAGATGGTGCTGCGCGGATTGATCAGATCGACCGGGTCCAGCTGTTTTGTGCAGTTGTCACACTGGTCGCCGCGCGCGCTTTCGAACCCGCAATTGGGGCAGGTGCCTTCGATATAGCGGTCAGGCAGGAATCGACCATCAGCGTTGGAATAGACCTGTTTCTCGGTGACTTCTTCGATCAGGCCTTCGGCAGCCAGCACACCTGCAAAATGCTGCGTCAGCGCGCGGTTCTGTGGCGAAGAGGACCGCCCGAAATGATCGAAAGACAGCCCGAATCCGGCGGCAATCGTGGCCTGCACATCATGCATCTCGGCGCAATAATCGGCGACTGGCTTGCCTGCCTTGGCGGCTGCCAGCTCTGCCGGTGTGCCATGTTCGTCGGTTGCACACAGGAACATCACCTCGTGGCCGCGCCCACGCAGGTAACGGGCATAAAGGTCTGCGGGCAGCTGACTGCCAACAAGATTGCCTAGGTGTTTGATGCCATTGATATAGGGAATGGCGGACGTGATCAGATGGCGGGCCATAGTGCTTTCCTTTGCGCGGGTTTGCCTCACATAGACCGCTTGGTGCGCAGGATCAATTCGTCGCAGGCACCCTTTGCAGATAGGGGGCAATTGCTTTGCGCAAATCGCTGTAGGCTTTCTTGTCCAGATCACCCTGCCAATTCGCAACAAATGTCGCGCCGGTGTCGCTGGTGAGAAAGATCGCGCCATGCTGGCGGCTGGCTTTCTTGCTTTGCCAAAGCCCGGTGTGGTGGATGAGGTGGCCGCCGGTCCGCTGCGGGATTTGAAAAACGCCAAGTCCGGACTTGCGCCGCTCGTAATAGGCGAAATCCTCTGGGGTGGCGACCCAATCGCGTTCTGGGGCGTACCAATGCATCACAAAACGGGCGTAATCTTCGGAGGAAACCGACCATCCGCCAAACCCGGCGGTGGCCCACATGCGCCCGCCAACAATGGCACCATGCGCTCCTGCCGGAGTCATCACGCGGGGCTTGCAGGTGTCCTCATACGTCTGGCCGGACAGGGCGACGATGACCTGACCGAGGATGGCGTAATTGACATTGGAATAAGAAAATCTTGCCTTTTTAGGCAGATGCGCGGGGTTCGTCAGCGCCTCGCGGGCGATATTTTGCTGGGTATAAAGGTTTCGTCCCTCGCCTGCGGTGTCCATGCCCTTCAGGTTTTTGGTAAACCCTGTGGTGTGATTGGCCAAAGCCGCCAGCGTGATGGGCTGAACGCCCGCCTGAGGCGGCATGTTCAACCGGGCGAGCACAGGGGCAAGATCGCCAAGGGTGCTGGTCCAGCCATACTCTGTCTCTGCCAGCATCTCATTCAGGCACATCGCCGTGATTGCTTTGGACAAGCTGGCGACAGGGTAGGGTACATCGGGGCTGCGGCGCAGATTTGCGCTGCGCAAGATATGTCCATGTCGGCCGAGGCTCATCGCTCCAGCAGTCACGCCGTTATGTGCCATCCAGCTGCGCCAACCCTGTTCGGCCCCGGCAATGTCGAACTCGAAGGGCGTCTGAGGCACAGCGGCTACAATGGAGACGTTAACTTCTGTGCCACCTTTTGATTTGCCAACAGACCCCGGCACAAGATCGCTAATCGTTTGCGCGGTTTTATCGGCATCGCTTTGCCCACTTGGTGCGATTTGCATTGTAACCGGGCTGCCCTGATAGGCGTTTATGGCATAGCCTGCCAGCATCAGGCACAACATCAATATAAAACTGCGCATCAGGCGACCTCCGCTTTCGCCTTTCGCCTAGTGGAAAAGCGTGCATTTCATGCGGCGGAATAGCGGCTATTTTTTGTGGGTGGTGTTCTTCTTGTTTCTGTCAACGCGCAGCAAGCGGCCAATGGTAAAGCTGGTGCGTGGCGCATAGACATACGGCGTGCGGACAGTGCGCGCGGGACGGGCCCGCATTCGGGTCAACCCAAAGACTACCAGCAGCGCATGGCCAACCGAGATCAGCGTAAACAGCGCACCCGGCCCGTAGGTCTCAATCAGCACCGAAGCGATGTAGGGCGCAAAGATTGCGCCTGTTGCAAACCAGAACATCAGCGCGGCAGAAAGCTCCACGCGTTCGTCGCTGCTGGCAAAGTCATGGGCGTGGGCGGCGGCCACCGAATAAATCGGAAAGGTCGTCAGACCGAACAGTCCCGCAGAGAGCATAATGCTCGCGGTGCCAAGCCCGCTCGTGCCCATTGTAACGCCGCAGCTTATGATCGCTGCAACGGAAAGCCAGATCAGAACCCAACGGCGGTCATATTTGTCGGCCAGCCAACCTATCGGAATTTGCGCAATGGCCCCCCCTAAGACAAAAGCCGACAGGAACCAGGCGATTTGTCCGGCACTCAGTCCGACTTCTTGACCGTAGATTGGACCCACCATCCGGAAGGACGCGCTCGACAATGCTGCAACGACCACGCCCGCCGCCGCCAGTGGGGAACGCGCAAACGCCAGCTTTGGCCGCAGGCGGGGCGAAGATGGGGTCGGGGGTTGTTTGATCGTGGTCAGGGTAAGCGGCAATAGTGCCGCACAGCAACCAATCGCAAGCAGATTGTAGGAAACATAAGAAGCTGGAGCGAGAATGCCGACGATCATCTGCGCGCCCAGACTGCCGGTCATATCGACTACGCGGTACACGCCCATGGTGCGCCCGCGTGTCTCATTTGTCACCTTCGCCTGAAGCCAGGCCTCGATCACGGTATAGCAGCCAGCAACACATAGACCGGAAGCGATGCGCATTGCGGCCCATGCATAGGGGTTTACGACCAGCATATGCGCCATCAGACCGATGGCCCCCATGGCCGTGAACGCCGCAAAAGCCCGCGAGTGCCCGACTGAACCCATCAGCCGTGGCGCCCACCAGCATCCGATAAAGAAGCCAAAGAAATGCGCGGAGCCGAGAAGGCCGATTTCCTGATTGGAAAAACCCAGAACGCTGCCTGACAGGACGTCGATAGGCCCAACCCCCCCTGAAGAGAGTTGGAGCAGGATGACCGACAAAAATAGGGCGGCAAAGGAAATCAATAGACGCATAGCGAAGGGGTATGCCCGTTTGGGGGTCAGACCCAAGTAAAATCTGGCACCGATGCACAAATGCTCTCAATTTACGCAATCCGCCCTGCCGGTTCTGTTTTATTCACAGTTTTGTGGAACGAAGGGACGCGGGTTTGTGGCTTGTGCGTGCGTGGCACCGCTCTAGGATGACGCCAAATTGTGAGGATGACTATGAAGCGTAACAAATTGGGTGGCAGCCAGCTTGAGGTGTCAGAGCTTTGTCTGGGGTCGATGACATGGGGCACGCAGAACTCCGCCGAAGAGGCGCATGACCAGATCGACCGCGCGCTGGAGGCGGGAATTGATTTCATAGACACCGCCGAGATGTATCCCGTGAACCCGATCAGCGCTGAAACTGTCGGCCGCACGGAGCGTATCATCGGCCTTTGGTTCGAACGCGGCGCGCGGCGTGAGGATGTCGTGTTGGCAACCAAACACTCAGGCGCAGGAATGGAACATGTGCGCGAGGGCGCGCCGATTTCTTCTGACACCATCGGCGAGACGGTTGAAGGATCGCTCAGACGGCTTCAGACAGACTATATCGACCTCTACCAGTTTCATTGGCCAAACCGCGGCAGCTATATGTTCCGCAAGAACTGGACCTATGATCCGTCCGATCAAAACCGCGCTGATACAATTGCCCACATGGAAGACACGTTGGGTGCACTGCAAGCAGAAGTCAAACGCGGCACGATCCGCTATTTCGGGCTGAGCAACGAAAGCGCTTGGGGGATGGCACAATGGGCTGATGTCGCCCGTCGGGTAGGCGGGCCTAAACCGATCACGGTGCAGAATGAATATTCTTTGATGTGCCGGATGGCGGACACGGATGTCGCAGAAGCCTGCATCAATGAACAGATTGATATGTTTGCATTCTCACCGCTCGCGACCGGGCTTTTGACGGGCAAGTATCAAGACGGTGCCGTGCCGGAAGGGTCTCGCATGGCCCTGAATGACGACCTTGGCGGGCGCAAAGGCCCTCGCGCATTTGAGGCGGTGGATGCCTATCTCAAGGTTGCCAAGGATCACGGTCTGAACCCGGTGCACATGGCGCTGGCGTGGTGTTGTCAGCGGCCTTTCATGGGGTCGGTTATCTTTGGCGCGACACGTATGGACCAGCTGGAAACAGCCATTGCCGCCGCTGATGTGACACTGGACGAAGACGTGCTGACCGCTCTTGATGAGGTCAACCGTGCGCATCCAATGCCATACTAAGAGACCGCCTTTAGGAATTTAAGAAATACACGGGATCACCTGTTCAGGTGGTCCCGCAATCGTTCGTGCGCCGGAAAATGCTGAGATGTCGTTTTCGGCATGGCGTCCGCTAACGTCCTGTCGCATGGTCCCCGAAACCACTCTGACCAAGGAGCCTCCGACATGCCTCTTTCGATGAACCGCGACGTCTTTATCACTTGCGCCGTCACCGGCTCCGGCAGCACGCAGGACCGATCTGCGCATGTGCCGCGCTCGCCCGAACAGATTGCGACAAGCGCCATTGCGGCCGCAAAAGCGGGGGCTGCAGTTGTGCACTGTCATGTGCGTGATCCAGAGACCGGCCAGCCCAGCCGCGATCTGCGCCTTTACCGAGAAGTGACGGAACGCATCCGCGACAGCGAAACAGATGTGGTGCTGAACCTTACCGCCGGTATGGGTGGAGACATCGTTTTCGGCGGCACGGAAAATCCGATGCAGTTAAGCCAGCAAGGCACCGATATGATTGGCGCGTCCGAGCGGGTCGCCCATGTTGCCGACTGCCTGCCGGAGATTTGCACGCTTGACTGTGGCACGATGAATTTCGCCGAAGCCGATTATGTCATGACCAACACCCCCGGCATGTTGACCGCCATGGGACGGATGATGACAGAATTGGGCGTTAAACCGGAAATAGAAGCTTTTGATACGGGCCATTTATGGTATGCAAAACAGCTGGTTAAGGACGGCGTGCTGGACAGTCCTGCTTTGGTGCAACTGTGCATGGGGGTGCCTTGGGGGGCGCCGGATGATCTGAATACTTTTATGGCGATGGTCAACAATGTGCCGGATGACTGGACGTTCTCCGCCTTCGGTTTGGGGCGCAACCAGATGGCTTATGTCGCGGCCAGCGTTCTGGCGGGCGGCCATGTACGCGTAGGGCTGGAGGATAACCTCTGGCTGGACAAAGGTGTGTTGGCTGAAAACTGGCAGTTGGTCGAGCGCGCGGGCACCATCATCGAAAACATGGGCGCACGTGTGATCGGACCTGCGGAAGTCCGCGAGAAGCTCGGCTTGCAAAAACGCGCACCGAAGTGACCTCGGTACCAAGCGCATTGCGGCAGGGAATTTGGTTATGAAAAGCCCTGTATCTGAGAATGTCAGCGTGACGCGTCTTGGCCTGCGCGCTGCGATGGGCGCGATGGCCATGTTTCTCGTGGGTTGTACTGCGGAGCCCTTGCCCGAGATCGAAATTGGTTTGCGGAACCCAACCGTACCACTGGGCGGGACCAGCCGGTTCGAGGCGGGACGGTTTGCGGGTGACTGGCAGACGGTGCGGTGCCTTGGCGAATGTGAGCGGTCCGTGACCTATCAGGTCGCCACCGATGGTGTTTTCCTACGCAGGGCTGGCGACACTTTGACCGCCTATTCGGTGCCTGCACCGGGCATACTGCGCGAAATGGGCGGTGACAGCACGCTGGTCGTTATGTGGGTCGACGAAGGGTTTCGCACGGCGGCGGTCGGTGATGCAGACGGGCGCTGGGCTGCGGTTTTGGGCAGGAGCCGCAAAACCGCACCTGACAGAGTAAAGGCCGCGACAGAAATTTTGGACTTTAATGGCTGGGACATAGCCAAGATGCAGGTGGTGAAATGACGAAAACAGCAGCGATCATCGGTGGCGGTGTCATTGGCGGCGGTTGGGCCGCGCGGTTCGTATTGAACGGCTGGAACGTTCAGGTTTTTGATCCGGATCCAGAAGCCGCGCGCAAGATTGGAGAGGTGATGGCCAATGCCCGCCGGTCCTTGCCGGGATTAACGGATGTGGCATTGCCGGATGAGGGCGCGATCACATTTCACGAAACCATCGCAAGCGCAGTTGATGGAGCGGAATGGATACAAGAAAGCGTACCAGAGCGGCTGGACATCAAGCACGAGACGTTTGCTGAAGTACAGGCAAACTGCGACGCGAGTGCCGTGATCGGCTCTTCGACTTCCGGTTTTAAGCCGAGCGAATTGCAGCAGGGTGCGCTACGGCCCGGCCAGATTATGGTCACGCATCCGTTCAATCCGGTCTACCTTTTGCCGCTGGTGGAACTTGTACCGGGCGACGCTGGCGATGCTGCGCTCGTCGAGAAGGCGAAGTCCGTGCTTTCGTCGCTGGGGATGCACGCGTTGCATCTGAAGAAAGAGATCGACGCGCATGTGGCGGACCGTTTCCTTGAGGCTGTATGGCGCGAAGCGCTTTGGCTGGTGAAAGACGGCATTGCCACCACCGAAGAGATCGACGACGCGATCCGCTACGGGTTCGGCATCCGCTGGGCGCAAATGGGCCTGTTTGAGACTTACCGCGTGGCGGGTGGTGAAGCAGGAATGAAGCATTTCATGGCGCAGTTCGGTCCGGCACTGAAATGGCCTTGGACCAAGCTGATGGATGTGCCGGAATTCACAGACGAGCTGGTAGATTTAATTGCCGGTCAATCAGACGCGCAATCGGGTGCCTATTCCATTCGCGAGCTGGAGCGGATCAGGGACAACAATCTGGTCACGATGATGCGCGGATTGAAAGCGCAGGACTGGGGTGCCGGCGCGTTGTTGAACGCGCAGGAAAAACTGATGCGAGACGGCAGGCCGCTGGGTGCAAAAGCGGATGATGTGCCTGCAGATAAGCCGGTGCTGACCGCGCGGCGGACCGTGCCGCTGGATTGGACAGACTACAACGGACATATGACCGAGAGCCGCTACTTGCAGGCTTTCGCGGACGCGACGGACCGTTTCATGGAGATGATTGGTTGTGACGCGGAATATATCTCGAACGGCGGAAGCTATTTCACGGCCGAGTCGCATATACGGCATCTGGATGAAGTGCACGCAGGGGCTGTGATCACGATTGATACGCAGGTTGTGCTGGGCGAAGGCAAGAAGATGCACTTGTTCCACACCATGCGGGAGGGCGACCGTGTTCTTGCAACAGGCGAGCATTTCCTGTTGCACGTGAGCCTTGAGACGCGCAAACCGGCACCGCCCTCGCCGCAGATCGAGGCCGCCTTGGCGCGGATCGCCAAGGGGCATACCTCTCTGCCCCGACCGGAAGGGCTGGGTCGCGCAATCGGCGGGCCGCGATGAAACGGGTCCTCATCACCGCAGGCGCATCCGGGATCGGGCGCGCCATGGCGGAGGGTTTTGCAGACGAGGGATATGAGGTCTGGGTGACCGATGTCGACGCGGCTGCGTTGAAGGCGTGCCCGGACGCGTGGGTATGCCACCAGGCGGACGCTGTCGATGAGACGCAGATGGCAGGGGTCTTTGCGCAGATGGATGGTTTGGATGTTCTGTGTGCAAACGCAGGCATCGCGGGTCCGACTGCGCGGGTTGAAGACGTGGCACTTTCGGACTGGCGCGCTTGTGTGAGCGTCAACCTTGAGGGGGCATTTCTGGCGTCGAAATACGCAGCACCCATGATGAAGGCTGCTGAAGCGGGGTCAATTGTGTTGGTTTCATCCACCGCTGGTCTGTTCGGCTACCCGAACCGCGCACCCTATTCGGCGGCGAAATGGGCCGTCATCGGTTTGATGAAAACACTCGCGATGGAGCTTGGCCCATATGGCATCCGTGCGAATGCGATCTGTCCGGGGTCGGTGGAGGGGCCGCGCATGGAGGGTGTTCTTGCGCGTGAGGCCGCAGCCAAAGGTATGACGCGGGATCAAGTATACAACGGTTATGCATCAGGAACATCAATGCGGTCATTTGTAGAAGCACGCGATATTGCCGATATGGCGGTCTTTCTCGCGTCACCCAAGGCGCGGCGCGTCTCGGGGCAGGTGATCGCCGTTGACGGTCACACAGAAAATCCCGATCCAAAAGTCGGCTGAGACAGACGCGGCGTAATCGCGTGTGGCGCTCTACCGGATCAGTTGCCGCATGTCTTTAAGCACATCGGGAAAATCGCGAGCGGTATGGCGGGCCTCGCGGACAAGCACGTCGAAATCGGTGGTAAATGTTTCGATGCGCGCGCGGTCGCGAAAGGCCATATAGTGCCCGCCAGCGTAGAAGACCGCGAGCAGAGGGCCAAAGATCGTAACGGGCGCGGAATAGAGCTTGCGGGCATCGAATTGGTAGAGCCGCAGACGCGGATAAAGTTGCGTGCTCAGAGCGATCAACTGATCCGTCTGATCAAGCCGTGTTGTGACCGGCAAACCGGCATAGTAGCCGCTGCCCCGGATAAAACTTTCGATCTCGTAAAGTGGCATTGCGATTTCATATTCGGACCGGGCTTGCCGCATCCAGTCCAATCTGTCGCGGGACGCATTGATCGCCTGCTGAGTGGTGCGGCCCAGATGGGGGCCGTATTCCCATTGCAGCATGGCTTCGGTCTTAAGCATATCGGGTAAGGTTGCGGGAACATGCCGGATTTTGTATCCAGCCGCTTCGCGATGCCATGCATAGATCTGTTCGTCTACCAAAGCACGCGGGGCCTGTGAAATCTCGAAACTGTTGGTGACAAGATCAGCGGCCGTTTCGGGACGGTCGGAAAGACCCAAAAGCCAGTCCGACGACACGCCCAAAGCATGCGCCGCCGCCCCCACGACATGCGCACTGGGAAGCCGTGTGGCCGCACCGCCGAGCGCTTGTGACAGGGTGGAGCGATCAACGCCGATCGCGCGGGCCAGACCGCTTTGTGTCAAATCGCTTTCGCCAAGCGCCTGAGAGAGGCGCGCGCGGAAGGTCAGGGCGCGATCATTCTTGGTGAGTTTTCTCTGCATCTGGTGAAAGTTATCACAAGATGTGGGAAATGTTAATCGTTGTCCGAATTGTCCACATCGGAAGGCTTATGCAGTCTAGGTCAAAACTGATGTGATCGGAATTAAATGACCACCGCCCTCCTACCGCAGCTTAGCCAAGCCCCCTCAGAGCAAACACCGCCCACCCGAATTGTAACCGTAGATTGGCGTACCTTCAGCGTGCTGACAGGTTGCCTTTTGGTCTGGGGTCTTGCGCTCAGCATGCCGCAAGGGTGGCAGGCCTTCAGCTTTGTGTTGCTGGTTCTGTCGCTGACGTTGCATTCATCGTTAAGCCACGAGTTGCTGCATGGTATCGTGGTGCGTTCAAATCGCATCTCGACGGCCATCGGATTGATCCAGCCAGGGCTCTTTGTTCCCTACCTCAGGTTCAAAGAGCAGCATCTCGCGCACCATCATGATGCCCGTCTGACTGACCCCTACGACGATCCTGAATCCCACTATCTTGACCCGGCGGTTTGGGAACGTGTCCCGTTCTTGCTGCGACTTGTTTTACAGATGAACAACACATTGCTGGGCCGCATGATCCTTGGACCTGCTATCGGGCTGGCGGTATTCTGGACGGGTGACCTACGCCGGATTGCCAAGGGGGACACCAAAGTGCTTGCCCATTGGGTTTCGCATGTACCGGGCGTGTTGCTGGTGCTTGGTGTGGTAGCATGGTCCGAGGTGAGCCTGTGGAGCTATCTTCTTGCGTGTTATGGAGCCTTATCTGTCCTTCGCATCCGCACCTTTCTGGAACACCGCGCACATGAGCGCGCATCAGGACGCACCGTGATTATCGAGGATAGCGGTCCACTGGCGTTTCTATTTCTCAACAATAACTATCATGCGGTGCACCACATCCACCCGCAGGTGGCGTGGTACAGATTGCCTTCGGTGTACCGTGCCCGCCGCGCTGCATTTGTCGCGCGAAATCAGGGGTATGTGTACCGTTCATATGGGACGATCTTTGCGCAGTATTTGCTGCGCGCCAAAGATCCCGTCGCGCATCCGCTCTGGCGAAGGGGTCATAAATAGACCTATAGCAGTGGGATGAACGCTTTCGTCCCCGAATTCTGGATCATCGTGACGCTGGCAGCTGCCGCGTTTCAAACCGTCCGCTTCATGCTGCAGAAGCATTTGGCGACTGCAACGCTTTCGGCAGCAGGGGCCACATATGCGCGGTTCTTCTATTCACTGCCGTTCATACTGGCCCTTTCAGCGCTCTATCTGGTCTATTCGGACACCCGCCTGCCTGCGGTTAGTGCTTCGTTCTGGGGCTTTGGTATTTTGGGGGCGGGTTCCCAGATTTTGGCGACGGTCTGCGTCGTGCTGTTGTTCAAACAGCGCAATTTTGCGGTAGGCATCACGTTCAAGAAAACCGAAGTCATCCAAACCGTTCTGGTAGGGTGGCTGTTGCTGGGCGAAGGGGTCTCGCCGCTGGGGTTCGGTGCAATTGCCTTGGGCATCACAGGTGTGCTGATCCTTTCGGCAAACCCGGACACCAAGGGGTTCAGTCTGGGCGAGATAGGCAACCGTGCAGTGGGGTTGGGGCTTGCCTCGGGCATACTTTTTGCCTTTTCGGGTGTCAGTTATCGCGGCGCGACACTGGCAGTGGCGGCAGATGACCCTGTGCTGCGTGCGGTGGTGACACTGGCAGCGGTGGTGAGCATACAAACGGCGATGATGGTGGTCTGGTTGCGCTTGCGCGAGCCGGGCCAGATGCGTGCGGTGTGGGATGCGCGGCGGGTGGCGGTCTGGATCGGATTAACTTCAATGGCGGGGTCATTGTGCTGGTTCATCGCATTTGCGGTGCAGAACGTGGCCTATGTGGCCGCACTGGGACAGATCGAGTTGATCCTGAGCATGGCGGCATCAACCCTTTTCTTCCACGAGCGTATCTCTCCGCGGGAATTGATCGGCATGGCCGTTTTGGTCTGCTCGCTGGTCATGCTGGTGCTGGTGATCTAATACCACTTCGCTGACAGTGTTCCTTTGCTGCGAACCCTGCTTTGCAACGCCTACTCCGGCATTGGAGTGCCGCGCAGGCGAAGGAACAGGCTCTCTTCATCGTTGTTTTTGAAGTAGGGAACGGAGGCGGGCGGTGATCGGTCGTCGGCACGGGCTTCGACCTCTGCCAGCACAACTTCGGTGATGAAGGGCATGTCAAAGGAACGTGCCTTATCCAGAGGTACCCATTGCAGGTGGCTCAACTCGTCGCACGCGGCGTCAAAGTCATCGAGGTCTGTTGCGATGTCGTCGGCATCCACCAAAAAGAAACGCGCATCAAACCGGCGCGGGCGGCCGGGGGGCGTCAGGGCGCGGAAGGTGAATTGCAACGCTGAGGCATCCGGCAGGTGACCGGTAGCGGCGAAAGTCTCCCAATCAGGGGGCGGTGTGTGATCCCATGCGCCTGGTGTGCCGAGAATAAGGCCGGTTTCCTCCCACAATTCACGCACTGCAGCAACGGCAATGGCGTGGGCGAGGGTGGCGTCGGCATCTTCGGCAAGGCGTGAATGGCAGGTTTCGGGTAGCGGGTTGGCAAGCGGAATGTCGGCATCCCCTGCGTCCACAGCGCCACCGGGAAAAACGAACTTGTTGGGCATGAACACAGCCTTGGCACCGCGCTGACCCATCAGAATGCGGGGCGCTGTCAGTCGGTCGCGCAGGACGATCACCGTTGCAGCGTTGCGTACTTGGCTTTTGTCGATGGTCATAGATGCGTCCCGTCCTTGTTCAGACCGGGACGGGGGTCAGGTGTCGTCGCCGAACCCGCCCATGCCCTTGGCCCACTGAAAGCCGATCATGGCTCCCTTCAGTCTGGGCAGAAGGTAAAGCGACAGGCCGACACAGCCAACCGCAAAAATGGTGAACAGGGTCAAAGGCTCGGGACGCCATTTAACAAAGACCCAGTGCAGCATCGGCGCCATCAGATGACCGACGATCAGGATCGTCAGGTAGGCAGGGCCATCATCGGCTTTGTGGTGAAACAGCTCCTGCTTGCACACAGCGCAGTCGTCATTGACCTTAAGATAGCTTTTCAGGATCGGACCGGAGCCGCAGTTCGGACATTTGCCGCGCCATCCGCGCAGGATCGCGCCCCAGAAAGGTCGCTCCTCCGAGGTGTCGGTCAAAGGCATAGAAGAATCGGCATGCTGGGCTTGATCGGTCATTTGTTGTCCTACTCTGCATTCCATGTGCGCCTGATGGGCGAGAATTGAAAGACCTCAGATAGCTATTGCGGCGCGATGTCGCAAATTTCGACATCTGAAACTTTTTTCGACGGAAAGCCGGTGATGGCCCGTTTGATGATCATCTGGCCCGGAAAAACCGGGTCGATGGATCATTACAGGAGAATGACATGATCAACGCTTCATACACAAAGATTGCCCTCTTGGCCGGACTGATTGCTGTAGGCGGCGTGGCCGCTCAGGCAAAGTCGGGTGACAAGGGTGGGATGTTCGAGCAGATCGACGCGGACGGCAACGGTTCTGTCACGCAAGAAGAGCTTCGCGCCCATGCGGCGGCACGCTTTGCGACAGCCGATGCGAACGGTGACGGCTTTCTGACAGCCGAAGAGATGCAGGGCGCGCGCGGAGGAAAGCGGGCTGAAAAGATGCTCGAGAAGCATGATACCAATGGCGATGGCACACTGGACGCGGCAGAGCTGGAAGCCGCTGGCGGAAAACGTCAAGGCAAGCGTGCGGGCAAGATGATGGAACGTGTGGACACCAACAAGGACGGCAAAGTGTCCTTGGCCGAGATGACGGAGCGTCGTGATCCGGCAAAGATGCTCGAACGTCTTGATGCAGATGGTGATGGTGCCTTGAGTGCCGAAGAGTTCGCCAAGGCACGTCAGGGTGGCAAGCGCCATTCGAACTAAGCGATTGGACCGGAGGCGGTTTTTGTTGCGCCTCCGGTCTGCTACGTCATGCAAATGTACAACCAGATAGTGCCTGAAGAAGCAGACCCCGAGGCCGCGTTGCTTGAACGCTATGCTCAGGGTGACACGACAGCGGCGCGGGCCTTGACGGCCGCGCTGACGCCGCGCGTCTATGGACATGCTTTTCGTGTTCTGGGTGACGGGGCAGAGGCAGAGGACGTGACACAGGAAGCACTGCTGAGATTATGGAAAATTGCGCCGGAATGGCGCACAGGCGAGGCCAAGGTGACGACGTGGATTTACCGGGTGACTGCAAATTTATGTACCGACAGGCTGCGCCGCCGTCGCGGACCCGGCCTTGACGAGATTGAAGAACCCGCTGATCCCTCAATGAGTGTCGAGCAACGGCTTCAGGAAATAACCCGTCGGGATGCGTTGCAGGCCGCCTTGGACACCCTTCCGGATCGTCAAAGACAGGCAGTGGTCTTGCGACACATTGAGGGATTGGCCAATCCGGAGATTGCGGCCATTCTTGACACAGGGGTCGAGGCTGTTGAAAGCCTCACGGCTAGGGGAAAACGTGCACTGGCCAAGGTATTGCACGGGCAACGAGAGGCATTGGGATATGAAGATGACCAGTAGAAACCAGAACAACGATGCCATGCTGGAAGACTTGTTTCAGCAGGCGCGTGCCACGCCTCCGCATGCTCCCGATGCCTTGATGGAACGGGTGCTGGCAGACGCGCAGCAGGAACAGCCAAGGCCGGCTTTCAAGGGCTGGCGTGACTGGCTCGGGGCTTTGGGCGGTATACCCGGTCTGAGCGGGCTGGTTACTGCCAGCTGCGTGGGGTTCTGGCTGGGTATTGCACCACCCGATGCGGTGCCAGATCTGACAGCGACAGTGTGGGGCGTAGAGACCGAATACACGGAAGATAGTTTTGACAGCGCAGGGGTGTCGGCCTTTGGCTGGGATATCGAAGAGGATGCGACCGATGGATAACACTCAATCCGCACGGCGCTTGCCCCGCGCTTTCAAATGGGCATTCGGCATCTCTCTGGCGCTAAACCTGGCTTTTGTCGGTGTGTTTGCCGGAGCGGCCCTGCGCCACATTGGTGACGGCCCTCAAAAGCGCGGTCCTCGTGATATCGCGCAAAGTTATGGCACACCTTTTGTGCGCGCACTGCCACGCGAGGCGCGGCGGGACCTGCGGCAAAGCATGCGTCAGGGCAATCCGTCCGTGATGTCCACGCGTGAGGGGCGACGGGGTGTTTACCTTGAAATGGCTGAAATTTTGCGGGCTGATCCTTTTGATGCAGATTCCGCAACGGCCTTGCTGTCAGGCCAATCCGAGGCAGCACAGAATGCTCAGGCCCGTGCGCAGACAGCATGGTTGCGTATTGTCGGGACCATGCCGCACGCTGACCGCATGATGGTGGCAGACCGGCTTGAAGAACAGCTGAATGAAAGGCGATTCAAAAAGGACGGGCGCAAGCCCTGAGCCGCCCGCTTGCTCTGATGGGTGCTGCGCGGTAGGGACGCAAGCAATCAGGGACGGAGCGCAATATGGAATTTGAAGACACACTCGGCGATGAGGATGAAGTGCTGGCCACGGCCAAGGCTTCCAATGGACGCCGGTTTCTGGGGTTGGTTTCCCTCGCGCTTTTGGGCGTGCTGGTAATCTACATTTCGTTTGTGCGCCCGCCCAGCATGGGCTGGCAGATATTCCTGCTGTGCATCGGTGTCGGATCGTTGTGGTTGGCAGACAAGATGCGCCGCGCGACGGCAAGCTGCATAGAACTCACCAGAACCGAAATCCGCGATGGCGACGGGACATTGATCGCGCGGGTCGAAGATGTCGAAGGCATGGACCGCGGCGTTTTTGCTTTCAAACCGTCCAATGGCTTTTTGTTGCGGACCAGCACGTCTGCGCCGCGTGCATGGCGTCCGGGTCTGTGGTGGCGCATCGGCCGCCGCATAGGCATCGGCGGCATGACCCCCGGCAGCCAGACCAAATTCATGTCCGAAGTTCTGGCGGCCATGATGGCATTGCGCGACCCGCACCAATAGGGCGGATCGCGCAGCTTACTTTGTCACTCGTTATGAAGGTTGTTCAAGGCATCAGCCATTGGCGACTTCGAACTGTCTAGTTACACTGTTCCCAGCACACGCGCGGTGCAAAACGGGGACGGGTGAACACGAAATTGGTGATCTCGCGACGCTCCAGACCAGTTGCGAAGGGCGGATCGTATTCGCTCCATGTCTCAACCAGCATGATACGCTCACCGTCAGGCAGGACTGGCAATTTGGTCTGCCACGTCTCGACGTCATCGCTGCTCAGTTCAGCCACGGTACCGTTGCTTTTCGACCAGTCCGCGAAGAAGCGGTCTTGCGCAGCATCATACCAGAGGGACGAGACACGCAGCGCCGATTGTCCCTGACTTTGCGACAGGTATTCGAACAGCTGGAGCGTTCCTGTAAGATAGGCCTGATCCAGTGGTGCTGTCTCACGCGAGATAGAGTCGCCAATGGTAAAGGCCGCCTTCTGGTTGATGCTATACGTCCGGAAAGCGTCGAAGATTGAGAACATCGACAGGAATGCCCAGAACATCACAGGCAGAACAATCATAGCTTCAAGCGCGATGGTGCCGTCTTCGTTCCGGCCAAAACCGGACAGGCGGGATTTGATCCGTGCTAAGAACATTAACCTGGCTCCTGAACAAAGGCTGCGGAGGAGACCATCTTGGCCTTGCCGGAACCGTCTTTTTCAAATGCGTAACCCAGACCGCTTGTTGGATAGATCGGGTCGAACTTGATGCAGGCACGCAGCATCATCATCTGGTTCTCGCGACCCAAGGTGAAACCGCGTACTGGTTCAACAGGTTCTGACGTGTCGACACAGTCCGCAGTTTGTTCGAACTGGGCGAAGTCGCGCGGGTTGATCGAAACCATCTCGAGGCGCAGTGTCTCTCCGCAGTTTTCAAGCCAACCCGAGTTGTCACAGATCATCTGTTTGATGTCGTCGTGCGTGTAATCCTCGTTCGTGTTGAGGCGCACAAAGCGCACAGCGAGGTCCAGGCCGCGGTCCAGATACATCTGGCGCATGGAGTAGATACCCATTTCAACCGCCATCAGGAATGCACCGAACAAGAGCGGAACAAAAATGCAGAATTCAATCACGAGGGCGGAGCCGTCCTCGCTGCGGCGAAAACGCCGCAGGAAGTTTTTGACTGGCTGTATCATTGTGTGAGCCTCAGCTGGTTGATCTGGCGGGCGATGGACGAGAACGCTTCGGTGATCTCGACGCCTTCCACCCGGAAGAAGTGGCTGGGTGAGGAAGCGCAGTCGCGCATCACGTTTGCACCGTGGTCCTGAACCTCAAAACCAATAGTCCAGATGACGATCTTCTTTTCTTTCGCAGCTTCACAGACGCTTGAGAGCAAACCGTCACCCTGAGACGCATCATACTTCTGGGTGTAGAAGTTTCTATGGTAGTAAGAATTCACATATCTGCTGAGGTAGTAGTTCAGGTTGTAGTTCGCCCAGTGCACGATCTCGGAGCTTGAGTCGTAATAGTAGTCCGGGATCCGCATTGATTTGTCGTTTTGACCGTCCGTCATAAGGATGATCGTCTTGAGCGTCTCGTCATCATTGTAACCGGTTGGACGGTTGGCAAAGACAGCGTCGACGTTGCCCTGATTGGCAAGCTGGTAATTGATCGAGCGGAACGAGGGGTCGAGCATAGCCGAGCCCCATTTCATGCCCAAAAAGATCGACGTACCCGCACGCGGCTTGAGCTGCGAGATCTGCCCTTTGAGATAGCTGGCATTCTGGCTCGTTGGAATGATCCGTTCGTAAGAATAGCGAGGGCAAACGGTGTCATACCGCGTGTTTTGAGTATTGCCGGATTCATTGGAGTAGCTGTTCCACTGGTAGTGCTGCATCTGCTCGTACGTCATTGTCTTGTTGAGCGCGACGCTTGAGAACTCACTGTCCGGAAACTCGATGCAGTGTGAATAGTTGTGCAGCGTGTTCACATTCAGCTGGTCATAGATCATCGGACCAGCGTTCACGTGCTCTGAATAAGGAACGAGCGATACGGAAATAAGGTCTTCGTCAGTATCGTCCAGCACGGTGTCGATGAACGTCGCCGCCGCGTTCTTGAGGTTGTCCATCTTGCCGTTGTTCTTCATCGAACCAGAGATGTCGACCACGAGGGAAATCTCAACTTTGTTGACCTTCTCCTCAGCGCGCGAAACGCCCGGCACAATCAGATTGTCGACGCCAAGGTAGTCCATGAACTGCGTTTTGACGGTGGTGGACGCGTCCACCTTAACATTACGGAAGTTCAGGCCCTGGTTCACTTCGACATTTGAAACAAAGTCGGCCATGCCAGACTTGGCAAAGTAATCATGAACAACCGCTGTGGGGTCCAACAACTGGTCAAGGTCAGCCGCAGCGAGCACAGCGCGGTCGGCAACAGCCTGAATGCGCGTGCGCTCCATCTCGTGGCGCATCATGTCAACACCGATACCGCCGATCATAATCATGCAGAAGATCATGAAGCATGCAAAGATCGTGACCATGCCGTCCTCTTCCTTCGCAAAACTGCGGTAGAACGCGGTGAAGTCGCGAAACTCTTTCATTTGTCGTTTCATAATCGTTAACCTTTCCAGCCTAACCCTCTTCGGGGTGTTCCCATTCAGTGGGCGGACTTTTCCGTTGGTCTGTTGTGCCGTCAGAACGTGGCGGAAATGGGGCAAACTATTGGCAAATATAGGTATTTTTGGACATGTTTGAGCATCAATGCAGCCGAAGTTGGGCGGTTGTTGCGCCATCAGATACAGTCGGCTTCAAAACGGCCTTATACTGTGGCCAGTGTAAGGAATCGCGTTAACGATGAATAAAGTCGCAGGTTGCAAATTTGCAGCCTATGGTCGGACCCAGCCTTGAGCCGAGTCGCCTGTCCGCGATGCTCCCCCACAGCCCCCGATCTTGGAGGCGAGACGAACAGGAGAACCAGATGCAAACCAAGAACGAGCCGAGTTTCCGCGATAGTGTCGACATTATGTTCAACCGTGCTGTTGCGTTGATGGACCTGCCTGCCGGGTTGGAAGAGAAAATTCGCGTCTGCAACGCGACCTACACCGTCCGCTTTGGTGTGCGCTTGCGCGGCAAGATCCAGACATTCACAGGCTACAGATCAGTTCATTCAGAACATATGGAGCCGGTGAAAGGCGGCATCCGTTACAGCCTTGGCGTGAACCAGAACGAGGTGGAGGCGCTGGCCGCGCTGATGACCTATAAGTGTTCGCTGGTCGAAGCCCCCTTTGGTGGCTCCAAGGGTGGCTTGTGTATTGATCCGCGCGAATATGACGATCACGAGCTGGAACTGATTACCCGCCGCTTTGCCTATGAGCTGATCAAGCGGGACATGATCAACCCCGCACAGAACGTACCGGCACCCGATATGGGGACCGGAGAGCGTGAGATGGCGTGGATCGCCGATCAGTACAAACGGATGAACACCACGGACATCAACGGCGTGGCCTGCGTGACCGGCAAGCCGATCAACGCGGGCGGTATTCAGGGCAGGACCGAAGCGACAGGTCGTGGCGTGCAGTATGCGCTGCATGCGTTTTTCCGCGACAAACAGGGAATGGAAAAAGCGGGGCTGACCGGCACGCTAAAAGACAAAAGGGTCGTGGTGCAGGGTTTAGGCAACGTCGGCTATCACGCGGCCAAGTTTCTGAGCGAGGAAGATGGTTGCAAAGTCACCGCAATTATTGAACGCGACGGCGCTTTGCACGATGAGGCGGGGCTGAATGTGCAATCAGTCTATGACTGGATCGGCAAGCACGGTTCGATCCTCGGTTATCCAAGCTCCAGCGTAGAGAGCGCGGAGGAAGGTGCCAAGATGCTGGAGACGGAATGCGATATCCTTATTCCGGCGGCTCTTGAGGGGGTGATCAACCTTAGCAACGCAGAAAATATCAAGGCACCGCTGATCATCGAAGCAGCCAATGGTCCGGTAACGGCGGGGGCTGACGACATTCTGCGCAGCAAGGGGACGGTAATCATTCCGGACATGTATGCGAATGCGGGCGGTGTGACGGTATCCTACTTTGAGTGGGTCAAGAACCTCAGCCATATCCGCTTTGGGCGCATGCAACGCCGTCAAGAAGAAGCGCGTCACCAGTTGGTCGTGGACGAATTGGAGCGGCTGTCCGCCGACAGCGGCATCGGCTGGCAGCTAAGTCCGAACTTCAAAGACAAGTATTTGCGCGGCGCGGGCGAGTTGGAACTGGTCCGGTCGGGGCTGGATGACACGATGTCGACGGCATACCAGTCCATGGCCGACGTCTGGCACGGGCGCGATGACGTAGAAGACTTGCGCACCGCGGCTTATCTGGTGTCGATCGAAAAGGTGGCCGCAAGCTACCGCGCCAAGGGATTGTAGGACAGCTGCATAATTCCAGACGCGGTTTTCTGAATAGACGCCCGTTTGCAGGCGGACAGGGCCGCAGCGCTTTGGTAGGCATCTGTTCATGATGTTTGATCTGCCAAATGATGATGCGCTTTATGCTGCCCTCATTGCCCGCGATGCAGGGTTCGAGGGGCGCGCCTATGTCGGTGTGACATCGACCGGCGTGTTTTGTCGGCTGACCTGTCCTGCCCGCAAGCCCAAGCGTGAGAACTGTGTGTTCTTCGACCGGGTCGGGCTGTGTATCGAAGCGGGCTTTCGGGCGTGCAAACGCTGTCATCCTCTGGCCCCTGCGGCACAGAGTGATCCGACGATTTCGCGATTGCTGGTCGTTTTGGAAGCTGAGCCATCACGCCGGTGGCGGGAACGGGATATCGCGCAGATGGGGCTGGATACCTCGACCGTGCGGCGGTCGTTCAAACGGCAATTCGGCATGACCTTTCTTGAAATGGCGCGGCTTTCGCGATTGCGCACGGCCGCGCAGATTTTGCCGGAAGGGGGCCGCGTAATCGACGCGCAGATGGAAGCCTCCTATGACAGTCCTGCAGCATTTCGTGCGGCCTTTGCCCGTTGGTTGGGGGTGGCACCGGGCAAATTTGTTAAGGATGCGCTGCTGAGGGCCGACTGGATCGACACAAAGCTTGGACCGATGATTGCGGTGAGTGATGCGCAGGCGTTGCACCTGCTGGAGTTCGCCGAGCGCAAGGCGCTGCCTGCGGAACTGAAACGGCTTTATGCGCATGCCAAGGGGTCATTGGGTTTCGGGCGGTTCGGACCGATTGATCAGATTGAACGGGAAATGAACGCCTTTATGAGAGGGACCAGCGCGGATATCCGCACGCGGCTGGCCCCATTGGGAACGCCGTTCCACCAAGAGGTGTGGCGCAGGCTGCGGGACATTCCGGCAGGGCAGACACGGTCCTATTCGGAGGTGGCACGGATGATGCAGCGGCCTGACGCCACCCGAGCTGTTGCGCGGGCAAACGGTGCCAATCCGATAGCGATTGCGATCCCTTGTCACCGCGTCTTGGCTGCCGATGGGGCGTTGACCGGATACGGTGGTGGGCTTTGGCGCAAACAGGCTTTGTTAGAAATCGAGCGGGGATTTGCGCAGGCAAAAAAGGAATGATGATGAACCAAGGCGAAAAGGCAGAGGTATTCAGAGCGTTGCACCAACGCGGCACGCCTTTAGTATTGTGGAACGTTTGGGATGCTGCGTCGACAAAGGCTGTGACGCAGGCGGGCGCCAAAGCGATTGCGACGGGCAGTTGGTCGGTGGCAGCGGCATTGGGGTTTGAGGACGGCGAGGCATTGCCATTGGATGATGCCCTGCGTGTCGCTCGCCAGATCGTCGGCGCAACCGTTCTGCCTGTCAGTGTTGATTTCGAGGGCGGGTATGCTGTCACTCCGCAAGGCTTAGAGCGCAATGTTTCACAGCTGATTGCGACGGGTGTTGTGGGGCTGAATTTCGAAGATAGGGTCGTGCGTGGTGAAGGGTTGCATACTATTGAAGATCAATCCGCACGCATTGCAGCGATCAGGAAGACAGCAGATGACGCAAGTGTCCCGCTGTTCATCAATGCGCGAACGGATGTTTTCTTTCAGGACGATGGTGTTCCACCAGCCGCGCATATGGAAGAGGCTTTGGAACGCGCGGCGGCTTATGCAAAGGCTGGAGCGGACGGTGTTTTTGTGCCGGGTCTGTCTGATCTGTCACTGATACAACGGCTCGCTCAGGCACAACCACTGCCGGTTAATGTGATGCGGATGGGCGCGGATATTTCTGTTGCCGCATTTGCCGCAGCGGATGTGTCAAGGGTCAGCCACGGCCCTGGACCCTTCATTGCAGCGATGAAAGCACTGCGTGAAGGCGCGCTCGTTTGAATGGCGCTCACGGAAAACCATGAAGATTTACCGCGAGGTTTTGCGAAAAACCGTTGAACCTTGATCCTTTGCCTGACTAGATGACCCGATCGAAGATGGGGATGCACAGGATGCGGTTTTCAGGATTACGCGTGTTGCGCGAAGGGTTGACCGGAAACAAGGGCTGGACGCCCCATTGGCGCGATCCCGAACCCAAGGCTGAATACGACGCCATCATTATCGGCGGCGGGGGCCACGGGCTGAGCACCGCATATTACCTTGCCAAGAAGCATGGGCTGACCAACATCGCTGTGCTGGAAAAGGGATATCTGGGGGGCGGGAATGTCGGGCGCAATACGACGATCGTGCGGGCGAACTACGGGATGGAAGGCAATTCGCAATTCTACTCTCATTCTCTCAAACTCTGGGAGGGGCTTGAGCAGGACCTGAATTACAACGCGATGATGTCCCAGCGCGGCGTTTTGATGCTGTGCCATTCCGATGGGCAGCGCGATGCCTTTGCGCGGCGTGGGAACATGATGGCGGCGCAAGGCGATGATGCGGAATTGCTGAGTGCGCAAAGCGTCCGTCAGATGCTCCCTTATCTTGATTTTGAGAACACGCGGTTTCCGATCTACGGCGGCTTGCTGCACCGCCGCGGCGGGACGGCAAGGCATGACGCGGTAGCGTGGGGTTACGCACGGGGGGCGGATCAACGTGGCGTTGACTTGATCCAGCAGTGCGAAGTTACTGGCATTGATATTGAAAACGGTGTGGTCAAAGGGGTTCAGACCACTCGCGGCGCAATCCGTGCGAAGAAGGTAGGCGTAGTCGTTGCAGGCCGATCATCTCAGGTGGCGGCGATGGCCGGGATGCGGTTGCCAATCGAGAGCCATGTTTTGCAAGCCTTTGTGACAGAAGGGCTCAAACCGGTAATCGACCATGTAATCAGCTTTGGCATGGGTCACTTCTATATCAGCCAGTCGGACAAGGGTGGTCTGGTCTTTGGCGGCGATCTGGACTTCTATTCCTCTTACGCGGCCCGCGGCAACATGCCGATGATGGAGCATGTCATGGAGGCGGGCATGACCCTGATGCCGATGATCGGGAAGGCCAAGGTGCTGCGTTCGTGGGGCGGGATCATGGATATGACGCCTGACGGCTCACCTATTATTGACAAGACAGAGACCAAAGGTTTGTTCATCAACTGCGGCTGGTGTTACGGCGGGTTCAAGGCTGTGCCGGGATCTGGCGATGCATTCGCGCATCTGATGGCCACGGGAGAACATCATACAGCAGCGGCGGCTTACCGGTTGGACAGGTTCCGGATCGGTGCGGGGTTGATGGACGAAGAAGCAACAGGATCGCAGCATAATTTGCACTAATCGAGAGCAGCGAATGCGGGATCGAGTTTATGGGCCAAGTGAAGCCGGGCGTCGGTGATTTGACGGGAGTTTGGGTGTGAGAATTGACTGTCCGATATGTGGTCTGCGTGACCGGCGGGAATTCTATTATCAGGGGGCGGCCAGCATGTTGGCGCGGCCGGCACCTGGCACCGGTGTCGACGTCTGGGATGACTACCTGCACCTGCGCGACAATCCGGCAGGCGCTCTGGAGGAGTTATGGCATCATGACGCGGGCTGCGGCAGTTGGCTGGTGGTGACGCGGGACACACGCACCCACGAGATATCGAAGGTGGCCTTGGCGGCGGATACCAAGCAGGCCATGGGAGCTCTGTCATGAGGATTGCTGGTAAAGGCATCGTGAACGGGGGAAAACCCGTTCAGTTCAAGTTTGATGGTGTGAAGTTCAACGGTTTTGAAGGTGACACGGTGGCCTCTGCGCTTTTGGCCAATGGGGTTACCCTGATGGGACGGTCCTTTAAATACCACCGGCCGCGCGGCGTGCTGAGCGCGGGCAGTGAGGAGCCTAATGCGTTGATGACCGTGGGTAAGGGGCCGGATGCAGAGCCCAACGTGCGCGCCACACAGCAAGAGATTTATGACGGATTGGTTGTGCGCTCGCAGAATGCATGGCCGAGCCTTGATGTCGACCTGATGGCAGTGAACGATCTGGCGGCACCATTTCTGGGCGCGGGGTTCTACTACAAAACCTTCATGTGGCCGAAGCGGTTCTGGGAGAGCATTTACGAGCCGGTGATCCGCAAGGCCGCAGGTCTGGGTGGTCTGTCAGGCAAAAGCAATGGCGATACCTACGAAAAGGCCTTTGCATTTTGCGATCTCTTGGTGATCGGTGCGGGGCCCGCCGGTTTGATGGCAGCGCTGACAGCCGCAAAGGGCGGCGCGGATGTGATCTTGGCGGATGAGGACAGCCTAATGGGCGGGCGACTGAATGCCGAGAGCGGCGCGGTCGGACACCAGTCGGGGGCCGCTTGGGCGGCGTCGGTTGTGGCTGAACTCGCGGCGATGGACAACGTGCGCTTGATGCCGCGCACCACGGTCACAGGGGCCTACGACGGTGGCATGTATGGTGCGCTGGAGCGGGTAAACCAGCACACGGATCGTCGGAGCGGGGGCGCACCACTTGAGTGTTTCTGGCGCATTGCAGCCAAGCGCAGCATTCTCGCGGCAGGTGCCATTGAGCGGCCTGTGGCATTTCAGAACAATGACCGGCCGGGGATCATGACGGCGGGGGCCGTCAGGGCGTACGTCAACCGTTGGGGCGTGAGCCCGGGCAAACGGGTCGCTGTCTTCGGCAATAACAATGATGCGCATCGGACCGCACGCGATCTTGTGCAGGCGGGCGTACACGTCGCGGCGCTGATCGACAGCCGCAAGGATGCTGTCGTCGAGGGTTTCGGGGGTCGCGTGATCAAGGGTGGGCAGGTCTGCAATTCCGGCGGGCGCAAGGCGCTCGAAAGCATCACCGTGCGCACCGATGAAGGTGAGGAAGCCTTGCAAGTGGATTGTCTGGCGATGTCGGGGGGGTGGAACCCAACGGTGAACCTGACTTGCCATATGAATGGGCGTCCCACATGGCGTGAGGACATTCAGGCCTTTGTGCCGACACAAGGTGCCGTGCCGCATATGGATGTTGCGGGGGCCTGTGCGGGTACGTTTTCGACGCACGGCTGTATGGAAGCAGGCGTTTCCGCTGCCCACGACGCGTTGAAGGCGCTGGGCAAAAAGACTGTCGAGGTGGCTATTCCGGTCGCTGAAGATGAGGCTTACGCGTTGAATCCCCTTTGGGCGGTGGCTGGAAAAGGCCGGGCTTGGCTGGATTTCCAGAATGATGTTTCGGTCAAGGACATCCGGCAAGCTGTCGTCGAGAATTTCAAATCCGTCGAACATATGAAGCGGTACACCACGCAAGGCATGGCGACGGATCAGGGCAAGAACTCAAATGTCGCGGCATTGGCTGTTCTGGCAGATGCGACGGGGCGTGGCATACCCGAGACAGGTACAACTACCTTCCGTCCGCCCTATGTGCCGGTCAGCATTGCGGCGATGGGGGCAGGGGGCCAAGGCCACGGGTTTGCTCCTGAACGGCACACGACGTCACACCGTCAATCGGTTGAGGCTGGTGCACCGATGATTGAAGCGGGGCTTTGGTACCGCCCGAGCTATTTCCCGAAAGGCGGCGAGACGACATGGCGTGAAAGCTGTGATCGCGAGGTGGCCTATGTACGCCAGAGCGTCGGTGTCTGCGATGTCTCGACCTTGGGCAAGATCGACATCCAAGGGCCGGATGCGGCGGCGCTGCTGGATTTCGTCTACACCAATATGTTCTCGACGCTGAAAGTCGGGCGCGTACGCTATGGTTTGATGCTGCGTGAAGACGGACATGTCATGGATGATGGCACCTGTGCGCGTCTGGACGAGCAGCACTTTGTGATGACCACGACGACGGCGGCAGCGGGTGCCGTGATGCGGCATCTGGAGTTTGTAACGCAGTGTTTGCATCCAGAATGGAAGGTCACGTTCACCTCTGTCACCGAGCAGTGGGCGCAGTTCGCTGTTGCCGGACCAAAGGCACGAGAGCTGCTGAACGGATTGCTCGTCACCCCGATTGATGCGGACAGCTGGCCGTTTATGGCCTGCGGTGACGTGTCCGTCGGTGGTGTTGCAGGACGTCTGTTCCGTATCTCGTTCTCGGGTGAACATGCCTACGAGATCGCTGTGCCGTCGCGGTACGGTGCGTCACTGTTCGAAGTGCTGACCGAACGGGCGACAGCGCTGGGCGGCGGTCTTTACGGGATGGAAGCTTTGAATGTGCTGCGTATCGAAAAAGGCTTCATCACCCATGCGGAGATTGAAGGACGCGCGACCGCATTTGACATCGGAATGGGACGGATGATTTCGACCAAGAAGGATTGTATTGGCAAAGCTATGGCCGCCCGCCCCGGATTGGTTGACGAGATGCGCCCGCAGTTGGTGGGGCTAAAGCCGGTGGAGCCGGAAGGCACGCTGTCCGGTGGCGCGCACCTGTTTGACCAAGGCACCGAAGCGGTGAGGATAGAGTATCAAGGACATGTGTCCTCCGTCGGGTATTCGCCGGATCTGGGGCATATGATTGGATTAGGCTTTCTGCGGCGTGGACCTGCCCGCAAGGGCGAAGTGGTTGCGATGATCGACAAGATGCGCGGGATCGAGACACTTGTCGAAGTCTGCGATCCGGTCTTTATCGATCCGGAAGGGGAGCGTGTGCGTGGTTGAGTTGACACAAAAAACACCCTGCGCGGGCCTTTTGCCGGTGACCTATGGAGATGTGACGCTAGAGGAAGTTAACTTGGGGCCGATCACCTCTTTGTCGGCTTTTGATGACCTCTCAAAAATGGCAGCGGCATTGAAGAAGGCACACGGGTTGTCTTGGCCAAAGCCGCAGGAAAGCCATTTGAAAGACGACGTGCGCTGTCTCTGGTTCGGGCGGAAAGAGGTGCTTCTCACGGGCGTGGCACCTGATGAAAGCCTGAGAAAGCATGGCGCTGTTGTGGACCAGTCCGATGCTTGGGCAGTGGTGTCTGTTAATGGCGAAGGGACGACCGATGTGCTGGCTCGATTGGTACCAGTCGATCTTCGTGACAGCGCGATGCCGGTGGGCGCAACGGTGCGTAGTCAGGTGCAGCACATGCAGGGATCAATTACCAAACTGGCAAGCGATGAGTTCATCGTCATGGTGTTTCGCTCAATGGCGACAACACTTGTACACGATATGAAACAGGCCATGGCAGCAGTCGCGACACGCAAGTAAACTGGGTCAAATACACGAATCGTAAGCGGGAGTTCGACATGGTGCGTTTGTTTTTAGGTGCGACAGTGATCGCGGCGGCATTGGCTGGCCCGTTAATGGCGCAGAGCTCTGAAAAAGAGACGCAGTGCGGTTATCAGGCAGAAGTTGTGAAAGCGATTCAGCAGGCCCGCCTTGACCGTGTCAGAGAACGCAAGGTTCAAGAGCATGTACTTGCGGTGGCGACCTGGCCGGATAACTACAATACGGCCATTCCTCTGCTGACCCCATGGGTTTACGAAATGAAAATGCGCGACGTGCGCAAACAGGATCTGGCCGCAGCCTGGACAGAGTTGTGTCTGGCGCAATAGCCAGACGAACTTGAAGCGCTTTCCTGTATCTTTCCAAACAATTGCCTTGCGCAGCTGGGCTGCAAGTTGCTTCATACTGCAAGATCAGGGCAAGACTACAGCATCCATATGCTGAGCGCAGCGCCTGACTGGATTGAACCACAATGGGGTGGTCTGTCGTGCCGGTACGGGCGCGTCGTGTCCGATTGCAAAAGGAAAGAACTATGCCTGTCATCCGCATCGAAGTCCCCGAAGGAACGGCGCAAGATATCAAGGGCCGCATACGCGACGGCGTAAAGCAGGCAGTACTGGATACACTTGCTCCCAAGGAAACCAAATACGACTATGTCGCGGTCCGCGAAGCTTATGCGGAACTGGGGGATGGCTTACCGCTTGTGACAGTCGATCTGCGACCCGGCCGCGAAGCTGAGCGCAAGAAAGCACTGGTTGATGCGATTGCTGCTATCCTCAAGACCGAGTTGGGATCGGATCCTGTCGATCTTTATGTGCTGTTTCGCGAAAACCCTGCGGAAAACCACTATACCGGCGGAACACCCTTGCCCGACTGGGTGCCGGCGGACGCATAATTTTTCTGGCCAAAGTTTGCAGCATCCAAGGGGATTTTCATGAGCTTATCCGACATTCGGGCCCTGACCTTTGACACAGGCGGTACAATTCTGGATTGGCATACCGGCTTTTCACAAGCGCTTGGCAACGCGGGGGCAAACCACGGGATAAATCGGGACTGGCCGTCGCTTGCGAACGAAATTCGGCGCAAGGGGCTCGGCAAGGTTGTTAATCTGGGAAAAGACGCACCGCCGCCGCATAACTTCGACGGGGCACACCGGATGGCGCTGGAAGAAGTGATAGCCGAGCACGGGTTGGAGGCCTTTACCGAGGAGGAACGTCACGCCATTGCGTATGACGCACCACATGCATTCGAATGCTGGCCGGACTTTCCACCGGTCCTCCCGAAACTACGCGAGAAATATATCTGCGCGTCGTTCACGATACTGAGCTTTCGTATCATCATGGACACCGCACGCCGCAATGGCCTGGCATGGGACGCTGTTTTTTCCTGCGAAGCGATTGGCAAGTACAAGGTGCTGCCCGAAGCCTATGATACAGTCGCGCATTATCTGCAGCTCGACCCGTCGCAGATTTGTATGGTCGCCTGTCACAACTTCGATCTGGATGCCGCCAAAGGCCGCGGCTACAAAACTGCATTTGTCAGGCGTCCTATGGAATGGGGCAAGGATGGCCCGCCGGACCCCGAGCCGAACGAAATTCATGATATCGTCGTCGATGATTTCGCATCTTTGGCGCAAGTGCTTGGCGTGACAGCATGATTTGCGTTTCAATGCCCGACTGGCCAAGCAGCATGAAGCGGGGGGCCAGCGACGACCTGATGAGGTATATCCAGTGACTGATCTAAAACACGAACACATTTTTCACGCCTATCCACAATCGCCCGTCGCAGAAAAAGTAAGGGTCGCGTTCGGCATCAAGGGACTGGCGTGGCGCAGCGTGGACATCCCGCGACTGCCGCCTAAGCCGATGCTGACGGCTCTGACCGGCGGCTATAGGCGTACCCCGGTGCTGCAGATCGGTGCCGACATTTACTGCGACAGCCAATGCATCATCCGTGAACTTGAGCGCCGCTTCCCGTTGCCATCCTTTTTCCCGACCAAGGACGAGGGCCTTATGTGGTGCCTGAGCAGATGGACCGACGGCACCTTGTTCGATCAGGTGGTGAGGCACGTATTAGGGGCCGCGGGTGATAATCTGGATAAGCACTTTGCGGCCGACCGGGGGCGGCTTTATTTGGGGGAAGACTGGGCTGCGGGGCTTAAAAAAGCGAATGCTGATTTGCCGCATCTGGTCTCACAACTACGCGCGCCACTGACATGGCTGAATGCGCAGATGGCTGATGGTCGCGCCTTCTTGCTAGGCAATGCACCGGCAGCAATTGATGCACAGATTTACCACGTGGTCTGGTTCTTGCGGGGGCGCTGGGCTGGTGGTCCGTCGTTCCTGTCAGAGTTTGCTGAGCTGGAGCGCTGGGAAGCGAACATTCAATCTATTGGCCACGGCACCTCAAGTAACATGAGTGCAGAGGACGCAATCACTGTGGCAAAGAAAGCTGAACCCCTCGCCATAGCTGGCGTGGCAGCGCATGATCCGCAAGGTCTAGAGGTCGGTCAGGAGGTCACGATCAGCCCTGATGTGAATGGCGGAGAACAACCTGTCGCGGGCAAACTTCGCTTTGCCGATGCACAGACGGTTGTAATCGATCGTACTGCCGAAGATGTCGGAAACGTTTGCGTTCACTTTCCACGCGCCGGCTACCGGGTCGATTTGAGTTAAGATGTTCTCAAACAGGTAAAACCATCGCAGCGGCAGCAAACACTTTGCCTCTGCTTCACGCGCCGGAAACCGATCAAGATTTGGCGGATCACTGGACTCTGCATGCTCTAGCCCAATATAAAACCCCATGAGCCTACCACCCGGATTTTTGGATGAACTGCGGACCCGATCCAGCCTGTCACAGGTTGTCGGGCGCAAGGTCATATGGGACCCGCGCAAGTCCAATCAGGGCAAGGGTGACATGTGGGCACCTTGCCCGTTTCATCAGGAAAAATCGGCCAGTTTCCACGTCGATGACCGAAAAGGCTTTTACTACTGCTTCGGGTGTCACGCCAAAGGTGACGCGATCTCGTTCGTGCGCGAAACCGAAAACGTAGGGTTTATGGAAGCGGTCGAGATTTTGGCCCGCGAGGCCGGTATGCCTGTGCCGAAACAAGACCCGCGCGCGCAAGAAAAAGCGGACAAGCGGACCGAGCTTGCCGATGTGACGGAACTTGCCGTGCGGTGGTTCCGATTGCAGCTGAAGACAGGTGCGGCCGAAGAAGCACGTGCCTATCTGGAGCGGCGGGGCCTGAATGAGGCAGCACTGGAGCGGTGGGAAATCGGCTTTGCGCCCGATACATGGCAGGGACTGTGGGACGCGCTGAAAGGCAAGAACATCAGCGATGAGCTGATCCTCGGGGCAGGGCTAGCAAAGCCATCGACCAAAGGCGGCAAACCCTACGACACGTTTCGCGGACGCATCATGTTTCCGATCCGTGATGCGCGGGGGCGTGCGATTGCTTTTGGGGGCCGCGCCATGGACCCGAACGACAACGCCAAATACCTCAATTCGCCCGAGACAGAGTTATTCGACAAAGGCCGTAGTCTTTACAACGTCAAAGAGGCGCGGACCGCCGCCGGCAAAGGGCAGACCCTTTTGGTGGCTGAGGGGTATATGGACGTCATCGCACTTCAGCAGGCGGGGTTCGAGGCGGCGGTTGCACCTTTGGGAACGGCGATCACAGAAAACCAGTTGCAGATGCTCTGGCGCATCGATCCGGAGCCGATAATCACGCTTGATGGCGATACAGCCGGACAACGGGCAGCATTGCGGCTGATCGATCTGGCGCTGCCCCTACTGGAGGCAGGCAAATCGCTTCGCTTTGCGATGATGCCCGAAGGACAGGATCCCGATGATCTGCTCAAATCTGCCGGTAAGGGCGCGTTTCAAAAGCTGATCGAAGCTGCGTTGCCGATGGTGCAACTGTTATGGCAGCGCGAAACCGAAGGTCGTGTGTTTGACAGCCCCGAACGTAAGGCGGCATTGGACAAAGCGCTGCGTGAAAAGATCATGCTGATTAAGGACCCCAGCATCCGCAGCCATTACGGTCAGGAAATCAAAGATCTGCGCTGGCAGTTATTCCGGCCGAAAAAGAGCGGCAGCACTCCGGTCGCGCGAGGCAAGGGAAAGTGGGACAAGACGCCGCCCTACAAAGCAAGCCCTGCCGCCAAGACGTCGGTCCTCGCCGCCGCGGGTGATCTGCGCGCCACGGAACATCTGCGCGAGGCTGTCATTCTGGCGGCGTTTGCGTCTTGTCCGCAGATTATCGAAGAGTTCGAGAGCGGCTTGGAAGGAATGACCTGCCATGATCCAGACCACCGCATTCTGCGTGATCTGATGCTGCGCCATGGGGCGCAGGACGCTGCGGTGTTGCGCGAAAAGATTTACAGCGCACTGGGGCCGGATGCTCTTGAAAACCTCATGTCACAACGCCACGTTGCCATCACACCTTGTATCCGCAATCCCGGCGATACCGAAATGGCCCGGCTGACTGTCGCCGAAGAACTGGCCAAATCGGAAGCTGCACGCGGGTTGGATGCCGAAATTGAAGAAGCGGTAGAAGATTTGAGCGGCGTAGCGGATGAGGGCGTAACCTGGCGATTGAGTGAGGCCGCTCGTGCTGCGGATCTGGCCACACGATCGGGTCAGGAAGACAAGGCGGAGTACCATGTTGGCGACAATGGTGCCCGCATCAGCAAGGACGAACGCAGCGCATGGGACACGCTGCTGGGGACGATAAAATTCAGCAAGGCCAAAGGCGACACGACTGATTCGTGATCTTTTGGCAGGCACTTTAGGAAAAAACAGGATATCGGGTTTAAGAATCATGCCGAAACCCGCATGATTCGGACAAACCGAATCACCTAACTGATTCGCGCTTTCGCGCTGGAGGGACTTTATATGGCGGCTAAAGACACCAACGAAGACAGCAAGCGCGAAGAAGGCGACAGCGGTCACTCGCTGGACATGAGCCAGGCGGCTGTCAAAAAGATGATCTCGGAGGCCCGCGAGAAGGGCTATATCACCTACGATCAGCTGAACACGGTTCTGCCACCTGATCAGGTGTCTTCCGAGCAAATCGAAGACGTGATGTCGATGTTGTCCGAAATGGGCATCAACATCATCGAGGACGAAGACGCCGAGGAAGAAGAAGCCAAGGGCGGCACCGACCTTACGACCACTGACAGCAACAAAGAAGTTACGCTGTCCAGCGGCACGGCCGAAAAGCTGGACCGTACCGACGACCCTGTGCGCATGTACCTGCGTGAAATGGGATCGGTCGAATTGCTGAGCCGTGAAGGCGAAATCGCGATTGCCAAGCGCATCGAGGCGGGCCGCAACACGATGATCGCGGGGCTATGTGAGAGCCCTCTGACATTCCAGGCGATTACAATCTGGCGCGACGAACTTTTGTCCGAGGACATTCTGCTGCGCGATGTCATCGACCTTGAAGCTACCTTTGGTGACCAGTTGGGCGAAGACGGGGAGACAACACCGGTTGTACCTGCCGTCGGCGCCACGACAGAGACGAAAGATACTGAAGGAAAGCAGGAACTGGATGCCGACGGCAATCCGATCAGCTCCACCGACGATGACGACGATGATGAAGACGAACAGGCCAACATGTCGCTCGCCGCGATGGAAGCTGCGCTGAAGCCGCAGGTTCTGGAAGCGTTGGATATCATTGCCGACGACTATGCGATGCTGAGCGAGATGCAGGACAGCCGTATCTCTGCCACGCTGAACGAAGACGACTCGTTCAGCAAAAAGCAGGAAGATAAATACCAGAAGCTGCGCTCCGAGATTGTGTTGCTGGTGAATGAGCTGCATCTGCACAACAACCGTATCGAAGCCCTGATCGACCAACTTTACGGCATCAACCGACGCATCATGCAGATTGACTCTGCGATGGTGAAACTGGCGGATCAGGCGCGTATCAACCGCAAGGAATTTGTAGACGCCTATCGTGGCTACGAGCTTGATCCCAACTGGATGGAGCGGATGGCCGAAAAGTCCGGTCGCGGCTGGCAGATGTTCATCGAGCGCTCCACCGACAAGGTCGAAGAGCTGCGTGCGGACATGGCACAGGTTGGCCAGTACGTTGGTCTGGATATCCCTGAATTCCGTCGCATCGTGCAGCAGGTCCAGAAGGGCGAGAAAGAAGCCCGTCAGGCCAAGAAAGAAATGGTCGAAGCGAACCTGCGTTTGGTGATCTCGATCGCCAAGAAGTACACCAACCGTGGTCTGCAATTCCTTGATCTTATTCAGGAAGGTAACATCGGCCTGATGAAAGCGGTCGATAAGTTCGAATACCGCCGCGGCTACAAGTTCTCGACCTATGCGACATGGTGGATCCGTCAGGCCATCACCCGTTCGATTGCCGATCAGGCGCGCACGATCCGTATTCCGGTGCATATGATCGAAACCATCAACAAGCTGGTGCGTACGGGTCGTCAGATGCTGCACGAAATCGGCCGCGAGCCGACGCCGGAAGAATTGGCAGAAAAGCTTCAGATGCCTTTGGAAAAGGTCCGCAAGGTGATGAAGATCGCCAAGGAACCGATTTCACTGGAAACGCCAATCGGCGACGAAGAAGACAGCCAGTTGGGCGATTTCATCGAGGACAAGAATGCCGTGCTGCCGTTGGACAGCGCCATTCAGGAAAACCTCAAGGAAACGACAACACGTGTTCTGGCTTCGCTCACGCCGCGTGAGGAACGTGTTCTGCGGATGCGTTTCGGTATCGGCATGAACACCGATCACACGCTTGAAGAAGTGGGGCAGCAGTTCAGCGTGACACGCGAACGTATCCGCCAGATTGAAGCGAAAGCGCTGCGCAAGCTCAAGCACCCGAGCCGTTCCCGCAAGTTGCGGTCGTTCCTCGACCAGTAACGCGCAGTGATGTGAACTATCCAGAAACCCGCGCATATCTGTGCGGGTTTTTGCATTTGTGTCAGCTCCCATATTCGAAGCACGTAGTTGTGATTTTGACCTTTGGGAGTGCGCACCTACCTTTTGAGCAAGCAGCAAAGGAATAAAATCATGCCAAAGATAATGAAATCTATCGCCGTGCTGACCGCGCTGTCTATGCCGGTCGCAGCAACAGCGCAGGTGTTCGAAGCGGTCAATGACCTGAAAGTTGTCAGGTTGAGTGCGACGGACTTTGATGTGATCGAAGAGCGCGGCAAAGGCGCAAGGGGCATCTGGTGCGCCGCAGCCGACTATGCCCGTGTGCAATACGGTGGAACGGGCCAGCAACGCATCTACGTGAAAACCCCGCGCGGTCCGTCTGCCAGTGCGCAGGGACGCAAAAGCGTAGTATTTACTTCCGACCCCGGCTCGCTCGGTGTGGCACCGACGCAATCTGTGTCTGTCACGGTGCGCACACCCGGCGTTGGGCTGACAGTCAACCACGCGATCCAGTTCTGCAAGGATCACCTGATTTACCGTGACGTTCTGATCCGCCCAAGACCGAACCACTAACGCCAGCCCATCGGCGGTTTTTCATTTAATGTCTGGCGGTGTAGAAACGTCAGACATTAATATCTGTCGGTGGGACCCAAACATGCAAACGATTTTTGAGCAGAGGACACAGGGGCAGGCGCTATACGAGATCACACGCCCTGTTGCCGAATGGGTCAGACCTCTTGGCGACGGGCTTCTGACCTTGATGATACGGCACACGTCTGCTTCTCTGCTCATACAAGAAAACGCCGACCCTGACGTGCAGCGTGATCTGATAAGCTATTTCGCACGGCTGGTCCCGTCTGCAAATGATCCTTCTCTGAACTACCTGCGCCACCGCGATGAAGGCCCCGATGATATGCCCGCTCATATCAAGGCCACGATGATGCCGGTGAGCCTTTCTATTCCCGTGGCAAATGGCGCTATGCGGCTAGGCACGTGGCAAGGTATTTACCTGTTCGAACATAGAAACGCACCGCACACCCGTCAGGTGGCGGCGCATTTCAGTCGTGATTAGCCCCGCTTCGCCTTAGCCCACCGGCATTAGGTGGATTTCACGAATTGATGCGTGTGCGGGCGCTTCCAGCGCATGCATCACCGCATTCGCCACATCGTCGGGCTGAAGCTTGTCGGGTTTTGCCTCATCAAAGAACGCGGTGTTGACCATCCCAGGCGACACAACCATGCAGCGTCCGCCCCATTCGGCCATCTCATCCGCCAGATTGCCTGCGAAGCCGTGAATGAACCACTTGGTTGAGCCATAGATGGACCCCTTCAGATGTCTGCGGCCGGCAAGGGAGCCGGTGACAACATATTGTCCTTTGGTCTTGCGCAGGTGTGGCAGGGCCGCATGCGCGGTATAGAGCGCACCCATGATGTTAAGATCGACCATCCCCTTCCAGTCTTCAGGGTCGCCATCTTCTGTGCCTGATTTTGATGTCCCACGGCCAGCATTAGCAAACACTGCATCCAGCCCGCCGAATTTATCCACCAGCTTTGCGATTGCGTCTTTCTGCGTGTCATAGTCGGTTGCATCGCCGGTCAGCACCAGCGCGTTGTCACCAATGTCGCTGGCGATCCGCTCTAGCTCGTCTGTGCTGCGTGCAAAAAGGCCGACGTTCCAGCCGGCTTTGGCTGCTGCTTTGGCGGTTGCTTCTCCGATGCCGCTTGATGCGCCGGTAATGAAAAGTGTCTTCGTCATGGGATACTCCTATTTGAATTCACGGCCTAACGCGGCGGATGGCGTTCAGGTTCAACTTTTGGATCATTTCCCTAGATGTTGCGCTGCATTTCGCCTCTACCCAAAACTCTGCGGACACCCTATAAGTTTTGGGAAACGGGCAGGTGTGCCCACTACAGATGCACGAAATTAACAGGGGGACTGCCGATGCGCTGCCCGTTTTGCGGAAATATCGACACGCAGGTGAAAGACTCTCGTCCCGCCGAGGATCACGTATCGATCCGACGGCGCAGGTTTTGCCCCGCATGCGGCGGCCGTTTCACCACGTATGAGCGGGTTCAACTGCGCGATCTGGTCGTGATCAAAACATCGGGAAAGCGCGAGGACTTTGATCGCGACAAGCTTGAGCGTTCCATCCGTATTTCCATGCAAAAACGCCCAATCGATCCGGAGCGGATTGACCAGATGATTAGTGGAATCGTGCGCCGGTTGGAAAGCATGGGCGAGACCGACATAGGGTCCAAGCAAATCGGCGAGATTGTCATGGAAGCCTTGGCTCGCATCGACACGGTTGCCTATGTGCGCTTTGCAAGTGTCTACAAGAATTTTCAGGCGGCGGATGATTTCGATAAGTTCGTTCAGGAATTGCGTCCCGATCAACCCAGCGACGAGTGAGCGACGACCGCTACATGATGCTGGCCCTGTCGCTGGGTCGGCGAGGGCAGGGGCGGGTTTGGCCCAACCCTGCGGTTGGCTGCGTGATCGTTGGCAATGGGCGCATTCTGGGCCGTGGCTGGACTCAAGATGGCGGCAGGCCTCACGCTGAAACGGAGGCTTTGGCGCAGGCAGGCGAGGCGGCGCGCGGGGCCGTGGCCTATGTCACGCTTGAGCCTTGTGCCCATCACGGCAAGACCCCTCCATGCGCACAGGCGTTGATTGATGCTGGCGTTGCACGTGTGGTCGTCGCGGTTGCAGACAGCGACACCCGCGTTGACGGCAAAGGGGTCGAAATGCTGCGTGCAGCGGGGATAGAGGTGACTGTCGGTGTCTGCGAAACCGAAGCCCGCGCTGATCATGCAGGGTTCTTCATTCGCAACGAGACAGGCAGACCATTTCTGACACTGAAACTTGCCACTTCTTTTGATGGCAGGATCGCCACGGGCAGCGGTGAAAGTCAGTGGATCACAGGCCCGGATGCCCGTCGTGCAGTCCATGCCATGCGCAGTCGGCACGACGCCGTTCTGGTGGGAGGCGGGACAGCCCGCAAGGATGATCCTAGCTTGACCGTCCGCGACATGGGCGTTGACCACCAGCCGGTTCGCGTTGTGGTTTCGCGCAGGCTGGACCTGCCCTTGATGGGTAAGCTTGCCCGCACGGCCAAAGAGATACCGCTGGTTTTGTGTCACGGCACGGATGCCGACGCGACGCTGGTCAACACTTGGCGCGATCTGGGGGCCGAGATGTTGACGTGTTCCGTGCGTGGTGCGCAGCTTGATCCGGTAGATATCCTGCGCCAGTTGGGCAGCTACGGTCTAACCCGTGTGTTCTGCGAGGGCGGCGGCGCATTGGCGGCGTCCTTGCTGGAAGCGGATCAGGTGGATGAATTGGTTGGTTTTACCGCAGGTCTTGTCATCGGAGCTGAAGGTTTGCCGGGGATCGGAGCGTTAGGTGTGTCCAAGCTCGCACAGGCACCGTCCTTTGATTTGAAATCAACGCAGGCTATGGGCAAGGATATCTTGCACATCTGGACGCGTCGCTAGGGCATTCATTTTCTCTTAATGGAGAAGAGTGGGCTATCCGCGGCGCCACAAATGCGACTGCGTGGCAAATAGCCCCTGTAGTTTCGACAAAAGCCGATTGCCTGTACCAAGGCGGGGTAAGTCGTCGTTGGCAAGCCGCTCAACAATCACTTCAACGGGGCAGGGCAGGCGGGTCTTGGGGTCGTGGTAGCGTGGGTAGTCGATGAGCGTAGCATGTACCAGCCCCTCCAGATCGAGCTGCGCCCTGCGGCGCGGCGGTACATCCCCAAGGTCTGTGGTCAGCCCCCATCCTGCGTAAAAGGGCACGCCAACCGTCGTCACGGCCACGCCGCGCAACAGCGCCTCAAAACCCAGAAGCGATGTCATGGTCCAGACTTCCTGCACAATCGGCAGCAGTGCTGCCGGGTCCGTGCGGTTCAACACCACATCGGCAAGTCCGTCGGTTTCGACATGACCCGCGCGCAGTCCGGCCTCAACGTCAGGATGGGGCTTGTAGAGAATAATGGCATCGGGACGCGCTGCACGCACGGTCTCCAGCAAAGCACGATTTGTTGTAACCCTGCCTGTGCCGGTTCTGATAGACGCGTCGTCCTCAACCTGTCCCGGTACAAGGATGCGGTGCCCTTTCGGCAGCTTTTCCAGATCGGTGGGCGGCACATCGGGGTTGTATTTGCTTAACCCTTTGGCAGTCAGCGCCTCTATCAGACGGGCGGCGCGCATTCGTTGGTCGGGGCGCAGATCAGCGCGCGCTTCGATCCATCTTTCCAACCGGCTGGGGCGGGAGGGATCGTAGTAAATGCCTAGATCATCACAAACGAGCGACAATGGCGGAACAAGTTCTGCGCCTAGGCCACGCGACCGAAGGAAACCGTCTTCGACCCGTACCGCGTCGCCGTGTCCGACCTGCGCCTTGCCTGCCCAAACCATCCATCTTTTGCCTGTGGCACGCGCACGGGCGGGGTCGTCTTCAAACACTACGGGTTTGTGTTGGCCAAAAAATTGCTGCAACGGTTTACGCTTCCACATGCGCATCGCTGATGCGGTCCAGCCCGCGTGGTCTTCGCGCCAGCAACGGGTCTGCGCTGCCAGTGTCTCAATCGCGTCCTCAAGCGTGCACAGCCGGTCGCGGTAGGGATCGTACCACTTGGGATACAAGATCATGGCCCCCGCAAACAGCTGTGGCCGCGTCAGAACGCGCTGGCGACGGGGGACCGGAAATTCGTCCGTGGTGAGGCCCCAACCGGCATAGAACGGTTGTCCAAAGATGCGCGGCTTGTGACCTGCAAAGATCGCTTCGAAACCAAGCTGCGACGAAACAGTGTAGACGCCAACAGCCCCTTCAAACAACGTCCACGGGCTTATCGGGTCGGTCATCAGGGTGATGCGGTCATTCGCATCCTCCGGCCCGAAATAACCGGCGCGGTGACCTTGAGCGGTTTCGGGATGTGTCTTGATGATAACGCGTGCGCCGGGGTGTTCTTCCTGCGCAAAGACCAGCATTTCGACAAAACGTGCGCGATCCGCGCCGGACGCGCGGACAGATGCATCGCCCTGCGTCTGGTCAATCACCAGCACATAGCCGGGATCAGGGGCAGGGGTGTCAGCCTCAAAGCCTGTATATTTACTTAGATGGGCCTCGGTTATGCGGGCGATGGCACCCCGGGCGCGGTTCAGAAGGGCGGTATCATCCAACGGATGCGTGGCCAGCAGCTCTTCCAGTTTAGAGACGGTGGAAGGATCGAAATGAACCCCCTTTTCGTCGATCAGCAACCCGAGCGGCGGCTCACCGCTGCGTCCGGGAAATAGGGAGCGAAGCGGCGCGTCCTCTATGCGGACCAGAGGGGCGGAATATTTGTCGGCAATGCCGCGACCACGGTGGGCGGTGGGTGAGTTGCCCCAGATGGCAACGGCATCACCTTCGCGGGGCAGTCCTACGTGCAATGAGTATCCCGAGAGCTGGAGAATGCGTCGCACACGCTTTTGGGTCAGGAAACCGCCATTATAGACGAAAAGCCGCCGGTCCTTTGCGAGACCGGCGGCTGGGGTATCATATGTTTCGGGCCCAAGAGCCAAGAGGATCAGCCGCCTGCAAGCGATGTCAGGCCAGATGCCGAGGTGGCAGTGCCTGTGATGGCCGAGATAACCTTGTTCCACTGGGTAAACGGCGCTTCGGTCACGTAAAGCGTATCGCCGTCACGGATCACAAAGTCGCGGGCCATGAACATACCGTTGGGTTGGGTGAGGTCCAGCACGTACACCATACGCTGTGCGCCTTGCAGGTCACTGCGGCCAAGAACCTGTGACGCAACTTCCTGCGGCTCGTTGCGGAAAACAAACACACCCGTGGGGTCGGCAGTTGCTGCGTTCAGGCCACCGACCTGCGCGATGCCTTCCAAAGCGGAAAGCGACTGCGATTCAAATGGCACCTGAGCCTGTCCACCAGTCGCACCCAATGCGGTGAAAGAGCGTGTGTCTTCCTCGACCAGAATGCGGTCTCCGGCGCGCAGGGCGATATCGAGCTGCGGATGATCGTACAAGTCCTGAAGCCAGATCTTGCCGCGCTGGGTGCCACGTATGACAGTAACTTGTGCGATTTCGGGAACAATCGTCACACCGCCAGCCTGCGCCAGCATGGTACCAAGCGTCCGTGTCGGACGCTCGATCGCATAGACGCCCTGACCGCCGACAGCACCGATAAGAGACACTGTGGAGCCGTCGCCCGCTGCGCGGCGTACTTCGACCTGCGGGTCGGGGGTCTGTTCGCCCAATTTGTTGGTGATGATGCGGCGGATTGCGTCAGGCGTGTTGCCTGCGGCTTTGATGCGGCCAGCATAAGGAATAAAGATAAAGCCCGCGCCGTCGACCTGTACTTCTTCAAGGGCGGTGGCGGGGGCACCTTCAACGCCCAGCAGCGGATCATCTACGTTCTCGTAAACGGTGATGCCCAGAACATCGCCTGCGCGGATGGTGTCCGAACCAAGCTGTGCGGCGTTCTTGAAAGCATCTGAGAAGCCGAGCGCAGGAACAACTGCGGTGGCACGGGTCACACGGTCATTCACCGCAACAACAAAGGCGTCGCCTTCTTTCTGTACGGATCCCGCATAAATCTGACGCTTGTTCGGGCCAACATGCGGCAAACCACATGACGATACCACGCCAAGCGCGGCGATGACTGCGATGGGACGTGCCCACCGAAAAGTTACGGATTTCACTGCCCGGTCTCCTCGACCTATTCAACTCTGCCTCAAGTATTCGCCGGTTTTCCGGCGTAATTGCGGCCACGCTAGCGCAGGATGGTTTGAAAATCCAGTACGTTGAGGCGCTTAGGTCAGGTGACAACGCGCAACTGTTGCCGTGGGGCCGCGGTGCCCGATTGCAGGGCATCATATGGGTCTTCAGGCGACAGCATCATATCAACGACCTGTCGCAGCAACTGCCGGCGTCCGCGTGACGAGTAAAAGCCGCCAGGAATCTGTGATGTTTCAAGCAGATAGCGACGATAGTCTTTATACGCTTTGTTGTCAGGACGCGCAGCGCCTGCAAAAAATTCCGGCAGCGACTGGTCAGACACAAACTCGGGCTGTGCATAGACTGCGCGGCCAAAGACCTTGAGCGGGATACCGCGCCAAAGCACCTGCTGACCGGCAGTAGAATTTACCGTTACAGCACTGCGGGCATCATTAAGAAGCTGCGCCAGCTTGCCGCCACGGACATAGTGGACACGGTCCGCGACACCAAGGCTGCGGGCCAGACGTTTCAGATCGCGGCGCACTGGCACGCGGCCATCTTCTAGCGGATGGGCTTTGACAACGAGATGGTGGTGGCGCGGTGCGCCTTCGGCGAAACCCTTGATCACCAGCTCAAGAAAGTCGGACATCGTAGCGAAGGGGGAATGCATCTGGAAAGAGCTGTCGTGCTCAAGCTGTAGCAGCGCCAGATGATAGGGGAAGCCGCCCAACCGGATGCGAAGCGTGGCAATCAAACGATCCGCTGCGAGCAAAGGCATGAGCAAAAGCCGCTTGATATAAAGCGCGAATTCTTTGGTGACGGGCAGACTGCGGTGCGGCTTGAAATTGCGATAGTCACCGTTTCGGAACATGACGAACCAATGATAGAGAGCACCGTAGAAGATGTGCTGGCGCATGTCGCCCCAGTGTCCGGGTGGCAGCGGTGCTTCCATATCCGATTGCGCGAGAGCCGTTTGCATTTGCGGGATGGTCATGTCCATCAACCGCGAATTGCCGTTGGAGCCGCCACGCTCGTATGTCACCCAGTAGGGGCGCATGTAACCTTCCTCAAACACATGTACCATGATGCCACGCCGCTTGGCCTCGGCGACGGCATCTGCGTGGATCGGGCGTGTATCCCCGTAAAGGACGATGTCGGTCACCTGTTTCTCGGCAATCAGCGCCTTGAACGTATCTGTCCAATCAGCCGCAGTGCCCCGATAGGGCAGATAACTGCTAGGATGAAACCAGAAGGCGCGGTCGCCCGCATTGAAACCGACACGCCACACATCTGCTCCGGCCAGCCGCAGCATTTTGCCCAGCCGGTGAAAGAAGGGTCCGTGCGGCCCTTGCAGGAACAGAAATACCCGTTTGTCGGGCGTCGTGGTGTTCATGTCGCTCCCTCTGGTCGCGCAGTTACCCTTAGCTTGCACATAAAACAGGCCAAAATGTGACATGTGTCCCTCTTGTCAGGACCGGTCACGGGCGATACGTCACCAAGGTATGTAAATGAAAGGCTGGCCATGTTCACGGGGATTATTACCGATATAGGCATCCTTGCCGCGCTGGAGCAGCAAGGCGATTTGCGCGCGAGGATCACGACAGGCTATGACACCACGTCCATTGACATGGGAGCTTCTATCGCCAGCGATGGTGTATGCCTGACAGTCGTTGATCTGGGGCCGGACTGGTACGAGGTGCAGATCAGCGCAGAAACTGTCAGCAAGACAAGCCTGAGCGACTGGGCCGTGGGCCGCCGCGTCAATCTGGAACGCGCCTTGAAAGTCGGGGACGAGCTGGGCGGCCATATCGTATCGGGCCATGTGGACGGTGTGGCCGAAGTCGTCGCCATGACAGAAGAGGGCGACAGCACGCGGGTGACCCTGCGCGCGCCCAAGGAACTTGCAAGGTTTATCGCGCCAAAAGGGTCGGTTGCTTTGAACGGTACATCCCTTACGGTGAACGAGGTCGACGATTGCGATTTCGGCATCAACTTCATTCCGCACACGAAAGAGGTCACGACCTGGGGTGATGTGAAAGTCGGAGACAGGATCAATCTGGAGATCGACACGCTCGCACGCTACGTCGCCCGGCTGGCGGAAATGTCATGAGGGCCGGTATCGGGCACAATCAGGGCCCTACGATGGAGCGCGGCCAGAAATGGCGCAGCTTTCAGTGGCAAAAGGCGCGGGATGCGGCGATGCCGAAAGCGGTGCCGCTGATGGTGGTAAAGATGCACGTAGCGCGTGCGCGGCAGTTGGGGCTCGACTATCCGACCTATGCGGCAGTGCGTAAAGCCACGGGGCGCGATATCATGGGATTGCTTTTTTCATCCAACGCGCTGCGCGTGGTGCGTGCCGAGGCCCCTCAGATGCCGCTTGACCGCAGCGATGCCATCGAAGCCGTCAGTGGTGCGCGCAAGCTTGCGTTGGTGCACGCGCCCATTCGCGCCGAGATTGTCCAGCAGACAAACCCTGTACTTGACCACGTTGGCGTCGCGCCAAAGTTCACGGACAGCTGGAGCGCCATGCGTGCGCATCTGGGCGGTATCATCAGCGATCAGCGCCTTGCCCGCGATCAGGTGCTGGTGATCGGTGACACCGGCCTTGAGCGTGACTGGGCCCCGGCGGCGCAGGCCGCAGGATATATCGAAGCGGCGCGCTATTTTCCTTAAAGAGTGGTGCAAAGCCCCAACCTACCTGACCGCCGAACTACCTAATAAACAAAGGACATGACATGGCATCTTCCCAAGAGCACACGGTTCTGCCCAGACCCACATTTGATAGACCTGTGAAGGTGCTGATTGTTGTGTCACCTTACTACAGTGACATTGCCGACGGGCTTTTGACCGGTGCAAAAGCAGAACTCGAAGCTGCGGGTGCGGGATATGATGTGGTCGAGATGCCCGGTGCGCTGGAAATCCCGACTGCCATAGGGATCAGCGACCGCCAGAATAACTATGATGGTTATGTCGCTCTCGGCTGTGTGATCCGCGGAGAGACGACCCACTATGAGACGGTGTGCAACGACAGCAGCCGTGCCCTGCAACTGCTGGGGCTTCAGGGCTTGTGTATCGGCAATGGAATTCTGACCGTCGAGAACAAAGAACAGGCTGACGTGCGTGCCGCCCCCGAAGGTCAGAACAAAGGCGGAGGGGCAGCAGCGGCGGCCTTGCATCTGATTGCGCTGGCCCGTAAGGGGTCGCAAACCGGCAAAGGTATCGGGTTCAAGCCACTTGGGCAGGATACGCTGATGGCGGGTGACGCGGACGGAAAGACAACAGCATGAGTTTCAAGCGATGAGCACGGGCCTGTCAGGCAATCAAAAGCGCAAGATGAAATCGGCAGCACGGCTCTATGCGGTGCAGGCCCTTTTTCAGATGGAACATTCGTCCCAGACGGTTGAAAAAGTGCGTTCGGAGTTTCTGGAGCACCGTTTTGGCGCGACATATGACGGCGACGAATTTCAGGACGGTGATATCGCGTTGTTCAGCGACATTCTGGAGACGGCTGTGAATTATCAGGCCCCGATTGACCAGCTGACCGACCGCGCGCTGGTTGCGAAATGGCCGATTGCCCGCATCGACCCGACGATCCGCGCCCTTTTTCGTGCGGCCGGAGCAGAGTTGCGCGATACGCAAACCCCTCCGAAAGTGGTGATCGTTGAATACGTTGACGTGGCAGGCGCATTCTTTCCCGATGGCAAAGAACCGTCATTCGTGAATGCTGTCCTTGATCATATGGCCAGAGAGGCCCGCCCCGAGGCATTCTAGCGCATTTGATCCATCCTCGGGCGGTGCTAGGTTGATCTTGCAAGGGGGACGTACCATGCCTGACGTGTTCAAGTTCTATATCAAACATGCTCTGATCGGATTTCTGGTCGCCGGCGTATTTGTCGGGCTACTTTTGTACTTCAACGTGGCAAATCTCTGGCACCTGATCAGCACTTCCGACATCGCAATCATGGCGCTGGTCGTGTTCTGGGCCTTGAACGGTCTGGTGTTCGGCGGCGTTCAGACTGCTGTGGCTGTGATGCTAATGGCAGAAGACCGGTCAGACGACAGCAATGGCCCGCGTGGCAACACGCCCCAGCAGGTCTTGGCGGATGGCCTGATACCGGTGCCGCAAGAAGCGACAACGCCGCCGCGATAAAGCCGATTTGCCCCTGAGGGTCGCAAAAGCCTTCGCGCTTGCCGCAGTGCAATGTTGGAGGGTGTGACGGGACCACCATTGCCGGTCGGTTTTTTATTCCCGGGGACCTGTATATACAGGTGGGCGCCAGATAAACGAACCAGGGCTCGAACAGAGCCAGCTCCCTAGGATTTGCTTAAGGCCACTGGAATGTAACGTCTCACGAACAGGGCAGTACCCGTCACCGCTCATAGGTAGGCCGGCGGTAGCGGTCCTGCAAGGGGCGGGCCTCAACTCTCTTGCGGTTCGGTGATAAATCCGTATTCGCGTAGTTCTGCCGGAACCAGCACGTAAATTTCGTCGGGTGGTGTAATCAGTGCGTGACGCATGACCAGCGGGTCGATGCCCATATCGTCCAAGTATCCCATGACCTCCCCCTGACCGCGCTGAATATCCTCTACAGCGACGAAGGCAGGCAACAGGGTGCTTTGCCCGAAATAATGTTGATGTACGCCAACAGAGCCACCTTCGGGGATGTCGCGGACGGTGCCTGCGGCCAGAACATAGGGACATGCGGAGTAGCAGATATCGCCTTCGCGCATTCTTGTCTCAATCCCCTCGGCACGGATAAACCGGCCCAGCTCAAGTGCATCCGAGACAGAACCGCCGGGCGAGTTCAGGATGATGCGTTGCGGTTGCTGGGGCAGGGCGGCGATATCCTTGGCTATGCGTGCACCGTCACCACCGGCGATTGAGCCTTCCAGCAGCACAGTTTGACCTGCTTCAACAACTGTCAGCACCAGCCGGTCAGGCAAAGCCGTATCCGGCATCGGCTGCCCCGGAGACGGGGCGCGATCCTCTCTGTACCGTCTGGTCTGGTCGCCGGGGCGGATCGGTTCGGTCAGACTGGGTGCGCGGGGGCCGAAACCGGGCAAGCTCAATCCGTTACGCAGGTCGCCCCAGAAAAGCAGGCCGCCCAGCAGGATCTGAAAAAACAGAATACCACCCAGCACACGCGCAATCGGGTTGCGGGGTTTTACATTCTCTGCGGTACTCATTTGGTCTTCAACGAGGTGACCTGAACAGTTGGCTCGGTCGGAGGAGGCTCTGAGGACCGCGCGGTTCGCACGTCCCTCGCGTCGCCTTTCATGCCAAGGTCGACGTCTCGCATCGCTGTCATCGCCGCGCGCAACTCTGCCAAGGTGAGCGTATCGGCTACGGATGAATCATTGCGGCCTGACCGGATTGCCGACTGGGTGATGGCCAGAATAAACACCAACACAGCAGGCAGCAGGTCGATCGCGATGGCACCTGCCCAGGACGGGACAAAGTTGCGGGCATAAAGAATGACCGCATCCGCGCTTGAAATAGGCGTATAGGTTGTCTCGGTTGGTGGCGGCATGGCCATAACGGCTTGGGCTGCCCGCTCCAGCGTGGTGGCGCGCTGCGCCAAGACATCAAGTACCGATGTAATGGTGGCCGTCTGTGTGCCGCGGGTCTCGGCAGAGTTTGCGTCAAGTTCGGGCAGCACCACCGAAGCGGCGAGATCCTGCGCGGCACGCTCGACCAGTGGAGCGACAGAAAGCTGGCGCAACTGGGTGATGAGACCGGCAAGGCGCACCGATTGCTCTGAAAACTCAATGGAACGGATTTCGATCGGTCCGGGCTCGACCGTCAGTGCTCGCATACGGCTCAGGATCTGGTTCCCCTCGGTGAAAGCCCGTTCTACCAGCGGCGTCTGGCTGGCAATTTGGGTTTCCAGACTGCCGAGTTCGGCCGATTTCTGGCGCAGCACACGGAAAACGGCACCACGGCCCGCAAGACCGGAGAGATTGCCGGTGGCCTCTTGTTCGCTCAGGTCCTCAAAGCTTTGCCGCACGCGGGAGACATCACGTTCAAGCCCTTGTGCTGACACGGCAATCTCGTGGGCACGCTCGAGCGACGACTGGTATTCCTGCACCGTGCGGGCAAGGTGCTGTTCAACCGCTGCGGAACCCGCAAGGGCAGCAGCGTTCAGCCAGCTGGACATGGCAACAATTGCAAGCGATCCCAGCGCCATTGCCCCAAGAAGGCCTGTCCGCGCTCTGGCAGAGCGCACAGCAGGGAAAAGCCGCAGCATGTAAGACCAGAACACAAAGATCCCCACCGACACGGCCACCGAATAGGCGATGGCGGCAAAGGCTGACATGGCACCATTATCGTCTAACAGGGAAGAAACGCCGAGGTAGGTGTAGATGCCTGAAGCTGTCGCCAAGACGCCCAAAGCCGTCCCCGTAAAGGTATCGAGCCAGCTAAGGTGGCCCTCAAGCTCTTGCGCATAGCGCACGCCGCGCGCGTTTTCGTCGGACGCTGTCATACTGATTCCCTGCCTCACATTACCCGCCTCTTAAGATAGGAGGGATGGGCAGGAATACCATTGCACGTTACAGGACTTGCCAATGTTCACGAAATGTTCATAATTTCACACATGGCTTTTGTAGATCTCAATCCGTCCTCCGTTACGCCGCAACCCGGCCAGTTGCTCGCGCGTGGCGTGGCACGACATCTGGTCAGTCACGGCTTTGCTTGCGTTGAAGAACTGGTGCCCACGCGCGGACTACGCGTAGACATCATGGCGCTTGGGCCCAAAGGTGAGATCTGGGTCGTCGAATGCAAATCCTGCCGTGCGGATTTTACCTCCGATTCCAAATGGCAAGGATATCTGGAATGGGCGGACCGGTTCTTTTGGGCAGTGGATCAAGACTTTCCGACAGAACTGCTGCCGGATGAAACAGGCCTTATCATCGGGGATGCCTACGGCGGAGAGATCATCCGCATGGGGCCAGAAACGAAACTACCGCCTGCAAGGCGCAAAGTGATGGTGCAGAAATTCGCAGTGCATGCGGCACGGCGTCTGCATTTGTTGCGCGACCCTGACATGATGCCTGCGCGGGACTAGAGGAGACGTGCCGCAAATCCGCTTTAGCGGTTTTTTGCGGCCCCGTTGACCCGGTTCGCAGCGGCTGTGATTTCTTCCGCGATTTCCAATGCCTCTTCGGGCGTGAAATCCATCGGAATCTCGATGCCGTTTCCTTCAACAAACAGCCGGACCATGCCCGCATCTGTCGGGCCGATTTGCAGGTTCGCTTCGATATCGCGTTCGTCGTTAATGCCCATGATGCACTCCGCAGTTGATGGGCGGTATCGCTAGCCTGCGGACACTTGAAAGGCAAGCGGTGCGAAGCGCATCATCAAGTATGGATAATATCTCGATTCGTAGATTTGGACCCGAGGACCGCGACTGGCTGGTCCGCGAACACCGCGATCACTATGCGCGTGCGGAGGGTTTTGACGAAGGGTTCGGTGTGCTGGTGGCGGGAATTATTGACGATTATCTCGCAGATCACGACCCTGAGTGTGAAGCCGGTTGGATTGCCTGTCAGGGGGATAAGCGTCTGGGCAGCATCTTTTGTGTGAAGCTTGACAACGAGACCGCGAAGCTCCGACTGTTCTTGCTGACCGAAGACGCGCGCGGACAAGGCTTAGGCAAGCAGTTGCTTTCCACATGCATGGGCTTCGCCAAGTCATGCGGATTTAAATCAATGACACTCTGGACGCACGAATCTCACCGGGCAGCGGGCGCGCTTTATGCAAAGACGGGCTGGTCCCTGATCTCTTCAAAACCGGTGAAATCTTTCGGGCAGGATCTTGTAGAGCAACATTGGCAGATCACACTCTGATTTTCTGTAAGGTTCGACATTTCGCTGCCGCTTGGCTCTTGCAATCCATAGCAGTGGCAGCTAAATCGACCGCGTGTGCCGCCTTAGCTCAGTTGGTTAGAGCACTGGTTTGTGGAACCAGGGGTCCCCCGTTCGAGCCGGGGAGGCGGTACCACTTCCAACAGTTTCAGGAAATCGTTGGAAGTTTCGAAAAAGAGCTTTTGCAAAGCAAAGGCGCGGTTCGACCCGATTGATATTCGAGATACCTCATCACTTGCATCGTCTGTTGTTGCACCTCTGTCCCGTCTCACCGCTCGTACCCGCGGGTTCTTGCGAAGGGATTATGGTTTTTGGTCGATTTCTACGGTCTGCTGCAAAGATCCTGTCAGGCGATCGTAAATGAGAATCTGATTTGTGTCCGTCACAATAGCGTACCAGTCTGCCCCTTGGGTAAAGGCCTGCGCCTCAACACCGACTGGTAAAGCAATCTGATCGGGCAAAACCGGTGCATCGCGGCTCAGGCGCGTGACAAGCAGACCAATCACGACTAGAACGCCGCAAATCATCACGGCGGTCAGAACCGTCACCAACCGCCGCAGAAACCGCAGGTTTGCAGGCTCAATCGGATCATCCATGTCTTTGCACCGCACCATTACATTTGTTTTCGGCGAAGCCCCGCCTTCGCGCCTTGATAAGGCGCTTGCGCGTGATGTGCCAGAGGACGCGAACCTGTCGCGCACCCGTCTTGGAAAACTGTTGGAGCAAGGAGCTGTCAAAATCGCCGGACAGGTGGTGCGGGACCCGCGCGCCCGCGTGAGCGAAGGACAGCTGGTCGAGATTGGTGTGGAAGAAGCAGAAGAAAGCCACATCGTGGCGGAGGTTATTCCGCTTGATATCGTGTTTGAGGACGCTGATCTGGTAGTGGTGAACAAGCCCGCGGGTATGGTGGTGCACCCTGCGCCGGGATCGCCATCGGGCACGCTGGTAAATGCGCTGATGGCACATTGCGGCGACAACCTCTCTGGCGTGGGTGGCATGAAGCGGCCGGGCATTGTGCACCGCATTGATAAAGAAACCAGCGGCTTGTTGGTCGTGGCCAAGTCTGATGCCGCGCATCACGGTCTGGCCAAGCAGTTCGAAAAACACACCGTTGAGCGGTACTACAAAGCGCTGGTTTATGGGGTGCCGGATGCCAATGACCCGCGTTTGCGCGGGATCAAGGGGGCCTCATTCGAGCCGGGCAATATCCTCAAGCTGACCACACAACTTGCACGCCATAAGACGGATCGGCAGCGGCAGGCTGTGTTGTTCAACGGGGGCCGCCACGCCGTAACCCGCGCGCGCACGGTCGAACGTTTCGGCACGCCGCCGCTACTCGCCTTGATGGAATGTTGGCTGGAAACGGGCCGCACCCACCAAATCCGCGTTCATATGGCGCACGCTGGTCATGGCCTTGTCGGGGATCCGACATATGGTGGCAAACGCAAGCTGCCAAAAGCAGCCCTGCCAGACATCGCTGCTGATGCGGTGAAAGCCTTTAAAAGGCAGGCCCTGCATGCTGCGGTGCTTGGGTTTGATCACCCGGTTTCGGGCGAGATCATGCGATTTGAGGCGGCTTTGCCACAAGATATGACCGACCTGCTAGATATCGTGCGACTGGCTGTTTAAGCGGGGCGGCTCGCGCGTTCGTGTAACGTTGTGTTCATATTTGTGCCCACAAAATGAACCAAACAGGCGGGTCAAACCTTGTAACCATGACACGACAAACCCATATGCATGTTAAGCCCGTAAACATCGGGCATTGAGGGAAAGGACGACACATGGCAAATTATGCAAATCTGCCGGCCCCAACACCAGAAGGTGGTTTGAACCGCTATATGCAGGAAATTCGTAAATTTCCGCTGCTGGAACCGGAAGAGGAATACATGCTCGCCAAAGCCTGGGTCGAGCAGGAAGACACTGAAGCCGCGCACAAAATGGTGACATCCCACCTGCGATTGGCGGCAAAGATCGCTATGGGATATCGCGGCTATGGTTTGCCGCAGGCCGAAGTCATTTCAGAAGCAAATGTAGGCCTGATGCAGGCGGTCAAACGCTTCGATCCCGAAAAAGGCTTCCGGCTTGCGACCTATGCGATGTGGTGGATCCGTGCATCCATTCAGGAATATATCCTGCGTTCTTGGTCCTTGGTAAAGCTGGGTACGACCTCCGGTCAGAAAAAGCTGTTCTTCAACTTGCGGAAAGCCAAAAACAAGATCGGTGCACTTGAAGAGGGCGACTTGCGTCCTGAGAACGTTGCAACCATTGCGACGCAACTTGGGGTGACCGAGGCTGAAGTCATCTCTATGAACCGGCGTATGTCGGGCGGTGATGCGTCCCTGAATGCACAGGTCGGCTCCGAAGGCGAGGGGACCATGCAATGGCAGGACTGGCTTGAGGATGAAGATGCCGATCAAGCTGGTGACTACGCCGAACGTGATGAGCTAGAAACCCGCCGCGAAATGCTTGCTGAGGCGATGGATGTGCTTAACGATCGTGAGAAGGACATCCTGACACAGCGCCGCCTGTCGGATGAAACGATCACGCTTGAAGACCTTTCAGGTCAGTATGATGTGAGCCGCGAGCGTATTCGCCAGATCGAAGTTCGCGCTTTTGAAAAGCTACAAAAGCGGATGCGTGATCTGGCCAAGGAAAAGGGGATGATGGCAACAGCCTGATTTTCGCTTAACTTGAACTGACATAGACCCTGCCTACGTAAGTGGGCAGGGTTTCGTTTTTTGGAGAATGCATATGGCTGGTGGATGGGCAAAAGACGGCGCGGTCAGCGAGCAGATCGAAGCCTCGATCAATGACGAACTGGCGCGTCTGAAGGCGCGAAAGGCACCGGTAGGGGAAAGCCGCACCCATTGTGCAGAATGCGAGGAACCTATCCCGCAGGCCCGGCGTGAGGCGCTGCCGGGAGTGAAGTTGTGTATTGATTGTGTGAACGAGCGTGACGCTCAGTTCAAAGCCCGCGGCGGCATTAACCGGCGTGGATCAAAGGACAGTCAGTTGAAGTAGCGACCTGCGCCGTGGTTTGTGTTAGAGTGGTGTGAATTCATTTGCTCGGCACTTCCATTAACTTCAGGTTAAGCTTTAATGTCTATCCGTACCGCTCTGATATCAATCTTATTTTCATCATTTTCAAGTGGACTATTGGCTGGTCCTGCGTGTCAGGCGCATGCAGGCTTTACTGCAATAGACGCCTCTCACCCGATGACTGAACTGACGCCGCGCGGGGGTGCCTCGGGAATGGCGGCGTTGCGTGGCATGGGGGTCGATACGATCATCCGCTACTACGATAACGTCGCAGAAACGTTGCCCTGCAAAACACTTGTGCCAGAAGAGACCCGCGCCATCCTCGATGCTGGCTTTAGTGTCTTGGCGGTGTTCCAACACCACAATGACAATCCCATGACCTTCGTGACACCGGGGCGTGGTACGTTAGACGCACAGCGCGCAATCGAGCTTGCGCTGGCCAACGGGCAACCCAACGGATCGGCGATCTATTTTGGTGTCGACGGTGTTGATGGGGCGCTCGAATCCGCGAATTACGAGTACGCCAAAAGCAGCGGGGGCGCGATCAGCGCATCACGAGAGGCGACGTTAAAAAGCAGCATGGGCGCAGGGGCGTACCGAAAGCACAAAGCATTCTACGAAATTTACCGTATCGAGGGCGCGGCGCTTTTCGGGGGGACGTTGGGAAAACATCGTGCGCATGACATGTTGCCCGCAATTGAGGCGTATTTCCGCGATCTTAAGAACATATTTGACAACTTTGGCAACCAGACCGGATTGCGCTTCAAGCTGGGTGCCTACGGGGGCGGATTGGTCTGTGACCATCTGCTGTCGTTGGGTCTGGCGGACTACTGCTGGCTGTCGCAATCCAAGGGGCTGGCAGGATACGACAGCTTTAATGCCTCCCAAAAATGGGTGATGCGGCAAGAATTAACGACAGTTTGCAAAGGTTGGAAATTCCGCACTGGTGGCGATTTCCAATTTGATTTTAACACCGTGAATGCCCGCACGCCGGACTACGGGCAATGGAACACGCAGACCGATTATGCCGTCCCGTTCAGCAGGCCGCTGAAGCGGGACGGCATTGGCTGTTATGCGTGGAAGGATTAATCCTCCATCGCTTCCAGTTCATCGATGAAGCCTGATATCATCGACAGACCTTTGTCCCAGAACGCCGGATCGCTTGCGTCCAGACCGAAGGGGGCCAAGAGCTCCTTGTGGTGCTTTGAGCCGCCCGCCTTGAGCATGTCGAAGTATTTCTCTTCAAAACCCTCTTCTCCCTCTGCGTATACAGCATAGAGCGCGTTTACGAGGCCATCACCGAAGGCATAGGCATAAACGTAGAAGGGTGAGTGCACGAAGTGTGGGATGTAAGCCCAGAAAGTCTCGTACCCGTCCATGAACTCAAAGGCTGGCCCAAGGCTCTCGGCCTGCACGGACATCCACAGCGCGTTGATGTCGTCAGGGGTCAGCTCTCCGTTCCGGCGTGCTGCGTGCAGCTTGCATTCGAAGTCATAAAACGCGATCTGGCGGACGACCGTATTGATCATATCCTCGACCTTGCCTGCCAACAGCACCTTGCGCTCTGTTTGGGATTTGGCGTTATCGAGCATCTTGCGGAAAGTCAGCATCTCACCAAAGACACTTGCAGTTTCTGCCAGTGTGAGGGGGGTGGATGACAACATCTCGCCTTGGCCGGCGGCCAGAACCTGATGCACGCCGTGGCCCAATTCATGCGCCAGGGTCATGACGTCGCGAGGTTTTCCCAAGTAATTGAGCATCACGTAAGGATGCACGTCTGTCACTGTAGGATGCGCAAAAGCGCCCGGTGCCTTGCCCGGTTTGACACCCGCATCAATCCAGCCGCTGTTAAAGAAAGGCTTTGCCAACTCGCCCATGCGCGGATCAAACGCGGTGTAGGCGTCCATCACCATCTTTTCGGCCGTGGGCCAATCAACAATGCGAGGGTCTTCCATCGGCAGTGGCGCGTTCCGGTCCCAGACCTGCATCACATCGAGGCCCAGCCATTTGCGCTTCAGTTCGTAGTACCGGTGGCTAAGTTTGGGGTAGGCTTTGACGACTGCGTCGCGCAGCGCTTCAACCACTTCCGGCTCTACCTGATTGCTCAGGTGACGACCTGTCTGCGCCGTTTCCATCCCACGCCAGCGATCAATGATCTCTTTCTCTTTCGCTTGCGTATTATGCACGCGGGCAAAGGTTTTGACGTTTGCGCCGAACACCTCTGCCAATTCACGGGCACCCGCCTCTCGATTGGCGCGGTCGGGGTCTGTCAGCAGGTTGAGCGTACCTTCGATGCCCATGACCTCGCCATTCACCTCAAACTCGAGCCCTGCAATCGTCTCGTCAAACATCCGCTCCCACGCATCGCCGACAACGCCGAGGTCATGCATGAATTTCTCAAGCTCGTCGGACAGTTGGTAGGGCTTCATCGCGCGAATCCGGTCGAAAATCGGCTTGTATCGCGCCAGATCTGCGTTCTTGTTCAACAGCGTGTCGAGATGGTCATCCGGCAGCTTGTTCAATTCCAAAGTGAAAAACACCAGTGGTGTGGTGAAGTTGGTGATCTTCTCTTGCGCGTCAGACATGAATTTGGCGCGGCCTGCATCTGTTGTCAGCTGGTAGTACCTTAGACCGGCAAATGACATGATCCTTCCGGCAATCTGGTTGATCTTTTCATTACGCAGCACGCATTCAAGCAGCCCGCCAGCGTCCAGTTCAGCCAGCTTGCCCTCATAATCGGCGGCAAAACTGGCACAGGCCTGCTCAAGCCAGTCAAGATCGCGTTTGAGTTCGGGCGCGTCTTCACCGGTGTACAGATCGCTCAAATCCCATTCCGGCAGATTTCCAAGGTCTTTGGAGCCACCGCCAGCATTGGCGTCACGAACGGGGAAGGGAAGCTGAAACATGTGTCATCCTATATTGTGTTTCGAGGTATCTAAGCGCGCGGACAGGCGGGAACAACCACTGCTCAACCGTAGATGCGCAGCATTTCGTTCAGATCGTCGAGCGTATTTGCTTCCGCCAGCGGTTTGTCCTGCCTCCAACGCTTCATTCGCGGGAACCTGAGGGCCACGCCTGATTTGTGACGGCTCGAGGCCTGAATGCCTTCAAACGCGATCTCAAACACATGGTGGGGCGTCACTTGCCGCACCGGACCAAAGCGTTGCTGCGTGTTTTTCCTGACCCAAGCAGTGATTTTGCGGAATTCGGCGTCAGTCAGTCCTGAATAAGCTTTTGTGAAAGGCACCAGATCATCGCCATTGCGTACAGCAAAGGTGAAATCGGTGAACAGGTTCGCGCGCCGACCGGAGCCGGACTGTGCATAAATCATGACGGCGTCTATGGTCAGTGGATCAAGTTTCCACTTCCACCAGTCGCCTTTCTTGCGGCCCGATAGGTAAGGGCTGTCCGCACGTTTCAACATGAGGCCTTCGGCGTTTTCGTCGCGTGCAGTGCTTCGTAGGCTGGCCAATGTGTCCCAATCCTCGAAGCGGTGCTGCGGTGATAGCTTGACCGGCGCATCTTCTGGTAGGTCAGCGCATGCCGCCTCAAGTAACGAACGGCGCTCTGCAAAAGGCAGCTGCCTGATGTCTTCTCCTTGCCATTCCAGCAGATCGTACGCATGCAACACAACCGGCGCTTCCGCTAATAGCTTCTTTGGCACCGTCTTGCGTCCGATCCGGGCTTGTAGCGCGTTGAAAGATGAGGGCTTCTCTTTATGAGCGGGCCAAACCAGAAGTTCACCATCCAAAACGGTCCCTGAAGGCAAGTGATCTATGGCGCTGACCAGTTCCGGAAAACGGTCGGTCATCAACTCCTCACCGCGTGACCAGACAAAGTAATCACCATCCCGAAGGATCAATTGACCTCTGATCCCATCCCACTTCCATTCCGCGCGCCAATCTTCAGGCTCTCCCAGCGGTTCGGGTCCGTCTTCGAGCGCGTGAGCGAGGTAGAAGGGGTAGGGACGCGAGGCGTCGGCACTTGCGTCCTCCGCCTCAATCAAGCTGTGCCACGTGTCGGTATCAGGGTGCCAGTTCCCCATCAAACGGTGCGCCATCTCAGGCTCGGGTTTACCGGTCGCCTGCGCCAAGGCACGGGTCATCAGTTTCTGGCTCACCCCCATGCGGAAACCGCCTGTGATCAGCTTATTGAAGACGAACCGCTCAGTGCCGCCAAGCTGTCGCCATGCCTGCAAAACGAATGCCTTCCGCGCATCATCGTCGACTTCGGAAAGGCTGCGCAGGTCGCTGATCCACTGCGACAGGGATTGGTTGCTGACCGCAGCATTCTCCGGCAGAACGAGGGCAATAGTCTCCGCCAAGTCACCGACGATGGCGTAGCTTTCCTCAAACAACCACAGCGGCACCTCACCGACTTCCGCAGCCCATTCCCGCAGGCGGGTCGCGGTTACAGCCCGCTTGGGGCGCCGACCGGAAAACAGCGCGACAGTCCAAAGCTTATCGTCATCCTCCGCCTCCACAAAATAGGCGGCAAGTGCTGCAACTTTGACAGTTGTTTTTGTGCTCTGATCAATGGCGTTAAAGAGGGCGGCAAAACGTTTCATGCGTCCTCCGACTGATCCAGAGATTCACCTTCGAACTGTGTCGGTACAACCTGAGCATTCCAACCGTTTTCGTTCAAGTATCGCATGAAGATATCAGTATAACCATGTGTTACATAAATATTTTCCGCGCCCGTCTTTTTGATGGCGGACAGAAGGCCATTCCAGTCGGCATGATCCGATATGATAAATCCGCGATCACCTGCACGGCGCCTGCGAATACCGCGCACAGCCATCCAGCCGCTGGCAAAAGCAGTCTCTTGCGGTCCGAACTTCCGCGCCCAAGCGCTGCCCATCGCCGAGGGTGGCGTGATGACGATTGCGCCGGGGTGGTCCTTGTGAACCAGTTCTGCATCTGCCTGAACTGTATCGGGTAATGTGATGCCTTGATCACGCATGATCCGGTTTGTGTGTTCAATCGCTGTATGGGTCAGGATCGGACCAATATTCGGGTCCAGCATTGTCATGAGCCGCTGCGCCTTGCCCAAGGCGTAAGCGCCCAGAAACGCGGTCTTTCCTTGCGCAGCACAACCGGCCCACCACGTGTTAATCTGTGCGGCAATGTCGCTTTGCGGTGCCCAGCGGAAAACAGGCAAACCAAAGGTACTTTCGGTGATAAAGTGGTGGCAGCGCACAGGCTCGAACGGGTCGCTTAGCCCGTCATCGATAACCTTGTAGTCGCCTGAAGCTACGAAAACCTCGCCTGCAACTTCTACCCTGATCTGCGCGGAGCCCGGCACATGGCCTGCCGGATGGAAGGAAACGAGGGCGTCACCGATCTTACGGACTTCTCCATATGCGATGCTCTCAGCCGAAATATCCCCAAGTCTGTGGCGCATAACAGGCAAAGCGATGTCAGTGGCAAGATATGTCCCCATCCCCCAACGTGCGTGATCCGCATGGCCGTGCGTAATCAGCGCACGGTCAACGGGCCGCCATGGATCAATATAGAAATCACCGGCGGGGCAGTAGATGCCTTTGTCTGTGAAGGTAAGAACGGGTGTGCGTGTCATGCCAGAAGAAGTAAGGCAGACTTGCGCTTTGCAAAGGGGTCAGGTTGTGACTGTACCCAGAAAATGCTGTTCGAGGCCGTCAAGAACAGGTACGCGAATGGCCTCTTGCTCCATCAGGATCTCATGTTCTGCGCCTTGAACCAGCTCAAGCCGCCCTCCGGTCCAATTCTCCATCCGTTCGTGGATCGGGGGCAGGGCGACAATGCGCTCGTTTGTGCCCAGCCACGTGAGTGAGGGCAGATTCGGAGCAGCGCGGCCGGCCAAGTGGTTGGTCTCCGCGAAGGCTTCGCGCAGCCAGACATAGCTTGGTCCACCAAGCGACAATTCGGGGTGAGCCTCCAGCTGATCCCGCATCATATCGAACATTTGGCGGTCAGTGGTAAGCATATTGTCTTCGAAAGGCGCTGCTATGACATAGGGTTCCTTGACCGTGCCCGGAGGCATGCCATGCCCTTTGCCGATCCGCGGCATGGCATGGGCCAAAGTTTTTGCCAGCACCCGCAGATGCGGTTTGACGTAAATGCCCCACATCGGGCCGGTAAATGCCGCAGCCTGAACGCCCATGCCTTCCATCACAGCCCGCAAGCCGATGCAGCCCCCCATAGAGTGCGCGAGCAGAAAGTAAGGACGCGGCAGATGCAGTGCGCGCGCGGCCCGCATCATCGCGGCCACGTCTTTTTGATAGTCGGTAAAGGCCTCTACATGCCCGATCAGCGGATCGGGGATCAGGCGGTCCGCAAGCCCTTGTCCGCGCCAGTCAACAGCCATAGTGGCCAATCCGCGTGCCGCAAGATCACGCGCTGTGACGCCATATTTTTCAATATATTCCGTGCGACCGGGAAACAGCAGCACGGTGCCTTTCGCCCCTTCGAGAGGCCAGTGACCGACCCTGATCCGTTTCTGATCAGAGGTGACCGCCCAATGCGCAACCCCGCCCTCGGGGCCGGGATGCACATCGGTAAACAGGGGGGCCGGTGTCAGGTCCATCAGGCCAGTACAGAAGCCAGCTTCATCGCCATGCCCATGTCACCGTCAACTTTCAGCTTGCCGGTCATAAAGGCGGAGGTGGCGTTCAATTCACCTTCAAGGATTTCACGGAAAGTGTCGGCATCTGCGCTCAACGTCACGTCGGCTTCTTCGTCTGCAGCACGGGCTCCGGTGGAGTCCATCATCACGGCACCTTCGCCTTCAATGTCAAACTTGGCTGTGCCGTCAAAATCGGCCCCCGCCAACTTTTCATTCAGTGCCACAACCGCCTGGTCAATAATATCGCTCATCGTACGCCCTTTTTGGCAAAATGGTGCCGGCACGTCTGGATTTGTGGCGGCAGCCTGTTACATTCACTGTTGTTATGCGCATCTTACCCGTCAACCTCAAACGTCACCTTACGGCACTCAGCGCCGCTGTGTTGCTATGCAGCACAGGTTTCGCGGATGCTGCGACGTCAGAACTCTTGCATAGGTTGAAAAATGCTGATCCGGCAGAGGCCGCCCGCCTGAACAAGGAAATCAAGCTTGAGTGGGCGAAATCCGGGTCTGCAGCGATGGACTTGCTTTTGCGGCGGGGACGCGAAGCGTTGACCGAGGAAGACTACGGTCTCGCTATTGAGCATCTCACGGCGCTCACGGATCACGCCCCCCGATTTGCCGAAGGGTTCCACGCCCGTGCAGAAGCGTATTTCCGGTCCGATCTTTACGGTCCTGCGCTGGATGATCTTGAAACAGTGCTTGCGCTAAACCCCGACCATTACGAAGCGATCTTTGGACTTGCAGTAATGTTTCAACAATTCGGTAATTTGCGGCAAGCTGCCAAACTTTATCGTCAGGTATTGGCCATCCATCCCAATCACGAGAATGCTGCAAAAGCGCTCAGCGGGCTGAAACGCGACGGCATTGGCCGCGAACTCTGATCGGGGACAGACGTGTCGAACCAAGGTAGGGTTGTGGCCGTTCTGGGCCCGACCAACACAGGCAAAACCACCTACGCAATCGAACGGATGCTGGGGCATCGCACAGGTGTTATCGGTCTGCCGCTTCGTCTGCTGGCGCGGGAGGTGTATGACCGCATCGTAGCGCTGCGCGGCCCGTCTGTCGTTGCATTGGTAACCGGCGAAGAGCGGATCGTGCCACCGCGCACCCAATATTGGGTCTGCACGGTCGAGGCGATGCCGGAGGGTATGGGCGCGGACTTCCTCGCAATTGACGAGATACAGCTTTGTGCGGACCCCGAACGCGGGCATGTCTTTACTGACCGGCTGCTCCGTTCAAGAGGCTTGCATGAGACGCTTTTTCTCGGCGCGGACACGATGCGGGGCACCATTAATGCACTGGTGCCCCACGTCGAGCACATCAAACGGGAGCGAATGTCTGAACTTATCTATTCTGGTCAGAAAAAGATAAGTAGAATGCGCCCTCGAAGTGCAATAGTCGGATTTTCGGTTGAAAATGTATATGCCATCGCTGAGCTGATCCGCCGGCAGAAGGGGGGTGCCGCGGTTGTTATGGGCGCGCTTTCGCCCCGTACGCGCAATGCCCAAGTCGACATGTACCAGAACGGTGAAGTGGACTATCTCGTGGCGACTGACGCTATCGGCATGGGGCTGAATCTGGACGTTGACCATGTCGCATTCTCTGCGCTGTCGAAATTCGACGGGCGCCGGATGCGCCCCTTGGCACCGAACGAGTTGGCGCAGATCGCGGGACGTGCTGGACGCGGGTTCAAAAGCGGAACCTTTGGCACAACAGGTGATGCGCCCGCGCTAGACGACGGTGTGGCGCGTGCGATTATGGATCACAACTTCACCCCGCAGAACAAGATCAACTGGCGCAACCACGCTCTGCAATTTGGCTCGATCGACCGGCTTATTTCAACGCTTGAGGCAAAGCCCGATGACGAAAGGCTAGTTCGTGCGCGAGAGGCCGATGACCTAAAGGCATTGAAAACACTGGGGCAGGTGGATGAAGTATTCGCACGCTGTACCAATGGCCCTTCGGTCAAGCTGCTTTGGGATGTCTGTCGCATCCCCGATTTTCGCGGGATCAGCAGTGCGGAACATGCCAGCCTGCTTGAGAGCATATTCATCGACCTGCACCAGCGCGGAACGATCCAGGATGACTGGCTAGCACGGCAAATTAAAAGAATTGATCGAACCGATGGCGACATTGATGCGTTGTCCAAACGATTGGCGTTTATACGCACATGGACATACGTGGCGCAGCGCAAAGGCTGGACAAAAGACGAAAGCCATTGGCGCGGGGCCACTCGTGTCGTAGAAGACCGCCTATCAGACGCCCTGCACGAGCGTTTGACCCAAAGATTTGTAGACCGGCGCACATCCGTGCTTTTGCGCCGGCTAGGACAGAAGGAAGCCATGGTGGCCGAAGTAAGCGATACCGGTGAAGTAACCGTCGAAGGCGAATTTGTAGGCAAACTGGACGGATTCCGTTTCCGTGCCGACAAAGGTGCGGGCGGTGCTGAAGAGAAAACGATCAAATCCGCAGCGTTGCAAGCGCTGGCACCACAGTTTCATTTGCGGGCTGACCGTTTTTATAACGCGCCCGACACCGAGATTGATTTCACCGAACAAGGTGGCCTGATGTGGGGCAGCTCGGCTGTCGGCAAGCTGGTTGCCGGCCAAGACGCGCTCAAGCCGCAGGTTGAGGTGTTCGTCGATGATGTCGCCGGACCGGAGGTTGCCCAGAAGGTTCAGCGCCGGCTGCAACACTTCATTGACCGCAAGGTCGCGGCCCTGTTTGAACCTTTGTTGGGGCTTGCGTCCGACGAGGCCTTGAGCGGCCTCGCACGCGGGTTTGCGTTTCAAATGGTCGAGAGTTTCGGCGTTCTGCCGCGTTCGAAAGTTGCAGACGACGTAAAGTCACTGGATCAGGACGCTCGTGGTGCGTTGCGCAAACATGGTATCCGGTTCGGTCAGTTCACCATCTTCATGCCACTGCTGCTAAAGCCCGCTCCTACGCGTCTGCGCCTTGTGTTGTGGTCACTTTCCAAGGGTTTGACCGAATTTCCCGAAGCGCCCCCTCCAGGCTTGGTTACGATTCCGGTCGATGCTGGTGCGCCTGAGGGTGCCGATACAATGTCCGGCTACCGCAACGCCGGCACACGGGCGATCCGTATCGACATGCTGGAACGTCTCGCAGACATGCTGCGTACCGAAGATTCGCGCGGTGGGTTTGAAGCGAAGGCTGACATGCTGTCGATCACTGGCATGACGCTGGAACAGTTTGCCGATCTGATGGGCGGGCTCGGGTATCAAGCCGAGAAAGACGAACGCGTTAAAGCGAAGCCGGTCACGGAAGTGGTGCCGGAGGCCGAAACCGACACTGCCGCCAGTACGCCAGTTATGGACGTTGCCGCAAAGGCGGCCGATGGGGCAATCACGGGGGACGCAGAGGTCCCACCGGCCGATCCGGTTGATAAAATCATTGATGACGGCATCGCGCCGATTGCATCAGAGGCTGCCGAGCATCCAGAGCAAGAGCCTGCGATTGCGGACACATCCGAGACGGAGATCATGCCAGGCACTGCGCCGGATGCAGCCGTTGATGCAACGGAGATGGAAGTTTTTTATATCTTCACTTGGGGCCGTCCCGCCCGTAGCAAACCCAATCCGCGCCGTCAGACTGGTGACAAGCCGCGTGGCAAGGGCAAACCCGCACAGGGCAAGGGCCGTAAGGGCGGTGGCAAATCGGACAAGGCGCAGAACTTCTCGGCCAGACCACCGAGGAAAGAAAAAGCCATCGATCCGGATAACCCCTTTGCAGCAGCATTGATGGGGTTGAAGGACAACAAGTAAGTGTCCGGAACGAATGACAAACTGCGCGTGGACAAATGGTTGTGGCACGCGCGGTTTTTCAAGACACGGACCCTCGCGGCATCACGTGTCAAAACGGGCAACGTGCGGATAAACGGAACAACTACTCACAAACCTTCCAGCACTGTGTGCAAAACGGATGTGCTGACCTTCGCACAAGGGGATGACATTCGCGTGATCCAGATAGATGCCTTGGGCGAACGCCGCGGACCGGCTCCCGAAGCGCAAACGCTCTACACAGATTTGTCCCCGCCACAGCCCAAAGAAAAGAACATTCGATCTGAGAATCCGGCGTTTGACGGGAAGGGGCGCCCGACCAAGAAGGATCGTCGCACCCTTGATCTTTCTAAGGCCCGCCATCTTGAATGATGTTGCACCCTGATTTAGTCAGTGGCCTAGCTTTCCTGACAGAGACCTCTCCATGACCTATATCGTGAACGACAGCTGCATCGCCTGCAAATATACCGACTGCGTCGAAGTCTGTCCGGTGGACTGCTTCTACGAAGGCGAGAACATGCTGGTTATTCACCCGGACGAGTGCATCGATTGCGGTGTATGCGAGCCCGAGTGTCCTGCAGATGCGATCCGCCCCGACACGGAGCCAGATATGGACAAATGGGTCGAGTTCAATCGCAAGTATTCCGAAATTTGGCCGGTCATCATCACCAAGAAAGATCCGCTGCCGGAAGCCGAAGAGCGCGATGGCGAAGCGGGCAAGCTTGAGAAGTACTTTTCCGAAGCGCCCGGCGAGGGCGGCTGATTCGCGCACCTACATCCTTTGGGCTTTTGGTAATTTGAATGGTTTCAGTGGTTTACGCTGAAATTAAGGCTGATCCTGCCCAACTTTCAGATTGCCCGTTTTTATGCTATGATAGTGTAAAGCTATAACGGACAAACGGTCGACATGAACGATAACGATTACAACACTACTTTGATCGACTGACCTAACCCATCTGATATGACGCACCCAAACGCGGGCCATCCGGCCATCGTTTGCTTGCGTTTTTCTGTTGTCTGCTACAGCGCCACGTTTTCCGCGGGTACCCCGCACCATAGGAGCCACTACATGTCTAAATCTAAAAAGCTTGATTTCCGCCCCAGCGAATTCGTCGTCTATCCGGCCCACGGTGTTGGCCAGATCGTCTCGGTCGAAGAGCAAGAAGTCGCGGGCATCACGCTTGAGCTGTTTGTGATCGCGTTCGAAAAAGACAAGATGACGCTGCGGGTGCCGACACATAAGGCCACGGAAATCGGGATGCGCGCACTTAGCAGCCCTGATGTAATTGCCCATGCCATGAAGACCCTCAAGGGCAAGGCCAAGGTCAAGCGGGCGATGTGGTCCCGTCGTGCGCAAGAGTATGAGCAAAAGATCAACTCGGGCGACCTGATTGCGATTGCCGAAGTTGTCCGTGACCTGCACCGCACAGACGATCAGCGCGAGCAGAGCTATTCCGAACGTCAGTTGTACGAAGCGGCGCTTGAGCGTTTGACGCGCGAAGTCGCGGCTGTCGCCGGTGGCGACGAAGCTGGTGCCGCAAAGCAGATCGGTGATGTGCTCGAAAGCCGTATCGCCGCGTAAGCTGCACAACTGACCAATACATATTCAGCGCTGTCCCCACCGCAGGGGGCGGCGCTTTTCTATATGGAGGCGCTAAGGCAAGCCAGCAGCAATGCGGTTTCAAGCATTTGTTGGGTTGCTCCCAGAACATCCCCGGTCTGACCTCCGATCTTTGCCTTTGCGATCCGTCCCACGATGAACGTGACGATAAGGCTGAGGGCCAAGAGACCTGTCAGAGGGGCAGGTGTTATCAGTAGCGCCACAGTGCCGATAGCCAATGCGGTCAACGTAGCACCTATTGGTGGACGACCTGTGCGGCCCGACAACCCAGACGCACGCGCGACCGGCAAGGCGTACATCACCCAAACCATCCCAGCGCGTGACACGATGGCGGCTCCTATCAGGGCGTAGGGCCATGAAGGCGATAGCATAAGTGTGGCCAGAGCGGCCCATCTCAGCCCCAGTGAAACAATGAGCGCAATAACACCATATGTTCCGATCTGGCTGTCTTTCATGATTTCCAGCCGCCGCTCGCGCGTCCAGCCACCCCAGAAACCGTCTGCGCAATCAGCAAGACCATCTTCGTGCAGCGCACCTGTGCTCAGTATTCCACCCAAGAAGCCGATAAACGCGGCTGCTGATGGCGGAAGACCTAAAGCAAGGGCCAGATATCCCGCGATGATAATAACGCCCGCCACTGCCACGCCGGTCAACGGATAGGCCCAAGCGGCATGTGCTGCTGGCCGGGGGTCTTGTGCGTCAAAGGCGGGGTAGGGCAACGGCAGGCGGGTCAACAACCCGAATGCAGTCCAGATATCACGCAACTCGGGGCGAAAGGCACGAGGGGGCATGTCGTTTCCAGTCATTATTGTGCCTTTCGGCCCCTTCCTGTCAGGTGACGCTGTGGGTAGACAGAGGTCACACACTATTCAAGCGCGAGCATGCCAATGACCGATTATTTTGCAACCCTGTCCGAGTTTCGCGCACTGCTCAAGGCGCAGCCAGATCCTGATCCGCAAGCGCTTGCGGCGGCGGCGGATCACAACATGCAACTGACCAAACCCCCCGCCGCATTGGGGCAGCTTGAAGATCTCGCTCTGTGGTACCGCAGTTGGCGTGCAGGGCCGCTGACCGCTATTGCCGCCCCACAGGTGATAGTCTTTGCCGGGAACCACGGTGTCGCCGCGCGAGGGGTTTCGGCCTTTCCGGCGGAAGTGACTGCGCAGATGGTGATGAACTTCGAACATGGCGGTGCCGCGATCAATCAGATCGCAGGCAGTGTCGGCGCGATGCTGGACGTGGTGTCGATTGACCTTGACCGGCCTACCGATGATTTCACCCAAGGTCCTGCGATGTCAGAGGCCGACTTTTTGACGGCGCTCAAGCAGGGCTGGGACGCAGTCAACCCAAGCGCGGACCTGCTGGTGGTCGGCGAAATGGGGATTGCAAATACGACCGCTGCCGCCGCGCTCGCTTGCGCGATGTTAGGCGGCGAAGCGGCCGATTGGACCGGTCGCGGCACAGGTGTGGATGATGCGGGACTAACCCTTAAGACCAAAGTGGTGGCCGAAGGCGTGGTTTTGCATCAGGGGCAGGGCGACGGGATGGAGACATTGCGCCGTCTGGGCGGGCGCGAGATTGCAGCGATGGCAGCAGCGATTGCCCGCGCGCGCCACCTGCGTATTCCCGTGATCCTTGACGGTTTTATCTGTTCTGCGGCGGCGCTAGCGCTTGTCAAAACCCAAGATGGTGCGCTGGATCATACGGTCGCAGGACATCTGAGTGCCGAAGGGGCGCATGACAAGCTGTTGCAGGCATTGGGAAAAAAGCCCCTGCTAAGTCTAGGACTGCGACTTGGAGAAGCTTCGGGCGGTGCGCTCGCGATCGGCATCCTGAAGGCTGCCTTGGCGTGTCATGCGGGCATGGCGACCTTTGCACAGGCAGGCGTGACCGACGCCTAGCAGACGGGCACAAATAGGCGGTCACGCCCGTTTTTTGTCGTCATCCTCTTCGCCACGGTTAAGAAACGCAGTCTCAAGGTCTTTTTGCAGTTCCTTGGCGCGGTCTACATAGGCCTTGTTCTGTGACGGCTCCACGTCAGGGCGCCATAGGCTGGCGAGTTCCCGCACCGACATGCGGTCATGCGCGTAGAACATTTTTTCTGCCTCATGCGCCTCAAATTCCGAAAGCCCAAGGTTCTCTAGAACATAGCGGCCCGCCCGCAGCGACCCGTCGAACATCTCTCGCACGATATCGGACGATCCAGCCTGATACTGGCGGTATACATCCGTGCGGTCATGTGCGCGGCTGACAATATGCAGATCGGGACGTTCCTTGCGGGCATAAGCGATCAGGGACAGTGCTGCTTTGGGATCGTCAAGTGCAACGACAAGTACACGAGCATCCTTCAGACCTGCTTTGCGCAGGATGTCCGCACGCGTCGGATCGCCAAGGAAAGCCTTGAACCCGAAGCGCCGCATGACAGCAATTGTCTGGGGATTATGATCCAACACCACGGTTTGAAAGCCGCTCGCCTGGACAAGCCGGTTTACGATTTGGCCAAACCGACCGATGCCAGCGATGATGACGGGACCTTCCTCGTCGATTTCATCCGGTACGATCGGCCCACTGGCTTCTTCCATACGTTTGCTGATCTGATCGTACAGAATGAACAGGAGGGGTGTAATCAGCATGGACAGGGCAATCACCAGCAACAGCGTCTCGGCCACCTCGTTTGGCATGACGCCCGTTGTTACAGAGAAGCTGACCAACACAAAACCGAATTCGCCAGCCTGTGCCAATGCGAGGGCAAACAGCCACTGATCCCGCCCGCGCAGCTTGAATAACCGTGCAAGCCCGAAGAGGATCAGACCCTTCACGATGATAACCAACAGCGCCATTCCAATGATGATGACACTGTCGGCAAAAAGTAGCTCAAAGTTGATGCCCGCGCCCACGGTAATAAAAAACAGCCCCAAGAGCAGACCTTTGAAGGGTTCAAGGTCAGTCTCAAGCTCGTGCCGGAACTCCGAACTGGCAAGGACGACCCCCGCCAGAAACGCACCCAACGCAGGTGAAAGCCCCACAAGCATCATCAGAAACGAAATGCCCACGACAATCAGCAAGGCCAGCGCGGTGTACATTTCGCGCAGTTTGGCGGAGTGGATAAAACGGAAAACCGGCCGCGTGAAGAAGATGCCGACAATGATAATCGCGGCGATCGCCCCGATGGTGACCAGAGTGATCCCCCAGCCCGGCAGGCCCTGCACAAATGCAAAGGCAGCTTCAGCGGCGGCAGGGCCATGATGCGCGTCGACTGCATTGTGCGCTGCATCAACCTCATCCGTGCTGATAGAGATCGACCCGTCCGGCATCACCCCTGCAACAGTCGACAATGCCAGCAGCGGAAGCAACGCCAGAATGGGAATGACCGCGATATCCTGCGTGAGGAGTACAGAGAAAACAGATCGCCCCCCGCCGGTCTGCATCAGGTTCTTTTCCGACAGGGTTTGCAGAACAATCGCGGTGGAAGACAGCGCCAGCGTCAATCCAATGGCCAAAGCGACATTCCAGGGCTGGTTGTAGGCCATGGCAATGCCCATCAGGGCAGCGGTCGACAGAACGACTTGCAGACCACCCAAGCCAAGCAACCTGTGCCGCATATCCCACAAGGCGCGGGGCTCTAGCTCAAGTCCGATAAGAAACAGCATCACCACGACGCCGAATTCGGCGAAGTGTTGCAAATCCTTCGTTTCTGACCCCACGAGCCCCAGAACCGGACCAATCATAATGCCCGCAGCTAGATACCCCAGTACCGAACCCAGCCCCAACCTTGCGGCAATGGGCACGGCGATGACAGCCGCTGCCAGATAGATTGACGCTTGAAACAGGAAGCCTTCCATGGTGGTCCTTTCTGCAGCGCCGGTCAGAGCGCAAGGGGCGGGCAGGTGGGCGATGGCTTCGCCCGTCATATCGTGTTCAGGTGGGCAAAGGCCCGTCGGGTTTAAGCTGATCCATCACGATCTGGCTGTGTACCCGTGCGACCGCAGCATGCGGCAACAGCACTTCGTGGATCAGCCGGTTCAAATGCGGCAGATCATCACAATAGACGCGCAACAGGTAATCCGCATCCCCTGTCATGGTCCAGGCGCTCACAATTTCGGGACGGGTCGCCAGCAACTGCGCAAAACTGCGCGAGTGCTCGGGGCCGTGCGTGTTGAGGTGAACCTGCACAAAGCCCTGCACGTTTAACCCGAGCTTCAAGGGATCAAGGCGTGCAGTATAGCCAGTGATATACCCTTCGGCCTCAAGCCGCTGGCGTCGCCGTCCCGCCTGAGAGGCGGACAGATGCAGCCGTTCGCCCATCTCATGTGCTGTCAGATGCGCATCGCGCTGAAGCGCGGCCAACAATCGGGTGTCTGTGTCGTCTAGCATCCTGCATCCTTCCGTGCGTTGTTTCCGCATGAATTTCGCCTCTATTGGCGGATGTCTGCGCCATTGGCCAGTATCGAGCGCCGATATGCGCAAATATTGCCTTCAATGGGCGATAGTCTGCTCAAAGCTGCCCCTTTTTTGATCTCAGGAGACATCGCATGGGTCCTTTCCCGCATGACGCACCGAAATCTATCATTAGCGCTGAAAATCCGGCTGGCACGGACGGGTTCGAATTTGTCGAGTTCGCAAGCCCTGATCCGGAAGCACTGCGCGCGCTTTTCACCCGCATGGGTTACGCACACGTGGCCAATCACAAGTCGCGTGCGGTCGAGCTTTGGCAACAGGGCGACATCACTTACGTGCTGAACGCTGACCCGAACAGCTTTGCCGCGCAATTTGTCGAAGAGCACGGTCCCTGCGCCCCCTCAATGGGATGGCGCGTGGTGGATGCGCAAAAGGCGCTGGCCCATGCTGTCGCTCAGGGTGCAGAGGAATATACCGGCGAAGGTAAAGTGCTGGATGTGCCCGCCATCATGGGCATCGGCGGATCGTTGATCTATTTCATCGACCAATACTACGACACGTCGCCATATAACTGGGAATACGACTGGATCGCAGACTCAAAACCTGATGGCGTCGGGTTCTACTATCTGGATCACCTGACCCATAATGTTTTCAAGGGCAACATGGACGTCTGGTTCAAGTTCTACGGAGACCTGTTCAATTTTCGCGAGATCCGGTTTTTTGACATTTCCGGCAAGTTCACCGGGCTGACCAGTCGTGCGCTGACTTCGCCCTGCGGACGCATCCGTATTCCAATCAACGAGGACCGCGATGAGAAAGGCCAGATTGTTGCCTATCTCAAGAAATACAAAGGTGAAGGCATCCAGCATATCGCTGTCGGGGCACGTGACATCTATGATGCGACGGACGCGATTGCCGAGAAAGGCGTGACCTTTATGCCCGGACCGCCCGACACCTATTACGAGATGAGCACCGGGCGGGTGAAAGACCACCAAGAGCCGCTGGACCGGATGAAGAAACACGGCATTCTGATCGACGGGGAAGGGGTTGTTGATGGTGGAGAGACACGCATCCTGCTCCAGATATTTTCAAAAACCGTCATCGGACCAATCTTCTTTGAGTTTATTGAACGCAAAGGCGATGACGGGTTTGGTGAAGGTAATTTTAAAGCTCTCTTTGAGAGCATCGAACAGGAACAGATCAATAGCGGTGAGTTGAAAGACGCATCCTAGCGGATCAACGATTTCGCACCGATACAATTGAACTGCTTCTTGGGGCGGTTCTTATCTTGGCATCTTGAGGACGACGTTGCGGCCACTTTTTGTGTACCGCAACTCGCCCTCACCGATGGCGGAAACCTGTCCACCGTCAATGCGGTCGCCAACAACGACCTTTTTGTACCGCCCGTTACCAAGCCGTACCAGCGCACGGCGACTGGACGGTTTGCCATAAACGCCAATCAGGTTGATCTTACGCAAGTTCAACGCGTTCTTAACCGTGGCCTGCTTTGCCACAGAGGTTTTCGACGGCGTCTTGGGTGTGACCACGCGCGGTGCCACGGCAGCAGCACTTGCAACGCGGACCTCGTCCTTTTGCGCGTTGCGCTGTGCACGTTTTACAATCCTGCTAAAATTGCGCGGGCGCAGATCAGGCCGGACGGAGGCTTTGACAGCGTGTTTGGTTGCGTTCTGGATTGCCGGCGGGGTCGCCAGTGCAAGTGCTACGGCACCGGCTGTCGCAATTGTTGCGGGCTCGGGGTCTGCCGGAGCAGGGGCCGCCGCAGCTTCGGCTTCTTGTTGTAGCGATACAGGGCGCAAAGCAGGGCGTAACCGCGACAGTTCGCGGCGGGTAAGGCCGTCGAGCTGCGCACGTTCGGTTCGCTCGACCAGTCCGGCAGGGCGCGGAGCAGGGCGTGCGGCGGCAAGCGCAGATATGATCGCGGTATCTTCCGGCTCTTTCTCAAGACGAACAGGTGTGGCTGGTGGCACCAAGGGAGGCTTGCCCAGAATAACGGTGAACCCGTCAGGGCTGAGTGCGCCAAGTGCCGTGGGTATTACCAGCCCTGCATCATCCAGCGCAAATTGCGTGCCTGCCGCAGCAGGAGAGGAAAACGCTGCGAGGACAACATCCGTTGAAAAGCTGCTGATGGCAGGCAGGGCAATCGCATCCGTGGCGGTACTGACGGGATCAATGCTCGTCAGGTAGAGATTTTCGATGTCGACCAGTTCGGCGGGTTCGGGCGGTACGACAGGGCTACTGGTCCAAATGCCTGTTGCTGCATATTTCGCTTCAACCTCGGCAGCACTCGGCGCGACGGGGTCTGCGGGGACAACTGGTTCACGCAGAGCATCCAGAACTGCTGTGTCTTCTTCGGTCAAGGTCGGATCGAGACTTGCAACCTGTATCTGTGGCTCTTCCGCCGGAGCGTCCTTTGGTGGTTCAATTTGGGCGCTTTTCGGCGCGCGGTCACCAAAGAGGCGGGACAGGGCCATGCCGTCATCAAGAAACACGGATGCCCATGCCGCTACACCGGCAAGAAACACCAGCAAAGCTGCCGTCAGGATCAACCCGAGAAACCGTGGCTTGCCGCCTACGTTCGTTTTTCGTGCGCCGAAGATCGTCATGCGATCTTCTTCGGAGCCTGCGTCCGCTGCTGCTGTTGCCGCGGTGGCCTTTCGCTTGGCGGGTGGAGACTTTGGTTTCCGGCGGCTCAGGAAGCCTGCCTTGGCAGGAGCAGGTTCAGCAGCAGGAGCCGCCGGTGCGATGGGCGGGACAGGATCAGCAACCTGCGTGGCGGCTGTAATCTCAGGCTCAATATCAATCTTCGGAGCCGTGACATTGGCTTTTGGCAGTTCAACGGGTGGAACGGCAGCAGGCGGTTGTGGGGCCTGTTTGTCCCGCGTGACACCTTGCAGGCCGGGTCCTGCGGGTTTCTCACCGCCACGTCTGCTGGCAAAACCCAATGTTGGCTGGGCGGTCTCTTTACTCTCTTCGGCAGGTTGCGGTGATGCGACCTCCGCTTCCTTTGTGACGGGAACCGAAGGCGGTTCGGCAGGCGCGCTTGCCGTCGCCTCTGCTGTGTCTTTCGTAGCTTGCTCGGTTGGCTTTTCTTCTTCATCCGCAGGTACAGTTTCGGACAAAGTCTCCACATCAACCGGAACATCATCCGGCGTCTTCGCATCGTCCGCCACAGGACCTTTCGGTGTCTCGATGTCGCCAATCACGACAACAGCTATGCCGTCAGGTTCAACCTCCTCACCGTTTTCGAGCAATGTTGCGGCTGTGGCCGTGACCCCGAAGAATGGCTCCCCTAGATACGTATTGTCCCCTGGTACGGCAGCAAAGCTGACGGGATGGAAGCGGTGATCGTTGGCAAATGCCTCGGCTTCGGTCAGCGTTTCCTTGGCAACGGCAGCGATGTGGGTCTGATCGCCATCGACGCTGATGTCGTAGGCAAGATCTTCGACCGCGTAGGGCGTCGCACCGTCAAGCGCGATGGTCGCCGCCGCGCGTCGGGCGGCATCGTCCATGTCCGGTGTATCAATGGTCAGATACTTGATTTGTTCGTTGGGCAGCAGCACCTTGGTCCGCACGCCGCCCGGCTCCAGCGCGGTTGCCGTCTTGCGCAGCACGGCAAATGCACCGTGCATGTCTTCGGCATCAAGTGCGACGTCGCCGACCACACGCCACCCTCCTGCTGCACGGTGCAACAGACGGATACCGTCGAACGAAAGGGAAAGGGCGAAACTGGGCTTCATCGCTACGACTTTAACACAAGGACGGGCAGATGCATCATACCTGCCGATTGATTAAAGAATAGCGCGTGCCGTTGCGCATGAAAAGGCCTGCGGCAGGGTGACGCCCGCCGCAGGCCATTCTACGCATTTGGATAAGGGGCTGTGATGCTTCCTATCCGGCTTACACCTTAGCTTGATGCCTTGCTGAGCGCCTGATCCAGATCAGCGATCAGATCAGCGGCGTCTTCTGTGCCGATGGACAGACGTACCACGTTCGGGCCTGCACCGGCGGCTTCTTGCTGCTCTGCTGACAATTGGCGGTGTGTGGTGGACGCAGAGTGGATCACAAGGCTGCGTGCATCACCAAGGTTTGCAACGTGGCTGAAGATTTCCAGCGCGTTCACCAGTTTGACACAAGCCTCATAGCCGCCCTTCACAGAGATCGTGAACAGCGCGCCTGCACCTTTGGGGCAGACCTTGGCGACACGGTCATAATAGGGCGAGGATTTCAGACCGGCATAGGTAACCTTCTCGATCCGGTCATCCTGCTCCAGCCATTCGGCCACTTTGATCGCGTTCTCTACGTGACGTTCCATCCGCAGCGACAGCGTCTCCGTGCCCATCAGAGTATAGTGCGCGGCTTGCGGGTTCATCGTCATGCCCAGATCACGCAGACCGATTGCAATGCCGTGGAAGGTGAAGGCAAGGTTGCCGAATGTCTCGTGAAACTTCAGGCCGTGATAGGCGGGCTCCGGCTGGCTGAGCGAGGGGAACTTGTCATTGGCGGACCAGTCGAATTTGCCTGAATCCACAATAGCACCACCGGTAACAGTGCCGTTGCCGGTCAGATACTTGGTGGTGGAATGCACAACGAGGGTTGCACCATGCTCGATCGGGCGGCAGAGAAACGGTGTCGCCGTGGTGTTGTCGATGATCAGCGGAATTTCAGCCGCATCCGCGATGTCGGCGATGGCACGCACGTCCATGATATAGCCGCCGGGGTTCGCGATGGCCTCACCGAAAACGGCGCGGGTGTTCTCATCAATCGCGTCCTTCACGGCATCCAGATCGTCGAAATCGACAAATTTGCATTCCCAGCCAAAGCGTTTGATCGTGTGGCTGAACTGCGTGACCGTGCCACCGTAAAGACGTGTGGATGCAACGATGTTCTTGCCCGGTCCCATCAGCGGGAAAAGCGCCATGATCTGAGCGGCATGGCCGGAAGAACAGCATACCGCGCCGACACCACCTTCAAGCGTTGCAATACGTTCCTGCAAAACGGCAACCGTCGGGTTGGTCAGGCGCGAATAAATGTAGCCGACTTCCTGAAGGTTGAAGAGCGCTGCGGCGTGATCGGCGTCGCGAAAGACATAGGCCGTGGTCTGGTAGATCGGCGTCTGGCGCGCGCCGGTGGCGGGGTCGGGCCGTGCGCCTGCGTGGATCTGCAGCGTATCAAAGCCGTAAGTTGCGTCTGTCATGTGTCTCTCCCTTGGAATGCCGCCTGATGCGGATTGCCTCTTCGATACGGGAACCTGTTGGCCCAGACAAGAGAGCGGACGCGGGCAAGAACAGCGTTTTGGAAAGCGATGGCAGCGTTGGCGCGCTGTTCCGCAGATGGCATGTTTGTCGAAACGATAGTTTATCGGGGCAGTTTTGACCACATACATACAATGTATGTTGACAGACTCAGTAGTGAAAGCATACATGTATAGTATGTTTTGAGCAGGAGTTTTCAAAATGGGTAAAATAGAAAAAATCAGCGCACCCAAAGCCGGAACTGCAGAGCGTTCTGCGCAGCGGGCACGCAGAAAAGAAGCCGTTGCGAAGGCTTCAACCGTGACCTTCACGCTGGAGCCGACAGTTAAACGCGCTATCGCAGCTCAGGCGAAAGCCGCAGGCATGAATGTGACGCACTACTTGCAGATGATGGTGGAAAATCACGTGATTGATCATGCCGCCAAGGGCGATCCGCTTGCAACACGTCTCGCGGCAAAGCGCTTTGTCATCAATCATGCGGTGGCATTGGCAGGATCTCTGTACAGCGCGGGCAAATTTGACGAGCACTTCATCCTGACCGTGGTGCGGGAAGCGGAGAAATCGCCCGAGTTTTCTGCGAACTACGCAGAAGCAGTGGGTGGCGAGGACGCCGACGGAACACGGGCAGCAGCGCGTGCGCGGGTATCACTGAACCAGCAGATCGGTCGCGTAATCAAAAAAGCAGCGGGTGCGCGCAGCAAGCGGCTGGCAAGTGGCAAAATCGCCCGGGCGCAGGTCACGGATGCGATTGTTTCGACCTATACGCTGCTCGACAAAGCGGCTTGATCTAACGGATCCAGAAGCCATTCTTTTTTATCTGGTTACGGATCATCTGCTCGCGTCTGGGCAGGTGATCCTGATCAAACAGCGCACGCACTTTGTGGCCACGGCCCTGATAGATCGTGCGTTTGATCGCGTTTGATCCCTTTAGCACCTTCTTGAGCTTGTTGGGGGCGGTTACTGTTTCAAGCACCTCAATGGCGCGCTCGCTTTCGCGGGCATAAAGGAGGGGCAGGAAACGATAGTGACAGCTCACTTCCCCGTCCAGATACCCCGGTGCAAGTGTATCCCGTCCACCGCCCAAAGCATGGATGGCCAGCGGCAACGCGATCTGATCCAGCCAGGGATCAAAGCTCTGCGCACACAACTCGACCGGCGGCGTGTCACGGATGGCTAACGCGTATTGCAGAAATTTCGCGCCGAACTGGCGGGGACAGCGGTAATAGAAAAAACCTGCATTAAAATAGAGATACCTGCGCCAGTATTCGTCAGGCTGGGTCAGATCGAGGCTACTTTCAAAATCCAGTCCGAACTTGTCATAAAGCGATTTCCACAAGCCAGTATACCCGGGGCCATAAATCTGCGGTTCCGGCCATGTACCTTCGCGGCGCAGTGACGCGCTGGGCCTGTCAAAATTGAAAGGAACCGAATTGAGGTCGCCGGTGATCAGCGTGTCTGTATCGAAGAACACAAAGGGCTCACCCTTGGGCAACACCTTGAGCATCTCGATCTTGTTTCCGTAGGGGTATTTCTGGCCAAAATGTGTGTTCTCGAAGGGGATAATCTCTGCGCCAAGCTCAATAAGGGCAGCGCGGATATCAGCGTTCTTGATCCTTGGATCGTTCTCCCATCGCACACCGGGTTGCGGCTCTGCGACGAACAATCGGCCTTTGAAATCGGGGCTGGAGTGCCGCAGGGAAGCGGCGAATATGAGCGCCTCATATGCAAGCCGGCCTTGTTGACCGACGATTGCCACGTTGAAAGTTTGCGAGCCTGCTGCTTTGCGTGCCATAGTCGCGCGACGCCTTTTGTTTTTTACGACTATAGCGCCGTTTGGCATGGCACAAAAGATGCCATTTGCCACCATTCCGAGGGGGAAAATGATGTTTGATCTGGTATTTGCACTAATTGCAGCGGGCATGAACGGTGCCCCGTCGACAGCACCAGAGGTCACCGCCGCGGCGTCGGCGGCGCAGATGGCTGGCAGTCCGACGGTGCAGATTGCCCCTAATAGTGTGGTGATCGGGCAGGGTGTCGTGAAACCAACGACCCCCGCACCCCTTGAGGTGCAAAGCACCCAAGGGGATTCATTCAATATGGCGGTGGTGCCGCCCGGGCTGGTTGCTGATCCACAGGTCCCCAGCGGCAAATTCACAACGGCTGCAGAGGTGAAACCGATACTTAGTGCCACCAAGGGCAACTGGGTCGCCATTCGCGAGTATGAAGGGCAGGACTGGCTTTATATAACCCACCTCTGGGCGTGGCGTTGCGGGCTGAAGGCAATCGCGATTTCCATCAATCAAGAGCCGATGCAGAATTGGCCGGTGCCCGATTGTCACGAAAAGTACACGACCCCCAACGCAGTGCTCGAAGGCGACGGCCTGCCGTACCTTACGCTAAAGCTTGGCGGCGTGCAGACGGTGACCATCCAGATCGTCTATGACGACCTGTCGATGGACGTCGCGCAGTTCGAGCGTGGCAACATTTTGATCCCCTAAGAGACACTTTCTTCATGAGTGATTCGGAGCCGGCTACACGGCGCGCATCACGGATTAACAGTCTGTTAATTTGGTCAATATTGACGTTTGAAAGGAAACAATTCCCCCTACCAATCCGCTCCGTGACGGGTCACTGATGCCCAAACGTGACCAATGTGTGTTTTTTGCTGACCGTAATTAAGGCAATGCCTAAGACCGTCTGCGATACATTCAAATGCGCCAGGAGCCTGCCATGCTAGATGCGACACCAAAAGTACCTGTTACCGTTACTCTGGGATGCGATCCCCAAGTGACTGTTACTCTGACTGAAACACCAACGGGTACTATATTCGTTTCCATCGCTCCGACTGATCCGGCGATGCCTGTCGGTGATATCGACGGGATCTTCTTTAACCTGACTGACGACAGCACCCTCGACACAGTTAATTTCTTCCCTGAACCTAACACAGGGTCGATCTTTGCACCGGTAACTGGTGTGCAAGCTGCAGCGGATGCTGTGAACACGCTTTCTAACGGCGCACAAACCGCAGACAGCTATGACATCGGTATCCAGTTCGGGACAGTAGACGATTCCACCCAAGGTGTGGTGCCGCAGACGGCCTTCACCCTTTTCGCGGACAACGGGCCGTTGCTACTGGAAGACCTCGACCTTGATAGCCTTGCAACCGTTGTAAACTCCGACGGCGGCAACGGTCAGGTTCTGACAACTGGCGATACGCCTGATGATGATCCGGTGCTCGTGGTCAAGGAAATCCTGTTCGAAGACTTCGACGACATTCACAGGGCCACCGATTCAGACGCAATCGAAAGCAACACCGGTTGGGCTGTCGCATGGGACAAACTGGTCACCAATGGTCACAACGACGGTACCGTGACCTTTGAAGAGGTCGAAACAGACGGTCCCGTGACCCTGACAATGGACCTGAACACACACGACACACACAAGTTTGAAAACTCCGGCGCATATGCGGACAGCTTGCGCGTAGAGGTCAGCATCGATGGCGGCGAATGGGTTTTGCTGGACGAGTATGAAGTGAACGACGCGGGAACGGCAATTGTCGGTTCTGAAACCGGCCAGTCATTCGGCAACAGCGGCAATACCGTCAGCTATTCTGGCGGCATCCTCGATACGGCCGAAGATAACGTCCAGTTCCGTGTCGTCTCTGACATTTCTGCCGGTGACGAATACATCAAGATCGACAATGTCAGCATCACGGCAACCGAAGCCGAAGCGGTGCCGGGCGAGACCGAGCTTGTTCAATCCGAAGTGCTTGCGGATGACTTTAACGACATTTACCGCGCGACTGATTCCGATGTTGTCGAAAGCAATACCGGATGGGCTGCGGCATGGGACAAGCTGGTCACCAATGGTCATAACGACGGCACGCTCACCTTTGAAGAAGTTGCGACGGACGGTCCTGTCAGCCTGACAATGGATCTGAACACCCACGATACACACAAGTTTGAGAACTCCGGCGCATATGCGGACAGCCTGCGCGTTGAAGTCAGCATCGATGGTGGAGATTGGGTCCTTTTGGACGAGTATCAGGTCAACGATGCAGGCACGGCGATTGTCGGCTCCGAAACTGGTCAGACATTCGGCAACAGCGGCAGCACTGTCAACTACTCCGGCGGCATCCTTGATACCGCCGAAGAAAGCGCGCAGTTCCGCGTTGTGTCAGATATCTCTGCGGGTGACGAATACATCAAGATCGACAACGTCAGCATCGAAGCCTCCACGGAAGTTGCGGTTGAGGGCAGTGATGGCGACGCCGTCAAAGTCGATTTCGAGGGGCTGTCCTCTGGCGATGTGGTCGATGCCCAATTCGCAGGTGTCTCGATCTCTGCCCAGCGGGCAGGGGATGCGGACAACAGCGAAAACGATGCAATGATCTTTGACAGCAACGCACCAACGGGTGGCGACCATGATCTGGCGTTCGACAATCAGGACAACATCCTGATTATCTCTGAAGACAACGACAGTTCCGATGCGGACGATAATGCGCACGGCGGCACGATCACTTTTGATTTTGACGATCCATCCGATGTGGTCAGCATCACAATGCTGGACATCGAAGAAAGCGGCGGCACGATCGATTTGATCGACGCCAACGGTGATCTGATCCGGACAGTGGATATTCCTGTCACTGGCGACGGTGAAGCACAAGATGTCGATATTGATACCGCGGGTGTCTCAACCATGAATGTAAACATGGTCGGCTCCGGCGCGGTTGATGATCTGTGCTACATTCCGATGTCTGACGATGCAGATGATGAGTGCGGCGGCCAGTATGACGTGGGCTACATTGCCGGTATCCCTGTTTTGCAGCCGATCGACGAAGATCAGCTGAAAGACCTTGATGCGGCCGAAGACGACCTCGAAGCCGATGCTTTGATGTAAGACCGGTCAGGTTTATAAGAAAAGGCCCCTGCTTTTTAAGAAAGGCAGGGGCCTTTTGTGTTTTCGCTGACGGCGCATGGTCACGCCGTTTATTGGCGATCCCGTGATCCGGGTTTAAAAGCGCGTAGTGTCATCGCAGGCAACCGTCGCAGCACCTTGCGCCCCAAATCTCCATATTCGATCTCTCCGCCCAGCAGGCGCATGTATTCGTTCTTGAGCGTCGTCGAGCCAGCGAAGGCCCGCGCAAACGGACCCTTAAGGTGTTTTGAAAACATGATTGGCCGTATCATCCGTGCGATGGTGATCGCGCGGTGAATGGTGCTGAGGCTCTTGGCATAGTGTAATGTGGCAGAGGCGGGGTCTTTGGCGTGCAATGCCTCTGCGGCGCTTTGGGCGGCCAGGCTGCCGCTCTCAATTGCGAATGCGATGCCTTCACCGGTTACAGGGTCAACCAGACCCGCCGCATCGCCACAAAGCAACACGGCGTCGCGACCGGGTGTTTTGCGGAAATACCCGAAAGGGATAAAGTGTCCTCTGATCTTGAGCGCAGCCGGATCATGGCCAAGCTGTTCCAGATAACCATTCATCGCAGTTTTCAGGGCAGGATTGTAGCGTTGCAATCCGCCGATTCCGACCGTTGTGGTATGTGTTTTCGGGAAGGACCAGCCATATCCCCACACTGCAGCCGATAGATCAATCCGCACCGGCCCCTGATCGCGGCCTGCCTCTTTGGGAACTTCTGTTTCGAGCGCAAAGCCGATGTTGCGGCGATCATAGGCTGCGCCGAACAGCGCCTTGGCGACCCCGCTGTTGACCCCGTCAGCACCGATCACGACCTGTCCCGCAATTGTCCGCCCGTCCGCTAGCGTGACTCCGCCATGCGCCAGATCGTAAGATTGGATGCGCTGGCCAGAGAAATCGTTGGCACCGGCCTGAATTGCCAGATCAAACAAATGTGCATCAAAAGTTCGGCGCATGGTCAAAAAAAGCGGCGGAATATCCGAGATCAACCCTAGCGAGATGCCCTGATGCCAAAACGCTGCTGCGTCTTTACGCAACAAAACATCCTGAGGCGGATCTGCGTCAAACAAATCAAAATAGGCACGCCGTGCACGCCCCGTGATAAGGCCACCGCATAATTTGTCTCTGGGAAAACGGCTCTTGTCGATCAGCGCCGTTGAAAGACCCAACTTGCAACAGCGGTATGCCGCTGCTGCGCCGGCCGGACCGCCACCGATGACCACGACGTCGAAATTCAGGGTCCCGTTTGGGGTCATTCAGCCTTCTCATGGTCTACGCAGTAGTGGGGCGTTCAATAATGATAGAAGGGATGCCTCGGGAATGAAACCTTGGCCTTGGCATTCGGCTTTCGCACACATCTCGGCAATCTCGTTGTGAAGAGGCGCAAAAAACGAAAATCCAATGCTCATTTGATGTAACGGCAAAGCTGTCATATCAAATGGATGGAAAGTGGTGGGCGACCCTGGAATCGAACCAGGCGTGCGTCTCCGCGAGGGAGTTACAGTCCCCTGCCACACCTTGCGGCCTGTCGCCCACTGCGTCCTTCGCATTGCGCTGGACGTGGGGGCGTGATTACAAGCGGCCCTAAGGGGCGTCAAGGCAAAAACAGTCGTGTTTTGCACAGACCGCAAATAGGAATGAAAAGATGAAGAAACCCAAATGGGTCGTACAGAAAGAGCAGGACAAAAAGGCGCAGGAAAACCTGACTGTCTGGTTGTTCGGATTGCATGCCGTGCGCGACGCGCTGATGAACCCGGCCCGCGAGAAATTGACATTGATGGTCACACCGAATGCGCAGGCTAAGCTGGAAGAAGCGATTGCTTTTTCTGGTATGGAACCGCAGGTGCAGGACCCGCGCAAATTCAAACCACCGCTTGATTCCGGCTCTGTTCATCAGGGCGCTGTGCTTGAGGTAAAGCCGCTTAACTGGGGACGGCTTGAGGATGTCTGCATCGGGGACGCAGCACCGCGCGTACTGTTGCTTGACCGGGTGACTGATCCGCATAACGTGGGCGCGATCCTGCGCTCTGCCGAAGTATTGGGGGCCTCGGCCGTGATCGGAACGCGTCACCATTCCGCGCCTGAGACGGGTGCGCTGGCCAAAACGGCATCAGGTGCTCTGGAACGGCAACCCTATCTGCGGGTCCGGAACCTTGCTGATGCAATCCGTGCACTGCAAAACATGGGCTATCTTGTTCTCGGGCTGGACGGCGAGGCAGAGATATCTGTCGAACAGGCGGTTGAGGGCAAGCGGTCGCGTCCCGTCGCACTCGTTCTGGGAGCAGAGGGGCCGGGGCTGCGCGAGAAAACCCGCGAGACAGTTGACGCGCTGGTCAAGATTGACGCGGCAGGGCAGTTTGGTTCCCTCAACGTCTCAAACGCGGCGGCCATCGCCCTATATGCAGTAAGAGGCAACGCGTAGAGAGACCCTGATGGCCCATCCGACCAAGATTGCAACCTGCTGCCATTGCGGCAGTAAGGCCGCACTGACGCTGGAAAACGGGCGTCATGAATTAAGCTGTGCCAGTTGCGGCGCGCCGCTGCGCAATTTCAAGATGTTGCCGAAGGAACCTGCGACCCCGTCTGCTCCCAAAGCTGCGATCAGCCACCGTGCGCCATTGCGCCAGTTTCCGCAGGCCGCCAAAAGCGAGGCCCGCAAGAAAATCAAACCACGCAAGATCAAGAAACGCAAAGGGTGGCTGAAGGGGCTGGCCGAAGAGGTTTTCGACATCGTCGAAGACATTTTTGACTGACGAAGTGCACCTGCCAAAGGTCGGCAAATTTCTGCCGGTCGCGTTAACCGACCGTTCACAAGAAAGCGATAGCCCTTTTTAGGCATCGGATGGGTTCCTATCTGTTGTTCAAGACAAGCAGGTTTGGAACTCCTGCTGTCGTCTAACTGTCCCTCGTTCCACACTTATGCGCCCGCAGGTTTTACCTGACGGGCGCTTTTTTTCGGAATTGCGCTGGGGTAGGGTTGGGTATGCATTATTCCGATGATCATTTGCGCAACGTTCTGACCCGCCTGAAGCGTGTGGCGGTTGTGGGCGTTTCGATGAACCCCGTGCGTGCGAGCTATTTCGTAGCGCGGTATCTGGGGCTTCGGGGGATCGACGTGGTCCCTGTCAATCCCCGCCACAAGGGAGAGACGTTGTTTGGCAAAACGATTGTCGGCAGCCTTTCGGAGATCGAAGGACCTGTGGATATGGTCGACATTTTTCGTCGGTCCGAAGCGGTGCCGGAAATTGTCGATGAGGCGCTGGAGGTCTTCCCAGACTTGCAGACGATCTGGATGCAGATCGGTGTGACCCATGCAGAAGCAGCAGCGAAGGCAGAAGCACGCGGCGTCACCGTTATTCAGGACCGTTGTCCGAAAATCGAATACCAGCGTTTGTTCGGCGAGTTACGGATGGGCGGATTTGCCACCGGGGTAATCTCAAGCAAGCTTTGAACTGAAGGCCGCAGGACAAGCCAGCGGCGCGTTTCAGTCAGTGGCAAAGTGTCAGGTCCGCGAACGGCCCGCTTTTTCCGCGATGCCAGAGGTGGCCTGACGCGCTGCGAGCGTGTCCATGACATCACTTAGCGGGACATCACGGGCGGCAAGCATCACCAGAAGGTGGTAAAGGACATCGGCGGCTTCGGACGTCAGTCCAGCTTTGTCGTCTTTTACCGCTTCGATGATCGCCTCTACCGATTCTTCACCGAATTTTTCGGCGCATTTTTCCGGACCCTTCGCCAAAAGCTGTGCCGTCCAGCTGCTGGAGGGATCGGCATCCTTGCGGGCGAGGATGGTTGTGTAGAGCTCATCCAGTGTCATGTCAGCCTCATCGGAATACCGGCGGCGGCCATGTGAGCCTTTGCCTGTTGGATGGTGAATTCACCGAAGTGAAAGATAGACGCGGCGAGCACAGCAGACGCTCCGCCCTCGGTTACGCCATCCACCAGATGGTCAAGCGTGCCAACACCGCCTGAAGCAATGACAGGGACGCTCACCGCATCCGAAATTGCGCGGGTGAGGGGCAGGTTGAAGCCCTGCTTAGTCCCGTCGCGGTCCATTGATGTCAGAAGTATCTCTCCTGCACCTTTCGCCGTTACGGTACGGGCAAATTCGACAGCGTCGATACCTGTCGGCTTGCGGCCCCCGTGGGTAAAGATTTCCCATTTGCCGGGGGACACCGTCTTTGCATCAATGGCGCACACGATGCACTGGCTGCCGAACTGGTCAGCTGCTGTTGCGATGACGTCAGGATCGGCGACAGCTGCGGAGTTGAAGCTGACCTTGTCCGCGCCCGCAAGCAAAAGCGCCCGTACATCAGCGGCCGTGCGCACGCCACCACCCACCGTCAGCGGGATATAGCAATGCTCGGCCGTGCGGCGTACCAGATCGAACATGGTGCCACGGTTTTCGTGAGTGGCGTGAATGTCGAGAAAGCACAGCTCATCCGCACCCGCTGCATCATAGGCGATGGCAGCATCCACCGGATCGCCCGCATCGCGCAGGCCAACAAAGTTCACGCCTTTGACAACACGGCCATCGGCGACATCAAGACAGGGAATGATACGGGTTTTTAGCATGGCTTTGGTGTAATCCGGTGTCGGGAGCGGGGCAAGCAGGAGACCGTTGGCATAACAGCTGACTTAGATCAGTCCTTGAGAGCTTTAAGGGCCTGCTCAAGATCTATTGCGCCATCATAAAGTGCGCGACCGGAGATCGCACCATCTATGACACCTGTCGCCTTCAGCGCCTCAAGATCGGCCAGCGATGATACACCCCCTGACGCGATAACGGGAATCGAAACAGCACGCGCCAGAGCCTCGGTCGCGGCGATATTCGGGCCACCCATGGCCCCGTCGCGCAGGATATCCGTGTAGATGATCGCGGCCACACCGGCGTCCTCAAAGGATTTGGCTAGATCGGTGACCATGACGTCGGTCTCCTCAGCCCAGCCTTTAGTCGCAACCTTGCCGCCACGTGCATCGATCCCTACGGCCACCTGACCGGGAAAGGCTGCGGCGGCCTCGCGCACCAGATCAGGGTTCTCCACGGCCACTGTGCCCAGAATAACCCGAGCGAGACCTTTATCGAGCCACCGTTCTATCGTGGCCATATCGCGAATGCCGCCGCCAAGCTGCGCGGGCACCTTGCAGGCCTTCAAAATCGCCTCAACCGGCGCGGCATTGACCGGAGTCCCTGCAAAAGCGCCATTAAGATCAACCAGATGCAACCAGCTGCATCCTGCATCCACAAATGCACGCGCCTGCGCTGCAGGATCATCGTTGAACACGGTAGAGCGGTCCATGTCACCGTGGACAAGGCGTACGGCTTGTCCGTCTTTGAGGTCAATCGCGGGATAGAGGATCATGAAATGGGCCTTTGATTTATGCTGCCCTTCCTCTGCCATGCCCCCGCATCATTTGCAACGCGACCCTAGGTCAGCCTTGCCACAAAGGGGTCAGCGCCCTCAGACTAAGAAAAAACGGGAGGAAGAACATGAAAACGATTTTGACAGCGATTGCATTGAGCGCTGCAATGGGGACCGCTGCACTTGCGGCTGATCCGATTGTGGGCACGTGGCAGACGATCAAGGATGACAACGGCAATTCCGGACAGATCAAGGTGGTGGAATGCGGTGCTGCTATTTGTGGCACGCTGGTTCAGTCATTTGACTCTGCCGGCAAGCCGTTCGCGTCCAAGAATAAAGGCCGAAAGCTGATCTGGGATATGAAAAACCAGGGCGGCGGAAAGTATGCCGGCGGTAAAGTGTTTTCGCCCGATCGCGACAAGACCTACAACGGTCAGCTGGTTCTGTCGGGCAACACCCTCGACGTCAAAGGCTGTGTTCTGGGCATTTGTCGCAGCGGCGGCAAGTGGTCGCGCGTCAAGTAACGCACACCACACGGATCGCCCATGAACCGTCACAAGAGTATTGAACCCGTCGCCACAGCTTTTAGGGTGGCGGGTGCGATACTATGAAAGGCGGAGACAGCGCGGGTGAGAAAAAGCAGGCATTTGGCAGCGATGGTGTTGGGCATCTACGCAGGCGCAGCGCAGGCTCAGGAAGGGCAGGTCGAGGTGCCGCGCGGATTGTGGCAGACCGAGCCTGACACCTTTGGCGTTGTCCTGTTGGTGCGGACACGCGCCTGCGGGCGATCTTTGTGCGCCAGAGTGGAGCGTGCGAAGAACCGCGCGGGGTATGACGCGCCATCCGGCGCGGTCGGCCAGAAGGTGTTCTGGTCAATGGACCCACGGCCTGATGGCAGCTTCTTCGGGGAGTATCGCAGCCCCAAGGCAGAGCAATTCAGAGAATCCCGGGTCGAGGTTGCCGGCCGAATTCTGCGGCTTCGGGCTTGCCGCAAACAGGACTGCCGGGCGACGGAATGGAAGCGGGTCAAATAGCCCTGCGGTTCCGCGAAAAAAAATCTATTGCCAAGTCAGTTGACCAAGCGTAAGCGAAATCGACGTTCTCCCGATAGTCGGTGGTCGGCTACACAAGGACGTATGTATCGCTTTGGGGAGTGATGCGGATGACCCTCTATAAATTTATCGTACCGGCCGTTCTGGCTGCCGGTTTGTGCACGCCGTTACATGCTGATGTACCGCTTGGCTTGTGGGAATCGAAGCCGGACCGTCGGGGCGTTGTGGTGCATGTGCGTACAAAACCTTGTGGGCAGTCCATTTGCGGGCGCATTGAACGGGCAAAGGACCGGCGTGGCTATGACACACCGTCGAATGCCTTGGGGCGCAGGATGCTGATGGACATGCAAGCGCAGTCCGATGGCTCCTATTCGGGCAAAATCTGGGAGCCGTCGCGCAACCGGATAATCAGCAGCCTGATGCGCGTTCAGGGCAACCGGATGGAATTACATAACTGTGACGGCGATGCCTGCGAAGACGTGGTCTGGACCCGTTTGCGTTAATGCGCCAGGGCACCTCGGACACTCAGTGCCTTACGGTGCCCACGACAGGAAGTTCGCAATCAGGCGCAAGCCGGTGGTCTGGCTTTTCTCGGGGTGAAACTGCATCCCGAGCATGGTTTCACGACCTATAATCGCAGTCACGTCACCGGCATAGTCCACATGTGCCAGTCGCTCTTGCGGGTTTTTCACGGCCATGTGGTACGAGTGCACGAAATAGGCGTGATCCCCGGTCTGCAGATCGGCAAAGACCGGGTGCGGATGGTCAATTACAAGATCATTCCACCCCATGTGCGGCACTTTTAGCGCGGGATCAGATGGCGTGATGCGCGTGACCTCTCCTTCGATCCAGTCAAGGCCCGGCGTGTCCTCATACTCGCGCCCCATGCTCGCCATCAGCTGCATGCCGACGCAGATGCCCAGAAACGGACGGCCCTTGACCTCGACGGCCTCAACCATCGCGTCATAGAGGCCGCCGGCACCTTTAAGTGCTGCCATGCAGGCAGGAAAGGCACCGTCACCGGGCAATACGATCCGGTCCGCACGCGCAACTACATCCGCGTCATCGGTGACCACAACATCGCCTGCATCGGTTTCCTTTGCCATCCGCTCAAACGCCTTGTGGGCGGAGTGCAGGTTGCCGCTTTCGTAATCAATGATCGCAGTCAGCATGGCAAACTCACAATGCACCCTTGGTCGATGGGATCGCATCCGCTTTGCGCGGATCAACCTCGACAGCATCACGCAGGGCACGCGCGACAGATTTGAAGGTCGCTTCCGCAATGTGGTGGCTGTTGAGGCCGTGCAGCATGTCAACGTGAAGCGTGATGCCGCCATGCGTACTCAATGCCTGAAAGAACTCGCGCACCAGCTCGGTATCAAACGTGCCGATCCGGTCAGTGGGCAGAGCCACGTTCCAGATCAGGAACGGGCGTGCAGACAGATCAAGCGCGGTGCGCACCAATGCGTCGTCCATCGGAAGCAGGCAGGCACCGTAACGGCGGATGCCGCGCTTGTCGCCCAAGGCTGCCGTCAGCGCTTGTCCCAGTGTGATGCCCACATCCTCTACGGTGTGGTGATCGTCAATGTGCAAATCGCCCTTGGCGCGGATGGTCATGTCGATCAGCGAATGGCGCGCAAGCTGGTCCAGCATATGGTCAAAGAAACCGATACCGGTCTGGTTGTCATAAGCGCCTGATCCATCGAGATTGATCTCGACGCTCACATCCGTTTCGGCGGTGGTGCGGGTGAGGGCGGTGGTGCGCATGGGGTCTCTCCGGGGTCAGGTGTCTGCCGCCCTTATAGCAGCACCGGTTGCGGGGCCAAGCCCGCACAATGGCGTTATCTCCCATTGCGGGGGGCGGGGCCATGTGCGACCGTTGGCGGAACCAGTCTAAGAGGTCCAAATGGCTACTTGTGTCTTTATCCAGATCCGCTGCAAACCCGGCACGACCTACAGTGTGGCGGACCAGATCGCCTTGCGTGAAATCCATTCGGAGCTCTATTCGACTTCCGGCGATTTCGATCTGCTGATGAAGCTCTACATCCCAAAAGGGGAAGATGTGGGCGTCTATATCAACGATCACCTGCTGGACATTGAAGGGATCGAGAGATCGCTGACAACGATGACCTTCAAGGTCTTTTGATGCGCCGACGGCTGTTGTCTGTTGCTTTGGCTGTTGTGCTGGCGCAGCCCGTCATGGCCCAGAAGACGCGGACCTATGCAGGCGAAGAAGCAGCAGCGCTGCGGTGCTCCAATGCGCTGGCACTTACAGCGATCGCACTGTCACGAGCAGAGCTGATCGCGGACGTCGAGAAAGAAGTCATGCTGGGCGTGACGGTCCTCATCCTTGAGCGGCACGTCAGTGGCACCTGGCAACAGAAAAAACGCGCGCTCGAAGTCATGCGCGACCGCCGCAGTGTGCCTGACACGCTGGACGACTATCGCCGCAATGCCGTCAAATGCCTGCGGCAATTCCCTATCAATTAAGCTGTCAGAGGGTCAGGCCGAAGAAATCTGACCGTCGTCATCGTCTGCTTCCGCTTCACTCTGCGCATGCGTGCTCTGCATGCGGGTATGAACACGTGAGCGGGTCCGCTCAAAGGTTTTGTTGACGCGTTGGTAACGGCTGGCACTGGGCGTGATCGGATTGCCCACAGCGACTTCAAGACACATCTTGGTGCCATCGTCGCGGCACAGGTTTTGTGCGGCGATCGCATCCCGTACACGGTATTCCATTTCCGGCCACGCAGGCGGCTCTGAACCCAGTGTGATGCACATCAGTATGCCGCTGCCTTCATAGGCGGTCAGCATAGTAGGGCACTTCACAACCTCGCTTACCGCAGTGACAACCCCGTGGAGACCGCGCGCCAGCTCATGCGTTTTGCAGGTCTGGTAAAGCGTGTCGATGTCACAAAGCTGCACAGCGAACAAAACGCAATTGTCCAAGCGACGGCGCGACAGCTGGCAAAGATAGTTCCCAAGCGCGAAAGGCTGGATCAGCTGCGGGGCTCCATGGATACGAAGCGGGTCTTCAATGCTGAACTGGTGCAAACCCGGCTTGTCCGTCTCTTTGCAAAGGTCGCGGTCTATCATGGCGACCGGTTGGCTCTTCTGGGTCATTCGTTCCGCGACACGTACCCGCGCAACGATGTCTTTCACGTCAAACGGCTTGGTGATGTAGTCATCGGCACCGGCAGCAAACGCGCTTTCGACGCTTGCCGTGTCCATGACCGATGTCAGCATAAGGATTGGCTTGTGCTGATACCGCGGCATCCTGCGTACCAAGCGGCAAAGCTCGATGCCTGACATCTCTGGCATCGAGATATCGAGGATCAGACCGTCAAATTCAAAGTCGGGGTTGGATAACATCTCCAAAGCCAAGACAGCGGAGGAGGTGACACTTACTTCCGGCAAGTCAGCACTTTTGAAAATCAACTTCAGGAGATCAAGAACTACAGGATCATCGTCTACAGCGAGCAGTCTCATTTCTTACCTCACAATCAGGGTGCGGCACCCCTTGAAGAATATAACCGGCGATTGAATCGGTTAGAACGTAACAACCTGTCAGCTTTATGGCCGATATTAAGATTGTGTTTAGAAGTATGAAGCTAATGTGCCGAGAATGGGTCCATTCCCTGACGCTGGGCAATTTGTTGCTGACCGCTCAGAGTATCCGGGAAACGAAAAAGACCGCCCCGAAGAGCGGTCTTTTCACGTACTGCCTGGGTGCGGCAGATCCAAATGGAGCGGGCGAGGCGATTCGAACGCCCGACCCTAACCTTGGCAAGGTTATGCTCTACCCCTGAGCTACGCCCGCATCCTTTGGTGTGGCGGATGTACCCATCCTGTGCGGGCCGTGCAAGAGGGAAATCCATGTGATTGGCAAAAAAAATCAGATTTTTGAAACGGGGCAATAAAAGCCCTGTTTTGCCAGAGTGTACGGAGGGCGGGAGGGCGCGCCATTCGGCTTCACCGCGCTTCAGCGATCAGAAAAGTGTGTGACCAATCAGTCCCAATGACCCCAGACCTATAGAGAGCAACGTCAACACCATGCCAAGCTGGCGCAGAATCATTTTCTGCGGCGTAGACGAGAAGCCGATGGCGTGCAGCGTCCGTCCGGCTACGATCCCCAGACCCATCAGATGCAGCGCGATGGCAGGTGCCTGTGACAACTCGATAAGCAAAAGCAGGAAGAGCGCCACAGGCGCGTATTCAGCCCAGTTGCCATGCGCCCGAATTCGTTTGCGCAAGGCTTTGTCGTCATTGTCGCCTAGTGAGATCAAGTTGCGGCGGCGGTAGGTGATGACCCGCGCCGTCAGCGCCAAATAGATCAGAGCCGCAAGGCCCGCGTAGATTGGCGTGATCGTAACGCTCATGATTTCTTCTCCCTTAATCGGCGGCAGCAGTTTGCGCTGGTCGTCTCTGTACCGGCCGTATCCGTGTTCCAACAGGCTAGCCTAGCAGGCCAGAAATGCAAAAGGCCCCAACCGTGGTTGGAGCCTTTCTATTCTTATCGTCAGTCAGATCTTAGTGACCCGGCTGTTTGTCCCATTCTTCCTGCTTGGGAAGAATTTCAAACGTATGCTCCGGTGGTGGGCATGGAAGTGTCCACTCAAGCGTATCCGCATATTCGTTCCATGGGTTGTTCTGTGTCACACGTGCGCCTTTGCGCAGTGCATAGGCCATTACACCAAAGAAGAAGAGGAAGGATGCAAAGCTCAGGAAAGCGCCGATGGACGACCACTGGTTCCAGTATGCAAATGCCTCAGGATAGTCGATGTAACGACGCGGCATGCCCTGACGACCCAAGAAGTGCTGTGGGAAGAAGGTCAGGTTCGCACCGATGAACATCGCCCAGAAGTGCAGCTTGCCTGCCCATTCAGGATACATGCGGCCCGTCATCTTTGGGAAGTAGAAGTAGATACCCGCGAAGATGGCAAAGACAGCGCCCAGCGACATCACGTAGTGGAAGTGTGCCACAACGTAGTACGTATCGTGGTAGTAGCGGTCCACAGCAGCCTGCGACAGAACGATACCTGTTACACCACCAACGGTGAAGAGGAACAGGAAGCCGAACGCCCAGAGCATTGGCGTCTTCAGTTCAACCGAACCGCCCCACATGGTTGCGATCCATGAGAAGACCTTAACGCCGGTCGGAACCGCGATGACCATGGTCGCAAGCATGAAGTAGGCCTGCTGGTTCAGTGTCATACCAACAGTGTACATGTGGTGCGCCCAAACGACGAAGCCCAGTGCACCGATTGCGATGATCGCCCAGACCATTGGCAGGTAGCCAAAGATCGGCTTGCGCGAGAAAGTCGCGATGACGTGGCTGATGATACCGAAACCGGGCAGAATGATGATGTACACTTCAGGGTGGCCGAAGAACCACAGGATGTGCTGGTAAAGAACCGGATCACCGCCGCCTGCCGGATCAAAGAAGGCGAAACCAAAGTTACGGTCCATCAGAAGCATCGTGATCGCACCAGCCAGAACGGGCAGGGACAGAAGGATCAGCCAGCTTGTGACGAAGATCGACCATGAGAACAGCGGCACCTTGAACAGTGTCATGCCGGGCGCACGCATGTTCAGGAATGTGGTGATCATGTTGATCGCACCAAGGATGGAGGACGCACCAGACACGTGAACCGCGAAGATGGCGAGGTCCATCGACATGCCGCCTTCTTTAACGGACAGCGGTGGATACAGTACCCAACCCACACCGGAACCGGCCTGACCGTTACCACCCGGGGCAAGGACAGAGCAGACAGCCAGTGTTGTACCAGCCACATAGAGCCAGAACGACAGGTTGTTCATCCGCGGAAACGCCATATCAGGCGCACCGATTTGCAAGGGCATGAAATAGTTGCCAAAACCGCCAAAGAGGGCCGGAATAACAACGAAGAACATCATAAGAATGCCGTGACCTGTGATCAGAACATTCCAAAGATGCCCGTTCGGCGTACACACTGCGGAAGAATCGGCGATGAAACGCGCGCCTTCCATACACATGTACTGAACGCCGGGGTTCATCAGCTCCAACCGCATGTAGACGGTGAAGGCAACGGATACAAAACCCGCAAGTGCTGAGACGATCAGGTACAAAATACCGATGTCTTTGTGGTTGGTGGACATGAACCAACGGGTGAAGAACCCCCGTTCGTCTTCGTGATCGTGCCCGTGAATGGCTGCGTCTGCCATGCGGTGCCTCCTCGATATGTTAATTCTAGATACACCGCGCCTGTTGGCGACGCGCGGTGCAGGTCTTTTTCCGTTCTATTGAAGCATGGCGCGGGGGGCAATGGGCGCGTTTGCCGCAGTTTGCCTGAAATCGCATGATTCCGGTCTGCTTGGCACAGGTTGGCTTGGAAATCTGGACCGGTCATCCCCGATTTGTCGTCAATCCTAGATAGATTGGGTAAAATGGTAGGGGGTGAGGGGCGGCATACCTGTTTTCCGGTGCCCTGATGCAGTGTGATTCCTTGAGCCTTTGAAGAGGGGTGTTTGCCGTATCACTTAGCTGTGCGGCACATCACCCGTCAGATTGCGTCGCCGAAAACAGTTGTGAAGCTTTCGCGCAAAGCGAGATCGAGGTCGTCCATCGTCACGGGCAAACCCAGATCAACAAGTGATGTCACGCCGTGATCGGCGATCCCACAAGGCACGATACCACCAAAGTGGCTCAAGTCCGGCTCCACATTGATGCTGATGCCGTGAAAGCTGATCCATTTTCGCAGACGTATTCCGATGGCGGCGATTTTGTCTTCGGCAGGTGTCCCGTCCGCCTGCGGCGGTTTTTCCGGCCGCTGCACCCAAACGCCGACGCGACCGTCACGAATTTCACCACGCAAATTGAATTGCGCCAGTGTGTCGATTACCCAAGCCTCCAGATCACGTACGAAACAGCGGACATCGCGCCCCCGTTTCCCCACATCTAGCATGACATAGGCAACCCGCTGGCCCGGTCCGTGATAGGTGTACTGGCCACCGCGTTTCGTTTCGAACACATCGAAACGGTCAGGATCGGTCAGATCTTCGGACTTCGCCGATGTGCCGGCGGTATAAAGCGGAGGATGCTCCACCAGCCAAATGCATTCATCCGCAGTGCCAGCGGCGATAGCTGCCACGCGGGCTTCCATACGCTCTTCGGCCTTGCGGTAAGGCGTTAGCCCGTCTGTTGTGATCCATTCTACCATGAGGATGATGTATCCAAAGTGCGTCGCCGCCGGAAGAGGCTAGTTCAAGACCAAGGCATTCTCAGCAGTCAAATCCTTGGGTTGCTTCCGGCAATACCCTGGCAGCACGACATTATAGCGTACCCACTGGCGGGCAATCAGCCTGCGTTTGGAAACGCAGACCTGCGCCCCTTTTATCGTTGCGACAAAGGGATCTGACGTCCGCAGGACGCGCAAGCGGTCCGGTGCTTTGACCAACACAACACGGTCACGCTCTGATTTGCCCGCTACGGTCTGAACGTCCATCACCTTGGCCCAGCGATATTCGACCGAGAGCAGTATGCCATGCACCGCGATACCGCAGGCTAGAAACAATCCGGCACCTACTAGTTTCTTCAGCCAAGTCGGGCCATCAAAACGAATTTTCACGCTGCTGCCATGTAGATGCCGCTCCTTCCGTGATCGTAACGGAACAATCTGGCGGAGTGGGGCCGGCTTTGAGGCGTTAGAAAGGTATTGTGTCAGGCGGCGGCGCGTTCTGCGCGGATCTTCTCAAGCATCTGTGCATAGGTCTGCGCACCTTGGGCGCCCGTCAGCATATAGCGCCCGTCGAACACCATCGAAGGCACGCCTGACACACCACGCGATGTCCAGAAATGTTGGTGGGCACGGGTTTCCTCTGCACGGCTCCCGCTTTTCAGAATGTCGTGTGCTGCATCGCGGTCCAACCCGACCGAGGCGGCTATGTCCAGAAGCACAGACACATCTGATACGTCCCGCCCTTGAGTAAAATGCGCATCGAACAAGGCCATCTTCAACGGATGCTGCATTCCTTTGGTTTGTGCCCAGCCGAGCAATTGGTGACATGTAAATGTATTCACGATGCGGCTGTCCGGTGAATATGCGAAATCAATGCCAAGCGCTTTGCCCAGTGATTGCAATTGCGTTCGGGCCTGATCGGACTGCTCCGGCGTGCTGCCGTATTTCTCAACGATATGTTCGCGCAGGTTCTGCCCCTCGGGCGGCATCGCCGGATTAAGCTCGAAAGGGTGCCAGCGGATGTAAGCGCCGGTTCCCGTCATTCCCAATGCTTGCTCCAGTTGTTTGAAACCCACGATGCACCACGGACACATCACATCTGACACAATATCAATCTGGACGACATCTGCATCCTGCGGTGTTGCGTCGCTCATATGTGGTCCTTTCTGGTGTGATATATCCAAAATCAACGCGGATTGGCGGTAATTCAAGGGCAAACACACTTTATTGCACAGATTGCACCGTTGGCAGATCACCAAGCTGTGTTACCCTTCGCGCATTAATCGATTCATTTAGAGCGGAGAACGTTCATGCAATTTAAAGCAATCACGGGGGCCATTCTTGGGGCCTCGCTTATTTTCATTCCGGTCGAACGGGCACAGGCGGACGCCGGTGACTTTATCGCCGGTGCCATTATCGGAGGCATTGTTGGTGCAAATGCCAAAAAGCAGCGCACCAAAACCTACCGCAAGAAAACCTATGTCAAAAAGAAAACCTATCGGCCTAAAATCCCTGTGACGCAGGAAGGGCGCAGCATTCAGGCATCGTTGAACTATTTCGGGTTCGACGCAGGTGCGGTTGACGGGCAGCTGGGCAAAAAGACCCGCAATGCCATATCGCAGTATCAGGCCTATCTGGGCTATCCGATCACCGGGCAGATGTCCGCGTTCGAACAGAACCTTCTGATTTCGAGCTACAACAGGGCGCAGGCTGGCGGCTATGCTGTGCAGCAACAGGTTGCCTCGACGCCTGATGGTACGCGCGGATTGCTCAAGACATATCGTGCCGAAATGGCGGGACAGGCACCAGCAAACGCACCTGTGATGGCAAATACTATTGCGCCGCAACCTGCACCGGCTCCTGTGCCAACCAGCACCGTCGTGGCGGCGGCGGCACCCCTTGCTGCAGCGTCAGGGCTTGCGGCGGCGGTTGCGCCATCGACTGGTTTGCCCAATTTCATGGGGGCAGGGTCGCAGGCCTCACTCGCATCCCATTGTAATACAGTGTCCTTGATCACCAACACGAATGGCGGCTTTACCACGCTGGCCAGCATGTCGGACCCCAATGTCGCCATTAACGAACAGTTCTGCCTTGCACGCACCTACGCGATCGCGAAGTCGGAAGAGCTTGTCAGCCAGATCCAGGGGTTCACACCTGACCAGATTGCCCAGCAATGCGAAGGCTTCGGCCCCGCGATGAAAGAGCATGTGTCCTCCTTGTCGCTCAAGCCACGTGACGGCGTTGTGGCAGATGTCTCCTCGTTCATCCTGACCACGGGTATGTCGCCGGCGCAGCTTGCCGGAACCGCACGGATTTGCATGGGGGTCGGGTACCGGACAGACAATATGGACGTTGCCGTCGGCTCCGCGCTATTGCTTTATGCCATGGGCGAGGGGGTCTATGGCGAATTGATGGGCCACCACCTGAGCCAAGGGTTCGGAACGGCGCGCCGGATTGATATGGCTCAAAGCTGGTATCAGGCAGGTTTGACCGCAGTTGATACCGGCGCTGCAGCCGTGTTTGTGCCGGGCCAGCCCGAGCGCACAGAGCTGATCCGGGCTGCGTCCCAGCGCATGGCAGGTGTCCCGGCTGCGGCAACTTTGCCGCAACCTGTGCCGGCATCAACAGGCGGATTGCCCAGCTTTACCATCAGCGAATAACAGCAGTTCCGACTGTCGTCAGAGCCACAACCCTGATGCCTTCGGGTGTCAGGGTTTTTTGTTGGGTTTTGCTCTTCACAAGGGCGTAATTCCCAGCTACACCGCCGCGCATACCATGGCGTGCGGCCGTGGCGGAATGGTAGACGCGCAGCGTTGAGGTCGCTGTGGGGTAACACCCGTGAGAGTTCGAGTCTCTCCGGCCGCACCACTTTCACCGGACGTGTTCGTTGTGAAGCCGAGATCATCGTGAGCTGCAAGCTGGTCGCGTATTTACAACCGATGGCAAGCGAGCGGAGCTGCCTATCGCACCGCATACAGCTTTAGATGCACAGCTTGTTTCGCTCTTGCTCCGACACCGACAAAGAGTATCCGGTTCACCCAAGCGTACCGTGCATCGCCCGTTTCAAGTCGTGCATGGGTGCGCATGTAATAGCTGTCGGGCGCTACATCTTCGCCGCGGGCGATGGCTTCGATGACGTCTGTCGGACCGTGGCGGTATCCATAGTTGATGATTTCGATCACCGCGCCGTCATCCGTTTCCATAGCATAGCGTGTGTCCAACTCGGCCAAGCCATCATCGAATACAGTCTGCCAGTCAGCACCGACATTCAGAATTTTGCCAGAAAGCTGGGGGCCACGTACAACGCCGCCGACAATTGGAATAATCCGCCGCTGTCCTGCGCGGCCTGATCCCATCTCGCGGATCGGATCGAGTGTCACCTCAAGATTGCAGACATGTTCTAGCTTCGGTTCTGGTAGGTTCATGAATTATGGCCTCTGTGCGTAGGGGGAACGAGGAGCTAGGGGCGGAAATTCGGCGGGCGCTTTTCGAGAAAAGCACGTAACCCTTCGCTTGCACCTTCGGTGGTTTGGGCCATGGCTGCGGCCAGACTCTCGGCATAAAATCCGTCTGCGCGGGACATGTCACTGATCCGTGCCAGCGATTCGATCATCAGGGCGTTTGAAAACGGCGCATTATCGGCGACCTTTCGTGCCAGATCTCGCGCCAGTGGCAGCGCCTCACCTTCACCAACTGCGTAATGGGTAAGCCCCAGCGCCAGCGCTTCGTCAGCACCGTAGCTGCGGCCTGTCAGCATCATTTCACGCATCCTATCAGGCCCAAGCAGACGACCCACCCGCACCGTCGCACCCCCACCGACAAAAATGCCGCGACGCCCTTCAGGCAGTTGGAACCGCACCGAAGGTTCTGCAATGCGGACATGGGTCGCCGTTGCAATCTCCATGCCGCCGCCAATCACAGAACCGGTCAGTGCCGACACAATAGGCAGCCCGCCAAACTCCATCCGCTCTGTGATCCGGTGCCAGTCACGCGAATGCTGCATTGTGGCTTCCGGGGTGCGGGTCTCGTGCTCTGACAAATCAAGACCCGAACAGAAATGGCCGCCATTGCCGGTCAGGATCACGGCGTTGATCCCCTCTGGCGGCTTGCTGAAAAACGCGTCCAGCGCCTCGATCAACGCCTTGTTCATCGCGTTGCGCTTGGCTGGCCGATTGAAGGTCAGCGTGGCTATATCGCCGTCGATATCTAGTGTGGTTACCATGTCTTGTGTGGGGGGCAGTGTCATATCGGTCCGATCCATGGGCAGGCTTGCATAATGTTGTAGGGACGGGTGGCGGTTTTGCATAGTCCGACCTCAAATCTGTGGGTTTGGACACGCCGCAGAGAGAGGTTTTGTCAGTCACTCCAAAAACTTCTTTCGATACGCACTCGGTGCCTGATTGCGCACAACGCGAAAGCGTCGCGAAAAATACGATGGATCGTCATATCCCAGCCGGTACCCGATTTCGGATACGGTGAGGCGGGTAAACGCCAATAGGCGGCAGGCTTCCTCGATCCGGGCCTGCTCGATATACGCGGTTGCTCCTAAGCCAGTGGAATCGCGGCACAGACGGCTCAGATGGCCAGTGCTCACCGAGAGAGCGGCTGCATAGTCCGACGCCCCCCAACCAGCGGCCAGATTCTTAGCGATCAGTTGGTCAAACTGGGGCAGGCGAATATTGCGCTTACCATCCTTTAACGGTGCCGCATCATCTGCGGATTGTGCCACTAGGCTTAGGATGGCATGGGCAAGAGCGAGGGTTTCTTGCGTTCGAAAAGTACCGTTGTCTTCAACAGTGGCGAGCAACAATTCGGTCAATGTGGCCAACCTTGTGGGCGTTTCACTGATCATCGGTTTTTCGAGCGCGCCGCGCAGATCGTCAGACTGTGGTGAAATTGCAGCAACCACACCGACAGGCACTGACAAGACCTGACCCTCGGTTCCAGGTTCAAATTCGAACCGATGTACCATCTGCGCAGGTATATAAAGAAACTGACCGCTTTTGAGAGACATGGCTGCACCATCTACGGTGGCCGAGACGCCTCCGTCCTGGATGAGGAACAGCTGCGCAATATGCGCGTGGCGATGGGCTGAGATACGCCAGCCCAGTGCGGCTGCGCGTGCCGAGAATCTTTCGCAATGAACCACATCTGGGAACGCTTCGGTTTCACCATAAAGCGTAAAAATAGGGATGATCTGCGGGGCCGACATGCACGATGAGTACCATTCATCGCGCGGCAGGTCCATTCCCGCCAGCGTGACGGGTTTCTAAGGTATAGGCAGGGAAGAGGACTTTTAATGAAGACACAGGTGGTTATCATCGGCGGCGGGCCATCCGGGCTATTGCTGTCTCAATTACTCAATAGGGCAGGGATCGAGACGCTTGTTTTGGAGCGGGCAAGCCGGGACCGCGTCCTGTCCCGCATTCGCGCTGGCGTGCTTGAGGCCGGAACGGTTCAGATGCTGCGCGAAGCTGGGGTGGCCGAGCGTATGGAGCGGGAGGGGATACCGCACGCGGGTTGTTACCTGACAGACGATGATCTGATGGTGCGGATCAACTTTGAAGGACTGACAGGCAGTCCGGTGATGGTTTATGGCCAAACCGAAGTCACTGTTGATCTTTATGCCGCTCAGGATGCGATGGGTACAACAATCGTACACGACGTTGAGGATGTCGTGATTAACGACGCCGATAGCACCGCCCCTTTCGTCGAATACACAAGTGCGGGAAAACGCATACGGGTCGATTGCGACTATGTTGCGGGATGTGACGGGTTTCACGGTGTGAGCCGTCCAACGATACCGGCCGAGAAAAGACGTGAATTCGAACGTGTTTATCCCTTTGGATGGCTTGGCGTTCTGTCACGCACCCCGCCTGCCCATCACGAACTGATCTATGCGAACTCCTCAAACGGCTTTGCCTTGGCGTCGATGCGGAATGAGAACCTGAGCCGGTACTACGTGCAGGTTTCACTGACCGATAAGGTCGAGAATTGGAGCGACGAAAGGTTCTGGGACAAGCTGCAAAGCTGTTTGCCGTCGGAAGTGGCCAACACCATGATCACCGGGCCATCCATTGAAAAATCCATCGCCCCGTTGCGGTCGTACGTGAACGAACCTTTGCGGTGGGGACGGCTGTTTTTGGTCGGGGACGCCACCCATATCGTGCCTCCAACCGGTGCCAAGGGTTTGAACCTTGCAGTGTCAGATGTCTTTTATTTGCATCAGGCTTTGATAGACGCGCTTAAAAATCACGATGAAACAGGCATCGACGGCTATTCCGAACGCGCGCTTAAACGTATCTGGAAGGCGATGCGGTTTAGCTGGCAGATGACCTCGATGCTTCATCAATTCGAGGGTGAAGACAGTTTTGCAGCACAGATGCGAAAGGCAACGCTCGCCCATCTGGCGCAGTCGGAAACCGCGCGGCGCGAATTGGCAGAGAACTATATCGGCCTGCCGTTCTGAGTGGATGACGAAACCTTTAACCGCTGATACGCTGGCAAAAAATGAGGGCAGTACCGTTGATCTGCCCCGATGGAGGGTAACCCATGACAGAAAAATCCGCGCTGATGGCGCGTCGGCGCGAGGTACATCCCGTGCCGTATTCGCCGGAGTACAAAACATCTGTGACCCGGGCACCGTCGCTGCCGCTGCTGTCGATGGAATCAACCACCAGCGAAGAAACCGGCCCGCGCTTTGGTCACAGCACTATTGGTCCGCACGATAACAATCTGATCTCCAACTACACGCAGGGCAAGGCATTGGCCGTGGGCGAACGCATCCGCGTGCATGGGCGGGTGCTTGACGAAAACGCGCGACCGGTGGCTGGCGCGTTGATTGAGGTGTGGCAGGCCAATGCGGGCGGTCGCTACCGTCATGTGAAAGATACCTACTTTGCACCGCTTGACCCGAATTTTGGCGGATGTGGCCGGACCCTGACGGATGAGAATGGATATTACGAATTCATGACGATCCGGCCCGGTGCCTACCCTTGGCCGAACCGCGCCAATGACTGGCGCCCGATGCATATCCATTTCTCAGTCTTCGGCCATGCCTTCGGGCAACGTCTGATCACCCAGATGTATTTCGAGGGCGATCCGTTGATCGACCTTTGTCCGATCGCAGCTACCGTCAAAGATCGCAGCCAGCTAGACCGGCTGGTGGCACCCCTTGATCTGCAAAATGCGCGGGGGATGGATTACCTCGCGTACAAATTCGACATCGTGCTGCGGGGCCACCGCCAGACGATGTTTGAAAACAAGCCGGAGGGCATGTGACATGGTGCAACACCTTGATACATTGATAGAAACGCCAAGCCAGACCGCAGGGCCCTATGTACACATCGGTTGCATCCCGTCTTTTGCAGGGGTGGAAGGTATCTATTCGCAAGACCTTGGCACCACCCCAATTGCAGAGGGCGCCAAGGGCGAAAGCATCACGATCACAGGGTCGGTTTTTGACGGCACAGGCTGGGCGATGCGTGATGCCATGATGGAAAGCTGGCAAGCTGATGCGGCTGGTCGCTATCCCGGTCAGCCTGATGCCGATCCGAATGTCAGCGGGTTCTGCCGTTTTGCCGCCGACAAGGACAGTGGCGAATTTGTCCTGCATACCATCAAGCCCGGTGCGGTACAGGATCGCAACGGCGCCATCATGGCTCCGCACATTACGCTTTGGATCGTGGCACGCGGTATAAACATCGGCCTGCACACACGCATCTACTTCGAAGACGAGGACAACAGCGCTGATCCGCTTCTGGCCCGTATTGAGCAGCGACCGCGCGTCGATACGTTGCTGGCCCGCAAAACGGGCGAGGGGCAGTACCGCTTTGATATCCGCCTGCGCGGTGACGATGAGACTGTTTTTCTGGATATGTAAATTGGGGGCAACGGCACCATGAGCGATAGCAAAGTAATCATCGCGGGCGGGGGCATTGGCGGTCTGTCGCTAGCTCTGACCCTGCACCAAATCGGTGTGCCATGTATGGTGATTGAAAGCGTTCGCGAGATGCGGCCTTTGGGGGTTGGCGTAAATTTGCAACCCAATGCCGTACGTGAATTGTTCGATCTGGGTTTCGCAGCAGAAGACCTTGATGCGGTAGGCCTGCCTGCGCTGGAATGGGCTCTTGTCGGGCTGAATGGCAAGGAGGTCTACGCAGAGCCGCGGGGCACGAATGCCGGATACAGATGGCCGCAGTACGCCGTCCATCGCGGCCAGTTTCACATGATGCTCTATCAAAAAGTGGTCGAGCGGCTTGGCCCGGACGCGGTCAAGCTGGGCACCAAGGTCGTTGGGTACAAATCAACCGCCGATGGCGTAGAGGCGATATTGCGCAGCGCTGATGGGACTGATGCCACGATTTCGGGTAAGTTGCTTGTTGGAGCGGACGGTATTCATTCTGCCGTGCGGGCACAGATGCACCCGGATCAACCCCCGATCCATTGGGGCGGTGCGCTTCTGTGGCGGGGCACATCTAGGGTCAAACCGATCCGGACCACCTCATCGTTTGTGGGCCTTGGCACGCATGAGCATCGCATGGTGATCTACCCGATCTCCCATGCAGACGATGATGGATATGCAACGGTCAACTGGATCGCAGAAGTCACCATGCACGAAAACAACGGCTGGCAGGACGATCGGTGGTTCAAACCTGTCAAGACCGCGGACTTCGTGCATAATTTCGATGATTTCAAGTATGACTGGCTGGATGTGCCAGCGATGATCAGCGCGACGGATCAGGCCTACGAGAACCCGATGATCGACCGTGATCCGGTGCCCACATGGATCGACGGGCCGGTGGCACTTATGGGGGATGCCGCACATGCGATGTATCCGACGGGCTCGAACGGGGCCAGTCAGGCCATCATCGACGCGCGCGAGATCGGTGCGCAAATTTTATCACACGGGCTGACCCCGGCTGCCTTGGCCGCCTACAACGCCAAACTATGCGGTCCCATATCGGAGCTCGTTTTGCGCAATAGGGGGGCAGGACCGTTCGGAATGCTCAATCTGTTGGACGAACGGTGTGGCGGCGTGTTCGACGACATCGAGGATGTGATCCCGCAAGCGGAGCGCGACGCCTATATGGCCAAATATAAAGCTGCTGCCGGTTTTGCCATTGATACGCTTAATGCTGCCGAACCGACAATCCCGACAGGTGCGCGTTTAAGCTAGGCCGCTTTCTGCCTCGGTTTCCTGTGCTTCAAGCCAGCGTAAGACTGACAAGCGTTTGGCATCCATATGATCCTGAAGCGTCCGTGCCAGCGCTGCTCCATCGCGGGCGGCAAGGTGGGTCATGATGTTCTCATGCTCCTGCACCGCATCATACCAGCGCCCCTCGGTCATGTTTGCCAGATACCGCGCCCGCTGCATCCGGAGCGCCAGTGCCTGACACGATGTGGTAAGCGTGTCATTACGCGCGGCTTCAAGTATCGCACGGTGGATCTTTTGGTTGATCGCGAAATAGGCGTCCAGATCACGGCGTTCGTAACTGCCGATCATCTCGTCATGCAAATTGCGCACTGTTTCAATTTCGTCGTCCGTAATGTGGCGGCAAGCCAACTCACCTGACAGCGCCTCCAATGCGCCAAGCACCGGAAAGACCTCTTCGACCTCGCTGACGGTGACGGTTGTGACCCACGCGCCGCGGTTCGGCTCTAGCCGCACAAGACCGTCTGACGCCAGCACCTTCAACGCTTCACGCAGGGGCGTGCGCGAGACACCGAATTGCGCACAAAGGTCCTTTTCCGGGATTTTGCCACCGGGGATAAGATCGCCGCCGATAATCAGCAGTTGCAAGCGGTCCACCAGTTCCTGATGCAGCGACGTGCGGGTGATGGTCTGGGGCGCAGCAGCAAGGTTCATCGGGCATTCTCTCCATCAAGGGCCATTTCCAGCAACCGTGCCACGTGGATCGGTTTGCGGTCGGTTGTATCGGCAACCTGATGACGACAAGAAGTGCCGTCCGCAACGATCAAAGTATCTGCATCTGCGTTTCTTACTGCCGGTGCCAAATCTGCCTCCGCCATCTTGAGGGAAATCTCATGGGTGTCCGTACCATAGCCAAAAGCGCCCGCCATGCCACAACAGCTTGTCTCAACCACTTCGACCTTCGTGTCAGGCAACAGCGCCAGCGTCTTTTCGATGCTCGACATTACGCCCATCGCCTTTTGATGGCAGTGGCCGTGAAGCAGTACTTTGGGGGCAGGGGACTTAAGCGGCAGATTGAAATCCGGATTGCCTGCCTGATCGGCAATATATTCCTCCAGCATGCGTGCATGTTCGGCAATCAACTCAGTGTCTTTGCCCGGCAAGAGCGAGGGTATCTCGTCACGCAGGGTCAACAGGCAACTTGGTTCCAGCCCGATAATGGGGATGCCTTTCTGTGCGTAGGGCAACAGCGCATCAACTAAACGCTGCGCCTCAATCTTGGCCTGATCCACCAGACCGGAGGACAGGAAGGTGCGACCGCAACACAAGGCCCGCTCGCCCTTGGGCGGTGATGCCACATCGAATGGCACATTCGCCGCATCCAGAACCTTCATTGCAGCGCGCAGGTTTTCCGGCTCGAAGTAGCGGTTAAAGCTGTCTGCAAAAAGCACAGCTTGTGGCGCACTATGGGAAGTGACTTCACTGTCTTTGAAGGGGCGCGTGGCCCATGTGGGCAGATCGCGCGTGGCTGTGAAACCGGTCAGCTTTTCGGTCAGCTTCGCGACAAAAGGGATGCGGTTGCGCAGATTGGCAATGAACGGGACCCGCGATACCAACGGTGCATAGCGCGGCAGATAGCCGACCAGCCGGTCGTGCAGGCCGATCCCGTGCTTTGCAGCGCGCGCTGCCTGCACTTCGATCTTCATCTTGGCCATGTCCACGCCGGTAGGACACTCGCGCTTGCATCCCTTGCACGAGACACAAAGCTTCATCGTTTCTGCCATCGCGTCTGAGGTCAGCGCATCCGGCCCCAGTTGTCCGGTGATGGCAAGGCGCAGCGAGTTGGCGCGTCCGCGTGTCAGGTCCTGTTCCTTGCGGGTCACACGGAAGGACGGGCACATCACGCCGCCCTTCAGTTTGCGACACGCACCGTTGTTGTTGCACATCTCAACCGCGCCTTGAAAACCGCCGCCGCTGCCGGTCCAATCGGACCAATCCAGCTTGGTCTCAAAGGCGGGTGGAGTGTAATCTGGGCCATATCGGAACAGCGTGCGGTCATCCATCTTGGGCGGATCGACGATCTTGCCAGGGTTGAAGAGGCCGGTAGGATCAAACCGCTGTTTAACCTCCTTGAAGTTGGCAACCATGCGCGGGCCGAACATCTTTTCGTGGAACTCGGACCGAACAATCCCGTCACCATGTTCGCCCGAATGTGACCCCTTGTAGCTTTTGACCAGATCAAAACATTCCTCGGCAATCGCCCGCATGGTTTTGACGTCCTGGTCGAGCTTCATGTTCAGCACGGGCCGTACATGCAGACAGCCGACAGAGGCATGGGCGTACCATGTGCCCTTGGTGCCATATTTTTCGAAGATGGACGTCAGACCATCGGTGTAGGCGGCCAGATCAGGCAGTTCCACCGCGCAATCCTCAACGAAAGACACAGGTTTGCCGTCTTCTTTCATCGACATCATAATGTTGAGGCCGGAACTGCGCAGATCGGCGATGCGGGTTTGCAGGGCAGGGTCCGTGACATGGGTGACGCCGCCCCATTTCTCGCCCGTGCCTTTCCATGAAAAGCCCAGATCGCCCATCACCTCGCCCAGCTCTTTCAGCTTGGCAGCATGGCGGCTCGGGTCTTCCTCGGCAAATTCTACCAACAGCAGGGCGGCGGGATCACCGGTCACGAATTCCTCAATCGTCTGGCGGAACATCGGGATGTCGCGGGCCAGCGCGATCATTGTGGAATCGACCAGTTCAACCCCTTGCGGGTCCAGTTTGACCAAATGCTGTGCTGCATCCATCGCCAGATGGAAGGTCGGGAAGTGGCACACGCCTACGACCTTTTGCGAGATGATGGGCCAGAGTTTCAACTCAATCGCTGTGGAATAGGCAAGTGTGCCTTCAGAGCCGACCAATAGATGTGCCAGATTGTTCGGCGTATCTTTGGGCACCAGCGCGTCGATGTTGTATCCGCCCACCCGGCGCATCACTTTCGGGAAGCGTGCGTCGATCTCTTCCGCCTCACGCGCACCCAAGGCCAGCAGATCATCGCGCAGCGCGGCGTAGGCAGGGGTGAGCGTGTTGCCCACAGGTCCGAAGTGGTGCTGGCTGCCGTCTGCGAGAATGGCATCAATCGACAGCACATTGTCGCGCATCGTGCCGTACCGAAGGGATTTGCCGCCGCAGGAATTGTTGCCGGTCATGCCCCCGATTGTAGCGCGGGACGCAGTGGAAACATCCACGGGAAACCACAGACCATGCGGTTTCAAAGCGCGGTTCAACTCATCCAGGACGATGCCGGGCCGCACGACACAGCGGCGGTTTTCCACGTCCAGTTCAAGGATGTCATTGAAATATTGAGTGTTATCCAGAACCAGCGCGTCGTTCACCGTCTGCCCGCACTGCGAGGTGCCGCCCCCCCGTGCGAGGATCGGCACACCTTGCTGGCGCGAAACTTCAAGTGCGGCACGAATGTCGTCTTCTGATCTGGGAGAGAGAACACCCTTCGGCATGATCTGATAGAGCGATGCATCCGTGGCGTAGCGTCCGCGCGAAAAACTGTCGAACAGCAGGTCGCCGGTCACTCGGTTCTGGAGGGCATCGGCAAGCTGAGACATAGGGGCTCCGGTCGTTAGAAGGGGCGGATGGGCAAATATTTCGATTGACTTAATTATGAATTCAAAATTACGCTCCAGCAACAGAAAAGCAATCCAAGCCCGCGCTGCCGTGTGGCTTTGTCTAAAAATTTCAGGTCTGGGGCCTTAACACATGAGAAAAGCCGGTCGTCATTTTTTGCAGATTCCGGGGCCAAGCGCCGTACCGGACCGAATCCTTAGCGCTATTGGTCAGCAGACGATTGACCACCGCGGGCCAGACTTTGCCAAAGTGGGGATGCGTGCACTTGATGGTATGAAGTCGATCTTCAACACCAAGGAACACGTCTTCATCTATCCGTCTTCGGGGACAGGCGCATGGGAAGCGGCATTGGTAAACACATTGTCACCGGGTGACTGCGTATTGATGTTTGAGACGGGACATTTCGCAACGCTGTGGAAGAAGCTAGCGGAAAAGCTGGGCCTCAAGGCCGAGTTCATCGAAGGCGACTGGCGCGGCGGGGCAGACCCCGACCAGATCGAAGCCTATCTGGCCGAGGATAAAAACCACGAGATTAAAGCGGTCTGTGTGGTCCATAACGAGACATCGACCGGCTCCGTCTCGCCCATCGCGGCGGTGCGGCAGGCGATTGATAACGCAAACCATCCGGCCCTCTTTATGGTCGACACCATCTCCGGTCTGGCGTCACTTGAGTACCAGCACGACGCATGGGGCGTGGATGTTACGGTCTCAGGCTCCCAAAAAGGTTTGATGCTGCCGCCGGGCCTGTCGTTTAACGCGGCCAGTGCCAAGGCAATGGCAGCAAACAAGACGGCGACCTTGCAGCGTTCTTATTGGGACTGGGCTGAAATGGTCGGGCCGAACAAAACCGGCTATTTCCCGTATACCCCCGCGACAAACCTTCTGTATGGTCTGAACGAAGCCGTTGATATGCTGCATGAAGAGGGGATGGAAAACGTCTTTGCCCGTCATGCCCGCCACGGTCAGGCTGCGCGGGCCGCTGTGCGGACTTGGGGGCTGGAAGTTCTTTGTGCAGCACAGGGTCAGGAAAGCGGCGTGCTGACGGCCGTCAAGCTGCCGGACGGGCACAGCGCCGATGCATTCCGGGCTTCTACGCTTGAACACTATGACATTTCACTGGGCAACGGTCTGTCTAAAGTGGCGGACAAGGTTTTCCGCATCGGACACTTGGGCGACTTTAATGACCTAATGCTGGTGGGTACCTTGGCCGGTGTGGAAATGGGCCTCAAGAAAGCAAACGTGCCTCACAACGCAGGTGGGGTGCAGGCCGCGATGGAATTGCTATCATAAGACCAACGCCCCCGAAGCGGGGCGATTCAAAAAAAGCAAAACCAACATAATCTCTGGGAGGAGACCTCATGAAAGTAATCGCAAAAATCCTTGCCGCAACAACGGCGCTGGGCATGGCAACCGCCGCTTCAGCTGCCGATATGACAATGAAGTTCGGACACGTCGGCGCGCCTGGCTCCTTGTTTGAAGCATCGGTAAACAACTTTGCCGAATGTGTGAACGGTGCCATGCCGGACAAGGTCGAGGTGCAGACATTCGGTTCGTCGCAATTGGGCAAAGACAAAGAGCTGCTGCAAAAGATCAAACTGGGTCAGGTTGATTTCGCGCTGCCGTCCTCGGTGATGTCATCGGTAGACGATTCATTCGGCATCTTTGAAATGCCTTACATCATCACAGACCGCGACCACATGCGCCGCGTGCAGGGCGAGATGATGGACACGTTCCAGAACGCAGCCCACGAAAACGGCTATCACATCGTTGGTCTGGCCGAAAACGGCTTTCGCAACATCACCAACAACGTCCGCCCGATCAATGTGCCGTCCGACCTAGAGGGTATTAAACTGCGGACGCCAAATGGTGTCTGGCGCTTGAAAATGTTTCAGGAATACGGTGCGAACCCCACACCCATGGCGTTCTCTGACGTGTTTACCGCGCTGCAAACAGGTGTGATCGACGGGCAGGAAAACCCCTATGCCCAGATCGCATCGGCCAAGTTTCAGGAAGTGCAGAAGTACCTCTCTGTCACAGGCCACGTATATACGCCCGCGTATATTCTGACCTCGAAAAAGAAGTTTGACGGTTTGCCCGCGGACATTCAGGCGGGTCTGACGGATTGCGCAAACAAAACGCAGGACTTCACATACGAGAAAGCAGCCGAGCTGGAAGCAAGCCTGCTTAAAGTGATCGAGGATGCAGGTGTTGAAGTAAACACAGCCGACAAGGCCGCGTTCATTGAAGCGTCCAAGCCTATCTACAAGCAGTTTGCTGACGAAGTCGAAGGCGGTCAGGACATGATCGACACCGTTCTTGGCCTCGGCAACGCTGGCTAAACGACATCGGGCGGCCGGCGCAACTCTGCCGCCCGAAATCACTACGTGCAATGATATCCCGTCCTGACCTGTGCCGATTGCGCGGCAGGACATCCGTTACCCAACAGGTCAGTCCCACATGGAAAACGCCGCCTATCCTACGCTGTCCCGCATCAACAGGATGCTCAGCAGGGTTCTTGAATGGATCACCATCAGTCTGATGATCCTGCTTACCGTCATTGTGGCCATGGCGGTCATTGCCCGGCTGATGGGCCAGAGCTTTTCTTGGTATGACGAAGTCGCAGCGATTATGCTGGCGTGGATCACCTATTACGGATCGGCACTGGCAGCATTGCACCGCCGTCACATCGGGTTCGATACTGTCTTGCTGAAGATGCCAAGGCAATTGCGCGTCGCGGCACTTCTGGTGGGAGAGGTGATCGTGCTGGTCTTCTTCTTCCTGATGGCACGGGCAGGGTTGCAAGTACTCGAAGTTCTGGCGGGTGACACGCTCATCTCGCTTACATGGGTGCCGATCCAGTTTACGCAATCTGTCATCCCGATTGGTGCTGTCCTCTTCATGCTGTGCCAGATGCTCAGCCTGCCGGGATACCTCAAACTCACGGCGGCTGGCATCTCGCTTGAACATGCAGAGATTGAGGAAGAAGTCGAAACAGAGCTTGAGAAAAACAAGGATCGCGTCTGATGTTGATGGCCGGAATTTTCGCCGCGATGCTGCTGATGATCTGCATCAATATTCCCATTGCCGTTGCGCTCGCCATGTGCGGCGTGCTGGGGCTTTTGTTCACTGAAGGCACCGACAGCCTCGTCACGATCGCACTTGATATGTACGATGGGTCGACAAAGTTTTCCCTGATCGCCATCCCCATGTTCGTACTGGCCGGTGCCATTATGAACGCAGGTGGGATCACCGACAGGCTAATCAACTTTGTCTCTGCTATTATCGGGTTTATCCGTGGTGGTCTGGCGATGGTGAATATCGGCGTGTCGCTGTTCTTTGCCGAAATTTCGGGCTCTGCCGTAGCTGACGTGGCCGCGATGGGCTCCATCCTCATCCCGCAGATGAAAAAGCGCGGTTATTCCAAGGAATTCTCCGCCGCCGTGACCTCATCCTCGGCCTCACTTGCGATTATTATCCCGCCGTCGATCCCGATGATCCTTTATGCGGCTTCCGCCAACACATCTGTTGAACAGCTCTTCGTTGCGGGCGTTGTGCCGGGCCTCTTGGGGGCAGGGGGATTGATGACCGTGGCCTACTTCTTTGCCAAGCGGTACAACTTTCCGACCGAAGCCGCGTTCAACCTTGGCCGTCTGCGCGAAACTTTCATGGACGCCCTGCCAGCTTTCACATTGCCTGTGATTATTCTGGGCGGCATCTTTGGCGGTTACGTTACCGCCACCGAAGCGGCGGGCCTTGCGGTTATCGCATCGCTGGTCGTGTCGGCGTGGTACGGCAACCTTGATATCAGCCACCTGCGCCGTGCAATGCTCGACGGTGGCATCCAGACAGCGGTTGTGATGTTGCTGGTCGCGGCATCCGTGCTGATGGGCGGCTTCCTGACGCGTGCACAAATCCCGCAGCAACTGGCTGAAGGCATCCTGTCGATCACGACACAGCAGTGGGCGATCCTGTTGATCCTGAATTTCTTCTTCCTGATTATCGGTTTCTTCCTGCATTCGGCTGCGGCGATCATTCTGGTTATTCCAATCGTGATTCCGCTGATCACGGCAGCGGGTATTGATCCTGTGCACTTTGGTCTGGTTGTTACGCTGAACCTTGCCATCGGCCAACAGACGCCGCCTGTGGCTTCCGTGCTGATCACCGCCTGTTCGGTGGCTCGCGCCAATATCTGGGAGGTATCAAAGGTCAATATCTGGTTCGTTGGTGTTCTGCTGGCAGTGCTGATGCTGTGTACCTACGTGCCCTCTGTGCCGATGTTCCTTGTGGAGTATTTCTACCGATGACTGATGCACCGCAGATTACGGATGAGGTCCGTGACGGGGTCATGTGGATCACGTTTCAACGCCCGCAAGCCCGCAATGCGCTTACATTCGGGATGTACGAACGACTGGCGGAACTGTGTAAGACCATGCCGACAGATGGTTCGATCAGGGCGGTTGTCATTTCGGGCGCGGGCGGCAAGTCCTTTGCCGCCGGCACCGATATGACGCAGTTCCGCGCATTTGAAAGCGAACAGGATGCCTTGGACTATGAAGGCCAGATCGATGCAGTCCTAGATGCGGTTGAACGTTGCCCGCTACCTACCATCGCTGCGATCAATGGTGCCTGTACTGGTGGTGGTGGGTCTATCGCCGCAGCCTGTGACATTCGCATCGCGTCGGCCAGCCTCAAGTTCGGCTTTCCCATCGGGCGCACCTTGGGCAATTGTCTCGCCGCGGCCAATCTGGCGCGCTTGTCAGAACTGATCGGAGCAGGGCGCGTCCGTGAGATGATCTTTACCGCCCGCCTGATGGAAGCCGAGGAAGCGCTGGCCACCGGTCTCGTCTCAGAGGTTTTGCAGGATGAAGGTGCGTTGATGAACCGCGCCGCTGAGTTGGCGGAGCGGGTGGGATCGATGGCACCGCTTACCCTGCGCGCAACGAAAGAGGCACTTAGACGCAACCGTGTTGCTACCTCGGTAAATGACGATGATCTTATCATTTCGTGCTACATGAGCGATGATTTCCGCATTGGTATGGAAGCGTTCCTTGGCAAGACAAAGCCCAAATGGACAGGCAAGTGAGCGCGAAAACCGGCCCCTTGCAGGGCATGAAAGTGATCGAGCTTGCGCATATTATGGCCGGACCGGTCTGCGGCCTTATGCTGGCCGATATGGGCGCAGATGTGATCAAGGTCGAAAAGCCAAGCGGAGATGACAGCCGCCGCTTTGTGCCGCCCGAGATCGGCGGCGAAGCCGCCGCTTATATGATGATGAACCGCAACAAACGCGGTATCGCGCTGAACCTCAAAGATCCCGAAGCGGTCGATATTCTGCGAACGCTTTTGGCTGATGCAGATGTGGTCATCGAAAACTATCGCAAAGGCACGATGGCAAAACTCGGGCTGAGCTACGAGGTTTTAGCCGAAACAAACCCCCGTCTGATCTATTGCGAAATTTCCGGATTCGGGCGTACGGGGCCGTATGCAGAGCGCGGCGGATTTGATCTGATCGCGCAAGGCATGTCAGGCCTTATGTCGATCACGGGGGAGGGGCCGGGCAGGCCGCCGGTCAAGGTTGCGGCTCCCATTTCTGACATCAACGCTGGTATCCTTGCAGCCATGGGCATCAATGCCGCCTACGCCAATATGCTTCAGACCGGCCACGGTCAAAAGGTTGACACCTCGCTTTTTGAGGCTGCGATCGTGCAGACCTACTGGCAGTCGGCGATTGCCTTGGCGACGGGTGACAAACCCGAACCGCTCGGCTCTGCCCATCCGCTCAACGCGCCTTATCAGGCGTTTAAAACAAGTGATGGATGGATCAACGTGGGTGCCGCAAACCAAAGCAATTGGGAGCGGTTTCTGGATGTGATCGAAGCGCCCGAACTGAATGACGATCCCCGCTTTGCGGCGAATGCCGACAGGATCGTGAACCTGCCTGCGCTGGTTGAGGTCCTCAATACTTACATGGTCAAAGACACGACGGAAAACTGGCTTGCCCGGATGGAAGCGGCCAAGCTGCCCGCAGGGCCGGTCAATGACATACTGCAAATGCACGAAGATCCGCAGGCACGCGCGCGCGATATGATCGTTGCTGTCGATCACCCGACGGCAGGCAAGGTCGACACCATCGGCCATCCGGTAAAATTCAGCCGCACCCCCGCTAAAGTAGACAGCGCCGCACCGCTTCTGGGGCAGCATACGCGCGAGGTGTTGACCGACATGGGACTAAACGAGGATCGCATCAACGCCCTGATCGCGTCCAATGCGGTTATCGCTTCCTGACGCTCAGGTCGGGTCGGTGGCAACGCCCGCTATCGGGGCAGGAAAGCCTCGTTAAATACGAGTGGCACAATACTTGACTGTTAAGAAGTGTGCCTGATCCAACATAAACCACATTAGAGCTTCATGCCGCCCATCTCGGCAACGCCTACGAAACTGCGGTTCCAAGTGGGACTAATCAGGACTTCGTTGATGCAGACATGCGGTGGTGCTTCCGCGATATAGCGAACCATTGAGCCTAGATCGTCCGATTGCAGCATACGGGCCTGATCCTCGGCTGAGGGTGGCTTTGGCCGTGACTGCATGATCGGTGTCGCAACCTCGCCCGGCATGAGTGCGGTACACCGGATACCGTTCACGCCTTCGTCTTGATTGATGGAATGACTGAGCGCCACAACCGCATGTTTGGACGCGCTATACGCAGGGCCGGTCAATCGCGAGGGGTGCCGTCCCGCCCAAGAGGACGTAAGGATCAGCGTACCGCCGCCTGCCTTTCGCATCTGTGGCAATACCGCGAGAACACCGTTCATCACCCCGTTCAGATTGATGTCTACAACCTTGGTAAAGTCTGCAGGCGTGACAGCAGCAGTTGATCTGTTTGGTATATTGATACCTGCATTCGCCATGAAAATATCGATAGCACCCAATCGTGCGATCAGATCATCTGCGATGGCTTGGGTGGCTTCGGCATCCACCACATCCAGCGGTGCCGTCTCTGCCTTGCCACCGTCTGCTGTGATGTCTGATGCGACGCGGCTTATTTCCGCTTCGCGTCTGCCTGACAGCACGACATGCGCGCCACTTGCCGCCAGCGCCTTGGCCGAAGCTTCCCCGATCCCGCCTCCCGCGCCCGTAACCCAAGCGATCTTTCCTTGCAGCGTTCCCATGGCTCTCTCCCTGTCGTTTGTCCCTTCCGTCCAAGTCAGTCACAGACGGCGGGCATTGTCCACGACCACGCATGCAGATTTAGGCTGACGTGCTGCGTTCTTCGTGGAAGACTGGTTCGGCAGGGGGGACACATCATGGAATTGACAAAGATATGCGACGGGCTCGATTTTCCCGAAGGGCCAATCGCGATGGCGGACGGCAGCGTAATTCTGGTCGAGATCCGGCGGCAGACCCTGTCGCGGGTCCAGCCGGATGGACGGATTGAGGTTATTGCGCATTTGGGTGGGGGGCCGAACGGTGCCGCAGTTGGCCCTGACGGCCTGATATATGTCTGCAACAACGGCGGTTTTGTCTGGACCCAAGGCGAAGCGATCCGCCGCCCGATTGGTACGCCAGAAGACTACGCTGGGGGATCAATCCAGCGGGTAAATCCCGACACCGGCGCATTCGAAAAAATTTATGAAGCCTGTGACGGCATTCCGCTCAGAGGTCCGAACGATATCGTTTTCGATGAGCACGGAGGGTTCTATTTCACCGATCTGGGCAAGACGATGGCGGACTATGTGCATCATGGTGCCTTCTATTACGCCAAGGCAGATGGTAGCCGGATCACCCGCGTTCATGCACCCATGATTACGCCCAATGGCATTGGCCTATCGCCAGATGGCAAGGTGGTGCATGTGGCCGAAACGCGCACCGGACGTGTTTGGAGTTTCGATCTTGTGGCCCCCGGTGAAATCGCGCCTGTGCCCTATCATATGCCCGGACGGTTGGTGAGCAGCTTACCCGATTACCAGCTTCTCGATAGTCTGGCAGTGCAGGCAGACGGGCGGATTTGTGTGGCGACCCTCATGCGTGGCGGGATCAGCATTGTTCCGCTGGATGGCGGGCCAGTCCAGTTTCTTGAGGTGCCGGGAGACCGCTACATCACCAACATCTGCTTTGGTGGTGCGGACATGCGGGACGCGTGGATCACGGCGTCGGGCACCGGATGTCTTTATCACACCCGCTGGCCCGATCCGGGACTCAAGCTGCATTTCAACGGATAGTGCGCCGGTCTAGCGGGGCGTGCCGTTTGCAAGGATGGCTTCAACCAGCACCTGCACGCGCAACGCTTCTTCAAGCGTGGCCAGCCTGTGCGTTTTGCCTGCCATCATAAGTGACAAATCATCAAGCTGCGCTTTCAGACTAAGGGCGCGCGGGTCCGCATAATCTTCATGCAACTGAGTGAATTCACCACCATCGGAGGCGGCGTTCTTGTAAAACTCGGTGACACGGCGGCTCTCTTTGCTGCCTTTGATCGTCAGCTCCTGCCGGTCAGGTTGAGCGCCGCCGACGCTGCCCATGATCGACACAGGCTTGCCGGATGCAGAGATCAGCCGCGCCGCCACATGCGTCTCACACAGATTATCCTGGGCGGGGTAGTCGGTCTGTGCCCAGACCAGATTGAGCGGACCAAGCAACCGCTCAGAGAAGAAGATGAAATGCGAGATCACCTCGCGGGTCATCCCGCCTTCGGCACTAAAGCGCAGCCAGTCCGCCGTTTTTTGCCATTCACGTGGCCAATGGGCATAGCTCAGGATGATATCAGCGCCAGCCAGATCACCCATATTGCCACTTTGCGCAGCCGCAGTGACTTCTGCAAGCGCAGGTCCGGCAGCTTGGGTAAAGTTGACAGCCGCAGGCACACCGGATGCCGCCACCGCATCGACTAACGCGCGGCTTTCTTCGACATCAACGCCAAGGGGTTTTTCCAGAAAAAGAGCCGTCCCTGCCGCTGCGGCTTTTAGCGCATAGGCCTTGCGTGGTTCGGGCGGACAGGCGAGGTAGACCAGATCAGCACCTGCCATCGCGTCTTCTGCGCTGGACCCTATGCGGGCATCGGGTGCCAGTTCACGCGCCAGCTCACAGGATGCTGCATCAGGGTCCCAGACCGCGACCACGTTATAGTCAGCATGCAGCACCATATGCTCCAGCATCCGCCGGCCCATAATACCCAGCCCTATGATTGCAGTTTGGATGGTCATATCTTACTCCTGATTTTCAAGGCACTGCTTGCTTGCGGAACCGGTCTTTTGACGTTCCCTGAAAGCGATAGCAAGGCCAGAGGAAAAGATCACGGCGGCACCGATCCACGTAAACACGTCCGGTATCTCGGAAAAGAACCACGCACCGATGATGGCGGTCCAGATTAGCTTGAGAAAATCGAAAGGCATGAGCGCGGTCGGGTCGGTTTCCTTGAGCGCCTGACTAAGCGCCATTTGCGCAATCGACCCGAAAAGTCCGATCAGTATCATCCATCCCAAGGTCGCCAGCCCAAAGGGTTCCCAGACCCACCATGCAGGGATGACAGAAAACAGCCCAAGGAATATTCCCATATAGGCAACAATGGTCACACTGCTTTCTGTGCGCGAGAGTATCTTGATAATGATCATCGCAACCGCCCAGAGCGAGGCCGATCCGGTGACCAGCAGCGCACCGGTGTCGAGCGCCACGAGACCCGGACGCAAGATGATCAACATGCCTGCGAAGCCCGCAAAAATTGCAAGCCAGCGATAGATCTGAAACCGTTCGCCCAGAAACAGGACGGCAAGAACAGCCATGAAAATGGGTGCAGTAAAGCTGAGCGCTGTCACCTTGGCCAAAGGCGAGATCGACAGCGCGGTGAAGAACATCAACATCGCCAGAATATTTACCACCCCGCGCAGCGCATGCAGCCCGATCCGGTTGGTCCGCAGCATCGTAAAGCGTGATCGCATCAGCAGAGGCATCAGGAAGGCAAGGCCAAAAAGATTACGGAAAAAGGCGATCTGAAAAGGCGGAAGCGCCTCTGAAACAAAGCGTACCAGCCCGTGCATGATAGAAAACGCAAGCGTTGACAGGCACATCAAAAGGATACCCTGCAACGCAGGTGTCTGCCGCTGCCAGACGGTCGCAAACCCACGGGGGTCAAGCGCGTTAAGGAACATGTGATACAGACTTTCCAAGAGCGGCGGCACTTTTGCCACCGTACGAGACAAAGCGTACGGGGCGGGACACCGACTTACAAATTCAAACTGGCCCGCCCAGATATGGATCAGGCGAAAGGGGGCTCCTTGCCTTATAGAGAAGCAGTGTAGATTTGCGTGGCGTCTGCGTGTGTTACCTCCCGCGGGTTGTTGACCAACAGACGCGTCTGGTTCATCGAGTCACCCGCCAAGCGTTCAATGTCAGTGTCGGCGATGCCGACTTGTCGCAGGCCGCTGGGCAGTCCCAGATCGATATTGAGTTGCACAAGCCGTTCAATGAACTCCGCACAGATGATCTGTGCCCCGCGATCCGTTTCGATGTCTGGAAAGACATGAGGGGCGAGAGCCGCGTAATCAGCCGCGCAATCGGGCGCGTTAAAGCGCATGACCTCAGCCAGAACCAGCGCGTTCGACAGGCCATGAGGGACATGGAACAGGCTGCCGACCGGATAGGCAAGCGCATGCACGGCCGCCACTGGCGCATTGGCAAATGCCTGACCCGCAAGCATCGCACCCAGCAGCATATTCTCGCGCGCATCAAGATCGTCACCATTGCCGACAGCCATACGGATGTTGGCCCCCAGCAGGTCCAGCGCCTGACATGCGAGCATTTTGGATACCGGATTGTTGTTCGCACTTTTGGACGTATAAGCCTCGATCGCGTGGACCATGGCATCTACGCCGGTCGCGGCTGTGATATGTGGCGGCAGGCCAAGCGTCAGCGTTGCATCCAGCAGGGCAATATCCGGCAGGATGATAGGAGAGACGATGCCCTTCTTCTCTTGCGTGCCTGTGGTAAGGATCGATACGGCAGTCACTTCGGATCCGGTACCTGCGGTGGTGGGCACCAGCACCAGCGGCAAACGCGTGCCGGTCGCCTGTCCCACGCCATACGCCTCGTCAATGGGCTGACCTGACGATGCCAGCAATGCCACGACTTTTGCCACATCCATGGAACTGCCACCGCCAAACCCGACAATGCAAGCCACATCGTTTGCCTGTGCGATCTCTACCGCTTCGAGTACCGTACTGGCCTTGGGGTCAGGCTCGACCGCATCAAAAACCTTCACTGCAAATCCGCTTTCTTTCAAGCTGGAAAGCGCACCATCTGCCAGTCCCAGCTTCATGATGCCGGGATCTGTCACAACCATCACGTCAGCTTTGTCAGTGGCAAAAGGCATTTCGCTCAAAATTGCGCCCAAACGTGATGCACCGCCCCGCGACTGTCTGATTGAGGGTGTAGTGTTGAAGGTAAAGTCGGGCATCTAAAATTTCCTTTTGGCCAATGTCAGGCGCGGCAATTCGGGCCCCATTTTATTTGTGCATCTGGTGACGCTAAGTTTCCAGCCTTGTTTGAGCATGCAAAGTCGATCTCGCATTCGCGGGTCCAAGGGCGCGCAGTTATCCGTCCTGTGCATCCTTACGTCCCTGAAACGCAGAAGCCGCGGCGGCAAGAACATGCGACGACATAACGCTTTCGGCCCATTCGGGCGCTTGCGCTTCAACAGCATCGACAATTTCGGTGTGATGGCGGGCGCTGCGTTCAAGGTCAGCGGGGGAATAGCTGTGATAGGTGCGGGCAACCACACCGACATCAACAGCAGAAGTGATCAACGCTGTCAGGCGAGGAGAGCGCGCCGCTTCATAAAGCGTGCGGTGAAATTCGGTGTTTGCTGTTGAAATGATGTCGTAATCTTCTTGGTTGGCAGGCGGCGTGTGGGCGGCCATTTCATCTGACAGCTTACGCAAAAGGGCCACTTCGTCAGGCGTGGCCATTTTTGCCGCGCGGCCTGCCGCATAGCATTCAAGCCGTCGCCTGATCTCGAACAACTGGGCCAGTTCCTCATCATGGAAATCCGCAACGCGGGTGCTGTACCCTTGGCCCTTTTCGACAAAGCCCTCGTGCAAAAGGCGTCTGATGGCTTCTCTGACAGGGGTACGGCTTAACCCCAGATCCTTGGCCAAGGATTGCTCTACCAGACGCTCGCCAGGTCCCAGATCACCCGACAGGATACGTGATCTCAGGATGTCATACGCGGATTCGGCGGCAGGGGGGCGTGAGGCACCATCCATCATGACGCGGCCACGCCAGTTGGAAATCCACCCGCTTTCATCACCATGCCCGGCACCTGTTTCTCCAGTTGCACTTCCAGCCATTCGGCAGCGGCGATGGCTTTGTCGAGCGATACGTTCGTGCGCACACCGCTGCGGTCCAGCATATAGACCAGATCTTCGGTAGCGATGTTGCCGGTGGCCCGTGGCGCAAACGGGCACCCGCCGACGCCGCCAAGGCTGGCATCCAGACTGCTTGCACCCGCTTCCAGCCCTGCCCATGCATTTGCAATGCCGGTGTTGCGCGTGTTGTGCAGATGCAATCGCAGGCGGACGTCGGGGTAGGCCGCCCGCACCGCACGAACACGCTCGGTCACATCGCGGGGGGTGGCGACGCCGATGGTGTCTGCCAGAGCCAGTTCAAATGGCGCATGCGCCATGCAGCCGTCGACAACTTCCAACAGCCTGTCCAGTGGCACCTCGCCCTCGAACGGACACCCGAAGGCGGCCGCGATTGTGACGCCCACATCAATCTTGTTCCGTCCTGCATCAATGGATTGGCCGAAAGCCGCGATGCTGTCTGCTGTCGGTACACCCTGATTGCGCTGGTTAAATGTGTCGGAAGCCACCACCACAAAGTTTGCCTCATCCAGTCCGGCAGCAACTGCGCGGTCGAACCCGCGTGCATTCAGCGTCAGTCCGATAAACCGCGCATCCGTATCGCGTGGGAGTGCGGCTGCAACTTCATCGGCATCCGCCATTTGCGGGACCCGCTTGGGATTGACGAAGCTCGTCACTTCAAAGCGGCGCAGTCCGGCATCGATCCCACGCTGTATCAGCTCAATTTTCGTATTCGAACTCAATATCTTCTGTTCATTTTGTATGCCGTCTCGGGGCGAAACTTCGATAATCTCAGCAAAATCAGACATTTTGTCTTTCCCCTTCAGATTTTTGTATACAGATTACGAATTGTTTGGAATCATGCAAGCACTAACAGGGGGATAATGCCGATGGTTGCGTCGACAGGTGAGGGTGCACTCAGCGATTTGCGGGTGCTGGAAATGGGTCAACTGCTCGCAGGGCCATTCTGTGGTCAGATGTTGGCCGACTTCGGTGCAGAGGTGATCAAGATCGAAGCGCCCGGCGTTGGCGATCCAATGCGTCAGTGGGGGCGGGAAAAGCCGCATGGGAAATCGCTCTGGTGGCCGGTAGTGGCCCGTAACAAGAAATCTCTCACGCTCAATTTGCGCGAAAAAGAAGGGCAGGACATCGTTCGTAAACTCATCGAGAACACGGACATCCTGATCGAGAATTTCCGCCCCGGCACGATGGAGCGCTGGAACCTCAGTTATGAAGAGCTTTCGGCGATCAACCCGCGTCTTGTGATGGTGCGCGTCACCGGATTTGGCCAGACCGGACCCTATTCGAAACGCGCAGGCTACGGTGCGATTGGGGAAGCAATGGGTGGTTTGCGCTATGTCGTGGGCGATCCTTCAACACAGCCCAGCCGCATGGGCATTTCGATTGGTGACGAGCTGGCGGCTGTCCACGCATGCATGGGCGCGATGTTTGCCATCCACGCCCGCGAGCGGACGGGCAAAGGACAGGTCGTCGACAGCGCCATCTACGAGGCGGTCCTTAATATGATGGAATCGCTGGTCACGGAATACGATGTGGCGGGCTACGTGCGCGAACGGACGGGGGCCATTCTGCCCAATGTGTCGCCCTCAAACGTCTTTGACACGGCCGATGACAAATTGCTGCTGATTGCGGCAAATCAGGACACGGTATTCAAACGTCTGGCCGAAGCAATGGACCGGCCCGAATTGGCCGAAGATGAACGTTACGCCACCCATTCGGCACGCGGCAAATATCAAAAGGAACTGGACGGTCTGATTAATGAATGGACGCGCACCATTCCTTTGGCAGAGCTCGAAGAGAGAATGAACGAATTCGGCGTGCCCTGCGGATTGATCTACAAAGCCGAAGACATGATCGAAGATGAACACTTCAAGGCCCGCAACGCGATTGTAGATGTGGAGCATCCGGACTTTGGCCCGATCAAGATGCAGAATGTTGCTCCGCGCCTGTCCGACACCCCTGGCGCGGTGCGTCACGTGGGGCCGGAGTTAGGGGCAGATAACGCGTATGTGTTGGGCGAGCTGCTGAACCTCGACGCAGAAGCGCAGGCCCGGTTGAAAGACAGCGGTATCACCTAACGGATGTTCAAGAATGCGCAATGATCCTTCCGCCTCTGCCACCGGTCTGCATTTCCTTTCTGTTGAAGAGGCGGCGGACAAGCTGGGTGTTTCGCGGATCAAGGTTCGTGAGGCGGCAGAGCGTGGATTGATCCCCTCTAAGCGCGACAATGAAAATCGCTTGCGGCTAGATCTGAGCGATGTGAACCCGAAGGTGTTGGATAAAAAGGGCAAGCGGTTGACGCAGGCCCGTTTGATGCACGTGCTCTTTGATGAAATTGAAGAACTGCACGATGTGGCTTCCGCAAAGGCGGCAGAAGTCGAGGCGCTGCGCGGGATTGCCGACAGGCAGGCGGATGCACTGGATGCCGCCGCACGGCGGATGGACCAGGACGCCTTCGACAAGGCACAACTGTCACAGATGCTGGACCGGGCATTGGCCCATCTTGAGGCGGGCGGCGAAGATACGGCGCGGCTTGCGGATGTGTCGGGGCGGGCGCTAAGCGCGCTTGAGGCTACAGGCGCACACCTCGAAGACAGCCTCTCACAGACCGCGCGGTTCGACGCGCTTGTTGCCCGTGCGCTTGATTATGCGGATGCGGGCAAGGATGCAGATGCCAAGGGAACAGAAGCTATGGCCGCTACGGCACAGCGGGCGATGAACCTGCTGGATGCCAGCCTCGCGGAAGCCGAAGAAAGCCGACATGCCGTCGTGCGTACAGGCCAGATGCTGGATCGCGCACTTGAGACAGGTGCCCGCATGGAAGAGCGGATCGCGCAGCGCGACCGCGAGATCGAAGACAAGTCCGCGACCGTCACGAAAGTATTGGAAATGTCGGAACGTGCCGTGGCGCTTGCCACGCCTCCCGACACCATGCCGAAGAAGAGGTCGTTCTGGCAGTGGTTAATGGGAAAATGATCGGCGGGTTGATGCCGTACACTTAAATCTAACAGGGAGATGGGTAGAAGCATATGTCAGGAACAGATGAACTGATCCGCCAATACGAGGCCCGGCTGGCCGCGTTTGAAGAGCGGCTTCGCAAAATGGAAACGACTGGCGGCTCTGCCACCGCAGCCCTTGCGCAACCGCGCCGGCGCAGCACAGGCGGTACGGGTTTACGGCTTGGCGTTGATGTGGGCGGCACCTTTACCGACCTGTTGCTGCTAGATGAAAAGAACGGGCGCACGATTACCGCCAAGGTGCCATCAACCCCTTCGGACAGCTCGATCGGTGTTCTGAACGGTATCGAAAAGATCTGCCGTACCGCTGGCATCGATCCCACAGACATCACCGAAGTCCTGCATGGCACCACAGTTGCGACCAACACGGTTCTTACCAGTTCCGGCGCTCTTGTCGGTTTGGTCACAACCAAGGGGTATCGCGACACATTGCAGATTGCGCGGTCTTTTGTGCCCGGCGGCCTTGGTGGTTGGGTCATCTGGAACAAGGCAGAACCACTCGCACCACTTGAGCTTACGATTGAAGCGGACGAAAGGATGGATGCGCAGGGCAACGTTTTGGTGCCGCTGGACGAGGCGCAGCTCAGACGTGATCTCAAGGAGCTGCTGAATTCAGGGATCGAAGCCCTGACGATTGCGCTTTTCAACGGATATACCAACGACGCACATGAACGCCGCATCGCCGAGATTGCACAGGAAATAGCACCGAACATTCCGGTCTCGACTTCCGCTTCTGTCATGCCGGAGATGTATGAATACGAGCGTACAGAGACAACGGTCGTTAACTCCTACGTGCGCCCTGTGGTCAGTAAGTATGTGCATAACCTTCAAAGCGAACTGCGCCGCCGCATGGGCGACGATGTGCTGTTGCAAATCTTGCGGTCTGATGGCGGTCTAAGCTCGGCTCAGGCAGCGATGGAACAGCCGGTCAACCTGTTGATGTCGGGTCCGGCGGGCGGTGTGTCGGGCGCGCTCTGGATTGCCAAGCAGGCGGATTTCAAGAACCTTCTGACGTTCGACATGGGGGGCACGTCTACTGATGTGGCGCTTATCCAGAATGGTGTCGCGCGAACCCGCCGCGAAACACGGGTTGGCGATGTCACGGTCCGCGCGCCGTCGATTGACGTGCGCACGGTGGGTGCCGGTGGCGGTTCTATCGCATATGTGCCCGAGCTGACCAAAGCGCTGCGCGTGGGCCCGCAATCCGCGGGTGCCGATCCGGGGCCTGCCGCCTATCAAAAGGGTGGAGTGGAGCCAACGGTGACGGATGCCAATGTCGTGCTGGGCTATCTGCCGTCTGACGCCAAACTGGGCGGTGATATGGAGATCAGCCGTCCCAAGGCGGAAACAGCAGTCAAGACCATCGCGGATGCCATCGGCATCTCGGTCGAGGATGCCGCTGAGGGTATCATCAAGATTGTGAATGAAAACATGTGCGGTGCGCTGCGGCTTGTGTCGGTTGAACAGGGCTATGATCCGCGTGATTTCGCATTGATCGGCTTTGGTGGTGCTGGACCTCTTCATGCCAATGCGCTCTCCCGCCTTATCAACTCTTGGCCCACGATCATTCCGCCCGGACCCGGCGTTCTGTGCGCCTATGGCGATGCCACGACACGCCTGCGCAACGAAGCGACCCAGACCTATGTGACATCGGTCAGTGGCACGAGCGACGCAGAAATATCCGGCATGCTGAAAGACCTTGAGGACAGCGCAGGTGAGGATCTTACCGCCGAAGGTGTCGCCCGCGATGAGCAGGACGTCTTTTACCAGATCGATATTCGATACAAAGGGCAGGGGATGAAACTGACGGTTGACGTCTCTCCCGAAGACTTCGCGCGTGAAGGGCTGAAAGGTGTCGCATCTCGCTTTGATGCGGAGCACGAGCAGCTCTTTACCTTTGCCTTGGATGCAGAACACGAACTGGTCGGTCTACGGGCGGTCGTTCAGGGGGCCGAGAAGAACTTCATCAACACAGAAGGGGCGCGGGGCGCCAAAAGCGCCGAAGCGGCCAAGGTCACCAAGACGCGCATGTACGCGGATGCAGCGTGGCACGATGCCTTCATCTACGACCGAAGCAAACTTGTTCCGGGGAACGAGGTTCAAGGGCCCGCTGTGGTGACTGAGATGGACAGCACTTCGGTCATTCTGCCCGGTCACGTGGGCGAGATTGACGATGTCGGTAACATTCTGATCTGGCCCGCCGGTCATTCCAGAAACCGCTAAGACTTAGGAGAGAAAACAATGGTTGCACAGATTATAGAAGCAAATCCCACACCGTTCTCCCGTGTCGATGTGGACCCGATCACGCTGGACATCGTGGAAAACGCACTGCGCAATGCCCGCAACGAGATGGACGCGGTTCTGTTCCGCACCGCGATGAGCCCGGGCATCCGCGAACAGCACGACGCCTTTCCGCTGATTGCCAATCAGGAAGGCAAGATGGTCGTCGGCCAGTTTGGCAGTTTCCTGTATGGCTTTATGGAAGGCTACGAAGGTACGGTCGAGGATGGCGATATCTTTATCACCAATGATCCGTATTCCTGTGACGGTGCGGTTAGCCACCTGAACGACTGGTTGCTGATGATGCCCATTTTCCACGAGGGCAAACTGGTAAGCTGGGCCGCGATGTTCGGCCATATGACGGACGTAGGCGGCAAGGTGCCCGGATCACTGCCGACAGATGCCAAGATGATCTACGAGGAAGGCATCATCATCCCGCCGACCAAGATTTACCGTGGTGGTGAATTGCAAAACGAATTGCTGAACATCCTGTTACACAACACCCGGATGCCGGAATGGAACAAGTCCGACTTCTTTGCCATCATCGCGGGCCTGCGTCTGGCCGAACGTCGCGTGCGCGAAAACATCGAACGCTTTGGCACTGACATCTATATCTCCGCGATGTGGGACATGCTGGACCGCAACAAGGCAGCAATGGGCGCAATCATCCAGATGATTATCCCCGAAGCGGTCGATGGCAAGAAGGCATACTTTGAGGATTGGATCGACGATGACGGCATGGGCAACGGCCCTTACAAGATCGCCTGCCATCTGCACCGCGAAGGCGAGATTGCCTATTTCGACTTCACCGGATCGGACCCGCAGTCGTTTTCATCCATCAACTTTCTGTTGAACGAAGAGATGTTCAAGATGTTCTTCGGAGCGTTCACGATTAATCTTTTCGATCCGCAGATCCTGTTCAATGACGGGTTTTATGATCTGGTAGATGTGCACATCCCCGAAGGCTGTATTCTCAAACCGCAAAAACCGGCGGCATTGTCGTGCCGGACACACATGTTGGGCCGTATCTTCGATCTTATGGGCGGCTTGCTGGGGCAGGGCGCACCTGATGCGCTGAATGCGGCCGGCTTCTCGGACAGCCCGCACTTCATGTATTCGGGTTTCGACAAGGATGGTGATTGGTACCAGCTTTTCCAGATCGGCTTTGGTGGTGTGCCGGGGCGCCCTGCGGGCGACGGGCCGGACGGACATTCAATGTGGCCTGCCTTTACGAACGTACCGAACGAATTCCTTGAGGCGTACTTCCCCCTGCGCATCCGCGAATATGCGACCATTCCTGACAGTGGCGGCGCAGGTGTGCACCGTGGCGGCAACGGCATTACCATCGCGTATGAAATGCTTGAGACGGGCGAAGTATCTATCCACGACGACCGTTGGTTGACCTATCCCTGGGGCGTCAACGGCGGTGAGCCGGGTCTGCGTTCCACCAAACGGCTGGTACGTGCGGACGGGACAGAGGAGAACATACCCTCCAAGTGCGACCGCATCGCGGTTGAGCCGGGTGATATTCTGTACTTCAACACATGGGGCGGCGGCGGCTGGGGTAACCCGTTGGAGCGTGATCCCGAACTGGTGCTCAGGGACATGAAGCGCGGATTGGTCACGGTCGAGGGGGCTAAACGCTACGGCGTGGTTCTGAAATCGGGTGGCGTGGATCAGGCGGCAACAGCCAAACTGCGCAAGACGATGGAAGGCCAACGTGGTGAGCCGGAACTCTTCAGCCGCGGATTTAGCTCAATCGAAGAGCTCAAAGCCCGCTGCCTCAAAGAGACAGGTTTCGAGCCACCGATGACGCCGAAGTTTCGCGGTCAATACGCAAGGGCTGCGGAATAATGGCAGGCGCGCTTGACAAGAACTATGAGAAGGCAGGCTATCATGCCCGTCAATCATGGGGCCACCGGCCTGCGCTGGTGCTGATCGACTTTGCCAAGGCATATTTTGACCCCGACGCCCCGCTTTTTGGCGGGCAGGGATGCCAGACTGCGTTGGAAAACTCTGCGGTGCTTGCGGATGCGGCACGTGCCGCAGGCGTGCCTGTGGTCTTTACCGAAGTCAAATACCAGCCAGGCGGAAGCGATGGCGGCGCATTCTATGCCAAAGTGCCCGCACTTTCTTGTTTCGACGCAGGAACCGAAACCCAAGAGCTTGCCCCTCCTCTTGAGATGAAAGAAGGCGACATCCTGATCACAAAGCAGTACCCCAGCGGATTTTTTGGCACCTCGCTGGCGTCTACGCTGCACTTTATGAAGGTGGACACGGTGCTGCTTTGCGGGGTGACAACGTCGGGCTGCGTGCGGGCCACCTGCATCGACAGCATCAGCCACGGCTTTGTCACGCTGGTGGTCGAGGACGGCGTGGGCGACCGCGCCGAGGAACCGCACCGCGCCAACCTCTTCGATATGAGTGCCAAATATGCGGACCTGCTGAACACGCAGGACGCAATAGCCTATTTCAAGAACCTAAAAACATAACCAAAGGGAGAAACGACAATGAAATATCTTATGACCGCTGCTGTTGCAGCCCTTGGTCTGGCAAGTCCTGCGCTCGCCGATATGGACGCGGCCAAGGCGGTAATCGAAAAATACAGCCAGCTTCCCACGTTTGATGCGCCGGGCGAACCGTTTGATGCAAAAGCCTGCATGGCAGACAAGAAGATGTTTGTCATTCCGCTGACCAATGCCAACCCGTTTAACGCCGCGATCTCTCAGGGATTTGTCGATGCAGCCGCCATGGTCGGTTTCGAGCTGCGCGATTGGGAAACACAGATGGACCCCGCAGGATGGATCCAAGGCATCAACACAGCTGTTGCAGAGGGTTTTGATCTGATCGACATGCAGGGTGGTTTGCCACCAGAGTTTCTCGTGCCACAGATCACCGAGGCAAAGGCCGCAGGCGTCAAGGTGACAGCGACCCACAACTGGGATGCGACCACTCAACAAACTCCGGAATTTATGGATGGGGCCGCGAACACGGACTACGTGACCATCGGACAGATCATCGCGGCATGGTCGATTGTACAAACTGGCGGCAAGGTAAACGCGCTGGTTCTGGGCCCTGATGAGATCACACCAACCGCCCCGCTGCGTGATGCAATCTTGGGGTATCTCAAGGACAACTGCCCAGATTGTACAACCAAGTACATTAATGTGCCGGTGAACGACTGGGCAACACAGGGGCAGCCCGCCGTGCAAAACGCGCTTCTGGCTGATCCGTCCATCAACTACGTGCTGCCGGTCTACGATTCCATGTCACAGTTCATCGTGCCAGCGATCCAGATCGCAGGATCCAGCGCCAAGATTGTCAGCTACAACGGCACACCCTTTGTGCTCGACATGATGCGCGATGGGGACATCGTCGAGATGAACGTCGGAGAAAGCCTTGGCTGGGTCGGTATGGCCGGTGCGGATGCGAATATGCGTCTGCTCTGCGGTCTTGATCCGGTAACAAAGCTGAACACCCCGGCGTTTATTTTTACCGATGAAAACGTCGAGACAGCAGGCAATCCGGCGACGTTCAATGATGGGTATGGCGATGTCCACACCGCTGGCTTCAAGGCGCTTTGGGGCCTCGAGTGAGCCTCACCTCACACTCTCGCAGCATCCCCGATGGGGGTGCTGCACTTGAGATCACGCACCTGTCCAAACGTTTTGGCGGCATGCTGGCCCTTGATGATGTATCGCTGCATGTTTCGCGCGGCGAAGTGCATGGCCTTTTGGGGTCAAACGGGTCGGGAAAATCCACGCTGATCAAAGTCTTGGCAGGCTTTCATGATCCTGAACCGGGCGCGGAAATCCGTCTATACGACCAGCGCCTGACATTGCCGGTTTCAGGCGCGCATGCGCGAAATATGGGCCTCGCCTTTGTGCATCAACACCTTAGTTTGATCGGCTCTCTTTCTGTGACCGAAAACCTGTTTCTCAACAAGCTTGCGACCGAAGACCGGTGGCGCATCAACTGGCCCGCGCTGCACCGCGATGCGGCAGAGATCTTCGCACGCTTCAACCTCGCGCTTGATCCGCGCAGCGAGGTCGCCTTTCTGTCACCGGTGCAGCAGGCGCTATTGGCCATCGTGCGCGCCTATGAAGAGGTGCGTCAGGCCAGCAAAGATCACGCCGACCGCCCCGGCGTTTTGGTTTTGGATGAGCCGACACCGTTTCTGCCGCGCGCTGGCGTAGAGCAATTGTTCGGGCTGGTGCGCCAATGCACTGCCCTTGGAGCCAGCGTCATTTTTGTCAGTCATGATGTAGATGAGGTGCGCGAGATCACGGACCGTGCCACCATTCTGCGCGACGGCAAATTGATTGAGACGGTTGATACCGTACAAACCTCGCATGACGGATTTGTAGGACGCATCATCGGGGGGGCGCTTGAGACTTACGGCGGGCATGCCAAGACGCTCAAAAATGTCGAACCGTATGTCACGGTAAGCGATCTGACAGCACCCGGTATCGGTCCGCTGAGTTTCGACGTGGCAAAGGGCGAAATCCTCGGCCTGACGGGACTGATCGGTTCGGGCTGTGACGATGTCCCTGCCTTGATTTACGGCGCACGGGAGGCCACGGGCGGGACAGTGTTACTTGACGGTCGCCGCATGCCCGCCATGGCGCTTTCGCCTGAGAAGGCACTGGGCTGGGGCATGGCCTATCTTCCCGCAGACCGTTTGGGTGCGGCTGGTGTCGGCTCCTTACCGGTGTGTGAAAACATCGCGTTGCCGGTATTTGACCGGCTCAGACGCGGCTTTGGTCTGATGTCCTCGACCATCGAAAAACACGGGCTTGAACAGGGAGCGGGGGCAGGGGTCAAACCCAATGTGCCGGTGTTGCCGCTTGCCGCTTTGTCGGGTGGCAATGCGCAGAAGGCGCTTATGGCCAAATGGCTGCAGACCACCCCACGCCTGTTGTTGCTGGATGAGCCGACACAAGGCGTCGATGTGGGGGCACGCCAGCAGCTATGGGATGCGATGGACCGTGCGTCAGATGCAGGGACCTCAATCGTGATCGGATCGACTGACTATGACCAGCTGGCCCAGATCTGCCACCGCGTGCTGATATTTGCACGCGGCGAGATCGTGGCCGAACTGAAGGGCGACGCCCTGACCAAAGAAAACATTGCCGAACATTGCTACCGCTCTGTGACAGAGCTGGCCTGAGGATGCATATGGACCACACAAATACTGATGACCGCGTAGCAGCGCTTGAGGCGCGTATCAGGGATCTGGAAACCCAGACAGCCGCGCGTTCTGTCAAACCAGAATTCGAATGGAAAACATGGGCCGAGAAATACGGGCTGCTGATCGCGTGGATCGCGGTGATAATCATTATGGGTGCCTTCAAGCCTGCACAGATGTTTGCATGGAATTCCTACGCCACGATGTTGGGTTCAAATGCGATGGTGGTGGTGCTGACCCTCGCGCTGATCATACCGCTCACAACAGGTGATTTTGATCTGTCGGTTGCGGCGACTATGGGCCTCAGTTCGATGGTAATCGCAGTGCTCAATGTGAAAATGGGCTTGCCGATCTCAAGCGCGATCATCGCAGCATTGTTAACGGGCGTGGCGGTTGGCATCGTAAACGCCTTTTTCATCATATACTTCGGGGTGTTTTCGCTCATTGTCACCCTGGGGACAGGTTATTTTATCTCCGGCCTGATCTTGTGGGTCGCCGACAGCGGTACCGTGGCAGGTGTATCCATGAGCCTGATCAAAGCGGTCATTCTCACGCGGTTTTTGGGCATTCCAGTGGGGTTTTATTACGCGCTGCTGCTGACAGGCGCGATCTGGTATTTGTTCCAATATACGGCTTTGGGACGGCGGATGCTTTTTGTGGGACGGGGCCGGGAGGTGGCGCGGCTATCGGGCGTGAACGTGAACCGGATGCGGGCAGGCGCACTTATCGCATCCTCTACGCTCGCGGCGTTTGCTGGTGTGCTTTACACAGGGATGCGCGGCGTCGCGGACCCGTCATCAGCGCTGGCCTTCCTGCTGCCTGCATTTGCCGCGGCTTTCCTTGGATCGACCACGATTTATCCCGGCAGGTTCAATGCACCTGGGGCCTTTGTCGCTGTCTACTTTTTGTCGACAGGTATCATGGGGCTGAACTTTCTGGGCGTGGACAGCTTTGTGCAGAACCTCTTTTACGGGGGCGGGCTTGTGCTGGCGGTGGCGATTTCACAGCTGATCCGGGGCAGAAAGTCGATGGACTGACGGATCATGGCACAAGTGAACAAGGTTGTGCGGTCCGTGAACGCGCCAGGAGAGACGCTGTGCGTCGATGTATTCATGCGCCCCGACGCAAGCTTCGGCTTCGAAGAGTTCCGCCGCGATCCCGAAGACGGGCGCGGCTGGTATCCGGTAGGTCATCACAGCGCAGAGGTTTTCAAGACGGCCGAGGAGGCGTGGGGCCGGGCGGTACAGATCGTCACATGGCTGGATGCGTCATCCGATTGAAGTACCGCCGTTTTTGCGCGAGACATTAATGACAGGTTTTGCTGCACCGACTTGCGACAAAGGATAGTCAGATGACCCCCACTTCTGCGGATACGATCACCCTTCCTGCAGCCGAAGACTGGAACGATATCCGCGACGCGGTGGCGAAGCTATGCGAAGACTTCCCCAACGCATATTGGAACGCTTGTGATAAGGCGGATGAATATCCGACAGAGTTTGTCAGGACACTGACCGCGTCGGGATTTCTGGCCGCTCTCATTCCCGAAGAATTTGGCGGGTCCGGTCTGCCGCTATCTGCGGCATGCGCGGTTCTTGAGACAATCCATGAGCGCGGATGCAATGCCGCAGCGTGTCATGCGCAGATGTATACGATGGGAACCGTTCTGAAACATGGATCAGATGCGCAAAAGCAGGCCTACCTGCCCAAGATCGCCAGCGGGGATCTGCGTTTGCAAGCCTTTGGCGTGACAGAGCCGACAACAGGAAGCGATACGACCCAGCTCAAGACACGAGCCGAAAAGCAGAGCAACGACACCTATGTAATTAATGGCCAAAAAGTCTGGACCAGTCGTGCGTTCGAATCCGATCTGATGCTGCTTTTGGCGCGCACTACGCCAGCGGCAGAAGTGAGCAAGCGGTCGGACGGTATGTCGGTGTTCTTGGTCGATATGCGTGACGCGCTCGGCAAGGGGTTGGAGCTGCGCAAAATCGACGCGATGATCAATCACAACACCTGCGAGGTCTTCTTTGATAACCTCGAAATTCCTGCCGACACGCTGGTGGGCGAAGAGGGCAAGGGTTTTCGCTATATCGTCGACAGCATGAACGCAGAGCGCATTCTGATTGCCGCCGAATGTATAGGAGATGCCAAGTTCTTTATTCGTAAGGCGAGTGAATACGCAAACGAGCGCAAGGTTTTCGGCGGTCCGATCGGGGCCAATCAGGGCATCCAGTTCCCTATCGCACAGGCTTACGCGCAGGCGCAGGCGGCGGAGCTGATGGTGCGCAAGGCGGCAGCCATGTTTGATGCGGGTCTGAAGGCGGCGGCAGAGGCGAACATGGCTAAATTACTGGCAGCGGATGCGTCATGGAACGCCGCAGAGGTCTGTATGCAGGTTTATGGTGGTTTCGCCTTTGCGCGCGAATATGGCATCGAGCGGAAATGGCGTGAAGCCCGGCTCTACCAGACAGCGCCGATCTCCAAGAATATGATCCTTGGCTATTTGGGCCAACACGTGCTGGGCTTGCCACGCAGCTATTGAGCGTGGCGTGCGGCCTTTACTGGCCGCCTGATCCACGACGGGAAGAGGCGTACTGCTCCGATCCTTCATAGTAGGCGTCAAATCCGATTCGCTCGCGCAGCTCTCCAAAGTCCATAAGATCGGGGCGGGTCCCGCAGCGCATGTCGCGCAAGGTCGTAACCATCGCCTGCATGGCAGATGCCATGAGGGTCAGCGGGTAGGTCGCGATGGAATATCCGATTTCATGCAACAGCTCGATGGGCAGATCAGGGGTGTCGCCACCTTCAACGATGTTTGCCATCTTGGGGCCGGGCAGGGCACCGCAGACATCGCGCATCTCGGACTCCGATGTCGGGGCTTCGACAAACAGAATGTCGGCACCGAGTTCGGCAAAGACTTCCGCACGCGCAATCGCTTCACCCAGACCGTGCTCATACCGGGCATCGGTCCGCGCAAGGATCAGGATGTCGCCGCCTTTTTCGCGCAGGGCCTCGCGTTGATCGACGGCGGCACGGATACGGTCAAAGGCTTCATCGCGGCTGACCACTGCCTTGCCCGGCGTATGGCCGCAGCGTTTGGGAGCAAGCTGGTCCTCGATCATCACAGCAGCGCAGCCTGCCTTGGCGAACCCCGCAACCGTGCGGCGTACGTTCATTGCGTTGCCATAACCGGTATCCCCGTCCCCGATCAGGGGAATATTAATCGCACTGGTGATATTGTTCACCTGATCGACAACCTCGCCATAGCTCATCAGGCCCAGATCGGGTTCACCCAGACGGCTGGCGGAAGCGGCGAAACCCGACATGAAGGTCAGTGCATAGCCTTCCTGTGCAATCAGTTTGGCCGACAACGCGTCAAAACAGCAGGGCATCATGTGGCATGTGTCCTGCTCTAGCAGGGCGCGCAGGTTCTGGGCTTGGGTCACTGGGTCACCATTTGAAAGGGATGTACAAGGCAAGGTCGGGAAAGACATATAACACGCCGACGGTCACTAGCATGAGCGCCAGAAAAGGCCAGACCCCGCGTGCCACATCTGCAAGGCTGGCTTTCGCGACCGACTGGATCACATAGAGGTTCAGACCGACAGGCGGCGTAATCAACGCGCATTCCACCATGATGACCATGTAAATGCCGAACCAGATCGGGTCAAAGCCAAGGCCAAGGGCTGCGGGTAGTAAAACCGGTGTCATGATCAGGATCATCGACAACGCTTCGAACACCAATCCCATCAGCAACAACACAATGGATACCACGATGATAAACTGCAGCGGGCCGTCGATAGTCTGCGCCAGAAAGGCGGATATGTCCTGCGGGATGCGGTAGAGGGCGATGGCCTTGCCGAAAACCTTGGCACCCGCGACAATCAACAGGATCGCGGCAGTGGTAATCGCGGATTCCATGATTGCTTCCCGTAAGGCGGCCCACGTAAGGGTGCGCAGCCAGAACGCTGTGATGACCAAGGCGGCAGCACAGCCGACGGCCGCCGCTTCGGTGGGCGTGAAGGCACCGGAATAAAGCCCGATGATGACCAGCAGGGCCAAGGCCACCGATGGCAGAGCCCGTCTGGAGGCGGACATCCGCTCTGACATACTTGCTTTTGGCACATCGTCAAAATTGCCGGACAGACGTGCGTGCACCATTGCAAAGACAATAAAGAGGGTAACAAGAACCAGCCCCGGTCCGATGCCTGCAAGAAACAGCGCGATGACGGATTGTTCGGTGACAAAGCCATAGACGATCATCGGGATTGAGGGCGGGATCAGAATACCCAGCGTGCCGCCTGCCGCCAGCAGGCCGTAGACAAATCGTTTATCGTATCCTCGATTGATCATCTCGGGGATGGCGACAGTACCGATGGTGGCTGCTGTTGCCACGGACGATCCGGAAATGGCTGCAAACAGACCACAACTGATAATCGTCGCCACAGCCAGCCCGCCGGGCCAATGTCCGACCCAGGCCTGCACCGCTGCAAACAAATCACGCCCCACGCCGCCTTTCAGCAGCAGGTTCGACATGAGCAAAAAGAGCGGCACAGCCAGCAGAATGAAGCCGTCCAGCGTCGACAGAATGGATTGCGGTGCCATCAGCGGAGAGAACCCGCCGAGCAGCAACATGCCCAGCCCCATGCCACCAAGGGCAAAGGCCACGGGTACGCCCAACAGAAGAAGGACAAAGAGCGTAATCAGGATGAGAATAATTGTCATTCGTGCGTGGCTCCAAGGCTGGTGGTGTCAGAGCCGGGCAGTTGCACAAGTTCAACCACCCCCTGCAGCATCAAAAGGCCGAACCCGATCGGGACGGAAGCCTCGGCTATCCAAAGCGGGTAATTCAGAAGCGAACCGGTCAAACGCCCCCGGACAAAACTGTCATGTGCGATGTCGTAGCCCCAGAAGGCCACGATGGCCGAAAACACAACGATGACAGCCAGTGCTATGAAAGCGCAGGCTTTTTGCGCATTGTAGGGCAGCAAGGACGTGACCGCATTCACCGTAATATGGCGGCGCAAAGTCAATAGATACGCCATGGCCAGAAGGCATCCCCAGATAAGGCAAAGCTGGCTCAACTCTGCGGCCCAAATGGTCGGGCGTATGAAGAAATACCGAGCGATCACCTCGTAGGTTAGCATCACGCCGGTAGCGGCCAGCAGAACGGCACCCACGGTGCAAGCGATCCGCGACACGAATGTAATTGTATTCATAGAAACCTCGTACGGACGGCCAAACGGGCCGCCCGCATCTTGTTGTATTCAGCTATGCGTCAGGAGCCGCTCGCGACACCCAAAGCGTCGAGGATCTTTTGCCCTGTCTCGCCTGTGGCTTCGAGGTACTGATCGATCACCGGCTGCGATACCTGCTGCCACGCGGCAAGCTCTTCGTCGCTCAGTTCGACAACGGTCATGCCATTCTCTTCCGCGGCAGCATAGGCATCCGCTTCGATCTGGGTCATGCGATCACGCACATCGTCCTGCGCTACCTTTGCAGCATCACGGATATGGCCACGTGTTTCGTCATCAAGCCCGTCCCACCAGTCGTTGTTCACAACGACGATAAACTCGATATCGGCGTGGTTGGTCTTGGTGATTGTGTCCATGACTTCCCAAAGCTTGCGGGATTTTACGCCCGACACACCGGTCATGCCCACATCAACTGTGCCGCGCTGATAGGCCAGATACTGTTCCGATCCCGAAATCATTGTGGGGGCACCACCAGCTGCACTGACAAAATCGCCAAGCGTTTTGCCAAAAACGCGGGCTTTCTTTCCCACCATGTCTTCGGGTGTGCGGATCGGGCCGCCCTGTGACAACAGGATCGCGCCGCCATAAGCCTGCCAGTAAAGAACCTGACCGCCGGTCTTGGCAATCTCTTCCTCAAGTAGTGTGCGGACAGCAGAGCCTTCGGCCACTGCCGCACGCACTTTTTCTTCGGTGTTCAAAAGGAACGGCATGTAGAACACGTCGACGGCAGGCACATCACCCACATAGCGCGTCAACGAGGCTACGCCTGCCTCAATCGCGCCGGAGCCAACAGCGGCAGGCACCTCTTTGTCTTTGTAAAGCGTCGCACTGTCGTAAATCTCGACGTCAATCGCACCGCCTGTGCGGGTCTCGACTTCTTTTTCGAACAGCACAAGGTTTTCGCCGAGGTGGCTTGTCAGGGGCAGCTGCAGCGAAATGCGCATTTTTTCTTGTGCCACTACGGCCGTACCCAGAACGGATACACACAGGGCAGTTGCAATCGTTTTGTTAAACATCTTATTCCTCCCAGTAATTCAGATAATCAGACTACAAGCGTGCTCTCATTTGGCAACTATGGATTGCCTTTCTTTTTCGCGCTCTGCGCAAAGAGCATGCGCTACATAATTTGCGGTTTGCCTCCTTTATCGTCGCGTGCGGCACCCGGATCATCGGTGTTCCAAAGCCGCGCGATAAAGCGCGCACCGGTTATGCCATCCGCCGCATCCGACACCAGCCAAAGCGCTGGTGCGCACATGATCGAGGGGGACAGCAGATTGCCATCCGCCCCTTTTTTATCGGGGCCGGGCGGCAACAGATCTGTATCTGCGGCACCTCCCGGCAGAAGAACGTTCACGTCCACACCTGTACCTGCCAAATCAGCAGCCCAAACCCGCGATGCCGCTTCAAGAAAAGCTTTGCTTGGCCCGTAGGGCGCATAACCTTGTCGCACCATCGTCTGGTCCGAAGTGGAGATGTTGATGATCTTGCCAAAGCCCTGCGCCATCATATGTGGAACCGCCGCGCGGGCCATCAGGAACGGCCCGTTTACATTGGCATCCACAATGCGCGCCCAAGCCGAGCTGTCTGCCTCCCAGAACTTGGTGGGACTGGTGTTGAAGGTCTCTGATACAAGGCGCATGCCGATGCCTGCGTTGTTGATCAGAACGTCGATTCTGCCAAATTTAGCGACGGTTTTTGCCACCGCGTCTTCCGCAGCGTGTTCGTCAGTCACATCAGCAGGCAGCGCGATGGCTTCAGGGCCAAGCTGCGCCAGAGTGTCGTCCAAAGCATCAGACGCAGCGGCTCCGGTGATCGCCACTTTCGCGCCCGCCTGCGCTAATGCGATGGCCATTTCACGCCCCAACCCGCGTGACCCACCGGTGATCAGCACGACCCGATCCTGTACCAAAGGCTGCGTCATGGCATGTATCCTCCGCCGTTGATCCACAAAACCTGTCCGGTCATGAACGCGGCGTCTTGTCCCAGTAAAAACAAAATTGGGCCCACCACGTCGTCAGGCGTGGCAATGCGCCCCAAAGGCGTGGCCGCCGCCACCGCATCAAGATCGACGGCAGGGGCCGTCTTGGCGCTGCGTCCTTCGCCGCCACGCAGAAATGCGGTGTCAACCGCACTTGGCCCCACTGCATTGATGCGTACATCCGGTGCGGCCTCCAATGCGAGTGTCTTTGTCAGGCTGATCATTCCGGCCTTTGCCGCCGCATAAGGCCCAAACCCCGGACGCACATGTGCGCCCAATCCTGAGGCCACATTCACCATGGCCCCTTTGCGAGAATGGAGCAGGGGTAGTGCTGCCTGAGCTGCCAGAAATGCGCCCCGCAAGTTGCCGGTCATCACCTCGTCAAACGCGTCTAATGGCGTTTTCACCAAGGGACCGTGCGGTGACATGAAACCCGCGAGATTCACGAAGCCATCCAGTGGTCCAAGATCTTTAAAGGCATCCGTCACAGACGCGGCATCTGCGATATCGATTTCTTTGGACAAAACACCCTTTGGTGGAGGATGCGCCGCGAGGGATGCGGGCAGGTCTAGGATGGTCACATCCCATCCTTCGTACACCGCGCGTGAGGTCAGGGCCCGACCGATGGCACCGGCACCGCCCAGAATTGCAAGTTTCTGCGTCATAATCGCTATCCTGCTACCTCTGACAGATTTGTCCAGACAAATTTTCCTTGACCCTTCCGGCGTCACACGTACCGTTAGGGCAGAGCCGCAGGAGGGACATCTATGAAAATCGAAGACCGTGTATTGATCGCCGGGGCAGGTCCTGTCGGATTGGTCGCTGCTGTTTCCCTTGTCGAGAACGGCATTCCCGTCACCGTACTGGAGGCGTCTGCCGATCTTGCAGTGGACCTGCGTGCCTCAACCTTCCACCCGCCGACGATCGATTTTCTGGACCGTCTGGGCCTTGCCGACGGATTGATCGCACGCGGTATCAAATGTCCGCTGTGGCAGTTCCGCGATCGCAAAGAGGGCGAAGTGGCGACATTTGATTTGGGCATTTTGAAGGATGAGACAAACCATCCCTACCGTTTGCAGGCTGAACAGTGGAAACTGACCGAAGCGGCCCGCGCGCGTCTTGAGGGTGATCCAAACGCCGATCTGATTACCGACATCGTTGTCGAAGAGGTCGCACAGGATGCGGACAGCGTGACAGTTACGGCTCGTCGCAAAACCGGTGAGGTTGAAAAGTTTCGGGCGGCTTACCTCATTGGCGCGGACGGGGCACGCTCAACCGTGCGCAAATCCACCGGTGTCGAATTTCCGGGTTTGACGATCCCCGAGATTTTCTTGTCGCTTTCGACCCCGTTTCGCTATGATGAGGCGATCGAGGGGCTTGCGGACATTTGCTATATCTCGGACCCCGAAGAATGGCTGGTGCTGCTGCGCACGCCAACGCTTTGGCGTGTTCTTTTTCCGACGGACCCCAACCTGAGCGATGAGGAAATCCTTGATCCTGCTCGGATCGAACAACGGATGCAGGATTTGCTGCCCGGAGAACCCTATGAAATTGCGCATAAAACGGCCTACCGTGTACATGAACGTGTAGCCGAGCAATATGTGCATGGCCGCATCTTTCTGGCCGGTGACGCGGCACATTTGAACAATCCGTTGGGTGGTATGGGCATGAATGGCGGTATCCACGATGCGGTCAATCTGGCCGATAAGCTGACGCAGGTCTGGCAGGGAGCGTCGATTGATCTGATGGGCCGCTACAACAGACAGCGCCGTAAGGTGGCGATCGAAACGGTGCAGGCACAAGCGCTGCGCAACCGCGCTGTGCTGAACGAAACCGATCCCGCAAAGCGACAAGCTTACCATGATGAACTGCGTGCGACGGTGGATGATCCACAAAAACATATGGCTTACGTAATGCGTTCTTCGATGATCCAGTCTTTGCGCGATCTTGAGGATGTGTCATAGCAGCAGGATGTCCTCCACTGAGCGCACCCGCAAAACGCCACGCTACCTCGAAGTCTTCAAACTGATCCGCGCCGATATCGACACCGGCAAGGTCAAGGTCGGCGACCTGCTGCCCAGTGAAGCCAGCCTTTGTGCCCGCTTTGATGTCTCGCGTTTCACTGTACGCGAAGCTTTGCGCCGGCTTCAGGCGGATGGAATGGTGTCGCGCACCCAAGGGGCAGGGAGCCGCGTTCTGCGCACCACGCCTTCGGGCGTCTATGTCCAGAACTACCGTTCGGTGTCAGAGCTGTCGCAATATGCGGCAGAGACGACGCTTGATCTGCTCAAATCCGAAGACACGATCCTTGATGCAGACATGGCAGTGCGTCTGGGCCGGACCGAAGGGGAAGAATGGGCTCTGCTGACCGGCTTGCGTCGCACGTCAGAAGGGACCGCACTTGCCCTTGTCGAAAGCTATGTGCCCGCAAGGTTCAAGGATATTGCGGCTGAGCTGGCGCAGGGCGAGGGGGCCATTCACATAGGACTTGCCGAAGCCGCCGGTACCGCCATTAGCCATGCCGAACAGGAAACCCAAGCGCTACCGGCCCCGTATCATGTGGCAGATGCGCTAGACCTTCCTGAACACACGCCCGTGCTGCGCATCTTGCGCCATTACATAAGTGGTGAGGGGCTCTTGATCGCTTCGTTCAACTGGCATCGTGGCGGTGACAGCTACATCCACCGCACGCGAATCACGCTGGAGGCAGAGTGACGAACCTGTCAGCCCTGCGCCCATTTGCGATCAAATTCCCAGACATCCTCAAACCCCATCAGCTTGCTGAAGGCTTCGAAATCTTCAAGCTTGGCCCCTGACACATCGCCCTTTTCGGCAAGTGTTCCGTAGGCGTCCTTGAGCGCCTGACCAACCGCAAGAAAACCCAGGGCAGGGTGGATGCCGATGGCGAAGCCCAGACGCGCCAACTCGTCAGAAGGCAGCACAGGCGTCATTCCGCCCGACACCATATTTGCTAGTGTCGGCACGCCGATACGGTCTGTGATCAGCTTCATTTCATCGACGGATTCCGGCGCTTCGACAAAGACCACGTCGGCACCGGCACTGGCGTATGCTTCGCCGCGGCGCAGGGCTTCGTCCAGGCCCAGTGTGGTGCGGCTGTCGGTGCGGGCGATGATCAGTAAATCTGCGCTCGACCGTGCGTCGCATGCGACCCGTATCTTGGAGACCATGTCTTTCATCGGGACCACGCTGCGGCCCGGCGTATGCCCGCATTTCTTTGGGTATTCCTGGTCTTCGATCTGGATGGCGGTCACACCTGCGGCCTCGTATCCGCGCACCGTGTGGCGCACGTTCAGCAAGCCGCCGTAGCCTGTGTCGGCATCTGCGATAACGGGCGTCGATGATCCCTGAACGATCTGGCGGATGCGGCTTTCCATGTCGGTATAGGTCATGATCCCCGCGTCCGGCAGACCCATATGAGAGGCTGCCAGCCCGTACCCCGTCACGTAGAGCGCAGAAAAACCCATCCGGTCCGCCACCAGAGTCGAGATCATGTCGAATACACCGGGCGCGGTGATGAACGCGCCTGCGTCCAGCATCTGTCTGAGTTTCGGGTCGGCCATCTCTATGTCTCCCAACATCATTGCGAAGGTGATTAATCCTGCGGCACATCGCCGGATTTCTTCTCTGCATAATGGGGGAGACGATCCCGCGTCAATAATTTGTCCAGACAAATTCTTGACGCAGAGGCAAATGCTGTATCTTATCGTTGAAAAGGTGTTGTGAAAGCAGGGGAACCGCAATGTCAAAGGACGCAAGAGGATGGCGCTGTAAGTTTGCGGTGGTTGCTCCGTCGACGAACACAATCGTCCAGCCGGACATGGATGACTTTCGTGTGCGGGGCGTCACAAATCACTTTGGCCGGATCTATGTTCCCAATATGAAAGTCGGCAATGACGAGGAATTCGTAGCACTTGTCGATGCCATTGGTGCCACGCTTTACGACGCGGTCGACCGCTGCACTACGTCGGAGCCTGACTATTTGATCATGGGCATGTCCGCGCTGATGTTCTGGGACGGCCGTGCCGCATCTGAAAAACGGATGCAGGAATTATCGGATCATTGCGGGCTGCAAGTCTCAGCAGGGTCATTCGCTTGCGAGGCGGCGCTTAACCTGACGGGTGCAAAGCGGATTGCGGTCATATCCCCCTATTTCCCGATCTCGGATAAGAACGTGACACTGTTCTTTCAGGACTGCGGTTTCGAGGTTGTCCGCTTTCGTGGATTGAAATGTTCAAGCCCCGTGGCGATTGCACAGGTGCAGGAAGATACTCTGCGCGCCCATGTGGCTGAGATGGATGGCGACGATGTGGACGCTTTTGTTCAGGTGGGCACCAACCTGAGCATGTGTGCACTCAGCACCGAGCTTGAAGCCGAATACGGAAAGCCATTCGTGGCGATCAACGCGGCAACGTATTGGCACGCCTTGCGTGCCATGGGGATCAATGACCAGTTTTCCGGCCACGGTCCTTTGTTCGAAAAACACTAATATAAAAACAGGGAGAAATAATATGTCATTCAAGTATTTAGCAGGCGTCACAGTTGCGCTGACCCTTGGTGCGACCGCCGTCGCCGCCGAACTTGCGGCGCTGGGCTCCACCGCGCGGGGCGGCACAAGCCAGATCGGCCGTTCCCTTTCGGCGGCAATCTCCGAAGCGGGCGATCTACAGATGCGACCGCAGGAACTGGCGAATACCGCCGACTATATTCCGCTGGTCAATGCCGGTGAGATCGAATTCGGCATCGCGAACGTGGTTCAGCTGACCTATGCGATCACCGGCACCGGCATGTCGGAAGGACGCCCGAACGATAACCTGCAGATGGTTGCCACGCTGATGCCGTTTCGCAGTGCCTACATTGTGCGCAAGGATAGCGACATCCAGACCCTCGCTGACCTGAAGGGTAAGCGGGTTCCGGTTTTCGCGGACAAAGCATTGGGCGACTATGTGACTCGTGGATATTTTGCCAATCAGGACATGAGCCTTGATGACGTCGAAGGCGTCGCGGTGCCGAACTTCCCGCGTATGTGGGCCAGCTTTGCCGAAGGCTCCGCCGATGTGGCCATCGTTGTTGTAGGTGCCGGTAACAGTCGTGAATACGATGCATCTTTTGGCATTCGCTATCTCTCCTTCGATGATAGCCCCGAAGCGCTTGAGCGGATGCGGGCTTTGTTGCCGCAAAACTATTTGCAGGAAATGCCTGCAGGCAGCGTTCCGGGCATCGAGAAGCCGACGAATGTGAACGTCTTTGACTACACCCTGTTTGCGGGCAAGGACGTCTCTGAGGACATGGTCTATGACGCCGTGAAAGCGATCTGGGAAAAAGAAGCAGACCTGCTGGCCGGCGGTCCTTTCTGGAACGGGTTCACCAAAGAAATAATGAGCAAGGACGTAGGGCTTGAGTATCACCCCGGTGCAATCAAGTTTTACAAGGAAATGGGCGTCTGGCCTGAATAGAAAGGTCTCTGACCGGTGAGCGATCAGTCCTCTCAAACCGCCCGGCGTATTAGTCTGTCCGTTCCGGGCATTCTGGCGGCGCTAATCACGCTTACCTCTGTCTTCTGGTCCTCGGGGGCACCCCTGTGGATCGGTTGGCGGGTCTATTCGGAACAGGTGCTGATCTGCGCACTGGCCTTTGCTATGGCGGTGGCTTTTCTGACCCGCCCGTCTGGCCCGAAATGGGTGTCGCGCGGGGCGGCAGTCGCTTCGCTCTGCTTTGGCGCATGGCTTTCCGCAAGATTCCCCACGCTGTCTGAGAACGTGTTTTACCACCCGACAGAGGCGTTGATTGTATCGGTCATCGGCTTTGTCCTGCTGCTGGAGGCGGTCCGCCGCACCATGGGATGGAGCCTGATTGTCATCCTTGGCTGTGTGTCTCTCTACGCACTTTTCTCAAGCAACTTCTCTGGCCCGTTGCAAAGCCGTTCGATCGCGCCGGACCGACTGCTTACATTTCTGATGCTCGACAGCGCGTCGCTCGCCGGGGCCGCACTGTCTATCGCTGTGGCGGTGGTGGTGCCGTTCCTCATATTGTCACAACTGCTGCTCGCCACTGGCGGATCGGCGTTCTTCTCTGATCTGTCACTTGCGCTTGCCGGACACCGCCGTGGCGGGGCAGGCAAGATCGCAATCCTTGGCTCCGCGTTTTTCGGCTCCGTTTCTGGCAGCGCTGTGTCCAATGTGGCCTCTACAGGCGCAATCACGATCCCGATGATGAAGGATTGCGGCTACCAACCGAAAACCGCAGGCGCGATTGAGGCTGCGGCCTCGACCGGGGGGCAACTCATGCCTCCCATCATGGGGGCGGCGGCGTTCCTCTTGGCCGAAAACCTGCAAGCGAGTTACGTCGACGTGATGCTTGCAGCGCTCATCCCCTCTATTCTCTATTATTTCAGCCTATTCGCCTTTGCTGATCTTGAAGCGGGCAGGCGCAACATCTCCCCCGTCGCCAAAGACCGCATCCCGTCTAAGGGCAGTGTGCTGCGTAAAGGATGGTACGTCTTTGCACCCTTTGTTGTGCTTCTGGTGGGGCTTTTCGCCTTCAACCTGCGCCCTGAGACATCCGCGCTTGTCGCGATCATTGTGCTGTTGGGATTGTCGCTGGTGCTGACCTACGATGGCAGTAAACTGAACCTCAGAATACTGCTTGATGTCATCGTCACATCCGGTCGTGCCGCTGTCGAAATCATCCTGATTTGCGCCATCGCGGGCATGATTATCGGCCTTGTTGCGCGCTCCGGTCTGTCCTTCGGGCTTGGCTTTTTCCTCGTTCAGCTTGGCCAGTCCAGCCTGCTGTTGCTGCTGGTTGTCACAGCACTTGTCTGCATCGTTATGGGCATGGGGCTGCCGACCGTCGGGGTATACCTGCTGCTGGCATCGCTCGCCGCGCCGCCTCTGGTAGAGCTTGGTCTGCAGCCCATGGCAGCACATCTTTTCGTGCTCTATTTCGGGATGCTGTCGATGTTGACCCCGCCTGTTGCCATCGCCGCGTTTGTGGCGGCAAACATGGCCAAGGCACCGCCCATGGCCACCGGCATAGAAGCTGTACGCATTGCATGGCCTGCCTACGCCATCCCGTTCTTCTTTGCGGCATCGCCTGCGTTGCTGTTTGACGGCCCGCTGTGGCTTGTCGCGGTGACAGGCGTCAAGGCGGCAGTTGGTGTCTATGCGACCACAGGTGCCATCACCGGCTTTATCAGCCGCCGGTTATCTTCGCCCGAGCGCGTGATTATTGCCCTCGCAGGTATCGCAATCCTGTGCCCGTGGGAGGTCTTTGACGGCGCAATGTGGCTGAATGCAGTAGGGATCGGTGCGGCGCTCGCAGTCGTAATGCTGACCCCGAGACGTGTGGCGACTGACTAGAGGTAGGACGGCCATGCAGAAGTGCGCAGGCCTTTTGTGCGCGTGTTTTTAAGGCCCAGTTGGTCAACAATCAATGGCGATCCGCTGGGCCTGATCTTTCAACTACAGACTGCCCTCAGCAGTCGTCTTATGCACCCAGATTTCTGCGTCCGGCTCATGCGGTGCGCGCGTTCCGTCAGTCGTTGCACCAACCCTTTTCGCGACAGCCTGCGACCGCGTATTCCCTTTGTCGATATAGCTATAGAGCTGCGCTATTTTGAGCTGCTCTGCCGCCCACTGCTTTACGGTACATGCAGCTTCGGTTGCATACCCAAACCCTTCGGCACCCTCGAACAAATGCCATGCAAGCTCCACCTCCGGCCAGTTTGAATGTTTGATCAACCCAACCCGGCCTACGGGCTGTCCCGTCTGCTGAAGGGCAAGTGTGAAAAAGCCAAAACCGTGCCAATGCCAGTGGCCAACGCCAGCCAGAAACCCGAACCATGCCTGCTCCGCTGTGATGGTCTCGCCTTGGGCCTTCATCGAAGGGGCACTGGTCATGAAACGCGTGAGCTCCGCCAGATCATCCCGCTCCGGCCCGCGCAGGACCAACCGTTTTGTCTTGAGTGTTGGTGCAGATGTCAGGTGTTCCATTAACTGGCCTTTTTGATGCAAATGAGCGGGCGTCTGCGTTCACTATAGAGACCGGCCATCTATAGCTAAACACTGCTGGCTTTTCCCAAGCAAATTCGTTTCAGGCCGGATATTCAGGAAACGAAGGGTCCGACGTTCAAGCGCAGATTATCCGCCACCGGAGGGGGTGGACCGCCACATTCTCTTTGCAGTATGAGTCCGGTTCTTGCCAGCCTGGAGATAGGCGGTTTTTGGAGCCAGAAAAATGATACGGAATTTAGCCGAAGCATCAGCCCGCCTCTCTGTCGCACCCATGATGGACTGGACTGATGAACCATAAAGTCATTTATGTATCAGTAACTTACAGAGATTGAATTTGCGTGTTGTTCAAGGTATTGTACAAATTTTGGTCGGATTTGGCTGATAATGGGCAATATTGTATTCGAATCCTGGCTCAGATTACTCTGATAATCTGAATATTATCCGTTACTCTGACACCGAGAGATCTTCAATTTGTATTAGTATATACAGTCATAGTTAGCTTAAAGATGGCCGCGTGTCTGCTTGGCGAAAGTGGCAACTTCATCGAGAAGCGGTTGCTGCTTTTCCTTGTTCCTAGAATTAGTTTATGATCATGATCTGTTTGATATACTGCCATGCGCGCTAATAGGCTTCACGAGAGCATTCGATTATGCCAAGGGTTGCTCAGTAAGTAACACTGGGATGGTTAGACGATGAAAGCTCTGCTGTGCACGCATCATTTTGATACTTGGAGCGGGTCGGAGTTGGTTTTGTTAGAACTGGCTGAGGCTTTGAACAATGCCGGGTGGGATGTCGAGATTTTTTGCCCTTTTCAACGCGACGGCTTTTTGGATGCTGTCTTAGGGACGCGGTTTTACGTATATAAATCAGCAGAGGATGTGGCCGACCTAACAGGTTTTGAACTCGTTTATATTCAGCACAGTATGCATTCTAGGTTTCTTGCGGTTCAACCAATGAGCTCCATATTTGGAGTAGATGCTCCGACTTTCGTATACAATCATTTGTCGCCACATGAACCGTTTGAAAGCCCTATGACCGCAAGTGAGGCGGTTTTGGCTGATTTAGTATGCGCGAACAGCCCAGAAACAGCTGATCGTTATAAACCCCTAGGTGCACCGTTTGACCATATGATCGTGATGCCAAACCCTGCACCTATGGAATTTGAATCCGCACGTCGCCCCCGTTATCCTGGAAGGCTCAAGCGTTTGCTGGTCGTGTCTAATCACGTTCCTCCGGAAGTTATTGAGGCAATCACACTCTTGCAAGATGAAGGTGTTGTTGTTGAACGTGTTGGTATGCAGCACGAATCGAGGCGCATCATCCCGTCAGATTTGGCGCTGACAGATGCCGTGCTGACGATTGGTAAGACGGTTCAATACGCTTTGAGAGCCGGGTGCCCGGTTTATATCTATGACCATTTTGGGGGTGGCGGGTGGTTAACCCCTGCCGGCTTTGCAAGTGCGGAGGCAACAAATTTTTCAGGTCGGGATTGCGCTCAAACAAAAACGGCCCAAACGTTACGTGAAGAACTATCGGAATTACCACCCAAAGCGCTTGAAGCTGTAGAAAATTGTCCTGAACGATTTTGTCTCGAATATTGGGTTGAGAAGATTGCTCAAACGGTTGCATCAAAAGAGAAAAAGAACGCACCCGCAATCCCAATTCAAGCTTTAGAACTTGAGAAAAAGACTGTTGATCATATCGACTTTCTTTTTTCTGAAGTGCGAAGATTTAGAACGGCTTACCAAAGGTCGAGTGCCAAGAATAAGGTTTTGCGTGAGCAGCTTGAAAAGTTTAAGAAGGCAAAAAACTAATAGTTGGTGAGTACTATATGTTTATTTCTGGATCCTATAATTTTTTCAATGGGGATGAGCATTTGCTAGCGTCGCTTCGGACTAATCGTGGTTGGCTCGACCACATATCCATCATTATGCAAGATGTTTCGAATGCCGGGGAACCTATATCAAATTTTGCACGTCAAGCTGTCGACTCGGCTATTTGCGAAGGATTGGTGGATGAAGTAGTTCACTACCAGCCAAGCTTTGATGTTTCGCGCAAAGACAATGAAACAAAGAAACGTCAGATAGGGCTAAACGTGGCTCGATTGGCAGGAGCGACGCATTTCGTGAGTTTGGATGCTGACGAGTTTTATCGTACCGACGAGGCTCTTGGCGCGCGTAAACAGATTGCTGCGCATGGTTGGAAGAGCACTTCTGTCAATAGCTTCCTGCATGTTCGACGCCCAGTTTGGCGCACTCTAGATACAACTTGTTGCTGTTTTATTACTGAAATTCAGGAAGATACGGTGATGGGATATAAGCCATTTGCGCATCCTAATGTGGATCCTTCGCGTGGAATGACGTGCTCTCCGGCTTTTCACCATCATTTTGATATTCAAACGGTTGCTATGTATCACATGAACCTCATTCGGCGTGATTTTGATCAGAAACTTCGTAACTCCTCGACAATGGATCAGGGTTTTCTTGCAAAAGTGGCGAAAGCTGTAAGTGCTTGGGATCCCGGCCAGAAGTTGGAGTTTCCAAACAAAGGGGCGTTAAGTTTTGAGCTGGTCGAAAATGAATTTGAAACTTTTGATCCCCAGTAATTACTCATATTGAACGCTTTGAAGGATTGATTGGGCAACACTTTAAAAGCGCGGAAATTCGAACTTGAGCTGCTAGCATGCTTAGTTTTTTTTGGCAACAGTTGGCTGAAATTGGGGCTTGGTGGATGTTTGCGACTAACCCTATCCATTATTGCTTATTCCTGCCTATTGTTGTCCGTCCAATTTTCGACTAGCCAGACAAACCGAGAATCTACTAACATGTGGTCTAATAAGTGTCTGAAAATAAGAGATACAACCTGCATCAAAGTGCACGCTTAAGTTGTGCGCCCATGATGGACTGGACCGACCGTCATTGTCGTTACCTGCACCGGCAACTCAGCCGGCACACGCTTTTGTATACCGAGATGGTTACCGCGCCAGCGCTGGTGCGGGGCGGGGCTTTGCATTTGCTGGATCACGACGTGGCGGAGCATCCGGTGGCGTTGCAGTTAGGCGGCTCTGACCCGAAAGAGCTGGCGCAGGCGGCGAGGCTGGGGGCGCAGGCGGGGTATGACGAGATCAATCTCAACTGTGGCTGCCCTTCAGATCGCGTTCAATCCGGCAGCTTCGGGGCGGTGTTAATGGAGAACGCGGCGCTGGTGGCTGCTTGTGTCAGTGAAATGCGGGCGGCGGTAGATGTCGATGTAACGGTAAAATGCCGCATCGGTGTAGACGATCAAAACCCCGCCGAAATTCTTCCGGAGTTTTTGTCGCGGGTCGTTGCCACGGGATGTACCCGGGTTCAGATCCATGCGCGTAAAGCGTGGTTGCAAGGCCTCAGTCCCAAAGAAAACCGTGACATTCCTCCGCTCGATTATCCGCTTGTGCAACAGATGAAAGAGCTGTTTCCGAACCTTCATATCTCGATCAACGGCGGTATCACATCGCTGGATCAGGCCATCGCACTTCTCGACAGCGGGCTGGACGGGGTGATGATCGGGCGCAGCGCATATCATCAGCCCACCGATATCCTCGCGGCAGCGGACCGCCGCATCTTTGGCTCGGGCACTGATACCACAGCCGAAGCCGCAGTGGCGGCGATGTTGCCCTATATCGAAAGGCATCTGACAGGTGGCGGCAGGCTGAACCAGATTACGCGGCATATGATGGGGTTGTTCGCGGGACGGCCCGGTGCGCGGCTGTGGCGGCGCATGTTGTCAGAAGGGGCGTCCAAGCCCGGTGCAGGCCCCGAGTTGGTCGAAGCGGCGATGGCCGAAGTGGTGGCACTGGCAGCTTTGCAAGAAGCGGTGTAGCACTGACGCAAACCAGCGGAGGACGTCATGCCGGAAACCATGCTTTTGATCCAGATGGGTCTGTTATTGATGATCATCGGGGCGGTTGCCGGTGTTCTTGCCGGCCTTCTGGGTGTCGGCGGCGGTATCGTGCTGGTACCTGCCTTTTTCTATGCGTTTCAGACCCTTGGCTATGAAGGGCCGCAGCTGATGCAGATGTGTCTTGCGACCTCTCTTGCGACGATCATCGTCACTTCCGTCCGCTCGGTACTGGCGCATAACAAAAAGGGCGCGGTGGATTGGGATATCCTGCGCACATGGGCCCCCGGGATCGTCATCGGCGCTGTCATCGGAATGCTGCTTGTGGCGCAGCTTCGGTCTAATACATTGCAGGCGATATTCGGGGTGCTGGCGCTGGTTGTCGGTTTGTATATGGGGTTCGGACGTTCCGAATGGCGGCTGGGTCAGGCTATGCCGACCGGTGTGATCCGTGCTGTACAATCGCCGTTCATGGGTTTCTTGTCCGTGCTTATGGGGATTGGCGGCGGCAGTTTCGGTGTCCCGCTGATGAGCCTCTATAACACACCTATTCACCGTGCAGTCGCGACTGCTGCAGGATTTGGTGTGCTGATCGCAGTTCCTGCGGTGATCGGGTTTCTTTTTGTTCCGATGACCAGCAACGCGCCGCCGCTGACCTTGGGCACCGTTAATCTGGTGGCGTTTGCGATTATTATCGCGATGACGCTGATCACCGCGCCTTGGGGCGTCAAGCTTGCCCATGCGATGGATCCCAAGCCACTCAAGCGTGTCTTTGCTGTGTTTTTGATAGCGGTGGCACTTAACATGTTGCGCAAGGCGCTGGGCTGGTGACAGCGGCAGACGGTTTCACCGTCTTTGAAGCGACTGAACCAGCATTGAACTGGGCGAAATCGGCCCATCGCACCGCTCTGAAAGTCGCCAGCGATCCGCAAGTCAGATTGGCTAACCTGCGGCATGGAGAAACCTGGTTTGTAGGCGTGGATGCGCTGCCCAATGCGCAAGACGGCAGCATAGACGGCACGCCCTTAGACGGAGCATGGCGCGATACCGTGAACTGGCAGGGGGAGTGGCACCGCGCGCAGCTCTCTGTTGTTTATCCGGGCTACCCTGAACGGGATACCGGCGAAACGGATGGTACCCACCGCTACCGTGTCAAACGCCATGCTGCGCACGTTGACGGCTTGCTGCCTCTTGGTCCTGACAGGCAGCGATTTTTGCAGGAACCTCACGCATTTATTCTGGGGCTTCCGCTGAATGTCTCGGACGGCTCCCCCTTGGTTGTCTGGCCAGGCAGCCAGCGGATCATGGGGGACGCTTTGCGCAAGGCGATCGGCGATGCCAGACCACAGGACATCGACCTTACCGAACCTTATCAGTCGGCACGCAGGCTGGTTTTCGAACGCATCACTCCGCAGCGGATCATCGCAGCGCCGGGGCAGGCCGTTTTGCTGCATCGTCATCTATTGCATGGCGTCGCACCTTGGGAAGCATCTGCAAATGCACCACCCGAAGGGCGCATGATCGGATACTTCCGACCGCAATTTAGTTTGGCAGAATGGTGCCGCGAGGCCTGAAAGAAAGCTTGTTTTTCGCACAAAGACCCAATGCTCGCCCCATTGTTGCCATTTCCGACACGATACTGATGCGGGAAGAGAAACAATAACGAGACGATGCAGGATGGCACAGGTAATCACAGGCGCAGGCGGATCAATCGCCTATTTCAACGCTAAACCCAAACCCCGCGCGGTTCCGGTTTTTGACGCCACAGGGGGCTTTCATGCGGACGCGCAGCGCGGTTTCGCGGGGTTGAGTGCATTCGCTGCCAACGGGAATCACGCGCCAACCGATTTCGATGGCGCGGTGACTTGGGATGCGGGGGTCGACCTGCTTTTTAGGATCGCGGGCGCGCATTAGACGCAACCGGCAGCCGTTTTAACCAGCTCCGCCGTCCCGATGCGGCTCTATTTGTTTGCAAGTCGCGCGGCGCGTCCGCCGCGGCGCTTTGTCAGTTGACCGGCACGTGTCGGCAATTCGGCCATGATATCACGCCGCTCCTGCGCGCTCATTCGTGACCACTGTCCAATCTCGTCAATCGACCGCAGGCAGCCGGTGCATAGACGCGCTTTAGGGTGAACCACACAGATCTTGATGCAGGGGCTCTCGATCTCGTCGCGTTTCCAAATGCTGTCAGTCATATGTGCTTCCTTCGCGACGAATGACCGCCAGCCGGTCCAGTACACCTTGCAAGATATAACCAGCGGCCACGTGATCTATCACCTCGGCGCGACGTTTTCGTGTCGTATCCGCCTCAAGCAGTGCGCGTTCGGCGGCAACAGTACTCAATCTCTCGTCCCAGAAGGTAATGGGCAAAGGAGACAGCTTTTCGAAATTGCGGGCAAAAGCGCGGGTGGACTGGCATCGCGGTCCTTCCGTGCCGTCCATATTGCGTGGCAGGCCCAGCACCAACCCACCGATCCGGCGGTCGGTAATGATTTCGACCAGACGCGCCGCGTCCAACCCGAATTTTTTGCGTCGCACGGTCTCAAGCGGGGTGGCCACGCTGAGGAAACTGTCCGTGACCGCAACGCCAATGGTCTTTTCCCCCAGATCGAGGCCGATCAGAGCCTGCATCGGAGGGACCGCTGCGGCGAACTCGGCCATATCGTCATAGATCATTCTGCAACTCCGGCCTGACTGCCCGCTGCCCGGATTACATCGCGAGAGGCCGGATCATCCGCAAAGACATCCATCGCGTTGTTGTAGATCGCCAGTGCCTGTTCGCTGTCACCCAACACGCCAAGCGATGTAATCAACCGCGCCCAGTCCTGCGCAGGGCCACCTTCGGTCGCCAACCTGTTGGATAATCCCTCAACCATTCCGCCGATCATCTCCATCCGGGCCTCCGCGGTCATTTCTGAGGCCGCTTCTATATCATCAACTGACGGGCCGGGGGCCGCACCGCCACCGATCGCAGGAATGGAATAGTTGTTTACGCCCGCCAACTGCGCAACGTTCTCGATCTGGGCGGTAATCGGTGCAATCCACGCCGCATCGGCAGGTCCGCGCCGCAGAAGACCATTCCACAAACGAAAGGCTATGTCGGGCCGTCCCGTCTGCACCATCATGAGACCCAGATAGTATCTTGCGCGTCCGTCATTCTCATCGCGGTTGAGCGCTGCGCGAAAAGCGACTTCTGCCTCGGGGGAGACGTAGCCGCCCGCCGCCAAGACCAACAATTCGCCAAAGTCAGAGATATCCTCGGACGTGACGTCCTCGCCCTTGATCTGCATGACGCGGTTCTGTGCTGCGGCAGCATCCATGAAATTGCCCATCCGCGCCTCGTTCTGCGCCAGAAGGATGTGCCCCTGAAGGTCATCAGGGCGCGCAGACACGGTTTCGCGCAGGCTGGCCATGAGGTTTACAAACTCATCCGAAAGTTCTTCGGTGACGGGAAAGGGGGGCAGGCTATCAACCGCGGTTTGCTGGTCGGGCCGGTTTTCCCGCAGTTCTTCGGCAAATGCGATACGGTCCTGAAGCGCCAGATCACCATATCCCGGCTGGCCCAACCACGTGTAGATGGCAATGCTGCCGCCGATCAACGTGATGGCAAGTGCACCAACCAACAACAAGGGCGTTTTTTGCGGTTCGATTGTCGCAGCGCTGCGCCCGGCATCCGCAGCGAGAATTCGGCGCGAGATTTCGGTGCGCACGCGCTCTGCGTCTTCAGGCGGGATCACACCGCGTGCCACGTCGCGCTCGATCTCGGCCAGTTGGTCGCGGTAAACACGCAAATCGTAGTCGCCGGCGTCCCCCGCAACGGCTCGTCCACGTCCGATCAGGGCACGCGCGAGGAACGAGGCAACCAGCACAGCCATCAAAACCGTTGTAATCCAGAACGTCATATGCTGCCTTTTTGTGCGCTGCGCGTTATCTGGACCTGTATCTAGTCGCTCAGCCCGCAGGACAAAAGGCCGCAATGCGCAATCCGCCTGCGACACGCGGGCGCTATTGCACCTGATGTCGCAAAATTGATACCAAACGCCGTGGGGAGTATCCTTTTTTCTGACCGTCCCTCCAGAAGAGAGACATCTGCCATTCGCCGTTGCGGCTTCTTCCGTGCCAAGGATTATCGTTATGAAAAAATACTCCGTCTTTGCCGTGGCCCGTGAGGCGATGCGCCATCACACCGGATGGGACCGCGCATGGCGCGATGCGCAACCCAAGGCGAAATACGATGTGATTATCATCGGAGCAGGCGGTCACGGGCTGGCCACGGCCTATTATCTGGGAAAGAACTTCGGCATCACCAATGTGGCGATCCTTGAGAAAGGCTGGCTGGGTGGTGGGAACACGGGTCGTAATACGACGATCATCCGCTCGAACTATTTGCAGGACCCGTCTGCTGCGATTTACGAAAAATCGCGTTCGCTTTATGAGACGATGTCGCAGGACCTGAACTATAACGTGATGTTCAGCCCGCGCGGCGTGATCATGCTTGCACAGACGGAGCATGAGGTGCGCGGCTACAAACGGACTGCACACGCCAACGCCTTGCAGGGGATCACCACCGAATGGATCGATCCTGCCCGCGTCAAAGAGTTGTGCCCGATCATGAACATCGACGGACCACGCTATCCGGTGCTGGGCGGTCTTTGGCAGGCACGTGGCGGTACAGCACGGCATGACGCGGTGGCATGGGGTTATGCGCGGGCGTGCTCCGATATGGGCATGGACGTGATCCAGCAGTGTGAAGTCACAGGCATCCAGAAAAGCGGCGGCAAGGTAACAGGTGTCAGCACCAACAAGGGTGACATTGCCTGTGACAAGCTCGGGATGGTTGTTGCGGGACACTCGGGGCATCTGGCCGATATGGCGGGTTTCCGTTTGCCGCTTGAATCCGTAGCGCTGCAAGCACTGGTTTCAGAGCCGATCAAACCTGCGATGGACATCGTGGTGATGGCCAACACCGTGCACGGCTATCTGTCACAATCAGACAAAGGCGAGATGGTGATCGGTGGCGGCACCGACGGCTACAACAATTATACCCAGCGCGGCAGCTTCCATCATATCGAAGAAACTGTCCGCGCCTTGGTCGAGACATTCCCGATGCTCAGTCGCCTTAAAATGTTGCGCCAGTGGGGCGGGATCGTGGATGTGACGGGGGATCGTTCGCCGATCCTGTCAAAGACACCGGTCGACGGGGTTTTCGTGAACTGCGGCTGGGGAACCGGTGGCTTCAAGGCGATCCCGGGGTCCGGTTGGGCCATGGCCGAACTTATTGCAAAAGGTCACTCTCCTCTCACGGATGCCTTCGGGATGGAGCGCTTTATCGAAGGCCGCTTTATCGACGAGAGCGTCGCTGCCGGCGTGGCGCATTGAAAATGCAATTGCGCCTGTCCAAAGAGATTTTTCGGAACTTTTTCAGAGGGATTCATGTTTCCTTTCCAGAACCTATTTTGGAAGGAAATGAAACATGGCACATCCAGACCACACTGTTTCTGAACGCAACACAACAACCACAACCACCACATCAGGTGGGTCCGGCATGGGATTCATCGTCGGCGCACTCGTCGTCATTGTCGGTATTCTTGCCTACGTCGTCTTCGGCGACGGATTTGGCGGCGCTAGCGGTGCAAACGACGTCAACATCACTGTCGAAGGTGCGGGCGACGCTGCCCAAGGTGCCGCAGAAGCTGTTGATGAAGCTGTCTCAGGTGGTGCTGCCGCGAGCGAATAACGCGCAAGCGCATATTAACATTGCGAATTCAAGGGCTGTTCTTCTTTCGAAGAGCAGCCTTTTTGCTGTCCAACGGTCACTTATTCTGCGTGCGGGGGTTGCCTAATGCTGAACATCCACTGTCCTAATTGCGGTATCACCGCCGAGGAAACCGAATTCCACGCCCATGGCGAGGCGCACCTGAAACGCTTTGGTCCCGGTTCGTCGGATGACGAATTCGAAACCTATCTGTTCATGCGAGCGAACCCGAAAGGCGTGCATTTCGAGCGGTGGCGGCATCAGAACGGTTGCGGCAAGTGGTTCCACGTGGCCCGCTGCACCACAACGCTTGAGATCTTTGGCAGCTATTCGGCCCAAACCACCGAGCCGCCACAAGAAATCATCGACCAAATCAAAGACCGCCGCCCCGATTGGCGCGCGACAGAGGCATCCACATGAGCACACGTCTTGCCAATAAAGGCCGTCTGGTCGACCACACAAAACCGGTATCCTTCACCTTCAACGGGAAGAACCTGCGCGGCTATGCGGGTGATACGCTGGCCTCTGCACTGCTTGCCAACGACCAGATGCTGGTAGGTCGCTCGTTCAAATACCACCGCCCGCGCGGCATCGTAGCCTCTGGACCAGAAGAGCCGAACGGCCTGGTTAACCTGGGCAGCGAGGGCCGGTTTGAGCCGAACCAGCGCGTCACCACAACCGAGCTGTTTGACGGGCTGGAAGCGACAAGCCAGAACCACTGGCCGAGCCTTGAGTTTGATGTAGGTGCGATCAACAAACACCTCAGCCGCTTTTTGCCTGCGGGCTTTTACTACAAGATGTTCATGTACCCGCGTGCCTTCTGGAAACACGTCTACGAGCCGGTGATCCGCCATTCTGCAGGTTTAGGCAAAGCGCCAAAAACCCGTGACGTGGATACCTATGAACATTTCTATGCTTTCTGCGATGTGCTGGTTGTCGGCGGCGGTGTCGCCGGTTTGCAGGCCGCGCTCACGGCGGGCCGCTCAGGCGCGCGCGTGATCTTGCTTGAGCAATCCGACCATTGGGGCGGACGTGCACCGGTGGATGGCGGCATCATTGATGGCGCGCCTGTGGATAACTTCGTGGATGAAACGCTCGCCGCCTTGAAATCTATGGACAATGTCGAACTTCGTCTGCGCACCATGGGGGCCGGTGTTTACGATCACGGCTATGCGCTGGGCTATGAACGACTTACCGATCATGCACCGCAAAATGCTGGCCCGCGCCACCGTTTGTGGCGTATTCGCGCCGAACAGATCATCACCGCAACAGGAGCGATTGAACGTCCGCTCAGCTTTGCCGGAAATGACATTCCCGGCGTTATGCTTGCTTCGGCCGTGCGCGACTACGTGGTGAACTACGGTGTCTCGGTGGGGGACCGCACTGTCGTGGTGACAAACAACGATAACGCTTACCTTACGGCAATTTCGCTCAAGCATGCTGGGCTCGACGTGCCTGCGATCCTTGATGCGCGGGTCATGCCCGAAGACATCGGACTGGTCGCTCAGGCCCGCGCGCTGGGCATTCGCGTTCTAATGGGACATGCGGTTTCCAGCGTCAAAGGTGGCAAGCGGGTTACGGGCGTGACCGTTTGTTCGCAAGCGGGTGAGGGCGCAGTTCTAGAAGAGATCGCCTGTGATGCGGTAGCGATGTCTGGCGGTTGGTCGCCAGTGGTTCATCTGTGGTCCCACTGTGGTGGCAAACTGCGTTGGGATACCGCGAATGCCTGTTTCAGCCCCGATGTGGACAACCCGCCCAAAGGGGCGGACGGGATGGGCTTTGTCACTCCTGCGGGTGCGGCCTCGGGCATGTTCCCGCTGGACGATGTCTTGCACGATGCACATGCAGCCGCCGAAGGTGTTATCACCTGCCTTGATATGAAATTGCCTAAGGATGTTGCCTCTCCGATTGCGGAACGGCGCGAAGAAAGCCCGATGGCTCCGGTCTGGATGATGCCCCACGGTGCAAGTTCAAAGCTGCGTGAAAAGACGTGGCTTGATTATCAAAACGATGTGAAAGTCTCGGACGTGCGGCTCGCTGCACAAGAAGGTTTCGTCAGCGTCGAGCACGCCAAGCGCTACACCACGCTGGGCATGGCCACCGATCAGGGCAAGCTTAGCAACATCAATGGACTCGCCACATTGGCGGGTGCCTTGGACGCTGATATTCCAACTGTTGGCACAACCACATTCCGCCCGCCGTATCATCCTATCTCGCTGGCTGCGATTGCGGGTGAAGCGCGGGGCGAGGTGTTCCAACCCTTGCGCCGCACGCCGATGCACGATTGGCACGAAGCCAACGGCGCGGAGTTCGAACCTGTCGGCCAGTGGCGCAGACCCTATGCGTACAAGCGGGGTCTGGAAAGCACCCGCGATGCCGTGATGCGCGAGGTAAAGAACACACGTGAGAAGCTGGGTCTTCTCGATGCCTCGACCCTTGGCAAGATCATTGTCAAAGGGCCGGATGCAGGCAAATTTCTCGACATGATGTACACCAACATGATGTCGACCCTGAAGCCGGGGAAATGCCGCTACGGGTTGATGTGCTCCGAAAACGGTTTCCTGATCGACGACGGCGTTGTCGCGCGGATCGACGAGGATACATGGCTGTGCCACACCACCACCGGCGGTGCCGAAAGCATCCATGCCCATATGGAAGAATGGTTGCAAACCGAATGGTGGGACTGGCAGGTCTACGTGGCCAATGTGACAGAACAATACGCACAGATTGCTGTCGTGGGTCCGAATGCGCGTCAGGCGCTTGAGCGTTTGGGCGGGATGGATGTCTCCAAAGAGGCCCTTGGTTTTATGGAGTGGACAGACGGCGAATTGGGCGGCTTCAAGGTCCGCGTTTACCGTATCTCCTTTTCGGGCGAGTTGAGCTACGAGATTGCAGTGGATGCCAGCCACGGGCAGGCGTTCTGGGACGCGCTGTTGGCAGTGGGTGCTGATTTGGGTGTGATGCCTTATGGCACCGAATGTCTTCACATTCTGCGGGCCGAAAAGGGCTTCATCATGATCGGGGACGAGACGGACGGAACGATCATTCCGCAGGATTTGGGCTTGAACTGGGCGATCTCGAAAAAGAAAGAAGACTTCCTTGGCAAACGCGCACAGGAGCGCCCGCATATGACCAGCGCAGACCGCTGGAAACTGGTGGGTCTTGAGACCGTCGACGGATCAACCTTGCCGGACGGCGCATATGCGGTGGGCGAGGGGACAAATGCCAACGGTCAGCGCAACACGGTTGGGCGGGTCACTTCGACCTACCACTCCCCAACGCTGGATCGCGGTATCGCGATGGGGCTGGTGTTGCACGGACCGGACCGCATGGGCGAAGTTCTAAGCTTCCCCGGTACGGATGGCAAAACCTATGAGGCCAAGATTGTAGATCCTGTGTTCTACGACAAGGAAGGGGAGAAGCAGAATGTCTGATCCGGTCACAGCCCTGAAGGGTGCAAAGAACACGGATGGTTTCGCCTCAGTCACTGAGATTGGTCCGCTGGGCATGATTACCTTGCGCGGCGATCTTTCGGCAAAGCCCCTCATCAAGGCAGCAGTCGCCGCCAGCGGTGTGACAATGCCCGAACAGGGGCATTGTGCGACAGAGGGTGAGCAGGGCATGGCGTGGATGTCACCGGATGAGCTGCTCATCATGTGCCCCTATGCTGAGGTGGGCGATCGACTGTCCGAACTTCAGGGAAAACTCGCCAAGCATCACGCTCTGGCGGTCAATGTCTCCGACGCACGCGCGGTCTTTCGCCTGCGCAGTACTCAGGTACGGGACGTTATCGCCAAACTTGCACCTGTCGACATGCACCCCGATGTTTTCACTTCGGGGACGTTCCGCCGCACGCGGTTCGCGCAGATCCCCGCAGCTTTTTGGTTGCCCGAACCGGACGTGGCGCAGATCATCTGTTTCCGTTCAGTTGCGCGATATATGTATGATTTGCTGAACATCGCGGCTCAGGAAGGTTCAGAGGTCAATCACTTCAGCCGCTAGGCAGAATACTGATTTCCAAGGACTGTTATCGTTCAGCGGGTTCGATCGCTGTTAAAGCTCCGACCATTCCCATCTTGTGAGGGCCCTCAAGGATGGCATTCTTTCGACGCACTTCGTGGGCGAGAGCCGTCACACGCGACAATTCGCGCATTGCGACCTTGACGAAGCAGGTTCGAGCGCTCCATTTGGTGTAATCTGAACTTGAAACACGAAGGAGGCTTCAAATGGCTTTTTCACTTCCCGATCTTCCCTATGCTCACGACGCACTTGCATCCAAAGGGATGAGCAAGGAGACGCTTGAGTACCACCATGACAAGCACCACAACGCTTACGTCACAAACGGCAACAAGGCGATTGAGGGTACCAAGTGGGAGGGCAAGTCCCTCGAAGAGATCATCAAGGGCACCTACGATGCATCCGCCGTGGCGCAATCCGGAATTTTCAACAACATCAGCCAGCTGTGGAACCACAACCAGTTCTGGGAAATGATGAGCCCTGACGACAGCAAGATGCCGGGCGAGCTTGAGAAAGCAATCACCGAGAGCTTTGGTTCAGTCGACAAGATGAAAGACGAATTCAAAGCAGCCGGTGCAGGCCAGTTCGGTTCTGGCTGGGCATGGTTGGTCAAAGACACAGATGGCGGTCTGAAAGTCACCAAAACGGAAAACGGTGTGAATCCTGTTTGCTTCGGTCAGACCACGCTTCTGGGTTGTGACGTATGGGAGCATTCATACTACATCGACTTCCGCAACGCGCGTCCTGACTATCTGACTAACTTCCTCGATAACCTTGTGAACTGGGAAAACGTCGCCTCGCGCATGTAATCGAGGGACCGGCCGCCGCGTAATGCGTGGCGGCGTGTGCCACATGCCAAAAATGGCCCCGCCGGTACATACGGGCGGGGCTTTCATTTTCTGGCGAAGTCCCGAACCGCTTGCTATGGCGGGCCGAGTGAAGACGACTAGCCGATAGGTGCGGTAAGGGCACCCACGCGGTCGAGCACAGCGTCGCTGCTCGCCAGTTTTTCGATGAACGACAACAGGCTTTTGTCGGCAAAGCCATTTTCGACAACATGGTTCAGCAAGGTGACCAGCGGATCCCAATAGCCATTTGTATTCAATAGATAAATGGGCTTCTCGTGCAGACCAAGCTGTCGCCATGTCAGCGCTTCGAACAACTCGTCCAGCGATCCTGCGCCCCCCGGCAAGACCACGACCGCGTCGCAGTTCATGAACATCACCTTTTTGCGCTCATGCATGGTCTCGGTCACGACATAGGTGGTCAGGTCCGTCTTGCCGACTTCCCAATCCACAAGGTGCTGGGGGATCACGCCAAAGGTCGTGCCGCCGGCTGCCTGTGCGGCGCGTGCAACTGTCCCCATCAGACCTACATCACCGGCACCATAGACCAGCCGAAGGTCGCGCTCAGCCAGTCCGCGACCCAGCTTTTCAGCCTCGACAGCATAGGCAGGATCGGTCCCCGCACGGGACCCGCAGTAAACGCAAACAGATTTCTGTGCCATCGTGGCCCCTTTCGCCTGAAATAAGGCTATGATTGACAGGTCGTGCTTTGACCCCTGTTAGCCTGCTTGCTAAACAGGCTCAACCTTTTGGGGATAACGAAACGATGCGCAATTTTCTGGCAGGCTTCAGCGGCGGGTCCGGTGCCTTTGGTGCGGCGGCTGTAGTCGTGCTGTTGATCGGCGCGGCGCTTTGGGTGCAGTCCGGGCGTGAGGCGGAAGAGCCGGCCTCCGAAGTCGCGATCGTGATGCCGGACGCGCTGGAAGACACACCCGAGCCTGCCGCGGTCATGCCCGAGAAAAAGCAGGATGAGGCAGCCGCCACGGAGCCCGCGGCAAAGCCAGACACGCAGGATGAAGCATCTGTTGCTCCGCAGTTGAAGGCACCGGCATTCGACGAGGTACGGCGCGAGGCCGATGGCGTTACGGTGATTGCAGGCACCGCCGCTGCCGGAGCCGAAGTCAGTATCCTTCAGAACGGTGTGGAGGTCGGAAAAGCGACGGCGGACGGTACAGGAAAGTTCGCGACCCTTGCGATCATCCCGCCTGACGGGCGCGGCCATGTGCTGTCGTTGATGCAAAAAATCGGCGAAGCGGAACTGGCCTCAGCAGATGAGATTATACTTGCGCCAATGGACCCACCGGCAGAGGTGGAGCCAACCATCACCGCAACCGCAGGAGAGGACAAGGGCAGGTCGCCAACCCCGCCAACGGCAGAAAATGAAACCGCAAAGGAAGAGACCGGACCGGAACAGCCCGCAGCACCCGTGGCAGTGGCTGAGGTGGGTGAGGTCGAAGCCCCGAAAAAGCCTGAAACGTTGGCAGCAAACACTGCGACAGCGGAAGTTCCGACACCACCTCAGACACCTTTGACGCAAGCACCTGCTGCGCCTGACGCCTCTGCCGCGCAAAGCGTCGCCGTTGCCGCCGCGACCCCGTCATCAGATGAGGCAGCACCCAAGCTATCCCAAGCGCTACGTAACACGCCATCTAAACCGGCAGCCGTTGCAGTCCTGAAATCTACTGAAGCAGGTGTGGAGCTGTTGAACACGCCAGGCCCCGAAGTGATGACCAACGTCGCGATTGACACGATCAGCTATTCCGAAGAAGGGGCCGTTCAGTTGGCCGGTCGCGCTCAGGCTAAGACCAAATCTGTACGGGTCTATCTCGACAACAGCTCTGTCGTTAGTTTGGCGGTTGATGCAGACGGGCGCTGGCGCGGCGCGTTGCCGGACGTGGACGAAGGGATCTATACTCTTAGAGTTGATGAAGTTTCGGCCGAAGGTGACGTCACCAGCCGCGTCGAGACGCCGTTCAAGCGCGAACCCGTCGAAGTTCTGGTTGCTGCCGCAGGTGCACAGGATGGTCCGATCAAGGCAATTACCGTCCAGAAAGGCGCGACCCTCTGGGCCATCGCGCGTGACCGCTACGGTGATGGTGCGCTCTATGTGCGGGTGTTCGAGGCGAATACGGCAGCTATCCGTGATCCTGATCTGATCTATCCGGGGCAGATTTTCGATCTACCGGATTGATGGACCTGCCCGAGTAATTTTCGCAGACGGGTGGCAACCACGCCGGCGCAGGACTATGTAGCAGTCAAAGAGACTGGAACATGAATGCCCGCTGATACCGCCCGACCTGCCGCTGCCGCATCCCCCACCAAATCTGGACCATCCGCGCCACCTCCGTCAGAGGAGCACGACGAGCGCCAGTCAGGCTTTCTGGTGCTGCGCAAAGTGGCTCCCTATCTGTGGCCTGCGGATATGCCGTGGGTGAAGCGGCGTGTCGTTTGGGCGATGGTCGCGCTGTTCCTGTCCAAACTTGTATCGGTCATCACACCTCTGTTTTACCGCGACGCTGTTGATGCGCTTGCAGGTGAAGGGGTGCCGATGGTTGCGCTGGGTGCAATCGGGCTGACCGTGGCCTACGGCATGGCACGCTTGATGACGGTTGGTTTCCAACAGCTACGCGATGCGATTTTTGCCCGCGTGGGCCAACGCGCTTTGCGGATGCTTGCGCTTGAAACGTTCGAGCACATTCACAAACTCTCCATGCGGTATCACATCACGCGCAAGACCGGTGGCCTTAGCCGGATTATCGAGCGTGGTGTGAAGGGTGTTGAATTCCTGCTGCGCTTTTTGTTGTTTAACATCGGCCCGCTGATCCTTGAGCTTTTGATGATCGGTGCCGTGCTGACATATCTTTTTGACTGGACCTACCTGATGGTCGTTGCAGTCACGATCGGTCTTTATGTCTGGTTCACATTTTCTGTAACCGAGTGGCGCGTGCGCCAACGTCGTCAGATGAATGCCGCCGATACAGATGCCAACCAAAAGGCCGTGGACAGCCTTTTGAACTATGAAACAGTCAAATACTTCGGTGCCGAAGAGCGCGAAGCGCAGCGTTATGACGGAGCTATGGCAGGCTACGAAGAAGCGGCGATCAAGACCAGTCTTAGCCTCGCCTTTCTGAACTTTGGCCAGTCGGTCATCATCACCGGCGGTTTGGTCGCGGTCATGGTGATGGCGGCGATTGGCGTGCAGAACGGATCGCTGACAGTCGGTGACTTTGTGATGGTCAACGCGTACATGGTCCAGATCACGGTGCCGCTTAACTTCCTCGGTACTGTCTACCGCGAAATCAGACAGGCTTTGGTCGATATGGGCCAGATGTTTGGCCTGCTAGAACAACCGGCAGAAATCTCGGACAAGCCAAACGCAACAGAACTCGATGTCAAAGGTGGGCGGGTCACGCTGGAGAACGTCCATTTCGGCTATGATGCAGACCGAAAAATCCTCAAAGGAGTATCACTGGAAGCGCAGCCGGGTGAGACAGTTGCGATTGTAGGCTCCACTGGATCAGGCAAATCAACTATCGGGCGTTTGTTGTTCAGGTTCTATGATGTGAACAGCGGCGCGCTCAAAATTGACGGACAGGATGTGCGCGATGTTACGCAAAACAGTTTGCACCGTGCAATCGGTGTCGTGCCGCAGGACACGGTGCTGTTTAACGATACAATCGGCTACAACATTGCCTACGGGCGGGATGGTGCCACTCAGGCCGATGTCGAAGCGGCGGCAAGAGATGCGCAAATCCATGACTTTATTCAAAGCCTGCCTGACGGATACGACACAACTGTAGGTGAGCGTGGGTTAAAACTCTCTGGTGGTGAAAAGCAGCGCGTTGGCATCGCGCGGACCTTGCTGAAAGACCCGCCGATCCTTTTGCTGGATGAAGCCACAAGCGCGCTGGACAGCGAGACAGAACATGAAATTCAGGACGCTCTGATGCGTGCGGGGCAGGGGCGGACGGTGCTCACGATTGCCCACAGGCTCAGTACAATTGCGGATGCCGACAGGATCGTTGTGCTGGAAAAAGGCGAGATTTCCGAGCAAGGCACACACGATGAACTGCTGTCGCTGGACGGCCGGTATGCGCAGCTTTGGCAGCGGCAACAGTCCGAAGAGGACGTGTGAAGGGCAAGGATTACCCGCGCACGCCGGACGGGCATTTCTTTGTCTCGAAGGGACGGATGTGGCGATGCACCAATCCCGCGCTTGACGACAGCACGCGGCGGGCAGCGGTCAAAGAGCTGATGCAGGGCCGTCGCGGTGTGCAACTGGCCAAGACCGAGGATGAAACGCGCCAGGCGCGCGCTTCGGTCGATGCGGCGAAGAGGCGGTTAGGTGAACGCGGCCCGGTCTGGTGGCAAGACGACAGCCCGGACGAAGGCGGCAAACATCCACGCAATACGATTTACGCGGAATGGTGGGCCAGTCTGGACGAGGAAACCCGCGCCAAGGGTGATCCACCCAAATCCTGAACCTTCGAACGAGCAAGAATTAGCGACCATCTTTCGGGTAAATGGCCGCTAAGATCGGAACTCGCTTTAGAAGCGCGGGGTTCGATGCGGCTGTTTACTCTTCGGCGATTGCCTTTGAAGTAAGCTTGTCCAAAGCACCTGTCATCATCGTGATGTATTTGGCATCCTCTGGCAAACCGTGTGTCGCGGCCAGCACAGACGGTGCGTGGTATGTCACGTGCACAACCCCTTCGCCATCCGCATAAGCAAGCACACGCAGCGGCAGGTCTAATCCCGCTGTCTGCCCGTCGATCATGGCAGGTGTTCCAAGTTTCGGGTTGCCGAAAATCAGCAGTTCGGTGGGCCGCAGGTCCATATCGACCTTTGCCGCACCTGCCGCGTGATCCACCCGGGCGAATACGGTCGCGCCAGCCCCCTCAACAGCGGCTGCAAGACGGTCAATAGTTTGTGTCACGGAATGGGGGCTGACCTTGTCGATCAGGTCTGCAGCAACAGCTGGCAAAGCCATGGCAGCACTAAGGGCAGCGGCAGTAGCAAGGGGGCGGAACATTGTGGTGGTCTCCTTTGGAAATTTCTTCGCCACCCTAACAAAGCGGACCGTAAACGCAGGTCACGTTTCGTTGATCAGCGCTACTCCGCCGCAGACAGAACCGGTTTGGCACGCGGCGGCGCGGGCAGGAATTCTGCATCCGGATCCCAGATAATTTCATCCGCGCTCTTGCGCCGCGCGTCGCGCTGCAACGCCCAGTCGCGTGCGGCTTTGCTTGCGCGACCCATCGACATCTTGGCCAACAGGCGCGCGATCCAGCGCAGATAGGTGGTGGCCCAGACGCGAATTGCGAGCATGGACGGTGTCACCAGCAGCGTCAGTACCGTTGCAATGCCAAGGCCAAAGACAACCGCCGTTGCCAATTGCTTCCACCAAAGCGCTGTGGGGCTGTCGATCGTGTACCCGCCGTCGGCAAAGTTGAGGCTGAGACCGAACATCATGGGGGCCAGACCTGCCATGGTGGTGATCGTGGTGAGAAGGACCGGCCGGATACGCGCCTGTGCGGTGCGAATGATTGCTTCGATCCGCGGCATGTAGTTTTCGTATTCCTGATAGGTGTCGATCAGAATGATGTTGTTGTTCACCACGATTCCGGCCAGCGCCACGATCCCCGTACCTGTCATGATGATCGAGAACGTCTGATCCATGACCAGCATACCAATCAGGACACCTGTGGTGGACAGGACCACCGCCAGAAGCACCAGCACAGCATTATAGAAAGAGTTGAACTGAGCGAGCAGGATGATGAACATCAACCCCAGTGCGGCGGTAAACGCAGAGCTGAGGAAAGCTTGCGATTCTGCCTGATCTTCCTGATCGCCGGTCCATTCGGTGGTCACACCAAAGGGCAGGGGCTTCTCATCCAACCATTTGGTGATCTCGGCAATCCGTTCGTTCGCGTTGATTGGCACCATCCGCAAGCGGCCGTCGGTGATACCCTGCTGCAGGTCCTCGCCCGCCGCAGCATCCGTCCTCTGGGTGATCTTGTAGGCCACTCCGTCAATGCTGCGGATGTCAGCGTCATCGCCAGCGGGGCGCAACGTGCCAAGCGTGGTTGTAACATCTTCTCCATCAACACGTGTTGTCTTGACCACCTTCATCAGACCCGGTGCGACATCTGCTTTGACGTCGAGATACCGCTTTTGATCGATGCGGTTGATCTCTGCAAGTTTCGGCACCGGCGTGCGGGTGATGAAATTGCTCAGCGGGATCAGACCATCCTGCGTGCGCACCTTGAGCGTGTCCAATGTGCTGAGTACCCGGTCATCCTCTGGCAGGCGCACGCGGATTTCGATCTCTTCGTCAGAGCTATCGACGCGCATTGTGTCGAGCAGCAGGCCACGTGTGACCAATTGCACCATAGCACCGACCGTCAGCACGTCCGCGCCATAACGGCCTGCTTTTTCAACATCCACGTCGATCTGCCAGTCGATGCCGGGAAGGGGGCGGGTGTCTTCGATCAAAGTGAGACCGGGTGTCTGTTCGTACTGCGCCCGCGTCACTGCCGCTGCAGTTATCAGATCGGTAAAGCTGTCTGCTTTGAGGCGCAGATGCACAGGTTTGCCCGAGGCAGGGCCGCGCGCCTGTGCGAGTATCTCGATGCGGATACCGGGAATAGCGGAGAGCTTTTCGGTCAGCTCCGCGATGATGACATCGCCGTCGTAAGCAGGGTCCTGCGTCTCGCGCGTGATTGTGTATCCGATGAAGGGAATCGTAAACAAAGGCGTTACTTTGTTGGGCCGGTCTTCCCACGGGATCGTCTCAAGCTGGATTTGGCCGATGCTGTCTTTAGGTGCTGTGGCACCGCCTGTGTTGCTGTCCAACCCGCCTTCGCCAGCAAAGGCAAACGCGGTTTGAACACCGGGGTGCTGCAGCACGATCTCTTCTGCCTTCTCGAGCAGTGTGTCTTTCTCTTCCAGCGACAGGTTACCGCGCGCCAGAACATAAACGATTGCCTGTTCCGGTTCGGATTCCACAAAAAACTCGACCCCTTTGGAGTTGTTGCCAAAGAAGATCATTACCGTGCCGACAAAGACAAACACGATGCCCGCAGTTACCAGCGGCATCGCGGGATTACCCACGAGAAACGCCATGACCCGACCGAAGCCATTTCGGCGGTATCCGGCCTCGATCCTGTCCGGTGTCGTGCGAAACAGTTTGCTGGTGATCCAGCGCCCGCCGCGACCGGCACGTGTGAAGACGCCGAAGAACGCCAGCAGGGCCAGCATTGCGCCTGAAAGCCCCGTTGCCACCAGTGCACAAAGCGCCACTACGCACAGGAATACAGTCGCGAAAGTTGGAATGACCGACCCCAGCACATTCAACCCGTCCATAGCGGCGAACTGGGCCGAGATCACACCAAAGAGCGGGTTCATCAACGACATCGCCAGCAAGATCATCACAATTGCCACGGGGAACAGGGCCAGATGCAGATACCAGCGCAGGCCGGCAATCGCTTCCATGTTGTCCGCCATCCAACGCTCCAGCCGGCCTGTGACACCGCCCATAACAGGCAGATATACCAGTGCCACGACCAAAGACGCGGAGAGAACGAAGATCAATGTCACGGGCAGCATACCCATGAATTGCCCGGGCACACCGGGCCAGAACAGCATCGGCAGAAACGCGCAGAGCGTCGTCGCGGTGGAGGAAATGATCGGCCAGAACATCCGCTTGGCCGCCTCCGTATAGGCTTGCATGGGGCCATCACCCTGTTGTTGGCGGGCGTCCGCGTATTCCACCACGACGATGGCACCGTCCACCAGCATACCGACCGCAAGGATCAGCCCGAACATCACGATATTCGAGACCGAGATACCCATCAACGCGAGGAAGGCGAAACACAAAAGGAACGAGGTCGGAATGGCAAAGCCGACCAGCAAAGCCGCACGAATGCCAAGCGCTGCAAGCACAACAATCATCACCAGCGCAATCGCGGTAAAGACCGAACCCAAGAGCTGCTGCACCATCGAATCAACAATCCGGCTTTGGTCGTTCGAGGTGCCGACAGTCACTGCCGCCTGCAATCCGTCCGGCCAGTCGGCAGAGCGTTCGGCCACAATTTCCTGCACGCGCTTGGATGTGTCGATTAGGTTGTAGCCCTTGCGCTTGACCACCTGCAGGGCGAGCGTTTTTTCACCGTTGAAACGGGCGGTTCCCTGACGGTCTTCGAACGTCAGATTGATTTGTGCCAGATCACCAAGGGTCACAACACGGTCGCCATTTGTTTTCACAGGCAGTGAATAAACATCGCGCGGCTCGTCGAAAGAAGAAGGGATCTTGACCGCAAACGCCCCTTGGGCGCTGTCAATTTCACCGGCAGCAATCAACTGGTTATTATTCTGAACCACATTGATCAGCTCACCCGCCGTGACGTTGTAGGCTTCGAGCCGTAACGGATCGATCAACACTTCCAGCATCTCGTCGCGGTCACCGGCCAGGCCCGCTTCAAGCACTGCATCCAATGCTTCAAGGTCATCTTGTAAGTCGCGGGCAACACGCGCCATTGTGCGTTCCGGTACGGGGCCCGTCAGATTCACAATGATGATGGGGAATTCGGAAAAGTTGATCTCGTTGATCGAGTATTTGTCGTAGCCGTCTGGGAATTGAGCCTCCGCCGTGGACATTGCGTCGCGCACATCGGCCATGATCTTGGTCTTGTCCCATCCGAATTCAAACTCAAGCGCAACACCGGCGTAGTTTTCCGCTGCGGTCCCGCTCATCTGTTTAAGGCCGTCCAGGTCGGCCAACTCTGTCTCCATCGGTTTGACCAGCAGCGTTTCACTGTCTGCTGCCGAGATGCCGGGGAACTGGACAGAAACAAAGAGCGCGGGGATTTCGATATCCGGCTCGCCTTCTTTGGGAAGGGTGGAATAGGCATAGCCGCCCACAACAAGGCTCAACAGAATGAATGCCACAACCATGCGGGCGCGGTTAGCAGCCCAGTCGACGATACCCGTCATTGGGTGAACTCCTCCCATGTAGGTGCGACCGTCACACCAGCGGTGACATATTCCTGTCCGGTCACGATCACATCAGCAATCTGTGGCAGGCCCGTAACCCACACGCCGTCCATCGTATCGCGCATGATCGAGATCGGGGCGAAGGACACGACATTGTCATCTCCCACCAGACGTACACCCAACGCGCCCTCATCGTTCAGTGTCATCGCGGATTGCGGAATAATATGTGCCTGTACCCCGGCCGCAGCGATTCCGATCTCGGCGGTTTGGCCGTCGCGGATCGCCAGATCGGCATTCGGCACTTCGATCTCTACACGGAAGGTGCGTGTTTCGGGATCTGCTGAACGCGACAGGAAGGTGACTTTGCCAACAACTTCACCGCCACCTGCGGCCAGACGTGCACCGGCCTGCGCACCGATTTTCACGCGGTTCACTTCGGTTTCGGGCACAAACCCGACCAGCTTGATGGGATCAAGCTGTATAATGGTTGAGCACAGCGCACCCGGTTGCAACAGGCTTCCCAGTTCAGCGGTATCGCTTTCCAACAGCCCGCTGAAGGGCGCGAGAATTGTCAGACGTTCGATTTCTTTCTCTGCGCTGGCCACCGCCGCAGTTGCGGCTTCGATCCCTGACTTTGCAGCGCTCAGGCCTGACGTGGCAGAGGACACGCCTGCGCGAGCCGCCGCTGATGCCGCATCTGCACCCGCAACGCGCGTCTGGGATGCAAAACCGTCCTGAATAAGCCGCGCTGCTGCGTTTTGGTTGATTTCGGCCTCTTCCAGCCGCGCTTTCGCTTCCTGAACGCGGGCTTCCGCTTCGGGCACGCGCGACTGCGCTTCGCTCAAACGGGCACGTGCTTCTTCCAGTGCGGCACCGCGTGTTCCGGGATCAAGCACACAGAGTGCGTCACCTTTTTCAACCTGTGCACCTTTGCGCAATGGCTCCGATATCACGATTGCAGATGTCTCCGAGCGTACGTCCACCTGACGCGCTGCCTGTGTCTGGCCGCGCAGGATAACCGCACTGTCGACTTCCTGCCCCGTCAGCTTCCGCACCATCACCTTGACCAGAACGGTGGAGTCTGCGGTGGCGTCAGCTGCATCAGTGTCTTCGTCACTAGGCACGGCCTCTGCCACAGTCTCTGCCGATGTGTCGCCGCCAAACAGGGCCACCAGTGCAGGGCGGGCGAGGATCGACATTGCCAGGATGACCGTAACGACTATCGCCGCCAGTATGGAAAATATGCGCATCGTCGGCCCTTTGATATGGTTAGGTCAGGCGGTGCAGCCTGCCTTTTCGAGGGAGTATGTAATACGTCAAAACTAAACAGACCAGTTTAGACGCTATGTTTTTTTACATAATGTGCGGTGCTGCCTGATGTGTAGGCATCGTTATTTCTTGGGTCCGGCCTTACTGCGGGTGCCAGACAGGTTACGACTGAGGTATTGGCTTGGGTCCTGCTGCGCGTTAAGAGGGTCAAAAGTGCAGGCCAAGGGCGGATCAGATGAGCAACACAGACAGCTTTGTCGAAGAGGTCAACGAAGAGGTCCGCCGTGACCAGCTTTACGGCTTGCTGCGCCGCTATGGCTGGATCGCGGTGCTGGCTATTCTCGCGATTGTCGGCGGTGCCGCTTATTCAGAATACTCGAAAGCGCAATCACGTGCGGCAGCGCAGGGTTTGGGCGACGAGATGCTCGCGGCACTTGCCGTAGATGACAGCGCAGGTAGGGCGGCAGCACTTGGCGCGATTGACCCGCCATCACCGGTGTCCGCCGCTGTTCTGCGTTTGCTTACCGCAGCAGAGCAATCCGAAGCAGGCGAGACCGAGGAAGCGATAGCAACACTCGATGCTCTGGCCGTTGATGGCGCGGTGCCCGAGATCTATCGCCAGCTGGCGCAATTCAAGTCGGTTACGCTGCAAGGGAACAAGACACCTGCGGACGAACGCCGTCAGGCATTCGAGGCGATGGCGCAGGCCGGTAACCCCTTGCGCCTGCTGGCAAGCGAACAGCTCGCCCTGATTGACATCGAAACAGGCGATCCAGAGGCCGCGATTGCTCGGTATCAGGCGATCCTTGAAGACGCCGAAGTCAGCTCAGACTTGCAACAGCGCTCACTACAGGTGATTGTGGCGCTGGGTGGAGAGCCGGAACTGGCGGACGTCAATGGATTGTCCTCCGGCACCGGCGGTGCCCCTGAGAATTAAGTGAAGCCCCAGAGAGGGCGATGACAGCGACAGCAGAAGTGAGCAGGCCATGAACCATTCATTCCACCCGAAGGCGACCGCCTGGGGCCTGCCGCTGTTTGCCGCCCTGATGTTGCTTGGTGCTTGCGACGAACGTGAAACCTATCTGCCGGGACCACGCGAAGATGTGCGTTCCGTCTTGCAGACACCTGCATTGGCGGCACCTTTAGAAAACGAAGCTGTGCCGGAAAACACAACGCGGGCGATCTCGCTTGGTGCGGCCAGCAACAACGCATCATGGACACATACAACCGGCACCGCGCAGTACCGCGTGTCCCACGCAGCCTTGCGGACAGCCCCGCAATTGGCTTGGTCTGCGGACATCGGTGAGGGCGATAGCCGCCGGTTGCGGATTACGGCTGATCCGGTGGTTGCCGGTGGACGCGTTTTTACACTGGATGCTGGCGCACAGGTCGCTGCTACTTCAACGTCCGGCGCGCCACTGTGGGTTCGTGACCTGACCCCTGCGAGCGACAAACAGGGACAGGCATCGGGTGGGGGCCTCGCTGTTGAGGGTGACACGCTTTATGTTTCCGTAGGCTACGGCATTCTCGCGGCTCTTGACGTCAACAGCGGTGCAGTCCGCTGGACACAGGACCTTGAAGCGTCTGGTTCCGGCACACCCACGGTATCTGGTGATCTGGTCTATATCACATCCGGCGATGATACCGGTTGGGCCATCGACAAGACGGATGGCCGTGTGATGTGGCAAACGCGCTCCACGCCCAATGTAAATAATGTGCTTGGCGCTCCGGCTCCTGCGGTCACACCATCGTTGGCGATCTTTGCCTACGGGTCCGGTGAAGTGCAGGCGGTGTTCCGACGTGGCGGCCTTTCGCGGTGGGATGCTACAGTTGTCGGTAAACGCCCCGGTCGGGCCCGCTCGTCTATTTCGGACGTAACCAGCGCACCTGTGATCGCCGGCGACCGTGTGTTTGTCGGAAACGGATCGGGTCGTCTTGCGGCTCTCGATCTTGATAACGGCAGCCGCCTTTGGACGGCACGCGAAGGGGCTGTCACGCCCGTATGGCCCGCTGGCGGCAGCGTCTTTTTCGTGTCAGACCTGAATGAACTTCTGCGACTTGACGCCAGTGACGGCAGCCGCGTCTGGGGTGTGCCGCTCTCTAACTACGTCAAAGAACGTCCGCGTCGCCGGTCCGAAGTCGTGGCACATCATGGCCCGATTATTGCGGGCGGGCGTCTGATCCTGACGTCGAATGACGGCTTTCTCCGCAGCTTTGATCCGGTCAGCGGTGCACTTCTTGGCTCAACAGAGATACCGGGTGGTGCCACAACCGCACCCGTCGTTGCCGGTGGCACGCTTTATGTTGTGTCGCGCAACGGTCAATTGCTCGCTTTCCGTTAGACGAAAAATGGTCTAAAGGCCGGTTTTGATCCGGCCCTTCCGTGCCGGTTGGAGCTTTGAGATGTCCTTTACCCTCGCCATCGTGGGCCGCCCGAATGTGGGCAAGTCCACGCTGTTCAACCGCCTTGTAGGCAAACGCCTTGCTTTGGTCGATGACCAGCCCGGCGTAACGCGCGACCTGCGTGAAGGTGCCGCACGTCTGGCCGACCTGCGCTTTACCGTGATCGACACGGCTGGTTTGGAAGAGGTAACGGACGACAGCCTTCAAGGGCGGATGCGCCGCCTGACAGAGCGTGCTGTCGATATGGCCGACATCTGTCTGTTCATGGTTGACGCCCGCGTCGGCATTACGCCTTCCGATCTAGTCTTTGCCGATATTCTGCGTAAACGGTCCGCCAATGTTATCCTTGCAGCCAACAAGGCCGAGGGTAAAGCAGGCGAAGCAGGCGTCATGGAAGCCTATACGCTCGGACTGGGCGAGCCGATTGCGCTGTCTGCCGAGCACGGCGAGGGATTGAACGACCTCTATACGATGCTGATGCCGCTAGCCGATGCTTTTGCGGAACGTACCGAGGATGACACACCCGAAACGGATATCGATCTGGAAGAAGACGCCGAAGTCGAAGAAGATCACGTGCCGGTGCCCACAGATGCCAAGCCTTTGCAGGTGGCTGTTGTCGGTCGTCCTAATGCGGGCAAATCTACGCTGATCAACCAGATCATGGGCGAGGACCGTCTGCTCACCGGACCGGAAGCAGGGATCACGCGGGACGCGATTTCATTGCGCAAGGACTGGAACGGTGTCCCGATGCGCATCTTTGATACTGCCGGTATGCGCAAGAAGGCCAAAGTGCAGGAAAAACTGGAGAAACTCAGTGTTTCCGATGGTTTGCGCGCGGTAAAGTTTGCCGAGGTGGTGGTGGTTCTGCTGGACGCCGAAATCCCGTTCGAGCAACAGGATTTGCGCATCGCCGATCTGGCAGAGCGTGAAGGCCGTGCGGTGGTGATCGCGGTAAACAAGTGGGACATTGAGGAAGACCGTCAGGCCAAGTTGAAAGGCCTCAAGGAGAGCTTCGAACGTCTGTTACCACAGTTGCGTGGCGCGCCGCTGATCACTGTGTCTGCCAAGACGGGTAGGGGGCTCGACCGTCTGCACGATGCAATCATGCGGGCCTATGAGACCTGGAACCGTCGCGTGACGACTGCTCAATTGAACCGCTGGCTGGCGGGCATGATGGAGGCGCATCCGCCGCCCGCGCCACAAGGCAAGCGGATCAAGCTGCGGTATATGACGCAGGCCAAAACGCGGCCTCCGGGCTTTGTTGTGATGTGCAGTCACCCAGACAAGGTGCCCGAAAGCTACAGCCGGTATCTGGTCAATAACCTCAGAGTGGATTTCGACATGCCTGGCACGCCGATCCGGCTTTGGATGCGTGGGCAGAACGACGCAAACCCCTACAAAGGTCGCAAGAAAGCACCGCCATCCAAGCTGCGCAAACACACCGAAGGCCGGCGTAAGGACTGATGAGGGCGCGGAAACTTTGGAAGTTTCCGAGCCGTTTTCTTTGAAAGAAAACGTTTTTCTTCAGAGGGCGCGGAAAGCTTTCAGGGTCGGGACTGCCATGACTAAGGCCCCGCCGCCCGCGATATAGGCGACGAGAGGAGTTGATTCGAGGTTGGCCACGACGACTGCGATCAATGCCCAGATAACCGCCACGCCATATGTTGGTGCACGGCCCAACGCGGCTTGCACGAAGCATCCGATCAGGATGGCGAGGCCTACAAACACCATTCCGGCCGTGTCTTGCCCCATCCATCCATAGCCCGCGGCAAGCAGTCCCAAAGACACGCAGGACGCAGCTGATAGCCATCCCGCATAAAGCCCAACAGGCCACGCCGCCCAAGGGGCGTTTGCGACAGGGGCTACGAATAATGCTGCCAATGCCGTTAGCAGCATGATCCAGATCAGGACACTTGCCCAAATCGGGCTTGCCACGGCAACCGCTAGCCAGCCGGTCCCCACCAGCAGCGATAGGCACAGCGGTTTGCGCATATCATGCCATTGGCCGTCATTGCGCGCCTTCACCAATCCCCAAGCAAGCCCAAGGATCAACCAGCCGTAAATCACGCCCCAGATTGCAAACGCATATCCCTCGGGCTGTACAGGGGGATTGTCCTGCGGCACCGGGAACTGGTTGGGATCAAATCCTGCAAACCCTTCTACAAAGAAGGGTGATGCGGCAAACGCTACTGCCAGCAAGAGGCAGAGCACGGCAAAGAGCGGACGGGAATTGGACATAGGATTTCCTTTGCATTGCAGCTGTTTGTAACGTAGCGCCAACGCCGGCTTTTTCCAATGTCCCGTGTCTGACGTTACGCCAATCGACCTTCTGCCGTCAGCATCGTCTTGCCACCTAGATAGGGGGCCAGAACCTGCGGCAATTCTACCGAGCCATCCGCCTGCTGCCCGTTCTCCAGCACGGCAATCAAGCAGCGCCCAACCGCCAGACCCGACCCGTTCAGCGTGTGCACGAACTGCGGCTTGCCGCCATCGGCAGGTTTGAAGCGCGCATTCATGCGCCGCGCCTGAAAATCGCCGGTGGTGGAGACAGAGGAGATTTCACGGTAGGTATCCTGCCCGGGCACCCAGGCTTCGATGTCAAAGGTGCGGCGTGCGCCAAACCCCATGTCGCCAGTGCACAGGATTACGGTGCGGTAGGGGATGCCCAAACGTTCCAGAATATCTTCGGCACAGCGCAGCATGCGCTTTTGCTCGTTGTCGCTTTCCTCGGGCAGTGTGACGCTGACCATCTCGACCTTTTCAAACTGGTGCTGACGCAGCATGCCTGACGTGTCACGCCCTGCGGAGCCCGCCTCGGACCGGAAGCACAGGGTATGTGCAGTATAACGACGGGGCAGTGTGCTTTGCTCGACTACATCACCAGCGACAGTATAGGTCAGCGGCACTTCCGATGTCGGAACCAGCCACATGCCCTCGGACGTCTGATAGCTGTCTTCGCCAAATTTGGGCAGCTTGTCGGTGCCATACATTGCGTCATCCCCGACCAGCACGGGCGGGTTTACTTCTGTCAGGCCGTTTTCGTCTACATGCGTGTCCAGCATGAACTGCGCTAACGCGCGGTGAATGCGCGCTACGGCGCCCGTGAGCAACACAAACCGGCTGCCTGAAATTTTTGCCGCGGTTTCGAAATCCATGGAGGCGGCAACGCCTGCAATTTCAAAATGCTCTTTCGGTGTGAAGTCAAAGCTCGGGATATCGCCCCAACGGTTCACCTCGACGTTGTCAGCTTCGTCCTTGCCGTCCGGCACATCATCTGCAGGATTGTTGGGCAGGCGGGCAAGCACGTCCGTCAACTGCGCATCAAGCGCCTTGGCCTCTGCCTGCATTGTGGCGACTTCTTCTTTCTTCTGTCCAACCAGCGCGCGCAGACGCTCGAACTCAGCGTCATCGCCCTTTGCTTTGGCGGCCCCGACAAGTTTGGAGGCCTTGTTCTGCTCGGCCTGGGCTGTCTCTGCCGCGCCGATCTTGGCACGCCGCGCCTCGTCGAGTTTGAGGATCTCGGAAGACACAGGTGCATCCCCGCGCCGCGCGAGGGCGGCGTCGAAAGCATCAGGGTTTTCGCGGATGGCGCGGATGTCGTGCATGGGAGGCGTCCTTGGATTTGAGTCGTCTTGGCTGCGTTATGCCGGATTGTGGCGCGGAGGGGTAGGTGTTGATGGTTCGATATGCGGCGCTTGACAGGACTTAGCATACGCCCATCCCAGCGAAAGCGGCGCAGACCCGTAGCCTAATCGAACCGGCGTCCCGATAGTCCATCTAAATCCCACCTTTGCACCTTGCGTCCGTCCGTGCGCGTGCATAGGTTCTGCCAAACTTCGAAGGGGATGCCGATGCGTGCCCAATTCCGCGAAAAAAGGACTGTACGATGGCCGGTATCGAGCAATTTATCCCCCTCATTCTGATCTTTGGTATCATGTATTTCCTGCTGATCCGTCCGCAGCAGAAAAAGGTCAAAGAACACACTGCCATGGTCGCGGCGTTGCGCCGGGGCGATCAGGTCGTCACGCAAGGCGGGATCATCGGCAAGGTCGTCAAGGTCAAGGACGACGGCGAGATCGAGGTTGAGGTCGCTGACGGTGTGAAGGTGCGCGTTGTGCAATCCACTATCGCTACTGTTGTCTCCAAAACCGAACCGGCGAAGTAACCGCCCCCTAGCCGCGCCAGAGAGGGCTCAGCCATGCTTCAGATTGATCTGTGGAAACGGATAACGATCGCGCTTTGCTGTGCGCTTGGCCTATGGCTGGCGCTGCCAAATGCGTTCTACGGACCGGTTGAACAGCACAACGATGCTGTGGCCGCGATGGAGTTATCGGGCAGCACGCCCGAGCTTGAGGCGCAAAAGGCATTGTGGCCTGAATGGTTGCCGTCCGGTCTGGTTAATCTGGGTCTTGATCTGCGCGGCGGTGCACATCTGCTGGCCGAGGTCCGTGTGGAAGATGTTTACGCCAACCGCATGGAGGCCCAATGGCCTGCGGTGCGTGATGCCTTGCGCAGCCTGACACCGGTGCGCCGCCAGCAATCCCCCGCAGATGAGCTGCGCGTGCGGTTGAACGACGATACCAAGATGGCGGAAGCGCTGGAAATTACGCGCGGCCTTGCGCAGCCTGTCCAGACGATCACCGGTGCAGGTTCCACCGACATTGTGGTACGCGGCGAGGATGGCACCATCATCATCACTTTCTCGGACGCCGAAAAGCAGGCGACCGATGAACGCACTATGCAGCAATCGCTTGAGATTATCCGCCGCCGGATCGACGAGGTTGGCACACGTGAGCCGACGATCCAGCGGCAAGGCACCGACCGTATTCTTATTCAGGTGCCCGGTGTCGGTTCAGCCGCAGAGCTGAAGGAAATCATCGGCACCACCGCGCAACTGACCTTCAATCCGGTGGTCAGTCGTGGCTCCGACGGTGCTGCAAATCCCGGTTTGGGCAACAAGCTTATCCCGTCGATTGACGAGCCCGGTGCGTTCTATGTCGTAGAATCGGCGCCTGTTGTCACCGGCGAAGAGCTGGTCGACGCGCAGCCGTCCTTTGACCAGAACGGCCGACCGGCCGTTAGTTTCCGGTTCAACACCAGCGGCGCGCGCAAGTTCGGTGACTACACCGCAGACAACATCGGCGCACCTTTCGCTATCGTGCTTGATGATGAAGTTATCAGCGCCCCCACGATCCAAAGCCATATCCCCGGCGGATCAGGCATCATCACCGGTAATTTCAACGTCGAAGAATCGACGAACCTTGCCATTCTTTTGCGGGCAGGGGCCTTGCCTGCGGGTCTCGATTTCCTTGAGGAACGCACCATTGGGCCCGAATTGGGTCAAGACAGCATTGATGCAGGTAAAGTCGCCACGATCGTGGCCTTTGTTGCAGTGCTCTTTTTCATGTTTGTAAGCTATGGCCTGTTCGGCATCTTTGCGAATGTGGCGCTGATCATCAACGTTGCGATGATATTTGGTCTGCTGAGCCTTGTGGGTGCCACGCTGACCTTGCCGGGTATCGCGGGCATCGTGCTGACCGTCGGTATGGCGGTTGATGCCAACGTTCTGATCTTCGAGCGTATCCGCGAGGAACTGAAAACCGCCAAGGGTCCGGCACGCGCCATTTCGCTTGGCTATGAAAAAGCGCTGAGTGCGATCATTGATGCGAACATTACCACGCTGATTACAGCGATCATCCTGTTTATCATGGGCTCGGGTCCGGTGCGCGGCTTTGCGATTACACTGGGCTTCGGCATCATCACATCGGTCTTTACAGCCATCTTCGTGACCCGCCTGTTTGTGGTCTTGTGGTTTGAACGGGCACGCCCAAAAACGATTGAGGTCTGACATGCGTCTGCGTCTGTTCAAAGAAGCGCCAAATTTCGACTACTTTAACCGCTGGAAGCTCTGGTTGGGTATTTCCGCGCTGATGATGGTGGTCGCTGCAGCGTCCTTCATGCTTCAGGGACTGAACTACGGCATCGACTTTCGCGGCGGCACGACGATCCGCACCGAAAGCCCGCGCGTTGTGGATGTGGCTGAGTTCCGCGCCGCAATGGATGCGTTGGAGCTGGGCGACATCAGCATCACCGAAGTTTTCGACCCCTCGTTTCGCGAAGACCAGAATGTTGCGATGATCCGTATTCAGGCGCAGGACGGCCAAGAAGCGGTCACGGCGGACACCATTGAGCGCGTCGAGGCGGCACTCGCCGAAGTGCGCCCCGATATCAAATTTGTCTCGGTTGAATCTGTCGGGCCGAAGGTATCGGGCGAGTTGATCCAGACGGCGGTCATTGCCGTTGTCTTGGCGATTGGTGCGGTTCTGATCTACATCTGGCTGCGCTTCGAATGGCAGTTTGCGGCCGGTGCCGTGCTGGCGCTGGTACACGATGTGGTCCTGACCATCGGTGTCTTCTCGGAACTGCAAATTCGGTTTGATCTGGCGATCATTGCCGCGTTGCTGACCATTGTCGGCTATTCGCTGAACGATACTGTTGTTGTCTTTGACCGCGTGCGGGAAAACCTGCGTAAATACAAAAAGCGCGACCTGAAAGAAGTGATGAACCTGTCCATTAACGAAACGATGAGCCGTACGTTTATGACCTCTTTCACCACGCTTATTGCGCTGATCGCGCTGTTCGTGCTGGGCGGTGATGTGATCCGTGGCTTTGTTTTCGCCATGATCTGGGGCGTGATCGTCGGTACGTATTCCTCGATCTTTGTGGCCTCTGCCATCCTGCTGTACTTTGGCGTCAAGCGCGACTGGTCAAAACCTGATGCAAACGCTGGAAACCAATACGCCAACATAGATGCCTGACGCACTGGCATCGGCCTTTCAGACCGACGGTCTGATATGGTTGGTGCTGGTGGTGTTCATTGCAGGTCTGGTGCGCGGCTTTGCCGGATTTGGCTCTGCCATGATCATTATGCCTGTGGCCTCGTCGGTCCTGTCACCGGTTGAGGCGGTCATCTTTCTTGTCGCAGCCGAACTTATCGGTCCTCTGCCGAACCTGCCCGCTGCACTGCGTGATGGCACTCCGCGTGATATTGGATTGATGATGATTGGGGCCACTTTCGCGTTACCCTTTGGTCTTTGGGGGCTGTCGGTCATTAATCCGCAGATATTCGGCTGGTCTATCTCCATCCTAGTGCTGTTGTTGCTATGCCTTCTGGTGGCGGGATGGCGGTATCAGGGGCCGCTCGGCCCGCGTCTGGTGACGGCGACCGGTGCGTTGGGTGGATTTATGACCGGGTTTGCCGGATTGCCGGGGCCGCCCGTCATCATGCTCTATATGGCCAGCACATTGCCTGTCTCGGTTATTCGCGCAAACTTCCTGCTGTATCTCGTCGTGCTCGACCTCATGCTGGTGCCATTGCTCTGGATGACGAACCTGATGGTGTGGAAGATCGCGCTGCTGGGGCTACTGGTGGGGATTCCAAATCTGGTGGCCAACATGATCGGGGCGCGGCTTTTTGACCCAAAGGCAGAGGTGCTTTTTCGCCGTGTGGCCTATATCGTTATCGCGGCGTCGGCTATAGTTGGTCTGCCGCTTTGGAGAGGATGACACATGCGTCTGACCGAAATTGAATTTAACGATTCCAAACCCGTTGACGGCTACGGCCCGGGCTTTTTCCGGATCGGAGGAAAACTGATCGAGGGGCCGGTTGTCACGGGGCCATCCGGTACGCGCAGTTGGGGCGGGCTTGACGATACCGAAACGCTGCTCGCCTTCGCAGGTGAAGTCGATGTGGTGTTTGTCGGCACCGGTGCCGATGTAGCTCATCTGCCCGACGCTTTGTCAGAGGCGATGGAAACTGCCGGTATCGGCGTGGAGCCCATGTCGTCCCCTGCCGCCTGCCGTACCTACAATGTCTTGCTAAGCGAAGGCCGACGTGTAGCGCTGGCGCTGCTTCCGATCTGATCCCGCATGACGCTCAATGCCCATAACCTGACGCTGGCCCGTGGTGGTGTGCCTGTTGTGACCGGCCTCAGCTTTACGCTGAGCAGCGGACAGGCGCTGATCCTGCGGGGGCCGAACGGGGCGGGCAAAACGACGCTGCTGCGCACGGTCGCGGGGCTACTGCCGCCGCTGGCGGGTGACATTAGCGGGGCAGATGACGGTGTCGCCTATGCCGGACACGCGGACGGCATCAAAGCGATGCTGAGCGTGCGCGAAAACCTCCACTTCTGGGCGCAGATTTTCGGTGTGAATGATATCGAGCCTGCGATCGAGGCCTATGCCCTTGCACCTTTGGCCGACAGATTGGCCGGTACGCTTTCAGCAGGGCAAAAGCGCCGTCTGGGTCTGGCACGGCTGTTGGTTACGGGGTGCCCCGTATGGGTACTGGATGAACCGACTGTCTCACTTGATACAGATGCCGTGGCGATGTTCGCACGTGTGGTAGAAGCGCATCTGGGGCAGGGCGGCTCCGCATTGCTCGCCACGCATATTGATCTTGGTGTCGAAGCAGAGGTGCTTGACCTCACGCCCTTTCGTGCAGCGAGTACCTTGCGTGCCGGTGCAAGCGATGAGGCATTTCTGTGATTGCTTTGTTGCTATGTGACCTCAAGCTTGCCTTTCGCGCAGGCGGTGGCTTTGGCCTCGGCCTCGCGTTCTTTCTGATTGTTGTAACGCTGGTGCCATTCAGTGTAGGGCCGGAGCCGGCGCTTCTGGCTTCCATCGCACCCGGTGTGCTGTGGCTTGGTGCGTTGCTGGCGTGCCTCTTGTCGCTCGACCGGCTGCTGGCGCTTGATTATGAGGACGGGACGCTGGATGTGCTTTTAACTGCGCCGGTGCCGCTTGAGGCGGCTGTCACCGTCAAGGCATTGGCCCACTGGCTGACAACCAGTCTGCCGCTGGTTCTTGCGGCCCCCGTTCTGGGTGTTTTGCTGAACCTGCCGGAGGGCGGGTATGTCTGGCTGTTGATCTCTCTTGCCGTTGGTACACCTGCCTTGTCCGTGATCGGTACTTTTGGCGCTGCACTTACCGTAGGTATCAAACGCGGCGGTCTGCTATTATCATTGCTGGTTCTGCCACTCTACGTCCCGACGCTGATTTTCGGCGCGGAGGCGGCGCGCCGTGGCGCTGCAGGGCTGGATCCCTCGACGCCGCTTTTCATGCTGGCAGGGATCACGCTGGGGACAATTGCACTGATGCCTTTTGCCAGCGCGGCAGTCCTGCGGATGGGCCTGCGATAATGTGCGCCTTAGATGTGATGATTTGCCCATTGAGGCGACGCCTGCGGGAGATTAGATAGGTTCTATGTCGATCTGGTCCTATGCAAATCCGGTCAAGTTTCTGGCGCTGAGCGCCAAGGTGCAGCCTGTTCTTTGGGTGGCAGCAGCGGTTTCCGTGACCGTCGGCCTGCTTTGGGGGTTTTTCGGCACACCTGACGATTTCCGGCAAGGCTCTACCGTAAAAATTATCTACCTACATGTGCCGTCCGCTTTGATGGCGATTAACGCTTGGTTCATGATGTTGGTAACGTCGCTTATCTGGTTGATCCGTCGCCACCACGTCAGCGCACTGGCTGCCAAGGCCGCGGCTCCCGTGGGGCTGGTGATGACGTTGATTGCTTTGGTGACGGGTGCAATCTGGGGCCAGCCCATGTGGGGGACATGGTGGGCATGGGATCCGCGCCTGACGTCATTCCTGATCCTGTTCCTGTTTTACCTTGGCTATATCGCCCTGTGGGAAGCGGTCGAAGATCCCGATACTGCGGCGGACCTGACATCGGTCCTTTGCCTTGTCGGGTCTGTCTTTGCCATTCTGTCCCGCTACGCTGTTCAGTTCTGGAACCAGGGTTTGCACCAAGGCACGTCGGTGCCTGTCGCCACCGGCGGGCGCACCGTTTCTGATGTCTTCTTCTATCCGCTGGCTCTTAGTATGGTCGGCTTTGGCCTGCTTTTTCTGGCCTTGGTGTTGTACCGGACTGGCACGGAAATTCGTCTGCGCCGCACACAGGCGCTGCGCGTGCGCATGGAGAAAACCGCATGATGCCGGAGCTTGGTAAATACGCTGTTGAGGTTTTGTCGGCCTATGCCGTGTCGCTCACGTTGCTGGCTGGATTGGTCTGGCTAAGCCTGCGCCGTGGCAAAGCGGCGCGCGCTGCACTCAAAGCGGTTGAAACAGAGGCTGACAAAAATGGCTAAGTTTCGCCCGATGATGATTGCGCCGCCCCTGATCTTTGTGGCTTTTGTTGCGTTGGCCGCGGTGGGCATGTTCCGCGACGATCCTGACGGTTTGCCATCCACGCTCGTCGGGCGTACCGCCCCTGCGGTGCCAGTGGAAGTGTTGGAAGGTTACCCCGGTGTGACACCGGATATGCTGGCATCTGGTGAGGTCACGCTGGTGAACTTCTGGGCCAGCTGGTGCCCCCCTTGCCGTGCGGAACATCCTAAACTGCTTGAGATGGAGGCCGAAGGGCTGTCCATCATCGGGGTGAATATTCGCGACACGCAGGCCAATGCGGGTAAATACCTGCGCGAGGACGACAACCCGTTCTCAGGCGTTGCGTTTGATCCCAAAGGCCGTGCATCAATTGATTGGGGTGTGACTGCACCACCGGAGACCTTCATTCTGGACGGCGATGGCACCGTTCTGTTTCGCTATGCCGGACCATTGGTCGGAAGCGACTACGAACAAAGGTTCCTGCCGGCGCTGAACGACGCGTTGGGCAAATAGGCTAGAGCCTGTAGCCGCCCGAGACGGTAATCGTCTCTCCGGTAATAAATCCAGCTGCATCCGAGGCCAGAAAGCGCACCACCTTTGCGATGTCCTCCGGCACACCGCAGCGGCCCAAGGCGGTCATCTCGACAAAAGCGTTTACCAGTTCAGGCGGGCGGGGCTGCTCAACACGTTCAATCGCGCCGGGGGCCACACCATTTACACGGATACCGTCTGGCCCCAAAGTCTTCGCCATGCCCCGTGTCCATGTGTCCAGCGCTGCTTTGCTCGCGGAATAGAACACAGCTCCCATTGCGGGCAGTACTGCGTTTACAGACGATATATTCACAACAGATGCACCACGCTTGAGGTGCGGCAGCGCAGCGTTCAGCAGTGCCACGGGAGCCGCGACATTTACTGCGTAAATCAACGCACTGTCATCGGTGTCCATCGCGATGGCACCGGCGTTGTTCACCAGCACGTCCAGACGCCCGAATTTGCGGATCACAGCGTCGATAACCTGCTGCGCACTCTGAGGATCGCCTAGGTCGGCCTGGACGGCATAGACCTGCATCGCCGCATCGGGAGAGGTCGTATGATAGGTGATGGCCACATCATGGTCGGATGAAAAAGCCGCAGCTATGGCTTTGCCGATGCCGCGTGCCCCACCTGTTACCAAAACCACAGGTTTCATGACGCTCTCCTTGGATAACTGGCTTCACCCTCAAGTAAAAAGGCCCCTGCCGCAAGATGCGGGCAGGGGCCTTTTAATCGTTATGAGATTGGCTGGTTACTCAGCAGCGATTGCATCGCCTTTGGCCAGATCGCGCAGAACGTAGTGCAACACGCCGCCGTGCTCGATGTATTCGATCTCAATCGCGGTATCGATGCGGCATTTCAGAGTGATCTCTTTCACGGTGCCATCCGCCATTGTGATGGTGCAAGGCACTTCCTGAAGTGGCTTGATGGTGTCGAGGCCGGAAATAGATACCGTCTCTTCGCCAGTCAGGCCGAGTGTCTTGCGGGTATCGCCGTTCGTGAACTCGAACGGGATCACACCCATGCCAACAAGGTTGGAACGGTGAATACGCTCAAAGCTCTCGGCGATAACAGCTTTGACTCCCAACAGCGCTGTACCTTTGGCCGCCCAGTCACGGGAAGAACCCGCGCCATACTGCTCACCGCCGAAGATCACCAAAGGTGTATCGCTTTCCTGATAGGCCATGGCCGCATCAAAGATTGATGTCTGTTCGCCATCCGGACCTTTGGTATAGCCGCCTTCAACGCCATCCAGCATTTCGTTCTTGATGCGGATGTTGGCAAATGTGCCGCGCATCATCACCTCGTGGTTACCGCGGCGCGAACCGTATGAGTTGAATTCACGCGGGGCTACCTGACGCTCTGTCAGATATTTACCCGCTGGTGTGCTTTCCTTGAACGAACCGGCAGGGGAGATGTGGTCGGTGGTGATCATGTCACCCAAAACAGCCAGCACTTTCGCGCCTTCGATGTTGGTGATCACGCCCGGCTCAGGTGACATGCCCTGAAAGTAAGGCGGGTTCTGAACATATGTCGAGGCAGGTGGCCAATCGTATGTCTTGGCGTCCGTTGTCTCAACACCCTGCCACTTTTCGTCGCCTTTGAAGACGTCTGCGTACTTGGTCTGAAATGCCTCACGCGTAACAGTCTGCTCAACCAGCTCTGCAACTTCCTGTGTCGTTGGCCAGATGTCGCGCAGGTAGACGTCATTGCCGTCTTTGTCCTGACCCAGCGGGCTGTTGGCCAGATCGTGGTTCATGTCACCGACCAGCGCATAGGCCACCACGAGAGGGGGTGATGCGAGATAGTTGGCGCGTACATCCGGTGAGATGCGGCCCTCAAAGTTGCGGTTGCCGGACAGGATCGAGGTGCCGATCAGGTCATAATCGTTGATCGCCTTGCTGATCGCAGGCTCCAGCGGGCCGGAGTTGCCGATACAAGTCGTACAACCGTAACCGACGAGGTTGAAACCAATCGCATCAAGGTCTTCTTGCAGGTTGGCGGCCTCAAGATAGGCGCTCACAACCTGAGATCCCGGTGCCAGCGACGTCTTGACCCAAGGCTTGCGTGTCAGACCCAATGCGCGGGCTTTGCGGGCGACCAGACCGGCACCGATCATCACATAGGGGTTGGATGTATTGGTGCAGGATGTGATTGAGGCGATTACGATAGAACCGTCGTGTAGCTGGTAGTGGCCATCGTCTGTCATCACGTAGCCACGGTTGTGGTGGCCTTCGTCACCGGGGATGTCCTTTGGCTCGGGCTGACCGCCTTCACCTTCCCAACGGATTTCTTCCTTGACAGAGGCGTCTTTGCCCTCGCGCACGCCTTTGACGTATTCGGCAAAAGCGGTGTGCGCGGATGTCAGCGCGATGTAGTCTTGCGGACGCTTCGGACCGGAGATCGCAGGGACGATTGTGCCCATGTCGAGCGACAGCGTGTCGGTGTATACCGGGGCGTAGTCGTCGCCGCGCCACATGCCGTTTTCCTTTGCGTAGGCTTCGACCAGCGCGATCCGGTCCTCATCACGGCCCGTGGTGCGTAGGTAGCGCAGTGTCTCGCCGTCGATCGGGAAGAAACCGCAGGTCGCGCCGTACTCTGGTGCCATGTTCGCAATCGTCGCACGGTCGGCCAGAGGCAAGTGGTTCAGACCTTCGCCATAGAATTCCACGAATTTGCTAACCACGCCTTTTTCACGCAGCATTTCGACAACTTTAAGCACAAGGTCGGTGCCTGTGGTGCCTTCCATCATGCGGCCTGTCAGCTCGAAACCGACGACTTCGGGGATCAGCATTGAAATCGGCTGTCCCAGCATCGCAGCTTCGGCTTCGATACCGCCAACACCCCAGCCCAGCACGGCCATGCCGTTGACCATGGTTGTGTGGCTGTCGGTGCCGACCAGCGTATCGGGGTATGCCACGTCTTCGCCGTTCTGGTCTTTGTCGGTCCAGACAGTCTGGGCAAGATACTCAAGGTTCACCTGGTGGCAGATCCCGGTGCCGGGGGGCACAACGCGGAAGTTGTTAAATGCTTTTTGGCCCCACTTGAGGAACGTATAGCGCTCCATGTTGCGCTCGTATTCGCGGTCCACGTTCATCTGGAACGCACGCGGGTTGCCGAATTCATCGATCATGACAGAGTGGTCGATGACCAGATCAACAGGGTTCAGCGGATTGATCTTCTCAGCATCTCCACCCAGTGCCACCAGACCGTCGCGCATCGCGGCAAGGTCCACAACCGCAGGAACACCAGTGAAATCCTGCATCAGAACGCGGGCAGGGCGATAGGCGATCTCGCGCGGGTTCTTGCCGCCTTTGGTCGCCCATTCAGCGAAGGCTTTGATGTCTTCCACGGTGACGGTCTTGCCATCCTCAAAGCGCAGCATGTTTTCCAGCACGACCTTCAGCGCCGCTGGCAGCTTGGAAAAGTCACCAAGCCCTGCTTCCTGCGCGGCAGGAATGGAGTAGTAAGCGATCTTTTGATCACCTGCTGTAATGGTTTTGCGGGTTTTGGCTGTGTCCTGTCCGACTTGAATCGTCATGAGAAACTCCCTTTCTGGGGCTTGTGGCTACTGGGATGTTGGGGCCTAAATGCCACTGTCAGGGTGTCGGATCAACCACTATTCGTGGGGTTTTGCGATTTTTGTATACCATGGTGTACAGAAATTGAATGAAAGTGAAGGCAACTCGGATGACAGAGTCTCAACAAACCTTGATTGGTCATTTCAAATCCTTGGGTCTAGAACTCAGTGGTTCTGGATTTACGGTGATTGGAATCACATGAAAAACCTGCGCGCCGCTTTGCTCTGCTTCACTGCCGCCCTTGGCTCTCCGCTTTGGGCGCAAGAAAATCCTGTTGTGGTTGAGCTTTATACATCTCAGGGATGTTCCAGCTGTCCGGCGGCAGATGCATTACTGCATGAACTGGCCGATCGTGAGGATGTCATCGCATTGGCATTGCATGTGGACTACTGGGATTACATCGGCTGGAAGGACCCCTTCGGCGATCCCGCGCATGCAGAGCGGCAGCGGGCCTATGCTGCAGCGGGCGACAGGCGGTCCATCTATACGCCCGAGATGGTGGTCAACGGAGAGACAGATATCGTGGGTGCGAAACCGATGAAACTCTCGGAGGCGATAGCGGCGCATGCCCGTGCGCCCCGGCGCGTCGCACTCGATCTGGCCCGCTCTGGAGGTAAACTCACCGTTAACGCCCGCGCGGTCAGCGATGTACAAGGTCCGTTCACGGTGCATATGCTGCGCTACACTCCCGAGAAGACCACGGAAATCAAGCGGGGTGAAAACCGGGGGCACACCTATAGCTATGCCAACATCGTCGAGGGCTGGACGGTCTTGGGAAGCTGGGATGGCGCAGGCCCGTTGGATATGCAAACCGACATCGCCGGCACCCTGCCGGTGGTCGTGATCATTCAGGAACAGAACGCAGGCCCTATCGTTGCAGCAGCGCGTCTGCGCTGAACGCCGTCTCGCCTGCCTCAGACTTCGTCCCCGCGCCAACGGCGGTGTACCCAGAACCATTGCTCGGGTTTGTCCTTGATGCGGGCAGACAGGCTGTCGCTTAACGCTTGGGTCATGGTTTCGGGATCGCTCGGGGGGATGGGGGCCTCCAGGACGCACTCAAAGCTCAATCCGTCAGGTTGCCTGATGCCGTAGAACGGGATCAAAAGCGCATCATAACGCAACGCAAGCTCGGCGGCAGACACGGCGGTGCGTGCAGGCAATCCCATAAAATCCAGCACAGGTGCCGCATAGACATGCTGGTCAAACAGTAACACCAGCTGCCCGCCAGCTTTGAGGTGCCGCACGAAACCGGCAGTGCCCTTGCGTCCTTGTGGGAAAACAGGACCGCCGAAGGCTTCCATGGTCTTGACGTAATGGGCGTTGAAATAGGGGTTCTTCATATCGCGGTAGAGCCCGCCGATGTCATAACCCCGTGCCACAAGGGCCGCGCGTGTGGCCTCGTAGTTGCCGAAGTGTCCGGTAACCAGGATAACGGGTCGGCCTTGGGCGGTCGCTTCTTCCAGTGCCGCGACGCCTGGACCTTGGGGGACGTTTTTCGCCATCTTTTGCGGAAAATCACGGGCGGAATAGTTTTCGATCAGCGTGCGCCCGACATTATTCAGGCAGCGGTTGGCGATCAGGGCCCGCTCTGCTTTTGGCATGTCGGGCCAGACCAGTTCCAGATTATCGAGCGCACGCGCACGGTATCCGGCGACAGGTCCGACAACCTTCTGCACCATCCAGCCGACAAAGCGGATGCGCGCGGCGTAGGGCAAGGCCAGCGCCAGCCGGATCAGACCGACAATGAGTGCGTTGGTCAGAAAATCGCTGGCCTTGCCCGCCGGATGTGCGTGAAAGTCGTCTGAATTGGATCGGTCTGACATAAGCCCCGGGTCGGTTGTGCATTCCGGTCAGACATAGCCCGCAGGGGCAGGGTCAACAAGCGGCCAGTCCGATGTGTCACCCAACGGTATCCTCGTCGTCTTCGACAATCAGCAGCAGATCGCCTGATTGCTCCATCTCGCGGATGGTCTCTACCACCGATGCCATGGCCGCTTCGGCATCGGCGGGTTTGACCTTGCCTGCGCCGTCGATATCTTCGCGCAATTGGTCTGCCATGCGCCCTGACATGTTTTCGAGAATGAAGTCGCGCGACGTGGCAAAGCCTGCCGTCTCTGCGCCCGCAAGCGCTATCACAAGTTGCGGCTGGTCAATCTCGCGTAGGATGCGTGGAATATCCCGCGGCGCGATGCGGGTGGCAATGTTGCCGAAGGTGAAGATCGCTTTGCGCACCGCATTTGCAAAACCCTGATCGGTCTCATCCAGCCCCGTCAGCACATCGTCACGGGTCAGCGTGGTCGAACTGTTAAGGATTGCCCCGACCCGCGCAACGGGATCTGCATCAAAGGCGCGGGCAGGCTGGGCATCAAGCTGTGTGGCTAAAGAGAGGCCGATCCGGTCCACGGCTTCTGGTGTGACACCGCTGGTGAGAGATACTGCATAAGTAATCTTGCGGGCCTTTGGACCGGGGATGCGGCCCAGCATTTCCGCGGCCATGGCCACCGGCAGCTTTGACATCATCACCGCTGCCACTTCGATGCTTTCCGTTTCAAGCGCTGGCAGAAGGGCATCAATGCCAAGCTCGCGCAAGCGTTTCCACGGATCACCGAACTGTCTAACGCCTGCCTCCTTGCGCAAACGTGCGGCAGTCTGGTGGCTGATCTTACCGTCAAGCGAGTCGAGCGCACCGGCTATTCCTTTGGGAAAGGAAAGGCCGATCCGTTCAAGTTCCGCCGAAAATTCCTCTACCACTGCGCCAAGCGTGTCGCGGTCCACCGTGCGCATGGTGCCCATCTGATGGGTCAAGATGACCTGCAACTCGTCAGGCAATTCCTCCAGCGGGATGTCGGCCCCCTCATTCAGTAACAGGCGGACAACAATCGCGGCTTTGGCACGGCGGCTGAGCGAAACAGAAGCACCGCCACCGGTGGTTCCCGGTAGCGGTGCAAAGCTGTTCATCGGCACAATATCATTCATTCAAGCCAGTCCCCACGGGTCAGCAGGGTTATCAGGCTGAAAGGTGAATAAAGGCTGAAATCAGTAGTTAAATGTCTGTCCCGTTGCGATGGCCGTGCGCAGCGATGCTTCGGCCCATGTGCCTGTGCCACCATGTGCGCGAATTGCGCGCAACTGGGCAATCGCTTGCGTGACCTCACCCTGTTCGACAAGACCCTGACCCATGTAGGACCGCGCCAGAATGTTGGCCGGGTTTGCGACCAAGGCTTGCGCGTAGAAATCCATCGCTGCGTCGATGTTGCCCTGCTTGCGCTGGGTGAAACCACGATATGTCAGTGTGCGGTCATCGTCCTGCGGCATCTGCGCCAGAACCAGCTCGGCATCTGCATAGCGACCGGCATAGGCCAGCTCGCGCAGGTTTTCATAAAGCCCGTCAACATCCAGATTGCTTTCCTGCGCGCTTACACAGGTCTTGGTCTTTTTGTCATAGATCATGCCCTTTTCGCACTTGGGCTTGGTCGGGGCGTTATCGTTCGCACCACCCGCTGCGGCGGCTGTCGTTGCAAGTGGCAGAGCAAAGGCCGCTGCAAGAATGAAATGTTTCATGGGTCTCTCCTAAGGACTATGGCCTGGAAATAGATTAAATCTTCTCGCGGCCAAGCAATATTGAAATAATTACACGTCACTGTGAGTGCGAAAGTTTCGCGGAACGTCATTTTTGTTGAAAATGTCTTAAATAATTCAAAGCACAGACCCCAACAGGTCTGCGCAGTTTCTTGTCCGATATGTTGCCGGATCAGGTGCTGACAGGCAGGCAGGTTTTTGTAGCACTGTCGTATTCAGAGCCTGCAGCACAGGACATCGCCTGTTGCTCTTTACCGTAGTTGCAGCCGGACGCGAGGCTCAAAGTGGGCAGGGCTGTTAGAGCCACAGCAATCGCAAGGGTCTTGATCTTCATGGTCGGTCTCCTCTTGGTTGATAAAAAGAAGGTACACCGAACTCCGCGTTTTTCAAACACCTTGCTGACGCTGCGACAACTTGTGCCGCAGCGCGCCTGTTTTCTAGGCGATATCGTGCACTCAGCTGTCGCCAAATACCCGCGCAAAGATCGTGTCGACGTGCTTGGTGTGATAGCCAAGATCGAACTTCTCTTCGATTTCTTCCGCGCTGAGAGCTGCCAAAACATCTGCATCGGCCAAAAGCTCGGTTTTGAAATCCTTGCCTTCTTCCCAGACTTTCATCGCGTTGCGCTGCACCAGTTTGTAGCTGTCTTCGCGGCTGACACCGGCCTGGGTAAGCGCCAGCAATACGCGCTGAGACATTACCAGACCACGGAATTTGTTCATGTTGGCCAGCATGTTGTCAGGATAGATGACCAACTTGTCGATCACACCGGTCAGACGTGACAGCGCAAAATCCAGCGTGATGGTGGTGTCGGGACCGATGTTGCGCTCGACCGAGCTGTGAGAGATATCGCGCTCGTGCCACAGGGCGACGTTCTCCATCGCGGGAACAACGGCCATGCGCACCAGACGTGCAAGACCCGTCAGGTTTTCAGTCAAAACAGGGTTGCGCTTGTGCGGCATCGCGGAAGACCCTTTTTGACCGGCAGAAAAGAATTCTTCGGCTTCAAGCACTTCGGTGCGCTGCATGTGGCGGATTTCGGTCGAGATGTTTTCAATCGACGATCCCACCACACCGAGGGCCGCAAAGAAAGCAGCATGGCGGTCCCGGGGGATCACTTGCGTCGAGATGGGTTCGGGTTTCAGACCAAGTTGGGCACAGACGTGTTCTTCGATCTTGGGATCGATGTTGGCAAAGGTGCCAACCGCACCTGAAATGGCACCGGTGGCGATCTCGTCACGCGCGACACGCAGACGCGCAAGGTTGCGGTCCATCTCGGCGTAGAAACGTGCGAATGTGAGGCCCATTGTGGTGGGCTCCGCATGAATGCCGTGGGACCGTCCGATGCGCACGGTGTCCTTGTGCTCCAGCGCACGACGCTTCAGTGCGGCCAGCAGCCCTTCGACATCCGCGATCAGAATATCCGCTGCGCGGGTCAGCTGTACGTTGAAACAAGTGTCGAGCACATCCGAAGACGTCATCCCCTGATGCACAAAACGCGCTTCATCGCTGCCGACATGCTCGGCCAGATGGGTCAGAAAGGCGATCACATCATGCTTTGTAACGGCCTCGATCTCGTCAATGCGGGCCACGTCAAAAGTTACGTCTTTTGCTTTCCATACCGCATCCGCGTTCTCGCGCGGGATGACGCCCAGATCGGCCATCGCTTCGCAGGCGTGGGCCTCGATCTCGTACCAGATGCGGAACTTGGTCTCGGGCGACCAGATGGAGACCATCTCGGGACGGGAATAGCGGGGGATCATGGAACACACCTTTTTGTGACTGTTTTGCAGATTACGCGCGGCATAGACTGAAGGCGCCGCAAGAACAAGTCAGGAGCTCCTCATGATGCGTGTCGGTATGATGATTCTGCTGGTTCTGCCAGCTTTTCAGGCCACGGCTGATGGCGTGCAATGGACCGCGCTTGACGGGCCCGCGATTGCTAGTGCGCTGACCGATACGATCATTGACTACGAGGACAAGTGGCAGGATTTTCGTGCCTCTGGCCGCACCTTGTATTTCTCGGGCCATGAAAGCTGGGGCTACTGGGAGGTGCGCCAGGACAGGTATTGCAGCATGTGGCCGCCTTCGGACCTGTGGACGTGCTATGACATCCAACAATCGGGCAAGCGCCTGCGCTTTATCGACAATTCAGGGGACATGACCGAAGGGGTGTTTCGGGTGACCAATTGAGGTCGGGCCTCAAGGCAGCAGTTCTGTCAGCACTTCGGAAGAGCGTTCAAGCGTGCGGTGCACAGGGCATCTATCGGCAATCTCCAAAAGCCTCTGGCGCTGTTCGGCATCCAGCGCGCCGGTCAGTTTGATGCGCCTGCGCCAAGTGTCAATCTTGTCGCCACTGCCGGTTTCCGCATCCTGCGCATGCACCTTGTCGTGGCTCACGTCGACGCTCACATGTTCCAGTGGCCAGCCCTTGCGCCTTGCATACATGCGGATCGTCATGGATGTGCAAGCCCCCAGACCGGCCGATAGGAACCCGTAAGGCGACATCCCGCGATTGGTACCACCATAGGCCAGCGGTTCATCAGCCAAAGTGTGATGTGCCGGACCGTCATGAACATCTTGTAGGTATCCGTCAGGGTCGGCTTCTGACACACGCACGATCCCCTCGGGGGCACCGGGGGGCGGTGCAGGGGCACGTAGCGGCAAATACCGCCTTGCCCATGTAGCGATCACGTCGGCGGCATATTCAGCATCTTCAGGGCGGGTGATCAGATGATCCGCCTTGTCCAAAGTCACAAAGCTCTTGGGGTGTTTCGCAGCCCCGAAAATCTTGCTGGCGTTGTCGATGCCGACAATTGCGTCCTGCGGGGCGTGCATAACCAGCAGTGCCGCGTTCAGATGACCAATCGCCGGTGCGAGCTGTTCTTGGGTCACGTCCTCAACGAAGGCTTGCCCGATCCTGAAGGGCCGACCGCCAAGCGAGACTTCTGCCGACCCTTTGGCGGCAATCTCAGGCAGGGCGTCTGCGAAGTTGTGAGTGACGTGGCCGGGATCGAAAGGCGCGCCCAGCGTGGCAACGGCCGTAATCTGGTCCAGCTGCGCCGCCGCTTTCAGCACCGCAGCGCCACCCAACGAATGACCGATCAGCAGCTGTGGCGGCAAGCTTCGCGTCTCAAGGTAGGCGCAAGCGGCAAGCAGATCGTCTACATTTGATGTAAATGAGGTATTGGCGAATTCACCTTCTGAATGGCCCAAGCCCGTGAAATCAAAACGCAAAACCGCGATCCCCATGCCTGCCAGGCGGGCAGCGATCCTGCGGGCTGCGGGGATGTCCTTACCGCAGGTAAAACAGTGGGCAAAAAGCGCCGTTGCCAGATGAGGCCCCTCGGGCAGGTCCAGCCGCGCTGCAAGCTCTGTGCCGTCATGGCCGGGGAAGGTGATGCGTTCAGTGGCCATAAGTGTCTCTCCGATCCGCCTCAACGTGGGGCAGGGGCGCGTCCGGCGCAAGCCCTGCGCGGCTGTTGTCACGGGGGTGTGACAGAGATTGCCTGCATAGGAACAGCGGTGTAGCAAGCTGGCAGCATAAATAGCCCAAACAGACAAGGATCAGCCCATGGTCGATGCCCCGAAAAACCGCCCGCTGCACCCCGCAACCATCGCGGCGCAAGCCGCTGGTGCGACTGATGTAGAAACCGGTGGCGTTGTGCCGGCAATTCACATGGCGACGACATTCGCACGCGATGTCGATTACGCACCTCTGAAAGACAACAATGTCTATCTGAGGTCCCATAACGAGAATGCGCGTATTGCAGAGCAGTTGCTATCGCAATTGGAGGGGGCAGCAGACACATTGCTGTTCGGGTCCGGTATGGCAGCTGTCGCGGCCGTGTTTCGCACCGTGCCGAGTGGTGCAACTGTTCTGGTGCAAAAACAAATCTACTGGGGCACAACTGCGTGGATCAGGGCGTTCTGCGAACGGCGTGACATTACCCTCGAGGAGGTCGAAGCCTCCGATCCGCAAGCTCTGGAAGGTGCTTGCAATTCCTTGCGTCCCGCTTTGGTGTGGATTGAAACGCCCTCCAATCCCTGGCTTCGTATCACAGACGTAGCGCGCGCTGCAAAGATGGCGCACGACGTCGGAGCAACGCTGGTGGTCGATAGTACTGCGGCGTCTCCGGTGCTTAGCCAACCGCTGCGCTATGGCGCGGATATCGTGATGCATTCCGCAACCAAAGGGATCAATGGCCATTCCGACGTTCTGGCCGGTGCGCTTTGTGTCGCGGATCCGGACAGCAGGATGTGGCAGGACATAAGAGCCGACCGCGATATGGCCGGTGCTGTCTTGGGCCCGATGGAAGCGTGGCTTTTGACCCGTGGCATGCGCACGCTGCCGCTGCGAATGCGCGAAATGTCAAAGAACGCGATGACATTGGCCACCTATCTGATGGATCATCCTGCGGTAGAAGAGGTGCTTTATCCCGGTTTACCGGATCATCCCGGCCATGCAATCGCTGCCGAGCAGATGACGGGGGGCTACGGTTGCCTGTTGTCTTTTGTCGTGCGAGGCGGGGGTGATGCGGCGTTGAAGGCGGCGGGCCGTTTGCAACTTTTCCACCGTGCCACATCACTTGGCGGGGTCGAAAGCCTTGTCGAGCACCGCCATACGATCGAGCCTCATACAGGCATCCCTGAAGGGTTGTTGCGGGTGTCGGTCGGTATCGAGGATGCAGATGATTTGATTAACGATCTGGCGCAAGCGCTGGGTCAGTAACGCTATCACGATCGGGCCGCTTGCAGCGTCAGAATATGATGTGCAGGCGGCGCGCCAACCGGTTCTGATTACGCTTTCGGGATCACCAACCGCTGTCCAACCAGAATCCTGTTGGGAGAGCTGATCTTGTTCCGGTTGGCATCGTAGATCAGCATGAAGTCTTTGGTATTGCCATAGAATTGCAGCGCAATGTAGGCAAGGCTGTCACCGGCTTCGACCGTATAGTACCGCTCGCCCGCAGCATTTTCGGGGCTTCCTGAAGGATCACTCTCGGCCAACAACGCCACGGCCTCGCGGCGCATTTTCTCGCCTGCGCGTTGCTCTTCTGGTGTGCCGTTCTGCAAGGCGCGTTCCACCAGATCGAACAGCAGTATGTGGCCGTTTACTTTGCCGTCTGCATCTACCACCGCGTCACTATGGGCGACGATGCCTTTCTCTGCGGCCTGCGAGAGGAACACTTCAAGTGCGGTCTGGTCTTCTTCGTGACCAACAAAGGCAAAGTGGATGCGGCCCGAGAAATGTTCATCTTCGTAATCGGTGTGAATGTCGTAGTTGCCTTTGACCACTGCGGTGACAAGCTCTTGCACTCCGGCTTGAATAACGGCGAGCGTCTCAATACGGCGGGCATCACTGACGATCTTTGCCTCCGTGGTTTGTGCAGGTGCAGGCAAAACGGCTGGATCGAGGCTCGGTGTATCTGGCACGAGAGAGGCGCTTTCGACCAATGCACGCAACTTTTCCGCCGTGCTTTGCGCCAGACTATCGGGGAGCGCTGCATCCTGACTGGCCGAGGCAACAACTGCCTGTAGTGCCGGTACCGTGCCGGATTGTGCCACAGGCGTTGTGAAAGGCGCAGACGGCGTGGCAACAGGGGTCAACAGATCCACGGGGGCCTCGCGCGTGACCGTCTCCATCTGTGCCTGCGGGGCAGGTGCTGCTGGCGATACGGCGGGCCGGGCCTGCATTTCTTCGACCATCTGCGTCATCTGAGCCAGCTTTTCCTGCTGTGATGACCACTGTGCATACCCAAAGGCAACGGCAGCGCCGATAAGGAACGCGGTGCCGCCAATGGCCACAGCGACAAACGCCGTAGACCTAGGTTCTTTGTCTTTCGGCGCTCTTGCCTGGTAGCTTTTCATGACCGGCACCCTCCGGAAACGGGGCCTGCTTTGACGGCTGGACATCTAGCAAGAATCGATTTAGAAACACTACCTATGGTGGAATGTGAGTTTTGGTTGTACGACTTAAACGAAGCGAACCCCGCCAGCCTGTTCAATAATATACGCATACCGTTCCCCCCCGAGAGCGCCACCAAATGTAGCCAATGGGCAGCAGAACCCATACAGCTGGTAGATTTCGCTATATATAGGGAACTCACCTGCGGCGCGTCAAAGCAAATATGCCCTTGCCGGGTCATTCAACCTATGGGGGATTGTTGTTTTCATCGTCCGCTCAATGCGGGGTCGAAGGGGTAGGTCGTCAATCGCTCGAACCCGTCCTCGGTGATAATCACTTGATCCTCTAGCTTGATAGAGAAATCTCCACCCTCCGGCTGCACCAGGACTTCGACACAAAGCACCATCCCGGCCTCAAGCGGATAATCGTATGCTCCTTCAACGGCGTGATCGGGATAGGCGACCAGAGGCCATTCATCACAAAGCCCCACGCCGTGCATCAGGCAGCCGTATTTTCCGGCCTGAAACTGAGGGTCAAGCACATGCGTCCCTGCCGAGAGCTCTGGTATCATTACTCCGGGTTTCAACATCTGCATATTGGTCTCGATATGCTCAATCCCGTGTTGCATGGCATAGATCATGTCCGGCCTCGGATCTTCGTCACCGACCCACCATGTACGCGAAATATCGACGCAGATGCCGTAACTGCCAACCAGATCGGTATCAAAGGCCACAATTTCGTTGTTCTGCACAATCCTTGGGCCACATTCCTGAAACCACGGATTTGTCCGTGGGCCGGATGTCAGCAGGCGGGTCTCGATCCATTCGCCGCCACGTTTGATATTCTCTGCGTGAAGTACCGCCCAGATATCGTCTTCGGACGTCTGGCCCAAGGGAATATGGGCCCGCGCGAAGTCCTCCATCTTGCGGACTGCTGTTTCGCAGGCATGTGACGCGCAACGCATTGCCAGTAATTCGTCCGGTCCTTTGACAGACCGGCATTTCTCGGTGACTTCCTCGCCGTCGACAATCTCGAACCCCTGCCGCTCAAGGCTGCGCAGTCCGTGCAGCATGACCTTATCCACGGCCAGACGTCTGTTTGCGCCCCCATGCTCTGCAATCAAGTCGCGAATTTCTTTTGCCAGCACATCCGCTGCTGCGCCAACCTTGTCACCGCGATCAAAGTAGAACAGGTCCGCGCCCGAGCGTTGCTCGCGCACGAGGGGATTGAATTCGCTCAGAAAGGGAGAGTTTTTGTAGTCCCACATCACCATGTATCCATCAGCGCATAAGAGGACCGCGCGAAACGGGTTGTGGGTATTCCAAAGCTGCATATTGGTGCTGTCAGTCGCATAGCGTATGTTCAACGGGTCAAACATCAACAGCCCGCCAAGATCGCGCTCTACCACGTGCCGCGTCAGGCGTTCCCACCGGTAGCGGCGCATCGCATCAAGATTGGGCAGGGTCAGGCCCGCGGCCTCCCATTCACGAAAGGCAAGTAGAGTAGGGCCAATCTCGACCCGGTTTGCATCATTTGGAGAACCATCAGGCAATTGCGCTCCCTTTTCAGGGTCAATCTTGCGGGTATCGCTGAAATGCCGGTTCATGAGTGGCCTCGCTTTGGCTGATCTCGTCCAGCTTGCCTAAAACGGGCGACCATGGATGGCTGTCACCGACGTTTTCCAATGTCGTTTTTCGCAAGACTCGCGGCCACCCATTGGTAGTGTGCGCCTATGACAGTGATTTTGCAGCATGCATTGCCGAAAGAAATGTACAGCGAAGCGGGGTTGCCCGGCGTGGCACCTTGCGGCGCAAATGACTGGTTGCGCGTTGATGATGCCTATGCCGCACAGATGGCATATCGCGCCGACCTGCTGCGTGACCGGAGGGATGCTGTGCTGTGGTGTGATCCCGCCGCCCACGCAGCCGCGCTGGAGGTTCTGGAGCAGACGCTTGCGGTCCTTCCAGAACTTGGGTTCGGGGTGTCAGCGGATAGCGTTTCCTGCCCGGACGGACGCTCCGTACCGATTGACGCAGACAGACCGCTGCTGACACTGGGCCACCTGATCCAGCAGGATATCTGCATTCTGGAAAAACAGGGGCAAGAGCATGTGCTGACCGGTGCTGTATTGTGTTTTCCGGCGAACTGGAGGTTGGCAGACAAAGCGGGCAAGCCACTTATGGCAATCCATGAACCGGTAGACGAATACGACGCAAACATTGGGCGACGGGTCCAGCGCTTGTTCGACGGGGTCAGGGAGGGCAGGCCGCTATGGCGGTTCAACCGGCTCCAATACAGTGATGCAGACCTGCACCAGCCCTACAGGAAGGTGGGTGGATCAGGCGATTACATAAGGTCAGAGCGGCAGTGTATATTGCGCATGCCACGCACGAATGCGGTGGTTTTCGCCATTCATACCCATGTGGTGAAGAACAACGCGTAGGGCCGCCACGAATGGCAGCGGCCCTGTAGGTTAGCTGACGTGCAAGACCATGTGTGGTTGCCCGTCAGAGGTCTTTTGCGGCGAATGACCTTGGGCATTTACCGTCGTGTTCACCTGCCTGCGAAAAGCGCTGAACTGGGTAGAGGTGACAACGTCTATCGCCTCGTCAAAGCGTAGGGTAAGCGCCCAAAAACCGTTCGCCGCCTGCCGCGCCGCCTTGACCTCACCAGCAAAAGCGTGGCCCAGATAGCGGCCGGAAACGCGTTGACCAGGGGCCCATCCGGGATGGTGCTGTGCCGCTTTGGCACTCAACGTGTTCCAGTCACGCGCACCCCATTGATGCGCGATAGTTTCCAGCGCTTGCGCGTGGGTGATGGTTTGTCCGCGCCCGGCCAGATCCTGACGCAGACGTTTTGCCTGCGATTTCAGAACATCGCGGGACGGAATTGAAGTATCGGTCATATCAAACTCTCCTTCTCGCAAGCTCGAAAGGGGGTCCGCGTTGCCCATCAATCAGCGAGATTGAAGGTTTGGTATTCAACTCAGGACTTCACCGGAATGCGGACGGCAGGGGCCTGACCCTTGAGCGGCATATAGGGGGTGCGACTGGAACGCACAAGGCCCGGGCGCACTGCGCGGCCGGGCCTTGTCATCTCGTCGTCGAACTGTGGCAGATTTATCCGTCGATCCGCGCACCCATGATCGCAATCGCCTGCTGATAAACAGTCGCGGCGTTCCACTGCTTGATTACTTTGAAGTTTGGCTGACCTTCCTGATACCCCTGACCGGGTTTCCAACCCTTTTTGCGCAGGAAGTTCGCGGTAGAGGCCAGCGCGTCGGTCTGGTTGTAAAAATCAACGCGTCCGTTGCCATCGGCATCTACGCCGTATTTCAGAGCATTGCCTGGCAGAAACTGTGTATGACCCAGCTCGCCATGTTTGGCCCCTTTGGTGGCATTGGTGATTGCACCCTGATCCACAAGCTTGAGAGCCCCGATCGCATGGGGCACAAAGAACGCGGAGCGTCGGCAATCATATGCGAGTGTGGTGATTGCGGAAACAACTTCGCTTTTGCCCATGAAGCCGCCAAAGCCGGTTTCCATGCCATGAATGGCCAGTAGCACACCCGCAGGCACGCCGTATCTTTGCTCAAGCGACTGGTAGAACCCCGCATTGCGCGATTTGCGTTTGCGGCCTTGTGCCACGATTGTGTCGGCACCGCGTACCTGCATGAACTTTGACAGGGAGTATTTAAAGGATTTCTGGTTACGGTCTGCCTGAATGGTGCCGGTCGCGTATTGGGCATTGGCAAGCGCTTGAAGGCCGCGCTGACCAACGCCTGCTTTTTGTGCCTCGGAAGCGAAGGCCGCTTTCCATTGACCGAAGCCGCCACCGGAGTTGCCGCACTGCGCAGCAAGCGCGGGCGCGCTCAGCACGACACAGGTGGCCACGCTGGAAAGAACTGTACGAAGAATTTGCATGAGAGCACCTCTTAAAACTGTTGCCGACAGTTTACCGAGGTTTAACCAAGGTTCAAAGGGGAACCGTGCGGTTGGTGCGTCAGAGGAGTTTTTGCGCCTGATCGGCCAGCAGGGCGACCCACTGCATGTCAGGCTGAACGGAAGCGAAGGCGTAGGCCGTACCGCCTGTCAGGATACCAACGCCAACAAAGAAGGGAAACGTGAGCATCCGTGCCCGCAGCGGACGGCGATGCTTGGTTTTACCTACAGTCGCAGAGCTGTCGCAGGTTTGACCCCTGTTGATACGTTTGATCCGCTCATCGAATGACGTCTGTGACTTTGGCATGGCAGTGCTCTCCTATCCCCGAATTAGGATATCGGTGACATCTGGGGCGAAATTGGGGCAAGGGTTTGTCTTAGTCTGGGTAAGTCTGCGGCCACTTTCAGCACGTCCAACGAAAAAGGGCGCCCGAAACCGGACGCCCTTTCCCTAAATCTGAGTGTCGTTTAGCAGCTGTAGTACATGCCAAATTCGACAGGGTGTGGTGTGTGCTCGTAGTTGTGCACCTCTTCCATCTTCAGCTCGATATAGCCTTCGATCTGATCGCGGGTGAACACATCGCCGGCCAGCAGGAAGTCCATATCGGACTGCAGCTCTTCCAGTGCTTCGCGCAAGGAACCACATACTGTCGGGATATCCGCCAGCTCTTCTGCAGGCAGGTCATAGAGGTTCTTGTCCATGGCTTCGCCCGGATCGATCTTGTTCTTGATGCCGTCAAGGCCGGCCATCAGGAGCGCTGCAAAGCACAGGTAGGGGTTTGCTGCGGGATCAGGGAAACGTGCCTCAACGCGCTTGGCTTTGGGGCTTTCTGTCCATGGAATACGGACACAACCGGAACGGTTACGTGCAGAATACGCGCGCAGAACAGGTGCTTCGAAACCCGGGATCAGGCGCTTGTAGCTGTTGGTGGACGGGTTGGTGAAAGCGTTCAGAGCTTTCGCGTGGCCCAGAACACCACCGATGAACCACAGGGCTTCTTGTGACAGATCGGCGTATTTGTCGCCTGCGAACAGGGGCTTGCCATCTTTCCAGATAGACATGTTCACGTGCATGCCGGAACCGTTATCACCATAAATCGGCTTTGGCATGAATGTCGCGGACTTGCCGTAAGCGTGCGCCACATTGTGGATCACATACTTGTACTTCTGCAGCTCGTCGGCTTGCTCTGTCAGGGAACCAAAGATCAGGCCCAGCTCGTGCTGGCAAGACGCCACTTCGTGGTGGTGCTTGTCGACCTTCATGCCCAGACGCTTCATCGTGCTCAGCATCTCTGCGCGCAGATCATGTGCTTCGTCTGTTGGGTTCACAGGGAAGTAGCCGCCCTTAAGACCGGGGCGGTGGCCCATGTTGCCCATTTCGTACTCGGTGTCGGTGTTCCACGACGCATCTGTCGCATCAACTTCGTAGGATACTTTGTTGATTGTGTTGGAGAAACGAACATCGTCGAAGAGGAAGAATTCCGCTTCGGGACCGAAGTAGGAGATATCACCGATGCCGGAGGACTTCAGGTAGGCTTCGGCTTTTTGTGCTGTGCCGCGCGGGTCGCGGTCATAGGCTTCGCCTGTGTCTGGCTCAACGATTGAGCAGTGCACGCACATCGTCTTTTCTGCATAGAAGGGGTCGACATAGGCGCTGTTGACGTCCGGCATCAGCTTCATGTCTGACGCTTCAATAGACTTCCACCCTGCGATGGAGGAGCCGTCGAACATGAACCCTTCTTCAAGGAAGTCCTCGTCAACCAGATCCGAAACCACTGTCACGTGCTGAAGTTTGCCGCGTGGGTCAGTGAAACGGATGTCGACGTAATCGATGTCCTCGTCTTTGAGAGTCTGCAAAAATTCCTTGGTGCTCATCAGGGAGTGTCCTTTTCCTTAGAGGTAGAGATGGGTTGGCGTATGCCGATTACAGTGCGTCTGAGCCGGTCTCGCCGGTTCTGATGCGGATAGTTTGTTCGATGGGAGATACAAAAATCTTCCCGTCGCCGATTTTCTCGGTTTTGGCCGCGGAGATGATCGCATCAATGGCAGCATCAACCTGATCGTCGTCCAGAACGACCTCAACCTTAACCTTGGGCAGGAAGTCGACGACGTATTCGGCACCACGGTAGAGTTCGGTGTGACCTTTCTGGCGGCCAAATCCTTTGACTTCGACCACGGACAGACCTTGTACGCCAACGTCCTGAAGGGCCTCTTTCACTTCATCCAGCTTGAACGGCTTGATGATCGCTTCGATCTTTTTCATGTGTTCCCCTCCCAGAGAATCTAGGGCTGCCATGGTCATTTCATTTCGCCTCGGGGGAATCCATAATGTGCGGTAGCTTGGTCAGGTGAGCACGGGGAATTTGACGATGGCCGCCCAAAAAACAGCCTTTACGATTAAAAATGCATCACTATTGAATCTTCAGAAAGTGAACGAATGACAGAATTGCTCACATCCGCCCAAATGCGCTCGATCGAAGACGCCGAAATGAGCAGCGGCGCAGTCACCGGACTTGATCTGATGGAACGTGCGGGACAGGGTGTGGTAGATGCCATTTTCGCGCAGTGGCCCAAGTTCGCAACAGGGCGGCATCTTGCCTTGGTGCTTTGTGGACCGGGTAATAACGGTGGCGACGGTTTTGTCATCGCGCGACTGTTGGACGCGGCCGGTTGGACTGTACGCGTACATTTCTCAGGTGATACGCAGGGACGTTCCGGTGACGCGCGTGTCAACCACGGTAAATGGTCGGCCCATCATCCTGTAGCGCCTTTAACCTTGGCAACGGTAATGGCTGGGCCGCGGCCTGATCTTATTGTTGATGCAGTTTTCGGCACCGGCATCACGCGACCACTTTCGGATGATTTGTCCGCAGTGCTGGACGCAGGGATGAAAAAAGTCTGGTCCAAGCCGCATGAGATAAGGAAGGTCGCTGTAGATGCGCCCTCAGGTCTCAATCTTGATACCGGCTTCGTTCCATCAGACCGTAATCTGCCTGATGACGATGCGGGTGCGCTTCCGCAATATTTGAACGCGGCCGATCTGACGGTGGCCTTCCATGCGGCGAAACTGGGCCATTATCTTGGGATGGGGCCAGCCTTATGCGGCACGCTCAAGGTGGTTGATATCGGCTTGGGGCGACCGGGAGATGAGCGTGCGATCATCGGCACGGCACCTGACGCAGAACGCGTTCGTTTGGTCGAACCGCAATTTATGGGGCGCCCGCTTCCTTCAAGGATTTGGCCCGGTCAATGCATCGGAAGATCGCAATACAACAGTCACAAATATGATCACGGTCATGCAATCGTTTTTGCCGGAGGTGTTGGCAAAGGGGGCGCGGCACGACTGGCCGCACGCGCTGCACTGCGCATCGGAGCGGGGTTGGTGACTGTTGTCTGCCCACCATCTGCGCTGATCGAAAACGCCTGTCACCTTGATGCGATCATGCTGAGCGCTTTGGGGAAAGACGAAAACCTTGATGCAGTGGCTGATGATCGTGCTTCCGCCTTTGTTGTCGGTCCCGGGTTGGGTGTCGGACAGCATACGCGGCGCAGAGTTCTGGACGTTCTGGATCGCCGTGAGCAGAGGAACGATCAACGCGCACCCGCTGTAGTGCTGGACGCCGACGCCTTGACCAGCTTTTCGGATGATCCATCCGTTCTTTTCGGCAAAGTCCACTCCCGCACAATTCTGACTCCGCATGAGGGCGAGTTCGGAAGGTTGTTCCCCGATCTGAGCCAAAGCTCACGCATCGGCAAATCCAAAGTGGACGCCGTGCGTGAAGCCGCTGATCGCGCGGGATGTGTGATTTTGTTGAAAGGCAGCGATACAGTCATCGCTCAACCCGGTGGCGGGGCGAGTGTTCATTCCACCGCCTATGGACGCAAGGCACCATGGCTTGCCACTGCGGGGGCAGGGGATGTACTTGCCGGTATGATTGGCGGGATGGCAGCGCCAGCGACCAGCCCCGATATCTTTGAAGTCGCAGAAGCCGCAGTGTACCTTCACGTTGAAACAGCGCGTGCGTTCGGACCCGGCCTAATTGCCGAAGACCTTCCCGAAACGCTCCCGCAGGTGTTCCGCAACCTTGGACTTTAGACAGTCCTGCGTTCAGGCGGCGTGAAGAACCGCGCCACGTGCGCGTGCGCCATCTGCCGTGCTCAGCTCAAGACCATCGCAATAAAGGATGTGCGGCCCGTCACAGAAAATCTGGTACAGGGTCGTTTCCTGCACGCCAAGATCGGTGATGAATTCGCCATCGATAAGGGCGCGTGCCGCGACCAGTGCCACTTCGGAATTGAACAGCGATCTGGCGCGCCAGTCGCGGATCAGAATCATCTGGTCCCCGGCAAGCACCGCATCACGTTCGGGCCGTGTATGGCCGAGTGATCCCGCAGACAGCGCAATTTGGTGCACTTGCCGTGTGGTTCTCTGGATGTGGGTGACTTTGGATATGCCAGTGTCTCGTGTAATGAGCTTATCGCCGACCGACAGAAACTCGACGGGCATTTCCCCGTCCAGCGTCAGTAGCATAGCACCTTTCACAAGCCCCGTATCAATGGCGGCATAAGGCGTAAATTGGCCCGTATGACGGTTATCTCCGTCTACGCGCCCGACCGTATTCGGTTTCATGGGCGTATCTTTCTTGTTTCAACCTGCTCTGGTTATCTGAACTATATGACAACATCTTGTTAATGTCTTGCCCTTTTTTAGTCTCGCCATGGCTGTAAGTCTTTGTTACTGACGCCCTTAACCGCTTCGTGCGGTGTGCGGGTGTGGCGGAATTGGTAGACGCACCAGATTTAGGTTCTGGCGCCTATGGCGTGGGGGTTCGAGTCCCTTCACCCGCACCAAAATTAACTTTTTGATAATAAATCAAGGGGTTGTGCAGCGTTCCTTCTTAACACGACACATGCCGAGAATATTTGCGCAGCATTTGCCGCTGTTCGGATCACTACGAGCGATCAGACTCACCGTTCCAATTCGCTGCGGGGTCCGGCGGCCAGTATCCAAAACTTGTGGCTTAAAGGAGGAGCGATAGCTGAACAGGTTTGAACCGCATTGTGCTTTTCGCCGTGCATTCGGACTGAGAGACTTGGCGCTTTTAACGCCATGGCCGCCGCGCGCGCGAATGTAGCGCTGTCGTCCCACATGAAGAGGGGGGCGCGGCAGGCCATACGCTTCGCATCCGGCATTGATTGCGCGTTCATTAAACCTGCTGTGCTGCACCATCGGGTAATGCCACTTAGTAAAGAGATGTCACAGTGCGGATCTCCATCCTTTGCGCCGCACGGATCCGAAGGCAAAGTTCTTCGCTCAAGCCAATTCCGGTGACAATCGAATACAGCAGTATGCAGTGCTCCCGTTTCGTTGAGCGCATGACCGACCGCTTGGTCTCTCGGCGCAGCAGTTGCGATTCGCTTACTTGGGTCAGCTTCCTCAGGAGGGTCTGATACAATCGCCGAAGCACAATGCGCATCGTTTCCGGTTGCGACACCATAATTGCCTTAATTTGAACTCATTTTGTTTCCGTCGTTACCCGGAATTCCGCTAAGGTGCTGATAAACAATGCCTTACCGTATAGTCAGCAGATCGCGAACCTTGATCGCTGCGGTCCCCTTCGGTCTACTCATCTAATACTTCATTTTTCTAAACCTCTGCGAGGATGTCCCATGCCCCTTTCGAATGCGGCCGGATCGACCCTGTCTATTGTTGCCCATATCGACGATGATCTGTTGTTTCAGAATCCTGATATACAAAGCAGCATCAACGCAGGCGGGGGCCACACCACCGTATATCTGACCGCTGGCGATGCGGGGCAGGACGATACCTATTGGGCAGGGCGCGAGGAAGGGGCCAAGGCGGCCTATGCCAACATGGCCGGTTCGGATGATTGGGTTGATAGTGTTGCGACATTTGGTGACAGTGCCGACAGTTTCGAAGTGCAAACGTCTTACCTGGCCAGCGCGCCTGATATTCGCCTGTATTTCCTGCGCCTTCCGGACGGCAACCCCGACGGGACTGGGTACGCTTCCACAGATAGCGAAAGCCTTGAGCAGCTTCGGGACGGAGATATCTCCGAGATAAGCAGTGTCGACGGGGCCAGTACCTACACAGCGGATGACGTTTCGGGCCTCTTGTTGGGGTTGATGGAGCACCACCAGCCCGACACCATACTGATACAGGACCACAGCTCGGTCTATGCGGACACCAATCATTCGGACCACGTGCATGCATCCGAATTCGCCTATGACGCGCAGAATTATTACGACGGGGATCATCAGTTGGTTTCATACGTCGAATATGCGACAGCCGATTTCCGCCCCAATCTGACGAGCGAGGAAGTCCAGCAGAACCTCGAAACCTTCTATGCCTATGCGCAATATGATCCGGCGGTATCCGATACAGTCGATGAAGACGGCAACCCTGTGTTGTCCGGCACCTACCGCGCATGGACGGAAGTGAACTATCAGGTCACCACTCTGCCGGACGCAGGGGATGAGCCTGTGACAGAGGACCCGCCATTTGACGTTCTCTCTTTTGTCTCGGAACTAGTGCCGCCGGTTGCCATTCCCGCTGTTATCATCGGTACAGAAGGGGACGACGTAATCGCTGGCGGTGCGGATGACGATATCATTGACGGGTTGGGCGGCGACGATTCACTGACCGGTGACGAAGGCAACGATCAGCTTGTGGGGGGGCTTGGTAACGATACGCTGCGTGGCGGATACGGCGACAACACTCTTCTGGGTGGCGCAGGCAATGATGAGATCGAAGGCCTTTATGGCAACGACCAGATTGATGCGGGCGCAGGCAATGATCACGTCTTCGCACGCGACGGGGATGATCTGGTGTACGGACGCGAGGGCGACGACACGCTGATCGGCGGCATCGGGACTGATACGATTAACGGTGGCGACGGCAATGACTTGCTTGCTGGCAGTCAGGGAAATGACGAAATCCATGCGGGTGCTGGCAACGATCTGGTGTTCATTGGCGTGCACGAGGATTCCGACCGGATTTTCATGGATGACGGTAATGACTTCCTCGACGGACACACGGCGGGGTCGTCCTTTTACGCAGAGGGCGGCGCGGGCAATGACCGGATGGAGGCGGGTGTCGGCGACGACACGCTTTTCGGCGGGGACGGAAATGACAATATCCACGGTGGTGCGGGCGATGACCGGCTTGATGCTGGCGGCGGCACGGACATTCTGACCGGTGGTGACGGCGACGATGTCTTTGTGTTTCAGGACGTGGCAGGCCGGGTTGAAATCACCGACTTTGGCGCGAACGGTGCGGCTGACCTGATCGACCTATCCCAGATCGCGGGCTACGACACCGCAGAGGCTTTGTCTGCCGTGGGGAGTGTTCATGGTGGCGTTACAACCTTAACACTTGAGGTGAGCAACGGCACGTTGGTGATTGATATCAATTCTGAAAACCCACTACAGGCTGACGATTTTTCTTTGAACGGCACGGTGGAATTCCCTGAAGGTAGTAGTGAACCGGTCGACCCCGAAGACCCGCCTGAAGCAGACGATCCTGTTGATCCGGTGAGTGCTGCCTATACTCTGGAGGGTGACGACGCCGGGCATTTTGACGTGGATGCCGAGACTGGAGAGATCACGAACAAGGACTGGTTCACACCGTCCTACGATCAGGTGTGGGACAACAACGGCGATCATATCTACGAAGTGACTATTGTTCATCTTGATGCAGATGGCAGCGTGCTGAGCGAGAACGGCCTTGAACTGGTTGTGACGCCAACAGAAACCTTTTGGCAAGAAGCGGGCGCTGGAATGCCGGAGGAACCGGTTGATCCCGTCGATCCGATTGATCCGGTCGACCCGATTGACCCTGTAGACCCAATCGACCCGCCGGACGAACCAACGCCCCCAATTCCGGTTGGCGGTGGCGGCGGCATCACTTACGTTCTGGCAGGTTCAGACGCGGGACACTTCGACGTGGATGCCGAGACCGGAGAAATCTCGAACAAGGATTGGTTCACCCCGTCTTACGATCAGGTGTGGGACACCAACGGTGATCACATCTATGAGGTGTCGGTGATTGGTCTTGATGACCAAGGCGACGAAGTGAGCGAGACAGGCCTTGAATTGGTCGTCACACCCACCGAAACGCTTTGGCGGCCTGCCGAACTTGCGAATAACGACACCGACCCCGTGACTGATCCTGTCGATCCTGAAGAACCAGTGGACCCTGTCGAGCCGGTTGAGCCCGATGCTCCAGCCGATGGGCCATATTACGTGTTGGATGGGCCGGACGCTGGTCACTTCGACGTAGACGGAGAAACCGGCGCGATATCGAATAAGGACTGGTTTACACCGTCTTACGATCAAGTATGGGATACAAATGGTGATCACATCTATGAGGTCTCAGTGCTGGGATTTGATGCGGATAATCAGCCGATCAGCACGCAAAACCTTGAACTTGAGGTGACCGAGACTGAGACGTTTTGGCGTGATGTCACGCCGGTCGAGGACGAACCGGAAGGGGGCGAACCATCGGCACAGGACATCATGGACACGCTATTTGTCGCGCAGGACCCTGATCTTCTGGACATTCCGATGAGTGATGACGAAGAGACGATGGAGGACATGTCGATCCTTTAATCTTCGCCGCCTCTATAAACGCTAGAACAACCAAGCAGTCCATTTGCAAGGCACCACGGCTCACCTTCGCGTGACAAAACCGGTCAGGCCCCAACTGAGCGTTTGCACTGCCGTATGACTTAACGTTAAATCGCGCTACTTGAATAAAAACGACCCCACACATCATGCGGGGATCGCAGACGAACTGCGGCCCCATGATGGAGACACAAGGGCATTTGGTGTGCGAGTAACGAAAGAGCAGACAGTTCTGCGCCTGTTGGGGCGTGTTCTGGGCGGCGCGGGGCTGACGTGCCTTGCATCGCTGACATTGGCCGCAGAAGTGCGGATTACCGGAATCGACAATGACAGCGACCTCTACGATACTGTCGCAGGCGGTTCTTTGCTGATCGAGCAGACCTCCGAAGAGCTCACACCGACAACACAGGAAGTCGTGGCAGCGGCACAGGCGGATTACGGCAGGCTGCTGGCTGTACTGTACGATCAGGGCTACTTCGGGCCGGTCATTACCATCACACTGGACGGCACCGACGCCGCCGCAATTCCGCCCGTTCAGCCGCCACGCAGTATCAATCAGGCGGTCATTAACATCTCAACGGGTCCGAAATTCCGGTTCGGTACTGCAAAGATCGCGCCGGTCGCGCCGGGAACAGAAATACCAGAAGAGTTCGCGGGCGGACAGACGGCAAGTCTGAGCGTGCTGAAGGATGCCGTTTCCGAGGGCATAGACGGGTGGCGTGCGCAGGGTTACGCCAAGGCTGCTCTTTCCAGCCAGACCCTGACTGCGCGACATGCCGACCAGATCATCAACGCCGACCTTGTTCTTGCGCCCGGACCAAAGCTGCGCTTTGGCCGTTTGCAGATTTCAGGCAACGAGGATGTGCGCGAAGACCGTATCCGTGACATTGCCGGTCTGCCCGAGGGCGAGGTGTTCTCTCCCGAAGAGCTGCGTCTGGCAGCGACCCGTTTGCGCCGCACCGGTGCTTTTAGTTCGGTCGCATTGCTGGAGGCAGAGCAAATCGGACCGGATGCGACCTTGCCGATTACCGCTCAAATCACCGAAAACGCGCCGCGTCGCTTCGGGTTCGGCGCAGAGCTTGGCTCACTTGAAGGGCTGACGCTGAGCGCCTTCTGGATGCACCGCAACCTGTTGGGCGGGGCGGAGCGGCTGCGTATCGAAGGTGAAATCAAAGGCATCGGCGGCAATTCGGGTGGCGAAGACTACAGCCTGTCTGCCCGTTTCGAGCGGCCTGCGACATTCAACGAAGACACCGATTTTTATGCCCTGGCCGAGATCGAACAGCTTGATGAGGTGAACTACTTCTCGCGCCAGCTTGACCTCGAAGCCGGGATCGAGCGGTACGCCAGCGAAGAGCGGACATATACGTTAGGCGTCGGCCTGCGCCGTGCCGAGACGCGCGATGTATTTGGCGAAAATCGCTATACTCTGCTGACCTTGCCATTGAGCGCCACGTTTGACTATCGCGATAACACACTGGACGCCAAGAACGGGTATTACATCGACGCAAGCGTGATGCCGTTTCTGGCTGTCAGCGGGTCGGACAACGGCATGCGCAGTCTGATTGATGCACGCGCCTACCGCACTTTCGGTGAAGCGCGACCAGTGACACTTGCGCTGCGGGGGCAGGTGGGATCGGTCTACGGACCTGACATCAGCACTGCTCCGGCTGATTATCTTTTCTACTCCGGTGGCGGCGGCACCGTGCGGGGCCAACCTTATCAATCCCTTGGCGTCGATCAGGGCAGTGGCGACCTATCGGGTGGGCGCAGCTTTGTCTCTGTGAGTGCCGAAGCACGGTTCAGCGTGACTGACACCATCGGCGTCGTGGGTTTTGTTGATGGGGGCTACATCGGGTCCGAGGAGTTCTATGACGGCTCAGGCGAATGGCATTCCGGCGCGGGCGTTGGTCTGCGCTACAATACCGGCATCGGCCCGATCCGCCTCGATGTTGCCGTGCCGACCTCCGGCCCTGAAACGGACGAAAATTTTCAGGTCTATATCGGGATAGGACAATCGTTTTGATACGCTTTCTGCACAGTGTTTTTGTTGCCTGCGCTCTGTGCTTGGCGCTTTCTTTGCCGTCCCACGCGCAAGAGGACGACAAAGGGTTTCTAACACGCACCATCCAGAACGCGCTGAGCGGTACGGGCCGGACGGTCAGCATTGACGGGTTCGCCGGTGCGCTCAGCTCGGCCGCATCCTTTGACAAGATGACCATCGCGGACGCTGAAGGCATATGGCTTATCCTTGAAGATGTTGTGCTGGACTGGAACAGGTCGGCGTTGCTGCGCGGAAGGCTGGAAGTCGAAAGCCTGACGGCACAGCGTCTTTCTTTGCCACGGCTGCCTGTATCCGAAGAAAGCCTGCCAGATGCGGAAGCGACACCTTTCAGCTTGCCGGAACTTCCTGTCTCAGTCCGTGTCGAGACTTTTTCGATCGCGCAGATTGATCTTGGCGCACCCATCCTAGGCGTTGAAGCCCAATTGGAAATCAATGCATCGGCAACGCTGAATGACGACATTGCAGATGTAGAACTGGTTGCAAGGCGCACCGACGGCACGCGCGGTGCATTTGTGATCGAGGCGAATTACGAACGCAGCGACACCATTCTGGATCTGCTGGTGCAGGTGAGCGAGGGGCAGGCAGGTATCGCATCGCGTCTGCTGAACATTCCGGGCCAGCCGTCTATAGAACTTGAAATCGCGGGCTCCGGTCCGCTGAGCGAATTTACAGCTGACGTTGAAGTTGCGACCGATGGTGAGCCGCGACTGGCCGGTGAAGTGACCCTTGGGACCCAAGCGTCGCGCCGGTCGACAGAAACGCCGGACCGGATTGTGCAGGCTGACATTGGCGGCGACATCACAGCACTTCTGGCACCGCGCTATCGCGAGTTTTTTGGCGAAGATGTACGTTTGAAAATTGACGCCCTGCTTGAAGCCAACGGTGCCGTGGACGTGAACAGCTTCTCGCTCAAGGCGCAGGCGGCTGATTTGCAAGGCAAGGTGACACTTGATGCAGACAAATGGCCGACCTTGATTGATATCACAGGGAAGGTGGCCGGCCCCGATGGCACGGCAGTCTTGCTGCCGGTGGGCGGTGAAGGCACGACCGTTGAAAGCGTTGATCTGGTGATCAATTACGATCAGTCTGATGACGAACAGATTACCGCCAACTTTGATGTGGCGGGCCTGCGCCATACCGAAGCGGAGGTCGCACAGACCACTCTGGCGCTTGATGGTATTCTACAGCCGGGCGCGGGCACCTTGGGCAGTTTCGAAGGGGATGTGACCTTTGCGGTGCAGGGCCTCGACCTGACCGACCCTGCGCTCGCTGAAGCTGTTGGGCAACGCATAAACGGGCGCACGACGCTCACCTATACCGAGGAACAGCCGATACGTATATCCGATCTGGTGCTAGAAGGCACCGACTTCGGGTTGCGTGGGGCGGCTGTGATTGACGGTCTCTCTACGGGATTGAAAACCGATCTCGATGCCACTTTGACTGCCGGCGACCTCAGCCGCTTTTCTGCGCTCGCAGGACGCGAGATGGATGGCCAGACCGAACTTGCGTTAAAAGGGGAAATTACGCCGCTGGGCGGGCAGTTTGACCTGACCGCAAAGGGTATCACGCAGGATTTGGCGATTGGGATCAGTCAGGTTGACCCTGTTCTGGCGGGCCGCACGGACCTTAGTGTCGCAGCACGCCGCGATGAAACCGGCACCTTTCTGCGTGATCTCGTACTGGAAAACGCAGCGCTCAGCCTAACGGGAAGCGCCGCTTTGCGTACCGATGACAGTCAGGCGCAAGCCGAATTTCTGCTCAACGATCTTTCGCTTGTGGTGCCGCAATACGAAGGACCGGTCCGTGTGACAATGACTGCGACGCAAGACGTTGTGGGCTGGAGCGTGGATGCAGATACAAGCGGCCCCTACGGTGTGGCGCTGACCCTTGAAGGCTTGGCGACCGGCGCAAACGCTGCGTTGGATTTTACCGCAAATGTACCCGAGATGCAGAACTTTGTAGAACAGATCGAAGGGCCTGTGTCAGCGCAAGGTACGCTGCGCAAGACCGAGCAGGGTTGGAACATCATCACTGACGCGACAGGGCCATATAGCGCCAAAGCAGCCCTGGACGGAGAGTTGTTGCCGTCGGTCAATCTTGATTTCGATGTCTCTGTGCCAGACATACAGCCCCTGGTACCGCAGGTCAGCGGTGCGGTTACTGCTACCGGTAACGTGCAACAGACGGAAAACGGATTTGTTATCGATACCAAAGCTACGGGTCCTTACAACGCCCAAGCGGCAGTGCAGGGTTTGGCAACCGGTGCTGACATGAACCTCGACTTCGAGGTCTCGGTTCCGGATGTGCGGCCTTTGGTACCGGGTGTGTCAGGACCTTTGGCCGCCTCGGGGCAGGTCCGGCAATCGCCGGACGGCATCTTGATCGATGCCACTGCAAACGGGCCTTACAATGCCCGCGCTGCCGTTCAAGGCCTTGCGACAGGTCCCAACATGCGCATCGGTTTTGACGTGTCTCTCCCGAATGTGCAGCCTTTGGTGCCCACCATTTCTGGCGCTTTGTCGGCACGTGGCGATGTGCGGCAGTCTGAGGACGGCATCGTCATTGATACAACCGCCAGCGGGCCTTATTCCCTCCAGGCCGCGGTTCAAGGATTGGTTACAGGGCCGAATGCGAACGTTACGTTTAGTGCTGACATGCCCAACATCGGCGCACTGGTCGACAATATAAACGGCCCCTTGAGTGTGGATGGAACCGCCCGCAAGGAAGGCAGCGCGTGGCGGGTGCAGACCGACGCAGACGGGCCATCAGGCACACAGGCGACCGTGAGCGGCGTGGTTGGACAAAACGGCACGCTTGATCTCGCAGTGGCAGGCAATGCGCCTTTGGGCTTAACGCGGCCATTTCTGGAACCGAGGGACCTTCAGGGGCAGGCCCGGTTTGATTTGCGCATTAACGGCCAGCCAGCCTTGTCCTCGGTCAGTGGGACCATACGCACAAGCAACGCGTCGCTGAGCGCGCCAAATCTTCGGGTAGGGCTCACAGACATCAACGCGGATGTTCAGCTTGCCAACAGCCGCGCTCAAATTGATCTGACGGGACAGGCGGTCAACGGCGGCAGCTTGCGGGTCGGCGGCTTTGTTGCATTGACGGGCGGACTTGCGGCGGACCTTCGGATTGGTCTGTCACAAGTCGTGCTGATTGACCCGAACCTCTACCGCACAGAGATTGACGGTGCCCTACAATTGAACGGTCCCCTGACGGGTGGTGCGCAGATCAGTGGGCAGGTCGATGTGGGCGAGACCAATGTGACCGTCCCGTCCACAGGGCTGACCAGCATCGGGGACATCCCCCCGATCAACCACATCGGGGCCACCCGACCGGTGATAGCTACAAGACGCAAAGCGGGGATCGAGAATGCGCAAGCGGGCGTTGATCCTGCCGATGACGGAGGCGCAGGTTTCGGGCTGAACGTGCGGGTAAGCGCGCCGAACCGGATTTTTGTGCGCGGTCGCGGGCTTGATGCGGAACTCGGGGGAGCGTTGCGCCTTACCGGTACAACCAATCGCGTCATTTCCGCCGGGCGGTTTGATCTGCAACGCGGGCGTCTTGATATTCTGGGCAAGCGATTTGATCTGCGCGAAGGTGCGATACAGTTTCAAGGCGATCTGGTTCCTTACATCCGATTTGTCTCTGCGACAACGACCAGCACAGGCGAAGTGCGCGTGGTCGTGGAAGGACCCGCAGATGAACCTGTTGTCACTTTCGAAGCGACACCTGACGCGCCCCAGGACGAGGTTTTGGCCCAGTTGCTGTTCGGGCGAAACCTGTCTGAAATCTCGGCCATTCAGGCGCTGCAACTGGCCAATGCCGTTGCAACGCTGGCGGGCCGTGGTGGTACTGGCGTTATCAGCAACTTGCGTGAAGGGTTCGGGCTGGATGATCTGGATGTAACCACAACCGACGATGGTGCCACGGCAGTCCGCGCGGGCAAGTACTTGTCGGAGAACGTCTATACCGATGTCACAGCTGCGTCAGACGGAACAGGTGAGATATCGCTAAACCTCGACATTACGCCAAATCTGACCGGCAAGGCGACGCTGGAATCCGATGGCAATTCGGGTATCGGTATCTTCTTTGAAAAAGACTACTGATCGAAAGTTTCAGTCTTTCGGGGTAAACGCCCCGAAGCGACCCTGATCGAACAACAACCCTGCACCGGTGCCTGAACGCTCCGCCGCATGGGTGATCCGTCCCACGATGATCGAATGGTCGCCCGCAGGGTGAACGGCATAGGTGTCGCAGTGAAAAGCGGCAAGACAGCCGTTCAGCTGCGGCGCACCTTGTGGTCCTTCTTCCCAGAGATGCCCGGTGAAATCGTGTCCCTGGCTCGCAAAATGGAGCGCGAGGGCACGTTGATCGTCACCTAAAATGTGGATGCAGAAAGACGCGGCTTCGGCAAACGCATCGTGGCGTTTCGAGCGTATTGCGGGTGACCACAGCACAAGTGGCGGATCAAGCGAGACAGACGAAAACGAATTCGCCGTCATACCCAAAGGTCCGTGCGGGGTTTGTGTGGTGATTACCGTCACGCCCGTTCCAAAACGGCCGAAAGCGCTGCGCAGGGCAGCGCCGTCATCAGGGGCAAATGGCTTGAGCGTATCTGTCATGGAGGCATGCGGTGCCATGGCAGCTTTGATTTGTCCAGTGATGCCTGTTCTCCAATCCAATAGGCGACGGCCTGACGCACGCCTTTTGCCACTAGATAGATTGGCGGCTAAACATTGCCAGAGGATCAAACGCGATCCCGACCAGAAAGCGCGGGATCGCAGTGTTTTTAATTTGGCAAAAGCCGGTTGGCTTAACTGCGGTTCATCCGGTTCTCGATCAAATCGTCCACCACGGAGGGGTCCGCGAGCGTTGATGTATCACCCAAAGCGCCGAAATCATCTTCGGCAATCTTGCGCAGGATGCGGCGCATGATCTTGCCAGAACGTGTCTTCGGCAGGCCCGGTGCCCATTGGATCAGATCGGGAGAGGCGATCGGACCGATCTCTGTTCTGACCCAGGTGCGCAGTTCCTTGCGGAGCTCTTCGGTCGGTTCCTGACCGCCCATCAGCGTGACATAGCAATAGATGCCTTGTCCCTTGATGTCGTGCGGATAGCCCACCGTGGCAGCTTCGGCGACCTTGGGGTGTGCCACCAATGCGCTTTCGACCTCGGCGGTGCCCATACGGTGGCCGGAAACGTTGATAACGTCGTCAACGCGGCCGGTGATCCAATAGTCGCCGTCTGCGTCGCGCTTCGCACCATCACCGGTGAAATAGTAGCCCGGGTAATCCGCGAAATAGGTCTTTTCAAACCGCTCATGGTCGCCCCAGACACTGCGCATTTGGCCGGGCCAACTGTCGGCAATACACAAGACACCCTCAACCGGATTGCCCTGAAGTTCTTCGGCCGTGGTTGGCTCAAGGATCACTGGCTTGATGCCAAAGAACGGCTTCATCGCGGAACCGGGTTTCATCGCGTGTGCACCGGGCAGGGGAGTCATCAGGTGCCCGCCGGTTTCTGTCTGCCACCACGTATCAACGATAGGGCAGCGACCGCCGCCGATGATCTCGTTGTACCAGTTCCATGCCTCGGGATTGATCGGCTCACCCACGGTGCCCAGCAGCTTCAGGCTGGAGAGATCGCATTTCTCGACAAAGCTATTGCCCTGGCCCATGAGCGCACGCAGCGCGGTTGGTGCCGTATAGAACTGGTTCACCTTGTGCTTTTCACACACCTGCCAGAAGCGTGATGCGTCCGGATAGGTCGGGACCCCTTCGAACATCAGCGTGGTCGCCCCGTTAGCGAGTGGACCATAAACGATATAGCTGTGGCCGGTCACCCAGCCCACGTCAGCGGTACACCAGTAGATGTCGCCATCGTGGTAATCAAACGTCACCTCGTGCGTCATTGCAGCATAGACCAGATAGCCGCCCGTGGTGTGCACAACACCCTTCGGCTGGCCGGTCGAACCTGATGTATAAAGGATAAACAGCGGATCTTCGGCATCCATCACTTCGGGTGTGCAGGTATCGGCGGCATCTGCCGCAAGCGCGTTGTAATCATGGTCGCGCCCGTCTACCCAGGTTGTCTGGCCACCCGTACGCTTGACCACCAGACATTTGACGGTGTCCTTGCAGTGCAGCAGCGCCTGATCTGCGTTGGTCTTGAGCGGTGTATTTCGTCCGCCACGCGGGGCCTCGTCTGCGGTAATCACCACTTTGGCTTCGGATCCGTTGACACGTGCCGCCAAAGCGTCAGGTGAAAAGCCCGCAAAGACAATCGAATGGATCGCACCAATGCGTGCACAGGCCAGCATGGCATAGGCAGCTTCGGGGATCATCGGCAGATAGATGATAACGCGGTCGCCTTTTGACACACCAAGATCACGCAGGATATTTGCCATCTTGCAGGTCTGCGCGTGCAATTCTTTATAAGTGATATGAAGCGCTTCGTCCTCGGGGCTGTCCGGCTCCCAGATGATCGCCGTCTGATCACCGCGCGTCTCAAGGTGGCGGTCGATGCAATTCGCGGCCACGTTGAGCTGGCCGTCAGCGTACCAGTTGATGCTGACATTGCCGAGTGTGAAGTCCACGTCCTTGACCTGTGTGAAAGGTTTGATCCAGTCAATGCGTGCGCCCTGTTCGCGCCAGAAACCGTCCGGATCGCTGATCGACGCGGCATACATCGCGTCGTACTTTGTGGCGTCGACATGGGCATTTGCGGCCATGGCATCGGATGGTGGGTAAGTTTTTGCAGCTGTATCGGACATATCGGTCCCTCCCTTGGCAGTCACGGGTCGCGTTGCGTCTTTGTCTGCGCAGGCTGACCTGTCTAAGCGCGATCATAGCGTGGCAGAATGGGAAAGGAATAATCAACTGGAAGTGGGTCGTTTCCTTGTAAAAGACTTTCCTTCCAAGCGGAAAATATTGTAAATTTTGTCTCCGGTTCCGTTTTTGCCAAAGAAACTTTTCGAAGGTCTTGGTGCCAGAAATAAGGGATTGTCGCGGGTTTCGAGGTCGCCTTAAGTAAGACATATAACGAAGGATAAACAAATGACGACGCAGCTTCCGACAGCAATGCAGGCCTATGTTCTCCATCACCACGGCGGTATGGACGCCCTGCAATTCCACAAGGATTGGCCTGTCCCGGCCATCGGTAAGGATGACGTTCTCATCAAGGTTGGCGCATGCGGGTTGAACAATACGGACGTGAATACCCGCACCGGCTGGTATTCCAAATCCGTGAGCGGTGCGACGGACGAAGACAATGTGACCTCCGAGGCGTCCGATGATCCGGCTTGGGGCGGTGCGCCAATCAAATTTCCACGCATTCAGGGGGCTGATGCAGTTGGCGCAGTTGTTGCAGTGGGTGCAAATGCCTCTGAAGGGTTGATTGGCAAGCGCGTGATGGTTGACTGCTGGATGCGGGATTGGGATGCGCCACTGAACCGCGAGAAAACGGGCTATTTCGGATCGGAGCGCGATGGCGGATTTGCCGGATATACAACGGTTGACCGTCGCAATGTCGGGGTGATCGACAGCGAGCTAAGCGATGCAGAGCTGGCGACATTTTCTTGTTCTTACACCACTGCCGAAGGCATGCTGTCCCGTGCCGCGGTTGCAGAAGGGGACCGCGTGCTTGTAACAGGCGCGTCGGGTGGCGTGGGATCCGCCCTTGTCCAGCTTGCCAAGCGACGCGGTGCCCATGTCACCGCTCTGTCGCATCCAGACAAACACGATATCCTGCGCGACCTTGGCGCAGATGTGCTGCTGGACCGTGCGCCAACTGATCTTGGACAAGCGCTTTGTGATGCCACAGGACAATGCAACGTAAATGTGGTTTGTGATGTAGTAGGCGGGCCGTCATGGCCGCAATTCATCGACGTTCTTGCCCGCGGTGGGCGCTATGCCTGCTCAGGTGCGATTGCAGGCCCGATGGTCACGCTTGATCTGCGTACACTTTACCTACGGGATCTGACGCTGCACGGCTCGACGGTTATTCCTCCGCATATTTTCAAAGATCTGGTAGGCTATATCGAGCGGGAAGAGATCGCGCCGGTGTTGGCCAAGACCTATCCGTTGTCGCAGCTGAAAAACGCGCAGCAGGCATTTACGGAAAAGGCGCATGTTGGCAATATCGTCGTTGTCCCTGATTAAGACCACATCTCGCAATATGAACGCGCGGTAAAACCAGCAGTCACTTCCACTCAGGTAATCGAGAATAAGCTGGTACACCCGCCACGTTACAATTTCGCGCCAGATGTCGACGTTTAATGTCAACGAACGCGTCTTGGAGTATGTCATCGCGGCGCGCGACACACCGGTTTGAATGCCGGATCAGAGCGGATGTCTTTTGTCGAGGTGGAACTGAAGTAAAACAGGCTTGGCACTTTTCGACACCCAAGCTAGTTTGACGCCAAGCGTGCCGAGGAGGGCACGCATCAACGGGAGTAACATCAATGACCAAATACCTGAGCGGCGCCGCTGTCTGCGCCATCTCTCTTGCGTTCGTATCCGAAGCTGCGGCGACTGAATGGAACGTTTCTGTCTGGGGCAAGCGCCGCGCCTTCACCGAGCATGTTGAAAAGCTGGCCGAGCTGGTGTCCGAAAAGACCGGTGGCGAATTCACCATGAACGTAAGCTACGGCGGTTTGTCCAAGAACCGTGAAAACCTTGATGGTATCTCTATCGGTGCTTTTGAGATGGCACAGTTCTGCGCGGGCTATCACGCGGATAAGAACCGCGTTGTCACCGTGCTTGAACTGCCGTTTCTGGGCGTGGAAAACCTTGAGCAGGAACGCGCTGTCTCCAAGGCTGTCTATTCGCACCCCGCTGCCGCCGAGGAAATGGCGCAGTGGAATGCAAAGTTGCTGATGACCTCACCTATGCCACAGTACAACCTTGTGGGCACGGGCGAGCCCCGCATGACACTTGAAGATATGAAGGGCATGCGTGTCCGCGCGACTGGCGGTCTGGGCAAAGCGTTTGAAGCTGTTGGTGCCGTGCCGACATCCGTGACCGCGACCGAAGCCTATCAGGCGATGGAATCCGGTGTGGTGGATACAGTGGCCTTCGCCCAGCACGCACACCTGTCTTTCGGCACGATCAATCAGGCTGACTGGTGGACTGCAAACCTGAACCCCGGCACCGTGAACTGCCCTGTGGTTGTCAACATCGACGCCTACGAGTCGCTGTCTGACGCAGAGCGTGAAGCGCTGGATTCTTCCATCGAGGAATCCCTCGATCATTATCTGGCCAACTACGGTGAGTTGCTGGAGCGTTGGGATGCGGTGCTTGAAGAGAAAGGCGTGAAGAAGGTTGAGATCGCTCCGGAAGTTCTGGAAGAGTTCAGAGCCGCAGCAGCCGCGCCAGCACGTGATGCATGGATCGCCGACATGGAAGCACAGGGCCTGCCGGGTCAGGAGCTTTATGATCTGGTGGTCAAAACGCTGGCAGACACAAAAGCCGGCGGTAGCTAAGCCCAAAGCAAAGGTGGGCAAATTGCCCACCTTACACAGCAGTTGATAACGTAAGGTGGGCGGCCAAGCCCACCTACACCTTGGGGGAGGCGACACAATGGCAGGCTCAGCCGCCGTGCTGGAAGATTCCAGCCTATTAAGCAAACTTGACCGCATGTTACTGCCAATCGAGCGCTTCTGCGCGCTCTTGTCGGGACTTGCGATATTCTCACTCATGTTTCTGGCCGCCTATTCGGTGACGGGCCGTAAGTTCTTTGGCTCTCCCATGATGGGCTACGTCGACTATATCGAAGCAGCGATGCCTATCATCGCGATCATGGGGGTTTCCTATGTCCAGCGTGACGGTACCCACATCCGTATGGACATGCTGGTCTCCGCGCTTAAAGGACGGATGCTGTGGTTCTTCGAGCTGGTCTCGGTACTTTTGATCCTGATCCTGATCGTGGCGCTGACCTACGGCGCATGGGAGCACTTTGACCGGTCGTTTGACTGCGCACGCCCCCTTTGCAGTCGCGACAGCTCGATCGACGTCGGCATCCCCATTTGGCCCAGCAAACTTGTTGTGCCGGTTGCCTTTGGTGTACTTGTGCTGCGCCTTTTGCTGCAAACGTGGGGGTATGGCCGTGCGCTGATCCTCGGGCTGGAAAATCCGGTGGCCGTGCCGCTGAACCTGACCATTGCCGAACAGGCGATGATCGAAGCCAAGTCGCTGGAAGGACTGACCGATGGAACCGATTGAGATTGGCCTATGGGTCTCGGGCGGCATGCTGGTGTTCGTCATCCTTGGCATGCGTGTGGCCTTTGCCGCAGCCATGGCAGGGTTTGTCGGGCTGGTTTGGTTGCGCTGGAACGGGTTCGACTATGACCCGGACCGCTTCTGGAAGGCTGTTGAGATCAGCGTCAAGATTGCAGGGCTGACACCACACTCTAAGGTATCCGCACAGGTATTGTCGCTGATCCCCGTCTTCATCATGATCGGCTATCTGGCCTATTACGCCAAATTGACCACGGCCCTGTTCGAAGCCTGCAAACGCTGGTTTGCGTGGGTGCCGGGGGGCTTGGCCGTCTCGACGGTCTTTGCCACCGCTGGCTTTGCTGCAGTTTCAGGTGCATCTGTCGCCACAGCAGCGGTCTTCGCGCGTATCGCCATCCCTGAAATGCTCAAGATCGGATACAACAAGCAATTTGCGGCCGGTGTTGTGGCCGCTGGTGGCACGCTCGCCTCGCTGATCCCGCCCTCTGCGATCCTCGTGATCTATGCGATCATTGTTGAGCAGGACGTCGGCAAACTGCTGCTGGCAGGGTTCATCCCGGGCATGTTTTCCGCAATCGTTTATGCCGGCATGATTATTGGCATCGCGATGGTCTGGAAAACGGTCGGGCCGCCCGTCACCGGTTTCACATGGCGCGAGCGTTTTGAATCCTTGCCGCCCGCGTCGCCAATCGTGCTGGTTGTCGTGATTATCATCTTTTTTGTCTACAACCCCTTCGGGGATGCTTGGGGCACGCCGACCGAGGGCGGAGCGGTGGGCGCGTTTATCGTGTTCCTGATGGCGCTTTACAAAGGCATGCGGTGGGCCCAGCTGAAAGAGGCTTTGCTAGAGACAGCAAAGCTGACAGTGATGATCTTTACGATCATCTGGGGTGTCCTGATCTATGTGCGCTTTTTGGGATTTGCCGAATTGCCCGATGCTTTCGCAGACTGGATCACCTCGCTTGAGATGGCACCGATTGTCATTCTGATCTGTATCCTGCTGGCCTACGCGGTGCTGGGCATGTTTATGGATGCGATTGGCATGCTGCTTTTGACACTGCCTGTGGTTTATCCTGCGGTCATGGCCCTAAACGGCGGCGAAATGGTCGCGGCCGCAGATTCAGCCTTTGGGATGTCGGGTCCCATGTGTGCTATCTGGTTCGGCATACTGGTTGTGAAGATGGCAGAGTTTTGCCTGATTACGCCCCCCATCGGGCTCAACTGCTTTGTTGTGGCGGGGGTGCGCGATGACCTGACGGTTCAGGATGTGTTCAAAGGTGTGACACCATTCTTCATCGCGGACGGCGTGACCATCGCGCTGCTGGTAGCATTTCCGGGGATTGTCCTGTGGCTGCCATCACTCGCTGGCTAAAGGTTCAGCCTTGTTGCTACGGACCTCTTCGGTGTCATCACCGGAGAGGAAGATCGCGACCGTCTTCAATGGCTCGAAGTTTTCGCAAATGACCTTGAACACGACGAGGAATGGCACCGCGACCAAGGCACCGGGGATACCCCAGAGCCATCCCCAGAACACGACAGTCAGAAACACCGCAACGGTATTCATCGCCAGACGGCGGCCAATCAACCACGGGGTAATAAACTGGCCTTCAAGCGTCGTGAGAACCTGATATCCGATTGGGGCAAGCAGCGCGTAGCCAAGCGTGTCAAATGTCACGATTGAGAACGCCCCAACGAGGAGCGTCCCGATAAACCCACCCAGATAGGGCAGGAAGTTCAGCAAAGCGGCGGCCACCCCCCAGACATACGCGTTGGGCATGCCCAAAGCAGTCAGATAGAGCCACAGGCAGACGCCCAGAGCTATGTTGATGATCGTAATAGTCAGTAGGTAGCGGGAAACCTGTTTTTCGATGCTATAGACAGTCTGCAGGGCACGTTTTTTCCCTTCAAGCGTCGGAAAGGCCTGAACAAGCTTGCGATAGAAAAGATCACCGGACGACAGCAGGAAAAGAGCAAGGATAAAAGTCACCGCCAGCGTGGCCCCTATGCGGGTCATTGTGTCGAATGCGGAGTCCAGAAGGCCCGGTTGTTTTACAACCACTTCCGGCGCCGCTTCCGGATCAACGCTCAGCTTTTCGACTTCGTCTGTGGCAGAGCGGACTTCCTCCACAGCTTCGGACATGGTGCTGAGCTTGCCGCGGATTTCACTGCCCATGCGCGGCAGCTCGTCGCTCCACACTGCAATGGTCCCTGCAGAACCCGCAGCAATCAACAAAATGACCAGTCCGGTCCCCGACACCAATAAAATGGCAGCGGCGGTATGCGGCACGCCAATACGGAAAAGCGCCCGAGAGAGGGGGCTAAGCGTCAGGGCCATGAGAAAGCCGAGTAGAACGGGAAGGATCAGGTCGCGGGCAAAATATGCGGTGGCAAACAATGAGATCAACACGAGGACGCGCAGCGACCTCTCTACCGAATAGTTGTTTTCCACACCGCCCCCGCAAATTGGATTTCAGTACATAACGCCCAGCGGGCAGAAAAGGTTCCCGACGCGACGTGTCCCACGGGAAGTAAATGGGTCACCTGCTAATACGCAGGACCGATAGCGCTTGTAGATCAAATGCTGTTTGGCAACCATGGGGCATCAAATCGGGAGGATAGAAGATGGGCAGCTTTGACGAGGATCTCTTCCTTAAAGGATTGGAGAAGCGTAAAAAGACGCTTGGTGCGGAGTACGTGGAGCGTAACCTTGCAGCAGCGGATGATTTTACCAGACCGTTTCAGGAGGCAATGACCGCTTGGTGCTGGGGCTTCGGCTGGGGAGATGACGTGATCGACGCAAAAACGCGGTCAATGATGAACCTGTCGATGATCGGGGCCTTGGGAAAGATGACTGAATGGGAGGTGCACTGCAAAGGCGCGGTGAACAACGGTGTCAGCAAAGAGGAAATTCGAGCCATTATCCACGTTATCGGCATCTATTGCGGCGTGCCTCAGGCACTGGAATGCTTCCGCGTTGCCAAACGGGTGCTGGAGGCAGAAGAAGTTTAAAGGTGGTGAAGGTTATCTTTAAAGGGTGACATCAGCCGGACCCATCGACGCCGCAATCAGGCGGGCGTTGGGCAGGTCGTTTTCTTCTGCCCGCGCCCGTGCAGCATCTTCCGCAAGGCCGTGATCGAGCCACCGTTGGATAAGGCGCTCTTCCAGAACGTCAGGGGGGCAGGTGATGCTGATGGACAAATCCCAGTGCGTTTCCATATCGGCCCAGATTGGAGCCTGCATCATCAGGTAGTTCCCTTCGATTACAATGGTATCTGTCTGCGGGGAGATGTATCCGGCCCCCGCGATAGACAGATCAAGAGCGCGATCAAAGACGGGATAGTAAAGATCGAGGTCTGAGCCAAGCAAGCCGACAAGCCTCAGCAAACCTTCGGCGTCGAAGGTTTCCGGCGCGCCCTTGCGGTTCAGCAGTCCGCGTTCCGACAAGATGCGATTGTCCAGATGAAAGCCATCCATCGGCACGAGCTGCGTTGCACATCCTGCGCCGTTCAATGCGGCGACCAACGCCTCGGCCAGTGTTGACTTCCCGCTGGCGGGCGGACCCGCAATCGCGACGACACGGCGTGTGCCTTGACGCGGGGCGTTCATGACCAAGGGCAGCAGATGGTCGACATTGGACCTTGGATCAGACTTCATTTCCGTGCTCCGTTTAAGCAGCGCCGCGATGGCTCGTTTGCCTCAGAATGACGGCTTAACCCAGCACCGACAACCAGAACCAGACCGAAAATACTGACGCAGCGGTGGAGATCAGCACAGCGGAGGCCGCAACGCGGCGGGCGCGACCGTACATATTGGCGAAGATATACGCGTTAAAACCGGGTGCCATCGCCGCTGTCAGCACGGCCGCACGGAACAAATCCTGATCAAGGGCAAGCGAGGTCCCGATCACCCAGGTGATCGCCGGATGCACCAGCAACGTCAGCGTACAAACCATTGCGATGGCCTTCATATCACCTTCCGGTTTGTACTGGATCAACACGCCGCCAAGCGCAAAGAGTGCGGCGGGAAGGGCCGCGCGAACGATCAAAGACAGGGCGTCATCCACAACAGACGGGATCGCAAACCCCGACAGGTTCATCGCAAAGCCACCCAAGACACCAAGCACGAGTGCGTTGCGGAACATTGCCCGCCCGACTGAACGCGCCAGCGCCAGCGGTGATTGTCCGCGATTGCGCACGATCTCCATGACCGTAATGCCCACGCCGTAGCCGAAAGGGGAATGAAAGGCGATAATCGCAAAGTTGCCCGTCAGCGCATCCGGACCATAGGCACGTTCCGCGATGGGCAGGCCCAAAAGAACAGTATTGGAAAAGAGCGCACAGAACCCGATAGCGACGCAGTCTTCCCAGTCCCGTTTGAACACGAACCGTGCACCAAAGATCCCGATTATAAAGCACAAGGTCGCACCAGTGTAAAAGCTGACAAGCAAAGCCGGATTGAAGGATGCTTGCAGGTCAATCTTGGCGATGGCCTGAAACAGCAGGCAGGGGATCGCGAAATTCTGCGTGAACCGCATCACCCCGTCGATGCCAGAGATCGGAAACCATTCCCGCCATACGGCGACATAGCCAAATCCGATGACAAGAAAGACCGGCAGAATAACTTCGAGAAGGGTTTGCACGTAGTGGCCTTGGTTTGGGCCGATCAAACGGCGCTTGGGTCGTCTTAGAACACCAACATCACGAAAGCGGAAATTTCAGCACCATTCCGTCGAAGGCGGGGTCGATGTGGTCGGGAGTCTCCGCGGCGATGGTGGCATAGTCCAGATCATTGTGCATGTTGGTCAGCACAGCGTGTTCCGGTGCCACATCTGCGATCCAGTCCAGAGTTTGGGCTAGGTGGCTGTGGGTGGGATGTGGCTCGCGGCGCAGCGCGTCGACGATCCAGCAGCGCAATCCACGCAGATGCGGCCAGACGTCTTCCGGTATCGCTGCAACATCCGGAAGGTATGCCACATCATTGACGCGGAAACCCAAGGCATCCATGCCGCCGTGGTTCACCAAAAACGGCGTAAAGCGCAATGTGCCACCCGGACCTTTTACTGCCACTTCGCCGTCAATCTCGTTGAGATCCAGAATGGGGGGATACATCGACCCCTCTGGCCGCACAAAAGCATATCCGAACCGGTCCAGCAGGGCAGCCTTGGTCGGTGCATCGGCCCAGACCGGAAGGCGGGCGCGCATGTTGATCACGATCATGCGCAGATCGTCCAACCCGTGAACATGATCCGCGTGGGCGTGGGTATAAAGGACACCGTCAAGCCGCCCGACACCGGCATCCAGAAGCTGGCTGCGCATATCTGGGGAGGTATCAATCAGGACACTTGTCGTCCCCGCCTCCCGCACCCGTTCCACCAGAATGGAGCAGCGGCGGCGTGTGTTCTTTGGCTCGTCCGGATCGCAGGCTCCCCAATGGCCTCCAAGCCGCGGAACCCCGCCGGAAGAACCGCAACCCAATATTGTTAGGCGCATCTCATCCATCATGCGGCCTCTTTATAGGCGGCCGCTTTGCTGAACAGCCGATCAAAGTTGGCCTGCGTGGCGGCGGCAAATTCTGCGTAGTCGAGCCCGAATGTCTCAGCCGCGCGGCGTGCAGTATGAGCGGTGTAGGCCGGCTCGTTGCGCTTGCCGCGCTTGGGCGGCGGCGCGAGATAGGGCGCGTCTGTTTCGACCAGAATGCGGTCCAGGGGCGCGGCGGCAAAAATATCTCTCAGGTCAGCCGATTTCGGGAAAGCCGTGATGCCCGACATACTAAGGTAGAAGCCCAGATCAAGCGCGGCCCGCCCCAACTCTGGTGAGGAGGAAAAGCAGTGCATGACGCAGCTATAAGCTCCGTTACGGTGCTCTTCCGCAAGGATTTGTGCCATGTCTTCGTCCGCATCACGGGCGTGGATAATAAGCGGCAAGCCGGTCTGGCGCGCCGCATCAATATGAATTCGTAGCGACGTTTTCTGAACATCGGCGCTGTCGGCGGTGTAGTGGTAATCAAGACCTGTCTCACCAATCCCGACCATTTTGGGGTGTGCGGCAAGTGCTATCAAATCGTCGGCGCTCACCAACGGCTCTGACGCGGCAGACATCGGGTGCGTGCCGGCCGCCCAGAAGACCGGCGCATGGGCCTCTGAAATTGCCCGCACTGCATCCGCCTGACGCAGTTTGGTGCAGATCGTCACCATACGCGTGACCCCGACATCAGTGGCGCGGGTAACAATTTCCGGCAGTTCACCTTCAAAGTCGGGAAAGTCGAGATGACAGTGGCTGTCTGTGATCTGGGGAATGTCGGTCATACCTGCGGCGCGGCCTCGTGGCTGTACGGAGTGCATTCTATCGGGGTGCACATTCACCCATTCGTTGCAGGGTATCTAGGACCAGTGCGGCAGGGTCAAGGTTCACCGCCAGTCCGTGCTGTGCACGTGCGGAAATCGTTTGGGCCACTTCTGCCCAGATGCGGCCCTGCGCCATCGTGGGCGACAGGCGGCCAAGCATCTCGGCCTCGTGTGGGGCAGCCTCTATTGGGGGAGGAGCGCCCGTGGCCCCTGTGCGGGCCAGACGGGCCAGTAACAAGTCAATCAGCGTGAACAGCAGCGACAGCTTTTCTTCGGCACCGCGCTGAGCGGCGGCTTCCGCCAGTTTAATCGCACGCGCACGGTCCATGCGGGGCAGGGTCCCCATGAGGGCGACAAGTTCGGCATAGATCGCCTGCCCACCCATCAGCGACAAGCGCAGGGCACCACCAACGGAACCGCCAGAAAGCTCTGCCAGAGCGGCAGCATCGCCGCTGGTCTCAACGCCGCTTGCCTCAAGCGCCTCTGCCATTTGTGCGGGATCAAGCGTGCCCAGCCGGAGGGTGCGACAGCGCGAGCGGATGGTGGGCAACAGACTCGATGGTTGGTGACTGAGCAACAGAAGTATTGATCGCTCCGGCGGCTCTTCGAGCATCTTGAGCAACGCGTTGGCCGCATTCACGTTCATCTCGTCGGCGTCGTCGATGATGACCACGCGCCGTCCGCCATCAGCGGCCGACATCTGGAAAAAACCGTTCAGCGCTCGGATGTCGTCCACCACGATTTGCTTGCGCATCCGCTTGGTGTCGGGATTGATGCTGCGCGTGACGGACTTCAGCGCACCTTCACCACCCGCCGCAATACGTCGGGCGACCGGATGGTAGGCGTCAATGTCTAGAGTTGACGGAGTAGGGGCCGCAAACATGCCGCCATCATCGGCTGGTGTCGCAAGCAGGAAACGGGCAATGCGCCATGCCAGCGTTGCTTTTCCGACGCCGCGCGGACCGGTCAACATCCACGCATGATGCAGTTTGCCGCTGTTAAAAGCTTCCAGAAACGCGGCTTCTGCCGCGTCCTGACCGATCAGGCGAACGGTGTCGCGCGGGTGCAGGGCACCTTCGACGCGGTCCGGTTGTGGTGTTTCATCACTCATGGTGCGGGTTTAGCAGGTTTGCGGGTGGAAGAAAGGCGGCTCAGGCGACCAATCGTGCATCAACGGCGCGGGCCACGTCTGCGGCAACGGCGTCGATCTCCTGGGCTCCGTTGATCTTGATGAAACGCTCCGGAAATTCGGTGGCAAGATCAAGAAAACCGGCGCGCATGGCTTTTTGCAGGTCTTCGCCGAATTCTTCGAACCGTTCCTCTACACCTTGGCGCGAAAGCGCACGTGACAACCCTTGGTCAGGGGGCATGTCGATCAGAAGCGTGAGGTCCGGCTCCACTCCGATCATGAGGCGGTGAAGGTTATCGACTGTGCCACGCAGATCGCCGCGCGACAGCCCCTGATACATCCGCGTGGAATCTGCAAAGCGGTCACAGATCACAACCTTGCCCGCATCAAGAGCAGGCTGAATGGTACGTTCCAGGTGATCGCGCCGTGCTGCCGTAAACAAGAGGATCTCTGTCTCGGCGGACCAGCGGTCGGGTGAGCCTTGCAGCACGAGCGCGCGGATTTCCTCAGCCCCCGGAGAACCGCCAGGCTCCCGTGTTAGAACAACATCACGCCCCTTGGCAATAAGGTGATCCGCCAGCAAACGGGCCTGGGTCGATTTGCCCGATCCGTCGATGCCTTCAAAACTGATAAACAGACCGGTGCCGCTCACGAAGCGTCCTGCGGTCCGGCGTTCAATCGCGCAAGCAGGTGTTTCGCTGCTGCTGTCACTTTCACCATAAATCCACCGGGCGGCACATCTGTTGAGGGACGCAGTGGCACGCGCACGTCCGGCAAATCCTCACGGGTGATAAGGAGTTCCGCAAACGGTGTATTGCGCGGACTTTCCGGCATTTTAGCGATAGGGGCTTGCTGGGGGCCGCGATAGATGACCTCGGCGTTAATCTGTGTCGAGGGGCCGATCGGCACAAGGATCGACAACGGCTCCATCAATTCGACGCCGATGCTATCAACCGTCCCAAGCGCGACAGGGACCTGCGCAATCTGTGTGCCTTCATCGCCGATGCTGCGCACGGCAAACTGCCGGAACGCCCAGTTCACAATTGCTTCGGATTCCCGGGCGCGTGCAGCAGCTGATTCCAGTCCCGAAATCACAAAGATCACACGGCGGTCGCCCTGTTTGGCACTACCGACAAGGCCGTAACCTGCTTCTTGCGTGTGGCCCGTCTTGAGGCCATCTGCGCCAATGTTCAAAGATAACAGCGGGTTGCGGTTGAACCGGTTGGAGCTTTCGTTTTCATCGAACATGAATTCCTGTTCCGAAAACATCGGGTAGAACTGCGGGAAGTCTGAAATCAGGCGGTTCGCAAGAAGCCCGAGATCGCGCATCGACATCCGGTGGCCGGGTTTCGGCCAGCCATTGGAATTCATGAAGGTAGAGTTAGTCATACCCATCTGCTGTGCGCGCATGGTCATGTCACGCGCAAAGCGGTTCTCGGTTCCCGAAAGAGCCTCGGCGATAACCACGCAGGCGTCGTTGCCGGACAGCACGATGATGCCCCGCAGCAGGTCTTCGACCGTTACACGTTCGCCTTCGCGCAGGAACATCGTTGAACCGCCGTAGGCAGAGGCCGCAGAAGAAACCGGCAACGCTTCGTCGATCTTGAGCCTGCCGCTCGTGACCGCTTCAAACGCCATGTAAAGCGTCATCAGTTTCGACATCGAGGCAGGCGGCAACGGATCGTCGGCGTTTTTTGCAAGCAGTACGGTGCCTGTCGTCTGGTCGATCACATAGGCGGCAGTCGCCTTTGTCTCGAACGCAGCGGCGGACAGGGTGGTAAGGATCAGCGCCAGACTGGCAGCAAGAAGGCGGATCATAGGGACAGGCTCCCGTTAATTGGAGACCGCATAGGCATCAGAGAAGCCTTCGGCCTTAATGGCTTTAAGAAGATTGTTCAGCTCGGATTTACTGCTTGCCGGTCCTACAACCACGCGCCAGAACGGCTTGCCGTTAATCTGCGACTGTTTCACGGAAGGTATCATACCGGCACCACGCATCTGCTTTGCCACGCGGTTGGCATTGGCCTCGACACTGAAGATGCCCAGCTGGACAAACGGTTTCGCGAGCGAAGATGTCGGACGGGGTGCCGCAGGTTTGGGTGCAGATGCAGCAGCTGCGGCCGTCGCATTGGCGGGGGCTGTCTCGATCGCTGCACCGGCCGCGGCGATGGGATCAAGCGATGTTTCTGTCACAGCAGGTGCTGCCGCGACGGTCTCGGCTTCTGACACTTCGACCTCGGCAGGCTCTGCCGTTTCCTCACGCCGTAGCGCGGTGACATTCAGCGGGGCAGGGGCGCCGGCAAGCACCGACAGGGCGGCCGCAGCATCTGACGACATCTGCAGCTTTGGTCCCGGCAGATCACGTTCCTTGCGGAAAAGTGCTCCGATCACAAACTTACCGTTCGCTTCGTTGCGGATGATAACACGCTCGGGATCGCTCACGTCAGGGTGCGCGACCCAGACGCCGCCCAGTGACGGCCGACCGTCCCAGAGCCCTTGATCAGTCACAGAGAAAACTTCCGGCGCTTCGACGTCGCGCTCGACCAGTTTTGTGGATTTCGTGGTGCCTGCGGTGCTCGCGTTCGCATTACCCTGCGGCAGCGGCAGGCTGAATTTTCCGTTCTCGTCACATCCCGCAAGAACGATTGCTGCAAGCATCGCCGCGCCGTAAATTCTGACCGCTTTGCGCGCGGGCCGCCTGTTATGCGTGAGACTGCTCATCGTCGTGTCGTCCTTGCCTGTGGGCCTGTTCAGGCCTCATTCCGCCGCACTAAACGGCACACTTTGGGTCCCCTCAAGAGGATCTTGGCTGCACCCTAACCTGCATCGTCCCACCTGAAAAGGCCGCGGAAGTCAGATCGGCAATTTTCCCCATGGGCGCAGGGTAAGTTGCGATGAACGCATTTCGTGGTTTGCCGAATCAATTTTAGCAGATTAGGAGGGTCGGGCTGCGGAGGTTTGGCAGAGTGGTCGAATGCACCGGTCTTGAAAACCGGCGGGCGTGAGAGCGTCCCCAGGGTTCGAATCCCTGAGCCTCCGCCAGCACTTTACTGGTTCAAATTTGATGAGGTCGCCCTTGGCGGCCTTTTTCTGTTTTTGGTGCTTTTTGGGATGCCGCGGATTTTCCACCGGCAAGCGCGCTGTTCCTCCGTCGATAACTGCCATACGTTTATCCGTGACGGGATGAGGTGGTCATTAAGCTATGAGAGACGGCGCAAACGAATTCGACTTTATTGTTATTGGTGCCGGGTCTGCCGGATGTTTGATGGCCAATCGGCTTAGCGCTGATCCGGCAAACCGCGTGTTGCTGTTGGAGGCAGGCAAACCCGACAGATACCCGTGGTTTCATATTCCTGTGGGTTACCTCTATTGCATCGGTAATCCGCGTGCAGACTGGATGTACAAAACCGAAGCTGTTGACGGACTGAACGGGCGCAGTTTGCTGTATCCGCGCGGAAAGACGTTGGGGGGATGTTCGTCGATCAACGGTATGATTTACATGCGCGGACAGGCGCGTGACTATGACAATTGGGCCGCTTTGACGGATGAGCCTGAATGGAATTGGCAGAACGCGCTGTCAGATTTCAAAGCGCACGAAGACCATTACAAACTTGATGACGGGGCCGACCCTGCCACTGGCGACAACTCCCGTTTTTCAGACATGCACGGCCACGGTGGCGAATGGAGAATTGAGAAACAGCGCCTTCGCTGGGATGTGCTGGACAGTTTTTCCGATGCGGCAGTGCAAAAGGGTATCCGCAAGACGGAAGATTTCAATAGCGGTGACAATGCGGGGGTAGGCTACTTCGATGTGAACCAGCGGTCCGGCTGGCGCTGGAACACTTCAAAAGCTTTCCTGCGACCTGCAAAGAAACGGGAAAACCTGACCATCTGGACTGAGGCGCAGGTCGAAAAGCTGATCTTTGATCGCGCAAACGCAGGTGGCCTGCGCTGTATCGGTGCAATAGTGCACCGTGCGGGCACGTCGACGACAGTAAAGGCTGCACGAGAGGTGGTTCTGTCAGCCGGTGCGGTCAACTCCCCACAGATATTGCAATTGTCCGGTATCGGCCCTGCAAAACTTCTACAGCAACACGGTATCGACGTGGTCCTGGATCAACCGTGCGTCGGTGAAAACCTGCAAGATCATCTGCAAATCCGCGCGGTGTTCAAAGTAACGGGCACAAAAACCATGAATTCGCTGGCCAACTCGCTGATGGGCAAAGCAAAGATCGGTCTGGAATACCTTCTGAAACGTTCCGGCCCCATGAGTATGGCCCCAAGCCAGCTGGGGGCTTTTACGCGGTCGGACCCAAGCCGTAGTCACGCCAATCTGCAATACCATGTGCAACCTCTCAGCCTTGAGGCATTTGGTGAGGACCTGCATGATTTCCCCGCCATGACAGTAAGCGTATGTAACCTCAATCCGACCAGCCGTGGTCATGTACGCATAGCTTCGGGCGATTTCCGCGATGCGCCCAAGATCACGCCGAATTACCTTGATACGGAAGAGGACCGGAAAGTTGCCGCAGATAGTTTGAGGCAGGTTCGTGAAATCATGGCGCAACCTGCGATGCAGCCCTACGCGGTTGAAGAATTTAAACCGGGTGTGCAGTACCAAACGGATGAGGAGCTGGCGCATCTCGCGGGCGACATCGCCAGCACGATCTTTCATCCTGTGGGCACTGTGAAGATGGGTGCCACCGATGATGATAGCGCGGTGCTGGATCCGCATTTGCGGGTCAAGGGTGTGGCGGGGCTCCGGGTGGTAGATGCTTCGATCATGCCCGAAATCACCAGCGGGAATACAAACTCACCAACCATCATGATTGCTGAAAAGGCGGCACGGTGGATACTGGCGGCGAAACACGACACCACAGAACAGGGGTTTGTATGACAATCCATGCCATGAAAACGATGAACCGCACATGAGACCGCTCGACGGGATCACCGTCCTTGCGTTCGAGCACGCTGTTGCTGCGCCTTTTGCCAGCAGGCAACTGGCGGATCTCGGTGCGCGGGTGATCAAGGTCGAACGGCCGGGTGCCGGCGATTTCGCGAGAGGGTACGACACCCGGGTAAAAGGGCTGGCGTCCCATTTTGTCTGGACCAACCGATCAAAGGAAAGCCTGACACTGGACGTCAAACATCCCGCGGCCCGCGATGTGCTGGACCGGTTGGTGGGACAGGCTGACATTCTGCTGCAAAATCTGGCTCCGGGTGCCGCGTCGCGGTTGAAGTTGGGATATGAGGAATTATCCGTCCGCCATCCGCGTCTCATCGTCTGCAACATCTCGGGCTACGGGCCCGATGGCCCGTACCGCGACCGCAAGGCCTATGACCTTTTGGTTCAGGCCGAGGCGGGACTGTTATCGGTTACAGGCACGGCAGAGACACCCAGCAAGGCAGGTGTGTCCATCGGCGATATCGCGGCGGGAATGTATGCCTATTCGAATATTCTTGCAGCCCTTATCCAGCGCGGCACAACTGGCAAAGGATGCAACATCGAGATTTCGATGCTGGAGGCGCTCGCGGAGTGGATGAGCTATCCGATGTATTACGCATATGACGATGCATCGCCGCCTGCACGGGCAGGGGCCAGTCACTCCACCATTTTTCCCTATGGGCCGTTTCCTGTAGGGGACGGGTCCGTCGTTATTCTGGGGTTACAGAATGAACGGGAATGGGCGGTTTTCTGTGACGATGTCCTTGGCCAACCCGCGCTGCGTGAAGACGCGCGGTTTAACAGCAACGCGGGACGGACACAGCACCGCGTGGCTTTGACCGATATCATCGTCGCGGCCTTTGCGCCGCTGAATGGCGAACAGGTGATTGCACGGCTGCAAGGGGCAGGGATCGCCAATGCGCGCCTGAACGAGATGGCCGACTTATGGAACCACCCGCAACTTCAGGCGCGCGGGCGGTGGGCATCGGTCGGATCGCCTGCAGGTGAAGTGCCTGCGCTTTTGCCGCCCGGTGGGTTTGACGGCTACACCCCCCGAATGGATCCCGTTCCGGCACTGGGCGAGCAGACCACGAAGGTGCTGGCAGGATTGGGCTATACCGAAGACGAGATCGAGGCATTCAGGAAAGGTGGCGTCATCTGAAGGAGGCTGATGTTTGCGGTGGGCAGGGGCATCCCCGCCACTAACACTTCAAAAGATTTCAGAACCCGATAGCCGCACCATCCTTGCGCGGATCGGACCCGCCGGCATAACCGCGCGGGCCAAGCCGGTGGATCAGTTGCGCACCACCAAAACCGAAGGCGTTATCAGGGGCCTCAAGCGATATAACGTGGCCCATCGTTCGCAACGCCGCAATTGTGCTTTCCGGCAAAGTCGTCTCGCAGGCGACACCCAACCCGTCAGTAACCCGCCAGCGGGGAGCATCCGCGGCCATCTGCACGTCCTGTCCCCACAGCTGTGTCCGGAGAACCATCTGGACATGCCCTTGTGCCTGCATCGGGCCACCCATCACGCCAAAACTCATCAACGGGCTATCTCCCTGCATCAGGAACCCCGGAATGATTGTATGAAAGGGACGCTTGTTCGGGCCGACACAATTGGGATGCGCCGGATCAAGCACAAACCCCGCCCCACGGTTTTGCAACGCGATCCCCGTGTCCGGCACCACCACGCCAGAGCCAAATCCAGCATAGTTCGACTGGATGAAAGACACCATCATGCCAGACGCATCCGCCGCTGACAGGTAGACCGTCCCGCCCTGCTTTGGAGCGCCCGCACCGAAATCAGTCGCGCGATCCGGATCAATCAGCCGTGCACGCGCCGCCAGATAGCTATCATCAAGCAAGTCTTGCGTCGTGATATCCTTCATCTCCGGTCCATCCGCCACGTAGCTTTCTGCATCGCGCAGGGCCAGTTTCATCGCCTCTATCTGTAGGTGGAATGCACGCGGATCTTCCGGGTCGAGATCACGCAGGTTGGTTTGTGACAAAATGCCAAGCCCCATGAGCGCGGCAATCCCCTGACCGTTGGGCGGAATTTCGTGCAAGGTCACATCATCGAAACTCTTGGATATCGTGCCGCACCATTCAGGTGCGTGTGCGGCAAGGTCGCCCTCGCTCAGTGTTGCGCCGTGTTGCGCGGCAAAGGCTGCAATTTCCTGCGCCAATGTACCCTCATAGAATGCTTTGCCTTTGGTCTGGGCGATCAACGAAAGGCTGCGCGCATGTCCGGAGCTTTTGAAGTATTCACCGGCACGTGGCGCGCGTCCCTCTGGCATAAAACAAGCGGCAAACCCGGGCTGGTCACCCAACTCCTCAGCCGCCCGCGCCCAAAGGGTCGCGATGATAGGAGAGATGGGAAAACCGTCGCGCGCGTATCCGATCGCGGGCGCAAACAGGTCGGCAAAGGGCAGAGCACCAAACCGCTCCGAAAGCGCCACCCAAGCGGAGACTGCACCGGGCACGGTCACGCTTTCCCAACCGCGATAGGGCATATCCGCCAGCCCCTCAAATCGTGCAGTATCCCATGCCGCCGGAGAGCGACCCGAGGCGTTGAGCCCGTGCAACTCCGTCCCGTCCCACAGGATCGCAAAGGCATCCGATCCGATCCCGTTGCCCGTCGGCTCCACCACCGTGAGCGCAATCGCGGCTGCAAGGGCCGCGTCCACCGCGTTACCCCCGCACGCCAGCATCGAAAGCCCTGCCTGGGCCGCGAGCGGCTGAGAGGTGGCGACCATGTTGTCTGCCATCACGGCAGAACGGTGGGACGGGTAGGGGGAATGGGCGCGAAATTTCATGAGGGTTCGTCCTTGATATTTGAAGCGCATGATAGTCGCCGGTGCCGTACCCGCAAGGCGGCTCTCGTCACAGGTGATAAATTGGGTCAGACTGGATAGCAGCAAATGCGCAAACCGTGAAAGCCTTATGACATGATCCTGAATTCATCGCCCGACACCTGCCACTGGGGCTATTTCGATGCTGCGTGTTCTCCGGTGGCAGAGATCGACAGCGGGCAGGAAATCACAATCAACACAGTGTCCGGTGCCCCGCAGGTTCTGCCGGGTGACGGGTTCTACGTGCCTCCCGAATTGCTGGACATCCACGCCGCCGGTCCACCGCCGCTGCCGGGCCATATCCTGACGGGGCCTGTCGCGGTGCGCGAAGCGCAGGCGGGCGATGTGCTGCAGATCGACATTCTGGATGTGCAGCTTCGACAGGACTGGGGGTACAATGTGATCCGCCCGCTGTCGGGGACGCTGCCACTTGATTTCGACCAGACCCATCTGACGATTCTGCCGCTGGATGCAGAACGCGGAATTGCATCACTGCCTTGGGGCGCGGAATTGCCGCTTGCCCCCTTTTTTGGCGTCATGGGCGTTGCTCCTCCGCGCGGATGGGGGCGGATTTCTACGATTGAGCCACGCGCACATGGCGGCAACCTTGATAACAAGGAGTTAATCGCTGGCAGTACGCTTTATCTTCCTGTCCACGCTGAAGGGGCGCTCTTTTCCTGTGGCGATGGGCATGGTGCACAAGGCGACGGAGAGGTGTGCGTGACCGCGATTGAGACGGCCTTGCAGGGGCGCTTTCGTCTGACAGTGCGCAAAGATATAGACGTGGATTACCCAGAGGCAGAGACACCGGAGCACATCATCACGATGGGCATGCACGCCGATCTGGACCGCGCCGTAGAAATTGCACTGCGCCGGATGATAACTGTTGTGGCGGCCCGATTGGATATCACGCGGGCCGAAGCCTATATGCTATGCTCGCTTGCCGGTGATCTGCGGATTACGCAAACTGTGAACCGCGAAAAAGGGGTGCATATGATGATGGCGAAACACTTGGCTGGCGGCAGCTGAACGACACACGAAAGCGTTGAGCCATGAACTCCGTTTTCTGTTGCTTGCAGTGCAAGCGGATAAGGGGGATACGTGGCCTATACGCTGCCATGTGCCGAACAGTGATGATTGGTTGCAAGTCAGCGATGTTCGGTACCATGTTGTGATGCCGAAAAAACTGATGGACGGGTAACGTTCTGAATAAACTATAAACGGGAGTTCTTGATATGAAACGTCTTTTGACCACCACCGCCGTGATGCTTGGCCTTGGCAGCGCCGCAATGGCCGCCGAATGCGGCAAGGTGACCTTTTCTGATGTAGGTTGGACCGACATCACCGCGACGACCGCTGCGGCCTCCGTTGTGCTTGAGGCGCTGGGCTATGAGACGGAAACAAAAATTCTGTCCGTACCGGTGACTTACACCTCCATGGCGGCAGGCGACATTGATGTGTTCCTGGGCAACTGGATGCCGACAATGGAAGCCGACATCGCCCCTTACCGCGAAGCTGGCACAGTCGATACCGTCCGCGCCAATCTGGCCGGCGCTAAGTACACACTTGCTGTGAACAAGGCCGCGGCTGACATGGGTATCATGACATTCGCCGACATCGCGGCGAACGCGGATGCGCTGGACGAAACGATCTACGGGATCGAGCCCGGCAATGACGGCAACCGCCTGATCCAGTCGATGATCGACGATAACGCATTTGATCTGGCTGAGTTCGAGGTCAAGGAATCATCCGAGCAGGGCATGCTGGCACAGGTGAAACGCTTGAGCGACCGCGGCGAGCCGATTGTGTTTCTTGGTTGGGAACCCCACCCGATGAACGCAAACTTTGAGCTGACCTATCTTGAAGGCGGCGATGATTTCTTTGGTCCTAATCTGGGTGGTGCGACCGTCTATACCAACACCCGCGCGGGCTATGTTGAAGAATGCCCGAACGTAGGCAAGTTGTTGAACAACATGGAATTCACGCTGGCGATGGAAAACGAGATCATGGGCGCGATCCTGAATGACGGTGAAGAGCCTGCAGATGCGGCGGGTGCCTGGATCAAAGCGAACTCCGACGTTCTGGGCGGCTGGCTTGACGGTGTGACCACAATGGATGGCGGCGACGCGATGGCGGCGGCTGAAAGCCTGAAGTAAGATACGGCACAACTACAAAGATGCCCGCCTGCACCTGTAGGCGGGCATTTGCATTTGAGATAAAGGGATCGCGATGAACTGGCTGACGGAAAACAAGATACCCGTTGATGATATCGCCGAGACGGCCTTCACTTGGCTTCAGGTCAATGGCGGCTGGTTCTTTGACGGGCTGGCGCTAGCGATGGAATGGTTGATCGACGCGATCCTCTGGGTGCTGCAAACGCCGCATCCGCTCATCATTATCGCCGCTTTCGCAGCACTCACTTGGTTAATCCAGCGCAACTGGAAGACGCCCTTGCTGGTCATCGTTGGTTTTCTGTTCATCCTGAATCAGGATTACTGGGAAGAAACGACGGAAAGCCTGACGCTTGTGCTGTCGGCTTGTGTCGTTTGTATGGGGGTTGGCGTGCCTATAGGTATCGCGGCCGCTCACCGGCCCAAGCTCTACCGATTTATGGCACCTGTGCTTGATTTGATGCAGACCCTGCCGACTTTCGTCTATCTTATTCCCGCAATTGTCTTTTTCGGGATCGGCATGGTGCCGGGCCTTATCGCCACAGTGATTTTTGTTCTGCCCGCTCCGATCCGTTTGACGCAACTTGGGATATCTTCAACGCCCAAGGCATTGCTTGAAGCCGCGCAGGCCTTTGGCGCAAAGCCGAGCCAGACCTTGTGGAAGATCGAGCTGCCCTATGCGCTGCCGCAGATCATGACCGGGTTAAACCAGACGATCATGTTGTCGCTGTCGATGGTGGTGATTGCCGCACTTGTGGGGGCGGACGGGCTGGGCGTGCCGGTAGTGCGGGCGCTGAATTCTGTAAACACAGGTCTGGGATTTGAAAGCGGGCTGATCATCGTGGTCGTCGCCATCCTGTTGGACCGTATGCTGCGGGTGGGTAACAAATGAGCAATGCTGTCGCGTTCAACAACGTTTCTATCGTCTTTGGCGATCACCCTGAAAAAGCGCTGCCGCTGATGGATGCAGGGCAGGACCGTGCCGAGATTGAAGCGGCGACGGGGCAGGTGCTGGGGGTTCACAACTGCTCTCTTGAGGTAGAGGCCGGTGAGATACTCGTGCTGATGGGGCTTTCGGGGTCAGGGAAATCAACGCTTCTGCGTGCGGTCAATGGCCTTAACCCTGTCGTGCGGGGCCACGTTGATGTGACGGATGAGGCATGGAGCGCTAATGTGCAGGGGTGCTCGTCCAGTGATCTGCGGCGGGTGCGGCGCGAATGTGTGTCCATGGTCTTTCAGCAGTTCGGCCTGCTGCCGTGGCGGACTGTCCGTGATAACGTGGCGCTGGCGCTGGAGCTTGCGGATGTGCCCAAGAAAGAACGCCTGGCCCGCGCGGACGAACAGCTTGCCCTTGTCGGGCTGTCGGATTGGGCAGACCGTAAGGTAGGTGATTTGTCAGGCGGGATGCAGCAGCGTGTCGGGCTGGCGCGTGCCTTCGTCACCAACGCGCCGATCCTTCTGATGGACGAGCCGTTCTCGGCGCTGGACCCGCTGATCCGTACACGTCTTCAGGACGAATTGCTTGATCTTCAACGCGATCTGAAGCGGACCATTATTTTTGTAAGCCACGATCTGGACGAAGCTTTCAAGCTGGGTGGCCGCATCGCCATCATGGAAGGGGGGCGCATCGTTCAGGTCGGCACCCCGCGCGAGATTTTCTCGAACCCCGCGTCAGATTACGTGGCGGAGTTTGTGGCAAACATGAACCCGCTGGGCGTGCTGACTGCCCGTGATGTGATGGGAACGTTAGGTGATACAAGCGCGCCGGGCGTGGGTGCTGAAACCCCTGTTGCCGCGCTTATCGAGCAGTTGGACGATGCAACCCCCGCGCTGCGCGTCACCGAAGATGGCGTCGATGTCGGTAGTGTGACGGCACAATCTATCGTCGACAGGCTTGGCTAAACCTAGTCGTCGTCGAGCAAGATACGTGCCGCGTTACCTTTGTCATCGTCGTATTGGTCCGACCGTACGGTCCACAGAAACGCGACAAGCCCGATTGCGCCCAGAATGAGCGATACGGGGATCAGGATGACCAGAACATTCATTTCACAAACCTCATCCGTTGAGAGTTGAGCAACACTGTAATCGAAGAGATCGACATCGCCAATGCAGCCGCGAGAGGGGTTGCAAAGCCCGCCAGTGCGATTGGCACAGCGATGAAGTTATAAAGCGCTGCGATCGCGAAGTTCTGCTTGGACAGCAGGGCGGACATCCGTGCGACCCGCATCACCAAGGGCACCTGCGCAAAACTTTCTTTCAAGACAACAACATCGGCAGCATTGCGCGAGGCTTCCAGCGCAGTGGAAGGTGCGATGGAGGCATGGGCGCGGGCAAGGGCCGCGGTATCGTTCAACCCGTCGCCGATCATCAGGACGCGATGCCCTTGTTCGGCAAGCGCATCAAGTCGGGCAAGTTTATCTTCAGGCCGTGCATCGGCGGTGACGGTCAGGCCGGTCTCTTGCGAGATGCGGTTGGCAGGTGCGTGCGCGTCGCCTGTAATGATCTCGCCTGGCAGGGTCAGGCCGGACAGCATTTCTTTGGTGCCGGGTCGGAGGGTTTCAGCGGCGTCAAAGCGGACAGGGTCCGCGTCCCCGATACGCAGACCGAAGCCGTTGAAATCCGCGCCAAGCCATTCGCCGCGCCCAAGCCGTACGATCCGGTCGCCCATGCGCGCCTGAACACCGCGTCCGGTAACTTCGCGAAGCATCTCCAGATCAGCCGGAATGACATCAGGCAGTGCTTTGACAACTGCTTTCGACAGGGGGTGGTGAGACGCCTGTGCCAGTGCCTTGGCGATGGCGCGCCCCTCAGACCCGAGCGCGTATGGGAGGTCAACCGCAGGCAGCGTCAGTGTGCCTGTCTTGTCAAAGACGATGTGATCAACTTCGCAAAGCCGCTCAAGAGCTGTGGCGTGTTTGACGAGAAAGCCTGCGGAAAAGAGCCTGCTAATCGCAGCCGTGGACACAGCAGGAACGGCCAGACCAAGCGCACAGGGGCAGGTGATGATCAGCACAGCAATCGCGATGTTAAGCGCGTGGCGCACGTCACCATTGATGGCGACCCATACAACAAAAGCCGCAAACGCCAGCAGATGGACTGCGGGGGCGTAAATCTGTGCAGCGCGGTCCGCCAGCGCGGTATAGCTGTTGCGGCTGTTTTCGGCGGTCTCAATCAGCGCCGCCATCCGCCGCAGCGAGGTGTCTTCACCAACCGCAGAGGCACGCATCTGCATCGGCGCGCCCAGATTGATCTCGCCCGCTTGGAGTGCGTCTCCTTGCTTGAGCGCAACAGCCGCACTTTCGCCGGTAAGCAGGGAGCGGTCCATCAGTGCGTGATCGCAGGTGAGCACCCCGTCGACAGGGACCCGCGCACCGGATGGCACCAAAACCTCGTCACCGATCACAAGACTGGCAGCAGTCACGGTCTGGTTGCCTTTGGGGGTGATCCTTTCGGCCGTCTGCACTTCAAGTGCTGTCAGCTCCTTCGCGGCGGAACGTGCAGCACTGCGGGTGCGGTGGTCCATATAGCGACCGATCAGCAGAAAAAAGGTCAGTGACAAAGCCGCGTCGAAATAGGCATGTGCACCGCCGTTAAGCGTCTCGAACAGGGACATTCCTGCGGCCAGCAGTATCGCCAGCGAAATAGGCACATCCATATTCAGGCGGCTTACCCGCAAGGCGGACCACGCGTTCTGAAAAAAGGGCTGGCCTGAATAGGCGACAACCGGCAGCGCAATCGCCGCAGAAATCAGATGGAACAGATCGCGCGTTGCATCAGCGGCACCAGACCAAACCGCCACGGACAAAAGCATGACGTTCATCATCGCAAAGCCCGCAACAGCCATACGCAATAGCAGCATCCGCCCTTGATCATCCTGCGCCGTTGTCAAGGCTTCAAGGTCGAGCGGATAAGCTTCAAACCCGAGGGCGGCGAGACCCGTCTCAATACGCGCAGGATCTACCTGTCCTTCGACAGACAACCGTTTCAGCGACAGGTTGACCCGCAAGCGTTCCACGCCCGGAATGTCCGCCAGACCACGTTCAATCTTGCCGATGCAGGCGGCGCAGTGAATGGTGGGCAAGGAGAATTGTAGCGCCGGGCCGGTGGTCGCCAGCTCCTGCGCCAGCGGAGCGGCCGCGCAGGCAGGGCAGGCAGATGTCACGACACCACCTCAACTACAATGCGTTGTTCGAACAGTATCCCGTCTGCCGAACGTGCCTTCAGCCGCAGGTTCCAGTTACCTTTCCCGCCTTCGATCCGCGCGCGCAGGGCTTTGCCGTCGAACACAAACGCGGGGACTTGATCCTGCCCGACGTGTGTTGCCCGCCCGAAGGTCGCAGATTCAATCAGCGGAGAAATCGGTCGGCCGTCTTCTTTGATGACCAACGATAACTTGTCTCCGTCGAGTTGCGCGGAAACGTCCCAGCCGAGTGCCAGTTGCGCGGTACGATTGACGTCGAAAGACTGGCTTGCAACGTAAGAGTTCTTGACCTCAAGCCCCGGAAACGTACGCACGGCATTGAAAGCCAGCGTCAGGTTCACGGTGATGATGATGCCGAAGGCCAGAACGAATCCGGCCAGAACATGCCATCCTTTGATTTCGGTGATCATTGGTCTCTCCCGTTGAAGGTTGTGGCTTTGCTGGCGCGGATGTCTGCGTCAGCATCTTCGACCCAAAGACGCAGGTCGGTCGTGGCACTGGTTGCCGCAGGGTCATCTGGTCGGGCGGTTACATAGACGCGTTGCAGGATGGTCGTATTCGCCGGTACCCGCACGTTCAGTTGCCGGTCTGCCCCTTCAAGCTCGATCCGCAGTATTTCATCGCTGCTCAGGCTCATATGGAACAGGCGGTCTTCACCGGCTTTGTTGCGCAGGCGTACGTCGTAGATGTTGCGCACTGATCCATCCGATTGCAACACGTAGGTGGGGTTGCGCAGCGGGCTGACCGTCAGCTCGATATCGGAGCGGATGAACAGCGCGTATACAAGCCCGAGACCGATGGCGAGCCAAGCGGCAGTATAAAGCAGGGTGCGCGGTCGCAGGACGTGTCGCCAGACCGGCACAGGATCCTCGCCCGCACGCTCTGCGGGTTCATCCGACAGCGCGAGGTAGCCGATCAGGCCTCGCGGTTTGCCGATCTTGTCCATGACATCATCGCAGGCGTCGATGCACAGGGCGCAAGTGATACACTCCATCTGCTGCCCATCACGAATATCGATGCCCATAGGGCAGACGTTTACACAGGCCATGCAGTCGATGCAGTCGCCCGGGCCGGCATCAGCGCCTGCCGGCATGTTCCCGCCAACCTGGCGAAGCCGGTCAGGGTAGGGTGTACCGGCATAGCGCGCCGCACCTGGTCCCGCCGCTTGTGCTGCAGCAGCGGCGGCTTCTGCTTCAGCCTTCGCGCGGCGACGAACGTTGCCTTTCCCTCGCGGCTCGCCACGCCATTCGCGGTAGGCCACGGTGATGGTATCGGGGTCCATCATTGCCGCCTGAATACGCGGCCAAGGGCACATATAGATGCACACCTGTTCGCGCATGAAGCCGCCAAAGACAAAGGTGGTCGCGGTCAACACGGCGATTGTGACATAGGCCACCGGATGGGCCGAGAACGTAAAGAGATCGTTCAGCAGGGTAGGCGCATCGGTGAAATAGAACACCCAGGCACCGCCTGTCGCGATGGCAATGGCAAGCCAGACCGTCCATTTGGTCAGGCGAAGACGCCATTTGTGCAAATCCCATTTCCCACGGTAAAGGCGCACACGTGCGTTGCGGTCGCCCTCGATCCAGCGCTCGACCAGAATGAACAGATCGGTCCAGACGGTCTGGGGACAGGTATAGCCGCACCAGACACGCCCCAGGGCCGACGTAAACAGAAAGAGGCCAAGACCGGCCATGATCAAAAGGCCTGCGACGAAGTAGAATTCGTGTGGCCAGATTTCGATCCAGAAGAAATAGAAGCGGCGGTTGGCCATATCTACGAGTACCGCCTGATCGGGCAGGCTTGGCCCGCGGTCCCATCTGATCCACGGCGTGAGGTAATAGATCCCGAGGGTGAAAATCATAATCCACCATTTTAACTGGCGGAATTTCCCGGACACACGGCGCGGAAAGATTGGTTCCTGAGGGGCGTAGAGTGCTGGTTCTGACATGTAGTGATTCCTGTTCGCTTACTCTGCCTACCGCGTGGCGGTCTAGGCGACCTTGATCTGGGTCAATAAAAAGGCCTCTGGCGCGAAGAGTGCGAACAGGTCGCGCCAGAGGCCGGATACCCCGCCAGTGGACGGGCGGGGTATCTGTGCTATGAAGTTACTCGCCGCCACCCAAAGCGTGGACATAGACCGATACGGCCCGCACATCTTCGTCGCGCAGACGCTGTCCCCATGCAGGCATCACGCCGTAGCGTGAATAGCGCACGGTTTGTTCAAGGGTGTCGCGGTCCCCGCCATAGAGCCAGATGGCATCGGCAAGGTTAGGAGCGCCCATGTCACGATCACCTTCGGCGGTCTCGCCATGACAGGCAGAGCAGTTATCGGCAAAGACTTCTGCGCCCGTCTCGGCCAGTGATGCGTCAAATTCGGACGCGGAAAGGCTCGCCACATATTCGACCACTGCGCCGATCTCCTCGTCTTCCAGGATCTCGTCAAAGGCAGGCATTTCGGAATAGCGCGCATCGTCGTCGGTCGCGTTACGTACACCATGCGCGATGGTGGCGGAGATATTTTCGATATCACCGCCCCAAAGCCAGTCGTTATCCAACAGGTTGGGGTATCCGACCGCACCAGCCGCACCGGACCCGTGGCACTGGCTGCACTGCGCGCGAAAAACCGATGCACCACGTGCGACAGCATAACGGTGCAGGTCGCTGGTCGGCGGCAATTCCGCAAGATCGGCGGCGATCAGCTCGGCCACCAGACCTTCGTTCTGCGCGTCATGTTCGGCGATTTGCACCGCTACCTGACCGCGGGTCGAATAGCCTAGCGCACCTTTGGTCGCCCCCGAAATCATCGGCCACGCAGGGTAGGCAATCGTATAGCCGATTGCCCAGATGATCGTAGCATAGAGCGTCCAGAGCCACCAACGCGGCAGCGGATTGTTCAGCTCTTCGATGCCGTCCCAGCTATGGCCTGTCGTCTCGACACCGGTTGGTTCGTCAATCTTTTTATCAGCCATTGCTCAGACCTTTCGTCTTGTCACCGTAGGATTGGCCGGTGGTGGTGTCGCGGGCCTGTACACAGACCTTTTCGGGGGTTTCATTGCGAAACGGGATCTGGCTGGCATCTTCACGCGCGCCGCGTTGACTTGGCAGAAATGCCCAGATTGCAGCGCCCAGAAAGAAACCAAACATGGCAAGCAGAACCCAGCTGTCGGCGAACTGACGCAAGAGGGAATAGGTATCCATCCTGTCCTCCTATCGGCTGGCGTCTGGGGTGAAGGTCGAAAAGTCGACCATCGTGCCCATGACTTGCAGGTAAGCGATCAGCGCATCCATCTCCGTCAGGCTGTCTTGCCCGTCAAAGTTTGACACTGCTGCTCCGGGATAGCGCTCAAGCAGCCCGTCCCAATCACCGTCCGGATCCGCCTGAACCTTAAAGTCGGCCTTCGCCTCGGTGATCTGCTCGTCCGTGTAGGGAACGCCCACAAAGCGGTGAGTCTTAAGAAGGGCCTCGATATGCTCGGGCTCGATGATGGTTTCGGCCAGAAAGGCGTACTTTGGCATCACACTCTCAGGCACCACGGATTGCGGGTCCTTTAGGTGATCCACATGCCACGCGTCCGAGTAGCGACCGCCCACACGGGCCAGATCAGGCCCCGTGCGTTTGGATCCCCACTGAAACGGGTGGTCATACATCGATTCCGCTGCAAGCGAGTAGTGGCCATACCGTTCCACCTCGTCGCGCATCGGGCGGATCATCTGGCTGTGACAGGTGTAGCACCCCTCACGCACGTAGACATCGCGGCCCGTCAGCTCAAGCGGGCTGTAGGGGCGCACGCCTTCGACCTCCTCGATTGTATTTTCGAGCCAGAACAAAGGTGCGATTTCCACAATCCCGCCAACGGTCACAACCAGCAGCGAAAAGGTCAAAAGCAACGTCGGGCTTTTTTCAAGAAGGGCGTGTTTGTCTAGAATACCCATGTGTCAGCTCCTTATTCGGCTGGAATGGCGGAAGGGGTGGCGGAGGGCAGGCTGGCCGCCGCGGGTTTTGCCCCGCGGATGGTCATGAACATGTTCCACACCATGATCAGCGCACCTGACAGGAACAGAACCCCGCCCAATCCGCGTACCACGTACATCGGGAACTTGGCCGATACGGTGTCCGCGAAGGAGTTGACCAAGAAGCCCTGATCGTCGACCTCGCGCCACATCAGGCCTTCCATGATACCTGTGACCCACATGGACGAGGCGTAAAGAACGATGCCAAGTGTGGCGAGCCAGAAGTGCCAGTTGATTGCAGACATGGAATACATCTCTTTGCGGCCCCAAAGTTTGGGTGTGAGGAAGTAGATGCATGCAAAGGTAATCATGCCGTTCCAGCCCAGAGCACCGGAGTGCACATGACCGATGGTCCAGTCTGTGTAGTGCGACAAGGAGTTCACAGCGCGGATCGACATCATCGGACCCTCGAATGTGGACATGCCGTAGAAGCCAAGGCTGAGCACGAACATCCGCATGATCGGATCGGTACGCAATTTGTCCCACGCGCCTTGCAGCGTCATCAGACCGTTAATCATCCCGCCCCATGAAGGCATCCACAGCACGATTGAGAAGACCATACCAAGGGTCGCTGCCCAATCCGGCAAAGCGGTATAGTGCAGGTGGTGGGGACCGGCCCAGATATACAAGAAGATCAGCGCCCAGAAGTGGATGATGGACAGCTTGTAGCTATAGACCGGACGACCGGCCTGCTTGGGCACAAAATAGTACATCATGCCGAGGAAACCCGCTGTCAGGAAGAAGCCAACGGCGTTGTGGCCGTACCACCACTGCGTCATCGCATCCTGCACGCCAGAAAAGACCTGAACAGATTTACTGCCCCAGATGCTGACCGGAATGGACAGGTTGTTGACCACGTGCAGCATTGCCACGGTGATGATGAAGCTGAGGAAAAACCAGTTAGCCACATAGATGTGCTTTTCGCGGCGCTTGAAAATCGTGCCCATGTAGATGGTCAGATAGGCCAGCCAGATGACAGTGAGCCAGATATCGACGTACCATTCAGGCTCCGCATATTCTTTGGACTGCGTGGACCCCAGCAGATAGCCTGTCGCGGCCAGCACGATGAACAGTTGATAGCCCCAAAAGACAAACCATGCCGTGTTGCCACCCCACAGCCGTACGGCGCTGGTGCGCTGCACAACGTAAAGTGAGGTCGCAATCAGCGCGTTGCCACCAAACGCAAAAATCACCGCACTGGTGTGCAGCGGGCGCAGGCGGCCAAAGTTGGTGTAGGGTTGGCCCCAATCGAAATTGAGCGCTGGAAAAGCAAGCTGGAAAGCAATGAATGTGCCCACCAGAAACCCTGCGATTCCCCAGAACGCGGTGGCAATGACCCCGGCCCGGATGACCCCGTCAAAATAGATGTCATCTCTTACCGGCGGCTTTTTCGGCCCATCCGTGTTGCGCAGCACCCAGATAAACATACCCGCCGCAACGGCCATGATTAAAAAGGCATGCACCTTGTAGGCAAGGTCATGTCCCCAGCTTGATGCGATAGCAGCAAACAGGGTGACAAGACCGAGAACGATTAATTTCACATAGTCCATAGAAATTCCCTAACGTCGAAGAGGAGCCGCAAAGCTCCTGTTGGCTAGGGTCTTCTAGGATGGGGGGGCAGGTCACACTTTGATCTGAATCAAGACAGGTGAAAAACCATGTCTTTAGGTGGATGCGGCTTAGGCGACGACACCACCGTCCGCATCGTCGCCGGTTTCGTCCCGCAAGGCAGCAAGATCTTTGAGGGTAAAGTGCTTGCGGTCAGCGAAATCGATGATCCCGTCTTTCTTCAGCGCACTGAACTGACGGCTGACAGTTTCGAGCGTCAGCCCGAGGTAGTTCGCGATCTGGTCACGGGTCAGGTTCAGCTTGATTTCGGGCGCATCGAAACTTGCCTGCAAGTTGGATCGCCGCGCGAGCATCTCGATAAACGTCGCGATCTTCTCGCGTGCGGTCTTGCGTCCCAACAAGAGCATCCAGTCTCTTGCTGCATCAAGTTCGTCTAATGCCAGCTCCATCAGACGCTGGGCGATATGAGGCGTCTCTTGCACCACTTTTTCAAACTTGGTGCGGTCGAAACAACAAAGCGTCACATCCACCGTCGCTGTTACGTCGAATTCGATTTCGGTTCGGCCAGGGCGGCCAATGAAATCGGACGGCAACAAGAGCCCGACCATCTGCGTACGTCCGTCCTCTAGCGTCTTGGAGAGGGTCGCCACACCCGAAACCATACTGGCAACGAACTCAAGCGGTTCACCGCGCCACAAGATGACATCACCGGCTGCAAAAGACCGGTAAGTTTTCATGCTTTCGAGGATCATAAGCTCATCGTCGTCGCACCGCGCGCAGACAGCTCTGTGTCGAATTGGACATTCGCCGCACCTGACTGGTGCCGATGAGAGAAGGTTCATAAGTTTGATCTGTATCAAGGTGAAAGATGCTAGAATCAGTTTCTAACAGACCCATGGAAAAAATCGACCAACTTCGGGCACATGGTCTTTTTGACGCAAAGGTGCCGCGCTATACAAGCTACCCTCCTGCCAACCATTTCGAGGATTGTGTGGGGCAACGCATGCAATCCGACTGGTTACAGACTGTCGCTGACGGATCGGACATCTCTGTCTATATTCACATCCCTTTTTGCAAACGTCTGTGTTGGTTTTGCGCCTGCCGAACGCAAGGCACCAAGACGATGCGTCCGGTCGAGGCCTATGTCGAAGTGCTGCGGCGCGAGATCGCGTCCGTGCGTGCATTGCTGCCCGCGAATGTTAGAATGGCACGGCTTCATCTGGGGGGCGGTACGCCGACGATTTTGGAACCCCACACCATGCGCGCACTGCTTGGTGATGTGTTTGATGCCTTTGAGCTGGGGACTGATTTCGAATTCTCGGTAGAGATTGATCCTACAGAAGCTTCCCCCGAATTGCTGCAAACACTCATTGATTTCGGTCTCAATCGCGCCAGCCTTGGCGTGCAGGATTTCGCACCGGAAGTGCAGAAAGCCATCGGACGCCCGCAATCGCTGGAGCAGACGCGCAGCGTTATTGCTTACTTGCGCAAGGGTGGAGTGAAAGCCCTGAACCTTGATCTGCTTTACGGTTTGCCACACCAGACCATGCAAAGTTTCCGCGAAACGCTCGATCACGTGATCTCGATGGAGCCGGACCGGCTTGCGATCTACGGCTATGCACATGTGCCGTGGATGTCCAAGCGACAGGTCATGATCAAAGATGCCGATCTGCCGGACAGCGATACGCGTTTTGCGCTGGCTGGCGCGGCAAAAGAAGTCCTGAATGCAAAAGGGTTCAAGAGTATCGGGATCGACCATTTCGCCAAGAGCACAGACAAGCTGGCGATTGCGCAAAGGGAAGGGCGCGTGCGCCGCAATTTCCAAGGATATACCGATGATCAGTGTGAAACCCTGATCGGTTTGGGCGCCTCCTCCATCTCAAGGTTCAAGCAGGGATATTTGCAAAACGCAGTCGCCACCTCGGCCTATCAAGACCGGATCGATCACACACAGATTGCCGGCCACAAAGGGTATGCCATGACCGAGCAGGACGTGCTTACCGCCCGTATCGTCGAAGACCTTTTGTGCCGTTTCGCGTTCGAGATGGCAGACCTTTACGAAGCGTTCCCAACCCAGAAAGATACCATTCGCGCCATCAGCGTGATGCTTATGCGGTCTTTCCCGGACGCATTTTTCCTTCGGGACCAGGGCCTCGGGATGATGGAGTGGGCCAAACCTCTGGTCAGGATCGTGGCAAGCCGCGTGGATCAGTTTTCAAGTAAGGAAACAGGCCATTCAGCCGCGATTTGAGCGGTTCGGGTGCGTACGTTCAGCACAATAGATGGCGGGTAGGGGTGTCAGTCCGGCTACAATAAATTGATCGCCTGTGCCGACACCCCTGAACCTTAGAACAAGCTTCCGAGTTTCCCCAGCAGTCCCTTGGCCGTGTCAGCGGCGCCACCGGCAACGTCTTTCACCTCGTCAAATGCGTCTTCGGCGGTTTCCATCAGACCTTCGCCTGCTTTCTCAAGCTCTTCTTTCGCCTTTTGCGCCTGTTCCATTGCCAACTCGGCTGCTTTTTCAAGCTGGTCCTGCGCTTCCTTGGCCTTCGCCTCAGCGTGCTTGCGCGCCTCTTCGGCCTTTTTCATCGCTTCTTTGGCGTATTCGCCAGCTTTGTCGGTCGCGTCGTCAAAGGCGTCATTGAACTGGTCCAGAAGTCCGCTGGCCGTATCCTCAACTGCGTCCTGCGCATCGTTGGCAAAGTCCTGAGCGTCCCCGGCCATATCCTCCATCTGTTTTTTGACGGCTTCGGCTTTCTTTTTGGCGGCTTCTGCCATTTGGTCGACCGCCTCAAGCACCCCTTTGCGGGTCTCGTCGAGCACTTCGATCGCTTCTTCGGCCCCGTCTTTGAGGTCTTCGCCGAACTCGCTGACCTGCTCTTCAACGCCGTGATAGGCGTCCTCAAGCTCCTCTTTCGCGGCTTCTGCCGCTTTCTTGGCGTTCTCCGCGACTGTCTTGAGCTTGTCCTTGGCCGCATCAGACATGTCTTCGGCAAAGTCCCAGAATTCGCCGCCCAGATCAAAGAGGTCATCTACGGCTTCGCCGACGAGGTTTTGTATCCCGTCCTTGACGCCCATCGCCCTTTCTTCAGCGGCTTTGGTTGCCTCTTGTACAAGGTTCCAGACGTCCTCTACCTTATCTTCGACCTGCTCGCGTGCATCGTCAGCAAATTCGAGGGCCTCTTTGGCACTCTCCACAGCTTCTTCGCCAAAGTCCTTGGCCGCATCGAAGATTTCTTCGCCTGTCTCGCGCAGCTCTTCAGCGGCACGCTCTTTGGCTTCCTCGGCCGCTTTGCGCCCTTCGTTAATCTGCTTCATCAGATCTTTGCCAACGCCGCCGATGACCTCGCCGACCTGTTCCGCAAACTCAAGCACGTCGTCAGCCGCATCGGCCAACTCTTCGCCCGCTTTGTCTTTCAGCGCTTCCACAGCCTCTTCGACGTCTTCGACCAAATCTTCGGCCAATTCGCGTCCTTCGTCTATGGCCTCTCCGGCCTGCTGGAGGAGGTCGTTCGCGGCATCCTTGGCCTCTTTGACCTTATCGCGGATTTCCTGAAGCATCCTCTCGGCTTCCTGACGCCCTTTTTCGATCTCGTCAGCGGCATCATCAATCGCCTCGCCTGCGGTATCCGCCGCGTCGTCGATCTCTTTCATCAGATCTTCGTAGGCGCCACCGGCAAGCTCTCCGATATCCTCGCCAGCCGCTTCAAGCTCTTCCAGCAAGGCTTCAGCTTCCTGGCGTACAGTGTCCATGGCTTCTTGGACCTGCCGTTTGGATTCCTCGTAATCCGCCTCCAGCTTCTCAATGACAGCCTCAAGCTCCTGGCCTTCTCGATCAAAGATTTCCTTGGCAACATCCGGCACAGCACGAATGAACTCGATGTACTCCAGCGCCTGTCTACGCTGTTCTTGCGCATAAGCGGCCGGGTCTTCGAGAAACTTGCGGATTTCCAGCGCTCTTTCGTAGGTGTCCGCAAAGGTGCCCAAAATCGGGATCATCTTCGTATACTGATACGTCAGGAACTTTAGCAGATCATCATAGATCGGCGTGACGCCGCTTGCCTCGATCTTCAGACCGATAATCGGGTCCCATTTCTCTAATGTCAGCTTCGCGGCAGCACTGGCTCCAACCGCTTTGATGTCACCACTCGCGCCAAGGATCAGGCTCTCCTCGCCCTTGAATGCAATTATTGAAGGCACAGTGAACAGCATGTTGGTAGATGCCACCGCGACCCCGTCCATGATGGATTGCTTGAGCATTTCGATTGAAAGGGACGCGGTCATTTCCTGGTTTTGCGAGACCTTGAATTCGATCTGCTTGCCCAGTCCTGCCCAACTGTCGGCGGCCGCCGCGCCAATACCTGCAATGGCCGAACCGCTGGTTGACAGCTCGCAGGTGGTGATGAATTCGTCGCCCTTCGTCGAAAAGGAAAACTCGGCCGAGAAGGGCTTGAATTCGCCCGTGACAAAGATGCCGTACGCCCCTGTGCCGATGCCGATGCTTTCGACAATATCAACCTCAACAGCCGCTTCGACCTGACCTTTTTCGGTGAGTTTGAGTTTAAGAGTGCCGTTGTAGGGTCCTAAACTCATGCCAACAGAGATTTCGCCGCCCTTGAAATCCAGCCCTTCGAGGGTCTCGATAATCAGCGCCTCGCCATCCGCACCCGTCGGCTGTTTAACCGTAACTTTCTGATCTGGTAGGTGCTTGTTAACTTCTTTGACGATTTCTTCGGCAACTTTTTCGTCCGTAGGATCCTGATCAATGACGATGGGTTGAGAGGGATCACCGCATTTTATCGCCTCTGCAATCGCGTCCTCAACCGGCTTGCCTTCCAAGGGCTGGTCGCCACCTGAGGCACTGCCACCGCCGCCCTGTTCCGGAGCTGTGGTGCCTTCACCGCCGACAGACTGGCCGCCGCCCGTTTCAGAAACGCCGCCTCCTCCGGCCTCGGATGTGCCGTCGCCAGCATCCACAGCACCGCCGTTCAGCGCCTTCATCGTCTTGCCACCCGGCTCGACATAACAATCGCCAAAGCCCAATGCTTTTTCCTGAAACGCCGTGATTGCCGCGCGTGTCTTGGGGCCTATGATTCCATCGACCGACAGGCTGGCACCGTTGTTGTTGAGAAGCGTCTGGACAACAGTGACATCGTCAGGTCCGTTATCGGCCCCTTTCCCGACGGAGCCGGAGATCGTCTTGCCAACATTGCCGGCTCCGCTCAGCAAGGCTTCAAGGTTGGTAAGCTTGCCATCAATGCGGTCCAGTATTGCCTGCTCATCCGGTTCGATAACCTGATCAGCAATAAAGTCCTGGTAGAATTCTTCTCTCAACGATTTGAGAGCATCGAGCCGTGGTTGAAGTTCAGAAGCCTTCGCTGGGCTGAGCGTGGACATAGGTCAATCCCCCGAAAAATATAAAGATGCAAAATGTAGAAAGTTCAAATTTAATGAACGCAGGGTAAGCGGAAGATCACCTCCGGCGCAACAATTTTAATTTTACGCAAGAATAGGGACGCATTTATTCGCAACGCGCTCTACGGGCTACACCTCAGAACATGGAGTGGCGACATCAGCGCACTCCGGCGGCTGCCCGGCTTGTAATTAGCCAGGCTATCTCCTCTCTTCACGAATCCTCATGCCGGTCACAGGGGCGGAGTAAGACAGCTGCCGAGCGACCTCGAAAGACCTTGCAATACCAGGTACCAGCAGACACGTTTCAGGCATGTGTTGCGTCGATCGGTTGAAATCATACCGCTCTGCAGACCTTCACCCAGACAGTTCCGAGAGTCCGGTTTGGGTCGGTATTGCATGAATCCTCCTGATAACATTCAGAGATTCCCAGCCATCGAGTCAAAGGTGCGTGACGTGCCACACCTTTTGAAGTGGCAGGATACCGGCAAAAATTAAAAGGCGGATCCTGAGGATCCTCCTTCTTGAGTTCTATAGCTTTACAGCCTGCAATGTCCTCTGTGACGCTATTTCGATCACCGGCTTTCAGTCACCCGCAAAATTCGCCAGAAAATCCGTCTTTTGTCGTTAAGACGGATTTTCGATGTCGAACGTCACCGGGCCTCCAATGCGGTCAGTGTCAGCCCAGCTTCTTCCTCCCCCGTATCCAGTCGGATTTGGCCGCAAAAACTTCATCAATCATTCCATCATAGCACCATGGACTGCCATTCGCCCTTACCGGGTAGTCCTTTTACCGCACGGTCTTTCACGACGATGCGACCACGTGACAGAGTGCTTACCGGCATCCCGCGTATAGTCTTGCCTTCAAACGGGTTGTAACCAACATTATCGTGCAGATCATTCGCACCATATGTTTGCAATAGATCCGGGTTCCAGAGGGCGATGTCGGCGTCAAAGCCCTCGGCAATACGTCCCTTGCGCGAAAGACCAAACGCCTCGGCGGGGGCGGTCGATGTCAACTCTGCAAAGGCGGTCAGGTCCATGCGCCCGTTGCTCACCATTTCGTTGAACATCAGGGGCAATCGCGTTTCAAGACCGGGCATGCCATTGGCGATTTTGTTGAACGGCGCATCGGCGCCGTGGGCGAACTTTCCGGTTTCATCCATGCGGTACGGGGCATGGTCCGACGTGACCAGCCGAATGGTTCCGTCGGCAATCGCGTCCCACAGTGCATCTTGGTCATCCGCCGTGCGTTGCGGCGGAGAGCACATGAAACGCGCAGGGTTGTCCTGCTCCAGAATATCCGCGGTCATGAACAGATAGTGAGGGCAGGTTTCCGCCATGACCTTCACGCCGCGTTTCTGGGCCGCACGAATGATTTCGGCCCCTTCGCGTGTGGAAACATGAAAAATCATGATGCGCGTATCAGTGAATTCGGCAAACCGGCACATGCGGTCGATGGCTTCAGTTTCGGCAAGACGGGGATGCGACAGGGCATGATATTTCGGCGCTGTTTTGCCTTCGGCCAAAAGCTTTTCAGTCATGTGGCGGATCAGGCCGTCATTTTCTGCGTGAAAACACACCAGTGCGCCGTCGCGTTTCGCCACGGCCAGAATGTCCAGAATCGATTTATCGTCCTGCCTGACCTTATCATAGGTCGTGAATATTTTGATTGAACGGTGACCCTGCGCGATCAGGGCGGGAATGTCGTCTTCCAGATTACCATGTGCTGTCTCGGCGACAATCATGTGGAAGGCATAGTCGATCAACGATCCCTTGCGCGCCAATGTGGCATAGGCGTCGACAACATCCCTGATCTTGTTGCCGGGGTGTTGTGCTGCAAAGGAGACGACAGTTGTTGTACCGCCCATCGCGGCAGAGCGTGTTGCGGTTTCAAAGGTATCGGCATTCAACAGGCCCGCACCGGAGACCTGTTCGATGTGGCAATGGGTATCCACACCGCCGGGTAGGGCGATCAACCCGCGCGCATCGATCCTCGTCACGGCTGTATTTTCCAGGTCCGGCCCGATTGCGGTGATGACGCCATCCCGAATGCCGATATCGGCAATATCCACGCCATTTGAGTGGACGACGGTGGCCCCCTGCACCAGTGTGTCGAAATCTGCGTCTTTCATGTGGTTTCCGCCGCCTGAGTTTTGTATAGTGAAATACCAAGTGTATACCAAATTTGGAAACTTGGAATACACTGCGTGCTTTTTCACAGAAAATGCATGCCAACAGGAGGGACGACATGGCCGATGCCGCACAAACTTTGGGCACTTCAACCTTCGAACGGATGAAGGCGATGATCCTTGACGGGACATTGGAGCCCGGCATGCCCCTGCGGGAAAAAAGCTTTGCCGACCGGCTTGGCGTGTCGCGCACGCCGGTGCGTGAGGCGATCAGTCAGTTGGTGAGCGAAGGATTTGCCGAACGTGCACCCTCTGGCACGCCGGTGGTTAGTAGTATCTCATTGGCGGATATTATGGAGATCTTGCACGTCCGCAGTTTGCTGGAGTGCGAGGCGGCGCGCAAGGCTGCCGCATCTAACGCAAAATTGGACGAATTGCTGAATTTACGGGAGAAAACCGTTGATTTTCTGGATGGAAGTCGCCCAAATCCCGAAGCGCATTTCGCTCTGGACGTCCAGCTTCACCTTGCAATCGCCCGCAGGGCGGGGTCACGATTGTTGGCCGAACTGATCGAGAGTCTGAAGGTCAAAACCCGCATGTATGACCAAGGGTCCATACCTGAAAGGTTCGAGCCGGGGTGTCATGAACACCTCGCCATCATCGACGCGATTGTGGATGGTGCGCCCGAGAATGCCGCTGAAGCGATGAGGCTGCATCTTAAAAAGGTGCGCGAATCGATCATCTCGCACATTAATCACCCATTCTGATTGACGAAGGCCCGTGACAGCCGGCTTTTTTCCGACAGGCGTTGACTCGGTTTTTTTAATGTATACCGTCTGGATACCAAATTTGATATTCAGGAACGCACATGTCCCAACTCCCGCCTCAACGACCCGACGATGGCATCGTCCTTGCGATCACATTTCAATATTATCGCGACCTGCCGACGGCGATGGCGTTCTATGAAAACGTGCTGGGGTTCGAGTTGGCCATCGATCAGGGGTGGTCCAAAATCTATCGCATAGACGGGCAGGCCCACGTCGGTCTGGTTGATGAAGCCCGCGGGATGCAGAACTGGGCCGAGGATAAAACAGTACAGATTTGCCTGCGCGTCCCGAATGTAGACGCTTGGTATGCCTGGGCGCAGTCGCAAGGCGTGGCGGGGATGACCGAACTGCGCGACAGCGAAGAGCTCGGCATACGTGCCTTCGCCATGAATGACCCCGAAGGATACCAGATCGAAGTGCAAACCGCGAAGCCGGGCCACTGACGAACGACGGATAAGCAAGAGAGGCGGCAAACCGCCCCGACGACCTCACGCGAAAGCGACCAACAAAGGAGTTACCATGAAATACCTGAATAGAAATATGTGGCGCATTGGCGCCCTTGGCGCGACATTTGTCTTAGCCAGCGCCGGCGCGACGCTCGCCCAAGAGAAAGCCGTGACCATCGGTCTAACATCGGATCCGAGCCACCTGTACCCGCTCGCGGGCGAGGAGTTGTCCTCCAATATCATGTACTACCACCTGTATGACGCGCTGGTGTCGCGCAGCCCCGAACTGGAATTCGGTCCCGGCCTCGCGGAAAGCTGGGAAAACGTGGACGACGTGACATGGCGCTTCAAGCTGCGCGAGGGGGTAACGTTTCATAACGGCAATGCGTTCACCGCAGCGGATGTTGTTTACACGGTCGAAAAAGCGCGTGCATCGATCCGTCCTGATCTTGTGGCGAATGTTGCCTCCGTTAAGGCCGTGGATGACCTGACGGTCGAGATCACAACGCCGAAACCCTATGCGGTACTTCCGAACGATCTAGCCGAATTGCTGATCCTTGATGAGGAATACACGGATCAGACCGGCGACGAGAAAATGGACCTTATGCCGATGGGCACAGGCCCATACATGCTGGAAGAGTGGATCAAGGAAGAAAAACTGGTCCTGACGGCATTTGGCGATTACTGGGGCGGTGCTCCTGCGATCCAGACGGTCACGTTCCGTCCGATCACCAATCCGGCAACGCGCACGGCCGCGCTTTTGACGGGCGAAGTTGACGTTATTCAGGATCTCGCGGTGCGCGATGTTGACCGCGTAAAGTCCGAAGACCGCTTTCAGGTGATCACACGGCCAAGCCTTTTGAACGTCGTTCTTGCGATGGACACGCGTGAGAAATCGCCGACCATCGAAGGCAAGAACCCGATGACGGACCAGCGTGTGCGCGAAGCAATCGCGCGGGCCATCGACATGGATGCGATCAACAAAATCGTCATGAATGGACTGGCCACGCCCTCCGCGCAATTCGTGCCAGAGGCCCATCTGGGCTTTGTGGACGGAATGGATTTCCGCGAGATGTATCCGGTCGATATCGAAAAGGCGAAAGAGCTGCTGGCAGACGCGGGGTATCCCGACGGCTTTACGATGACGCTCGACGCTACAAACAACCGCTACGTGAACGATGCCCAGATTGCACAGGCGCTTGCGTCGATGCTGGCCAAGATCAATGTAAATCTTGAACTGAACATCATGCCCAAGTCCAACTTCTGGGGCTATATCCGGGTGCCGACGGAAAATTCCAGCCTGATCATGAGCGGCTGGGATGTGCCATCGGGGGATGCCGGTTCAATGTATGGTGCGCTGTTCTATAGCCGTGACAAGAAAGAGGGCTACGGGCAGGTCAACCGCGGTTCCTATTCCAACGCTGAAATGGACGCGCTGCTGGATAAGGCCGATTCAACGCCCGACATCGCCAAACGCGATGAATACCTTCAGGAAGCGACCAAAATCCTGATGGCGGACATTCCGATGATCCCGATGCACTACGAGCAGGACGTCTATGCCGCCCGCAAAGGTGTCACGCTTGTACCGCGCGTCGACAAGTTCATTTCGGCCTTTGAAATGGACGTCGACTGATCCTGCACGTCCCGCGTTCCCCGCAGCCTATGCGCTGTGGGGAACATACTGATTTCCCTTCAATGAAAGACGGCCCGCTGCGATGTTTGGATACCTTCTCAAACGCCTGATACAGATGCTGCTCGTGCTCTGGGTCGTCTCTGTCGTGGTTTTCATGATGATGAGCTTCACGGGCGATCCGGTCTTTATGGTCGTCCCAATTGATGCGACGGATGCTGAAATTGCACAGGCACGGCGTATTCTCGGGCTCGACCAGTCATTGATCGTTCAATACTGGAAATTCCTGACCAGCCTGCTTCAGGGTGATTTCGGACATTCTTACGTTTTCCGCCAACCCGCGATGACCCTGATCCTTGAACGTCTGCCCGCAACTGTCGAAATGGTTCTGGTCGCAATGGTTCTGGCAATCGTTTTCGCGATCCCCCTTGGGGTCTATGCCGGTGCGAATCCCAATGGCCGGCTGAGCCGCGCGATCATGTCGGCTTCGTTGCTGGGCATTTCATTGCCGGGTTTTTGGGTTGGCATGGTGCTGATCTACCTGTTCGCGGTGAACTGGGGCATTTTTCCGTCCTCGGGGCGGGGAGACACTGCAGAGGTCTTCGGCTTTCGCATCAGTTTGGTGACGTGGGACGGTTGGCATCACATCGTGCTGCCCGCCGTGACCCTATCGCTTGGCACCATGGCCATTCTGCTGCGCATGACGCGCGCGGGCATGATGGAAGTCGGGCGTCAGGACTATATGAAATTCGCGCGGGCAAAGGGCGCGACGCGGCGCGATGTTCTGTACAAGCACGGCCTGAAAAATGCGCTGATCCCCGTTGTGACAATCTTTGGCCTGCAACTGGGCGATCTTATCGCCTTTGCCACGATCACCGAGACCATCTTTTCCTGGCCAGGGATGGGCAAACTGCTGATCGATTCAATCTACCGTGCCGACCGTCCCGTGATCGTCGTCTACCTGATGCTGGTCGCGGTGATTTTTGTTGTCATCAATTTTCTGGTCGATCTCGTTTATACGCTGATCGATCCGCGCATCACGCTGAAATGAGGGCCGCATGACTTCTTTCCTCCGCTCGGAGTTCTTCCATAATTACACCCGCAGCACCTCTGCTGTCATTGGCAGCGCGTTGATGGTCCTTTTTGCGTTTGCGGTGATCGTCGGGCCGTTTCTGGTGTCACAAAACCCCTATGACATCGCATCGTTGAACCTGATGGACAGCTACAAACCACCGGTCTGGCTTGAGGGCGGAGATCCGCAATTCGTGCTGGGCACAGACGGGCAGGGCCGTGATGTCTGGGCGTCAATCCTGTACGGCGCGCGCATTTCCGTTTTCATCGGTCTGGTCGCAATGATCGCTTCTTGCACCATCGGAACGGTATTGGGGCTGATTGCCGGGTTTTACGGTGGTATCGCCGATGCGATTATCATGCGGATCGCAGACATTCAGCTGTCGTTTCCCTCCATCTTGATTGCACTGTTTTTGATGTCGGCTGTGGGCACGGGGGTCGACAAAGTGCTGATCGCCTTAACAGCGGTTGGCTGGGTCGTATATGCGCGCACGGTGCGCGGCTCCACCTTGTCCGAGATCGAAAAAGAATACGTTCAGGCGGCAAAGGTCGCAGGCCTGTCGAACGCGAAAATTATCCGAAAACATGTTTTGCCGAATGTGCTGACGCCGCTGATCGTTATAGCGACAATTCAGGTCGGTACCTTTGTGCTGATCGAAGCATCACTCAGCTTTTTGGGGGTGGGAGTGCCGATCACCCAGCCGTCACTGGGTTTGCTGATCAAAAACGGTTTTGACGTATTGTTTTCGGGCCTGTGGTGGACGTCGGTCTTTCCCGGGGTCGCCATTATGATGCTGGTTTTCGGAATCAACCTGTTCGGTGATTTCCTGCGCGACGAATTGAATCCGAGGTTGAAATGACGGTGTCTGATCCTTTGCTAGATGTGCGTGACCTGCGCACCTATTTCCACACGTTTTCCGGCACGGTAAAGGCCGTCAACGGCGTCAGCTTTTCGGTTGGCAAGGGCGAGGTGATGGGCCTTGTGGGCGAAAGCGGCGGCGGCAAATCTGTCGTCGGCTTTTCCATCCTTGGCCTGATCGACAGCCCCGGAAAAATCGAAGGCGGGGAAATCCTTCTTGAGGGGGAAAACCTGGTTCAGGCTGGCGAAGACCGGCTGCGCCAGATACGCGGGCGCGACATTGCCATGGTGTTTCAGGATCCCATGACATCATTGAACCCGTTGCACACGGTCGGACGGCAAATGGATGAAATGCTGTGCCTGCACACTGATCTGGATGCAGCAGCACGCAAACAGGCCTGTATTGATATGCTTGAAAGTGTCGGCATCAGCCGTGCAGCAGAGCGGCTGGGTGCCTATCCCCACCAGTTTTCCGGCGGCATGCGCCAACGCGTCGTGATTGCGATTGCGATGCTGGCGCGGCCCCAGTTGATCATCGCGGATGAACCGACAACGGCCTTGGACGTCACAATCCAGAGCCAGATACTCAAGCTGATGCGCGCGCAGATTGCGGAAAAAGGCGCATCCATGATCCTGATCACGCATGATCTGGCTGTGGTGTCGGAAATGGCCGATCACATCACTGTCCTTTATTGCGGAAAAGTCGTCGAGCGCGGCCGAACGCGCGATCTGATCTCTTCGCCTGCGCATCCCTATACGCGTGGGTTGATCGACAGTATCCCCGATCCGCTGAACCGTCATGCGCGTTTAAAACAAATTCCCGGCTCAGTGCCGGATATCCGCAAGCTGCCGAAAGGATGCAATTTTCAGGATCGCTGCCCCCGTGCGCAGGCCCTCTGTGCCCAGCAAGAGCCGGTGTTGCAGCCTCAACATACCTCGCTGGAGGCGGCCTGCCACTTTCCACTGGCACCGGGAGAAAGCGCATGAATGATATGACACCCATGCTCGACGTGCGTGACCTTGAGATGCACTTTCCCATCGGGGGCGGCGTGTTGGACCGCCTTCGATTAAGCGCCAAAGGCATCCGCATTGACCGGCCCGTCGTGCATGCGGTGAACGGTGTCAGCTTCAAGATCGCGCGCGGCGAGATCATGGCGCTGGTCGGCGAAAGCGGCTGTGGCAAGTCTACGGTCGCGAAAACAATCGCGCGCATTTACAAACCAACGGGCGGCACCGTGCATGTCGATGGCGAGGATATCGCCCAGCACGGGTTTTCGGAAATGTTGCCCGTAAGGGCCAAGATGCAGATGATTTTTCAAGACCCCTTTGCCTCTCTTAACCCGCGCCAGAGGGTGCGCGACATTGTGGCGGAACCGCTGTTGGAGCAGACCAAGTCGGCGGCTGAACGCAAGGGCGTCGCGGGAAAAACCGAAGCGCTTTTGGCCAAAGTCGGTTTGAACGCGGAACATGCAGGGCGTTACCCGCACCAGTTTTCCGGCGGCCAACGCCAACGCATCGGCATCGCGCGCGCCTTGTCGGTGACGCCGGGGCTTATCATCGCGGATGAACCTGTCTCTGCGTTGGACGTGTCGATTCAGGCGCAAATTCTGAATCTGATGATGGATCTGCGGGATGAATTCGGTCTGGCCTATCTGTTCATCAGCCATGACTTGTCCGTCGTGAACCACATCGCGGATCGGGTCGGGGTCATGTACCTTGGTTTCATGGTCGAAAACGCGCCGCGCGATGCGCTGTTCGCCAAGCCGCGCCATCCCTATACGCGTGCACTCCTGTCAGCAGCACCAAGCATCAAGGAAAAGCGCGAAGTCGAAGAAATTTCGCTGAGCGGCGAGGTGCCATCCGCACTGGAACTGCCCTCCGGGTGCTGCTTTCGCACCCGCTGCCCCTTTGCGTGGGACCGCTGCGCCAAAGAGCGGCCAGTGTTGCAAGATGTCGGCAATGACCAGACGGTGGCCTGCCATTTGGTCGATGAACCGGCAAGGGACGTACTGACATGATCATTGCGCAACCGCGGCTTGGCCTGCACGACCCTCATGATTGCACGGATGCGACGGATGAGCTGACGATCCTGCACGCGGTATATGACACGCTTGTGCGCCGCGTCGGTCAGGACTTTGTGCCCCATCTTGCGCAAAGTTGGGAGGTTTCGACCGATGCGCGTCAATGGACATTCCATTTACAGCCGGATGTCGCGTTCCACGACGGGTCTCCCTGCGACGCAGATGCGGTTGCGGCCTGTCTGGTTCGGATGGCCCGCGAGGACAAGGGGTACACACTGGGCGCACCTGCAGTCTGGCGGCAGTTCCTTGGCGGTGCGCAGATTGAGGTGCTGGACGGAGTAACGCTGACGGTCACGCTGGCAAAACCGATGGCGGACCTGCTTGATGTGCTCGAACAGGGGTTCATTGTCGCCCCGTCCGCGTTTGCCGCTTTGGATGCCAATGACTACGACGTGCAAATCGGATCGGGCCCTTATCGGTTAAACAAGGTTTCCAAAACCCGCATCACTGCAGAGCGTATCGATGATCATTTCGCAGGTTCTCCTGCAAACGCTGGCGTCACATGGCAATTAGAGGTCGATCCGCAAAAGCGTCTCGATCTGTTGCAGCAGGGTGAGGTGCAAGCGGCCATTGGCCTTGATTTCGAAAAATCACGGTGCCTTGGCACCATGCGCCACGTCTTCTTGTCACCTGTCGCAATCATCTATTTGCTGAACGCGGCCCGTGGTCCTTTGGCAGATGCGGATGTCCGTCTGGCGCTTAGCCTTGCTGTCGACCGGGAGGCTTTGATTGCCACCGTCATGCAGGGTGCTGCACGCCCCTTGGGCGGTTTCGTCAGCCCGAACCATTTCGGTGCGGGGCAGGGCGATGGCATGAGGATGGACCGTGCCCGCGCCAAGACCCTGTTGGCGGCTGCAGGATATGCGGATGGCCTGACCCTGCTAGTTGATTGTCCCACACGTCTACCAGACGAAGCGGAGCGCCTGACGGCGGCGCTTGGCGAACAATTGGCGCAGGTCGGGATCAAACTGGAGGTGTTTATTCACCCCGAAAGGGAGGAATATGCGCATATGGTGCGGCGCAAGGAAATCCGCGATCTATGTGTTTTCGATTCCAGCCCGATGAGCACATACCGCGTGCTTTTCGAAAAAATCGATTCACGTGTGGCAGGGTCATGGTGGCAGGGCTACGCGAACCCCAAGGTCGAAGCGCTGATTGATGAGGGGCGCGTAAAAACTGACCGCCGCGCACGGGCCGATATCTGGCGCAAGGCCTATGCCCTTCTGCAAGAAGACCCCGCATGGCTGACGCTTTATAATCCCTTGCGCGTGATTGGTCTGGCGGGAAACCACCCCGCGTTCGAGATGCCCGCCGACGGCGTGATCGATGTGGCGCGACTTCCCGATCTGAGCGAGGTGCGCGATGCAGGTTGATACACTTTTGACCGGCGGCACGGTCGTCACCATGGACCCGCAGCGCCGCATGATCGACGCGGGCGCTGTCGCTGTCGCGGCGGGCAAGATCGTTGCAATCGGAACGGCGCTTGAGATTGGCGCGCAGGTTCAGGCCGCAGAGGTCATAGATTGCGCGGACAAGATCATCATACCGGGATTGATCGATGTCCATGCCCATGCGGGGCACGGATTGATCAAATCAATCGGTATGCATGGGGGTGACCGGTGGGAAGACATCTGCGGCGAGGTTTATACGCAAGCCTCACCGCCGGAATTCTGGTACGCCGAAGCACGCCTGGCCGCGTTGGAGCGGTTGCGTTTTGGCGTGACGACGGGTGTTTCGCTATTGGGCGGCGGCGATACCATCATGCGCACTGACGATCCGGCTTATGCCGCCGCGCATTGTCGCGGTGTGGTGGAGGTGGGCACCCGCAGCATGGTGGCCGTTGGCCCCACGCGAGCACCGCATCCGCGGCCCTATGCCGATTGGGAAACGGGTGAGCAGCGCCATTATGAGGTGAGTTTTGAGCAGCAGATGCAAACCTCTCGCGAGATTGTGCAAGCCTGGCATGACACCCACGAGGGCCGCATCCAGATTGCGATGCTCTATCCCGTGTTGCGTGATGAGCACGAGGAAGAGATGCCGCCCGCCGATTATGCCACCGCCTGTGAGCAGGCGCAGCTTGTGCGCGCTTATGCCCGCGAACGGGGGCTGGTTTTCACCCAGGACGGACATTGGCGCGGCTCCATACGGCGGGCAGAAAAGCTTGGCCTTTTGGGTGCGGAAACGCTGCTGTCGCATTGTATTGATCTTCACGAGGATGAAATTCATCTGGTCGCGGCAAGTGATACTAAAATTGCGCATAATCCTTCGGCGAATGCGTCAATCATGGGCCGCTGTCCGGCGATCGAGCTGATGGCGGCAGGGGCGACTGTTGCGCTGGGGTCTGATGCAACTGCGCCAGACCGCTCGGGTGATATGTTGCGCCATATGCAGCAGGCAATGCATTATCACCGTACCCATTTTCGGGACGCATCGGTTCTGGCCATCGGCAAGGCGTTGGAAATGTGTACCATTGCAGCGGCACGCGCGCTTGGGTTGGACAGCCGAATTGGCTCGGTTGAGGTGGGTAAGCAGGCCGATCTCACGGTGGTGGATTTGCGGCGCGCACATCTTTTTCCGCCCAATATGCCGGTGCACCGGCTGGTTTGTTTCGCCAACGGCAATGACGTCGATACCGTTCTTGTCGGCGGAGAGGTTGTCCTTCGCGATGGACAGGCGACACGTGTAGATGAGGCCGCAATTCTGGAGGACGCCCGTGTGCAGGCCGCGCAAATGATTGCACGTATCGGCGGGCAGGGCGACCTGGAACTGCCATCGGATTTCTGGGGATAGGTAGGACGAATAAATGACGATTTATGTGATAAACCCCAACAGCAGCCAGCATGTGACCGATGGCATTGACCGCGCGGTCGATCCGATGCGCGCCGCCAGTCCGGTTCCGATTGCTGCGCGCACGCTGGCCGAAGGACCGCCGGGTATCGAAAGTCAGGCGCATGTGGATGGGGTGGTTGCCCCGCTATTGACCCATTGTGCCGCACTGGAAGAGGACGCAAGCGCCTTTGTAATTGCGTGCTACTCCGACCCCGGTTTGGCAGCCGTGCGCGAACAATCCGCACGCCCCGTTGTTGGCATCGCCGAAGCATCCATACTGACCGCAATGACCATGGGGCAGCGGTTTGGGATCATCTCGATCCTTTCCAAGAGCATTCCGCGGCATATGCGCTACGTCGGCGCGATGGGGGTGATGGACCGTTTGGCCGCCGACATGCCGCTGGAACTGGGTGTGTTGGAACTGGCGGATGAAAACCGGACCTTTGAGCGTCTCAAAGACGTGGGCACGCGATTGCGCGACACTGCGATGGCAGACGTTTTGATACTGGGCTGCGCGGGCATGACGGCCTTTCGCACAGATCTCGAAAATTACCTTGGCTTGCCTGTGGTCGAACCCTGTCAGGCGGCGGTCGCTATGGCAATCGGCCGCGTGGCATTACAAAAGACTCGATTGGAAAAAGCATGACACAACTGACTACTGACGCGCGGGGCGTTTTCGTGATTGCGGTCACGCCGTTTCATCCGGATGGCCGGATCGACATGGAAAGCTGTGACCGGATGGTCGATTTCTATCTGGACGCGGGCGCGACCGGACTGACGGTTCTTGGCATGATGGGCGAGGCACCCAAGCTGACGGTAGAGGAATCACGCGATGTGGTGGCCCGCATCCTGAAAAGGGTGGCGAACCGCGTGCCAGTGGTTGTTGGCGTGTCCGCCCCCGGCTTCGCACAGATCGATGCGCTGACGCGGATGGTGATGGATCTGGGTGCCGCTGGTGTAATGGTTGCCCCGCCGGGCAGCCTGCGCACGGACGATCAAATTGTGAATTATTACACGCAAGTGGCCGAATTGATTGGCGATGTGCCGTTTGTCTTGCAGGATTTTCCGCTGGCAACCGGTGTGCAAATGTCGTCGGGCGTGATTGCACGCATTGTGAATGATTTGCCGTCCTGTGTCTGTCTGAAACACGAAGACTGGCCGGGCTTGGAAAAGATCAGCTTCTTGCGCCGCGACGGTGTGCTGAACAAGCGTATTTCTATCTTGTGCGGCAACGGCGGGCTTTTCCTGCCGGAAGAAATGGATCGCGGGGCCGACGGTGCAATGACCGGATTTGCTTATCCCGAAATGATGGTCACGGTTGTGGACCATTACGCCCGCGGCGAGGCCGAACGGGGCCGTGATCTGTTTGATGCATACCTGCCATTGGCGCGGTTTGAACAGCAGCCGGGGATGGGGCTTGCGATCCGCAAATACACGCTCGCGCAGCGCGGCATCATTGCGCATGACGCGCTGCGCAAACCGGGTGCGGCGTTGTCGGAAGCGAGCCGCCGAGAGGTTGATCAGTTGATCACACGACAAGAACAAAGACTGAAGGAATTGAACTGATGGATCTGGAACTGAACGGCAAACGCGCACTGGTGCTGGGCGCCAGCCGTGGCATTGGCATGGCGATTGCGAAATCCTTGGCCGGCGAGGGGGCAGTTGTTTTCGCGGCGGCCCGAAGCGTCGATAAGATCGAAAGCTGGGCAGAGGGTATGAGTAATGTAACCCCGATCAAGCTGGATCTGTCGGACATCGACGCGGTGGATGCGGTGGTTGACGGGCTGATGGCAGAGGGCGGCGTGGACATCGTGGTCAACAACGGTGGGGGACCGCCCCCCGGTGCCGCACAGACCACAGAACGAACTGCGTGGATTGCCAATTTCGAAGCAATGGCCGCGAACCTGTTCCACCTGACGACACGCCTGTTGCCAGCGATGAAAACGCGCGGCTGGGGACGGGTGATCACGGTCACTTCCTCGGGTGTCGAACAGCCGATCCCGAACCTCGCGCTGTCGAATGGCATCCGCTCTGCGGTGGTGGGGTGGTCCAAAACGCTGGCGGGCGAAGTGGCTGCTGACGGGATCACGGTGAACGTGGTGATGCCGGGGCGTATCCACACGCAGCGCGTGGACGAACTGGATGCAGCGGCAGCGAAACGAACACAAAAAGATGTGACGGAAATTGCTGCAAATTCGCGCGCAGGAATTCCTGTTGGTCGATACGGCAAGCCTGAAGAGTTCGCTGATGTCGTAACATTCCTTGCATCCGCTCGGGCTGCCTATGTCACCGGCTCGCGCATTCGCATCGATGGTGGCGCGATCAAGTCGATCTAAGCGTCAAACTTTTTGAATTGGACGCGGCTTTTAGTGGTGCCGCGTCAGTTAAACGGCGTTGCAATGATATATGCTGGGCCGTTTACTCGCTCCTTACACCCCGCACATTCTCGGAAAAGTTGCCGAGGCTTGTGCATCAGTTGAGCAAGGTGACTGGTCCATACGTGTCGAGGAGATGGGTTGTCGGTTTGGGAACATCCTCCGAAGTGATGGACGATACTTGATACCGTGTTCGATAAGGTCTGCACGGCCCCTTTTACCCATGCGGTCGGCCAGATCACTCCGTCGCCAGCGATGAAAATACCTTGCTGTTCGGGTGGTATATTTTGAGGTGCCCCTAATTTCCTAGTCGCCTGCCTCGTTAATTTTCTGCTGTTTTATTTCATAGTCAACCGGTGACAGCATGCCATTGTTGGTGTGTTTGCGCGCCAGGTTATAAAACATCTCGATATATTCGAACACGTCCCGCCTTGCAGCGTCGCGTGTGAGGTAAGTCCGCCGCCTGATGCGCTCCCGTTTCAGGAGTTGGAAGAAGCTCTCTGCGACAGCGTTGTCATGACAGTTACCACGACGGCTCATGCTGGCGATCTGATTGTGTTTGCCGAGGAACGATTGCCACTCCCCGCCGGTATATTGGGAACCCTGGTCGGAATGAATGATGACCTTGTCCTTTGGCTTGCGCCGCCAAACCGCAGCAAGCAACGCCTGCAAAGCGAGATCTGTGGTCATTCGGGATTGCATTGACCATCCAACGACTCGCCTGGAGAACAGATCAATGATGACAGCCAAATACGACCAACCTTCATGGGTTCTGATGTAGGTAATGTCAGTCACCCAAACCGTATCCGGCGCACTTACTTGAAACTGTCGGTCCAGGCCTGCTGGATGAGTTCAGTTTGACGCGCATCTTCAAGCGCACGCGCACTTAGCGGTTCTTTAACCCATGCATAGAACCCACTGAAATGAACGCGAAGAACGCGGCACATCGAGCGGACAGAAAACTCAGCACGGTGAGCCTCAATAAACGCGTACCTCACTGATACTCTCGCGCGAAGTACGCGGTCGCCTTTTTTAGGACGGTGCGCTCTTTCGTGACCCGTGCCAGTTCCCGCTTCAATCGCCTGATCTCGGCAGCCTGATCCGCGACCTCGGATCTGACACGTGCTGACTTCGCAAACTGCGCCTTCCATGTGTACAGCAATTTCGTACTGATCCCCTAACGCTCAACCACTTCGCTGACCGCATAGCGGCGCTCAACAACCTGTGCCACAGCGTCCTGTTTGAACTCGTCTGTAAACCGTATTCCCTTACTCGTATCCTTCTCTCCTTGGACCCATAATTACCAAGCAAACCGTCTACAAATCTAGGGGACCTCAGAGGTTACATTGGCTTCCGGCGCTGGAGGGCGGTAGTCCGATGCACTCTGTGGTCGTTTGGTATTGGAGAGGTTCCTCCATTATTCGATGATTATCTGGGCTTCGCGCAGCGAGTAGAAGATCTAACCGTTCAGCAATTCTTCCTGCGTTCTCCCATTGAAGCTTTCGCAGTATCCGTTCTCTTAAGGGGAGCCCGGTTCGATGTAGCGAATTCTATGCGTCCATAATCTCATCATTTTTCATTTCAATCTACAGTGTCACCTGATTTGCTTTCCAATTCCGCCAGCAAATACGCGCGCGCCGGGGCTAATTGGCATTGAACTAATGCCGCATAATTGCGATATCTCTGACCTCACGGGGCTGGTTAGGATAAAACCGCAGCCGCTTCTCTAGGCCTCATCGCTCAAGATTGAGGGCAGCTCTCTCCACTCCAGTGCGCCGTCGGCTGGGTCATCTTTGCCGAAACCGGGCAGGAGACGCGAAATGTCAAACACGAATTCCATCCCATACACGCGCATCCCATAAACCTTTAGCGCCGGCAGGAAATCGACGCTGTCACGATATATCTTATGCTTTGCAACAGAGCCTCTGGGCGCGTCAGCAGGCGGCGGCTCTTTCAGCACGACATGGTCGCGCGCGTTCAGTTCCCCCATTTCGGTTTTAACATAGTCCTCCTGCCCTGAGCGGGGAGCGGTGATGTCGATGATCCCACTGTTGTCAATCGTACCGGTTCCCAGGCTTTCCCGGCGGCCGTCTTTAAAGTGATAGATGATTTTAATCGGGGTGGTTGTCATAACCTTACTCTCCTGCCCACATTACATGCTCGGTTCGGCCTTGAGGGCATCTCTGACGCCGCCGCCGATCTTCCAGGCATGTTCCTCCATGGGCTGCTTTTTGTAAGTATCATAGTCTTCGTCCCCATCTACATAAGCGTAGGGGCCGTCGTTGCTTTTGAACATGAGGGCTTGATCATATTCCGGGTCGTCCGGGGTAAGCAAACCCTCATCAAGCCGTGTGACCAAGTAGTCCTGATAATTGTGGGCGTTTTCATGCACCATCAGGTCAATGGCTTCGAAGAAGTCATTGAACGAAGAGTTGGGGTGAATGTTGATATTGATCGTGCCATCCGACGGGTTGAAAAACCCGTTTGTTGTTGTGTCCTCCGCGTAGGTTTTCACCTCTGGCACCGGCATTTTGTAGAGCTCGCATTCTTTTTTCAGAAGATTGGTCAGCAAGCGGACCTTTTCTTCGTCCGAGATTTCGGTACTCGGGTCTGTACTGTCCCAATTGGAACGGGCGGCCTGCAAATCGCCGTCATTCAGGATTGCAGTCTTCAATTCCTCGCGTCGCTTGTCATCCAATCGCACAAACTCGGGATCAAGCTCCATCGCGTTATAGATGCGGCGTTGCAGGGCACGTTGTTCATCGTCCAGTTCTTTGTGCTGGCCACGCAGATCATCGAGGAGCTGTAGCTTTTCGTCGGCTGTCTTGCTGCGCAGATCAGCGTCAGTGATGCTGTCTAGCGCGGTGGCTGTTGCATCGGCCTTTGTCTCGGCCGCGATATCGGCGGCATCATGATCGGGCTTTTTCGCCACCAGATCTGCGGCGGCGCGACCCAGATCCGGCGTCTTGGCCAAAGCGGTCGCATAGTCATGGCTGTAGTAACTTTTGTCATAGAGCGCGGTTTCGGCCCAGAACTTGTCGCGCAGAATTTCGATATCTGGGGTCAGGGGGCGCATGTCGCTGGCGGTGTTCCAATTAGCCGAGATCGGAGGCCATGCGGCATCGGCTGCATCTTTCGCGGCCCTGTTGGCGTCATAGACGGCCTGCACCGCATTTGTATCGTCAATCTCTGATTCATAGGTTGGCCAATAGACCCGGGCCGCCGGAAAATCTGGGGAGTCGTAGTCCGTGGTGAAAATCTTTTTCGCGGCGTTGTATGCGTCAACCTGAGCTTGTGTTTCGCGGTTTACGCCTTCGATCGCTTCGGCGGTGGTGATGTCAGGCTGCTTGCCGGTCATCTCTGTCTGCAACCACGCGCGATCAGCCAAAAGCGAGGCATCGGCAGCCTTTAGCGTCTCAAGTTCGCCGACTAGAGGATCGAGAATATCGAATTTTTCTAAGGCATACTTGAAGTAGTTCTGGTTCTTGCCGTTCTCCAAATCGGCTTTCACGCGCACGGCATCGGCGCGTTTGGTTTTCATGTCATTGGAAGAATCCTGATAGCCGATAACGGCATTCAGGCGAGCAACAAAGGCCGCATCATATTTTCCGTCAAGCTCGGCCTTACGCGCGTCAGTGGCGGTTTGAGCTGCCGCAACATCAGCCATAATCCCCTGTGCAAGCGGCTCAATTTCATCCAGCAGGTCTTTGGCAACCATGTAGTTGGCGGACGTGTAGTTCCCGTCATAGGAGGTCCGCTTTGCGCTGATCTCCGCGCCTTTCGTATGCAGCTCCGTCGGGTAGTTTCTTACCTCAACCATCGCGGCGTCAAACTTGGGTTTGACCACCGCATCGCGGGCATCGCAATCAGCCTTGAGTTGGGGCAGGTCGCCTGTGTTGTTTGGGATCTCCGCAATCACCGCATCTGCGGCGGCAATCACCGCGTTCAGCTTAGCTTCGCAGGTGGCATCAGCCACGTTGCTCGCAGCATCGAAATCTGCTGCGGTCGATTTGAAGGTGGCAAACAGCGCATACATCGCATCTGTTTGCGGTTTGACCGCCTTGGCATGATTCAACTTGGGCTTGGCCGCCGCGGCCAAAGCCAGAACGCGATCCCTTTCTTGAACTGCCGCCTTGTCAGCAAGGTCGAGGGAAACCAAATTTGCGCCGATCTGCTCAAGCTCTGCTACAAGGATGAGTGCCTTGGGCATGTCTGGCTTTTTGATAAAGGCCCCGTGGGTCTCCACCCACTTGACCTGAAAATCCTTTAGCGCCTGTTTCAGTGCAGGCGTGGCCACGTCGGTTCGTTTCCGGACCGGTTCGGTCAACGCCACAACCGCGTCATAGCGTGTGTTCACCTCATCGTACTGGGCTTCATGCGCTAAACAGTCAGCCTTGCGTGCAAGAACTTTCTGGCCGGCAGTTTTCGCCCTGCCAGCGGGGGCAAGCACTGCAGCATAGTCATTTTTGTCCCAAGCATCATAGGCGTCGCCGTTCTCTTTCGCATATTCGTCATAAAGTGCGCGAACATCTTCGAGCGTGATTTTCATAGCGCCTACGTCTGTGCGAATTTGCTTGTAGGCGTCCAGGGCGTCCTTGGCCGTTTGGCGCGCTTGCAGCGCTTGATCGAACTCTGCCTGACGGGCCAGCAACCGTTCCATTGCGTTTATTGTGCGGTCCATTGAGGCCAGAGCTTTGCCGAAGTGATTATTATTGATATCGGTGGTGATGCCTTCATCATTGGTCTTGAAGGTCTCGACATCTGATTTGAATTTTGGCGTAATCGCATAGAATTCGCGGGCCTTGATCAGTTTTGGCGTCAGCGCCGCATATTCCCGTTCGATCTGTTCACGCAGCGCTTTGGCCTTAGTGATTTCGACCTCTTCGGCTTGAAGCATTGGGATTGTCGCCTTCAGGCGGATCAGCATCGCTTGCGCCTCTAGCACCTTTTTCGCAGCGCAAAGCGCATCAATTTGCTCGTGCTCAAACGACAGCTTGCGTTGCAGTTTTTCCCCCTGCGTCGTGTCACCAGGCAATGCGAGCAAACGGTCAATCTCTGCCCGCAAAGGTTCGCGTTCATTGATGATCTCGGCAATACGCTTGCGTATCTCGACAGCGATCAGTATCTGCGGGATCAATAGGATTAGTCGACCGAAAGCCGCTTGTGCCCTAGCAAAGTCATCCGGCTGCGGTGCCTCAACAGACAGCGCATCAGAGGCTTCCTTTTTCAGATCTTCGAAGGCCGTGATCTCTGTGTCGATGGCATCGCTAGGCACCTCAACTATGTCGAGCGCATCAAGGAACGCCTGCTTGCGTTCAAGTATCCCCTTTTTGATTTGTTGGGCCTTCGCAACCTCGCCAGCAAGGTCGGCACCGCAGGATTTCGCCCGATCAAGATCCCCGGTGTCACAGGCGGCGACAGCACCGGTATAGAGCTGGCCAATCCGCGTGGAAAGGTCCGGTGCAAAGGCTTGGAGGTCATTGTATTTGACCTTGATATCGGCGATCTCCTCACGCAGAGCGACGGCATCTTCAATGTTTCGAACCTTATCCTCAAATGCGGCTTTGGCCTCGTCCGCGGCGTTTGGCGCTCCAAACAATACCTCAGACATCTGGTCCGTGAGACTGCTGAACATTCCCAAGTTCGCGTCGACTCCAGCCACCTGCAGTGCCTCGGCAGTTGGGTTTTCGAACGCACCGAGCATAGTGCTAATCTCTTCCGTGCCGCTGCTGAAGGCTGCGTTCACCCTATCACCGAGGGAGCTTATCTCAGATGCCAACGCTTCCCCGAAGCCTGCCAGACCACCTTTATAGGGAGTTTCCGCCGTTACATCAGAAGCTGAAGGCGCTGATGTCGCGGCAGGTTGGGTCTGCGAATCGCCGGACCGAGCGTCGATCAGCGCTCGGAGTTTGGCCAACTTAGTTTCCAACCGATCAAGGGCTTGCTGCTCATCCGGTGCCGGGGCGGTGTCCCCAAATTCTGTTCCTATCAACCGATCAAACTGTTCTAGAATATCTTGGAACCGTCCGATCAGTCCATTTGGAGTGTCTGAGGCTGCATCGTTCATGAACGCCTCCAATTTATTGTTTGTAAAAGGATATTAAAAATGAAACGCAAAAAATCTTAATGAGTAGAGCCGGAGCAGAAGGGGAAGTCAAGATCGACCCAAAGATGAAGGGCCGGTTTCAGGAATCTGCAGCGCAGCGTTGTGATCGTCAGTCAATGTTCAGAATGGACCGGAAGCGGGACTCAACACAGGGGGCTAATTCTGTTGAAAAACTCTGGTTGATTGAGGTGCTGTCGCTGATTCAGTTCTCGCAAGGATGCGGGATATTGAGCGATGATGGGACCGAAGCAAGAATCGCAGCCAGCACTGTTTTATGAGTTCTCGTTGGAAGGTCACGTCCCACAGGATCACCTGCTGCGCTCGATTGATTGGTTCGTTAATCTGAGCGACAACTGACAGTACTTGGCAGAGTTCTACAGCCACACTGGCCGTCCATCCATCGATCCCGAGCTACTGATCCGGATGCTGTTGGTGGGGTACTGCTTTGGCATCCGGTCTGAACGTCGGCTGTGTGAAGAGGTGCATTTGAGATTAGCGTATCGCTGGTTTTGCCGCCTCGACCTGTCTGATCCTATCCCAAACCATTCGACGTTCTAAAAGAACCGACATGGTCGCTTGCGCGGGAGTGCATTGTTGCGGCATCTGTTTGAGAAGACTGTTGCGCGGTGTATCTCGGATGGCTTGGTGAGTGGCCAGCGCCTTGCGGCAGATGCCAGTTTGATTGAGGCCGATGCGAACAAACAAAACTCCACGCCGAAGGAAGATTGGGACCGCAGCGCCATTGATCCAGCCGATGCGCCGCCCGCTGTGAAGGAATATCTCGATGTATTGGATGAAGACGCTTTTGGCGCAGCATCTGAGGTTGAGCCAAAGTTCACGTCCCATTCAGACCCGTCAAGCCAGTGGAAGGCCGCGCGCAAAGGCCCCGCATTCTTTGCCTATTCTACCAATTATCTGATCGACACGGACCACAGTGTCATCGTCGATGTTGAGGGCACAAGATCAATCCGGCAGGCTGAAGTCGGCTCTGTGCGCACTATGCTGGATCGGATCAAGGACCGGCATGATATCGATCCTGAGCGATTGATTGCAGACAGCGCTTATGGATCAGGGCCGATGCTTGGATTGCTCGTTGGTCGCAAAATCAATCGCCACATTCCAGTGCTTGATAAAGCTGGACGGACTGACGGTACATGGTCTCGCACAGACTTCGAATGGGACCCAGAGAACGATCAATACATCTGTCCCGAAGGTGAATCGCTCAAGCAGTTCCGCCGCAACTATTCCGATCCCAACCGTGGTCCAGACGGCAAAGGCGTCGCCAAGTATCGCGCATTGAGGCTGACCTATCAGGCCAGCCCATCGAAAGCGAAATGCTGCCCCAACGCCGACTTTCGTCCCACAACCCCGAAGAACGCGAAGATGCCCGCCAAGTCGCCCGCGATACTGCTAAAACCAAGCAATACAAAGTCTCAATGAGCCTCCGAAAGAAAGTCGAAATGCTCATCGCCTACTTAAAGCGCATCCTTTGGCTGGGACGATTGCGATTACGCGGCCCATGCGGCGCAAACGATGAATTCCTACTCGCCGCAACCGCCCAGAACCTTCGCAAACTGGCGAAGATCTTTCCTGCACCGCAGCAAATGAGAAAAGCCTTAAAGGATGGGCGTTTGCGCGACGTTCAAGGCGGTACTTTTTGCGCTCGCAACACGTTGTTTGTTCGCAGAATCAGCCCAACTGCGCAGTGTTTCTGCAACGCGGCCAATGTCGGCTTTCATAATTGGATTCAAAACCTTTTCACCAAGCAAAGGGCCTTCTACAAGGTTGTAGGCATATTGATACGATTGATGCGAAGCTTCTGAAGTCGTCCAGTCTTTGCTACCATTGTAGGCTTAGCATTCAAGTAAATTGACTAAGCCATCGGCAAGGTGCGAAAATTTGTGATTGTCTCCGGGAAGGGTATGCAGTCAGGAGTTGAGCCTTATACCATTTTGGTAAGGATTTTCGTTCCGATGTGCATGATGAGCTGGCGAATACTTTGGGAGGTCATCCATTGCCGCAAGCGGCGGTTCAGGCAGATCGTCAGGATCAGCTAGTTCAACGCCTTGCTCAAGTACAGCGTGCGCCTCTCGAGGGCGGATGAGCGGAAGGCACGCTTCCCCTGCTTTTCGGTGCCCAAGTATCGCTATCAAGGGATGACAGCGTCTGCTCGACCATATTGCCGGGGAGCAGGCTTTCGGTCATTAATCTGCCGCTTTCAATGAGCGCGTGAACCGGTAGGCCAAGATGTACCCAACGCATATGCCGCCGCCCTCTCATGAAGCGGATGCCACGCCAACCGACAAGCACTTTGGCCGGAAACAAAACTAACCGGCGTTGTTGGCCCACGGCCAATGGTATCCGGTGATTGGATGACACAATCAGCGGCCGATTGTGCGCGGCACGATTGATAAGTTTTGACGGGATCAGAACGGGGCGCTGCCTGTCCGGGGTCGTCGAGGAATAAGACAATTCCCGAAACCGAATTATTTTTAACTCCTGTAATCCTGCGCTCCATGTGGGCAACATGATGCCGGGCTGCAGTCTTTCGATGGGAACACGCCCTTCAATTGTCCGGATCAGGGTACCTTCGGCGAAGCAGGCCACACTGCCCGGCGTCAGTGTGCTCGTCACTTCGTAGGTGTCGCCTTTATCGTTGGTGACCAGGCCTGTGCCACTGCTTGTTGCAGACCCCATATACTGGCTGGTCATGCCCGCTGCTGCGCCATCTATTGCAGTAAAAGGTCCCGAGCCATGCGATACGAACTGCAGAACGCTCCCGCCGGAATCCACCAGTGCGAAGCCTTCGCCGTCACCCATGGAGGACGGAAAGCTAATGACTGTATCTTTGCTAAAAACATACACGTCATTGCCAGCGATTGTGGCAGCCAAGGTAGGGAACGGCAGCACACCGCTGCTGTCTTGGCCGCCCTCTTGGTACCGTTCGAGGTAAAATCCAGTCACATCCGTACCAGCAGGCAAAACCACTTCGATGAAATCGCTGTTCCCGTTCCCAGCATAACTGATTTCCGAGATATACGATTCCAGTAATGCTATATTCTATATCCATCGAAATCCGCCGATAGAATAAATCATAAAGACCTAATAATTTGTAAACTGGCTTCGAATGCGCCTCCTGCACATTACAATCAAGAATGAATGACCTGTCGAATGGCGGCCCTGAAGCCGTCATTCGTGTTCGTCCTTCTAACTGTCGCTATGTCCGCTCTGTAGTCATCTGGACATCTTGAAATGCTGCGGTATCAGCCAAGGTCCGCTATGCGGGCTGCGACCGCAGCATTGAGACAGTGAGGTGAACGGCTGGTTTGAGCCGGAAACAGACCTCTCCAATGAAATCAATGGGTGGCGGCACTGCGGGCAAAGAAGAATGCGACCATTGGATTAATTTTCACTGTTGGTCAAAATTTTTCTTGTCCTTGGAAACTCCTCAACTTCGGTACTCTGGGTTTTCAAACCCGAACCTTGCACCTGCTTCCCAAGCGCTGCGATCGTTGCCTCGGTTCGAGTAACCGTGTGCGTCTTTCAGAATCCGCGTCAAATGCATCAAATTCCATGTCATGATTGTGGTGTTGCGTTGGGTGAATTCGTTTTCGTAGCCAACACGCCCGCCATCGTCTGCTTTGTCGCCATAGGATGGGCCGGGCCCGGCTTCGCCTATCCATCCGCAATCGGCCTGCGGCGGGATCGTAAATCCAAGGTGGCTCATGGCGTAACCGATTGTCATTGCAGCATGTTTAATGCCGTCTTCGTTACCTGTGATCACGCAACCCGCTGTTTTACCATAAAAAACGGATTGACCTTTTTCGTTTAGCTCTCCTGACATACCATAAAGGCGTTCGATCAAAACCCGACACACTGAGGATTCTTCGCCCAGCCAAAGGGGGGTTCCGACCACCAAGATGTCAGCTGCTTTTACCATTTCCCAAACTTTGGGCCAATCGTCGGTGTTCCAACCGTGTTCCGTCATATCTGGATAGATGCCTGGGGGGATGTTGTGGCTCAACATGTGCACAAATTCTACGTTCACCCCATTGTCAGTCATGATTTTGGCAGAGGCGTTCATCAGCAGTTTAGTATGGCTTTCGCTTGGTTGCTTCTTCAGAGAAGTGTTCAAGAATAGCGCTTTGATATCCGTATAGTCTGTCATTTTATGTCCACCATATCTGTCCTATCCAATCACAACACGTAAACGAAACGGTGTGTTCCGCAACAATCGAAGATTGCGGCCGCTGCTTTGAGCAACAAGTGCTCGTTCTGTGAGCTACGCGGAACTTGTCGACACAAGCCATTCGTTTATCCCGCAACCTCGGTCGGATTGGTCTCACAGCAGACCGTCGGCGGTGCAGCCAGACAAATTGACGATGTTTTTGTACCCAAGGACTGGGATGCGGACTTTCCCGACCTTTGTTTTTTCGCTTCGTGGGCGCAGAAAACCTTCGCATTTGTAGCATGTCTGTTGCCGCCGTGCAGCTCACGTCACCAAAGCTGCCGTTGAATCTCGTCGCTACACCCAAGGTCTGCTATGAACCGCGCCGGGTTTGCCGGAGGCTCCAACTCCTGAGTAGGATGGAGCATCATGAGCAAGACAACGAACAAATTTTCCCCCGAAGTGCGTGAACGCGCAGTGCGACTGGTCTTCGACAATGAGGGGCAGCATGGATCGCGTTGGCAAGCGATCATGTCGATCGCGGCGAAGATCGGCTGTGCGCCCCAGACCCTGAATGATTGGGTCAAGAAGGCCGAGGTCAATAGCGGCAAGCGCCCGGGCGTCTCCAGCGAGATGGCCGAGCGCATGAAGGCGTTGGAACGCGAGAACCGTGAGCTGCGCCAGGCGAATGAGATCCTTCGCAAGGCGTCAGCTTATTTTGCGCTGGCGGAGCTCGACCGCCGGTCGAAGTGATGGTGGGTTTCATCGACGCGCATCGTGATGCGCACGGGGTCGAGCCGATCTGCAACGTGCTGCCGATCGCCCCGTCCACCTATTATGATCATCTGGCCAAGCGGGCCGATCCAACCCGGCGGTCGGATCGCGCGCGCCGGGATGATGCGCTGCGGCCAGAGATCCGGCGTGTCTTCGAGGAGAACTGGAGCGTCTACGGCGTGCGCAAGGTCTGGCACCAGCTGCGCCGCGAAGGCTTCGATGTCGCTCGCTGCACGGTCGCGAGGTTGATGAAGGACATGGATATACAAGGCATCATTCGAGGCAAGCCACACAGAACGACGATCCCCGACAAGAAGCAGCCCTGTCCGTTGGACAAAGTGAACCGCCAGTTCCGGGTGCCCGCACCGAACATGCTGTGGGTCAGTGATTTCACCTACGTCGCAACCTGGAAGGGGTTCGCATATGTCGCTTTCGTGATCGATGCCTATGCTCGGAGGATCGTTGGCTGGCGCGTCAGCACTTCCCCTCACGCCGGTTTCGTCCTTGATGCATTGGAACAGGCGGTCCACGAACGTCGCCCGGTCAAAGGCATGGGGCTGGTACATCACAGCGACCGAGGCAGCCAATACCTGTCCATAAAATACACCGAAAGATTGGCGGAGGCGGGTATCGAACCTTCTGTGGGCAGCGTCGGTGACAGCTATGACAACGCCCTCGCCGAAACGATCAACGGCCTGTTCAAAGCTGAGGTCATCCACCGTCGCGGCCCGTGGCGCAGTTTCGAGGCCGTCGAATACGCGACACTCGAATGGGCAGACTGGTTCAACAACCGCCGCCTGCTCGAGCCTATCGGAAACATCCCGCCCGCAGAAGCCGAAGCAAACTTCTACGCAGCTCTGGAAACTGAACCCGTGGCCGCGTAACTAACCGAAATCAGCCTCCGGCAAACCCGGCGCGGTTCATAGGGCACGTTTGAAGATAACTCAGGCAATACAACTAAAGCTCACTTCAAGACCATGCTGATACCGGCACCGAAAATTGCACCGTCGTAGCTGCGTGATGTTATGTTTGATCTGTTGCTGTCCCAACCGATGTACGCAAAACCTTTGGAGTTCTGTGACAGTTTGCGATCGACCCGAATATGTGCTGCCATACGTGTGTCCGACCGGGTGAGAGGGGAGGAGCTGGCGAATGCGCCGTCGAAATCTCTTTGGTAAAATTTTACCCGGCCGGTGATTTCCGTAAGGTCTGATAATGGCACACGCAGGGTCGCGCGGGCGCCGACTTCGGCATAGCTGTATTGATCTTTCTCCGCACGCCGAGTTTCGCCATAGATTGTTCCCGACACCATGAAACGGTCCGCGTTCGGCCGCCATTCGTGAGTGATTTCTGCCAGGACTTCGCGCTGGTCATAGCCTTCAAACAGCGCTTCGTTCTGATCACGATGTCCAAGGCGCAGCCGCGCGCGCGTCGTGTGCTCTTTATCGTGTTTGAATTGCAGTCTGGCACCGATGCGGGTGCGGTCAAATATCCGGTCTTTCTCTGATTGAGAGACGGCATGGACGGCCTGTAGCCGAAATTGCCATTTGTTTTCAGTATCCAGAGGCACTTGATAGGACCCGATGAATTCGACGGTCGCTTTGTCGTCCACATCGTCAGACGCATAAGCCTGCGCTTTGATTTTTATGCCAAACGCAAATGTTGATCCCTCGGTTGTGCGGTGCTTAAGCGCAACGTCGGTCTCTGAAACCAACGCGTGCCGAAGGCGGGATGTTTCCGATATGCCTTCACCGGCGAGCACAGGTAGGTTCTCATACGAGAAAGCCTGCTTCACGGTTGTTTTTGTCTGCGCATCTGCCTGCGGTGCGATTGCAAGTACGGCTCCGGTAAGCAGCGTCAGGAGCGATTGCTTGAAAGCTGAAAAGTGCATCATGCGATCCTCAGAAGTTTTTCGGGGATAACGTTATTCTTGAATGCTTTTTCGAGGTTTTCGCCGTCCTGTTTGACGAGGATGCTCAGCATCGATTCAAGGGTGAAATAGGCCCGCAAGACGCGGAAGATCAGGTATTCCGGCAGGCAAAGGACACCGCGTGGCATACCGTTCAGCAGGGATGAGATGACGGCCATGATAGCGGGTGCCCCGGTCGTGACTGCAACAATAGACTGCCAGATGATCGGACTTTGGGGATTGAATCCGAGCACGTATTCAAGGGTGCCGAACAAGATCAGAGGGACAAGCATGGCGCGGCGGCCTGAGTTGATCAGCATGTAAGGCAGGATGATTTTGCCGCGCAGTGTCATCCAGTCGGAATAGATCAGGTCGCGGCAGCGCGAGCTGATGTGATACACGGACCGAAACCAGCGCATCCGCTGTTCGCGCATATGTGCATAGGAAGAGGGGACCTCGGAGATGTAGCGGATCTTTGGGTCCACAACGGAGTGAAATCCCAGCTCGCCTATGCGCAACGAAATGTCGGTATCTTCCCCGTTCATACCTTCGACAAAGCCGCCCAGATAGCGGGGGTGCTCTGTGCGGTAGACCACGAACATGCCGGGGATCCCGACAACGCCGTTCACGGCCCCCATCGCGACGGAGTAGAAGCCGTGTTTCACTAGAACTTCGAGCAGACGCGCGCGGTCAAACAGAGCGCCGCCGGGCGGGATCGGTACACCGCCGACCACGCCGACCGCAGGGTCAGAGAAATAGGCCATCGCACGTGTGATGTTATCTTCGCCGACCAAAGTGTCTGCGTCGACGCGGATCAGGAATTCGGTCTTTGTCGCCTCAAGACCTGCATTCAGGGCGTTAGACTTTCCGGGCTTAGGCACATTGATCAGCTGCCCTTTGGCGCTTTTGCATTTCGCCAGTGTTTCGCGGGCAATCGTTTCGGTATTGTCAGACGAATTGTTGTTCATAATCAGGATATGCACGTCACCGCCGTAGTGCGCTGCCGCCTTGTCCATCGCGTTGATTGTGTTTTCGATTATATATTCTTCGTTGTGGGCAGGTACGATGATGCTGACGGCAGGCTTGAACGTCGCTTTTTTGGCTGTCTTCACGTCATAGATCGCAAGCAAGTATAGCTGGCCGAACAATGTGGGAAGGAAAAGAAACACCCCCGGACCAATACCGCCCAGCATGGTCAGCTGACGCATTTGCTCAACCACGTCGAGCTTCATCGAGCTGACATATGCTGACACGGCTCCGGCGATGGTAATCGTGATTGCAAGGCGCAGCAGCGCCCTTTTATTGCTGATCGCGCGATGTTCGATGGGAATACGCACTGGCATCCGGCCACGCTCCAACAGCTTGAAGGAGTAGATTGCGAAGCCCAAAAGACCCGACAGGATGGCGCTGAAATGCAGCGAGTAGGACAGGCCAACCATCTTTTCCATGACGATATTGGCCAGATCGAAAATGCCGCAGATCACAGCATAGCTCAGAACAAGATCAAGTGCGAAAAGGGCCCTGCCGCTCCAGTTCGCGGATGAAAAAGCGGCGAAGGAGATGCAGAAGGACACGATGAAAATTCTGATCGCGATGGCGTGGTGGCCTTCGTAAGGTGAAAAGACAAGATCGCGGTTGGGGAAGGTGGCGCTGACCGTTGGCGTGTTCACAATCCAGAGCAGAGCGGCTGCGATACAGCAAAACGTCAGGAGCATGGCCGGCGCACGGAGTTGCGAAACGGGGCCTGCGAAACGCTTTGGCGCACTGTCGACCGACACAAACTCGATCTGATCGCGCTTGTCATGGGTGGCAACCGTGGTCATTGGACCATTCCGGCGCGCAACAGGTTGTCGGTCTGGATGATGATGCCCGCTACAGGCGTGCGCTGAAGCTGCGCGATGACTTCGGCAGAGGCGGGTTGCGCACGGATTTCCTCACCATTGACAGGATTATACGCAATCCAAGTGGTTCCGCTTGTGACGTCCAATTCTGCGAGACTACCAAGATCGGCGCGGCTGAAAGGGAGTAGGTTGACGGTTTGACGGATTGGAAGGATTTTCGTGTCGGTGGGCACCAACTTTGCAATCAATCCAGATACCACTGTCGCTTCGGTAGCTGAGAGTGAGGGGACGTCTACCACACCTACTGCCGTAAAGCTGGACAACATTGATTTCACGGCGGAGGTTTGCGTCTCAAACACTGGTCCTACGCCGCGCAGCTGGGATGTCGGATGCATCTCGGCAATAAGTTCGGGGCCAAGGGTGCAAATACCGTCAACGTCGGCGGAGGATGCGGCCGTGACCTCAATCACGTTGACCTTGTCATGCATGTCTTCTGGCAGAGCAATTTCGGCGCGGTAGGTGTTTTGGCCTGTAGGCACGCGGTCCATCTGGAGAATACGGTTGTTCAGCGTGGTCGTGACCGTCCAAACTGCCCCGTCATCCAGAAACCCGAGTGTAAGGTCGACGTCGAACGTGGTGGGCATCACGTTGTTCTCGACATCGTCGAGGTCATAACGTGTGCGCCAGCTAGTGCTTTTCTGGAAGCGGCGGATGCCCGCGTTGGCACCAGTCGTCGCCACGGCCATCGGCCAGATCGTGCGGGAAGAAATATCTGTCGATGATGTTTGCAGCAGTTCGCGAAGGCCATCTGTCGTCAGGGCAACGGAGGCACCATCCTCAACAAAACGTAGATCCTGACCCTGACGGGATAGTTCAGCGCCAAGTGCAAGGCGGCGTGGCTGTTCTTCACTGGCCAACCACGCAGGCCAGCCGACAATAATCTGGTCGCCCCAGGCAAGAACACGGTCGCGCGTGCTTTCCAACGGGCTGTCCGTTGTCAGGTACAGAGCACTGGTCGTCTCAACTTCGGTGACGGCTTGAATGCGTGAGTTAGAAGCGCAACCGGCGTGATCCCCATCGCCCACCTGACTGAATGACACGACAAGTCTATCGCTTGCGAGCTCTTCGGCGGTCAGATCAATACGAAGCGATCGGCGCACTTCACCCGGCTTCAACAAAAGCTCTCCGCGGCGGGTGTTGTTGATGGCGATGCGGAGGGTCCCTTGAACACCTGCCAGAACTTGATGGGTTGCGTCGATCTGAAGGGTGCCCGCTGTCGCGCGTGCATCTATCGGCAGGGAGAACACAGCACTCTGATAAGCGGGCAAACCGGAAAGGATGATCGGGTTGGCGGCGTTGTTTCTGTGCATGACAGCGTTTGCTGCGGCAGAGGCAGACGCCAAGGGTGCGCTGGTTTCAAAGGCCAGTTGGGGGCCGGACAGGGTTTCGGTGAATTTCCGAACTCCTTTGTGCCAGATATCAAGTGAAGAGAAGAGCAGCGCCGCGCCCGTCAAGAGGAATGCCAAAAGTCCGATACCAATAATACGCATGTCGATCACTCGTTCGTTTGAAGGAGAAGGGCTGACCCGACAGGGTGCCGGATCAGCAGGGCGCGCGTCTGCGGTTAGGCCGCTTCGTCAAGCTGCACGACGCCGGGTGCCTGATTGTCGGTCCAGGTTGAGACGCAGGGGATCATGTCCATGCGGCATCTGTCGGCGAACCGCTGTGCAATTTGCTGGGTTTCTTCCAGCAGTCCTTCGGCAAGTGTGATCGGCTTGAGGCCGAGCGAGATGAAGGTTTTGTTGGACACGCGCAGGCCGTTTTCTGCAGCCTCGTTGCGCGGGTTGTCGACATTCGCAATCGTCGCACCGGACGCCTTGGCAACCAGTTCCGCCAGATTGCGGACGGTGTGTGTCTCTGTCATCTGGTTCAGGATCTTGACCTTGCCGGTCCGCTCTGGCGGATTCATCACGGCGAGCGCCAGACATTTGACGGTGTCCTGAATGTGGATAAACGCACGTGTCTGACCACCGGTGCCATGTACTGTCAGCGGATGACCTACAGCAGATTGCATCAGGAAACGGTTCAGAACTGTGCCGTAGTCGCCGTCATAATCGAAACGGTTCATCAAACGGTCGTCAAGCTTGGTCTCATCGGTCTGTGTGCCCCAGACGATGCCCTGATGCAGGTCGGTGATGCGCAGGCGGTCGTTCTTGGCGTAAAATTGGAACAGCAACTGATCCATTGACTTGGTCATATGGTAGACGCTGCCGGGGTTTGTCGGATACAGGATGTCGCGCTGGTAGATCTGCTTTTCATCACCCGGGATGTAGACTTTGAGGTAGCCTTCGGGGATCTCCATGCCATCATCATCATAGCCGTAGACACCCATTGTGCCGAGGTGAACGATGTGTGGATCAATGCCAAGGCTTGTGACAGCCGCCAGCAGGTTGTGAGTCGCACCAATGTTGTTGTCGACGGTAAAGCGTTTCTCGGTCGCCCCTTTCATAGAGTAAGGTGCCGCGCGCTGTTCGCCAAAGTGGATGACGGTATCCGGCTTTTGCTGGTCCAGCAGCGCCTCAAAGCGATCATACTCAACGGCTACGTCGATTTTCTCGAATGCAATTGTCTTGCCGGTGGCTTCTTTCCAGGCGGTCAGGCGTGTTTCCATAGATTGGATCGGTGTGAGGCTGTTGGCACCGAGTTCTTCGTCAATGGAGCGACGTGACAGATTGTCGACGATAGTGACGTCATTGCCCATCTGGGAAAGGTGAAGTGCTGTTGGCCAACCGCAAAAGCCGTCGCCACCGATGATCATGATCTTTTTCATAGTCTGTTCCTCTTTACTGTCTTCACTGACCGCAGCGGCCCTTGGCACGAACTGGATGTGCATTTGTTTCGGTGAAGACAGATTTAGAGAGGGAGAGAACGGAAATCTGCTGGCTTGGAGGGTAGTCTGAAGGGCCATTGGTCAGCAGGTATATGCGAAAGGATAGGTTACCTATGCAGAATCGGGCAGATTCACTGAGAAAGCGAATCTGCTGTAGGAAGTGTAGGCAGAATCAGTGCGTGGATCGCAAAAGCGATTCCCTAGCAGGTCTTGCTATGCGCTTGCTTCAGGACAAATCTCGGTAAGAAATCCAAAGCTGGTCTAACCCGCCGTCATACCGGCGGCTTCGAAATATCTGCCGACGCAGCGCTGGATGTGACTTTCGATCAAGGCGTCGGGATCCGTTGGCATGTTACCGAACTCAAGGCCCATGAATGCTTGTGAAACCAAAGTTTCGGGCATCCCGTGTTCTTTCAAACCGCTGATGAGACCGTTTAATGCCGTCGCGATCTTGGGGTCCGTCCAATAATAACGGATCCTGTCGCTATAGCTGTAGGTCCTCAGAATGCTCAGCTCTGCGTCTGTGCCGCTATAGTAGTTTCGCCAGTAGCCGGGATTGTCGTCCATCTGGGCACCGATGACGCTTCGGATGTTCGAGGCCTCATCAATGTTCAGCTGTTCTTCAATCGTGGCCAAGGCCCAGACGGCTTCACGGAACCGGAAGGTCAACTCTGGACCTACCTTGAGAAAGAAGAAGTGGGTGCGGACGAGATTGGCCAATGCATCCGTTGATTGGTAATCTGTGGAGTGCGCCTCAAACGTCAGGCCGTCTTCGTCTAGGATAGCGTCGCTCAACGGGCGGGCTTTTTCAGGAACGAAGGGATAAATCGACGTGTGCCCGAAATCGACGCCGGGCTGGGTCACCACGGAGACGATGCGCGACCATGCCGCGTCCAACCCTTTGGCCGCCCAAGCGTCGCGGTGCGTTTGGATTGTATCGCGGAATCTGTCGACGGACGTAACGTCCAGCGCATCTGGTTCTTCGGTCTCGCCACCCGGAATAGGAACTTCGGTTCCGATGATATAGAAAAGCTCTTCGGGGTTTGGTGCATGGGCCTCTGCCACGGCACACAGATCGGCGGCGCGTTCCGCAATTTGCGCGAACGTCGGGTTCGGTTCGCCGCCGCAGGCCATGCTGGTATCAAGGTGGATCTTCTTGAAACCGGCTTGCACGTAAGATTTTACGAGCTCGCGGGATTTCTCCATCGCGGTCTCAAGCGGTTCGTCCTTCCAGACGTTCGGGCCAAGGTGGTCACCGCCAAGGATAAGCTGATCCATGGGCACACCTGCCTCTGCCGCCATACCGCTGAGCCACGCCATAAAATCAGACGCCGTCATGCCGGTATAACCGCCGTACTGGTTCACCTGATTACAGGTCGCTTCAATAACAGTCGGAAAGCCGGTCTGCTTGGCATAGGCCAGAACAGCCCGCAGCACATGTTCGTTGGCGGTGCAAAAACAGGGCAGGCCGATCGCTTCGCCGTTACGGTTACGGGCGATCAAATCATGAACGGGGCTCATGCGACATTCTCACTTCTTTGGGTTTCAAGAAACTTGGCGATCTGCGCTGGGCTGGAATTACCTTCCATCGGTCCGCGCCGAGTGACCGCTAGTGCGCCTGCGGCATTTGCCTGTGTGCCGGCATCAAGCAGGGATGCGCCCTGTGCCAGTAGGGAAATAAACGTTCCGCCGAAACAGTCGCCTGCACCGGTGGGGTCGATCTCCTCCACGGAATGTCCTGTGAAGTCAAACCTCTCGCCGCCGCTGACAACTGTAGCACCGTGCGCACCGCGTTTGATTACGATGACCTCCGCTTTGGACGCCAACAGCTTTTCGATTGCGGCATCTTCGGACATGTCGGGAAACAGGAAACCAAGGTCGCTGGTGCTGGGCATGAGGTAAGTGCTGCGATCTATCGCTTCTTGAAGCGCGTCGCGCACCGCTTCATCCCTCATCAATTCTGGACGGGCATTCGGATCGCAACTGATCTTGCCGCCAGCATCATCGATACGGCGCAGCGTCGGCACAATCATGTCGCGCATACGGGGATTGCCAAGCGATGCTGCCGAGACATGTAGAATGGTGTTGGCTGGATCAAACGCATCTTCCGGCACGTCGAAATGGTCGGACGCTGTGTTTTCCATATGGAAGATAAAGTCACGATTTCCGTCAGTATAATAAGAGACAAAGGCCACACCCGTTGTGCGGTCCGCGTTGACCGTCACGCCTTTGGTTCCGACACCATCACCCTTCAAGCGATCAAGGACAGCTCTGCCGAACCCGTCATTCCCGATGCCGCCAATCATCTCGGTGGGGGCACCCATACGGGCGGCCTGATCCAGAAAGATCGCAGGAGCACCGCTGGGGTAGGGACCGGAGTAATCGCCGACCTGCGATAGACCGCAGTCTTTCGTGTGCGAAACAAACTCCACCAGGATTTCCCCGATCGTCACAACTTTGAGATTCTTCGCCATCACCCGTCCGCTCCCTTTGTAAAAGGAAGTTAGTTCCTTTTGTTCCGCGTGTCAAAAAAAGTTAGCGCTTTTGCGGACCGTTGTTATAGTGGGCATTACAAGCAGTGGAGAAGATTGATGCCAAAGCCTCTTATCAAGACAATGGAAGAATTATCGGTTGCAATTGGGGTTTCTCGTCCGACGCTGTCGCGCTTCTTTCAGGACCCGACATCGGTCAAGGCTACTACCGTAGCGCGAATCGAGCGAGGGCTCTCACAGGTCGAATACGTCCCCAATTTCTTTGCGACTCGCCTCAATCGAAAATCCACCGGAATTATCGGAGTGATCATTCCGTACCTTAACGACCTCTTCTTTACCAAGCTTCTGGAGGGGATCGAGGCCGCCGCGATGGAGGCGGGTTTGACTGTCATCACACAATGCTCACACTCCGATCCGGCCATCGAAGCGCGTGCGGCAGAGACCTTTATGTCGATGAATATGGACGGTGCTTTGGTCGCGCCATTGGGGGATCATAGTGACTGGTCAGTGCACCTTAGGTTGAAATCGCGACTGCCATTCGTATTGATGGACTCACGGCCAAGGACGATGCCTGACGTCGATTTTGTTGGGACAAACCATCGCCAAAGCACTGGTTTAATTACAGAATATCTTTGTCGTGTGGGCGATCCGCCTGTGTTTCTTGCGATGCCGAGGGTCAACTTTAACGCGTTGGAGCGTGAAGCCGCCTATATAGAGCAGATGGAAGAGTTGGGTTTCGAGCCGCGTGTAATCGGTACAGAGCTGATCGGCGAAGACTGGCATTTCGAAGAGCACGGGGCGGCGGTGCTGGGCGACGAATTCGCGCGGGGGCGGCTGACGGAGAGCTCTATTTTATGCGCCAACGACCGCGTTGCGATCGGCGCGCTGCACGCGGCATCGCGCCATGGATTGAAGCCCGGCCGCGCTGAATTCGGCGGTTTGCGGATTGCGGGTCACGACGATTATCCGCTGTGCCCTTACATGAATCCCGCTTTGACAACCGTGGCTCAGGATACCGATGCGATCGGCCAGAAAGCCGTTTCTAGACTTCTGCAGATCATCAATGGCGGAGGAGAGGCGGGCGCGCCAGAGCTCACCTTGTTCGACGGAACGCTAAAATTGCGTGATTCCGCTTAGGGTTAATTAATGCCGCATTGCAGCAACCATAGGCTTAAATAAAATTCTTGACTCAAGCTTGGTCATGCCCATACATTTACACGTGTAAAAAAGGGAGGACGTCAATGTCTATTAAAACAAAGCTGCTGACCACTGCGGTCGGATTTGGCTTGTCTGCGGGTATCGCAGCCAGCGCCATGGCAGAAGAAATTACGATCGCGACAGTGAACAATGCTGACATGATCACCATGCAAGAGCTCGCGCCAGCGTGGGAAGAGGCAACAGGCAACACCATCAACTGGGTTGTTCTGGAAGAGAACGTACTGCGTCAGCGCACGACAACAGACATTGCAACAGGTGGCGGTTCTTTCGACATCATGTTCATCGGTGCTTATGAAACACCGATCTGGGGTGCCAAAGACTGGCTCACACCATTGAACGATTTCGCGGATGACGCGGACTATGATCTGGAAGACGTCTTCCCGCTGGTACGCAACGGTCTGTCTGCAAACGGCAACCTTTACGCTTTGCCGCTTTATTCAGAGACATCTTTCACATTCTACCGCACCGACCTGTTCGAAGCGGCGGGTGTTGAAGTGCCAACAGCGCAGCCAACATACGAAGAGTTCGCGGAAATGGCAGCCAAGCTGCACGATCCAGACAACGGCGTATACGGAACTTGCCAGCGCGGCAAAGCCGGCTGGGGCGAGAACATGGCCTTTGTTGGTACAGTTGCGAACGCGTTTGGCGCTGACTGGTTCGACATGGACTGGAATCCACAGCTGGACAGCCCAGAGTGGAACGCAGCCGTCACTTACTATGTCGACCTGATGAACAACTCGGGCCCTCCCGGAGCATCTGCTAACGGTCACAACGAAAACCGTGCTTTGTTCAAAGACGGCAAGTGCGCCACATGGGTAGACGCGACATCCGCTGCTGGTGATGTGCGCAACCCCGAGACATCTTCGGTTGCCGACAAAACAGATTTCTTCCAGGCACCAAAGCAGGTTACCGACAAGGGTACAGGCTGGTTCTGGTCATGGGCGCTCGCCATCCCGGCAAGCTCCAAGAAAGTCGACGAAGCAAAAAGCTTCCTGAAGTGGGCAACATCCAAAGAGTACTTTGAGATGGTTGGCGAATCCAAAGGTTGGGTTGCGGTTCCAAGTGGTACACGCAAGTCCGTTGAAGAAGACGCGCGTCGTCTGGAAGCAGCGCCTTTCGCCAACACAATTGTTGAAGCGATCCTGTCAGTAAACCCTGCGGACCCAACACGTGATCCGGTCCCTTACACAGGTGTTCAGTTTGTTGCGATCCCTGAGTTCCAGGGCATTGGTAACTACGTCGGCCAGCAGGTTGCTGCTGCTCTGGCGGGGCAGTCGACAGTTGAAGAAGCTCTGGCAAACAGCCAGAAGTTCGCAGTACGCGAAATGACAAAAGCCGGTTATATCAAGTAACTAGTACTTCGGAGCCGGCGCGATTTTGCGCCGGTTCCCTTTAATTGCTATCATTCACATCACAGCGTTTTAGAAAGGACCTCGTTTGAGGTCTTCCCTTAAGTGCTGACACGACACTCGCCGGGAGGACGAACCGTATGGCCACCAAAGCTTCAAGATCTTCTGCGCGACTGATGATTGCCCCAGCGGTAATCCTTTTGCTGGGTTGGATGATCATACCTCTGGGTATGACACTCTATTTCTCGTTTCTGCGATATAACCTGCTGCAGCCGGGGTTGGCTCCGTTTGTGGGGTGGGAGAACTATTACTGGTTCTTTACAGACCCCAGCTTTACCGCAGCGATGTGGAACACGCTGGTGCTGGTGGGTGGTGTGCTGACCATCACCACAATCGGCGGTATCTGTTTTGCGTTGCTTCTGGACCGCCCGATGTTCGGTCAGGGCATTATCCGCATCATGGTCATTGCGCCCTTTTTCGTTATGCCAACGGTCTCAGGCCTTGTCTGGAAAAACATGTTCATGAATCCGGTGAATGGCATCTTTGGCCAGATTGCGACCGGACTTGGTTTTCAACCGATTGATTTTTTTGGGCAAATCCCCATGGCATCAATCATCTTTATTGTTTCGTGGATGTGGTTACCCTTTGCCACCCTCATCCTGCTTACGGCCCTGCAATCATTGGACCAGGAACAGCTTGAGGCCGCAGAGATGGATGGTGCCAGCTGGGCAAACCGGTTCTGGTTCATTATGCTGCCGCACCTTGCACGCGCTATTACGGTCGTCATTCTGATCCAAACGATCTTTTTGCTGTCGATCTTCGCCGAAATCCTAGTGACCACCAACGGCGGTCCCGGTGTCGCGACAACGAACCTCACCTATCTGATCTATGTGTCATCGCTTCTGCAATTTGATGTGGGTATCGGCAGTGCCGGTGGTGTGGTCGCAATCATTCTCGCCAATATCGTCGCATTCTTCCTGATGCGTATGATCGGCAAGAACCTCGACGCATAAGGGAGGGAACGGATATGGCACGCGCAGTTTCGAACAAGAAGAAAATCTCCAATACCGCCGTTGCGGGCATCCTTGGTTTCTTCATGTTCTTCCCGATCCTCTGGATCCTGATTTTGTCCTTCAAGACAGAAGAGGACGCCATCCGCGCACCACTCGAAGTTCTGTTCGGGTCCGGCTGGACATTTGACAGCTTTGCAGCGGTGCAGGCGCGGTCGGATTACTTCAAGCATTTTATGAACTCGGTGATTATCTCTCTGGGCTCGACGCTTGTCGGTCTGATCATCGCGATCCCGGCAGCCTGGGCCATGGCCTTTGTGCCAGCCAAGCGCACGAAAGACGTGCTGATGTGGATGTTGTCGACCAAGATGTTGCCGCCGGTGGGCGTTTTGATCCCGATCTATCTGATCTTCCGTGATCTTGGCATCCTCGATTCACGCATCGGCCTGACCTTTGTGCTGATGATGATCAACCTGCCGATTATCATCTGGATGCTCTATACATACTTCAAGGAAATTCCTGGTGAAATTCTGGAAGCTGCCCGCATGGACGGGGCCTCCCTGCGGGACGAAGTGCTTTATGTTCTGACGCCAATGGCTATTCCGGGCATGGCATCTACTGCGCTCTTGAATATCATTCTGGCTTGGAACGAAGCGTTCTGGACGCTCAACCTGACGTCTGCCAAAGCCGCACCGCTCACCGCGTTTATCGCCAGCTACTCAAGCCCCGAAGGGCTGTTCTATGCCAAGCTGAGCGCGGCTTCCATCATGGCGATTGCGCCGATTTTGATTATGGGCTGGTTCAGCCAGAAACAACTTGTCCGGGGTCTGACCTTCGGTGCTGTGAAGTAAGGGAAAAATCATGGGACGTATACAGCTCAAGCAGGTTCAAAAGAAGTTCGGCGATGTCGAGGTTATCCCACCGCTGGATCTTGAAATCGAAGAAGGCGAATTCGTTGTTTTCGTCGGCCCTTCTGGCTGCGGCAAGTCTACACTGCTGCGCCTGATCGCGGGACTGGAAGACACGACGAGCGGCAACATCGAAATTGACGGTGCCGATGCCACGGACCTGCCGCCGGCGAAACGCGGTCTGGCGATGGTGTTCCAATCTTATGCGCTTTATCCGCATATGTCGGTGCGCAAGAACATCGCGTTCCCGATGAAGATGGCAAAGATGCCGGAAGACGAACAGAACCGTCGGATCGAAAGCGCCGCGAAAGCGCTGAACCTGACGGACTACCTTGATCGCAAGCCCGGTCAGTTGTCCGGTGGCCAGCGCCAGCGTGTCGCCATTGGTCGTGCGATTGTACGCGAACCCGCAGCGTTCCTGTTCGATGAACCGCTATCAAACCTCGACGCTGCTTTGCGGGTGGGCATGCGGATGGAAATCGGCGAGCTGCACAAGAAGCTTGAAACAACGATGATTTACGTGACCCACGATCAAGTCGAAGCCATGACCATGGCGGACAAGATTGTTGTGCTGCAGGCCGGTGTAATCGAGCAGGTCGGAAGCCCGCTTGAGCTTTACCGCACGCCACGCAACAAATTTGTTGCGGGTTTTATCGGTAGCCCGAAGATGAACCTGATTGAGGGCAATGAAGCCGCCAAGCACAGCGCCCACACAATCGGCATCCGCCCAGAGCATATCGAAGTGTCCACGACCGAAGGTCAATGGAAGGGGACGGTTGGCGTAGCAGAGCATCTGGGGTCGGATACGTTCATCCACATTCACGGTATTGAAGGCTGCGATCCGATGACCGTACGCACGGCAGGTGACGTTCCTGTCAAGCACGGCGACACAGTGTTCCTTACGCCAAACCCATCTTTGATCCACAAGTTCGGCGCCGACGGTCTGCGTCTGGCTTAAATCCGACTGACGGATGAACAGCCGGACTTTTCCGGCAGAAAACGTGTGAACTGATGCAAGATACGATGCTGAAACTCTCCAATGCCGCATTGCATGATTTGCCCGATGGCGTCAGCGGTCCCAACTATGACCGCTCGGCGATCAAGCCGGGGATCGTTCATATCGGTTTGGGCAATTTTCACCGGGCGCATCAGGCGTGGTATCTGCACCGTTTGATGCAGCAAGGCCAGGCGCTTGATTGGGGTATTATCGGCGCAGGTGTGCGTGCCGGTGATGAAGCACAGCGTCAACGGCTCGCGGGGCAGGATTATCTGACCACGTTAATCGAGCTGGACCCAAAGGGCCGTTCGGCTGAGGTCGTCGGCTCCATGATCGGGTTTGTTCCGGTTGAGGGCGACAACGCTGGGCTTATCGCGCAGATGGCCGCACCTGAAATCCGCATAGTCGCGCTGACGGTTACCGAAGGGGGGTACTACATCGACCCTGTGACCAAGCAGTTCGATGCGCGGCACCCTGATATGCAGTATGACGCTGCGCATCCGGACCGACCACGTACCGCATTCGGCGCGATGATCGCTGCACTGAAAGATCGGCGTGCTATTGGCACAGGTCCTTTCACAGGGCAAAGCTGTGACAACCTGCAAGGCAATGGTGCAATCCTGCGCCAGACGCTTGTGTCGCTTGCGCGGATGTCTGATCCCGATCTTGCGGATTGGATTGATGCTAACTGCACTTTTCCCAATTCAATGGTAGATTGCATTGTCCCTGCCACGGGACCCAAAGAGCTGGAGCTTGTCAAGCGCTTCGGCATTGCAGACGCGGCACCGGTCACGCACGAGAATTTCCGACAATGGGTCATCGAAGATAATTTTTGTGCCGGTCGCCCTGATTGGGACAAAGCCGGCGCAACTTTTACGGACGAAGTACACGCGTTTGAAGCCATGAAAATTCGGCTTCTGAACGGGAGCCACCAATTGATTGCAAATGCCGGTGAGGTTCTGTCGGTCGAGTTTATCTCTGACTGTATGGATCATCCGCTGATCGGTGACTTCGTGCGTAAGGTCGCCAAGACAGAGATCGCTTTGCAGGTTGCACCGGTGCCGGGTATGACGCCTGCCGCCTACGTTGATCTGGTTGACCGCCGTTTCTCCAACCCAGAGATCATCGATACCGTGCGCCGGGTCGCGTTTGACGGCTCTTCACGGCATCCGGGTTTCATACTGCCGACGCTGCGTGCTGCGCTCGCAAAGGGCGATCCGATGGACGGGTTGGCCCTGTCTCAGGCGATCTGGGCACGGATGTGCGCAGGCACCCGCGAGGACGGGACCAAAATTGCGCCAAATGATCCGGTCTGGGAAAAGCTGACGATTGCGGCCGTTGCCGCCAAGAATAATCCGCAAATCTGGTTGGAGCAGCGTGATTTTTACGGCGATCTTGCTGACAACACGGCGCTTCAGGACAGCTTCAGACATTGGCTTTCGTTGATCTGGTCGGACGGCCTTGAAGCTGCGCTTCGTACATACCTGCAAGGATAATTAGGAATGAAAGCTGTTGTCTTCACTGGGAAGAATGAAGTTCAGTTTACCGACTTGCCCGACCCCAAGCCTGCCGCCGATGAAGTTGTCGTCAAGGTAAAGGCAAGCGGGATTTGTCATACGGATTACGAGGTCCTCAAAGACAACTATGGCACAGGCGCGTTTCCGGTTGTACCGGGGCACGAATATGCGGGCGTCGTTGTCGAGGTCGGCTCGGATGTGCACGGCGTTTCCGTTGGTGACCGCGTGGCGGTTGATCCGAACCGCGAATGCGGAACGTGTCGCGCTTGCAAGCGGGGCTGGGCGCATTTGTGCGAAAATCTGGGTGCCTACGGTGTTACTCAAAATGGCGGGTTTGCCGAATTCAGCCTTGTGAAAGCGTCCGCTGTGCACTCGATTGGCGAGATGAGCTTTCTGCAGGCTGCGTTGGCTGAACCGATGGGATGTGTGCTGAACGGCGTTGCTGCGGTTCACGCGCCTTGGATGGAAGAGGCGTTAATATT